>CAWHMN010000005.1:0-679287 GCA_963830635.1 uncultured Acidobacteriaceae bacterium | reverse complement strand
GCTAGGCGACATAGTGGCAGACGACGGCATCTCAACGAAATGTTCGCTTTTCTAGAAAGGAACTGGTCTGCGGGGACTCCCCCGCTCAATGCTGAATCGGCGTCTCTCCAGAGCACCCGCCGGAGAGTCCTATGCAACCGCTTCGAGCTTACACTTACCCACAGATTTAGAGTCTGCGCTTGAAGCGCTGAGGCTTTCCGATGCTTGTTAATGGTAGTGGCGAATGCTCTGCAAAGGGCCGAAGAACGTGCCATCGCGGGGCGCCTTGCCTTGGAAGTCTTGCATGAGATCAAGAATCCTCTTGAGGCTTTAGGATACCTCGTCTACCTGACAGTTCAGGATGCCCAACATCCCGAGAGGGCTTCAACACATGTTGCTGGCCCAAGAGCAGATGACAATTGTGACCGATATTTCGGAGAACACCCTGGGTTTTGCTGAAAACTCCAAGTCCCCAAAGCCAATCGCCCTGGTCCGGGTCGCGGAAGCGGCAATTCGTATCCATCAACAGACGATTCTGCACAAGAGCATCCACTTGGTAACCGAATTCCCTGAGCCCGGGTAGCAGAGTTTATTCTGGCGACATGCTTCAGGTTGTGTCGAACCTCATTGTTTATGCCCTCGACGCACTGCCAGCAAATGGAGTTCGCGACTCCGTATGAGACGAAGGGAAGGCAAAGTCGAATTCGTGATCGCCGATAACGGTCACGGCATCCCCCGTGACCATGAAGAAGCAATCTTTCAGCCTTTTTTCACAACCAAAGCGGACTGAGGGACGGGATTGGACTGTCTCTTTGAAACGAATTATCGACCGACATCGGGGAAGTATCGATGCGGAGCAGCGTGCCACCGGGAAAGAGCGGCACGACCTTCAAGATTTCCTTACCTGTGGGCGGATAACAAAATGTGCCGGATATACAGACGCAATGGCAGTGTGAACTCAAGAGCACCGGTTATTCTCTGTAATACTTGCGTCGTGCAGATGACAGACAAGGCATAGAAGGTATCTAATTGGGTATGGCAGCGTAACCTGCCCTTCTCCTCAGAGACGACAATCCCGCCACTTTGGTGTGGTTCTGCGAACTGATGCTGGAGATGCTATCCATGTCTGCTCAAAGTAATAACCTATTCCTTTCCGGCCTCTCGCCGGACAGTCGCGCCGCTCTCCTTTCCCGATCAGCCGAAGTTGACCTTCCTCTGCACACCGTACTCTACGAGTCTGGGATTGTTCCTCGTCACGCGTACTTTTTGACTTCCGGCTTGGCATCCATCGTCACTCACATGTCAAACGGCGAAGCGGCTGAAGTTGGATTCATTGGACATGAAGGTATCGTAGGCAGCTTGCAATTGCTGGGGACAGCATTCGTCTACTGATGCATGATGCAACTGCCGGCCTCGGCCTGAAGATTCCATTCGCGGTTTTGCGGCAAACGTTCGAGCGTCTGAGAGATAAGAAACCGCACTGGAGTTCGTACAGGAGCAAACCGTCCTGGTGGGCCAGATTGCTGGTTGCAATCGTCTGCACAGTGCTGAACAGCGCCTCGTTCGCTGGCTGCTGATGGCAGAAGATCGAACGGATTCGGATGTCTTGAAGTTTACGCATGAATACCTTGCTGAGATGATTGGCACTCAGAGGACGACAGTCACTGTGTTAGCAGGCGATCTCCAAGATCGCGGTCTAATCCGATATAGCCGGGGAACGATCCCATCTCGTCTGACCGAGGCCGACTTGAGGCAATCACATGCGATTGTTACCCGGTCATCAAACGCCTCTATGCAAACCTCTACCACCGAGACGCCGCCGTCGTCGCACACAACGGTAATTATTCATCATCAGGGATCTCAATCTCTGAGCCTGACTCAGAGCGCTATACAGCAGCGATGCAGTAAACAACGCACACCGGCCGTCTTCGAAGGTGACGACTATCCCCCCGTTCACCCTTTCTGCATGTGTCACTTGGGGAGCCTCAGATTATCATGGAACGATGATGCAATCTCAATTGGAACGTTGTCAGAGCAGTAGGCAAATGAAAGTCTGTTTGACGGGAAGCTGAGCAGCGTTGTCACGCTTTATCCACCATCGAGACCGCAGGTGTGAGATGTTGGCCCACGCAAAACTAGACAGGCAACAGTGGCCGAGGCCCTTTCTAATGTGTGATCGAAAGGAAACCTCCTTGAGACTCGTCGTATGATCTTGACCAGCCGGCTACAAAGTTGATGTAGCCAGGACGGTGGAAGAGGGCGCGTCAGTTGCTCAAACAAGAAGATCGTCAATATGTGGCTCTTTTGGTCTGCAATACGACCCTTAGTCGAGTGGCATGACGCATTGGAGCGCGCAGCCTTGCTAGCGGAGGTCCCGCTGTGCGGCATCGAGCAGATCTTGGTTGCTGAAAACTTGATCAGCCAGGCTATGTGTTGATGAAGAGACGTTAGTCACAGTTTATGATTCATTTGGAGTCGCAAAACGTGGCCGCACATGCCTCCGAACCGAGAAGAAGTGTGCACTGTGTTGTACCCGACGGTTTAAACCCTATTTCGTGCGCTAGAATTGTGTTCCCTTCCCGAGGACAGTGTGATGGTCCAAGCCTCCGAGTCCGGTATGGAACTGCGCCCACTCTTAGAGCAGCCCGATTTCCTTTGCCGCCGAATGAGTAGCCGAAATCCTGAGCGAGAAGTAATCGCGTTACGTCGCCTCGGGAGACGCTTCAACGAAAGCCTAGAAAATCCTGCAGGAATTGGTAGATATTGCAACCGAGTACTGCGGGGCCGATAGTTCCGGCATCAGCCTCGAAGAACGTAATGAGACCGGCGAACTTCAATTTCGATGGATCGTCGTCGCAGGTAGCTTTGCGAAATACTTGAATGTAACTGCCCCTTGCAATTACAGTCCCTGTGGCAGCGTCTCGATCAGGGAACACCTCAACTCTACCGCGTCACCAAACCCTACGATGACTACCTTGGAGTTGAAGCGGAGCCTATAACCGACGGTATGCTCATACCATGGAAGAGCACAAATATGCGGGGAACCATCTGGGCAATCTCCCACCAATCGGAGGCTGCCTTCGACCTGCTTGACTATGAATTGTTGAAGAGCTTGGCCGGGTTCATTGAAATAGCCGTCGAGCACCAATCGGACGACTGTCGCTTCTAGCCGAGGAACGGCGCAAAACAGAACAGTCGAGGTAACTGAGGCAGCCCACGCGATCAATAACCCTCTGCAGGGCTTGTCCAACAGTATTTATCTGGCTAGCCAGGGCGGCGAAGACCGATGTCCCGATCTGAAAAACAGCTTCAGAAGAGGTAAAGCGTTTGTCGGAGATGGTGACGATCTGGCTCCGTAACAAATGCGGATAACATGCGCAGAACACCGCTCGAAATAGGACAAGGCCGACTGTAATTGGGATTATGATCGAAAGTCTGGCGGCCGAAGACGGAATGGGTACCCCGCCACTTGTGCGCGCTCTGCTTCGGCCCGAGAGCAATATCGTTAGACCGTCGTCAGCTCACGCTTTCCGGCGAAGACCCTGATTGGGCGGCTGTAAACCAGCAGTCGAAATCGAAGACCGCGCTTATCACGACATCAGCCCTCTTGGGCAGTACGCCCGCGTCAGTGTCAGAGTCAGAAGGCATCATCTGAGCTTGAGGCAATACTGAGTACAAGAGATTGGCTGGAAAGAACGCTGTCTTCCCATCGTCAAATCCGATGACTACCCCATTGTCCAGGCGATCAGAAAATACGACGCGCGGATCCGAATTCTCTGCCATGCCACATTATGATACGGAGGCTCAGACTAATCTGTCGGCAAGTCCACAAAAGCACAATGTTCTCGAATGCTATGTGTGGGCGGAGGGGGCGACGAGCAGCACATCGCCAGTCGTCACCACAGCCAGGAAAGCAAAGTCTTCAGATCGTTTCAAATGTGTTCGGCCGATAACTGTATGCCAGTGCACGGCGCCCACAGCCCTGTCCATTCGAGTTTAGCCGGAGTGTGCCAATCGACGCTTAGCACACCGCAGAGGAAGTGGATGATCCGTTTTGCTCACCCCCGGTAAATAGCGAAGGCCAGCCGTTTCGACAGCCCTGCTAGAGCGAGTGCGGCCGTCGGTAATGTGGAGACCGTGGTGGATCGTCCTGCGACGTAATCCGCTTGTGACGGTCCGCAGGAACAGCCGTTCTCCACGGATTCACTACCGAGAATGGGACAAGCGGGGTTGTTTTTCGCAGCGGTAAAGAGGGCGGTGCAACGGCAGGAAATGATACTTCCATAAGGACACCTAAAGACAATCTATGAAGTGAATGGCGGATTGTCTATGTTCTAGCAACCAGAGACGAGAATTGAAATTCAGTCGATTTGCTCAGCTCCGAGCAGCATTGTAGTTTCTTGCTGCAGCATGCACTGGGATACGTAAATCAAATACCTTGCCGGGGCTGAAACAATTGCTCCGCGTGGCACTGGCCCGATTCCACCATAAAAGCTGAATCGCAATAGTGAGCCTTCTCATGCTCCGCTAGTTCTGGCTCCGGCCTGGACCGAATCACGGCTGAAAAACAGTCCCGACAGATTGAATCGAATGATCCATCTTCGTTCAGCCGATGTGCATAAAGCGTAGAGTCGTGAGTCATCATGCCGCCTTTTGGGTACGTTGGGTCTATCCAAGTGAAGAATATGTTCGACAACCTATACGATTACGGACGCTGCAACAGCGACTTAGCAGAGAATGGTCTGAACTGTTTCCACCAACTTTTGGTGCTCGCTCATCTCAAAACGATGTCGCCCTATGCACGGCAAGATATAGTGGCCAACACTACGGCAAAAATATTTGCATGGATTTCATGCGCCACCGTGAATTGCCCGCTCGCATTCGTCGGATCACAGCGTGTGACAGAGCAGCAGTAAAGCAATCCGCTTATTTATTCAACTGACGTTCGACCCACTTCAAACCTCTCGGCTTTTACCACCGAAACCCAGCATTTTCCAAAAATACGACTGCGTGTGTCCAACAGCATCGCGCCTGTGCTCATCACGAGAATCGACTTTGCTTCGAACATCGGGCCTCAGCACAAATCGGTCAATAGCCAACCTGCGGCCTCCGAGAATAGCTAATTTTCCAGCGCAAGTCTGTGCGACGGACGACACATCTCAAGTTACTCGTTTTTCGAAGGATGCTGGCGCCGGAATACTCTTACAGGCGCATCGTGCCGAGCCCTTATTTGTTGAAATCGTTTTATTTGCTCCAGGCTTCAAAGGCCTGTCTCAGCACCCGATGTGCGGTAATCCGGTTGTTTGACCAAGTTGCTGTAAATGGACCGCCGTGGACTCCCGCCCGACAAAAGAGAAATATCCCCTCTGCACACCCCTAAAGAGAAAGAAAAAGCTTGTAAAGCGAGAGAGAATCTCGGCGGGCGCTTTCCCGCCCCCAATGCCCACCCTATAAACGTCTGCTTCGCGCTCAAGAACAGTGAACAACCGTGCGCTAAGGGGCTCTGCCCCCATCGCGCAGGGTAAGCGGTTTCCCTATCTTCCACGCCGTGCCAACCCACGGACCAACAACGTCCGCCGGGGACCCCGGCTGCGGCATTTGCAGACCTTCGCTGCGTTGCGCCCTTTCCGCTACAGCTTCGCTTGCACTGCAATTGTGGGATCCTGAATGCTCGTGCATCTGAGAGCGCATCCTTCGTAAGAGCTTCCTCAAGGCGCTGATAAGAGAACATGCGGCTAGCGTCGCAGTTGCAGCTTTCATTGCTGGCCAGTTTGGCCGCCGAAGCAGACTCGCCAAATCTATAGGAAATAGCTTTCGTCAAGTTCTTCGTTTGCAACGAACTCTGAAGTGATGTACCGAATCTCGCCGACATCTCTCGGCATGGTGTTTAGTCGTTCCAGCGCTTTGTTGATACGTGAACACTGCAGAGCGTTGAGATAAAATCGATGACCGTCCAATCAATTCTGCGCCGCATGATATTCGTCTGTATCCGCTTTTTCGAGTTGCACAATCCGATCTTGAATCTCACTTTTGTGAATCTGCGGTCGCAATAGCGGAACAAGGTCGACCGTGCGGTCATCTGAGGTCACAACTGCCAATCGCACATGGTCTTTGCTTCGGACATAACGAAGTGCAGAGTTGTATCGTGAGCCCCTAGCCGGAGAACAATCACTGGTAGCTTCACCATCGAGAATCACTCCGATTGCGTGGCAGATGCCGGTTGGGTCAAGCAGTATCGTGCCATCGATGCCGCTGACGCGCTCTAAGAGTATGCCGGCGTCAATTTTACCGGTTCAATAGGAGTTCCTTGGTCTGATAGGCGTTCGGCTTCAGATTCAGCATCTTCGGCAATCATCAACATGCTTCCATGCTGCAGAGTCGAACTAGATACGAATAGAGTCCAAAGGTTCTCTGCGTCATTTTCAGATGCCCCAGAAAACAAGCGAAGAAAATTGCTAATGAAACACTCGTGGCTTACCGGCTCTTGTGGGAGTTTTGGTTCCCGATAACGGCTATACATCAGCGTCTGGGTACCAGTTCGCAACTCCCACTGGTAGTGGTCGATCACACTGACGACGAATGTATCAAGGGCCTCCGGATCATGCTCTGGGTCCAAAGTACCTAGACCATGAATGATACCCTCGCTGACGATCAAAGATACCTCAGGGCTAGCCATCTGCAATGCTTTTCGCGCCCATCTCGATTCACGGAGAGGGATAGGGTTTCGAAATCGTACCGAGTATCTCAGAGACGTATTGTCCGGTTGCGATAGAACGATACTTCCAAGGCCCGCTTGCTTCTCATAGAAGAGCGAAGATACGATGTTGAGACGCTGAAATAAATCACCCGAGCCATAGCGACGCTCCGCAGTGAGCAAATCGGAATCCGCATGAATCGCTCTGCGGCCTCTGCGACGATCCCCTTAGCCGAGCGCATCGTCGAAGTCAGAGAACGCCCGGGTCAGGCCGTAACAAGTCGCGGCTCGCTTCATCCAACAACGTGTAAATGGAGCTGTGGATCAGGCTGTGATGACCTTTGGGCTGGTACTCGTCTCCTGTATCCGGAAGATCCAGGGGAGGAAACTTTCTGAATAAGATTTCGGTACTTGCAATCACGGGGACGACGTAGTAGTCATCGACCGGGCGAGCTGAACCGCAAAAGGATTGAACGTCCTGGTCTCGATCGAAGGGATCTAAGGCGGCTCGAACCACCAAGGTGGCAGCAGAGCGCCTGATATTTTCAGGCTTGTCCCGCATACTCGGCTCGTCGCCGTAAAACATATTTTGAAGCGGATGGCTCTTGATCGTCTCTGGGTACTTTTGAGGGATCTCGGAAAAGATAGAAAGGGGCAATTCACCAATCTCTGGCTCAACGCAAACTGGGTGCCGTTGCATCTTTTCTTCCCTCAGAATTCCGATAAGAAGCACTTCGGGTTTGAGCGCTGATCCCGAGTTCACTAAAGACTTCCTCTGCTAAACGAGCGACGCTGTACGCAAAG
Source organism: uncultured Acidobacteriaceae bacterium (assembly GCA_963830635.1). GTDB lineage: Bacteria > Acidobacteriota > Terriglobia > Terriglobales > Acidobacteriaceae > CAWHMN01. Next base: position 671,810 of record CAWHMN010000005.1, on the reverse strand, counting down.
TGCTGTTGATATCCCCACATGAATAGCCGGATCAGCTTTCTCATACTCCTCCGTGAAACACCCTCCGCCAGCTATTCGAATCGCACTACCAGTTTTTCCACATCTCGATAGCGGCATTGATAAAAGCCTCTCCGTCCGTGGGCTTCCAACAGGTTTTTGCGTTTTCGCGGAGCAAATAGTATTGTTCGTTGGCGGTTACAAGCTGCGTCTTGTCTGCTTCCTGTTGAAGCCAGTTGATGGCATTGCAGAAAGTGTCCCCCAGGCAGGCCGGTGACCTTGTCGTCGGGAACGTTATATAGCAGCCCTTCAATGTAGTAGGAAGGAGCCCTGCCGGCTTCCAGCAAGCCGTCGTCCACCAGCTTCCTACGGAGATTCTTCATCATGCGAATTGTCGGCTTGAGCCTTTCGCCGGATGATTGGTGCTTCTTCGTCAGATTCGTACAATGCTGATTCGGATAGTTTGCGATGCGCTCGCCTGACTTGTCCCAAAAGCAAATACCTTCGACATAGTTTTGGTCATAGACACCGTTGAACTTGTAGTAACGATGGAAAGCGGTGGCCGGAATGACATCAGCCTTTCGCCGGTTTCCTTCGCTTTTTAATCGCGATGGCCTTATCGCCGGTGGTGATGGCATTTGGAAAAGCGGCTGTCAGTCTCTTGATGACGTCGCGCCGAAATTCGGTCTGGCAATACGTCGCATCGGGATAGACAGCTCGCCAGGCAGTCTTTTCCTGTGCGGACAGTCTTGACTGATCGCTATGAAAGCATGAATCTAGCCGAATGATAACGTCCACATCGCTCGGACCAGACGTTGGTGTCATTGCCGTAGGAGCCTTGCAGAAAAACTTTGTAAGATTTTCCACTGTACGCTGCTGTAGCTGATTCGAGGGCGTTCTTAACCGTTAGTACGTGGAGCTAGAACCGGCGATGGCACCTTGGTGTGACCATGTTTCAAGTTGAGCTTCCGGAATTCCCATGCGTCTTCCTTTTTACTAAGTGAGTAGCGCGCGAATGTGAGCTTCGCGCAACGCGAAAGATTCAGCGCCTCGCTGGCGAAGAATGTTTAATTTGTTGAGATCGTGCTCTAACAAGTCCGTTGCCATCTCTGGCCGTTCGAACGTGTCGCTGACTCGGATCGTTTGGATATCTTTGAACAGAATGGCGCGGAGTTGATCCATCGATTGGGTGTTCACCTCTAATGTCTTCTGAAGAAGCTGAACGCTGACGATATATTTCTTCGCGAACCACATCTTGAAGGAAGAGGGCTTTGGTTCCGGGTACACTCCTACCCCGACGTTGAGCACACGCACATCCTCCCGCTCCTTTCCAAGCGCTACTACAGCATCGGCGATCGCATAGAGTGTCGGGTTGTTGGCGCAATATCCTCCGTCCATCAACTCAACAACATCGCCGCTTGCTGTGGTAATTTTCTTTCGATTGAAAAAGGGGTAAGCGGAACACGACGCCTGTACCGCATCAGCAATGGTCACACCAAACCCAGGAACGAACGTTCCTTTGCGGCCGTGAGCCTGCTCAACATTTCCTTTGAAAATCATGGGCCGTTCCGTCAGCCAGCGAGTGGTCACAATGCCCACTCCCGTCTTCACGTCGCTGAACTGCTTCTCTCCGAAGACTTCGCGGGAAAGCTTCGCTAGAGCCGCGGACCGCGCGCTCGGAGATTCCTCCTTCATCACTGTTGGTACGTGAGTCTTGTAGAGTTCATGGATCTCGTTGACCGAATAGCCGAGCGCGATGAGAGATGCGATGATTGCGCCGGTGCTAGTTCCAAAGACGATATCGAAGCGACTGCATAACGGAGCGTTAAGCAGCGCTTCTACTTCTTTGAGCACGCCAAGCGTGTAGAAGCCTTTCGCTCCACCGCCGTCGAGAGCGAGAATTCGGCATGTGCCGTCAGGTTGATAGAGCGTGGGCGCTGCCCACACCGCAGGTTCCGTCATGTTGGCCTTCTCTGTCGGAAAGTGCACGGAAAACAAGATATTGGCACTCACTTGAGCGACATTCTCAGTTTCTCATAGGCGAAGGAAAAGGGAAATGTTGTCTCGCCATTTCTGTGAAGCCCGAGTACAGGCAATTCATACAGTCATCTCTCGTAGGGAGGAGTTCCTCCTCCCTGTCTCCAGCCGCTTCGCGTCTTCCGCCACCCTCCTCAGCGGGCCTTTCCCGCCCGCAACGCCCACCCTGTAAACGTCCGCTTCGCGATCAAGAACGGTGAACAGACCGTGCGCTAAGGGGCTCTGCCCCGATCGCGCGGCGACAAGGGGCTTCCCCAATCTTCCGCGCTTCGCTTGTGCAGACCGGCCTTTGGCCGCCTCCGCTTCGCTCCGGTGGGGAGACCCCTCCCCTTGCGCCTTGCTACCCCCGCCTTCGCCAGGTGGCGTTCGGCATGTACATGCCGCGTTTCAACGCGGACGTGCAAAGGCCAACACCCAAGGAGGAAGCACCCATGAACACCACCAGCACCGTTACCCCCATCAGCGAAAACCCCAAACAGCCGCAGCAACGGCAGACCGCCAAAGACATCATCGCCGCCAACGTCAAGAGCCTCATCGAGCAGCTAGAGGCCGGACACTCCGACGCACTCACCGCCTACCTCGACGCGATGAGCCGATTCCACAACTACAGCTTTGGAAACATTCTGGAGATTGCGCGGCAGCGACCGACCGCAACCCGCGTTGCTGGGCTGTACGCATGGAACCAGCTAGGCCGGAAGGTGAAGAAAGGCGAGAAAGGGATTCGGATTCTCGCCCCCATCGTCGGCATCAAGCGCAAGAAGGACGAGGAAGCCAACAAGGACATCACCAAGCAGAACACCCGCGTCTTGGTTGGCTTTCGCAATGCCTACGTCTTCGACGTGGAGCAGACCGAAGGCGCAGAGCTTCCCACCTTGCGGGAGATGACCGGAACGGTAGGCGAGAACCGCGACCGTCTTGTTTCCTTCATTGAAGCCCAGGGCATCGAGCTTGCCTTTACCGAGAAGATCGCCCCCGCGTTGGGCATGAGCTACGGCGGAAAGATTGCCATTCTTCCCGGACAGTCCGAGGCCGAGGAGTTTTCACACCCTTGTCCATGAACTCGCGCACGAGATGTTGCACAAGGCCGAGCGCAGGACGACCACCACCAAGGTAGTACGGGAGACGGAGGCCGAGGCCATCGCCTTTGTGATCGGCAAGGCCGTAGGACTCGAAACCGGAACGGCAAGCGCCGACTACATCAATCTCTATCACGGCAACGCCTCACTCTTGATCGAGAGCTTGGAAGTCATCCAGCAGACCTCCGGTGTCATCCTTGCCGCCTTGCAGCCGCCCACCGCAGCAGAGGCCGAGATGCCCGATGCAGAACTGGCGAAGGTGGCGTAATGCAGACCATCCTTCGCATTCTCAAACAGGCCGGAGGTTGGCACCACGGCCTGTACCTCAAGATCGAGAACCCGCCTTATATGGCGTTGGTCATCGAGGCGACCGACGAGTCAGGCCCATGCGGTCTCCCCGCAATCTCTGTCGTGTCACTACGGCGAACAGAACGGCGACCTCATGCGCGACCCGGAGATGTGTTTCGAGCTTGGATTCATCGACGGGCCACACCTGAGCGCCTTCTACTACCGAAACGACTATGTAGGCGTGGAGCAGTGGAGCCGCACCATTCATCCGCGGCAACTACGTTTACCTCGTCAGCTTGCACCAGCAGCACGAGCGATTCGCCAAGGTGTGGGACAACAACCTGCGATTGCAGGGCTTCGCCGAAGCCTTCGAGCAGCAACAGCAGACCCCACGCGCCTAAACCCTTTCCCGCCCCGGAGCGGATGGGAAAGCGCGTCCGCTCCACAACCTTAGTGCAGTGCAACCGCTCAAGGAGAGCAGCCATGCAGGATTCTTCAGCCATTCCAATTTCTAGCAATCGACACCATTCACGAATCCACCACCAACCCCCGCCGCACCTTCGATGAAGCCAAGCTGTACGAGCTTGCCGAGTCCATCAAGCACAACGGCCTGATTCAGCCCATCACCGTGCGACCGAATAACCAAGGCTTCGAGATTGTCGCAGGAGCCAGACGCTACCGCGCCGCCCAGCTTGCCGAGTTGTTTTCCGTTCCCGCCCGTATCGTCGAGATCGACGACGCCAAGGCGCTCGAATGGCAGCTAGTGGAGAACAGCCAGCGCGTTGACGTTCACCCTTACGAGGAGGCGCAGGGCTTCCAGCGCTTGCTCGACATCCCCGGCTATGACGTTGCCGCTTTGGTCGAGAAGTCAGGCAAGAGCGCAAGCCACGTCTACGCCCGTCTGTCTCTTCTCCAACTCATCCCCACTGTGGCCGAGGCATTCACCCAGGAGCGCATCACCGCCAGCCACGCCAACCTCATCGCCCGTCTTCCGCAGGAGAGCCAGGCCGAAGCCTTCGAGCAGTGCTGGCGGAAGGACTGGCAGGACAAAGAGCCGCACCTGCTACCCGCCAAGCACGTTGCCGCGTGGATACAGGCCAACCTTTATCTGTCTCTCGCGGATGCACCGTTCGACCGCGAAGACCCCACCCTCAACCCCGCCGCCGGAGCTTGCGTCACTTGCCCCCGCCGCAGCGGATACAACACCGCACTTTTTGCCGACGTGGTTTCCGACCAATGCCTCGATTCAAGCTGCTACCACAGCAAGGTTGAGGCATTCCTAGACCGGGAGATTGCCGCCCATCCCGGACTCGTCCAGATCGAGAACGGCTGGCGCAATCCCAAGGAGCAGCGACCCGGAGCGGTGCAGCGCGGCCACGTTCGGGAGCTTGAAACCGTGATCGACAACCCGGACGCGGAACCAGTGATGCCGTGCGAAGCCGCCAAACCTGCCATCGTCGTCTACGGCAAGCAGCTTGGCCGCAAGCTGACCGTTTGCACCGACAAGCATTGCCCGGTGCATGACCCACAGGCAGCAGCCGAAGCAGCCGCCCATCCCGTCCCGACGATGGCACCCGCGCCGGAAACCGAGACGGAGGAGGAAGCCGCAGAACGGGAAGCCGAGTTTCGAGCGACAGAGAGCGGAGTACGAGGGAGAGCGGCAGCGCAGGGAGGAGGAGCGCAAACAGCAATTCGAGCGGGAGCAAGCGCAGATCGAGGCCGAGCGCAACCGCAGAGCCGAAGTCATGCAAACCCGCAAAGCCACCTTCGATCGCATCATCGAAGAGGCACCAGCATCTTTCAGCCCCGCACAGATGCGCATCTTCCTTCGCTGGCTCATCCACCTCGACTACAGCTTCCTTGAGGAAGTAGCGAATCACTTCGCAAGCGGCGATGAGAACGCACAACAGTCGGACGATGAGATCGTGTTGGCCGCTTTGGACGGTACCGCAGACGAGAAGCTAACCGGCCTCGCCTTGCGCCTAGTTCTCTCCGACCACGTCGGCATCCCTCACGAGAACCAGGCCGACTTGCTTGCAGAGGCCGCGCAGGTATTCGCCCTGAGGAAGCCCAAGGCAGTTAAAGCGAAAGGCGACGGTTTGAGCAAGCCGAAGCCAACAGCAGTGAAGGCTTCGGCAAAGCAAGAGACTAACAAGAAGAAAGCGGCCTAACCAGAGGCACTCTGGCCCCGGATTCGTCCGGGGCCGTGTTTCTCGACATACCGCACAAATCGCGCCGGGAGAGACCCCTTCGGTTTCTCCCGGACCCCTCATCCCGCCTGGTCACCGGCCTCCGCTCGCCGGTTGCGCGGCAGGAGTCGAGTTCCTCCTCCTGCACCTTCCCCAACGCAGGAGCAATTTGCCTATCCCCTGGCTAAGCATCGGCGCGCCCATGAGCTGACAAATCGCGTGCCGAAGAAGCCGAATCACGCTCATAATCGCCGTTCGCAGTGGAACCAATCGGGTTGTGCTCTGAATGAATCGTTGGTCCTGCGGCGTCTGTTTGCTTAGCAGAGCAACGACCCCCCTCGTTCATGAGCAATAGGGCACAGTGCATGTCCGTTGACAAGACCATACTTGCAACAGATGCGTCGACCTGCGGGCGAAAACCGTGTGATCTCTCCAGAAGATGAGCTTGACGTATCAAACATCGAGGTAATACAGCTCTCCAACACGTCAACGACAGTCGTTGAAAAATCCGGAACAAGAGGTTGCTTATCGTGAGTCCATCGACTGAAACAGTCCCAACCAACGGTAGCTCAAAGGATGATCCGAAGCCTGACGTACAAGGCAAGCCGACGACTGATGCGAAGGAAGATCTAAAGCCCGGCGCAAAGCCCACATCGAAGGACGACTTGAAGTCGATACCGATGGCCGATCTTCAGGCGAAGCTACAATCCTCTCCTAAAGGTCTGACTCAAGCCGAGGCTGCGAAGCGGCTGACCACCGATGGCCCCAATGCGCTCAAGGTTGAGAAGAGTAATGCTTTTCTGAAGTTCTTGAGTTACTTCTGGGGTCCAATTCCGTGGATGATCGAGGCAGCCGTTATCCTTTCGGGGGTCGTGCGGCATTGGTTGGACTTCTTCATTATCTTGGCGCTTCTCTTCTCGAATGCGCTCGTTGCGTTCTGGGAGGAGCATAAGGCCGGCAATGAGATCGCGGCTCTCAAGGCGAAGCTCGCAAATGACGCTCGCGTGCTCCGTGATGGAAAATGGGCGACGCCAAAAGCAAGTGAACTGGTAGCCGGGGATGTAATTCGCTTACGGCTTGGAGACATTGTTCCGGCGGACGCGCGGCTTTTGGACGGTGATCCGGTCGAGGTCGACCAGTCGGCACTGACCGGTGAGTCCCTGCCGGTTACGCGCAAGCCGGGTGAAGCTGTCTTCTCGGGTTCGATTCTCCGACAGGGCGAGATTGATGCCATGGTTTATGCCACTGGAACGCGCACCTACTTCGGAAAGACCGCTGAATTAGTCCAGCAAGCGCATACCATCAGCCATTTCCAGCGGGCCGTTTTGAAGATTGGCGACTACCTGATCGTCCTGGCTGTAGCCCTTGTAGCAATCATCCTCACAGTGTCTCTGCTTCGCCACAATCCCGTTCTCGACACACTGGAGTTTTGTCTTATTCTTCTCGTCGCCTCGATCCCTGTCGCGATGCCAACTGTGCTCTCAGTCACCATGGCAGTCGGCGCGCGGCTCCTGGCGAAAAGTCAGGCCATCGTTACGCGCCTCTCCGCAATTGAGGAACTGGCCGGGGTCGATGTTCTTTGTTCAGACAAGACCGGCACCTTGACGCAAAACAAGCTGACCCTCGGCGATCCCTTTACCGTGAACAACATTCCCGCCGATCAGGTCATCTTGTGGGCCGCGCTTGCATCGCGCGCGGAAGATAAGGACACAATCGATTTGGCAGTGATTGGTGGCGTCAAAGATGCAAGCGCATTGAAGGCGTTCCAGGTGCTTCACTTCACGCCGTTCGACCCTGTGCACAAACGCACGGAAGCGACCGTGAAGGGCGGGGACGGCAAGCAGTTCTTTGTGGCGAAAGGAGCTCCCCAAGTCGTCCTGGCGATGTCAAAGAACGCCGATGCAGTTAAGTCTGGCGTCGATAAGGCGGTCAATGACTTCGCGGGCCGCGGTTTCCGCTCACTCGGTGTGTGCCGTGCGGATGATGAAGGCAACTGGCAGTTCGCTGGTGTCATTCCTATGTTCGATCCTCCACGGGAACAGGCGAAGGCGACCATCGCGAGCGCGAGACAGATGGGCCTCAGTATCAAGATGGTCACGGGAGATCAGGCGGCTATCGCCCGTGAAACCAGCAAGCAATTGGGATTGGGCACCAACATCGTCGATGCAAACGCTCTCGGAGATACGAAGCAGCAGCCCAGCTCGCAGACCATAGCGGCGATCGAAAAGGCCGACGGTTTCGCGGAGGTCTTCCCGGAACATAAGTACTTCATTATTGAAGCCCTGCAGAAGAGCGACCACATCGTCGGAATGACCGGGGATGGGGTGAACGACGCGCCGGCACTCAAGAAAGCGGACTGTGGCATCGCCGTATCGGGAGCGACGGATGCAGCACGCGCGGCAGCATCCATTGTTTTGCTGGCGCCAGGGCTCTCGGTCATCATCGACGCAATTAAAGAGAGCCGCAAGATCTTCCAGCGAATGAACAGCTACTCCATGTATCGCATCGCGGAGACACTTCGAGTTGTGCTGTTCATGACCGTGGCGATACTGTGGTTCAACTTCTACCCCGTGACCGCAGTGATGATTGTCATGATTGCCCTGCTGAACGACGGAGCCATTCTTTCGATCGCCTATGACAACGTTCGCTACAGCAACAAGCCCGAGGCCTGGAACATGCGGCGGGTGCTGGGCGTCTCGACGGTGCTGGGTGTTGTCGGCGTTGTGTCTGCATTCCTCCTGTTCTGGCTTGGCGAACGCGTCTTCCACATGGACCGCGCCCATGTCCAGACCCTGATGTATTTGAAGCTGTCCGTCGCCGGGCATCTCACAATCTTCCTGACGCGCACGCGAGGTCCTTTCTGGACGATCAAGCCGGCAAAAGTTCTATGGATAGCCGTTCTGGGCACTCAGATTGTCGCTACGCTCATCGCGGTCTATGGCCTCTTTATGACGCCTCTCGGCTGGAAGTATGCAGGCTTCGTCTGGGCATACGCGATCGTCTGGGCGATCTTCACAGATCGGCTCAAGCTCATCGCTTACCGCATACTCGATCCCTCAGCCCTGCCACTGCTGGCGAAGAAGCAGATGGACCTGGGGCCTGAGATTGCGAAGGAGGCTTTCGATCTCTTCCAGCAGCGCGCACACGGGGAGAGCCAACAGGACCAGGACTGGCTTGAGGCGGAACGACTCGTTCGGTCCAAGCACGCAGAACTCCCGAATGCATCCTAGGGGAGGCCAACCGAGGGATTCGCTTCAGCCGGATGCAGTAAATCTAGTGCGCCAGGGAGAAACATGACAATCGATTCAGAGGACTTTCGTGTCCATCCAGGAAGAGATCTCAAACTTGTAGATCGAGCTACGGCGATCAAGCCGATCTGCAAGTCAAAAAAGCAATATCGCAAAACATTGGAAAGCCATGTCGAAGAGCTCAGCTCCCTGCAACAGTTGCACTATGCGTCGCATCGTTATGCGCTGCTTGTAATCTTCCAAGGAATCGACGCAGCTGGTAAGGACGGAGCGATTCGGCATGTCATGTCAGGTGTTAACCCTGAAGGCTGCGAAGTGTTCAGCTTCAAGCAACCGAGCGCAGAGGAGTTAGAACACGATTTTCTTTGGCGCACAACATGCCGACTTCCGGAGCGGGGGCGGATCGGTATCTTCAACCGCTCTTACTTTGAAGAGGTCCTGGTCACTCGAGTGCATCCGAAGATTCTGGACGGAGTGGAACAAGCCGAAGAATCTCGCGACGAAAAGAGCTTCTGGGATGGGCGCTATCGCTCGATCGTTGACCTTGAAAGCCATCTGGAGCGCAACGGCACCCACGTAGTCAAGATCTTTCTCCACCTTTCCGAGGAAGAACAGCGCAAGCGTTTTCTCGAACGTATAGACGAGCCGGACAAGAACTGGAAGTTCAGCCTGGCCGACATTCACGAGAGAAAGTATTGGAACCAATACGCAAAGGCCTTTGAAGAGTGCCTGAATGCAACAAGCACCAAGGCTTCGCCTTGGTTTGTGGTGCCGGCAGACGACAAAGAGAATGCCCGCCTGATTGTGTCCGCGATTGTGATCGATGCGCTGAAAAGCCTGAAGATGTCTTATCCCACAACGACAGCAAAACGGAAGGCCGAACTCCGGGCTATTCGTAAACTCCTGGTGAAGTAGACCGTAATCTCCGCATCATCATCCATGAAACGAGTCATGCCATGAAAGTCGATCCAAGAGCCGGTCAAGTCGCGATTGCCAGTGATCTCGTCGACGTGCCAAAGCTGATTGCCGCCTATTATGAGGAGCAGCCTGATCCGGATACGCCCGAACAGCGCGTCATCTTCGGTACATCCGGGCATCGGGGTTCGTCTTTCGCGAAGACCTTCAATGAAGGTCACATCCTCGCGATTACGCAGGCCATTTGTTCTTACCGGAAGCAGCACAAGATCGATGGACCATTGTTTCTCGGGATAGACACGCATGCCTTATCGCGTCCGGCGGTAGACAGCGCGCTTGAGGTGTTGGCCGCCAACGGAATCGACGTGATGGTGGCCGGGCGCGAGGAATATACGCCGACTCCTGTCATCTCGCACGCGATCCTCACCTACAATCGCGGTCGAACGTCGGGCTTTGCAGATGGTATTGTGATCACGCCTTCTCATAATCCTCCAGACACAGGTGGCTTCAAGTACAACCCTCCTCACGGAGGTCCTGCCGAGGAGACGATTACTAGGTGGATTGAGAAACGAGCGAACGAATCTCTCGCCCATCAGCTTAAGGGAGTGCAGCGCATCTCGCTCGACAAGGCGCTAGCGGCGTCGACCACTCATCGGCACGACTACATGACAGCCTATGTCGAAGACCTGCACAACGTTGTGGATATGGAGGCGATCCGGGCATCTGGCATCCATGTCGGGGTGAACCCGCTTGGCGGGGCAGGAGTCCATTACTGGGGGCCAATCGCAAAGCGCTACGGCCTGAACCTTGAGGTTGTCAACGACATCGTCGATCCCACATTCCGATTCATGACCCTGGACTGGGATGGAAGAATCCGCATGGACCCATCATCCGAATACGCAATGCGTCCCCTGATCGCCCTGAAGGATCAATTCGATCTGGCCATCGCATGCGACACGGATCATGACCGGCACGGAATCGTAACCCGCAGTGTCGGACTGCTGCCGCCCAATCACTATCTGGCGGTATGCGTCGACTACTTGTTCCAGCACCGGCCCGGTTGGCCGCAGAATATGGCGGTAGGCAAGACTGTCGTCAGTAGCAGCATGATCGATCGGGTTGCTGACCGCCTCGGTAAAAAGCTGTACGAGGTTCCAGTAGGCTTCAAGTATTTCGTTAACGGTTTGCTCCATGGCCGCCTCGGATTCGCCGGTGAGGAGAGCGCAGGATCCTCGTTTCCACGCATGGATGGAGCAGTGTGGACTACGGACAAGGACGGCATGATTGCCGCGCTGCTGGCCGCGGAGATCACCGCTGTTTGTAAGAAGGATCCGGGCAAACTTTATGCGGAACTCGGCGCAGAGCTTGGTGAATCGCTCTATCGCCGTTCCGAAGCTAATGCCACCGACGAGCAGAAGGCCGCTCTTGAACACATCACCGCGGACGATATCCACGCGAGCGATCTTGCCGGCGAGAAGCCGATAACGGTTACGACGAAGGCCGCTGGGGATGGCGATGCCATCGGCGGCATCAAGGTTGTTGCTGCAAACGGATGGTTCGCCGCACGGCCATCGGGTACCGAGGCCATTTACAAGATTTACGCGGAGAGCTTCAGGGGCGAATCGCATCTTGCACTCATTGAGGCTGAAGCGCAGACGGTCGCGAACCAGGCCTTCGCATCAGTACCGCCAGCATGCGCGAAGCGAGAGCTTCAGGAGACAACATGAGCGATCCGAAATCCATCAAGTCGGGTAAGAAGAAATCGGCGGTAAATGCAGCACCTGCGTTGGGAATCGAAGCTCTCAATGAGTTGGCGCTGAACCTGCACTGGTCGTGGAATCACATGGCGGATCCCCTTTGGGAAGCGCTTGACGGCTATTTGTGGCAGACCACCCAAAATCCATGGGTCATCCTGCAGACGGTCTCGAAGGACAAGATCAATACTCTTCTGGCGACGCCCGGCTTTCAGACACTCCTCAACACCTTGTTGCAGCACAAACGCAAATTCTTTGCGGCGGATGCATGGTTTCAGACAACACACCCCACAGTATCGCTTTCGGCGATCGCTTATTTCAGCATGGAGTTCATGCTGACCGAAGCACTTCCAATTTATTCTGGCGGACTTGGAAACGTTGCGGGAGACCAGATGAAGGCGGCGAGCGACCTGGGGGTGCCGGTCGTCGGGGTGGGCTTACTGTGGGGGCAAGGGTACTTCCGTCAGGACTTCGACGCCGACGGCAATCAACGCGCGCTTTATCCCATGAACGACCCGGGACAGCTGCCGATTCTGCCGCTCCGGCGCCCCAACGGAGAGTGGCTGCGAATCCAGATTCTGCTCCCGGATGGAATGATCTGGCTGCGCTGTTGGGAGGTGCTGGTGGGCCGAACAAAACTGTTTCTCCTCGACGCCAATGACTTCGCCAATACGGCCGCGCATCGCGGAATCACAAGCGAGTTGTATGGGGGCGATGCGGAGATGCGCCTGAAACAGGAGATCGTCTTGGGTATGGGCGGCTGGCGTCTCCTCCGAGAGCTTGGTCTCAATCCCGAGGTGTGCCACCTCAATGAAGGGCATGCGGCCTTCGCTGTACTGGAACGCGCCCGGTATTACATGGCGGATCATCGCGTTCCGTTCGAGCTGGCTATGACGATCACCAGAGCCGGGAACATGTTTACGACCCACACGGCCGTTCCCGCTGGATTTGACCGATTCAGCCCGGAACTCTGCTGGAAGTATCTTGGCCAGTACGCAAAAGACGCGCTGGCGATATCTATGGAGGAATTGCTTGCTTTGGGAAGGCAGAATCCTGCAGATACATCGGAAGCGTTCAACATGGCCTATCTTGCGCTGCGGGGTAGCTGCCAGATCAGCGGCGTCAGCAAGCTGCACGGCCAGGTGAGCAGGCAGATTTTTCAACCTCTCTTCCCCCGCTGGCCTCAAGCAGAGGTCCCGATCGGTTCAGTTACAAACGGAATCCATGTCCCGACCTGGGATTCGTCCCAAGCCGACGCGCTTTGGACCAAAGCTTGCGGGCCAGATCGTTGGCGGGGTGATCGCCCGCTCGCGGATGACGTTCGCCAGTTGACCAACACGGAGTTGTGGCACATGCGTACTGGGGCGCGGAATACGATGCTCGCGCAGGTACGTGAGCGCTATGCGCACCAGCTCTCCGCTGAAGGTGGTTCCCACGTCGATGTCGCCGACATATTCCGGGAAGATGTCCTTACGATTGGATTTGCTCGCCGATTTGCGACGTACAAGAGACCCGATCTCCTGCTGCACGATCCTGAACGCCTGGTCCGTCTCCTTACGAACTCGCAACGGCCTGTGCAGTTGATTCTTGCCGGCAAGGCTCACCCTGAGGATGTGCCAGGACAGGCGCTTATCAAGCACTGGACCGACTTTATCAAGCGGCCTGAGGTTCGTGGTCATATCGTCTTCCTGAGCGACTATGACATGCAGATGGCCCAGGAGCTGGTCAAGGGCATGGATCTCTGGATCAATACACCTCGGCGGCCGTGGGAGGCCTGTGGGACAAGCGGGATGAAAGTGCTTGCCAACGGGGGCCTGAACATCTCTGAGCTGGACGGCTGGTGGGCGGAGGCCTATTCCCCAGAGGTCGGCTGGGCCATCGGAGACGGAAGAGAGCACGGCGAGGACACTGCCTGGGACGCAGCTGAAGTGGAAAGTCTTTACGTGTTGCTGGAGCAGCAAGTCGTTCCTGAGTTTTACGACAGAGATGTCCAAGGAATGCCATCGGTTTGGCTTGCGCGCGTCCGCGAAAGCATGGCCACGCTGACGCCTGAGTTTTCAGCCAGCCGCGCAATACGCGAATATACGAACGAACGCTATCTGCCAGCTGCCGCTGGATATGACGCCCGCGCCGCGAACGATGGCGCACTCGGGGCCGAGGTATTGCAGTGGCAGCGTACTATCGCTGAACACTGGAGCACACTAGGCTTGGGCAACGTCTCTGCTGAGACAAAGGATGGGCAACACCGATTTCTAATTGAGGTCTTCACGGGGAGCGTCGATCCGACGCTATTCCGGGTGGAGCTTTATGCGGCGCCGAACGGGAACGATGCGACTGAACTCGAAGATATTGGTTCGTGTACATCTGCGATGAAGTCGGCTGGCATGATCGTCTATTCGGTTTGTTGCGCGGCAAAGCGTCCAGCCACCGACTACACCGCCCGCCTCGTACCCTCGCACATCGGTGCGTTAGTCCCCCTTGAAGCGGGGCAGATTCTCTGGCAGCGATGAGCGATACGAGGGATGAGGTCGGTCGGCCGTCTCCGTTAGGAGCAACCGTTTGTCCAACTGGAACAAACTTCAGCATCTTCTCTGCAAGCGCCACCGGCATGCAGTTGGCCTTGTTCGACCATGCAGATGATCACGCTGCCACCCGCATCGTCACCCTCGACCCGGTGCGTAATCGCACGTCGCATTACTGGCACATCTTTCTACACGGAATCAAGCCGGGCCAACTGTATGGGTACCGCGCAGATGGTCCCGACGATCCGGCGGCCGGTCAGCGCTTCGACCCTCAGAAGATCCTGATCGATCCCTACGGCAAATGTGTCGCGGTCGGAAGCAACTACAGCCGCGCTGCAGCCTGTGTTGCCGGTGACAATGCTTCGACTTCAATGAAGAGTGTAGTCGCGGATCTCTCGCTGTTCGATTGGGAGGGCGATAGGCCGATCAATCGTCTGTTCCGCGACACGGTCATATATGAAATGCATGTCGGCGGGTTCACGCGCCACCCATCATCCGGTGTTGCCGTCCCCAGACGCGGTACATACCTCGGCGTCGTCGAGAAGATTCCCTATCTCAAGTCTCTTGGTGTTACAGCCGTCGAGCTGCTGCCGGTATTCCAGTTCGATTCAGCGGACGCGCCGTACGGACTTGCCAACTACTGGGGTTACGATCCGGTATCCCTGTTCGCGCCTCACCTTGCGTACAGCACCAACCCCGATGATCCAGTCAACTGTCTTGGTGAGTTTCGCACGATGGTGAAGGAGTTACACCGCGCCGGCATCGAAGTCATACTTGACGTCGTATACAACCACACTGCCGAAGGGGATGAGCATGGCCCGACTTTTTGCTTTCGTGGACTCGAGAACAACTTTTACTACATTCTCGAGGACGACCGCGCGCACTATGCGGACTTCACGGGCACTGGCAATACTCTGAAGTCCAATCACTCCGTGGTGAAACGGCTCATCCTCGATAGCCTGAAATACTGGGTTTCGGAGATGCACGTGGATGGCTTCCGATTCGATCTTGCCTCCATCTTCTCTCGTGACGATTCTGGCGAGCCTGAGCTCAACGCACCCATCATCTGGGAGATCGACTCCGACCCTGTTTTAGCGGGCACGAAGCTCATTGCGGAAGCATGGGACTCAGGAGGGCTATATCAGGTAGGAAGCTTCGGTCAGGACAAATGGAAAGAATGGAACGGCGCGTTTCGCGACGACCTCAAGGGCTTTTTGAAAGCTGACGCTAACACCGCATGGAAGCTTCATGAGCGCATCATCGGTAGTCCGGACATCTACAAGAGCGGTCATCGCCCTACGGGGCAAAGCATCAACTACGTCACCTGCCATGATGGTTTTACGCTCAACGACCTGGTTTCGTTCAACTCGAAACACAATGATCAGAACCGAAGCCAGAATAGTGACGGGACCGACGTCAATCTGAGCTGGAACTGCGGCGCTGAAGGCCGTTCGAGCGACCCTGAAGTGGAGGCACTCCGCATCCGCCAGATCAAGAACTTCTTGGCATTGACGCTGCTTTCGGTGGGCACTCCGATGCTGCTGATGGGCGATGAAGTTAGGCGCACGCAGCAAGGCAACAACAACGCCTATTGTCTTGATGATGAAGTGAGCTGGTTCGATTGGGGCTTATGCGAGACCAACGCCGAGTTGCTGCGCTTTGTGCAAGAAGCGATACGCCTCCGCTTGCGCTTCGATCAGAGCACCAGCGGCACTGCGACTCCGCTCGAGGTTTATCTTAGCGGCGCGCACATCAAGTGGCATGGAACCAAGCTGGAGCAGCCCGATTGGGGGCGCGACTCGCACTCGATTGCCGTAGCCTTCCACAACCACGCACAGAACAACATCCGCTACATTGCGATCAATGCGTATTGGCAATCACTGGAGTTTGAACTCCCTCCCTTACCGGGATCGTCTTTGGGATGGGTACGGATGATCGATACGTCTCTTCAAGCGCCGAAAGACATCGCGGGGTAGAAAATGGCTCAAAGGTGACGGGCTCTACCTACGTTGTTAATCCTCATTCAGTCATCATGCTTCACTACGCTTCGCATGCCGAGCGTTCAACGGTGCTGAACAGTTGATCTGTTTACGCGGGCTGCATCTCGGCTCTTGTCTCCATGATTCCGGCGTGAATGATGGCCAGGAATGTATCAGCCTGCAGACTTGCACCTCCAATGAGGACACCGTCTATGCCGGGCTGACCGAGGAACGCCGCTGCATTCTCGGGTTCTACACTGCCTCCGTACTGGACAGTCATTGCGTGAGCCCAGGTCTCTCCAAAGATCTCGCTGACCTTGCGTCGAATTAGCCCATGCGCGTCGTGAGCCTCCTTCGGAGTCGCATGGTGCTCATCGTTGCCGATTGCCCAGACTGGTTCATAAGCGATACTGATGTGCGAAAGTGCTTCGCTTGGAATGCCGGAGAATCCCGTAGACAGTTGCCGGTCGAGCACCGCCTCCGTTTCTTTGGCTCTTCGCTGTTGCAGCGTCTCCCCCACACAGAGGATGATCTCCAATCCTGCGGCCAGCGCAGAGACCACCTTCTGATTGATAAAGTGATCGGACTCGCCTAGCTTGTGCCTGCGCTCGCTATGTCCCAGAATGACGTACTTGCAACCGAGGTCGAGCAACATCGTTGGGCTCACCTCGCCTGTGAACGCGCCCTCAATCTCCGGGTACATGTTTTGCGCACCGAGCGCGACCCGGCTACCCTTAAGCATGTCGCCGACCAATCCAAGATAGGGGAACGGAGGACAGAGGATCACGGTGACATGGGAGGGAACTCCAAGGCCATCGACAACCCCTTTCGCTAATTGCTGCGCTTGAAAGGCAGTCGTATGCATCTTCCAATTACCGACGATGAATTTCTGGCGGATGTGCTTTTTCACTTCGCGCTCCCGGCATAAACGTTGGTCGTCGACACAGGTTCTGCGCTCAGTTGATGATCTGCCTCTACGGTGTCGTTGTACTCGCCGCGGTGTGCTGCCCGATTACACTTGGCACGGTGATAGAGGGCTTCCTGAGCTGCGCCCAGATTGGCCCGTTCACCATGCCAGATCTCCAGGGCCGGCTCTTGAATTGCCCGCCCGAAAGAGAACGAAAGCTCCCATGGGAGGGACGACCTGTACCGGACGTTCATCGCATTCAGTCGCTGCGAGGCAAGCTCGCCGGATTGTCCACCTGACAGGAAGACCACGCCCGGAACGGCGGCGGGAACCACCCGCAGCAGACATCTGACGGTTGCGTCGGCTACTTCGGCCACACTCGCTTGTCTCGGACAATCCACTCCGGAGAGCACCATGTTTGGCTTGAGGATCATTGCCTCAAGCTTCACACGCTGCGTATAGAGTTCATCGAACACGGTCCCTAAGACACTCTCTGTCACTTCGGAGCACACATCCAGACTGTGATCTCCCTCCATCAGGACCTCCGGCTCGACGACGGGAACCAGGCCCGCTTCTTGACACAACCCGGCGTAGCGGGCCAGTGCATGTGCATTTGCTTCGATACACCCACGGCTTGGAATGCCTTCGCCGATAGCGAACACTGCCCTCCACTTCCCGAAACGTGCGCCCATCTCCCGATATTCCGCTAGACGAGCGCGTAGACCATCCAGACCTTCTGTGATCTTTTCGCCAGAGAAGGCCGCCATCTCTTTGGCACCAAGATCGACTTTGATCCCCGGAATGATTCCGATCGCGGCAAGCGCTTTTGCGAACGGAGTGCCGTTGTCCAACTGTTGCCGAATTGTCTCGTCGTAGAGGATCGCTCCACTGATCGACTCATTAAGACCTGGGGTGTTAACGATCAACTCGCGGTATAGCCGATGAGCTTCCGGGGTCTGTGGAATCGCCCACTTGGCGAACCGCTTATTGCAGGTCCCTGTGCTTTCGTCGATTGCGAGCAGGCCCTTACCATCGGCAACCATCATCCTGGCAGTTGCTTCAAGAGTTTGCGTATTCACTATTTGGCACTCCATTTCCAGTTCTGGATCTCCGGCATGTCCTGGCCGTGAGCGTCGATATAGTGTTTATGCTCAATCAGCTTGTCCCTCATCTGCTGCTTGAGGTAATCGCCCTTGGAACCGAGGTTCGGTACGCGGTCAACCACGTCCATCACAAGGTGAAAACGGTCGAGGTCGTTCTGAACTCGCATGTCGAACGGCGTTGTGATCGTTCCTTCTTCCTTGTAGCCACGCACATGCAGGTTGCGATTGGTCCGAGCGTAGGTGAGCCGATGGATCAGCCAGGGATAGCCGTGAAACCCGAAGATGATGTGTTTGTCCTTGGTGAAGAGCGAATCGTAGGCCAACTCGGTGAGGCCGTGCGGGTGCTCCGTGCTGGGTTGAAGCTTCATCAAATCGACGACGTTGACGACGCGGATCTTCAACTCGGGCAAATGTTCGCGAAGAATGGAAGTCGCCGCGAGAATCTCAAGCGTCGGCGTGTCGCCACAGCAGGCCATCACAACGTCAGGCTCGCTCTCCTGATCGTTGCTGGCCCATTGCCAGATGCCGACTCCCTCGGTGCAATGCACAACAGCCTGGTCCATCGTTAGCCACTGTGGAAGGGCATGTTTGCCGGCGACGACTACATTGACGTAGTTCCGACTGCGTAGACAGTGATCGAAGACAGACAGAAGGCAGTTGGCGTCGGCCGGCAGGTAGCAGCGTACGATATCGGCTTTCTTGTTGATGACATGATCGAGGAACCCGGGGTCTTGGTGAGTGAATCCGTTATGGTCCTGCTGCCAGACATGAGAAGCCAAGAGGTAGTTCAGCGAGGAGATGTCCCGTCTCCAGGGAAGTTCACGGCAGACCTTCAACCACTTCGCATGTTGGCTGAACATCGAGTCGACGATCCGGATGAATGCCTCGTAGCTGTTGAAGAGCCCATGTCTTCCGGTCAGCAGATAGCCTTCCAGCCAGCCTTCGCATTGGTTCTCGCTGAGCATGGAGTCGAGGACGCGACCTGCAGGCGCGAGGAACTCATCGTTGCTGAATTCACGAGCATCCCACTGACGACTTGTGACCTCAAAGACGGCTTGCAGCAGGTTCGAGACCGTCTCATCCGGGCCGAACACCCGAAAATTCCCTTTGTCCTGATTCAGCTTGGCGACATCCCGCAGGAACGATCCCAATACGAGTGTGTCTTCAACCTCGACCGCACCCGGGTACTTGACCGTGACGGCGTGGTCGTGGAAATCAGGCATCTCAAGATCGCGCAGGAGAAGGCCGCCATTCGCATGAGGATTGGCTCCCATTCTGCGATTGCCCTTTGGCGCCAATGCGGCTAGTTCTGCAACAAGCCGTCCATTTTCATCGAAAAGCTCCTCGGCCCTGTAGCTCTTCATCCAGTCTTCAAGAAGCTTCACGTGATCGGGATGTTGAGGATCGACGAGCAGCGGCACCTGGTGCGATCGAAACGTTCCCTCAATCTGCAAACCGTCCACGACCTTGGGACCTGTCCAGCCCTTGGGAGACTTGAGAACAATCATCGGCCAGCGTGGCCGGGTCGTGTCATTGTTCTTACGCGCGTTTTCCTGAAAGCGGCGGATGTCCTCAATCGCTTTATCGATGGTGGCTGCCATCAGCTCATGCATTGTTTCCGGGTCGTCCCCTTCGACGAAATACGGATTCCAGCCGGTTCCTTTGAAGAATTGCTCCAGCTCCTCGTGCTCGATGCGTGCGAGCACTGTCGGATTGCTGATCTTGTACCCATTGAGGTGCAGGATCGGCAGAACGGCCCCGTCGGTTCTGGGGTCGAGGAACTTATTGGACTGCCAAGAGGTTGCCAGAGAGCCGGTCTCGGCCTCGCCATCGCCGATGACGCAGGCGACGATCAAATCCGGATTGTCGAATGCCGCACCGAAAGCGTGGCTAAGGGAATAGCCAAGCTCGCCACCCTCGTGGATCGATCCCGGCGTCGTTGGTGCGACGTGGCTGGATATGCCCCCGGGAAAGGAGAACTGCTTAAAGAGCTTCTGCAAGCCTGCTTCGTCTTGCGTGACGTTCGGATATACCTCGCTCCATGTGCCTTCGAGATACACGTTGCCGACGATCGCAGGACCACCGTGGCCAGGACCGGCGATGTAGAACATGTTCAAGTCGTATTTATTGATGGCCCGGTTCAAGTGGACATAGATGAAATTTTGCCCCGGCGTCGTACCCCAATGCGACACCACTAAAGGCTTGACGTGCTCGAGCTTCAGTGGCTCCTTGAGGAGCGGATTGTCATAGAGGTAAATCTGACCAACTGAGACATAATTAGCCGCTCGCCAATATGCATTCATCTGGCGAAGAAGTTCTGGAGAGAGCGTCGCGTCGCGCTTGATGGTCTCTTCTCCGGCTATTGATTCTGGGGTCTCATGGAGCAGTTGTTCTGTATCGAGCATGTCGATCGGCATAGCGTTATTTCTCCTTGTTTGATTCCGCAGCGAGAATCTGGTTCACAGTCTTGGCGATCATGAGTTCTTCGTTTGTGTGAATGACACGAACAATGACCCGACTTGATGGAGCTGAAATGACGTGCGCGTTCGTCCCGTTCATTCGTTCGTCGAGATCGATTCCAAGGAATGCCAGGTCTTCGCAGATGCGAGTACGCACCACGGGAGCGTTTTCTCCAACGCCGCCAGCAAAGACGAGAGTGTCAACGCCACTGAGCGCCGCGGCGAATGCACCGATGCATTTCTTTATCTGGTAGCAGAACAGGGCGACAGCCTCAGCCGCTCGAAGGTCTGTTCTTTCGTGTTCGAGCAGGTCACGCATATCCGAGCTCGTTTCGGAGATGCCGAGCAGTCCAGACTGAGAGTTGACCATCTTGTTGAAGTCCGACGCGCTCATGTTCTCGGTCGCGGAAAGATAGGCCCCCAATCCCGGATCGAGATCACCAGATCGGGTTCCCATGGGGACGCCGGAGGCAGGCGTAAAGCTCATACTCGTATCGACTGGCTTCCCGTCCTTTACTGCAGCGAGGCTTGCGCCGTTCCCCAGGTGAGCGAGAATGACGCGACGTCGTGACTCCTTCGCACCGGCAAGCCGGTCAAGCTCTTCGAGAAGGAAGGAGTATGAAAGCCCATGGAATCCATAGCGCCGGATTCCTTGTGCCTCATAGCGTCGCGGAATTGCAATCAGCTGCGCTACTCGCGGCATGTCATGGTGAAATGCCGTGTCGAAGCAAGCGATCTGGGGCAAGCTGGGGAACCGGCTGCGAAATGCTTCAAGGAGCTCAACTTCCTCGGGAAGATGGTCGGGATCGAAAGGACTCAGCTTGCGGAGCTCGGCAATCATATCCGGCGTAACGCGTTGCGGCTTGTAGTATGCAGGGCCTCCCTGCAACACGCGATGCCCAACGGCACAAAGCGCATCCGCGATATTGCGCGTTTCCATCCAGTCCATAAGCGCCGCAACGGCGGCAGTATGGTCAGGAGCCGCAATCCGCTGCGAAAGACAGTCAGCAGCTATTCCAGCCTTCACAATGATCGCTGAATTGGGAAAGCCAATCCGTTCTATCGCGCCCGCTAGAACCAGATCCAGCGAATCACTGACTTCAAAGAGCGCAAACTTGATGCTTGAAGACCCGCCGTTGACCGTGAGGATCCGCTTGCTGGAGGTCTTCATGCCGTGTACTCCTGCTCAGTCCATAACCCGAACGAGGCCAGCTTTGCGCGGGTGGACTCATAGTCCACATGAAGAACACCATGGATGCCGAAGCGCTCCGCGACCTGAACAAACATGGCGGTGTTGTCGATGAAAATCGCTTGCTCGGGTCCTGTTTGCGCCAAATCGAGAGCAAGTTGGAATATGTTCGAATCAGGTTTCCGCATCCCGACGAAACAAGAAGAGATGAACGTGTCGACAAGCCGGTCGAGATGAAAGGTGCGGATGCGGTAGGCATTCACCGCTCGTGACTCATTGCTAATGACTACGATCTTCAGGCCATGTTTGGCCTTGAGTTGCGCGATAAGCTCGAGCATCTTGGGTATTCGCTTTGACTGCGAAAACATGCAGTCGCGAAACTGTTTCCTCGTGAAGGGGCGCTTTTCATAGAAGACGACCCACGCCACGTATTCTTCGAAGGAGAGCTTTCCTTCTTCATGAGTCTCGAAAACCAAGCGATGACGTTCGTCCATCTCTGCCCAATTGAGCTTGAAGTGTTTTGCAACCCGCCTGCGCTCGTGATGGTCCCAGCCGTTGGTAAGCAGCACTCCCCCTACGTCTACAAACAACGTCGTTATGGGGAGCTGTTTTTTCACTGGTGAGCTTGGCTTCATCTACTTGGTAACGAGAGAGTGGGCTTGATCGAATTTGTTTTCCGTTCTCCCACCCTGTTCGGCGAGGTGGTCTGCATTTTGATCGAGCCGCTTCTCGGCTGGGATCTCTGCCGTGACCCCCGTCAGTGGTAAGAAAATCCCTTCGCGCAGATCTGCGATGCTTTCGTGGCTCGCAGATTTGTGATGGTGAGATCGAAGCAAAAGTAGGGTGCAATCGACCTGTTTGATTAGCTGCGACGCAATCGATCCAGCGACGAAAGGGCGCCATCCAGACAGGCCGTGGGTCGAGATCACCAACATGTCAATATGTTCATGCTTGATCACGCGCATCAGGCTGCCGACGATGTCATTACCCGACTCGATACTGAAGGATGCGGCTACTCCTTTTCGCACGAGGCGCTCTCTGCAGGCATCGAGTTTCTCTTCGATCGTTTCCTTCCGTTCCTGGAGAACCGCGGTTTCTGGAAAGAAGTCGGAACCGTTGAAGTCGGGAATCTCCGGAATGATGTGGACGAGGTGTATGTCTGCATGGAACTGCTGAGCGAGACCGGTGGCCGCATCAATAGCAGCTTCCGACGATGGGCTGAAGTCGATTGGCAAGAGAATCTTCGTCGCTGAAAAAGCAGCCTCTTGAATGTCTTGCATTGGTGGTCTCCCGGATTGCATAGAGGGTGAGTTGCGCTTTTAAGTTTGGGCGACTGGCGCGACGCCGTTGACAGCCGGCATCGCCGGCGGTAAATCCAATTGCGGCTGATTGTTGCTAGCGGCAAGTGCTTTGTCTTGACCGATCCCCATTGTTAGGGCCGTCAGACCGGCAAGTCCGCCGAGCTGCATTGTGTCGATCGCGGAACTCGGAACAATCACGATGGTCGAGTTTGTCTTCAATCCCTCATACAGCATGTTCATTGCGCGGAGATGGAGTGCTACGGGATTGTTCGCGTATGTTTTGGCTGCTTCTCCGAAACTCAATGCAACCTGCAGCTCCGACTCGCCAAGGATGACCCGAGCCTGACGCTCTCGCTCGGCTTGAGCCTGCATAGACATCGCGTCTTCCAGCGAAGCTGGAATGAGGACATCTTTGACCTCGACCGATTGAACGCTGATGCCCCAGGGTTGGGTCCGCGCATCGATGATGGTCTGGAGCAGTGCACTAATTTTGTCCCGGCCTTCGAGCATGTCCGAGAGCATTGTCTTGCCGATCACGTCACGAAGCGCAGTCTGCGATGCCCAGCCAATCGCGCTCTGGTAGTCGGCAACAGCAAGAGCCGCCTTCTGCGGGTCCACAATCTTCCAGAACAACACTGCGTCAACATCAACGGGAACGGTGTCCTTGGTGAGAGTCTTTTCCGCCTTGAACGAGCTAGTTAGGACACGGGTATCGATCCAGTAGGGAATCGCGTCGATGAGGGGAATGATGAAGAAGAGCCCGGGTCCTCGCAGAGCTCGGAACTTTCCTAGCCTCAAGACGACAGCTTTGCTCCATTGGTCGGCCACACGGATGGCAGAAGAGGTAATCGCAGCCACGAATATGGCTGTGCCGAAGACAACGAATGCAAGATATTCATGCGCGGCGGCATGCAAACCGAAGCCAATGACTGCGCCTATGCCTGCAATCACGATGAAGATCAAAGCCGGAAATGAACCGTTCGTTCTCATTTGGATTACCCTTCATGCCACCATGTGCGGCGCTGGAGCCTGTTTGCGGCGCATGCCCCAGACGACCTCATGTGCGTACTTCGACCTAAACCGCCACCAATTCGCCATGGACGGTGTAAGAGTGGTGCTCCGTTCCCTCGATGATGTGTTTTGCATGTTCCACGGCTTCGGGGGTACCGTGCACGACCAGTACGAATTTGTCAGTCTTTAGCGCTACGTCGTACTGGATGATGCTGTCTTTCGGAACACCAATACTGAAAAGCCCCGCACCAATGGCGCTGAAGCCACCCACGACAGCTGCACCCTCGAGTCCGGCAACAATCCAGGCAACCAATGGACCGGCAACGAGGATGGGGCCAATTCCAGGTATCGCAAACATCCCAGCCCCGAACAACAGTCCCCAGAACCCTCCCCAGTACGCTCCCATCTTGCCCCAGCGCTTCATCCGATCCCCAGTGTTGTAGTAGCCCACAACGTGTTCATCGGTATGAGTATCCTTGCCGGCGATCGACAAGCTTTTCATGTCAACGCCCGCCTCTTGCAGCTCCTTGATGGCTGCTTCTGCCTGCGAGTGGGTGTTATATACAGCGACGACCGAGTTCATTGTGGACATTACGTTCTCCTTTTGCTGTGAAACGTTGTCTTAGCGAA
The DNA here is from genome assembly GCA_963830635.1 of uncultured Acidobacteriaceae bacterium. Lineage (GTDB taxonomy): Bacteria > Acidobacteriota > Terriglobia > Terriglobales > Acidobacteriaceae > CAWHMN01. The sequence goes on along the minus strand of CAWHMN010000005.1, from coordinate 647,205 downwards.
ATGCCTGATTCCAATGCTTTGGGAGACCCGCGGCATGGTTGTGTAACTTGCGAACCGGCTTCGGACTCGGATTCTCTTTTCATTCTGAGCGCCATCGCGCATAGAAGTAGAGTCCCATTGCTCTCTCCGAGGGCGCACTGCGCTGATGGGCCAAGCCATTCATAACGAGAGAGATAGGCTCGCAGTGAGCAATAGGGCTCACTCGCCCCTACTGCCGTTGAGCTAAGGTGATATAGACGCCGAAGGGTGTCGGATTTCATCTCGGTGATGAACGATCACCCGAATGGTGGGGCGAATGCCAGGAACCAAGATCGTGAAATTCAATCCGGCGCAATACCTATCAGCGTCCTCTCTGACACGAAAGACGGTCCAGGTACCGGCGGGGCACGTGTTCTATTCACAGGGAGATTCTGCAGATTCGATCTTCTACCTGGAGGCCGGAAGAGCGAAGCTCGTCGTCGTATCGACACGAGGCAAGGAAGCGACCGTGTCTCTGATGGTTGCCCACGACTTCATTGGGGAAGAATCACTCGCCGGAACAGCCGGATTTCACGCCGCTACCGCCTTGGCGATAACGTCTTGTACTGCTCTGAAGCTGGACCGGGCGGAGATGATTGATTTGCTTCGAAGTGAGCACACTTTTTCCGAGATGTTCCTGACGTTTGTGCTGACGAGGGCGATTCGAACGCAAGAAGATCTTGTTGACCAGCTCTTCAACAACAGTGAAAAACGTTTGGCCCGGACGCTCCTGCTCATGGCGCAGTTCGGCAACGCTGGAGAGCCGCAGACGTTGATTCCACCTGTAACGCAGGAAGCTCTTGCAGAAATGGTCGGCACCACTCGATCCAGAGTAAGCAAGTTCATGAATCGCTTCCGCAAGCTGGGTTACATCACGTACAACGGACGGATTCACGTTCATAAGTCGCTTCTCAATGTGGTGCTGCATGACAAGCTTCCGGAGCAACGCACGAAGCCCCCGGTCACGCTGAAAGTCAAACCGCCAGCCATAAACAAAACAAGATCTGCTCCAGCTGCGTGAAGCGAAGCTCCTGCATATAGCTTGAACTGCCCCGGCAGTACGCTCTCCTCGCAACATCGGTGTGAGCACAAGGGCGCAGACCGTTCCCAGGGCAAATGCGAATCTGGCTATGGACGGCGTTTGTCCAAATAGCCGGTCCCTCTTGGGAGCGCGCGGAAACTCTCTAAAGAGGTGAATCGATGACCCAGATCTATAGCTTGCTTATCACTGCATTCGGAGTCTTATTCTTGTTTGTCCTCAACAAACAGAGGTCCATGCTTCTGATTCCACTGTCGGTCATTGAGCGCAAACGCAGGCGGATCGAACTGCCCAGTTGTCTATCGGAGACTACACGCTCCAAGCAATCCGGCGCCGTCCGTGATGGTGCTCCTGTTGCCTGAGCGGGCTTTTCGATACCGAGTCCTCATTGTTGACGATGAGCCTAGCCTTCGCGCTCTCGGAAAGAGCATCTTGGAATCGCAAGGGTATGAGGTCCATTGCGCCGAAGATGGCTTTGAAGCCTTGGCAGCCCTCAAAAGAGCTCTGCCCGACATGATCATTTCGGATCTACAGATGCCGAACATGAACGGCTTTGAATTTCTGTCCGTGGTCCGGCAGCGTTTTCCCGCAGTGCCTGTCATTGTCATCTCGGGCGAGTTCTCGGGTATCTCGGTTCCGGAGAGTGTCCTGGCGGACGCATTCTTCCCGAAGGGGAGCTACAAGCCTGCGGCTCTCTTTGAAAAGATAAGTGAACTACTGGATGAGTTGCCCAAGCGCTCGGTGGCATCCAAGCCAAAACGCGCCGCTGTATGGACGAAGAACGACAAAGATCTTCTTGCCGTCACGTGCTCCGAGTGCCTGAGAACATTTCCAGTGTTGGAAGCACCAAAAGGGCTCAACAAAGCAGATTGTGATTTCTGCGGGAGCAGAGTGGAATTCGAAATCATCTCTGAGCAAGCCGTCGCTTGACGATGACCTGTTGCTCAGACGGCGACAACAATGTGCTCTGCGGCAACGGCTTCAACCTGCAGCAAATCTAAAGACGAAGGTCTACCATCTCAGTGGCGACCGGATGCGTGGGGATGTTGTTACGCTTCTCAAGCGAGAATCCGGTTGACTCCGCTCACTCCTCGGCCTTCAAGTCACTAACTACTGCTTCGCTTTGGAGATAAGAAAGTCTCGTAGGGCTGGGGACTTCGACGCTTCGTCGCTCATCACAATGCGCCATTCGTTCCCATGCCTGGCGAAAGCCATGCCATGCAACGCCATCAGCTCGCACAGCAGGTCGTAGACTGGTGCAAAGACTTCGATTGAGGCCCAGCCAAACTCAGAAAGCCAGAGTTCCTTGAGCACTCGGTCAAGCCTGCCAATCAGTTCCGCGATGGATGGATCCTCGGCGAGCAACTTTCGCGCGCCGGGTGCTTCCTGTATGCCGTGCATCTCCAACCCGTGAAGGTGACCGAGCAGGTAACCTGCACAAATGAACGTGTCTCCAAAGGTTTGCTGAATATCGCGGAATGTCTCGGTCGCACTTCCACCATCTCGAAAGTTCTCAATCGACTTCTGGGTCACAAAGCGACTCTTTCGAAGCGCAACACAGAATGCCTTGTCGAAATCCTCCATCGCTTCGGGCCGGAACTGCGCAGAGGATCGACAAGCAGCGTACTCACTCCAAACGTCGAGCGCCTTGATGAACGACTGTCGGGAACGATCACCACAGTCGAGCGTGCGACCGTAAACGTCGGGAAAGGTCTTGTACAGATGCCCTTCGTGTTCGACATGCGCCGCTTCATGGGCGATACACCCGCACGCTAGCGCCTGCTCTTCTGGTTTTGCTGAGAGCGTCATCAGTCCCAATCCCGGCTCTCAAGTACGATATGAAACCGGAACTCGTCCCCCCGCCGCACAGCTACCGTGCGTGCAAGTTCCATCGTCTCCGGCTGGTCTGTCATTTCCAGCGGAACAGCCCCGTCCGGGAGACTCTGGAGTTCGCAAGCTGCTTTCCGGCGCGTCGCTTGCAACGGTAACGCCGTCGAGGGCGCGCAGGTCCATACCGGATAATGCGAGCGCGTATAGAGACTGCTCGATGGAGGTGGCGATCGCATCTCGCAGTTCCTTCGAGTCATAGCAGCTAATGGACACGCAGCATTTGGGAGGGGAGAAGAAGCCTTCCTTCTTCGTTCTGTGAAAGTCTAGGATGTGTCACTACCCATTCTCAAGCCTCGCAGCCGTCCGCGTAAAAGCGTATCGGAAGAGGATGTCACTCGCGCCGGAATAAACGTGAAATTCGCAGCGTTCCAAGCATCGATCGAGTTTTGCTTTCATCTGTCCCGAGGTCAACGGAGGCCCATCCAACTCGTTCAGGGAAGAAAACGTCTGCGGTACGCCCCCGCAAATGCCCTATAAACCCGTGATCGGGGAGTTGGAAAACCGTAAACAGAGTACGGTTCCTGTGACCTTTAGCTTTGGGGGCCTGGACATTCGTCACAGGCTCCCCGACCGCAAAGGCATAGGGAAGCTCGTGCGCTCATATGGCACGACGTTCGGTTTGAAGGGGTTTCCACACCCCAGGACGGCGCGTGACCGTCCCGAATCCATCATCGAACATCCTTCTCGTCTTGGCAATCGACTCGCGTGACGGGACAACTGAGCGGAAAAGTGCCCCGTGGGCTCAGAAGAAATCGGTTCCTGACCTTCGGCGACGCCACCGCGCATGTGTTTTTACCGAAGTTTTGACCGTCACGCGTTCGCGCCATCGACGGCACGGCGGTTAGCGGCCTGCCAGCAGACCCTGAGCTACCGCAACATCCGTGTCTAAACGACGTCTTTGTAAATACAGCAATAGCTCCAGGGGCCTATCTCTGGGACCGGACTTTGCTTGAGCAACAAAGGGCGACGACACCTAGCAAATAGGGTCATACGCCGAGGGCCACAGCATGAGCCACACTTCAGAGGATTACTGCCGCTCGTGTACCGACACCGTTCACCTAGTTCAGGGCAAATGGAAGATACACATCCTGTGTTCCATCCGCTCTGGGCCCGGTTCGACTAGGCCAGCTTCGGCGTGAACTGAGACATGCTTCCAAGAAGGTACTGACCGAGAACCTGCGAGAGCTGGAGGATGCCGGCCTGGTGGTTCGAAGAGACCTAGGCGGGTCGGTTCGTCATGTCGAGTACGACTTCAGCGAGACGATGCGACCTCAGATTCAGGCCATGCTGGATCATCTAGCCGATTTCGGCGAGACGCTCGGCGGAGCCCGCAGAATAAACCTATAAGAATGGTGTCTCAAAGTAGCTGATTTTCCTTAGAGGCCCGAATCCCCATCGACCGTGAGATCGCGAAGCACGCTCACGCTCTTTTCTAAGCCTTGAGCCTTGAGTTCAGCCAGGTATTCCTCCGGTGTCTTTGGAGGATTCTTGAGGCTGGCTCGGTGTGTCCTTGCTGCTTCCAGAACGAAACCGGGAAAGGCATCCAAGAGCGCCAAGACGAAGTCGTCAGGGTGCTGGGCTTCGATGCTGAAATTCCGCAGGATGGGAGTCGGAAAGTCGGAGAGATTCAGGGTGACGATCACGCTTGCGCCGCAGCGAATAGCGGCGGCGAGGACGTGCCGGTCGTCCCGATCCGGCAGCTCTAAAGACTCGATCAGAGACTCATAGCCGGTCACAAGCGCATCCGGCGCAGCCTGGTCCATGAGGCGTCGGGTGCGTTCCAGTTTGTCTCGTGTGATGTCAGGACGATTCTTAAGGAGATTGCGTATCCATTCGTCGTGGACTTCGGCAGACCAATGGGCGCGGAAGATGCCCGTCAATGCAAGGTGCATGAGGAAGTTTCGCAGCCCGGAAGGGTAGAGAACATTTGCGTCGAAGAAGGCCCCGAGTGTCGCCACGAATCAGATCCCGATCTCCTGGTCGTAGGCGGCCAGTTCGTTGAGCGCAGCGAGCCGTTCGGCATGGACCTTCCGCTTGTACGCCATCAGGGACTCGAAACGTACCCGGCGATGGGTGCCAACCTTCCGGTATTCGATCTTGCCTTCGTCGAGCATTTGGATCAGGGAAGGCCGCGAGATGCTGAGCATGTCGGCTGCCTCCTGGGTGGTCAATTCGGCATGAACCGGGATCACCGTGACGGTGTTTCCGCGTCCCATTTCGTCGAGGATTCCGACCAGCATCTTGAGGGCGGAAGCGGGGAGTACGACCGTCTCGTCTTCTGGCGCTCCGACGACCCGGAGGCGGAGAGGAGTCTTCGAGCGCAGCCGGGAGGACAGCAGACGGCTGGTTTCCTCGGCCTGTTTGGCTTCGGACGGCGTGGGTAAAATCTGGGTCTGAAGGGCTTCCGGCACGGTTTTTACCTCCTCTCCATTATGGCTCCTATTCGAAGCAAACGCAACCAATCGAAGTATTCGCCTGAACACCTCTTTCGCGTCGAAGCAGTGGTTTAGGGCAGAGGTCGAGGTTTTGGACCCACGGGTCCGATAAGGGTCCAATAACGGTTCCTTGCTGTTCCCAATAGCGCTAAAACGGGCCATCCGCTACGCATTGTTTCAGCTAGTTCCAGTTTTCCGGTTCACTGTCACGGCAGAGGTCGCGGGTTCGAGCCCCGTCGTCCCCGCCACTAAACCCTGTGGGTTTAGTGGTCATCGGCATGACTCAGACAAGAGATTAGCGATCAGGGTGCTGAAGCTTGGCACCCTTTAGTTTTGGTACGAAGACAGATCCATCGAGCGGTGCTGTTCGCCCCATAAAGGTCTTAATCTGGAAAGAACGGGCCCGCGCCGATCCAAAACTCCGCCAGGGATTTGAGATTCTTTTTGTAGGTGCGGGTGACGGTGTATTCTGTTCCGCCCTGGATCCGAAGACCATATTCTCCCCTCGAAGACGGCCTGATGTCTTCTACAAATGAGGTATTCACGAGCACCGATCGACTGATGCGAATGAATCCGTATGGGTCGAGCCTTTCCGCCATCACCGAAATTGACTCGCGCAGCACATGAGAACACCCATTCCGCTGGAGGGACACGTAGTTGCCCTGAGCAAGAACAGTAACCACATCCCCTAAATTGATAAAAAGGATCCTTCCTTTTACTTTGATGGCCATGCGGGGGGACTGTCGGTTTGCAAACGTCTGCACCTCTGGAAAAGCGACCAAGTTCGTCGTTTGTTCTGCGGCTAATGGAGGGGACATAAGGTGTGCTAAGAGATTCATGGAAGCGCCTTCCTTTCCCAGCAAGCTTTGATCAAGGCTAGTACTTACAAAAGCTCTTGGAAGATCTTGCGGTTCAACGGCCTTCCCTGTGTTCATTGAATCTCTGCGCATTCGTACTTCGAGGCAGACCAGGTCATCCGTGGTACCGTAAGTCCTTCTGTCCCACTCTATTCCCGAGCTGGTTCAAATCGATGCAAGTTCGCGGAACATACATACCAGCATGTATGTTCTGCGACGTAAGAAGCCCTCCACGCAACCACCTGCCCGACATCAACCTCTCCCAAGTTTGGCCGGCGCGCGCAAGGACTCCAGCCAGGCCACAATGTTTCTGATTCCAGCTTTCAATACCTTCGCATCCTGAGCATTCTTTGCCAGTGATACGTAGCCTTCGAGCGTCGCGATCAGAAAACCGGCGGTCTCCGCGGGTTCCACATCCCGGCGAACCCTTCCTTGAATCTGTCCCTCGCGCAGAGCGGAGGCAATGCCTTCCTGCCAGGCTTGAAACACTCTCGCCAGCCGCTTGCGGAACCCTTCGTCAAGAGGAGACATTTCCTGCGCCAGGTTGTTCAGAGGACAGCCGCCCCGTACGTCCTCGGGCCGAATTGATTCACTTTGAACAATGCCGATCAGAGCGTCGATAGGGTCCTTACCCCTTTGCAGAGGATGCAACCACTTGGCGCGAAGGTTGGGCGCGATAATCTCTTCGACGACGGCGTACCCCAAAACCTCCTTACTCTTGAAGTGGTGGTACAGCGCTCCCTTGGTGACTCCGGTCGAGGCCAGAATTGTGTCCAGGCCGGCACTCTGGAATCCCGATCTGTAGACCTCGCGGAATGCCGCCTGCAGCAGACACTCCCGCGTGCGCTCAGGGTTGCGCAGCCTGGCCCCGTTGCGTTGCGGATTCTTCTGCGCCCTCAAGATACCAACCAGTATGTATGGTGACCCTCCTGGAGTCAAGAGAAGATTTTGCTGGGATGAAGGCGATGAAATTGGTGACGGGACGGAGACGAGGATGTCGTTGACCGCGGTGGGCCTGCCATCCCTCTATCATCCCGAGGATGATACGCATTTTTGAATATTCCGCCGACATCTTCATACCAGTTCGAGACTACAGGAGATGATTTGCGACAGCGCTTTTCTGGTGATCAACCCGCATCTGGAAGTGACGAGTGATGCCCCGGCTATATCTAAAAAGCCGAATATGGCCGGGCACCGAGATTCGTAAGTGGTAGAGACGGTTGAAGAAGTGTTGCGGCATGGCGCTTGCATCTTCCGGAGATTGTCTGCTGTGTGGCGATATCAGATCTCGCACCACGGCAGTAGTCCTCCCGTCTGATCTCGGATTGGATAGGGCGGCTGAACTGTTCTCTATCGGAGGCTTCCAGTGTCAACAACGTCCCGCAGAAGTAGGATGTCATTCAATTTCGCAGGAACCATAGTCAAGACTAGTTTCGTACTAGCCCTCGCATTTCCAATTGCAGCACCACTCGTATTTCTCGAACTACCCCTTCATGCTCAAACTGTGATCTCCGGCGATATCGTGGGAACCATCACCGATCCGACCGGGGCTGCCATTCCCGGCGCGCAGATCACCGCGAAGGCCGCCTCCACCGGGGACACCAAGAACGTCACCGCGGACCAGTCCGGAAACTTCCGCATCTCCCTGCTCAAGCCGGACACTTATGACGTGACCGTCAGGGCGCCGGGGTTTTCGACGACCAGCACGAGTATCCCCGTGTCCGCCGGTCAGGTCGCCTCGGCCAGCCTCAAGCTGGCGATCGGATCAAATGCGCAGCAGGTAGTCGTTACGGAGAGCGCGCCGCTGCTGCACACAGAAGATGCGTCCATCTCCACTACCTTCGATCTCGAGCAGGTACAGAGCCTGCCCAACCCCGGCAACGATCTGACCTTCATCGCGCAGACCGCGCCCGGTTCGGTGATGAACACCCAGAGTGGCGCCGGGAACTTCTCCTCGTTCGGCCTGCCTGCCACTTCGAACACCTTCACGCTGAATGGCTCTTACCAGAACGACCCCTATCTGAACCTGAACAACTCCGGCGCAACCAACCTGCTGCTGGGCAACAACGACGTCAGCAGCGTCACGGTGTTGAGCCCAGCCTATGACTCGTCCTACGGCGGCCTGGGTGGAGCGCAGACCAATGAGATCAGCCGCGCCGGCGGCAACCAGTTCCACGGTAACGCCAGCTACTGGTGGAACGGCCGCATCATGAACGCCAACGACTGGTTCAACAAGCACGCGCCGGCCGGACAGCAGACTGCCCGGGCATTCGACAACGCCAACCAGTGGGCGGCGGCCATCGGCGGCCCGATCAAGAAAGACAAGACCTTCTTCTTCGTCAACACCGAAGGCCTGCGTGTCATCATCCCGGTGCGCGGCACGGTCTATGCCCCGAGTGCTCAGTTCCAGTGCCAGAGCCTGGGCACCTGCCCGGTGGTAACAGATCCGTCCAATCCAAACTTCCTGCCGGATCTGCAGAACGGCAACATCCCTTCCAACGGCAACGCATCGGCGATCCCCATCTATCAGCGCATGTACAACCTCTACAACACCGCACCGGGCGCGACTGGCGCGACGGCTGTGGCTGGAGATCCAGAAACCGTTCAGTACAACAGCACCTCAGCCAACTTCGCTCACGAGTGGCTGATCACCGGACGCATCGACCAGGTGTTGAGCGACAAGGACCGGCTCTTCGGCCACGTCAACGTCGACAAGGGCGTGCAGCCGACCTTCACCAGCTTCCTGAGCCCGCTGTTCAACGTTGCCAGCCCCCAACCCCAATACTCCGGTCAGCTTAACGAGACGCACAGCTTCTCCGCCAACCTCACCAACCAGTTCGTCTTCGCCGCCGCCTACTATCGCGCCATCTTCTCCAATTCGAACCAGGCCGCCGGGAACGCTGTGGTGCCGGCGTCCTACGTCTTCCTGGACGGTGGTCTCGCCAACAACACCAACAGTGCGCTCCCTTTTTCCGGTACCCCTGGCGGCGAGAACTTTGACTTTCCGCAGGGCCGCAATGTGACCGGGTATCAATTTATCGACGACCTGAACTGGACCCGCGGCAACCACACCATCAAGCTCGGCTTCTCCATGCGCCGCGATGACATCACCGACTACAGCCCATCGGTGCGCGCTGTCACCCCTGAGGTCTACACCACTACCGCCAACTTCGCAGAGGGATTCGTGAGCCGTTATCGCCAGGCCTTCCCCGCCAGTCCCACCCAGCCGGTGGCGGTGTATGGCATGGGCGTCTACCTCGAAGACCAGTGGAAGATGCTTCCAAACCTCACCCTTACCTATGGCATGCGCTTCGAGCACAACTCCAACCCGGTGTGCCAGAAGAACTGCTTCGCCACCCTGAGCGATAACTTCGCCACGCTGGCGGCGAACACCAGCACCTCCACTCCTTACAACCAGCTCATCGCGTCCGGGCAGCACCAGGCGTTCCCCTCCTTCCAGACCCTGGCCTACGAGCCGCGCATCGGCATCGCCTATCTTCCCTTCGGCGCCGGCTCGCATACCACCGTCCGGGCCGGCTTTGGCATGTTTGCCGATACCTATCCGGGACAGATTGCCGGCGATCTGTTGAGAAACGCTCCTTCGAACGTCACCTTCTATCTGCGCGGTCAATATGCCCTTGATCCTGCACTTCCGAACAGTGGCGCGCAGGCGGCGGCCCGGTCCAATGCGGCCTTCGTCTCCAGCTACAACTCCGGAGCCAGCTTCAACACGCTGAGCGCGGCGGGCATCGGCTTTGTTGCTCCGGCCTTTACCACCACTCCCCGCAACATCACCTATCCCATGTACGAGAGCTACAACCTGGCGGTCGAGCAGCAGCTCGACCGGAAGACGGTGGTCTCCCTCGGTTACGTTGGCAACCACGGCTATCACGAACCAGTGGTGAACAGCGGCGTCAACGCCTACGGCTTCGGCGACCTGCCAGCCGCTGCACCGCAGGCGTCCTTCGCTGCCGTGAGTGATGTAACGAACCAGGCGGGCTCCAACTACAACGGCGGCGTCCTCACCGTCACCCGGCGCGAGAAGCTGATCAACCTGCAGTTCAACTACCAGTACAGCCGTGCGTTTGATGAAGTGTCGAACGGCGGCTTCGATGCGTTCAATCCTAATAACTCCGCGAATCCGGAGAACCCGTATAACATCTCGCAGAACTACGGCCCTGCGGACTACGACATCCGCCACTACATCAGCGCCAACTACGTCATCACCGTCCCGCAGTTTGGGAGGTGGGGCGCGCTTACCGGCAACTGGACGGTTGGGGGCACGGTCTTCCACAGCACCGGACTGCCCTTTACCGTCACTGACTCGGCCATTCCAGCCAACTACACCGGCTCGCTCTTTGCCAACCAACTCGATAAGGGCTTCAGCAACAAGTGCCAGGGCGCCAGCGCCGTCGACACCCCTTGCGCCCTTGGTGCTCCGGGCGGGTCAAGCGCGGGATACGCCAACTTTGACGTCGCGAGCGGTTTCGGACAGCAGCGCCGCAACCAGTTCATCGGCTCCGGCTACACTGATACCGATCTCGATCTCACCAAGGGTTTCAAGGTTCCCCATTGGGAGTCGGCGAACCTGAAGGTGGGCGCGCAGTTCTTTAACCTGTTCAATCACCCCAATTTCGGCCAGCCCTTGAGTGATGTCGAGGGGACGGGTCTGGGCACCATCAACTCGCTGGTCAGCACGCCCACCTCGATCCTCGGATCGGGACTTAACGGCGACGCTTCACCCCGCCTCATCCAGCTCAAGGCCAACTTCACTTTCTAATCCGGCCTTCTACGATTGAGGGTGTTGAAGGGTGCTGAAGCTCAGCACCCTTCAATTTTTGAAACCTTCAGAAGATGCTGGAAGAGACGGAGAGAAATCAGATTCTGCGCGCTCTGGAAGAAGCGGATGGAGTGGTTGCGGGGCCGAACGGAGCGGCGGCGCGCCTCGCAGTGAAGCGTTCGACGCTGCAGCTCAGGATGCAAAAGCTTGGAATCCGGCTTTCGCGAACCGCCGTTGATGAGCGCAAGGAAACAGCGCAATAGGCAATCGAGCGAATAATGAGCAACAAATGTCAAACACAAAGACGGTAATCGTGACGGGCGCCTCTCAAGGAATCGGCGCTGCAGTCGTGAAGGCATTCCTGGAACGCGGCTATAACGTTGTGGGCACCTCTCGCAGCGCGACGCAGTCGGCTGAGCTGAAGGCTTCCGATAAACTTGTTTTGGTGGATGGAGACATCGGTCAGCCTGCCACCGCAAAGAAGGTGGTGGATACCACCGTTCAGAAGTTTGGCTCGATTGATGCCGTTGTCAACAACGCCGGCATCTTCTCGGCGAAGCCGTTCACGGATTACAGCGCGGACGATTTCCGCGACCTTGTGTCGACGAACCTCGAAGGTTACATCTACATCACCCAACTCGCGGTCAAGCAGATGCTCGCTCAGAATTCGGGTGGAAGCGTCGTAGGCATCACGTCATCGCTGGTTGATAATCCCATCGGTGGTCTGCCGGTGTCACTGCCGATGATCACGAAGGGCGGCCTCGATGCCATTACACGCAGCCTGGCCTCGGAGTATTCGAAGGAACACATTCGCTTCAATGCAGTCGCACCCGGAGTCGTTGACACACCTCTGCACAAAAACAACCCGAAGGATTTCCTGAAGACGTTGTCGCCGATGGGCACGATTTCCACTGCGGACGAGATCGCGAGCGCTGTGGTCTATCTCACCGAATCGCGCCCGATTACCGGGGAGGTGCTGCACGTGGACGGCGGTGCGCACAACGGCAAATGGTAAGCCTGAAGGGCTCGCAGTCGGATAGCGCGGAGCGCCGGCTGCAGGACCTTGGGATCGTGCTCCCCAATGCGCCCCACCCCCTCGGCGCATACGTTGAGGCCGTCCAGTCAGGCAGCCTTCTCTTCCTCAGCGGAATGCTGCCCGTCAAGGATGGGAAGCTTCAATTCAACGGGCGGCTCGGTAAAGAGCTCGACGAATCTGCTGGACGGGATGCTTTGCGAACCGCGACTCTGAACGCTCTCTCCGCTGCGAAGTCACACTTAGGTTCGCTGGACTACGTGACGAGGGTTGTCAGCGTGAAGGTTTACCTGGCAACACACGGAGATTTCTACAACCAGCCTATCGTCGCCGACGCGGCAGCAGAGCTTCTCCGCGGCGCATTTGGAGAGGACAAGATGTCCGTGCGGTCCGTCATCGGAGTAGCTGCCCTGCCTCTCGGCGCACCGGTGATGCTTGAAGTAGTGTTCGAAGTCAACAACTAAGAAGAGGGAGCCAGGCTCCCGCTTCTTTTTTGCAAAACAAATGAGGGATCTAATGGCAGATCGAGTGGGTTCAAAATCGTGGACGGAAAACCGGCTCACCTCACGTATGGGACTGCAATTCCCGATCATTCAGGGCCCGCTCGGAGGCTTGTCATCGCAGCGGCTTACAGCAGCCGTTTCGAACTATGGTGGACTTGGGTCGTTCGGTGCTCATGGCCTTCAGCCGGACACGATCCGCAAAGCTATCCGCGAGATCAAGGCGCTCACATCGAAGCCATTTGCGATGAACCTGTGGGTTTCGATGGAAGACGAGGGAGCTTTCAAATCGACGGACGAGGCATTCGATCGCAGCCTAGCACCGCTGGCAAAACACATTGAAAGTGTCGGAGGATCCAAGCCCTCATATCGCCCATACGAACCGATCCGTTTCGACGATCAGGTGCAGGTTCTCCTGGATGAAGGCATATCCGTATTCAGTTTTATCTATGGCATTCCTTCCCAACAGATTTTGGATGGGTTCCGCAGCAAGGGAATTGCACTGATCGGAACGGCGACCACTGTGGACGAAGCGATTGCCCTGGAGCAAGCAGGCGTAGATGTGATCGCGGCCTCAGGGTTTGAGGCGGGCGGACATCGCGGCTCCTTTTTGAACCCGGCCGAGGACTCGTTGACAGGAACGATGGCGCTTGTGCCGCAAGTAGTCGATGCCGTGCAGATCCCGGTTGTGGCCGCAGGCGGAATTGGAGACGCGCGCGGAATCCCAGCAGCATTCGCTCTGGGAGCCGAAGGTGTGCAGATGGGGACAGCCTTTCTCGCATGCGAGGAGTCGGGAGCGAGCACGCTTCATCGGAAGGCGATCCTCAGTGGTCAAGCTAAGGAGACAGCTCTTACTCGCGGGTTCACTGGAAGACTTGCTCGCGGCATTAGAAATCGCCTGCTCGACGAGCTGAACCAAAAGGGCGTGGAGATCCTGCCTTATCCACTTCAACGTGTGCTCGTGCGGCACTTATCGATTCCAGCCGAGAAGGCAGGAAGGCCTGAGTTGCTTCCTCTCTGGGCCGGACAGAGTGCCAATCTAACGCGGATTTCAGATGTTCGCACATTGCTGGACACATTAGTGCGGGAGATTTCCGAAATTGGCGGCGTCGTCCAAAGTTGGAGCGCCCGTCGCCGACATATCTCGGAGGTGGTATGACCGCCACGGTTCCCGCCCATGTGATGACAATTTGGAATTGGATTCGAAAGAGGAGCAAGAAATGAGCGGGTCGAAAACGCCCATCTCACGCCGAGAGGTTCTTATCGGCGGCGGCGCCGCGGTAGCGGTCGTGGGGCTTTCCCTTCCGGCTGCTGCCGGGCAACCCAAACCAGCGAGCGCTCTTGCGCCGCAGAGCCAAGATGAAGGAGACATTCACATGAGTACGATTACGACGAAAGATGAGACCTCAGTCTTCTATAAAGACTGGGGCACTGGGCCGACGGTCGTCTTCTCGCACGGCTGGCCGCTGAACACTGATGCGCGGGATGCGCAGATGCTTTTTCTCGGGCAGAAGGGCTATCGCGTGGTTGCTCACGATCGGCGTGGACACGGCCGTTCTGAGCAAACATGGACTGGCAATGACTACGACACCTTTGCAGACGATTTTGCGGACCTGCTAGAGAAGCTCGATCTGAGGGATGTCACATTGGTTGGCCACTCCATGGGCGGCGGTGAAGTCACTCGGTACATCGGCGGTGGAGAAATTCCACTGGCTGGCAGACGCCTTCGCCGATGAAGAACTGCGAGGCGGGATCATTGGGGCACTGGAGCGGCTCGACACGTCGGAACTATCGGATCTTACAGACCTGCTCGCGCAGGTCCAGCCAATCGCAACGTTTCCCACTACACACCCTGGCATTCAGTGAACCTTCGTGGTTCGGTGCGGATGTGGAAACGGGGAACGGACCCTTCGCCCGGAATTTGAGCCGCCCCGATTATCGACGGGTGGGCAGAGGTCTACAGGGCAGAGGCCGTGGGTTTGATATGGGTTCGATAACGGCTCCGGATCTTCCTTCCAGCGCCGAAAGAAGCCATCCGTGACGCTTGTTTTCTGTAAGTTACGACCTTCCTTTTCGCTGCTCGACGCATGCCGGAGCAGCAAGCTCCGGCATGATCAAAATGGCACGGCAGAATGACGTTCCCACGTTGTGGATGTTCTCTAGTGCTAGCGCACTGCCGCAATCTATATCAATGTCGCTGGGGATAGATCGCCAACGCGTGTGCGAGGCGGACCGGTGCTGGAAGCGTGAGTTGGCCTCTCAGCAACAGTTGATTCTCGTTGCAAGCCGACAGTTCTGGTCGGTTTCCTGGTGCCACAACTCGGGGCTCGGCGCCCCGTCCGAGTGCGGACCACGCCGCTGCGCAAACGCGCTATACGACCCATGCCGCGCTTCATGGGCATTGAGAATGCACACCCCACTAGCTCATCCGCTTGAGTTTTCGAACGCGGAGAGACAAGAAGATCGTTGACAGCGCAATCCGGCGGGTAGATGCTTACACCCTGTATCTAAGGGCATGACTGCACTTTGTTGCCGTTACTCGCCATCGTGAGCGCAACTGGGCTCTTCTGCTCACCGATGCCTCCTCCGTGTTCGCCGAGAAAGCTCCATCGAGGTGATATGGCCAACATTAATGGAAAAGTCTACGCGATGAATGTAGTGACGCCTATGAAGCCGTGGAAGACTTGGCTGCTGCGCGCGTTTTTCTTCGTTTTGGGACGCGTTAAATCACTGCAGACCGACCTCATTTATCTGCACTTCATCCAGTTCGCTCGCTGGGTAATCGTGCCTCGCAACGCTTTCCCATATCTCGGGGGAACCCAGAAACAGGAAAGCCTGCGCTACGACTACCTTCTCTTTTTCAGCAACTTCAACGGAACCTGGAATCAGTACATCGACGCCTTTTCGGCTGTCCTGAGTCGCGGGCTGAATCTTATCTGGCGCTGGAGCGAGAAGTTCCCTGGCTCCGTTCCGGTCACGCCCTTCAAGAGTTACATCACCAGCGTCCAATTGGACACCGACTATTTTTTCTCCGCTTATCCGGAGGCCACGATCAATGACGTGCAGTCGGCGCATATCGTGAAGACTAAACTCGGTGAACTCAGCGGGCAGGCAGAGGCGCTTTCTGCGGAACAGTTTCGCTCAGCCTACGAACGATTCGTGTTGGACGTTCAGGCTCATCTCGGCTCCACAGGTGCGGCCCCAGAAGTCTTCTGATCGGTTCGAGGCGTCCATGTCTAGCCAAAGCGGCAGTGTCTATGGTCTGACCCTACTTTGTCCCATCATTGACGATGAAAGCGCGATCCCATCGCACGATCTGCAAATTCGCTACTACCTGTCGAAGCTTTCGCTAGGGCCGGACGGCCCCTTTGCTACCGCGCCTGGAACGCATCTGGCGCGTCTTGTTGTGCTGGACGACGTTATCTACGTCGGGATGCCCTCTTGCGAGGAACACCTCCAGTCGAAGTACCTAGTCTTGGAGTGCAACTGCGACGGCGACCGGGACTCGTATCTCACGGGCTTGTGGAAGCACATTCCGGATCAACTAGACGCCATCTGGCGGCACTGCACCGGGTATCCCGGCACCAAAGACCTCACTGCGTTCCTTGCCTACATGAAGAGGTGTGAGATCGAAACGACCTTCTTTTTTGCCCCTGTGAACGACAAGTCCGTGACGCAGACGCTTTCCGCCTTGCAGACGCAGCGCGCTGTTGCGGCGTTTATCGCCACCCACCAGAGTTGCAGTGCGGACGATCTACAGCGCGACTTCAAGGTCTTCATCGCCCGGCTAGCAGAAGTTCCTCCGCCCCGGCCCGCCGCACAGGGGTTCCGCCGCGAGCTCAAGACAGGGGGTCGCAATGAGTAAGTTGAACCCGAGCGACATCCAGGGCTTTGCCATCCGTGGCTACAACATGCCCTTCGCACGCTACTGTTTTCTACGTTTGACCAGCGCGGAGCGCGCCCGGGCTTTGCTCGCGAAGCTTCTTCCTGTCGTCACCACGGGACAGCTCTGGGATAAGAAGCCGCAAAGCGCCGTGAACCTCGCTTTCAACTATCGCGGCTTTGTTGCGCTCGATCTTCCGCTCGCCACCCTCGTCAGCTTTCCTGTCGAGTTCCAGCTGGGGATGAAGGCGCGGGCCGGCATACTGGGCGACACCGGCGCAAATGCTCCAGAACACTGGGAGAGCCTGTGGCAGGAAGGTGGCGTGCACGTCTGGCTCGCCATTAACGCCATGAGCCTTGAGTCCCTCGAAGGGCAATTTCAAGCGGTGCTGGCACTGCTCGAGAGCACAACAGGCGCGCTCCTGCTCGCGACGCAGGATGCAGCGGCCTTGCGCGAAGATGGCGAGGTCACGACGCAAGAGCACTTCGGGTATACGGACGGCTTCGGCAACCCTGACTATCTCGGCGTCTGCCGCAAGGCTCAGCCCGGTCAGGGCAAGCTGTCCGCGGATGGCAAAACCTGGGTTCCGCTGGCTACGGGCGAGTTGCTGCTGGGCTACGCCGATGAAGCGGGAGAGCTTCCTGTCGCACCCATACCGCATTTGCTCGCTGCGAACGGCACCTTTATGGTGTATCGCAAACTGCGGCAGCGCGTTGGAACATTTAGGGCGTTTCTGAACCAATGGGCTGCCCGCTACGGGGCCGGAGACAGTCACGCAAAAGAGAAGCTGGCCGCCAAGTTCATCGGCCGTTGGCGCGACGGTACCCCTATCGAGCTCTCGCCCGACCGCATGGACCAAGCTATCGTGCAGGATCCCAATCGCAACACGAATTTCCAATATGGCGATGACCCTGGGGGAACAAAGTGCCCACTCGGCGCGCACATCCGCCGCGTGAATCCACGCGATGCCTTCGGCTTCGAAGGCCGTCTGATCCATCGACGGCGCATCTCCCGGCGTGGGCTGCCGTACGGTCCCCCGGCGCCAGCCGAGGACACCGCGGAGGGCCAGGACACCGAAGCCCTCGACGCGACCGATCGTGGCATCGCGTTTATGGCGCTGAACGCCAGCCTGTCCCGCCAGTTCGAGTTTGTACAGCAGCAGTGGATCTCATACGGGAACGATGCCAGGCTCGGCAACGAGAAGGATCTCCTGATGGCCCGACATGAGCACGGGGAACGCTTCGGTATTCAAGGGGACGGTTCGTTGACTAACCCGCCGCTCTTCTGCACCGCGTTGCCCAACTTCGTGGAACTACGTGGCGGTGACTACTTCTTTGTCCCGAGTATTACGGCTCTCGGGATGCTGGCGATGAACCTGGTTGACCCGCGCTGAAACGGTGTCTGGAATTCTCGTGGCCCAAGGGCAGCTCTGACGCTCTGACACGTGCGTCCTAAGCAGCCTGGAGCTTGTTGAAGAGCGCCTGGAGGTCCATCTGATTCCATCCGTGCAAGATCTGGCCGTCCTTGACGATGATGAAGGACGACCCGGTCAGCACCCCTTTCTTGCCGCTCGCGGGGAAGCCGAGGTGATTGCCGAGATGGGTCATGGTGACTCTCCAGCGAACCGCGACATGGTCACCCTCGGCGGTGCGCGGCTAGGGTGTGTCGGCTGACGAGGGCACAGTAAGAGCACACTAAGGCATCTCACTATCCCTTAAAGCGCTTCTTTGCGCCTCTGCATACTCCTTGGTTGCGGTCGGGGCCGGCTCTCCAGGTATGTCCTGCGTCAGACCACGAAGTACTTGGCCTGCGGGTGATGGACGATCAGCGCATTCGTACTCTGCTCGGGCTCCAGGTGGAACTGCTCCGTCAGGCGTACGCCAATGGCGCTCTCCGGATGGAGCAAGTCGAAGATCTTCCGCTGGTCCTCAAGATTGGGACAGGCCGGGTAACCGAACGAGTAGCGCGATCCCTGATATTTCTGGTGGAAGAGATCGCGGACGAGGGGCGCATCGGCGCCGGCGATGCCCATCTCTTCGCGCATGTGCTTGTGCGCCAGTTCGGCCAGTGCCTCGGCCGTCTCCACGCTCAGGCCGTGCAGATAGAGATAGCGCGTAAAGTCGCCGCTCTCAAACAACTGCTGCGTCACCTGGCTGGCGCGTTCGCCGATGGTGACCACTGAGAAGCCCACTACATCCATCCGCCCGGTCGCGGCCAGCTCGAAGAAGTCGGCGACGGAAAGCTGGCGTCCTTCGCGCTGGCGCGGGAAGGGGATACGCGTCAGCTCCTTCTTCTCACCGCGGGCGATGGCCTCCGGCTCGTAAACAACCAGATCGTTGCCATCCGCCTGGGCTGGGAAGTAGCCGTAGACGACCTTGGGATGGAACCAGTCATTGGCCTTCACCTCCCGCTCTAATTCGTGGAGAATCGGCCTATACTTCTCCTCCACGAGCCGTACGTAATCGGTAGCGGATGCGGTCTTCAACTGCCACTGGTTCTTGAACAGCGCGGTCTCGTTGATGTAGCCGAAGATCTGGTCGAGGTCCCAGTCCTTCTTCACATGCACGCCGAAGAACGGCGGCTGCGGGATGAACTCTGCATCCTGTACGACGGAGGAGCGGGTGGTGCTCACCACGTTTGAGACCGGTTCTTCCGCTTCGGCGGCAGGGCGCTTGGGATAGATCTTTACCGTCTTGCCTTCAACCATCCGCTTCTGTGCGTCGCCCTCCTCCCCGGTGAGGTCGCTCATCACGTGCAGGCCGGCAAAGGCATCCTCGGCATAGAAGACGGCGGAGGAGTATTCCTTGCGCAGATCTTCTTCCACATACTTGCGAGTGAGCGCGGCGCCGCCACAGATGACCGGCATCTCCAATTCCAGGCGCTCCAGATCCTGGATCACGTACTTCATCTCGAGCGTGGACTTGACCAGCAACCCACTCAGCCCAATCGCATGCGCATTGTGCTCCTGCGCGGCCTTGATGATTACGTCAGCAGGCTGCTTGATGCCGAGATTCACCACCTTGTAGCCGTTGTTGGAAAGGATGATATCGACCAGGTTCTTGCCGATATCGTGCACATCCCCCTTCACCGTCGCGAGCACGATGGTGCCCTTCTGCGAGCCTTCCACCTTCTCCATCTTCGGTTCAAGATAGGCGACCGCCGCCTTCATTACGCCGGCCGAATCCAGCACGGAGGGAAGCTGCATCTTGCGCGCGCCGAAGAGTTCGCCGACGGTCTTCATGCCGTCCAGCAGCACGGTGTTGATCAGCTCGAGCGGGGTGTAGCGGGCGAGCGCGCTCTCAAGTGTTTCTTCCAGGGTCTGTTTCTTCGCGCCCAGCCCGATGGTCCGCTCACCGCGGATGATCAGTTGTTTGAGCTTGTCTTCCTCGGAGAGCGCGGCGTCCGCGGCCCCGCTGTCGTCCGTGGCCGCATCCTTGGTCACGCCGCTGAAGTGCGCCATATAGACCTGCAGCGGATCGCCCTCGGAGGTGTCCTGGAAGATCAGCTTGCGCGCCAGTTCCACCTCCCGCTCGGGAATCTTGTAGAGCGGGTAAATCTTCGCGTAGTTGACGATGGCGGCGTCCAGCCCGCGATCGACGGCTTCCTTGAGAAAGACGGAGTTCAGCACGCGCCGCGAATATGCGGAGAGGCCGAAGGAAATATTCGAAACGCCAAGGATGGTCTTGGCCGCGGGCAGTTCCTGTTTGAGGCGGCGGACGGCCTCAAGCGTCTCCATGCCGGCCGTGCGGTAATCCTCCTGCCCGGTCGAGATGGGCAGCGTGAGCGGATCGAAGATCAGATCTTCGCCGCGCATGCCGTAGCGTTCGGTTGCCATCTCGTAGATGCGCCTGGCTACCGCCACCTTCTTGTCGGCGGTAAGCGCCATGCCGTCTTCATCGATGGTGAGCGCGATGACCGCGGCGCCGTAGCGGCGCGCCATCGGCAGCACCCGGGAGGTGCGCTTCTCGCCGTCTTCCAGGTTTACCGAGTTGATGATGGGCTTGCCGGGCACACGCTTGAGTCCCTCTTCAATAACATCGGCCTCGGTCGAATCCAGCATGATGGGCGCTGTGATGCGCGTCGCGATCTTTTCGAGCACCGCGTTCATGTAGGCCTTCTCATCCTCCCCCACGATGGCGCAGCAGAGATCGAGCATCTGCGAGCCCTCGGCGACCAGACGCTTGCCCAGCGTCAGAATGCCGTCATAGTCACCAGCGCGCACCATATCGCGAAAGTGCTCGACGCGCGTTGTGGTGTTCATCTCCTCGGCCACCACCACCGGCTGCCCGTCCACCTCAAGCGGCAAGGCGGAGAAGGCGCTCGCGGCGACACTCTGCGGCCGCACGTCCCGCTTGGCAGGCGTTGCATGCGCGCATGCCTCCACCACCGCACGGATGTGCTCCGGCGCGGTGCCGCAGCATCCGCCCACCACCTGCACGCCATACTCGGTGATAAACCGATGATGGTAGCTGGCCAGTTCCTGCGGCGTAAGCTTGTAGACGGCGTGGCCGCCTTCGTTCTGCGGCAGCCCCGCGTTGGGCAGCACACTGACCGGTTCGAGCGCGTTCTGGCACAGAAAACGCACACCGTCGTTCATCTCCGCCGGACCGGTAGCGCAGTTCAGGCCGATGATGTCCGGACGAAAGCACTCCAGCGCCGCCAGCGCCGCGCCGATCTCCGAACCCAGCAGCATGGTGCCGGTGGCCTCGAGCGTCACCTGCATCTGCACCGGCAGCCGCCGCCCCATGGTGCGCATCGCGTCTTCGCAGGCGGCCAGCGTGATCTTCGACTGCAGCAGGTCCTGCGATGTCTCGATCAGCAGGATATCGACGCCGCCCTCGATCAGCGCTTCAATCTGCTCACGGTACGCGGTGGCCATGTCGTCATACGAGATGTGGCCCAGCGAAGGCAGCTTGGTGGTGGGGCCGATGGAGCCGGCGACGAACCGCGGCTTGTCCTTGGTCGAATACTGCTGCGCGACCTCTTTGGCCAGGCGCGCCGCGGCTATATTTAACTCCCGCGTTTGGTCCTGGATCTGGTACTCCGCCAACACAATGCGCGACGAGCCAAAGCTGTTGGTTTCCACGATATCGGCGCCCACTTCAAAGAAGCTGGCGTGCAACTGCCGGATGATGTCCGGGCGCGAGAGCACCAACAGTTCGTTGCAGCCTTCTTTGCCCCAGAAGTCGTCAACCGTAAGGTTGTGCTTCTGCAGGTTGGTGCCCGTAGCGCCGTCATAGATGAGGACGCGTTCTTTGAGTATCGAAAGAGGTTCTTGCAATGGGCCTGCCTTTTTGTTTCAGCCGCACCGTGCTCGGCCTACTCGTGGATTTCGGTCAGCAGATTCAGTTCGATTGGTTCGGCAAGCAGATCACGGGACTCTGCTTCGAACTGTCTAAAGTGAGCGGTTGCCATATGCCGGTCGAGCGCATCCTGGCTTTGCCATAGCTCATTGAAGAAGAACCGGCCGCCTTCATGAGATTCAAAGAGCTCATAAAACACATTGCCTGCTTCCGCGTGCGTAGGAGCGAGCATCCTGTGGAGCACCTTGCGCAGCTCTTCGCGTTTGTCCTGCTTTGCTACCAAGCGTGCGATCAGGCGTACCTGCGCCATCGGTCTTCCTCCTACTCTTTCGCTGCGGGATCGATCAGCGTGAGCCCGGTGCTTTCATCCAGCTTCTTGTGCAGACTGCCCGCATCTGCCGTGACAAACACCTCGAGCGTGGGCGACACATGCGCTTCGATCACATGGCCGGCTCGCGCCGAGCCGTCGGGCATGCCCAGGACCGCGTGTGTGTGGACGACAGGGTTGCCCTGATAGGCCGCGATATCCCCGGCCATCGAAGCGACCTCTGTCTGCCCCGGCACCGGTATCAGCCTGTACGCCTTACGTTGAGGATCGAACCAGGCCAGCGTTCCGCCTTCGAGCGCGCCAATCGCCCTAAAGTGAGCGTCGTCCACATGATATTGCCGGGCAAAGTCCGTCAGCCCGGACAGCGCTTCATCACCACGGCTGAAGATCACCACGTACTCACGGATCGGCCCGTTACTGCCGATCAACTTCACCTTCATGCCGGGTGCGCCACCGGGCTTGACGTGCAGGTCGTGTGGAGCGATGTACTGCTGCGTCGTAGATTGCGGATGGGTTGCGCTAGTCTGAGCCCACATCGGAGTATAGATGGAAGTCCCGATCGGAGCGCACGCGAGAGCAGCCGCCAAAGCAAAGAGCCTGCCCTGTCGTCTCCTCAGCCCGCATCGCACTCTCATCGTTTCCTCTCACTCTGTCGCTCGCTCTTGGCATAAGGGCGCCTACTTGATCGAATCCGATTGCGCTTCCGTGTGCCCCGGCAGCGCGATCTGCGGGACCAGCATGTCTTCCTTGCGATAGATCAGATTGGTGGCGTTCAGTGACGCCAGTTCGAAGCCATGCCCATGCGTGATGGCGTCGGTGGGGCAGGCCTCGACACAGTAGCCGCAGAAGATGCAGCGGTTGTAGTCGATGTTATAGACCTTGGCAAAACGCTCCGAGCTCGAGATGCGCTTCTCTTCCGTGTTCTCCGCCGCTTCAATGTAAATGCAGTTTGCCGGGCAGGCGGCCGCGCACAGGAAGCAGGCCACGCACTTCTCCAGCCCGTTCTCGTCGCGCTGCAACACATGGGCGCCGCGGAAACGGTCCTGGAAGTGGGCTCCACGGTTCGGGCCCGGCCCATCCGGATAGTTTTCCACCTCGGTAGGCTTGAACATCTCGCCGAAGGTGATCCCCATCCCCTTGGCCACGCCGGCGATGTTGCGCACGATGGACATAGTGCTAGTATACGACGCGCTCCGCCGCGACAGAGCCGGCCCGCTCACCCGCTAAGCCGGGACAGTGTCTTGGCGCTGCTCAGTCGGCGTTCGATATGGCGCTCAATGGTCTGGATGGAAAACCGGCGCAGATCGCGGGCCGTCTCCCGCTGCCATCCGTTCCCTGCCAGTCCGGTGACTGGCGCATGGAAGATGCGCGCCGCCAATTGCTGCGACTCCGGCGTCAATGTGCCGGAGGCCAGCCGGCGGTGGTGCACGCAGACCAACCCGTCGCTCAGCGCATGGAAGTACGCCGGCGCGCCGGCGAACGCCTCACCGCAAAGGAGGCAATGCCGCAGGTCCGGAAGCCAGCCCATCAGGCGCGTCATCCACAGCGCGAAGTAGGTCACCGGCATCCAGACCTCGCCCGATTCCGCCACCTCGAGCACCGAGAGCAGCAGGCGAAATACGGCGTCGTTGGGGTCGCGCTCCGGCATCGTCTCATCGACTACCTCGGCGAAGAACGCCAGCCCGGCCAGCCGCGTGTAGTCGACCGGTACAGACAGCGGCGAGCGCAGGATCTCGAAGAAATCCAGCCGTACCAGGTCCTGCCGCGGCTTCTCCACGTAGTTGGCGCGCACGTAGGTCATGGGCTCGAGCGCTCCGCCGAAACGCCGGCGGCTCTTCGCGGCCGACTTGGCGACTCCCTTCACCTTGCCTTGTTCGCGGGTAAACAGCGAGACGATCTGGTCTGCCTCCTGGATGGGCCACGTGCGCAGGACCACGGCCTCTGAGGTGATCACGGGCGCCTCAAAAAGCAAAACGCGCAACCCGGGGGCTGCGCGCTCTTGATGTTGCGAAAGTGGTGGCTACCGGCCAAAGTGCTGGGCGTTCTTCTCCGTGTATTCGTTCCATTTTTCCGGCAGGTCGTCCGCGGCGAAGATGGCCGAGACCGGGCATACGGGCACGCACGCGCCGCAGTCGATGCACTCCACCGGATCGATGAAAAGCTGCTGCACCTCCTCGAAGTTCGCCTCATCTTTCTTGGGATGAATGCAGTCGACCGGGCAGGCGTCCACACACGCCGAGTCCTTGGTGCCAATGCAGGGTTCCGCAATTACGTAAGCCATGAAACGAGTCTCCGGGAACGATGTCTTCAGTACAGATTGTAGCAGGGGCGCGGCGATGGAAACTGCTCGGCCGGTTGGGTTCGATCATCTTTTCGGAGAGCGTGGGGCGCCGGTATCCAAGCATTTCGGACGAGTCAATACGGAGCTGTGATACGCTTTGTGCCGACTTCGAGCCGGCTCATTCAGAGCAAACTCTCCGCGAAGTCTTCACACAATCCCTTCAGGAGAAATTCAGATGCGTATGAACGCTCGTTTAATTTCATCTCTTGCCTTGGTAGCGTCTTTGCCGGGCGCCTGCCTCCTCTCTCAAACTACTTCCACCTTCAAGTTCTCTGCTCCGCATCAGGTCTCTCTCGGCACAATCTCCCAAGCCGCCCCGGTGCAGTATCGGGCTTCTGGCGACGTGAACGGCGACGGTAACACGGACCTGCTCGTCACCTTCGGCTCCAACGCCACGCCGACACTGCTTCTAGGAGACGGCAAGGGCGGGTTCACCGTCAAACCCACGAATCTTTCGATTAGCGACTATACAAATCTCTCCGTCCTGCTGTGGGACGTGAACGGTGACGGTAAGGCCGATTTCATCGTCGGAGGCGGTGGCTCCTACGATCACGATTGCAACGAATCTCCGGGTGCGCTGGCGATTTATGTCGGGGACGGTCTCGGAAATTTCACGCTGGCCAATAGCTACCCACAAAATCCCGCCATGTTCTTCACCATTGCCGTTGGAGATTTTAATCACGATGGCAAACCGGATCTGGCTACGCTGAATAATCCGGGAGGCCTGGAGTGCTCTCAAGCGAACACTGACGTTCTCAGCGTTCTTCTCAACACCGGCAAGGGCAACTTTACCGGGGGATACAGTGCCGTGATTCAGAACGCGTTCGGCTTAGTCACCGGCGACTTCGATGGCGACGGCCGTCTCGATCTCGCGTATTGGCTGCCGATCAACTCGGGCGCAAACATCATTACGCTGAACGGCAATGGAGATGGGTCTTTTCGCACTGGGCCGAGCTACGTAACGGACAGCGATGCCTTTCAGCTTGCGGCTGGAAAACTGAACGGAGATAAGCAAACCGACCTGGTCGTGGACCTTGCAGCCAGGAATGCGCCGGGCGCGCTGCCCAGGACCGCGACTCTGCTGGCCAAACAAACCGGCGAGTTCTACTGGAAGTCGGCAGTATCGTCGAATCCGCCCTTTGGACAATTGTCGGGACTACTAGACGTGGCGGATCTGAACGGAGATGGCAAGCTGGATCTTCTGATGTCCTTCCCGGCAGCTTCTACTTCCGGGCCTTTTACGATCACGAAGGCATACGCAGGCAACGGAACCGGCACCTTTGGGCAACCACAGACTTTGGTCAACCAAACCGCTTACGTCAATCCCGTTGCCTTGCCGCTGACAAAAAACGGCCTGCCGGCGATCATTCTCTTTCCTGCCAACCCGAGCACGAGTCCGTCGATTGAGGTGCTGGTCAACGAAAGCAAGTAAGACCTGGAAGAAATACCCGGCTGAAATGCGCAGCGCCGGTCCTTCGTCGAAGGGCCGCGCACTGCGTTTCCTACTTCACGGCACCAGCCCACCAGCAAGTGAGCTCTACGGACCGTATTCGTGCGGCACATTTGGCGTATGCGCCTCCCGGCGCGCGGCAAACTCCGCCGGCGTCGGCACCGGCTCGATGTCACGCCCGGCGAACATATCCTCAAAGAAGCGCTGCAGTTCCTCTTTCAACAGGCCGTTCGTGGCCAGCACCTCCCTGCTCGCCAATCGAAAAGGCGAGCCATCGAAGTAGGTCACGGTTCCGCCCGCCTCGCGCACCAGCAGTACGCCGGCCGCGGTGTCCCAGGGATTCAGGTTGAACTCCCAATAGCTGTCCACGCGGCCCGCAGCGGTGTAGGCCAAGTCGAGCGCCGCTGCCCCCGCCCGGCGTACCCCATGCGAGCGCAGCGTGAGCTGCTGATAGAAGTGGATGTTCGGATTGGCGTGGCGCTTGTGGCTGGGGAATCCGGTCGCCAGCAAGGCTTCCTGCAATTGCGCGGTCCTTGAGACATGCAGGCGGCGGCCGTTCAAGTACGCGCCGCCTCCCTTCTCCGCGACAAACAGCTCATCGTGGAGCGGGTGGTAGATCACAGCGGCGAGCAGTTCGCCGTCGTCGTTCGCGCTCAGCCCGGGCGGCCGATGCTCCAGCCCCAGGGAGATGCAGAAGTACGGAAAGCCGTGCGCGAAGTTGGTGGTGCCGTCCAGGGGATCCACGTACCAGCGGTACTCCGCTGCAAGCTCCGATCGCGTGCCCTCTTCGCCCAGGATGCCGTGCGTGGGAAAAGCCTGCTTCAGCTTTTCGACAATCAGCGTCTCGCTCGCCCGATCGGCCGCCGTCACCAGATCCACGTCGCCCTTGTACTCAGTCTCCACGCCACGCTGGTAGTAGTCGCGCAGCAACTCGCCGGCTTCAAGCGCAATGGCTGCCGCGGGAGCGGCCAGCCCCAGGTTGAGCGACTCGGGCATCCGGCTCATTGTGCGTGTCCTTCCTCGTGCTCCGGGCGAGCCGTGTGGCGGCGCGTTTCATCGGCGGCACGCCGGCTATGCTCCGTAATCGTGCGTATCTGCGCCTTATAGATGAACAGGTTCGGCTGTCCGTCGCGTGTCAGGCGAATCATGCGGTCGTCGAAGTACTCGATCCACCCCTGCACGCTTTCGCCATCGTGCAACTTCACCGTCACGTGTACCTGCTTCTCACTTAGGAAGCGGAGATACGCGGCCTCCTGCCCGGTATCGCCGGGAGGTGGGGCTTTCTTGCTGCGGCGCTGGGAACTCAGAGGCATGAGGGGATTGTAGCCGAGGCGCCGGACGCCCGGGCGGCTCCCCCATCAGGCTGCTCCCCTGGAAAATTCGCCGTCGCCCGTGCAACAGCCGTGCCTATTGTGAATGGCCGGTGGGATAGTATCCCGGCCGATGACGGACCGTGTACTTCGCGTTATCCCCGACATTCTGCAGCTTGACAGCGATGCTGCGGAAGCTCTCGTCGTCCTCATTCGTCGTGGGCGGATAGTAGCCGAGAAGGTATTGCGTGCGAAGATCGTCGGAGATGCGCCGGAAGATCTCCTCCAGGGGTGCGGATGCGGCATAGAAATAGCGGCCGCCGGTGCCTTCCGCGAGCGAGATCAGAGCGTGCTCGCCCGCCAGGTCTCGTCCCGCGCTGGCCTCGATGGGCACGTCGATGATGCTGTAGATCATCACTTCGTCGCGCACTGCCTCCTCCAGCGCCTCGGCATACGTGGTGCCCTTCACGGTATTGTCGCCGTCTGAGATCACCACCAGCACCCTGCGGCCCACCTGCGGGCGCAGAAGTTGCGATGCAAGCAGCACTCCGCTGTAGAAGGCTGTGCCGGCGCCGCCCTGCAGGCTGGCGATTCCGTTGGCGATCTGCCGTTCGCTGCTGGTAAAGCCGCTTACCTCGCGCACGCCGTCGGAGAACTGCAGCAGATCGATGCGGTCCTGCGGACGCAGCGTGGCGTGCACGAAATGCCGCGCTGCCTGCTGCTCCTCGGCCAGATCCTTGCGCACGCTGCCGCTGGTGTCGATGGCCAGCGCCACGGCGATCGGCGCCGAGGTATCCCGCTCGAAGACCGCGATCTTCTGCGCCTTGCCATTCTCGAACAGGGCGAAATCTTTGCGGCTGAGACTGCCCACAGGCGCGCCGGTGGGATCGGTCACGCTGGCGAAGACATCGATCAGATGCACGTTGACGTTGATGGTGGGGACACCGGTCGATTCGCGTGCCGGAGGCTGCTGCGCGGGCGCCGCCAGGGCGCTCAGCAGCAGAGCAGGAAGCAACGCTCCCGCCATCCGCGATGCCCTTCTGAAGGTGTGCGTCATGCGAGCGGCCGCCCACCGCCGGCGGCGATCTCCGCTGGAAACGGCTCGCCATCCGTCCACACCGCGCCGTCCTCGAAGTGCTCGCGCTTCCAGATGGGTACCGTCTTCTTCAAGGTGTCGATGAGGAAGCGGCAGGCGTCGAAGGCCGCTCCGCGATGCGCGGAGGCCACGGCGATCAGGATGCTCGTTTCGCCGATCTCCAATCTGCCCAGCCGGTGCACGATGGTGACAGCATGCACGCCGAAGCGTTGACCCGCCTCGGCCGCCAATTCGCGCATCTGCGCGAGCGCCATGGTCTCGTAGGCCTCATAGTCGAGAAAGAGGGTGCGTCGCCCCCGCGTGTTGTTGCGCACCACACCGTCAAAGACCACCGCAGCGCCATCTTCGGGCTGCTTGATCATGGCCAGGATCGCGGCCGCATCGATGGGCTCTCGCGTGAGCCGTACCGGATCGAGTTGCGTGTTCTCGCTGCCGCCGGATACCGGCGGCAGCAGGGCAACTTCATCGTTTTCGGCCAGCAGTTCGCCGGAGGACGCATACTGATGATTCACGGCGACCGCCAAACTCGCCCAAAGGGACTCGCTCTGCGGCAGACGGCGGCGGTACACCCCGAGCAGCGTCTCGACAGTGGCCCCGGGCGGCAGTTCGAGCGATTCCCCCTGCGCCGGAAGGATGTCTTTGAGCACACCGAAGAAGAGAACACGCACATGCATAGTGACCAGCATAGCCAAGTTTTAGACGGGACCCGCCGGGTGATGTACTCACACCGCTAACAGCCCTCCGCGGAATCGAATAGCGGCTCCTGAGCTAAAGCCGGAGCGGGGTACCACACGCGCTGCCCCTCCACACGGGCGAAGGACGTCATGCGGTGCGGCTTGGGCTCGCTTGCCCCATGCTTGTCGTAGAAGATATCTCTGACCGCCGCACCGCGCGCAAGCAGCGCATCCCCGACCAGCGAACGGTGGCAGCGCCAGGGCACGGCCTCCGCGCACATGATGATGGCCGGCGCTCGTTCTGCGATGACCAGCAAGGCATCTATGGCCGCGGCGAACTCAGTCGTCTGCATGTAATCGGCGTAACCGCGGAAGCTGCTGTTTTTCCAAGCCGTATTCACTGAGGCGGCGGAGGGGCGCCGCAAGCCGCCAAGCTCCCGCAGCCACTGGTAAGCGATGCCCTGCTCTGGCAGCGCCGCTTTGAGCGCATCCTGCCCGAACTGTGGATTGTGCCGCGACTTAGGGATGGTGCGGATATCGACCAGTGTCGCACAGCCGTTTTCTGTCAATATGCGCAGGAATA
Organism: uncultured Acidobacteriaceae bacterium; assembly: GCA_963830635.1. Classification (GTDB taxonomy): domain Bacteria; phylum Acidobacteriota; class Terriglobia; order Terriglobales; family Acidobacteriaceae; genus CAWHMN01. The sequence goes on along the minus strand of CAWHMN010000005.1, from coordinate 617,685 downwards.
CATCGAGTGGCAGCGTGGAATGCCCGATGGTCAATACTTCCATGCCGTGCCTCGGGCCGCCGGTCGGGTTCTCATCCTGAAGGTTACGAAACCTGAGTGCAGGTTAGTGCGGCACCAGCACCCGCGCGAGTTCCGGAACCTCTTCATCCGATGCCGACCGAGCCTTCAGTCCGCCGTACCGGCGTTCGCGGCGCTGGTATTCGGCGATCGCCTCCAGCATGTGCACACCGCGAAAGTCCGGCCACAGGCGCTCCGTCACGAAGATCTCCGAATAGGCGATCTGCCACAACAAAAAGTTAGAGACGCGCAACTCTCCGCTGGTGCGCACCACCAGGTCGGGATCGGGCATATGCGCGGTGTACAGGTGGCGGTGGACGTCCTCTTCCGTAAGGCCGGCCATCGGCTGCCCCGCCGCAGCCCGCTCCTGCGCCAGGGCAGCAAAGGCGTCGATGATCTCGGAACGGCCGCCGTAGTTCAACGCCAGCGTCAGCACCGTGCCGGTATTGCGCGCCGTGGCTTCGGCCGCCCACTGCATCTTGTCGCGCACCTCGGACGGAAGCTCCTCCGTTCGGCCGATGTAGGCAATGCGCACGTTGTTATCGTTCATCCGATCAACATTGTTGATGAGGTAGGAGCGCAGCAGACGCATGAGGAAGTTGACCTCGGTCTTGGGCCGGCGCAGGTTGTTTTCAAGGGAAAAGGCGTAGAGGGTGAGCCAAGGAAGGTCGATGCGGGAAGCCGTCTCCACTACGAACTGCACCGATTCGGCGCCCTGCTGGTGGCCGAGAAATCGCTTGAGGCTGCGTTTGCCGGCCCAGCGCCCGTTGCCGTCCATGATGATGGCAATGTGTCCGGGCATCCGCTGGGGGTCGAGCCGGCTGTAGACCGCCTGCTCCTCCGCGGAAAGCTCGTGGACCCGGCTGGTTGGTTTGGCTTGCAACTCCACTGCCCCTCAGCCTTCGACCGTAGCACATGGCTTCCGTCCGTCGCAATCGCACGGAAGGCAGGCGCGCACACGGCCGGACGCGGCCGCGGGGAGAGACCGCGGCTGCGTCCCGGCGCAAGGAGATGCTAGGCCAGGTTGCGACGCCGCCCCAGCGCCATGTCACGCACCTGGTTCAGGAACATGGAGCGCTGCAGCGCGTCCAACTGCGAGACAAACGGCGCAATCTCGGCCAGAAACGGCTCGGCAAAGATGGCGGCCGTCTCCTCGTGCTGGCGGCTGCGCGCATCGTGCAGCAGGTCGCACATCTTCACGTCCAGCGCGTTGGCCAGCCGCTCGAGCGAAGAAAGCGTGGGCATCGCCTTGCCATTCTCGATCTTTGAGATGTAGGTGCGCGGCACCTGCATGCGGCCGGCCAGTTGCCGTTGGCTCAGGTTCAGGTTGCGGCGGGTATCGCGCACCGCGCGCGCTACCTGCAGGCCCTTCTCCTCCGGCGCCGGTTCGTTGACGCGGGGAATGAAGTGCGGAGCCGCCACCTCCGGTTCGTCCATTTCAAGGGATTTGCGGCATCGTCTGCAGAGTGAGTTCATGGTGCGGAATTGCACCAGACTGCAGTGTTCGCAACGGAGTACCTCGCGCGCCTCGACGGTTGCTAAGGTAGTTGCCATAAGTTGTACGGAGCGCCAGAGCGGGCGTCCTGCAGAACAGACTCGCGGGCCTGTTCGAATGCTCGTCTACAGTGACTCAGGGATGAGATTGTAGTCAAGTGAAAACCCTTGTGGGAAACCTACAACTTTCGGGCCAAAATCGGGAAAACCCCAGCAAACCTGAAGATCATCTGAAGCACCGCCCAGGAGCCGCATGACAGAGGTCAAAAACACAACGAAGCACGACCGTGACGCCGCTTGGCAATTATTAAACCAGTACACAGGATCGACCAGCCTGTTGAAGCACGCACTCGCAGTCGAAACCTGCGTCGTCGCCTATGGCCGGGCCGGAGCGGCCGCGGCGGGTCTCTCCGAAGCGGAAGCCGGCGCGCTGGTCGAACTCTACTCCACCGCTGCCCTGCTGCACGACTTCGACTACGAGCGTCATCCTTCGGCCGAAGAGCACCCCTACATCGGCAACCGCATCCTTGCCGAGCAGGGCTGGCCGGAGGCTGTACGCCACGCCATCCTGGGCCATGCCGACTACACCGGCACGCCGCGCGTCTCCCACCTGGACAAGACGCTCTTCGCCTGCGACGAGCTCGCGGGCTTTCTAACCGCCTGCGCACTGATCAAGCCAAGCAGGTCCATCCATGACGTGGAGGTGAAAGGCGTTCGCAAAAAACTCAAAGACAAAGCCTTCGCCCGTGGTGTCAACCGCGATGACATCATCCGGGGCGCAGGAGAATTAGGCGTCGACCTGGACGAGCACATCGAGTTCTGCCTGCGGGCGATGCAGGCGAACGCCGAGGCGCTCGGCCTGACGGGCAGCTCACACGGAACGGAGCAATAAGCGCCAGCGGAAAAATCGAGCGACAAGATATAGCCTCGACATAACTCCCCCGGGTGGAGCATCTCCTGCGCGCGGTTGCGCGCGATATCCGTGAGCGGTAGAGTCGAAGTCCTCGGCATGTCTTTCTCATTCCAGTCAGGTTTGCGGATCAAGCCACGGCTTCCCGCGCGCATGGCATTGGTTCTGCTTGCATTCTGGGCGGGTCTTGCATCCATGCCGACGCAGGCAGAAGCGGTCCCGGGCGCGCACGCGGTCCTGCTGAAACGCATCGACATCCGCAAGACGGCCGCGGGCACGACCCTCTTTGCCCGGACTCTGGCGGATTGGCACAGAGGCCCGTGCACCGTTCGCGCAGGAACGGCCCTGGAAGGCGCCGTCAGCGCAGTCGCACGCCGCAAGGACAAAGCGCCGCGCAATGAAATCAGCCTACGGTTCGACCCGGTAAGCTGCGCCGGCGCCGAGACGGCATCGCTCATTCCACTGCTGGTCGCAGTGCAATCCCCGCCCGATGCTGCCGCGGTCGACGAGGTAAGAGATCAGGAGATTAGCAACGCCTTCGCGTCGATGGTAGGAACCATGCACCACGGGTCGAGCGCCGCCCCTAGTACGCAGCCCAGGCAAGAGGCGCTGGCGCAGCTCAGCACTCGTCCGGGACTTTCGAACGAAGCATCTCTCCAGGAACAACCAATCCGGACCGGCGAGGTGCAGGGGCTCCATGGAGTCAAGCTCATCGTGCCGCTGTCGACATCAGACCCGACCGTTCTTTGGTCCCACGGGGAGTTTGTCCTCGAAGCCGATACGCAGTTCGTGCTGGTCTTTGTGGAGCGGCCGCCGGAATCGACCCTCGTCGCCAGCACTCCTGAGACCCCCAAGCCAAAGCCGGCGAGCCCGCCTGCTGCACCGAAGGCCAACGCTGCGCCCGTGGCTCCGCCCCCGGTGGAAGAGGCCGCACCGGAGATATGTGTTGCTTCCGGTTGCGCAACCGCGACCCTTGCCACAGCCTTCGACGGCGAACGGGAGAGCCGTGTTCTCTCTCTCCGCCCCTACGGCTATCGGAATCGCGCCAATGAAACTGTACGGGCCCTGGGTGAGGACGCCGTTGTCGAATTCCTGGGCAACGATCAACTGCTGGTGGCGTTTAATGCGCATGATCTAGTTCCCCGCTCGCTCCAGGAGTCCAGCGACCTGGAATCGCCGCGCATCATCCGCGTTCTGCTGTTTTCCACCAGAACCGGGGCACTCCTGCGGCGGCAGGAGTGGCGGGTGCCGGACCAGGGACCCTACCTCTGGGCGCTCAACGGAGGGCGCATCCTTGCGCACGTCAACGGCTCGCTGGTTCTGTATGGCCGCGACTTGCGTATCGTGAATGAGTTCAGGCTCCCCGGTCCGCTCGTGCATCTCACGCTTTCGCCCTCGCGCAAGGTCCTGCTCATCGCCACGTTGCAGGAGCGGCACACCTGGGAAGACCATCGCAAGCTGGCGGAGTTTCTTGGTCCCGGCCGCAAGGTTGAGGAGGACTACAGGCTCAGCCTGATGGACGAGAACTTGTCACCTACAGGCGCCGAGACGGTGGCCTATGAACCTGTTAAGACCGCCCTGCTCGATTCCGGAATGGTGCTGACCCAGCAACGCGGCCACGACCCGCAGAAGTGGCTGATTGAAGAGCAGAGCTGGGCCAAACAGAAGCACGCCATCACGACCGTCAGCTCGGGGTGCCGTCCCGGCGTCACCACGCTGCCGCCGGACCTGCTGTTCGTTACCGGCTGTGTCTCGGATCAACGTGGATTCTGGTATCGGGTGGTGCGGCCGGACGGCGCCACGCTGCTCAAGGGAAGTGGCACGAACGAGCAGATGCTGATGTATGTGGGTGCCCCATCTTCAGGCAAGGCATTTGCCGTTGGCGTTGCGCAGGCGGACGAACCCGTTTCCCTGGAAGGGCCGGGACTTCAGGCCTCGACACTCAACAGCCTCGCAGTTTCGGTTTACCGCAGCCAGGATGGACGACGCATCTTCGGCATTCGGACAGCTAGCCGCTCCGTAAATCGAAGGAGCTTCGCTCTCTCTGACTCGGGCACGCACCTGGCGATTCTTAGCGGTGACACGGTGCACCTGTACGTGGTGGAAGCATCCGCGGTAGCGGCGAGCGTGGAGGCGGCGAAGCGGTAGAGGCCGCCCTGGAGCGGGCGCTGCATGAGTGCGCAAAGCTGCTATGCTGGCTGGTTCCCATGAGCCCAAAGACCGAGCCAGAGACCAAGCCAGAGACCAAGCCAGCCGCGCCCAAAGCCACACCCGTCCCTCCCGATCTCACCCCGGCGAAGTTGCAGAACGCGCTCGCCTCGAAGCTCGACCCGAAGGCGAGAAAGCCGCAAGCGAACGCCGCGAGCATGCTGGCGCTGCTCACCGAGGTGCGGCAGCAGGAGAGCACCATTCGCCAGGGCGGCGGCGCCAGAGCCATTGAGAGCCAGCACGCCAAGAAACGGCTGACGGCGCGCGAACGGCTCGAACTGCTGCTCGATCCCGAGACGGAGTTTCTGGAGCTTGGCCTCTTCGCCGCCTTCGGCATGTACGAGGAATGGAGCGGGGCGCCGTCGGCGGGCGTAGTCTGCGGCCTCGGACGGGTGAGCGGCAAGCTGTGCATGATCATCGCCAACGACGCAACGGTCAAGGCCGGCGCGTTCTTCCCCATGACCGCGAAGAAGGTGTTGCGCGCGCAACACATCGCCATGGAGAACCACATTCCCACGCTCTACCTCGTGGACAGCTCCGGCGTCTTTCTTCCGCTGCAGGAAGATGTATTTCCCGACCAGGACGATTTTGGGCGCATCTTCCGCAACAACGCGGTCATGTCGGCCAAAGGCATCCCGCAGATTACGGCCATTATGGGCATGTGCGTGGCCGGCGGCGCGTACCTGCCGGTGATGACGGATCACGTGCTGATGACCGAGGGCAGCGGCCTGTTTCTCGCCGGACCGGCACTGGTGGAAGCCGCCATTGGCCAGAAGTACAGCGCCGAGGAGCTGGGCGGCGCTACCATGCACGCCGAGATCTCCGGCACCGTGGACTTCAAGGAGCCGAATGATCATCTGTGCCTGGCGCGGTTACGTTCGTTGGTATCCAAGCTGGGTCACGGTCCCCGCGCACCCTTCGACCATGCCGAATTCGACGCCACGGACGATGCGCCCAAGTATCCCGCTGCTGACCTTTACAGCCTGATCGACCCCGATCCCGCGCGCGCTGCCGGCAACACCTACGACATGCACGAGATCATTGCGCGTCTTGTGGACCGCTCGGAGTTCGACGAATACAAGCCCGACTACGGGCGCACCTTGATCTGCGGCTATGCGCGCGTGGGCGGATGCGCCGTCGGTATCGTCGCCAACCAGAAGATGCATCAGCCGCACACCAGCCACGCGGGCGAGAAGCGCATCGAGTTCGGCGGAGTGATCTATGCGGAGAGCGCCGACAAAGCCGCCCGCTTCATCATGGACTGCAACCAGAACCTCATCCCGCTGATATTTCTCTGCGATGTCAACGGCTTCATGGTAGGGCGGGACGCAGAGTGGACGGGGATCATCCGCTCCGGTGCCAAGATGGTCTCGGCCGTCTCGACCTCAACCGTACCCAAGATCACCGTCATCGTCGGCGGTTCCTTTGGCGCGGGCAACTACGCCATGTGCGGCAAGGCTTACGATCCGCGCTTTATCTTTGCCTGGCCAACGGCGCGCTATGCCGTCATGTCCGGCGCATCGGCCGCGGGTACCCTGGTCGAGATCCGCATTCGCGCACTCGAACGCGGCGGCAAGCACCTGAGCGATGCGGAGAAGAAGGAGATCCGCGACAGCATTCTGGCCACTTATGACGCGCAGACCGATTGCCGCTACGCCGCCGCCCGGCTGTGGGTGGATGCCATCATCGATCCGGCTAAGACGCGCGACGCGCTGATCACGGCGCTCGAAGCGGCCTCACTGAATCCCGAAGTTCCCCGCTTCAACCCCGGCGTGCTGCAGACGTAGGCAGGGGTCAGTAGTCAGGGATCAGGGATCAGCCATCGGGAGTCAGGCATCAGGAGGGCGCCCCGGTTCAGGTGCCCCTCATGAGCACAGCGAACGCCCGGGTGCCCCATTCTAACGAAGTTAGGGTGGGGCTGTTACTCCACAAGCCGCCCAACCCTGAACCCCTTATCCCTAACATCCGACCCTGACTGCTGACTCCCGTCCCCCGACTCCTGTCAAGCCAGATGCCTCTCACCGGTTTTCGGATTTGGCTGCTGGGTCCCGGCTATGCTCGAAGCATGGCCACGCGCACGAGCGAACTTCCCCCGCAGAAGACTCCAGCATCCCGTACTCGCAAGAAGCCGCGCCCGAAGAGCGGGAGCGCACGCTGGGCGTTGTGGCTTCCTTTGATTGCCGGCGTCGTCGCGACGCCCTTCGCGGTGCGCTATGCGGAGATTCTGCCTCTGCTTGGTGCGGCCGGAATGTTCCGTTTGCGACTCCTCTACCCCTTGGCAATGCTCGTGCACCAGCCGCAACTCGGAATCCAGGAGGCGGCCGCGGACACTGCCGCGCAGATCCTGATGTACGCACAGTTCCCGCTGTATGGTTTGATCGCGTCGCTGGTGCTGCGGCGCTTTGGCATGCTGCGCGCCGCGCTCACCATCGTGCTCGTCCATGCGCTCGCCTTCGGCACGGTATGGCTGTTCGCGCAGATGTAAAACGACCCGGCGAATCAGGCAACATCCGGCCGCTTGCTGATACTCTTCCCTGTCATGGCGTCTTCACCAGGATCCAGCGCAGTCAAGATCATCGAATGCCCTCGTGACGCCTGGCAGGCGTTGCCCAAGGAGATTCCGGCCGAGGTAAAGGCCGACTATCTCCGCCTGCTCATCGAAGCGGGCTTCCGGCATATCGATGCCGCCTCCTTCGTCTCGCCCGCGGCGGTGCCGCAGATGGCCGATTCTGAGCGCGTGCTTACGCTGCTCGATCCGCCGCCGGAGGTGGAGATCATCGGCATCGTGGTCAACGCCAAAGGCGCCGAGCGCGCCATTGCCAACGGAGCGGTCTCCACTTTGGGATTTCCCTACTCCATCTCGCCGGGTTTTCTCGAGCGCAACCAGAGGCAGACGCCCGAGGAGGCGCTGGACACGCTGGAGACGATCGGCGGCCTTGCGTACAAAGGCGGTCTGGACCTGGTGGCCTACGTCTCAATGGCCTTCGGCAACCCATATGGAGACGCCTGGAGCGTGGAGGAGGTGGCTGCCGCATGCGATCTGCTGGCGGACTCCGGGCTGGAGCAGATTTCGCTTGCCGATACCGTCGGCGTGGCAACGCCGGAGCAGGTGGACCAGGTAGTCGGAGCAGCCTTGGCAGCGGTGGAGGGCCTGGAGATTGGCGTCCATCTGCATGCGCGTCCGCAGGATTCGGATGCGAAGATCACGGCCGCCTACCGCGCGGGCTGCCGGCGCTTCGATATGGCGATAGGCGGACTAGGCGGCTGCCCGTTCGCACAGGATACGCTGGTCGGCAACATCGCCACGGAACAAGCGCTGGCGCTGTTGGCGCAGCTTGGCGCAAACCTTCCGCCGCTTACGACGCTGGCGGCGTTAAGCGACGCAAGCCGAACCATCGCGGAGAAGTATGGGGCCGCGCGGCAGTAACACACCGAATACCATGCAGACATTTGAAACCATTCTCGTTACAGAAGCCGACCGCGTGCTCACCCTTACGCTTAACCGCCCGGCACCGCGCAATGCGCTGACCGCGCAGATGATTGATGAGCTGACACGCGCACTGGCCGCTGCAGCCAGCGGCAGCGCCGGCGTGGTCATCCTTACCGGCGCCGGCGAAGCATTCTGTTCGGGGCTGGATCTGGAAGAACTGAAGGCCATGTCCACGCGCATGCCGGCGGAACATCTTGCGGATTCCGAGGCCATCGCCACGCTGCTGCGCACGCTGTACGACCTGCCGCTGCCCACCATCGCCGTCGTGAACGGAGCTGCGGTGGCCGGAGGCATGGGGCTGGCCACCATCTGCGACTTTACGCTGGCCGCGCCGGAGGCCAGGTTCGGCTACACCGAAGTGCGCATCGGCTTCATTCCGGCAATCGTTTCCGCGTATCTGTTGACCCAGGTAGGGGAGAAGCGCGCGCGCGACCTGCTGCTCACGGGGCGCCTGATCGATGCGGCGGAGGCGTTGTCGCTGGGTCTGGTGACCCGTCTGGTGGATACAGACGCATTGCTCCAGGCCGCGAACGATCTGGCCCGATCGCTCCTGCGCAATAGCCCGGAGAGCCTGCGCGCCACCAAGCGTCTGTTGAGCCAGCAGGCGCGCGCGCGACTGGACAGCGCCATCCGCGATGCGGTTAAAGCGAATGCAGACCTGCGCCAGACCGAGGACTTCAAGGAGGGCCTCGCATCATTTCTGGAGAAGCGTCGCCCGGCCTGGCCGTCTCTCGATCGCACCGGGCCATGAGCGTGGCGGCGCGCCGCTGCTTACAACCGGTACTGCCCCGCATCGAGCATCCGCTGTGCAATCACCCGCCCCAACGCGATGGCATTCGCAGGCTCGTGCTTGGTCAGCCGGCGCAGGATGGCCATCTGCGTGCGCAGCATATCTCCCTCGGCGACAGCCGGAAGTATGCGCTTGCCGGCACGATCGACGATGGCCAGCGCATCCCCGGCGAAGACTCGGACCATTGCCTCTGCGGTCGCAGCCTGCGCCTTTGCTCCGCCGGCGCGGATCTTCCTCGCCCGTAACAGGGCGGACTCAAGCGCATACACCTGCATCATCACATCGGCGAGGTCGGCCATGATCTCCTGCTGATCGGCCAGCGCCTGCATGTAGCGTTGCGAGGCGGAGCCGGCCAGGAAGAGCGCGATCTTCTTCAGGCTGGTGAGCACTGCGGCCTCGGCGGCCAGCGGGTCAGTATCTCCGCCGCTGCTGCCGAACACGGGCGGCGCCACGACCTCTTCCATGAGCTTCTTGATGGCGGGCAGCAACGCGAGTTTGCCCGTCATGGCACGCTTCATCAGCCATCCGGTGATGATCATGCGGTTGATCTCGTTGGTGCCTTCAAAGATGCGGTTGATGCGCGAGTCGCGATAGGCACGCTCCGCCGGATACTCCTCAACATAGCCGTATCCACCGAAGATCTGCACCATGTGGTCGACCACGGTATCCAGCATCTCCGACGCCCACACCTTGAGCATCGAGCATTCGACCGCGTATTCTTCGATGCGCTTGGCGATCTCTTTCGGGTCAGGCAGGCCAGGGTCGTGCAGGCCAGCGCCGGGCGCGGCCTCTCCTTCAAGCGTCGCGAGCGCGGCATCGATCATGCCCACGGTGCGATAGGTCATGCTCTCGCCCACGTAAATGCCCACCGCCGTCTCGGCGATCTTCTGCTGAATCAGCCCGAACTCCGCGATCGGCTTGCCGAAGGCCTTACGATCCCCGGCATAGCGCAACGTGTGTTCGAACGATGTCTTCGCGCCACCAACGGCAGCGGCCGCCAGCTTGTAGCGCCCCACGTTCAGGATGTTGAACGCGATATAGTGGCCTTTGCCCATCTCGCCCAGCAGGTTGTTCACCGGCACCTTGCAATCGGTGAGCACCAGCGGGCAGGTGGACGATCCCCGTATTCCCAGCTTGTGCTCCTCCGCGCCGATCTTGACGCCGGGAAAGCTGCGCTCGACCAGAAATGCGGTGAACTTCTCACCGTCGACCTTGGCAAAGACGGTGAACAGGTCGGCGAAGCCGGCGTTCGAGATCCACATCTTTTCGCCGTTCAGCAGGTAGTGGCTGCCATCCGCGGAGAGCACGGCGCGAGTGCGGATGTTCATCGCATCTGAACCCGAGGATGCCTCCGAAAGGGCATAGGCGCCGATCCACTCACCCGTCGCCAGCTTTTCCAGGTAGCGCTGCTTCTGCTCCGCCGTGCCGTACCAGAGCAGCGGCAGCGTGGCGATGCCGGTATGCGCGCTGAAGGCGACGGAAAAGCTCCCGAGCTGCGAGTTGCATTCGGCGACCAGCGCGGAGGTGACCTTGTCCATGGCCAGGCCGCCGAACTCTTCCGGCACATCCACGGCCATGAGTCCCAGTTCCCCGGCCTTGTGCAGCAGGCCACGCGTGACCGTAAAATCCTTGGCCTCGATAGCGGCGGCCGCGGGCACTACCTCTCGCGCGCAGAAGGTGTGCGTCGTCTCCCCGATCTGTCGCTGCTCATGGGTGAAGTCCTCAGGTGTGAAGATCTCTTCCGGTGTGCGCTCTTCCAGAAGGAAGCTGCCGCCCGCCGCCGCCTTCGCCTGCATTGAAGTCGTGCCTTCCGCTACCGCCATGCAGAACCCCCAGTCGCTATCGTGCCGCTGTCTCAGGCACCGTCAGTTCAGATTTTCAAAGATGCCCGCTGCGCCCATGCCGCCGCCCACGCACATCGTCACCATGCCGTAGCGGACACCGCGCCGCTTCATCTCGTGCAGCAGCGTTGCCGTGAGCTTGGCGCCAGTGCAGCCGAGGGGATGCCCCAGAGCGATGGCGCCCCCATGCACGTTGACCCGTTCCGGATCGAGCCCCAGCTGCTGGATCACTGCCAGCGATTGCGCCGCGAACGCCTCGTTCAATTCGAACAGGCCAATGTCCTCAAGCTTGAGCCCGGCGGCTGTCAGAACCTTGGGGATGGCGGTCACCGGACCGATGCCCATGATCTCCGGAGCGCAGCCCGCGGTAGCGTATGCGACGAAACGAGCCAGCGGCTGCAATCCCAGCGCGCGTGCGCGATCGCCTGCAAGCAGCAGCGCCGCGGCAGCGCCATCGGAGGTCTGCGACGAGTTCCCCGCTGTCACCGTACCTTTGGCATGGAACGCCGGCTTGAGCTTCGCCAATGCTTCAAGCGAGGTGTCGGCCCGCGGTCCTTCGTCCGCGGTGAGATTAGAGGTTCGCTCCTCCAGCCGCGTCGTACCATGCTGAGGAGTCCGATGTGTGACCGCAACAGGTACGATCTCATCGTCGAACGCCCCGCTCTTGGTGGCGGCAAGCGCCCGTTGATGGCTGCGCAAAGAGAAGGCATCCATCTGCTCGCGCGAGATGCCAAATTTCTCCGCGACCCGCTCCGCCGTCAGGCCCATGGAGAGATAGCTCTCCGGATGGTTCTCGACCAGCCAGGGATTAGCGCTGACGCGGTGTCCGCCCATCGGCACCATGCTCATCGATTCGGTGCCGCCGGCCAGCACGGCGCCGGCTCCACCGGTGCGGATGCGATCGGCTGCGTACGCGATGGCCTGCAATCCGGAGGCGCAATAACGATTGACCGTGATGGCGGATGCGGTGACGGGCAACCCTGCCCGCAACGAGGCCATGCGTGCCACATTCAGGCCCTGCTCCGCCTCCGGCATGGCGCAACCCAGAATCACATCTTCGATCTCCTGCGCGTCGATTCCTGGCGCGCGCTCAAGCGCACTGCGAAGGACCAGTGCGGCGAGATCATCCGGGCGCGTGGCCGCCAGGCTTCCCTTTCCGGCTTTGCCCACCGGCGTACGCACCGCGCTAACCACCACTGCATCCTGCATCGTCGATTCCCTCAAAGAGCCTTGCGCACTCAGTTCCTTAACGGCTTGCCCGTATTGAGCGTGAAGGCGATACGCTCCAACGTCTTGGCTTCACCGCACAGCGATAGAAACGCCTCCCGCTCAAGATCCAGTAGATACTGCTCGCTCACGCGCGTGCCCGGTGCAACTTTGCCGCCGCACAGGATATGCGCCGTGTAGCTTGCGACTTTCAGATCGTGCTCGCTGGCATACCCCGCCTCGCGCATCAGGTACGCGCCCATCTTCAGCGTGGCCAGCACATTCTCTCCCGCGGCCGGAATCTCCGTGCGCGGAAGCGGCGCCGTATATCCCGCGTCTGCCAGGCTGATGGCCACGTGCCGGGCGTCGCTCAGCAGGCGATCGCGATTCGCCGTGATGCCGTCCGATCGATCGAGGAAGCCAAGCTGGCGCGCCTCAACGGCAGAGGTCGATACCTTGGCCATCGCGATGGTTTCAAACGTGCGCTTCAGTGCGTCCAATAACTCGACCGAGCCGACGACCTCATTCACCGAACCGAGAGCGCGCGCCGCGGCATCGGTCGCCCGCAGCACCATCTCCTTGGTGCCCCCGCCCGCCGGCACCAAGCCGACGCCGGTCTCCACCAGGCCCATATATAGCTCCGCGTTGGCCTGGCGGCGCGCCGCGTGCAGCACTATCTCGGTACCGCCCCCCAGGCACAGTGCGTAGGGCGCCACAACCACCGGCCGCGGGCAAAACTTGATGGCTGCCGTCATCGCCTGGAAGGTGCGGACGGCGAAATCCACCTCATCCCACTCGCCCTCCTGCGCGCTCAGCAGGAGCTGGACGAGATTTGCGCCAACGGAGAAGTTCTCCGCATCGCTATGGATGACGAACCCGCGGAATTCGCGCGTGGCGTCGCTCCCCGGGCGCAGTGTCTCGGTCACCATGCGCAGAATGTCTTCGCCGATCGCGCTCTTCTTCGAGTGCAGCTCGACGCAAGCGATACCCTGGCCTAGATCGACCAGCGATGCGCCGGCGTTCTGGCGCACCACGCCGCGCGTCCCCTCGCGCATCGCACCCCGTCCATTGCGGAAATCCGCGATACGCGCTACGCCCTCGGGTTTCGTGACCGGCTTCCACGCGGCGGTTGACGGGTCGAAGCACTCCTGGCCGTCGTCGCGGTACCAACTCTCACCTTCGGCCGTCAGCAGCGCTTCGACCGCGGCACTCACGGGTTGCCCCTGGGCACGCATCCGTTCCACCGTCGCGCGAACACCCGCGGCATCCCACATCTCGAATGGGCCCATCTCCCAGTTGAAGCCGGCGCGCATCGCTCGGTCCACGCTGGCCGCGTCATCGGCGATCGCAGGCAAGCAGTCTGCCGCGTAGTTCCACAGGCTGCTCAACAGACGCCAGTGGAAGCGCGCCGCCTTGTCCTTAGCCGGATCGTTCGCCAGCAGCAACCGCAGGCGCTCCGGCAGACGTTCGACGTTCTTCGCCATCTCAAGCGAGGGCAGTTTGGCGCGCTCGACCGGCCGGTAGTCCAACACCTTCCAGTCCAGCGCCAGACGCACCTCTTTCCCGTCTTCACTTTTGGCCTTCTTGTAAAAGCCGCCGCCAGTCTTGTCTCCCAGCCAGTGCCGCTTCACCATGGTCTGCAGGAATGAGGGGATGTGGACCGTTTCCGATGTCGTCTCAGAGAAGTTTTTCGCTACGTGCATCAGGACGTCGATGCCGACCATGTCCGCCAGCCGAAAGGTGCCCTGCCGGGGGAAGCCGATGGCGCTTCCGGTGAGCGCGTCCACCTCTTCCACTGTGAACTGCTCTTCTTCGAGCAAGCGCGCCACCTCGAGCATCAGGTGCACGCCGATGCGATTGGCGATGAAGTTCGGGGTGTCGCGCGCACGCACGACGTCCTTGCCCAGCCGCCGCTCCGTAAACTCGGTGACCGCGCGCACGGCCTCCGCATCGGACAGCGGCGTGGGAATGATTTCGACCAGCCGCATATACCGGGGCGGATTGAAGAAATGCGTACCGAACCAGCGCCGGCGCAAAACCTCCGGCAACTCTTCGCCGATGCTGCCCACAGGCAGGCCGCTGGTATTGGTGGTCAGGATTGCCGTCTCTTTCAGATGGGGCGCCACTCTCGCCAGCAGCGAGCGTTTGATGGCCAGGTTTTCCGCCACCGCTTCAATCACCCAATCGCAGTCGCTCAGCATGTCCAGGCCGGTATCGAAGTTGCCGGGAAGTATGCGGGAGGCGAACGACGCATCGAACAGCGCAGCCGGCCTGGTCTTCAGCAACTCCCGCACCGCTGTCCGGCTCAAGCGCGAGGGATCGGCGTCGCCCGGCGTCGCCATATCGAGCAGCACCACCGGAACGCCGGCATTTGCCAGGTGCGCCGCAATGCGCGAACCCATGGTTCCCGCTCCCAGCACAGCCGCCTTACGAATCGCATAACGGCCACTATCCGCTTCGCCCGTTCCGCTGTGGATGGCCGCCCTCTGCTGCTCGTTGCGCTCTCCAACCATCATGCCCTGTTTGACTCCCCGCATGCTTCCAGACGATGTCCGGTTCGCCCTGGCCAGGCTGCTGCCCGGTCAGCGGCAACAATCGGCGGCAACAATATGACCATAATCTTACTCTCCGGTAAGCAAAACGCAATCGGGATCTAGGCCGTCCCCGCTATCGAAGGTTACCAGCCGGTAAGAAAGTACTTGCCAACTGCATAGGCCATTCAATAACCTTCCGCTCCAAACGATATACGCGCGCCGGCTACCCACTCTGGGTACCGCATACTCGCGCCAACCAACATACCGCGGCCTGCAGGGCCGGCATGTTTCCGAGGGAGATGCATGGAGATGAGCTTTCGGGCCAGACACTTTCAGCGGATGGCCACGTCCGCCGCGTTTTGCGTAGCAGCCGTCATGCTTCACCTGTCGGGATGGGCGCAGCAGCCGCTCACTCCGGCCAATGCGCCGGCGAAGGTCGATATTCCGTTCTACGACATCGTCGCCGGCTACACGTACCTCTACAGTACGAATATCGCTCTGCCGGAGAATGGCTTTCAGTTCCAGGCAGGGATTACACCCAAGCCCTGGCTGACCCTGGGTTTCGATTATTCGGTGGCGACGGGTCAATCCAAACTCACACCCGGCCAGGTGCCTCCGGCGCTCGCTCAAGAGCTAGGAGGCCTGCTGGCCCAACTGGCCGCCGCCGGGCAATTGCCGCCGGGGTACGTGCTGGTGGTGCCCTTCAACGCGCTGACGCAGACCTTTGCCGCAGGACCGCAGTTCAACGTTCACCGCTTCCGCCACGCCGCGCTTTTCGTGCGCCCGTCTCTCGGCGCGGTGCGCGAACAGGTGACGCCCCGGCCGAAGGACCCCATCCAGACGATCGTCGTACAGCAGTTGGTGCCGGGCGGCAACAAGACCGACTGGCAGGGCTTCTATGGCTTTGGCGGCGGCTTCGATTATGACCTCACCCGTCACTTCGGGGTCCGCGTGCAGGGAGACGAGGTCTACGACCATCTCTTCAACGATCTATTGAAGGATGGCCGCTGGACCACCCGGGTCGGCGCCGGCCTCTCCTTCCGCTTCGGCCAGTCTCCATTCCACCGCTAAACCCGGTGGAGCGCGCGTAGGCAGCGACCTCCGGCTTTCCGGCTTTCCGGCTTTCCGGATTTCCGGATTTCCTGGACTGCCTGCGCGTCCCCGGACCGCAGCCGGCAGTCCGGGACACTTCCGGACCCTCGCCCCGGCCCCCTGGCGCCGCCCTGACGCGGACCCTTGGCCGCCCGCATGGCCATAGAGCATTACCTGTACCCGGGTTTTGCAATAACTTTTCAGTACCTATTGTTTGTAGCTGGGATACCATAGTCGGAACTCTGCAAGCCAATTCGGTGCCCCGCCACCAATGTCTATTTTCCAGCCGTCGTTGAGGTGTATCTATGTCTCGTTCCTTCCGCATCATCCCAGCCGCTTTGAGCCTGGGCATCCTGCTTTCCCCCTCCTTGCTCATGTCCCAGGCGGCAAATACGGAAGCCGCCTCTCCTGCCGCCACCGGCGCCGCCAGCTTTATCATCTATCCCAGTACTGCCGCCGTGCTGACGGGAACGCACCAGACGTTCCAGGGTCAGCTTTCCGGAGCGCCCGATAAGAACCGGGTCACCTTCGCGGTAGACGGGGAAGCGGGCGGCAGCAGCGCCAAGGGCACTGTATCGAGCGCCGGCGTATATACCGCGCCCACCACCCCGGGCACTCACACCGTCACCGTGACGGACACCGACACTCACCAGACCGCTTCATCCAGGGTTACGGTCTTCTCCAAGGTCGCCGTCGACTTCGGCTCACGCTCCAACTCGCTCCATGCGATTCCCTCAGCCATGTTCGGCGCCGAGCACTTCGATTCTCTGCACGACCAGGCGGACATCGACATGGTCGTGAGGGCTGGCATCACCTTCGCCCGCTTCTACGCCGAACTCCCCGTCGTGTTCCCCACGGCCGCTTCGGTTTCCGCTCCGCAATGGCAGAAGGTCGATCACAGTTTCCAGAGCATCGGTGTCACGGGCGGTGCGCATATCATGCTGCAGATGGTGCAGACGCCAACCTGGCTGGCGAACCCCGGATGTAAAACGGCGCCCGACGCGTCGATGCCGACCAACGTCGCCACCTGGGCCAAGCTCGCGGCGATGTATGTCGCGCACGTGGACCAGAAGTTTCCTGGAGTTGTCACCGATTACGAGATCTGGAACGAACCCAACGTCCAGGGATCTCTCTGCGACCCGGGCGGCAATGCTCTGAACGATTACCAGACCCTCTATGCCGCAGCCGCGCCGCTGATGAAAGCGCAGGCAGCTAAGGATGGCAAGACCATTCGCATCGGCGGTCCAGCCGGGGCCGGTCTCGTGAACTCCTGGGTTCAGGCGCTCACCACCAACCCCAAGACCGCGCCTTACGTGGACTTCATCAGCTATCACCGTTATCTCTTCGGCAGCACAGAACTGAATGCCAAATGGGATACCTACAATGGCGTCCAATCGGTGTATCAACGCACACAGGACTCCTCCAGCGACCCGCAGACCACATATCTCACCGCTGCCAGCCTGCTTGCCGCCGGTAAACAGCCCGGGCACGGCAATACCCCTATCGATGTCAGCGAGTACAACCTCAACTGGAGCTTCCATCCGAACTGCTGTCAGGACGATCCAACCTACTCTCCGATCTGGAACGCGCTCTATGTCGCAGACCTGTTGAACATCGTCTATGCCCCCGGCACGCATAATGTTCCCGAGAAACTCGTCTACTTCGCTGCCAGCTATAACAGCAAATTTGATTGCCTCATCGGAACCATCGACACCGCGAGGGATTGCTCCTATGCCGCGGGGAGCGTACCGCAAGCCTATCCCGCTTACTACACCTATCAACTCATCGCTTCGACGCCATATCTGGGGCTCCAGAACGGGGGCCACATGGCGGCCTCGGTCTCTCCCGGCACCGCTGGCGGGGGGCTGGTGGTATCCGCGTTCTTCAATGCGACCCAGGATTCCATCCTGATCATCAATCCCACCGCGCAGGCCTACTCAAGTCTGAGTGTCAGCGCGGCGAACACCGGTTACACCTCCGGAACCGGGACGCTCTACCAGATCGTGAACGGACAGCAGATTCGCTCCTCATCGCCGGCACTGACCTGGAGCGGCACCAGCGTGAGCACCCGGATCGCGGTACCGGCGTACTCGGTTCAGGCAATCTCACTCAAATAGCAACGAACCCAGCAGTCATTTCGCACGGATAGAGGCGCTTTCGGGCGCCTCTACCCGTTTGAGCCGTGGCACGCCTTCCGTCAGGCTGCTGATACCATCCTCCGTGACAACCCAATGCCCAGGAACTCTGCTACCCCGCCGCTTGCCGAGCCGGCGTTCACCGCACGCAGCCGTGACCGCGAGACCAAGCGCGGCACCGTGCTGCGCACCGCGGTGCGGCTGTTCCTGGAGACCAGCTACAGCCGCACCTCGCTGGACGATGTCGCGGCCTGCCTCCACATCACCAAACCTGCGCTCTACCATTACTTCCGCAACAAGGAAGAGTTGCTGCTGGAGTGCTATCGGGTGGGCACCGACTTGATTGCCGCCGGTCTGGAAGAGATCGACACGCGGGACGAGAGCGGACTCGAAAAGGTGCGTTCCTTCATCCGCTCCTACGCCATGCTGATGACTGTTGACTTCGGACGCTGCGTGGCCCGTCTGGACGACGGCGAACTCTCCCCGAAGACGCGGGCCGAGGTGCGCGGCCGCAAGCGCCGCATCGACCATCGGCTGCGCTCGTTTGTCGAGGAAGGTATTGGCGATACATCGATCGCTCCCTGCAATCCCAAGCTCGTGGCCTTCGCCATCAGCGGCGCGTTGAACTGGATCGGCAACTGGTATGTGCCGGAGGGACCGCTGAAGCCGCAGGCCATCGCCAATGACTTCGCGGCCATCCTGACCGAAGGGCTGGAGAGTCGCGTGCCTGCAAAGATCGCGAGGCCTGCAAAGCAAAGATCGCGTCCTTCCGGGAAGAAGAGCAGCTCCCGTTCCGCAAACGCCACCGCCAATGGGCGCCGCGCGCCGTCACGCCGAGGCAGCATCGGTAACGTTTGACACTCATTTCCGTCGGTTGCTATCTTACCCATCGGTAAGCACATAGCTGCCCCGCGCCGCAGGCAGTGCTCCACTACCGCCATCACCCCTCCGTGACAAAGACCCGCCTTCTAAGGCATGGTAGTAGGTTGCGTCTGAACGTTTTTGAAGTGCGGTCTGGAGCGTGTCGGTGAGCGGAATGGCTGTCCAACTGGCGATGAGCGGCATGCTGACGGTGCAGTATGCGGAGCCACCGTCCTTCACCCTCGCAGAGACCGTCCTGCTGGGCGTGCTCACGATCCTGGGAATCGCCGGTTTCTTTGCGCGCTTCGGCCCGGTGCTCAGCCGCATCTTTCGCTCCAGGAAGGACGCCGATTTCTCCCTGCAACCGCTCGGCCGCCGCGTGTGGGACTTCTTCTGGGAAGTGCTGTGCCAGGCCAAGGTGATCAAGGAGCGGCCCTTACCCGGTTTGGCGCACGCCTTCGTGTTCTGGGGTTTCTGCGCCTTCGCGCTGGTCTCGCTCAACCACTTCGCCGCCGGCTTTCACCTGCCATTTCTGGATCCGGGAAGCTGGGTGGGCGGCTTCTACTACTGGTTTGCCGCGAGCTTCGCCTTGCTGGTCGCCGTCTCCATCGCCGGGCTCTTCGTGCGCCGGTTTTTCGTGCGCCCTGTGTGGCTCGGGCGCAAGGTGTCCTACGAATCGGGCGTAATCGCGGGTCTCATCTTCCTGCTGATGGCCACATACCTCGCGGCCTTCTTCGTGCCGGACACCGCGCCCGCCGCCAAGGCTTTGTGGTGGGTACACACGCTGTGCATTCTCGTCTTCCTGCCGCTCATTCCGCATACCAAGCACCTCCATCTGGTGCTTAGCCCCATCACCGTCTTTCTGTCACGCGGGGAGTTCAGTCACATTCCGCCGCTCGCCGGAGATGAGGACTTCGGCTTGGTCGCGGGCAAGGATCTTACGCAGCTTGCCTCGCTGCAGGCCTACTCCTGCGTGGAGTGTGGACGCTGCACCGAACACTGCCCCGCCTCCACCACCGGCAAACTGCTTAACCCTAAGCAGATCATCCTGGGCGCGCGCGGCTACCTGAACGAGTTCGGCCCGGAGTCCGAGGAGCCGCTCATCGGCAAATACGAGTCGCAGGAGGCGCTCTTCCAGTGCACCACCTGTGGCTCGTGCGAATATCAATGCCCGGTCGGCATCGAGCATCTTCCGATCATCATTGGCATGCGGCGCGGCGCGGTCAATACCGGTACATGGGAAGACGAGCACGGCACCAAGCTGTTCCTGGCACTCGAACGCAATGGCAATGCCCTCGGTATGAGCGCGATGGAGCGCGACAAGTTCGTCAAGAAGCAGAACCTTCCCGTCTTTGACGGCTCGCAGGAATACTGCCTGTGGCTGGGCTGCATGGGCGCGTACGATCCGCAGGGGCGCGAGATCATCGCCTCCTTCGCGCAGGTGATGCAGTACCTGGGCGCCAGCTTCGGCGTGCTCAAGAAGGAGAAGTGCACCGGCGATCCGGTGCGGCGCCTCGGCAATGATCTCGTCTTCCAGCAACTGGTTGAGCAGAATCTTGAGATCCTGAAGCAGAACAAAGTGACGAAGATCGTTTCCATCTGCCCGCACTGCGTCCGCAGCATCTCGAAAGACTGGGCGGAGATCGGCCCTGCGCCGGAGATCATCCACCACAGCGAGTTCATGGCGATGCATCAGGACAAGCTGCCGAAGACCGCAGCCGGGCCGTCGATCGTGTATCACGATCCCTGCTACCTGGGACGCTATCGTGGCGTCTACGATGAGCCGCGCGAGGTGCTGGCTCGTTCCGGCACCGTAATCGATCCACCCCGCGCGCGGGAGCGCAGCTTCTGCTGCGGCGCCGGCGGAGGCTTGGTCTTCCTGGGCGAAGAGAAAGGCGAGCGCATCAATCACGTCCGCGCGAAGGAACTGGCCGCTACCGGAGCCAGCATCGTGGGCGCCGCGTGCCCCTTTTGCGCCACTATGTTCCGCGACGCGCTGGCCGCCACCAGCGACGCGCCCCCGCAACTGCTCGACATCGCGCAGATCGCCGCCCAATCTTTGGGCGACCGCCTGCCGCCGACCACCGCAACCCTGGAGCCACGCCCATCATGAAGATCATCGTAGCCATCAAGCAGGTGCCCGCGCGCGACAGCGCGGTGCGCATTGACGGCAATGGCAAATGGATCGACGAAGAAGACCTCAGCTTCGAGATCAATGAGCCGGACGCCTACGCGCTCGAAGAAGCGCTGCAACTCAAGGAGAAGAACGGCGGTGAGGTCGTCGTGCTCTGCGCCGGCCCGGAGCGCGCCGGGCAGACCATCCGCGAGGCGCTGGCGAAAGGCGCGGACCGTGCCATTCACATCGAATGCGACGATCTGGCGACCCTGGACACGCTCGGCGTTGCACAGCGGCTGGCTGAAGCCGTGCGCAGCGAAAGCGCTGACCTCATCCTCACCGGCCTGCAATCGGACGACCTTGGCCTGGGCCAGACCGGCGTAGTGATGGCGGAGTTGCTGGGCATCCCGCACTCCACCATCATCATGCAGGTGGAGGTGGTCGACGGCGCACTGAAGGTCAAGCGCGAGCTCGAAGACGGCTGGTTCCAGCACATCGAGATGCCGCTGCCGGCGCTGCTCACCATTCAGTCCGGCATCAGCAAGCTGCGCTACGCTACGTTGATGGGCATCAAGAAGGCGAAGACCAAGGAAGTCCGCCGCGTCTCCGCCGGGGAGATCGGCTCGCCCAAGAACGCGGCCATCACGCTGGACCGCGTGTACATGCCGGGAAAGAAAAAAGAAACCGAGATGATCGGCGGCGCGCCGGCAGAGGCCGCCGCCCAGCTCGTCGAAAAACTGAAGTTTGAGGTGCGTATCTTATGAGCGGCGTCCTTGTAGTTCTGGAACATCGTGGCGGCAACTGGAGCCGCATCTCCTGGGAGGCACTCGCCGCCGGCCAGGCGCTCGCCGCCGGGACCGGCGAACCGCTGATGATCGCGGCGCTCGGCGCGGAGCTTGGGAATCTGCAGGCAGAGATGTCCACGAAGAAGGCCTCGAAGGGGTATGTGGTACAGCATGAATTGCTGCGCAATTACACCTCTGACGGTTACGTTCTGGCATTGGAGCAACTGATTCGCAAGATTGAGCCGTCCTACGTCGTCTTCCCCCACACCTATCAGGTCCGGGACTTCGGTCCGCGGCTGGCGACGCGCTTTGACCAGGTGCTGGTCGCCGACGTGATCGGTCTCTCCACGGACGGGGGAACCCCGGTCTTCGTGCGGCAGCTTCTCCAGGGCAAGCTCAACGCGGACTACCGTCACCTGGGCGCGGGGCCGCGCTTCATCTCCGTGCAGGCGGGCGCCTTCCGCGCCGATACGCTCGAGGCGGGGTCGACCGAGATCGAAACCTTCAGCCAGCAGCTTGATGCGTCCGCGATCCGGACGAAGCCCAGCGAGCCGTTCCGCGAATCCGCGCAGACGGTCGATCTCAGCGCCGCTCCCATCATCGTGTCGGTCGGCCGGGGCATCAAGGAGCAAGACAACCTGCCCATGATCGAAGAGCTTGCCCAGGCGCTCGGCGCGGAGATTGCCGCCTCGCGTCCCATCTGCGACAACGGCTGGCTGCCCATGGAACGACAGGTGGGGAGCTCTGGCCAGACGGTCTCGCCCAAGCTCTACGTCGCGGTCGGCATCTCCGGCGCCATCCAGCACCTGGTCGGCATGAAGGGGTCGAAGACCATCGTCGCCATCAACAAGGACGAGAACGCGCCCATCTTTGAGGTGGCCGACTACGGAATCGTCGGCGACCTGTTTGAGGTGGTGCCCGCATTGACAGCAGCGGTGCAGAAGTCGAAGCAAAGCTAGACCAATTCCCTGCGAGGTGCGGACGCGGGGTACCCGGACGAGCCGTATCTATGAGCAATACGCTTTCTGAGGACGATCTACCGCTCCAGCGCATCTACCGTTGGGAGCGCGAACGCGGCGACAGGCCCTTTCTGACGCAGCCCCACGATGGTGGCCAGGTGCGCCGGTGGACTTGGGCGCAAGCGGTCAGTGAGTCGCGCCGCATGGCCAGCTATCTCCAGCAGCAGGGCTGGGAGCCCGGATCGCGCGTCGTCATCCTCTCACGCAACTGCGCCTGGTGGGTCATGGCGGAGATGGCTGTCTGGATGGCGGGCCTCGTCTCCGTTCCCATCTATCCGTCCCTGCTCTCCGCTTCGGTGCGGGAGCTGTTGGAACATTGCGAGCCGAAGGCGGTCTTCATCGGAGCGGTCGATGATCGCGAGGCCATGCGCGCCGGCATTCCGCCGGGTATCCAGTGCATCCGCTTCCCCACCGCGCCTGCCGCGGAGGAAACAGAGGCCGCGACGGAGGATGGGGTGTGGAGCGACATCGTCGCTCGGCAGCCGCCGCTCACGGCCAGTCCGGTGCGTCCCGCGGAGGACCTTGCCACCATCATCTATACCTCCGGCACAACCGGAGCGCCCAAGGGGGTGATGCATCCCTTTCGCACCTTCGCCCATATGGGCCGCGATCTCGCGCAGGTCGGCGGCTTCACCAGTGAAGAGCGCATCTTTTCGTATCTTCCACTGGCACATATCGCGGAGCGCGGCATCGTAGAGGCGCTGGGATTTCATCTCGGCTTTCAGATCTTTTTCGGGGAGTCCCTCGAGACCTTCATCCCTGATCTGCAGCGGGCGCGGCCCACGCTCTTTTTCTCCGTGCCTCGGCTCTATATGCGTTTTCGTCAAGGCGTGCTTGCCAAGGCGCCGCAGCCAAAGCTCAATCGTCTGCTGCGCATCCCGATCGTCAAGGGCATGGTGAAGAAGAAGATCCTGCGCGGACTCGGTCTGGAAAGCGTACGCTTCGCCGCCTCGGGCGCCGCCCCTCTCGCAACGGAAGTCCTGACCTGGTATCGCAAGCTGGGGCTGGATCTGATTGAAGGCTACGGGCTGACCGAGACCGGGATCACGCACGCTCCGCCGCCGGGTACGTTTCAGCTCGGCTATGTGGGCCCCGCTTTGCAGAGTGTCGAGGTCAGAATCGCCGCCGACGGCGAGGTGCAGATGCGCAGCGACATGAACATGATCGGCTACCTCAAGGATCCGCTAGGCACCGCAGCCTGCTTCACCGACGATGGCTTCTTTCGTACCGGCGACCTGGGAGAGATGAATGCCGATGGCCAACTCAGGATCATTGGCCGCCTCAAG
Organism: uncultured Acidobacteriaceae bacterium; assembly: GCA_963830635.1. Classification (GTDB taxonomy): domain Bacteria; phylum Acidobacteriota; class Terriglobia; order Terriglobales; family Acidobacteriaceae; genus CAWHMN01. Next base: position 593,861 of record CAWHMN010000005.1, on the reverse strand, counting down.
GAGTCGTTCAAAACCAGCAAGGGCAAGTATGTGGCGCCGGTGCCGATTGAAAAGCTGCTCAGCGCCAACCCCGCCATCGAGGCATCCTGCGTGATGGGGAGCGGCCGCGTGCATCCCTTCGCTGTCGCGGTGTTGGCGCCCGATTACGAAAAGCTTGCAGCGGATCCGGCGCAACGTAAGGCCATCGAGCAGGCGCTGGCGCAGACCATGATGGACGCCAACGCAGCGCTCGATCCGCATGAACGCCTCGCCTTCCTCGCGCTGGTGAAGGGTCCGTGGAACATGGCGAGCGCCTTAGTGACGCCGACGCTCAAGATCAAGCGTGCCGCGGTCGAAGCGCGCTACAACCGCTTTGTCGAGAGCTGGGAGCAGCAGGCCTCCGCTATCGTTTGGCCACAGGGCCGCGAGGAGTAGCGGTTTCCGTCGACGAAGAAAGGTCCAGGCACTCGCCGCATGGCAGAAGCAGCTAGCGTCCCCGGCTCAGCACAATCCGACCGTGCGATGGTGAGCGCGGGCGGCAAGAGGCTCGAAGCACTGCTCTATCGTCAGGGCCGCAGTACGGATGGCTCCGGCAGCAAGGGCACGATCGTCTTCCTGCACGAGGCGCTGGGGTCGGTTTCACACTGGCGCGACTTCCCCGCCGAGCTTGGTTCCATCACCGGCTGGGACGCTCTACTCTACTCGCGCGCCGGGCACGGCAACTCTGAGGGGCCGGCCGCGGAGCGCACTGCCGAGTACTACAACGGTGAAGTAGGGATCGTGCTCCCGGCTATCCTCAAACATTTCCAGGTCGAGCGGCCCGCGTTCTTCGCGCACAGCGAAGGGACCGTGCTCGCGATGCTCTACGCAGCGGCCCATCCTCGCGACGTGAGTGCACTGATGCTCGAAGCGCCCTTCGTCACCCAAGAGCCGATCAATGCCGTGGGGATGGAGAAGGCGCTGATCGCCTGGCGCACCACGGACTTTCGCGAACGGCTCTCCCGCCACCACCTGGATCCGGACGGCGTATTCGCCGCGTGGGTCAACATGCGCGAGACCATGCCCGACGATGCCCGCAATTTGACCCACCGGCTCAGCAGCATCACGTGTCCGCTGCTCGCTCTTCTCGGGGACAACGATGAATTCGTCAGCACGCTGCAGACGGAGAAGCTCAGGGCCCTGCTGCCACAGAGCGAAGTGGTATTGATTCCGGATTGCGGGCATACGCCGCATCGCGAACGGCCGGAGCTGGTGCTGATGCGGTGCGCGGCCTTCCTCGCCGCGCTGCCGTAATCTCTGCCTGCAGTGTTGCAACTCGCGGCTCAAGCACGGGTAAGCCAGGGTCGCCGGACAGGCGCCGAAGGCGCAACATCTCCGCGCACTTGATAAACTGTGGCTGCACCTCAGAAGGCCCAGACACATACATGCCGACACATCGGAGCAACGCTCCTACCTCCTCCAGCGCCGGCTCCCGTCCGCAGCGCCCTGTCTCCTCCGGTCTGAAACCGTCTGCTGCGAAGCCTGCGGTACGATCGGCAGCGCCCTGGATTCTGGCCCTGACCGCGATCATCGGGGTGCTCTTTTATCTACAACTCCGGCATTTCTCACCCTTCATCACCGATGACGCCTTCATCTCGCTGCGTTACAGCGAGCGTTTGCTGCAGGGGCACGGTCTTACCTGGAACCACCTGCGCCCGGTCGAGGGCTACACCAATCTCCTGTGGGTACTCGCCTGTGCTGCGCTTGGCGCGCTCGGCCTCAGCCTGCCCTTAGCGGCACACCTGCTCGGTATCGTCTGTACGGCCCTCGGAATTGCCGCTGTTGCCGCGCAGGCCTTTCGCGATTATCCGGCGAAGATCCGCTTTGTCTCCGCCCTGATCGGCTGTGGCTCGCTGGTGCTCTCCGGGCCGGTGGACACATGGGCGCTGGGCGGCCTGGAACAGCCCATGCTCTCCGCCCTTATCGCCTGGGCCGCCTACTTCGGCATACGCTGGGTCTCAACCACCCGCCCCGCGCGGCGGGACACGTTTGCCATGGGACTGCTGCTTGGTCTCGCGGTGATCACCCGCGCCGACGCCGCGCTGTTCACCGCCGCCTTCTATTGCGGCGCGGTGATCGCGGACGGCATCCGGGTGCGCAGCCTCATCTCCCGTGCGCGCCTGCTGCCCATTCCCATCGCCTTCTTTCTCGCCCAGCTCTTCTTCCGCCATTTCTACTATCACGACTGGCTTCCCAATACCGCATACGTCAAAGTCGCGTTCACCCTGCACCGCCTGCGGACCGGCCTGAAGTACGATTTCGTCGGCTTCCGCACTGAGATGGTGTTCGTCCTCCTCGCCCTCATCGGCATACTGGCCCTCTGGAAGGCGGGGAAGCAGCGCCAGATCAAGTTCCTGGTGACCATCACGGTCATCTGGCTCGCCTATCTGGTCGTCATCGGCGGGGATATCTTCCCCTCTTCGCGGCACTTCGTTCCCGCTCTGGCCATCGCCGCATTTCTGGTTACAGGCTGCGGACTCCTCACCCTTGGCGCGCCCTTCCGCTTCTCCCGGCCGCGCCTGGCGTTTTTCCTGGCGCTGACCGCTCTGGTCGTCACCTCCGATTACTTCTGCACCCCCGAAACCTGGGAGGCGCAAGGCAAGTCCATCGGCATCTTCCTGCACCGTGCATTTGCTGACAAGCGTCCGCTGCTGTCCTCCGACGCCGCCGGCGTCGTTCCCTTCTACGCGGACCTTCCCGTGATCGATCCGCTGGGTCTCAACGACTACTACATTGCCCGTCACAAGTCTGCCGACCGGGGCCATGGATGGCTGGGCCACGAACTCGGTGATGGAAAGTACGTGCTCGACCAGCGGCCGGACATCCTGATCTTCAGCGATTTTCAGAGCGACATCTACTTTCCGTCGGACGCCGAGATCGCTGCGGACCCGCGCTTCCATGTCAACTATCAGGCAGTCCGCTTTGACACGGATCCGCCGGATGCGATCCGGACAATCGTCTACCTTCGCCGCATCGATGGCCCTCTCGGCATCCAGCAGACCGGGGATCGCGAGATTATTCCCGCGTATCTCGCGACGATGAAGGAGGCCAACTCCGTCAAGCTGGTCCAGGACCGGGCGCAGCTAGTGCTTCCACCCCACGGCTCCGCAAGCTTTGCGGATATCCCCGTGAGCGCAGGCGTGTGGCAGATTGCGGCGGAGGGCTCAGGTGCAGGCAACATTCGCATTACGTCGTCTTTGCCGGCCGCGGGCTGTGACACGTGCCTTCGCACCGAGGCTGCCGCCCACGTGAATCTCACGGTCAGTAACACAACGGATCAGCCGGCGGTGATCGAGTCACTCGAACTCACTCGCCGTTGACGGATCTCGAACACAGGCGGCATTCACTCCGACTCTGAAGGAGCACAACTCACGAGCTTGCGCGGGATACCGCACTCGCCGGTGCCGCGGCCGGAATCGCCGGGGTGCGCACAACCAGGTCAGGCGCTTCAAGGTAGTGCACGATCACGGAGATCCGGCGATTGGATGGATCGAGCGGATCCGACTTGACCCGCAATTGGCGGTCGGCAAAGCCGCGCACCTGGGAGATCTGCGCCGCGTGCAATCCGCTGTGTTCCATCAGCCGCCGCGCCGCATTCGCGCGGTCGGAAGAGAGCTCCCAGTTCCCATACGTCGCCTCGTCCGCATACGCGCGGGAGTCGGTATGTCCTTCAATCGAGACCCGGTTGGGCACGCCCCCCAACTCCCGCGCCAACAGGGTGAGCATCTGGCGGCCGTTGTCATTCAACACCGCACTTCCGGTCTCGAAAAAGGTGCCGTCCTTCGATTCGAGCAATTCGATGCGCAGGCCCTCCGGCGTGATCGTGATCTCGATCTGCTTCTTCAGGGCCGCGAGCCTTGGCTGTTGTGCAATCTCCCTTTCCAGGGCCTGCTTCAGTTGCGACAGGTTCTGCCTGGTCAGGGGAAGCATGTCCGCGGCGCCCTGCCGCCCGGTCCCCGGCTGCTCCGCGCGCCCTCGCGGATCGTTGAAGTAGCCGGCAACCGCGCGCTTCACGTGGTCGCTGGTATTCATCAGCCACAACACGATGAATAATGCCATCATCGCGGTGACAAAATCGGCATAGGCCACCTTCCACGCGCCACCGTGATGACCGCCATGCCTGCTCTTTCGCCGGATGACGATGATTGGCCGCTCGGGCGCCGCCTTGCCCGCAGCCTTGGCCGTGGCCTTCTCCTTGGCCGCTCCCTCCGCCGCCTGGTTTCCTACGCGGCCGCTGATGCTGCCGGGCTGACGCCGCCGGTCTTGCATGCTGTCTCTACTTTCTGGAAGCTCGGCCGCACGTGGAGTGGAATGGCGCGGCGCGCCATCTCCACCGCCGTCGCCGGGGCGCTTCCTTTCATCGACGCAATGATCAACACCCGCAACACATGGAAGAAGCAGCGCTCCTCCTCCGCGGACTTGCTCATCTTGGAAGCCATGGGCCCGACCAGGCCGTAGCACAGCAGGATGCCCAGGAAGGTGCCCACCAGCGCTGCCGCCACCTTGTGCCCGATCTCCTCCGGGGGGCCACCCAGGGCTCCCATGGTGATGACTACGCCGAGCACGGCAGCCACGATGCCCAGCCCCGGCAACGCGTCGGCTACCGTGGTGAGCGCCGCGATGGGCTCACTCGAATCATGGTGTTGCACCTCCATATCGAGTTCCATCATCTGGTCAATATCGAAGGCTTCCACGCCTCCGGTCACCATCATGCGCAGGGTGTCGCACACGAAGTCGCGCAGGTGATGGTTCTGGAGGAATGCAGGATAGTCAGCGAAGAGCTTGCTCTCGGCCGGGCTCTCAATGTCCGCCTCGATGGCCAGATTGCCCTCACGGCGCGCCTTCGTCAGCACGGCAAACATCATCTTCAGCGCATCGAGGTAGCGCTGCTCAGCGAAGCTGGAAGCCTTGAACGCTCCGGCAACGCCTCCCGCAATCGCCTTCAAAATATGGGTTGGATTGGCGATCAGCAGCGTTCCCACCGCCGCGCCACCGATGATCAACAGTTCAGCCGGCTGCACCAGCACCAGCAGATTACCTTTTTCCATCAGGTATCCGCCCAGCACCGCGCCCATCACGACAAGCATGCCAAGAATTGCAAACATCGAGGAAGCGGCTCCGTACGCCTGGTTTGTCCGGGTGTTTCCCCGGCAATTCCCTTATCGGCTGAATCGCCGCAGGGTTGAGCCCTACCTCAGATGTTTTGTGTTTCTATCCTAGCTGCCGTAACCGCGATGCTTCATCGCCTGCAGCTCCGCGCTGCTGGGCCAGGAGATGGTCAGCAGGAAGGCGGAAGCCTCCAACGCCTCGACGTCGTGCTTGATGGACGCACCCAGGGTCAGCAGGCTGCCCGCACTCAGGTCGTAGGTGCGGCCCTGCGTGCCGAAGCGGATCTGCCCCTTCAACACCTGCACGGAGAGCGTGCCGTCGGCGTGATGTTCCTTCATTCGCGCGGCGTTCTCCATGGCGATCAGCACCACGCGCAGGTCGTGCTTCTTGAACAGCGTCCTTGAGTGCACGCCGGACGCCCAGGGTTTCGTCTGCTCCGCATCCGCAATCTCACGCAGCAGATCGAACTGCGCCAGATCGTCGACCATGTTGCCATCATCCCCTGAGCTTGTCATGCCGATTTGCGCCTCCGTGACGGGAGATCCATCCGCTCTGATCTAGGATGCCTCTTTCCCCTGACTCACGAATCTGCACGAAAGCGCGCCGCAGCTAGCAAGGCACGGCACGGGCACGGTGCAGCGGCAGCTCGACCACGAACTCCGTGGCCCCGGGCACACTTTCGAGCCGTATCTCCCCCTCCATCTGCGTCACCACGATGCGGCGCACAATCTCCAGCCCCAGCCCGGTTCCGACGCCGGGAGCCTTGGTGGTGTAGAAGGGCTCGAAGATGCGTTTTTGATCATCAGGGGCGATTCCGGGACCCTGATCGGCGATGGCGACGGAGAGATGCTGGTCGTCCGCCCAGGTCCGCACGGTGATCGTACTTCCCTCGGGCGAGGCATCGATGGCGTTGTCCAGCAGGTTAATCCAGACCTGGCTCAGCCCCGCTGCCGCGTCTTCAAGGTGCGGCAGCTCCGAACCGAACTCCTTGTGTAACTGAATAGCCTTGCCCTTGAGCTTGTGCATCAGGATGACCATGGCGCTGCGCAGGCTCTCGTGGACGTCCAGCGCCTGGCACCCGGCATTGCCGCCATAGGAGAAGCGCTTTACCGCCATCACCAGGTCGGTAACGCGCGCGATGCTCTCTTCAATGGTGCCGACTAGTTGCGAGCTGGAGATGAGGGCCTCCAGCCAGTTCAGCATGTCAGAGAGCTGCGCGCCGGTGAATGCGTCCCGAGCGCAGGTCAGCGTCGCCTGGTCAATCTCCATCGACGTCAGTACCGGCGCCAGCCGCCAGCCGTTCGCTACGCCGGCCTTCTCCAGCCAGGCGGCCAGGGCCTCCTCGCGGTCGGCCTGCTCCAGCGTGCTGAGCGTACGGCAGCAATTCTCGCGCAGCGCCTTCTCCTGCAGGTCGACCATGCACGCCGTCTGCGGCCCGTTCATGGGCTCGCGCGAGAGCCGCAGGTTGAGCTGCTGCAGCCGACGCAGATTTGTCCGCATTTGCGATGCCGCCCGCAGGGCGGCGGTCCCGGGATTGTTCAGTTCGTGCATCAGCCCCGCGGCCATGGTGCCGAGCGAGGCCAGCTTCTCGCGCTGCAGGGACGACGCCTGGTACGCTTCCAGCCGGCGCGCCACGTTCCCCAGCACCGCGCTCCGTACACGAGGACAGGAGAACATCAACTGCCAGAACGCCTCCTCGTCAAAGCGCACCAGGCGGCTATCGCGCAGCGCCTCGGCCGTCGCACCCGACACCGTCCCGATCAGGATCGGCATCTCGCCGAAGGATTCGCCGTCGGTAAAGACCGCCAGCTTCGATACGGCGCCGTTGGCTTCCTTGCGGACCACGCGGATCTCTCCCTCCAGCAGCGCCCAGAAGGCGCGGGGAGAGGCGGCCGTAGCCAGGAGCTCGGCCCCCGCCTCGGCGTGCACCACTTCCAGAGGGCCCAGACAGGCAAGGTTCTCGAGGGTCAGTTCCGCAAATACGCCGATCTGTTTGAGCTCCGGGTAAAGAATCTCCGGAGCCACTCGTTCGCTGCGCAATTTGTCAATCGGTTCGCTCATTCGGCTTTGAAACCAGGAATCGGCACCCTAAAACTCCGCCATGTACTGGTGGATGAACTGTACGGCGATCGAACCTTCGCCGACCGCCGAGGCCGCTCGTTTGATCGAACCGTAGCGCACGTCACCGGCGGCAAACAACCCGGGAACGCTGGTCTCCAGCAGGTAGGGTTCACGCTGTTTGTTCCAGCCTCGGGAAAACGCAGGCTGTTTCTTGAGCTGAGACCCGCTCAGGATAAAGCCATGCTCGTCGCGCAGCACCTCGGCGGGCAGCCACTCGGTGTCCGGCTGCGCCCCGATGAAGATGAACAGACCCGTCGCCGGAACTGCCCGTTCCCCCTCCGGGCCGCGCACGCGGATCTGTTCCAGATGCGTCTCCCCCATGGCTTCCACCAGCACTGTTTCCGTCCAAACCTCAATATTGGATTCGCGAGCGATTTCATCGATCAAGTATTTCGACATGCTCTTCTCAAGCGAGGACGCACGAACCATCATCACCACCCGCTTGGCATAGCGCGCGAAGTGCATCGCCGCCTGACCGGCGGAGTTGGCGCCTCCGATCAGAAAGACCTCCTCACCGGCACAGCTCCTGGCCTCGGCCAGCGCCGCGCCGTAGTACACCCCGGCGCCCACCAGGCCCTCTAGTCCGGGGACCGGCAGCCGCCGCCAGTTCACTCCCGTGGCAATCAGGCATGCCTGCGCGGAGACGCTCGCCTGGTCGCCCAGACGGACAAAGTGGTAGCCGTTTTCGGAGTGGACCGCGACCGCCCGCTGCATCAGGAACTCCGCCCCGAAGCGGGTCGCCTGCTGATAGGCGCGGTTCGCCAGCTCCGATCCCCTCAGCCCGCCGGGGAACCCCAGGTAGTTCTCGATCATGGAGCTGCTGCCCGCCTGCCCTCCCGGCGCCTCCTGCTCGATGACCAGCGTGCGCAACCCCTCGGACGCGCCATACACCGCGGCCGCCAGGCCGGCCAGCCCCGCCCCCAGGATCACCAGGTCGTAGAAGTCGCTCTGCGATTGCGTCCGCATGCCGATGCGCGCCGCCAGCTCTGCCTGCTCCGGCTGCACCAGGTAGGAGCCGTCCGGGAACAGCAGCACCGGCATCTTGGCATCTTGCAGCTTGTACCGCACCAGCAAATCCCGCCCTTCGGCCGAGGAGTCCGGGTCCATCCACTTGTACGGAACGTAATTCTTGGTGAGGAAATCCCGCACCTGGTGGTCCCGCAGGCCGTAACGCGCGCCGATGACCCGCAGCCCCTCGAACGGTGCGCGGTAGCTGGAACACCAGCTCTCCAGCAAATCGTCGACGATAGGATAGAGCTTCTCCTCCGGCGGATCCCAGGGCTTGGTCAGGTAATAGTGGATCCGCGCGCTGTTGATGGCCCGGATCGCGGCCTCCGTATCGGCATAGGCGGTCAGCAACGCCCGTTTGGCCTCAGGAAAGATGGCCATGGTCTTTTCCAGCAGCTCGATCCCGGTCATTCCCGGCATGCGCTGGTCGGAGAGAAAGAGCGCGACCGAATCCCCGCGGCGGGCCAGTTCCTCGGCCGCCTCCAGCGCCGCCTGTCCACTGCCCGCCCGCAGAATGCGGTAGTTTTCGCCGTACTTGCGGCGGAGATCCTGTACCACCGTTTCCAGCACGCTGGCGTCGTCGTCTATGGCAAGAATGACCGGCTTGCTCATGCTCCCCCAGTCTGTCCTTTCAGTTTAGTGCCTCGGCTCTGTCACACGCCTCGACGCACTTTCGGGGCCTGTTCCGGCGCGTCCGAAGGTGAGCGGCGCCGCCCCGGGGATCGTCCCGAGAGCGCCCGGGCCTACCCGCGTAACTGCTACACCTCTTCAGTACTCCCGTAACACGTTCGTGGGGTTGTGGTTAGAAGGGTTATGCCCGATCTTTATGGAACATTCAGCCGGGAACCCCACTGCTGGATAGCGTAAATTTGTCACGATTTAGGATGTACAAATTACACTGCTCGTGCTTATGATGGGCTGGCACGACAAGTAAAAGAACAGGTTCTCAGATACGATTCGACGGCCTTGGTAGCGACTCTATCTTTCCAGCGAAGCAGGCGCGGAACTTCCCGAATGACCGCGGGTTCGCCAGAAGAATGACACACGTTGCGCAACATGGCTACCGAACGTACGAAGGAAAAGCAGGCGAGGCGCAATGAACAAGATCATTCTTGGAGACAATCAGGCGATCTTCCGGGCCGGCATCGCTAAAGTACTGGCCAGCGAAGAAGACTTCCGTGTAGCCGCCCAGTGCTCGGATCTCGACCGGATGATGCTGGCGATCGATACCTATCGCGCTTCCATCGTGGTCTTCGCCTCGGCGCTCAAGCCGGAGATGCAGGACACCATGGCCCGCATCAAGGCTGCGGGCAGCCGCGCCATCGTCATCGCGGAAAACAACGAATCCGCCACCGCCTATACGCAGATCGGCGTCAAAGGTGTGGTCTACCGCAACACTACGGGCGCCGCCCTGGTGGATTGCGTCCACAAAGTCATCCACGGACTCACCTGCGTGCAGCGCCCCACCGACGCGGCGCAGACCGATGAAGAGGATTTCGTGGGAGCGCGGGTACGCGATCGCCTGACGCCCAAGGAGATGAAGATCGTAGCGCTGATCGTGCAGGGCTGTAAGAACAAGGAGATCGCGCAGCGCCTGGGCACCACCGAGCAGGTCATTAAGAATTACCTGCGCAGCGTTTACGACAAGACGGGGGTCTCCGATCGTCTGGAACTCGCCCTTTTCACCATCCATCACCGCATCCTGGCGGCGGCCGCCGCCGAGGCGGGGAGTGGACTACAGATGCGCAGCGCGTAGGTTCACGCGTCAAGCGCACAATGCATCATCAAGGATCTGTTAACCAAGGCCTTCCTCGCGGAAGGCCTTCTTTTTCTGGCAGCACTGATGCCCTGACCATGTCAGGGGTCAAGTGTCAGGGATCAGGCCGACGCAGTTTCGCCGAAGACTGGCAGAGCTCTCGGGCTCCCAGATTCTAGCCCTGAGCCCTGAACCCTGATCGCTGACTCTTACAGCTTTTCTCCCAGCGACTTCGCCTGGGTGAAGAGGTAGAGATAGTCCGGCCCGCCGGCCTTTGAATCGGTGCCCGACATGTTGAAGCCGCCGAAGGGATGCGCTCCCACCATCGCGCCGGTGCTCTTGCGATTGAAGTACAGGTTGCCGACGTGGAAGGTCTGCCGTGCACGGTTCAGCTTCTCCCGGTCGGTCGAGTACACCGAACCGGTCAGGCCATACTCGGTATTGTTGGCCACTTCAAGCGCCTGGTCGAAGTCGCGCGCCTTGATGATGGCCAGCACGGGCCCGAAGATCTCCTCCTGCGCGATGCGCGCATCCGGCTCTACGTCGACGATCACCGTCGGCTCCAGGTAATAGCCGCCGTCGGATGTGTCTACCTTGCTGCCGCCGGTCAGCAGCCGGCCTTCCTTCTTCCCTGCCTCGATGTAGCCCAGAATGGTCTCCATGGCGCCCTTGTTGACCACCGGCCCCATGTACGTGTTCTTGACCGGATCGCCAACCTTGATCCGCCGCACGCGCGCCTCCACCCGCTCTACGAACGACTCGTAGATCGGCTCTTCGACAATGGCGCGCGAGCAGGCCGAGCACTTCTGCCCGTTGAAGCCGAAGGCCGAGGTCACCACGCCTTCAACCGCCGCATCCATGTCGCAATCCGCGGCCACGATGATGGAGTCCTTGCCGCCCATCTCAAGCACTGTCCGCTTGATCCAGATCTGGCCCTTGGGCGTCTTTGCCGCCCGCTCGTGAATGTCCAGCCCCACCTCTTTGGATCCGGTGAAGGCGATAAAGCGGGTCTTGGGGTGCGCCACGATGGCGTTGCCGAAGGTCGCGCCCGAACCGGGGCAGAAGTTCACCACGCCCGGCGGCATGCCCGCCTCCTCCAGCACATCCAGAAAGCGCGCCGCGATGGTGGGCGAGTCGCTCGAAGGCTTGAGAATGACGGTGTTGCCGCACACGATCGCCGCCGCCGTCATACCGGCCATGATGGCGAAGGGGAAGTTCCACGGCGGAATCACCGCGCCCACGCCGAGCGGGATGTACATCAGTTCGTCGCGCTCGCCCGGCATCTGGATGGGCGGCTTCGCCGTGGCCAGACGCAGCGCCTCGCGCGCGTAGAACTCCAGGAAGTCGATGGTCTCGGCTACATCCGCATCCGCCTCGGCCCAGTTCTTGCCAACCTCATAGGTAAGCCACGCGCAGAACTCGAACTTGCGGTCACGAATAATCTCCGCCGCCCGCAGCAGCAGAGACGCTCGCTGCTCCGGTGAGACGAAGCGCCAGGTTTCGAACGCCCGCAGCGCCGCAGCCATCGCCTGCTCGGCGTGTTCCGCGCCGGCTTTCTGGTGGATGCCGACTACCTCGGCCGGCTTGGCCGGGTTTAGCGAGCGGATCTTGTCCGCGGTGCGCACACGCTCGCCGCCAATCACCAGCTCGTATTCGTGACCCAGCATCTCCCGCACCCGCGCCAGCGTCTCGCGCATGGCGTGCTCGTGTTGCAGGTCGGAGAAGTCAGTGAAGGGCTCGTTCCGGAAGTCTCCTTTGGGAGACAGCGGCAGGATGACGGTGGAGATCTCAGCGGTAGCCATAACACTCCAGTTTAGCTCAGAAGCCGCTGCACCTGTGTCGACCAGAGGGAAGCCGCGCGTGAAGGGCTGGAAAGCCCTCCGGCGTTTCGCCGGAGGGCTCTTCCACGGGTGAAGGAGCTGTATCTAGAAATAATTCAGCCATTGGAACCATATCGAGTCGCTGTCCTGCGCGTACGACTTCGATAGTTCCGTGCTCCCTTCATACATGCCGATGTTCTGGTTGGCCTCGCTGCTGAAAGCAATGGCGCGAGTGGAGCCGCTGCGGTACGCGAATGCGTTGTCCATGTAGGAGAAGGCATAGAAGGGCATGGAATTGTGGAACGAACCGTTCACCTGCGTGCGTTCCATGATCCATTCCGCGGACTTCCCGGAGAAGGTATCGCCCTTGGGCATGGCCAGCGATGCCGATACGCTCTTGCGCGTGTTGTAGTTCGCCATGTAGTACAACCCGACGATCTTCCCGTTGCTGGTGCCCACGGCCGAGTAGGCGTAGATCACATCTCCCGGAGCCACCGGGAAATTCGGGATCTGGATCTCCGCTTCGGGGATGAACTCGATCCAGGCGTCATACTTCGCGCTTCCTCCAATCCAGTCCTGCTCGGTGCCGTCCTGGATCAGATCGTTACAGGTGCAATCACCGTCGATGCCCACCCACTCTGAGGAGTAGCCGGTAAATGATTTGAACTCATTGCCCACATTCGGCACCACCCATAGCCCCACCACCTCGTCGAACACCGGACTGCCGCCAACCAGCGCCCAGCCGCTCCAGTTGCCGGATTTCAGATTGGTGGTGTTGGCCACGGTGGCGCCTGTGCTGATCACGTGATTCGGCTGGTGGTAGCGGTTGGTCACCACCAGTTCCGGCGTGATGCGCGTGGTCGAAACGGCGCGCAGCCAGTTCGCGTACGCCTTGGTGTCATTCGGATCCGGCCGCCGCGGATATCCGTAGTCCTGCAGTTGTCCGACGGATGCCGTCACCGGATCGAATCCGGGCGGAGCGCCCGTATACACGGTTACGCCGGAGACCCCCGGCAGGGTCGGTGTTGCGGTGTAGTTCTGCCCCGCGGCGAGCGAGGTGCACGCCGCAAGGAATGTCAGGCATGCAATCATGCCGAAGGCTTGCTTACGTAGATTCACGGTAGCTTCTCCTCTTCAGCTCGCGGTCGCGAACCGATGGACCCTTGGAATTTGCTGCACTTGGCCCAGAACGGGGGTGACCCAGGAGGGGAGACAAGCAGGAGAGCAAGGACCTCTCACGCCCGCTTCGGTCAGCGAGTCTACGCCGTCGTTTTCGCGCTGTAAATTCAATCTTTCATCGCTGTTGGCAAGCGCGTCGCACGAACCGATGCAACGGCTCGTGTAGCGGTCAGGCGATGCGAGCGCGTTACTCGACTCGAGGTACTCCGACAACTTTTCGTCGCGTCCAACGCAGCCAGCCGAAGGCAGGCTCCCGGCGCTACAATTGCGGCCAGGTCGCGCCTGCAGACAAGTTCGCATTCTGCCGCTGCCTGGCAGAGAATTGTCTGGGACGAGGCGCTGCTTCGAGGACGGTCCTATGCGTCAGCTCGCCACCATCATCCTGCTTGCTCTCACTCTTCTGCCCATGAACGCCGGACGCGCCCAGATGGGCAACAACCCTCCCGTGCCGCCCTCCTGGAATCGCGACCGCTTTCCCGGCCAGAACCCCACGCCCAATGCCCATGACAGCCAGCCCACCGAAACCGCCGAGGAGAAGATGGAACGCCTGCAGGCGGCGCGCATGAATGACAAGCGCATGCAGCAGGCGGTCACCGACGCGCACAAGCTGGCGCAACTGGCCACCGAGCTCAAGGATGAAGTGGATAAGGCGAACCAGGGCGTGGTTTCCGTCGACACTTCCAAGAAGGCGGACGAGATCGTCAAACTGGCCAAGAGCGTCAAGGACAAGATCCGGCCAATGTGACAACGGCTCTCGATGAAGACGCCGGGCTCCCCGGCCGGGTGGGGTCCTTTGCCCCCGCACATCAAGCGGAATGACGATACGCCGCCTGACCTCTGTAGAGCTCTGCTTGAATCCTCAGAGATATGCGCGGTAGTATCCGGCCTGATCGATAATCAGCGCCTCCCCCATGAAATGGTGGTGCTTGTGGCTTGGACGAAGGAAAGTGTCAAGGTCAATGGTTTCGAACGTACGTTTGAGGTCTATCGTCAGGAAAGTAAGGTCAGCTGCGGTCCCGCCTGCGTCATCATTGTCGACAACCTGAGATTCGGCGGCCATCTTCCGGAGGCCATCGTCAAAGTCTGGTTTGCCAAAACCGAAAACCGGGGCGGGGGCATCGCAGGCGTCCCGACCGGGAGCGCGAAAGCAGACCGCGTTCTGAATTGGCGGCACGAATCGCAGATCGATACCATTTTGCGGGTTCTGCGATCCCGGAAGATCGGGACAAATCCTCGGCTCTCTACCGATGTCAAAGAGGCGGCAGAGTGCACCCCGCTCACGCCGGGTATTCTGAGGGTGCAATGGGTGACAGGCGGTGGATCTGCCGGTGTGAATCTAGGCGGTGGTCATTTTGTTGTGTGCGTAGGCCATGCCCAGGACAATACCTGGATCTACCTCGACCCGCTGGATGGTATCGTCACCGTGCCTGCCGCCCCTCCGTATTACATCAGCGGAGAATCCATGGGCCTGTTCAACCAACTCATTCTTGTTTGATCGTGCGGAAGGCTAACCCGGCGCGGTGATCCGGTCCGTCTGCTTGGACATCTGCGCCGTGCGCTCCAGCTTGTCCCAATTGAACGGCCGTCCGTCCAGCGCACGCTTCATGGTCTTGAACAGCACAATCGAAAACACCTGCCGGTAGGCAAACCGCTGCAGCCAGATATGAAAGAGCAACCACCCATCGCCGCGATTGGCAGGGTGACGCCGTTCGAGCGAGAACGCGAGAGCCGAGGTCACGAAGTCGATCACCAGGAAGGCGAGAAAATACGCCAGCAGCTTCTGGAAACTGGCCGCGCTCGCCGCCTCCGGATGGAAGTGACGATCCACCAGATAATGAATGGTGCCGGCCACGAAGAACAGGTCGATGAAGGGCGACACCAGCGGCAACAGCATCTGGAAGATCAGGATATTCGGCAGCGCGAAGAAGCCCATCGCCCGATTGTTCCGGAAGGCCTGCTTATGCTTGAAGATCGCCTGCAGCGTTCCGAAGGACCAGCGGAAGCGTTGGCGCATTAATCCGCTAGCGTTTACCGGCGCCTCGGTGAAGGCGAGCGCGCGATCCTCGTAGATGACCTTGTATCCCTGCTGCAAAAGGTTCATCGTCAGGTCGGCGTCCTCCGCCACAGTGTTTGCCGGATATCCGCCGCCGGCGCGCACGGCGCTGGTGCGCCAAGCGCCGATCGCTCCCGGCACCACCGTCACGACATCAAACAGGTCGAGGGCGCGGCGCTCGAAGTTCTGGCTGGTGATGTACTCGAGAGCCTGCCAGCGAGTCCACAGATTCACGCGGTTGCCCACCTTGGCATTGCCTGCAACGGCGCCGATCTCCGGATCGGCGAAGTGGCACATCAGCCTGCTGACCGCGTCGGACGCGATGACGGTATCGGCATCGATGCCCACGTAGTAGTCCTCATCGATCTGCTCCACGGCGAAGTTCAGCGCCTCCGCCTTCCCCGCATTTTCCTTGTGCAGCACCTGCAGCCGTCCGGCCGCAATCTCGTCGGCGTAGGCCTCGCGCGCCACTTCATAGGTGCGGTCGGTCGATCCGTCGTCAATCACGATCGCATGCAGGTTCCGATAATCAGAGTTCAGGACCGAACGGATCGTCCGGACGATCACCTTCTCCTCGTTGTAGGCGGGGATCAGGACCGCGACCCGCGGTTCAAATGCACCGGGCATCCCGGGCGTCTTGCGCGTGCGCAGCCGATCGATCAGTGCAAACAGCCCCACCACCAGCAGCCGCGCACTCATCAGCACGTCGCCCACGAAAAACACCGTGACCACAAACCGGCCGAAAAAGGCGAAGAAGAAGAACGCGATGGAATCGACGCGCGCCTGCCATTTCTGATCGGCAGTCAACGGCGGCATCACCTCCGCCGTGGTCCGGCCCATCAACGCGGAGACCGGAACGATCTGGTATCCGTTGGCGCGCAGCGTGTCGATCAGCAACGGCAGCGCCGCCACAGTGGCCGACCGGTCTCCCCCACCGTCGTGCATCAGGATAATGGAGCCGCGGAACTGGGGCTTGGTCTTCATGCGCGTGAGTTGCTCCATCACGCTGTCGGAGATTTCCTGGGGCGACTTGTGCGGATGCTCGTTCCAGTCGTCGGTATCGATCTGATCGCCGACGATCACGTAGCCCATCTGCTGAATGCGATAGGCGGGCGCGGCCTGGTCATTGGTGTCCGGCTGCTGATCGATCGAGTACGGGGGACGGAAGTAGAGCGGCTTGACGCCCAGCTTGCTGGCAAACAGCCGCTCGGTCAGGTTCAGCTCCAGCATCAGTTGGCGGGGAGAGATCTCGCTGATGTCGGGGTGCGTGAAGGTGTGGTTCCCAATCTCGTGCCCCTCACGCACATAGCGCCGCAGCAGTCCCACGTTGTCCTGGGCCTGCTCGCCGATCACCATGAACGCCGCCTTCACGTCCTTCTTCTTGAGTGCATCCAGAACCTTGGGCGTCCACTTGGGGTCGGGGCCATCATCAAAGGTGATCGCCACCTTGTCCGGATGGTAGCCGTAGTACTGCACCGTATAGGGCTGCGGGTAGGTCACCATGTTTTCGTCGGTGATAGTCTGGTTGTCCGCATCCATGTTGATGGTGCGCGATCCGGGATGCGGTAGCCCTGTTACCCGCAGGATGTCCCCCTCGCCTTCCGTATTGATATCCGCGCCGGCGGGGATCTTCTGCAGCAGGGCCGGAGCACCGGGGTTGCTGGGGTGGTCCCACACGCTCCACACGGATTGATCCTCTTCGCCCAGACGCCACAGCGCGAAGGTCTCCAGACCCATCGCGCGCGCAGCCCGCATCTCGTTCAGCACCGTCACGCCATCCAGCAGCCACACCTGGTGCCGCACGTGCTCGTCCTCATCGTCATAGGCGAAGTGCGGATTCAGCTCGTCGCCCTGCAAATGCACGTCGGCGCCTGCATCCACTGCCTGCTGCCAGGCGTCCTGCACCGAGAGATCGTCCACACTCAGTACCTTGTTCGAGGGATGACCCTTGACCGGCAGCGGCAGCGTCCAGTTGTAGGCGTAGTTGCCCACGGCGCAGATCAGCTTCTGCTTGGGAACTACCTTGAGCACGCGCCGAAGATTGGCTTCGAACCAATCCTGCGAGGCGATCGGCCCGGGCCCGCTGCTCGACTCGTGCTGGTCGTAATTCATCAGCACGATGCCGTCCGTGCTCCTGGCCAGCAGGCTCAACTCATCATCATCCGCCGATACGCTGGTGTTCACGTACAGGCGCAGACCGCTGGCGTGCAGTTGTGCACCCACCTCCGTTATGAGCGCATGGTACCCATCCAGCGCATCGTCGGGCAGGTCCTCAAGGTCCATGGACAGCCCGCGATAACCAGGGTTCGCCTTCAGGAAGGCCGCGAGCTGCGCCTCCAGGTGGTGGCGAGCCGCGGGGCTCTTCAGCATGCCACCCACAGCATGGTCCCAGCTTTGGGTCAGCACGTTGTAGTTCTGCAGCAACGGAAATATCTCCGTATCCTCATGCGCCGCCACGATGACGTGCCGTATCTTATCTTCCGGATCTACCCCGTGCACGGTGCCGTTCGCGTCCACAATGTTGTAGGTGTGCGCGGGGAACTCCGTCGTCACCGCGCCCTGCAGCGTCCCCGCCGCGTCGGTCACGTGCAGCCACTCGGGAAACAGTATGTCGATCTGGTGGATGTGCGCCTTGAGTGAGGAGTAGCTACCCGGATCGTCGTCCACGTAGTAGGCGGCGCGCAGTCCCTCGCCCGTGTTCAACGGTATCTCCGATGGGTGGCGGCTGGTCTTGCGGCGCGCGGGGCGCAATCCGGCCCTGTTCCTGAGATCCGGGAGCTGGCGGAACTTCAGCGCTCTGTAATTGCGCTTCTGCTGCGGCAGCAACAGCTCCGGCAACTCTTCCTTGTGGATCACATTGAGGAAGAAGGCGACCAGCAGCAGCGTGGAGACGACAGCAATCCCGTCCAGAACGCGCCTGAAGCGCTTCCAGCGTCTCCGCTGCGGATCGTAGAAGATCTGTCGAACCATGCCTGAAATTCAGCTTAACAGCAGCGTTGAGCTACCAGCGTCCAGCGGAACAGCAGCCGGAGCTCGGATGCGCCGAGTTTCAATAAGCGGGCAAGCTGAGAGCTAGGAGCTGAAAGCTGCATTTCGAAGCTGCCGTTATGCTGGTAGCTGCCTTTATGCGCCGTCCCTCCATCACCACCATCGTATCCGTCGTTGTTGCCCTGCTCGCGGGCGCTCTGTTGCGGCTGTGGTTCATCCATGCGTATCCGCAACTCAACGGCGACGGCCTCATCTACGGCGATATCGCAAAGAACTGGCTGCTCCACGGGGTCTACGGGCGCACCCTGGCGGGACTTCATGGCACGCGTATCCAGCCCACGCTCATCCGCCTGCCCGGGTATCCGCTGTTTCTCGCGGCCTGCTTCCGCATCTTCGGCGTGGAGCACTATATCGCCGTACTCCGCCTGCAGGTCATCATCGACCTGGGCGCCTGCCTGCTGGTTGCCGCTACTGTGCGTCGCGTCTTCTCCCGCGGCGTGGCTTTGGTCGCCCTATTTCTGGCGGCCCTCTGCCCTTTCACGGCGAACTACGTCGCGGCGCCGCTTACCGAGACACTCTCCATCTTCTGCGTGGCGCTCGGCATATTCGCGCTGGTGCGACTGCTGGTCTCTCCCGGCTGGCTATCTACCGTGCTGCTGGCCTTCGCCTGGAGCTACGCCACGCTGCTGCGGCCCGATGGAGCGTTGCTCGCTGTCGCCTCCTTCGCGGCCATTCTCATCTACGCCCACCGCGGCTTCGCGGGTAAGCCTGCACTGGGGCTGGCTTGGGGAGCGCGCTATGCCGTCGCAGCCGCGGCTCTTTCCATACTGCCCTTCCTAGTATGGACGGCGCGCAACTGGCAGGCGTTCCATGTCTTCCAGCCGCTCGCTCCTCGGTATGCCACCGACCCGGGCGAGTTTACCGACCCCGGATTCCTGCGCTGGACCAAGACCTGGGCCGTGGACTTCGCTTCCACTTACGAGATCTACTGGAACGCCAACAACGACCTGCTTCCCTTCAACGCGCTGCCCACCCGCGCCTTCGATTCGCCGGCGCAGTACCGCGAGACGCGCGACCTCTTCTCCGATTACAACGCGAGCCTATCGCTCACCCCCGCCATCGATGCCCGCTTCGCTGCGCTCGCCGACGCGCGTGCGCGGGCACACCCATGGCGGGTCCATGTGGAGCTTCCATTGCTCCGCGTTCTGGATATGTGGTTCCGGCCGCGGACCGAGATGTTGAATATAGAGCTGCGCTGGTGGCAATACAGCCTGCACCACTCCGAGACGGAGTTCGCCGCCGCCTACGCCGCACTGAACCTGCTCTACATTGTGCTCGCCATCGCAGGTATCTGGCGCTGGCCCCGCGGCTGCTCTGCCCTGCTCGCCGCCATGCTGCTCTACATCGCGCTACGCTGCCTGCTGCTGGCGGACATCGAAGCCCCCGAGGCTCGCTACACCATCGAGTGCTTCCCTATGCTCTTTATCCTGGGGGCCGCCGCGTTGGCGACAGCTAGTAGCTCCCAGCCACCTCAGGTGGAACGCTAGAAGCTGCTGTTACTTCCGCACTACCGCCGTATCCGGCCTGGTCTTGATCTTGAACACATCCGGATCCAGCCTGGTGTTTACCTTGATGTTCGAATAGGTGGCCGTGCGGCTGTCGCCCGAGGGCTCGTCAAAAACCTGCTTCAGGCTCACGCCCTGCGCCGGGTCGACCCAGATGGTGACCTGGCTGAAGGTGTTGGCCACGCTCTGCTGTTTGGGCTTCAGTTGCAGCCGGGCGGTGTTCGTGTTGCCAATCTTCTCCATGCCGTTGCAGCTCACCTGCCAGTTCGCTTCCAGGTCTTTCCCGCTGCCGCCGAAACCCAGCGTCAAAAAGCTTTCGTACTGCGCCTGGTTGGCGCCGGCCTTCAGAATGGTGAGCTGATTGATGGCCGGCTGGTAGAGATGCAGCTCGCCGTCCGTATACGTCACTGTCTTGGGAGCATTCTGGCCGTTCTGCTGCTTGACATAGGCGGCCATGGACGTAGACGCCGCGCTGCCCGCGCCGTGCCGCTCGAAATAGATGGTGCCCGTCTGGATGTCATGCTCCTGCACCACCGATTGCAGCACATCCCAACTGAAGTCCGCCTGCGCGCTCTCGAACTTTGTCGAAGCCGCATCCATCTGCCGGAGCACCTTGCCCTGATCGCACTGCTGCGCGCGCGCCGCGCCCACTCCCCATGCAACCGCCACTGCGACATATCCGCACGCTATCACTCGTCTCAACGCAACCCACCTCGCAACCCTGCTGATCCTGACCCCTGATCCCCGACCCCGGTCGTCACTCCCGCCGTGCCCAAACCTTGTAGCTGGTCACCTTACCGCTTGCGTCCTTCACCGTCTGCCAACGATCAATCACCACACTGCCCGCGATCGGCTCGATGCGCTGCTCCAGTTCGCTGCGCAGCCGGCCGGGATCCTGCACGTGTTGTGCGTCCGGCACCTGGTCCGCGTTCACTTCGAAGGTAAAGGCATCCCCGCCATCTGGCTGCACCAGCAGGTTGCGGCCGCCGCCCGCCTCGCTCTGCGGCCGGTCGTGGAAGTTGATCACCAGCGGCGACAGAAAGATGAACGCGAGAATCGCCGTCACCATCACGTCGTAGTGGAAGCTGCCGCGCTCGTAGGTCCAGAAAAAATAGCTCTTGAGCATCTTGATCACGGCTTTACTTCTCCCTCTTCTGGATCACCCGCTCGCCACCCATGTAGGGCGCCAGCGCCTCCGGCACCTCTACTGACCCGTCCGCCCGCTGGTAGTTCTCAAGTATGGCCAGCCACGTCCGTCCGATCGCCAGCCCCGACCCGTTCAGCGTATGCACAAACTCCGGCTTGCTGCGGCCCGCCGGCCGATAGCGGATGTTCGCCCGCCGCGCCTGGAACGCCCCGAAATCCGAGCAGGAAGAGATCTCGCGATACAGGCCCTGCCCCGGCAGCCACACCTCGAGGTCATAGGTCTTGGCCGCGGAGAACCCCATGTCGCCGGCGCACAGCAACATACGACGATACGGGAGCTTGAGCAGCTCCAGGACCGTCTCCGCATCGCGGGTCAGCTTCTCGTGTTCGACCTCGGATTGCTCGGGACGCACGAACTTCACCAGTTCCACCTTCTGGAATTGATGCTGCCGGATGATCCCTCGGGTGTCTTTGCCATACGATCCCGCTTCGGAACGGAAGCATGGCGTGTACGCCGCGAGCGAGATGTTCAAATCCGCGTCTTCCAGCACCTCATCGCGAAACAGGTTGGTCAGCGGCACCTCGGCAGTGGGAATCAGCCAGTGGTCGTTCTCGCGGTACTCGCCCGGCACAAACGGCTGTCCATCCTCACAGCGGAAAAGATCGGCGGCAAACTTCGGCAGTTGGCCGGTGCTGAACAAGGATCGGCTGTTCACCATAGCCGGCGGCAGCACCTCGCGGTAGCCATGCTCGCGCGTGTGCAGATCGAGCATGAAGTTGGCCAGCGCCCGCTCCAGCCGCGCGCCGCTGTCCCAGTAGACCGGAAACCGGGCGCCGGAGAGCTTGGCCGCGCGTTCGAGATCCAGAATGCCCAAGGCCGCGCCGATCTCCCAGTGCGGTTTCGGCGTGAAGGCAAAGACCGGCTTCGCGCCCCAGCTCTTCTGCTCCACGTTGTCCTGCTCTGAGGTGCCGGGCGGCACGTCTGCCGCAGGCAGGTTGGGCAGACCGGCCATCAACTCGCCCATCTCGCGTTCGGAGTCACCAGCAACAGCCTCGACCTGCCCAATTTGCTGTTTGAGCGCGGCCATCGCCTGCTTCTCTGCTGAGGCATCCTCCTTGGCCCGGCTCTTGCGCTCAATCTCCTTTGTTATCTGATTGCGGCGCGCCTTCATGGTTTCGAGTTCAGTGATGCGCTGCCGTCGCCTTGTATCCAACGTCACAAAGGTCGCCAGCAGCGTTGCCGGATCCTGCCCACGCGCGCGCAGTTTCTCCCCTACGAGCTCTGGATTGGCCCGCACAAATTGCAAATCGAGCATAGTCACTAGCTTAACGGACACACCCGAGAATGCCCAACCGCCGGGCCTCACGTAGCGTCATCCCGAGCGAAGTCGAGGCATCTGCTTCTGCTGCTCCGTCGAGGGATTGTGTGGCGGCCTAATCGTCGTTCATGTTCGATATCGCGCGCCGGAACGCGGCATCGCTCACATGCACCGAGCCCTGAAACGGGCGATCGATATCCGCGATGGCGACCAGCAACGAGGTGATCAGCAGGGAAAACGCGAATACCTGATATGCGTGCAGGCTGGAACTGGCGGAGCCGAACATGCAGGAGGAGATGACCGTGACCAGGCCACCGGCGAGCAGAACGAACCACAGCACATCCGGAATCCCGGAGGCACTTTGCAACTGCCGGGTACGGCGATGCTGGGTTAATTCGCTGAGCTCGTAGAGCGCATGGTCCTCCGCCGTAAGCTCGTTGGGCGTTGCGGCTTTGACGGACATCAGCGTATGCCACATCTGATGGTTGATCCGGTTGCTCTCGAACGTCGTGCTGGCGTGGGCCATCGCCGGCCACTCGTACTTGATCATGACCTCGGCATAGGTATGGCAAAGTTGGCGAAGTTGCTCCGCTTGCCCCGGCGGCAAACCCTCAGACAGCCGATAGACGTTCACCAGCGAATTGGCCTCGGAGGTGGCGTTCACATCGGCGATGCCGTAGTTTGTCCATACGGTGTAGAGCATGAAGCCGATGACCACCGCGTAGGTGGTGCCCAGGATGCTCAGTTGCCAACCGATCAGGTCGTTGTGGGCGCGGCGCTTCTCCCACGACCAGAGACGGTTCAGGATTCCCATCAGACCGAGCGAACACGCCACACCGACGACGATGATGACAGAATTTTCTGCGGTATTCAGCATCTGTTGGATGTATCTCCCGGCCTGTCACCCGCGGTCAGAGCCCGGGTTGTGGCGCCGAGAACTACTTTGCCAGAACTTCACGCCGGCTCGCCACTGCTGTTTGCGATGGGTCACCTACTTGTTATCTGGCGTGGCGATCTCCTTCAGATAGGCCGCGCTTAACGTGCCCTGGCTGTGCGCGATCGGCAGCAAGGTCGGATAGAACTGCACAAACGTGGTGTCCACCGCGCCGTGCTCCGCGTGGCAGGAATAACACGCCGCGGTCTGCGGCAGCAGCTTGCCGCTTACATCGTTGTCGAACTCAAAGAAGGCCCACTTGCCCGGGAACCGCGCCTCATCCTTGACGTGCACCTCGTAGCCCATCGACGCGCCTTGATAATGGCCGCTGGTGTTGATGGATCCTTTGCTCTCCGCGCCCCGGACCTCGAGAACCAACACCGTCTTGTCCGGCCAGGTCCCTTTCTCGACAAAACTGCGGTAGGCCGCCGGATTGACAAATACATTGTCGAACATTCCCTGCATACCGGACGCCGCGGCCCTGGGGCTATAGCTCATGTCCAGGCCGGAGCTCAGAAAGACCCATTCGCGATAGTCCTTCGGCGCCATCAGGCCGCCATCCTTGGCATATGTCGGCGTGTACGGAGCCGGCAAGGCCGGAGGGTTGGCCTGCTCCGCTCGCGGCGCCATATCCGCATGCAATGAACCCTTCTGCTGGCCCAGCGCCAACAGGCAAGCACTGGAGATTAGCACTGCCGAGATACCGCCAAGTGAGACCGCCGCAACGCGTCTGCGCATACTCATCCTCTCCGCTCGTGCATTTTTACGAAATCAGCGCGGCGGAAGTTCCCTTCCGCCTGCTTCGTCCACCACTACCGCGGGGCGAACTGGAATGCGATCGGGAGTGCGATACTGGACGGGCCTATGCGCCTCGTTCAGCGTCTCCTCTCGCTCCCGCTCATCGGTCTCCTTACGGTTGCTTCAAGCTTGCCCGCCGTCGCCTCCGCGTATGACGGACGGCCCAAGCTGGTAGTGCTTGTGGTCATCGACCAGTTCCGTGAGGATTACCTGGAACGATACCGCACCGACTTCAAAGCCGCGCACGGCTTCCGACTGTTTCTTGACCACGGCGCGTACTTTCCCGACTGCTACTACGACTATGCGAATACCAAGACCGCGCCGGGTCACGCCACCCTCGGCACTGGCGCCTACACCGATGGTCACGGCATCAGCGGGAACGAATGGTGGGACCTGGACCGCAGCAAGGAGCATCCCGTCACCTCAGTCGAAGACGAGCGCTACCACACCGTAGGCCTCATCCACGAGCAGGAGGGCGCAGTCGGCGCGTCGCCGCTCAACGAACGCGCCTCCACGCTGGGCGATGAACTTCGCCTCGCCACCGGCGGCCGCTCCCGCGTCTATGGCGTCTCGCTCAAAGACCGCGCCGCCATCCTGCCGGCGGGGCACGCCGCCAATGGCGCTTTCTGGATCGATCCGGACTCCGGCAGCTTCATCACCTCGTCCTATTACCTGAACGCACTACCGGCATGGGCCACCGCCTTCAACGCCGGGTCCCGGTCACAGCAGGCGCTCGATGAGGCGCACGTCACCGCGCCGGGCAAGTTCTTTGATCAGGTGGGCTCCACGCCCGCTGCCAATACCTACGAGATCGACTTCGCCAAGACCCTGATTACCAATGAACAGCTTGGCCATCACGCCACCACGGACATGCTGACCCTGTCGCTCTCCGCCAACGATATCCTCGGGCACAAGGTCGGTCCGGACTCTCCGCAGCAGCGGGCCATGGTGGACGCGCTCGATACCGAGCTCGACAGCTTCTTCACCTGGCTCGACAAGAATGTGGACGGCGGCCTGGCAAATGTCTGGGTCGCGCTCTCCGCCGATCACGGGGTTGCCCCGACGCCGCTCGAGGCCGCAGCCCTCGGCATGCCTGCCGCTACCTTCGATGTTCCCAAACTCGTGGACGCGCTGAACGACGCGCTCAACGGTAAATACTCGCCCGGCGAGAAGGTCGATTACCTGCTCTCGCACCAGGACCTGCCGTACCTCGCGCTCAACCGCCCCGCCTTCGAACGCGCCGGCGTCAACGAGCAGGAGGCCGAAGAATCGGTCGAGACCATGCTGCCGGCGGCGATCCAGACGCTGCCCGCGCAACCCCCCATCCGGCCGCTGATGGCCCCGCCCGCGCCAGCGCCCGTTGCGCCGGTCAACACCCCGAAGGCTCGCCAGCGAGCGGGGCGCCCCGTGCTCCCGGCCGGGTCCCTGAGCAAGGGCGCCGCGAATCCGGCCGCGCCGGCCACGGCCGCTCAATCCGTGACCGCTGCGCCCGAACCCCTGCAGCCGCCCTCGAGCAAGCTCGCGCCCCACCCAGCGGTGGTCGAGGTCTATAGCCGGCTCCTGCTGGCCTCCGGCGCCTTGCCTCCCGATGAGTTCGGCGAGCTCATCGCGCACAGCTACAGCCCTAATGGCGGCTGGTACGTCATGATCATCCCCGAGGCCTATCAGATGGGCGGCAACGCCGGCGGAACCGGCACCAATCACTTTTCGCCCTGGTCCTATGACCGTCACGTGCCGCTTGGCTTCTACGGAGCACCCTTCACTCCAGGCATCTATCACGGCCGCGTCGCTCCGGTGGACTTCGCCGCCACCTTCGCCGCGCTGCTTGGCATCAATCAGCCCTCGGCTGCGGTTGGCCGTATCCTCACCCAGGCGATTCGCCCGGTGAGCGAGACCACCGCCGCCACGCGCGCGAAGGCGCGCCGCCACGGTACCAAGACCGAGGCTGAAGCGCCGGACAACTCCGCTAAACCTTCCGCCGAAAGCACGCCTGCCACCAACAACCCGTCGCCCGCCGTCGCTGCACCCACTCCCGCCACCCCAACCGCGCCCGCTACGCCGCCTGCGACCGCCCAGCCATCGCCCGAAGCGCCCACAACTCCGGCCACCCCGCCGCCAGCAGCCAACACTCCGCCCACGGCCACGCCCGCACCGTCGACGACACCCCCTCCAGCCTCGGGCAATCCGCCGCCCTCCGGCAATCCGCCTTCGGGAGGCGCCCCCCAGCCGTGAAGCCCGACATGCGCGTCCGCTTCTGCGGACTGGAACTGCGCAATCCGGTGATTGCCGCCTCCGGTACCTTTGGCTACGGCATCGAGTTCGAGGACGTGCTCTCGCTCGATCGCATCGGTGGCTTCGTCACCAAGGGCCTCTCCCGCGAACCCATGGCCGGCAACCCCGCGCCGCGGATACTTGAGACCGCCAGCGGTATGGTCAACGCCATCGGCCTGCAGAACATGGGCGTGCGCGCCTTTCTCGAAAAAAAGCTGCCGCCGCTGCGCCGCTACTTCGGCACCGCGTGCATCGCCAACGTCTTCGGCTTCGCCATTGAGGACTACGTCGCGGTGATCGACGCGCTCAAGAGCGCGGAAGGCATCGCGGCCTATGAGCTGAACGCCTCCTGCCCCAACACCCGGCACGGCGGCATCACCTTTGGCTCCGACCCCGCCTTGCTGGCGGAGCTTGTCAAGGCCACCAAGGGTGCGGTTAAGAGCGCGTCGGGGAGCGCGGCCCGGCGCCCGCTCATCGTCAAGCTTTCACCGAACGTCACCTCGATCGCCGAGATGGCGCGCGCCGCCGAGACCGCCGGCGCCGACGCCCTCTCGCTGGTCAACACCTTTGTCTCCCTGCTCATCGATGTCAAGACCCGCCGGCCGCGCATCGCCAACGTCACCGGCGGCCTCTCCGGACCGGCCATTCGCCCCATCGCCGTGCGCATGGTGTGGGAGGCGGCCAAAGCCGTCAGTATTCCCATTCTGGGAATGGGCGGCATCGTGCGCGCGGAGGATGCGGTGGAGTTTCTGCTGGCCGGCGCGACCGCCATCCAGATCGGCACTGCCTCTTACGCCGACCCGCGCGCTCCGGAACGCATCGGCCGCGACCTGGAACACTGGTGCGGCCACCATCACGTCGAACGCGTCGCCGAACTGACCGGCGCCCTTCAGCTTGAATAAGTGATTCCGCCACAGAATCCGGGTGCCCCATCCTGAGCGGAGCGAAGGGTGGGATAAGAAGCGACGGACTCCCCAACGCAAAGAGCCCTCACCGGGGTGAGGGCTCTCTTGGAACTTCGCCTGGCTCGTCAGGCCACGCGCGAACTATCGCTGCGGATCTCCGGCGGCATACGCTGTTGCAGCAGGCGGGCCTCGCGGAGCGCCATGTCCGTCAAAAAGACCGGAGCCGGCGTCGCCACCGCCACCAGCACCCAGCTCATCAATGAGACCAGCAGGCCCATGACCGCTGCGGCCTGCATGCTCAGCACAATGGGAATCTCCCACATGCGCAGGTGCAGAATCCAAACCCAATGCTGCATCGGCTGTACATGGTGGATGATGGCCAGCGCCAGCACGAACACGGCAATGGAGATGGTGCTCAGACCGATCAGCGCGACATCGACGGTGCGATGCAGCCTCTGCTTGTATCGGCAGTGCGCACATTCCTCCAGGTGATGCTCATAGTCCATCCGCATCGAGGGGGTGATGCCGGAGATGTCATAGCGCCAACTGGAGAGAATGTCGCCGACTACCTGATCTGTGCAACGTGTCATGGCTTCCAAACGTATCCTCGCAACGAACGCAACGGGTCGTGGCCGCTGGCCATCCCCCGGCTTACAGTTCAGATGCAACGGCTATCCTCAGCAATTCTTTTACTTACGGTTCGCCGTCTTCCTGAGTATAACAAGCCCTGGTGTGTTAAGTCCAGCCCCTACAAGCAGATAGCTTCAATGGGGTGTTCCTGATGTGCCAACAGCAGCTTGTTGGCCAGCAGGCTCATCCGATCACGCAGCGCCCGTTCCGCGCTCACCCGCGCCAGTTCCGGCAAATTGTTGCTCTCGGAAAGATGCGCCAGCACCACGAACGCTGCCCCGCCGTCGTAGTTCCTCTCCAGGAACTCGGCCGCGGCATCATTCGACAGGTGCCCGACCCGGGACATGACCCGCTGCTTCACGCTCCAGGGGTACGGACCGTCGCGCAACATCTCCAGGTCGTGGTTCGATTCCAGCATCAGCACGTCGCAGCGCTTCAGCGCCTGCTTGGCGTTCTGCGGCATGTAGCCCAGGTCCGTGGCCATGCCCACCCGCACCCCTTCCGCTTCGAAAACAAAGCCTACCGGGTCCGCGGCATCATGCGGGATGGTGAACGGCATCACGTCGATATCGCCGATAGCAAAGCGGGTGCCTGCTGCAAAGTACTTGACGGCCGGGAGCGCGGCCGCGTCGCGCACCGGGCTCGCCGTCTCCTCGCACGCATCTGCCAACGTCTGCGCGGCGGCCGGCTCCTTGAGAATCGGCTCTGCGGCGGCCACCGGCTCTGGGGCACTCGCCTCTGGGGCGCTTGCCGTCATCTCCGCAACGCGCGAGAAGGCGGCAGGCGAGGGATGGTCCTCCGGCAAAGCCTCGGCCAGGCTCACGGCAGGTCTGGCTGCTTCTTCCTGCTTGCGCCGTTCCAGCCACGCGGCGTAAGTCAGCCGCTTCCTGGGCAACATCCAGCGCACCCAAGCGCGATGGGTCATCTCGGTAAAGTACACGGGGATGCCCAGCTTGCGCGCCAGCACGGCCACCCCTTGCACATGGTCCTGATGTTCATGCGTGATCAGGATGGCGTCGAGCGTGGCGGGGTCCTCCCCCGCGATCAGCATGCGCTTCAACAACTCGCGGCAGGAGAGCCCGGCGTCGACCAGGATGCGGGTACGGCTGGAAGCGACGACCGTGCTGTTTCCCCGGCTCCCGCTCGACAGCACCGTCATCCGCACCATAGGGATCAGCATACCTCCAAAGCAGTCTTGCGGCGCAATACAAATTGCACCAGAAATGCAGCAGAGAAAGAGGGGTCAGGGATCAGTCTTCAGGGATCAGTCTTCAGGGATCAGTCTTCAGGGATCAGTCTTCAGGGATCAGTCTTCAGGGATCAGTCTTCAGGGATCAGTCTTCAGGGATCAGTCTTCAGGGATCAGTCTTCAGGGATCAGTCTTCAGGGATCAGTCTTCAGGGATCAGTCTTCAGGGATCAGTCTTCAGGGATCAGTCTTCAGGGATCAGTCTTCAGGGATCAGTCTTCAGGGATCAGTCTTCAGGGATCAGTCTTCAGGGATCAGTCTTCAGGGATCAGTCTTCAGGGATCACTCTTCAGGGATCAGTCTTCAGGGATCAGTCTTCAGGGATCAGTCTTCAGGGATCAGTCTTCAGGGATCACTCTTGAGGGCTCAGCCTTCAGGGGTCAGCCTTCAGGGGTCAGCCTTCAGGGGTCAGACAAACGTCGAGCGCCATCACGGTGATCCCTTGTTCCCCCTGACCCTGACCCCTCGCACCTGACCCCTGATCCCTGAACCCTGACCCCCTGACACCCATGCCGGCCCTTACACCACCGGGACCGCGGCGCCACGCCCGCGCCGCCATAGCTCCAGCCGCTCCAGCGCCTCGCGCTTCTGCTCCGGGTGCCGCTCCGCCTGCAGTTGCCAGTACACCACCGCTTCGAGCGTGCGCGCCTCGATGAAGGGTGCGATCTCCTCCCAGGGGGGAGCGTCCGGGTATGCCGCCAGCGCCGTCTCCATGCCCTCCGGGGCGGTGCGGATCATGCAGGCGATATCCCAGGCAGCCGGTCCGATGCAGGCATCCTCGAAATCCGTCCACAGCAGACCCTGGGGCGTCTTCAAGAGGTTGCGCTTGTGCGCGTCTCCATGAATCGCCTGCACGTTGTTGCCGCCGTAGCGCAGCTTCTCCGCCAGCAGCCAGTGCGCCTCGCGCAGCGCAATCAGGTCGATGCCCAGCAGGGCGCGCCGCCCCTCCAGGAACTTCAGCCAGCGCGTAATCTCATCGAAGATGCCCAGCAACGGCAACTCCGCCGCGCGCGATGCCGGATAGTCGCGCAGCACACGGTGCAGTT
The DNA here is from genome assembly GCA_963830635.1 of uncultured Acidobacteriaceae bacterium. Classification (GTDB taxonomy): domain Bacteria; phylum Acidobacteriota; class Terriglobia; order Terriglobales; family Acidobacteriaceae; genus CAWHMN01. The sequence goes on along the minus strand of CAWHMN010000005.1, from coordinate 563,947 downwards.
CCCGCAGCAGCAGCGCCGCCTCCGCCGTGGTGACGGTGCAGCTGGGATCAAGCTCCACATACTGCCAGAAGCTCATGGTGAAACCGTCGTTCACATGCGGTCCGGGCGGCAGCAGATCGCTCGGCGGCACCACCGGCACGCCCTGGGCATGCAGAAAGCCTGCAATCGCCAGGTCCCGCGCCAGCCATGCGCTCACCGGCCGGCGCACCAGGGCTGTGGTGGTGGCCACCCGCGCCAGCAGGGGTGCCGGCTGCAAGTGCAGCAGCAGGTTGGCGCCATCGGATACCACCTCAACGTCGCGTACCGTGACACCGTGCGCCTCCGCCACCTGCCGCGCCGCCGCTATCGCGCCTACACTCAATGCATCCATGCGCCTGCTCCCGCCCTGCCGATGTCGCTGCCTTACCGCCTCGCCGGGTGCCCAGTTCCAGCCAAGCGGGGTGCTGCCTTCCTGATAACTGATCCTGATAACTGATCCCTGCGAGCTACGAGCCGCCGTACTGGTAGAATCCCCGCCCCGACTTCCGTCCCAGCCATCCCGCGTCCACCATGCGAATCAGCAGCGGACACGGGCGATACTTCGGATCGCCCAGGCCGTCCTCAAGCACGCGCATGATGTCCAGGCATACATCCAGCCCGATGAAGTCCGCCAGGGTTAATGGTCCCATAGGATGCGCCATTCCGAGTTTGAAGACTTCGTCTACTGCCTGGGCCGTCGCCACCCCTTCCATCACCGCGAACATGGCCTCGTTCAGCAGCGGCATCAGCACCCGGTTGGAGACGAACCCGGCCGCATCGTTGACCTCGACGGGCGTCTTGCCTACTCGCTCCGCCAGCGCCTTTACAGTATCGTAGGTCGCCTGCGTGGTGGCCAGTCCGCGGATCACCTCCACCAGTTGCATAACCGGCACAGGATTGAAGAAGTGCATGCCGATGACCCGCTCCGGCCGCCGGGTCACCGCGCCCAGCTTGGTGATCGAGATCGACGAGGTATTGCTCGCCAGGATGACCTCCGGCCGCAACAGGCCATCCAGTTCTTCAAACAGAGCGCGCTTGATCTCGAAGCGCTCGGTGGCCGCTTCGATCACCAGATCGCATTCCGCCAGACGTTTGCGGTCGAGCACGCCCTCGATCCGGGCTACCGCCGCGGCTGCGTCTTCGGCGGTCAGCTTGCCCTTCGCCCGTTCGCGGTCAAGGTTCTTGCGGATGGTCTCGAGGCCACGATCCAGAAAGCGCTGCTCCACCTCGGCCAGCACAACCGCGACGCCGCTACGCGCAAACACATGCGCGATCCCATTGCCCATGGTCCCGGCGCCGATCACGCCCACTCGCCGGATCTCCAACTGACTGCTCTCGGTCATCGCTCCCTCACCCTTGACAAAGTCCCAAGGAAGAAATCCGAGTGTACCAGCCATTCACCCTTGATCGTGAATGCACGGATGGCGTCCCGTGGCGCAGTCCCGGCGGCGGCGGCCGCTTGCAGAGCGCCCACAGTTTTTCTTTGCCTGCGGAGCAAACTGTGACACAGTAGTGCAACGGATCCCTTCCCGTCCTCACTCGCTCGCCCACGTCGCTGAGCGTCTGCCGCACGGGTCCTCGCAAACCGTCTTCACGCACATGTGGTTCACCATGGATGACCATCCGCTCTCTTTCTTTGGGGCGGGTGGACGCAGTGTACTCAAGCCCTTCGCGGACGGAGTTCGATGCGACGTTTTCACCCCAGACTCTGGTTGATGGTGATGCTTCTCTCCCTGTGTGCCGCCTGGAGTCCTGCCTGCGCGCATGCGCAAGCAGCCGCAGCGCAGCCTGCTACAGCCACGGACATCGCGGCCCTGCGGCAGGCGATCGCCGAAGCGCGGCTCTCGGCCGACAATACCTGGATGCTGGTGAGCTCGGCGCTGGTGCTGCTGATGACCGGCCCCGGCCTGGCGCTCTTCTACGGCGGCCTGGTGCGCAAGAAGAACGTGCTCGGCACCATGATGCAGAGCTTCGCCATGATGGCCATGATCACGGTGAGCTGGGTCCTCTTAAGCTACAGCCTCAGTTTCGACGCGGGCGGCTGGTTCCTCGGTGGCCTGCACCATGCCTTTCTGCGCGGCGTGGGCACCGCGCCCGATCCCGTCTACTCGGCTACGCTTCCTGCGCAGACCTTCATGATCTACCAGATGATGTTCGCCATCATCACGCCGGCCCTGATCACCGGCGCCTTCGCCGAACGCATGAAGTTCAGCGCCATGGCGCTCTTTCTGCTGCTCTGGTCCCTGCTGGTCTATGACCCTATGGCGCACATGGTGTGGGGGCAGGGTGGTCTGCTCAATGTCACGGGCGGCCGCTTCCCTTGCCTCGACTTCGCCGGCGGCACGGTGGTCCATGTCACCTCCGGCGTCTCGGCATTGGTGTGTGCCCTCTATCTCGGCAAGCGCATCGGTTACCCGATAGAAAACATGGCGCCGCATTCGGTGGTGCTCAGCTTCATCGGAGCGTGCCTGCTCTGGGTGGGCTGGTTCGGATTCAACGCCGGCAGCGCGCTCTCCGCCGGGCCGCTGGCAACCAGTGCCTTCGTGAACACGCATCTGGCTGCCGCCACCGCGGCCATTGGCTGGATGCTTGCCGAGTGGATTCGCAATGGCAAACCCAGTGCGCTCGGCGGCATCTCCGGGGCGGTCGCAGGACTGGTCGCGATTACGCCCGCCGCCGGCTTCGTGCCGCCCATGGCGTCGCTCCTCATCGGCTTGCTCGCAGGCCTCTTCTGCTATGGCATGGTGGCCGTGGTCAAGCTCCGCTTTGGATATGACGACGCGCTGGACGCCTTCGGCATCCACGGAGCCGGCGGAGCCTTGGGGGCACTACTTACCGGCGTTTTCGCCTCGAGCGCCATCAATCCCGTCTTCAGGAACGCGGCCGGCGCAAGTCTTGCCTCGGGCGGGCTCGAGGGAAACTGGCGGCAGGTGCTCCATCAAGGCGGCGGCGTGCTCATCGCCATCGTTCTCTCCACCGCCGGCACATGGCTTCTGCTCAAGCTGGTGGACGTGACGGTAGGCCTGCGCATGAGCGCAGAAAGCGAACGTACCGGCATGGACCTGACGCAACATGGAGAGGAGGGCTACGAATGGGCGTCGTGAGCCGGCATTCTTCGCTCCGTCATGGGCACACAGGCATGAGGAGACGCCATGCAGAAGATTGAAGCCATCCTCCAGCCGGCGCGGCTGGATGCGGTCAAGGACGCGCTGATCGAGCTGGGCGTCGAAGGCCTGACCATTCTCGAAGCGCGCGGACACGGGCGGCAGAAGGGCCACACCGAGTTCTACCGCGGACGTGAGTACAGCGTGGATCTGCTGCCGAAGGTGAAGCTTGAAGTGGTAGTGGATGACACCGTGTGTGAGCGCGCGGTGCAGGCCATCATCGCGGCGGCGCGTACCGGGCGCATCGGCGACGGCAAGATATTTGTCTCGCGCATCGATGAGGCCATCCGCATCCGCAACGATGAGCGCGGCCCGACCGCTCTTTGAGCCCGCTGGAATTTAGCGAAGGAGGATGCCGATGACGACGGCGCTGCTCTCCCCGGAACTCTCGTCCCTCACCGCGCTCACCCGGCATTACGCAGAGGAGTCGGCTGCGCTGCGGCAAAGCTTCGAGCGCTCGGGCGACGGCGCGGCCGCCATCCGCCTACGCTCCGGGCTGGTGGACACCATCGTACGCAACGCGTGGCGGCTGCACGCGGGCGACGTGCCGGGCGCGGCGCTGGTTGCCATCGGCGGCTATGGCCGTCGTCAGCTCTTTCCCTGCTCGGATGTCGATCTGCTCTATCTCTGCGCCGACAGCCGTGTGGAATCCCGGCTGAAGGATGCCATCCGCAACTGTAGCCAGTCCTTGTGGGACGTTGGCTTGCGCGCCAGTACCTCGACGCGAGCGCTGCGGGAGTGCGAGCGGCTGTCCCCGGACAACCTGGAATTCACGCTGGCGTTGCTCGACCGCCGCCGTATCGCAGGCGATGGCGCGGTCTTTCACAAGTTGGCCGAGATAACGCTTCCCAGTCTGCTCAATCAGCAGGGCGACAGCATCGCCAGGGCCCTTGAAGCCGCGGTGGCTGCGCGTCATCACCGCTTCGGTTCGACCATCTTTAACCTGGAGCCGAACATCAAGGACGCGCCCGGCGGTCTGCGCGACTGCAACGTTGGTGGATGGCAGTCGCTGCTACGCCAGATGCGCGAGACCGGAAGCTGGCCCACGCCGGCCGCTGCCACCCTTCACTCCAGCAGTGAACTGGAGGCGGCGTTCGCGTTCCTCAGCGCGGTGCGCTGCTTCCTGCACTATCGCGCCGCGCGGGAAGACAACATCCTCAACTGGATGGCGCAGGACGAGGCGGCGGCCGAAAGCATAGGTCTGGACACCGCCGGCAGCACCGACCCGGCGTACTGGATGCGCACCTACTATCGGCACGCGCGGGTGGCGTTTCGCGCTGCTGTCCCACCTCTGGATGTCAATGCGCCGCCGGCCGGAGGAGTAAAGCAAAGGTTTCTTCGCGCCGACCGGCGGCGACGAATCCCCATCCCGGGAACGGACTTCGCGGCGCTTGATGCCATCATCGACGTGGCTGATCCTGCCACAGCCATCGACCCTGACGCCATCCTGCGGGTCTTTGCCGCCATGGCCGGCCACGGATGGAAGCTGTCCGAACGGGCGGAGACTTCGCTGGCCGTCGCGCTCCCGGTGCTGAACCTGCATATGCCGGAGGGACCGTATCTGCGCGCACAACTGCGGGAGATCCTGCTGGGCCGGCATGCCGCGGATGCGCTGCGTGCGATGCATACGCTCGGGCTGCTGGAGATGATCATCCCGGAATTTCACGGCATCGACGCGCTGGTCATTCGCGATTCTTACCATCGCTACACCGTCGATGAGCATACCTTCGTGGCCATCGGCAACATCCACGCGCTGGCCAGCGCCGGCCACGACTGGGAGAAGCGCTTTGCGGCGCTGCTGCCGGAGATCGATCGCCTGGAACTATTGCTGCTGGCGCTGCTGATGCACGATACCGGCAAGGCGATCCGCGGCGGCGACCACACGCTGCACAGCATGGGCCTTGCGGAGAGTTTTCTGGCGCGGCTCGAGCTCGATCCTGAGGAGCGCGCGACCACGCTGCTGCTCATTCGCGAACACCTGGCCATCTCCGCCACTCTGCGTCGCGACATCTTCGACCCGGAGACCATCCGCGCACTGGCCGAACGGCTGGGCTCGCCCATGCACCTGCGCATGCTCTGCCTGCTCACCTTCGCCGACATCCGTGCCGTGCATCCGGACGCGCTGACGCCGTGGAAGGCAGAGAACCTGTGGCAGCTATTTATCGCCACCTCGAACTACCTGGACCGCAGCGTCGATGAACAGCGCTACCACGCCGGCAGCGACCCCGGCCTGCTGCAACGTATTGTCGCGCAGGCCCCGGGCCAGGCTGATGCCATGCGCCGCTTTCTGGAAGGGCTGCCGCAGCGATACCTGCAGACTCGCCTGCCCGAACAGATCCGCAGCCATATGGAGCTGGCCAGCCGCATGGGCCAGCAGCCGGTGCAGATCACCGTGCGCCGGACGCGGCACCTGTTTGAACTCCTGCTGATCACCCGCGACCGCCCGTTGCTGTTTGCGGATGTGGCGGGCGCGCTCTCCGGCTTGGGCATGAACATCGTGAAGGCCGACGCCTTCGCCAATGAAGCGGGTGTGGTGGTGGACACCTTCCTCTTCGCCGACTCCTTCGCCACATTGGAGTTGAATCCGTCGGAGTTCGGCCGCTTCACCCAATGCGTGCTGGACGTAGTTGCAGGGCGGGTGACGGTCGATGCATGCATTAACCGCCGCCGTCACGCCATGCTTGCGCCGGTGAAGGTATCGATTGCCACCAGTCTCCTCTTCGATAACGACGCTTCCAGCCACAGCACCGTCCTGCAGGTGGTGGCGCAGGATGGTCCGGGACTGCTGCGCGCAATCGCCGCCGTCATCGCAAGGCGCGGCTGCGATATTCGGGTGGCGTTGATCGATACCGAAGGCGAGATGGCCATCGACGTCTTCTATCTCACCCTGCACGGCAGCAAGCTGAATGCGGGTATGCAGGTCGAGCTCGAGGCCGAACTGCGGAGCGAGATCGCAGCGCTTCGGCGCCCCCTGGCTATGGCGCATTAGGGCGTTTCTGCTCCGGAGAACGTGGCGGATCTCCCGCTGCGCTTCCGGGAAGTTACACTCACTGCGTGCATGCGACCATGAACGGCTTCCGGCAATCCATCTCCGCTGCAGCGGCGGCGCTCCTGCTGCTGGCGGCTGCTTCAGGCTCAGGTCAGCAGATCGATCCGGCGATCGCGAGACAGATCGACGCGATCCGGGCCATCGACAACCATGCGCACCCCGTGCTGGCGCCGCCGCTGGACACAACCGACCGCGGCTTTGACGCGCTGCCCGTGGACTCGATGGAACCGCAGTCCGACCCCGTCGCTCTCCGGCCCGACTTTCCGCTCCTGGGTGCGGCGTGGAAGGCGTTGTACGGATTCGACACTCCGCCGCCTCTCGATGCCGACGGAAGCAAGCGTCTCGACGCTCTCAGAGCACGGATCAAGGCGCAGCAGGGGGAGCACTATCCCGCGTGGGTGCTGGATCAGGCCGGGATCGAGACCATGCTGGCCAATCGTGTGGTTATGGGGCGGGGGGTTGAGCCTCCCCGGTTCCGCTGGGTTCCCTATGCGGATGCGCTGCTCTTTCCGCTGGACAACAGCGGCATGGCGGCAGTGTCGCCGGATCGCAAGCAGTTCTTCGCGCTGGAGGATGCGCTGCGCGCGCAGTATCTGAAGCAAGCGGGCGTCGGTGCGCCGCCTTCAACCTTGAAGAATTACTTGAAGTTCGTGGTGACGCCCACACTGGAGCGGCAGCAGGCCCAGGGCGCGGTCGCGGAGAAGTTCGAGGTGGCCTATCTACGATCGCTGGACTTCAGCGATCCGGCCCCGGCAGAGGCAGAGCAGGTCTACGCGCGCAGGATTGGCGGCGGCAAGCCCGACGACGCCGGCTACAAGCTGCTGCAGGACTTCCTGTTCCGCTACATCGTCCGGGAGTGCGGCCGGCTGGGCATGGCCGTGCACCTGCACGCCATGGCCGGAGGCGGCAGCTATTTCTCCGTGAGCGGCGCCAATCCTCTGCTGCTGGAGACGGTGTTCAATGATCCCCGGCTGAGGAAGACGAACTTCGTGTTGCTGCACGGCGGATGGCCGTTTGTGCGCGAAACGGGAGCGCTGCTGCAGAAGCCGAACGTGTACCTCGACTTCTCCCAACAGGCCCTCGTCATGACACCCCACGCGCTCGCGCAGTGGCTCAGGGAATGGCTGGAGTGGATTCCGGAGAAGGTGTTGTACGGGACCGATGGATATCCGTATTCCAGCGGGCTGGGGTGGGCAGAAGCCACGTGGATCGCCAACCGGAATGCGCGCCAGGCGCTTGGCATCGCGTTGACCGGGATGGAGGCCGATGGCGAGATCAGTCCGGCGCGTGCCGGCGAACTGGCACGGCTGGTGCTGCGCGGCAACGCCGAGTCGCTGTACAAGTTCCGCGCCACGCCTTAGTTCAAGATGGCGGCAAAAAAGCAAAAGCAGGTCCCTCCGCCTCGCTCGGGAGGACCCGCGCCATTCCCGGCCCATGTCATCCTGAGCGGAGAACGCGGTACGGAGGCGAAGAGCCTGCCCTGGGCGAAGCCGAAGGGACCTGCTTTTCGCTTACAACACTCAGGCTTATCCGAATCCGCGCAGCCGCTATGCGATCGCCGTTACCGGCGTAAGACGCACCAGCGTTGCGAGCGTCGAATCCCAGTGCGCGAGCATGCGTGCGCCGCGTTGGCTGCGCGTCTCCTCGACATGCTGGGCCAGCAGCGACCGAAGCCGCTCCTGCTCCTGAGCGGCAACACCAGCCGCGCACTCCGGCAACAGAAAGGCGGCGTGATAGCGCGGGTCGCGCAGGAAGCTGCCATCCTCGTCCAGCACCCACGCCACACCGCCCGTCATACCCGCGCCGAAGTTGTGCCCGGCGCGGCCTAATACGACCACCTCGCCGCCGGTCATGTACTCGCAGCCGTGATCGCCCACCCCCTCGACCACCGCCGTGGCGCCGGAGTTGCGGACGGCGAAGCGTTCGCCCGCGCGCCCTGCCGCCAACAGGCGGCCGCTGGTGGCGCCATAGAGCGCCACGTTGCCGAGCAGGACGTGGTGTGCGCTGTCGCTGGCGGCGGTCCCCTCCGCGCGCAGTACGATCTCGCCACCGCTGAGACCCTTGCCCACAAAATCATTGGCGAAGCCATTCAAGACCAGATGCATGCCGCGCACGGCGAAGGCCCCCAGCGACTGGCCAGCAACGCCGTGCAACTCCAGTCGGATGGAGGGTGCCGGCTCCGCTTTGTCCAGCCGTTCTTCCGCTAGCGCACCCGCCAGGCGTGCTCCCAGGGTGCGGTGCTGGTTCGCGACCTCGGTCCGCACGGTAAACGGTGTGCCGCTGACCGCTGCGGCCAGGGCGGGCTGCTGCCACGCGTCATCGAGGGGAGCCTCGGTCTCCGGACGGGCGTTCCTTGCGCCGCCCCAGCGCCGGGCGCCGTCTTTCGGGAAGTGGAGCATGCGCGTAAGATCGAGCCCGCCCTGCTGCCGCGCCTGCAGTAACAGGTCCGTACGCCCGACGGCGTCCTCCAGGCGTGCGATGCCCAGTTCGGCCAGGACGCACTGCAGATCGAAGGCCAGCGCTTCAAAGAAGCGGACAATATGCTCCGGCTTGCCGCGGAATTTGGCCCTGAGTTCGGGCCGCTGCGTGGCAATGCCCGTGGGACAGGTGTTGAGATGGCACTGCCGCGCCATGTCGCAGCCCAGCGCCACTAGAACGGCAGTGCCGAAGGCAAACTCGTCCGCGCCGAGCATGGCCGCGATCAGCACATCCCGGGCCGTCTGCAGTCCGCCGTCGCAACGCAGGCGGACCCGCGCGCGCAGACCGTCGGCGATGAGGGATTGCTGCGCCTCGGCCAGTCCAAGCTCCCAGGGATTGCCCGCGTGCTTGATGCTGGACAGCGGTGACGCTCCGGTGCCGCCACTGTGGCCGGCGATGACGATGTAATCGGCATAGGCCTTCGCCACGCCCGCCGCGATGGCCCCCACGCCGCAGGAGGACACCAGCTTGACGCCGATGGCCGCGCTAGGATTCACCCGCTTCAGATCATAGATAAGCTGGGCCAGATCTTCGATCGAATAGATATCGTGGTGCGGCGGCGGACTGATCAGCGTCATGCCGGGTTGCGCGTGACGCAGCCGCGCGATCAGCTCTGTCACCTTATGCGCCGGCAACTGCCCGCCTTCGCCCGGTTTCGAGCCCTGCGCGATCTTGATCTCGATCTCTTCCGCGTGGGCCAGATACTCCGCCGTCACGCCGAAGCGCCCCGACGCAAACTGCTTGATCTTGTTATCGCGCGGCGAGCGAACGAAGTGCCTGTCTGTATCTGTGACGGTGCTATATACCGACGGGTCCTCGCCTCCCTCGCCGGTGTTGGAACGCGCGCCCAGCAGGTTCATGGCCTCGGTGATGGTGCCATGCGCCTCCGGGCTGAGCGAGCCCAGCGACATGGCGGATGCGACGAAGCGCCGCACCAGGCTCTCGCCTGCTTCGACCAGTTCAAGTGGCAGCGGTGGCGCGACAGGCTCTACCGAGAGCAGGTCCCGCAGTGTCGTGATCTCGGACGGCGCGCGATGTCCGGGCGAGCCGTCGAGAACAGCATCCACCGGCTGCGGCTGTTGCAACACTGCGAGGCTGCCGCGAGCCGACCCGACCGAACTCTGCAGTTCCCGTACCCGCTGCGGCTGCCAGGCGTGCAGTTCTGCGCGATCCGCTTTGCGGTAGCGCACCCACCCATGGTCCGGCAGCTCGACCTTCACCGCGAGCGGTACGGGTACGCTCTCTCGATCGCCATCGACCGTCTGCGGTGAAGGAGAGCCGCTGCGCGGCCCGCTGGTCCAACTCTGCCGCAGTGCCGCTTCAAGTTCCGCGAACCCGATGCCCGAGAGAGGCGCGGGCGTCCCCCGAAAGCAGCGGTCGACCACCTCGTCGTGCAGCCCGATAGAGTCGAACAGATGTGCGCCGCGATAGCTATCCACCACCGAGATGCCCATCTTGGACATGATCTTCGCCAGCCCCTGGTCAAAGGCGTGCAGCATATTCTGCTCACCGGTTTCCGGCTGCATCTCACGCGCGCTCACCAGCGCGAGCCAAGGGCACACCGCGCCCGCCCCGTACCCGATCAGCACAGCCGCATGATGAACATCCCGGCAATCGCCGGCCTCAACCGCAAGCCCGACAGCGGTGCGGATCGACGCACCGACCAGCGCCTGATGGATGGCGCCCGTTGCCAGCGCCATGGGTACCGGCAATCGCTCTCTATCGCAGCCATCGCCGGATGCGCGCGAGGTCATCGCGACGGCCCCGTCACTGAGCAGAAGAACCCGGGCGCCGCCCTTCACCAGCGCGATGGCTTCCGCGCACAAGCGTTCCATCCCGGAGCTCAAGCCTTCCTCTGCACGCAGCAGGCAGTCCAGCACCGCAACTGGCAGGTCTGCAGCCAAAGGATGTTCGCCCGCACGTAACGCGTGCATCTGCGCGAGCGATAGAAACGGCGACGGGAGCGACAGGCCGGGAATGCGCGCATGCGGATCCAGAAGATGCGGCCACGGCCCCAGACGCGTGTGGAGCTGCACCACGCACGCTTCGCGGAGCGCATCGATGGGCGGATTCGTGACCTGCGCAAAGCGCTGCCTCAAAAATGCGTACACGGAACGAGGCGAGCGGGCGAGCGGCGCGATGGGCGTATCGTCGCCCATGGACCACACCGCCTCTTTGCCATCGGACGCCATCGGCTTCAGCACCATGGTGACGTCTTCGCGGGAGTAGCCAAAGGCGCGGTGCAGCCGGTGAATTTCCTCGGCCGGAAGACTGACGTCGCCGGTGGGCGAGGGCTCCAGCCGCACGTCGGCAACCAGCGTGTCGTAGGCGATATCGCGGTCGAAGCGCGCTAGCAGGGCCTCGGAATCGAGCAATGCCTGCTGCTCCAGGTCCACCAGCAGCATCTCGCCTGGACCGAGGCGGCCACTCTCGCGAATGTGTCCGGGATCCAGATCGATGAGTCCCGCCTCCGAACCGGCAATGACAAGGCCATCGACCGTGACAAAGAAGCGACACGGCCGCAGCCCATTGCGATCGAGCGCCGCGCCAACAAACGGGCCATCCGCGAACGCCACCGCCGCCGGACCGTCCCATGGTTCCACGCAGTCGGCGTGGTAGCGCATGAAGCCGGAGCGGGAAAAGGACTGCGCCGGCGGCAACAGCATGCGCACGGCCTGAGAGAGATCGCGCCCGTTGCGGGCCAGCAGCTCCACGGTCTCATCCAGGCTGGTGGAGTCGGAGCCGTCAAGAGAGAGGAGAGGGTGACATTCCTGAGGAATGGTCGCCGCCCGGGCATCCATCCGCGCTCGATTGCCCCAGATGGTGTTGATCTCGCCGTTATGCGCCAATGTTCGCAGCGGCTGGGCCCGGCTCCAGGCCGGCGCGGCGTTGGTCGCATAGCGTTGGTGGAAGATCGCATAAGCGGTGGTGAATTCCGGATGTGCGAGATCGGGATAAAAGGTCGACAGCAGTGCGCCCGTACACAGTGCCTTGTACACCAGGGTCGAGGCCGAGAGGGAGCATACGTGCGTCCCGGTTGCCGCGCGCTCGAAGCGCTTGCGGGCCAGGAAGAGCCGGCGCTCCAGACCGTCTCCGCCGCCATCGGCAACCAGCGCCTGCAGTATGAGCGGCGCAGAGGCCAGCGCCTGCTCTCCCAACTGGTCTTCGCGGATCGGTAAGGGCCGCCAGGCCAGCATCTCCAGCCCGTGCGCGATGAGGCTGTCTTCAAACAACCGCCGTGTGGAGTGTTCCGCCTGGGGCGGCACGAACAGCATACCGACCGCGGCAAGCCGCTCCGGAGGCAGACGAAGGCCCGCACGCTCCAGCAGCCAGGCACGGGGAATCTGCGCCAAGACGCCCACCCCGTCACTGCTGCGCCCGTCGCAGGCCACGGCGCCGCGATGCGCAAGCCGGCTAAGCGCCGTGAGAGCGTGCTGGAGCACCGCATGGCTGGGTTGGCCGGAGATCTGCGCAACGAAGCCGACCCCACAGGAATCGCTGTGGAAAGCCGGATCGATTAGCGAATCGGGCGCGGCGAGGAGCGCGGCCGCAGGCGGCGTGTAGGTTCCCATGAATCACTATAGGCCGACTTCACACGACTGTCGCCAAAGAATAATGGGCCATGCGGTAGACTTCCGGTGGAAGATACTCCGCCCGCTGCGGATTCTTGCAACGGATCCGTAGAACGGATTCGTAGAACCGCCGCAGGGTGGAACGCGTATGGACGTTGGGGATTTCATCCCGCCCTGGCTACCATCCGTCACATCAGCACATTTTTCTGCGCTGGCAAAGGCAGCTTTGACCCTACAATGACTGATTCGTCACAAACTCTTTGTAAAGCCACCCTGAACCGCGAGGTTGACTTGAGGGCTCATGCGTAATTCTGCTTTGATTGCAACGGCTGTACTGGTATTGGCGGGCTGTGGGAAACCGGCTGCGCAGCAGCCAGGCATGGGTGGAGGGCAGGCGATGCCCGTACAAACCGTGACCATCAACTCGTCTCCCGTGCCTCAAAGCGACGAGTACGTCGCTACCATCAAATCGCGGCATTCCGCCACCATTAATCCGCAGGTGGATGGCAATTTGACGGAGATCCAGGCGCACTCCGGGGAACAGGTGAAGGCCGGGCAGGTTCTGATGGTGATCGATCCGCTGAAGCAGCAGGCTACGGTCGACGCGCAGATTGCGACGGAGAAGCAGAAGCTCGCCGTGTATCAGTACAACGAGATCGATCTGAAGCGGCAGAGAAAGCTCTTCGACGCCGGCGTGACCAGCCGGGCGGTTCTCGATCAGTCGGAACAGGCCTACAGGAACTCCAAGGCCGACTACGACTCTGCGGTTGCCTCGCGGCAGACGCAACAGCAGCAACTCGGCTATTACCAGATCCGGGCCCCGCGGGATGGGATCGTGGGAGACATTCCCGTGCACATCGGCGACTACGTCTCGCCGACGACGCTGTTGACCACCGTCGATGAGAATCGCGACCTGGAGGCCTATATCTACATACCGGTCGCCCGGGCGGCGCAGGTGCGTCGGGGGCTCAAAGTGGACATCCTCGACGGCAATGACAAGCTGGTCGAGCCGACCGAGATCGACTTCGTGTCGCCGCAGGTGGATAACGGCCTGCAAGGTATTCTCGCCAAGGCTGACGTGCACTCCAAGCCAGAACTCCTGCGGAATGCGCAGTTGGTGAAGGCGCGCGTGATCTGGAGCACCGCACCCACGCCGACGGTTCCGGTGCTTGCGGTTTCCCGTCTTGGCGGCCAGGCTTTCGTGTTTGTCGTGGCGAATCAGGACGGTAAATCGATTGCGAAGCAACGCCCGATCACGCTGGGAGATACGGTTGGCAATAGCTATTCGGTATTGGGGGGTCTGCAGAACGGCGACAAGGTGATCGTCTCCGGCACGCAGATTCTGGCAGACGGTGCGCCCGTTCAGCCTCTTGGCTGATCGCATTCGTCGACAGTCGTTCCTAGCACCCGGTGACGCGGCAAGCCCGGTGAACCCGGAGAGGATCGTTTCACTTGTTCGTTGACTTTTTCATCCATCGGCCTGTCTTCGCTACGGTCTGTGCCCTGCTTATCGTGCTCGCGGGCGCAGTGGTCATTCCCAGTCTGCCCATCTCGCTCTACCCGCAGCTTGCTCCTCCGCAGGTCACGGTAAGCAGCAACTATGTGGGCGCCAACGCGCAGGTGGTGGAATCGGCGGTGACCATTCCGCTCGAGCAGCAGATCAACGGCGTGCCGGGCATGCGCTACATCACGTCCACCAGCGGCAGTGACGGCAGCAGCCAGATCACCACCACCTTCAACACGAACTACGACCTGGATATCGCCGCGGTCGACGTGCAGAATCGTGTCTCGACCGCCAGCGGCCAGTTGCCGGCAGAGGTCAACCAGACCGGCATCACCATCACTAAGGCAAACAGCAACTTCGTCTTTGCGGCCGGCTTCTATGCCGAGAACGGCGAGTACTCCAACCTCTTTATCAGTAACTATCTGGACGTGTACGTGAAGGATGCGCTGAAGCGCATCCGCGGCGTCGGCGATGTGCAGATCTTCGGTGAACGCAAGTACGCGATGCGCGTCTGGCTCGACCCCACACGGCTGGCCTCGCGGGCCCTGACCGCGGCAGATGTCGTGAGCGCGCTGCAGGAGCAGAACGTGGAGGTGGCGGCAGGTCAACTGGGCCAGCCGCCCTCGAACGGCAAGCAGGATTTCCAGATCACGGTGAACGCCGCCGGAAGACTAAACACGCCGGATGAGTTCGACAAGATCATCGTAAAAAATACGCCGAACGGAATCGTTCAGATCAGGGATGTCGGCCATTCCGAACTGGGCGCGGAGACCTACGCTGGCGCTCTGAAGTTCAACGGCCTCGAGACCGTCGGCATCGGCGTGCAGCAGCTCAGTAACGCCAACGCGCTGCAGGTCGACCACGACGCCAAGGCCGCGCTAGCTCAACTCTCCACAAAGTTCCCGCCCGGCATGAAGTACGCCATTGCCTTCGATACCACGACGGTGGTGGGCGACTCCATCCGGGAGGTTGTGCAGACGCTGATCGAAGCCATCGTCATCGTGATCGTCGTCATCTTCCTCTTCCTCCAGGACTGGCGCGCCACCATCATCCCTGCTGTCACCATCCCTGTATCGCTGGTCGGCACCTTTGCGTTTATCAAGATCTTCGGCTTCTCCATTAACTCGCTGACGCTCTTCGGCATTACTCTGGCCACGGGTCTGGTGGTCGATGACGCAATCGTGGTCATCGAGAATGTGCAGCGCCACATCTCCGAGGGGGAGGCCGACCCGCACAAGGCGACGTCTATTGCCATGGCTGAGGTGACCGGCGCGGTCATCGCCACCTCTCTCGTACTCATCTCCGTCTTTGTTCCGGTGTCCTTCTTCCCCGGCACCTCAGGAATTCTCTACAGACAGTTTTCCCTGACCATCGCCTTCTCGATCGCGATCTCCGCTTTCAATGCGCTGACGCTTTCGCCCGCGCTCGCGGCGTTGTTCCTGCGCAGGGAGAGGGAGACGCACGGCCTGTTGCATGCTTTCGACGTGGGCATCAAGAAGATGTCCAGCGGCTATGCTCGCGCCATTCACCGCGTGCTACGCCTCCGCTATCTCATGCTGCTGCTCTTCTTTATCGGCCTGGGCGCCACCGTGTTTATGTACAGGCATGTGCCGACGGCCTTCGTCCCGCAGGAAGACCAGGGCTACTTCATCATTCAGATTCAAGCTCCGCAGGGCGCTTCCCTCTCCTACACCGAAAGGCTGGCGGACCAGGCGCAAGCCATCCTGAGCCAATACAAGGAAATCAACGGCTCATTCGCCGTCAGCGGCTTTAGCTTCTCCGGGAACGCGCCGAACGGTGGGCTCATCTTCGCCAGCCTGAGCTCCGCCGACAAGCGCAAAGGCAAGGGGCAGTCCTCTGCCGACATCGTGGCCGATCTGCGCGGCAAGTTGATGAGCATTCCGGGGGGCCTGGTGATTCCATTCGAGCCTCCGGCAATTCAGGGAATCGGCAGCTTCGGCGGCTTTCAGTTCGAACTGCAGGACCTCGGCGCGAACACGCTGCAGGACCTTGCCCGCGTAGCCCACACCATCACCGCCAAAGGGAACCAAGGCAAGGAGCTGACCGGATTATTCACCGGCTTCACTGCCAACGATCCGCAGCTTGCGATTGACATCAACCGCGAAAAGGCGAAAGCCCTCGGCGTTCCCTTCAGTCAGATTACGGCAGCCCTGCAGGTCTACATGGGATCGGAGTACATCAACAACTTTGACTTCAACAATCGCTCCTATCGCGTGTATGTGCAGGCGGACCAGGGCTCTCGCCAAACCGCGAAAGACATTCGCCGTTTCTATGTGCGCTCCGACAGCAACCAGATGATCCCGCTCGACAATCTGGTCACCTTGCGGGACACCTCGGCTCCGCAGACCATCAGCCATTACAACCTCTTCCGCTCGGCGGAGATCGACGGCTCGGCCGCGCCGGGGTTGAGTTCAAGCCAGGGCCTGCAGGCAATGGAGCGCCTGGCCAAACAGAACATGCTCCATGGCATGACGTTCTCCTGGACCGGGCTGGCGCTGGAAGAGATCGAGTCGAGCGGCAAGACCCTGATCATCTTCGCTCTCGGCATTCTGGTGGTCTACCTGACCTTGTCAGCGCAGTATGAGAGCTTCGCGCTGCCCTTTATCATCCTGCTCGCCGTGCCCATGGCCGTGCTCGGCGCCTTGGCGGCCCAGTCTCTGCGAGGACTAGCGAACGATATCTACTGTCAGATCGGCCTGGTCATGCTGATCGGTCTGGCTGCCAAGAACTCGATCCTCATCGTTGAGTTCGCGGAGCAACTACGCAGGCAAGGAAAATCCATCGTGGAAGCTGCCATCGAAGCCGCCGAGCTGCGCCTTCGTCCGATTCTGATGACATCCTTCGCCTTCATCCTCGGCGTGCTGCCTCTGGTCTTCGCGAATGGCGCGGGCAAGCTCGGCCGGCATTCCGTAGGAACGTCGATCGTCGGCGGCATGTTCCTTTCGACCGTGCTTAACCTGTTCTTCATCCCGGTGCTCTATGTGATCCTGAGCACTTTGTTGTCGAAGTTCAAGCGCGGATCGCGGGTGCGGGCGGCCGGAGCGACGCAGGAGGCGGCGTCCTATACCGACTGAGCACCCCAAGAGGAAGCCTCTAAGGCAGAGACAATTCCGGCGGCGCTCAGTCGATGAAGAAGCCCATCTCTTCCAGGGCCCGGTCCTGCAGATCGACATTTGGCAGCCGCACCTTTTGTGAGTGACGCAGGTTATGGCTGAACTTCTCCAGCACTGACCCGTTCAGGTCCGTGCGCTTGTAAAGCACATCCATCAGCGCATTGGTATCCGTCCGGTACTCGCACTCGCCGGGCAGGCCAAACGCAGGCTTGATCTTCAGCACCAGGGGAAAGGCCCCAAACTCCAGTGGATGGTCGAGAGAAACATTAGCGATCAGATTCACGCGCATGATGCGTGATCCTTCCATGTGCGTATGGAAGAGGCTATACGACAAATGAGCTACGTCGAATATCGACTTGCGGCCCGCTCTTCTACCACCTTTGTAGATTTGCGCGGGCGCTCGGTATCTCCGGCCTACACCTTCAATCGTTGCATATACTCGGCATCGATCTTCAACGCCGCGAACGGCTCCATGTCAAACGACTCCTGCTCAACGAACGCGTGGCGAATGGGCGCGTTTCGGGCGGCCTCAAAGATGGACCGATAGTCAATACTGCCCTTGCCTAGCTCCGTCGAAACGGGCTCCGTAGACGCAGGCACGCCCGCGCCCGCCGTTCCGGTCTTGAAATCCTTGACGTGCAACATTGAGAAACGCGTTGGGTAACGCTTCAGATATTCGATCGGGTTCTGCCCACCGACCACTACCCAACCGCAATCCATCTCCATGGTTACCTTTGCGGGATCGGTGAGCCGCAGCAGCTCGTCGTAAGGCAGCACCCCGTCCTGCGGGCGAAACTCCCCGGTGTGGTTGTGATAGCCGAAGCGCAAGCCAGCCGCGTGCACAGATGCCCCGATGCGGTTGAACTGCTCGGCGTTCCAGCGCCAGTCATCCAGAGTCAGCGGCTGCTTGCCGCCCCCACCCGCCTGGCCCGCGACCTTTCGTCCGGGCGAAGAGCAGATGATGTATTCCAGGCCCAGGTCCTTGCCGTAGCGGATGATCTCTTCAAGCTGCGGCTGGAGAGTCGACATGGGATAGTGAGCGCTCACGCAGCGTAGGCCCGCAGCCTGCATCGCGCTGCTCGTCTCCTTGGCGGTGTGGCCGTAAAAGCCCGCGGCCTCAACTTCCTTGTAGCCCAGCGCGCCTACCTGCTTCAGCGTGCCCGGAAAATCCCGCTGCAACTGGTCGCGCACGGAGTAGAGCTGCAATCCCAGCGGAAGCCCCAGCGGATTGGCATATACCGTTCTCGCTCCCGCGCATACGGCATATGCCCCGGCGCTTGCCCCGGTCTTGAGAAACGTTCTTCGCGTTACCCGCAAGGTGACCCTCCTGAACGCTGACTAGCTCTTGATCTTTCTCGCAGATGCATCCCAGAACGCCGGGGTCTGCTTGAAATACGCATAGTTGGCCATGTGGCACGCAATGGACGTGTTGTTGCCGAAGACCTCGTTCTCCACCGGCGGCTTGCGTGTGCGGACCGCGTTGAAGAAGCTCACCTCGTGGTCTACCACATCGTTATAGTGCGCCGGAACGGAGTAGACCTCGGATTCTTCCTCGACTACGTACTCGTTCGCTTGCGGATGGTCCTTCTTCCACTGCTCCAGGTACTCGGTGCGCAGCTTTGCCGGCCAGCCAATGGTCGAGTAGGTCTCCGGCTGGGGCCGCACGTCCTGCGGCTTGAAGGTCAGGACGGAGTCCTGGATGGTAAGCGTGCCCTTGTCGCCGTAAAAGCCGATGAACTCTCCTTCTTCATTGTTCAG
This sequence comes from uncultured Acidobacteriaceae bacterium, assembly GCA_963830635.1. Lineage (GTDB taxonomy): Bacteria > Acidobacteriota > Terriglobia > Terriglobales > Acidobacteriaceae > CAWHMN01. The sequence continues at coordinate 545,270 of CAWHMN010000005.1, read as the reverse complement.
GTTGCAGCGCATGCTCACGCGGAAGTTGGGGTAGTCATAGAGTGTCTCAAGCAGATCGGGATAGTCCCGCCCGTCCTTCCAGCGAAAGAGCCCGCCGGTGGCCTGCGCGCGGCTGGGAGCGGTGTTCGTGCCGGTGATGAACTGAATCCCGGAGAGCAGATGGACATATAGGTCGCCCGCCAGGCCCTCGCCGTAATCCTTATAACAGCGCCAGCGGAAGAACCGCACCGCATCGAAGGGACGTTTGGGCGCATCCCGCAGGAACATCTGCCAGTCGATGGTCTGCTCGCTGGCATCCGGCGGAATGGGGTAGACCCACGCTCCGCTGGCCGAATTGCGATCCCAGGATGCGCGCACCGCATAGACATTTCCCAGGCGGCCGGAGTCGTAGATCTCCTTGGCCTTCACATACAGCTTGGAGCTCACACGCTGGCTGCCCACCTGCAAAATGCGGTTGCTCTTCTGCGCGGCGGCCACCATGGCGAAGCCATCTTCGATGGTGTGCGCCATCGGCTTTTCGCAGTACACGTCCTTACCGGCGGCGCATGCATCTTCCACCACTTCGCGATGCTGATGATCCATGGTCGCCACGATGACCGCGTCAACGTCGGGCCGCGCCAGTATCTCCTTATAGTCGCGCGTCGCCGGGACGTCCTTCTTCAGCGCCTCGTGCGCCGCAATGTGCCGTCCATCGTAGAGATCGGCGACTGCGACACATTCCACTCCCGGCACCAGCAGCGAGGCTTCGAGCAACTGGCAACCGCGTACGCCGGTACCGATCGAAGCGAACTTCAGCGGCCGCGCCTCGGGTGAGGTCTGGGCCTCTTCCGCAAACAGCAGCGTGGGTTTGAGCAATGCGCGTGAGGCCGCGCCGGCCACGCATGCGCCTGTTCCGAGACGAAGAAAATTGCGGCGAGACCACGAACTTCCTGCCATGTCCATCGCCCATGAGTACACGCACAATCAACGCGATGTCAATTGCAAACGGGCTCGCGAACGTTGAAGACAAACCTTTCGCCCCGCGCTGCTGAGCTGAGCGCTAGTGCACAATTTCCGGTGTGTGCACCGGGCCGGCCGTTCTCACCTCGGCTGTCCCCGCAGTGGCTTTGGGCGCCGCTGCCGCCCGCGTACCCGGGGCAAGTACCGCGGGCGGATGCGCCAGTTCGCGATAGATCGTCTCGTTCCTAAGGATGGCCTGGACATAATCGTGGGTCTGCGTGAACGGTATCGATTCCACGAACTCGTCCATGTCACGATAGTTGCCGATGGACTTCCAGTCCGTCACCCGGTTCTCGCCCGCGTTGTACGCGGCGAAGGCGTACTCCGGCCGATCGCCGACATTGTTGAGCAACTGGCGCAGGTAGCGCGTCCCCAGACGAATGTTGATGAGCGGATTCAGCAATTCGTCACGGTTGAAGTGGCGAATCCCTTCCTGCTTTGCAAGCTCGGCGCCGACATTCGGCAGCAACTGCATCAGCCCGTACGCGTTGGCGTAGGAGATGGCGGCAGCGTTGAACTCCGATTCCTGTCTTATCAGCGACGCGACCATGTATGGGTCGAGATTGTTCTTCGCGCTATCGGTCGTGATCTCGCTCCAGTACGCCTGGGGGAAGAGGATGCGCCAGTAGGCGAGCGGAATCGCCTCTAACGGAGCCGCGGTGTAGAACGGCAGCGCCCGCTTCATCACGCGCATGGCTTTGTAGGTCTCGCCGTAGGAGGTGTAGATGGCCGCTTCGGCAAAGGCGCCCCACTCGTTGCTGCCCTCGGCCGCCTGGATCTCCGGCGAGATGTACTCATTCAACCCGGCGTTCGCCAGCAGCTTGGCGCGGATCACATGCGGATCGTCGTCCGGAACATCATCGGTCAGCGCCGGGACGGTCTCGGGTTGAATCCCATCAAGTTGCGGCATATCGGCCGGAGTAATGTTGCCAAGCTCCGCCAGATGCTGCGCCGCAACCTGCGCGTAGAAGTAGTGCAGAAACGTGTTCTTGACCGTCAGGTAGTAGGCCGCGGCCTTGGCCGGAGAACTCTCCTCGTCCTGATACACGCGCCCCCGCCAGTAGAGCGCGCCGGGGATCTCCTTGCCGCCGGGATAGACGGCGATCTGCTCATCGAAAAGCCGCGCTGCCTCGGAATACTGGCCGATGCGATAGTTCAGCCACGCGGCGCGCCAGTGGCTGCTGGACGCGTAATCCGAGCAAGGCGTGGTGGCGTGCCCCTTACAAACCACCGGGAAGCGCCTGGCCAGCTCACCATAGAACTCGATGGCGTGTGGATAGTCCTTGCGCAGCAGGTACATGTTGCCCGAGGTGTAGAGCGCCTCGGCCAGCCAGGGACTGGTGGGAAAGCGTTGCTCCATCTGCTCCACCAGCGAACGCTGAGTGTCGCCGTCGTCGCGGTCACGGGCCATCTCCACCAGCAGGTACGACCGGCGTGCACCCGCCTCATCGGGTGTATCGGCCAACGCCTCCACCTGCTCCCGGTTCGCGCGCTTCAGCTTGTAATCGCAGGCCGCGGCCGCCACCTCCAGCCGCGCCTTGAGCGCCGGGTCGGTATCCTGCGGATCGGCCGCGAGACTCCGGTACTCCTCGGCCGCATCGCTATACCGTCCCGCCGCATACAACGCGTCGGCGTGGCGCTGCCGTTCTGCGACGGTCAGTGGGGCAGCGGCGCCGATAACCTGCAGTTGCGCCTTGGCCTGCTGCGCCTCGGCGCTCAGCGGATAGCTGAGATAGACATGACGAAAGCCCTTCGCCGCGTCATCGGTGTTCCCTGCCAACTGCTGCGCTCTGGCCATCGCGAGCTGATAGTCGGCGTGGCCGGCGATCGCATCGTTCGCATGCGGAGCGAGCGTGCGTATTGCGGTCTGCGGATCACCCTGCTGGATGGCCAGATTGGCGATCAGCACCGGGACTTCGCCGGTGAAGATACTGTCGGGATGCCTGGTCGTGAAGCCGGTGAGCAGCCCTTCCGCAGCGGGCAGTTGGCCGGCCTGCATCTCTGCCTGCGCCTGCAGATAATCGGCGTAACCGTCTAGGGTATCGCCGACGCTGTTGGCCCTGGTCAACGCGCTTACGGCCTCCGGATAGCGATGGTCGAGCAGGTAGGCATGGCCCAGCGCGAGGTACGCCGCCGCGGCCGCATCCCCTTTGTGCGTTTGGGCGTAGCTGGTCACGCCCGCATAGGCCGCCGGAGTCCGGTTCGTGGCGAGCTGCTGCGCCATGGGCCGCAATTGCGAGGACGCCACGAAGGCCCGCCGCAACCGCTTGCTCTGCGCAATGGAACGGGCGGTGCGCCGTGCATGCTTGGTCTTGGCATGGCGCACATGGGCGCGGGCGCGTCTGTGTGTCGTACTCGCCGCGCCACGCGCGTTGGCATGGTGCTTGCTCGCCGCAGAGGTCGGCTTGCCGTGCGCCGTTGTCTTCTTGCGCGCATGCGCCGGGGCTTGCGCCTGCGTATCACTCTGGACATGAGGCTGGACGCTTGCGGCAGCCGTGCCGGCCACCAGCAACGAAAGCGCCAAACCAACCAAGACCTTCAGCCGGAACTTCGAAAACACCACGCTTCCTTGCACCGCTGACCTCAACCAAGGGGGATCCTGCCTATGAGACTAAGCGGAAATGGCTTTTGTCGCTATGGAACAAAGGTGGACACGAACCCAACCCGGCATGGTGCTGCGCGTCATTTCGATCACAGGCAGCCTCGCCACGGGCCCGGCCCATCTCGCGCAGCGTAATTGGCCCCTCCGTGCATCTCAAAGACAGAATGAACAGAGAACGACGGCTGTGGGTCCGACCCTCAGTCCGTCGGCTCGGATTCACATGGCGGTTCGGCGGGCGCGCGCACCAGAGCCAGCCGTGTTTCGGGCCGTACATTCTCATTCCCGGAGCAGGCTTCAGGAACCAGGACTACTTCTCCATCGATAAGACCTCCGGCACGGAGATCGGCGACGACCCGCACTTTGAGGCCAAATGGGCCCGCTTTGCCCGCGTCATCTGGGTTCTTCTGGCCATCTTCACGGTCCTGGGGGGCGCCGGAGTCTTCGGAAAGGGCCCGCTGGCGCACGCGACCGCCACCACCCCGGCCGGAGCGCTCGCAGTCAAGTATGACCGGTTCGCCCGATATGAGACTCCGTCCACACTACGTCTGTCTGTCGCGCCCACGGCAGCCGTGCAGGATGGCATCCTGCGCATCTTCGTCTCGCAATCCATCGCGGGCACCCTGGATGCCCAAAGGACCAACCCGCGCCCGTTCGCTACTGTGCTGAGCGACGGCGGGGAGATCCTTGAGTTCAAGGCCGTACCGGACTCGACTCGAGCCGTGAAACTTACGCAGACCTTCACCCGCTTCGGAACACTTCGCGGAACCATTGCGGTGCCCGGCCAGGCGGGTGTCTCCATCCACCAGGTCATCTACCCCTGAGTTCCGTCCCCGAGGCCTAACGTGGAAACCATCATCCGCATGACAGTGCTCTACTGGTTCATCCTTCTGATCATCCGTATCACTCCGCGCCGGAAGGGCAGCATCACCACTCCGTACGAGTACATCCTGGTCTTCCTTCTGGGTGGCATGGCCATCGGTGTCATCGTGGTGGACGATCACTCCATCATGAACGCGCTGATCGGCATCTCAACCATTGCCCTTAACCACATCGGCATTTCAATGCTCAAACAGAGGTCGCAACGCTTCGGCCGTATGGTCGACGGCACACCAGTGGTCATGTTCGAGAACGGCAAGTGGCAGAAGGATCGGATGGAGCATCTGCTCATCCAACCCCAGGACGTGCTCACTTCGGCCCGTTCGCAGGACGTCAGCAGCACCGCGGACATCAAGCTTGCGATCCTGGAGCGCAACGGCGGCTTCTCCATCATCACCAAGGACGAGGAAGACAAGAACGAGGCTCCCGGGGAGACAGCACAGCGGACGGAAAGCTCGGACGGAAATATTCCCCAGCGGGCCAGGCGCTGACCTGGACCCATGCAGCATGCGGGCAGGCCTCCGGACAAACCGGCCAGCAAGACTCGAAAAGCACTGGAGCTGCACATGGCCGCAAGAACCACGCCCGAACAGGTCATCGAAACAAATATCCCCGCGCGGATGGACCGCCTTCCCTGGAGCCGCTGGCATTGGCTGGTGATCATCGGACTCGGCGTCACCTGGGTGCTGGACGGCCTGGAGGTCACGCTTACCGGCGCCATCGGAGGCATCCTGCGCCAGACCTTCCATATCAGCGACGCTCAGGTTGGGGCGACCGCAACGGCCTATCTCATCGGAGCGGTCATCGGCGCGCTCGGCTTCGGCTACGCCACGGATCGCCTCGGCCGGAAGAAGCTCTTCACCGTTACGCTTGCCATCTATCTGGTGGCCACCGGCTGCACGGCCCTGAGCTGGAACTACTGGAGCTACCTGCTCTTTCTCTCCATCACCGGTCTGGCCATCGGCGGAGAGTACGCCGCCATCAACTCCGCCATCGATGAGCTGATCCCAGCTCGCGTGCGTGGCCGTGTGGACCTGATCATCAACTCCACGTATTGGCTCGGAGCGGCCATCGGCGCGCGCGTCACCCTCATTGTCCTCAGCGGCAAACATGTTCCCGCGACCGTCGGCTGGCGCTTCGCCTTCCTGCTGGGGGTGGTGCTTGGCCTCATCATGATCTTCATCCGTCACTTCATTCCGGAGAGCCCGCGCTGGATGATGACCCATGGCAAAGAGCGGGAAGCGAACCGGACCGTGGATGATATCGAGCAGCAGGTCCGCCGGCAGCACGGCTCATTGCCCGAGGCCGAAAACAAGCCTCTGAAAATTCATGTCCGGCAGAAGACCCCCTGGGGCGACATCTGGAACGCCATGGTCCATGTGCACGGCAAGCGTTCCATCCTCGGACTCAGCCTGATGATCGCGCAGGCCTTCTTCTACAACGCCATCTTCTTCACCTACGCGCTGGTGCTGATCAACTACTACCACGTGCCGGCCGGCCGGGTGGGCGAGTATCTGTTCTGGTTTGCGCTCGGCAACGTGGCCGGCCCGCTGGTGATGGGCCGCCTCTTCGATACCATCGGGCGCAAGAAGATGATCGTCTTCACCTACGCAACCTCCGGCGTGCTGCTGGCGATCACCGGCTGGCTCTTCAGCCGCGGCGTGCTCACCGCACTCACCCAGTCCGTCGCCTGGACGATCATCTTCTTCATCGCCTCCTGCGCCGCCAGTTCCGCCTATCTCACCGTCAGCGAGGTCTTCCCGCTGGAGATCCGCGCGCTCGCCATCTCCATCTTCTACGCGTTGGGAACCTTGGTCGGCGGTGTGGGTGCCCCCTTCCTCTTCGGAGCGCTCATCGGGACGCACCATCGCGCGCCGCTGTTCTATGGGTATCTCGGCGCGGCGGCATTGATGATCGCCGGCGGTTTGGTCGAAGCGGTGCTCGGCGTGAATGCCGAAGGTCAGTCGCTCGAGAGCATTGCCGCACCGCTCGCCGCCGCAACCGGTCAGGGCTAGCTTGCGACACTCCGCTGCCGGGCCGGAGCGCGAGCCGCAGCAGGTTTGTAGACTCCAGAGATGAAGTCCTCTTCCGCAGCCTGGGGCTACGCCGGCGTGGTCGTCTTTACCATCGTCGTTTGGGCCTCGGCCTATCCCGCGATCCGTGTGGGCCTGCGTGCCTTCACCCCCGGCCAACTGGCGGCGCTGCGCTTCCTGACCGCCGCGGTGATCTTCATCGTCTACGCCGCGGCCACGCGCTTTCGCCTGCCTCGTGGACGCGACCTGCTGCGCATCACGCTGGCGGGCGCACTTGGCATCGCCGCCTATAACCTGCTGCTGAACACCGGCGAGCTTACAGTGAGCGCCGGCGCGGCCAGCTTCATCATCAACTGCATGCCGGTATTTGCTGTGCTGCTCGCCGTCGCCTTTCTGGGGGAGCGTCTTCAGACGCTCGGCTGGATCGGGATCGCGGTAAGCTTTGCCGGCGTGACGCTGCTCGCGCTGGGCGATCCGAGCGGCCTGCACTTCAGCCGCGGCGCGCTGCTGATTCTGCTCGCCGCCCTCTGCGCCGCGCTCATGAGCCTTCTGCAGAAGCCGCTGCTGGTCCGTTACAGCTCCATCTCCATCACCGCCTGCATGATGTGGAGTGGCGCACTGCTGCTCACACCCTACCTTCCCGGAGCTTTCCGCGTCGCGCGCCATTGCTCGTCCGCGCCCCTGCTCGCCGTGCTCTACCTGGGCGTCTTCCCTGCTGCGTTGGGGTACGTGACCTGGGCGATCGTGCTCTCGCGCTTCACGCTCAGCCAGACCGCGACGCTGCTCTACTTCATTCCCCTGGCGGCGGTGGTCATCTCCTACTTCTGGCTCAAAGAGCTGCCTTCGCCGCTCAGCATCGCCGGCGGCGCGATTGCCATCGGCGGGGTCGCACTGCTGACGCGCTTCGGGAAGGCCGAACCGGTTCCATCGCCGGCCGCGGGCTGACACTGCCATCCGTGCTGTACTCCTCAATCCGCGGCGGACTGTTTTAGTATGAGTAGAGTCACTTCTCCCGTGCTCGGGAAAGGCTATTAGTTCTGAAACCTTCCGACATGCCGATCATCGAAAACACTAGCGGGAAACCCAATGAGACCGAGGAGGTCCATCCCGACGTAGCCCTGGTGGCGCGTGCGCGCGCTGGCGATGTGCAGGCCTTCGAGACGCTGGTGAAGCAGTACGACCGCCAGATCTTCCGGATTGCGCAGCACATTACGCAAAACCGGGAGGACGCGGAGGATGTAACCCAGGACGCGTTCCTGAAGGCGTATCAAAAGCTCGACCAGTTCCAGGGCAACTCGAAGTTCTATACCTGGCTGGTGCGTATCGCGGTCAACGAATCGCTGATGCGGCTGCGCAAGCGGCGCACCGGGAAGATGGTTTCGATCGATGAGGACATTCAGACGGACGAAGGTTCGGTGCCTCGTGATCTGGCGGAGTGGCGGCCCAATCCGGAGCAGGAGTACCGGCAATCTGAGCTCGCCGAGATTCTGCGCAAGACGATCAACGGGTTGCCCCCAGGCTTCCGGGTAGTGTTTGTGCTGCGGGACGTGGACGGGTTGTCAACGGAAGAGACAGCGGAGACCCTGGGGCTGAGCGTGCCCGCGGTCAAGAGCCGGCTGCTGCGCGCGCGGTTGCAACTGCGCGAGCGCCTGAGCCGCTACTTCCGCAAAAAGAATGAGGATGGTGTGGAGTGACGTGTTCGGAATTCTTGGCCGAATTGGATGAGATGATCGACGAGACGGCAACGGGAACCCTGCGGCTGGATCTGGAAAAGCATCTTCTCGAGTGCGAACACTGCGTCATCACGCTGAACACCACGCGCAAGACCATCGAAGTGTACCGCCGCAACGAACTCTACGAGCTGCCGGCAGATCTGCGCGCGCGGCTCCAAGCGGCCATTCTCTCCAAGTGCAAGGGATGCTAAGGCTATCGGATCGTTAGGGCGATGCACGCTTGAGAATGTCAGGCGCATTTCAGAGCCGTTCCGGCATCCCGCTCCTGGGCATGCGAGTACCCGACCAGCGTTACTACAGCGATAACGATACATCAGTAACACCCCGCCCCTATTTGTTATGCCCTCCGCACGCGTGATCTATCTAGTCTGTGACGCTATTTCTTCCCGACGCGGTAAAGCTGCCGTCCAATCTCGTTGAAATAAATTGTGCTGCGAAGATCTCGCGGCGCGCCCTTGACAGCTATAACTTCCGGCGTGCAGTATTCTCGCGTTTGTTTGCAACGCTTCTGCCATCACTGTCAAAGAGCTGTTCTCTACACGCCGATGAAATCAACTTCCGCCTATCTGCCCCAATCTCACGTCCATGAACGCAACCTTAGGAGGAGGCTAACTCCAATGTCTTTGCAGGGCTTTTTCAGACGTATCGCAATTCCCAGTGCGCTGCTGCTATTCGCGGCCGGCGCTCCACTCTTTGCAGCGGCTGGCGCCCCCGCCATGAACCAGACGAACCTGGGTCCTGAAAATGTGTCCAAGCAGGTCTCAGTGACCGTATGGTTGAACATGCGCAACAAGTCGGGTCTGGATACGATGGTCGCGCAGATGTATGACAAGAGCTCACCGAACTATCACCACTTCCTCTCGATGAAGCAGTTCAAGAGCCAATTCTCGCCGACCGCGCAGCAGGCCGGGGTGGTGCGTGATTACCTTGCGGCGCACAACATGAAGGTGACGTCGACGGATAAGAACAACCACTTCGTGGTGGCGCAAGGGATGGTTGGCGACGCGCAAGCAGCGTTCAACACCAAGATCAATCGCGTCATGGTCAACGGAGTGGTCCACCGGGTAAACGCGTCGAAGCCTACCCTGACGGGACCTGCGGACGCACTGGTATCCGCGGTGCAAGGCTTGAGCGACCTTAATTACCATGCGAATGTAAGCCCGGCGATGAATCCTGATACGCGCCAGCCCTATGCAGGATTGCCCACTACCGCCGCAGGTCCCGATGGACTCTTTTTCAGCGGCGATTGCCTCCGTAAGCCGGAAACCGTCAACTTCACCACTGGAGGAAGCTTTCCCAAGGCGACATATACCGGCAACCGGTATGGAGCGGACATCAACAGCCCCGTCCCCAACCTGCCGTCATGCGGCTACGATGCTGCTGAAATGCAGACGGCATACGGCCTGAACAGCCTCTACAAGAATGGCTTGGACGGGACCGGCCAGACCATCATGATCGTCGACGCCTTTGGCTCGAATACCATCGTTGCCGATGCGAACGAGTTCTCGGCGCTCAACAAGCTGCCTCTACTCACAAGCTCAAACTTCGCCATCTTTACTCCTAACGGCCCCACGACCTGTGGCGCCGAGTGCATAGCCGGCAACTGGCAGTTCGAAACGACGCTCGACGTGGAATGGGCGCACGCCATCGCTCCTAATGCCAACATCGTCCTGGTTCTGGGAGCCGATAACTCCTTCACAAACCTCGACATCGCAAACCTCTTCGCCATCCAGAACGGCTTTGGAACCGTACTCTCCAACAGTTTCGGTATCTCAGAGCTGGTACTGTTGTTCGAAGACCCAACCGAGCTTACCGTTGAAAACGGCATCTCCGAGATCGCCGCGGCCTTGGGCATTTCCCAGAACGTATCCACCGGCGACTCCGGCGATGAGCTTGCCACCAACACCGCTGACGGCATCCCCGCCGTTTCCGTCCAGGCGAACTCCGATTCGCCGTACGTGACGGGCGTTGGCGGCACCAGCATGTTCCTGAACTCCAACAGCAGTATCAAATTCCAAACCGGATGGGGCCTGAACGAGACCCGCATCGCGAACCCCACACCCAACCCCCCGACAGTTCCCCCTCTCTTCCTGGGATTCCTCGAAGGAGCCGGAGGTGGAAATAGCGTTGTCTACGCCAAGCCCAGGTTCCAGAAGGGGCACACGCCTGCCGGTGTCAAATTCCGTCAGCTGCCCGACATCTCCATGGATGCGGACCCCGAGACCGGCGTCGAGATCATCGTCACGCCGGACAGCGTTCCCGGGCACCCTCAGTCTGTGGATGTGTTTGGGGGCACCAGTCTCGCGTGTCCGATGTTCTCTGCCTTCTGGGCCATCGCCAACCAGGCGGCCCAGAATGCGGGAGTCGTAGCGCCACTGGGACAGGCGGCGCCCATTCTCTATGAACTGGGTGATGATGCCATCACAGATGTAAACGTGACCGCGGCAGACACCACCCATAATGTAACCGGAACCATCTACAACCCGCCGGCTCCGCCCCAGCACTTCAGTGCGGCGGCTCTGGCGCTTCCTGAGGCGCCCACCACGCGGTTCGTGAGCGCGTTGTTCCAAAGTTCCAGCTCAACTCGCTGGGATGTCTTTACGTTTGGGACAGACTCGTCGCTCTCCACGAATCCGGGCTGGGATAACGTTACTGGCCTGGGCACCCCCAACGGCATGACGTTCATTAACAAGGTCGTTAAAGCCGCCAAGTAGCTCGTTACACATGTGTCAACTCAGATGGGCCGCCCGACGGGCGGCCCATTTCCTTTCACGGGAACTCGAACCTAAGTGCCCTTCCTGAATTACCGCCGTACCCGCGGCGCTTCGCTATCCGCTCCCCTCCGCAGCCGAGCCAGACTAGATTGGCTCCATGGGTCCGTTTTCTCCCTTGTTCACCCCTGATGCGGATCCGGCCGTGTCCACTCACCCGCCAGTCACGACGGGAACGCCACGCATCTGCATCGTTGCCGACAATGCCTCAACCCGTTTCGGCGGCGAAGCTTTCCTGCCTTTGAACTACTTTCGGCTGCTGCGGGGGCGCGGCGTGGATGCCTGGCTGGTAACCCACGCGCGTGTCCGGACCGAACTGGAAGGGCTGCTTCCCGACGACCTGGGCCGGATGCGCTTCGTGCCCGATTCTCTGCTGCACAAGCTGCTGTTTCGCCTTGGTAAGCCGCTCCCGCGAAGAGTGCGGGAGTTCACCACCCTCCTGGCCATCTCCTTCCTTACGCAATGGATGCAACGCCGGATCGTCCGGAGCCTGGTGCGGGAAGGCGCCATCGATGTGGTGCATCAGCCGACCCCCGTATCGCCCCGTACACCATCGCTGCTATGGGGCCTCGGCGTACCGGTCGTCATCGGGCCCATGAACGGCGGTATGGAATACCCGCCCGCCCTCCGCACGGAAGAATCTGCTTTCGCTCGTGTCTTCGTTCCGCTTGCGCGCCTGTTTACGGGCGTCGCCAACCTGCTTCTGCCGGGGAAACGAAAAGCCGCCGTGCTTCTGGTCGCCAATGAGCGCACCCGGCTGGTGTTGCCAAGATCGGCCCAGACGCGCATCGTCACACTCGTAGAGAACGGCGTGGATCTGGCGACGTGGCATGCGAGCCAGAGCCTCGGAACTCAGCACCCAAACCTCGGAATGGAGAATTCAATCCGCGGCACCGAGGGCCGAAGCTGCGAGGCCGCAAGCTCAGGCTGCGAAACCGTGCTATCTCCGGGCGCCTTGCTCTCCGCCGCTCCTCCGCGCGCCAGGTTCGTCTTCATCGGCACCCTGGTGGATTGGAAGGGTGTCCACTTCGCCATCCAGGCCCTCGCGCGTGTACCCGAAACTGAGTTGCACGTCATCGGCAGCGGACCGATGCTCGCATCCTGGCGCAATCTGGCTCTTGAGCTGCGCATCGGTCATCGCGTGCACTTCCACGGCTGGCTCACCCAGCGACAATGTGCCGAGCAGCTTCGCCAGGCCACCGCATTGCTCCTTCCCAGTCTCTGCGAGTGTGGAGGCGCGGTCATGCTGGAGGCAATGGCGCTCGGCCGGCCGGTGATTGCAACGCAGTGGGGCGGCCCTATCGACTACATCACGCCGGACTGCGGCATATTGGTGCAACCGGCGAGCCGCGAGGCCCTGATCGCAGGTTTTGCTGAGGCCATGCAGCGCCTCGCCGCCGATCGCGCCTTGGTGGGAGCCATGGGCGCCGCCGGTCGTTACCGCCTCGTGGAACATTACACATGGGAGAAAAAAATCGACGCAATTCTCGACGTATATCGCGCTGCCCGATTCAGTGACGAACAGCACCGGCTGGCTGAAACCGGCGTACCGCTGCCGACCTTTCCCTAACTCTGTCAGCCCTCCGGCAGCCCGGTGACGAGCGCCACCAATGCCGCACCGGCGAGCAGGCAGACCATCTGGAAGACGATAGCCTGCTTCCGCCGCTCATGGCGAAGCTCCGGCAGCAGGTTGACAGTCGCGATGTAAAGGAAGCTTGCCGCACTCACCGGCAGCAGCCAATGCGCGGCGCCGGCCCGGCCCAGCCCTACCAATCCGACGATCACCAGGCCCAGAAAGGCGGGCAGGCTGGTAAACGTCGCCAGCCTCAACGCGCGTCCCGGCGTGTAGTGCAGATGCACCAGCAGCGCGAAGTCGCCGACACGATGCGGCACCTCGTGCAAGGCAATCGCGAGTGCCGTGATCCAGCCGATCCGCGGACCTGCGGCAAAGGCGGTGGCCACGGTGACACCATCGATGAAGCTATGCAGGCCACTCGCCACCAGCAGGTTCGCCGGCTTGGCGGAGCCAAGTCCGTGCTCATGATTTCCATGCGCGTGATGCCCACGCAATTCGTGCTCCAGCACCGCATCCGCATCTTCGCCCGTTGAAAACGTAAACAGTTGTTCAAGGCAGAAGAGCACCAGAAACGTAGCGCCCAGCACATACCACACGTAAGGCCGATTCCCCAGTTGCTCGATCGCCTCGGGCAGCAGGTGCAGCAGGGCCGTGGCCAGCAGCACACCGGTGGCCAGGCTCACCAGGTACGAGAGATATCGCTCGAGGCCTGCCTCGCGCCGGCGTAGAAGCCAGGCCGCCGCCATGGCGACGGACTCCAGGGCAAGCAGCGCCACCCATGCGTCGACCCACGTATTCAGGTGCAGTGTCATCGAGTGGAAGTGTTGCTCTCCGTACGTGCGAAGCGACGTCCTGCGAAACTCCAGATTCCTGGCAGTAATGATAATACAGAAGCATTATCGACTACTGGCACGCGCGTAGTGGCATGGGCGCGATTCAATCCAGTCGCAGTGAAATCTGTCCGCTAAACCCGGTTGGCGGCACGGCCCGGCGCACACCGGGCGCACACGCCGTACAGCAGGAATTCGTGGCCGGTCACTCTGAATCCGCGCGGGAGACGGGGCAGTACTGTGGTGGAACAGCCCTCAAGTTCGTAAAGTTTGCCGCAGCCCTGACAATGAAAATGATGGTGGTGGGCCTTGCCGGAGATCTCGTAGCGCATCGCCTCTCCCGGTAGCGAGACCGGCTCCAGCGACCCATCCGCCAGCATGGCTTTGATATTGCGATAGACCGTGGCGATCCCCAGATTTTCGTAGTGGCGCTGCGCCGCCGCCAAGGCCTCTTCCGGGGAGAGCGGCCCGTGGGCCTCTTCAAATGCGCTGCGGATCGCCTGCTTCTGGCGGGTGTTGCGCGGCAATGGCTTGGATGTGCCGGGCGTCATAAGTACACGAGGATCACCGACCCACGTGTGCTATTAAGAATACCGTACCGACAAGGCCTGGCGGCTCCCGGCATTCCACGCCACATTGCCACCGAGTTCTAGATGGAAGAATCCGCCTTCGGCATCGCGCGCGTGACTTTCTCTACCTGTTCTCCGGCGCTGCGCTTGATAGTCTCAGGATCGTTGGATCGCGGATCCCGCTGGTTGTGCGCGTCCTCCATCAGGCGGTCGTGCGTATCTTCGTCCTCTTCCCGCTTGCGCGCCTCGGCCTCATCCGCACGCACCATGTCTGGAATCGCTTCGCCTCCCATGCTCTCCACCTCCACTCGATGAGGATGCGGCATCCGCATCGTCCTGTTGCCACTCCGCCGCCCTCGCTCGCCCCGTTTGTTACACTCGCCGACATGAAGCCTCATGCCGTGGCCTTGCTGCTCGCCATTCCCGGTTGCGTGCTTGCCCAGAACGGCCAGCCCGCATCGGCGCACGCTTCCCGACCTATGACCCATGCCCCCCACAGCTCCGCTATCGTCGTCGACACGCATGCAGATACGCCGCAGCGATTCCTGGATGAGCAGTACGATCTTACGCAGCCGCTCAAAGGCGGTTATCTCAACTTCGAATCGGCCAAACAGGGCAATCTGAACGCGGAGTTCTTCTCCATCTGGGTTGAGCCGACGTTGTACAAGGGCCACTACGCCAAACGAACGCTGGAATTGATCGATTCCGTCTATCAGCAAGCCGCCGCGCATCCGGACCAGATGCGCATGGCCTTCTCTACCGCGGATATCGAAGCCGCGCATCGCGAGCACAAGCTGGCCGCGCTCATGGGTATCGAAGGCGGCCACTCTATTGAAGACTCGCTGGGATTGTTGCGCGACTACTATCGCCTCGGCGTGCGGTACATGACCCTCACGTGGTCCAACTCAAATGGCTGGGCGGACTCATCCGGCGACATCAACGATGCCGGCGTGCCGCATACCAGCGAAGGGCTCTCCGAATTCGGCAAAGATGTGGTCTATGAGATGAACCGGCTGGGCATGATGGTCGACGTATCGCACGTTGCCGACAAGACCTTCTATCGCACGCTCATCATCAGCCGCGCTCCGGTGATCGCTTCCCACTCCTCCGCCCGCGCGTTAACGAACGCGCCGCGCAACATGACGGATGACATGCTGCGCGCCATGGCCCGCAACGACGGCGTGGTGCAGGTCAACTTTTTTTCAGCTTTCCTTAATGAGGACTTCCGCAAGGCGTGGGACGCCCAGCGGCCGGAGCGCGAGGCGGCTGAGAAGGCAGCCACCGCGCACGCCAAAGCTCAGGGACAAACGCCCTCCTACGCGCTGGAGGAAGAGGTGGATAAACAGTTCGCCGCCAGGATTCCGCGGCCGCCATTCCACGTCATCATCGATCACATCGATCACATCGCCAAGGTCGCGGGCGTCGATCATGTCGGTATCGGGTCGGATTTCGATGGCATCCCCTCCGCTCCCGAAGGCATGGACTCTGCTGCCGACCTGCCCAAGATTCGGCAGGCTCTACTCCAGCGGGGCTATAGTGCGCAGGACTGCGACAAAATCATGGGTGGCAATCTCATGCGCGTCTTCCGCCAGGTTGAGGTCGTCAGTAAGCAACTGCAGGTGCAGAGCCGTCCGCGTATCTCTGAAAAACAGCCTTTCTCAAAGACGCAAGAGCCATAAGTTCTCCGGCGAGGAACCCAACGCGATGGATGAGGTACTCCACCTTCTCCCAAACCGCTATCTTGGTGGCGAACCACAGCAGTTTGCGGCCCAAGGGGTGCTTCGCCAATGTCTTCGTCGTGAACCAGGCGATTCTATGAAGTAAAGTCATTGCTCTCTCCTCTTCATCGTGTTGTCCTACTGAGTGTGATGGCGCAACCGTTCTTGTGGTTGAAAGATCGGTGATTTTCAAGACGAGAACGGAGCCGGCATCACCGCAGCACCACTGCCGCGGCTGGAACCGGTCGTTCGCTTGCGTTAGTCTGGTAGAAAACATCCCCACAGGATTTGTCACGCATGTCTTCTCGCTTTCGTTTCGCCGCTCTCCTGCTCCTGCCCGCCAGCTTTGCCGTTGCACAGCAGTCTTCCACGCCCGCTCAGCCTTCCAGCCCGGCAGCGCAGGAGATTCCGGACTCGCCCGGCGCACAGGTGCAGGCGGCGCCCCAACCCACCGGGCCTACGGTCGTCATGGACACGTCCATGGGCCGCATCACCTGCCGCCTGTTCGACAAGCAGGCGCCGCAAACCGCGGCGAACTTCATTGGCCTGGCGGAGGGCACCAAGGACTGGACCGATCCAGTCACCCATGCCAAAATGCATGGCAAGCGGCTCTACGACCACACGCAATTCCATCGCGTGATCCCGGGTTTTATGATCCAGGGCGGCGATCCGGCTGGTACCGGTATGGGTGATCCCGGCTACTACATACCGGACGAGATCGATCCCACGCTCAACTTCGAGGTAGCGGGCCGCCTGGCCATGGCCAACTCCGGCCCGAACACGGACGGGTCGCAGTTCTTCGTCACCGATGCGCCCGCGCCGCATCTGGATGGGCACTACACCATCTTCGGCCAGTGCGATGAGCCGTCCGTCACTGTGGTCAAGACTATCGAGGACGTACAGCGCGACGCGCAGGACAAGCCGCTCGAACCGGTCATGCTGAACAAGGTCACCATCGTGCGCGAGGGCCAGCCCATTCCGCCTGCACCAGCACAAACTCCAGTCGCGCCCGCTGCCGGCGCGCCCAAGCCGTAAGCATCACAGTCATTAGAATGAACAAAGGAGAACGCATGCCCCGTACCCCTGGCACCTATGCCATCTTCAATACCAGTGAGGGCGAGATCGTTTGCCGCCTTTTCGAAAAGGAAGCACCGAAGACCGTCGCCAATTTTGTTGAGCTTGCCGAGGGCAAGCGCGAGTGGACCCACCCCACCTCTGGTAAGAAGTCGAGCGACAAGCTTTACCACGGCTCCATCTTCCACCGGGTGATTCCGAACTTCATGATCCAGGGCGGCGATCCCGCCGGCACTGGCTTCGGTGGACCCGGCTATCGCTTCGAGGATGAGACCAAGGGCTCTCCGCACCGTTTCGATCAGCCCGGCAAGCTGGCCATGGCCAATGCCGGCCCCAATACCAATGGCTCGCAGTTCTTCATCACCACCGCGAACACAGACTGGCTCACCGGGAAGCACACCATCTTCGGAGAGGTGATCGAAGGGCAGGACATTGCGGACAAGATCTCCAAGGTGCCCCGCGGCGCACAGGACAAGCCCAGCAAGCCTGTGACCATCGAGAGCGTAACCATCGAGCGGGTGTAGTCCCCGCTGCGAGCTCGTCATCGACACAGGGTTGTTATCGCGAGCGCAGCCGTGGGATCTGCTTTTACAGTAAGCCCGCTCTCACAAAGAAAGAAGGCCCGCATCGATGCGGGCCTTCTGCTTTTTCGCGCCGAGGCGCGCCTGCCTGGACAACCAGCCCCCTAGACGCCGATCACCGCGCAGAGTTCCTTCACCGCGTCCGCGCTCTTCTTCAGCGCGGCGGTCTCTTCGTCGCTCAGCTTGATCTCGATGATCTGCTCGAGACCGCGCTCCCCCAGCTTGCAGGGCACGCCAATGTAGTAACCGTTGATGCCGTACTCCCCCTGCAGATACGCAGCGCAGGGCAGAATCTTCTTCTTGTCCTTGAGGATCGCCTCCACCATCTCCACCGCCGCGGCCGAAGGCGCGTAGAACGCCGAGCCGGTCTTGAGGTGCTTCACGATCTCCGCGCCGCCGTCGCGCGTCCGCTGCACCAGCCGCTCGATCACCGCCTTGTCCAGCAACTCCGGCAGCGGAATGCCCGCCACACTCGAGTAGCGCGGCAGCGGCACCATGGTGTCACCATGCCCTCCAAGTACAAAGGCGGTTACGTTTTCTACCGACACCTTCAACTCTTCGGCGATGAACGTCCGGAAACGCGCAGAGTCCAGCACTCCCGCCATGCCGATCACCCGCTCGCGATTGAATTTCGACTGCTTGAACGCTGCCTGCGCCATCGCGTCCAGCGGATTCGAGACAATGATCAGGATGGTGTTGGGCGATGCAGCCGTCACCTTGCCAACCACGTCGGACATGATCTTGTAGTTGGTGTGCAGCAGGTCGTCGCGGCTCATGCCTGGCTTGCGCGGGATCCCGGCCGTGATCACGACGATGTCGGAGTTGGCGGTATCGGCATAGTCGTTTGATCCCGCGACGTGCACATCGCGCTTTTCAATCGGCATCGCCTCCAGCAGGTCAAGCGCCTTGCCCTGCGGAATACCCTCGGCCACATCCACCAACACTACATCGGCAAGTTCCTTTGCCGCGATCCAATGCGCCGCCGTTGCGCCGACATTTCCCGCTCCAACAATGGTTACTTTCTTCCGCATTCTTTCTCCTCGTGTTCGGTTTCCGCTTAGCTGAGCATCTACGCCGAAGGCGCAACTGCCTGGACGGCCACTCCCATGTTCTCAACCATGCGCTCTGCAAACTCGCTCGTCTTCACCTTGGTGGCGCCCTTCATCTGCCGTTCAAAGTCGTAGGTCACGTACTTCTGCTGGATGGTCGCCTCCATGGATCTCTCAATCAGCCGCGCAGCTTCAGACCAGCCCAGGAAATCGAACAACATCACCCCCGACAACATCACCGAGCCGGGATTGATCACATCCTTGTCCGCATACTTGGGCGCCGTGCCGTGCGTCGCTTCGAAGACCGCGAAGCCGTCGCCCACATTCGCGCCCGGCGCGATTCCCAGGCCGCCTACCTGTGCCGCCGCCGCATCGGAGATGTAGTCGCCATTCAGGTTTGACGTTGCGAGCACGCTGTACTCTTCCGGCCGAATGATGATCTGCTGGAAGATGGAATCGGCGATGCGGTCGTTAATCAGCACCTTGCTCTTCCACTTGCCGCCGCCATGCGACGTGCCGATGCTGTCGATGACGCCCTGCACTTCCGCATACAGCGCCTTGCGGAACTCCTCGGAGCCAAACTCCAGGCCCGGTTCGATGAGCGCTGCGTTCTGCTCCACGGTCAGCTTTGGATCAGCCTCCAGGTTTCCCAGTATCCAGCTCTCGCGTTCGGTAACACTCTGCGCGCGAAACTCCTGTGTGGCCACCTCGTAGCCCCACTCGCGAAACGCCCCTTCGGTGAACTTCTGGATATTGCCCTTGTGCACCAGCGTCACCGACTTGCGGCCATTCTCGATCGCATGCTGGATAGCGACCCGCACCAGCCGTTTGGTGCCGGTGATCGAGATAGGCTTGATGCCTACACCTGAATCCGCGCGCACCTTCTTCTTCCCGCCCATATCGTTATTCAGGAAGTCGATCAGCTTCCTGGCTTCCGGTGTTCCCTGCCGGAACTCGATGCCCGCATACACGTCTTCGGTATTCTCGCGGAAGATCACCACATCGAGCTTCTCCGGATGCTTCACCGGGCTCGGCACGCCGTCGTAGTACTTCACCGGACGGATGCACGCGTACAGATCGAGCGTCTGCCGCAGCGCTACATTGAGCGAACGAATGCCACCACCCACCGGCGTGGTCAGCGGCCCCTTGATGGAAACTCTCAGGTCGCGCGCCGCATTCACGGAATCTTCCGGCATCCATGTCTTGAACTGCCGGTACGCCTTCTCGCCCGCAAAGATCTCGAACCATGCCACCTTCCGCTTGCCCCCGTACGCCTTCTCCACTGCGGCGTCGAAGACGCGCTGCGAAGCGCGCCAGATATCGCGACCGGTTCCATCTCCTTCGATGTAGGGAATGATCGGGCGATCAGGCACCTGATATTTGCCGTGGTCGTACTGGATGGCTTCGCCATCCTTGGGCAAAGGAATTCCGTTGTAGGTTGTCTGCATGGATCTGAGGAGCTCCGGCGTGGGGAATCAAAGGAACCTTCGAGGCTACCATCCGCGGCGAATGCCTGACAATGAAGGGGCCCGGAAGGTAGCGGTGCAGTTTGAATCGAAGCAAGGAAGCAGGTCCTTCAACCACGCAGGCCAAAAGCAGGCCTGCTTCGCTCAGGATGACAAATTGCACCAATACGCCTAGAACTTTTGGCCGAAGACGGTGAAGGACGGCGCCTGCCGCAGCAGCGCCTGCGTTCGCTCAAATTCCCGCACGTATAGACCATTATCTCCGGGATGTTGCACCGGCAGCAGCGTACGCGTTCGCGGCTCATACGAACAGAGCTGGAACCCGTAGCCCAGCAGCACCGCGTGCGGTGATGTTGATTTCAGCTCCGGCTCCGCATTGCTCTCCACGATCACTCCCAGCAGTTCCGCTTGCGCGAGGGTGCGGGATGCCCCTTTGAGCACCTCTGGTTCATAGCCCTCTACATCCACCTTCAACAGCCGCAGCGCGCGTCCATCAAGCAGCGCGTCCAGGGTAGTCTGGCGCACCTCCATGGTATCCGCGGCCTGCTCATCTCCGACCACCCGATTCATTGCATCGGTGGTGCCGGTAAACAAGCGGATCATCTTCGCCTCTGCTCCCAGCGCCACAGCCCGCTCATCCACCAGTTCGCTGATTCCATTCAGCATCACATTTCTGCGAAACTTGACGAGCGTCTGCGGATTGGGTTCGCAAGCCATGGTCAACGCTCCGATAACTGCGGAGGCCAGCACCGTGTACGCGCCCACGTTCGCCCCCACATCGACAAAGAGATCACCCAGCCGCAGCAGATGCAGCAGGAATGACATGTCTTCGTAGTCGTTGATGCCGCAGTAGATGTTTTGCGTCGCGCCATGCATGCCCGGAGCAATCATCAACACGGCGTCGTTTACGAACGGCACCGCGACCCCGCCGGGAACCAGCCTGCTGCCGACCTGCCAGCGAACATAGCGCAGCAATGCTGCCGTCGCATGGTTCTTGTTGACCGGATGCCCCAAGATCCGCTGAAAGGTGTTCAGATGTTTCAAGCGCTCCGTCCCCTCGCAAGGACTAGACTATATGCAACGTATGACCAAAGCTCTCCGGAACATTGCACTTCTTGCCGCCACAATTCCTGCCTTGATGCAGACCTGTGTCTGGTGTTCGATAGCTTCCGCACAGCAATACTCCGCGGAGAAGCCCCTCAACTCCAGCGCGCAATCCGCGCCCGCTTACCTGAAGCACGCCGGCATCGATCAGAATCTCAACAGCCGACTGCCTCTCGATGATTCCTTCCGCGACAGCAATGGAGCCACGGTTGCGCTCGGCAGCTTCTTCACGCATCGTCCAGTGGTCATGGCCATGGTGTATTACAAGTGCGCCATGCTCTGCCCGCAGGTGCTGCACGGCATGGCTACGGCCCTGAGCCAGACCGGCTACACAGCGGGGAAGGACTACGACGTCGTAGTCACCAGCATCGATCCGACCGACACACCGGCCGATGCAACCGCCGCAAAGCAGCACTTCCTTGGGACGCTCGGCAACGCCTCCGCTGCGCCGGACGTGCACTTCCTCACCGGCGCGCAGCCGGAGATCACACGGCTGGCCAGCGCCAACGGCTTCCATTACGTGCGCGTGCCCGGGCCGGACGGCAAGATGACCCAGTTCGCCCACTCCAGCGTCATCATGATCGCGACGCCCGATGGGCGCCTGTCGAAGTACCTTACCGGCATCGAGTATCAGCCGCGGGACCTCCGCCTCGCCATCCTGGAAGCGAGCAATCACCGCATCGGCTCCGCCACCGATCTCATCCTGCTCTATTGCTGCAACTACTCCCCCGGCGAAGGCCGTTATACGGTCTCCATCCTTCGCGTGCTCGGCCTGGCGGCACTAGCTTCTGTCGCCGGGATGATTGCGCTGCTCTACGCGCTTCGGCGCAAACCCCGCACCGTCATCTAACCGGAAGACTGGCTGCGGTCATCCCGGGCGAAGCCAGGGACCTGCTTTTTTCAGCCGACGTCAATCATCGCGAGCTATACCGCCGCTCGGCCAGCAACGCCGCCGCGCGTTCCAATATCGTCCGCAGTACGCTGTCGTTGTCGTATCCGGAACTTGCGGCACGTCGCTGTCCTGCGGCGGCGATCCGTTGCCGCGCGGCTTCATCCGGCAGATAGCGCCGAATCTTCTCCACGCACTCGTCTTCATCTGCGAAGAACACCGCCTCTTCATCCTCGCGGAAGCATGCCAGGTGCGCCGCCGTCCGCTCGGCCAGCAGAAATCCCCCGCATGCTGTGATCTCGAACGACTTGTGGGCCACGTCATCCACATTGCCATGGGTAACGAACGCCAGATTGATCCGCGACCGCCAGATCGCTTCTCGATACGCGTCCACCTTGAGCTCGCCCACGCGGAACATCGCCGCGAACGCGTCATTGGAGAGCGCCGCCTGCCAGTGCGGGCGCGAGCCCGAAATCTCGACCGGAATCCCCCGCCCCCACACAGCAGTCAGGAAATCGCCGCGCCGGTCATACGGTGTGCCAATGAACGAAACGCTGCGATTCCGGTCTCGATCGCTCCATCCCGCCGGGGGAGGAGAGTGCACGGTCGGCTCGAAGCTGAAATTGATCCGCATCATCGCGCGGCCGCCCCGCACCCGGAAGTCCTCCATGCTGGAGTCGCGCGGGACCGCATGCAGGTCATACTCCGGCAACGCTTTCCTGAAGAGCCTCCAGCCCGGGTCGCGCCGTGGGCCAAAAGGGTTGTCGTTGACGTAGTCAACGGTCAGCACGCCCATTTGGCGTAGTGTCCGCAACGTCTCCGGCCACAGGCCGAGCACCTTGTCGCAAAGCACCACGTGCACGCGCTCCGCCTTCGCCCGCTCCAGGATCGCCTCGTTCAGTCGGCGAACACCCGATCCCATCTGCGTCCGGTGCTGGATCTTTCCGCTTAGTCCCCGTGCCGCGGTGTACTCCAGATAATCAAGCGGCGTTACGGCCTCAAGCCCCAGCCGTCTAAGCGCCCACAGACGAAACTCGCCGTAGTAGCCCGGCGCGATGCCCGAGACATAGAGCAGGCGCAGGCCGCGAATGTCTCGCTTCGTGGTGGCTGGGGCGGTCGGCATCCCCTATATTCCCACAGAGCCTCTTCCGACGGGACGCAGCGAGCGCCACTGCTCCCGGCTCACCGTGTCGTATTCTGTAAATGCAGCGTAAATTCAGTGCGCCGCGGGACTCAGGCGCATCTCTCCCTGTGATAGGTTTCATTGGGGACGCGTCTGCTTCCCTACCCCCGGAGGTTATCTAAATTGGGCAAGAGCATGGTCCCGAGGCGCCTTTTTTTCACCAAAGGAGCCGGGAGGCATAAGGAACGCCTGACGTCGTTTGAGCTGGCCTTGCGCGATGCGGGTATCGCCGCGCAAAACCTGGTGCGCGTCTCATCGATCTTTCCGCCAAACGCAAAGCTGATCCCGCGCAAGGACGGGGTCGAGTATCTGTCGCCGGGCGAAGTCGTCTTCGCCGTGGTCGCTGAGAATTCCACCCGGGAGCCGCACCGTCTCGTCGCTTCGAGCATCGGCGTTGCCATACCGACCGATCGCAATACCTATGGCTACCTGAGCGAACATCACAGCTTCGGGGAGACCGAAGAGCAGGCGGGCGAGTACGCGGAAGAACTGGCGGCCGAAATGCTAGCCACCACGCTGAACGTCGAGTTCGACCCCGACACGAGCTGGGACGAGAAGAAGGAGATTTATCGTATCTCCAACAAGATCGTGCGCACCGCCAACGTGACTCAGTCTGCGATCGGCGACAAGCGCGGTCTGTGGACTACCACCATCGCCGCGGCCATCCTGATCTTCGAATAGCCCGCATTTCAACATCCAGAGGCGCGGGCTTGTGCAGCTCGCGCCTTTCACTTGCAGCCGATAGTAGACCTGAGAGTGAGATCGCCTTCATGCCCACCGCGTTGCAATACCGCATTGGCCTCATCCAGATGTCCTGCTCGCCGGATCCGGACGCCAACCTCGACAAAGCGGCGGAACGCGTGCGCGAAGCGGCTCGTGCCGGCGCGCAGGTCGTCTGCCTCCCCGAACTCTTCCGCGCACAATACTTTTGCCAGCGCGAAGATGTCGCGCTCTTCGATCTCGCTGAACCGATTCCCGGTCCCAGCACCGAGCGCCTTTCCGCGATTGCACGGGAGGAGCGCGTCGTCGTCATCGCCTCGCTGTTTGAGCGCCGCGCCGCAGGCCTCTACCACAACACCGCGGCCATGATCGAAAACGACGGCTCGCTGCTCGGGCTTTATCGCAAGATGCATATCCCCGACGACCCGCTCTACTACGAGAAGTTCTACTTCACGCCCGGCGATCTCGGCTTCCGCGCCTTTGACACTTCGGTGGGCCGCATCGGCACCCTCGTCTGCTGGGACCAGTGGTATCCCGAGGGCGCACGTATCACCGCCATGCAAGGCGCGAACGTGCTCTTCTATCCCACCGCCATCGGATGGCATCCTTCCGAGAAGGAGGAGTTCGGTCCATCGCAGTACGACGCCTGGCAGACCATTCAGCGCTCGCATGCCATTGCCAACGGCGTCTTCGTCGCGGCGCCCAACCGCGTTGGCTGGGAGAATGGCGATATCCGCGGCAATCGCGTCGAGGGCCCGGGGCTGGAGTTCTGGGGGGGCTCGTTTGTCGCCGATCCCTTCGGCCGCGTCATCGCCCAGGCTCCGCACGATCGCGAGGACATCCTGATCGCTGAAATCGATCCGGTGGCGCTTGAGACCCAACGGCGCCACTGGCCCTTCCTTCGCGATCGCCGCATCGACGCCTATTCGCCGATCGTCCACCGCTTCCTCGATCCCACGCCGCACAGTAGAGATCTGAAATGAGCGCGTCTTCCGTGGGCGCGCCTCACGACCCCACGCCAGATCTGGACACGCCCCGCTCCTTGGGCTATCGCATGCCCGCCGAGTGGGAGCGTCACACCGCGACCTGGATCGCGTGGCCCCATAACGCAAATGACTGGCCGGGCAGATTTCAGCCCATCGTCTGGGTCTACGCCGACATCGTCAAGCACCTCTCGCAGGTGGAGCATGTGCAGATCCTGGTCAGCGGCGCCGAGGCCGAGAGACGCGCCCGCCGCATCCTCTCCCGTGTCCACGCCAACCTCTCCCAGGTACACTTTCGGCATTGGCCGACGAACCGCATCTGGACGCGTGACTCCGGCCCTATCTTTATCCGCAAGCCCGCTGACGCTCGCCAACCGGCCGGGGCTTCAGATTATCAACACACCGCTGTTACAAATTGGCAGTTTAACGCATGGGCCAAGTACGATGATTGGCAGCTTGACAACGAACTGCCCGCGCGGGTGGCCGAGGCGCTGGGTATGCCGGTCTTCACACCTGTTGCTCACCTTGAGGATGGCTCCGCGCGCCCCGTCGTCCTCGAAGGCGGCAGCATCGATACCAATGGGGCCGGGGTGCTGCTCACTACGGAAGAGTGCCTGCTCAGCCCGGTGCAGCAACGCAATCCCGGCATGAGCCGCGAACAACTAGAGCGCGTCTTCAGCGACTATCTCGGCATCGATCAGGTGCTGTGGATGAACCGCGGGATTGCCGGCGACGACACGCATGGCCACGTCGATGACATCACCCGCTTCACGGACGCACAGACAATTGTCACTGCGGTTGAGGCGAATCCCGATGACGATAACCATTTGCCTTTGGCGGAGAACCTCGATCGACTGCATGCCGCCAGAAACCTCGACGGCCAGCCCTTCCGCATCGTGGAAGTTCCGCTGCCCTCACCGGTCATCTTCGACAAGCAGCGCCTGCCGGCAAGCTACGCCAACTTCTATATCGCCAACAGTCTGGTGCTGGTTCCCACCTTCAACGACGCCAACGACCGCCACGCGCTGAATACACTGGCCGCGCTCTTCCCGCAGCATCGCGTTGTGGGCATTCACTGCGGCGACTTCATCTGGGGTCTGGGCGCGCTCCACTGCATGACGCAGCAGCAGCCCGCGCCCCTGTTCACCGTGCCGCAACTCTCATGAGCGATCTCGAGGCGATGCAGGCGGCGCTGTCTCAGGCCCAATCCGCCGCAGCAGCGGGAGAGGTTCCCGTCGGCGCGGTAGTCGTCCACCGGGACCACATCATCGCCAGCGGCCAGAACCGCGCACTGCGCGATCTGGATCCGACCGCCCACGCGGAGATGGTCGCGCTGCGGGCGGCTGCTTCCTTGCTGGGCAACTACCGCCTGACGGAATGTACGCTAGTCTCCACTCTCGAGCCCTGCGCCATGTGCGCGGGCGCCATGGTCCACGCGCGCATCGCCCGTCTGGTCTACGCAGCAGCCGACCCCAAGGCCGGCGCTGTCACCTCCGTTATGCAGGTACTCAACCATCCAGCGCTCAACCACATGATCCAGGTTACGGCGGGCACGCTGGCGGAGGACTCGACAACGTTACTGCAGAGATTTTTTCGCGAGCGCCGGGCAGCGCCGCGCCTTTAGCATTCCCGGTAGTGTTCGGACGGTTGTATGATCTCCCGCATGCATGTCACCATCTACTCCGCGACCTGGTGCCGGGACTGCCGCGAGGCAAAGCGCTTTCTGGATGAGTACAACATCCCTTATACGGAGATCGATATCGAGACCACTCCCGGTGCGGCAGACGAGGTGTATCGGCAGGTAGGCAAGCGCGCCATCCCGCAGTTCGTGATCGACGGCAAGTGGATCCAGCCGTATCGTCCCGGCCGTGGCTTCCTCTACCAGGAGATGAAGGCGCTGCTGGTGGAAAAGGCCAGCTAGACCTGTTTTCCTGTAGGTGTAAGGCGAAGCCACAAAAAAAACACGAGCCTTTTCCGTCAAGAAAGCCTCACTCCACCAACCTGCGAGACACACGGCACCAGGAAAACCGGTCTAGACCTCGACCTCGGGAGTCTGCGCGTCGAGGGCTGCCACTCTCCGGAACGGCATGCGTAGCCGCCGCACTCGCTGCAGGTTGGTCTCCCGGTCGAACGAGCGTGCCCGCGCCGTGAGCAGATCTTCCAGCCGCACCAGCCCCGCCAGCTTCTCTGTTCCGCGCTCCAGCACCGGCAGTGCATACACCTGTTCTGCCGCCATGCGTTCTGCCAATTTACGCAGAATGACGTCGGTGTAGGTCACCTGCGCGGGATGATAGACCAGGGTCGGCGGCGGAGCCAGCGACGCGTCCTCGCGCTCGGCGAAGCTGCGCAGTTGCTTCCGCGTCACCACCCCCAGCAACTTCGAATCGGAGTCCACCACCGGGTACAGGCGCTGGCCTCTCTGCTTCTTCAAGGCACTCGCGGCCTCGTCCGGCTCTCTGCCCGTCCGGGAAGCCGATACCCACGTACGCACCTGCGCCGGGGTCGCATCGGACGGCAGCACGACCACGCTGGTGCGCATCACCTGCGCCACGGTGGTTGTCTCCAGTGGATCCACGCCGTACTCGCGGCTCAGGTGATAGCCTCGCCGGCTCAGACGTTCCGTCAGAATGGAACGCCGCTGCAGTAGTACCGTCACAGCATGCGCGGCCACGGAGGCTGCAAGCAGCGGCACCAGCAGGCCGTAGTTATGAGTGAGCTCCACGCTCATCACCGATGCTGTCAGCGGGCAGCCGATGGCCCCGGACAAGACTGCCGCCATGCCTACCAGCGGCCACGCGCCGGGCTGCATCACCGGCAGCACGTGGGTAAACGCCGCACCCAGCGCGCCGCCGATCATCAGCAGCGGCGCCAGAATGCCGCCGGAAGTGCCCGATCCCAGAGAAAAGGCCCAGATGATGCTCTTCACAATCAGCACGCCGGCAATGGTGCTCCACAGCAGATTGCCCTGAACGAAGCCGCCAATCACGTCGTATCCCGTGCCGAGCGCTGCTGGAAAAAACAGGCCGCCGATCCCGATCACCAGGCCGCCGATCGCCGGCCACCACATCCAGTGGATCGGCAGATGCTCGAAAAGGTCTTCGCTGGCATACACGCCCCGGCTCAACACCAGCGCCAGCAGCCCCGCTACGGCGCCGACGGCAAGCGAAACCAGCACCGCATTTGCGGAAGGCGACGTCAGCATCGGCTCCATGGGAAAGAGCGGCCCATTGCCGAGCAGCAACCGCCGAAGGGTGGCCGCTGCGGTGCTGGCCACCGCCACCGGCACCAGGCTGCGCGGACGCCATTCGAAGAGCAGCAATTCAACCGCAAGCAGGATAGCCGCCAGCGGTGTTGCGAAGACCGCAGCCATGCCCGCCGCGGCGCCGGCTACCAGCAGCGTTGTGCGCTCCGCATCGCTCAGCCGGAACAACTGCCCGATCAGCGAGCCCACCGAGCCCGCGGTCATGATGATGGGCCCTTCCGCTCCGAAGGGGCCACCGGAGCCGATGGCGATGGCCGCCGAGATCGGCTTCAATACGGCGATATTCGGGTGGATCTTCGCGCCATTCATCAGAATGGATTCGATCGCTTCCGGCATGCCGTGGCCGCGGATCTTGTCCGAACCGTACCGCGCCATCACGCCCACAATCAATCCGCCGGCGATCGGCACAAACAGCGCCAGCCAGCCCAGATGATTTGCTCCCGGCCGCGCGTAATGCCAACTCCACTTGTGAAAATAAAACATGTTGGTCGCGCCGTAGATCAGGTGCAGCAGCGCCCAGGCCAGCACCGCGCCCGCCGCTCCCAAAAACAGAGCGAGCCCGCTGAGCAGCAGCATGCGCGAATCCGCGGTGAAGTCGCCAAGCTGGGAGGCAATGGCTTTCAGTGGTTTCTCGTGCGCTTTCATGCCGCGGCCGTACCCTTCACCGTCGCCTTGCGAGCGCGCGCCGGCCGTTCCCCACTCTTCAGCACTCCGCGCAGCGACTGCAGCAGCGCCGGTCCGGTGGTGCCCAGTTCCTCAAGGTGAAAGCTGGCCAGGGATTGCATAAGCTGTTCTCCGCGATCGCTCACCCGCAGCAGGATGCGGCGATGGTCCACCGGATCATGGACCCGGCGCAGCAGCCCCTGCTCCATCATGCGGTCCACCAGTTCCACCGTGCTGTTGTGCTTCAGCAGCAGCCGCCCGGCCACGGCCGCGATGGTGGGCGCTTCTCCGTCCGGCATGCCGGAGACAGCCAGCAGCAGTTGGTATTGTTTCGCCCGCAGACCCACAGCCTCCGCGGCCTCCTGGCTGAAGTGCAGGAAGCGGCGGAGTTGGAAACGAAACTCCGAGAGCCGCTTCAACTCCGTGGCGACCAGCCGTTTCGACGACTTGCCGCGCACTACCGCTGTTTCTGCCTGACTGTTCACACTTATATCGTAACACGATACATCGTATTACGATACTGTTTCCACGTCGCCGTCCGCCGGGCCCGGATCGTTCAGAATCGCCCGCGCGTCTTCCTCGTCCTCCGGCCGCACCTGCAGTTGCAACCCACCCAGCCCGTTGCCATAGAGCATCGCGGTATTCTCCCCCACCAGGAAACTGGTGATGCCCGCCGAATCCAGCCGGCCCTTCGCCAGCTCGGCCTCCAGCGTCTCCCGGTACCGCTCGATTGTGACCAGTTCTGCTTCTTGTTCTTGTGCCATCTCGCCCTCCAGGTGTCCGGCCCTACCGCGGAGCCCTCGACTTTGCTTAGGATGCCGAACGATAGAATGAGGAGTACTGCTTCGTATGCTACGACTTTGGGAGGCGCAGTTTGATCGCACGCTACACCCGCCCGGCGATGGGCAAGATCTGGAGCGATGAGAACAAGTACCGCATGTGGATGGCGGTTGAAACCGCCGCCTCCGAGACGCTGGCCGAGTTCGGCATCGTCCCCGCCGAGGCCGCCGCTGCCATAGCCGCCGTCCAGAAAGACGAGAAGGGCATCGATCTCGCGCGCATTCAGGCCATTGAGGACGAGGTGAAGCATGACGTCATCGCTTTCACCACCGCGATGGCGGAGAAGATCGGGCCGCAGTCCCGCTGGCTGCACTACGGCCTCACCTCGAACGATGTGGTCGATACCGCGCAGGCGTTGCAGGTCAAGGCCGCTTCGGCGCTCATTTGCGAGGGTATTGTCCGGCTCCGTGGCGCCCTCAAGCGCCGCGCGCTCGAGTTCAAGCACACCCCCACCATCGGACGCACCCACGGCATCCACGCCGAGCCCACCACCTTCGGCCTGAAGCTGCTCAACTGGTACGCGGAGGTCACGCGCGACCTGCGCCGCTTCGACCAGGCCGCGGAAGACATGCGCGTCGGTAAGCTCTCCGGCGCCGTCGGCACTTTCGGCCATCTCAAGCCGGAGCATGAAGAGCGCATCTGCGCCAAGCTCGACCTTCGTCCCGCGCCCATCGCTACCCAGGTCATCCAGCGGGACCGCCACGCCCACTACATCTCTACACTCGCGATTCTCGCCTCCACGCTCGACAAGATCGCCACCGAGATCCGCCACCTGCAGCGGACGGAGGTTCGCGAGGCAGAAGAGTTTTTCTCGGAGAAACAAAAGGGGTCCTCCGCCATGCCGCACAAGCGCAACCCCATCTCCTCTGAGCAGATCAGCGGCCTGGCGCGCATCCTTCGCGGAAATACCCAGGCGGCATTTGAAAATATCGTGCTCTGGCATGAGCGCGACATCTCCCACTCTTCCGTAGAGCGCGTCATCCTGCCCGACTCCACCATCCTGACGGACTACCTGCTCGCCAGGACTACCACGCTCATCGATAAACTGCTCGTGTATCCGGCCCGCATGCTGCGCAATCTCGAGAGCACCGGCGGCCTCATCTTCTCCGGCCAACTCCTGCTGGACATCACGGAGACCGGCATGTCGCGCGAAGATGCGTATCGCCTGGTGCAGTCGCACGCCATGCGCGCCTGGCGCGAGGAGCTGGCCTTTCGCGACCTGGTCTACGCCGATCCTGAAATCACCGCACGCCTTTCGCCAGACAAGCTCGACCGTAGCTTCGATTTCCAACGCCAGCTCGGCAACGTGGACGCCATCTTCGCGCGCGTGCTCACGGCGGAAGACGAACCATGAGCGGCCCGTCCCCGGCAAATCTGACCGTCGCCATCACCGGCGCCAGCGGCGTGGTGCTCGCCCAGCATCTGTTGAAGCTGCTTGAGGCCGACGAACGGGTGCTTACCATTCACCTGATCGCCTCGGAGAGTTCGCTGCGCGTCATAGCGGAGGAACTCCACTTCAGCGGACGCCACGACCTTGTTCCACGGCTGCTCGGCGGCGCTTCGCCAAAGATTCACCTGCACGCGGAGAGCGATATTGGCGCCGGCATCGCCAGCGGCAGCTATCCTTCCGACGGCATGGTCGTGCTTCCCTGCAGTATGGGCACGCTCGCCGGCATTGCGCACGGTCTCGCATCCAACCTCATCGAGCGCGCTGCGGATGTGTGTCTGAAAGAGCGACGGCGGCTGGTGCTCTGCGTGCGTGAAACCCCGTTCAACCTCATCCATCTCCGCAACATGCAGCTCGCGGCGGAAGCCGGCGCCACCATCTTTCCCGTCATCCCTGCCTTCTATAACCAACCCCTCTCAACCGAAGAGATGGCCGCCAACTTCGTCCAACGGGTCCTCGCCCACATCGGTCTTCCTCAGCGCGGGGCGTTCATCTGGAAACCGGAATCCTAGAGAACTGCGAATTCTGAGAGCTGCGACTTCTCACACCTCGCTGCCCACCACGAAGAATGTCATCCCGAGCGCAGCCGAGGAATCTGCCTTTCGTTTTCTCCAGTCCACATACGCCGGGTGCCGCATCGTCAGCGTAATCGAAGGGGAAGGGTGAAGATCACGAATGCCGGGTGCCCCATCCTGACACCTGAGCGTAGTCGAAGGGGGAGGCCGCACTCCTCCCTACCGCGCCGGCACTTCCAGCGTCGCGCTCGGACCCGGCCCGCCGCTGCCGCGTAGGAAATCCAGTATCTTCGGCCCCACGCGGTCGGCGCATTGCCCGGGCGCCAGATGCCCGCAGCCGTCGTAGAGTTCGAGCGTCGATTGTGGAATCCGCGCATGCATCGCCAGCGCCGCGGAGATGGGAATTAAGTGGTCTTGTTTGCCCCAGATGATCAGCACCGGCATATGCAGCGCCTGCAGTCGCGCGTCCACCAGGTCCCGTCCGGTAAACATTGCGTCCGCGGACCGCTTCACCACCCACTGCTCCCGCATTCCACGCCGCAGCAAATCCCGTAGAAGAAAGCTCGGCAGCACCGCCGGGTGCGGCGCGAGCCGATCGTACAGCCGCTGCACCTGCGCCTGCGTCGTCGGCAGAAGATCCTGCGCGGTGAAGTCCGGCTCGAACGTCACACCGGCGGCATCGCACAGCACCAGCTTTGCGATGCGGGAAGGATCGTCAAGCGCCAGGCGCATGGCCACCCAGCCGCCCATGGACCAGCCAGCCAGATCCACATGCGGCAGTTGCAGCCTATCCAGAAATCCGTCCGCAATCGCCGCCTCCTGCTCGATGGAGTAGTCGGCGTCCCTGGGCTTATCGGACTGCCCATACCCCAGCAGGTCGATGGCGTACACGTGATAGCCGCCCTTGCTGAACTGCGGCATCAGGTTGGCCCAGTCCGTCGCGCGGCCCCCCAGTCCGTGAATCAGCAGGATGGGCTTGCCGCGTCCGCCTTCCAGGTAGTGAATGCGGTGACCATCCACCACAGTGGACTCGCCGTGAAAGCCCTCGAACAACAGCCGTGCTCGCGTCATCGTGTCGATGACGGCAAGTGGCCGCGCCCACACCGCGATCGCAAACAGCACTGCGAGCGCGCACAACACCAGAACCGCGTAGCCGTAGGTCTTCCAGCTAAACTGCGCTTTTTCAAGCCGCGGCTGCTCCGCTGTCTTGGCAGCCGCCCTGCGAGGGGCCTGCGAAGATCTCCGCCGGCTCATCCCCCGGAGCTTTCGTCGCTGAAGACGGCCCGGCTTTGCAGCTCCAGTCCTTTTTCAATCACGCTCAGCGTGAATGGCAACACCGCGCAGCGACCGTCCGTTCCGAGCTCCTCCGGCCTAGCCCAGCGCACCTCGGTCGCATCGCTGGCGCACGCCAGCACCCCGCCCGTGACACGGCACCAGTAATCGATCAGCACGTAATGAAAACGCACCCGCCGCGAATCTTCCTGGTATGCAATGTGGTCGAAGACCTCGATGATCTCTATCGGCTCTACCGTGAGCCCGGTCTCCTCTTCCACTTCGCGTCTCACTCCATCGTCCAGCCGCTCACCGAGTTCCAGCGCCCCGCCGGGCAACGACCACTGCCCCACCAGCGGCTCCTGTCCGCGGCGCACCACCAGCACCCGTCCCGCATCATCGATAATCACCGCACCCACGCCGACCACCGGCGCACCCGGAAACTCTCTCTTAATCATCTCCCTCCTGGGAAACTACGTTTTCTGACATCGCACGCGCTCAAATCGGACACACGGTCGGTGTCCCGAGCGAACTGGGCCCTCATAATGCCGCAAAGGCCGGGGCTTGGAGAGTCGAAAAATCGGCTTGCCTCTGCAGCAACTATGGGCCGGAGTGAAGTCGGCGTTTCACTATCGTAACAATACAAGTTGCCTATTTCTCATCCAACCGTAACGGCTTGCCATACTCTTCGTCAAACATCAGCCGCGTCATGCTGAAGCGACCGCCATTGAACTTGGCCGCGCCCTTGGCATGTCCGATCGCCAGCAGCGCCACCACAGAGTAGCTCAGCGGAAGCTTCAAGACCTCATGCACCTTTTCCTGCTCGAACCCTTCCATCGGAGCCGTGTCATAGCCCATGGACTCCGCCATCAGCATCATGTGCGTAAACGCGATCATCACCTGCCGGTTCAGCCACATCGGTAGGTTGGGATGGTCGGAGAGATAGTTGGGAATCGCCGCCTTGGCCTGCTCCGCGTAATTCTCCGGCATGCCACCTTCACGGCCCATGCGCAACATCTCATCCAGGTCGCCATTGCGCCAGCCATCCGCATCGCCACACGCCACGATCACCAGGCTTGCCTCTTCAACCTTGGGCTGGTTGTAACAGGCTGAGCGCAATTTGCGCTTCTGCTCCGGTGTGCGCACCACGACAAAGCGCCACGGCTGCATGTTGTAACCGCTGGGCGCGTGCCGCCCCGCGTCCAGGATCGTCCGTAGATCCCCGTCCGGCACCGGGCTTCCATCAAAACTCGGCGTCGCACGGCGTTCGTGGATCACCTGGCTCAGCTTCTTTTCCATAGTCCTTTGTCTAACGATTGCCAACCCTGTCTCCAACTGCTGCAGTCGCGCCGGCCATACTCATGCCTGGGGAATCTGCGCCATCGGCTGTTCGAGCGAAAACACCGCGCCGCTTGCCCCATCGGCGAACACCCACAGTCCGTGAAACCCCTCCCGCAGCTCCGGATGCGCCTTGAGCAGAGCCTTCATCACATCTACCGTCTCCGCCCTCGCCGCCACGGCATCGCTGCCGCCGGTAGCCGTATACCGCACGACCAGGTCCAGTCCGTTGAACGCATCGTCGGTCCGGAGGCTGGTGACGGAGAAGCTCTTGCCGCTCCCGCTCAGCATCATCGGCGCGGCTCCCGGGAGTCCGGGAGGCTTCACACTCTGCGTCTCTCCCACCAGCTTGTCCAGATTGCTGCTGGTCAGGAAGTTCGCCGGCGCCAGCAGGTAGGTCGCCGTGGTGTAGTAGAAATAGGCGTTCCAGTCCTGCTTCTTCTGCGCAAAGGCGCGTGCCTGCTTCCAGTACCAGAGACCGTCATGGCCGGCCGCCGTGAGCGGACGGGGAAAAAAGCCCGCCAGCTTCCACTGGCCATCGAACTCCAGCAGCAATGCAATCTGCTGCGGCTTGGCCACGCCCGTGGCGTGCACCACGGCAAACGCGAACCGGCCGGGGGGAAGATGCGGAATAGTGAAGGTCACCTGGGTCGCGGCATCGGCGGCATTGCAGAAGAACTGTGCCTCATCCTCGCCCGGCTTGGCATCGGAGGCATCCAGGCCATACACCGCATCCACCGTGATGGTCGCTCCCTTCATCAGCGGCGCGACACTCTCAATGCTCTTTGCTATCCCATCGAAATTTGCCGCCACGCTGGAGACGGTGCCCGCCTTCACCGCGGCGCTGTTTCCCGCCTGCACCTCGCCCGCCAGCGCTTTGGCGGCGTCCACCAGGGATGACCGCTCCGGAGCCGACATCTCCGCCTGCGTCCTGCAGGACACCGCCCAGCCGCGCGGAGCGAGAAGCAGCAGGCACACGCCGAGGAGCCAGCTTCGGTTTAGACAGAGCGCGGCGAATCGAGGCAAGAATCGAGGCATAGAGTAACGGCTGAATCCCACTCCATCATAAGGGAGAGGGCGCGCGCTGCACCAAATCCGCCCCACGCCGGCCGGAAAAGCGCGCGAATGCTATGCGGGAGACGCCGTGACCGCTGGCCGGAGGTGTAGGCTATTGGTAGATGGCTCACCTGGCGAGCCAGTCGTTCAGCCATGCAATCTTCCGTGACTCTCCGTGATCTCAAGGCGCTTGGCTCCCAGCCACTGCGGGCTAGCATTCTGCCCTGGCGCCGCATCGATGCGTCGCTTCTGGCCCTCGCTACTCTGGTGCTCGCTTCGCCCGGACTCATGCATGCTCAGCAGCCGGCGCCGCAGCAGCAGAGCGAGACCCAGCACGCTTCGCCGGCGCAGACGGCTCCCGCAGCGGCAACTACGCCGTCCACGGCCGCGCAAGCGGCAACGCCGGCGCCAGCCAATCTGCTCGATCAACCGGCGCAGCCTGCAACCGTGGAAGACCGCGCTGGATATTTGTCCGTCCACGCCAATAATGCGAGTCTCGCCCAGATCCTCCATCAAGTCGCCCGCGAAACCGGCATGCAACTCGATGGCCTTGCCGGCGATGAACGCGTCTTCGGCAACTTCGGCCCCGGTGATCCCCGTGACGTACTGGTAAGCCTGCTGAACGGCACGTCGTACAACGTCATGATGGTTGGGGATCTGGCGAACGGCGCGCCGCGTCAGCTTCTCCTCACGCCTAAGAGCAATTCGGCTCTGGCGAGCGCCAAGCCCGCCGAGGGTCAGGCCAAGCCGGTGGATAATCCGGATGACTCCGAGGATGCGCCGCCGGACCAGGATGCTCCTCAACCTCAACCCGACCAGTCGCAGGACCTGCAGAATCAGCAGCCGGAGGAGCCGCCAGCGGGATCGCCCGATATGCCACGCACTCCGCAGCAAATGCTGGAGCAACTGCAGCAGATGCACCAGTCAGAGCAGCCGCCGGAACAGCCCTCGGAGCCGCCGCCGCAGTAGACGCGCGCTCCCCTCGGGTCAATCATCCTGAGCCACTTGTCATCCGAGCCAGAAGTCACCCAGCAGCTAGGCGTCAACCCAACTCCGGTGTCATCCCGAGCGCAGCCGAGGGATCTGCTTTTGATCTCCCCGGCATGCCCGAAGGGCTGCTTCAGGAGACGATCTGTGCGTGTCCCACCTGAGCCTCAGCAACGATAGCTGCGGGCGCCGGCGTCAACGACCGCACGTGCATCCGCAAGAGGCTGAACAGCGTCTGGCAACAGGCGTAGGCCAACAGAACACCGAGGGCAAGGGCAGCAAGCACCGCGCACATCAGCACCACTAAGTTCATCGCATCCATGGTTTGGCCTTCGCTCTATGCACCACGAGCTATTACGGTTATCGGATGGCTGCCGCTCGATCATTAGCGATTCGTGCGGGTTCCATCTCTTCTACATCGCTGGTTTGGATGTCATTCTCGCAGAGTCGCACGCGTCGTTGACCCCGGTTTGTGTTGCTCAATAAGATACCGAGAGGAGCGGTTCTCCTCACAATTTCTTGTCCTCTCATATGACTTCGGTGCTGCCCGGTGGTGCCCTTGGCAGGCAACCTTTGCGCGCAACCCGTGTACGCCTAATGCTTTACCGCACTTCTTTCTGACTTCATGGCCATTACTCACATCACCGTCCGGGGCGCTCGTCAGCACAACCTGCAGGACATCAGCGTCCAGATTCCCCGCAACGCCCTCACCGTCGTCACCGGTCTCTCCGGCTCCGGCAAATCCTCCCTGGCCTTCGATACCATCTACGCCGAAGGTCAGCGGCGCTACGTCGAAACTCTCTCCGCCTACGCGCGGCAGTTTCTGGATCAGATCGAGCGCCCGGACGTCGACTCCATCGAGGGGCTCAGCCCTGCCATCTCCATCGAGCAGAAGACCACCAGCCGCAGCCCTCGCTCCACCGTGGGCACCATCACCGAGATCTACGATTACCTCCGCCTGCTCTACGCCTCGGTCGGCGTTCCCCACTGCCCCAACTGCGGCAAACCCATCTCCCGCCAGTCGCCGGAGCAGATCGTCGAGCGTGTGCTCGCCCTCTCTGCCGCCGAGCGCATCACCATCTATGCCCCGGTCGTCCGCGGCCGCAAGGGCGAGTTCAAAGACCTCCTCGACTCCCTCGATCAGCAGGGCTTCCGCGCTCGTGTCGATGGCGAAATCCGCGACCTCTCCGAACCCGTCCTGCTCGAGAAACGCAAGAACCACACCATTGAAGCCATCATCGATCGCGTCGTGCTCAAGCCTGGCGTCGAAAAGCGCGTCGAAGGCTCAGTGGCAAAGGCGCTGCAGATGGCCAACGGTCTGGTCGTGATCGGCGCAAGCGATGGAGACGAGCAGCTTTACTCCTCTTCCATGGCCTGTCCCGACTGCGGACTCGATGTCCCTAAGTTGGAGCCTCGCAGCTTCTCCTTCAATAGCACTTATGGCGCATGTCCGGAGTGTCATGGCCTGGGCAGCATCTACGACTTCGATCCGGCCAAGGTGGTCATCGACTGGTCCAAGCCGTTGCTCGAAGGCGCACTCGGCCCGAGCTCCGGATCGCAGTACCTTGCTCGCCTTGTGAAGCTGGCGGCGACCAGGTACAAGATCCCCGTCAGCAAGCCCTTCGATCAGCTCACGGAGAAGCAGCAGAAGCTGCTGCTTGTCGGGCCGCCACCCAACGAGGCGCCGCGTACCGGCTTCCATGGCGTCTTCGGCTTCCTCCGCGACTCGCTCGAGGAGTCGAAGTCCGACAGCTACCGCGAGTGGCTGCTGAACTACATGTCCGCCGCCGTCTGCCCGGTGTGCAATGGCAAACGCCTGCGCCCCGCATCGCTCAGCGTCAAGGTCGGCGCGCTCTCCATTGCCGACTTCACCGGCCTTCCCTTGCGCCGCGCCCTGGATGCTGCCCGCAACCTTCGCTTCTCCCCCCGCGATGCTCTCATCGCCGAGCGCCTGCGCCGCGAGATCGTCGAGCGGTTGGACTTTCTGAACGCCGTCGGCCTCAACTACCTGTCGCTCGATCGCAACGCCGCTACCCTTTCCGGTGGAGAGGGCCAGCGCATCCGGCTCGCCACGCAGATCGGTTCACGCCTGCGCGGCGTCCTCTATGTGCTGGACGAGCCCTCGATCGGTCTGCATCAGCGCGACAACATGCGCCTGCTCGCCGCCCTCGAATCGCTGCGCGATCTCGGCAACACAGTGCTGGTCGTCGAGCATGACGAAGACACCATTCGCGCCGCCGATTACGTGCTGGATCTTGGCCCCGGCGCGGGTAAGCTGGGCGGCCATGTCGTCGCCGAGGGTACGCCGGCCGAGATCATGGCGGCCTCCGGCTCGCTCACCGGCCGCTATCTCTCCGGCGCCACGTCCATCTTCCACCGCTCCGAGCCGCGCCCTATCGGCAACAACTGGATCACCGTCGAAGGTGCGCAAAGCCACAACCTGCAGAACCTGACCGTGCGCTTTCCCCTCAACGTCATGACCGTCGTCACCGGTGTCTCCGGCTCGGGCAAAAGCACGCTCGTGAATGACATCCTCTACCGTGCGCTCGCCCGCGAACTCTACGATTCGCGCGAAGCCCCCGGCCTCCACACGTCCATCCAGGGCATCCAGCAGATCGACAAGGCGGTGCGTATTGACCAGTCGCCCATCGGCCGCACGCCCCGTTCGAACCCGGCCACCTACACCGGCGTCTTCACTGCTATCCGCGACCTCTTCGCGATGCTTCCGGAGGCGCGCGAGCGTGGCTATAAGCCGGGCCGTTTCTCCTTCAACGTCTCCGGGGGCCGCTGCGAGGCCTGCCAAGGCGAGGGTCAGCGCCGCATCGAGATGAACTTCCTTCCCGACGTGTACGTCCTCTGCGATGTTTGTAACGGTCGCCGTTACAATCAGGAGACGCTGTCCGTCCGCTTCAACGGCCACTCCATCGCCGACATCCTCGACCTTTCCATCGAAGATGCTTTGCCCGTCCTCGCAGACATTCCGCAGGTGCGGCAGAAGCTGCAAACCCTGGTCGACGTCGGCCTCGGCTACATTCATCTTGGCCAGGCCGCCACTACCCTCTCCGGCGGCGAAGCGCAGCGCATGAAGCTGGCGCGCGAACTCTCCAAGCGGCAGACCGGCAAGACCCTCTACCTGCTCGACGAGCCCACCACCGGCCTGCATTTCGACGACGTGCGCAAGCTGCTCGAGGTGCTCCACCGGCTCACCGATCTCGGCAACACCGTCATCATCATCGAACACAACCTGGACGTCGTCCGCAACGCCGACTGGATCCTCGACCTTGGCCCGGAAGGCGGTGAGGACGGTGGCCGCATCGTCGCCCAGGGCACGCCGGCCCAGGTCGCCGCCAGCCCCGGCTCCTATACCGCCGAATTTCTTCGCCGCCACTATCCGGCCGCCGCCCCGCTCTCGCCCGTGCTGTCATCGCCGAACGGCCACAACGGTCCCAAGCCACGCAAACGGCAGTCTGTTACAGTCCAATAGACCGCATGCCTCATGCCAACTGACCCGGAACTTCTGCCGCCCGCCGCCGCGTTCCCGGCTACTACGCCTCCCGTTTCTCCTGACGCCGAGCGCCTTCCACCGCCCGCACGCTCCTGCTGCGTGATCCCCAACTTCGGCCACACGCTGCTCTTCCTCGGCATGGTCATCTTTTCGCTGATGCTCACCGGACTGGTGCTGAGCGGCTTCCTGCGGCGCCTGCCCTGGGAGAGCCACCAGTCCTTGGCACAGTTGCAAAGCGATCCGCGCATCGTCATTCCTCTGGAAGTGGTCATGTACGCGATCGCCGCGCTGCTGGCGTACTTCATCTTCCCGCTCATCTGGCGGCGCCCCTTCTTCTCCGCTATTCACTGGAACGCCGCCGCGGTGCGTCGTCGCTGGGGGCGGCTCGCCGTCACCGGCATCGTGCTCAGCATCGTGATCCAGTTGCTGTCGAACTATCTACCCATGCCGAAGAGCCTGCCCATCGACAAGTTCTTCCAGAACCCCCTGGGCGTGTGGCTCATCGCCATCTTCGGCGTCACGGTAGCCCCGGCCTTTGAGGAGATGGCGTTTCGGGGCTTCCTGCTGCCCTCGCTCGCCAACGCCTGGGAGTACCTGGCCCGCGTCCGCTATCGCGCGCTATCGCCAGCCCCACTGCCCGGGCCCTCTGAAGCAGGCGGCGATCCACCCTGGAGTGCGCCCGCCATCGTCTTTGCCACCGTGCTCACCAGCATCGCCTTCGCGCTGCTCCACGCCGATCAGTTAGCCCACGCATGGATGCCGCTCCTCGTCCTCTTCTGCGTCAGCATTGTGCTCTGCTTAGTGCGGCTGCGCACCCAGTCCCTGGCCGCGAGCGCCTTCGTCCACGCCCTCTATAACGGCACCATCTTCGTCCTGCTCTTCGTCGGCACCAGCGGCTTCCGCCACCTGGACAAGATCGGCAGCTAAGCAAATATCCGGATGCCCCGTCCACATAGCGCAGCGCGAGAATTCGCCGCACTGCGGATGCCCCGTTCCACGTAGCGCAGCATGAGAATTCGCCGCACTGCGGGTGCCCCATTCCAGCGAAGCTGGGGTGGGGTTGTTTCGCTGACGCTGTCATCCTGAGCAACAGTTGAAGCATCTGCGTGTGCTGGACCGGCTGTACATCCCGCATCCTGCATTTCGGCGTATACTTCGCACGCGATGCTGATCGGATGCCCTTCCAGCCGAACAGCTCCTCCCCTGTTGGATTCCATTTGGTCGAATCGCAGGAGGAGTTGTATGTACATTCAGCCTTGTCGTCTCTCTTTACTTGCAGCGCTCCCGCTGCTCACCACTACCTGCCTTTACTCACAAACCATTGCGTTCTCGGCGCCTCATCAGATTCCGCTCGGCGCCTTCAGTAGTGCCACCAACGGCGATCTCATCGCGGCCGCTGACATGAACGGAGACGGCAAAACCGACCTCATTGTCCTAGCGGGCGGCGATTGGTTTCTTCTCACTGGAGATGGCAAAGGAGACTTTACCGGCAGCACTTTCACGCTGCCGGCGGATCAGCCCCCCGACACAATTGTCGTCGGAGATGTGAACAATGACGGCTATGGGGACATCATTACAGCGTACGGAGGCGACCCTGAGCTCTACCCCGGGGCGCTGAACATCTATCGGGGGAACGGCCACGGGAATTTCACGCTGAGCGATAGTTTGGCACTGCCGCCGGGCGGGTATGCCAGCCTGGTACTGGGCGACTTCAACCATGATGGAAAGGTGGATATTGCCGCGCTTACGGTCAATGATCAGGCTGCGAACGACATCTACACACTTTCGATCTTTCTGAACCATGGCAACGGCAGCTTCACGCAATCTCAAACCATCAACCTTCCCATGGCCGATGAGGACATACCACTCGTTGCAGGGGACTTCAATGGCGATGGCCGCCTTGATCTGGCCTACTCCGTTGTGTCCGGTCCTGCAGGCAATGGCGAGATCCAGGTAATGAGCGGCAATGGAAACGGCACCTTCCGTACCGGGCCTTCCTACGTCTTCGACAGTGGTGCGTTTTCGCTGGCGGCCGCCGACCTGAACCATGACGGCAAGACCGATCTGGTGGTGGGGCTGGCAGCCAGGAACGCCCCCGGCGCCGCGCCTCGGATCGCCACCCTGCTGGCAAAGCAGGCGGGCGGCTTCTACTGGTATTCCGCAACCACCGTGCCCTCGGTACCCACGGGGCTGGTGCTAAGCGACCTGAACGGCGATGGCAAGCTGGATATTGTGGAGACATTTGAGTCGCCAAACTCATCCGTGCATGTGCTGGCCGGTGAAGGTGGAGGGAAGTTCGCTCTGCCGGTAAGTTTCACCGGATACGCCGACCTTTATGATGTCCTGGCTGCTCCGTTGACTAAGGGCGGCCGCCCTGACCTGTTCTTTGATGTAGGTTTGCCGCAGGGCACAACGCACCCGTACCTCGGGCTCTTGCTGAATGAAAGCAAGTGACAATTAGCAGGCGTCGAATACGCGCCGTCATCAGAACCCGTTGAACGAAGCCGAGGGACCGGTACCTGCAGTTGGCGCCGGTCCCCGCTCTTTCTGCTGTGCCGCCCGTGTGTTAGGGTCGCGCAACCAACTTCCCGGCTGGGACCTGACTCCTTGCTGTGCAAGCAGGCACCCGTTGCGCATCACCGCATCTCCCTTTACCTTCGAACACATGCCACCGGCAAAGAAACTGCCGCCCCGTCCATCTGCGAAGAAGGCTGTCGCTAAGAAGAGAGCCACAAAAGCGAAAGTCACCGCGACCCGAAAGAAGCCCGGCGTCGATGCCCGGCCCGAGCGCATTCGCGCTATCCTAGCCGGCCTCAGCGCCGCCTACCCCGGCGCCACCTGCGCGCTCCACCACACCAGCGCCTGGGAGCTCACCGTTGCCACCATCCTCTCCGCGCAGTGCACCGACGCGCGCGTGAACCTGGTCACGCCGATACTCTTCCGTGAGTTCCCCACCCCGCAAGCCATGGCTCAGGCCTCGCTACCGGTGATCGAGGAGATCATCCGCCCCACCGGCTTCTTTCGCAACAAGACGAAATCCATCTCCGGCGCGGCTAAGCGCCTGGTCAGCGAGTACGGCGGCCAGGTGCCCCGCACCATGGAGGAGCTGCTCACACTGCCCGGCGTCGCCCGCAAGACCGCCAATGTGGTGCTCGGCGTGGCCTACGGCATCGCCGTCGGCATCGTCGTCGACACGCATGTGCTGCGCCTCTCCCGCCGGCTCCAGCTCACCCTCAACACCGATCCCAAGAAGGTCGAGCAGGACCTGATCCAGATCATCCCTGAAGACCATTGGATCGACTTCAGCCACGAACTCATCCTGCACGGCCGCCAGGTCTGCATCGCGCGCAAGCCCCGCTGCCCAGACTGCGTTATCGAGAAGCAGTGCAACTCCAGCGACAAGACCTGGTCCAGCCACTAGGTGCACGGGCGGACGCTTCGAGCAGATGCAAATCGCCGCTAGGAACGGAGCCGATCTCCCGGTGCCCCATCCTGAGGGCCAGCGAAGGGTGGGAGACGATCAGCGCGTCCTGCTGTGGATCTGCACCACAGAGACACGCCGAACAACGCAGCCGATCTGCAATCCCACCGCTCATCCGCTAATCTTCCCTGACGGGAGCACCCAGTGATCCTCCATCCACCGAACCCCCTCATCGCCATCGGCGTGATGGCCTCCACCGCCGTCACCGACGCCGTTTATGTGCTCTTCAACGCCGCCGTAACCGCGCGCCGCAGGAGCGTCGCGGCAAGCTGGAGCAGCATCTGGTACCTGCTCTCTGCCTTCGCGGTCATCAGCTATACGGGCAATCCGGTGTACGTGGTCTTCGCTGCCGGCGGTTCGTGGCTCGGAGCCTTCGCCGCTGTCACCTGGCTGCACAAGCGAGACCTGACCCGCGCACCCTGACGCCGTCTCACAACTCCATCGCCGAACGCAACTGAGCGTGCGAAAGAACCCCCTCCGATCGCAGTTCTCCACCTCGCCTTAGCGCCGGGTGCCCCATTCCAGCGAAGCTGGGGTGGGTCGTCCCTCGTACGCGCGAAGGCAGACCTCCGACGCCTTGACTATCTACAACACCCAGGTGTAGATAGTCATGGTATGGGGAAGCCAAACGATCTGGTGCAGGGCACCCTCGACCTGCTCATCCTGAAAACCGTCTCACTCGAACCCAAGCACGGCTGGGCCATCGCCAAGCGCATTCAACAGATCACCAATGAAGTGCTGCAGGTGCAGCAGGGTTCGCTCTACCCCGCGCTCCACCGCCTGGAGCAGCAGGGCTGGATCCACGCGCAATGGAACGAAAGCGAGACTGGCCGCCAGGCGAAGTTCTATGCGCTGACCGCTGCGGGACGCGCGCAATTGGAAAAAGAGAAGGAAAGCTGGAGCCGCCTCTCGTCCGCCATCAACCTCGTAATCGAAAGCCTGTAGCAGGAGGGCGCATATGCGCTGGATAGAACGAATCCGCATGGCTGTGTTGACGCTGTTGCATCGCAAGAGCGCGACCGCCCA
The DNA here is from genome assembly GCA_963830635.1 of uncultured Acidobacteriaceae bacterium. Lineage (GTDB taxonomy): Bacteria > Acidobacteriota > Terriglobia > Terriglobales > Acidobacteriaceae > CAWHMN01. The sequence continues at coordinate 501,122 of CAWHMN010000005.1, read as the reverse complement.
CCTGAACGAAGAGCTCGAGTTTCATCTCGACCAGCAAGTCGCCGAGAATGTCGCCGCCGGCATGAGCCCGGAACAGGCGCGCGCCGCCGCCCTACGCGCCTTCGGCAACCCAACCTTGGTGCGCGAGGAGGCACGCGCCAGCTGGAGCTGGAGCGGGCTGGAGAAGCTTTCGCGCGATGTGCGCTATGGCGCCCGAACTCTCGCGCGGGCGCCGGGGTTCGCCATCATGGCTATCCTGGTGATGGCCTTGGGCATCGGCGCCACCGTGTCGCTGTTCACCATCGTGCGCGGCGTCCTGCTCCGGCCGCTGCCTTTTGCCCACCCGGAAAAGCTGGTGATGGTATACGAGCACTGGCGCCAGACGCCCGCCGGCAGCGACGGCTACAACGTCGTCGCACCCGCGGACTTCCGCGATTGGCGGCAGCAGACGCACGGCTTTCAGGATATGGCCGCTTGGCGCAGCTATGGATTCAACCTCACCGGAGAACATGAGGAACTGCCGGAAGTGGTACAGGCCGCGGGTGGCTCCTGGAACCTGCTCTCCGTGCTCGGGGTCCAGCCCGCGCTCGGCCGCTTCTTCACAGCCGGCGAAGATCGCCCCGGAGGCGACGCCGTCGTGGTGCTTACCTGGAGCCTGTTCCAGCGCCGCTTCCACGGCGATCCCTCCATCCTGGGACAGCAGATACGGCTCGACACCCGGCCTTACGTTGTGGTCGGCGTGCTGCCCCGCTGGTTCAGTTATCCGGACTCCGAAACCCAGCTATGGGTGCCCTATGCCGCTACCTTCGAGCCCGGTCAGATGGAGCAGCACGACAATCACCAAAGCCTGGTCGTCGCCCGCCAGAAGCCCGGCGTGAGCGCCGCCACCGCTACAAAGGAGGTCAGTGCGCTGCAGTACCGGATCCATATGCAGAACCTGTCCAAGCCGGTAGCGGAAGACGCCGTCTCACGGCCCATGATCGATGACGTGGTTCAGGACGTGAAGACGCCGCTCATCGTTCTGCTCTGCGCGGTAGGCTGCATGTTGCTCATCGCCTGCCTCAACGTCTCGAATCTGCTCGTCGCGCGGGGTGCGGCACGCCGTAAGGAGGTAGCCATCCGCGGCGCGCTCGGCGGCAGCCGTCTGACCCTGATTCGCGAGCAGATGACCGAGAGCCTGCTCATCTGCCTCGCGGGGGGAACGCTCGGCCTGCTGCTCTCACTCGCAGCCACGCGCTGGCTAGCCGGCCATTGGCGGGACCTGCCACGCGCGGAAGCCATTCATGTGGACGGGATTGTGTTCGCCGTTGCCATCGGCCTGGTATTCCTCACCGCGTTGCTCGCCGGCCTCCTGCCCGCAATCTCCTCTACCGGGAAGGGGGTCTTCACCGCGCTGCAGGATGCATCCCGTTCGGTGAGCGGCGGCGTCTCACGCGCGGGGTTGCGCAAGACGCTGCTCACCGCCGAGATTGCGCTGACCGTCATTCTTCTGGTAGCCGCCGGCCTCTTGTTCAAGAGCTTCCTCCATCTGCGCTCGTCTGACCTTGGCTGCAGCACCGACCACGTACTGACGATAAAATACGGCCTGCCGGAAAAGCAGTACGACAAAGCCGAACAGATCATCGCCTTCCATGAATCTCTGCTGCAGCGGGTACGTCATCTACCCGGTGTGCAGGCTGCCGCACTGGTGTCCACCCCTCCCGGCGGCGGCTACGAGGGTGATGACGTCTTCACCGTTCCGGAGCGTCCGGCAGCCAGCTTTCAACTGCAATACGACGCCATGTACCGCACCATCGATCCGGAATACTTCAGCGCCATGCAGATCCCCCTGCTGCGCGGACGCTTCTTCACCGACCAGGAGCGGCTGGATCGTACGTCCTACACCATCATCAGTAAGAAATTTGCCGACGAGTTTTTTCCCAATGACAACCCGCTCGGGAAGCACATTAACGTCGCCTGGGCGCACGGTCCGGGGAGCACACCCGAGTCCTACGAGATCGTCGGGGTGGTTGGCGACACGCTCTATGACGTAACCCGACCGCCCAAGGCGACCATGTACTTCCCCATCCTCTCCGGCATTCCCATGCAGACTGGCTCGGCGACGCTGGTAGTCCGCACCGCCGGGGATCCGCTGGCTCTCTCGCTGCCCGTCCAGAAGCAGGTTGCCGCGCTCGATCCCGCGCTGCCCGTCTATGACGTGCTCACCATGCAGCAAATCCTGGGGAGATCGACTGCCGGCCAGAGCTTCAGCGCCACGCTGGTGCTGGCCTTCGCCGTCCTCTCGCTGCTGCTGGCCGCGGTCGGTCTCTACGGCGTGCTGTCCTATCTGGTGATGCAGCGCGTTAAGGAGATCGGTATCCGCATCGCGCTGGGGGCGCAACGCGCTCAGGTCCTGCGCCTGGTTCTGCTGGATGGATTGCAGCCGGTGTTCATCGGATTGGGGCTTGGCATCCTCGGCGGCGCCGCTGCCGGCATGCTCATCCGCTCCATCCTCTATGGAACGCGGCCGCTTGATCCGGCAGTGTTCGCCGTGATGGTCGTCGGTCTCCTGCTCACCGCGATCATCGCGTGTGTGGTGCCCGCCATCCGCGCGTCACGCATCGAGCCGTCACGCGCGCTGAGGATTGAATGACGGCCGTGCCTTGAAGAACGCAGGTGGAAGCGTCCTGCTCTCCGCCTGCGCTGCTCACCCTGAGCATCGTCACTCGCCGCCATCGACGTCCCCGGTGTACCATCACTTCCTCATAAATATGCTTGAGCGTAAGGGACTATTGGCCGGCTTCAGGTTGGGCGAATGGACAGTGCGGCCGGAGGACGGCTCTGTCACCTCGACGACCGGCGGTGCCACGCGCCTGGAGCCGCTCCTGATGGAGTTGCTGGTCTATCTCTGCTCGCGCGCCGGTCAGGTCGTCTCCAAGCAGGATCTGCTCGATGCTATCTGGCAAAATCGCTTCGTCAGCGACGATGCAGTCAAAGGATGCTTCTATCAGCTTCGCAAAGCGCTCGGCGACAGCCCGCGAAAGCCTCGTTTGATTGAGACACTTCCCAAACGTGGCTATCGCATGCTGGTACAACCGGCACATCTGAGTGAGACGAGAGCAGAAGCCATCAATCAAGTCGAAGAGTTATACCGAAAAGGCCACTCCCTTCTCTCCGAACAGCCGAACGCAGCCACGCTCAAGCAGGCCCGTTTGTATCTTGAACGCGCCACAGAAGCCGATCCCCGGCATGCACAGGCCATGGCCTCCCTCGCCCATACTCTCATTCTGCTCCTGACGCTTGGTTCCGGATCAGGCGCCGAATTGCTGGCCCGCGCCGGCAACTTGGCCTCACGCGCCCTTGAGCTTAACCCCAGGCTGGCCGCAGCGCATCTCGCCTTGGGCGTGGTGCGCGTTCTCCACGATCATGACATGGCGTCTGCTGAACAGGAGTTTCGTCATGCCATTGCGCTCGAGCCCGCGAGTTCAGCCTCCCACCGCTGGTACGCCAGGTTCCTCTCCTGCCACGCACGCCACAACGAAGCGCTGATCGAAATACGGCAGGCGCTCGAGGACGATCCACTCTCTCTTGCGCTTCGCCGCGATCTCCTGGATATCCTCTTCATGGCGCGGCTCTACGATGAGAGCCTTGCCGAGGCGCACCGGCTGCTCGAGGCTCCCGGCCACGCACCTGACGTGCAACTGGGATTGGTCTGGCTCCACTATCTGTGCGGCAGAGAGCAACAGGCATTCGAGGCCTTCCGCGCCGGGTTGCAGTCGCTGGGTGTGGCCTCACACCTGCTACAGCAAGCAGCAGACGCCTTTCAGCGCGGCGCGATGGTGGCCGTCTTCCGCCTGTGGGTAGAGTTATTGGAGAGCCAGGCAGCCCTGGGCCACAAAGCCATAGACCTGCTGCCGCTCTACGCTCTCCTGGGGGAGAACGATCGCTGCTTCAGGTTGCTGGACTTGATCTACCGGGAGGAGCATCCGTACCTGCTCTCCGTGCCGGTCTCGCCCCTGTTTGACCGCCTGCGCGCCGACCCTCGCTACCTGGAATTTGTGCACCGTCTCGGCCTGCCACGCCGGTAAGGGTTCCCACCTTTTCCCCACCACGAACTCACGCTTTGCTCAACGACAGTCATTCGACTGCTGCCTAATCTGCCCTCACGTCTGCCATTGTTGTCGGCGATTGTTCGCTGACGAAGGAGGCGTTCATACCATGGCCGCTCGAAAGATGAAGATATGGAGAATGCTGGGCTTCGGCTTAGTCGCGCCCGTCATCATCGGGTCGGTCGGAGTGATCTGGGCGGCGCTGGTTCTCATCAACGTGAGGACCACCCCGGCCGCTCCCTGGTGCGCACCCATCATGGCCATGGTGTTATGGCTGATATGGCGATATCTCGATGGCAAGGGACCGCCGCACAGTACCTCAGCAACGAGAAAACAGCTTCTGCGCGCCCGTCCGGTATCGAAGCAGGCGGTGCGCTCGTCTCTCTCGGCAGGCGTGTCCGCGATCGTCGCCCTCGCGGGTTACTGGATCATCCTCTCCCAGTTGGTCAGAATGCCCGCCAACCGCTTCCTGCCCAACTTCCCCACTCACAGATTCCTTGCTGCGGCCGTCATTGTCATGGGCTCGCTGGTCTCGCCCCTCACGGAAGAGACCGCCGTCCGCGGCTACTTCCAATCTGTACTCGAACAGCAGGTCCGCCCGTCGCGCGCCATCGCCATATCATCCGTGGTCTTTGCGCTCGTGCACGTAAACCAGGGCCTTCAGTGGCCCAAGCTATTGGTGTATTTCCTGGCCGGCGTTGTCTTCGGCGCCATCGCTTACTTCAATCAGTCCATCCTCCCCGGCATCTTGGTCCATGTTCTGGGAGACCTGACGTTCTTCCTCCTCGTGTGGCCGCACGAGACAACCCGCACGTTGGTACGGCAGCATGGGCCTGATCTTTGGTTCTGGATTCACTTGGCGCAGGCGGTTCTCTTCACCTGGCTATCGGTAGCAGCCTTCCGTCACCTGGGCAAGGTAACGCGCTCTGTAGAGCGTCTGTCTGCCGAAAAAGCCTCGGAGCCAGAGATGACCAATTCTCTTGGGTGACCGCCAGCGCTTAAAACTGGAAAGTACCGAACGCCGTTCGCCATCGCTGATCAGCAAGATGCAGGCCCTTACCTCGTCAATGCACCGGAACGAAGTTGGCGAACATCATCGCCGTTTCTACAAGTGTATTGAGCGGAACGAAGTCGCATGCCGTTGCGAAGCGGGTCCACAATTGCCCTACTCCGGCGTGGGCGTGCGCTCGCTCAAGGCCGCCTTCGGCCCACTCGAAGATCTCGAGAACCGTGCCGTCGCTTGAGGTCGCGACGATCTGCTCGCGCGCTGTCGCGAGACCGATACTCCGCAGATACGGAACATGTTCCTCGACCAGCGAGATCAGCTCTGCTTCTTTACCCGGCTTGGCCTTGTACGCAACAATTGAGACGCGGGCCTGAGGATTGTTCTGCATACAGTCGCTCCTTCGCAGCACGTCTCCTGATACGCGCCCTCATCGTGCCGTGAACGGTGTCGGGCAGACCGTCTAAGAACCCGTTCCCCCGACCACGACCGCGACCGTCCGCACAAGAATCTTGATATCCAGCCACAGGCTCCAGTTCTCGATATACGCCGTATCGAGCGAGATATAGCTGTCGAACGATGGATCCTGGCGCGCCTGCACCTGCCACAGGCCGGTGATTCCCGGGGTGACGTCGAGCCGCCGCAGATGGTTCAGCTCGTACCGCTTCACCTCGCTCGCGATGGGCGGACGCGGACCCACCAGGCTCATGTCGCCGCGCAGCACGTTGACGAACTGCGGCAACTCATCCAGCGAATACTTGCGCAGCACCCGGCCCGCGCGTGTAATCCGCGGATCGTTGGTGATCTTGAACAGGACAGAGTCCCGCTCGTTCATGTGCAGGATCTCGGCCCGCCGCTTCTCTGCGTCGTTCACCATGGTGCGGAACTTGAGGCAGCGGAAGACCCTCCCCTTTTTGCCAATCCGCTCTGAGCTGTAAAAGATGGGACCCGGCGAGTCCATGGCCACGGCGATGCCAATGGCCAGCAGCAGCGGCGACAGAAGCACCAGCGCAATGCTCGCCAGCGTCACATCGAGCACCCGCTTCATCATCTGCCCGATCACCGGGACCTCGCCCCGGTGCAGAGGAATCGTCGGGAATTGGCCGATATACTCCACCGGGCTGTTCCACGCCAGCCCGTCATAGAGGTCCGGCACCACGCGGATATCGACGCCCGCTTCCCGCGCCTGCTCCACGATGCGCTTCACCAGCCCGCGCTCGCAGGGCGTCGACAGAAATATCTCGTCGACGAAATGCTTCCGTGCCAACTCCAGCACCTGGTGGATATCGCCAAGCACCTCGGCGCCCGCGTGCGGCTCCGCATCGTACCCCGGGATCTGCACGAAGCCTTTGAAGGTATAGCCCAGATGGCGAATGCTCTCAATGTGCTGCCGTAGCGCCTGCCCTACCCGACCCGTGCCCACCACCAGGATGTTGCGAGTCTCGATGCCACGGTCGTAACGCCGGTACACCACCCGCCGCCAGATCAGCCGGCGAATGCATAACAGCAGCGTCGTCAAGCCCAGCGTCAACAGCACTACACCGCGCGAAACCACCTGGCCGCGCGCAAAATACAATGCGCCGGATAGCAGCAGCCCCGCGGTAAAGCAGGCCTGCACCGTCATGCGTTGGTCGTGCAGCGTATTGCGCATCTGGATGGGCGCGTAGAGATGCATACGCCGGCTCACCAGAATCAGGGCCACGATAAACCAGATCAGGTAGAAGACGGAGAGCGCGCGGCTGTAGGTGAACATCTGCTGCGTCTTCAAGATCGCACGGGCGCCGAGGAACTCGCCCAGATACACACGGATCGCGATGGCAACGGCCACCAGTACGGTGATGACGTCGGCGAGTCCCCATAAGAACCAGACCCGGAACGATCGTGCGTTAACGCGCGCCCGCACGCTGCGGGATAGAAGTTGGCGCCCCCCCGCCGCCGATTCTGCCCTCGGCGGTACAGCCGGTACACTGCGAACAAATTCTGGAGTGCTCATGCGCGTTTCACTGTCCTCTGCTCCACAGTTCGAGATCTAGGCGATCACGGTTGCTTGATCGTTTGCCTCGTGTGATCGATCAATGGATCCGCCGCAATCCCTTCTGGGACTGTCTCGTTGCTCGCGTCTTTTCTCGGTCCGTTTGTTCAACTCGATCGGCGAAAATTAAAATCAATCGCAGGCACTCGATCGCGCCCGGAGAGACTTCAATCGGAAAACCTGCCCATGAACTCGTGGCCCGCACCGCAATCGTCTCTTCCCCATTCCCTTCTCTGCTGACTCCGGCTGCAATCGCGATCATCGCAACATGTGAGCAACAAATTGTGACGGGAAATACCCTTTTTGTCTAACCTTTTCGGATGCCGCAGTGACCACAGTCTAGCATCGGAAACTGCTTTGCCAGGAAACCTTCGGCTGCGCCATTGGTTACTTGTATGCGACCCCTCCTACTACAAAGTCACTCCCCGGAAAAGACTGAATCTTCGTTTCCACGGAGGTCTCCCGCGTGTAGCCCCGGCCCACTTGCTCTCTCCTCAGTCCCCGTTCTCACACCGCCGGAAGAACCAGCGCGTCCAACTCAAGAAATTGCCGCACGATCTCGTCATCGCAGGTCTTCATCTCCTCCGGTGTCCCGAAGAAATGCACCTTGCCCTGGTGAAGGAACATGATGTGATCGGCCAGCCGCTCCGCAAACCGCATGTCGTGCGTCACCACTACGCTGGTCAGCAGCAACTGGCTCTTCAGCTTGTGGATCAGATCGCCCAGCAGCTTGCCGATCAGCGGATCGACCATGGTCGTCGGCTCATCGTAGAGGATGGCCTCCGGTTGCGCCGCCAGTGCCCGCGCAATGGCCACCGAACGTTTCATCCCCGTGGATAGATCGGAAGGCAGCAAGTGCGCCATCCCGGCCACGCCCACCATCTCCAGCAATCCGTCCACGATCTTCTGGATCTGCTCGTCGTTCAGCTCCCGGCGTTCGCGTAGCGGAAACGCCACATTCTCACCCACGCTTAAGGAATCGAAGAGCGCGCCGCTCTGGAAAACCATCGTGACCTTCTTCCGCACGATCTCCAGTTGATCTTCCGTCATCCGGGTGATGTCTTCGCCCGCGACCAGAATGCGGCCCCTGTCCGGCTTCAAAAAGCCCATGATGCACTGCAGCGTGACCGACTTGCCCGTCCCCGAGCGGCCGAGAATGCACAGCGTCTCCCCGGTCAGCACCTCAAAGCTGACATCTTCCAGCACCTTGAGATCGCCAAATGACTTGAAAACGTGGTCGAACACAATGTAAGGCTGGCGGGGCGTGTGATGGTCTTCGTCACGCCGCGCCTGCAGTTGTGCCTCGCGCAGGTCTTCCCGGACGATCTCCTTGGGTATCTCGAGCGGCTGTGCGTCGTCGAACTCGGGCAGCGGAACCTCCCGCCCTTCCTCGGCGCCGCCGCTCCGGCCCCCGTTGTTGCCCGCGTTGCCTAGCGTCTTCTCGTCGTCCATGCTCATGGCATACTCGGATGCGTCGCGTCCCTCGACCATCCCCCGTTCGCTGTACGCTCCAGGCGAAAGGCCGCCAGTTCCAGGTCCGCCGGAGTATTGCAGTTCAAGAATGCATCCCCGATCGTTCCCAGCGGCTCGTCACCGCGCAGCCCCGGCCAGATTCGCTCGCAATCGAAGCGATCGATGGCCCATTCGCCATTGAGCGCCAGGGCCGCCGCCTCGATCACTCGCAGCACCTTATAGTCGCCCCCCGCCAGCGCCGCTGAGAGGAAGGGCAGAAGGTCGCGGTGATACACCGCACACAAGGGCTGCGGCCGTCCTGCCGCATACGGGATTGTAGCCGCCGCTCCGGTCAGTTCCGCGCGCTCCAGCAGATACTGCAGCCAGGACATCGGCAGCAACGGCAGATCGACGGCCACGCACAGGTTGCGCGGCGCTTCCGTGGCCCGCAACGCCGCCTCGATCCCCGCCAGCGGACCGCACCCGGGGTAGACGTCAGCCGCCACTTCGGCAAACTCGGTAAGGTCCACCCGCGCTCCTGCCACCCGCGCGCGCAGGTCCAGGCTACGCAGCTTCCGCAGCATGTGCTCCACCAGCGGCCGCCCGGCCAGTTCGAGCGACGCCTTGTCCCGGCCCATGCGCGTGCTCCCGCCCCCGGCCAGTACGAAACCCTCCGCTTGCCCGCTGCCGCCGGTCAGCGTCACCGGCCCAGCAATTCCATCAGAAGAATGATCGATTCGATGCCGCGATAGAAATTCGCGATGTGGAACTTCTCGTTCGGGGCGTGCAGGTTATCGTCCGGCAGTCCGAACCCCATCATCACCGTCGGTATCTTCAGGTGCCGCACAAAGTCCCCGACGATGGGAATCGAGCCGCCCGAGCGAATGAAGACGGTCTCCTTACCGAACACCGAGCGCATCGCCGCGGTCGCAGCCCGCACATAGGAATTGTCCGTCTTCACCACGATCGGCTCGCCGGAGTGGATCAGCCGTACCTCGACTTCGACCCCCTGGGGCCGGAGCGACTCCACGAACTTCTTGTACTGCGCGAAGGCCCGCTCCGGCGTCATGTTCGGCACCAGGCGCAATGACACCTTGGCAGTCGCGCGCGCCGGAATCACCGTCTTCGCGCCTGCCCCGGTAAATCCGCCCGGCATTCCGTGCACGTCCAGGGTCGGCCGGCTCCAGGTACGCTCCAGCACCGAGTAGCCCGGCTCACCGGTTAGCGCGCTCGAACCTACCTCGGTCTCGCGATAGTGCTCCTCGTCGAAAGGCAGGCTCTTCCACGCCTTCAACTCGTCCGCCGAGGGCGCCTCGACGTCGTCATAAAAGCCCGGAATCAGGATGCGTCCCTCGACACTCTTCAGCTTCGCCAGCATCTGCGCCAGTGCCACAAACGGATTGGGCGCGGCCCCGCCATACATTCCAGAGTGCAGGTCGGTCCTGGCCCCGCGCACCTCGATCTCCGTATAGATCATGCCGCGCAGCCCCACGCACAGCGTCGGCAGTTCAGGCGCGAACATCTCCGTGTCGGACACCAGTGCAAAGTCGGCCTTCAGCTCCTCCGGATGCTCGCGCACAAAGCGCGCGATACCCTCGCCGCCCACCTCTTCTTCTCCTTCCAGAATGACCCGCACATTGATGGGCAGCGCCGGAACAGCGGCCGAGCGGCTTCCTGAACCGGCTTGCGACCTCGCATGAAAGAGCGACTCCAGCGCCTTCAGGTGCATGTACATCTGCCCCTTGTCGTCCACGGCGCCGCGGGCATACAGGTTTCCGTTCCGCTCCACCGGCTCGAAGGGCGGATTGTCCCACTCCTCCAGCGGATCCGGCGGCTGCACGTCATAGTGCCCGTAGCACAGGCAGGTCGGCTTCGCCCCGGCATGCAGCCAGTCGGCATACACCAGCGGGTGTCCCGCGGTCTCGATCAGCCGCACGTGCTCGAGCCCTATCCGCGTCAACTCCGCCGCCAGCGTCTCCGCAGCCCGGCGCACGTCCCCGGCGTGTTCCGGCAGGGTGGAAACACTGGGAATGCGCAACAGCGCCTTCAGCTCCTCAAGGAACCGCGGCCGCTGCGCCCGGGCATACGCCAGCGCCGCCTGCGCGGAGCCGGCGCCGGGTGCCCGCGGGATCTCCCCGGTTACAGCAGCGCTGGCTGGGGCGCCCTGGGCCTGAGCCTGCCGCAAAGTCTGGGCGGCGTCGGAAGCGGAGTCGTTCTTCGACATAGCGGCACACTCTCCTCGTGCCCTGCGAGTATACGTTCCCAAGGCCGATCTTCTCCCTGTGGAGAACCTTCAAACGTTCAAGTAATAGATGAGATATCGACCGCCGCTCCATTAGGCAGTCAGTCCGCTTGGGAGCGCTTCCGCGTCGCCCCGGGTACGCCGCAGCAGCATCTCCGCAAAGGCGCGGATGTTCCTCTCCACCATCCGCCGATTGCTCCAGAAGGGACAGCGCACGCACTCTAACTCCAACTGCCGCATGGACGCGCTAAACCGCCAGCGCACCGTTACCCCGTCCAGCGTGGCTCTGCCGGAGTCGGAGGTCCAGCGTTCCACCGCCAGACCCACCCGTATGGCCTGTTCCATCAGATTTTGCAGAAGTGAGGGCGTGATTCCACGAAAGAAGAGCGTAACGGACGGCGACTTCGACATCCTGAGTGACCCGCAAGGCTGAAATTGACCGTACACGCCGGATAAGCCCGGCCCCACTTACCAGACGTAGCTCCCCCAGCCATTGTTTGGCGAAACCGCAATTGCGAGAAACAAATCCGGGCAGGCATGTCGGCGCGAAAACCAGCCGAAACCGGGGGAAACCCGGCGTTTCCCATGGCTCCTGAGCTAAGCCGACGGGAGGTTCGCAGCCGCGAATCAAACCTGAAGCCGCTAATACCGCCCTACGCCGGGGTCGATCCGCAGCGCCCAGGCGTCGATCCCTCCGGCTAGCGACTGCGCCTGCTCGAATCCCTGCTCCCGCAGCCACGCTACTACAAGCAAGGAGCGCACCCCGTGATGTCAGATCACGACCACCGGCTCCTCCGGGTCCAACTCAGCGAAGGCCCGGGAGGGTACCTCGCCCATCGGCATCGCTACCGCGCCGGCAAACGGCGCCGCCTGCATCTCCCACGGCTCTCGCACGTCCAGTAATTTGGGGCCCGCTGCTCCGGCTTCGCGTTATGGAGCGCTTCAGGAGTAATCTCATAGGTAAGCATAGTGTCATGTAAGAGTAACGGGCCCGCTCCCTCGATGGGAGCCCACCCTGCTGCGGCCGCCCCAGAGCGTGCGCTTCAGAGGTAACGAAACAGGCGATGACGTGGTAGAAAGTCACTGATCCCCTAGAAAGCGTATTCGTGCATGTCTGTAGGAGAAAAGGTTCTGATTGTTGAGGATGAGCTGCACGCGCTCACCGGCCTCGCCGAGTTGGTGTCCGGGTGGGGTTATCGCACCGAGACCGCGCGCGACGGCGCCGAAGCCGTGGACAAGGTGCTGGCCTGGTCGCCGGGCATCATCGTCACAGATATGAAGATGCCCCGCATGGATGGCATCGAACTGCTCAATCGCCTCTCCGAAATGCGCGGCCGGCAGACGGTGATCATGCTTACCGCCCAGGGCTCCATTGACCGGGCCGTCGAGGCCATGAAGCTCGGCGCCTATGACTTCATCCAGAAGCCGGTCGATCCCACGCGGCTCAAGAATATCCTGGCCAACGCCACCCGGCAGCGCGAAACCCAGCATGAGCTCGACGTCACCCGCACCCGCCTGCGCGAGAAGGGCGTTCTCGGCTCCCTGGTGGGCATGTCGAAGAAGATGCAGGACCTCTTCTCCATGGTGGAACAGGTCGCGCCCAGCAACGTCTCCGTGCTCATCACCGGGGAGAGCGGGACGGGCAAGGAGGTAGTGGCCCGTACCCTGCACGAGCTCAGCCCCCGCAAGAGCCGGCCCTTTATCGCCGTCAACTGTGCGGCCATCCCGGAGACCCTCATCGAGAGCGAGATCTTCGGCCATGAAAAAGGGGCATTCACCGGCGCCATCGAACGTCGCGCCGGCTGCTTCGAGCTGGCCGAGGAGGGCACGCTGCTGCTGGACGAGATCGGCGAGATGCCTATCGGCACACAGGCCAAGCTGCTGCGGGTGCTCGAAGACCATCGCCTGCGCCGTCTCGGTTCCAAGGTAGAGACGCCCATCAACGTGCGCGTGCTCGCCGCTACCAACCAGGATCCGGAGACCGCGGTCCAGGACGGGCATCTCCGCGGCGACCTCTTCTACCGGCTCAATGTCTTCAACCTGCATATGCCACCGTTGCGGGAGCATAAAGAGGACATCCCCGCCATCATCGAGGCGATGATCCGTGACATGAACGACAAGCACGGCCGCGCGATCACCGGCATCGACAAGGAGATGCTCGCGCGCCTCATGATCTATGACTGGCCGGGCAATGTGCGCGAGCTGCGCAATACCATCGAGCGCGCCGTCATCCTCTGTGGCGAAGGGGTGCTCGAGGCCCGGCACCTGCCGCCCGGCTTCGGCGAGCGGCCGCTCCGCCCCACCGCGCCCGACGCCGCCGCTCCGGCGAATGCCGTGCAGGTGGAAGTGGGCGCAACCGTGGACGAAGCCGAGCGCCGTCTCATCCTTAAGACGCTCGAGTCCACGCGCAATAACAAGACTCGGGCGGCGGAGATCCTCGGCATCAGCCTGAAGACGCTGCACAATAAGCTGAAGGAATACGGCAGCGCCGCGTATGCCACGGAAGCTCTGGACGAACGCGTCAGTTAAGGTACTCTTCGGATGAGCCGGTTCCGGAAGCCACAATGCCGGCCGGAGTGAGATCCGGCCGGCATATCCGAGCAAAGCGAAGGTCGAATATTGGTTCACAGGGCCCTCATCCCGAAGCAAGCCCTCTGCATAGACACGATGGGCAGCATGAGTTCCGTATTCGCCCGTCACGTATCTGCGGAGGTGACGGTAAGAACACTTTCGGCGATTCCCTCTTCCTGCCTTACACTACACAGGCAAATGCCCGGCCGGCGCAGTGCATGGCCGAGAAACGCGGACAGAATCGAACATCTCGCATGCGCCTGAAGACAAAGCTCGTACTTGCCATCACCGGCCTGGTCTTCCTGGTGGTCACGCTGCTCTCCTGGCTCTATCTGGAGCAACTGCTCAAGCAGCGTATCGATCAGTCCTACGCCGAGAATGACATGGTGGCGCACCAGATTCTCTACGGGACGCGCCTGGCACTGGCCAACGGCACCCGCGGCCGCAACATCAATTCCAACGATCCCGTCGCGCTGCGCGCCGCCGTAGCCGACTCCCTAGAGCATGACGAGGCGCTCGAAGCGCTGCTCAACTCCGTCATCCGCTACTCCCCCACCGTGTACGACATCGCCATCGCCGACAACAGCGGACGCGCCCTGCTGAGCACCGATCCTACGCAGACCGGCCAGCCCCTTCCGCCGCGCCAGCAGTATGAGCACCTGAAGAATGGCGGCGTCGCCACCACCATCCACGCGGTCTTCGGCCGGCCCCGCGTCTACAACATCACTCTTCCGCTGGAACTGAACTACCGTCCCTTCCTCACCGTCCGCGTGGGCATCCGCACCACCTTCATCCGCAACGTCTTCGCCCCCTGGATCACCGCCTCGTTCACCCTGACCGGACTGGCCATCCTCACCTCGCTGCTGGTTTCGGCCCTGCTCGCCAACCTCGCCCTCAATCCGCTGGACGAGATCAGTCTGCGCCTCGATACCCTGGAGCATGTCGAGGCTGAAGCGCTGGCCTCTCAGTCCCAGTCCCGATCCCAGCGCTCCTCGGAAGACACCGTCGTGCTCGTCTCCAACAAGATCGAGCGCATCGGCAAGCGCATGCGCAATGTCGAAGAGGTCTTCTCCGCGCTCAAGGACAACCTCGACTCCATCATGACCAACCTGCAGGACGGCATCATGCTCTTTACCGCAGATGCCCGCGCCGTGCTGGTCTCCGACTCCGTCGAACGCTTCCTCGGCACTCCCCGCTCCGAACTCTTCGGGGCTGAAATTCACACCATCTTCGACCGCCGCACCGTGCTCGGCAAACTGGTGCGCGACGCCTTCGACGCCCGCATGGCCCTGGTGCAGGAGGAGGTCGAGACTGAGCCCGGCCGCCGCCTTCAGATCTCACTCGACCTCATCCATGACGAGCACTCCCCCGAGGGGCGGGCCAGCCTGGGGGCCCTGCTCACGCTCCATGACCTGGAATCGGTGCGCGAGATCGAGAGCGAGCTCGAACTCTCCCGCCGCCTTGCCGCCATCGGCCGCCTCACCTCCGGGGTCGGCCATGAGGTCAAGAACCCCATCAATGCCATCGTGGTGCATCTGGAGTTGCTGCGCAACAAACTCACCGGCCCGGAGACGCGCGCCGTCCGGCACCTCGACATCATCGAGAGTGAGATCCAGCGCCTGGACCGCGTGGTGCAGACGCTGGTCGATTTCTCCCGCCCGGTCGAGTTGCAGCTGCGCGAGCAGGACCTGCGCCGCATCGTCTCCGGCGTGCTCATGCTGGCCTCCGCCGAGCTGGAGACCCACAACGTCCGTGTCGTCAGCGACTTGCCGGAGCATCCGTTGACCGTAAAGGTGGATGCCGACCTGCTCAAACAGGCCATCCTCAACGTAGTGCTCAACGGTGCCCAGTCTATGGTCGAAGGCGGCGAACTGCGCGTCACCGTCCATGATGAAGGCCGCCTCGCCGTGATTGAGATCGCCGATCAGGGCGGCGGCATCCCCGACGACATCCGGGAAAAGATCTTCGACCTCTACTTCACCACCAAGCGCGACGGCAGCGGAATCGGTCTTGCCATGACCTATCGCATTATTCAGCTCCATAACGGCAGCATCGACGTACAATCAACTGCAAATAAGGGCAGCACATTCATTTTGAGACTTCCTCTGCTGAACACCGCGGAAGCGAAATTGCGTGGCGCTCACCCGGCCGATCGAAAGGATTCGTCTCCCGCGCTCACCGCTGACGGGACTGGGCTATGACGGCGTTTCACAGGTTTTTCGAGGCCCCTCTTGCAAGCCGGCAACTCGGGCTCCCGCTACTAGGCGCAGTGCTGGTGTTGCTGCCGCTTACCGGCTGCAGTCTGCACAAAAAGCCCCCGCCCGCGGCCGTTACCCTCACGCCTCCTCCTACTCTCCGTCAGACGCCTCTCTATACCAGCGACATGGGGGGCAAGGCTCCCGGCCTGCCGCAACTGCCCGGCTCCGAGGTTCCCTCAGCCCAGCCCTCGCCGCCCGCCAACCCCGAGCCCCGGAAACCCGCTACCCCGGTCGTCCACCATGCCAAACCCTCACCCGCCAAACCTGCGGGCGAGAGCGAGGCCAGTGCCAAGGAAGAGCCTCCAGCCACCGAGACGGATACACCGGCGGCCCCGCCAGCCACTCCGCCCACCAAGGTCATCAGCAAGATTCCCGAGACCGACGTTGTGGCGTCGCCCATCGGCCAGCTCACCACCGGCAGCACGCCGGATACCGCGCAGTCCCACCATGACGCGGGCGACCTCATCCGCAGCACGCAGGAGGGGATCAACAACCTCAAGCGCACGCTCTCCGCGGAGCAGACCAAGATCGTGATCCAGATTCACAGCTTTCTGCAGCAGGCCCAGAAGGCCCTGGACAATGGCGACAACGACGGCGCCTTCACCCTCGCTACCAAAGCCCACGTCCTGCTGGATGAGTTGACTCCGCCCAGTCAGTAGCCGCGCCACACTCTATCGTGCTCCCGCCTCGCGCGGCCCTCGCGTCAGCCTCAGTCTCCGTTCCGCTCACCGTCTTCGCGCATCGCCAGCCAGTTCCTCAGATCGGGCGCGGAATCCATCTGCCCGCGGAGCATGGCCTCGAGCATCCCGTGAAGCAGCAGTTCGTTCACCGGCTCGGCGATGTCGTCGTTTGCCGTCTGCCCCGGGAAATGGATGATTAACAACGGCCGAGGATCGAACCTGCCCCGCGACGCCGCTTCTTCCTCCGCCGTCCAGTGCGCCTGCGAACGCCACAGCGGCACCCGCCACGAGTGGTCGGAGGAGACGATCACCGTGGTACTTCCCGCCGACGGCGTCCTGTCCAGCTCTGCCAGCAGCTCACCTACCGCCGCATCGGCCAGCACCAGGTTGTCTAGATACGTGCCGCCCTGGCGGAAGCTTCCGGACCGCCGGTCATAGATCCCCGGAGGGTGGGGCACCGGTAAATGCACCATGACGAAGCGGATGCGGTCGTCTCCCAGCAGCGCTCCCGCCCGTGCCATCAGATTCCGGTAATCGGCCAGATGAAAGTTGCTCGTCGGACTGCCCGTCTCGCCCGGCTCTAGAACGCGTTGCGCCAGGTCTGCGAGCGGCAGAAGGCTCAGCGCATTCGCGGCAGCCTGCTTCCTGCCGGATAACCCGCCGGGCAAAGGACTGTTGAAGGTCCAGTAGCAGGAATCCAGCACACTGCCCAGGATGCGGCAGTAGGGGTTGTACCAGCCCGCGATTCCGGTGCTCCAGCCCAGCCGCTGCGCATCGCCGAAGATCGACTCTTCCGCGTCGAACGGGGTCCACTGTGTCTGTTTCGCGAAACGAAGGCTCGGCATGCCATGCTCATCGCTGCGCACCCGGGCGACGGTGCGGCCCAGCAGTAACGAAATCACCACCTCTTCGGTGTAGTAGCCCGCGGGCTGGAGATCGCTGAACACCGTGCTGTTCTGCGCCAGATGGTCCAGGTGCGGCAGCATGATACCGGGTTGCCGGTGATCGAAGCTCTGGTCGTAGGAGAGCTCGTCCATGAGTATCCAGATAATCCTGGCCGGCCTTTCCCCGCTGCCATTCTCAAGGTTCCGGTTCTGTGGTCGCCCGGCAGATCCTGGTAGCGGCGAGCGCCTGAACCCCGCCCCCTCCACCGGTTGCGAGCGGGACGCCAGATAGGCAAGCCGGGGAAGGATCACCAGCGCCCCGCAGCCGGCGATTGCCAGCCCCAGCCGCATTCCCTTGATGATCCGCCCATAGGAGCGCAAGCCGCGGTCGAGGCGGCCGACGTTGCGTCTGAAGAACAGCAGCAGCACGGCTCCCAATCCCAGCACGACCACGGGGGCCCAAAGCGTGTAGCGCACATGCGGCCACGGGACGCGCATGGCGAAAATGGCCAGCAGCAGGATCGCGTCACGAACCACCATCCAGCCCAGGACCGCGCAGACCAGCACCCATGCCATCGCCTTCGGCCAGGGACGCGCTCGATCAATCACCGCGAACGCTGCCAGGCTCAACAAGGTCATTCCGACCCAAGCGAGCAGCAGCCCACCGGCTACCGATGTCATTGGTAACAGCCGATGGTACATATCGATATTTTCGGGTGAGAGTTGCGCCCACACAAAAGGCAGCACAAAGAGAACGCCGACTCCCGACGCCTCCGCCAGCCTGCGCGCTGTCACTGCAGTTCCAACAGCCAGAGCGTGCGCCCGTTTTCCAGCCGCTCTTCCAGCCGCGGGGTGAACACGTCGCCTAGTTCGCGCCGCAGCAGCTCTTCATTCAAATGCCCGTACAGCTTCTGCCGTCCCCGGCACAGTTCCACGAACTGGATGTCCTCCGCCGGTATCCATTCCACGATCGCCCAGCGGCTGGTCAGGTCGCGCAGCAACTCGATCACGGCCCGCAGCGGAATCTGATCCATCAGCAGCAGATGATGAAAGAGCCCCAGCATCATTACGCAGTCGAACGCGCCATACGCGCGTTCCAGCAGCCCGGCGCTCTCGCTGTTTCTCCAGCCCACCGCGGGCGTCGGCCGCGCTACATCCGCCACCAGCGGCAGAATGCGCTCGCCCTTCAGCCGCGCCTCCTGCCAGCTAAGCTCGCTGGCCGCGGCATCCGTGTCCCACGCCACCACCTCCGCCCCGGCGGCCGCCGCCAGCCGGGAGTACCGGCCGGTGTTCGCACCCAGGTCGAGCACCCGCGCCGGGCCGGCCACCGACAGCGCCCGCCGCACAAATGCTTCCTTGCGTGTGTGGTCCGCGCCGCTGTAGTGCGGAGCATGTGTGGCATAGCCGCTCCACCGCGATTTGATGGGCGCCGGCTTCAGACGCTCTAACGCCCTGCGCAGCGAGCGCAAGGTCCGGCGAAGAGTCTGCTCCGCCACCTGCGGGGGTTGCCGCATGAGCGCCGGGCTCTTCCCGGGAAGACGCCCCTCGAGCAGCCGCGGCAGGGTGATCAGCGAACGCAGCGGGCTCTTCCACCGCTTGCCGAGCGAGAGGTGTCGATGGAGATCCGCCGGCTCATAGCCGTCGCGCTTGTCCAGGCTGGCGCTCAGCGGCCATCCCAGATGCATATACGCAGCGAGCGGCAGCAGAAAGGTGCGCACGAATTGCGCGTACGCCAGCCATAAAGGACTCTCTCGTTCCCGCTGTTCGAACGAGAGGACATCCACGAAAACCGGGCGCGGGCCGTCGAAGAGCACATTCAGTGGCGTTGCGTCCTTCAGAATCCAGCCGTCTGCCAGCGAACCCTCGCAGAGATCGAGCGTCAGCGACGCTGCCGCTGTCCATTGGCCCGGTGTCCACTCCCACGGGTAGGACGGAAAGGCGATCCGCTCGTGCTCGAGTATCAGCGGCCCGGCATCGGCGTCCCCGCACCCGTACTCCAGCACCCAGGTCGCGACCAGGCGCCCCTCCGCCATCCATCTCTGCGCCAGCGATGAGTGCACAAACGCCAGCGCCGCCTCGGCGGAATCCGGACGAACCGTCCTGAACACCCGCTGCCCTTCCATGCGCAGTGAGCCTGCCGGATCACGAAACGTTGCGCCTAACCCCATCAATTGCGGAATCGTGCTTCGAACCGTCATGGCTGCTTGGCGGCGTTCTCCTCCGGAGCGTTGCGGTCCAGACGAAATAGTTTGCGAATGCGCGAGCGCAGGAAGAAGAGCGCGCCCGCCACCATGGAACTTCCTATTTGATATAGCAGCAGTCCCGATCCCGGATCGGCGTAGGCGCGCGCCGGCTGTTCCAGCGCGGAAAAGAGGAATATCAGGACCAGAATTCCCAGAAACTGTGATAGAGCTTTGCCCACTCTCTGCACCATCACCTCCGTTGTCGTCTCAGTAACCTAGACGAAAGGATAAAGGCAAAGTTGCCGCTCACTCATAGTTTCATTAAGTTTTTATGAAGATTGGATCCCGGGATCGGCAGGTAGGCACGATCGGCAGTTCTGGCTACCGCTCGCTCCACTTCAGCTTCTGCCGCAGCACGTCGAAGAAGCCGTCCTTCCGCATGCGCACCAGGCGCACCCGGTGCTCCGAGCGGCATGCCCGGACGCGGTCGCCCAGCCGCACCTCCACCGCCTCCTGGCCATCCACCGTCAGGAACGTTTGGTCCGGTACTCCCACCACTCCGACGGTGATCCGCGCATCGCCCCGCAGCACGATCGGCCGAATGGTCAGCAGGTGCGGACAGATCGGCGTCACGATCACCGCATCCACATCCGGCGCCACAATGGGCCCGTGCGCCGCCAGGTTGTAAGCCGTCGACCCGGTCGGCGTCGAGATAATCACTCCGTCCGCACGAAACGTCGCCGCCAGTTGATCCGAGGCGTAAATCTCGAAGTCCCCCATGCGCGCGATGGCGCCCTTGGCCACCACGATATCGTTCAGCGCCTCATAGGACCGGAAGATGTCTCCATCGCGCTCCAGCTCCACGTGCAGCATGGCGCGCGCGTCTACCTTGCACTCATCGCGGCTCCAAGCGTCCAGATTGGCGAACAGATCGGCCAGCCGCACCTCCGTCAGAAAGCCTAGCGATCCCAGGTTCACGCTCAGGATGGGAACGTTATGCCGGGCGAACACGCGTGCCGCCGCCAGGAGCGTCCCATCGCCTCCCAGCACAATGGCCAGCTTCGGATCGCGCGCCACCATCTCCTGCCGCGGCACCACCTGCGCATCCTGCGTGTAGTTGCCGCTTACCGGATCGAGAATCGCCTCAAACCCATGCGCCCGCATCCAGAGAATGATCTCTCCGAGCACCGGCGCGACTTCAGGCTTCTGCGGCTTGGAGATGATCGCGACCGTCGGCATGGCATCCAGTGTAATGGAGAGCGCCGCGTCGCCGGGCCGCTGTGGAATACCGCCGCCTGCGTTCCCGGCCGCGGTGTTCACCGCTTCCGGGCTCGCTGAAGGCTGCGCGCTGTGGCGCGGCGCGTCTGTCCCCCGAAAAGCTGCCGCATAGGTCTGCTGCAGATTCCATCCTGGAGCAAAGCTCAAATCGATCATGTCCCGCCCGATGCGCAGCGAGTATTGCGCTGCCGGGGTGAGGCCAACATAAGAACGACACGCGTTCTTCTAGAAGCGCGCGTGCAGCAGGAACTCTCGATTCCCTTCCGCTCCCAGGATCGGCGAAGGAATCGCCGCGTCGCATGTCCCGCCGGCCGCCGCCAGCGCCGTTCTCACCCGCTCGATCGCCAGCGCATGGGCCGCAGGATCGCGCACAATGCCGCCTTTGCCCACATGCTCGCGCCCCGCCTCAAACTGCGGCTTAACCAGCACCACCGCATCCCGGCGCTTCCCCGGCACACGCAGAAGGCTCGCCAGCACCGCCGGCAGCACCAGCGCGGCCGCAATGAACGAGACATCCATCGCCAGGAAATCCGCCTGCTCCGGAAGTGCGTTCGGCTCCAGATAGCGCGCATTGGTGCGCTCCAGCAGACTCACCCGCGCATCGGTGCGGATGCGATGTGCAATCTGCCCATAGCCGGTATCGATGGCCAGCACCGACGCCGCGCCATGCTGCAGCATGCAATCCGTGAACCCGCCGGTCGAAGCGCCTACGTCCACGCACGTCCGACCCTTCAGGTCAATCTTCCAGTGCTCAAGCGCCGCCTCCAACTTCAACCCGCCGCGGCTCACATACCGGTTGTCTTCGCCCAGCAGCCGGAGGACCGCCTGCTCCTCCACCTGCGCGCCCGGCTTGTCGATCTTCTGCTCATCCACCAGCACCCGCCCGGCCAGGATCAACGCCTGCGCCCGCTCCCGCGACGGCGTGAGTCCCTGCGCCAGCACCAGCTTGTCCAGCCGCATCTTCATGGAATGTTCCGCCGCCCGCGCACCGCACGCACGAATCTCATTCAGAATGCCACGAGTGCAACGGCGGGGCGCCTCCCGTCTGGCCGCAAACCTTGTAACGCGCCCGCAAGCCGGCTCGCTCTCCCGAATCACAGATCCACTCTTACGCTTCCACACTGTCATCCCGAGCGCAGCTGAGGGATCTGCTTCGAACACGCGAACCGGCCTCGAAAAATCGCCTGCAAAACTCCTGCGGGATAGAATGCCACGTAGTGCCAGTGACCACATCTGAGACATTCCGGGTTCTAAAGAGCCGGGGCTTCGTTCTCTTCTTCGTTTGTTTGACGGGTTGGCAATTTTATCTAGACTCGCGTTGGCTCATTCTGCATCCGCACTCCCTTCACCACGGCTCTCCTTGGCCAATGCCTTTCTGGTTGACTTTGCCCCATCATGCAGGGGTGTGGCTAAACGTTCTATTCGAGATTTATCTGGCATATGTGATCGTCTTGTTTTACCTGCAGTCGGTTGGCATAGAGCGGGTTGTGATTGTCGGCCTTGCCTCCGACATGTACTTAGCTCTGGCACAACGTTTTGTACCGATCTTGTCCATTCCTCTCCAATACGTCAGGGTCATCGCCTCACTCGCCGCGTTCATCGCATCGATTACGCTGCTCATCGTTCGGCGTCCAGATGTTCCAGATCCTCCCAGTGAGCCGGTGTTTCGGGCTGATGTGGGCGAAGCAAAATGAACTCCAGCAACAGCCCCGCCAACCCTCCGCTCATCCTGCGATTCGACGACCAGGCTGCCTGGGAGCGGTGGCTCGCGCTGCATCACAGCGATTCGCTAGGCCTCTGGCTGCGCCTCGCGAAGAAGGGCTCGGCCACGCCGACCGTCACCTACGCTCAGGCACTTGAAGTCGCGCTCTGTTACGGATGGATTGACGGCCAGAAGAAGCCGGAGAGCGACGACGCCTGGCTGCAACGATTTGTTCCGCGCGCCAAACGAAGCATCTGGTCCAGGATCAATCGGCAGAAAGCAACCGCGCTGGCGGAGAGCGGGCGCATGCAGCCCAGTGGCCTGGCCGAGATGGAGCGGGCGAAGCAGGACGGCCGCTGGGAAGCCGCCTATGATTCGCCGAGGAACGCCGCCGTTCCGGAAGATCTGCAGGCGGCCTTGGACAGAAACGCCAGGGCGCGGGCCTTCTTCGCCACGCTTGAAAGCCGCAACCGCTATGCGGTGTTGTTCCGGATTCAGACGGCGAAGAAGCCGGAGACCCGCGCCCGGCGCATCCGCGAGTTTGTCGCCATGCTGGCGCGGCACGAAAAGTTTCATCCCTAGCCCGCGATCATCGCCGGCTTTGGCGCTCCGTCGTGAGCGGCCCCACCGCGAAGAGAAAACCACACACTGCGGGTGCCCCATCCTGAGCGTAGCGAAGGGTGGGAGGGCCACACACGCATCACTGGCTTCCACTGCAGAACGCAACGCCCGCAGCGCGAAAAATGCGCCCGAGATGGCATTCCGCCAGATGCGTGGGTAGAATGGCCAAGCGACGTAGATGTTCGACGCCCCCTCCAATCCGATTCAGCCGCTGCCGCGTACTCCCAACAGCGAACCAACACTCCCCCCGCCGGACGACGCGGCGCTGCTAACCCGCGTGCAACACGGTGATGAGCAGGCCCTGAGCGATGTATTCCATCGCTACAGCGGCGCCGTCTACTCTGTCGCACTGCGCGTACTGCATGACACGGGTCAGGCCGAGGACATCGTCCAGGAGATCTTCCTGCAGGTCTGGCGGAATCCTGGCGCATTCGTTCAGGGCCGCGGTTCGCTCGGTGCATGGCTGGTCGTGGTCGCGCGCAATCGTTCCATCGACGTACTGCGCCGCCGTAAGCCGACGGATTCTGTAGAGGATGTTGTGCTCGCCTCGCCCGGCAACCTGGCGAACGAAGCGGAGCGCAACACCATGATGGAGAAGGTGCGCGGCGTGTTGCGCGACCTGCCGGAGGAGCAACGGAAGTCGCTGGAGCTTGCATATTTTGAAGGATTGAGCCACACCGAGATCGCCGCAGCCACGGGCGATCCGCTGGGAACAGTCAAGACGCGCATTCGCCTGGCGTTGATGACTCTACGAAAGGCATTGGCCGCATGAGCGACGTTCGGCACATCTCGCAGGAGGACCTGACGCTTTACGCGATGCAGGCGCTCACGCCGGAAGAGTCCGACGCCGTGAGGTCGCACCTTGGCGGCTGCGCGGCCTGCCGTGACGATCTCTCCGTGCTGCACGGCGATCTGGCGCTGCTCGCTCTGTCCGTTGAACAGCACCCTGCTCCCGCCGCTGTCCTCACCCGTGTGCTCGGCCAGATCCACGCGCAACCGGCAACCACCAGCGCCACGCCGGCCGCCATCGCTCCCCAGGCAGTGCAGCCAACGCCGAATGTCGTTGATATCGCAAGCAAACGGCGGGTCTGGCCGGTGGTGATTCCCTGGGCCATCGCGGCCATGTTGGCCATCGCCTGCAGCCTGCTTGGCTATAAGGTGGCGGGCCTGAACGAGAGCCTCGGCGATGAGGCCAGGCTGACATCGAACCTCGCCGCCAAGGCCTCCTATGCCCAGCAGGTGCTCGAGGTTCTCAAGGCGCCGCACGCCCAGCGCGTCACCCTGACCGCCGCCAAAATTGTACCGGCGCCCACCGCGCATACCATCTATCTGCCCGACCGCGGCGCCCTGCTCATGCAGGCGAGCAACCTGCAGCCCGTGCCCGCCGGCAAGACCTATGAGCTGTGGGTCATTCCCGCAAACGGTAAGGCGCCGGTCCCTGCCGGAACCTTCCAGCCGGATGCTCACGGCTATGCCAGCGTCGTGCTCCCAAAGATTCCCGCCGGCATCCCCGCCAAGGCGTTCGGCATTACGGTCGAAAACGCCGGCGGCGCCAGCGCGCCCACCCTCCCCATCGTCCTCTCCGGCGAATAAGCCTCACTGTAGCCGCCCCGCAGCCAAAAGAAATGGCGCCCGCAAAAGGCGCCAGAGGAGACGGAAATGGACTCCTCAAACATAGACCGGGCTTACCCCGTTGTCTCCGCTCCATCGATGGGTCTTCTTCTCCCCCTTTGGGTCGAGCCGCGACCCGCAACGAGCTTGATTGTCTCTCGGCCCCAGGGAACTCCCACAATGCCTTGTTGGCTAGGTCGGCGTCAGCACAGCCACTCTTGGCGCGATCGGGTCACCTGCCGCGGTGACCCGAGAATGCTGCACGTCAAAGCCGCAACCCTCAAGGGATACGCCTCGCTTACTTTGGAGCGCTGTAGGTACCGCGGATAAACGTCGCCACCCGGTCATGCAACTCCTTGAGCGACGGCTCCCGCACATACACCATGTGGCCCGATTCATAGAACGACGTCTGGATATTTCCCCGCAGGTTCGCCGGAATCGGCAGGTGGTCCATCTCATACATAGCCGCAAAGAACGGCGTCGCCAGATCGTAGTAGCCGGCGTTCAGCATCACCTTGAGCCGGGGATTGTGCTTCATGGCCGCCGCCAGGTCCGGCATCACGTTGATGGCGGTGCGGTCCGCATAGCCCGGTACGCCCGGCGCATGGTGCTTCTGGTCCCAGTCGCGCCCGGCGCCATAGGCGGTCGCCAGATACGTCAACCCTTCGCCAAACTTGAGCTGGCCGCGCACATAGTCATTGAAGACCGACACATACGCCGACGAGATCGACGTGCTCTGCGGATCGTACTCCGACTCTTCGCTCAACGGATCCATGTCCGGTCCGGAGAAGCGCGAATCCAGGCGGCCCGTCGTCAGGTCCTCGTCCGACTCCAGGTTCTGATTGAACTTGCCCACATTAATGCGCAGGTCCGCCTTCTGGATGTACGCCAACGGCAAGCCGGTATAGTCGTGCAGCTTCGCCGCAATGGATTGCCGCGTGGCCTCCGGCAGCGACGAGCCCTGCGCCAGCGCCGCCGCGTAATCCGTCAGCGCGAAGTGTTCTACCTCGGCCAGGAACGGTTCGAGCGCGGCCGGCTGATTGGGCAGCTTGTGATGGTAGTAGGCGGTCGCGGCAAAGGTCGGCAGCGACACCTCATAGGGCACCTCGTTCCCCGGATTGGACTGCGGAGCATCCGCGCTGCTGTCGAAGCTGAGGATCTGCGACAGCAGAATCACGCCGTTCAGGTCGATGTGGTACTGGCTCTCCAGCATGTTTGCCAGCACCGCCGACCGCGTGGTGCCATAGCTCTCGCCGAAGAGATACTTGGGTGAATTCCAGCGCTGGTACTTCGACAGGAACCGCGCGATGAAGCGCGAGAACGCCGCGCCATCCTGATCCACACCCCAGAAGGCCTTCTCCGCATCCTTGCCGCTCAGCCGGCCAAACCCCGTGCCCGGCATATCGATGAACACCACATCGCTCACATCCAGCAGGCTGTAGTCGTTGTTCACCAGTGGATACGGTGCGGGCGCGGTATGCTGGTCGCCCTCTGTCACCACGCGCCGGGGACCGAAGGCGCCCATGTGCAGCCAGACCGTCGAGCTGCCCGGACCGCCGTTGTACACAAACGTGATCGGCCGCGATTCCTGCCTTTCGTTCTGCTTGAAGTACGCCACATAAAACATGCGCGCGGTCGGCGCCGCGTTGGCGTCGTCCGGCTTTACATCCGCCATAATGCCCGAGTTGAAGGCCGCATCCTGATCGTTGTTCGACCCCACCAGCAGCGTGCCCGCCACGGCGGTGTACGCCACCGGCTTGCCCTCGACCGTCACCGAACCCTGGGTGGTGGCATCGTTCAGTAACTTGTCGGTCGGAGCTACCGGAGCTTTCTCCGCCGGCCTGGCCTCGGCATTCTTACCTTCGGCCGGCCTGCCACTCTCTTTTTGTTGATTCTGAGCGAAGGCCTGAAACCCCAACGGCAACGCCGCGGTCGTACACGCCAATGCGACGGCCAGCACACCTACAGACTTGGACATGGATCCCCTTGTGGAATGAGATAGGAACGAAATCGAGCGCGAGAACGAACCCGCCCAGTATAGAGCCACGCCATGGGCTGGCTGCGGGTCGCGCCCCATGTGCTACCCTCTCGGCTGGAAAGGCACGCCCATGTCGAACTTCATCCAGATCACGCCCTTCATGCACGTCAGCAACCTGGACCAGGCCTTGGCGTTCTTCACCGGGACGCTGGGCTTCAAAACACTCTTCCGCGCTGCAAATTACGCCTACGTGCATCGCGAAACCGTGGGCTTCCGTCTGCTTGAACAGACTGGAGCGGACGGAGCCCCTGCGGGCAATCGGCGCTTCGCCTATTACATCGACGTGCATGACGTCGATGGCCTGCACGCGGAGCTCAGGCCCCAGCTCGACACACTGCCCCAAGGCGACGTATACGGCCCCGTCGACCAGAGCTATGGGCAGCGGGAACTGCTCGTCCTGGCTCCCGACGGAAACCTGATCGCATTCGGGCAGGCCATCAGCAACGCCTGAAAGCCATGTATCATCCGCTCGTATGTACGTGAACGACGCACCGCTTACCGCCAGCCAGGTTTTGCGGGTCTTTCATCATGACGAGCTCTACCTGTTCCTGGGCGCAGCCTTCACCACCGTGGGGCTGGTGTCGGCGGCGTTCGCGTTTCTTGGCCGCAAGTTCGACGCATTGCTGCTCTGGCTCGCGCTGTTTTCCATCTTCTACGGTCAGCGTTTGTGGCTCGATTCGAAGTTGCTGGCGCTCATGGTGCCGCCATCCCCGTTCTTTGACAGCTTGCGCGCATCCTTCGACTTCCTCGTCCCCATTCCGGCCTTCTTCTACTTCGAGGCAGCGGGCTTCCTGAACCGCCACGGAAGAAAGCTCGCCTACGCTTTCAGCGTCTTCTTCCTGGGTCTTTTTTTCGGGACATTTGCGTTTGGCCCTTTGCGCATCTTCGGCCTGATCAACGATGTCATCATCATCTCCCTGCTGGCCGTTCTCGTGGTGCAAACCCGCAGCAAGCTGGCAACCGGCCGTGACTTCGTCATCATCCGCCGTGGCCTGGTGGTGTTTGCCGCCTTCGCGCTTTGCAAGAACTTCGCCAGCATCCTGAATCGGCCTTTCAACCTGGAAGCGATCGGATTCGCCTTCTTCCTGGGCACTCTGGGGTATGTGGCCGCGCGGCGCACACTCGAACGCGACTATCAACTGGGCGAGCTACAACGAGAACTCGAAGTGGCGACCCGCATCCAGATGGCGAACCTTCCCCCCGCGTATCCCAACTCCAGCTCGTTCAGCGTCGCCAGCCGTTATGTTCCCATGACCTCCGTAGCCGGCGACTTCTACGACTTTCTTGTCGCGGACGAGACGCAGGCCGGCCTCCTCATCGCCGATGTCTCCGGACACGGCGTTCCCGCTGCCTTGATCGCTTCCATGGTCAAGCTTGCGGCAAGCTCGCAGCGCGCCCATGCCGCCGAACCTGCCGCGCTCCTGTCCGGGATGAATGCGGCGCTCTGCGGCAACACGCAGGACCAGTTCGTCACCGCGGCCTATGTGCATCTTGACGCCGCTTCCGCCAGTCTGCGTTACTCCGCCGCTGCGCATCCGCCGCTGCTGTTGCTGCGCGATGGCGCCGTCCGCGCGATTGAGGAGAACGGCCTGCTACTCGGCGCCTTTCCCTCCGCCGTCTTCTCCACCGCCGTGCATCCGCTTGCGCCCGGCGATCGTCTGGTCCTCTATACCGATGGCGTCATTGAAGCCGCCGATGCGAAGCAGGAAGAGTTCGGCCAAAGCCGATTGCAGGCTCTGCTTCGGAAGGGCGCGCATCTCGCGCCCCAGGCAGCCGCCGATCTGATCATCGGGTCCGTCCAGACGTGGTCGAAGTCGCAGGATGACGACCTCACCGTGCTCGTGTGTGATTACACGGGAAGCGCATAAACGTCGAGCCGCTGCGCCATCGGGTCCGGCAGCCCGCCGGTCGTTCTCCTGGGCGCTTCCTTATGCCTGCGCGGCCGCTCCAATACTGGCAGATCGAGATCTTGCCCCAAAAGGCGCATGGTTACTCGTAGCCGACGCTGCTACCATCCGCGATACCCACCATGTACAAACACGCAACCGCCCGCGCAGAGACTCGGCCTGGTTATCAGCCGGCGGGCCGCACCGCTCCGGCATCGCCTGGTATGCGTCCCACCTCGCGGCCCCTGCACGCGACGCTTGCGCTCATCGCGCTGCTACTGTGCGCAGTGGTCGGCGCGCTCTGGACGTATCACGACCTGCGCCATCCCGGAGACACTTTCTCGCCCGCCACTCCCCTGCTCGGCATCGCCCTTCTGCTCGTCGCTAACCGCCTGCGCAAACGCCCTCACTAAACATCCAGCGTTCCGCCACCCCGAGCAATGCCAGCCGAACGACCTGCATTCTGCCGCTCCTCAGCCCGCAACACGCCCGGCCACAGGCCCGGACACAGGCCGGACACACGCACACAAAAAAGAAGGCCGCCCACCCTGGCAGCCTTCTCTGAACCCTGACCCCTGATCCCTGTCTCCTGAACCCTGACCCTGTGTCAGTTATCCCGGCGATGCAGCGTCGGCGGATCATCCCCGGTGGTCGTGGTCTGTCCATTGTTGGTGGTGGAACCCTGCGAGCCGGTATTGCCGTTGTCCTGCCCGCCCATGCTGGCCCGCCGCAGCGTCGGCTTCTTCGGATTGCTGCCGTCGCGCAGCTTGCGCTTGTTCTCGATCCGCGCCAGCCGTGCCTTCACATCGTCGAACTCCGATGTCGTCACCAGGTATTCCTGCCGGGGCGGCAGCAGGCGCGCGATCTCCTTCTGCGTATTCTCGATGCGGTCCGGCGTCTGCGGATGCGTATCAAAGGCCTTGGCGACCATGCCCGGCTTGGTCTTCTCCAGGTTCTGCACCTTCTCGAAGAAGGTGACGAACGCCTGCGGATCGTAGCCTGCACGGTACATGTACTGCACGCCCAGGAAGTCCGCCTGCTTCTCAAAATCGCGCGAGAACTGCAGGAAGGTCAGCGGCAGCCCGATACTCGCCGCCTCGTACAGCCCGTATCCCAGGCCGCCGCCCACCATAATCAGCGGGATGGTCGAGAACTGCGCATAGTTCATGCGCGTCTGCTCGCGCATGGCATGGTGCGCAGCCACGTGCGCAATCTCATGCGACATGACGCCGGCCATCTCTGCCTCATCGTCCGCCGCCAGGATCAATCCGCTGTTCACATAAAAGAACCCGCCCGGCAGCGCCATGGCGTTGATCTCGTCCGAATCGATCACCTTGATGGTGAAGGGCACTTTGGCATCCGAGTTCTTCACGATATTCTGGCCCACGCGATTCACATACTCCGTGATCACCGGGTCGGTGATGAACTTGACGCTCTTCTCGAGCTCCATCGAGTACGCTTTGCCTTCTTTGATCTCGGTTTCCGTTGAATACCAGTTGCCCAGCCCGCGCCCCCCGATGTCGCGCGTGCCTACCGCGTTCACGTCCGCGGCCGACCCAGGCTTCACGCCCGGCATCACGCCGTTCGGCCCCGGCTGCGGCGCGCCGTTGGTCGGCGTGCCCTGCACGGCGGGGGCCGGTCCCTTGTCCAGGTCCTGATGGGACGCCTCCGTGGGCGCTTTGTCAGATGTCTGCTGTGGCTGCTGGGGCGCCGTCTGCGGCTGGCTCTGCTGGGCCGGCGGAGCAGGCTGGCTGGTGGTCTGTTGCGCCTCCAGTACACCCGCGGCGCTGAACACCAGTGCGGCCGCAATCACGTTTGCCGTAAGACGGGGAGAGAACCGTGTCTGCTTCATTGGGTACCTCACAAAGACCGGGTGACGGGGCACGCCTGCCAATTAGACCTAGTATGCTCCCTTTCGGTGAGCAACGGCGGACATCCGGAGATGCCGCTGCTGGTCCGTTTTGACCGGGCGCTGGCCTCGATTTGCAGGGCAATGGCCCACCCTCCACAAAGAGTCCACATGCCAATCGATATACGCGGTCTTGCTCCGCTCCTGCAGGTCTTTGACTCCCGATCCCGCACGGGTGGCAAGAAAAACGGCGGGATCGCTCCCGCCGTGTGTCCCTGATCATCGGGTGTCAGTCGTAGTACTCCAGCCCCAGGTGCGTGATCAGGTCCTCGCCCTTGATGTGCCGCAGCGTGTTCTTGAGCTTCATCGACTGAATGAACAGGTCATGCTCCGGATAGAGCCCCGCCGGCGTCGTTGGCGACTTGAAGAAGAAGCTGAGCCACTCCTGAATGCCCAGATGCTTCAGCTCCGGCGTACGCGACGCCAGGTCGAGGAACAGGATCAGATCCAAAGCCAGCGGAGCCGCCAGGATGGAGTCGCGGCACAGGAAATCGACCTTGATCTGCATCGGG
This sequence comes from uncultured Acidobacteriaceae bacterium, assembly GCA_963830635.1. GTDB lineage: Bacteria > Acidobacteriota > Terriglobia > Terriglobales > Acidobacteriaceae > CAWHMN01. The sequence continues at coordinate 470,193 of CAWHMN010000005.1, read as the reverse complement.
TAACCGAGCCAGCCGAAGATATCGATGTTGTCCCAACCCTCTTTGTTATCACCACGTGGCGGGTAATAGTTAATCCGAACTTTGTGGTAAATATCGCCGTACAGGTCAGGGTAGAGCTCCGGCTGCAGGATGTAGTCCAGCACTCCCAGCTTCGACTCTTCCTTGGTTTTGAAGGACTCGGGGTCGTCCAGCACTTCACCGTCCCGATTGCCCAATATGTTCGTCGAGTACCAGCCGGCCACGCCCAGCATGCGCGCCTTGAAGGCCGGCGCGAGCACGGTCTTGATCAACGTCTGTCCGGTCTTGAAATCCTTACCGCAGATCGGTGCGCCAGTCTTTTTCGATAGCTCCTGCAGGGCTGGAATATCCACCGTCAGGTTGGGCGCGCCATTGGCGAACGCAATGCCCTCGCTCAAAGCCGCGTAGGCATAGATCTGCGAGGGCGCGATCGAGGGATCGTCTTCGAGCAGCCCCTTTTCGAAGGCTTCGATGGACTGGTGCACCGCGGCCGGCTCGAGGAAGATCTCGGTCGACCCGCACCAGATCATCACCTGGCGGTCGGTCCTGGCCTTGAACGCCTGAATGTCGTTGCGCACCTGCTGCGCCAGGTCGCACTTGGAGCGTCCCGTCTTCACGTGCTTGCCTTCCAGCCGCTTGACGTAGTGCTGGCTGAATACCGCCGGCATCGGCTGGATGCCCTCCAGAAACGGGCGAATCTGCTCCAGGTGATCTCTATCCAGCACCGCGGCCGTCTTTGCCGCCTGGTACATGTCCACGCCAAAGATGTCCCATCCGGTGAAGACGAGGTCGTTGAGGTCCGCCAGTGGAACGAAGTCCTTGATCAACGGGGTCTGGTTGTCCGTGCGCTTGCCCAGACGAATGGTGCCCATCTGGGTCACCGAACCGATCGGCTTCGCAAGCCCCTTGCGCACCGCCTCCACCCCGGCGATCAGCGTGGTCGCCACCGCCCCCATGCCGGGAATCATGATGCCGAGCTTGCCCTTAGCCGGCTGAATTGTCTGTGCGGGAGCGGCTGCTTGACCGCTGTCCTCGGAACTTGCCATCGCTGTCGTGGTCCATCCTCTCAGAAGTGACATCGGCACATACGCATGCCGGGTACAGGGTGCCCGAAACCGATACGTTCGAACTTTTTGGAACCTTTTAGTCTCGCCCCTTTCCACTCTCGTTGCAAATGGGGCTGGATCGCCTCTGCTGTATCGCAGAAAACCCACGCATGGACTAAGATATCTTAGTCCTATTCCCAGGAAAGAGAGCTATGATCACCGCCACCGTTCACCAGGCCAAGACGCAGTTCTCGCGGCTGCTTAAGCGGGCCAGCGAGGGCGAAGAGGTCCTCATCGTCAAAGGCCGGAAGGCCACGCCCGTGGCGCGCTTAGTCGCGGTTGCGCCGGTCGAGAAAAAGCCTATCGGCGCTCTGAAGGGCCGGGTTTCTCTCGACGATAGCTTCTGGGATCCGCTTCCTGAGGAGGAATTGCGCCTCTGGAACGGAGAGGGCGAGTGAGGATTCTGCTGGACACCCACACGCTGATCTGGGCCACCGGCGATGACCCGCATTTATCAAACCGGGCGCGGGAATACCTGAAAGACGTGCAGGTGGAGAAACTCGTCTCGGCCGCAAGCGCCTGGGAGAGCGCCACGAAAGTTCGCCTCGGAAAGCTGGACCGGGCCCGACTGCTATTCGAGGAGTTCGAGCAGACGCTGGAGAGCGCCGGGTATGTCCCGCTTCCCATCACAGCGGCCCACGCCCTCCGCGCGGGCAGTATGCCCGGACAGCACAACGATCCGTTTGACCGCATGATTGCTGCCCAGGCGCTCAGCGAGAATATCCGCATTCTGAGCATCGACGCCCGCCTCGATGCCTTCGGCGTGCGCCGCATCTGGTAGTCGTCAGGCCGCTTGAGCCTCGCGCGAGCGATGGCGCCAGTGCGACCAGACGAACCACGCCAAGCCGGCGACCAGCGCCACCAGGACCACAACGTGAAAGCGATGGAACGCCGCCTTGAAACGCGGGTCGGTCTCCCAACTCTGACCCAGCTTCTCGCCAACATATGCCAGCACGAAGCACCACGGCCACGACCCGAGAAAGGTGTAGATGTGGAAACGCCACTGCGGCATTCTGGCGATGCCGGCGGGCAGCGCGATAAAGGTTCGCACCACTGGCAGCAGCCGCGCCACAAAGACCGTAATTCCACCAAAGCGCTCGAAATAATGCGTCACCCGGTCGAGTTCGCGCCGGTCCAGCAACACGAACCGGCCAAAACGCTCCACCAGCGGCCGGCCGCCCCATGCACCGATCCAGTACGCGACCGCCGAACCCAGATTGCAGCCGAGCGCGCCCGCCGTGGCCACCAGCAGAAGATTCAGCTTGCCCGTATGCACCAGGTAACCGGCGAACGGCATGATGACCTCCGACGGCAGCGGTATGCACGCCGATTCGATGGCCATCAGCAACAGCACGCCCCAATATCCGGAGGCCGAGATCACGCCGATAATGAACTGCGCCACCGCAGCCAGGATCTTTTCTGTCATACCAACTTGCACCCGAGACATTTACGCATAGAGATTCGCAGTATACCCGCTGGCCCTGCTGTCCACCCTTCTGGCGATGCCCCGGAAGAGCCGTCTTGGTACCATGAGGGAGCGAGTGACAGGAGCTTCTTGGATATGGCAGACACAATGACGGCACCGGCAGAGACGACGGGAACGGCGACCAAACCACAGGAGGAGCAGGAGAAGAAGCTGAAGCGGCAGACCATCGGCTTCACCTTCTTCAAGGTGCTGCCGGAGTGGCGCCGATTGCCGGAGGCAGAACGCGCCGCGCACAAGCAGGCCTTCGCTGACGTCATCAAGCGGTGGAATCAGCCCGGGCGCCTGCTCACGCTCACGTACTCCACCGTTGGCCTGCGCGGGGACGTCGATATGGTCCTCTGGCGCATCTGCTATACACCGGAGGATCTGAACGCAATGACGGCGGAGCTGCTCCGTACTCCGCTCGGCGGCTATCTGGAGAGCCCGCACAACTTCCTCGCCATGACCAAGCGCTCGCAATACCTGATCGGCCACGAGCATGAAGGACAGCATGACTCGCGCGGCGCACTGCGTCCCGGCGGACAGAAGTACATCTTCATTTATCCCTTCTGGAAGACACGCTCCTGGTACGTACTGCCTCTGGAAGAGCGTCAGCGCCTCATGGCCGAGCACATCCGCATCGGTCACCTCTATCCGCGCGTCAAGCTCAACACGACGTACTCCTTCGGTCTCGATGACCAGGAGTTCGTCGTCGCGTTTGAGACCAACTATCCGGAAGACTTCCTCGACCTGGTGCAGCAACTGCGCGAGACCGAGATCAGTCCTTACACGCTTAAGGACACGCCCATCTTCTCCTGCATCCGCATGAGCCCGGAGGAGATGCTCGAGCGCCTGGGCTAGACCGGTTTTCCTGTCGCCGTGTGTCACGCAGGTTGGTGGAGTGAGGCTTTTCTTGATGGAAAAGCCTCGTGTTCTTTAGGTCTTCGCCTTACACCTGCAGGAAAACCGGGCTAGTCAGCGCGGTCCTGTTCGCGGGAGAGAGATACCGGCTACACCCGTTCGAGCACTGTATCGCCCTCGCCGGGAGCAAGGAAGCGGTTGGACTCCAGCCCATGCTGGCGGGTGTACAGGTCGTGGTAGCGGCCCTCCAGCGCATACAGGCTCTGGTGCGTGCCCCGTTCGACGATCTCTCCGCTTTCGACTACCAGGATCTGGTCCGCGCGCCGGATCGTCGACAGCCGGTGCGCGATGACAAAGGTCGTGCGCCCCTCCATCAGAAAGCTGAGCCCGTGCTGAATCATGGCCTCGGACTCGGAGTCGAGCGACGAGGTAGCCTCGTCCAGAATAAGAATGCGGGGGTTCGCCAGGATGGCGCGCGCGATGGAGAGCCGCTGGCGCTGGCCGCCGGAGAGCTTGACCCCGCGCTCGCCCACGATGGTGTCGTACTGCTCGGGAAACCGCTCCGCGAACTCGTCGACGCGCGCGATCCTCACCGCCTCCAGAAACTGCTCCTCCGTAGCCTCGGGACGCGAGAACAGCACATTCTCGCGAATCGTTCCGTCGAACAGAAAGGACTCCTGCAGCACCACGCCCAACTGGCTGCGATAGCTGTCCAGCCGCACCGTCGCCAGATCGTTGCCATCTACCAGCACGTGTCCCGAGTCCGGCGCGTGGAAGGCGCAGATCAGGCTGATGATGGTCGACTTGCCGGAACCGGACGAGCCCACCAGCGCCGTGACCGTTCCCGGCTCGGCATGGAAGGAGATGCCGCGCAGCACCGGCTTGTCCGGCTCATAGGAGAAGCGTACATCGGTGAACCGCACATCGCCGCGCACTGTGGGCAGGTCGATGATGCGGTTCGGCTCGGCGTACTCCTCGCGCTCGCTCAGGATCTCGTTGGTGCGGTCCAGGCCGGCGATGGCCTCGGTAAGCTGGGTACCCACATTCACCACCTGAAAGATGGGCGCGACCATGAAGGCCAGGAACATGGTGTACTCCACGTAGCCGCCCGGCGTTATGCGGCTGGCCAGGGCCTGCCGGCCGCCCAGGTACATGACCATCGCGCCCACCGCGCCTACTACGCCGGTAGACGCAAGCGACAGCAGCGAGGTCATCGTGAGCGAGCGCATCACGTTATCCAGCAGCCGCTGTACCCCACCGGCGAAGACTCCGGCCTCGCGATTTTCCGCATGGTAGCCCTTTACCACCCGCACGCCGCCCAGCGACTCCGTCAGCCGGCCCGTTACCTCGGCATTGATCTTGCCGCGTTCGCGGAAGATAGGCCGCATGGTGCGGAAGGCCTTCTGCAGGAACGCAACGAAGAACAGGATGGCGCCGAATACCATCAGGGTGATGCGCGTGCTGATGCTCATCAACACGCAGAATGCGATGATCGCCGTGAGTATGCCACCGACGAAGTCCACCAGACCCGTGCCCACCAGGTTGCGAACGCCTTCGACATCCGTCATGATGCGCGACACCAGCGTACCCGTGCGGTTGGCATCGTAGAAGCTCACCGAAAGCCGCCCGATGTGTCCCTGCACCTGCTTGCGCAGATCGGCAATCAGCTTTTGCGCCGCCTTTGAGAGCAGTTGGGTCAGAGCAAAAGAGGTAACCGCCTGCACGCAGGTGGCCCCGAGCACCAGCAGGATAAGCGGCATCAGCTTGCCCGCCTGCTTGTGATAGAGCACGCCATCCACGAAGAACTTGGTGGACGCGGGGAGCGCCAGGCCGCACACGCGGTTGATCACCATCAGCACAAAACCCAGCGCCAGGATCCAGCGCCGCGAACGGATGAGCAGCCAGATATGCGGCCATGCCTGGCGCAGCTTGGGCTTTGGCTTGTTTGCTGCCGTGTCCGCCGCGCGCAGCGCGCCGCGCATTGAGCCGGTTCGCTCTGCCCGCGTCGACATGGTGGAGGGTCCCACTGCCGCTCTCCCCTAGGCTCCAGCGCGCGCGCGCCGCGCCGTAATGAACGAACGCACACACAGCAGCACGAACACCAGGCACAGCAGCGATGTCGCGCTCTGGACTTCAGCCGCGACCGGGCGAGGGATGGCAGCACCGGCCAGCATCCGGAACCAGGCCACCAGCCCGGGTATGGTCCCGAGAAAGCCCAGCAGCCCTATGGTGACGGCGACGTGCATCGCGATCATGCGCTGCCGTTGGTCGGGGGTATTGGCGATGAAACCGAGAATGACCAGCACCAGTCCCAGCCCGATGGGAATCCAGGCATGCCAGAAGTGCGTGAGCGCATACCCCGCCACACCGACGAGTGCGACCAGAACGCCGAAGACGATAGCGAGTTTACCCATGGCGGCAGATTTCCTCTTCGCGCTGACAGACGAGCAGATCGCTCCTGCTCTACGTTCAGCATAGTGGAAGCCACGCACCTACGCTCACAGGTTTCTCTAGTGGTTTTACTTCGGCGACGCGTGACTTTTTTTTGAATCCTTCAGCTCATTTGGGCTTTAGCTCGTCGGGCTTCAGCTCATTCATGATTTGTTCGACTGCGCTCGCGGGAGGCTGCACCACGGAGACGCGCAGCGCATCGGAGGGTATCTCCAGCGTGGCCAGCTGGCTGTCGAGCAGCGACGGATTCATGAAGTGGCCGGGGCGGTGATGGAGGCGTTCGATGAGTACAGCCTTGGGCGCTTCCAGCAACACGAACCGGATTTCGTCCGCCGGAATCCCTTCCGCGAGCACGTCGCGATAGCTCTGTTTGAGCGCCGAGCACGCCAGCACGCCGCTCTTGCCGCTGTTGTGCCAACCCAGCAGCACCTGGTGCAGCGCACGCAGCCAAGGCTCGCGGTCGGCATCCGTCAACGGAATGCCGGCATGCATCTTGGCGACATTCTCCTTCGAGTGGTAGTCGTCGCCCTCGGCGTACTCCCAACCTTCGCGAGAGGCCAGCAGCGTGCCGATGGTTGTCTTTCCGCTAGCCGTGACGCCCATCAGCACCGCGATCATGACGCGGCCGGCGCCCCGCTCGCCTTCTCGTTCGCCGCCTTCTCCAGATCGCCGAGCACCGCACCGGGTGCCCAGTCATTGGTCGGATACCATGCAACGACCTTGCCATCCGGCCCGACGACGACGGTGGATAGCGAGTGGGTGATGGTCTTGTTCTCTCCCGGCGTCGCGCCCACGTCGAAGAAACTCAGCACCTTCTGCAACTCATCCTGCGGCGGAGCAGCAAAGTCCCAATGGCCAAACGTCTCTTTCGTAAAGCGGCCGGTGTAGGCTTCGCCGTAGCTCTTCAGAACGGCCGGGGTGTCATACGCCGGATCGAAGCTGATGCTCAGCAGGTGGGTCTTCTTGTAGAGTTTGGGATCGGCGGCGAGCTGTTTATCAATCTCGGCGAAGTTACGGCTCATCCGGGGGCAGTAGTCGGAGAGCGGGCACCGCGTGTAGATGAACGTGATCAGCAGCGCCTTGCCGCGGAAGCTGTCCATGGAAATCTTCTTGCCGTTCTGGTTGGTCAGCTTGAAATCCGGCACAGCATCGCCGGGCGCCGGGACGTGATACTGCACCGCTGGCTTGTAGTCCGGCTGCGCCTGCGCGGTGATGACGATCTCGTCCAGCAGCGTGCCATCGTCGGATACCAGCAACTCGCCGTTCATGTGATCGCCAGGATGCAGGTCCCGCAGCACGTTCGGGTTCTTCAATTTGTACGGCATGGTCATGGCGTCCATGAAGCCCGGAATTGGTTGCGTGTCGATGGTGACCTCGCCGCGCGAGGCGTCCGTCGACACGATGACGCCCTTCATGGCGTACTGCTTCACTGCGCTCTGTCCGGCAACGGCGGCAGGATGCGTGGCCGCGCCGTGGCAGCCGCTTACCAGGGCTAAGCAACAGCCCAGCAGGCCGGCCTGCGCACACCGGGTGAACATACTCATCGGATGAACTCCAGACAGGAAAGTAACGGCGCCTTAGAAATGAAAGCGATAGCGCACCTCCACGGAAAGCATACGCGGATCGGCGAAGTGCGTTCCTCCGAAGGTGTTGCTGTCGTCGATCTGATAGCGTTTGTTGGTGAGGTTGGTGGCGCTGGCGCGCACGCTAAGGGATTCACCGAATGACTTGCCGAGCGCCAGGTCGAAGGTGCCGTAGCTCGGCAGATGTTCGGGCCCGTCTCCGTTCACGAATCCCGACCCATAGATGAAGTCGAACGCCGCGAAGGTGCGCCAGGGCAGACTGCTGTCAAAGCCCGTGGTCAGCGTATTTCGCTGGTCGTGGTCGAGATAAAAGCCGCCCTCCGCGGGAGGGCTGAAATCCGTGAGGCCGCCGGTAACTCCGCCGAAGCCCTCCGCCTGCTGGTTGGAATACACCAGGTGCGCGTGCGCCTTGCGGGCGATCAGCGGCGACTTGATATTGGCTTCCCAGCCGTTGATGCGCGCATGATCGATAGTGAGCGGGAAGAAGATGTCGGAGTTGCCGATGGCGTCGTGATCAAAGAAATTACGCGCGCCGGTCCGGAAATAATCGAAGTTGGCGATCCATCCCCGCAGGGGAATGGCGACGCCGAACTCGTGCTGCTCGTCGCGTTCTCCGTGCAGGGGCAGAAAGCCTAGCTGCTGATCGAGCGCGAACTCGAGCAGACCGCCGGAAACCGTATCAAGCGGCGGCGCCTGGTAATAGCGCGAATACGAGGCGCGCAGCACCCATCCCAGATGCGGTATGGCGAGCGCGGTGCCCACGCGCGGATTCACCGCGTGCTCGCTGAAGGCGCCGGAGAAGTAGGTGAAGCGCACACCCTCATTCAGGGTCCACCAGGGCGTGAGTTTGAGTTGCTCCTCGACGAAGGCCGCATCCACCTGCCCGGCCGGCGCAATGCTCTGCCGGAACGCATTCCCGCTACCGTCGTTTGCCGCCAGCGCGAACAGCCGGTTGTCCTGCTGCGCAAAGGCGTACACGCCGGCGCGCAGATTGCTGCCGCCCTTCACCTGGGAAAAGACCGCCTGACCGCCCTCATAATTCGAGGCGCGATCGTCTGTGGTGCTCGGCACATCCGCCGAACCCCCAACATACGCGGCGCGATTGAAATGATAAAAGGGCGAGACCGTCAGCATCGTTCCCGGATCGAAGGTATGCACGTAGGACACTACCGCGAAGCCATCCTGCTCGCGATCCCGGTCCCGCACACCGCTCGCCTGCTGCTCAGGCGTATTCGGCACCTGGTAGTAGTCGGCGCGAAAGCCGCCGTCGAAGCGCACCTGGTCGCGCGCCGTCTTGTTGAAGATCAATGAGGTGAACGCGCCGCCGCCCGCGCCCAGGTTGTGCAGATTCTCTTCCGTCGGCGGCTCCAGCCCATAATCCGTCCGATTGCCGTTGCCGCTCACGTACCAGGCAAAGCGCTCGGAATGGTCGCCGAAGCTGAGCTGATCGTTGGTCACGTTGTAAGTCCCATAGCTTGCCACCAGCTCGGCCTGCCGGTTGCGCTCAAATCCGGTGCGCGGCGCTACGTTGAAGACGCCGTAGGTGCGATCGCCGAAGTCCGCCGCATACCCGCCGGTCTGGGCTTCCAGGTAGTCCACGTCCTTGGGATCGAACGCCGGCCCCACGTTGCTGGCGATGTTGGTATTGGGAATCGGCACCCCATCCAGGGCCCACGTCACCTGGTGCCCGCCACGGATGTGCAGTTGATCGTGCACCACATACGCGCCGGGAACGAAATCCGTGATCATCCGCAGGCTGTTTGTCTGGTCCGCGCCCGCATACTGTTCAATCTGCCGCCGGGTCACCGTGGTCAGCGTCGTCGACGAGCCATCGGCGATGCCGGCCGGGATCGCGGTCACGTTCACCTGCTCATGCGCCGATGCTGGATGCAACTCCAGATGCAGCACCGGGGCCGTTCCGCTGGTCAGCATGAATATCTCGTCTGCCGGCGCAAAGCTCTGCGCCGTCACATGCACGCGATACTCTCCCAGCGGCACAACGCTCTGCTCGAACGAGCCGTCCTGCCCCGTCGTCAGCGTCTTCTCGAACGCCGAAGTCGTGGATGTGAGCTCGACCGTAGCCCCGGCGACCGGGCGGTGACCCGTGTCGTGGACCACTCCCCGCACATTCGCAAACACCGTTGCGTAAGCCGCAAAGCCCATCAGCAGCGGCAGGCACGCCAGCGGCGTGCATCTTCGTAACAACATCTTCCTCTCCCCGCGTAGCGGATCCCACGCAAGCTCAGACGCATTTCGCAGTCCGCCATCGGGCGGCCGCGTGCGTACGAAGCAAAATGATCAGGAGCGGGAGAGCGGGGGAGCGCGAGGACGGAAGAAACGGGCCACGGACAACGATGTCCCGGATGGGCCCGCGTGCGGTCCGATGCGGTCGACAGGCAGATGGAGCGAGTGGATCCGCGCCGGAGCCGGAAGCGCTGGAACCGTGAGCACCGCAAGTGCGGGATGCGCGAACGGGCACGCCATTGCCCGCAACTGCACCCCGCGCTGCGTAGCAGCCTTCTCCCCGGTCCGCATCGCGCAGTGGTGCGCGCCACGCGCCCGGCAGCAAGCGGGCAAGAGGGTTTGCGGGGCCGCCAGCGACAGCGCTGTAGCCGCAGGTAGCAGCAGCGCTGTGACGCATAGTGTGAGGATGGCGAGCAACCGCCGCATGCCAGCAGTCTACACTCCGAGGTGAGGCGCGGGTGCGCGGGCGCGCAGCGTCTTAGCCTCGGCGACCAGGTCGAGCGGCCACAAATTCCACACAATCGCTGCGATTACACTAAGTAAGAGCGATGGAGTTTCCTGCCGATATACGCGCGCTGCTCTCCGACGACGGGCTGGTGATCACGGCAAACGCGCGCGCGGCACGAGCCCTCCGCGGCCGCTACGCAGACCAACTGGAGCGCGCGGGCCATCGCGTCTGGCCTGCCCCCCGCATTCTTGACTACGATAGCTGGCTGCAGGAGTTGTGGCGTGAGCTGCTGCTGAGCGGGAGTGAAGATCGCCTGCTGCTGAACTCGCTCCAGGAGCACTCGTTATGGCTGCGGATTGTCACCCCCGCGGTGCGGCAGCGCTCGCTCATCTCCTCTGACGGCGTCGCCGCGCTTGCGCAAGAGGCCTATGCCCTGCTCGCCGATTACGGCGTTGTGGATCGGATTGCCGGCCAACCGTGGGGCGCGGCAGACTCCGAAGTGGAGCTCTTTCGCCAGTGGGCCCGCAGCTTCCGCGCGGAGTGTTCCCGCAAAGGCTGGATCGCCCGCAACGATCTGCCCGCAGCGCTGTCCCGCGCCCTCGACAGCGGTCAACTGGCGCTTCCATCCATGGTGGGGTGGCTGGGCTTCGACCGGATCACGGCCGCGCAACAACAGTTGATCGCCGCCGCCGAGCGAGCAGGTTCAGAGGTCCGCTACCTGACAAGAGCGGCCGCCGGCTCACGCAGTTGGCTCTACACCGCGGCCACAGCCGCCGACGAACTCACCGCGTGCGCGCAGTGGTGCCGGGAACAGCTTGAGCGTGCGCCGGGCCTTCGCATTGGTGTCGTCGTGCCGGACCTTCAGCGCAACCGCGCCGAGATCGAGCGCACATTCCTACGCTTGCTCGCACCGGAATCTCTCTCCGTTCTGGCCGCGCCCGCGCCATCGCTACCCTTTGAGTTTTCGCTCGGCGCGCCGCTGGCGCACATGCCGCTGCCGCGGTCCGGGCTGCTTATGCTGCGGTGGCTGGTTCACCCTCTGTCGCAGGCGGAGGTCTCCTGGCTCCTCCTGTCCGGCTTCCTGGCCGAAGCCGGCAGCCCTGCGGACGACCTGGCAATGGCGCGCTGTGACGCCGCGCTGCGCGAAAAGGCACTGGCCTCCGAGGTAAGCCTTCAGCAATGGATCCGGGATGCCGGGCGTGCCCGCATTGGCCTCGCCCAGCGCCTGCGCCAGGCGCTTGAGCGCCTCCGCAGGGAGTCTACTTCGGCCACGCCGCGAAATTGGTGCTCACTGGCCCAGGACCTGCTCGACCTGGCAGGCTGGACCGGCCCACGTGCCGCCGACAGCGTGCAATTCCAGACCTGGACTTCCTGGCAGCGCCTGCTGGAACAGGTGGCGTCGCTCGACCTCACAATCGGGCGCGTTGACTTCGATGCCTTCCTGCGCACGCTGGAACAGGCAGCAGCGGAATCCATCTTCGCGCCGGAATCCGAAGAGGCGCCGGTGCAGGTCAGCGGCGTCTATGAGTCTTCCGGGCAGCAGTTTGATGCCCTATGGTTCCTCAATGCGGACGACACCCAGTGGCCTCCTCGCGGCAAACCCCATCCGCTCCTGCCCGTCGGATTGCAGCGCGAGATGAGCATGCCCCACGCCAGCCCGGAGATCGGCTGGCAGCTAGCCACGGCGGTCACCGGCCGCGTCCAGGGAAGCGCACCGGCCTGCGTCTTCAGCTATGCCCTGCAGAACGAGACTGCCGAACTTCGCTGCTCTCCCCTGCTGCTGGATCTACCCCGCTCGAGCTTCCGTGACATGGCATCCCACACGCCTGGCTCATACGTGCCCGTGATAGATACCTTTAGCGACGATGCCCTGCTTCCCTGGCCTCTGGATCGCCCGGCCGGCGGCCAGGATGTGCTGGCCAAACAGGCTGCCTGTCCGTTTCAGGCGTTTGCGTCCCGGCGTTTGGGGGCGCGGGAGCTCTCCTCCGCTGAACGCGGCCTCTCGCCGGCGCAGCGCGGCAATCTCCTGCATGAGACGCTCGAAAGCATCTGGTCGGCGTCTCTGCCCGGCCATCCGGCGCTGCGCTCGCACGAGGACCTGATTGCAGCAGAGATGAACGGCACCCTCCAGCCGCTTATCGTCGAGCATATACGCATCGCCATGCGCACGGTCAGTGCCCTTGGGGTAGAACGCTGGCAGCAGGCGTACCTCGAAGCGGAGGAATCGCGCCTCGTATCGCTGGTCACGGAGTGGCTGGCGCTGGAGCGCGCCCGCACTCCGTTCACGGTAGAGGAGTGTGAGAAGAGGCTGGATGTAACCGTCGGCGACCTGAAGCTGCGCCTTCGCGCCGACCGCATCGATCGTGTGGCCGACGGCCGCGCCCTGCTCGACTACAAGACCGGCGCCGTGACGCCAAACAAGTGGGAGGGAGACCGGCCGCAGGAGCCGCAGCTCCCTCTCTACGCTGCCTACGGGGGCATCGATGACCTTGCCGGCGCGCTGCTGGCCCAGGTGCGCAGCGGCGAATCCTCCTTCAAGGGCCGCGTGCGGGATCCGCGGCGGAATCTGTGTGCCACCCTCAAGGCCAGCAATCCGCTCTTCAAGGAGCCTTACTCAGAGGAGCTGCGGGACACCTGGCGCGACACGCTGGCGTCTCTGGCTGAAGGCTTCGCTCAAGGCGAGGCGCAGGTGAATCCGAAAGACTATCCCAAGACCTGCGAATACTGCGCCTTTGCTTCGCTCTGCCGCGTGGCCGAGACCTCGGCGGCGCTTCGCCAGGAAGCTTCCGTCGACGCGGAACCTGCCGAGGGCGCCGTCGATGGTTGAGAGCGGCATCCCACCCGAACTGGTGGACGCGGGCGCCCGGCGCGACGCGCTCGACGTCGCTCGATCCTTTATCGTGCAGGCGCCTGCCGGATCGGGCAAGACGGAGCTGCTCATCCGGCGCTTTCTTGCGCTGCTGGGCACCGTCGACGAACCGGAAGAGGTGCTGGCCCTGACCTTTACCCGTGCCGCCACGGCGGAGATGCGCAATCGCATCCAGGAGGCGCTCTCTGCCGTGGCAGACCGTGCAAGCGAGCGGCCCGGCCATGAACTATCCAGCCCAGATACATCCAGCCCAAATACATCCAGTCCAGATACATCCGGTTCAGAACTACCCGCTTCAGACCTGCCCAGCCAGCTCCACACGCTCGCCTCTGCCGCGCTGCGCCAATCCGACATCCGCGGCTGGAAGCTGCTCGAGCAGCCGCAGCGCCTCAACATCCAGACCATCGACTCGCTCGCCCTCTCCATCGCGCATCAGACGCCGCTGCTCTCGCGTCTCGGGGGCAGACTTTCGCCGGTGGAGGATGCATCCCCGCTCTACACGCTCGCGGCTCGCCGCACCATCGAGCAGCTCGGCGGACCCAATGCGCGACTCTCTGCCGCTCTGACCGCGGTGCTCCACGTCCGCGACACCAGCCTTGGCGACTGCGAACGGCTAATCGCCGGCATGCTGGAACAACGCGATCAATGGCTCCCCTTCTTCTCGTTCGCACTTGAGCGCGATCCAGATTGGCCCAGTGTGCGGGCGGCGCTGGAGGAACCCTTCAAGCGCGAGCATGATCGCGTGCTCGGCATCGCGCACGGTGTATTGCGGCGTTCGCACCTCGGGAAAGAGCTGCTCGCGCTCGCTCGCCACGCCTGTGAGAATGAGGCTAGCTTCGACCTCTCGCTGCTGCGCGAAGCCTCCAGACTCGATGACCTCCGCACGACCGAACACTGGCGCTGCCTCTGCCATCTCCTGCTCACGGATGAAGGCAATTGGCGCAAGCGCATCGATAAGAACATAGGGTTCCCCACCAACGGCCCGCACAGGGAGCGCATGAGGCAGGTGGTGGCGCAGGCGTCCGGCGTCGATGGGCTGCTGGAGATCCTGAGCGCCATTCGATCGCTGCCGCCCGCGCGCTTCGACGACGCGCAGTGGCTGCTGCTCCAGCAAATTCTTCTCATTCTGCTGCAGGCCGCGGCTGAATTGCGGGTCGTCTTCGCGGAGCGGGGGGAGATCGACTTTGCCGAGGCAGGCATTGCCGCGCGCCGCGCCCTTGATGACGCCGGAAACACTGAAACCGCGGGAAAGCTGAGCGAAAGCATCCGGCACCTCCTGGTCGATGAGTTTCAGGACACATCGCGTCCGCAATACGATCTCATCCTCAAGCTGTTGCAGGAATGGCAGCCGGGCGACGGACGCACCTGCTTTCTGGTCGGCGATCCCATGCAGTCCATCTATCTATTCCGCCAGGCGGAGGTGGAGCTGTTTGAAGAAGCGAAGGCCCACGGCCTGCTGCGCGAGGGTGTGCCCCCATGGCCGCTGGAATTCCTCGAGCTCCAGACCAACTTCCGCTCGACCCCGGAGATTGTCGAACCGCTGAACGGGCTCTTCTCGACCATCTTCTCCGCACCCCCATCACAGGCTGCCGCGGCCATCGGCTATGCGCGCTCGACCTCCAGCCAGGCCCGATCGTCCGATGAGGATGCGGTACACGTACACGCCGCCTTCCTGCGCCCCAGCGACCCACCCGAGCGTGCGCAGCAGCTGCGCGAGCGCGAAGCACAGCAGGTGCTTGCGTCTGTGCAGCGGCACCTCACCCGGATCGAAGCAGCGGAGCGCGCGCAGACAACCTACCGCGTGGCGGTGCTGGTACGCGGCAAGTCCCACCTGCTGCTCATCGCCGACCGGCTCCGGCGTGCCGGCATTCGCTACCGCTCGGTGGAGATCGAGACACTGCGCGAACGGCAGGAGATCCTTGACCTGCTCTCCCTGGTGCGCGCGCTCACGCATCCCATGGATCGCATCGCGTGGCTATCGGTATTGCGATCGCCCTGGTGCGGGCTGGATCTGCGCGATCTCCACACGCTTTGCGGCGACGAGCTCGATCGCAAACGTCAGCCGGCTGTCCTGGAACTGCTGCGGGAGCGGCTGGATTGGCTGAGCGAGAGCGGCCGTCGTCGCGCATCGCGCGCCCTGGCGGTGCTGGAAGCGGGCCTGCATGCGCGCACCGCCGGTACTCTCGGAGCCTCGCCCGCGGCCCTGTCTCTCTGGGTGGAACGCACCTGGGAGGCGCTGGGCGGCCGGGTCTGTCTCAATGCAGAACAGCAGGAAAATGCGGAGGTCTTCTTTCGCATGCTGGCCCAGCTTCCGCCGGACGGCGCAGCGCTGCGCGATGAAGACTTCGAGTATCGTCTGGACCGCCTCTTCGCCCGTCCTGATCCGCTGGCCAGCGAGCGCTACGGCGTGCAGCTAATGACCATTCACAAATCGAAGGGCCTGGGCTTCGATGCCGTCATCGTGCCCGCGCTCGAGCGCTGCGTCGGCCACGATAGTCCGCGCCTGCTCTCCTGGATGGCCCGCAAGCGCCCGGGCGGCGCGCGCCAGGAACTGCTGCTAGCGCCCATCGGTCGCAAGGGTGGCGGGCGCAGCCGCCTGTATGGCTGGGTGGAACAGCAGAAGAAGCAAGGCATTCGAGAAGAGCAAAAGCGTTTGCTGTACGTGGCTTGCTCGCGCGCGCGGTCGGAGCTGCACCTGTTCGGCGCCACCAAAGTCAGCCATGCCAACGATGCTGCGGCTCCCGGCGCGGCACTCTCCGGAGGCCACCCCGACAGCCTGCTGGCGACGGCCTGGCCGGCTCTGCAGCCGGCCTTCGAGGAGCAGTGGCAGAATGAGCTCGAAAGCGAGGCCGGCGGCGACGGCAATCTGGTGCAAATGCCGGCGCCCGCGCCGCATCGTGAGAGCGGTGTGCTGGCCCGCCTCGCCGCATCCAGCCGGAACTCCAACTCGCAATTCTCTCTCTGGGAGCAGCGTGCGTCGCATCCGCAGCAATTGCGCAGGCTCCCCGTGGACTGGCAGTGGACACCGCCGGCCGCCGCTCTCCCCGGTCGAGGCGACGGCTCGCATCCTCCACGCCGCGCAGGCGTGGGCACGCAGTCATGGTCTGCTCAGGGGTCCGGCTCGCAGGAATCCGGCTCGCAGGAATCCGGCTCGCAGCGCCGCAGCGGCTCGCTTGAGTCGCGCGCTCGCGGCACCACGCTCCACGCTCTGCTCGAACGTGCCGCCAAACTTCTGGCGACGCATCCCGATGCAGACTTGTGTGCCGGCGACCCTCAATGGCGCAAAGTCGCCGCCGCCCTGCTACACCATGAGGGGGTCGATCGAGACACACACGAGACACTACTGAACCAGGTGCTCGCCGCTTTCGCTGCTGTGCTCAGCGATCCTGCCGGTCGTTGGCTGCTGACGGCGCAGCGCGATGCGCGCAGCGAAGCAGCGTGGAGTACCCGCGCCGCCGGTGGTCTGCTGCAGACGCTCCGCGCGGACCGCGTCTTCCTGGCGGGTCCAAGCCCACTCAGCGGGGATGCTGAGGATGCAGATATGCGCGAAGGCTCCAGCTATCTCTGGATCGTCGATTACAAGACCGCTGCGCCGCGTCCCGGAGTCGTGCTCGCGGACTTCCTGGCCGGGGAGCGGGAACGCCATCGCGCGCAGCTTGAGCGATACAGCGCCGCGCTGCGGCAGGTCTACGGCGGCGCCCTGCCGCAAAGGCTCGCCCTCTACTATCCGCTGCTGCCGCACCTCGACTGGTGGGCAGTCGGGGATTGATTGAAGAAGTCCTGGATGGATCCGGGTGCCCATCCTGAGCGGAGCGAAGGATGGCAGACCACACCCATCTCTCATCACCTCCGCGGCTCGCGCTCAGGCGCTCAGATGGTGGCGGACATCCGCTCCGCGCACCCAGAAGATGACATCCTCGGCAATGTTCGTCGCGTGATCGGCTACCCGTTCCAGGTTCCGTGCGATCACCAGCGCGTTCAGCGCCTGCGCGGTCAACTGCGGCTGATCGCGGATCACCATCGAAAGCGACGCGTGCGCCATGGCATTGATCTTGTCCACCTGGTCGTCCATCGAGAGCACGGACTGCGCCGCCTCTGCATCCCCTTCGATAAAGGCCTGCAGCGCCTTCCGCACCATGTTGGAGGCGACCGACGCCATGCGCGGGATGTCGACCGGCAACTCGACGTCGGGATAACCCTGCAGATCGCGCACCCGCTCGGTGATGTTGACCGCCTGATCGCCCACCCTTTCCAGGTCGGCGTTGATCTTGATGACCGCCAGGATAAAGCGCAGATCGATGGCCATCGGCTGCTCCATGGCAAGCAGGTCCAGCGCCATCTGGTCGATCTCGCGCTCCAGCCGGTTGATCGCGACCTCATTGCGAATGACCAGGTCGCAGATCGATAGATCGCGCACACGGTAGGCCTCGATGGCGCGTTGAATCGCCTGCTCCGCCATGCCCGCCATGACCAGCAGCTTTTCCTTCAAATCGTCCAGGCTTTGATGAAATCGTATGCGCATCATCCGAACCTTCCGGTGATGTAATCCTCGGTCCGCTTGTCGCGAGGATTCGTGAAAATCTTGTGGGTCTGGTCGAACTCTACCAGCTTACCCATCAGAAAGAATCCGGTATTCTCCGCCACCCGCGCGGCCTGCTGCATGTTATGCGTCACGATCACGATGGTGTACTGCTTCTTCAGGTCGAAGATCAGGTCTTCGATCTTCGAGGTGGAGACCGGATCGAGCGCCGACGCCGGCTCATCCATCAGCAGCACCTCCGGATCGACCGCCAGCGCGCGGGCGATACACAGCCGCTGCTGCTGTCCGCCGGAGAGGCTGGCCCCGGACTGCTTGCGCAACGTATCCTTCACCTCTTCCCACAGCGCCGCCTGCTTGAGCGAGCGCTCCACCACCTCGTCCAGCACCCGCCGGTTGCGGAAGCCATTCAGCTTCAGCCCGGAGGCCACATTGTCATAGATGGACATGGTGGGAAACGGGTTGGGGCGCTGAAACACCATGCCGACCCGGCGCCGGATCTCGACCGGCGACGCGTCGGTGTAGATGTCCAGCCCGCCGATCTCGACCCTGCCCGTCACCCGGGCCGCAGGGTTGGTCTCGTGCATGCGGTTAAGGCAGCGCACGAAGGTAGACTTCCCGCATCCGGATGGCCCGATCAGCGCCGTCGCATGGTTGGCGGGAATGTTCAGGGTAACGTCGTGCAGTGTGTGATTGGACCCGTACCAGGCGTTCAAATCACTGACCTCTATGCCAACACCCACCTAGTGCGCCCCCTTCAGCATGCCGCGGCCAACCACATAGCGTACCAGCGCAACGGATACGATGATGAGCACGATCAGCACCAGCGCGCCGGCCCAAGCCAGCCGGTGCCACTCTTCATAGGGTGAAATGGCATAGACAAAGATCTGCAACGGCAGCGCCGCAATCGGCTGGTTGAGGCTATAGCTCTTGAAGGCGTTGCCAAAGGCGGTGAACAGCAGCGGCGCCGTCTCCCCCGCAACCCGCGCAAACGCCAGCATGCACCCGGTGACGATCCCCGCCGACGCCGTTCGCAGCGTAATGAACAGGACCGAACGCCAGCTTGGAACACCCAGCCCCAGCGCGGCTTCACGGATGGCGCTGGGCACCATGCGCAGCATCTCTTCCGTGGTGCGGGTCACCGTCGGCACCATCATGATGCCCAGGACCACGCCGCCGGCGAAGGCGGAAAAATGCTTCTGCGGCAACACGATCAGCGCGTACACCGCGATGCCCATCACGATCGAGGGCACGCCGTTCAGAACATCGGCGGTAAAGCGCACGATGTTCCCCATGCGCGAATTGCCGCCATACTCCGCCAGATAGATGCCCGCCCCGATCCCCACCGGAATGCCGATGGCGCTGGCCAGGGCCAGGATGATGCCCGAGCCGACGATGGCGTTCTCCATGCCGCCGCCCGGCTCGCCGATAGGCCGCGGAATCTGCGTGAAGAACGCCAGGTTCAGCGAAGAGATGCCCTGCTTCAGCAGATAGAACAGGATTGCCAGCAGCGGCAGGATCACCAGCGCGGTGGCCAGAATGGCGAGCACCAACACCGTGCCATTGGTGAACCGCCGGCGCAGGATATTCACCCTGCCCGCCCGCAGCGGTGGACGTACCACGTGCGCGGCCATGTTTTAGCTCGCCCTCACGGGTGCGCCGCGCGTCACCGCCCACACCAGCAGCCGTGCCAGCCCGTTGACCACAATGGTGACCAGGAACAGCGCCAGGCCGATCTCAATCAGTGCGCTCAGGTAGAGATTGTCCGACGCCTCGCTGAACTCGTTGGCGATCACGCTGGCCATGCTGTAGCCCGGCGCCAGCAGCGACTTCGCCACCTCCGGCCGGTTGCCGATCACCATGGTCACCGCCATGGTCTCGCCCAGCGCACGGCCCAGCCCCAGAATTACCGCGCCCACGATACCGATGCGCGCATTGCGCAGCACCCCGATGCGGATCATCTCCCACCGCGTCGCCCCCAGCGCGAGCACCGCCTCGCGCTGCACCGTCGGCACCGCCGTCATCACCTCACGCGTGAGCGAGGAGATGATGGGCAGAATCATGATCGCGAGGATGACCCCGGCCGACAGCATGCTGTAGCCGGAGTTCGGGCGGCTGAACAGCCCCGACCAGCCCAGCGTGAAGATCAGCTTGGGATTGACATAGGTGCGCAGCAGCGGAATCAGCACGAAGATCGCCCACAGCCCGTAGACCACGCTGGGGATGGCCGCCAGCAACTCAGTCAGGAAGGAGAGCGGCGCGCGCAGGAACTTGGGGCACATCTCCGTCAGGAAGATGGCGACCCCGATCGCAAAGGGCACCGAGATGAGCAGCGCCACCAGGGACGACACCAGAGTGCCATAGATAAACGGCAAGGCGCCGAAGTTGCCATTGACCGGATCCCAGGCCTGTTTGACGAAGAAGCTCAGGCCGAACTTCGAGATCGTGAGCTTCGATCCGCTGATGAGCTCAACGGCGATCAGGAGGACGATGGCGAAGATACTGAGCGCGCACAGCAGCATCAGCGTGCGAAAGCCGCGGTCGGCCCAGGCAGAGCTGCCGCGTCCCCGCAGAAAGGTGCGGACGAGCGACTCCGGGGCGGTCACCGTGACCGGCTCCGCCGCCCGGATCCCGCTCTCTGCCGAATCCCGTACGACGGGCACAGGTACCCCCGGTTGTTTTCGCTGCACGATCGAGTTCACCGCTCTCCAGCCTACCCACGAACGGTAAATAGACGATGAATTCAGGACTTCTTAATCCAACTTTGGCCGAACGCCCCAGGTCCTTGTCCCTTTTCGGGAGGGAGGCGATGGGCGCCCGCTCCGTGACGCCCATCTGACCCTGCGGCCCCGTTTTGGGACTCCGCTGCTTACCTGAGCTGGTTGATCGAGGCCCTTACCCGGTCGATCACCGTCTTTGGCAGGGGCGCATAGTCGAGCGCCGTCGCTTCCTGCTCATGATCGAGCATCCAGTTCAGGAAATCCTTCAGCACCTTGCCTTTCGCCGCGTCCGCCGCCGGCGTCGGGAGGAGCAGCCAGGTAAAGCTTGCGATGGGATAAGCGTCCTTCCCCGGCGCGTTGGTGATGGAGACGCGATAGTCCGCAGGCATCTGCTGGACGCTGGCAGCAGCCGCCGTCACGGAACTTACCGTGGCCTTCTGCCAGGTACCCGCCGGGTTCCTTACCAGGCCGGTGTCGATCTTGTTCTGCAGCGCGTAGATCAGTTCCACATATCCGATGGCCCCCGGGGTCTGGCGCACCATGCCGGCCACCCCCTCGTTGCCTTTGGCTCCGATGCCGCGCGGCCAGCTTGGGGCCGTGCCCTTGCCCGGTCCCACCTTCCAGTCGCTGCTCACCTTGGAAAGAAAGTCGGTGAAGATATAGGTCGTCCCGCTGCCATCGGAGCGGTAGACGACAAAGATCTCCGCATTCGGCAGCCTGGCGCCGGGATTGTCCTTCTGAATGCGCGCATCGTTCCAGTTGGTGATCTTGCCCAGGTAGATATCGGCCAGTACGTCCGGAGAGAAGCGGAGATCGCTGCCCACGCCTTCGAGGTTATAGACCGGCACCACGGCGCCCAACACCGTGGGGATGTGCATGATCCTGACCTTCGATGCGGCTAGTTGCTCGTTGGTCATAGGGCCATCGCTCGCGCCAAAGTCTACTGTTCCGGCGGTCACCTGCCGTATGCCGCCGCCCGACCCAATTGACTGGTAGTTGATCTGCACGCCCGCGTGCTGCGCACTGTATTCGCTGAACCATTTGGAATAGATGGGATACGGAAAAGTAGCGCCCGCGCCGTTGAGCTTCTGCGCCTGGCCTACGCTGGCTGTTGCGCACAGAACCACCGCGCCGGCCAGAGACAGGAATGTCTTCACGAAATTTCTCCCTCGAATGTAAGTGCGTTGTAGTTTGCCGCAATGATCTTGCGGGTGCCCTGTGAACGTCGCCTTACATCCCGGTGAATAACGGAAGAATGCCGAACTTCACTCCCAAATCGGACTCAACCCGGTCAACGAACTCCGCTCAGGGTGAGGCGTGCTTCTCGATGTTCTTTGGAACGGGACGCTTAAACAGCGTCGTCGCTCTCACCGTCCGCTGCAACTCCCGCCCTCACATCAACCATCCCTCTGTCGAGGCTACCGCTCGATGGTGGCCTCGGCAGATCGAAGAGAAAGCACGCTCCCTGGCCCAGCTCGCTTTCCACCCGAATCTTCCCGCCATGCGCATGCACAATGTGCCGGGCGATGGCCAGCCCCAGTCCCGTTCCGCCGGACTCCCGCGACCGCGCCTTGTCCACGCGATAGAAGCGCTCAAAGATCCGGGGCTGATGCTCGTAAGCAATGCCGGGACCGAAGTCCTGCACGTAGAACTCCACCCTCTCAGAGCCGCGGGTCGCGCCCATGCGGATGCGGCCGCCGCTGCGCCCGTACTTGGTCGCATTCTCAATCAGGTTCCCGAATACCTGCTGCAGCGCATCGGGGTCCGCCAGCACCATGTCCTCAGCCGTCCCGCCCTGCTCAATGGCCATCCCGGCGTCCTGCACCACCGGCATCAGGGACTCCATCGCGTCTTCCACCAGCGCCCGCGCCGAGATGGTCTGCAGACGCAGCTTAAAGTCCCCGGACTCTACCCGCGCCAGGGTCAGCAGGTCCTCCGTCAAGCGGCTCATGCGGCTGGCGTTCTTCTGGATGACCATCAGAAACTCGCGGGACACCGGCCGCAGATCCCGGTCGTCCAGCAGCGTCTCCACGTACCCGGAGATGGAGGTCAACGGCGTGCGCAACTCATGCGACACGTTGGCGACAAAATCACGGCGTGTCGTCTCCGCCCGTTCGATCTCCGTCACATCGTGCAGCACCACCACCGCGCCGCCGCCCGGCATGGGCCCTGCGTTCACCTCGAAGACCCGGCCGGGCACCAGCGAAGTCGCGCGCCCGCGGGAGACCAGCCGCTCCGCCAGCGCGGTGGCCACGCACTTCAGGATCTCCGGATCGCGAATCGTATGCACCAGCGCGCGACCCTCCCGGATGGGCTGGTGCGCCAGCCGGGTCGCAATCGCGTTTGACCAGCTCACCTGGCCGGTGCCTGTCACCGCGATCACACCCTCCTCCATGCTGTCCAGGAGCGCGGTCAGCTCGCTGCGGCTGCTCTCGAGCGAGCGGAAGGTCGTCTCCAGCCGGCTGGCGGTCGCGTCCAGCGCGTGCGCCACGGCGGAGATCTCGTCCAGGTCGCGCTCCTCCACCCGCGCCGCCAGGTCGCCGGCAGCGATCCGCTCCGCGAAGACCACGATGCGCCGCAGCCGCTGCGCCACCCGCCGCGCGAAGAAGGCGGCCAGCAGCGTTGCCAGCAGCAGCGACACCAGCGAGGCCAGCAGGATATCCCGGCGGAGGATGTGCAGCTTGATGGCCACTTCCGTCAGCGGATAGGCCATGCGGATGAGGTACGCGCCCGCCGGCACCGCCACAAACAAGGTCTGGTTGCGCACCGCGCGTCCATGCGGGGCGCGGCCGCTGCGGGCCATCGCCAGCTCGCGCGTCTTCTGGATATCGACCGGGCCAGCCTGCGGATCGGAGCTCTGCAGCACCGAGCCGTCCTCACGAAAGATGGTGATCTGCGCCTTGGTCGCGTCCGCGGCCGCCTGCACCAGGGGCTGGTTTCCCGCCCCCTGACTCGCGCCGGACTGCGGGCTGGTCTGGGCGCCCGCCTCGATGCGCATCTGGGCGCCCAGCAGCCGCGCCTCGCGCGCCAGGCTTTGCTCCACCTGCTCCCGCAGCGCAACGTCCGCGATGCGGCGAATGGAAAAATCCAGTATCGCCGTGCCGATCAGGAGCACCAGGACGAAGGAAAAGAGAAGCTTTGAAAATACTCTTCCGGTCAAGGTTCCCTTCCGCCGTCGAATTCGCGCTGGACGGCAGGATGCCGCCGCACCCTAAGCTTAACCCTCCGTAGCTCTTATGCCCGCAGCCGGTTCAGTACGCCGGCGCGGTCTGTACCGCCCGCGGCACCTCGAAGCGGTAACCTGCCCCCCGCACCGTCTTCAGATAGCGCGGGTTCTCCGGATCGCTCTCGATCTTCTCGCGGATGCGCCGCACATAGACGTCCACCGACCGCGGCGTGACGAAGCGGGCATCGCCCCACACCGCATCCAGCAGGTGGTCCCGGCTGAACACCCGGCCCGGATGGCGGGCCAGATAATCCAGCAGCCGGAACTCTGTAGCCGTGGTGGTAGTCAGCTCACCCCGTACCTGGAGCTGCATGGCGCCGGCGTCGATCACCACGTCTTCAAAGCTGATGACCGCAGGGCTGGCCGGCCGCTCAAAGCGCCGCAGCACCGCCTTCACCCGGGCCACCAGCTCACGCATGGCAAATGGTTTGGTGATGTAATCGTCCGCTCCCAGTTCCAGGCCGAGCACGCGGTCATTCTCCGCCGCGCGCGCCGTCACAAAGATGATGGGGATGGTGCTGAGCGCGGGATTGGTTCGCAGCCTCTTGCAGACATCCAGGCCGTCCCCACCCGGCACCATGATGTCGAGCAGAAACAGGGCGGGAGGCTGGCGCTCGGCGTCGGGAATCAGATTTGCCGGGGTGAGGAAGGTGCGAACTGTATAGTCCGCCGCCTCGAGCTGGTGCTGTACCAGCCGCGAAATGTCGGGATCGTCTTCGAGAACGAATATCGTCTGGCTCAAAGGGTTCCTTTGCTTGTACTTACCATTCTGCCGTCGGGTCGTCCCGCGGTAGCTAGAGCCTAGCGCAGAATTGAGAAAGGACGATGAATTGAAATCCCCCACTCGGGGGATGAGCCGCCGCACCTCCAGAGTGATTCTTCGTGCATCGCAGCGAATGGTATACTCCGCAAACCAATCAGCCTGTTACATGCAATATTTTGTTGAGCAGCGAGGTCTCCCACGGTGTCGCACGCCGCAACAGTGCTCTGTATCGACGATGAGGTACTCGGCCTGGAGATCCGCAAGGTGGTCCTGGAACGGGAGGGCTACGTCGTGCTGACCGCAAATGACGGCGTGGCGGGGCTCGCCCTCTTCGGCAAGAACCAGGTGGACGCCGTCGTCCTCGACTACGCCATGCCGGGCATGGATGGAGCGCAGGTGGCACAGGCGCTCCGCGGCATCCGGCCAGGTATCCCCATCCTCCTGCTCTCCGCTCACCTCTCCCTGCCGTCCGTGGTGACCAGCCTGGTAGACATTGTGGTCAATAAAGGAGACGGCGCCCTCTCTCTGCTCTCCCGCGTGCGCGATCTGGTCGCTCTGGGTACCAGCCGCGAATGACGTCCCCCCATCCTGTTAACCTGCGTGAGTTCAACCGCGTACTCCGCACCACCCTGTTGCTGCCGGTCGCATTGCTGGCGATCCTCGCCGGCCTGCTGGTCTGGCAGATCGAAGACACACTCGACATCCAGAGACAGGTGGATCAGAGCGACCGTCTCTCCATGCAACTGAACCGCTTGGGCACCATGATCATTGACCAGGAGACGGGCATGCGCGGCTTTCAGCTCACCGGGCTGCCCTCCATGCTCGAGCCCTACACCGCCGCCCGGGGGCGCACCGACCGCGAACTCCAGACGGTTCGTTCTCTCGTTGTGAACGAGACCGAACAGCAGCAGGAAAACCTCAGGTCGCTCGAGAGGAGCCTGCAGGAGTGGCAGACCTTCGCCGAGAACCAGATCGCCGTTCGCAAAGCCGGGCAGCAGAACAGCGCGCTCGTCACCCAGGGTAAGGAGATGATGGACACCCTGCGCCGCAAGGTGGAGATCATGGTGCGTACGGAGAACACCCACCGCGCCGCTCTCTCCAGCCGGGTACACGAGCGCGTGGACCGCTTCCTGCGCATTATCCTGGTCCTCGCCCTGGCTGCGGGCGTCGGCATCGGCGTCTTTACCAGCAGCCGCCTGCAGATCGTCTCCCAGGCCTATGACGACGCCCTCCGGCAGTTGCGCGAACGCAACGAGGAGCTCACCGCGAGCCAGCAACTGCTGCTTACGACGCTCGAATCCATCAGCGACGGCGTCATCTCGTTTGAAGAGTCCGGGCAGGTTCGCTACATGAACGCCGTGGCGCAGAAGCTGACCGATTGGCCCATCGCGGATGCGCGCGGGCGGCAGCTCGACGAGGTCTTCCGCGTCGTCCATGACCAAACGCGCCAGCCCCTCGGGGCCCAGCTCACCGAGGTGCTGCAGGCTACCACCGCCGGCCTGGCGAAACATACCTTGCTGATCGCTCGCGACGGCACCGAATACATGATCGAGGGAAGCATCTCTCCCGTGCTCGATGCAGACGGGCGGCAGGATGGATCCGTCAGCGTCTTCCGCGATGTGACCGAGTTGCGGCGCGCCGAGGCCAGCCTCATCTCGAACGAAAAGCTCGCCGTTACCGGACGGCTGGCGGCCAGCATCGCGCATGAGATCCACAATCCGCTGGACTCCGTCGCCAACCTGCACTTCCTGCTCGCCAGCGAGCCCAGCGCGGCCAAGCGCTCGGAGTACCTGGCCCTGGCACAACAGGAGCTGAGCAGGACCCTGCAAATCAGCCGCGCCATGCTCAGCCTCTACCGCGAATCGCAGGTACCGGTGCAGGTCAATCTGCAGGAGTTGATCGGCAGCGTGCTGTTGCTGCTCGATCGCAAGCTGCGGGACCAGGGCGTCTCCGTCGAACAGACGTTTACGCAGCCGACGGAGGTGCAGGGGTATCCCGGAGAACTGCGCCAGGTCTTCACCAATCTCATCGCCAACGCAGCGGAAGCCGCCGGAAGCCGGGGCCGCGTGCGTATCCAGGTCCGCCCCGCGTCGCCCCAGGAAGGCCGCGCCGGCGTGCTGGTCGAGATCGCCGACAATGGGCCGGGGATCGCGTCCCACGTTGAGAAGAAGCTCTTCCAGCCCTTCATCACCACCAAGGGTGAACGTGGCACCGGGTTGGGACTGTGGGTCAGCCTGGGCATCGTCAAAAAGCACGGCGGCACCGTCCGCATCACCAACAATGCCAAGGGCGATCTGCAAGGCGCGCTGGTGCGCGTCTATCTGCCGGAGAAACCCCTGCCCGCGGAATCCGCGACTCGCCCGGTTTCGCTGTAATCTGCAAAGGTCATCCTGAGCACCCAACCGTTTTGCGGTTCTCACCCCGGCACAGAGCGGGTGCCCCATCCTATGCGGCCGTTCGCATAGGGTGGGTCCAGACCAGCCACGGAATCCGCGGCTCGTGCGCTACCATGCACTGCGCCGTTATACCCGCAACCGCCCGACTATGCCTTGCGCGCCACGAAGCGCAGCCGCACATAGTCGGCAGACCAGTTGCCGTAGCGGTCTGCCAGCGCCGGACGCAGCAGGGCCTCCAGTTGGTCCAGGATCCGCTCCCGCTCTTCGTCTCCGAAGGCGCTGAGCAGCGTTCCGCGAAAGGTCATCAGCCAGGCGCGCATGCCGGACGGAAGCGGCGTCGGGCGAGGGATCAACATCATCTGCTCGACGGCAAGGCCATGCGTCTCGAGCAGCGCCCGATATTCCTCGGGGGTGAAGAAAACATTCTGCTCGATGGTTTCAGCGGCCAGGGCCAAGGGCTGCAACACGGCCAGCAGCGCAACCCGGATGCTGGCGATATTACCGTGACCGCCCATCTCCGCGACGAAGCGGCCGCCCGGGCGCAGCGCAGCAGCCACGCCACGCAGCACCGCCGCCTGGTCCCGCATCCAGTGCAGCGCCGCATTGGAATACACCGCGTCGAATTCGTTGTCGAATGGAAGCGCCTCGGCGGAGACCAGGCGTGCGGCAACACCGCGCGCCCGGGCCGCCTCCACCATGGCAGCAGAGCTGTCGACGCCCAGCACCGCCGCGCCGGCCGCCGCTATGGCCGCCGTCGGTACGCCATCGCCGCAGCCCAGATCCAGAATGCGTTCCCCCGCTTGCGGCGCAAGCAGCGTCAGCAGCGGCGCGGCCAGGTCCGCAACGAAGCGCCCATGCCGCGCGTACTCTTCCGCATTCCATATCTGTGTGGACATTGGCTTCTCCCGCGCATCCCTCGGCTACATCGAGGCGACCGGCACCAGCATCAGGTCGTCCACCAGGCCGACCTCCTTCTGCACGAAGGGCTCGCCGTAACGCACGCCAGCCAGCAGGCCGTAGTGCCGCGCCTCCGCCAGAGTGCGATCGCGAATCTCCGTCTCGGGCACAAAGAGTCCGCTACCCTCCGATTGCGCCCCGTACTGCGAGCGGTAGGCCAGTAGCGATTGCAGCCGCTGCTCGACGAAGGGCGATATATCCACGACGAAGCTCGGCCGCACGTCCGCGTACAGGCTTGCATACACGATCTTGAACGGCCGGTGCGGCGGCGTGCCGGTGTCGAGCTTCGCCAGCCCGGCTAGAAAACACGCCTCGTAGCCCAGCGTCGCCGTCGTGGAGTGGTCCGGATGGCGTGCCTGCCAGTACGGCAGAATCACTACGCGCGGGCGCAGTTCGCGCAGCACGCGCACGATCTTCAATCGATTGTCGTGGGTGTTTTCCACCCCGCCATCCGGCAGGTCCAGCGCTTGCCGCCAGCTCACGCGCAGAATGCGCGCCGCCTCCGCCGCTTCCTCTGCCCGCTCCGCCGCCGAGCCTCGCGTGCCCGCCTCGCCCTGCGTAAGGTCCAGGATGCCGGTCAGCAGTCCCTTGGCCTGCATCCGCAGCAGCGTGCCGCCGCACGTCTGTTCCACATCGTCCCGGTGCGCCGCGATGGCCAGGATGTCAACGGAGTTCGCTGCCGTCATCGACTGCCGGGCCGCGGCGGCAGATCAGTCTCCCGATCAGTTGTTCGCGTTGTCCGCATCGGAGGTGGCGTCCATATACGCAACATCGTAAGCTGTGCCGGTGACGGCTACGTTTGTGTTGTCGCGCTCGGTAAAGTCGGCGGTATTGTAGATGTGCACCTGGCCGCCTTCAGCAACATAGATCTTGTGCAGACCCTCGATCGAGGTCACCCCGGTCAAATCGCCCTTATATGGATCGATCGTGACGGCATTGGTGGCAGTATTGAACAAGGTGAGGCAGCCGAAGGGCTGACTTGCTCCGGCCTGGTTGCGCGCATACTTTTCGCCCGCCAGGCAGCGCTGGGAGCCGATCCACAGACTGTTGTCATCGCCAAACAGCATCTTGGTATGGGTGCCATCGCTGATCGAATAGGTGCCGGTGATCGCGTTCGAGGGCACATCCACCACCGTCAGGTTGCCGGCGAAGAGACCATCTGGCTGCGATTGCTGGCCGCTGACGTAGAGAGTGTTGCCGCTCTGGACCGCGTCGGTCGCGCCGCCCGGAGTCGGCAGGACCCCGCTGGGTATCAGATTGCTGCCCGCCGGACCTGAGCTATTGCCGTTGAACGAACCACTCGTGATCGGGATGGTGACGACACCGGCCTGCACCCCTCCGCATTCCGGCCCGCAGTTCAGCACGAAGATGGAGTTGCCGTCCGTGGAAAATACCGCTTTGGTCGGCCGGCTGAACATCCCGGCATCGTCCACCACGCGCACCGCGCAATACTGCGGCAGGTTCTGCGGCTCGCAATCCTGGATGTTCTTCAACCCCGCGTAAGCCGCCCAGGTGGATGGGCCGCCGGAGAGATCGCTCGTCTGCTGTTGCGTTAACCGGACCACGCTATACACCAAATCGCTGTTCTGCACGAATCCGAGCGCCAGGGTGCCGCCGGGGTTGAGAGATACGCGATAGGTGCCGGGAACGCTCAAGGGGAAGGTCCTGCCGAGCACCCGGTCGAGCACCGTGAACTCATGCGCTGCCTGGTTCGCCGCCAGGGCATAGTGCTGGTCGCGCGACAGGAAGATGCTGCTCGAGAGCGGGCTCTGCGGCGGCAGCAACGTGGTGCCGGCGTTCTCCGTGGCGTAGTTCACGGTGGAGTAGCTGCCGTCGCCGGCACCGTAGACCGCGCCGATCTGCTCCTCCGGCATGTTCTGGATGGTGACCGGTTCGGAGCCCGAGAACCCGGTGATGCTGAAGCTGTTGTTGGGATTGTTGAAAGAATGGCGGATGTCATAGAACGCATCCACGAACACCAGCGAGCCGGTGGTGAGGGCGCTGGGATTTTGCACTGCAATCAGGACGCGGTTTGCAATCCCGCTGGGTGGCAGCACCCGGCCGGCAAAATAGAAGTTCTTTCCGCAACCCAGAACCGTGAACATGAGCGAAACGGCAAGCAACAGAGCAGGAGCCAGCGACTGGAGACTTCTCTTCTTCAAAACCCTTTGAACCTCATCCTTCACGACGCAGACATAGAAGCGGGACAACGTGAGTATAGAACATTCTCCCGCCAGGCCTGAGCCGGAGCTCAAGGCCCGGGTGCCTCATCCTGAGCGGCTTCATCGCGAAGGGTGGGCGGCCCCGAAAATTCGATCAACCGGTTCCCTGCTTCGTCGTCCGCATCCGGCAAAGCGGCTGGCTTTCCCGTCGCCTCTCGCATAGCATGAAGGGATGTCACGTGTGTCCGCCATCTTCGCCAACCGCACTGTCCTTTGCGACGGGGCGATGGGGACCAACCTCTACGCACGCGGTGTGTTCATCAACCGCTGCTTCGACGAGCTCAACCTCTCGCAGCCGGAACTCGTCCGCTCGGTGCATGAAGAATATCTCCAGGCGGGGGCGGAGATCGTCGAGACCAACACCTTCGGCGCGAACGCCTTCCGGCTGCGGCGCTATGGCCTGGAAGACAAGGTAGCCGCCATCAACGAGGCGGGCGCACGCCTGGCGCGGCAAGCCGTCGCGCAACTGGCGGACAAGCAGGCCGGCACCGCCTTCGTAGCCGGCTCTGTCGGTCCCCTTGGCGTGCTCCTCGAGCCGCTCGGCAAGACGGCCCTCGAAGAAGCGCGCGAAGCCTTTGCCGCCCAGATTCGCGGCCTCGTGGCAGGGGGCGTGGACTACCTCTTTATCGAAACCATGCCCGCCCTCAATGAGGCGGAACAGGCTATCCTGGCCGCGCGCGCAGTGGCCCCGGACCTGCTCGTGTTCGCCATGGTCACGGTGGATGAGGACGGCAATTGCCTGGACGGCGCACCGGCGGAGACCGCGGCCCGGCGCCTGACCGCTGCGGGCGCCGACGCGATCGGCTGCAACTGCAGCCTGGGCCCGGCCACGGTGCTGAGTGTTATCGAGCGGATGCGCGCCGCCACCTCGCTCCCGCTCATCGCCATGCCCAACGCCGGCATGCCTCGCGCTGTCGATGGCCGCAACATCTATCTCTGCTCGCCCGAATACATGGCCAGCTTTGCCCGCAAGTTCATACGCGCAGGCGTGCAGTTCGTCGGAGGCTGCTGCGGCACCACGCCCAATCACATTCGCGCCATGAAGTCCGCGATGCGCGCCATGGACGCACAACAGACCAGCACCCCCACGCAGGCGCGGACGCCCATTCTGACCGAGACGCCACCGGCCGCCCTGGAAGCCCGGTCCGCTATCGGCAAGCTCATCGCCCACGGCGACTTCGTCAGCATCGTGGAGATCGTTCCGCCCAAAGGCATCGACTGCAGCAAGGAGATCGAGGGCGCGCGCCTGCTGGCGCAGACCGGCATCCACGCCATCAATATCCCGGACTCTCCGCGCGCCTCCGCCCGCATGAGCGCGCAGAGCCTGTGTATCCAGATCCAGCAGCAGGTCGGCATCGAGACGGTGCTGCACTACACCTGCCGCGATCGTAACGTACTCAGCATTCAGTCGGACCTGCTCGGCGCATCCTCCCTGAAGCTCAGGAATATCCTCTGCCTCACCGGCGATCCGCCCAAGTTGGGCAATTATCCCGATGCCACCGCGGTCTTCGACGTGGATGCCATCGGGCTCGTCAACGTCGTCCATCGCCTCAACCATGGACTCGATATCGGCGGCAATCCCATCGGTGCGTCGGCCGGCTTCACCATCGGCGTCGCTGCCAACCCCGGCGTCCCGGATATCGACAACGAGATCCGCCGCTTCGCCTATAAGGTCGAAGCCGGCGCGGAATACGCCATTACCCAGCCGGTCTTCGACCTGCGCTTGCTTGAGGTCTTTCTCAAGCGCATTGAGAGCTTCCGCATCCCGGTGATTGCCGGTATCTGGCCGCTCACCAGCCTGCGCAATGCGGAGTTCATGAAGAACGATCTGCGCGTCTCCATGCCCGACGAGACCATGGCCCGCATGGCCAAGGCGGACACGCCGGAGCTGGCGCGCGCCGAAGGCATCCGCATCGCACAGGAGATGCTGGCCCAGGCGAAGCCCATGGTGCAGGGCGTCCAGGTTAGCGCGCCCTTCGGCCGCTATCCGCTGGCCATTGAGATCATCCGCTCCGTGCTGCCGGCCGCGTCATCCACTGCAGCCTCCGCGCCGAGCGCGCCTGCGCCCAACGGCGCCACGCCCATACAGGAGCAGGAAGGAACCGGCGTTGGCAAACTTTGAAGAATCCCTCAAGCAACTGGAATCCATCGTAGCCCAGCTTGAGCGCGGCGATCTGCCGCTCGAGGAATCGATCAAGCTCTTCGAGAACGGCATCCGGCTCTCCGCGGTCTGCAAGCAGGAACTCGACAACGCCGAAGGCAAGGTGCAGATCCTGCTGAAACAGCGCGACGGCACCCTCCAGCCCGAGCCCTTCCCCCCGCAGAAATAGCCGATCCTCCATCCACCTGCGTTGTCATCCTGAGCGCAGTCGAAGAATCCGCTTCTGCCACTTTGCGGGTGCCCCATTCGAGCGCAGCTCGGGTGGGGATTTTCGCGAACGAGGCGACCAACCATTGTCATCCTGAGCACAGTCAAAGGATCTGCTTCCAGCACTCTGCGGGTGCCCCATTCGAGCGCAGCTCGGGTGGGGTTTTCACGAATGCCGGGTGCCCCATCCTGACCCCGAGCGCAGGCGAGGGGGAAGGGTGGGAGACCACCACCTTCCATTCCCGGTTCTCCCATCCCGAGCGCGAGTCAACAAGTTACGTCCGCCCCACCTCCTGCCCCATCCGTAATCTACGAAAATGCTCCGACCCCCGTTACCATTCGACAAGTCCGAAGCGAACGAGACAGGGAGTTTGGCATATGGCGACCATGGCACCGAGCACGGCGAAAGCGGCCCCTTTCACCACCGCAACCCCGATCTTCGAGGCCTCCAACCCCTACTTCCAGGTCAGCTTCGACGAAAAGCCGTTCGAGTTCACGCATCGCTTCACCCCAAGCCATCCTCTGTTCAGTCTGGCGACTCTGCGCGGTCTGCTCGACGATCCGGCCGTTCGTTCCATGGCGGTGTACGACGCCACCGAGGTCCAGATCGCCCAGCGCTGGGACAGCCTGCCACGGCAGAAGCCGCCCGTCGAACAGGTTTTCGATGAGATAGAGACCTCGGGCGGATGGATCATGATGCGGCACCTGGAACGCCTGCCCGAGTACAACCACCTGCTCGACGCGTGCCTCGACGAGGTCAGGAAACTCAGCGGGCACTCGATCGAAGGAGACAAGAAAAGCCAGGAAGCCATCATCTTCGTCACCTCACCCAACCGCAAGACGCCTTACCACATTGACCGCGAGTGCAACTTCCTGATGCAGGTGAGCGGGGAGAAGACCATCAGCGTCTTCGATCGCAACGATCGCGAGGTCACCCCGGAGCATGAGATCGAGACCTTCTGGTCCAAGGACAACAATGCCGGCGTATACAAACCCCAGTTGCAGGATCGTGCCTTCGTCTGCACCATGCGGCCGGGTACCGGCGTGCACATCCCGGTGAACTCACCGCACTGGCTGCAGAACGGGAACAATGTCTCCATCTCGTTCAGCATCAGCTACCAGTACAAGGATTGGCGGCGCAAGAACGTCTACCAGGCCAACTACTACCTGCGGAAGATGGGACTGAATCCCACGCCTCCCGGCCGTTCGCCGCTGCTCGACTACACCAAGCGCGTGACCATTGAAGCCGGTCAGCGCGCGAAGAAACTCATCAAGCATTAGTGCCCCGGCAGAGACACGCCGGGTGCCCCATTCCAGCGAAGCTGGGGTGGGGCTTTTCCATCTAACCGCCATTTCCATCCTCAGGCGTGGGGCACCGCGAAGTGCGGGGACTACGCTGTCATCCTGACCGAAGCCACCTCCTGAAAGCGAGATCGGCCTAGTGTATGGCCCTGCTTCTCCCGCAGCTTCCCTCGCACTCAGTTCGCCGGAGGCCGCCGCACCTCGATCTGACCATCCTGCACCCGGACCTCCAGGCAGGGTTGAGGGTGCACTGCCGGCCCATCCAGCACGCGGCCATCGTCCAAGGCGAATCGCGACGAGTGCCACGGGCACACGATGCTGTCGCCCACCAGTTTCCCCTCCGAGAGCGGCCCGCTGAAATGGGAGCAGGTCTCCGCCAGGGCAAAGATGCGGGTCCCACGGCGCACCAGCAGGATGGGCACACCCTGGTGCTCGGCGCGCGTGGGCTGTGCATCGGGTAATTCGGCCTCCGGCAGCACCGCCACGAAATCTTCCGGAAACGATTCGCCTGCGGTACGATCCACCCCCACGCGGTAGTCGTAGACCAGCGTTCCGCCAAGATGCGCTGCGTACGACATGACCGCATATCCCGCCAGGGCAAACAGTCGCCCCTTATTGCGGGAATCCTTCCGGCGCAGAACGAAGGAGCTCACATAGAGAGCGGTCGCGGTTACATTTAGCAGACCGTGCAGCAGCCCCGTCCGGCGGGCCGGCGGATCGACGTCCGACCAATCCGTCAGGCCGGTCACCGCCGCGCCCGCCGCGCCCGCCAACCCGATTGCGAGCGAGGTATCCGCGGCCAGCGCAAATTCGCGCTTGCCGCTCGCCACTTCCAGTCCGTCGCACGCCAGCGCCACCGTCCACGCACCGATCGGCACGTCGGTCAGAATCACGTGCAGCGGCTCTCCCAGCCAGGTCCCGTTCAGAAAGTTCCGGAGCTTCTGTGCCGTCGCCGATCCGCCGGCATAAAGAGCCTGGTCGATCAGTTTTTGAAGTTTTTCCTCGAACGGTGTCAGCGCGGGCATGCTTGGCTTCCCGCCGGCCGTTTCACTCGTACTCTGTTCGCTCGGCATCGTGCACCTTCCACTCTTGCGTTGGATGCAGGGTCACTCCGCTCAGCAGGATTCGAGCAGCACGCAAACGCGCTGTGGCTAAATTCGACCCGCAGCCGCCTGGCTCTTCGCCACAGCGCGCAGCCGTTGTTCCACAAAGGCCACCACCGCATCGCTCACAAACTCCGGTGGCGCGACCGGGAAGCTCGGCTTGCCGGCGATCAGCTTCAGCGATACGCCCTTCCACTGCGGCAGCAAACCCTCGCTGTCGGCGCGCACCAGCAGCGCGTCCGCGCGATCCAGGAACAGCCGTGCCGAATCCTTGAAATCACCGTTGGCATGATCCAGCACGCTCAGATACAGGTCCGGCCGCAGAAATCCCATGATGCTGTTGGACTCGAAGATGGCGTTCTCCGCCCCCGCGAGTTCCTTGCGGATACGCGGCATCGCTTCCGCAAGCGTGCCGATCCGAGTCCGCACCCACAGG
The DNA here is from genome assembly GCA_963830635.1 of uncultured Acidobacteriaceae bacterium. Classification (GTDB taxonomy): domain Bacteria; phylum Acidobacteriota; class Terriglobia; order Terriglobales; family Acidobacteriaceae; genus CAWHMN01. The sequence continues at coordinate 435,118 of CAWHMN010000005.1, read as the reverse complement.
GAACGCACCGCGCCCGCCGCCAGAAATCGCGCGCTATCGGTCCCGGTAGTCGGATCGCGTTCGGCGCTGACCGCGATGGTATGCTCGTCCGTCTGGCAGTCGCAGGGCTCGCCCTTGGCGGAGCAGAATCCATGCCCAAACTGCGTGATCTTGAACGCGGTCCAGCGCATCTGCGGCAGCCGCGCGATGATCCCGGCCACCACCGACGTCTTGCCCACATCCCGCGAGTGTCCGCCCACCACTACAATGGCCATCGCTATTGAGATGGCTTTGCCAGCCTCGCCAGCGTCGCCAACTCCTTCAAATACTCTTTAATCGGCCGCGCCGGCGTTCCCCAGAACACCACGCCCGGTCCCTTCAGCTTCTTGCGCGATGGAATGCCCGCCTGCGCGCCCAGGATCACCTGCTCGCCGATCGACACATGATCGGCGATCCCCACCTGCCCGCCGACGATCGCTCCGTCACCGATCGTGCTGCTGCCCGAGACGCCCGTCTGCGCCGCAATCACCACGTCCCGGCCCACCCGCACGTTGTGGCCGATGTGCACCAGGTTGTCGATCTTTGTCCCGCGGCCTATGCGGGTCTCCTCCAGTGCTCCTCGGTCAATCGTCGCGTTGGCGCCGATCTCGACCTCGTCCTCAATCACGAGTCTTCCCTGCTGTGGGAACTGCACATAGGCTCCGGATTGCGGGTCGCGCACATAGCCGAAGCCATCCGCGCCGAGCACCGCTCCGGCATGCACCACCACGTTGTTCCCTAAAAGAACGCCGGGATAGGCCACCACGCGCGGATAGAGGTGGCACCCCCTTCCAATCCGCACCCCATCGCCCAGCACCACCCCTTCGCCGATCACGCTGTCGTCGCCGATCTCGGCGCGAGCGCCCACCACCGCGTATGCGCCCACGCTCACTCGGGCACCCAGGGTCGCATCGCTCGCGACCTCCGCCGCCGGATGCCGTTGCGCCTGGGGATTCTGCACGCGCAGCACACGGGCGCTCCGGGCGAACGCCAGCCGCGCGTCCTCAACCACCAGCAGCGGCTTCCGCCCGGCAAGCGTCTCAGCGAGCCCCCGGCGGACGACGATCGCCGCCGCCTGAGAGGCCAACGCCGCTTCGAGAGCCGTCTCGCTCTCCGCAAAGACCAGGTCGCCCGGCGAGGCATTCGAGAATCCGGCCACCCCGTGCAGGTCGGGATCGGCTCCGCCGGCTCCCCTCAGCTCAGCCCCAAGCTTGTCCGCCAGTTCGCTCAAGCGCATCCTGCACGATCCTCCCGATCCAGCTCAAGTGTAGATGGACGGCTCGTCCGCCGGGCGTGTCTTCCAGCGGCGATGCACCCACAGCCACTGCTCTGGATACGTGCGGATGTAGCTCTCGATTGCGGCGGTGAAGCGCTGCGTGTTGGTGACGATGTCCGCCTCCTCGTCCCCGGTGCGCACCAGGTGGATGCGGGCGCCGAACTCCAGCACGTAGCGCTTCTCCCGCGCGCTCCACACCAGGAACCCGGGCAGCACCGCGGCGTCGGTGCGCAAGGCGACCCGCGCCAATCCCGAGGCCGTACACGCCGCCTGTCCGAAGAAGTCCACGAAGACCCCCTGCGGCGGAGTCATGTTGGTATCCATCAGGATGCCCACGGTCTCGCCCTTGCGCACGGCCGCCAGCAGACCTCGGGCGAAGTCGTCCTTGTGCAGCACCTTGTTGCCGTGCAGGCAGCGGATGCCGTTCACCAGCCGGTCTACGCGGGGGTTATCGAGGCGCCGGATCACCATGCTCATGGGATAGCCCATGAGCGAATGATGAAAGCTCGAGAGCTCCCACATACCCAGGTGCCCGGTCACCACCAACACGCCTTTGCCCTCCGCCCGCGCGGCGAGGAAGTGCTCCAGCCCTTCATAGCGGATCAGGCTCTGGGCCCTCTTGCGGGTGTAGCGTGACATCTGGCAGAACTCCGCGAGGTGCAACCCCAGGTTGCGATAGGCGGTGCGCAGGGTTCGTTCGCGTTGCGCGCCGTCCCATTCCGGGTACGCCAGGCGCAGGTTCTGGTCGCCGACACGCCGCAGCCGCGGCAACAAACGATACGCGCCGGCGCCCACGGCAACTCCCACCGCGCGCGCGGCCGATCTGGGCAGAAGCCGCAGCGTTTTCAGCAGAATGACGAGAAATGCATACTCCAGGCCTTTACGCATGCGGGAAGAAGCCCAGTGTACCGCGCCCGCAGCGGCACAAAAAGGACAGGCCCGCTTGGAAGCGGGCCTGCTGTGACTAGCGGCGTTGCGGAAATCCGAACGCTACTTCTGCGCCTTCATGAAATACTTCGCCACCGTGCGGACAAACGGAGCAGCGGACGGCGGAACTGGCGTGCTGCCATGCAGGATCTTCTCAAACGGCATGCTGTTTCCGTTGTAGAAGGTTGTCGTGTCATCCACGTTCTGTGAGACCACCGCGCCGGTCAGATCGATTCCGGCAAACAGTCCCTTCGCGCGCGAATAGGTCAGCAGTTCAGCGTTCAGCTTCCAGTCGGTTGCAGCCTGCGCGTTGCGCCCTACCGGACCCGCCGCCGCGGAGGCGTCGCCGCCAATCTTGAACTTCGACTTCAGCAGGTCCTGGAAACCCTTGTCATTGACTGCCACCAGGACCAGGTCGGTAGACTGGCCGCCGATCTGGAAACCGAAACTGCCCCCGGCCAGCCGGATGAATACCGGCGCGCTCCAGCCATTGGCGGTGCGGCAGGTAACCACGCCTTGGCCGTACTCACCGCCTACCACGAACGCCGCTTTCTTGACTCCCGGGATCACCCCGATGCAGGTTGCCTGCTGCGTGATCTCCTGGGGAATGCCCTTGTCCGGCGTCTGCTCAATCTCCGTAATCACCTGCTTGGCTTGATCCAGGCGCTGATCCAGGTCCGACTTGCTACTGGCTGCAAAAGCGCTCAACGAGAACCCAGCCATGCACACAAAAGTCAAAATCTTCTTCATATGTTTCATTTCTCCCTGACGGATGCCCCGTCCCCACCGCAAATTGCATCTGGTTTCCACTGAGCGCCAACACCTAAAACATGCGGGCTCATGGGTTTACCTACGCACGCATTTGGATGCACAGAATGGGCCGCGCGCATGTATCAGAGATGACATTCCGGCCGGTCGCAGCACAAAAAAGAGGGGCTTCGTAAGATGGAATCCCATCCTCCGCCGCCCCGTTCCCCAGATCTGCGTTGTTTCTTGTGTTACCTTCGCACACCCGAGTCACCTTCGCAAGTAACTTGAGTACCCAATCCAGAAACTATGCCTCAAAAACCACCTCAGTAAGCAGGCGGACTGGCCATCACAGCATCGGCAGAACGATCCCCTGCTGTTTCTGATACTTGCCCCGCCGGTCCGCATAGCTGATCTCACACCGTTCATCGGACTGGAAGAACAGGATCTGGCACAGGCCCTCATTGGCATAAATTCGAGCCGGGAGGGGCGTGGTGTTCGAGATCTCGAGCGTTACAAAGCCCTCCCACTCCGGCTCGAAGGGCGTCACATTCACGATGATGCCGCAGCGCGCGTAGGTGGACTTGCCGACGCAGATGGTCAGCACATCACGCGGGATCTTGAAATACTCGATCGACCGCGCCAGGGCGAACGAATTCGGCGGAACGATAACCGACGCCGCCTGCACGGTCACAAACGACCGCTCATCGAAATTCTTCGGGTCGATAATTGCGCTGTTCACGTTGGTAAAGATCTTGAACTCGTCCGAGACCCGCAGGTCATAGCCATAGGAAGACAGTCCGTAGGAGATGACCCCCTCCCGCACCTGCTTTTCGCTGAAGGGCTGAATCATGCCATGATCCAGCGCCTGTTCGCGGATCCAACGATCGCTCTTGATTGCCATGCCTCTCCTCGTCCCGGCAAACGAGGCAAACTTTCCTGCATCGGCGTCCAAGACACTTCTAGAATGGATTGCGGTCAGAAATTGCATCTTAAAGAACGCGCATCCACATAGCAATGCTGGAGCCGCCGCTGGCAGGGCGACCGGGCAGGCACACAAACCATCTCAGTTCTTGAGGGAGCGAGCCTTGATCAAGCAGGACATCGTACACCAGGTCATCGAGCGCACCGGACTGCCGCGCACCAAAGCCGAGGCAGCCGTGGACACCGTCTTCGACGGCCTGAAGAAGGCCCTCACCGCCGGAGACCGTATCGAGTTGCGTGGCTTTGGCGTCTTCAACGTGCGCCCCCGCAAGACCGGCATCGGCCGGAATCCCCGCACCGGCGCGGAGGTCACCATCGCCCCCGGCCGCGCCGTCCGCTTCAAGCCCGGCAAAGAGCTGCACGTCATCGACTAGTCTGCGAGCCCCTCAAGCTGTACGCCCGAAGGGCACGGCCTTCAGGCGTTCGTTACCGCCGCACTGGAATGCGGCCCTCAGCCGCCGAGTGCCCGGCAATCGATTCCGCCGATCTCCTGCATTCAAGCCTTGGCGCTCGCGTCCAGCCCCGGCTCTCCCGGGCGCGCGATGGACCCAAACGGCGTGGACGGCTGCTGGTGGCCGCACCAGGAACAGAACTGATGCCCTTCCATCATTGGCCGTCCGCATTGCGTGCAGAACGATGCCAACGGCCGGCGCATGGCGAAGTAGAGGAGAAACCCGAGCAGGTTTGGCACCAGAACGGCCACCAATGTCCAGAGTACGGGTGGCATACCGCGCCTGCGGGCATCTCCGTAGACATACCCCAGACAGAGCACCCAGACGGCTACCACCACGCCGGTAAGCAAACCGATACCGACGCCGGCAAGCGAAGGCAGGACTGGAGAGCGAGCGAAGGTTCCGCCGTGCACTCTCTGGACAAAACCGACGATGGCTCCGATGAGCGCAGCGCACGCCACCAGGACGGCGGCCGCGGTCCTGGTGGCCCCCGGCACGATACTCAGGAAGCGATGGGAGTTCATAGAGACAGTCCTTTCTTATGCATCCACCCGGCCGGGGATGCGGGCAGGAGCAGCAACAGCAGACAGACGCACAGAGAGGGCACGATCCAGAAGGCAGCCAATCCAAGCTGCATCTGCGCAGGATTGACATGCCACGCGGCGGCGGCAAACCCGCCAATGCGTGCTGCGGTGAATGAGCCGGCAACCGTGAGCATGAGGGCGATAAGGCAGCTCCACCACAACCGCTGGCGATGGATCCGCGTTGTCTCTAGCTTCGCCGCCCGCAGCGCGAGGGAGGCCATCACCTTCCGGTCAAGCTCTGAATCTACCTCGAACGAAAAACCTGCCAGGCCGGCGACAGCACGATTGCATGCGTTCAGATAGTCCCTGCACGGCGCACACGTGAGAAGGTGCTCGCGGAGAGACTCCTCCTCCGCGACCGAGGCTGCGCCCGCAAGAGATTTGTCGATGACGCGATAGATCGCCTCATGATGGTCAGCGTGCACGTTCTCCTCCTTCAATCTGCACCCGCAGCTCTGCGAGACCTCGATAAATCCTTGAGGAGACGGTCGAGACGGACGCTCCGACGACAGTAGCCATCTCCTGCAGCGACAAGTCTTCCTGGAAGCGCAGCACAAGTGCTTCTCGATAGATGGGGGCCAGTGCCTGCAGCGAGTGAGCCAGACGCCGGGCGTCCTCCGTCCGCGCTGCCTGCTCGAACGGCGAAGGCTCATCGGAAGCGGGTGCAAGCGATTCGGCGTCTTGCTCTTCAGCGTCGTTCGAATCGAGGCTGAAGACGCGCCGTTTGCGCGTGTGATCGATGGCGAGATTGCGGGCAATCGCGAACAGCCACGGCTCGAAGCGGGATCGCCCGTCATAGGAGCGGCCGCGTTCGAGCACCCGCAACCACGTTTCCTGCACGAGATCGTCGACGGGACCGCGCCGTCCCAGCAGGTAAATGAGATAGCGAACGAGACGATGCTGGTATTGCCCGACCAGCGCGTGCAGAACGACGATATCCCTCTGGCGAAGGCCGCGCGCAATGTGCTGCGTATCCGTGTGCAAGGCGCTCGGCAATGTCATCTCGGATTCGAGCATACGGGGTGTATACGAATGCAGGACTCGAAATTACGCATGGACCATGAAGACCACTCCGGATTTCGTCCCGGCCGAACTCCGCTACATCAGGCTCACCGGATCGACGTCGTAGATCAGGGCCGTCCGCGGAATCCCAATCGCCTCCGCATGTGCGCGGGCGGCACGCAACGCATGGCCCAGCGCCTCCCGCCGCTCTGCCTTGAGCAGCACATGGAAGCGGTAGATCCGCTTGATCTTCATGATGGGTGCGGTCGCCGGCCCCAGCACGCGCACGCCGGTGAGCTGTGTGGATGAGAACCACTTGCCCAGCGCCGCCGCCCATCCCGCCGCCTCCTCCAGTTGCGGGCTGCGGATCACAATATTCGCGAGCACGCCGAACGGCGGATAGTGCATCCACTTGCGATACTTCAGCTCCTTTGCCACGAAGCCGTGAAAGTCGTGCTTCTGCGCCAGCTCAATCGCATAGTGGTCCGGATGGTAGCTCTGCACCACCACCTTGCCGGGAAGCTCCCCTCGTCCGGCGCGCCCGGAGACCTGCGTCAGCAACTGGAAGACGCGCTCGGCGGCACGGAAGTCGGGCAGCCCCAGGGCGTAGTCCGCACCCACCACGCCCACCAGCGTCACGCCGTGAATGTCATGCCCTTTGGCGATCATCTGCGTGCCCACCAGCAGGTTGATCTCGCCCGAGTGCAGCCGCTCCAGCAGCCGTTCCATGTCATGCCGGCTGCGCACCGTATCGCGGTCCATGCGTCCGATGCGCGCGTGGGGGAAGATCTCGCCCAGCCGCTGCTCGCCCTGCTGCGAGCCCGCGCCCAGGAAGTAGAGATGCTCGCTCTCACACTTGGGGCACACCTTCGGAACCGTGCGCCGGTAGCCGCAATAGTGGCACTCCAGCCGCTGCCCGGCATGCGCCTGCGCGTCGTCGGAGGGCGCCGGCTTATGGTGGGTCATGGCAATGGCGCAGTTCTCGCATTGCAGTTTTTCGCCACACGCGCGGCATAGCACGGCGAAGGAAAAACCGCGGCGGTTGAGCAGGATGATCGCCTGTTCGCCGCGCGCCAGCGTTGCCTCAGTCTCTTTTACCAGCCGCCGCGCGAAGATCTGTTCCTGCCCCGTCTCCTGAAACTCCCGCCGCATATCGACCAGTTCCACCTCCGGCAGCGGACGCTGGTTGACCCGCTCATGCATCTCCACCAGCGCATACTTGCCGCGCTGCGCGTTCTGCCACGATTCGAGCGACGGCGTGGCCGAGCCCAGCACCACCAGCGCGTTCGCGAGCTTGGCCCGCATCACCGCCACGTCGCGCGCATGATAGCGGGGATTCTCTTCCTGCTTGTACGACGAGTCGTGCTCCTCGTCCACGATGATCAGCGCCAGCCGCTCCACCGGCGCGAACACCGCCGAGCGCGTGCCCACTACTACCCGCGCCTCACCCCGCCGGATACGATGCCACTGTTCGGCCCGCTCTTCCGGCGTGAGTGCGGAGTGCAACAGCGCCACCTGGCCGGCAAACGCGGCGTGCAGTTGCGCCGCCATGGCCGGCGTCAGGCCGATCTCCGGCACCAGCAGAATGGACGAGAACCCTGCTTCAAGCGCCCGCTGCATCATCTCGAGATACACTGCCGTCTTGCCCGAGCCAGTAACACCGTGCAGCAGGCTGGCGCGAAACGCACCCTGGCCGAGCCCCTCCATGAGGGCTGCGGACGCTCGTTCCTGTGCCGGGTTGAGCGCGTGCCGCGTATGCCGCATGCCTGACAGATGGAACGCTTGTGGCCGGTCCTCCAGCCGCACCAGCCCGCGCTTCACCAGCGTCGCCAGAGTCGTGGAGGGAATGGGCAGCCGGCGCAGTTCCGGCACCGCGAGCGTGCCGCCGGAGCCGGCAAGCTCCGCCAGGATCGCCTGCTGGTTGGTCGTGAGCCTCGGTAGCCGCGCGTTCTCCACCAGCACCGCGTACTGCGTCAGGCGCCTGGCGTCGCGGGCCGCCGCCGTGGTCTCCCGCACGATCCAGTGTTTGCGCGCCATGCCCTCCAGCAGATCGCGGCTCGCTCCGGTGGCGCGCATCAGCGTGGCCCTTCGTGCGGGCTCGCCGTTCGCCAGATGATTCAGCACCGCGTACTCCGCCGTCTGCTCCTCCGGCGTGCGTCGCGTGCGCCGCGTGCTTCCCTGCTCCGCCCCTTCGAAGAGCGCCTTCTCTCCTTGTTCCGTGATGCGATACTGCACCTGCCGGCGCACCTCCGCCATCAGCGGCAGCATACTGCGCAGCACCTCACCCAGAGGCGCCAGGTAGTAGTTGCTGATCCAGCGCGCAAGTTCCAGCAAATCGGGCGCAACGATCGCTTCGGCATCGAGCACGCTCTCAATACGCTTCGCCGTGACTGGCGGCGGATCGTCGTGCAGCCGGGTGACGATGCCGATCAGCTTCTCGTTACGAAAGGGAACAATGACGCGGCCGCCCACCGCCGGCGGCGCCTCGGGATTAACTCTGTAGGTGAAGACCGCATCCAGCGGCACGGGCACAGCGACATCGCAATATTCGGCAGAGGATCCGGGCACGCGGCGCCTACTCGTGCGGCGGACGCGCCGGCGACTTCAGCCCCAGCTCAGCCATGGCCATCTGCAGGTCGCGCCACGCTTCCTTCTTCTGCCGCGGATCGCGCAGCAGGAAGGCGGGATGGTAGGTAACGATCAGCTTGGTGCCGCGGTACGTGTGGATGCGCCCGCGCAGCGCGCTCAGCGATGCCTTGCCGGCCAGCAGATACGTCGCCGCGGTCGAGCCCAGCGCCACCAGCACCTCCGGCTGCACCACTTCAATCTGCTGATGCAGAAACTGCATGCAGGTATGCGCCTCATCCGGCTCCGGCACGCGGTTCTGTGGCGGCCGGCACTTTACCACGTTGGCGATGTAGACCTGCTCCCGCTTCAGCCCCATCGCGGCGATCATGTTGTTCAGCAACTGCCCCGCGCGACCCACGAACGGGACGCCCTGCGCATCCTCATCCGCGCCCGGACCCTCGCCCACAAACATCAGACGCGCATTCACGTCGCCATCACCAAAGACGATCTTGTTTCTGCTTTGAGAAAGCTTGCAGCGGGTGCACTCTCCGATCTCATTGCGGATGGAGATCATCGCACCATCTTTCGGTTCGGTCTGCGGCGTACCAGGGAATGCGACCGGAGCCGCACTTGTCGATCTCTTCCGAACAGCGATAACACTCTCCTCGTCCTGCGAATACACGTCCGGCTCAGCGGCGACCGGAGTCTCTGCATCCGCATGCAGAGGCATCTCATCCGGCGATGCGCGTTGATAGAAATCGTAAACGCCGAGCTCGCGATAGAAGTCCAGCCGCGCCGCGAGCGACCGCGCGACCTCCGGATCCAGTGCCATCACGGCTCTCGCAGGATGGACGCGGGCCCTGTGCCTATCTCAGCCATCAGCGAGGCCGGCCGGCGCAGTGCGCGGACCTCATCCAGGATGCGGTCCGCCAGCGCGCGCTTGCTCATCTCCGGCAGTTCGATCGAGGTCTGCCCGGTCAGAAAGGTCGCGGCGTTGCGGTCGGAATCGAAGCCTATGCCGCGCCGGCCCACATCGTTCAGCACCAGCGCATCCGCGCCCTTGCGCAGCAATTTGTCGCGTCCGTGCTCTAGATGATTTTCGGTCTCGGCCGCGAAGCCGATCACCAGCGTGCCCGGAGTGCGCGCCGCCACCACCTCGCGCAGAATGTCCGCTGTCGGCTCCAGTTCCAGCACGATGGGCTCGCGCCGCTTGATCTTGTGTTCCGCCGCGTGCTTCGGCCGGAAGTCCGAGACAGCCGCCGCCTTGATGACGATGGTCGCTTCCGGCAGGCGCTCGAGCACCGCGGCCCGCATCTCTTCTGAACTCGTCACCGACACCAGTTCGCACCCCGCCGGCGGCTGCAGCGACGTGATGCCCGAGACCAGGATGACACGCGCACCGCGCTGCGCCGCCGCCTCCGCGAGCGCATAGCCCATCTTGCCGCTCGAGCGGTTGCCCAGGAAGCGCACCGGATCGATGGCCTCGCGTGTTCCTCCCGCGGTGATGAGAATCGTATCTCCGTTCAGGTCCACGCGCCTCTGCAGTTGTTCGAGCACCGCTTGCACAATTGTTTCGGTGTCCGCCAGACGTCCGCTGCCCAGCATCCCACAGGCCAGGTAGCCGCTGTCCGGCGGCACCACACGCACACCGCGCTCGGCGAGCACGCGCAGATTGTCCTGCGTCGCCGGATGCTGCCACATATTCACATTCATGGCCGGAGCCACGATCACCGGAGCGGTGGTGGCCAGGTAGAGCGTGGTCAGAAAATCGTTGGCCATACCATGCGCGAAGCGGGCCAGCAGATCGGCGGTGGCGGGCGCCACCACCAGCGCGCGCGTGGACTGCGCTTCCGCGATGTGCTCGATTGCGGAATCAAGGTTCGGGTCCGGGGCATCCTCGCCATCGCCCCACAGCCCAGTGATGACCGTATGCCCGCTCAACGCGGCGAAGGTAAGCGGCTGCACAAACTGCCGCGCCGCCTCCGTCATCACCACATGCACATCGAGCGCCTGGCCCTGCAACGCACGGACGAGTTCCGCCGCCTTATATGCAGCCACACCACCGGAGACACCAACGGTGACCTTCATAGGAGACGATTCTACCCCCACTTATCACCTTGGTGTCACGTCCTCAAGATGCTTCATCCGGAGCGAAGCCGAGGAATCCGCTCCTGCTCCTGATCGACAGCATTCACGTCTACAGCATTGAGAGAAATACTTCAGTCGAGCTTGTGCGGATCCTCCACCACCGGTGCGCCATGGTCCACCTCCGGCTTCCTGGCGGTGAAGCCAACAGCGCCCGCGTTCAGTTCATCCTGCGCTACCCGGCACGCCTTTCCTGAGGTGGAATGCACCAGCGGCCGGGAACCGTTTTGTAGCTGACGCGCGCGGCGCGCCGCCACCAGGACATAGCGGTAATTGCTGTCGAAGCCCTCTTTGATCTCCATGGTCATCCCCTCTGTCAAGCCTTATCGCTTTGCCGATGCCGGCTCCCCCACCAGACCAAAGGACGCCAGCACCGGCTGCAATCGTACACCTGCATTGTTTTGCCTGCATTGATCGGCAATCGCCAGCAGCCGATCGCCGTCTTCCTCGAGAATCGCGCCCTTCGAGTGCCGGACCCGTTCGCTGTACACGATCGCCTCCAGCTCTTCCACGGCATGATCCAGCACATCGTTGACGAGAATATAGCCGTACTGCCCGTACTTCTCAATCTCGATTCTCGCCTCCGCCAGCCGCCGCTCAATCATCTCTTCGGAGATGCTGCCCTCCGCACGGCTGCGGTTTCTCAGCCGTGTCGCCAGGATCTCAGGATTCGGCGGCAGCACGAAGATGCTTACCGCATCCGGCATCTTCTTCCGCACCTGCGCCGCTCCCTGCACGTCGATGTCGAGCAGCAGGTCTTTGCCCTGCGCCGCGGCGTCGCTCAACGAATGCACATGCGTTCCGTAGAGGTTACCGAAGACATCGGCACACTCAAGGAAGTCACCCGCACCCTGCATGCGCTCGAACTCTTCCCGCGTGGTGAAGTGGTACTCCCGCCCGTCCTGCTCGGAGCCGCGCGGCAAACGCGTGGTGTAGGAAACGGAGAACTCCAGGTCGCGTACCAGCGACCGCAATTGACTCACCAGCGTCGACTTGCCCGACCCCGAAGGCGCCGAAATGATAAACAGAATGCCTGCCAAATTAAGTGTCGCCTTCCCGCTACTCCAGATTCTGTACCTGCTCGCGGGCCTTCTCCACCTCGGCCTTGATCGCGAGTCCCAGCTCGGTTACACGTGTTCCCTCACCCGCCACCCCGGCTGTCTTTGACAGCAGCGTGTTGGCCTCGCGGTTCATCTCCTGCAGCAGAAAGTCGAGCTTCTTTCCCACCTCTCCGCCGGAGTCGAGATAGGACCGGAAGTGCGCCACGTGCGCCTTCAGCCGCGCAATCTCTTCCATCACATCGCTCCGCTCCGCCATCACCGCGGCCTCCTGCAGCAGGCGCTCGCGGTCCACCGCGCGGCCCAGAATGGCCACAATGCGATCCCGCGTGCGCTCCGCATGCGTCTGCTGCACCTCGGCGTGCATGGCTTCCACCGCCTGCACACAGTCGAGCAGACGCTCCAGAATCCGTTCCAGCTCCTCGGCCAAGGCCTGCCCTTCCACGGCCCGCATCTGTTTGAACGCGAGCATCAGCGAAGGCAACTCTGCCAGAACCGACCGCTCCAGCGCCTCTGCCTCCCCGGCCCGCTCCTCCGGCGTGCGGCCGCCGCCTTGCGTGCCATGCGCCGTAAGCACGCCGGGCATGCGCAGAATGGAGTTGGCGTCCAGTTCCTGCTTCAGTCCGTGTTCCTGAGCAATCGCGCGATACGCCGCCACGTAGCGCGCTACCAGCTCCCGATCCACCTGCACCTGCTCCGCCGCGCCACGCTCCAGCATCAGTGTCACTTCCAGATGCCCGCGCACCACCTCCTCCTTCAGTCTGCGGCGCAAGTGCATCTCCAGTGCCTCGGTGCCGGAAGGCATGCGCATATGCAGATCGAGGAAGCGGTGGTTCACGCTCTTGATGACCAACGTCCAGGCGGTCGCATCATCCACGCGCCCCGCCGCACGGGCAAAGCCCGTCATCGAGTAAATGGGCAGGGCGCCCGCGGCGCGTTGCGCTGCTTCCCTTCCTGACGGCTTCACCGGCCGGCTCATGCCCCAGCGCTCCCGGCCATCGCCGCCTCGTGCGGCGGCATGTCGCCGGCATGCGAAAATTGCAATTGATGCAGCCGCTGGTACGTAGGCGAAAGCGTGAGCAGCTCGTCATGCGGCCCCACCGCTGTAATACGCCCGCTCTCCAGCACGGCGATCCGGGTCGCTCTGCGTACCGTCGAGAGACGATGCGCGATCACGAACACCGTACGCCCCTGCATCAGGTTCGCCAGCGCGGCCTGCACCAGCGCTTCGCTCTCCATATCCAGTGCGGACGTCGCCTCGTCCAGGATCAGGATTGGCGCGTCCTTCAGAATCGCGCGCGCGATCGCCAGCCGCTGCCGCTCGCCGCCGGAGACGCGAAAACCCTTCTCGCCGATGATCGTGTCATACCCCTCCGGCAATCGCTCGATGAAGTCGTGCGCCAGCGCCGCTATCGCCGCTTCCTTCACCCGCTCCAGGGGTACATCCGGCCGGCCGTAGGCAATGTTGTTGCGCACCGTGTCGTTGAACAGGATGGTCTCCTGCGTCACATTTCCGATGAGCTTGCGCAGAGAGTCGATCTTCAGGTCGCGCACGTCGTGTCCGTCCATCCGCAGGCTGCCGCCGGTCACGTCGAAGAAGCGCGGAATCAGATTCACCAGCGTGGACTTGCCCGCCCCGCTCGGGCCCACAAGCGCCAGCACCTCGCCCGGCCGCACCGTCAGGTTGATGTCCGACAGCACCTCCTTATCGCCGTCGTCCGCGCGATAGTGGAAGCTCACGTGGTCCAGCGCGATGCCCTGCCGCAGGCCCTTGATCGCGATCGCATGCGGGCGCTCGCGCACATCGTCCTGCTCGTCCATGAACTCGAAGATGTTGCCGGAAGCGCCCAGCGCCTGCTGAAAACTGTTGTAGAACAGCGCGAACTTGCGCACCGGCTCGTAGAGCTTGAACACCGCGACGACAAACGCCAGGAAAGTGCCGGCCGTCAGCAGCCCCTCCTGAATGCGGATGCGCCCCAGCAACAGCAGGAGAGCGATGGCGATGGCCCCGATGAAGTCCATCAGCGGCGAGCTGATGGCCTGCGCCCGCACCGACCGCAGGTTCGCCCGGAAGAGCCGCCGCGCCGCCTCGGTGAAGCGCACCATCTCCCACCGCTCCATGCTGAACGCCTTCACGATGCGGTTGCCGGTAATGGTCTCGTGGAGAATGTTCTGGATCTCCGCCAGCTTGTCCTGACCATGGCGCGTGGTGTGCCGGACACTGCGCCCCACCCGCCGCGCCGAACTGAGCACCACAGGAAGGAACAGCAGCAATACCCAGGCCAGCTTGCCGCCCAGCCCAATCACCACGCAGGTCACAAAGATCAGCGTGAAGATCTGCTGCAGAAACTCCGACAGCACCGACGACATGGCAAACTGCACCCGCTCGATATCGTTGATCAACGTGGAGAGGATCGTGCCGGTGGCATGCTTCTGGAAAAACGAGACCGACCGCCGCAGGATCGCCTGGTAGAGGTCGTCGCGCATGTCCATGATCATGCCGAAGCCGGCATAGTTCACCAGGTAGGTTCCGGCATAGTCGCACAGGCTCTTGAGCAGCGTTGAGACCACCAGCGCAAAGGCCACCACCGTCCACGCGTTGTGCAGGTGTGAGGGGACGAACTGCTGCAGGCTTACATGGAAGCGATTCCCGAAGAGCAGTATCTGGCGATCGGGCGAGTGCGGGTTGAGCACCCGGTCCAGGATGGGCCCGATCAGCAGCAGGCGAAATGCATCCAGCAGCCCTACCATCGCCATCAGGGTCACGGAGGCGGCCGCCTGGATCCAGTAGCGGCGCACGTACAGCAACAGTCGCGCGACCCTCCGTCCGCCGCTCACGCCCGCGCTCCCGCTATCCCGCATACCGTGGAGCACAGCGCAGGCCCGTACCACGGCCGCATCCAGCCGGAGGTTCGCCGCACAGATTGCCACGGGTGCATGCGCTCATTGTACGGGCAGCCGTCAGGCTCCGCATCACATGCGTGTGTGCCGATCGGACTATCGCCGGTCCCCGCGCCGCGCGCCCAGCCAGCATGCGAGTGAGACAAACTGAGCACACAGGATCCATTCCAGTGCGAGCCATATCGCGGAGTGCCCGGCGGAACGTGGCGCCCAAGCCAGCAACGCTAGCAACAGCACCACCAGGCTCATCACCATCGCATTCTGGCCATAACGGGTCGGCGTCAGCGACGCAGGCCGCTGTGCGGGAAGCCGCGCGGCCACGCGCGCCGTGAAGCCCGGGGGAACCTCCACCGCGGGAGCGGTCTCGAGGATCTTGATGATCCGCGCGTCCACGGCTCTCTCGGCGGCTCTCGCAGCGGAATCAGTGCTGGCATGCGCAGCGGCATGCAAAGGGTTCTCGTCGTCCATCATGGGGTTGCGCATATGGCCCTCCTTCCCGCCGGTTGCCGTGCCTGCACGCCTTCCCTCAGCTTCCTGCGGCCGCGATGCAGATGCGTCCGCACCGTACCGATCGGCAGGCCGAGCGCAAGCGCGATCTGCTCATACGTCCGCTCCTCCTGATGATAGAGGATCAGCACTGTCCGCTCCACCTGGGTCAGGCGCTGCAACTGCTCTTCCACGGACTGCTCGAACTCCCGTGTCTCCATCTGTTCTTCGGCGTTCGGCTCAGGATGGGCTAGACGGTCTTCCCAACCCGAGAGGTCGTCCGAGATGGAGACGAGCGATCGCGCATCCCGGCGGCGGCGCTTCCACTCATCCTGCGCCACGTTCACCGTGATGCGATAGAGATACGTCGTCACCAGCGCCTCTCCACGGAAGCTCGGCAACGCGCGGTACAGCCGCAGGAAAACATCCTGCGCCAGATCGTCGAGATGCTCGCGGCTTCCCGTCAGGCGCAGCAGCGTGCGGAAGACCATGGCCTGATGGTCGCGAACCAACTGCTCGAAGGTGAGGTCGGCATGCAAACGAGGGTGTCCAAGCGAAGTTAGACCGTACGCTACAGGAAAAGTTTCATCCCGGAGATGAAACTCTGCAAGGCTATCGCGGTCTAACGCGGGCAGGAAAGAGAGGTGTCGGACATGGAGATACTGACGAGTCCATACATCGTGCCGCTGGGAGCATTTCTCGTGGCCATCGTCGCCATCGCAGGAGGCATCATCGGCCAGGCGCACACCCGGCGTCTGAAGGCGGAGCAACGCATGGCCATGGTGGCGCGCGGCGTATCGGTGCAGGAGATTGAGAGACTACTCGGAAACAGCGAACAGGAGGACCGCGCCGCAAGAAACCCCAAGGACCCGCTACGCAGCCTGGGCAACGCGCGCCGCGCCGGCATCGTCCTCGTCTCGGTGGGCGCGGGGCTGGTGATCTTCTTCATCGTGCTGACGATCATTGTGCATCAGCGCGAGGTTCTGGCCGGCGCCGCCGCAGGGCTGATTCCCATCGCCATCGGCATCGGCTTCTTTATCGACTACAACCTGCAGAAGCGGGAGCTGGCGCGCTTTGGCCTGGAAGTGGGCGCGGAGCTGCCCTCCGGCGACCGCACCCACTAGTTCGTCGAATCTTTTCAACGAACGCGGGCGCCCCATTCTTCAAGGAACGCGGGTGCCCCATTCTAGCGAAGCTAGGGCGGGGTATTTGCCTCGGAGACATGCGGTCCGATCCAGCTCCGGCCGTCCGCTACCGCCACCCTCTCCGCTGTGATATTCTGCCGCCTCTCAGGGAAGCTCCTCCGCGCGGACGCGAGTCCGAGCGCCGAAGCAGGAGGCTTGATGAACGTCTTCTCCGGCAAGGACATCCGGAACGTGGCCATCGCTGGCCATTTCCATAGCGGCAAAACCACCCTCATCTCCGCCCTGCTTGCCACCTCCGGCGCGGCTCCCTCCCTGGGACGCGTGGACGACGGCACCGCCGTCACCGCCTACGACGAAGAGGAGATCGCCCGCCGCATGACCCTGTCCAACGCCGTCGCCTGGTGCGAATGGAACGGCGTGAAGGTCAACTGCGTGGATACGCCCGGCTTCAGCATGTTCGTCCATGAGGCAAAGTGCGCCATGCTGCCCGTGGAATCCGCGGTCATCCTGCTGGACGCCGCCGCCGGCATCGAGCCCATGACCGCCCGCGTCTGGTCCTATGCCGAAGAGTTCTCCCTGCCGCGCATCTTCGTCGTCAACAAGCTCGATCGCGACTCCGGCAAGACCGGCAACGGGGCGAAGGGGGCGAGCGGCGCGGGAACGGACACGCTGACGGATACCCTGGCGCTGCTCGCGTCCCTGCGGGATGCCTTCGGCCGCACCGTCGTGCCCATTCAGCTTCCCATCGGAGCGGGATCTAGCTTCTCCGGCGTTGTCGATCTGGTCTCCATGCAGGCCTTCCTCTACCCGCCCGGCGCGAACGGCAAAGGTAAGCCGGCGGAGATCCCTGCCGGGATGCTCGAGGCGGCCACGCAAGCGCATGAGGCTTTGGTCGAACTGGTCGCCGAAGGCAAGGACGATCTCATGGAGGAGTTCTTCGCCCAGGGCACCATTCCGGAAGAGCACCTGGTGACGGCGCTGCACGAAGCCATTCGCGAAGACCGCATCTTCCCGGTGCTCTTCGCCTCGGGGCAGGCCAACATCGGCACCGACCGCCTGCTCGAATTTCTGCGCGTCTACGCGCCCGCGCCCATCGAACGCGCGCCTCTTTCCATCCGCACCAACGGCAACGGGACGGCTGCGTCGTCCAACGGTCACGTCAAACCCGGCGACGAAAGCGCATCCACGGAGAGCAAAGCGATCACCCGTCAGCTCGCCGATGACCTGCCGCTCTCGGTCTACGTCTTCAAGACAATCTCCGATCCCTTTGCGGGACACATCTCCTTCTTCAAGGTCTTCTCCGGCGTCCTGCGCAACGACGCGACGCTGCAGAACTACACCCGCAACGCCGTCGAAAAGTTCAGCCACCTGGCCATCATGGAAGGCAAGCTGGCCACCGGCGTCACCGAACTGCACGCGGGTGACATCGGCGCGGTCACCAAGCTCAAAGGCACCTTCACCGGCGACACCCTCGGTGACAAGGCGCATCCCGTCTTCTATGAACCGGCCGTGCTTCCCGAGCCCGCCATCTCCTTCGCCATCGAGCCACGCACCCGCGCCGATGAAGACAAGCTCGCCAACGGCCTGCACCGCCTGATGGAAGAAGACACGCTGGTGCGCTTCTACCGGGATCCGCAGACGCAGGAATTCCTCATCGCGGGCACCGGCCAGCAGCACGTCGAAGTCATCGTCTCCAAATTGAAGAAGCGCTATCACACTGAGGTCACGCTCAAAGCGCCCAAGGTCCCGTATCGCGAGACCATTCGCGCGAGCGCGCAGGCGCAGGGGCGGCACAAGAAGCAATCGGGCGGTCACGGCCAGTTCGGCGATTGCGTCGTTCGCCTGGAACCACTGCCTCGCGGCGCGGGCTTCGAATTTGTCGATGACATCTTCGGCGGCGCCATCCCCAGGAACTACATCCCGGCCGTCGAAAAAGGCATTCAGGAAACCGCTGCCCGCGGCTATCTCGCGGGGTACCCCATGGTGGATTTCCGCGCGACTCTGCTCGACGGCTCCTACCACGACGTCGATTCGAACGAACTCAGCTTCCGCATTGCCGGACGCCTCGCCTTCCGCAAATGCATGGACCAGGCGCGCCCCGCCATCATCGAACCCATCATGCGGGTCGAGATCGATGCGCCGGACTCCACCGCCGGCACGCTCATGGGCGATCTCAACTCCCGCCGCGGCAAAGTGCAGGGCATGGAGTCCCACGCCGGCTCGCTCACACTGCGCGCCGAAGTCCCGCTGTCCGAGATGCTCACCTACGGTGCCGACCTCACCGCCATGACCCAGGGCCTGGGCACCTTCCACATGCAACTCGACCACTACGACTTCCTGCCCGCCGCTTTGCAGGAAAAGATCATCGCCGACTCCGCCCATCGCCTGCACGCCGAGGAGACCGAGGCCTGACCCCGCCATCGCCAGGTCACCCTCCGTTGGCCTCCGTCGATCTGTCACCCCACCCGCATACACGTCGTCCAGCGAACTCGCCGACACCAGCCCGCGCATGGCAGCGGAGTGTCACGCTACACTTTTCAACAAGATGACCAAGAAAAAGCTCGCCATCGTGCGTCCCCTGCTCACGACCGTTATTCTTTCCGCCGGCATCGCGACAGCCCAGATGCAGATACAGGCACAGACGCAGACTCAGACTCAGGCACAGACACAGACGCCGACGCCCCTGCCGCCCGCGCCCCATGCCCAGGTCACCACCCTTACTGCGCCCGGCTTTTTCAGCGAGCCCTCCGTCGCCGTCGATCCTCTCAATCCGCAGCAGGTGGTCGTCGCGTATCAGGTGCCTGCGTCCATCGCCTACTCCACCGACGCCGGCGCCACCTGGCAAAAGGCCGCCAACACCGCGCCGCCGGATTTCAAGATCTCCGGCGATGTTTCCGTTACCTATGACAACCAGGGCCACGCCATCCTGTGCTTTATCGCCTTCAATAAGCTGGGGACCTTCAACTACTGGGGCCACGCCACCAACACCAACGGCATCCTCATCCGCCGGTCGCTCGACGGAGGCAAGACCTGGGAATCCTCGCCCATCACCGTCTCGGTGCAGGAGCAGAAGCCCGGCGTTCCCATGGAAGACAAGCCCTATGTGGTCGCCGATACCAGCCACGGCCCCCATGCGGGCAATCTCTACATCGCCTGGACACGTTGGGGTCTGACGGATTCCCGCATGGTCTTCACCCGGTCCTCCGACGATGGCAAAACTTGGTCCACGCCGACTGAGATCGATCAGCATCCGGGGCTGCCGCGGGATGACAACGGCGCACTCGAGGGCTTCGACGGCGCGGTCGGCGCGGACAGCACGCTTTACGCGGTCTGGTCGAATGGAAACCAGGTGCAGTTCACGACCTCTCGCGATGGCGGCAAGACCTTTGCCCGCGTGCGTGACGTGCTGAGTACCGCGCCCAGCATGTTTGCCGTGCAGGACTTCGAACGCGCCAACGGCTTCCCGCAGATCGCCGTTGACCCGCGCAGCGGCGACTATAAACACGCACACCTCTATGTCACCTGGAGCGACTACCGCAACGGCGACATCGATGTATTCTGCGCTAGCTCGACCGATGGAGGACGTAAGTGGAGCGCCCCGGTCCGCGTCAACGACGACCCCGCACACGATGGCAGCGACCAGTTCTTTCAATGGTTGACGGTCGATCCGGCAACCGGCGCCGTCTCCATCGTCTTCTACGATCGCCGTGGCGATCCCACCAACAACAAGACCTTCGTGACACTGGCCCGCTCCACCGACGGCGGCAAGACCTTCAGCAACTACGCCTGGAGCACCCCGCCCTTTGTCGCCAACGATCAGGAGTTCATGGGCGACTACAGCGGCATCGCCTCCTACAACAACCGCGTGTACGGCACGTGGACGGAAGACACTCCGGCGCCAAAGACTCCGCCGCCATCCGGCACCCCTGAGAAGACCACCCCTGAAAAGACCATTCCTGAGAAGACCATTCCCCCTCCCGCACCATCGGCCGGCACACCCGGCAAGCCCGAACCCAAGAAGCCCATCCCGGACGAGAAGAAGAGCCACACCATCGTGCGCGTCGGCGTAGCGCAGTTTCCATAAGAACCCAGCTACTCTGTCATCCTTCTGTTTTTCATGCCGAAGCGAAACCGGGTGCCCCATCCTGAGCGAGCGGCCTTTGCGAGCGAAGGGTGGGAGACCACCCAACCTCGTTCATCCTCGCCCGGGCATCACAAGCACGGCAACATTCGCACCTATGCATCGCGTGGTATATTGTTTCGTAGTACGAAAGGAATACCGCATGAGCGCACCCCGGATGTACCCCGTCGAAGAAGCGGTAAAGGCCCAGAAATCACTGCGCGACGCGGCAGGGCTTGAACCGGAACAGTTTCCCATCCAGGCGTTTGTTGGCATGATCAGTGACGAAGTCGAGTCGCTGCGGAAACGCGGCAGGAGCGATGAAGAGATAGCCTCGATCATCCGCAGCAACAGTGCTATTGAGATCAGCGCTGCGGAGATCGCGGAGCACTACGCTTCGCCCGAGCAACGCCAGCACCGGAGCGAGTAGTCGTGGAGTTCTCCTCGCCGGATTGGCTGAGCTGCACCATCTGTTCAAGGCCGGCCAGGAGACCCTCGCGCCGGGTCTTGCTCATCCGCGCAAAAAGACTGGACATGAATGCATGAAACTCCCGCGATGCGGAGTTTTGCATCTCTTTGCCCTGCTTCGTGGTGCTGATGATGACTTTGCGAGCGTCGGCGCGATCTGGCATCCGGATCACGAGATTGCGATCCTCAAGTGAGTTGACTGTTTCGTTCAGCGTTGCGGCGCTCAGATTCAGCTTGCGCGCGAGTTCTGAAAGCGTCATGCCTTCTTTGGGGACCACATTTAATGTCATGAATTGTGTCGCACTCAGACCAGCCCGCTGGAAGCGGTTGAAATTCGAGGCCTGCACGATCTGGCGGACCTGCATCCAGGCATCGAGAAATCGGGTTGTCTCCTCTTCAAGCGCAGCCATAGGGATATTGTCGACGATGCACCCGAAAAGACCTGGACGGCCTGGTAGAAAGCTGACGGATGCAAGGCCGGCTGCGCCTCACACCGGCATGTCGCGATGCGACGTCTTGACCCGATAGCCCTTCTTCGCCAGCCGTTTGCGGATCTCCTCCGCAATGGAAACGGAGCGGTGCTGCCCGCCGGTGCAGCCGAAGGCCACCGTCAGGTAGCTCTTTCCCTCCTGAATGTAATGCGGCAGAAGGAAGAGCAGCAGGTCCGTTGTCTTGTCCAGGAACTCCGTCGTCTGGGGAAACTTCAGCACGTACCGCGCGACCTTAGGATCTTTGCCGGTAAGCGGCCGGAACTCCGGAATGAAGTGCGGATTGGGAAGGAAGCGCACGTCGAACACCAGGTCCGCCTCGAGCGGCACGCCGTTCTTGTAGCCGAAGCTGGTGGAGGAGATGAGCAGGTTCTTCGCGCCGGCCTCGTCGCGTTCGAATTTGCTGAGAATGAACGCACGCAGCTCATGCACGTTGTGCCGTGAGGTGTCGATGGTCTCGTCGGCCACGTTGCGGATGGGTTCAAGCAGCTTGCGTTCCGCGTCGATCGATGCAACGACGCTGTCTGCCCGTCCCAGCGGGTGTGGACGCCGGGTCTCGGAGAAGCGCCGCAGCAGCACAGCGTCCGAAGCTTCGAGAAACACCACCGTGGTGGGCAGCACCTTGCGCAGCTCGCGCAGCATCTCGGGAAAGCGATCGAGCCGCTGACCCTCGCGCACATCCACCACCATGGCGGCGCGCGCAATCTCCCCCGATTGCCGCACCAGGTCCGCGAAGGAAGGAACCAGCTCCAGCGGCAGGTTGTCCACGGAATAGAAGCCCAGGTCTTCAAACGCCTTCAGCGCCGAGGCCTTGCCTGACCCTGAGAGCCCGGTAACGATGACCAGTTCGCGGCGCACGTCGATGCCGCCCGGCATGACGGCAGGCTTCCCGGCCGCCCGGCCCTTACGACTGATCTTCTTCTTCGCCTGCTTGTTTGCCGTCTGCCTCTTGGCTGGGGGAGCAGCATTGGGGGTCATGGCCAAATCCTAGCATTGGACAGGAGCGGCACAGGCACAACCGGCAGGCACGACCGGTAAGGCGCGACTCGGATCTCGCGTCTGGCTCGCCTGCAGCCGCTCTTCTTGCGTCTCCTTTGTTGCTTCCTGCCGGGGAAAAACGTCTAAACAGCCGATGCCTCGATCAGCTCCATCGTGCCATCCCGCTTGCGATGCAGCACGTTGACCGCGCCCGCATCGGTGCGGAAGACAAACACATCGCGGTCGCGAAACTCCGCTTCTTTCACCGCCTCTTCGAGCGTCATGGGCCGCGTGGCCACGGCATCCGCCGAATGCACCACATGCGGTTCCGCGATCTGCGCCTTCTCCGCCGGGGAGTGCACGATGACCGGCACGGCGCCATTCTTCTTTGCCGCGCCGTTGCTGGTCTTCACCCGTGCCAGCAGCGGCGGCGCCTCTTCTACCTTGGGGGACACGGCGGTGCTGCGCGGCCGCGCCAGTTGCGCCACTACCGGCGCCTTTTCCTGCTTGGGCTGGCGATACTTCTCCAGCTTCTTGTCACGGTGGCGGATCGCCTGGGTCTCCGCCTTCGCCAGCGCATCGCGCAGCGCCGTTTCCATACTCGGAGATTCGCACAGACCCACCAGGCTGCGATGCTTGCACTTGACGGTCACGTCGGCGATCTGACGATACTTCTCCGCCGTCAGAACCAGATGCGCGTTGCAGTTTTCACCTGTCACTTTGCCGATCCGAGCCAGACCTTCTTCCGCAATCTGCTTGAGCGCGGGGGTGATGGCCACCTGCCTTCCGGTGTACTCCACCTGCATGGGAGATCCTCCTGATAGGAAAGATGCACTTGGGTAACAAGAGGTCCATCCTACCTCTTGATGGTGTTTCCGGGTGAGAGCAGGACTACCCGCGTACGCGTCGCTGATGGGTGCTGGGGATACGCAGGTCCTCGCGATACTTGGCCACGGTGCGCCGGGTCACCTGAATGCCCTGCCCCTGCAGCATGCTCGCGATCAGGTCATCGGTGAGCGGCTTCCTGGGATTCTCCTCCTCGATCAGCTTCTTCACCTTGCGCTTGAGCAGCAGCAGCGGCGTGCCCGCGCCCTCCGGCCCGTTCACTCCCTCGGAGAAGAAGAAGCGCAGTTCGTACACTCCCTGGGGCGTGTGCACGTACTTGTTCGAGACGGCGCGGCTCACCGTCGATGGATGCACCCCGATCTCCTCCGCCACGTCCTTGATCATCATCGGCTTGAGCGCTTCCACACCCAATTCCAGAAACTCCGGCTGTCGCCGGATGATGGCCTCGCAGGTGCGCAGGATGGTGCTCTTGCGCTGCTCGATATTGCGCATGAGTTGTAGCGCGGAGCGGTAGCGCTCCTTTACGTACTCCTTCACCTCGCGCTCCGTATCGCCCTGCGTCAGGAGCTTGCGATAGCCCTGGTTCAGGCGCAGCGTGGGCAGATCTTCCTCGTTCATGACCACGACGAACTCGTCTCCGCGCTTCACGAACACCACATCCGGCTCGATCAGCCGCGCGTCCATGCGGTTATAGCGCTGGCCCGGCCGCGGGTCCAGGCTGCGGATCAGTTCCACCGCCTGCTGCGTCATCTCCGCCGGTTTGCCCAGGGCACGATTGATCTCGCTTAAGTCACGCTTCAGCAGCAGCGATAGACACTCCTGCACAATGCGCCGCGCGTTGTGAAAGACCTCCAGCCTGGCCGCCATCTGCGGATTGGCCCGCAGGACCGCCGCCGCGGCAGCTTCGACGGCAACCCGTCTCGCCTGCTCCTCGGCTGCTTCGAGCGGAGCGTCCCCCTGCCTGACCTCGCCAGACCCGAACTCGACAAGCCCGGATTCGACAGACCCGGATTCGCCAGGCCCGAACTCACCAGATCCCAACTCGCTAGAACCCATTTCGCCGGAACCGTTCGGAGAATGGACCGCAGAGTGGATTCCGTTCAGCCGATCGCCTGTTGCAGGTGCGACCTCCGGCGCGACGATTGGCGCCCGGCTGGCTCCGTGATGGTTCGCTCCGTGACGGGTCGCTCCGTGATCGGTCGCTCCGTGATGGTTAGCTCCATTGTGGTCTGCCCCATGATGGGACGCCCGGTTGGCGTGTATTGCGTCGAGATCCGGCCCGGACTGCGATCCGGACCGCGACCCGGGCTGCGATCCGGACTGCGATCCGGAGTGCGATCCGTTGATCGGCCGCACCCGCGCGTGCCGTCCTCCTGCCTCCTGATCGGCTTCACCCGCCTCGTTGTCCTTCCGCGACGCTCCCCGTTCGGGGTTGGAGAAGAGCAGGCCGAATTCGCGCTCCTGCTGATCCAGTTGCGCCGTCAGGCACTCCCGAAGATCCCGCGTCGCCACGCCGCATGGATCGAAACCCTGCACCACGCGCAAGGCCGCCGCCAGCAGGTGGCCGGCTGCTTCTCCGTCCAGGCCGCCGTTCCCGTCACTCCCCACCGCCTCGCGACGATATCCATCCAGAAGCTCTTCATCGGTCGCCGTCAGATAACCGTCTTCGTTCAGATTGCCGATGATGTATTCGGCGGCGTCCCGCAGCCTGGGGGCAATGCTCAGGGAGCCCAACTGCCACATCAGGTGGTCCGTCAGCGTATCCGGCTGCGACAGGAAATTCTCGAACGATGGCTTGTCGGTGAGTTCGAAACAGTTCGGCGTCCGGAACCCGGGATCCAGGTAGTCCTGAAAGTATGAACCGAAGTCAATCTCGTCAAACGGATCGCGCTCCTCGCGCGGCGTCTCCGCTACTGCCACGATCTCCTCGGCCGAGCGCTCCCGGTCCGCCTCCCGGCCGGCCATCTCGTCCAGCAGCGGAACACTCTCCTCCACCTCTTCGAGCACCGGGTTTTCGACGATCTCCGCGTTGATCATCTCCTTCAACTCCAGCTTGTTCAGCGCCAGAACGCTGACCATCTGCATGAGCCCCGGCGTCAGAATCTGCCGCTGGGAGACCTTAAGGCTCAATTTGGGTTGAAGAAGCGCCATCGGTACCTGCTACTGAATGCGAACCAAGGCTCGCAACTGGATTGCTTTCCTTCAGCCGGCGAATGGATCACATCGATCCTGCGCGCGGTCATACATTCGGAAAACTGGTCTCAGTGTACAAGCGCCCGCGCGGGGGTGGCACGGTCAAAATTTTCGGACGCTGACGACGGTAACACTCGCGCAATATCCGCCATCCTGGCGTGGATCGCGCCGGTTACGCCGGCATTTTGCTCCTGACAACGAGTGTTAGTGAAGGGAGAAGCCTTCGCCCAGATAAACGCGCCGTACCTCCGGGTCGCGCCCTAGCGCTTCGGGGGTGCCCGTCCGGAAGATGCGGCCCTCGTTGATGATGTAGGCGCGGTCCGTCACCGAAAGCGTTTCGCGCACATTGTGGTCCGTGATGAGGACTCCGATGCCGCTCGCCTTCAGGTCGAAGATGATCTCCTGCAGATCCAGAACCGCGATGGGATCGATGCCGGAAAACGGCTCGTCCAGCAGAATGAATGACGGCTGGATGCACAGGCAGCGCGCGATCTCCACCCGGCGCCGCTCTCCGCCGGAGAGCGCATACCCGCGGCTTTTGCGGATGTGGCCCAAATTCAACTGATCGATCAGCTTCTCAGCACGCGAACGGCGCATCTCCCATGAGATCGACTGCGCCTCGAGCACCGCCAGGATGTTCTCTTCCACCGTCAGCTTGCGAAAGACTGAAGGCTCCTGGGGCAGGTAGCTGATGCCGTAACGCCGCGCGCGCAGGTACATGGGTACGCGGGAGATGTCGGTGTCATCCACCAGCACGCGTCCCCCATCCGGAGCGATCAGTCCCACAATCATGTAGAAGCTGGTGGTCTTTCCCGCGCCATTGGGACCCAGCAGCCCCACCACTTCGCCCTGCGATATCTGCAGGCTGACGCCTCGTACTACCTGCCGTCCCTTGTACGACTTCGCGATCTCATCGGTGAACAGCGTTTGCAATGGACCTCTGACAGGCGCGCTCAATTGGCCACCCGCGTCTCCGTGACGGCGCGGGACTGGCCGCCATTCACCATGACGCTATCATCGCGATCGTTGAAAATCAAAGAGGCGCCGCTGACCGTACCGCGCCCGGGATCCGCGATCCGTGCCGGATGCGCCGACGTTCCGGTGAGCACGAAGTTGCCATCAGCCGGCGTATACACCAGTTTGTCGCCGGCGCCGCTCTTGCCGCTGCCCTCGAATTGCACCTTCCCCGCGGCCACCATGCGCTCGAGCGCCCCCTGCGGGTTGGGAATGGTCGCGCTGCCCTTTATCGCAGCGGGCGGCGCTTGCGCGAAATAGATCTCGGCCGCGTCCGCGCGAACGGTGGCTCCGGGTTGCTGCGCCACCACGCTGCCCTGAAACGTGGCCTTGCGTTCCGCGGCGGAGTACACCAGCGAGACGCTGCTCACTCGCACCAGAGTGGGAGCCGCTGCCCTGGCCGTCGCAGCCGGACTAAACACAGCCGGACTATGCGCTCCCGGACTATGCGCTACCGGGACGGAAGCGCGGTCGCCTGCGCCCGGAGCGGCGGCAAACACCGCATGCACGGCCCCGCTTTCGCCGTTCCCGTCGTTCCCATGCGCGACTAATGTCTGCTGCTTGCGCGAGAGCACCAGTACCGGCGCGGAAACCGAATTCGCCCCCTGCCACAAACGGGCGTTCTCGTCGCCTCCTGTGAACGTCGCCTCGTTCCGGCCGTGGTCGAAGACCGCCTTTGCCGCCACGGCATGCGCCGGATCTTCGCTTTGCCCGCGGTCCGGGTTGCCGCCTGGGCCAGTCCCGTTGTAGCTGGCGCGCACTTCGCCGGTTGCCGTCACCCTCCCGGTCGCCCGGTTGAACTCAACCGTGTGCGCCGTAAGCTCCGATCCCTGGTCCGTCAGCCGCGGCGTTCCCCCCTCCAGCAGCACCGTCTGCGCGAGCCCATTGAAGGTCGCGCGATCGGCGCTGGCGGAGGCGCGGGATCCCTCCTTCTCTCCTGCCGCCGGCGGCTGGGTCTCCACCATCTGCAGATGCCCGCTCTGCACCGCGCTCTCCACCAGCCCCGGAATCCCCGTACCTGAAGGCGTCGAACCGCGTGCCGCCCGCCCGGCTGCCTGCTTCGCTTCCGGCTGCGCGGCGGCGTGCTTCGCCTGACTCTCGGACGCGAACTTCACTTCGAGCGTATCGCCGCTGCTCGTCTGGCTGATCCCGCTAGGGTTGGTGCTGGTCAGATAGGTCTTGCCGTCCCCGCGCAGCGTCTTTAACGAACGGCCGTCGTTGAGCGTCGCGAATAGCTGGTCTCCTTTGATCGTCGTGTTCTGCGGCATCGCATTGGCATAGATGGTGTGTTCCATCACCGTGGCGCCGCCCCGGGCCAGGATGCTCTGCGCCTCCGCCCGTCCCTGCTCCCCGGGGGCGAGGTCGATATCGATCTCCGACGCCTGCACCTGCCGAGTCACCGAGCCGTGCGGGTTTCCCGGCGCGCTGTCCTCCTGGTCCACCACGCTCGCAGCGTTGCGCATCTGCACGTGCTCCAGGCCGCCGTGCGTCCCCACCTGCAGCAACCCGGTATTCGAATCGCCGTGGATGTCGTGGTCCGCTTCCAGCGCGGCAAAGAACAGGCCGCCTTCAAACTTCACCTGCCGAGGAGAGCCGCTTGCATCCAACAGCACCTCCGCCGCTGTGGACTTCAGGTTCCGTCCCAGTTCATCCTTCACCAGTACATGACCGCGCGCATAGACCTTCTGCGCCGTGCCCTCTTCGTCAAAGAAAACCAGCGCCTGGTCCGATGAACTCTGCGTCTGCTGGTACTCGGCCTGCTCTTTCAACAGCGTAAGCTGACGGCTGTCCCGATTGAACTCCGCGTGCGCGGCGCCAATGGTCATCGCGCTGCCATTCTTCTCTGAGTGCAGATCGACAGCGCTTTGCAGCACCAGCAGGCCCTCTTTCGAATCATAGGAAGCGCCCTTGGCGCTTCCATGCGACTGCGCGAAGGTGAAGTTCAGCATCTCCGGAGTCTCCGCTTTCCCGGTCTTCTGGTTGAATATCAGCCCGCTGGTGGTCACGTGCACCGTATTGGCTGCCGCGGTGCCAGGTGTCGCTCCCGCCGGACCGGTCGCACCCGCCGGCGCCTCGATATCGATCGTCACCGGGCCGTTCGCACGCGCCACCCCGGTCTCGGGGTCGTATTCGAACTCGCGGCCGTTCACTCGGTCGGTCCGGGCGTTGTCCCTGCCATAGAGCGTAATACTCACATCGCGAAGCACCGCACGGCCGCCTCGCTTGTACTGCACCGCCTTCGAAGCATGGAGCGTAAACAGGGTGCGCCCGCCCTCGCTCTTGGAAAGCGTAAAACCGTTGGTGGATTGCTGGATCTCCAGGCCCAGCTTGCCCGGCAGGTCCCGTCCCACGTGCCGGACACGGTAGCGCGCATAGCCAAAGAATCCCAGGATTGCCGCCAGCAGCACCACTGCCAGTGCGACGATCCATGTGCGCAAGCGTTCGATCGTGATCCGCATCCTGCTCCGTTTACGTGGTTGAGTGCCGCGCCCATTGCGCCGCCTGAGAACCCCGTCGGATTCCGCTGCCGCCTGCGAGCGGAACCACAATCACATCCCGCTCTACAATAAAGAGGTGGCAGATCAACTTTACTTGAGCCTCTGGTTTCCCAATTTCCGGCTCACCAGCCTGGCGCCCGCGCTGGTTTCGGTCCTCCATCAGCTCACCACCGCGGGCGGAGCATCGACTGTCTCGACAGCAGCGGCCTACCCCTTCTCCTGGAATGAAACGCCGGTGTATCAGCGCGTGTATGAGGACGACGAGGCAGAAGCTGCTGCGCCGGAAGCGGCCGTGGCCGAAGCCACCCAGATGCTCCACGACGACTTCGCCTACGAATTCGAGATGAAGTGGGAGCTATGGACCCCCGAAACGGCCGGCGGCCTCGACACCGTCTGGCGGCTGGAGCCACGCACCATCCGCATCGTGGGCTTCGGTCCGCACTTCGATGATGGCTCCTACGAACAAAACGGCCACATTCGCGTCGATCTGGGAACCGATACGGCATTCCTTCAGGAAGACGTTGACCTGGACGAAGAAGCCGCAGCGCACGTGCAGCAGAATGTGGAGCGGCTGGTCAATTTCACCAACGCCGTCCAGGCCAACGCCCTCATCTCCACGCGCCTTCTCTGGTCGGAAAGCGGTGAGAACCTCGCGGAGAAACTGATCCAGCGCCTGCAACGCCTCAACTGAACCGCTGGCAATCCCCGCTCAGCGGGCGGCAGCGCGCCCAGGGTCAGCTCTTGTGGGAGGGATTCCGTGTATGCGGCTGTTTGCCGAAATCTTTCCAGTGCTTCTCTGTCATGTCTACCTTGTAGTGCTTTGCCGCTGCCTCGATATTCGCGAACGCCTGATCTCGATCAGTGTCCGAGACGTCCTCCACCTGGTCGAAGCGGGCCATGGCATTCCGGACATGCGAGGCATCGGTCATCGGCTCCTTGCGCTGCTTGGGAAAGGCATAGGAGGATTCCGGCAGTTCCTTGCGCTCTTCCGTCGACAGCTTCCCATGCTCGGTGTGCGGCTTCCATGTGGCTTTCATGCGATGCTCCTCACGCTGCGGTTTAGACCCTCTCCCGGATTGGATGCTTCGACGTCAGGAACACCGTGGGTGCCCGCGCCGCATCCCCACTTCGATACACTGAAGTCATGCTCGACGAGTCCGATTTTCGCCGTCACGCCGATACTGCCATCGATGCGCTCAAACGCAGCCTGATCGACGCGGAAGAGGACGGCGGCTTTGAGGCCGAAGAACAGAGCGGCGCGTTGCACATTGTCTTTGAGGATCCGCCGGCCAAGTTCGTCGTCACCCCCAACACTCCGGTCCGCCAGGTCTGGATCTCGGCACTGTCCACCTCCTTCAAATTGGAGTGGTCGGAAGGCGCCGGCGCCTTCATCTTGCCCAAGACCGGCGAGACGCTCAAGCAGGTGGTCGCGCGTACCATCAATCAGCACCTCGGCAGCGATAGCTCCGTCACGCTGGAGTAGGTGAAGTCAATGTCGCAAACCGTATCCATGGGACGGATTCCAGGCCGGATAGCAGACCGGCTGGGAAGCTCCTGGCTGGGCACGCACTGGCCGCGCAAATCTTCCAGGCTTGCGCCCTTGCCGCGTCACTTCCGGCCCGACGAGGAGGTCACGCTCGGCCGCACCGGCATCCGGACCAGCCTGCTTGCCATGGGAACAGGCACCCAGGCCAGGGATGGCCGCTCAAACCAGACCGACCTTGGGTCCGATGGCCTGATCGCCCTGCTGTTGAATGGCTACGAACACGGCCTGCGCTTCCTTGATACCGCAGATACATACGGCAGCCATGCGCACATCGCGCAGGTGCTCAAGCGTGTGCCTCGCGAATCCATCACCATCCTCACCAAAACGCGCGCGCGCGATGCCGCGACTGTGCGTGCCGATCTCGACCGCTTCCGGCGCGAACTGGGAACCGACTACCTCGATATCTGCCTGCTGCACTGCGTCACCGAGGCAGACTGGACCGCACGTTTCCAGGGCGCGATGGATGTGCTTTCCGAGGCAAAAGAGCAGGGCGTCATTCGCGCGCACGGCTGCTCCTGCCACAGCATCGAAGCGTTGCGTGCCGCCGCCGCCTCTCCCTGGGTGGACATCGACCTGGTACGCATCAACCCCATCGGCAATCGCATGGACGCCAATCCGGCGACGGTGCTCGAAGTCGTCCGGCAGATGCGCGTGTCCGGCAAGGGAATCGTGGGCATGAAGATCCTCGGCCAGGGCGCCATGCGCAGGCGGGTGGACGAGGCCTTGCACTACGCGCTCTCGATCGGCGTGCTTGACGCGTTTACGATCGGCGCGCAGTCCATCGCGGAGCAGGAAGATTTGCTACGGCGCATCGCCGCGCTGCCCAGCGAAGCCGCAGAGCTTGCCTCGTAGCGCGCCCTGCAGCATAAATCAGGCTCTCGCAAAATAAATTCAGGAGCATCCGCAAGCGAATGCCCCTGAATCTTCACGTGCAGTTGACTAGTTGTTGAACGCTACGTTCACGTACACGTTGTGAACGCGATTACCTGAGCGGGCGAAGATGACCACCGGCACTGTGCCCTGGTGCGTCTTCGCGGTGAGCGTGATCGACGCCTGCGCACCGGTTGCGGTCGCGGCGGCCGCGACTCCGGCGGGTGCGAAGGCAGCCTGCACCGCCGGGGGCAGACCCGCAACGCTGAGACTTACCGGCTGGTTCAGGTTAAAGCTCTTGATCCGCACCCTGATCGTCGCCACGCCTTTCGAAGCGCTGTAGCTGGCCGCATCCAACTGCAGCGCGAAGTCCGCGAAGGCTGGCGGCGGAACACTGCAGCCTCGCGGCGCCGCAACGCCGGCCCACTCAGATGCCTGGTCCTGCCCCGTCATTGCCTGCCATCCGCTGAGCGTGAGCCTGCCCCTCGGAGTGAAAAAGCTCTTCGCGTTCACCGCATCGAAGTACCGGTTTCCGGCGGCCTGGAATGTCTCTCCAAATGGAGCCCAGTCACTGCCCGTCAGGTAAGTGTCGAATACCTCCTGATTGGGTACGGCATCGACGATCACATTGCCCTTCATGGTCAGCTTCTGGGAGATGACGTTGTGGTACACGCCCGTCTCCCAATCCGTAAAGTGCCGCCCCCCCTGCTTTCCTTCCAGGTAAAGCGCAGGCTCCGTGTGGGCGCCATTTCCGCCGTTGCCAAAGAGCGTGTTGCCGCTCAGGGTGATTTGTTCCGTGTTTACCAGGTTAATCCCCGTCTGCCCATAGCAAAGCGTGCTGTTGGATACCGAAATAGGTCCATAGTTCAATTCCAGTTGCAGATTAGTGACGGAATTCCCCACGAGTGTCGCGCCATCCACGGTTATCTCGCGATTATCCGTATCGAACCACAAGCCTTCGCCGCTGTTGTTATACGCGTAGTGCTGCTTGATAGTGTTTCCGTGGCTGGTAAAGAACTTGAATCCACCCATGCCCCAATCGTAGAAAGCAGCCTGCGCGCCGCGCCAGTTATTGTAGTCTGTCTCATTAAACTGGAAGAGACCATTCCGGGAGCGCGTGGCGTTGATCCCAACTCCGCCGTTATAGCTCGCGACCGAGTTCTGGATCGTCGCATTGGTAGTACCGCCGACGTGAATTCCGCCGAAATTGTTCCAGTACGATGTGACGGAGTCTATGAGGATGTTGCTGCCGCTATCCACCTCCAACCCGTTGTCGTCGAACTCCGACGCGGCATGCTCAAGAATCAGGCCCCGGATGACCACATTGCTACGGCTGCGGACGTAGATGGTATGTGGGCGAATCGCCACCTCCACCATCGCCGTGCTCATATCCGTTCCGGCAGCGGGGCAAATCTGGATCTGCTGTGCACTGTCGTCCACATAGAAGGTGCCGGCCTGCAACTGGGACTCGGCCATCACCTGCGTGAGCATCACCTTGTTGATAAACACCATCTCACGCCGGAACATGATTGGCTGCGTGTTGCCGAGGCCCCATGTGGCGGGCGGATGGTACGTGCCAATGCCGGCGAAGGAATGCACATAGATCGCGGACTTCTCCGTCTGCTGCCAATTCTGGTACACATCGGAACCGGAGACGACGACCGTGCCGGGATGCGCCGCTTCGATCGTCAGCGTCGGGTTATACCGGGACCAGCCCACGGACACCTCTTCGCGGTATGTGCCCGGCTCCACCTTGATGCGCACGCCCATGTTCCTCGAAGCGTAGCTGTTCGCGATCCTGACCGCCGCACCGATGCTTCTTACCGGCTTGTTGACGCCGGTGTTCGCATCGTTACCCTGCAAGGCATCCACATACACGTAGGTTGCCTGGTTCTCGATGACGTTCGCTTGTCCGAATGCAAGCGATCCACAAAAGCCCAATCCAGCACAACCGGCAAGAGCGCCGGAACAGATGATGTCGCGCAGGATCCTAAACCCCTGCTTCTGACCGTAAGAATGCATGCGTACCCCTAGAATTGGAATGGAGCAGATTGGAGGTGTTCTGGGAATTTCAGAAAATGCGGCAGAATGTAGTTGGTCTTTTCTTCTTGTTTAGGTGTGTCCCTAAGATAAGAATGAAGGGCCGCGACAGGAAGGCCTACAAAGTCGCACACTCATCCCCTGAATGGGGAATGCTCCGCAATAAGTGCACCTCTGCACCACATTTGCAACGGGCGCGACCTTCGAGCCGCTTCTAGCTGCCTACCTGGGCGAGGAATACTCTAGGTTGTTATGGCCGGGAGAAATACTTGACCCCTACCTGCACGCGAGGTGGCGCGGCCAGCTTCTACTATCCCCGGCGCCAGTGGGATGGAAATGTTGTGGCTTGTGCCTAGAACATCACACTAGCCAAGGCAGGTACTTAGGGCAAGGGCTACCCAGTAAGCGCTGCCTCGGTGGAAATAGCTGTGCGTGCAGCCCGGAGAAGGCTGCCGCCGTGCACACCCAACTCATGCAATCACAAACTTACGCGGCAGGGCGGAAATGGCCGAGGGCCCGTCCCGGGTCCTCGGCCAATCGGACTACAGAGCTAAAGCTCGGGGTTGATTGCGACGTTGACCGTCACGGCACGCAACTGCCGCCCGCTTCGCGCATAGATAGTCAGAGGCACTACTTGCGAGGCCGCCTTTGGAGACGCTCGCACCGTGACCGCGGGGTGCCCGTCCATTGCGGCCGGGCTATGAATCGAGGCCGTTACCCCGCTAGGAAGCTGCCCCGTCTCCAGCGTCACAGCGCTGCGAGCCGGCGCCTTGACGCTCAGGTCGATTGTCGCCTGCCCCTGCGACGTCGCGTAGTTCTTACCCTCGGCCGAGAGGTGCAGCTCGCTCATCGTGGGAGCAGACGCCGCACAGGTGCTGGTCACCGTGGATGGAGCAGACCACAGCGAAGCCGAATCCTGCCCCGTTGCCGCCTTCCAACCCGCCAGATCGATGTGCTTGCCGGGCATGGAGAATGCATCTGCGGTCGCGGCGTCGTACCAGCTATTGTTGTTGGAGCTAAAGGTATTGGCGAACGGCGTCCAATCACTTCCGGTCATATACGTACCAAAGACGTACTGATGGGCGCCATTGTCTTCGAACACATTCTGGCTGAATGAAATGTTCGACGATATCACGTTGTGGTACTGACCTGTCTCCCAATCGGTGAAATGGCGGCCGCCCTGCTTCCCTTCCAGGTAGAACTGGGGCTGCGTATGCGCCGTGGAGCCACCATTTCCATACAACGTATTTCCGGCAAGCGACAGGTACGTTGAGTTGATCAGATTGACACCGACGTCCCCATAACACAGCGTGCTGTTCGTTACCGATACCGGACCAATATTCAGCTCGATCTGCAGGTTCGCCACCTTGTTGCCAATCAGCGTTGCATTCGAGATCGTAATATTCTTGTTATCAGTATCGAACCAGAGACCCTGCGCCTGATTGTTGTAGGCAAAGTACTGCGTCACGGTGGCGCCATGCGTCAGCATGAACTTGAATCCACCCATGCCGTAGTCATACATATTGCCCATGGCTCCGCGCCAGTTGTTATTGTCGCTCTCCACGAACTGGACCAGCACGTTCTTGTCCTTCCAGCTTTGGAAACCATTGCCGCCATTGTGGGCCGCGACTGAGTTCTGAAGCGTGAGGTTGGTGCTGCCGTGAAATCCAAACCCACCGAAGTTGTTCCACTCGAAATCGGAGCTATCGATCAGCACGTTATTGCTGCTGTTCACGTTGACGCTGTCATCATTAATGCATGGGGCGCCGTGGCGGAAGACCAGCCCGCGAATCACCAGATTCGGCACGGAGTCGACATCCATCGTGTGGATGCGCGCGCTCACCTCCACCGTGGATACGTTGGGATCTGCCCCGGTCGATCCCCAGATGTAGACCTGCTTGCCGCTGGTGTCCACATAGAAGGTCCCCGCCCGCATGGCCGAGCGCGACAGCACCTGTGTCAGCAGATTGCCATCGACAAATACCATCTCCTGGCGCAGAGCAATGGCCGTAGTGCCGGCCGGCAAGCCACTCGGCGTGGAGCAGCCAAATGAATACGGCCAGGAGTGGCTATAGACGCCTCCGCCGTTGCTGCCCCATCCCGTCATCACATCTGAGCCTGCGATGATGGCGGTGCCAGGCTGCGCCGCCTGGAAGGTAACCGCAGCGCCAGTGCGGCCGCGGGGAGTTATCTTCACATATTCCCGGTAGACACCCGGATTGATCATCACCCGGGTGCCAACACCCTGGGCCACATTACTCATGGCCTTCTGCGCTCCGGCGCTCACGGTCTTGAGGGGTTGCGACGCAGTTCCGGGATTCGCATCCGAACCCTGACTCGCGTCCACATAGACTGAGGCTGGCTCGTTTTCTGATACGCTCGCCTGTCCCAGCAGACTCGGAGACGTCATCACTGCAATCGCCGTAAGAAAGAGCGCGGCAACGCCCACGTTGATCTTCATACCAGCCTCCTGGTTTTCAATGGTCCAAGGCGAAGCGGCGCAGGCGCTCAGTCACTGCCTTCATGGTTAGCGCGCCGTTCGTGTAACAATTTCTACTTGCAGGAAGTATTTACATGGTTCCCGTGATGGTCTGGCGCAAGATGGTCTGACGCAGCGCCGCGGCGCGACCGCGAACGCAATGACGCGTGGACGCATCCTTCCACTCCGAATGGCGTGCCTACGGCTATCTCGGAAGCAGCGCTTCCATGCTCATCTGAAAGATGAGTTAGTGAATAGCAGAGCGGTTTGCGAAATCCAAGGCAATTCAGCGCGCTTCCAACTGAGTATTTTGCATTTTGGAAGCGCAAGGCCTC
The DNA here is from genome assembly GCA_963830635.1 of uncultured Acidobacteriaceae bacterium. GTDB lineage: Bacteria > Acidobacteriota > Terriglobia > Terriglobales > Acidobacteriaceae > CAWHMN01. The sequence continues at coordinate 398,950 of CAWHMN010000005.1, read as the reverse complement.
GCCCGGAAGAAAGTGCCGACGCGGCTACCACGTTCTTACCTGAGCATGTAATTATCTCGTTTTCGAACAGCAGCTACAGCGCTGTCCTAAGTGTCGCCATTCACGGGTTATCAGGCCAGAGATAGACGCGATGCGACCTCGAAGAGAACGGTTCTGCTAACTACCGCCACAACCTACAACTAAGGTGCTAGGCCGCACGCTGCAGCAGACGCAGCGCCTATCTCAGGAGAGTGCACGATCAATGCCGCTGCGACTAGCGGACATAGACGTGACAATAATTTGCACCGATGCCAGTTGGCCACCCGAAGCCTGCCTATCTCGCACCGACTCCCATTCCGGCACAGTAATCAACCATAGGGGGTATCGGCCTTACACCTTCCAGCGATGCGATATCCGGGCGTAACACGTATGCTGCGCAAAAGTCATCCAGGGCAATCAATCGAAACGACAGGTGTGTTGTCTGCGCCGAGCCTTCTCAGGCAGGGCGGCCGCGCCCCTTCATCTGCTTGCAGGAGGAGTCCCGTGGATTTTTGCGCTCACCAGAAGCCCGCCTTTCGTGTGACACAAGGGCTATTCCTTTCCGGAGTTGTTGCTCTCGCTTGCCTGGCGCTGCAGGCCGTGCCCGCCTCGGCGCAGGCCAACGTGGTAGAGAATGAACCTGCCACCATTTATGTAGACGCGATGGCGGGGTCCGATAACAATCCCGGGACCCAGGCACTCCCGCTCAAGACACTGCAGGCGGGCGCCGCCAGTGCCGTCCGCAACAACGTGAAGGGCATCGGTACAAAAGTCATCGTGAATCCCGGCGTCTATCGGGAGTTCGTAAATGTCGCGGCGGATTATCGCGGTACGGCCGCCCCCATCACCATTCAGGCTGCCCAGTTGGGAACGGCGGTTGTCGCCGGTTCTGATGTCTTTACCAACTGGTACCAGGGGACGAACAACAGCGCCATCTATACCCACGCCTGGACCTATGGTTTCGGCAATTGCGTCATTCCCACCAGCTATCCGGCAAATATGCAGCCGATTGTCCGCCGGCGCGAGATGGTCTTTGTCAACGGAATTCCCTTGACGCAGGTGATGGCCTTCTCCCAGATGCTCGCCGGTACCTTCTATGTGGATGAGACATCGCAACAGATTCAGGTCTGGCCACGGCCGGGCACAGACATGAACGCAGCACTGGTGGAGATTGCGGTTCGTCCCAACGTGTTCAGCATCACGCGCCAGGGCAACATGGTTGTCCGTGGGCTGGTCTTCGAGCATGCCGCCTCGTGCATCGATACCAGCGGAACGAACATCAACGGCGCCAACAACGTGCTGATCGATTCCATCCAGGCGGACTGGAACAACCAGGGTGGCTTTCACATCTCCGGCAGCACGAACGTGACCGTGCAAAACTCCGTCGCCAGCCATAACGGTGCGAACGGATTCGGCGGGTATCGCAGCAAACAGGTGCTCTTTCAATACAACGAAGCCGACTATAACAACTGGCGCGGTGCGCAAGCTGCCTTCTATGACTTCTATATGGGCGGCATGAAATTCTTTAACATGCACGGCGCGACGGTGAACCAGTTCTTCGCCTACAACAATCAGGCGCAGGGGCTATGGTTCGATACCGATAACCGCCAGATCGTAACGCAAGGCGACTATCTCTCGGGCAACTGGGTCACCAACCTCCAGGTTGAGCTCAACGAAGGCCCAATCGCAGTCACGAACAACACGCTCTGCTTCGGCCAGGTAGGCGTCAATCTCATCAACTCCGCGAACGTGACCTTCGCCGGGAATACGTTCTATAACAACGGAGGATCGACCGCGCATATGATGCCGGAGTTCTATCTGGAGGGCAAGGCTGGCGGCCGCAACTTTACAGATTGGGAGACTGGCATTTATTACAACGTCATCTCCTCCAATATCACTCTGAGTAGCAATGTGTTCGAGAATGGCAGCATGTATCAGGAAGTCTTTGCGACCTATCTGGTAGGAAGTGACTGGGCGGCCTTCGGCAGCACCTTGAAATCGAATAACAATCATTGGTATGACCCGTTCACGGTGAATGGTTTCCAGATGAACGGGAGCAAGTTCGGGCTCAGCGGGTGGCAGGGAGTTACCGGGCAGGACGCGAGTTCGGTCTGGGGACATACAAGTGACGTTGGACACACGTGTGTGGCGCCCCCGACGGATTTTCCTGATTTCGCCATGTATGCCGACAACTCCGCCTACACTGTGACCAGCGGCAGAGCAAACATCAACCTCCTGTTCAAGCCGTATATCTCTGCTGTGGCCCTCACGAAGAGCACCCCCAGGACGGCGGGGACCAGCTCTCCGATTTCGCTTTCGGTCGCCGGATTGCCGGCGGGATTTGGAAGCTCCTTCAGCGTGCCGGTAGGCTCGACGACAGGTCTCGCATCGAGCCTGACCGTGACTGCGCCGGCGGGAACCCCGCAACAGACCATCCCCATCACTGTGTTTGCGCAAAGTGAGGGCCAGGTTCACTCCATCACCGTGAATTTGACCGTGAATGGGGGCTCCAACGCGATCAGTATCCCGAAAGAAGGGCAGTTCGTAGATCCTGCAACCGGGCCGGTTCTGTCTGCACCCGTTCACTTCAGGAGCGTGGTCACAGGCATCCATGCGGATGAAACGGCGGGTCCCCAGACCCTGCCGTTGCCCACAATCGCGATTGCCGCCTCAGCTCCGCGTTGAGCCGGATGACACACCGAGCCGCGCCATGGTCCGCTGCGAGAAGTGCGCGAGTATAGCTGCCTGCGCCTGCTCGATCACTGTCTCGAGCGGCTGCGCGGCATCGATCACCACCACGGATTTCGATCTGCGGGCAAGCTGCAGATAGGCCTGCTGTTGACGGACCACCTCTTCAAAGGGAACTTCCTGCTTCCGCGACCACAGAACGTCTGGTGGCGCATTGAGCAGCAGCGTGAGCTCCGGCTTGGGAATCATTCTCCCGATCAGCCGTAGCAACCAGCGGGGGCCGCCGTATCGAATGCGTTTCGTGTCGATCAGTATGTCGTAGAAATAGCGGTCCGAGATCACCAGATGGGTGCGCATCATGGCCGGGCGAATCCGCGCCAGGTAGCCGGCGAAGTAATCGCTGGCCATGTACAGGCCCTTGACGGTGGACATGAAGAATCCGCGCGGCGGCTTGCCATGCGGATCCACCACCGGCGCTCTCTCCCCCGCCCGCACCTTCAGGAAGTTGGGGCGCATGTGAAACCGGAGCACGCCACGATAGGCCGGCGCAAGCTCCGCCGCGACCGCCTCTATCACCGAGGATTTGCCGCACCCGTCCGGTCCCATGAACGCGATCCAGCCGCCGGTCGGCCGCAGGATGCGATCGCCTGCGTGCCGCAACCGGATCGCGGACGATTTGAGCGTCCGCGGAAGACTCCGGGCCGAATGCCGTCGCAGCTCGGACCGCAATGCCTCCAGGTTCCGGAGCAGAGGCTCCCAGACCCCCGTGGACGCCATCTCCATCAGCCTCCGGCTTGACGCCTTGCCGAAGAACCTCCCCAGCAGCGCCGCCGCTCCCGCTGGATCCTCGGCATACAGCCGCGCCAGGCGGCTTCCCTGCTGTTTGGTAAGCTCCCGCTTGTTCAGCCGCTTAATAAGGTAGTAGGTGAACTCGTGCGCCGCTCCAGGAATCCAGAAGCCGCGCGGATGCCAGCGTCTGCCCGCCAGGATCTCCTCAGCTCGCAGCCACAAGCGTCCGAAGTGGCGATAATCGGATGCACTGTCCGGCTGCACCAGGTTGATCCTGGTGCCTGTCTGCAGCGCCAACAGGTACGCTCGTCCGGACACTTCGTGCGGGATCACTTGGAACAGGCGACCGCCCGTCTCGTGCGCAATCTCCGCGAGCATGCCGGGCACCCGCTCGAAATCCCCGGGCCCCACCATGAAGTCGATGTCGGTATCGAAGTTCTCCGGCAGCTCATCGTAGCCGGTAAGCATGCAATACGCGTCGCACTCGGTCTCCAGTTTGTGGAGGAGCAGACGGGCCACCATGGGCTTGAAGGTAGCCGGCGATGCCGGGCCGGCCGCGTGACTAGCCCGGTCCTCTTGCCCGTGCACCAGGCTCGCTTCCGTCAACGGCTCCATATCCCACCCTGTGTCTTCAGCCAGGAAATGGTCTGCTGCACGCCCTCTTCCAGGCTATAGACCGGCTTACCGAGCAGCTTGTAGGTCGGGTCCATATTCACCAGGTAACTCTCCGTCATGCTGTGGTAGCGAGAGCTGAAGAGTGGAAACCGGATGCCGAATTTTTTCAGGATGTCCCCGGCGAAGGCAATACTACGCAGCACCGGCCGTGGAACCACGCGCGCTTTTCGCCCCGTAAGGCCGATCGAAAACGCGTTCACCCACTGCTTAATGTCATCCACCGGATCGCCGACATACACAACCTGCTGGTTCACCTGCTCGACCGGCATGGTCAGCAATGCCCACATCTGCTCCACAATGTTCCCGACGTATCCATACGCGCGGTACACCGGCTCGCCGCCGGGATGCAGATACCTGCCCCGCTTCAACACGCTCCAGAACTCTTTGTCGTACCGCGGATGCCAGGCTCCCCAGATATTCGTCGGCCTGACGATAGTCCAGCAGCAAGGCAGCTTTGCATCCCATATCAGGTCTTCCATGATGCACTTGCTGCGCCCATAAACGGTGTGCGGGTTGTGGTAGCGCGGGTCCGTCGCCACGTGGCCCGGACCGATTACATATTGTGTGGAGATGAACAGTGCGCGCTCGATGCCCGGCGTCGCCTCGATTGCCTTCAACAGGTTCGCTGATCCATCCGTGTTGATGCGGTAATCCTCGACGCGCGTCCCATCCGTGTCCGTCCGCGCCGCCATGTGCACAACATGCGTGGGACGGAACTTCGCTATCTCCGCCCGCAGACGATCCGCGTCCAGAATGTCTCCTGTGACCCAGAACCCCCGGTGCTCCGCCAGCTTCGGGCCGGTCAGATCATAGTTGCAGATCTGCGCGTCCGGAGCGGCTTTCAGCACCTTCTGAAAAAAGTGCGTCCCAATGAATCCCGACCCGCCGGTGACGAATATTCTCATGCTGAGTGTCTCAGCTCGTTTACAAGATGAAATACGTTTGCCATGGCCTTGCGATGCGCTCCTACGGTAAATAAGTCTTCGAATCTGTTACGTGATCGTCTGCCCAGTTCCATTCGCATGTCCTTCCGCGTGACCAGCGTTGCCAGGGCCTCGGCGCACGCGTCCGCATCCCGCGGCTTCACCAGCAGGGCGTTTTCGCCGGCGATGACGACCTCGGGAATCCCTCGCCACTCGGTCGAGACCGTCGGCAGAGAGAAGCACATCGCCTCCAGCAGGACCAGCGGAAAGGTCTCGGAGTGGAAGAAGCTGGGAAAGCAGAAGATGTCCGCCTCCCGGTACTCATTCCACTTGTCTTCGCCGGTAAGCACGCCCGGGAACTGCACGTACTCCGCGATCGCATTCGACTCCACAATGCGCTTCGCCTCCGCTTCGACTTCAGGAGACGCCCAGCGGCCCACGCAATGCAGAGACACGTCAAATCCCGCGGCGCGCAGTTTCGCAAACGCCTTGAGCGTTACCAGAATCCCCTTGTCCTCCGACATCATGCCCACGAACAGGATGCGTTGGCCGGCCGCTCCACGGTTGGAGCGATCAATTGCCGCGCCCGCCGTGTCCTGAATGCCGTTAGGGACGATCACCGCACGCGTAGCCCCCAGGTACGCTCCTTCCGGCGGAGCGGCCGCCGCAAGATGGATGGCGACATCCGGCCTTGAAAAGGCGCGCGCATACAGCCATCGAAAGAACCTGTTGAGCCTTGGCCTGAACTCCGCCAGCCCGCTTGCATGGAAGTGGAAGATGGTTTGACGGAAGGTCCAGCGCGTCAGGCAGAGAATGGCGATATCGCGCATGACCGGGAAGTACCGCGGGCCCGAAGGCGGATAATAGAGCACGTCCGCGCGATGCCGTACCCGGCTCACCAGCGTCTGCACCACCACGCGCACCAGGCGCAGCAGTTTGGCAAACTGCCACTGGCCCATCTCATTCATCTCGCGCGAAAAATCCAGCCGCACGTGAAACAGCTCCACGCCCGGATACCGCCCATCCAGCAGCTCCTGGATCATGACCGCTTGTCCCCCAAATGGGGGCGGGGTCTGCCCTAGGACCAAGACCCGTAATGCATCACTCTGGCCTACCCTCACGCTCGCGTGCTCCCCTTCTTTGCTAACTTTCGATGCCAATGCCGCTCCTGCTGTTCTCACGCCAACGACTGCGTATGCTGGATCGCGCGCTCCAGAAAGGCGAGATGGTCCGGTTCCTTCCGCTGGGCGCGTATCGCCACCTGTTTCAATAGATAGGCAAGCAGCAGAGGTTTGAAGTCCTGCGTTCCCAATCCCAGCGCCCGCGCATACGGTGCGAAGGCATCGCGGCACTTCCGCATAGTACTGTCCAGTGACTCCTTAAAGAGGTTCGCCGGCATGTAGTGGTAGTGGCACAGGTCCTGCCCGGGCAATCCCCTTTCCTCACCTTCCTCCCAATCGATGGCGTAAATCTCCCCGTTACGTCGCTTCAGGTTCCAGGGAAGGAAGTCTCCATGGATCCAGCACGCCGGATACCGCCCTCGGGATCCGAGCTTCTCAGAACGAAGCGCGGCGAACGCGGCCCCCACCAGCTTCCGCTGTGCCGGCGAAAGCGCGCTCTCATCGATGCCGCGGCCGAGCACTTCCGCATAGCCGGAGATCTCGATCGATTCCGCCCTCCGATAGCTCAACAGCAGGTCGCGATGCCTGGCCGTAAACGGCCGCCCGCAGAGATCACCGATCACCGCTGACTGGATAAACAGTCCCGATCCCGGCTCCCAGACCAGCACTCTAGGGCAGGTGCGAATGCCGGCCCGTGCCAGGCCCGCAAGCAGATGCGCTTCATTCGCGATGTTTTCTTCCGCCTGCCTTCCCACGGCAAACTTGAGTATGCCCACCACCGCATGTGTCTTCGTGGAGATGAGCGAAACTACCAGCTTGCGCGTATCTCCAGGAACGCCAACGTAGACCACTGGCTGCAGCGTCGCGGACTCCAGGCCGAGCGCCTCTTCCCATCCAGCAACAGCGAAGTGCAAGCGGCAGCGCTCCACCCCCGGCGCGCGGGCAAGCAGTCCGCAGCGGTAGAGCCACAACAACGTCTGCCACTTCAAACGGCTCGCAACGCTGTACGGCCGCCAGCGGGAGATCACCGGAAGCCCGAACGCGGATGCCTCGGGAATAATCCAGCGTGGGTCGCGGTCGCCCCGCAGCACCAGGTACGGCTCTCCCTCCGCATCGCCCGGACCCGCGGGAGTGAAGATGAGCCGGGCTCTCTCTCCCAGGCTCTCCATCAGCCCGCCCGGACCGCTCTCCGCGACGGATCGGGCAATTGCCGTTCGCTCTTCGGCTGGTGTGGTGACTGACATCGCCTCTTCTCTCACTCGCCTCTTCTTACCTTCAGGCGTCCCGGCCTTCAGGCCGCTTACCTTCAGGCGCACTCCGCGCGACGCGCAACCCACCCGTTTTTCCAGTATATCCGGGAGGAATTGCTCCTTCACGCGTAAGCAGCAGAGTGTCCGGTACCGTCGTGCGCAACCGCGGAGCGCGCGCGCAGTGCCATGGTTACCGATGGGACGGGCGCCTTCGGTCCTGCCACTTCAAAGCCTGAGCGCCGGCAAGCACCCAGAACCCTCGCCGGCGCCTGCACCTCAGAAGTGAAATCCGACTTCGGCTGTCAACGCTCGCGGCGTCACGTAGTGCGTGCCGCTGAACGTCGACAGGAAGTTGTAGAGCGCGTACTTGTTGGCGAGGTTCACGCCGGTGAGGCGCAGGCTCCACTTGTATTTCTCGCCATGGAACAGGTTGTCCTCGCCTACCGAAGCATCGAAGAGGCTTCTCGGCCGGATGCGCGGCGGGTTGTGGTCGTCGTTCTCTGTTCCGGGAGCTGGCACCGTCACCAGCGTTGATCCAAATTGCGCAGGAGCACAGGTGGTGAGTGGCGTCGAGAGCGTAGCCCGCTGGCTGCCGCAGAACAGCCCGGCTTGTTGTTGCTCGTCCGCGGTCAGCCCGGTCAGATCGACAGGAGTCGTCGCATCCGTGGCGAAGGGCACGGACCCGGCGACGAGACCGCTGTCATAGCGCCAATTGAACCCCACCCACGGTCCGCGCTGCCATGGCTGGTACTGCAGGTGAGTGGTCTGGTTGAAGCGTTCATCGTGATCGATGCGGAAAGGCAGCCCGTTTTGCCCGACCGTGATGCCCAGGCCGCCGATCTGCGGCGGAAAGAAGCGCGCGTTCACTGAGGAGAGAACGACGAAGGCGCTGAAGTTGTGGAACTCCGGCACGCTGACCCGGACCGCCGGTCCGGAGATCTTCGAATTGTGCCAGTTAATCGGAAACGTGATCGGCGTGTTGCCCAGCACGCTGAAATCGTACGCGTCGTGTGTGTACTTCCAGAGATACTCCGCGCTCACCACAACGTGCGGACCGAAGGCTTGCTGGAACCCGGCGTGAAATTCATTCCGCTTGCCCGGCTGCACCCCTCCAGGCGCCGACGGCACCAGCGCGCTGATGACCGGATCGAGCGCGCCGTTGCTGGCCACCACCAGGTTTTCATTGAATGGCGTCTCCATCGTGCGCCCGTAGGAGACGCGGAGCACGGTGCTGGTCGGCTTGAGGTTGTAGGAGATGCCCAGGCGCGGCTCCGCCTGGCGGGCAACGGTCAATCCGTTGTACAGGTCACCACGAATGCCTAAATTGAACAGCCAGTTTCCCTTCTTGATCTGGTCTTCCGCGTACAGCGACAGTTCCTTCACATCGGTGTGCCCCCGGAAGGGATAAAAACCCCCGCCGCGCGTCAGGTCATAGGGCAGCAGAACCGGCGTGAAGTTCGGGTTCGCCTGGTCTCCGTTCGCGGCGCACTGCGATGGATCGGTGAATCCGTTGACCGGATTGCCATTTGCGTCCACACACGGCGCGTTCAGGCCGGGATTTACGACGCCGAGATTGTCATTCTCCCTGAGAAGCGTCTGCTCGTACACCGCTCCCGCCTTGAAACTCTGACTGCCGCGAATGTAGGAAACATCCGTGCGGGCGCCGGCGTTCAGCAAGGTTCGTCTCTGCGCAATGCTCTCCTGCTGGATAGGCCCGAAATCTGCAAACGGATTGCCGCTCGCATAGTAGTTGTAGGCGTCTTTCCGCGCATAGACGCCAAAGTTTAGAACGGTGCTGGAGTTGACCAGCCGCGTGTACACCGGAGCGATGTTGAAGGTTTCAATCTTCGAACGCTGATCGGCCGGGCCCACCGGTTGCCCATTGACCGGATCCGTCGCGCCTGCATTCAGTTGGTCGTAGGTGTTCGGCGTCTGGAACCAGGAACGCGTGTAGTTCAGATCCAGGTGTAACGAATCCAATGGCGTGAACTGGTAGTCAATGCGGTCGAACACGTTCTCCTCGTTGCCCTTGTCGTTGAACACCTTAAACTCCGGCCCATCCAGAAATCTGCCGGTGTTCAATCCGTCGATGGAAAAGAAGTTTCCGTAGTTCTGCCCGCCATAGCTGATATTGAATGCGCCGGTAGAAGACCCGAACGAGCCGTAGGAGGACGTGATATCGCCCGTAGGCTTGGTGATGCCTTGCCCGGAGCGGGTCGTGATGTCGATCACCAGGCTGGTCTTGTCGCCATACTCGGCCGGCGGCGCGCCGTCGATCACCTCCATGGACTGGATCGAGGCGGCCGGTATCTGGTTGGAGAAGACTTTGCTCTGCTGATCGGTAATCGGCTGGCCGTCGACATAGAACGCGTTCTCCGCGTGATCGCCGAGTCCGTGGAACAGGCCATTCGAATCGGCGGCAACGCCCGGAGACGAAAGCGTCACCAGTGAACTCACGGAGGAGGATGCACTCTCGAGCGGAAGCCTCGCGAACGAGTGTCGATCCAGGTCCGTGTGCATCGTGGTATCGGTTTCCACCAGATCGCCGGCATCCACCGTCACACTGCTCGAGCCGGTCACCGTCAGAACACTGCTGACGCTGAGCGGCACCGTCGAGCGCACGTTCACATCCTGTGCGACAGCGGCGAAACCCGTCGCCGTCGCCGTGAGGTGATAATTGTTGAACGGCAGATTCGTAAACTGATACGCGCCGTTAGCATCGGTCGTGGCGGTCACGTCGTACCCGGAAACAGGGTTCCTGATCTCGACTGTAGCGTTTTGGACAACCGCCCCGGAGGGATCGGTGACCGTTCCGCGCACCGTGCCGGCGCTCCCTGCGGTTTGAGCGGAATAACCTGCGGCGGACGTGAGAAATACGGCCGCGAGCGCGGCAAACAAGCGCGCGCGTCTGAATGCAGACGACATAAAGCCTCCAATTAGGGTCAGAGTTGGGGAAATGCGAGCGCGCATCCGCGAGGCGATGGGGTGCGCTGCAAGGCTCTGAAATCTAAAGTGAGGCGGGTGGAGGGCGGATAAAGGCAGTGACAACGACCAGGCATGAGCCGGGAGAGGGCTCTCCCAAAGAGACGATGCCGATGAGGCGCAGGACGTATTGGGTGAGGAACGAAGGCTGGGTGTCGATCGCTACATGCGCCGACGAGCAGATCTGGCAATGCGTTGAGGCCGCGTCCCGCGTGGGGTGGTTGTGCGCCGCCTCTACCGTCATGAAGGCGCTGACCAGCACGCAGAGCAGCGCTGCCAGGAGGACGCCGAGATTTCTTTGCCGAAGCATCGCTGCGGACCGAAGCCGCTGCTGCGGATCGATATCCAATCTCAATCTACCACCGACACCGCGGTCCGGTGAGACACAGGTGACGGCTGGCGCCATGACCCGCAGAGTGCAGGAAACCAGGTCCGGGCGTCCGGGTGTACAACGTCGGGAGGTACAACCAGGAGCGCACCGCTCCCATCCTTAGAACAGAGGTAATTATGGATCCCATTGAGAAGAAGAAAGATCCGGCACGCCCTTCGCGCGATGATGCGCACGAAAACGCAACCGTAGAACAGAGCAGCCACGATCGGCTCAACAAGATGGCGAACAAGGCGGCCGGCAAGGGCCGGGGTGAACAGCGGAGGGATGAGGAAGGCAACGACGAGTTTTCGAACGTCGGTCCTTCGTAAGAACAAGGCCGCACGCGACGAAGGCTCCGGCGTTGCCCGAAGCGGCAATGCCGGAGCCTTCATGCGGCGCTCGGTACTGCCTACTTGCGAAACAGGTTGCGGGCCGCCTGCGCAATCACCTGGCCGCCCACATCGGAGATGGCCTTGGTAAGCGGCAATTGCTTGGGACAGGCCTGCACGCAGTTCTGGGCGTAGCCGCACTCCTGGATCCCGCCGTCGCCCATCAGCGCATCCAGCCGCTCTTCCTTGAGCACGCTGCCCGTAGGGTGCGCGTTAAAGAGTTTGACCTGCGCGATGGTCGCCGCGCCCACAAATCCGGTCTCCTCCGTAAACTGCGGGCAGACCTCCATGCAGATGCAGCAGGAGATGCACCGCGACAGGGGATACAGCTCTTCCTGTAGCTGTGGGAACTGACGCGGCCCATCGCCTAGATCGTACGTCCCGTCCACCGGCACCCAGGCGTGCACGCGCTTCAGATTTTCAAAGAGCACGCTGCGGTCCACGGAGAGATCACGCACCACCGGAAACTTCGAGAGCGGTTCGAGCCGGATCGGCTGCTCCAGCTTGTCGACCAGCGCGGAGCAGGCCATCCGCGCCTTGCCGTTGATGCGCATGGAGCAGGAGCCGCACACCTCCTCCAGGCAATTGGAGTCGTACACGATCGGCGTCGTCTCTTTCCCGTCTGTGGTCACCGGATTCGCGGCGATATCCATCATGGCGGAGATCACGTTCATGCCGAACTTGTGCGGAATCTCGAACTTGTCCCAGCGCGCCGGCCCGTCCGGACCGTCCTGCCGCTTGATCTCCAGCCTGATGGTGCGCTGCGGTCCGCCGCTCTCCCGCGTTGCTGCCTCTGTCATGTCCACTCCTGTTTCCCCTCTAACTCCTGCGATCCAAAGCGTCGCCTGCTGCACCGTCTACTGCTTCGGGCTCGCCCGCAAGGTGCGCTCTATCTCTTCCACTCGCTGCGAAAGCCGCAGATCCGCGCGCAAGTCCTGAAATGTCTGCTGCACATCGCGAAAGCCCAGCTTCGTATCCCCACGAAACTCCTTAAGCTGATCGAGAAGATCGCTCAATCGCTGATCATGAGCATCCAGACGAGCCTTGATCTCCCGCAGTTCCGGCGCCAGAAAATCCTGCATCGTCTTCCGGATATCTTCAATCACGCTCATGATCGACCCTCCGCCTCAATACTTCCGCGGACGCGGCTTGATGTATTGCGTATCCACCGCCTCATACTCGAAGCGGGGCTCGTCCGCATCCGGCGCAAAGGACGCCTTCGTGGTCTTGAGAAAACGCTCGTCGTCCCGCTCCGGAAAATCCGGCTTGTAGTGCGCCCCCCGCGACTCGTCCCGCAGTCCCGCGCCGCGCGTGATCACGCGGCTAAGCTGCAGCATGTTGTAGAGCTGCCGGGTGAAGGCAAAGCTGGTGTTCGCCCACATGCTCCGGTCGCTCAGGTTGATGTTCTGGAAACGCTCCAGCAGCTCCACGATCTTTTCATCCGTCTGCTGAATATTCTTGTTGTAGCGGATGACCGTCACATTCCGCGTCATCGAATCGCCCAGCTCACGCCAGATCCGGAATGGGTTCTCTGTGCCCGAAGACGAGATCAGGCGCTGGTTGATCTCTTCCTGCCGCAGCTTCTCCGCCGCTGCGTGCCCATTGCTCGCGGCCGCGGGCAGGCTCTTCGCGTACTCCATCGCGCGCGGTCCCGCCACAAAGCCACCATAAATGCAGGAGACCAGCGAATTCGCGCCCAGGCGGTTGGCGCCGTGGTAGCCGTACTCCGCCTCCCCCGCCGCAAACAGGCCCGGAATGTTGGTCATCTGGTTCAGGTCCACCCACAGCCCGCCCATGGTGTAGTGCATGCCGGGGAAGATCTTCATCGGCACGTCGCGCGGGTCGTCCCCCACAAACTTCTCGTAAATCTCCAGAATGCCTTCGAGCTTGCGGTTCAACGTGGCGCGATCGATGTGGGTCAGATCGAGGTAGACCATCGGCTGCCCGTCGATGCCCAGGTTGTGTTCGAACACCACCTTGTGGATTGCGCGTGTCGCCACATCGCGCGGCACCAGGTTGCCGTATTTGGGGTACCACTCCTCCAGAAAATAAAAGCGGTCGCTCTCCGGAATGCTCTTGAAGTCCCGGCTGTCGCCCTGCTTGCGCGGCACCCACACGCGGCCGCCCTCCCCGCGCGCAGACTCCGACATCAGCCGCAGCTTGTCCTCTCCCGGAATCGACGTCGGATGCACCTGGATGAACTCGCCGTTCGCGTAGTAGGCGCCCTGCTGGTACACCGCCGACTGCGCCGAGCCGGTGCACACCACTGAGTTGGTGCTCTTGCCGAAGATCGCCCCCACGCCGCCAGTCGCCAGGATCACCGCATCGGCATCGAAGGTGCGCACCTCCATCGTCTTCAGGTTCATCGCGCAGATGCCGCGGCACACCCCCGCATCGTCAAGCACGGCGGAGAGAAACTCCCAGCCCTCGTACTTCTGCACCTTGCCTTCCGCTTCATGCCGCCGCACCTGCTCGTCCAGCGCATAGAGCAGTTGCTGGCCGGTGGTGGCGCCGGCGAACGCCGTCCGGTTGTAGAGCGTGCCGCCGAAGCGGCGGAAGTCCAGCAGTCCCTCCGGCGTCCGGTTGAAGGGCACACCCATGCGGTCCAGCAGGTCGATGATCCCCGGCGCCGCCTCGCACATGCCCTTCACCGGCGTCTGGTTGGCCAGAAAGTCGCCGCCGTAAATGGTGTCGTCAAAGTGCTGCCAGGTGGTATCGCCCTCGCCCTTCAGGTTCTTGGCCGCGTTAATCCCGCCCTGCGCGCACACCGAGTGCGACCGCTTCACCGGAACGATGGAGAAGAGGTCGACCTTGCCCCCGGCCTCCGCGATCTTGATCACGGACGAGAGGCCCGCGAGTCCCCCGCCTACAACGATGATCCTGGGTGCTGCTGACATAGTTCCGGTGTTCCTTTCTTGCTCGGCTACTGCCGGGTCGCGGCCTTCAACTGGGTGAAGCCCGGGCGCGTCATTGCGAGAGCGGCGTTTGTCCCGTAGCGGGCGGAGCGGCCATCGTGCCTTCGGTAATTTGCTGTCGCGTCAGGTCGGCCGGAGCGTTGGCGTACTTCGCGCTCACGAAGGCATACATGCTGGCCAGCCCGATGACCGTCAGCAACACCCCCAGCACCGCGCACGCGTAGCCGAAGACGCGCCGCGAGCGATCGCCCGGCGTGATGCCCCACTTGGCGGCAAACAGCCACAGGCCGTACGCAAAGTGCCAGCAGGTGCAGATCATGGCGATGACATAGATCGCCAGCATCCACGGATTCGAGAGCTCGACCTGCACCTTGTGGAAGGCCGCGCCCGGATGTTCCGGCAGGCTCACTCCGGCAAAGCGCTGCCGCCACACGTGCTGCGCGATGTACGCGAACGCCACCAGGCCGGTCCAGCGCTGCGCCACATACATCCAGTTCCCCGCCCACGGGTAGTAGATAACGTTGGCCTTGCCGCGCCACCAGATGTACACCCCATACAGCGCGTGATAGAGCAGAGGAAGGAAGATGAACACCCACTCCAGCACGCGGACGAACGGCAGGCTGTTGAGGAACTCGACCTGGTGCCCGTAAGCCGCGGGTCCCTTCAGCGCTTCGAAATTCGAGATCAGATGTTCAACGAGAAATGCGCCGATGGGCACGACGCCGCTGAGCGAGTGGAGCCTGCGCCAGAAAAACGAGTGTCCCTGGCCTGCGCGCAAGGGAGGAACGCCGCGCGTCGGGGAGGATGGTGCGGGGCTGGCGGTGGTCGCCATAGTCTGGTGGCTCCTTCTGATCTCTCCGGAGGAAGGACGCTGGAGAGCGGGACAGCGAGTGTGGCCGAACTCCTTATTATTGGTGCAGGTAGAAGCAGCGTCAAGGTAACGGGGCGAAGCGCCGCGCCTTCCATCAAACTTGCTGCCCGCGAATGCAGCCGAAGGCCCCGCCCCGCAGCGCATCGCTTTGCAACAAGGTGTGCAACGCGCGGCCGCGGTGACTCAATCGCTGCTTGGTTTCAAGATCGACCTCCGCCATGGTCAGCCGCAACTCCGGCAGATAAAACAGCGGATCGTAGCCGAAGCCGCCCGTACCCCGCGCCTCAGTGAGGATGATGCCTTCGACCGTTCCTTCAGCCGTCGTCAGCACCTCGCCCTGACGCGCGAGCGCGAGCACGCAGCGATAGCGCGCCGTGCGGCTCGCATCCGGCGCCCCCGCAAGCTGCGCGAGCAGGTGTCGATTGTTCCTTGCATCGGTTGCGAGCGGCGCGCCAGACCCTGGCGTGCCCCGTCCTGGCGTGCCCCATCCTGGCGAGCCTCCTGCATGCGGGCTTTGCGTGCTGGAGTGCGGCGCCGGCGTAGGGTCGTTGCCCGCGTCTGCCGCATAGCGCGCCGAACGGACACCCGGAGCGCCGCCGAGCGCGTCCACCTCCAGGCCCGAGTCATCGGCCAGCACCAGCGCATCCGGCAGATGCCGGCTGTAATACCGCGCCTTGATGCGGGCGTTGCCCTCGAAGGTGTGGCTGTCTTCGACCGGCGCATCCAGATCGCGCAGTCCCGGCAGCGGCTCGAGCGCCACGCCGAATACCCGCGCCGCCGCGGAGAAATCGCGCAGCTTCCCGGAGTTGGTGGTGGCCACATAGAGCGTCGGGTGCATCGCGAACCTCCTCTCACCTGCCGTCATTCTGAGCTTGCGATGCTGGTTCTGCTGGTGGCGCTCGTCGGCGGCTTTCTCGCGAGCGTACCTTTCCCTCTGGGCCGCGCAGATCGCCTTACCCCAATTGCCTCCGGAGATGCATCGCACCATCCTCGAACTCACTTGGAGCGCCTGCTTCAACGCGCTCTATGGCGGCGCTGGTGATTGTCATATTCGACTTGGGTTCGGCCTTCCTGGGGTAAGCATAGAAAGAAAGCCACCTTTATAGGTGGCATTCCCACGCTTTGGCATGTAGAGGAGACGCGAGCCATTTAATGGCTCTGCTTCCGAGTATTACCGCCCTGCGAAAACCTGCCGATTAATTCCACCCATTCTGCTAACCTGAATTTAGAACATCGAAAAAAATCCCCAAACGCCCCATTCCGTTCCGGATGGGGCGTTTTGTCGTGCGCACCCCTTATCAAGGCAGGCTAAGTTCTTTGGATAGACGAATTTGCGTGTAAGCCCAATCATAAGAGGAATTTAGCGCCCGCGCAGATGATAAGTACCTGTGTTTGGACGAATTTAGCGGAATCATACCGGGGGGTATACCCCCCTCTGGAGACCATCCATGCCTTATCTCGAGTGCCGCCATATCTTCGCCGGCGGACGCAAATGCTGCGCCCCCGCTCTAACCGGACAGCCGCTCTGCTACTTCCACCATCGCGGTGCCCAGGCCTCATCCACTCCCCGCAAAGACAAAGCCATGCAGTGGTCCTCCGGCCCGCTCGAGGACGCCGATGCCATCCAGTTCGCGCTCTCCGATGTGCTCGCGGCCATTGCCGAAGGCCGGCTTGAGCCTCGCCGTGGCGGTCTGCTGCTGTACGGGCTCCAGGTGGCGGCCGTCAACGTGCGCCATGCCCGCTCCTTTTTCGACCGCGAGTCCGTCCGCGAGGTCTTCCCTGCCAAAGACGGGGTTCCCCTCGGCCCTCTTGTCGAAGCTCCGGACTCCGAAGACGACGACGATGTTCTCTGTTCGGAATGTGAAGATGACTGCGCGGCCGGCTGTGACTGCGACTGTCACGAGCAGGACAAGCTGCTCGCGCAGGCCGCCCGTCTCACCGGCTTCTCTCCACGGCGCCCCTCTTGATCTGCTTCGGATGATTCTGCTTCTGGTCCTTCGTCCCAGGGCAGGGCTCCCCCGTAGAACCACGGATCGGCGCCGGGAAGCTCGCCACCGGGCACCCGGCGCACCGCGGTTTGGGTCCGCAATGCTGTTTACCCACCATCACGATCAGCGCGTGAAATTCATTGAAGTGCCGGCGTTGGGCAGAGGCATCCTCCCCTTCAAATGCGCCGCACGCCAGCCGCTGCAACTCGCCATAGCGCGCGTCGCTCGGCGCTAAGCCGTGGCGGATCGCGATGCGGCGGAGGTATTCATCGACCACCATCACGCTGTGCCCCAGCGCATACAGCAGAATGGCATCCGCCGTCTCCGGGCCTACGCCGGGAAGCGCCAGAAGCTGTTCGCGCAGCGCGCTGGTCGGCACGGCGGAAAGCCGGTCCAGAGAACCAGCGTACGTATCGATAAGGAAACGCACGAAGGCCTTGATCGCGGCCGCCTTACGCACCATGTAGCCCGAAGGCCGGATCAGGATTCGCAATTCGTCTTCTGCAATCCGGTGGAGCGCGTCGACTGTCAGCAGCCTATGTGTGCGCAGATTCTCGATCGACCGCTCCACGCTGCGCCAGGCCGTGTTCTGTGTGAGGTACGCTCCGACGATGACCTCAAGCGCCGTCTCCGCCGGCCACCACTGCTGCGGTCCGTAGGCCTCTACCATCCGGCCGTACATCGCGCGCAGGATCGCGACGCCTGCTGCTGTGGGCTGCCACTCCGCCCTGCGCCCCCGGCGAGACGGCAGCGCGTTGGCCGGCGTGGAGCAACTGTTGCCGGTCGATGGCACGCTCGAGGCTTTGCTCTCGATGGGGGCGGTGGATGGCATCGTATGGTGTGAGGGAGTTGACCCTGTAACGGAGTGTAGAGCAGATGGCCGGCTCGGAAGAAAAGACGACAACCAGCGCCTGCGGCTGGCGAGTGCATACCGAATACCTGGAGATGCACACGCGTAAACGCCGCGAGATGGTGCACCTCACTGACGAGGTGCAGCGGATCGTGCATGCCAGCAAGGTGCGGGATGGACTCTGCTTCGTATCGCCCATGCACATTACCGCCGCCATCTACGTCAACGACAACGAGAGCGGGTTGATCGAAGACATCGGCGAATGGCTGGAAACACTGGCTCCCGCGCGGCCGGACTACCGTCACCATCGCACCGGCGAGGACAATGGAGACGCACATCTGAAGTCACTACTGTTGCACCACGAAACCACTCTGCCTGTGACCGGCGGTCGGCTGGATCTCGGAACCTGGCAGCGCATCTTCTACGCCGAGTTCGATGGCAAGCGGCGCAAGCGCGTCATCGTGAAAGTGCTGGGAGTCGGCCCCTGATCTCGCTCCTCTCTGGTGCTAACGATTTCGCTCTACCAGCGGGATCGACGAAGCCATAAAGCACGATATCGACGCGCCGGTTTCTGGCCCGGCCCGCTGCTGTGGTCTGCGGTGCGATGGGATGGTACTGCGCATAACCGGCAGCCGACAGGCGTTCCGCTGGAATGCCCTCTTGTTCTATGTATCGGCGAACCAGACTGGTTGCGCGTGCCGTGGAGAGCTCCCAGTTCGACCGGTAGAGCGCATTCCGAATGGGCGCTGCGTCCGTGTGCCCCTCGATGCGGATATCGCAGCCGGACCTTCGCAGCTCCCCTGCAATGCGGTGCAGGACCACGCCGGAGCCGGCCTGCAACTCGGCACTGCCGCTGCGATAAAATCCCGCCTCGCTCAGGGAGAGCACGATGGCGCCGGCACGCTCGGTCACTGAAACGCTCCCCCGAGCAATCTCCGGCGCCAGCAACAGCCGCATGCGTGCGTCCAGATCGTCTCGCGCTGTCGTCTCCCGCTCGGCGCTTTCCCGGTCGGACGACGCCACCGTGTGGAGCGCTGGCACACGGGATTCTGTAAAGGCTTGAAGCGCCTGCCGGAGAATGTTCGACGCTTGACCATCCGGGCTCGTGCTGCCCTTCTGCGCCGCCGCAAACAGCACCACGAAGAAGGCCAGCAGCAGGGTAAGCAAATCCGCGTAAGACACAAGCCAACGATCGCGGCTCTGCGATGCCGCGCCTATGCGGCGCCGCATGTAGCGCTCCCCTGCGCCGCTGCGCTCGCATGTGTCGCTGCATGCATGGCCCTGGCAGGCAAGGAGCCGGCATGCGACTCCGCGAAGACACGCAGACGCGCCTCCATCTCCGCGGGGCTCAACCGCGCGGCGATGCAAAGCATCCCTACGATCAGAACCTGCCGCCTCTGCCGAACCTGCTGGGCGCGAATCCGGATGCGTCCCGCGAGCGGAAGCAGGATGAGGTTGGCCGCTGCCACGCCGTAGACCGTAGCCGTGAACGCGATGGCGATCCCCCGCCCCACCTCATCGATTCGACCTAGATGATTCATCACCTGGATCAGCCCGAGGATGGCTCCAAGCAGACCCATGGTGGGCGAGAAGCCCCCGGCCGCTTCAAAAACCGCCGCCGCATTCTCCTGCTGTTCCAGCAACCCGTCCGCCGTCTGCTCCAGAATCGCGCCCAGGTCCGCTGCTGCCCGATTCTCCGCGATCAGCCTGAGAGCATGCGCGAGAAAGATGTCCGTAGATGCCTTCGCCTCTCGCTCGAAGGAGAAGTCGTGCTCGCGCCGCACTCGCGTGCCGAGTGCCTGTATTTGTTCGATACCCTCTTCCATTCGGGCCGACGAAACGCTCAACGAAAGCCATGCAGCGCGTACCGCATCCAGGATCGCGTCCAACGGATACTGCAGCATCAGCGCGCCCAGCGTGCCCCCGCCCACCACCAGCAACGCCGTGGATTCAAACAGTTGCAGAAGCCGGCCCCCTTCGAGTGAGAAACCGGCGGTGAGGGAGAGCAGCGAAACCACGGCGCCGCAGATTGCGCCTTTCGCCAGACGCCGCCTCCGAGCCGTAGACCTTGTAGCAAGAGGAATGGACAGTGTAGGTGAGCTCATCCCGCGAGTACCCCCTTCCGCCCGGGGCCCGCCAGAGAATGACTCCGATCGGTTCGAGTGAGTTCCGTCATGCGCAGGGTCTCCCGTGTGGACCGGCAACTCCTCTATCGGCAGCATCGCTCCATCCATGAGCTCCCGTGGATCGAGCCGCGGCCCGAACGGTTTGGCAATTTTTTGTAAAGCCTTCCGCCAACCCGCCGATGAAGCCTGTGAGCAAGCCTGGTTCCTTCCGAAGGTTGAGCAAGCGCTCATCACCTAAGCCGGGAGCCTGAGACCACACAACCATACGGGAGCCAAACCATGTCTTTAGGCGTCTTGAACAATATCAGCGCTACGTACGCGGCCAACAATCTCAACAACTCGCAGAACAGCCTGCAGAACGTACTCACGCAACTCTCCTCCGGATCGCGCATCAACTCCGGCGCCGATGACGCCGCCGGTCTCTCGCTGGCCGATGGCCTCATGGCGAACCAGACCGCGCTCGCGCAGTCGGCGAGGAATACCAGCCAGGGCGTAGGCCTTCTGCAGACTGCCGATGGCGCACTCTCGCAGGTCAACAATCTGCTGAACCGCGCCGTCACGCTGGCCGCTGAAGCCGGCAACGGGACGATGAACTCCACCCAGAATGCGGCCGCAAACCAGGAGTACCAGTCCATCCTGGCCGAGATCAACAACATCGGTGCGACCACTACCTTCAACGGACAGGCGGTCTTCGGCACCACGGGCGCAACACCGACCCCCGCGTCCTTCTCCATCTATACCAGCGACGGCTCGACCACGGGCACCTCGACCGACACGATCAAAATCGCGGGCCTGAGCAGCGCGTCGGTCGGCGACGTGGGAGGCACCATCTCCTCCGGTCCCGGCAACTCCATCAACTACACCGTCGGTACGGGCGAGGCGCTGAATGGCGCCGGCATGGACCTCACCACCTCCGCGAACGCGCAGGCGACCCTGACAGCCATCAACAGCGCCATCTCCGACGTTGCGGCACAGCGCGGTTATTTGGGATCGCAGATCAACACGCTGAACTCCATGTCCAGCGTGGAGACGACACAAAACGAGAACCTGGCCTCCGCACAGAACTCGGTGATGGCGACGGATTACACCCAGGCCACGTCCGACATGTCCAAGTACCAGATCCTGACGCAGACCGGCATCAGCGCGTTGGCGCAGGCGAATAGCACGCAGCAGGAGGTGCTCAAGCTACTGCAGTAAGCACCTTGTCTCCCCCAGGCCGGAGCGCGCGCAGATCTTCCGCGCGCTCCGCTGCGTTCCCGCTCGCGATGGGCAGTAAGTTCGTTGGCAAGGAAAGGATCGATCCATGGGTTCCGTCGGCCTGAGCTTCGGCACACCTACCAGCGGACAGGGTTTTGATGTAGCGAGCACCGTCACGCAGATCGTCACCAATCTGCAGGGCGCCGAGACCCCCTACAAGACCCAGCTCACGACATTGCAGGCGCAGGACACCGCCATCTCCAGCCTCGGCGGACTGCTTTCCACCCTCTATGGAGACTTGACGAGCCTGACGGATCCGGCGGGTGCCCTCGCTGGGAAACAAGGACCCAGCTCGGATACAAATAGCCTGGCGCTGACCACCGCCACCAGCCAGGCGGTGGCGGGAAGTCATTCCATCACCATCGCCAAGCTGGCGCAGACTGCAACGTCCTACTCCGCGTCCATACCCGCAACCGACGCACTCACGGGCAGCATTACCCTTCAGATCGGCGCTCAAGCGCCTGCGACCATCGCGGTAAACTCGCAGGACGCCACGCTCGGCGGCCTCGCCGCTGCCATCAACCAGGCCGGGGCGGGCGTATCAGCTTCCGTAATCAACGATGCTTCCGGCTCGCGACTGAGCGTGGTGAGCAATACGAGCGGCAGCGCGGGAGCCATCACCATCGACAGCACGCAGTTGCAGGATGCGAGCAGTGGGTCGCCGCTCGTATTCAACCCCGGCCAGCAGGGGCAGGACGCGCAGCTTGTCGTGGACGGGATCCCCCTGTCCAGCTCCAGCAACACTGTGTCCAATGTAATTCCCGGCGTTACCTTCCAGTTGCTGAACACTACGAACTCGCCGGTGCAGGTGCAGATTGCTAATGACACCGCCACGGCAACAAGCTCGATCGGCACCTTCGTCAAGGATTACAACGCGGTCGTCGCCGCCCTGAACGCGCAGGAGAGTAACGATAGCAGCGGCAACGCGGAGCCCCTCTTCGGCAATCCGCTGATCTCCTCCATCCAGCAGCAGCTCTCGTCCGCGCTCACAACCGAACAGAGCTCCGGCATTCGAACCCTCGCCGATCTCGGACTGCAAGTGAATGGCGATGGAACTCTGACAGACAACAGCGACACCCTTACCCAGGCACTCACCAGCCAGTTCGCCGATGTGCAGAACTTCTTCCAGGCAGCCGGCAGCTTCGGGGTGGATATGATGACGGCCGTCAACAACAGCGGATCGAGCAATCCGTTGGGAACCCTGAATCAGGCAGCGCAGAGCAACGCCAGAACGGAAAGCAGCCTGAACGATTCCGTCGCGACCCTAGACGCCAGCATCGCGACACAGAAGACCCAGCTCACGGCGGAGCTAAACGCCGCCAATCAGACGCTGCAGCTCATTCCTTTGCAGGTCGATGAGATCAATCAAATCTATAGCGCGATTACGGGCTACAACACCAAGAGCTGACCGCCAGTCGCTGCGGATCGGTAGACCTGAGCAGCTGGCGTAGCCGTTCGTTCACAGCACGGCTGGCTGGAACGGGGTGCTACCTGGCACAGAAACCAACGAACGGCACGGCCACAAGCAAGTGGCCCGACGATGAGGAGCGACACAGATGCGGCAGTATCGAGAAGCGACACTGGAAGGCGCAAGCGGAGTGGATCTGATCGTGGCTCTGTATGACGGATTAATCCGGTTTCTGCTGCTCGCAGCGGCGGCCTGCGACGCGGGCGACGTGCAGGCACGCAGAGACGCCGTGCGCCGGGCGATCGATATCGTCATTCATCTCCAGGCACGCCTTCGCACGGATGTGGGCGGGACGCCCGCCGAAGGGCTGGCGGAGTTCTATGCCTCGATCTTCGCGAATGTCCTCAGAGCCTCCGCGGATAACTCACAGGACCGGTTCGTTGCGACGATCAGGTCCGTTCGCAAGGTTCGTGAGGCATGGCAGGAGGTAGCGCAGGACCCCAGCGTCCGGCGGGTGATCCCACGCGATCTCCAGACCTACGAAGAGCGCATGGAACGCACCACGATGAGCATGACTGTCATGCCTCCACCGCTACCGGCGATGGTTCAACCAACGGACACTCAACCGGCGGGCTCCAGGTGGCAGGCCTGAGCGGTCCTTCATAGGACGTGGCGGCACGTGCACGCCCTCGTCATGCGCTCCTCTTCACCGTGCCGTCCGCTAAACCTCGGGTTGAAGTCCGTTTGCCAAGGCGATCAGGTCGTTCCCGATGGTGCGCGTCTTGGCGATCGCATCCTGGAGCGGGATATGCGTGATCTCCGTTCCCCGCAACACCACCAAGCGCCCAAACTCGCCCTGGTGCACCAGATCGATGGCTGCCGTTCCGTAGCGCGTGGCCAGCATGCGATCGAATGCGGTCGGCGTGCCCCCGCGCTGTGTGTGACCGAGGTTCACGCTGCGCGTTTCATACCCGGTCTTCTCCTCGATCCGTTCGGCGACCGCTTGTCCGATGCCGCTGAGGCGCGCATGTCCAAAGGCGTCCACCTTCGCGCCTTGCGTCGCCTGTCCACCCTCTGGAAACTTTGCACCTTCCGCCACCACGACAATCGAGAACTTCTTCCCGTGATCGTGCCGGTACTGCAGAATCCGGCAGATATGGTCAATGTCGATCGGCTTTTCCGGAACGGCAATGGCGTCCGCGCCTCCCGCAATACCGGAGGTGATAGCGATCCAGCCGGCGTCGCGGCCCATTACCTCGCAGACGATGACCCTGTTGTGTGCCTCGGCAGTCGAGTGCAGCCGGTCGATTGCCTCGGTGGCGATGGAGACGGCGGTGTCGAAACCGAAGCAGGCATCCGTCCCGCTGAGATCGTTGTCGATAGTCTTGGGAACGCCCACCACCTTGACGCCCTTTGCGATCAGCGCGTTGGCCACGCCCTGCGTGTCGTCGCCGCCGATGGTAATAAGTGCGTCGATCTTGTTGTTCGTAAGGGTTCGCAGGCAGGTGTCGATACCGCCCTCGGTCTTCCGCGGATTGGTGCGGGAGGTGCGCAGGATAGTGCCCCCGAGTTGGAGAATGCCAGAGACGGAGTCGATGCTGAGCGGCCGGGTCTGGTTCTCGACCACGCCGCGCCAGCCCTCGAGGAAGCCGACGAAGGTGTCATCGTAGTGAAAAATGCCCTTGCGCACTGCTGCGCGGATCACCGCATTGAGTCCTGGGCAGTCGCCGCCGCCGGTCAGTATGCCAACTCGCATCGTGGTAAGCACTCTCCTTTGGGCTACACCGATTCGGTTCCCAGCCCCAGCCGGATCATACTGCCAGCCGGAACTCGCTTTCAAACCGGGCCTGGCGCCGTGTTTGTCTCCCCCCAAGGTGGGAGCCCGCAGCCGGCACCAAATGTTATACTTCCGGCAAGTCAGTGCAGGGATTGCCGCTCATCCTTTGCCGCTGCTCACCTCTTATGGCATCTCGCGCTCGCCGACCCGTCTTCGCTGCCCTCGTCTTTCTCGCCGCCTGCGGCGTCGCCGGTACGTTCGTGGAGCACAAGGTGGGCGCGCAGTCCAGCGCCGACGAGTCCGTGCTGCGCAACGATCTGCACTCCTTCACCACCGTCTATGACCTGGTGGAGCAGAACTATGCGGAGCCGCTTAACGGCGACAAGGCCGAGCGCGCCATCTATGACGGGGCCATCCCCGGCATGCTGCGAGTGCTCGATCCGCACTCCAACTTTTACGATCCAAAAGCCTACGCCAAGATGCGCGAAGACCAGCATGGCAAGTATTACGGCGTCGGCATGCTCATCCAGCCGCAAAACAACAAGATCGTGATCGTCACGCCCTTTGAGGGCACGCCGTCGTTCAAGGCGGGCATCCGGCCGGGCGACATCATCGTGGCGATTGATGGCAAATCCACCGACAACATGAGTTCGGAAGAAGTGGCGAACGTGCTGAAGGGGCCCAAAGGCACCCATGTTCAGGTGACCATCGCGCGTGTCGGCAGTGACAAACCGAAGGTCTTCGATCTGGTGCGCGATGAGATTCCGCACAACAGCATCGATCTCGCCTTCCTGGTGCGCCCGCAGATCGGCTACATCCACATCACGCAATTCCAGGAGACTACCGGCCGCGAAGTCTCCGATGCGCTCGACAGCTTCGGCGACATCAAGGGCCTGGTGCTCGACCTGCGCGGCAATCCGGGCGGCCTGCTTCAGGAAGCCGTCGCGGTCTGCGACAAGTTTCTGCAGAAGGGCCAGGTCATTGTCTCCCAGCGTGGCCGCGCGTACCCGGAACAGATCTATCGCGCCACCCACGGGAACAATGGCCGCAACTTCCCCATTGTCGTGCTGGTGAACCACGGGACAGCTTCGGCGGCCGAGATTGTCTCCGGCGCCTTGCAGGACCATGACCGGGCCATCATCGCCGGAGAGACTACGTTCGGTAAGGGCCTGGTGCAGACGGTCTATCCTCTCTCAGAAAACACCGGACTCGCGCTAACGACCTATCACTACTACACGCCGAGCGGACGGTTGATCCAGCGCAACTACAACGGCGTCTCGCTCTACGACTACTACTACAATCACGACCAGCCCACGCCCGCGGACGAGAAGGGCCGTGAGGTCAAGCTGACCGACTCCGGTCGCACGGTCTACGGCGGCGGCGGTATCACTCCGGACGACACGATTTCCACGCCGCACTCCAATCATTTCCAAGATGTGCTGCTCGAGCACTACATCTTCTTCAACTTCGCCAGCCACTACCTGGCCAATCGGACCGTCGGCCGCGACTTCCAGGTAGACGACGCGGTGCTGGCCGATTTCAAGCAGTTCCTCAATAGCCAGCAGATCCCCTACACGGACGCAGACTTCCCGCCGATCCTGGACTGGATCAAAGCCAACATCAAGGCCGAGATCTTTACTTCACAGTTCGGGCAGGAAGAAGGACTCAAGATCCGCGCACTCTGGGATCCGATGATCAACCAGGGGATTAACTATTTGCCGCAGGCACAGGCGCTCGAAGAGCAGGCCCTCAAAGCCGAGACCCAACGGGCCAGCGCCGCGCACGCAAATTAACGCCGCATCGCTGCCGAAACCCCATTTCAGCTTGGCTGGAATGGGGTTTTTCGCTTTTGAGGTGCGGCCCGCCGCCCGCGCCGGGCCATCCCTGCATCCCACAAGGCTGAGGGAGCGACCACTATGGCCGAAAAGGTGAAGAAGCTGGGGCTGGAGCGCGACTACAAACAATTCCTCTACTTCGTAGACAAGAACGGAAACGTCGCGCGGAAGAGAAAGACCGGCGAAGGCCCTGAAGAGGTCGTTGCTGAAACCAAGATCGAACGCGAAAAGGGCTACCTCTACTTCATCGACAAGGAAGGCGACCTCTCCCGCTCCTCTCGCAACTCTGGCTCGAAAGAAGCACCGAAGTCGGAGTAACAGCCAAGTGGCTTCGTCTCCTATGTCGCCGGCAGCGGGTGGGTCCGCGCGCGAACCGGCTCCTCCTGTTCCCTGATCGCGGAAGCCTTAGTATCGTGCGCCCTCGATTCGTGCATCTTCGTGCCTTTCGGCGGTCCCTGATTCGCAGCAGAGAACGCGACCGTCTCCCCTTCCCCCACTACCCGTACCTTGGCGCGTAAACCCATCCTGTCCGCCGCGGCCAGCAGCCGCGGCACTGGCTCCTCCATCGGCTCTTCTCCCAGCCAGAACGTCCCGTAATGCATGGGAACCATCCAGCGCGCGCCCACGTCGGCGAAAGCCTGCAGCGCATCCTCCGGGCTGGTATGGACGGAGCGATAGCTCTCCGGGGTGTACGCGCCGATGGGTAGCAGCGCGATCTCCGGATGCAGCCGAGCGCCTATCTCCCGGAATCCCGGGAAGTACGCTGTATCGCCTGAGTAGTAGAGCGTCCGGGCGCCGCCCTCCAAAACGTAGCCGCCGTATCCGCGATGGCCGTCATGGAACCACCGGGTTCCCCAATGCTTGGCCGGCGTCAGCGTAATCCGAAGTGGGCCTACTGTCGCGGACTCCCACCAGCGCAATTCAATCACGCGCTCGAAACCGAGGTCCGCGATCACTTCCCCCACATCCCAGGGAACCACCGCCACCGGCCGACGTCCCGTCAGCCGCATCGACCTGCGTACGATCTTCCGCAGGGAAGGCCGGTTCAGGTGGTCCATGTGCGCGTGCGATAGCAGCACCAGGTCGGTGGCGGGCAGATGCTTGATCTTTACGCCCGGGCGCCGTTGGCGGCGCAGCAGCACCAGCCAGCGAGCGAAGACGGGATCGCACAGCACGTGCAGGCCAGCCAATTGCAGCAGGAAGGAGGAATGGCCGATGAACGTGATCCCTGCTTCCTGCGGGCTCACCAGTTCCGGCTTGCGTGACTCACCCTGTAGCGGCGAGACGGCCGACCGCCAGATCAGCTTCAGGGAGTAACGCAATCGCCGCCTTATCTCCGTCACCAAACTGCTTCTTTGTCTCACCTGTCGCTCCTCACCCCTATTATCGTTCCTCGCGCCCGGGTGACAAAACCCCTGACCGTACCAGGAAAAGCACGCATTCATTGGATGCATCCGGTGCCCGCTCCGCTTCCGGCTGCGGGGCAGCCGGCGAGTCCGCGCGGAAGCACCGCAGCGCGCTCGACTGCATGCCGGTACCTCTTCGAGAAACGATTTACTTGAGGGTCCGGCGCATGCTAGCATGCCTGCGCTAGGAGAAAGCGCCGCTATGGATCGTCGTAACTTCCTTATCTCGTCACTCGCTCTTGCTGGAGGCGCCATGCTGCCAGGCAGCAGCTTTGCAGCCGCGCAGAGCAGCAATACCAACCAGATTCCCGCTGCCGCATTGCCCCCGGGGGACATCGGTTCGGCCCACTTTCCTTCCGACTTCTTCTGGGGCACGGCCACGGCGGCCTATCAGGTGGAAGGCGCCTGGAACGTGGACGGCAAGGGCGAGTCGATCTGGGACCGCTTCTCCCACACCGTCGGAAAGGTCAAGGGCGGGGCCACGGGCGACGTCGCCTGCGATCAGTACCACCTTTATCAGGAAGACATTGCCCTGATGAAGCAGCTTAACCAGAAGAGCTACCGCTTCTCCGTCTCCTGGCCGCGCATCCAGGCCGACGGCACAGGGCCCGCAAACCAGAAAGGCCTGGACTACTACAGCCGCCTCGTGGACGCCCTGCTCGCAGCGAACATCCGGCCCATGTGCACCCTCTACCATTGGGACCTTCCGCAGGCGCTCGAAGATCAGGGCGGCTGGCCCAACCGCGATACGGCCGCAAAATTCGTCGACTATGCCGGCATCGTCATCAAGGCCCTGGGCGACCGCGTCACCACCTGGGCCATCTTCAACGAGCCCTGGGTCTTTACTTATCTCGGCTACGGAAATGGCGTACACGCGCCCGGCAAGACCGGCTTCAACGCCTTTCTCAAAGCCGCGCACACCGTCAACATCGCGCAGGGTCAGGCCTTTCGCGCCATGAAGGCGGCCTCTCCCAAGGCCCAGGTGGGCAGCGCGTTCAGCATGTCCAGCGCCACCCCGGCCACGGACAGCGCGGCGGACAAGCGCGCCTGCATCCGCTTCAACGGCCTCAATAACTTCTGGTTCCTGAACACCGCTCTCAAAGGCAAGTACCCGGAGGCCTTCGTGGATGGAACGCCTTACAAGGCCATGGGCTTCCAACCCGGAGACGACAAGCTCATGACCGCCCCGCTCGACTGGGTGGGCGTGAACTACTACTTCCGTCAGATCATCGCCAGCACTGAGGGCAAACCGGCGGACTCCTCCACCCAGGGTGGCAACGCCGTCGACTACGGCAACTCAGGCTTCTCATCCAAGGCCGGCAAGCAAGGACCGATTACTGAATTCGGCTGGGAGGTCTGGCCCGCGGGCATGTACGAGATCGTCACGCAGGTCTCGAATGACTACGGCAAGCCAATCATCGAGATCACCGAGAACGGTTGCTCGTACTCCGACACGCCGTATGACAAGGACGGTGGCCACGTCCCGGACGAACGCCGCACGGCCTACTATCGCGCGCACCTGGCCGAACTGGCGCGCGCGATGCGCGACGGCGCCCGGGTGCGCGGCTTCCACGCCTGGAGCCTGCTCGACAACTTCGAGTGGGCGGAAGGCTACAGTCAGCGCTTCGGCATGACCTACGTCGACTTCCGCGATCAGAAGCGGACCGTAAAGGACTCCGGTCTTTGGTATGGCCGCGTCGCGGCCAGCGGCCGCCTCGACGTGTAAGGCGGAATATCTCTCACCAAAGGCCTGTCTCTATGCCAAGAGGCAGGCTCGTCTTATTGCTTTACCACTCGCCATAGCTTGCCCTGCGCGGTCGCCAATACCTCGACCACCCGCCATCCCGCCACCTGCGCCGGCAGTTCTCCCTGCAAGGTATAGAGGTAGTCCACCCGGTATCGCTCCAGTTCCGTGCTAAGAGAAAGATGCTCGTACTCCGCAAGGATAGGCGGTATCGCCGCCTCGAAGATGCGGTGTCCATCCGCGTTGCTGTAGGGTGACTGCTCAAAGAGGAAATAGCTATGCGTGGCCAGTGGCAGCGCGTGCGGAGTCGAGTCTGTTTCGCGCAACTGCTCGGCCACGCGCGAGACGGGCGTGCTCGCGAGCGCATCCGTCAGCAGAAGCCGCTCAATGACCTCCTCGTTCGTTCCGGATGTGCGGCTTCCCTCCGCCAGCAGTGTGTAGTTGTGGGTATACACCGGTAACTCGATGCAGAGTTGCAGACTGGTCGTAGCCACCACATCGCCAATCCGGCTGTGCTCGCCCAGCCACTTGAAGAGCATGCGGTTGGATGGGTTCATGCGATGGAACTGAGCGGTGTCCGCCCCGGCAGTCACCTGAGCGACGGCACAGGCCGTGAACAGCAGCACAAACGCCCCCGCCCCCACCCCGCGCAATACCGGATGATGTTCGTACCCGCGCCCGAGCCAAGCAATTAGGACGCGCACAAACAATAAGCCAAACACCAGAATGACCGTGGGCTGGATCACCATGTGCGGGAAATGGTTCTCCGCTTGCAAGTTGAACCCGGTGATTACCTGCATGTTCATGCCGGCAATTCCACCCAACGCCGCAGAAACGAATACCAGGAACATCGAGCTATCCGGGCTGGACCGCCGTGTTGACTCACACGAGGTTTCCGTCCGCTCCAGCAAAAACCAGCAGAGGCCTGCGATCGCCAGGGCTCCCCCCCAGAGAAGGGTCAGACGTATCCCCGCTGCTGAGAGAGCATGTGTGTGAACGAGCCCCAATCGGGCGGTCCGATTCAAGTACGCGCCCGATCGCTCCGAGACGTGCTTCCACCAGAAGAATGGCAGGGCGACGCACCCTTCGCTTGCCAGCGTGATCCATACTGCACGCGGAACCATCGAACCGCGCCACAACGACAGCAGAAGGAGCAGCGCTGAGGCGGCACACCATGCAATTGCATAGAACGTGTACGTATAAAAGAGCAGTCCCCCGAGCAGACCGCATATGAGGAATCTGCCGGCGCTTCGTCTGCGGATGGCTGACGCAGCCGCGATTCCGGCACCCAGAAGCAGCGGAAACGACATATTGGGGTTCGGATTTCTAGCGCCCTGGAGCGTCTCTGCGAAGGTTGAGCCGAACCCCTGCCGCAGAAACGCCAGATCTCCGTACACGAGCGTGCGGGAGGAGAAACCGAATACCACCACGAACAGCGCGAGCGCCCCCGCCAGCCAGATCGACGTCTCCGCCGGAGCGAACAGGCCGATCAACAGCCATGCCGTAATCGCCGGAAAGAGAAAATGGCACAGGATCTGCGCTCTTCCCAGACTCCCCACTGTTCTTGCCAGTCCGGCTTCAAACTCCGCCGGAAGGATGGAATACGGAAACGGCTCATCCCGATGCTCAAAGCTGTCGGTGTCGTTTGCCAGACGATGCTGCTGCAACGTGTAGTTCGCCTCTGCCGCGTACAGGAAGGTCTCGTCCCACACCGTGGGGCTCGGCGAAACGGCCGAGAAAGGGGTGTACTCACGCACAGAGCCAAGCTCTGCCATCCGCACAAGATGCGGTAGCACGAAGAGCAGGCCGAACAGGAGTGCGGCGATACATCGGGTAACCGAGCCTTTTGCGATGGGCATGCTTGAACGGAATGACGATGAACGATGGCCGGTCCGGCGCTCATGCTACGTGCCGGATGTGCGTCTCTGGTCCTGCGTTCATAGTACCTTCAGCGGTTCTGATGGCACGTCCCAACCTGAACGCTCCGCCGAGGTATCATATTGACAAATTTACTCATTCAGACTGATGCGGCCCGGTGCAACGCTCGGCGGTCCCATCCGCTGTTGTTTTGCTGAGGTGTGCGTGCGAAGAGGTCTCGTCTTTAGTTTGTTGTTGGGAACTGCGGCCTTCGCGCAAACCTCGCAAGCACCACCACCTCTGCCTGCTCCCGCGCCGCTGGGTACCCACCTGCCCGATGCGCCCGTCTCCAATGCGCCGGCCACGACGCCGGCCACGGGCCAACCGATCGACCCACAGGCCTCCGCGCCACAGACGAACGAGACCACACCGGCTGCTCAGCAGCCCCAGCCGGAACAGGCGACGCCCCGCGCTCCCCAGCAGTTCACCCGTTTTGCCCCGCCGGTCGCGCCCGTACGGAACATCGGCAGCCTCGGATCCACCTACATCCCGCTGGATAGCTGGATGTATCCGGAGATCCTGCGCCTCTACTCGCTCGGCTACATCGATACCGTCTTCCTCGGCATGCGGCCGTACACCCGTCTGAGCGTCGTGACCATGCTGGATCAATCCGCCGACGCCATCTACAACAGCGGGAATGATGAGGCCATCGACATCTATCGTGCTCTGCGCTACGAGCTGGCCGGCGACGTCGAATCGCCCATTGACCGGCGTGCCGGACGCGTCAATCTCGATTCCGTGTATACGCGCGTGCTGGGCATCACCGGCACTCCGCTGCGCGACAGCTTTCACGTCGGACAGACCATCATCAACGACTACGGGCGCCCATACGCCGCCGGCTTCAACAACGTGACCGGCGCCAGTGTCCGGGCAGATGCCGGCCGCTTCAGCTTCTATTACCGCGGGGAATACCAGCACGCTCCGCAGTTCGATGGCTACTCACTCCAGACCGCGCTGTTTCTCACGAATGTGCGCGACGGGATTGATATCTTCACTCCCAACCCCACCCTCCCTTACGGCAAGTACACCGACGCGCAGAACAATCTGCGCGTGCTTGAGGGCTACGCCGCCGTCAATATCGCATCGCATGAGGTTTCCTTCGGCAAGAGCGACGAGTGGTTCGGCCCCGGTCTGGGCGGCGGTATGGGTTACAGCAACAACGCTGAGAACATCTACTCCTTCCGCATCAATCGGGTCGAGCCGCTCTACATCCCCTTCGTCTCACGCCTGCTCGGGCCTGTTCGCTATGACTTCATGATCGGCTCGCTCAAGGGGCACACCGCTCCCAACGGCGATTACACCCACTCGGAGGGCTTCAGCTTCAAACCCACCAGCAACGTGGAGATCGGCTTCGAACGCACTATCGTCTGGGGCGGCAAAGGCCACGAACCGGTCACGCTTCACACCTTTCTCAAAGGCTTTTTCGACATCAACGACACCACCGAATCCGAAAAGCTTGGCCGCGACGATCCCGGCGCCCGCTTCAGTGCCTTCAACTTCACCTGGAGGCTCCCCTATCTGCATCATTGGCTGACCCTCTATACCGACTCCACCGTGCACGACGACGTGACACCCCCCAGCGCGCCACGCCGCGCCGGCATACGCCCCGGCATCTATCTGGCGCAGTTTCCCGGACTGCACAAGCTGGATCTGCGCGTGGAAGGCGTGAGCACCGATCCGCCCACCGGCCGCAGCATCGGCGGCAGCTTCCTCTATTGGGAGGCGGTGCAGAAGCAGGCCTATACCAACAAGGGCTTCATCTTCGGCGACTGGATCGGGCGCGAGTCCAAGGGCGGCCAGGCGTGGCTCACCTACAACCTCAGCGGCAATGAGTACCTGCAGATGAACTATCGCCGCGCCAAGGCGGCGAAAGACTTCATCGATGGCGGCACGACCCAGGACGATTACACCTTCGCCGCCGTCAAACGCCTGGGGAAGAATGTTGAGCTGAATGCATGGTTCCAGTACGAACAATGGAAGGCTCCGCTCCTCACTCCGAACGCGCAATCGGACACCAGCACTGCCGTCGCCATCACCTGGTATCCCAAAAACACTTCGCGCTAGCCGCGCTCATCGCGACTCCAGGAATCTTCTCCCCGGCGTGACGGCGGATTCCAGTTGCAGGTGCAATGCCTCGCTCGCAGTTGCGGGCCGATGCAGCGGAGCGATACTAATGCTGTATGGCAGAGGACACCTCCTTCACACGCCGCGGCTTTCTGCGATCAGCTACACTGGCGCTCGCCGCAACGGCGACGCGCGAACTCGATCCGCTGCACGCATGGGCAGCTCCGCAGCCTGCCGCCCCACCCACCTTTCTGCGCGAAATTCCGTATGGCGACATCACGCTGGTGAGCGAACCGCATCAGCGCCAGTTGCGGCAGAACCTCAGCCTCCTGATGTCCTTGAACGAGGACAGCCTGCTGAAGCCCTTTCGCGCCATGAGTGATCAGCCTGCTCCCGGCACATCGCTCGGCGGCTGGTACAAGTACGATCCTGCCTATGACTACCGCAAGGACGACGCCGGCTTCGCTCCTACCCACTGCTTCGGGCAGTGGGTTTCGGCGCTCGCGCGCATGTACGCGATCGATCGTCAGCCGGAGGTCCGCGCCAAGGTGTTGCGCCTGAACGGCCTCTATGCCGAGACCCTCTCCGGCCTCTACTACGAGCGCAACCGCTTCCCCGCGTATTGCTATGACAAGCTGGTCTGCGGGCTCATGGACTCACACGTGCTCGCCAACGATCCGGACGCATGGCAGATACTGGCGAAGACCACCGATACCGCGCAGCCGCATCTTCCGCCGCACGCCGTCGAGCGCGAAGTCTCATGGCGCGCTGGCAAGGACGTCTCGTGGACCTGGGACGAGTCCTACACGCTGCCGGAGAATCTCTTCCTCGCTTCCACGCGCGGCCCGGATGGCGCCCGCTATCGCGCGCTGGCCTTCCGCTACCTGGATGATCGCGCCTACTTCGATCCGCTCGCCGAAGGCGAGGATGTGCTGGGTGGCCGCCATGCCTACAGCTATGTCAACGCTCTATGCTCCGCTATGCAGGCATACATGATCGGCGGCAGCCGGAAGCATCTGCACGCCGCGCGCAATGCCTTCGTTCTGCTGCAGGCGCAGAGCTTCGCCACCGGAGGGTGGGGTCCGGACGAAAAGCTGCGCGCCGCCGATAGTGATGATGTGTACCGCAGCCTGACCAGCACTCACCATAGCTTCGAGACGCCCTGCGGCTCCTATGCCCACTTCAAGCTCACGCGCTATCTGCTGCAGGTCACCCGCGACGGCCATTTCGGCGACAGCATGGAAAGGGTCATGTATAACACCGTGCTCGGCGCAAAACCGCTTGAGCCCGACGGTCACGCGTTCTACTACTCGGATTACAACTATGCCGGCGCGAAGGTGTACTCCGATCATCGCTGGCCATGCTGCGGCGGCACCCTGCCCCAGGTGGCCGCCGACTATCGCATCAACAGTTATCTGCGCGATGACGATGGGCTCTACGTCGTGCTCTATCTCTCCTCCTCCGTCACCTGGACGCAGGGCGGCGCGCAGGTCACGCTGGCGCAGCGCAGCGCGTATCCGCTGGAGGACCGCATCCATTTCGAGCTCTCGGCCAGCCGGCCGGAGACCTTCTCGCTCCGGCTGCGTATCCCCGCCTGGGCTCAGAATGCTGTCGTCTCTGTGAACGGAACGCCGGCCGAGGGAGCGCCAGTCGCCGCAGGCTTCCTGACGCTGCGCCGCCGCTGGAGTCCCGGCGACCGCATCGAGTTGCAACTCCCCCTCGCGCTACGCACGGAAGCCATCAACGAGCGCCATCCGGAGACGGTCGCACTGCTGCGTGGACCGCTGGTTCTGTTCGCCACTCCTGACGCCAGCACCGGCGCAACCCCGTCCATCACCCGCTCGCAACTGCTCGCCGCCCGCCGTCGAGGTCCCGACCTCTGGCATGCCTCCACCAGTCGCGGTCCTCTGCGCCTGGTTCCCTTCACTGCAATCGAAGCCGAGCCCTACTCCACCTATCTGCGCGTCACCTGATGCTCTGAGGGTGAGACTGTCTTCCTGATGTGGCCTCGCATTGAAAGCGCTTACTCCGTGTGCGATACTCGGACGGCTCCCAACCACCCGATCACGCGGCGAAGGAAACACACTACTAGGAAGCCTGACAGCGATGACGTGTGCGGCGCCGTCCGCCTGCCCGCGTCGGCGCATGATCTCGAGTGGATGAGAGGGATGTATGCAGAGGCAACTGACATTTGGACTGATCACCGGCAACCGCGGCTTCTTTCCTGACCACCTGGCGAAGGAAGGCCGCGTGGAGATGCAGACCGTGCTGGAGGCGGCGGGCGTGCGGGTGATCGCGCTGACAGCCGATGAGTCGAAGTTCGGCGCGGTCGAGACCCCGGACGAAGCGCGGCGCTGCGCGGAACTTTTCCGCCGGCATCGCGAGGCGATCGACGGCATCGTCGTCACGCTGCCCAACTTCGGCGAAGAGCGCGGCATCGTGGACGCGATCCGCTACTCCACGCTGAAGGTGCCGGTGCTGGTGCAGGCTACGCCGGACCGCGCTGATGACATGAAGATCGCCGATCGGCGGGACAGCTTCTGCGGGAAGATGTCGGCGTGTAACAACATGCGGCAGTACGGCATTCCCTTTTCACTCACCACGCTGCATACCGAATCGCCGAGGTCTGACACCTTTGCCCGGGATCTGGCCTGGTTCAAGGCGGTGTGCCGCGTGGTGCGCGGCTTCACCAACCTGCGTGTGGGCTCGATCGGTGCGCGGCCGGCAGCCTTCAACACCGTCCGCTACTCCGAGAAGCTGCTGGAGCACGCCGGCATCTCGGTCGAGCCCATCGATCTGTCGGAGATCCTGGGGCGTATCGCGCGGCTCAAGGACACGGATGACGCGACGCAGGCCAAGCTCGCGGCGATCCAAAGCTATGTCTCGACCAACAACATTCCCCCCGCGGCGCTGCTCAAGATGGCCAAGCTGGGCGTGGTCATCGACGGCTGGATGCGCGAGACCTACTGCACCATCTCCGCAGTGCAGTGCTGGACGGCGATGGAGGAGTACTTTGGCGTGGTGCCCTGCACGGTCATGAGCATGATGAGCGAAAACCTCTTTGCCAGCGCCTGCGAGGTGGACGTGTGCGGGGTGCTGGGCATGCATGCGCTGGCGCTCGCGTCCGAGACTCCGAGCGCATTGCTCGACTGGAACAACAACTACGGCAGCGATCCCGACAAGTGCGTGTGCTTCCATTGCTCCAACCTGCCCAGGCACTTCTTTCAGGACGTCGTCATGGACTTCCAGGCGATCATCGCCGGCACCGTAGGCAAGGAAAACACCTTCGGCACCTGCGTGGGCCGGGTGAAGGCCGGCGCGATGAGCTTCGCCCGCTTCTCCACTAACGATCTCGAAGGGCGCATCCGCGGGTATGTGGGCGAGGGCGAGTTTACCAACGATCCGCTCGAGACCTTCGGCGGCGCCGGCGTAGCCTACATCCCGAAGCTGCAGAAGCTGCTGCGGCTGATCTGCGAGCAGGGCTTCGAGCATCACGTCGCCGCCAACTTTTCCCAGACCGCCAGCGCCGTCCACGAAGCGGCTATCCGCTATCTCGGCTGGGACATGTACTTCCACAATGCGCCAGAGGATTGAGACGGGACGGTCTCGCTGTGACCGCAACTTCCGCCCGCCGGCAGCCATCTTCTCACCGTAAATTCATCTATGGTGCGTAGACTGGCCCCCGCGGGAATCCTGAAAGGAACCTTGAAGATGAATGCGATAACAAAATATGCGGTGGCGGTGGTGGCGCTGCCGGTCCTGTTTGCGATGCCGTCCATGGCGGCGAAGATCAAGCCCGTGGTCGTGCCGATGAAGACGGCGGACGGTCAGGACGCGGGCACCATCACGTTGAAGCAGAGCAAGAACGGCGTTGAGGTGATGGTGAATGTAAAGGACCTGCCGCCGGGGGAGCATGGGGTCCACATCCACCAGAATGCCAAGTGTGAGGGGCCTGACTTCAAGTCCGCGGGCGGCCACTTCAACCCCGGCGGCAAGATGCACGGCACCAAGAATCCGAGCGGCGCGCATGCCGGCGATCTGCCGGTCAACCTCACGGTGAACGCGGATGGCACCGACAAGACGGAGTTCCGTACCGATGCAGTCTCGCTCGATCCCCAGGCCATGACCTCGGTATTCAGCAACGGTGGCACGTCGATCGTGATCCATGCCAAGCCGGATGACATGGTGACCGATCCGTCCGGGAACTCCGGTGCGCGTATCGCATGCGGCATCGTCGCGGAACCGATGAAGCCGATGTAGTCTCCGTCCGGCGCCGCCGAAGACACGCGATCAATACAGCAGAACGGCAACGCGGTAGGTGGTGAATCCCGCTTGCGGATGGGCGCTGTCGCACGCGCCCACCGCAGCGGATGTGTAGTGGCCGGCGCGCATGCGTTCCACCAGCACGTTCGGCAGCCGGCTGACATCCGCGCTCTGCCAGCGCATGACAAAGGCCGGCTGCGATCCTCCCGCGGTGCCATGCGTCATCTCGCACGTCTGCCGTGCATCCTGCGTGGCGGCGGCACGGGCGATGCCATTCTGCTGCAGCAGTGCAATCACACGACCCTCGACGCGGGCTGGGGAGAGGCTGTCGACCGTCTGCGCGAAGTCCTCGACTGCGTACAGCTCGCCGTTCGGCGCGCGCAGCAGCGCAATCCCGATCGCGTCCATCCTCGGATCGAGGATGTTGGTGCGGTGCTGAACGGACTGCATCCACTCCTTCTGAATGGTGACCGCGTTGGGTCCGAGCGCAATGTTCTCGGCGACAGCAGCGAAGTGGGCGCCCGCCTGCGCTGCGCGCGTGGGAATCGTCGGCTCATCGGCAAACTGATGCGATAGTTCCGCGTGTTCGATCATGAGCGCGGCATGCGTATGCGCGGCGTCGGCGAGGGCGGAATCCCAGCGGAGCGGCCCGAGCTGGTCTTCGGCGCGTGCCTGGTTGGTTAGTGCCAACAACTGCTCGGCATCGGCGGGAACCGAGCCGGCGGACTGCGCAGCAAGGCCTGCGGGCATCAGAGCAGCGAGGGAGAGGAAGAGCAGTGCGGCGCGGGGGAGCTTCATCGGATTCTCCTGTCGAGCATAGCGGAGGTGAGGACACGGTACGAAGCGGTTTGTTGTGCGATGATGCGGCATGGAGCGTTCCGGGTGGGTGCAGGAGTGGACACACAGGTTCAAGCATCAGCCGTTAGCGGTCATCGGCGTGCTGCTGCTGGTGCTGTTTGTATGCATGGCTGTACTCGCTCCAGCGGTTGCTCCTTACGATCCCGCGGCAATCGATCTGACGCATCGCCTGGTTGGTCCCGAATGGACGGCCGGGCACGTGCACTGGTTCGGCACCGATGAACTGGGGCGCGACATCTTCTCGCGCATTCTCTACGGCGCGCGCATCTCGCTGATCGTTGCGGTCAGCGTCGTGGGACTGTCGCTCGGCACCGGGCTGGTGCTTGGAGGTCTGGCGGGTTTCTACGGTGGCTGGGTGGACACGCTGCTGAATATCTTCGTCATGAATGCGTTCCTGGCCCTTCCGGGCATCCTGCTGGCGATTGCCTTCGTGGCCTTCCTGGGGCCGGGACTGTGGAACCTGGTGCTGGCGCTCTCCATCGGCGGATGGGTGGGGTATGCGCGGCTGGTGCGGGCGCAGGTGCTTGCGGTGCGCGAACGCGAGTTTGTGGAGGCAGCCCGCGCGCTCGGCGCAAGCGATGTACGCATCTTCGCGCAGCATATCGTGCCCAACATCGTGCAGCCGATCCTGGTTCAGGCCGCCATCGGCATGGCCGGTGCGGTGCTGGCGGAAGCGACTCTCAGCTTCCTCGGCCTGGGCATCCCGGCGCCCGCGGCGAGTTGGGGATCAATGCTGAACGACGCCCGCTCGCACCTCTTCGATTCACCGCACCTGGTAGTCTTTCCCGCACTCGCCGTGATGGGCTGCGTGCTCTCGTTCAACTTTATCGGCGACGCGCTGCGCGACTACCTTGATCCGCGCACCCGCATTGCCATCGGGCTTTAGCCCACCCCCCCTATACCCCCCGGTATGAATCCGCTAAATTCCTCTCGGCAAATGAGTTATTCCAGGGGGGTGCGGCTAAATTCGTCCATCCATTGGAGTTACGGCCAAATTCCTGCAAACAAAGGGCTTAAGGTGGAGTCGACGGCTTCCGCGCAGAGCAATGGCCCGTCCTCTATTTCCAGTCTATCGAGTCGCGGGCAACGGTACGCCAAGGAGGACGTAACGATGGTCACGCGCTCCTGACCACCTTGCTATGTTGCTGTCGACTCCCAGGCGTGAGGCGTGGCCGGCGCTGTTTAGTGAGGTCGCGCGAAAGCGACGATGAGCGCGAAATATGCGACGGTCAAAACGCCCCCACCGACAAATTTCAACCATTTCCTGTTTCCTTCAGGCTGACGTACGCATGCTGTAAGCGTGGCAACGATGAGCACGAAGTGTCCGAGTCCACCCAGCGCTACCATCATCGGTACAAACTGCTGAACGTGGCCTGTGTGCACAGATGTCCAGAACGCAACCAAACCAGTCTGTATGAGATGGGTAACGAACAGGCTGAAACTGTTCCACACGATTGCGATAAAGAACCCGGCTCCAAGCCCCCAGGAACTGTTGCGGTGCGCCAGAACAATGACCGCGACATAGATCATGCCTTGCAGAACGTGAAGAGGCCGGAGTTCAGGAACCATGACCGCCGACACGATCAACGCAACGATGAAAAGCATCGCTCCCACGTCGATCCACACAAGTGTGGGAATGTCTCGGGCCAATCGCTCCTGGTGCATGCCGTCTTGTACGGTCTCGACGGTGTGTTCGTTCCAAGATCCGAGGGCGGGGGCGCGAGAGACGGCGAGATCGATCGGTTCGGCCGATCTTTAATCGACTTAAGTCCGCTTGTCGTTACAAGGCGCACAGGCGAGCGGCGGACCAAACTCATTCGTCGGCTTGCCGGCAGGAGAGCCCTTGATGGAACTCTCACCGCTATTTCGATCAATGCAGCGCGGGGCGCGAACGCACCAGTGTTCGATGGCGACGCATCAGCAGCACCAGGGCGCGCCGAATATACATAGCAAGCAGCGGCATCAAAATCGCAGCCACAAGGCCCCAGACGATAAGTGCATGCCATTCCCATTGCCAGATGTCGCGAAAGAGGCGCAACGGATGATGGCTCAGATGCTCCATCTGCTGCCGGTTCAGCGGAAGGCGGCGAGTGTGAAAGAGATGTACGCCCAGTTCAATGAAGGGAACAAACAGAATCAGATGGAACGGCGTCATCGCTTGTGCACCGAGCTGCGATGCGACCTGATTCAGGCCGAAGACCCACGCGAACATCACGACCAAAATCGTCGTGATCCCCACCGATGGATTGATTCCGATGACTATGCCCAAGGCCAGGCTCCACGCCAGGCGGCGAGGTGTAACGCCGCCGCGTAGCTGCCGCAACAGCGGACGTAATATCCTGCACCGAAAAAACTCGCGTACGGACTGGGGCACAAGCACAATGAGGTGGGACGCCCTGCGGCGGCTGTCGGTTGTGAACGATTTCTTCCTTCCATATGTATGGGAGGCACGCTCCGTCAGCAGGGATCGAGTATGCGCACAGGCGTGATTACCGTTGCGACGGGTTCCGTCTACTCAGTCTCGGCGAATCCCGGCAGAACGCGGGACTCCGACCCGAACTTGTGGTATCCGCCAAACGTCACGTCGTTGACCATGGTTTCAAAGTAGCTGTACAGGCTGAAGACCATGCCCGACTCGTGGAGTTCGCGCTCAGAGCGGCCACGGGAGATCTCCACGCTCCGCTGGGGACAGATATAGGTCTGGCCGCCCAATTCCACCGGGCCGTACTCGACCATCAGTTGCGACCGGATAAGGGGCGCGTCAGGGTCCCGTTCCTCGTTGAGATCCGCATTGATCACGATGCGCATGATGGCTCCAGTGTCGGGGTTGAGCGCGAATTCGCCGTACGCGTCGGTCTTGTTTTGGTAGAGAGTGGTCCCGTCCCCTTCAGGGAGGCAGCAAAAGGTGACCTCGTGTCTGATATTCGGGCCGGCAATCATGTAGGAGAACACGGCCAGATCGCCGTACTTGCCGCGCTCCCAGCGCTCCCACCGAATGGTGCTTGGACTGATAGCGGCGGCGGGCAGCACGTAGGCAAGAATGGGACCGAAGGTTCCCCTTGTTTCAAGATCGCGTGCGCGCATCCCCTTGACGGGGCGCTTGCCGAGTTTCTGTTTTTTCTCAACCACCTCGTGTCCGTTGCGATAGAGAACTGTCGCGTGCTCCCCGGCGCCAAAGTGGAGAGTCCGATCCTGGTGCGGCATCTTCCAGATTTCGTTGTCGCGTTCCGGAGGCTCTTCGAAGCGCACCGTGGTCCTGAAGGCATAGAAGTCGGGCAGTTTAGGGATGACATTGCGCAGGTAGTCGAATGAGCGCTCCAAAATGGCGCGCTGCTCCTCCATCGAAGGCGGCGGCCGATGCAGAATTTCGTCGGCCGGGGGCGCGAGCGCGATCGACAGATCGGCATCCGCCGTCAGCGCCTGGCGTTCCCGTTCGCTGTGGATCACGCTCAACAGCGCATCGAGCCGGGGGGTGCTCAGCCGTTCGGTGAGCTCGAGATTCGCCAGCTTTCGCGGTAGATCGGTCTGCGCATGCACCAGTTCTTCAAGCTGCGCGACGGTGACCTTTTCGATCCCCGGCCGGGGATTGTCGAAATACACGGGCTCGTTGTAGTAGCCCGTGGCAGCGCGAACCCTCAGGGCAGGACGATCCACCTGGACACGCACGTCGTGGAATTCGTCTAGCTGGTAGGTGTGCGGGGGATTGAAGGTGAGCGTGTAGAAGCTTCGCAGCTCTTCGGCACAGCGCTCGATATCTCGATCCAGGTCGCCCGAGTCCAGCACCAGGCCGCCGGTGTGCGTGGCGATCACCTGCAGTGCCATCCTGGCGGGCTGCATGTCCTTTTGCGACCGGGGCGCCTGGAGATAGTCGCGATAGTTCAATGACTGGTCAGGACTGGGCCACACGTTCACGTTGTCCAGCGTGATGCGCGCTTCCCGCAGCCGTGTGGACAACTCCGTTGCCTCGTCAAAGCCGATGTCGCCGCCATGCACCGGCCATCCCGGACCGATCCACACTACGACTTTGCGGCCTGCGATCTCCCTCTGATCGATGGCAATCGAGCCCAGGGCGCGCAGGGAGAGCCAATTGTGCGAGCTGCCCACCCATGCGCGAAGTAAATCGGGTCCATCATTTCGAACCGATCTCCACACCCTTCGCGGCGGCTTATGCTGCTCCACCTCTTTGGCGAGCAAGTTTCCGTCCCGCGTAGGCTTCGAGGACGAAAACAGCCCGTCGCGCGTGAGCCGGTATAGGAAAGATGGCGAATCCAGGCGGCCGTTATTGCGCCGCAGGAAATGAGCCATCGCGCTTTCGGTTTGAGCAAGCTGCGGGTGCGAGAGATTGACGGCGTCGAGGACGAAGATCAGTTCGGGCGGCGGTTGGTTCGCCGTCGCGAGAGAGTTGTGCAGGGTGCGAATCGGAGCCGGTTGGCCGTTATCGAAGAGAGTGAAATCCCGGGGCGAGAGGTCTGAAACCGGGTTCCCTGCCGCATCTGTGACGACGACGTCAATGGTGAAGAGGCCTTTGCGCTCGGCGGAGCTTGAGGCGCCGAGGGGCGCCGATGGCTTCTGCGCAAGGGACGGATCTCGCAAAGGCGGAGTTTGCCCGCGTGCCCCGCAAGTCCCCAGAATGATGATGCCCGCGAACAAAGCTGTGCGTTGCGGGTTGAGTCGATTCAGCACGATCCCACGTGTCCCGGGACCCGCGGCGAGCATAACACGGAGCGCGCCCGGAGTGCCCGCGAGAGCGCCGTTCCACTGCAGAGCGCCCATGTTCGCTTCGGCTAGCAGGGTTAGCACGGGCCGCGTTAAGGTGGAGTATGCGCATCGGCGTCATCTCCGACACACATGGGCTGTTACGGCCGGAGGCGCTGGCTGCGCTCGCGGGGGCGGAGCACATCCTGCATGCGGGGGATGTAGGCGATGGGGCGATCCTGGAACGCCTGCGGACCATCGCGCCAGTGACCGCCATCCGTGGAAACATCGACGAGGGCAGCGTGTGCGGATACCTGCCGCCGGTAGAACTGGTGGAGCTCGATGGGCGCCATTTCTATCTGCTGCACGATGGGCGGCAGCTCGATCTCGATCCCAGAGCGGCGGGAGTGGCGGCAGTGATCAGCGGACACTCGCACAAGCCGCTCATTGAGTGGCGGAAGGGTGTGCTGTTTTTCAATCCGGGCAGCGCCGGGCCGCGGCGCTTCAAACTTCCCGTGACTGTGGGCTGGATCGAATCGGATGAAGCAGCCCTGGCGCCGCGCGTGGTGGAGCTCAAGGTGTGAGCGGCTGATGCCGTCCCTGTCCACTTATGGACGATCGCCCCGGAGTCTGGACATCCTGATGAGCAGCGCAGCTCGCTCCATGGGCGGCTAAAGGCTGATTCGCAAAGGAATGCCCGGGCGGGAACGACGAACATCGATCGGCAATCTACGTGCATCCTGCTCTTCGTAAT
Source organism: uncultured Acidobacteriaceae bacterium (assembly GCA_963830635.1). Lineage (GTDB taxonomy): Bacteria > Acidobacteriota > Terriglobia > Terriglobales > Acidobacteriaceae > CAWHMN01. The sequence continues at coordinate 355,017 of CAWHMN010000005.1, read as the reverse complement.
TCAGGAGATGCGCATGCACAAGCTGTGGCGGGACTGCCGCTTCGCCGGACGCCAGCTTTCCCGGAGCCTGGGCTTTACTCTGACGACCATCCTCACGCTCGCGTTGGGCATCGGCGCGACGACCGCCATCTTCAGCCTGGTACACGCGGTTCTGCTGCAGCCACTGCCCTTCCCCCACGCCGGGGACCTGATGTGGGTGCAGCAACAAGACCGCACGACCAATCTGCCGGAGGACGTGAGCTATCCCACCTTCTTTGACTGGCGGGCCCGCAGCCAGGCCTTCAGCGGACTTACCGCCTACCACACCGACACCATGAGCCTGACGGGAATGGGCGCGGCCCAGCAGATCGCCGGGACGGTGGTCTCGGCGGAGTTCTTCCGCGTGCTCGGCGCTCGTCCGCTGATGGGCCGGGACTTTCTGCCGCGCGAGGAGCAGCCGGGCAGCCGGGTTGTGATATTGAGCTACGCGTTATGGCAGAGCGAGTTTCATGGGGCGAAGGACGTGGTGGGCCACACCGTGCGATTCAGCGGCGACCTGTACCAGATCGTCGGCGTGATGCCGCGCAGCTTCAGCTTTCCTATCGCCAGCCCCACGCCGCTTTTCTGGACGACGCTGGCGGTGGACGCTGAAGGCAAGGAGCCGGCAACCACGCAGCGGGGGTTCGATCAGCTCGATGTGATCGGGCGGCTGAAGCCTGGAGTCTCCATCGCGCAGGCGCACAACGAGATGAACCTGATCGAGCAGCATCTCGCATTGGGATTTCCAAATACAAACGCGAACTTTACCGCTGCCATCGTTCGCCCGGAGCTGGACCATCTGGTTGGCGAATATCGCCCCGCGCTGCGCGTCCTTTTCGCCGCGGTCATCTGCTTGCTGCTCATCGCCTGCGTCAACGTCGCGGGGCTGCTGCTGGCGCGCATGTCGCAGCGCCGGGGAGAGATAGCTGTACGCGCCGCGCTGGGAGCGAGCCGGGTGGAGATCACGCGCCAGGTTCTGGTCGAGTCCGTGCTACTGGCGCTGGGAGGAGGAGTGGCCGGGGTGCTGCTGGCGCAAGGGCTGCTCAAGACCATGCTGCGGCTCGCGCCCGAACATCTGCCGCGCTCCGGCGAGGTTTCGATCGACGGCCTGGTCCTGGCATTTGCATTCGTAGCAGCCATTGCTACAGGTTTGCTCTTTGGATTTCTTCCCGCCTGGTGCGCGTCGAAGGCCGATCCGTCGCTGGCGTTGGGGGCGGGAGCGCGGACGGTTGCGGGCACGCGGGGCGAACACCGCATGCAGAGCGCTCTGGTCATCGCCGAGACGGCCATCTCGCTGGCACTGCTGATTGGCGCCGGCCTCCTGATCCACAGCTTCGTGCGCGTGCTGCAGGTGGATCCCGGCTTTGACGCGCATCATCTCCTGACCGCGCGGGTGGGACTCTCCGAGAAGGACTACCCAACCCTGAAAGCGATCCAATTCCACGAGCAGCTTCTCGACAAGCTGGCAACGCTGCCCGGGGTGCAATCCGTGGCCGCGGGCTCTCCGATGCCGCTGAGCGGCAGTGACATCGATATCACCTTTGACATCGAGGGCCGGCCGGTAGCTCCCGGACAAGAGCCGGACTCCCATATGAGCGTGGTCACGCCGGGCTTCTTCCGCACGCTGCGGATCCCCATCATTGCGGGCCGGGATTTCGGGCGCTCCGATCTTCCAAAAGGAACCCCGGTGGTCATCCTCAACCAGGCGTTCGTGCGCAAGTATTTTCCGGGCGAGAACCCGATCGGCAAGCATATCAAGCCCCATCTCTCCGACGACGTTACGCCCTCCAGCATGCGCGAAGTGGTGGGCGTAGTGGGGGACACGAGGGTACAGGGGCTTACGACAGAGGCGGCGCCGCAGTATTACATGCCCTACGCGCAGGCGGCCATCACGCACCCGTATTTATGTATCCGCAGCAGTAACGATCCCACCAGTCTGATTGGGCCGCTGCGCAGCCTGGTGCAGGGCATGGACCCCAACGTGCCGGTCTACCGCATTTCTACCGCCGAGGCGTATGTCAGTCTGGCGAGCGCCCAGCCACGCTTCCAGGCTTTGTTGCTCGCCTGTTTCGCGGTGCTCGCTCTGCTGATTGCGGGCATCGGTCTCTACGCCGTGCTGACCTATATGGTCGCGCAGCGGACGCTCGAGATCGGGCTGAGGATGGCCCTGGGCGCACGGAGAAGCGACGTGCTGACCATGATTCTGCGCCGCGGGCTCGCGCTCTCCGCGTTCGGGCTGATGGCAGGACTGGCGGTCGGACTGCTGTTGACGCGTTTTATTGCCACCATGTTGTTTGGCGTGGAGACGTTCGATCCGGTCACCATCCTGGCCGTCTCGCTGCTCCTCATGCTGGTGGCCGCGGTCGCGAGTCTCGCGCCCGCACTACGCGCCGCGAGCCTCGATCCGAACACGACGCTGCGCCAGCAATAGATCGGAGCTAACCTCGGGCGACCGGTAGACCATCCCACGCGCATAGGCGCCAGTGGGTGTGCATGAACGTGCTGGTCTTCAATCCGGGCGGCAACTCTCTGAAAGCGGAGATCGTCTCCTGCCAGGCGAGCCAGCGATATGCCTTCGAAGGCACCGAGCGCGTCAGCGTGATCGTAGAAGGCATCGGCAAAGAGCCAACGCTGGCGCGGTTTCGCGGCAAAGAGCAGGAGCCCGGCGAAGCCATCGAGGCGGAGAACTACGCCCAAGCCGCGAGGACCATTCTGCGCTGGTTGGAAGAACACGCCGGCCGCGAGATTCCCCACCCGAACGACATGGACTGCGTTGGGATGCGCGTGGTGCATGGAGGCGAACGCTTCTCCGCTCCGACCGTAATCACCCCTGAGGTCGAGCAGCAGATACGCGATCTGAAAACACTCGCACCGCTGCACAATACGAGCGCGGTAGAGCTGATCGGCCCGCTACAAAGGGCTTTCGAGCGGGTTCCGGTGTATGCGGTCTTCGATACGGCGTTTCACCGCACCCTGCCGGAGCATGTGCGGCTCTACGCCATACCGCTTGAGCTGGCCAAGAAGCATGGCATCCGTAAGTACGGCTTTCACGGCATCTCGCATCGCTACATGATGGAGCGTTACGCGCACCTCGCGGGCAAGCCACCGCGCCAGGTCAGCCTGGTGACCATGCATTTGGAGAGCGGCTGTTCGGTAACGGCGATCGCGAACGGTGCGTCCGTGGATAACACCATGGGACTGACGCCGCTGCAGGGGCTGATGATGGGAACACGCTCCGGCGATGTGGACCCTGCGCTGGTGGAGTTTCTGATGCGCGAGGAGCGCATGGACGTGGACGAGGTGATGACGCTGCTGAACAAGAAGTCGGGACTGCTCGGCGTCTCCGGCAAATCGCTGGACACGCGGGTGCTGATGCGGGAGTACGACCGGGACGCGCAGGTGCGATTGGCAATGGAGATGTTCGCCTACCGCGTGCGCACTGCAGTGGGAGCGTATCTCGCCGCGCTGGGCGGGGCGGATGCCGTGATCTTTGGCGGCGGCATCGCCGAAAATACGCCGCTGGTTCGCCAGCGGGTGTGCGATGGCCTGCGCTGGTGCGGGCTGGAGATGGACGAAGCGCAGAATCGCAGACTGATCAACGTGGAGGGCCGGCTGACGACGGAACGATCTCCGTTGCAGGCCTTTGTCATCCCGGTCGAAGAGGGCCTGCAGATCGCGCACGAGTGCGCGCAGGCCCGGGCCGCCGGCCTATAGGCTGCTCTTAATACTGATGGTCCCCTCTCGCGTCGGCATTGCTTGCATTGGCTGCATCGATTGCATTTCCCGTAACCGGGATACTCTGGGGCGCCGTTGTCCCGCTATCGGTGATGCTCAACACCTCGCTCGAGTAGCCTTTGGACGTTGGACTGTAGCTGACGTTGATCTTGCAGCTAAATCCCTGCGGCAGAGTCGCCGGGCAGTTGTTTACCTGCGAGAAGGGTGCGGCGATCGATATGTTCGCGATATTGATGGCATACGACTGATAGTTCGTCACCAGGAGTGGCAGTGTCGTCGTGGCGCCGGGCGCCTGGTTTCCAAACAGTAGCCGGCCAGGGCCGATGGAGAGTCCGGTGTTGCCGCTGGGAGCTCCCGGCCCGGGACACGTGCTCGTTCCGGTCGCGGTTCCGGAGAGATAGAGCTGTACCGTGGAATTGCCTGCATGCGCTGTAACCGTTCCCGTGTATGCACCGCTGCACAGCGGCGCGAACGAGAGCGTGAAGCTACATGAGGCTCCGGCGGCAAGCGTGGGCGTGCAGTCATTGGCTTCCGGAAACACGTTGGTGTGGGTGATGGCGGTCATGGTGATGTCCGATGACGTGGTGTTCGTCAGCGTCACCCCCTGCTGCGGACTGGTGGTTCCGGCAGCAGTCGAGGGAAAAGCGAGAGACGAGGGCGCGAACAGGAGTGGGCCAACCGCTCCCGTTCCGCTCAGAGAGACGACCTGCGCCTCTGCTGACGCGTTGCTCGCCAGCGTCAGGTTCGCGGTCAGCGGGCCTTCAGCCACAGGGCGGAACTGGATGGAGAGGGTGCAGCTAGCTCCTGCCGCCAACGTCGAGGAGCTGAGCGGACACGTGTTCCCACTGACGATGAAGCCATCGCCGGCCACAATGGACGAGATCACAACGCCGGCCGTGTTCGGGTTGGTGACCGTGATCGTCTTCGCGGCAGAGGCCTGGCCGACCAGGACCTTGTTCCACGAGAGTGCCCCCGGGTTGAGGGACAACACACTCAGAGCGCTTCCGCCATTGCCACCACTGCCGGAGCCGCCGCCGCTGCCCGAGCCGCCGCCACTGCCCGAGCCGGTCCCGGTCCCGGGGTCACTGCCATTGCTGCTGCCGGAGTTGTTGGAAGAGAAGTGGTTGTAGTGCAGGCCACACCCACTCAAAGCAAACACTGCCGGCAGCAGAAGCAGCACCGCGACCCATTTGGTTGGGTGGTACTCGGACGAGGCGTTCGCCGGGGACTGTGCCTTGGAAACGGCACTGCTCTCAAAGCGGACGAGGCGGCGAATGGTCAAAAGGTACAACGCCGCCGCCACACCCAGAATGACGACCTCCAGCCAGTGACTCCGAACGAACAGCTCGACCCAATCCGACATAGCTTCGATCCCCATGTGTTCTCTTCGATCCCGGCAACCGGCGTTGCGTCATTGCTCGTCCGGTCCCTTACTGCTTACACGGAAATGATCGGCCATCCGATGGCAGGCATCCAGTTCCAGCCGCGAAATCGCAGTAACGGTTTTGCGCTTGAGCGATTACCTGGTGTGGCGGATCGAGACACCGAACGTCACCTGCGCAGAGCAGAGTCCGACGCTGCGACGGATGCCGCGATCAGGGCTGAGATGGAAATGAGAATGGCGGCGAAAGAGGGTAAGTCCCGGGCCTAATCGCGGATGCGTGGATTCAGCACCGCATACAGCACGTCGGTCGCCAGGTTGACAAAGATGTAGGTAAGTCCAACGGCGAGGATGCAGCCCTGGACCAAGGCGTAGTCGCGGTTGGAGATGGCCGAGACGGTAAGGCGGCCGACCCCGGGCCAACTGAAGATGGTCTCCGTGACGATGGCGCCGGCCAACAATGCGCCGAACTGCAGGCCCACCAGCGTGATGACGGGAATGAGCGCGTTGCGCAGCGCGTGGCGGTAGAGCACGGTGCGCTCCGGCAGGCCCTTGGCGCGGGCGGTGCGGATGTAGTCCTGCCCCAGTTCTTCGAGCATGGCGGTGCGCACCATACGGGTGAGGATGGCCGCCAGCGCCGAGCCCATGGTGATAGCCGGCAGCACCAGATGCGCGGGACCGCCGGCTCCGGAGACCGGCAGCCAGCCGAGCTTGATCGAGACCAGCAGGATGGCGATGGGACCGAGCGCGAAGGATGGAAAGGAGAGCCCGAAGAGCGAAACCACGCCCACAGTGTTGTCGCGCCAGCGGCCCCGGTGCAGCGCGGCCGCGATGCCGGCCGGCGTGGCCAGGAGCACCGCCAGCACCAGCGCAGCGATGGTGAGCTCGAGCGTGTAGGGGTAGCGCTGGAGAATCAGGTGGGTGACGGAGTCATTGAGCCGGATGGAATGGCCGAGGTCGCCGTGCAGGACGCCGCGCCAGTAGTGTGCATATTGCGTGCTTATGGGCTGATCGAGCCCGTACTGGTGGCGCAGCACGGCGAGGTCGGAGGCGGTCGCGCCCTCGCCCAGCATCTGCGCGACCGGGTCGCCGGGCACCAGGTGGATGAGCAGGAAGACCACCGAGACTACAAGCCAGATGACCGGGACGGCATAAAGCAGGCGGATCCCCAGCGCGCGCAGGACCCTCATCTACTCGCGTCACCGGACGCGTGACCGGAGCCGTCACGGAGCGCGTCAACGGACTCGCCCTGCTCCGCGGGCGCCGGATCCTCCGGCGGCGCGAGAACCGGCGGTATGGGCGCGATGCGGACTCGGCTGATGCGGTGACCACTCATCTCCACAACAGTGTAACGGCGGCCCCCGTAGTCCACGCTCTCTCCCCCTGAGGGAATCTTGCCGAGGCGCGTGAGCAGAAATCCCGCGAGCGTCTCTATGCCGCCGTCGCGGGGCAGTTGCCAGTGCATCTGCACCTCCAGGTCGCGCAGGTTCACGCTGCCGTCCAGCAGCAGCACCTCATCCTGTCCGCTGCGGGAACGGCGCGGGCTTACGTCGAACTCGTCCTCCATCTCGCCCACCAGTTGCTCGAGCGCGTCTTCTACCGTCACCATGCCGGTGGTGGAGCCGTACTCATCCACCACGATGGCGAGATGACGCCGGCGCTCCTGGAACTCGTGCAGCAGGTCGAGCACCGGCTTGGTCTCGGGAACCACGAGGACATCGCGCATGATCTGCCCGAGCGTGAGCTCGCGCCGCCCGTCGCGATAGGCTGCGAGGTCGCGCGTCCCGGAGGTGAAGTGCACCAGGCGGGCGATGTCCTTCAGATACGCGATGCCCACGATGTGTTCCGGGCCGCGCGCGGCATCGTAGACCGGGATGCGCGAATGCTGCTCGTCGACGATGCGGGCGCTCGCCTCCGAGATGGGCATGGACGAGGGCAGCGAGAAAATGCGCTGGCGTGGGGTCATGATCTCGCGCGCGACCAGATCGTTCAGCTCGACGGCGCGGTGGATGAGGGTCTCCTGGTACTCCGGCAACAGGCCCATGCGACGGGTGGCGGTGGCGATCAGCTTCAACTCGTCCGGGGAATGGACCGCGGCCTCACGTACCGCCGAGGCGCGGAAGAGACGCAGCACCGCGGTGGCCGACACATTCATGAACCGGACCAGCGGACGGGTAAGGCGGATCAGCGCGGCCATGGGGCCGGCTACCGCTAGCGCAAGAGGCTCTAACCGCCTCAAAGCCAGAGATTTAGGAACAAGTTCACCAAGTAGAACATGAAGGTAAGTGATGACTGCGAAGGCGATGGCCGCGCTGAGCACATGCGCGAACACGTGCCCGTAGGGGAGAGCGCCAAAGGCGCGCCGGAGCAGCGGCGCAATCGTGGGCTCTCCGATCCACCCCAGGGCCAGACTCGCGAGGGTGACGCCAAACTGGACGGTCGGAAGGAAGTCGTCAAGCTCGGCGCGTAATCGTGAAAGCGAGCGCGCTCCGGCTGTGCCCTGCGCCAGCAACTGCTCCACCCGCGTGTCGCGGATGCTCACCAGGGCAAACTCGGCGGCGACAAAGAAGCCGTTGGCCAGGATGAGGATGGCGATCGCTACGCCGCGAAAGAGGGTCCACTCGAGCATGTGTCCGCTGGAAGCGGTCTCCTCAACCGCCAACGTTCGTGATGGCACGGATGAGACCCGCTATGGAAGCGGGGCTCAGATCTTCCGTCGAAACCACGAGCGCTGATATGAGACCGCTTCTAGTGTACCGGTGCTGCCCGCACGGGCGGGCGCGCTGCGCGCATCGGCCGAGGCCGGCCCTACCCGCCGATGAGCCTGCGAACGTCTTTCAACAGCACGAAAAGGTGGAGCGAATCGGTGGGAGAAGGCGCGAAGTCGAACTGTTCGTAGTAGCGGCGTGCCTCGTCATCTTTAGCATGCACTGCGAGCGCGCGGATCCCGGCAATATCCGCGGCTCGCATGGTGCGCAGGACAGCATCTTTAAGAAGCCCCCGCCCTACCCCCATCTTCTGCCAGTCCTTATGAACAGCGAGACGAGCCAGCAGCATGACGGGCACTGGGTGCCGGGCGAGACCCTTCTTCAGGCGTTCCGGCGCATCGGCGTAATCCACTTGCCCGACAGCCAGGCTGTAATAGCCCACCACCGCTCCATCGCTAAGCCCAACATACGTGTGCGCCGCATTTGCACTTTGGTTCTGTGAGGCATGTTTCTTCAGCCACGCGTTCAGCTCCGTGTTGCCACAGTCGAAGCTGTCGATGGCATGATCGCGCCGAAGCTTCTCGATGCTCCGCGCTTCCGTCACCGGCCAGAGTTGGAACTAAAGAAGTCCGGGTGATCCAGCAACGCCTGCAGCCGCGGTAAAGGTTGTGCCGGGGCATCAAGAGCAGCTTGAAAGGCGATCCAGCGCTTTGCATCCAGGCTGAAGGTACGCCGCGCGGCCAGAGTCTCGTCCGCGCGGGAGAGCGCGCTCTCCATAACGAAGTCGCTCATCGATCGGTGGACGGCCGCAGCCGCGGCCTGCAACTTCGCTTTCGCGGAGCGCGAGACACGCACATCCAGCTTTTCCGTGCGCCGCTCCGCAAGTCCGGAGGGAACTGCCATGGTCGAAGTCCTCTCTCGGTATTTTATTCTTCTCTGTCAGCACATTGTCAAGACACTAACCGCCGCTGGTATCGGGGTACCCCCCGGGAACCTTTCCGGAAGCGTGAGCGTATGTATCTTCGATCGCAGCGTACGAGAGCGGCGAGCCTTTGGGGGATGCAGTGGCGGCACGGAAGCGCAAAGGCGTGGGCTTGTGGATATCGCTGGCGGCGGTGGTGATTGCCGTGCTGCTGGGCGTGACGGTGGTGGCCCGCGGCAGTGGCACGAAGATCGATCCCAGCCGCATCGCCACCGTGACGCGCGGGGACATCGCGAAGAGCGTGGTGGCGACCGGCAAAGTGCAGCCCATCACAAAGGTCGAGGTCAAGAGCAAGGCCAGCGGCATTGTTGAGAAGTGGTTCCTGGACGCAAATGCGCCCGTGCACAAAGGCGAGGTGCTGGCGCAGCTCGACCGGGTGGAGATTCTGGCCCAGGTGGAAGCGCAGCGCGCGCAACTGCAGGCGGCCGAGGCGAACGTGAAGACCTCCGAAGCGGACGTGACCCAGGACGAGGTGACCGCCAAGGCACCGGACCTGCCCATGTACGCAGCCGCGCTGAAGCGCAACCAGGAGATGGCCGGCCAGGGAGTGGTGAGCCAGCAGACCCTGGAGAACGCCGATCGCGATTATCTGTCGATGCTCAACAAACAGCAGGTGGCCACGGCGACCGTCCAGGTGGATCGGGCGAAGCTGAAGCAGGCGCAGGCCCAGGTGGCCGAAGCGCAGGCGAGCCTGAAGCAGCTCGAGGAGCAGTTGAGCTACACCACCATCACGTCACCCATCAACGGGGTTGTGTTGTCGCGGGATGTCGAGGTAGGCGACGCCGTCAGCTCCATCCTGGTCCTGGGCTCGACCGCCACGCTGGTGTTTACCCTGGGCGACATCACCAAGGTATATGTAGACGGCAAGGTGGACGAGGCGGATATAGCCAACGTGTACATGGGGCAGCCCGCCCGTATTCGCATTGAGTCGTTCAAGAACAAGGTCTTCAACGGCAAGGTGACGCGGATTGCGCCGCTGGGAGTGGAGAAGGACAACGTCACCACCTTCTCCGTGCGCGTCTCCATCGACAACCCAAACGGCGAGATCAAGGCCAACATGACCGCCAATGCGGAGATCCTGATCGACGAGCACAAGAATGTGTTGACGGTGCCCGAACAGGCGGTCAGCTACGACGCCAAGAAACACGCCTTCGTCAACATTCCGGACAAGAAGGCGAAGGACGGCATGAGCAAGGTCCCGGTCACGGTTGGCATTGCCAACGGCACGAGTACGGAGATCCTGTCAGGACTGAAAGAAGGCGACAAGGTCGTCCTGGAGCAGTGAGTCCTGACACACCGCGGCTAAGAGTTTGAGAAGGATTTCAAGAGGGAGAGCAGAAGTGAAAACAACAAGAGTGTTGAACATTCTTTCTGTAGCCGTGCTGGCCCTGCCGCTGGTGGCTCTGGCGTCCGACGGCACATTTGACAAGACGCTCACCGTGAACGGCGGAGCGCAGCTCTATGTGTCCACGGGTTCCGGCTATATTCACGTGTCGGCGGGGTCGGACAATCAGATCCACATCATCGGGCACGTCCACGCCAACCACAACTGGATGGGCGGATCGACCGATGAGGCGGTGAAGCAGGCGGTCGACAATCCGCCGATTGAGCAGAGCGGGAACTCGGTGCGCATCGGCGCCAAGCATGAGAGCTGGTTCCAGCATGTCTCGATCGATTACGACATCACCACGCCCGGGAACACGCAACTGAAGGCGGATTCCGGCTCCGGCGATCTGAAGGTCTCCTCGATCCAGGGCGGCTCCAAGCTGGAAACGGGCTCGGGCGTGATCTATGCCCAGGACCTGGCCGGCGATACCTATCTGCAGACTGGCTCCGGAGATATTCGCGGCTCCTTCAACGGCGATGGGAATGTGACCGCCGGAGCGGGCTCGGGCACTATCCGTCTGACCGGCGTGAAGGGCGGCCTGAAGGCCGAGACGGGGTCCGGCGACATCAGCATCGCGGGCCAGCCCGTCTCCATGTGGAAGATCGAGGCCGGCTCGGGCTCCATCGATCTGAACCTGGGCGGAGCGAAGTTCACGCTGGACGCGGAGACCGGCTCCGGGTCAGTGCATACGGACCAGCCCATCAGCATGCAGGGCTCGCTCGACAAGCACCACATTACCGGCAACGTGAACGGCGGCGGCCCCACGGTGAAGGTGGAGACGGGCTCGGGCAGCATCCGCATCCACTGATCGCGCCACGCATCCCGGGCCTGAGCGCGCCGGCCCGGGATGCGCGTTCACCTGTGCTCCTACTCCTCCCCTACAATCGGAAGATGATCGACCGGTTGCACCCGCTACCCTCTCCTGATGCACTCCGCCTGCTGGTGTTTGATCTCGATGGAACGCTGATCGATTCGCGTGCCGACCTGGCCGCCGCGGTCAACGCGATGCTCCGCCACCTTGACCATCAGCCGCTACCGGAGGCAGTGATCGCCGGCTACATTGGCGATGGTGCTCCGATGCTGGTGCGCCGAGCCCTCGGCGATCCCGACGACGAGCAGTTTGTGGAACGCGCGATCGACTACTTCCTGGGCTACTATCGCGAGCACATGCTCGACCACACGTATGTGTACGAGGGCGTCTTTCCCACACTGGAGAAGCTGAAGCGCGAGCTGCCGGATGCGCGGATGGCTGTGCTCTCGAATAAGCCGGTCCGTCCCTCGCAGGCCATCTGTCAGGCTCTTGGCTTGAGTCCATATCTCTTTCAGGTGTACGGCGGCAACAGCTTTTCCACCAAGAAGCCCGATCCGCAGGGACTGCTTGCGCTGATGCACGAAGCCGGCGTGCCCCCGGCCGCGACGCTCATGATCGGCGATTCGGATGTGGACGTGCTGACGGCGCGCAACGCGGGTACGTCCGTGATCGGCTGCCGCTTCGGCCTGGCGCCGCACACGCTTGAAACCGCGCGGCCTGACTGCCTGGTGGATGCGCCCGGTGAGTGGCTGGAAGCCATGCAGTTGCAGGGGCCGGGGGAAGCGCCCGAGCCGCTGGCGGTAGAGTCGCCCTCTTAGTGCCGCGCCTTACAATCGAGACATGTCTTTCATCGAACGTTTCAAGAAGCAGCCGGCCAGCACCCCGCAGGAGACCGGCGAGCCTCTGGTACTGACCATCCCGCCCGAGGCTCCCGAGGCGCCAACGTCCGCTGCCGCGGGTCCGCAAGCCTCGAGCCCGGAACAAGCGGCTGCAGAGGCGCCGATCGATCCGATTGCCCCGATCCCCCAGCCGCAATCCGTCGCTGGGAGGCGCTTCGTGTCCATGCCGGAGCAGCGTTTCAATCTGGAAGACACCAGCCGCATAGCACAGTTGATGGAGGTGCCCCGCGAGACGCGCGATGGCGCGTGGGTGATGAGCTTTCAGGACGCGGCGTGGAACGCTTCCGCCGTGCTGCCCGCGCAGCCCGTGTTTCTCGGTCCCGACGGCATGCCCTACGTCCGGCTGGAGTTGCCACCGGTGGGCCAGCCAGTGGAGACGAACTGCCTGTCGAACATCTTCGCGTCCGCGGCGGAGCAGGGCTTCGGTGTGGCGTTCTTCAAAAACGCGACGGATACGCCGGACCTGGCGGAGTACGTGATGCCGACCGGCGTCGTCGAGTCGCTGCGCGCCTATGGCACCTTCGACGGCGACCCGACCGATGCCCAGGAGATGGCGGCGCGTCCGCCGCAAGACCCGACGAGCGGGGTGCAGGAGACGACGGTCGAGAAGGAGCGGCAGGTGATGGTGGGCACGCCATCGGAGGCCTATCTGCCCCGGCATACCGCGCGGCTGCTTTATCGGCACCTGACCGAAGGCTGGAAGATCGAAGAGCCGCGTGTCGCACTTGTTGTCGATCCGGAGATGACGCCCTCACGCAACCTGGTGATTGGGCGGAAATTCTCCGAGTTCCCCGACCACGAAGTCGCCTCGCGCGCTACGCAGATGCTGCTGTGGTATTTTCCGCCGCGACGCTACCTGCTGCTGATGCCGGAGAACTGGACGCTGGAGCAGATGGTGCCGCTGAAGGAGCTGTGCTGAGGGGCGTAACGCGTTCTATGTACCTGCCTAACATGTATATGAGGTATGGTGTACGACGTGGGCGAAGGTAGCAACTGGGGTCATGCAGGGGCGGTGCTAGGGACCTTCATTGGCTGTGTGGCCATCTATGGCGGGCTCACGAAGGGGCCGTTTTATGCTCTTGGGCCGGGGCAGCGCCCCACGCCGAAGACCAAGAGCTGGCCCCGTTGGCTAGGCTGTCTCTGGTTCTGTGCCTTAGGCGGCTACATCCTGTACTGGAGCATTCCAGCTTTGCGCGGTTCTTGGCGTTGGCATGATCTGATCGATGCGGTGTGGATTGTTACATTTTTCGCGGGAGTTTGGGGACTGAACTGGTTTGTGAAGAAGTTGGGGCGAACACATGAGCGTCAGATCGTTTCTTTAGACCAGGACGAGAAGAACTAGCAAGGGCCGACGCTTCGCGACAAACGCATGGTCTCAGAGTCTCTCACGCTCTTCGCAGTCCTGCCTCGGCGACGATCTCGGAGATGGCGTCGTCTTTCACGCCATGCCTGCGCAGGCTCTGTGTCAGCGCTTGCAGTTGAGAGTTCTCCATCTTCGCCAAATCCTTTCGCAATCCTTGCCCGATATAGGCGCGGATGAGCGGCTGATATCCGGAGAAGCCTAGAGCAGGCGCAACGTCCTTCAAGTCCTCGATGATGTCTTCTGGCACCCGGATGCTGATGGTCGTCATCGCGCGATCCTTGTTCAGCCGCTTCTGCATGCATTCGCTTTTCATTTTGATAGACGTATATACATTGTATATGCGGCATCTCAAGTAGGAGTGGGGTGCCCCCGATCTCGCTTCTGAGACATGGGGCCGCGGTCGAAAGCAACCACCCTCCATTTACCATCGACATACCGATGGATTTTCAGTTAGTCAGCGAATACAAGCCGCGCGGGGACCAGGGGCGCGCGATCGAAGAGATTCTTTCCGGGCTCGCGGCGGGCGAGCAGCACCAGACGCTGCTTGGCGTCACCGGCTCGGGCAAGACCTTTACCATGGCCAGGGTCATCGAGGAGATGAACCGGCCCGCGCTCATCCTGGCGCATAACAAGACGCTCGCGGCGCAGCTCTTCCACGAGTTCAAGCAGTTCTTCCCCGGCAACGCGGTCGAATACTTCGTCTCCTACTACGACTACTACCAGCCCGAGGCGTACATTCCATCGGGCGACCTGTACATCGAGAAGGAAGCGACCATCAATGAGGAGCTGGACAAGCTGCGGCTCTCCGCCACTCGATCGCTCTTCGAGCGGCGCGATGCGATCATCGTCGCGTCGGTAAGCTGCATCTACGGCCTGGGTTCGCCGGAGGCCTACTACGGCATGCTGCTGTTGCTCGAAAAAGGCCAGAAGCTGAAACGCGAAGACATCACGCGGCGGCTGGTCGAGATCCTTTATGAGCGCAACGACGGCGACTTCCGGCGCGGCACCTTCCGCGTGCGCGGCGATGTGATCGAGGTCTACCCGACCTATGACGAGATGGCGTACCGCATCGAGTTGTTCGGCGACGAGATCGAGGGCCTGTCGCAGATCGACCCGCTCTTCGGGACGGTGCGGCAAAAGTATGCGCGGCTGCCCATCTACCCCAAGAGCCACTATGTGGTGCAGCCGGAGCGCAAGCGCACCGCGATGGACTCGATCCTGAACGAACTTGAGTGGTGGGAAAAGGAACTGGAGGCACAGGGACGGCTGGTGGAGTCGCAGCGCGTCCACCAGCGTACGCGCTTCGATCTCGAAATGATCAAGTCGGTCGGCTACTGCCACGGCATTGAGAACTACTCGCGGCACTTTTCCGGGCGCATGCCGGGCGAGCCGCCGCCCACGCTGCTCGATTATTTTCCGCGCGACTACCTGCTTTTTATCGACGAGAGCCACGTGACCGTGCCGCAGTTGCACGGCATGTGGCACGGTGACCGCTCGCGCAAGCAGAACCTGGTGGACTACGGCTTTCGCCTGCCCTCCGCCATGGATAACCGGCCGCTGAAGTTCGACGAGTTCGAGACGCGCACCAACCAGATTCTCTACGTGTCGGCGACGCCCGGCCCCTATGAGCTCACCAAATCGTCGGGCGTGGTGGTGGAGCAGATCATCCGGCCGACGGGCCTGGTCGATCCTCCGGTGGAGATCCGTCCCATCCGCGGCCAGATCGACGATCTGCTGGCGGAGATCCGCGATCGCGTGGCGAAGAACGAGCGCGTGCTGGTGACGACGCTGACCAAGCGCATGGCGGAGGACCTCTCCGGCTACTACAGCGAGGTGGGCGTAAAGTGCCGCTACATGCACTCCGAGATTGAGACGCTGGAGCGGGTGAAGCTGCTGCGTGACCTGCGCAAGGGCGAGTACGACGTGCTGATCGGGATCAACCTGCTGCGCGAGGGGCTGGACCTGCCCGAGGTGTCGCTGGTCGCCATTCTGGACGCGGACAAGGAAGGCTTTCTGCGTTCGCAGGGGTCGCTTATCCAGACCATCGGACGTGCGGCACGCAACATCAACGGCCGGGCCATTCTCTATGCGGACAAGATCACCGACTCCATGAAGCGGGCGCTGGATGAGACCGAGCGCCGGCGGGAGATCCAGAGCGCGTACAACGAAGAGCACGGGATTACGCCGACCTCCATCATCCGGGCCATTGATATGTCACTGGCGCAGATACTCAAGGCCGAATACGCCGACCTGACGGATCAGGACGAAGGGCTGCCGGAGTTCCGCGACCAGGTGGAGCTCGACTCCTACGTGGCCAAGCTTGAGTCAGACATGCGCGAAGCAGCGAAGAAGTTTGAGTTCGAGAAGGCCGCCAAGCTGCGCGACCTGATCAAGGAACTGCGCACCAAGGAGTTCCTGTTTAGCTGAGGGCCTGATGGCTGTTCCGCATGCGCCGACTTTGAGAGATGAGCAAGCCGCCGGAATCCTCGATGCATCTGCGAACCGCGACCGACAGCGACATTCCGGCGCTGCGCGAGTTGATCCCGGCCTCCGTGCGTGGGCTGCAGGCGGCGGACTACACTCCGGAGCAGATCGAGGGCGCGCTCATGTCGGTCTTCGGGGTCGATACGCAGCTCATCGAGGACGGCACCTACTTCATCGTCGAGGATCGCGGAGTTCTGCTGGGCTGCGGCGGCTGGTCGCGACGGCAAACGCTCTACGGCGGCAGCGGCCATGGCGCTGCCCGCAGCGCCGCGCTGCTTGACCCGGCTACCATGCCGGCGCGGATCCGCGCATTCTTCGTGCATCCGGCGCATGCGCGGCGGGGTGTGGGCAGCCTGCTGCTTCAAGGGAGTGAAGACGCAGCGCGGCGGGAAGGTTTCCGCCGCGCCGAGATGGCCGCTACGCTCACGGGCGTTCCGCTGTATGCCAGGAAGGGCTACCGCCCGCTGCAGCGCTTCGATGTCCCGCTCGAGAACGGCGCGTCGCTTCCCGTGGTGCGCATGGTCAAGGATCTATAATTGCAGACGGGACGCGGCAAGCCGGGCCTCGTTAGGCTCGCGGCGCTTTGGCCGCCAGGATCGTCGGCTTCTCGATCTGCGGCTCCCGGCTGAAGAGGTCCTTGGCCTTCGCAAAGAGGGCCTTGGCAATCTCGCCGTTCAGGTGCGCATCGCGGCCCTTATCGTCGGCGAAGGTGTCGAAGATTCCGTACGTGCTCGGTCCAATCTTGAGCGCATACCAACTGGTTGTGCCCTGCTCCCTCTCAGCCATGGGTTGGGCGGACTTCAGAAACTCCTCCACTTCCTGTTCTTTGCCGGGTTTGGCTTCCATCATTGCCCAGATCGCAAGCTTATCCATGTGGTTCCTCCCCATCCTTCGATGCGGGGCGGCTTCGGGCAAAGCCGGAGGGAACGGTAGTTGCACTTTTGACTTTCACTTGCCAAAAACACCGTCGTATAGTGGCAGCGGACCCCGGGCTGAGACGCTTCGCACCATCGCACTCCCAAGAGAGGTTTCCCAATGCAATGCCAATCCTGCCATGCCGAGAATACTGCCGGAGCAGCGTTTTGCCAGCACTGCGGCGCACCGCTGGGGGCCGCCGCACCGGGTGCGACCTATGAGACGCCGCAACCGGACCCGGGATTTGCCCCGGTGGGCCCGCCTGCGGGCTCGTCCGGCCCCTACGGCCAGGCTCCGGTGATGCAGGGCGGCCTCTCCGATACGGCCGCGGGTGCCATCGCCTACCTCACCATTATTCCCGCCATCATCTTTCTGCTGGTGGAGCCGTATCGCAGCCGCCCCTTCGTGCGCTTCCATGCGGTGCAGTGCATCGGGCTTTCGATCGTCGCGGCTGTCCTCAGGATCCTGGCCTCCTTTATGCCCTATCACTTCTGGTCGCTTTACCTGGTCATCAACCTGGTCGTCTTTATCGCCTGGCTGATCGCGATCGTAAGCGCGGCGCAGGGCAAGTGGTTCAAGCTGCCGGTGATCGGAGACATGGCCGAACAGCAGTCCCGGCGTCAGCCGATCGCCGGCCGTTAAACATCGCCTACCGGTCGATCTCCCCTGCCTGCGGTTCCGCGTTTCAATACTCAGGGCGCGGAACCGCCTGCAGCGCGTCGATGGCCTGCTGAGCGCGAACGCGAAGCTGCTCCCGTTCCCGCGCGCTCTTCTTCGCCAGCGTGCGATAGGGCATCGCCAGCCGGGGATTCCGCCCAAGCTGCTCCTGGTTGCGCTCAAGGAAGCTCCAGTAGAGTGAAGTAAAGGGGCAGGAGCCTTCACCCAGCGCCTTTTTCGGATCGAACTGACAGTGCTCGCAGTAGTCACTCATGCGGTGAATGTAGGCTGCCCCGGAGACGTACGGCTTGGTGGCGGTGAGACCGCCATCCGCATAGGTGCTCAGGCCCAGCACGTTCGGCTCTACCACCCAGTCGTAGGCGTCGACATACGCGAACCAGAACCAATCGCACAGTTCGCGCGGGGAGAAGCCGCAGAGCGTCGCGAGATTGGAAAGCACCATCAATCGCGTGATGTGGTGCGACCAGCCCTCTTCGATGACCTGAGCCACAACGGTATCCAGGCACTGCAGCCCGCTCTTCGCGCCCCAGTAAGCGGCCGGCAGCGGCAGCGTGGCATAGAGCGCCGAGGGCGTCGCGCCCGCGTTGTGCGGCTTGCTCTTCTCATAGAACACATCGAGGTTGCGGAACCCATCGGTTACACGATGAATGTGGCGCATGAATTCGCGCCATCCGAGAATCTGGCGGATGAAGCCCTCGGTCGAGGCGAGTGCAATCTTGCCCGCAGCGTTGGCCTCGGCCACCTCCGCAACCACGCGCGCCGGTAGCAGGCGGCTGAGATTCATCAGGCCCGAGATCTTGGAGTGGAACAGGTCACGCTCCTCGATGCTCATGGCATCTTCATAGGGGCCGAACTCCGGAAGCAGGCGCGTCAGCGAAAACCGCCAGAAGTGCTGCACGTCCTTCTCCGTACACGGCCAGTCG
This sequence comes from uncultured Acidobacteriaceae bacterium, assembly GCA_963830635.1. Classification (GTDB taxonomy): domain Bacteria; phylum Acidobacteriota; class Terriglobia; order Terriglobales; family Acidobacteriaceae; genus CAWHMN01. The sequence goes on along the minus strand of CAWHMN010000005.1, from coordinate 336,733 downwards.
AAGCCGTCGAGCGTGCCAAAGTTTTCCGGGCAGACGCGCTCGACCAGCGCCAGTACCTCCCGGGTGATCGCATCCGGTGGATAGGACGGGCGCTCGGGCACGCGCACCTGCCCCTTGTAAGGCTGACGGTTGTCGGCGTCAAAGGAGTACTGGTCGCCGGCCGGCTTGCCCTTCTCCATCAGCAGGTCGGTCTTCTTGCGCATGGCGCGATAGAAGCGATCCATCAGGAAAGGGCCGGGATGCTTGCCCGTTGCACCTTTGAAGACCTGGTCGAAGTCGGCCTCTGTCGAAAGCCAGGTGGTGTCCGGCACAACCTTCAGCTTCAGCCCGCGCTTGACCGCCCGCTCCAGGTCCTTGCGGAGTTCGCGCTCGGCCGGCTGCATGACGGTGATTTCGCCGGTCTTCCAGTCCCGCTGCGCGTCCAGCAGGCCATCGCCGAAGCTGTCGTAGTTGCGCATGTACAGCAGCTTGTACCCGCGCGCCACCGCTTCGAGCGCAAAGTGGCGTTCGGAGGAGAGCAACAGCGCGAGCTTCTTCTTGTGGTAAGGGCGCGGCTTCACCTTGGCCGGGCACTCCACCATCAACAAACCGCCTCGCTCCGGGCCCAGCTCGGCCAGAGGGCCCGTGTCGGTGGTCAGCCGGTCGTAGGGGTGGTAGACCCAGGTGCGCGCTGCCGCCTCCTCGGCAGTAGGGCGCAGGCGGGCGATCTGGCGATCAAAGCCGGTGCTGGCGTCATCGACCTGCTCGAGATGGAGTGGCAGCTCTGCGGGCATTCTGCGGCATGGGATGCGTGGAATCCGGAAGATTGCCTGCAGTCAGAAGCGACTTGATTGAAGGGGGATGAAAGCGGCGCCCCGGCTCCTATGGGCCTTTGCGGGCGGGTGAAGGGCATTGTTTGCTGTTTTTCGCCGACGGAGAAACTGTTTTCCGAGGGGCGGGTTCTCTCTAACAACCGTATGCGCCGCTTCCTTAAAACCTTCATCGTTGCCGGCGTCTTTGCCGCCGCGCTGCCCTTCGCCTGGGCCCAGCGGCCGCTGGACTGGGTGCCGCGTGGAATCGAAGAGCTCGGCCACAGCGCCGCGTTTCATACCGATTTCACCTTCGACCGCACCATGCTTCAGATGGCGAGCGGCGTCTTCTATGGCGGAGACCAGGATGTGGCCCATGCGGTTGCCCGGCTGAACGGCATCTCCGTGCACAGCTACCATTTTGCTGCTCCCGGCATGTACGACCCGTCCCGGCTTCAGGCAGTTCGCGAACAGTACCGCGCTGCGGGCTGGAAGCACCTGGTCAGCTCGGAATCGCACCCGTCCTACGCTCAGGCCACCGGGCGAACCGATCTGTGGATCGATTTCCAGGGCACCAACGTGACCGGCATGGTGGTGCTGCTGGCCGGCGTCAAGGAGCTGAATCTCATCGCTATCTCCGGTAATCTGAGCCCGCTCGATCTCCTCCACCTGCGTGGACACTTCGGCATTCCGCGCTTTTCCGGGGACACGTTAGTTCCCGCTTCCGGCCAGCCCAATGCAGGGCCGCCCGATACTGGGCCGCCCGATACTGGCCAGCCCGATACTGGTCAGCCCGAAACCGCGCACCCCTCGAAGCCCACGCCTGCTCACCCCATGGCCCCATAGACAGAGTCCCCCACTCTAGCTCGGCCCGGCTCCCGGCTTACACTGAGGGTAGCGAGGGATCAGAGATGCCGCGAATTTCGCGTCTGGGCAGGAATGAGGTTTCAGAAGCTGTAGGCGAGATCTACGACCGCTACATGCGGCAGCGGGGCAACGTGCCGAATATGTTTCGCACGGTTGCGCACCGGCCAGAGATTCTCGAAACGATGATCGCGCACATGGAAGCGGTGCTGAACACGGGCACCTTGCCCACCCGGCTGAAAGAGCTGGTAGTGGTGCGCACGTCACAGATGAATGCCTGCGAGTACTGCCTGGCGTCGCACTCCCTGCTGGCCAGAAAGCTGGGCTACAGCCCGGAGCAGATCGAGGAGTTGCCGCACTTTGAAGAGCGCACCGACTTCACCGATCGCGAGAAGGCGGCGCTCCGTTTGGCGGAACGGCTGACGCGCAACGAGCGGCCGCTGACCGAGCCCGAGCTCGCGGAGCTGAAGCGTTTCTTCGACGAGGGAGAGATCGTGGAGCTGATGGCGGCAAGCGGGCTGTTCAACTACTTCAACCGCTTCAATAATCTGCTGGCGATGGAGCCAACCGCCGCGGCAGTACCGGCGGCCGCACAAAGCGCCGAGCAGCCTGCGACCGTGGCGCCGTAAGCGTGACTCGCCTCAGACGTGGTCTTGCTGCGCGAGCAGGCGGCTGTCCTGCGCATTGGCCGCGAAGAAGCTCTGCCGTGCCGCGCGATTGCGGAAGGCCGCCGTGCCTCCGGGCTGAGTGGTCGAATACGCGCCGGCCAGATTGCCCAGCTCCAGGCAGTGCGCCAGCGGCCGCCGGTTGAGATAGCCGTAGAGAAATCCTGCGTTGAAGCTATCGCCCGCCCCGACGGCATCGCGCGGCGTGACCGGAATCGCCGGGAGCGCCAGCCGTTCGTCGCCATCGAAGACCACGGCGCCCTGAGCGGCGCGCTTGATCACCAGCGTAGGCACCGCGCGGCGCAGAATCGCGATCGCCAGATCGATGTCCGTCACGCCCGCAAGGCGGCAGGCCTCGCGCTCGTTGGGCATCAGGATATCCACATAGCGCAGCGATTCAACGATAGGGCCCGACCATGCGTCCCAGGGATCATCGTTGGTATCGAGCGAGATGGTCAGGCCGGCCTGCTTCAGCGTGGCGAAGAGCCGCGGGACGTCATCGCGCAGCTCGCGCTGCAGGAAAAACGACGATAGATGAAAATGCCGGGCCTGGCTGAGATACGCGAGATCCAGGTCCGCCAGGCGCAGCTTCCCTGCACTGCCCGGATAGGTGAACGCGCGGCGGAACGCGGCGTGTTGCAGCAGCACGGTCACGCCGGTGCTCTCGTGCGAGAGCACCCGTTGCGTAAGATCGACGCCCGCGGCGTGCAGTTGCTCCACGCAGAAGGCGCCGAAGAGGTCCTCCGGCAGCGCGGTGATGAGCCCGACGCGCGCGCCCAGCGCCGCCAGGTTATGCGCGGTGATCGCGGCCGATCCGCCAAGCGTGACCGCCATCTGCTCCACCGCAAGCTCGCGCTCCGGAGGCAGATTCTCCGGCAGGCCGCCGAGAAGCAGGTCCACGTTGGTGTCGCCGATGACCGTGATGTCGAAGCCAGCCATATCTGTTATCGATTCAGGTGCACGCTATCCCTAGCGGCTGCCGTCTCAGAGCGTGTTGTCATCCCAAGCGAATTCGAGGGATCTCGTTTTTGCTTTTTCCGTCGCTACTTCTTCGCGGGAGCGGTGATGGCGTCGTACTGTTGCTGCACCCATGCGGGCGGCTGCGGTTGTTTGTCCTGGACAGGCTTACCAAAGGCGGGCTGCCAGCGATCCAGCCAGGAGATACCGTCGCCCTTATAGAAGGTATCCGGCGTGTTGTACGCGCTGTCAGACAGCGCCTCCGGCAGCGAGACGAAGTGATAGCCGCGCCGCTCGATCAGCGTCAGCACGGCGTCCAGGTTGTCGGCATTCAGCAGGTCCACGTGCATCAGGCTGATCAGCGGAATCTCATGCCCGAAGGTGCTGCGCGCCTCGTCTTCCGCCGCCGCGAACATATCGGCGGTATGCGCCAGATAGGCGTCGCGCACACGCTTCGCCCCCGCTGCATCGTGATTCTTTTGCGCTTCCGTATAAGGCGCGTTGAACATCCAGTCTTCGTTCTGGATGGTGACCGGAGCGACGAGATAGTGATGCGCGGCGAGAAAGGCATCAAAGCCCTCCTTCTTCGCCTGGGTATCGCCGGTATCGAGATAAGGATGGCGGAAGTAGCGCTCGGTGAGCTTATGCTGCTCCATCAGCGGGGCGGTGATCACGTCTCCGCGTACGAACTCCTCCTCGTAATTCTGGAGCGTGGTGTCACTGAACTGCACGTGGCTGTAGCCATGGTTCCCCAGCAGCATGCCGTTCGCGAGCCACTCTTCCAGGATGGCGGCACGCGCATCGCGCTCGCCCTGCACATTCAGCTTTGCCTCGTTGACGAAGCCGATGGCGGTGGCATGGTGGCGGCGCAGCGTCGCGAGAATGTCACGGTTGAGGCGTTGGGTTATATCGAGCGGGCCCGCAATGTGATCGTTGCCGACCACCGTCATGGGCACATCGTCAAAGGTGAGCGCGATGGAACGAGAGGCGGCCCGGGTCATAGGCGCGCACAGTACGGCAAGCAGCAGCGCCGCCACCCCGGGGAGTATCGCGCGCCGGCCATGCTTTGAAGATAAGAGCAACAATCGATTCCGCATCGTGAGTTCCTTTAGGCCAGAGCGTGCGTTAGATCCGCACCGGACCTTGCCGCCTGCGAATGAGATAGAGGGCGATTCCCGCGCAGGCCCAGACGGAGCCGGCGATGCGCGCGATGGGGCCCAGGTTGATCCATAGAAAGAAACAGACAGCAAAACCCAGCAGCGACAGGGCGATCCACGGCCACTGCCGCTCCCTGGTAGAGCGCCAGCCCAGCACGGCGGACGAGACATTGACGCCCATGAACGCGAGCAGCGCTCCGTAATTGAGCAATTCCGTACCAAGCTGATAGCTGAAGACCAGCGCGCCGCACAGGCAGATCGCCCCGATCAACAGCACGTTGTTGCGCGGGATGCGGTTCTTGGGATCGATGGCGCCGAAGAAGCGCCGCGGGATGGCGCCGTCCTGCCCCATGGCCAGAAGCAGCCGCGCGGCCCCTAATTGCGACGCCATGCCCGAACCGATGGTGGCGATGAGCAGCGCGGCGTTCACCACGATGTAGAGCCATGCACCGCCCGCGACTCCGGCGATCTGCACAAAGGCCGTATCCAGATCGGCGAAGGGCTTGTGGTGCGGCCACACAAGCTGCCCCAGGTACACCTCGATGGCGGCGAGAACACCGGTGATGAAGCAGGTGAGCACGATGGCGCGCGGAATACTGCGGCCTGGATTCTGCGCTTCGTCGGTGAGCGTGGAGATGCCATCGAACCCGATATATGTAAGCACGGCGATCGAGGTGCCGCGGAACAGCGCGTGGGAGGAGAAGGTGCTGCGATCGTAGAACGGGAAGAGATAGAACGCGCTCGAAGTGGAGTGCACCAGAAACAGGTGCCGAACCGCCGCGCCGACAAACAGCACGATAACCACACCGAGCGCCGCTGCCAGCCCGGAGTTGATGCGCGCGGAGGTCTCCACCCCGTTGAGGTTCAGCAGCGTGAACATGGTGGCGAAGAAGATCGCGAAGACGAAGTAGGGCACGCCGGGAAGGAAGTTGCCCGCCGCCTTGCTGCACCAGATCGTGCAGATGAGTGGATTGAGGATGTAATCCATGGCCATGCACCAGCCAGTCAGATAGCCGAGACTGGGGTGCAGTTCCTTGCCGACGTACATGAAGGCCGAGCCACCCTCAGGGTAAACGCGCGCCATGCGGCCATAGCTGACCGCGGTGAAGAGCATCGCCACCAGCGCGAGCAGGATGGCATCGACCACATGGCCGCGCGCCTCCGCATACATGATGCCGAAGCTGGGCATGGGCGCCGTCGGCTGAATGAGGATGATGCCGTAGAGCACCAGGTCCCAGAAGCGCAGGCTACGCCGGAGCTGTACGCCGGTTGAACCTTCCGTTGCGCCGGCTACCATCGCGCATCCCAAACAGCGGCATGCGGCGCGCAGTCAAGCTCAGCGCGTGCGTCCCGCCGCATCTTCCGCACCGTCACTGCAGCCCTGCCGGTTGCGTCGCGGCATTCGCCCCATGCAGATGCAGCGTCATCGGAGGCGTGTTCCAGCCGGAAACGACGACCGATGCGAAGGTGCCGGGCGTGTGCGAGGACAGCCGGGCGGTCAGCAGCCGCGACTCTCCGGGCATCAGCGCAATGTAGTTGTCGGACCAGAAGACCGGCTCGAGCGCCTGCCCATTGTTATTCAGGGCGCGCAGCGAGAGCTGGAACGCCAGCGCCTGCGAGGTGTTGTGCACACGGACCTGCACTTCACCGGCTCCCTTCGGGCTGCTCACAATCTCCGCCGCCACCTTCGCAGCCGGCAGCGATGCGAGCGCCGTCAGGTCTTCGTAGCTGGACGCGGGCGTGTGCGTGAAGTCGGTCTTGCTCCAGTCGAACTCGCTCAGCTTGGCTGGAACCCAGTAGAAGTTTTCGCTGATGCGCTTGCCCGCGGCGTCCAGCAACGCAAGCTGCACGAAATGCAGTTGCGCGTTCGCCGTGAAGATGTCCGCGGGTACCACAAAGGCTCGATTGGAGGAGTCGGCCGGCGCATCGAGCGATGCTTCGCGCGAGAAGACCTTCTTTAGTTGAAGATCGTAGACCGCCGCCTGCACGCGCAGGCCGGGCGTGGCCTTATATTCGCTATTGACGACCACGATGCTGTGATCGTCGTAGGAGTATTGCACGTGCAGCGGCTCACAGGCCTTGCGCACGCCGAAGTAGCCGCCGCCCGCGTCCAGGTAGTAGTCGTACAGGTGCCAGATCATCGACGGCCAGGCGTTGTTGAGCATCCACTGGATCACGCCGGTAGACGTGTACTTGTTCCGGCCATACGCCTCGAACATCGCGCGTTCGCCATCATAGGCCATGGCCTGCGCGGTGCGCTCGTACTGCTCGAGCGAGTGCGGCTCGCCGTAGGTGGCATTCATCGCAGTGTCGAAGACGGTCAGCTTGGCAAAGCTTTCGCTGCCGTTGTGGTAGTTCCAGTCGTCGCCCCTCGGCCACATCTGGTCTGCCGGCAGAAACTTCCGCAGGCTGTAGATGGTCGGGATCGCCGGACCCGGTCCCGTCTCGGTATTAAAGCCATACGCGCCGCCGTAGCGTCCGGTGTCCACCAGCCAGTAGGAGGGCGCAACGAAGTCATACGGCCCGGTCATCTTTACGCCGCTCTTGCCGCTGAACTCCGCCGGCTTCTGGCTGGCGGAAGAGAGCGTCGGATTCGGCCAGTGCGTGTCCGCTTCCACGCCCAGGTACATCTGCTCCACCCGCTCCGGCGGCGGATTGTCGCTGCCGTTCAGCCACACCAGCAGGCTGGCGTGGTGGCGGATGCGCAGCATCTGCGACCGCAGCGAAGCTTCCGCGACTGCGTAGTTGTCCGGCGTCCACTGGTTCCAGTGCTCCCACTGATCGCAGCAGCACCAGCCCGCCATCACCAGGATGCCCTGTTCGTCCGCCAGCCGGTAGAAGTCGTCGGTCTCGAGCTTGCCTTCCAGCCGGATGGTGTTCAGGTGCATGTCGCGCGTGAGCTCGAACTGTTGCGCCAGGTGCTCGGGGTCTTCGCGCAGCAGCATGTCCTGCGACCAGCCGCCGCCGCGAATCAGCAGGGGCTTGCCGTTGATCCGGAAGAGCCGAAAGCCCTTATCGGTGAACTCGGAGGTGACTTCGCGAATACCAAAGCGCACCGACCGCTCATCGGACGGGACCTTGCCCGCGGCCGCCGTGAGCGTCAGCGACTCCAGGTGCGGGTTGCCCATCTGGTACGGCCACCAGGGCTGCGGATGGCGAACGCGCAATTGCGGATAGCTGACCGGCGTGAAGACCACGGTCTTCGACTCGCCCGGCGCCAGGTCGACCGCCTGGGTGACGCGGACTCCCAGTAGGCTGGCCGTGACAACGCCGTGGACCGGGTGCTCGCTCGCGTTCCGCACCTCCCCGTAGACGGTCAGCTCCGCGTTATCGAGCGAAGCATCGGGAAAGTGCGTGGTCACCAGGGGCGAACGCACGGAAAGCGGACCGCTGGTGACCAGATCGACGGGACCGGTCAGGCCCATGTCCTTGTCCGGCGGGCACGGGTTCCAATCCACCCAGTTGATGCCGAGGTCGTGCTCGGTCGGCGCAAATGTCTCCACCGCGATTACGTTTTCTCCGCCCGCCGCTAGATTCGGCGTTACATTGAACTCATAGGTGCGATAGGCGCCGGCGACATCCTTTGCAGCGGCGACCTGCTTGCCGTTTACCCAGATATTCGCCCGATAGTTGATGCCCCCGAACCTCAGCCAGAGTGTTTTGCCCTTCGCCGCCGCGGGCACCGTGAAGGTCTTGCGATACCACCACGAGCAGGCGTACGGGCTATCGGCCGGCATGGGCAGATTGGAAAAGTTCTCCCCGATGCGATAGGACGTACCTGGAATCTTTCGCAGATTCATGCCGAAGAAGGGATCCTTGAACTTGCCCGAGGCAACCTGCGCCGCCAGAACGGTAGAAGGCACGGAGATGTTGGTCCATCCGGACGGGTGGTAGCCGGCGGCGGAGATGACGTCGCCGGGCTCCTTTACCGAGCAGCCGGAGTTAAGCGCCCACCCCTCACGCAGCGGTAATTGCACGGCGCCGTTCGGTGCGTTCGCCGCCGGCGCAGCCGCCGCCCAGGCCGCGCAGGCGGCAAGCAGACCGAAAACAATAGAGTTGCGCAAGGAGATCCGCATACTGATCTGGCACATCGTGATCCGCCGCATATTGATCTGCCGCATAGTGTTTTGCATCCTGTTCTGCATGGCCTCGGGGACTCAGGTCCTGGTTGACACAGCTAACCTGTCTCAGAAAATGATGGCACGGCGCGCTCTCTGGGCATTCGCGCCGTGCGGGCGTTCTTACTGCCGAGAGAACGCCCGCTGCCGCACGCGACGGCGTGGCTCTGGAGGAATTTCAGCTCCTGGTTAGAAGCTGAACTTGAGCGCTAGCTGCAGGATGCGCTTCTCCCCGGCGCCCAGCACCTGTCCGGTTGTACCGCTTCCTTGTGTGGTGTCGATCTGCGTCCAGTTGGTGTGGTTCCAGATGTTGAACGCCTCGGCACGGAACTGGAAGGAAGAGCTCTCATACACCTTGATGTTCTTCAACAGAGCCAGATCCCAACGCTGGGCGCCGGGGCCAAGTATGGAACCGCGGGAAGCGTTGCCGGGCCGGAATTCGTTCGCCGGCACATCCGCAAACGCGTTCACGTTGTACCACTCCGCCACCGTGTGGGGCGCGTGAGAGTTCGGATCGCTCACCTGGTCGGGCCGCGGAAACGCCGGCGCGGTCGCGCTGGTGAAGACGCCGAGGCCGCCCGGATCGACCGCCTGATTGCCGACCGCGGAGATCGCGTGCCCGGACTCCGCCTCGATGATGCCCGAGAGCTCCCATCCGCCGAGCGAGCGGCCGACAAGCCCCTGCTGCTGCGCGAAGAACGGCAGTTCATAGACGAAATTGACGTTGAACACATGCCGCCGGTCGAAGCGCGACGGGCCGTATTCCGCGTCCAGGTTGTAGGTGTTCTGCGGAACGGGCAGGTTACCTCCTACCTCATCCGGCCGGTTGGTCAGCGATTTGGAATACGTGTAGTTGACGCCGATGAGCGAGCCCGCAGCGAAGCGCTTCTGCAAGCTGGCCTGCAGCGAGTTGTAGTTGGTGCTGAACCGCGGCTCGTACACATCGATCGGTCCGTACCCCTGATAGGGACGGATCAGGTTCAGCAGCCCTTCTTCCGACGCGGTGATCTGGCCGCCCGCGTAGTTGGGGTTGTTCTGGATCAGCGGACTGGTGGCATACGCGCCCGGCAGCGGCTGGTTGATATCCACCTGCGACAACTGGTGCGTGCCCTTCGATCCGTAATAGCCTACGTCGCCGATGATGTCGTAGTGGAACTCGTGCTGCACGTCCAGGTTGTACTGCTGCGTATAGGGCTGGTGCCAGTTAGCCGCCGTGCCACCGAGCGACTGCACGCTGTTGTTGGAGGCGGCGCCGCCGTTGGGATTGCTGAACGGCGCATTGTTGATGGTCGTGCCGCCGACAAACGGCGGGTTGATGAAGACGTTGTTCTCGACAAAGCCCACGCCCGGCGCTTCGATGAACAGCCCGTATCCGGCGCGGATCGACGTCCGGTTATCGTTGGTCGGATCGAAGGCAAAGCCGATGCGCGGCTGCAGGCCGTAGTTCGACTGGCTCGCGATCGCATTGCCGAAGGGAGAATTCTGCCCGCCGATGATGATGCCGTTGAGCGGATCGTAGCTGGGGTTGCTCTGACTGGTGCCGTCGCAGGGCATCGTTGCCGGGGTGCAGATGTTCCCTGAGTTATCGATCACCGGAGCATTCGCCGGATTGTAGCGCGTGGGGTCGAAGCTCGTGGCGTGACCGGCGCCGTCTGTCGGCTGGCGGAAGAGCGAGTAGCGCAGCCCATAGCTCAAGGTGAAGTTCGGGAACAGGCGGTACTCATCCTGCCCATAGAATTCCAGCATGTTCTGGTGGATCAGCGCCCGGATATCGATGGTGTTCTGGGTGAAGTTCGTCGATTGGCCCAGGAGGAAGAGCGCAAACTCCTGCTGGAACTCGGTTGCGCCCGTGGCGGGCGTCGCCTGGAATGAGAAGGTGCCCGCGTTGTTGCCGCCGGAGTTCTCCGACTTGAAGTAGTGGTCGAACGACATCCCGAACTTGAGCGAATGCTTGCCGGTGATCTTGGTCACGTTGTCGAAGATGGTCTGGTTCTTGTTGTAGTCGTTGTAGGAGCCGAAGCCGAAGAAGCTGGCATTCGGCGCTCCGAACGCGATGCTCGGGATGCGATTCAGCGTCTCCGGGAATGGCAATTGAATAGCCGCCGCAACGTCCGGCGAATTGGTGGCGGCCAACTGCCCGGAGTTGGTGCTCAGCACCGCGCCGTAGGACCACGCGTACTCCACCTCATTCAGAAACGTTGGGTTGAAGGTCATCGAGAGGTTGGCGACGACGTTCTTCCCCGGGGACTGCGTATTCGTCTGCGTGATGTTGGGCAGCGGATTCCCGTTGAACAGCCCCCCTCCCTCTACGGTCGGAATGGAGTCCTGAATGTAGCGGATGAATCCCGACAGCTTGGGGCTGAAGGTGTGGTCCAGCCGGATGATCTCCTGGTGGTAGTTGAAAATATTGGCCTGGTTGGAGAAGAGCTGGTCGTTGGTCGGGTCCTGCGGCAGGGGTACGTGCGAATACACATCCTTCAAGTAGGCCGCGGCTGCCGGATCGATCTGCGACGTGGGAATGGTGGTGATGAGCTGTCCGGGACAGGATCCATCGGCATTCGGGTAGACGTTGCACACCGGATTGGCAAACGTCGGTTGATTGCCGGTGCTGGGGTCCTGGCCCCGCTCCTGGAGGTTAGGCGCGACGCCCGTCACGGGCGAAGACTGCACCACCCGGCGCACCTCTTCGGAGAAGAAGAAGAAGGTCTTCTTCTTCTCAGTGTTGTAGAGCTTGGGGATGAACAGCGGGCCGCCGATCGTTCCACCGAAGTCGTTGTAGCGGAAGGGCGTGCGCGGCGCGACCGGGTCCTGCTGCTTGTTGCCCCAGTCGTTGGCGTCCAGCACGTCATTGCGGAAGAACTCATAGATACCGCCGTGGAACTTCGCGGTTCCGGAGCGGGTGATCACATTGATCTGCCCACCGGCGCTGCGCCCGTACTCGGCGTTGTAGTTGCCGCGCAGCACCTTGAACTCGGAGATGGCATCCACGCTGGGGTAGTTCAGCAGGGAGAAGTTGCCGCCGCGGTCCACGTTGTCCGCGCCGTCGATCGACCAGTTGTTCTGCGAGCCGAAGCTGCCGTTCAACGAGAAGGCCGTCTCGTTGGTGTTGCCGCCGGGCGCGCTCACGCCGGCATACAGCGCGTCACCGATGTCGCTGGTCACGCCCGGCATCAGCGCCACCAGTTCCTCATAGTTCCTGCTCTGCAATGCCAGTTCGCGGACCTGGGTTCCGGTGATCAGCCCCGTCGCCGCGGCGGATTGCGTGTCCACCTGCAGGGCGTTGGCCTGCACGCTCACCGTCTCCTGCACATTGCCGATATCCAGCCGCACCGGGATCGTGCGGCGGTCGTTCACGTTCAGGGTGATGTTGGATTGCTCGTAGTTCTTGAAGCCCGTCGCCTCCACCCGGATGGAGTAATGCCCGATGGGAAGCTGCGGAGCCGAATAATCGCCCGAGGCGTTGCTCGTGAGCACGCGTTGTTGCGTGTTCCGGTCGGTATTGGTGATGGTGATCTGGGCATTGGGTACGGCGGCGCCCGAGGCATCGGTAACGCTGCCCAGAATCGTGCCGGTAGTCTCCTGCGCCGGCAGCAGGGCCGCGGGCATGAACAGGAGGAGGAGAACGGCGGCACGGCAGAACGTGCGCAGAGACGCGAGCGGGTGGGCGGTACGCAGTGACATGGACACGATAGAACTCCGACCTGGTGCGCGCTGCAGGCGTGCGCCAGTCCGCTCGCGCGAATCTGGGCCGCCTCAGGCGCTTATTGAAACGTTTGAATACAAGGAAATACCTCCGCGATCTAACGACTGTCAAGGGGAAAATTAGAGAGCGGCGCCGCTGGTCGATTCGCGCATGACCAGCAGGGGGGCCAGCCGGCTACGCCGGGCGGGAGATTCGACCCCTTCCGGGCCCGCGTGCAGCAGCTCCAGCATCCACTCGGCGGCCAGCGCGCCCATCCGTTCCATCGGCTGCCGGATAGTGGTGATGGAGGGGCTGGTGAGCGCCGCCGGCGGCACGTCGTCAAAGCCAATCACCGAACACTCCGCCGGCACCGAACGGCCCGCCTTACGCATGGCGCGCACTGCGCCGAGCGCCGTCAGGTCATCGAACGCCACCAGAGCCGTAAACGGGACCTGCCCGTCGATCAGCTCGCACGTCAGTTGGTATCCGCCCTCGAAGCCCGAGGTGGGGTCCGACGATCCGGTAAGCTGCCTCACCAGGCGTGCGTCGATGCGCAGCTTGTTCTCGCGTGCAAACCTCCGCATCCCGTCCCACCGCTGGTCGCTGTCTTTGAGCTTTGCCGGACCACGCAGAAACGCAATCCGCCGGTGGCCGAGGGTGAACAGGTGCTCGAGTGCCGCATATCCGCCGGCCTCGTTGTCCACAATCACCGAGCTGATGGAGCTCTCGAACAGATCGCGGCCCACCACCACCATGGGGATGTTGTGCCGGGTCACCTCGGGCAGCAGATCGATCTCGGCAAAGAGCCAGTTCGCCACCACGATGAGGCCCTCGACACGACGCTCCAGCAGCATCGCCAGGTAGCGTTCGAACTGCTTCCGCTCATTGTGCGCGTCCATGATGATGGGCAGATACGTGGTGGGGTCCACCGCCTTCTCGATGCCGCGAAGAATCAGCGTGCAGAACGGATCGGAGATGTCGAAGATCATCACGCCAATGGTATGGGTGCGCCGCCGCCGCAACGATTGCGCGAAGATGTCCGGCCGGTAGCCCAGCGCCTTGGCTGTGCTGCGGATGCGTTCCTTGGTCTTCTCCGCGACGTGCTGGGAGAGCGGAGCCTCGTTCAGAACGATCGACGCGGTGGAGGCGGAAAAGCCGGATGCGCGTGCCACATCCATCAGAGTGACGTGCTGCGACCGCTGCGTGCGCTTGATCAAACGATTCACCTCGGACCTCGGCCACCCAACTCTGCACTGCCCCTCGGAGAGACTACCGTTGCTTCCGATAGCTTAACGGCACCCGGCGCCGAAGAGACTCTCGCTGTCTACAACTAACCAACGTGGTATGTCCAGTCCCATTTCTGGTCAGTGCGCATCACCGCTCATGGGAGCTACGCCGGCGGCGTTTGTGTGTTCACATGACTTTGCTCCCCTGCCGCGCAGCCGCTGCCGGACTCGGTGCCGTTCGTCTGCCGGCCAGGCCGGCGCCCGAATTTGCAGATGGCCGGGGCGGCAAAGGTGACCTGGAATGCGTGAACTCCGCTGGGCGTCTGCTGTGGCCGTGCTGATTGGTACAACGCTGATGGGCGCAGCGCAGCAGGTGGGAACGCAACCGAGCGCGACCGGGCTGACGGCCTCGCCAGCCAGCGCCACCGCGGGTTCAGCCGTCACTGCATCCGCCACCGTAAGCCCCGTGCTCAGTGCTCCAGTCGTGCAGTCAGGCGCATTTCCAAAGCCCGGCGGCAACGTCACATTCTTTGAAGGCACGAACCAACTCGGCAACGCCGTGCCGGTCACAGCGGAAACCGGCTTCACCAGCGCCACGTTCCAGAAGACATTTGGCACGCCCGATGCGGCGCTCGCCTCTCTCACCAACGTTCAGGAATTGGCCGCCGATCTCAACGGCGATGGGACGCCCGATCTGCTGCTCTACGCCAGTGTTGCTAACGGCGCACAGACCAAAGTCCAGGTGTTCCTCTCTAACTCCGGCGCCTACACTGCCCTTCCTCCGCAGACGCTCAATACCAGCGGTACCCTTTCGGTCATCGATGAAGATGGCAACGGAACCGCCGACCTGTTGATCGGTGCCTCCGTCTGCTTCGGCAACGGCGACGGAAGCTTTCAGCAACCCGCCCCCCTGCCCTTCCTGTCGGACAGCTACGCGTCTACCTATGTCGCCGACGTGAACGGCGACAAGCAGCCGGACATTATCTCCGTCAGCATTCTTCCCCAGCCGCTGGGACAGACGGCCGGCCCGGTCACCTTCATGGCGACGGTCTTTGCCAACGCCGGTGGCGGCGCATTCGTCTCCCTCGGCAGCATTCCGCTGGCCACCACCAATGCCTGCCCCTGTTCCTTCGCCTCTCTCGCATCTCTCACCTTTGTCGACCTGAACGGCGACGGCTATCCCGACATGGTGGCGCAGACACTCGCCGTGCCGGCGGGCAGTTCCGCGGCTGCGCCCGCCCTCACCGTGCTGCTGAACAACGGCAATGGCACCTATGCCGGGGCGACGCAGGTGAGCTATCCCTTTGTCTTCGATCAGGGAGCGCTCGAACCGACCAACCTCCTGGTTGGGGACTTTAACGAAGATGGCAAGATGGACCTGCTGCTGGTGCTTCCATCGGAGCTGGGCCTGGGCACCGGTCCCGAATACCAGACCCCCATCACCTTCCTGCCCGGCAACGGGGACGGAAGCTTCGGCACGCCGATCGTCTCCTCGCTCTCCATCCCCCTCCCCGCCGGCGGAGGCCAGATGCCGCCGGTACCCGCCGGAAATGCGATCGTGGCCGATGCGAATGAGGACGGCCATCTGGATCTGGTCTTCGGAAGCGGTGCCATTGCCCAGGGCGACGGCGCCGGCGGCTTCACTCTGGGCACGCCGCTGCCGCTCGTACTTCCCACGCAGACTCCCGGTGCGCTTGCATTCGTGCCGGTACTCGTTACGCATCCTTCGCAGCAGATCCTGCCGGCCTTCGTCTTTCTGAGTCTCGCTCCGCAGGCCGGGGCAGCGCCCCAAGCCGTGTTCACCCCCAACGTCAGCAGTTCGGCCAGCCTGGTGCTCAGCCAGCTCGCCATCGGCACCCACGTCCTGGTCGCGCAGTACTCCGGAGACTCGGTCTACGCCCCCAGCACCTCGCCGCAGGTGACCGTCACTATCGGCAACGCAGCGACTACAACGACTATCACCTCATCCGCCAATCCCGCATACCAGAACCAGAGAGTCACCTACAGCGTGGCCGTCACCTCCGCCACCTCCACGCCCACCGGCACCGTGACCTTCACGCTGGGCTCAACCACGCTGGGCACCGTCACGCTAAACTCCGGAAGTCCGGCCGCCTTCCTGTCGTCGACCAGCACGGTGGGCAGCGAGACCATCACCGCCACCTATAGCGGAGACGGCAACAACCTTCCCTCGACCGCGACCTTGACTGAAGTGGTGATACCCGCCTTCACCATTCTGGGAAGCGGCAGCAGCGCGACCATTACGGTGAACTCCGGCCAGACGGCGGTTGCGGCGGTGAATGTCGCGGGCGCCAGCGCCTTTACGGGCGACGTGGCATTTGCCTGCAGCGGTCTGCCCGCCCACGCTTCCTGCATCTTCAATCCCGGCAGCCTTGCGCTGGCCGGCGGCCAGACACAAACCACCCTGCTGACCATCTCCACGTCCGACACTGCAAGCAGCGCAGTATTGCCTGTGCCGGCCCTTCCCCGGCGCGGTGGCCCCGCCGGCACAACCGTAGCCTACAGCCTGGCGGTCGGCGGCCTTCTGCTGCTTGGCCCGGGCGCCTGCACACGGCGCGGCAGACTGCTGTGCCTCGGCCTGGCATTCAGCGTCCTCACCATCATCGGCACGGGATGCGGCGGCAATTCGACGCACAGCGGCACATCCGGCTCCGGCTCCGGTTCCGGTTCAGCAGGAGGCGGAGGGTCCGCTTCCACCGTCACCGCTCACGGAAGCTATCCCTTCACCATCACGGCGACATCGGGCGGCGCGCAGGCCACGGCGAACTACACCCTCGTCGTCCAGTAGCCATCCGTGCACTAGCCGCGACCAGCCCCGACCAACCCCGACCGGCGTTCACTATCCGGCGCTCACGCTTGCCGTCCCCCGTCTTCGCTCGGTATCCCCGCGCGTTCACGCATCCGCGCACTTCGCGGACCGCTCCCATGGCAGCGATGCCCGCGATGCGATAGCTTCTAGGCAGCCCCTGCTCGTATCCGACCAGACCGAGGAACATGAACGCCATCGAATTCTCATCCGTGGTTGGCACCGCGGCCCTGCTTGCCGGCTTTCTCGGCGCGCTCACCGGCCTCGGCGGCGGCGTGGTGATCGTGCCCCTGCTGGCCCTCGCCTTCGGCGTGGATATCCACTATGCCATCGGCGCCTCTCTGGTCTCGGTCATCGCCACCTCCTCGGGATCCGCTGCCGCCTATGTGCGGGAAGGCTTCTCGAACATTCGCATCGGCATGTTCTTAGAGATCGCGACCACCATCGGCGCAGTCTTCGGCGCATTTCTCGCGACCAGCACACCGACCCAGGCGATCGCCATCATCTTCGGCCTGGTGCTGCTCTACTCCGCCGCCATGTCGGCGCGCCGGCGCAAGGAGCGGCCGAAGAACCAGCCGCCCGACGCGCTCGCCACCCGCCTGCGGCTGGACGGAGCTTACCCCGTCGGCGGCGTCAAGACTCCGTATCACGTGCGCCGCGTTCCCCTCGGCTTCGGCATGATGTTTGGTGCCGGCACGCTCTCCGGCCTGCTCGGCATCGGCTCCGGGGCGGTGAAGGTGCTGGCCATGGATGAGGCCATGCAGGTTCCCTTCAAGGTCTCCACCACCACCAGCAACTTCATGATCGGCGTCACCGCAGCGGCCAGCGCGGGCGTCTACCTGAGCCGCGGATATATCGATCCCTCGATCGCCATGCCGGTCACGCTGGGCGTGCTGACCGGCTCGCTGCTGGGCGCACGCGTACTGGTACGCGCCCGCACCCAGGCCATCCGCATTGTCTTCGCTGTAGTGATCGCGCTGCTGGGCATCGAAATGATCTACAACGGCTTTACGGGGAGAATCTGACATGACGCCGGATGCGGTCAAGGCTCTCTCGAAGACGGATGACACTGTCCTCGACCGCAGGATCGGCATCCTGCTGCGCAGCGGCGTGCTCATCTCGGCGGCGGTCGTTCTCCTGGGCGGTGTCATCTTTCTCGTTCGCCACGGATCGGAAGTTCCCCAGTACCACGTCTTTCATGGCCAGCCGGCCTATCTCCGCTCCCTCATGGGCATCATCACCGGCGCGTTGCACGGCAACGCGCTGGCCATCATTCAGCTTGGTTTGCTGCTGCTGATCGCCACGCCGGTGGCGCGCGTCGTCTTCTCAGTAGTGGAGTTCGCCCTGGAACGCGACTACCTCTACGTCGTCATCTCCAGCATTGTGCTGGTGGTGCTGCTCTACAGCCTCATCTTCCACGGCTTTTGAGCGGCTGGAAGCGGCCTCTCCCGATGTAAACTCATTGCCTCCCCGCTTCGAGGTCCGAGGGGGCGCTGCATTCCATGATCGGCCAAATCGTCTCCCACTACCGCGTCGTTGAGAGGCTCGGCTCCGGCGGCATGGGTGTCGTGTACAAGGCCGTGGACTTGCAGCTTGAACGCACCGTTGCGCTCAAGTTTCTCAACAACGAACTCGCCGTCTCGGAAAAAGAGCGCACCCACCTGCTCCAGGAAGCCCGCTCCGCGTCCTCGCTCGACCACCCGAATATAGGCGTCATCCACGGCATCGAGGAAGCCGGAGACGGCCACTTCTTCATCGTCATGGCGCACTACGACGGCGAAACCCTGGCGCAGCGTCTCGCACGATGCGGCAGTCTGCCGCTCGAGGAGGCGCTCGATCTTGCGGTGCAGATTGCGTCCGGACTCTCCGCCGCGCACGCGCGCCATGTCGTGCATCGCGATGTCAAGCCATCGAACATTCTGATTACCACAGGGGACGTCGCGAAGATCGTCGACTTCGGCCTCGCCCGCATCCTGGCTTCCGCCAGCGCCACCCAGAGCCTGGTCTCCGGCTCGCTCCCCTACATGGCGCCCGAGCAGATCCTCGCCGAGCGCATCGGACCCGGCTGCGACGTCTGGGCGCTGGGCATTGTCACCGCGCAGATGCTCGCCGGCGTCCATCCGTTCGCGCGTGAAAATGCGAATGCGATGACCTTCGCCATCCTCAACCAGCCGCCGGCGGGAATCGAGAAGACGCACGCCGCCGTGCAGCCCCTGCTCTACCGCGCCCTCTCCAAAGACCCCGCCTACCGCGGAGCCGATGCAACGGAGATGCTCGCGGCGTTGCAGGCCGTGCGCAACGACCTGGCCGCCGCGGACGCGCAGACCGCACCGCAATCCCTTCCCCAGATCCAGCGCCGCGCGCCGCCGCCGGAGCTGAAGCAGTCCATCGAACGCGCGTCCGCGCCGCGGTGGCCCACCCTCTCCAAACGCCGTCCGCGCCGCACATGGCTGTTGGCCGGTGTGCTCGCAGCGCTGGCTTTGGCTTTGAGCGTCATCCCGGCGGCCCGTCACCGCTTCGCTGCTCTGTGGGTGCGCGGCCCGTATCACGTCGCCGTCCTGCCGTTCGAAAACGCCGGCAATCACCCTGAGAACGACGTGGTGGTGCAAGGCCTGATGGACTCGCTCGCCGGCAAGCTCTCCAATCTGGATGTGGGCAAGCGTCCGCTCTGGGTCGTTCCGGCGAGCGAGGTGCGCCGGCGCAAGATCACCGATCCGATCGCCGCACGCAAACAGCTGGGCGCAACCTATGTCGTCAAAGGCAGCGTGGCGCGCGACGGTCAGGACGTGCACCTCAACGTCAACCTCATCGACACCAAGCACCTGCGCCAGATCGGCTCCGCGGATCTGGAAGACTCCGCCGGCGATCTCGCCACCTTGCAGGACGAAGCTGTCTCCCGCATCGCCGGGTTCATGAATCTCACCGCCCGTGCCGGCACACCGCGTGCACCCGCGGGAGCCAACAACGCCGCCGCCTATGAGGACTACCTAAAGGCCGTCGGCTACATGGAACGCTATGACAAGCCCGGCAACCTGGACCTCGCGATCGCTGCGCTCAAGAGCTCCGTCCACACGGATCCTCGCTTTGCGCTCGGCTATGCGCAACTGGGCGAGGCCTATCGCCTGAAACACCAGCAGGACCGGAATGCTGCCTGGCTGGAGCAAGCGCAAGCTTACTGCCAGAAGGCCATTGAACTCGATGACCGGATGCCTGCGGTGTACGTCACCCTCGGGTACCTGCACGAAGCCACCGCGCGGCACGATCTCGCTCTCCACGAGTTCCAACACGCCCTCGACCTCGATCCCACCAATGCCGCGGCGCTCACCGGTCTCGCGTACGCGTATGAGCACTCCGGCCGCATTCCCGATGCCGAGGCTGCGTTCCGGAAGGCGGTAGCTCTGCGCCCCGATGACTGGGACGGGTATAACCAACTCGGCAATTTCCTTGATCGTCACGGGAAATATGGCGAAGCCATCGAGGCGCTCCAAAAAGCCATCGACCTGACCCCGGATAACGCCCAGGCATATTTCAATCTGGGCGCTGTCTACCTCGACATCGGCGACGCCAAATCGCTTCCGCTGGCGGAGGAGGCACTCAAGAAATCAATCGAACTCAGTCCGACATATCCCGCGTATGCCAATCTCGGAAATCTCTACGCCATGCAGCAGCGCCACGCGGAATCTGCCGCAGCGACTGAGAAAGCGCTCCAGCTCAACGACCACGACTATCTGGTGTGGGATAACCTGGTGGCCGCCTATGAGTGGCTCGACAACCCGGCTGAAGCAGATAGAGCACGCCAACGAATGCTCCCGCTCGTGGAACAGGCCGTCGCGCTCCGGCCACAGGACGCCTTAGCGCAATCCATGCTTGCTAAGATCTACGCCAAAGAGCAGAATTCGGACAAAGCGATGGCCCGGATCAAGACTTCCCTTGCTCTCGCCCCGGATGATCCGAACGTCCTGAACAATGTTTCCGGGGCCTATGAACTGATGCGTGATCGCCGCCACGCCTTGGAATATCTTGGGAGAGCCGTACACAATGGTTTAGCCGTCAGCCAGGCCCGTACCGATCCGGATTTGCAGGAGCTGGTGAAAGATCCCCGCTTTCACGCCGCTCATCCTTAACTGCGCGCAGCAAATGCGCAAAGAAGCGAGGACACGAGATGGCCCAACTGGATATAGCAAGAACGTTGCTGGGGATTCCGCTGCCCGATCCTGACATTCATGTGGGTCTCCACGATACGTTGGTCATATACTTCCATCATTCAGGAACCTTCTATTCTCCAGATCCTGACAAGTTCCATCCGGCATTGCCGGATGGAAGCGTCTTTTCAGAAGGGCAGAGGTGGCCGACCAGCGGTGGAGCGAACCCAAAGGGTGCGTGTGAGGCGCACTACCGTTTTGAAAAATCCTCCGAAGGGAAAAAACGTAAGAAACCGCCCAAGCATGGAGGAATGTCTGGTTTCCACGTGATCCATGTCCCGTGACACAGCGAGCCAGGTCGAGAGTCATCCGGATATGCAAGCGCTAGTGAAAGATCCCCGCTTTCGCGCCGCTAACCCTTTAACTCCGCATAGCAAACGTGCATAGGATCCCTGCATAGAATCGAGGATACGAGATGGCACAAAAAACACTGGATATAGCACGGACAGTCCTATGGGTATTTTCCTTGGCCGATGCTGACGTTCATGTAGGTCTCAATGATACGTTGACCATTAAATTCCATCATTCAGGCACCTTCTGTTCTCCAGATCCCGACCAGTTCAATCCACCGCTGCCCAACCACGTTTTTTTCAAGAAAGGTCAGGAGTGGCCGGAGAGCGGTGGAGCGGCACCGAAAGGGGACGGCAGCGTGCGATACCACTTCCGCAAATCCTCCTCTCTCGTCGAATGCATGCAAGCCGATGCAAGCGTGTCGGGCTTCCATGTAATCCACATCCCATAAGGATCGAACGCCGGCGCGCATCTTCGGAGGCTCGGGCCAATGTCTGCGACGATTGCACGGCTGCAACTTTCTCAGTAGGCTGATGGTGTGACCACGCGAAAGTGGCGGAATTGGCAGACGCACTGGACTTAGGATCCAGCGGGGTAACCCATGGGGGTTCAAGTCCCCCCTTTCGCACCACTCTTCTTCAGCAATCCAACTCACATCATCCGCGGTTGAGGCGCGTCCAGGCACACCCATGGCAGATATTCATCAACCCAACACTCAGCCCCGCATCACTCTCACGGAAGCCGGCGACTATCGCGACGGCTACGCCAACAGCGTGCAGGTGCGCGCCAGCGTCTGGGACTTCTTCTTGTCCTTCGGCACGGCTCATCAGGACTCCGCCGAACAGGTCACCATCAAAAGCTTCCAGGGCATTTACCTGAGCCCGCAACAGGCCAAGGCGCTCTGGAACGTTCTGGGGCAGAACCTTGCGCAGTATGAACAGGCCTTCGGCAGCATCGCCCTCGAACCGCAGACGCCGGCCGCCCCGCGCCCGCTCAATTAGCGCGTATCGATGAGGGTCGCGAGCTGTCATTCCAAGCGACGCGAAGACTCCAAGCGTTCCGTATGCGCCGTGGTGCAGACGGAGATCGCACGGGGGCTTCGCTGCGTTCAGCGTGACGCAGGATGTATACGGCTTGCAGGCGCCGGGATGCTGCTCACCACATGATGCGGAGAGATCGGCCCTTCCCCTTGCCGCTGATCTTTCCCCTGATCTTTGTCGCCGTCTATCTCTCTCACCTCACACTCCTTCGGCTTCCCTACTACTGGGATGAGGCCGGCTACTATATCCCCGCGGCCTATGATCTGCTGCGCAGCGGCACGCTCATCCCTCACAGCACGCTCTCGAATGCCCATCCTCCCCTGCCCTCGCTCTATCTCGCCGCCTGGTGGAAGCTCTCCGGCTTCATTCCCTACGTCACCCGGACGGCCATGTGCCTGGTCGCTTCGCTGGCGCTGCTCGGCGTCTACAAGCTTGCGGAGGTAGTCGCCCGTCGCACGCAGGTGGCGGCGGCCACGCTGCTGCTCACCGCGATCTATCCCGTGTGGTTTGCCCAGAGCACGCTCGCGCACGCGGATATGTTCGCCGCCGCCGGTACGCTGTGGGGTCTGGCGTTCTTCCTCGAAGCCAGAGAGAAGGAAGCCAGACAGAAGGCCCGGCTGCCCATTGCGGCTGCGGTCTGCTTCGCTTTCGCCGCGCTGGCCAAGGAGACGGCGGTGGTCACTCCGCTGGCATTGGTCCTCTTTGAGGTCGCATCGGCGTTCCACGGCCGCAGGCTTAGCCAGGGACCAGGAACGCGCACGCCTCGCTACCGGGCAGGCAATGTGCTGGCGCTGCTCGCCTCATTGCTGCCGCTATGCGCGTGGTATGCCTACCATTGGGGCAAAACCGGTTACGTCTTCGGGAATCCCGAGTACCTGCGCTACAACGCGACGGCCACCCTCGATCCGCTCCGTTTCATGCTCGCGCTGGCGCATCGGGTCATGCACGTTACCGCGCACATGAACATGTTCGTCCCGGTGCTGTGTGCGATCGCCGCCCTGCTACTGGCGCCCCGCACCGACCGCGGCGGGGGCGTACGCCCGCCGTTCCCGCGCGCCATGGCCGCTCCATTGCTCACCGTTCTCTGCGCCAACGTGCTCTTCTTCTCCGTACTGGGCGGTGCGCTGCTCACGCGCTATCTGCTGCCTGCCTATCCCATCGTGCTGCTGTTCTGCGTCTACGCCTTCTACCGCCGCGTGCATCCCTGGAGTTCCATGGTCGCGCTCAGCGCGGGCGCATTCCTCATCGGGCTCTTCATCAATCCACCCTATCGCTTCGCTCCGGAAGACAACCTCGCCTATCGCGATGTGGTCCTCCTGCATCAGGAGGCGATCCATCAGATCCTTACCCGTTATCCGGGAAGCACTGTATTGACGGCCTGGCCCGCCACCGATGAGCTTTCAAAACCCGAACTCGGCTACGTGAAGCATCCCATCCCCGTCGCCGCTATCGACAACTTCTCTCTGCCCCAGATCGAGCGCGCCGCGTCCCTGCGCGAACCCTACACCGTCGGGTTGCTCTTTTCGACGAAGTACGATCCGCCGCACCTGCTGTTCAGCCTGGGCGCGCGCAACCGGCGGCTGGACCAGCGCTTCTTCGACTTCCATCACGATCTTCCCGCGCAACAGATCGCCGTGCTGCTCGGCGGCAAGGTGATATGGCAGGATGAGCGCAAAGGGCAGTGGGCCGCCGTGCTGCACTTCGACCGCCCGCAGGTAGCCTTGCAACATACGCCGCGGTTTAGCGGTAGTGCTCCAGGTAATAGAGGGCTCCAAACGCCACCACCAGAGCAGTCCCCGGAACTACCAGGGCTCGGGCAGTTCGCGAAGGCCGGCTCCACTCCGCCGTAGCGCAGAAAAGGACGAGCATCGGCGCCAGCAGCACGATGGCTAGCTGAAATATATGTGCAGCCGCGCCTTCATCCGGTGGAGGCGGCTGCAGGTATCCGCTCATTACCGCAAGCACCGCAGTGAGCGAAAGCCCGATCAGGACTCTGCCGCTGACACGATTGATCTGCTGTCCACGCATCGCATCCTCCTCCTCTTATGCTGCAGGCGCCTCTACGGCTGCAGGAATCATACGCGCGCTGCGCTGACACCGCGATCCCGCCAGGACCACAACGCCCAGAGCACCGCGGCGATCCCTTCTATAATCACCCTGACGTGCGCACATCTTTCTCCAGGAACCTCAGCACCCTTGTCGCGACCGCAGCGCTTCTCTGCTGTATTCCCCCGCGAACGGCAGCGCAGGAAGCGCCCATGCCGAATACCGGCCCGGAGGTGGCGGCAGCCAGCAAAGCCGCGGGCAAGCTGCTGCTCGTGCTGCCCTTTGACAACCGCTCCGGCCAGCCCGGGCTCGACTGGATCGGCGAAGCGGTACCGGAGGTGCTCAACCGGCGGCTGGCCTCGGCCGGCTACACCGTCATCGGCCGCAGCGACCGCCAGTATGCGCTGGATCACCTGGGGCTGCCCACCAACTTCGAGCCCTCCCGCGCCACCGCTCTCCGCCTGGCTCAAACGCTCGATGCTGACTACATCGTGGTCGGCTTCTTCACCGAGCAGGGCGACACCTTCCGCGCCTCGGCGCAGATGCTCGACGTCAACGCGCTCCGCCTCGGAGCGCCGATCGTCGAGCAGGCCGACATCCATCATCTGCTCGACGTACTGAACAGCCTGGCCTGGCGGGTCGCGCGCACGCTCGATCCCCGGTATCCCGTAGCCGAGAACACCTTCGTGGCCACGGGCGCGCACCTGCGGCTGGATGGCTTTGAAAACTACACGCGCGGGCTGGTGGAAAGCGATCCCGAGCTCCGCATCCGCCATCTCAAAGACGCCGTCGCCGAGAATCCGCAATTCTCCCCCGGATGGCTGGCCCTGGGCCTGGCCTACTTCGCCGAGCAGCAGTTCGAGCCCGCGGCCTCCGCGCTGGGCCATCTACCCAAGACCGACCCCAGCGCCCTCGAGGCCGAGTTCTATCGCGGACTGGCCTTCTTCTACACCGGCAGCTATCCCAAGGCGCTCGATGCCTTCAGCTTCGTCGCGACCCAGCTACCGCTGCCCGAAGTTGTAAATAACGAGGGAGTCGCGCAGAGCCGGCGCGGACGCGATGGCGCCGGGTTCTTTCAGCAGGCGATCGCCGCCGATCCGCATGACGAGGACTACCACTTCAATCTCTCCGTCGCCCTGGCACGCAAGGGCGATATTCGCGGTGCGCAGAATGCTCTGGCGCAGGCGCTGAAGCTTCGCCCCGAAGACTTCGAAGCGCAATCCTTCATGACTCTGTTGCGCACCGCGCCTCCGTCCGCTGCCCCAGCACCGTCTGCCCCCGCCAATCCTGGCGCAGCTACGCCACCTGCCCCCGCACCGCTGGCGAACCTGCCGCTGGAACGCATCAAGCGCAGCTTCAACGACGCCTCCTTCCGCCAGGCCGCTGCAGAGATCGAGCAGGTGCAGGCCATGCGCCTCGCCTCCCTGCCTCCCGCCCAGCGCGCCGCGGCGCTCACCCGGGAAGGGCAGCATTATCTCGATCAAGGACTGCTGCTCGAAGCGGAACGTGAATTTCAGCTTGCCCTCTCCGCCGATAGCGGCAATGCCGCCGCCCACACCGGGCTGGCCGAGGTCCGCGCACGCAACGGCGACGCCAGCCAGGCGCGCCAGGAGGCGCAGACCGCCATCAAGCTGCAGCCCAGCGCCGCCGCCTACATCGTGCTCGCAAAGCTGGACATGACCGCCAACCAGAACTCCACCGCCGCGGCCGACATCGATCACGCGCTCGCGCTCGAGCCCGCCAACACCGCGGCCCGCGGCATGAAGCAGGCGCTGGCCGCAAAGGCACAGGCCACGCCATGACTCCAGCCACGCACTCCGCCACGGTCCCCGGGTGCCCTACCCTGGTCGCGAAGGGTGGGACGCCACTCACGCATCGTGCCGCGAAATCCCCTCGCGGAGTGAGCGCACGCTTCCTTTTCCTGCTGCTGGCCCTCGTCTGCGCCTTCACGCCGATGGCCGCCGCAGCCCAACCCGACGTCGTCGTCCTGCAACTGGACGACACCATCCAGCCCATCAGCGAGGACTACCTCGCGCGCGCCATCGGTCGCGCCGCGGACCTGCACGCTACTGCCCTGCTGGTCGAGCTCAACACGCCCGGCGGCCTGCTCACCGCCATGCGCCACATGGTCGGCCGCATCGGCGCTTCGCCGGTTCCGGTGATCGTCTATGTTGCGCCGGAAGGCGCGCGCGCGGGTTCCGCCGGCTTTTTCCTACTGGAAGCGGCAGACATCGCCGCCATGGCTCCGGGCACTAACGCCGGCGCTGCGCATCCTGTAGTCGAGATGGGCAAGATCGACGACATCATGAAACAGAAGCTGGAGAACGATGCCGCCGCCTTCCTGCGCTCCTACACCGCGCAGCGCGGCCGCAATCCCCAGGCCGCCGAAGAAGCCGTTCGTAACTCCAAGTCCTATAGCGCGGGCGAGGCCAAACAACTCGGCCTCATCGACCTGATCGCACCCGACCGCACTGCCCTGCTGAACGCCGTCGACGGCCGCGAAGTCACCCGCATGAACGGTCAGAAGGCCACGCTCCACACCCGCAACGCGCACATCGTTACGGTAGAGCCCACGCTGCGCGATCGCGTGCTCGATCGCCTCATGAATCCCGACCTCGCCGTGTTGATGCTGGTGCTCGGCGCACTGCTCATTTACGTCGAGTTCAACGTGCCCGGCACCATCGTTCCCGGCGCACTGGGCACGCTGCTGGTCCTGCTGGCGCTCTTCGCCCTCAACCTGCTCCCCGTGCATTACACCGCAGTGGTGCTGTTGCTCTGCGCCGCCGCGCTGCTGGTGCTGGAGGTCAAGTTCACCAGCCACGGCATCCTCGCGGTGGCCGGTATCGTGTGCCTGGTGCTGGGCATGCTCACCCTGGTGCAGGGTCCGGTGCCGGAGATGCGCGTCCATCTGACCACCGCGCTCGGCGCGGGCATCGCCTTCGGCCTCATCACGGTCTTCCTCGTCCGCATCGCCTGGCGGGCGCGGCACAACAAGGTGATGACCGGCGCGCAAGCGATGATCGGTGAACTCGCCACCGCCATGGAAGCGCTGCGGCCCGACGGACAGGTGATGGTCCATGGCGAGCTATGGCAGGCCCACTGCGAGGGCAACGCCCAAAGAGGCGACCGTGTACGCGTCCGCGCCATCGACGGCCTCACCCTCACCGTCGAACGCATCCCCTGAATCGCTGGAAATCTCTACGGCGCACAGAGATGGAGTGGGCGCCCCATCCTGAACGCAGCGAAAGGTGGATGCGACGCGACCTGCCATCCTGAGCGAGCGACGCGAGTCGAAGGATCTGCGTTTTTCAGAACGCACGAGTCCCTCTTCACCGCACCCCGCGCGCACATGATCTAGAATCCAGTGTCAGGTACGCGCCGGGGGCGGCCCTTCATGAGCACTCTGTCTCTCATCATCATCGTCATCATCATCATTTACCTGCTCGGCTCCATCAAGATCCTGCGCGAATACGAGCGCGGCGTCATCTTCCGGCTGGGGCGCGCCCTCATGCCGCCCAAAGGTCCGGGACTCTTCTTCGTCTTCCGGCCGCTCGACCAGATGGTGCGCGTATCGCTGCGGCAGGAGGTGCTCGAAGTGCCTCCGCAGGACATCATCACCCGCGACAACGTGACGCTGAAGGTCAACGCCGTCATCACCCTGCGCGTGGTCGATCCCAGCCGCGCGGTCATCGAAGTCTCGAACTACGTCTACCAGACCTCCCAATTTGCCCAGACCACGCTGCGCTCTGTGCTGGGCGAGGTGGAACTCGATGGGCTGCTCTCCCATCGCGAGTCGCTCAACCAGCGCATCCAGAGCATCCTTGACCGGCACACCGAGCCCTGGGGCGTGAAGGTCGCGAGCGTCGAAGTTAAACAGGTGGATCTGCCCGAATCCATGCTGCGGGCCATGGCCAAGCAGGCGGAAGCCGAACGCGAAAAGCGCTCGAAGATCATCAACGCCGAGGGCGAGTACGCCGCCTCGCAGCGGCTGGTGGATGCCGCCACCCTGCTCTCCACCCAGCCCATGACGCTGCAGTTACGCTACCTTCAAACCCTTACCGATATTGGTACGGAGAAGAACACCACCATCGTCTTTCCTCTTCCGATCGAGCTCATCTCGTTGTTCAATAAGACGGTGCAGGGTGGAATGAGCGGTCCGGGCACCGGCACGCACCCTACTGCCGCGCCGGGAGTGGGCAGCGAGCCTGCCGCGCCGTCCGAGGATCCCGCCGCCGGCCGCCCCGATGACCATGTATGAAGACCATGCTGCGCGATCGAGACTACGACCGGGACGACCATGACGACACGCCGGACACCGAGCTGACGCTGGGCATGGGCTCGCTGCTCGGCATCTTCTTCGGGGTCGTGCTGGTCTGCGGCGTCTTCTTCGGCTTCGGCTACTCCATCGGCCGCCACAACCCGCCCTTCGCACCCGCTACCGCAGCGGGGAACGATGCCCAGCGGGCAGGTTCCGCGAGACACGTGCGGCGGCCTCCCGACACATTGACAAATACGGATGCGGCGAACGCCGCGGACGACAGTGTGAGCGCTGCCCATGCCCAGGCTCCCGCCGCCGATTCCGAAAACCCGAACTTCCCTGCCGGCTATGAAACGCCATCGCCGGACGAGGCGCCCGCCTCCACCCGCAGCGAGCGCCTGCGCTCCGGCGGCACCCGCGTCATCGAATCCGATACATCCCAGCCCGCAAGCGAGACCGCGCTGCAAGCGGCCGAGCCACCCCGCCCCCATGCCGCCGCCCCGGCCAAACCCCGGCCGGTTCCCCCGCCATCCCCAGCCGCCGACCAGGCCTCCGCCCCTGGCGCCGCCTCGCCCCTGGTGGTGCAGATCGCGGCGGTCAGCCGCCGCGAGGACGCCGAAGTGCTCTCCACTGCGCTGCGCAAGCACGGTTTTTCGCCCATGGTGCGCAATGGCCTCGCCGATAGCTTCTATCACGTGCAGGTCGGCCCCTTCACCAACCGCACCGTCGCTGAAGCCACCCGGGAAAAGCTGCTCGCAGACGGCTACAACGCTATCTTGAAATAGCTGGCGTGGTGATTCGCGCAATCCCCTGCACTGGAAATAGACCTGCAAAGCCGCCCGAGCCCGGAGACGCGCCTGGCTCCACCTGCGTCATCCTGAGGCAAAGCGAAGAATCCATGCCACATTCCCCTGTAGTGGAGCGCGCCTTCTGCGCTTAACTTCTTTGCGAACTTATTTTCGCCCGCGAGTCTTCTGGAACTTGATATGGAGCGCCACCGATTCTGTAAACCGCTTCATCCAAATGACTCTCATACCATATCCGGGAGAATCAGCGAGCAGTCCCCTCCAGCCCTCGGGCGATGTCCGCGCGTACCGCCTCCATCAGGTCCTCGCGCGTCGCATAGCTCGCGGGCGAAATCGGTGCATGGAAGTGCAGCCCCACCGCGCCCACCCGCAGACGCAAGCTCCCCTTGGGCATCAGCGCCGCCGTGCCCGTCACGGTGATGGGCACCACCGGCGCCTGCGACTCCTGGGCAAGATGAAACGGTCCCTTCTTGAATGGGAGCAGCCGGCCGTCGCGCGAGCGCGTGCCCTCGGGAAACACCAGCACGTTCCGCCCGCTGGCCAGCGCGGCGACCGCCTCGGCCACATGCCGCTTGGCGGCTTCCACGCTGCCGTCCCGTGACACGGGAATGAAGCCCGCAAGGTGCATGGCGTATCCCAGGACCGGGATCTTCATCAGCGATCGCTTGAGAAACACTACCGTCGGAATGGGCAGCAACGGAAGCACCACCGGCGGATCCAGATTCGAGACATGGTTCGCCATGAAGATGCAGCCGCCGGTACGCGGCAGGTTTTCCATGCCGGTCACCACCGGCCGGATTCCCACCAAGCGCAGACCGGTGCGCGTGATGGCCAGACCGGCCCGCAGCAGCGGGTTGGCATTGCGCGTAAGCAGTGTCCACGGCAGCAGCACCAACGCGGTCGGCGCGGAGACCACAACGTAGAAGAGCAGCAGCAGAAGCGATCGCATGCGCCGCCGCGTTACGCCTTGGCCAGGGAAGAGAGTCGCGCCGGCAGCTTGTCATAGATGCCACCGAAGCCGCCGTTTGAGAGGATGGCGATGACGTCCCCCGGCCGCGCCTCCGGCGCGATGGCGTCCACAATCGCGTCTGCATCGGCGCAAAGCTGGGCCGGATGCTTGCGCGCGGTCAACTCGGCGACGATCGCCTCGGGATGCAGCCGCTCCGCGGCCGGAATACTCTCCTGCTTGAACACACCCGCGATCACGACCCGGTCCGCCAGGGTCAGCGCGTCCACGAGTTCGTTCTGAAAGACATTCCGGCGCAGCGTGTTCGAGCGCGGCTCGAGCACCGCCCACAGCCTCGCCCCCGCGTAGGCTGCGCGGAGCGCCTTGAGGGTCTCGCGGATCGCGGTCGGATGATGTGCGAAGTCGTCGATCACGGTGACGCCGTCGACCACGGCCCGCACCTCCAGCCGCCGCTTGACGCTGCGGAAGCTGGCGATAGCCGCGGCGATCGCCTCCGGCTCGATGCCCTGCCCCGCCGCCAGCGCCGCCGCCGCCGTCGCATTGAGGGCGTTGTGCTCCCCGGCCATGGGCAGGTCGAGCGCGAGCCACGGGCGCCCCGCCCGCAGCACCTGCCAACGGGTGCGGCCCTGCACGTGCGTCAGATCGACCATCCGCCACTCCGAGCCAGACTGGAGCCCGTAGCGTTCCACTTTGCAGAATGCGTGCTCGATGCATTCGCTCACGTTCTCGCTGCCGTCGAACGCAAGGATGCGGCCGCGGCGTGGAACCAGGTTTACAAAGCGTTTGAACGCAGTCTTCACCGCATCGAGATCGCGATAGATGTCCGCGTGATCGAACTCCACGTGCGTCAGGATCGCCGCGTCCGGGAAGTAGTGCATGAACTTCGGCCCCTTGTCGAAGAAGGCGGTGTCATACTCATCGCCCTCCAGAATGAAGGTGCGGCTGGGCTTCACCTGAAAGCTGGCGCCAAAGTTCTCCGCCACGCCGCCGATGAGGAACGATGGCCCGGCTTCCCCCTTCGCCCGGGCGGCTGTCTCGAAGATCCACGCCAGCATGCTGGTCGTGGTCGTCTTCCCATGCGTGCCTGCGACGACCAGCGTCTCCCGGCCCACGTTGCTGCTGGAAGCCTGGATGAACTCCTCGTGAATGGTTTGCGCCATGGAGCGAAGCGGGATGCGCTCGTCGAGAACGGCCTCGAGTTCCACGTTGCCGCGAGAGATGGCATTGCCCACGATCACGAGATCGGGGCGCGGGTCCAGGTTCCGCGTCGCATACGGCTCCAGCACGGGGATGCCCAGGCTGCGCAGAAGGTCGGACATCGGCGGATAGGCTGCCGCATCCGAGCCCGTGACGTGATGCCCCTGCAACTGCAGCATGCCGGCCAAGGAAGCCATAGCCGTGCCGCAGATGCCGATCAGGTGAATGTGTTGCGCTGCTTTCTCCATCGGCCCTCGTGCTGGATGAATCGTGTTCCGCCAATCAAGCATCGCGCTCGCGAGCTCCAATGCGCAATCTTGTGTCTTCCGGGCTCACCTCAAACTCGGCCTCGATGCCGAACGGCAGGGTTACATTGCCGCGTGAGACGTGACCCGAACGCAGCCCGATGGCCACGGGGCCACGGAACCGGTCGAGTACGCCCATGATCGCATCTTCGAGCAGCAACGGCGCGGCGTTGGGAGAGCTGCAGTCCAGCATCTCGCCGAAGATGATGCCCGTGACACCCTCCAACTTGCCCGCCAGCATCAGGTGGCGCAACATGCGATCGAGCTGGTACGGCTTTGCGCCCACGTCCTCCAGAAACAGCAGCTTGCCCTCGGTTTGCGGGGCGAAGCGGGTTCCAAGCGATTGCGTCAGCAGACTCAGGCAGCCGCCGTAGAGGATGCCGCGAGCCTTGCCCGCGCGCAGCGGACGCAGCCCCTCGACCGCTCCGAGGACATACGACTCGCCCGCGAGCGCTGCCTGGAAGCTGGGCAGATCGACGCCCGATTCCTTATCGAAGGCGGCGGCGAAATCCGCAGCGACCATCGGGCCGTGGAACGCGGGCATTCCAGCCTGGTCCAGCATCCATGTCTGGATGGCCGTGTAGTCGCTGTAGCCGATGAAGGGCTTGGGATGGCGGCGGATCAGATCCAGATCGATGCCGTCCAGCAGATAATTGGATCCGTAACCTCCACGGGTACAGATAATGCCATCGATGGCGGGATCGGCAAAGGCACGGTGCAGGTCGGTCAGGCGCTCGGCCGGCGTGCCGGCAAAGTAGGGCGGCAACTTGGCGAGCGCGGTAGGAAAGGTCCGCGGCTCATACCCAAGCCGCTGCAGCGCTTCCACGCCACGCTGTACGCGCTCCGGGTTCGCGCCGCTGGCCAGGGAGACCACGGCCAGACGCGCTCCTAAGGTAAGCGGCCGCGTCTTCACTGATTTGGTTCCTCCGCCAGCAAGACGTCGCCGGTCATGATGATTTGTGCGGGCCCGGTAAGCTGCAACTCGCCCGCGCCTCCGTCCCAAACGACTGACTGCTCCCCGCCCGGGCTTTGCACGCGGACCGCCTTGGATGCCTGGCGGAGAGCAATGACGGTGGCAGCGGCG
Organism: uncultured Acidobacteriaceae bacterium; assembly: GCA_963830635.1. Taxonomy (GTDB): domain Bacteria; phylum Acidobacteriota; class Terriglobia; order Terriglobales; family Acidobacteriaceae; genus CAWHMN01. The sequence goes on along the minus strand of CAWHMN010000005.1, from coordinate 304,256 downwards.
GCGCTCGAGCCTGTGCCGGAAGAGGAGGTGGGGCCGACCCCTCGCTCGAAGATGCGTATCTCGATGTGTCCGGGCTCCGCTATGCGAACGAATTCAACATTCGCCTGATTAGGGAAATCTGGATGGAAGCAGATCTCGCGCCCGATGGTCTCCCATGGGCGGCCCGCCACGGAGAAATCGGAGTTCTCCACCACGATGACGAAGTGCGGATTGCCGATGGACACGAGGGCGCCGTCGACCGCCGATCCGCCGGCAAGCGTGAGGCGGTGGCGCTCCACCGTCGGAGCCCCCATGCCGGAGGTGATGAGGAAGCGGGCGCTCTCTCGTTTCTCGATGCGGCACTGCCGCAACCCCGCATCCGTCTGCAGCAGGACCGTGTCACCCTCGGCCAGATCGTGTTCGTAGGCGATCCACGCCGCGACACAACGTGTGCCGTTGCCGGAGATCTCCGCAACCGAACCATCCGCATTATGGAGACGAATGCGGCCGGCACGAGCTCCGGTCTTGGTTAGAAACTCGACGCCATCCGCGCCGATGCCGGTTGTCCGAGCGCAGAGGGCACGGGCAAGCTCCGCATACTCACGACCGCGCGCCGCCGCATCGTCCACGATGAGAAAGTCATTGCCGCAGGCATGGGCCTTGCTGACCCGCACTACTCTTCCTCCCAGCTATGGAAGGTGCGTACCTGCTCTACCGCTGCTTCACCTTCGAGCAGCGCCATCAGCGCCTTGTGCTTCTTGTGCGTCGCCGTCACTGAAAAAGAGACGCGATCGATGGAACCCACCCTGTCCTGCTGCGGGTTTTCCAGTCGCTGGTCCTTCTGATCCATTGCCCGCAACACTGCGGCGATCAGGGCCTGCGGATCCGGCCCGCGCACCTCGTAGATCCTGATCTGCATTTTCAGGTTCGACTTCGTCTCCCAGCTGCCGACGAATTCAAGCACGGCGATGACCAGCAACGCGGCGAAGGTGGCCGGTAGATAGAGTCCCGCGCCGCATGCCATGCCGATGGCTGCGACAGCGAACACAGTCGCAGCGCTGGTCAAGCCACTAACACGGTTGCGATTATGCAGGATCAGTCCGGCGCCCAGGAAGCCCACGCCCTGCACGATGTTCGACGCGATCTGGGCCTTGTTGGGGCTGGCCTCCCCGGCAACCACCGCGGACAGGTAGGTAAACAGCGCCGCGCCGAAGCAGATAAGCAGGTTGGTGCGAATGCCCGAGGCCTTGTGGCGGTACTCACGGTCAAGCCCCACGGCGCCGCCCAGCACCGAAGCCAGCAGCAGCCGGCCCACAATGGCGCCGGAAAGCCCCCACTGCTCCACCTGGCTGAAGCTAAGCGCATGTCCTGGCTGCATCGCCATCACCGGGCTCCGTGCTGCGCGATTTGGGTTGTGCCAATCTCTTTGGCGCCCACGTCCGGATCGCGCGAGCCCATGCCCGCTCGGCTTCCGTGCGACCGATATACCCGCGCGCAACCCTGGCCTCGCCCGCAGACAACATCCAGCAACTCGAGACCTGCCGGATGAAGAAACACCGCCTGCGCCACCGCGTCTCCATCGATAGCGACAACAAAATCCGCGGCCTGCGCCGGGTCTTTGAGCGCGGCCCGCCAGCGTTCGTAGTCTCCCTCGTTCAGGATGTGCCGCAGCGGTATGCCGGCCTGCTGCACCGCACCGATGTGATTGGACGTGTACATGAGAATAGGGGCTTGCGGAGGAAGGCCCGCAAGTGTACCTGCGAGTGCCTTTTCAAAAGGAATGCGGGTCGCGGAGTTGGCCACGGCTTCACGATAAACGAGCGGTCCCGCATGCAGCAGCAGCGTAGCGTTCACCAGCACCAGCACAGTAACAATTCCCGGCAGAGACGAGCGCAAGCGCGGGCGCCAGCCCATCACCCAGTGTAAGAAGAAGGCACAAAAGAGCGCGAATGCCGGCAGCAGTTCCATGCCATAGCGCGTGTTGTACCAGGAGAAAGGCCACCAGACAGGGATGAAGATGGGCACCGATCCGTAAGCTACGGAGTAGGCGTAGAACGGCAAGGGAATCCACAGCAGCATGGCGGCGGCAAGACCGCTACGATTGCGCACCCGCCATGCGACGCCGGTCCCGGCAAAGGCGAGCAGCAGGAGCGCCGCCGCGGCATGCGGAGTCACCGCGCCGAGTTCCGCGGCCTTGACGAAGTAGAGCGCCGCTACGCCCAAGTTGTGATAGCCGGGATAATGCGGCGCACCAGGCGCGCCGGTGCGTGCTTCAATAGCCCGCGCAGAGTATGGGCCGCGAAGGAAGTCCAGCGGATCGTGGAATTGCCTGGCGTTGTAGGCGATCCAGACCAACGGCGCGACTGCGACGACAACAGTGAAGAGAACCCACCTGCCAGTGAGCCGTTCGCGCAGGTTGCGCCGGCGCACGATGACCGTGGTGGCTGTGCACCAGACGGCGGCGGCGTAGATCCAGCCGTCGTAGCGGGTAAAGACCGCGGCCACCAGCACCAGGGACAGCCCGTCAAGCAGCCTTCCGGCGTGCGGCAGCGACGATGCCTCCACTGCACGGGCAAACCGGACCAGGAGAAGCGCGGCCCATAGCATCTCGGCTAGAAAGAGCGGCTCGGTCATAGCCGTGGTCGCGAAATAGAGCAGGCCGGGGTTGAGCGCAAAGAACGCGAGCGCCAGGATGGAGGCGGAGACCGGCATCCAGCACCGCGCCAGCCAATAGAGCGCAACACAGGCCAGAACGTAGCACACCATGGATGGCCACGCCCCCGCGAGCCCGCTCTGCCACCAGCTCATCTTCTGCACGAAGGGGACGAGCATAAGGTGCGAGAGTGGCAGCCACACCGAACCGAGCTGGCGAAAGCCGGGCGTCTGCGAGTCGAAGATGCGACGGGCGATATGCAGATGCGCGACCGCATCTCCGTAGAGCAGCAGCAGCCCACGGGTGTAACAGTACACGAGCGACGTGACCGCCAGCGCGAACGAGCACGCCCCCACCAGCCAGAATTCCCGCCCAAGCTGCTGGTGCAGCGGCCGACGCCCGGAACGATCAGCCGCTCCACCCCCGGCGTACCTTTCAGTCAAGATGCGAGAGCTGGCGGAAGAGCCGGAAGCGCGCATCAATCTCCTCGCGGGTGAGCGACTGCACACGCTCGGTACCGAACTTTTCGACGGCGAACGAGCCCATGACGCTGCCGTAAAACATGGCCTTCTTGAAGGTCTCGGGCGTGAGCTTGTCCTGCGCGGCCAGGGATCCGAAGAATCCGCCGGCGAACGAATCGCCTGCTCCCGTAGGATCCACCACGGCATCGAGCGGCAGGGCGGGTGCGCGGAACGGGGTGGCAACGGACGCAGGCGGCGCCCCGGGGAACGATCGCTCGCTGAAGAAAGCGGTGGACCCGTATTCGCCGTGCTTGACGATGAGCGACTTCGGCCCCATCGCCAAGATCTTGCGGGCCGCCAGCACCAGATTGTCCTCCTTGGCCAGCAGCTTGGCCTCCCCATCGTTGATCAGCAGCGTGTCCAGGCCTTCCAGCACCTTGGCAAGGTTGGCGCCGTGACCGGTGATCCAATAGTTCATGGTGTCACCGCATACCATGCGTACGTTCGGCATCTGCCTGCGAACATTTGCCTGCAGCGCCGGGTCGATATTCGCCAGGAACAGATAATCGCTCGCGAGATAGTCCGCGGGAATTTTGGGGGAGAAGGTCTCGAAGACGTTCAGCTCGGTCGCCAGCGTCTCAGCCTCGTTCAGGTTCTTCACGTACGAGCCGGTCCAATGAAAGCTCTTTCCCTTTACATGCTCCAGCCCGCGCGTGTCGACGCCGCGCTTCTTGAGCACACCCTCGTGCTCAGCGGTGAAGTCTTCCCCGACCACCGCGATCACGCGCACATCGGTGAAGAAGCTAGCGGCGAGGGCGAAGTGCGTTGCGGCGCCTCCCAGGATGTGGTCGACGCGGCCAAGGGGCGTCTCAATGCTGTCAAAGGCGACGCTGCCTACTACCAGAATGGACATAGCGTGAATTCGAACCCTTCAAGAGAGATATTTGCCGATCAGCAGATCGAGCCTGGTGCGTGTAGCTGCCGGAATGGTGTCGCGGCTGGTCATGATGGCGAACTGGAGCGCGCTGGCGCAGGCACAGGCGCGTTCGCGTGGCAGAGCGGCAACGGCGCCGCGCAACACCTTGGCGGCATTCGCCGCGTTCTGGTGGATGACCGCGACGATCTGCTCGACCGTGACGTCGTCGTGGCCTTCATGCCAGCAATCGTAATCGGTGACCATCGCCAGCGTGGCGTAGCAGATCTCCGCCTCGCGGGCGAGCTTGGCCTCCTGCAGGTTGGTCATGCCGATCACGTCCGCGCCCCAGCTGCGGTAGAGATTCGATTCGGCGCGCGTGGAGAACTGCGGACCCTCCATGCAAACGTACGTACCGCCAGCCTTGCCGACCACCTGCGCCTGCTCGCACCCTTTACCGATGGCGTCGGCTACCGTGGCGCATACCGGATCCCCAAAGGCGACATGCGCCACCACGCCATCGCCGAAGAAGGTGGAGACGCGCGCATACGTCCGGTCGATGAACTGGTCAGGAACCACGAAATCGGTCGGCTTATGCTCCTGCTTCAACGAGCCCACGGCGGAGACGGAGATAATGCGCTCGACACCAAGCTGCTTCATGCCGTGGATATTGGCGCGGAAATTGAGCTCCGACGGCAGCAGACGATGCCCGCGGCCGTGCCGGGCCAGGAAGGCTACCTTGCGGCCATCAAGCTCTCCCAGAACATAGCTGTCAGAGGGATTGCCGAAAGGGGTGGTGATCGTTTCCTCGCGCGTTGCCGTCAGGCCGGGCATGGTGTAGAGTCCGCTGCCGCCGATGATGCCGATGTCTGCTTCTGCCAAATTGTTCTCCGCACTCCGCAGTGATCTCCGCAGCCCGAGATACAGAGGCAAGCGGTGCTGTGTTTTCAGTGATCCGGAGTCCCAAGTATAAATGCCGTCCCACGCTGTGCGCGGAGCGAACGATTCAGTGCGGCAGAGCGACCCGCATGGCGCCGAACTCCGGAAATATGCGGCGCAGACTGCCCGTCAATTCCAGGCCGCCGGAGGGCCCCCAAACGATCTGCTGTTCAGTGCCGGATTGCGCGCCCGTGAGAAGGAGTTGCAGCTTGCGCGCTGTATCCAGGTCAAAACTTTCGCTGATGAAGACCTGCTTGCCGATGACAGCGATCAGCACGGGACCCTCTTCCGTATCGAAGATCCGCTCCGTCACCACGTTTCGGTTGCCCTGACTGCGGCCACCTTGAACGGACGCACCCGCGCCGGCCGTTTCCCCGGAGCGAAGTACTGCGCGGGTATACTTCCGCGGAACATTGGTGGCGTAGACATCCGCAAAGTTTGCCGCCGCCGCGCCGCTCTTCCATCGCGAGAGGTAGAGCAGCGCAACAGAAGCCGTCGAGGACTTCTCCTGCGGCGTGGCGTGCTTGCGTTGCGCCGCATAATACAAGCCGCCGTCCCACTCCGGCGTCAGCACCGCGGCCACATCGCGGCCGCCAAACAGCTCCATCAGGATGCGCACGTCCAGCTCGCCCATCACGCCAATATCGTAGGGATCGTATGCGGCGCCGAGCAACGGATGGATGTCCGGCATGCTCAGCATCGGCACATGCGCGCTTTGCTCCCATACCTGCGGGTTCATGATCTCGTAGCTCGATGCCGGCGGCCGATCGAGCGCCTGCACGAAGGCAGCTTCGGCGCCCTCGTCACGGAGCACGGTCTGTTCGAAGTTAAGGCCTGAGCGATACGGGAAGAGCAACGACTCCTTCAGCAGCAGCGGCGCCCGCGCCAGAATGGGCGAGCTGCGGGACTCATCCATCTCGTCACCGAGCTGATCGGCTACATTCGGCATAGTGGCCAGGCTTCTGCCGGAAGGCTTGAGGCTCCAGTCCAGGAAGACCACCATGGCCTGCCCCTCGGCCACCGCATCCCGCGCTGTGTCCGCTTCGTCGACAGCCAGGTGGCGATTGTCCTCATCCACGTTGTTCGCGGTTCCTTCAATCGTCTGGTCCGCCCACTTCTCCAGATTGACGTGCTGATCCTGCAGGGCGTGCGTCAGCTCGTGCGCCAGCACCGGCTTCTGCTCCTCGGGCGCAATCCAATCCAGCAGGTTTACGGTCTTTGTCTTGCTGTCATAGTAGCCGGCGATCTGCTCGGTCAGCAGACTGATGATGAAGGGTTGCAACTGAAAATCGCGATCGAGCAGGCCGAACTTCTTAAGCACGATCTCGGCGCGTTCCAGCCGCTTTGTGTCCTTGTCTTCCTTCATCTTGGAGAGGACGTAATGCTCCACCTCGGCGCGGTTGGTGAGCCGCCGCTTGACGGAATGCCGCAAGGGCAGCTTCGAATCGTCGCTTGCGAAGCGCAGGATGGGATCGACAGACGCAAAGAGCTCCTTGGCCTGCTGCGGCGTGATGTGCTTCTCCGGCGATGCAGGCGCCGTTCCAGCAGACGCGCCGGGAGGTGCGCCGGAACTTACCGGCGGGGGCGGCGGGGCCGCGGTACCTGGCTTTGCCTGTGCCTGAAGCGCCAGCGCACCCAGCAGAAAAGTCATCGCCGCTGCCATCTGCCGTATCGCGCTGGTCCCTCGCATGCCGCCTCGTCTCGCCCGCGAATCTCTCTGCTTCCAAAGCTATACTCTCATCAGGCCCTTGCGATGAGCGACTTCGTAAATGACGCAGCCCTTGATCCTGTGAATGCCGATTCTCCGGCCTCGCCGGGGCCTGACACAGAGCGTCCCACCCCACTCGCGGACGCCCTGGGCAGCAACCCGCAGAGGCTGGCTCGCTATCGAGGTGCGGAAACCCTCGAGGTCTTCAGCACGCGCGATGAGGAACTTCACGCGCTCCTCCACACCGCAGGCATCTTCGACCTGGGCTACCGTGCGCGCATTGAGGTGCGCGGCGAAGACCGCTCCCGTTGGCTGAACGGAATGCTCACCAACAACATCCAGACGCTCGGTGTGGGCGAGGGGAACTACAACTTCGTGCTGAATGCGCAAGGGCGGATCCAGGGCGACTGCGACGCATTTCGCCGCGACGACCGCTTGCTGCTCGAGACCGATCGGATTCAGGCGCCCGCTCTGGTCGCGCATCTCGATCACTTCATCATCATGGATGACGTCGATCTGCGCGACGTCAGCGCGGACTGGACGGCGATAGGCATCGCCGGCCCGCAGGCTGCGGCCACGCTGGCCAGGGCTGGCGTGGAGCTTCCGGCGATGAACGACCAGCGCCTCGGCATCGTGACGGCGTCAATTGCGGTAATCGGGCCGGAGATCGGGCCGGGGACCGGGCCGGGGATCCGGGTGGAGATTCCGATGGAGGTCGTCGTTGGACACTCCGGCGCAGCGCCCCGGTTTGAGCTGTGGTTCGCTCCGCAGCACGTGCTCTCCATCTGGAAGCTGCTGCAAAGCGTCGGCGCGGAGCCCTGCGGGTCGATGGCGGTCGAGGCGCTCCGCATTCTCAATGCGGTGCCGCTCTATGGGGTGGACCTGCTCGAACGCGACTTGCCGCAGGAGGCGAACCAGCCCCAAGCCTTGAACTTCTCCAAGGGTTGCTACCTGGGGCAGGAGATCGTTGAGCGCATCCGTTCGCGGGGCAATGTGCATCGCAAGCTGGTCCAGTTCACGCTGAGCAGTATGCCAGCCACACTCCCGGCCGAGCTCTCCGCCGGTGGACAGCCGGCCGGGCGCATCACCAGCGCTACGGACTGGAATGGCAGCGTCTACGCCCTGGGTATGGCGCGGGTAGAAGCTCTCGAGCGGGGCGTGGCCTTAGAATACAAAGAGGGTACCGCGACCTTGCTTACAGAATCGCCGGTCTCCGGCTTGCAGGTCTCAGGCTCGCGAGCATAACGCATCTGGAAAGATCCCATGTCTGACAATCCTTCAGGATTCACCGTAACCGACCGGCGTAAGTTCACACTTGAGGGAGACCTGCGCGAAGGCGCAGCGCCCCCGTCGCAGAGCGGGTCGCCCGCTGGCTCTGACACGACGACGTTCGCGGCGCAGCCGGAGCGTACTGGCACGCAGGCACATCCACGGCCTATCGAGGATTCACCTGTTGCCAAGAGGGTCGTCGATCCGGAGCTCGAGCCCCTTCCCGTACAGAATGAAGCCGGAGATGAAGACGAATTCGAAGCTGAGATGCCGGAGCTGACCGCGGAAGAGTCGGCGGAGCAACACGCGGCCTATCGCGAGTCGTCGCAGCAGCTTGACGATATGCTGGCAAAGTCAAACCCCGCCGCGCGCCGCCCCGCCGCCGCGGAGATGGATTTCGACAAGCTGGTGCAGTCGATCTACATGACCGCGGCTTTGCAACTGGGCGCCGGCACCCAGCCGGGTGAGCAGCCGCGGGTGGACATACTGGGCGCACGGCAAAGCATTGACATGCTGAACGTGCTGGGGGAGAAGACCAAGGGCAACCTGACCGACAAGGAACAGCGGTTGTTACAGAGTGCGTTGTTCGAGCTGCGCATGACCTTCCTCGAAATCACCAATGCCATCTCCAGCAGCGCGCACACTCCACCCAGCGGCAAGGGCCCATCCCGCGGCGGTGGCCTGCAGTAGAGGCTTTCCGAATACCATCGCCTGATTGCAGCATCTTAAGACGCCAGTGGAAGCAAGCATTCTTATTCTCGGTAGCGGCACCTCCATGGGTGTGCCCACGCTCGGCTGCGGCTGCCGCACCTGCAGCTCCGCGGACCCGCGTGACCGGCGACTGCGCCCGTCGGCAGCAGTCGAGTGGGAAGGCCACCGCGTACTGATCGACACCGGACCGGACTTCCGGCAGCAGGCGCTCGCGCACTCCCTGCGGCAGATCGATGCCGTGTTCTACACGCACTCGCATGCCGACCACATCCTGGGTCTCGATGATCTGCGGCCTCTCAGCTTTCTCCATCGTGACGGCAAGATGCCGCTCTACGCCGACGATGTAACCGCCACCGTCATCGAGCGCGTCTTCGAGTACACCTTTGCGGCGGATGCGAGCTATCCCACGCGGGCACGGGTGGAGCTGCGCCGCCTCACGGGCAGCGTCGATGTAGGGGGTGCGCGCTTCCAGCCTGTGGCGCTGATGCATGGGGACCTGCAGGTGACCGGCTTCCGCTTCGGCAACGCAGCCTATCTCACTGACATGAGCAGTATCCCGGAGAGCAGCTTGTCGCTCCTGCAGGGTCTGGATGTCGTGATCCTGGATGCGCTGCGCAAGACGCCCCATCCCAGCCATGCTTCACTGGATGACGCCATCGAGTGGGCGCGGCGGCTCGGCGCGCGCCGCGCCTTTTTCACCCACATGTCCCACGAAATCCTGCATGCTGAAGTGGCGAAGGAGCTGCCGGAGTCCATGCAGCTTACCTTCGATGGCATGCGCATCCCGTTTGAACTCTGAAGCCATGCATGTCTTCCACAGTCTCGCCGAGATACCCGCTCAGTTGGGAGCCACGGTCGCCAGCATTGGCAACTTCGATGGAGTGCATCTGGGCCACCGGGCGGTGCTCGAGCAGGTGAAGGCCGGCGCGCAGCAACGCGGGGTGCGTTCGCTGGCCGTCACCTTCGACCCGCATCCGGCGCGGGTGCTGCGGCCGGAGAGCGGGCCTCGGCTGATCTGCGGATTGGAAGAGCGGATCCGGCTGATCGCGGAGACGGGCGTCGATGCGGTACTGGTGCTTCCCTTCACCGAAACGCTCTCGCAATTGCGGGCGGCGGAGTTCGCGAAGCAGATATTGGTCGATCGGCTCAGGGTGGCGGAGGTGCATGAGGGCGCCAATTTCCGCTTCGGATACCGGGCCGAGGGTGGCGTGGCGGAGCTGGCCGAGCTGGGTGCAGAAATGGGCTATACCGTCCGGGTACACGCGGCGCTGGAGGTGCACGGCATCCAGGTCTCGAGCAGCGGCATCCGCCGGCTGGTGGCGGAGGGCGACGTGCGGCGGTCCCGCTGGCTGCTGGGCCGACCGTTCACGCTGCTGGGCGAACCGGAGCGCGGGCGCGGCATCGGCACGCGGCTGACGGTGCCGACCATCAACCTCGCCGCATCCTCCGAACTGTTGCAGCCGGGCAAGGGCGTCTACGTAACTCGCATGCAGGTTGACGGCGAGTGCTTCGATGCAGTCAGCAACGTCGGCGACCGGCCCACGTTTGCCGGCGGCTCATTTGCCGTCGAAACGCACCTGCTGGACTATCCGCGCGCGGAGACCGCTCAGAAGCCGGTAGAGCTGACATCGGAGACGCAGCTCCGGCTGTCCTTCCTGGCGCGCATCCGGGACGAGGTGCGCTGGCCCTCCGCGGACGCGCTCAAAGCGCAGATCGGGCGCGATGTTCTGTTCGCGCGCCGGTATCTGGCACGGCTGCCCGGCAATGCCTGACCCCCGCTCACTTGCGCCGTGCCGGACGATGCCATCGTGAGCGGACTTCCTTGCGCATTCGCGCAACGCACGCGGTCGAAGGGTCTGCTGTTTGGTTTGCGGCATATCCGGCGCCGCGTATCCGGCGCCGCGTCAGGACATATCAAGCTGAACCTGATCGACATAGCACCAGCCCCAGGTCTCGCCGGGCTCGAAGGAGCGCATGATGGCATGCTGGGTATGGTGGAAGTGCTTGGTGGCGTGCGTATGGCGGGAGGAGTCGCAGCAGCCCACGTGACCGCACTCCAGGCACAGGCGCAGATGAACCCAGTCGCTGCCCATTTTCAGGCACTCTTCACACCCTTGGGGCGTGCGTGGGGAAACTTGCCGAATCTGATCAAGATGAGTACAGGCTGGCATGGACTTCTCTCCTCGATTGCGTGGTTCTGCGCGCTTCCCGCGCTTCATGGATAAGCAATGGTACTGCCATGGCGCTTCCAGGAATGCTTACGCGCTAGAAATCCACGTGCGCACGGACAGAGGGCACCCAAACCGGGCCGCGGTCCCGGTTGTATCCGGGATTGTCGATGTGCGAGAGCCCGAGAGCGAAGTAGAGACCGCGGTAGGTATGCAGGTTGTAGTAGCTCTCGACGGTGTTCTCACGCCCGTAGTTCAGCCGCCCATCACCTAGAAGAAAGCCCAGGCCGCCGTACTTCAGGTAGTTCTGATGGTCTTGTTTGATGGCGCTGGAGACGAATGCCACCCCGATCTTGTCGTTTGGGCGGCCCCACTGCTCTCCGTTATAGTCGGCGCCGACGAGCACCGTCTGGTCAACTTCGGTGTATGCAAAGGATTCGTGCTGCCCTTCATTCCAGCCGAAGCGCGCCCCCGCATGGAGATGCGTCGTCAGTTCCTCTTCCGTGTTGTAGCCAAAGCCGTATTTGACGGCTCCGAAGTGCTCATGGCGGGTGATCTCCGGCGTCGGGTCAACACCACTGAGAAATGCATTCACCGCCTCTCGATAGGTTCCCATGTGGGCGTTGTTGACGAAGCTCAGTATCCGCTGCGTGCCCTTCCTGCCCGGGACCAGGCTGCGCCTTAGTTCGAATTCGAAATTCTGCCCCCGTGCTCTGCTGATCGCCCAATCGAGGCTGATTCCATTGGCTACGGTGGGCATCAGCGCCAGCCCGTAGCGCGCTGCCCAGGCGCGGTCCTGGTACTCCAGCGTGGCGGCGTAGGTGTAGCCGCGTGTGTCGGCGGCATAATCCCACGCTCCGTTGTTATCGATGGTCCAGTTTGTGAACTGCAGATGGCTATCGCTCAGCACCTCGTTGATATCGAACAGGTCGGGCAGAGACATCTTCCCCACGCGGATCTCCAGCCTGCGCACAGGAGTCCTGGTTGCGAGGGACAACGGGCTGCGTGGCGCATCCGTCATCTCGCTGGTGAGGCCAATGGTCTGATGAAACTGCGCGCGAGCAACATAGGGAGTGGATCCCAGATTGGGATTGCGCACAACGTCGAGGTTTGTGAAACCGGCGAGTCCGAGAGCCTCGCTCAGACCGCGGCCGCCGGAGGATTCCAGGTCAAGAATGAAATCCGTGTTGAAGCGAAGGCTCTCCTCCGTAGCCGGCCGATCGAGCCAGCGCTGGAGTTGGTAGCCAAGATAGAGGGTTCCCAGCAGAGAAGTCTTGTACTCGCCCGCACCATGGAAGCTGTTGGTCCCCTGGTAGGGCGAGTGGAATGGCGGATGAGCCTGGAAGATGATGTTGGCCTGCCCCGCCACGTACCAGGGAGCTTCGTCCGAATGAGGAAACATGGTGAGCACCTGGCCGGCCTGCTGCGCTTCCTGGGCCTTCTGCAGGCTTGCCGTCGAGTGCCCACCTCCGGCGGACTGAAGATCCGCGGAGACGGGCGCCGGTGCGTCCACCAGGGCTAGGGTCGCCTGCTGAGGCAGGGCTTGGCAGCTAGAGAACGTGATGCAGAAAAGCACGAAAAGCAACCGCAAACGTCCTCCAGTTCCGAGCAGCGACCAATGTCGAAGATACATACCACACGCGTTTGAAAGCTGAATGAGCGCGGCGCGCGTAATGCCCTCGCCGAATCGTTCTCTTTGGCTACGGCTCCATCATGCATATCGACATAACCCAGCAGGCTCGGCGCCGGGGCTATCCGACTCAGTCAGCGAGGAGGCGGGCTTGTCCACCTCAACGCAGGCAAGCCCAATGCAGGCCGGCCCAACGCAGGAGAGCCAGACACAGGCGAGCGGCTGGCGCGGTTGTCCCGTCTTGACCCATACGCGTGTAAGGCCGAAGGGCTTGGCGGCGGGAGAGGTCAACGGACGATGGCAAAGAAAAGGGGTGTTCATGGTTCCTCCTCCTCGGGGTGTGCGCGCGCGAGGCAGGGTCATGCACGGCGCGCGCCGCGCCCGAATGTTGGTGTAAGGAGGGGTGGGACTTCGCCCGGAGGCGGCGTTCTCACTCGCTCAGGTTCATTGCTTACGCTGTGAACGAGGCAAGGGAGATCCAGCCGCTAGATCAGTCCGGAGCACTCGTCTCAGCGCGGGAGGCCTCCCGGTGACTCGGAGGTTCTTGCGCGATGGCGATGGTCATAGGTCCTACAATTTTCCCAGTGACAGCGCTGTGCGCCGCCGCTACAGTATGTGTACCATACCCCCCTAGGATATACACAAGGAAAAAATGCCGCACCCGGAGAAGGAAAAGCAGAAGCTGCTGGCCAGGATCAGGCGCATCCGCGGGCAGGTGGACTCCATCGAGCGGTCCCTCTCCACGGGGGACGATTGCGCGGACATCCTGATGCTGCTGGCCAACGTGCGCGGCGGGATCAACAGCCTCATGGCCGAAGTGCTGGAAGATCACATCCGGCTGCACATGATGCATCCCGGCAAAGAGACGCTCCCCTCACAGGAACTCGCCGAGGATCTGATCGACCTGGTCCGCGCTTACCTGAAGTGATCAATGCCGGTTGCGCCAACGTTCAATTCTTCCCACGTCTTGCCGCACCCGGCGCGGATGGGGATGGCCCACCCGGCTAATCGGAATCGGCGGGGTAGGGCAAAAAGACGGTGAAGGCGGTGCCGCTGGAGCCCTCCCGCTGCCGGCTGCGGACGCGCAGCGAGCCGCGATGCCGGTTCACGATCTCGGAGCTGATCCACAGGCCGAGCCCGGTGCCTCCAATGCCCTTGGTGGTGAAGAAGGGCTCGAAGATACGCCTTCGCGTCTCGACGCTCATGCCACTGCCGGTATCGGCAATGGTGAGGACGATCCCTTTTTCGCCAGTCTTCCAGGCAGTGGCTTCGCGGCTGCGAATCAGCAGACGGCCGCCGGGGCGCATAGCATCGATGGCGTTGCCGATCAGGTTATTCAGCACCTGGCGGATCTCGCCCTCGGAGCAGCGCACAGCGCGCGTGGCCCGCTTGCGCTTCTCCACGACAATACCCGCGTTCAGCAGACGTGCATGACTGGTAAGCAGAACGCCACCGATCAGTTCCTCGCAGGTAACAGCCTGGGGGCTGGTGGATTGCCGATGAAAGCGGAGAGTCTGGCTGGCGATAACGGACACGCGCCTGAGTTCCTGTTCGGCCAGCTCCAGATAATTCTGGATCCGTGCAATCTCCTCGGTGGTCCGAGCGAGATAGAGCAGGTTGGTGACCGACTCCAGTGGATTATTGATCTCGTGCGCGATGGAGCTGGCGAGTCGACCGACGGCGGCCAGCTTTTCGCTCTGCAGCAGCGCGGCTTCCGCCTGTTTGATGGTCGTGATGTCCGTGGTAGCGGTGGTGATGGCGCGGACGGCGCCATCGGAACCGTATACGGGTTGACAATCGACGTGCCAGTAGCGGGGCACACCCGCGCCGTCCACCTGCTCGCCCTGGAGCACCTGTTTGGTGACCGGCTTGCGATCCGCGACATCCTGGAGCATCCCTTGCAGTCGAGGGAAATTGCGGGCAACTTCGGTCGCTGTCTTTCCGATGGCCTGCGCCGCGGGAACACCCAGAATATCCGCCTGCTTGTCATTGAGACGGAGCACACGGAACTCCACAGGATCGAAGAGCGCGAGGCCGACGGCGGCGGTGCGATAGATCGTCTCGAGCTCTGCCCATTGGCGCGCGGTCTCCCGCTGAAGCTCCTCCAGAAGTCGCTGACGGCTTTCGCTGGCCTGACGAGCACGCACCTGGTCTGTGACCTCAGTGGCCACGACCATGATTCCTTCTACGCTCCCTTCTGCGTCTCGCATGGGCCGATAGACGAAATCGAAGTACGCGTCGTCCAGATTTCCCGAGTCCTCGCGTTGCAGCGTTCCCGGGATTTCATGCCCGGTGAAGGGCTCTCCCGTGCGGTACACGTCATCCAGCAGTTCAAAGAAGCCCTGCCCTTCGAGTTCCGGCAAGGCCTCGCGCACGGGCTTGCCCAGCACACCTTGCGCCGACGTGCGCCGCAGCAGGCGGACGTAGAGCGGGTTCACGAGAGTAAAGCGATGCTCCGGTCCGCTCATCATAACGATGGGCACCGGCGCCTGCAGGAAAAGCTCACGCAGCTTCTGCCGCTCCTGGCGAAGACGCATCTCCGCGAAGACGGCCTCGGTGGTCTCCATGCAGACGACCAGGGTTCCCTCGATCATGCCGTTCTCCCCAAAGATGGGGCTGTAGCTATAGGTCCAGTACACATCTTCGATCCGGCCATTGCGATAGATGGGCACCAGGCTGTTGCGCCTGAAGGTCGGCGTTCCGTCCGCCATCACCGCCTCAATCTGCGGTCCGATGATGTCCCATATCTCCGGCCAGCATTCTTTTCCGCGCTGGCCGAGCGCCTCGGGATGCTTGCCTTCCTTGAAGCTGGGGCGATAGGCGTCGTTGTAGATCTGGATGAGTTCCGGTCCCCACCACAAAAACATGGGGTGCGGGCAGTTGAGCAGCGTATTGACGATATTCAGCAGTGAATCGGGCCAGGCGTCGATGGGCCCGAGGGGGGTATGGGCCCAGTCAAACTGCCGCGTCAGATTGGCCATCTCCCCGTGTCCGGAGATCTTCGTCACGTGCCTGGGCTCTATGGAAAGCCTCCGCGCACCGTGAGGGTTATTCATAGCCACTGCCTGCGAAGTATAGTCCACATGAACCATGGGATGACGGTGGAGCCCGGATGGAGGGCGCTGAATCAGATCCCGTGCTGGGCCAGAGAGAGGGGCCCTGGACCTGCGTGCAAGAGACGATCCCCGGCGTTCCGGCTTTGCGGCTCGGCTATGGGGAATGGAGATCGCCGGGAAACTGCTCGTCGTCCTTGCCGGCTATTGCGGCTTGCATGAACGTCATCCAGATGGGCAGCGCGGCGTGGGCCCCGGTCTCGTTTTCACCCAGCGACTGGCGATTGTCGTAGCCCATCCAAACACCACACGTCACCGAGGGAGAAAAGCCGACGAACCAGGCGTCCGTGTAGTCGCTGGTGGTTCCGGTCTTGCCTCCCAGCGGGTGGTGGAGCGCGGCGGCGGCTGAGGCGGTTCCACTGCGGATGACCTCTTTGAACAAGACCATCATGGTGCGCGCAGTCTTCGTGCTGGTGCATTCGTGGACGTCGGCCGCGTCCTCCGACAGCAGCATGCCGTCGGCATTGGTGACCCTGCGCACCAGATGCGGCGTGATGCGGATGCCGTCATTGGGGAAGCTGCTGTAGGCCGCGACCTGCTCGGCCAGCGTCGATTCCACCGATCCCAGCGCCACCGGAAGGTAGTTCGGTATGTTGCCCGAGATGCCGAAGCGGTGCGCGGCCTCAATGACCGAGTGCATGCCCACGTGTTCGGCCAGGCGCACCGCCGGGATGTTGCGCGAATCCGCGAACGCCTTAAGCACCGAGATGCTGCCCAGGTAGTTGGGCTCGTAGTCGTGCGGCGTGTACGGGCCGCTGGCAGTAGCGAAGGTGGTCGGCGCGTCCAGGATCTTTTCGCCGGGAGTTGCCCCCTTCTCGACCGCCGCGGTGTAGACGTAGGGCTTGAAGGAGGAGCCGGTCTGCCGCCGGGCCTGGGTAGCGCGATCGAACTGGGAAAGGTTGAAGTCACGCCCGCCCACCAGGGCAAGGATATCGCCGGAGGAGTTGTCGACGGCCAGGAGCGCGCCTTCCGCGCCGGAGTCCTGCTCGAGAGTACCGTGCAGCAGCAGGTCGGGAATGTCAGCGCTTGCCGGATCACTCGCGCCGGATTCAGTGTTCGCATCGGCACGACGCACGTAGACCAGGTCGCCTACCCGGAGGAAGTTCGCGCTCTTCTGCCCGGTCCAGGCCCAATCCGCCGGCTCCAGAACCATACGCTGCGGGCCCACGCGCAAGGTGACGCGGTCCGGGAGCACGCCGACCACCACGGCGTGGAAGTAGTCGCCGGGCGCGGGTACGACGGTCCAGTCCGGATGACGGAAGTTCTCGAGGGACTCCCCGGCCGCGAGAATGTTGAGCAGGTGTCCCTTCCAGCCACGGCGGCGTTCATAGGCGGCCAGACCGTCCAGAACGGCGCGGTTCGCCGTCTGCTGCAGGCCCAGGTCGAGCGTGGTGTAGACCTTGAGGCCGGCGGCGTGCACCTGCTCCGCGCCGAACTTCCGTTCGAGCTCGCGGCGTACCTCTTCGACAAACCAGGGCGCGACGCTGTTGGGCGGAGGCGCAAGGCGCAGGCCCAGGGGCGCGGACTTGGCGGCGTTGGCCTGGGCGACGGTAATGATGCCGTCCTCCAGCATGGAATTCAGGACGGTGTTGCGGCGGCGGAAGGCCTTATCGGGATTCAGGATGGGCGAGTAGGCCACAGGACCCTTGGGCAGCCCGGCGAGCAGCGCCGCCTCCGGTAGCGTGAGCTCACTGGCATGCTTGCTGAAGTAGAAGGCCGATCCCGCTTCAAAGCCGAAGACCCCATGGCCGAGATAAATCTGGTTGGCGTAGAGAGTGAAGATCTGCTGCTTAGTAAAGGCGTGTTCAATCTGGATCGAGAGAAAGATCTCCTGCAGCTTGCGGGCGAAGGTGCGATTGCTGGAGAGGAAGAGGTTGCGGGCGAGTTGCATGGTGAGCGTGGAGGCGCCCTGGGCCCGGCTGGGCGAGGTGAGGTCGTGATAGGAGGCGCCGGCGACACGGAAGAGGTTGATGCCCCAGTGGCTCTCGAAGTTCTTGTCTTCGATCGACAGGATGGCCTGGCGGAGCAACGGGGAGAACGCCGAATACGAGACGATGGTGCGACGCTCCAGGGCGAAGGAGCCGAAAGGCCGGCCGTGCACGTCGTAGAGTTCCGTTGTGGCGAGGGGGTGGTAACGCTCCAGGTCGGCGATCTGGGGCAGGTCGACGGAGTAGACCAGCGTGAGCCCGGCGAGCGCTCCTCCGGCGACGGCAAGCGCCAGGAGGACCAGCAGCGCGACGCTGCCGGCGATCTTTCTTCGGCCAGGGGCAGAGTGAGGCTGCACGGGCGGGCGAAAGCCGCCGCCCGTGCCACGGGAGGTTAGCGCTGGTTTATCGGTTGTGTTCAAAGGTGCTGCTATTGTCACCGGTGACGTGACGGATGGGAAGCGCCATTTGGTGCTGGCCGCACGAGCGGGCGCTCATGGCGCAACAGCAACGGACGCCGCGGCTTACGCGGCTTTCTGCTTGAGCAGGTCGAGCGCCTTGTCCAGTTGCTCATCGGTATGTTTGGCCAGCGCCTTCTGCTGGTCGGCGGCCGAGGCGGTCTGCTCTTCCGGCAGCAGGTCTTCGTTGTCAGACGCGATGACCACATTGGGCTGAATGGCGTCGTCCTGGATCTTCTTGCCGTCAGGCGCGGCAAACTTCGCGACCGAGAGGATGAGCGCCGAACCGTCAGGCAGTTCCATGGTCTTCTGCACGGCCCCTTCGCCGAAGGTGCGGTCCCCGACCACATCGCC
This sequence comes from uncultured Acidobacteriaceae bacterium, assembly GCA_963830635.1. Taxonomy (GTDB): domain Bacteria; phylum Acidobacteriota; class Terriglobia; order Terriglobales; family Acidobacteriaceae; genus CAWHMN01. The sequence goes on along the minus strand of CAWHMN010000005.1, from coordinate 285,975 downwards.
ACGCTTGTTGCCGAGCACCGCTCCGGCTACCAGTTCGCCCGCGCCGGAGGTGCCGTGATTGACCAGCAGCACCAGCGGCGCCGCGGTGATGAACTTCGATTTGTCCGCAGTGAAGGTTTGCGTGGGGAACTTCTGCCCGCTCAGGGTAGCGATGGTGCCGCTCTCCAGAAACATGTTGGCCAGCCGGATGCCCTGCGCCGGGTCACCCTGCGCAACATCGCGGAGGTCCAGCAGGACCTTGCGGTTGCCGTTCTTGGGCATGGCCTTGAGCTTGCTTTCGATGTCGTTGACACGATCCTTGGTGAGCACCACCGGCTTGAGGTAGAGGATGCTGGCATTCTCGTATTGCTGTTCAGCCAGCGCCGGGATTGGCACCTGGGTACGGGTGAGCGTGATCTTGTCCGGCTCCGCCTTCCGCGGACGCACCAGCGCGAAGGTCACGTTCGAGCCCGGAGGGCCATCGAGCATCAGGCGGATCATGGCCAGGGACATCTCGCGCGTGGACTGCCCGCCGATCGCCTCTAGGATGTCGCCGTCTTCGATCTGCTGCTTCTCCGCCGGGCTGCCCGGCGTGACGGACACGACCGTGGCATAGCCATAACGCTTGGAGATGTTGATACCCACCTGGGCGGTGCCTTCGCTCAGGTGCGCCTTGTAGAGCTTGTACTCCGAAGGGGTGAGGTAACTGGAATCGGCATCCAGGGACTCAAGCAGGCCGTGGAGCGCGCCTACCGTGACATTGCTCATGCTGGGGTCGACCACGTAGTCATTCTGAATCTTGTTCAGGACCTCGCTGTAGACCTCCATCTCGGGATAGGCGCCGTCCTTCTGGCTACCCGCGCGGACGCCACTGGGGCCGAATCCGCCCCACACGGCGAAGAGAATCAGCAGAACCGATACACCGAAGACGAGACGCCCAAACCACTTAGACATGCTTCACCCTACCCGTGATGATAGCGCAAACCGGGTAGATTCGAGCCCCCACTTCCGTGTGAGGCGCCGGCCTGCCTGCCAGGCAGGCGGACCTGCTGTCCAGGCGGACGGGACCTGCCGTCCAGGCAGACGCGCTTCGCGCAAACTGTTGGACTACCGAGCAGTGCGGCGCTTTGGTTGGACTTAGGTCCAGGAATCGGGCTAGGATTTGGCTCCGTGGTGTGGTTCTTCGAACGGTCGGCCCACATGCACCGCACCTTCCCCGAAAATTCTGCTGCCGGTTCTGAATTTCAGGCTTGGCAAGAGGTGATCTGCCGTGAAGCGCTCAAGCTTGCTGTTGTGTCTCGCCCTGACTTCCCTGTTCCAGATTGCCGTCGCGCAGCCGCCAAGCGCACAGACATCGGACAAGCCGGCCATCGATTACCGGGCGCGCACCATCTACTTCCTGCTGGCGGACCGTTTCAATCCGCACCATCCGTACGATCCCTACGTAGACCCGCAGTATCCGGATGCGACCAATCCGGTGAATTGCTTCGAGATTCCCTGCGCGCAGGAGCAGGAGTTCCGCAGCTACTGGGGCGGGGACATCGCCGGCATCGACGAAAAGATCGGATACCTGAAGCGGCTGGGAGTCTCGTCCGTCTGGGTGACGCCGCTGATGGAAAACGTGCGCGCGTATGAGGGCGGCACCGGCTACGGCACCGGATACCACGGCTACTGGATCCAGAACTACTATCGCGTGAACGCGCACTTCGGCGATTGGGAGAGCGTCGATGTCTTCGGCAAAGCTCTGCATGCCGCCGGCATGCAGTACATGCAGGACATCACCCTGAACCATTCAAATCCCTTGGACAACCACGTATTCGGACGGCTCTATAAGAGCAACGCCGCGGACAATACGTTCATTAGCAGTTACGACGATGACTACGATGCGGCGAACCAGACGCATTACTACAAGCATTTCAATGACGATCCGCGTTGCGAGCAGGTGGTGAAGGACTACATGGAGATCGTCCCGGACTCGCAATGGACCTACTGGCAACTGCACCACTGCCTGCTGGCTGATCTAAGCGGCTACAACCAGCATGATCCGGCGATGGCCGAGTATCTGATCGGAGCGGGCAGGGAGTGGATGCGGCACGGGGTCGACGACTTCCGGCTGGATGCGATCAAGTTCCCGTTCCCGGACTTTGTGGCGGAGTTCACCCACAGCATGATCCATGAATCGCATGCGCTGGGACGGCCATCGCCGTACATTGTGGGCGAGTGGTCGAACGGCGGCGTGGGCGATGCCAAGTCGCTACGGTTCGCCAACAACTACAACCGGTTCGAGACCAACATCCTCGACTTTCAGCTCTCGTTTGAATTGAACCGGTTCGTCGGTGGCGATCACGAGTACAGCACCGAGCAGCGGAGCGCCGAGCAACTCGATCGCTTCCTGCACCAGCGGGTTGCGGCGTTCGAGGGCCGGGATACGTGGCAGGGCACGTTCATCGACAACCACGACCAGATGCGGACCATGGTGCGGCTGCAGAAGCTGGGCATACAGCCGGAGCGCGAGCGGGAGCGGCGGCTGGACCTGGCCACGGTTCTGCTGATGACGGTGCGCGGCATCCCGATCATCTTTTATGGCGATGAGCAATACCTGGCGCACTACCAGGACCACCACGATACTCCGCCGGAGTATGTGAACTCCGATGATGACGATCCCTACAACCGCGTCGGCATGAAGCGCTGGGACGAGGACACGCCGGCCTTCCGGATCATCCAGCGCCTCGCCCGGCTGCGCGCGCACAGCCCGGCGGTTTGGAAGGGCGAGTACAAGACCGTCTACGCGAACAATGACGTGCTGGTCTTCGAACGCCGCTGTGACGATGAAAGCGTGCTGGTGGCGGTGAATCGCGGCGGCCGCACGAAGGTGGATCTGAGTGGGAAGGTCGATCTGCCGGCAGGCTGGTACAAGGGCCTGCTGCAGGGCACCGGATACGCCAACCACGGAAACAGCCTGGCGATCACGCGAGCGCACGCGACCCTGCGCATGAACCGCTTGAGCTCGCTGGTGGTGTGGTTCAAGAATGCAGAGCAGGATGCGGATGAGGCAGCGGCACAACCCGGCACGCCTCAATAGGCCTTGGCGAAGGCAATATCACTGGTGGCGGTGGACAGAATCGAACTGTCGACCTACGGGTTATGAGTCCGTCGCTCTAACCATCTGAGCTACACCGCCAAGGGGTGTGAGGAGGGAGCTGCCTGCCCGGCACCTGATGCGACGCCCACCGGTAGCACAGCCAGCTTTCATCCTACGAAACGCTCCGAATGACGTCAATCCGCGGGCACTACCGGCTTCGCCTGCGAAGCAGGAGTCCGGCTCGCCGTCCTGCTTCGGCGGAGATGTGCGTGTCGCTGGCCGTCGGTTTGATGTTCGGGCCGAAGAACGGATCGGTGGTGGCGATCGCGCTCACATTCACGTCGGCGAAGGTAGTGTTGAGGCTCGCGTTGATGGTGTCAATGAAGTGGTTCGCAACCAGCGCATAGCCGGTGTTGGTGGGATGGATGCCATCCAGGCTGAAGAGGCCACCGAGATAGGCCGTCGTCGCGTTCACGTTGTTGATCGTGATGCCGGCGCTCAGCGTCTGGAAGTAGGCGTGCATGTCAACCAGCGTTCCGCCGACGGCCGCCGTCTGTTGCGCGATGACCTGGTTGTATTGATCCTCCAGTGCCTGCACCTGCTGAACCTCGGCGACGGTCAGCACTCCGGCGTCGTCGAGCGGCGTAGGCGCCTGCCCGCCCGCGATGGCCTTCAGAGCGGCCTGCACCTCTGAGAGTCCCTGCGCGGTGACCAGATCGCCCGTCGCCAGGCCCAGCTCCGTGCCAAGCTGCGCCGCCGGCACTCCGCTTTCCGCAGAGGCTTCGGCGAGCACCATAGCCGCCGGCGTAAGGTACGGAATCGCGGTGACATCGGGGAGGTTGGCGACGATAAGTGTGGCTGACGTCTGGCTGTGGAGCGTGGTCATCAACTGAGTGAAGTCGGCGGTGAAGCTCGCGATCGGCGTCATGGAGGAGGGCATGCCGGTGTCGTCGGCCACCAGCGCGTCGTTGCTGCCGATCCAGACAAACAGCGCCGAAGGCTTGAGCGCGATCGCCTCCTGAAGCTGCGTGTTCGTGTTCCCGACGGGGAAGCCCAGGATGAGCGTGGTGATGATGTCCTCGTTGGAGGTGGGCACAGCCGTCGGCGCCGCGTTGATGAGGTCATGGAGGTGGTGGCCCGGGACAGCCAGATCCGTGGGCTGCTGGGTGGGATTGTCTCGTCCGGTGGTCGTTCCGGAGGCGGTGGTGACGACCGGAGGCGGCCCCACGCTGACCAGCTCCATGACGGCCGGCGCGCCCGGAGGCGCGATCAGCGGCAGGGTGATGGGTGTATTTGCCTGCTGCGCGAACAGCGACGCCCAGCCGTTCGGTTGCTGGGTGTCCAGCAACGAGCCGTTCTGAAAACCGGCGGCCAGCGAGTCGCCAATGAAGACCGTATTGGCGAAGCTGGGCGTGGTGGCAGGCGGCGCCGGAGTGGGATTTTTAGAGCTTCCGCAGGCGAGAAGCGCGCCGGCAAGGAGGGTGGCGAACAAGAAAGAAAAAAGCCCAGACGGACGGAAACAAGACGATGAACCCATACGGCGCAATGCGGTCACTCCCGGCGCGGCGTTTGCGCGCCCAATCAAAGAATTGCCAAGCTTACGTGTTGAGATGCGCCGCCCGAGCCTCTCCGCAGATCAGAATTGGTGGACCCGGAGATCTCTTCTAAGCTGGCTCGGCGAGAATAGGAGCGGCGCTTTATACAGCAGGGGGCGGCCATGAACCAAAAGCAGCGGGTGGTGTGCGTCATTCCCGCACGGCTCAACTCGACGCGGCTGCCACGCAAGGTACTGCGGACGATCGCGGGCAAGCCGATGCTGGCGTGGGTAGTGGAGGCGGCGCGGGCCTGTTCGCGGCTGGATGACGTCATCGTGGCTACGGATTCCGGCGAGGTAATGGCGCTGGCTGCGAGGCACAGATGGACCGCGATGCTCACCTCTGCTGCGCTCCAGAGCGGCAGCGACCGGGTATACGCGGCCGCCAAGAGCGTTCCGGCGGACATCTACGTGAACATCCAGGGAGACGAGCCGCTGCTGCGGCCGGAGCATATCGAGGCGCTGCTGGCGCCGTTCGAACGTTTGGACGGTGACGCGCAGGTCTCTACCTTGTGGACCGATTGCGCCGCCGACGAGGTGGACGACCCCAATGTGGTGAAGGTGGTGCTGGCTGAGGATGGACGAGCGCTCTACTTCTCCCGGGCAGCGATTCCCTTCCACCGTGATGGCCCAGGCGCCTCGCGGCATGCCAGGCATATCGGCATGTATGCCTATCGCGCGGCCGCGCTGGAGCGGTTTGCCACCTTGCCTCCCGGCCGGCTGGAGCAGACTGAGCGGCTGGAGCAACTGCGGCTGCTGGAGCACGGCATAGTCATCCACGCCGAGTACACGCCCTACCCCACTATCGGAGTAGATACGGAAGCGGACGTGGAGCGCGCGGCCGCCGCCCTGGCGACCCTCCACGGGCGCATTTTCCCGCCAGCCCAGCGCGAAATCTGAAACACTAGCGGCATGCCTGCTTCCACTGCCAGCCGTGTCTTCGCCGAGCGTATCGACCGCATTGAAGTGTCCGCCACCATGGCCATTACGGCTGAGGCGGCCAAACTACGCGCCGCGGGCGCAAACCTGGTCGATTTCGGCGCCGGGGAGCCGCATTTCGCCACGCCGCGCCACATCAAGGACGCCGCCATTGCGGCCATCGAGGCGAATTTCACGCGCTACACCAACGTGGCGGGGACGCCGGAGGTGCGTAAGGCAATCGTCGAGCGGCATGCCTGCGACTTCGGTTCGGACTATGCGCCGGACGAGGCTATCTTTACGACCGGAGGCAAGCTGGCGTTGTTCAACGCGGTCCAGGTGCTGGTGGACCACGGCGACGAGGTCATCCTGCCGGTTCCCTACTGGGTCTCGTACAAGGACATCATCCAGTACGCGGGCGGCAAGGTGGTGTACCTGGAGACGCTGGAGGCGGAGAACTTCCGCATCACGGCAGAGGCGATCGAGCGCGCCATCACGCCACGAACCAAGGCGATCATTCTGAACTCGCCCTCGAATCCCGCGGGGTCCGTGATTGCGCGGGAGGACCTGGAACGCATCGTGCGCCTGGCCCACGCGCGCGGCATCTACCTGCTGCTCGATGAGTGCTACATCTACCTGCAGTACAAGGACGCGCCGGTCTCCGGCGCCTCGTTTACTGACGCCAAGGAGCACCTGGTGGTGCTGGGATCGCTTTCGAAGACCTACGCGATGACCGGCTGGCGGGCGGGATTTGCGCTGGGCCCCAAGCCGGTGATCGCCGCCATGGGCAAGCTGCAGAGCCAGTCCACCTCCTCCACCGCGTCCATGGTGCAGAAGGCGGCGGTGGCAGCGTTGAGCGGGTCGCAGGAGTGTTTGTGCGAGATGCGCGCGGACTATATTCAACTGCGCGACCGCACGGTGGGCCTGCTGCGGGCGATCCCGGGCATCACTTGCACCATGCCCGAAGGCGCCTTCTATGCTTACCCCAATGTGTCGGAGCTTCTGCGCTCGAGCGGCATGGCGACGCCAACTGAATTGAGCCGGCGCCTGCTGCACGAAGCGGGCGTAGTGGTGGTTCCGGGGGAGGCCTTCGGTACGGCGGAGCATGTGCGCATCTCCTATGCCGTATCGCACGAGGCCGTGGAAGAGGGCATGCGGCGCCTGGCTGACTTCTTTCGCAAGGCGGACGCTTAGGATCACCCGCGGGTGTGCACGACCGGTACGACGGAGCATCTCGCCGGAGCTGCCGCTGGTTACTCCTGATACCAGTGTTCCCGATCCGTGTAGAGGATTGCACGAGAGCAGCGCCGCTGCATCCGATACCATGATCAGACGATGAACAGTTCCCCCGATTTTAAACCGGTGATACTCGCCGGGGGCAGCGGTACACGCTTCTGGCCGCGCAGCCGCCGCGCACGCGCCAAGCAGGTGCTGGCGCTCGATGGCGAGCGCACCATGATTCAGCGCACCGTCGACCGCCTGGCGCCGCTCGCGCGGCAGGAAGATGTATGGGTCATCACCAATGATCTGCTCTCGCCGGCGATCTGCGGCCAGCTTGACGTGGTTCCCCGGAAGCAGGTGATCTGTGAGCCGGCCGCGCGCAACACAGCGCCGGCAGCCGGACTGGCGGCCTTTCTGATCGAGCGCACCGCGCCCGATGCGGTGCTGGGCATGTTTCCCGCCGACCACGTGATCGGCGACGAGGCGAACTTCATCGAGGTGCTGCGCCGTGGCGCGGCCCTTGCCGCAGCCGGCGACATTATGGTGGTGCTGGGCGTGCAGCCCACGCGGCCGGAGACCGGCTATGGGTACATCGAGACAGGATCGCCGCTCGAGGACGAGGCTGGACTGCCCACCGGCACCGGCGCCCTGCGTGTACGGCGCTTCACGGAAAAGCCCAACTTGCAGAAGGCCATCGAGTTCAACGAGGCGGGGAACTACTTCTGGAACAGCGGTATCTTCCTGTGGAGTGCGCGGACCCTGGCCAACGCAATGCGCGAGCATCTGCCGGAGACCGCGCCCTATCTGGAGCAGATCGCCACCGCCTTTGGTACGCCGGCGTTCGAGCGGGTGTTTGCGGAGCTCTATCCCAAATGCGAGAACATCTCCGTGGATTACGCGGTGCTTGAGCCCCGGTCAGCGAAGGGAGAGCATCGTTCGAGCCTCTACTGCCTGCCAGCGGAGTTTGGCTGGAACGATCTGGGCTCCTGGGCTTCGCTCTACGAGCATCAACTGGCGCAGCAGCCGGATACGCCGGGCGGCAATATCGCGGAGTGCGCGGACAGGATCGCGCTCGATGCACATGGCAACTATGTCTACAGTCCGGGCAAGTTTGTCGCCCTGGTGGGCGTCGAAAACCTGGTGGTGGTGGATACCGGCGATGCCCTGCTGATCACCACGCGCGACCGCTCACAGGATGTGGGCAAGGTGGCCAAACAGCTTGCTGCCTCCGGCGCGGACCATCTGGTATGAGGTTGCGCGATTTTCTTTCCTGAAGGCCTTATCCATGACTGAAGCGACCATAGAAGCACCATCGATCAAATTCGGCACCGACGGCTGGCGTGGGATCATCGGTGATGACTTTACCTTCAGCAACGTGCGTGCCGCGGCGGGGGCGATCGCCTGCTATGTGCGGGAGCGTGAGGACCCGGGCAAAGGTATCTGCATTGGTTACGATACCCGCTTCGGATCGCGCCGCTTCGCCCAGACTGTCGCCGCGGTGCTGGCGGAGGCGGGCGTCCCGGTACAGATGGCCGCGGGTGTTACGCCGACCCCGGCCCTCTCCTACGCCGTACGCACCCGCGGCGCGGCAGGCGGGGTGATGATCACCTCCAGCCATAACCCGTTCCAGTGGAACGGCGTGAAGTACAAGGCGAGCTATGGCGGGTCGGGGAGCCCCTCCATCATGGCGGCGATCGAGTCATCGCTCGGCAAGCTGCTGCCCCCGGCCGAGCGCAAGGCCAGCGTTGTCGAGACGGACTTCTGCGCGCCCTACATCGCGGCCATTCAGCAATTTGCCGATCTCGATGCCATTGCCCACTCGGGGCGGCGCTTTGCCATCGATTGCATGTATGGCGCAGGCAGCGGGATTCTCGCTGGTATCTTCCGCAGGATCGGGGTGGATTTCGTCGAGATCCGCGCCGAGCAGGATCCGCTCTTTCCGGGGATCAATCCGGAACCGATCGAGCCGCACGTGCGGGCGCTGCAGGAGACGGTGGTAGCGGAGAAGTGTCAGGCGGGCCTGGTCACGGATGGCGATGCCGACCGGCTGGGGGCGGTCGATGAACATGGCAACTTCGTCGATCCCCACAAGATCTTTGCCATCCTGCTGCGCTGGCTGCTCGAACGCAAGGGATGGCCGGGCGGGGTGACGCGCGCCTTCAACACCACTAAAATGCTCGACCGCATCGCGGCGAAGCACGGCCGCACGCTCTATGAGCATGGCATCGGCTTCAAGTATGTCTGCGACCTGATGCTGGAGAAGGACATCCTGATCGGCGGCGAGGAGTCGGGCGGCATCGGCATCAGCCGGCACCTGCCGGAGCGCGATGGATTGCTCAATTGCCTGCTGCTGGCCAACATCATGGCCGATGAGAACAAGACCCTCGGTGAACTGGTCGAGAGCCTGCAGCAGGAGTATGGCGAACATCAGTACGGCCGCATCGATCTGCATATCGAAGACCGGATCAAGAACGCGGCAATCGCGCGCGCGAAGGCGGGCGTGCCGGAGTTCGCCGGGATGCCGGTGCTGCGGGTGGAGACGCTGGACGGGATCAAGTTCTATCTGGACAACCCGGAGGCGCGCTCAAAGCCGAACGCGGCCGAGAGCTGGCTGCTGCTGCGCGCTTCGGGTACGGAGCCGCTGCTGCGGGTGTATTCGGAGTCATGTTCGCGGGAGTCTGTGGCGAAGCTGCTGGAGGCGGGGCGGACGTTCGCGCTGGGAAGCACCGCCTCGTAAGTGTGCAATGCGGCGGAGATGAATTCATCCACCCCGGCTGCCGCGATTCAAACTGCACCGCTCCCAGAAACCGCAACTCACCGTAGCGGGTTTTGGGGGGCGGGAGCCTCGGCGTGGTGAGGGCTGGGGTGAATTCTGGCGCTCAGGCGTTCGAGGACAATCGGGGGCACGAGACCTTCGACCGAGCCGCCGAGGCGGAATACCTCCTTGACCAGGCGGGAGCTCAGGTAGGAATACTTTTCCGCCGGCATCATGAAGACGGTCTCGAGTTCCGGGGCGAGCCGCCGGTTCATCAGCGCCATCTGCAGCTCGTATTCGTAATCACTGATGGCACGAATACCGCGTAGCACTGCCTGCGCCCGCTGTTCGCGCACGAAGTCCACCAGCAGGCCATCGAACGTCGTCACCGATACGTTATCCAGATCACTGGTGGCTGCGGTCAGCATCTCTTTCCGCTCCGGGACCGTAAACAGCGGGCTCTTCTCCGAATTCGCAAGGATGGAGACCACCAGGTGATCGAAGATTTTGGCCCCACGCGCAATGAGATCCAGATGCCCGTTGGTCATCGGGTCGAAGGTGCCCGGATAGATGGCTTTGACAGTATTCACGCAACCGTGAGTGTAAGCGGACCCGCAGCGAACGTCCAGCGGCAGGGTTCCGAGGCCCACGCAAGGGTATTTTCACGAGCTTGGCGCTCCCGCAAGGGAATATGATCACGCGGAACAGCATGGGGCGATGGGGCTGCAATGTCTTACATTGTAAGACATTGTCTTCTGCTATATTGCAGTTTATGGCGAAGGTAAGCGTGAGCTTTCGGACAGATGAGAAGACGGTAAGGCAACTCGACAGACTGGCCAAGCAGCAGCGTTGCGATCGCACCCAACTCATCGATGAGGCAATTGCTTCCTACATCAGTTGGAGAGAGCACCAGCTTGCGCTGATCGATGAGGGCATCCGGCAGGCCGATGCTGGGATCTTCGCTTCCGAAGAAGAGGTGCAGGCCGCGTTTGCGCGATGGCGCCGATGAAGCTCCGCTGGGCGCAGCGGGCCATACGTTCACTAGATGAAGCGTACGATTACATCGCTCTCGACAATCCCAGGGCCGCCGCGCGGATCGTGCAGCGGCTCGATACGGCGGCACAGCAACTCGTACTCTTCCCCATGATGGGCCGCCAGGGGATGCGGCCAAAGACCCGCGAGTGGGTGGTTGTGGGAACACCCTTCATTCTGGTGTATCGGGTTGATCGGAACCATATCAGCATCGTTGCTCTCTTGCATGGCAGCCGGGACTGGTTGGGCCCGGCATGAGCCGGCTGCACATCGAGAGCAAAGGCAGCTCCTCCGATCTCCCACTGGTGAGCCAGCAAACACAAAGAGCGCGGCTCGTAAGCCGCGCTCTTTCTCTTTGCTCGCCTTGCTGGATTACGCCTGCGTGCGGCGGCCGGAGGGGCGTACTGCCTCCTGCGCCGCGGCTGCGCCGTTGAGCGGCACAGCGGGCACTTCGGCTTCCTTCACGGCGCCGATTCCCAGCTTCCGGCGTACTTGTTCGAGGATGCGGTTGTAGGTGTCGCGATTGTCCTTCAGGTACTGGCGAACATTTTCACGGCCCTGTCCAATTCGCTCGCCGGAGAAGCTGAACCAGGCGCCGGACTTCTCCACCACGCCATTCGCTACAGCAACGTCCAGCAGGTCGCCTTCGCGGGAGATGCCTTCGCCGTACAGGATGTCGAACTCGGCTTCACGGAAGGGCGCCGCGACCTTGTTCTTGACGATCTTGACCCGGGTGCGTGAGCCAACGACGGTATCGCCCTCTTTGACCGCGGCGATACGGCGGATATCGATGCGTACCGAGGAGTAGAACTTCAGCGCGCGGCCGCCGGTCGTGGTTTCGGGATTGCCGAACATCACCCCGATCTTCTCGCGGATCTGATTGATGAAGATGAGGCAGGTACGCGACTTCGATACCGTCCCGGTGAGCTTGCGCAGCGCCTGCGACATGAGCCGGGCCTGCAGGCCCATGTGCGAATCGCCCATCTCGCCATCAAGCTCGGCCTTGGGCACGAGGGCGGCCACCGAATCGACCACCAGCACGTCGATGGCGCCGGAGCGGACCAGGGCTTCGGTGATTTCAAGAGCCTGCTCGCCGTAGTCGGGCTGAGAGATGAGCAGGTTGTCCACATCGACCCCCAGCTTGCGCGCGTAGGCGGGATCGAGCGCATGCTCCGCGTCCACGAACGCCGCCATGCCGCCGAGTTTTTGTGCTTCGGCAATGATCTGCAGCGTGATCGTGGTCTTGCCCGAAGACTCCGGCCCGAAGATCTCGATGACCCGTCCGCGAGGCACGCCGCCCACGCCGAGTGCCGCGTCGAAGGAGATCGATCCAGTGCCGACAACCGAGATGGGAACGATCGCCTCCTTGCTGCCGAGGCGCATGATGGAACCTTTGCCGAACTGCTTCTCTATCTGCGCAAGCGCCAGGTCTACTGCACGGGAACGGTCATCAGCCACAGGTCTCTCCAGTTCGCATACCCGCGCCGCGGAAGCCCTCAGCCGTGCGCGAAGAAAGGGATTTCGTGGTTAGGGACAACATCTTGTTGCGCGATTTCCTCGATCATATCACTGGCGAAGCATAGGCGAAGATCGGTGGAGATTACGTCTGTTGCAGAGCGGCCAGACGTTCGTTGCAGGGGCGCTCAAACGGCACGGCGATCAAGTCTCGGTGCACCCGATGCGTCATCGTATTCTCGACCGGCGACAGCACCGCAACGCCTCAGCAATTTGCCGCAAGCTGGGAGGAGGTACAGACCGCGTCGATGATGTTCACGACCAGGGGATCGGTGTCCACGTCCTGATCGTTCGTGAGCACAACAACTGCGAAGCCATCGTCCAGGAAGACCGCGTTCTCCGTATAGAAGCCGGCGATCTGTCCGGAGTGCCACATGACGGGACGATGGTTGAGCGTGGCAAGCTCCAGGCCGAAGCCATAGGAGGAGCCGTCAAGAGTCAGGAACCCATTTGAAGTGGTCATGGCTTGGAACGAGGCCGGCGACACCACTTTGCCATTCATCAGCGCACTGTCCCAGGTAATCAGGTCGTAGACGTTGGTGCTCAGGGCTCCGGCGGCAAAGGCGGCCGAGCGGTCCCACGGCGCAACCGCCACCAGTCCAACGCCATTGCTGGCATAGCCGGTGGGCGACAGGTTTGCGGGTGGCAGCGCGTAATACGTGTTGGTCAGGCCAAGCGGTTGCAGGACGTATTGATTGAGAGTGGCGGCGTAGGACCGGCCGGTGAGCCTTTCGATGATGGTGCCAAGAGCAAAGAAATTGCTGTTGGAGTAGGCATATTGCGTCCCCGGCGGGAACTGCAAAGGCGCCTGGCTGACGGCCGTCAACACCGTGGCTTCCGAGACGCCGTTCTGTATCCAGGAGCCCAGTTGGGGGAAGTTCGTGAAGTCCGCCAGCCCGGATGTGTGCGTCAGCAGCATGCGCAGGGTGATGGCGGCGGGAAAGCCATACTCGGGCAGATAGTTGGTGAGCGGGTCGTTGACATGCAGCTTGCCCTGCTCCTGCAGCTTCATGATCAGCGCCGCGGTGAACTGCTTGGTGATAGACCCGATCTCGAAGATCAAGCCGGGCTGCGTCGGCTGCTCAGTCGCCACGCTGGTGACGCCGTATCCGCGGGCGTACAACACGGTACCGTTCCTGGCGAGCGCAACGGACACGCCCGGTACACCGGATTGCTGCATATGCTTCAGCACCACACCATCCACTGTGCCGCCCAACGAAACCTGGGGCGGCGGAGTTTGCTCAGTCTGCGATGATTTGGAGCTTCCACACCCGGTCAAGGCCAATGCGGCCGCGAGTGCGATGGTTGAAACGAGCAGCCGCAGTCCAAACCGGGATTCAGGAGAGGCGGACGGCATACACTCACCCCGCTGCGAACATTAAACACCCGATGGTTCGAAACGTCTCCCACGCAAATGGCGCTCGTCTGCGCGAGCCGCTGACTTCGCGAGAGAGCGATCTGCATCGTCATCCTGAGCGAGCGCGCCTAGCGCTTGAGCAGGTCCACGTGTTCGTTCACGTTCCTGATGCGGAAGTAGCGGGCGAGCTGAGGGTGCTGGCGTTTCACCGCTTCGTACATCTCCCAGGCGACGCGGCGATAGGAGAAGTGTCCCTGCGGGGCGGAGCGCAACTCCGCGATGTAGAGCGCCTCGGCGAAGTCCATCTTGAAGAGCGCGCGGCAGCGGGTGCCCAGCGGTAGCACATACTGCGCGGTGTAGGCGGCCTCCGAAGCATCGCTCGCGGCAAGCGCATGAAACGCCTCATGCGCGGCTTGGGTGGCCTGCTCGTAGACGCCGGTCATCCCCGCCTGGCGCAGCCCATCCGGCGTTTCGAAGCCGTGCGCGGCGGTAAAACCCTGCATCACCTGCACGCAGCGGCGGTGGCGGTGCATGTCGCGGAAGCCGCCGATATCCATGAGGATGTCGAAGCGCAGCGCCTGCCCGGCGGAGAATTCGCGCATCAATTCGTCATGCTTGCCGCGATTGTGAACTCCAAGATCGAGGATCTCTCCGCGTTGCTTGGTGGAAAGCGCGGCCACGCGATCGCGCACCTGGCGATAGGGATAGTGGCACGCGCCGTAGAGCAGGGTGGCGGCGATCTCCACCTCGAGCGGTTCGGTTCCCCGGCCCACCGTACGCTCCACCAGATCGACCACCGGCGCCTGCGCGGTCGGCGCTCCGCCCATCAACTCGGCGGCCGCGTGCGCCAGCTCGCTGCGTGTCTCCATCTGGTAGACATTGGGCGAAGCGTACTTGACCAGCGTGGGCGCCACCTTGACCTCGCGGCCCAGCAGAGATTCCGCGCGAGTGGCGAGCTCCTGGTTGATACCGCGCAGCTCGGCGTAGAGCTCGGTCGTTTCCTCGGCGTGCACATCCCAGGCAGCGCCGGTCGCGGCGGCGCGCAAGCGTTCGCCCAGTTCGCGTATCTCCGCGCGCGGATCGGAGAGCAGCCGCGACACCTGGGTCTCGAGCGTACGGGCGTTCACGATCTGTCCCAGCGAGGTGTTGGCGGCCAGCGGCAGCAGGTAGCGGGCGACGTCGAAGGCGCGGGCGCGCAGGGTGCGCTCGAAGCTCTCCTGCTTCATCTCCTCGGGCTTCGGGGTGCGCTCACGCATGGAGGCGAAGACGCCTTCGCTGACCTCGTGATAGGCCGTGAACAGCGTCTCGATGGTGCGCGTGTAGGTTTGCTCGGCAGTATGGCCCTCGCCAAACTCGGGCAGGTACCAGCCGCTCTGCTGAAAGTTCTGATAGCGAGTGGAGCGTTCCTGGCCGTCCCATCGCTGCTCGTCGACCAGCACGATGGCCGCCAGTAGTGAGAGGCGTTCGATGGCGAAGGCCACGTGGGCCAGGTCGGCGATGGAGCGATGGCCGTACTGGAAGTAGAAGGTGTTGAGGAACTGCTCGGCGCGCTGGCTGCCGATCTCGCGCAGAGACTCCTTCATCGAAAGCGCGGACCGGGAGTACTTGGCCATGGCGTAGGCCAACACCTCGGGATCCGCGCCGTGCACGGCAAAGACCTCGGTCTGGTTGCGCGGACGCTCGTGCGACCGAGTGGCGGCGGCGGGAGCTAGGGCGGAGGGCGGCGCGGGCATATGTCCATACAGCATACCCGCGAGCTGTCATTGTGGCCCGGACCTGGTGCCAAACGAACGCGCTTCGCACGAAACCCACCCTAGGAAAGCGGCCCTTACAGCCGATGCTGAAACCCTTTCTGCCGACTCTTTCCAAGCGCGCATGGGCCTCCTTTTCGCCCACCCGATAAGCCAAACAAGGAATAGAGTGGTTCCCTTGGGAAAGCACGGCGTCAGCGATCGCAGCATTGCCTCCGCGGGCGTCCTTCGCTAGTCTTAGGTCCGATGCAGGGGTGCGATGCGGGGGCGCGAGGCGCCTCTGAGCTGGGGTCCTGGAAGCAGTCTCATCGACCGGACATGGACTGTGTCGCGGGTGAGACCTGCCATAGAAGCGGGCCTCGGAGCATCCGCCGAAGCCGCAAGAGCTTACTATGAAACCGCTTCCAAACAACGTGCAGGATGTCTTGGCGACGGTAAAGCATCGCCCGTGGCCATTGCCCAAGCGCCCCTGGACGATGACGCAGCGCTGGAACGACCTGCTCTTCGCCCATTGGCCCCTTCCCGCGGCAAAGATTGCGCCGCTGCTGCCCGAAGGACTGGCGGTGGACACCTTCGACGGGTCGGCGTGGCTGGGCGTGGTTCCCTTCTGGATGGATCGCGTGCGCATGCACGGTGTCCCCAGCGTACCCGGCGCCAACCGCTTCCCTGAGCTGAACCTGCGCACCTATGTGCGCGAGGAGGGGACGAACCTGGCGGGGGTGTACTTCTTTTCGCTCGACGCGGCAAACCCGCTGGCGGTCTCGATCGCGCGCCTCTTCTTTCATCTGCCCTACTACTGGTCGCATATGGACCTGCGGGAGCGTGAGGGCGGACGCTTTGTGTATGAGAGCGAGCGTCACCTGACCAAGCGTCCGGTGCGCTTCTGCGCCGAGTACCGTAGCCTGGGGCCGACGCGGGCGCTGGCCCAGAGCACGCCCGGTACCATCGAGTACTTCCTTACCGAACGCTACCGGCTGTACACCAACGGCAAAAAGGGCCGGCTTCTGCAGGGGGACATCCACCACGTTCCCTGGCCGCTCGAAGCAGCGGAGGCGGAGTTCCAGGCCAACGACCTTCCGGCGGCGCATGGGCTGCACCTGCCGGATACGCCACCGCTGTTGTTCTACGCGCGTGAGCTGGTGGTGTATCTCTGGTCTCTGGAGCCGACGCGCGCGCTGAAGGCGCTGCGGGCCCGGCCCGCGTTGAGCGCCGAGCCGCTTTAATCTCATGAAATCAAATATTTATAAGGATTACTGAATGAAAGACTTGGAAGGTAAGGCGGCGCTGGTGACGGGCGCTTCCCAGGGAATCGGGCGAGCGTGCGCGCTGGAGTTGGCGGGTCGCGGAGCGCGGGTGGCGGTGGCCGCGCGCAATGAAGAGAAGCTGCGCGCGGTGGCGGAAGAGATCTCCGCCGCGGGCGGGACAGCCGAGGTGTTTGTGTTGGATATGGCGGACGAGGCCTCGATCAAGGCCGCGGCCAAGGCGGCGCTGATCCATTTCGGCGCGGTGGAGATTCTGGTGAACAACGCCGGCATCACCAAGGACGGGCTGCTGCTGCGGATGCGCCGCGCGGATTGGGACGGCGTGCTGACCACCAACCTGACGGGAGCGTTTCTGCTGACGCAGGCGCTGGTCGGCTCGATGATCAAAGGCCGCTGGGGCAGGATCATCAACATCGCCAGCGTGGTGGCGGAGACCGGGCAGGCCGGCCAGGCAAACTATGCCGCCAGCAAGGCGGCGCTGATCGGCTTCACAAAATCGCTGGCGCGCGAGGTGGCCTCGCGGAACATCACTGCCAACGCGGTTGCTCCGGGGCTGATCGAGACCGCGATGACGGCGGTGCTGGACGAGAAACAGCGCGGCGCGATGCTCTCCGTGGTCCCTATGCAGCGGCCGGGCACGGACGTGGAGGTGGCGCATGCGGTGGCGTTCCTGGCCTCCGAGCAGGCCGGCTACATCACCGGCCACGTGCTGGACGTGAACGGCGGCATGTACATGGGCTGAGGAGCGGCTTCTAGCTGCTAGCCTCTGCTACTAGCCACGGAGTAGTCACGTTGGGAAACATCGTGAATCACGCAGTGAAGGCAGTCAGCACGAACAGGCCCGCCTTTGACGGTCCGGCACAACGAGTGATTCCGAATGGTCGGGTTTCACCGGGCCTTGCGCGGGATCTTTAATGCAAGTGAGATACCGACGATTTCGTTGACATCCCAGCCAGTTGGCAGGTTAACGGATTGCAACATGTAGTAAGGTCGGGCGGAAAGTAAATCAGAGATGGGCAACCGGGCTCCGATCTGGAAGCGGTTCTGGGTGTAGCTGCTGCCGCCATTCGCGAAAGGATTGGACCAGGGAACGATGAAGAACTCATTGTTCACCACCACGGTCGGACGCCACTTCGTGCGCAGCGCTACGGTGTAGTCAACGCCAGGGCGAAATCGGAAGCGCGCGGAAGCCTCGCGATCGTCAGGAAATCGCCCTTCGATGAGAGTGCGAAGGCTATACCGCCATGGACCTCGGGCTGTACTTAGAGTGGTGTTGAACTGCAGCCGGTTCTCGTAAGCAATGGCCGGGTTGCCCGGGAAGCGCTGATAGCGGTAAACGGGTATCAGCGTGAGCCAGGACCTCGGACGTAAGGCAACGCCGGCCTGGACGAAATATTCGAACAGATTCGACGCACCGTCGTCGAACCGATCATAGAATTCAACTTCGAGAGATCTGTTACCCGAAAGGGCAGCGGAGATTCCCTGGTCAAACCAGAGCCCTATTCTCTTTTCGTCCTCCGGGTCCTCCGGCTTCGGTTGTTGCATTTGGGCCGCGGCCAGCACGCTACTGCATAAGGCAGCAAGCGCCAGCACAGTGCATTGCGAACCTCTCCGCCCGAAGCTGGATTCTTTGCCCATGGGCTAACGAACGGACCGCTTCGGCTGGCAAGTCTGGCGTGTAAAGATCTGCGGCCTCACTTCGGGGATGATCCCATGAACCCCAGGAATGCGATGTCTGCGAACGGACGCACGTTCAAAGCAATTGTCTCCGGATTGCCGAGCCACTGGCGCATCTCGTTATGGCTGGAAACTAGTAGCTGGAAGCTGGAAGCTACCTTTCTCACGCTGCGGGAACGCCGGGCATGGGCCGATCGAAAGGGTTGCGCTTGTCGTGGCGGAAGCGGCGGAACTGGCGGCGCTTCGCCATCTCGGCGTTGAGCTCCGCTCCGATCAGGATGAACAGCGCGAGGACGTAGAACCACAGCATCAGCATGATAACCGCGCCCATGGAGCCGTAGGTCGCGTTGTAGTTGGAGAAGTGGTCAAAGTAGAAGCTCATGAGCACCGAGGCGGCGAAGAAGCCCAGCATGGCGACGATTGCTCCGGGGAGCGTAGAGACGAAGCGCTGCTTGCGGTTGGGGCCGAAGTAGTAGAGCAATTCAATGGCGACCACGCTGGCCAGGAAAATCGCAATCAGGCGGAGGAACGGCCACAGATCCGCAAATGCCTGGGGTACCGGAAAGAGTTCCGCCATAAAGTGGCCGAAGTGCGGGCCGGCGATGACGCAGAAGAGCGCGACCAGGCTAAGGCCTCCGGTGGTCAGCGTTAGCAGCAGCGCCTGCACGCGATCCCGCCACCAACTGCGCTCCTTGATGACGTCATAGGCGATGTTGAGCGCTTCAATGCAGGATGCGAAGCCGCCGGTAGCCGACCACAGATAGCCCAGGATGCCGAGAGAGAGCAAACCGCCGTGGTGGGGCGTGAGGATGCTGGCGAGGATGGTCTCGACCATATGCATGGAATCCGGCGGAACGAAGCTCGCGAGGAGATCGAGCAACTGGTCGAAGAGGTGCGGGATGGGCAGATAGGCGAGCAGCGCAGAGATGATTGCCAGCAGGGGCACGAGCGATAAAAGGAAATAGAAGGCCATGGCCGCCGACACGGTAAAGGCCCGCGTGCGGAAGAGTTCTTCATACACGACGCCGGCGATCTGTGCCGCCGTCCGTCCCCGCTCTTCAAGCTGAATTCTGAACACACGCTCCCCAGGGCACGCGCAGACTGCGCCACTACTCCGATGCGGAACCCTCGTCCGCGAGATGCGCCCGCCATGGAGAATCGTTATTCCTGCCGCATCGCAGCCTCGACGTACCAGGCCGCCGCGCACGGGAAACGAGCCGAGGGAGCTCTCCCCTTGCCTTGCCTGCGATGTGATCGGTGCGCCATACTTCAGCGTCGGTGCGGAGGTGCAATTTGACTCAGGAAACGTTACAAGCAAAGGGGCATAGGGCGATGCCACGGCTGGCCGCAGGCTTGCTGCTGGGGATGCTGTTGAGTCTTCTGGCCTTTCTACCGCCGAGCGCGGGTGCGGCCACGGCGCCTCAGTCCGTGAGCTTCAAGAGCGGCGACGAGACCGTGAAAGGGCTGCTCTACCTCCCGGCGGCCAAAGCGGCCAGCGGGAAGCACCCGGCCATCATCGTCATCCACGAGTGGTGGGGGCTGAACGATTGGATCAAGCAACAGGCGGAACTGCTCGCCAGCCACGGTTACGTCGCCCTGGCGGTGGACCTCTATCGCGGGCAGGTGGCCCGCGATCCGGAGACAGCCCACGAGTTGATGCGCGGGCTGCCGCAGGACCGCGGGGTGCGGGACCTGACGGCGGCGGCGGCGTACCTGAGCGGGCGCAAGGACGTGGACGCGCAGCGGATCGGGGCTATCGGCTGGTGCATGGGCGGAGGCTACGCGGCACAACTGGCGGTAGCCGATCCCAACCTGCGGGCCGTCTCGATCAACTACGGGGCGCTGCCGACCGATCCCGCGTCCCTCGCACAGATCCATGCAGCGGTCCTGGGCAATTTCGGCGGCCAGGATAAAGGCATTTCCCCGGCGAGTGTGGACGCGTTCGCTGCCGCGCTCCGGAAGATGGGGAAGCAGGCGGATGTGAAGATCTACCCGGACGCAGGGCATGCCTTTGAGAATCCGGACAATAAGACCGGGTACCGGCAGCAGGACGCCGAAGATGCCGGGCGCCGCTCAGTTAACTTCTTTGCTAGTACGCTGGGCGGTACCAGAGAGTAAACGTTACGGAAGATGCAGACTCTCTCCGACTTTCGGTGAAGGCACCAGGGCACTTAGGTCGTACCTTGACAAAAATTCAGGGGTTACACGAAAAATATTCTTGCTAGTCGCATTTGTCGCGTGTTAACTATGCAGCTAACAAGACAACACCTCACCGCGATCGAGCGGCAGGGGTGAGACGAGGTGCCAGGCACAGATGATGCAGATCGGAACGACGATTCGCGGCCATCGGCTGCAAAAAGGAATGTCACAGGGCGATATTGAAAAACGCACCGGCCTGCTACGGTGCTACCTCTCACGGGTGGAAAACGGCCATACGGTGCCTTCGCTCGACACTCTGGCCAAGATTGCCGGAGCGCTCGATCTGCCGCTCGCGCAGTTTTTCGCTGAGGACTCGCTGGGGCGGGAGATGAATACCCAGAAGCTGACGGACGAGGAACTGCGCTTCCTGACGCAGATCCGCCGCTACGCCACCAACCTGAACGACAGCGACCGCAAGCTGCTCCTGGCGATGGTCAAGAAGTTTGCCACGACTGCTGTGCGCTAACTGAAGGCCGGAACGGGCGTCCCGCCGTCCAGTTGCGACAGCGTCGGATTACAACGGTAAAGGTGCGGATGGAGAGGGGCCCGAATCGATCCAGGTCCGAATCGATCTGTATCTGCGGATCGTATGGGCAAAACGATGGCCGGTCGCGCCCCCCGCGCGACCGGCCGCCGTTGTCAGTTGCTCTAACGCCCGGGAGCATTGAGAGCCACTTCGACCTCCGAGACGGGCGTGTAAGCCGGGCTCTGGTAGCTGGCCACGTCCTTCGCCTCGCCCTTGGACGCGAGTATCCGCCGCTCGGCACGGCTCTTGTTCAAGTCGCTCTCCCCACCCCGGCCAGCGATGGAGACCTTCGCCAGGTAGTTGTGGCTGCCATAGCGGTGGAAGAGAAGACGGCCCTGCGACGGAGCATCTACAGACCAGTCCGGACGCACCATCAGGCAATGAACCTTGCCCGTGGTCAGATTGCGGAAGGCCAGAAACTGGTCGGACATGACGTTGACCTGGTACGTACCCGCCGGCAAATCGTAGTTGTTGGCGGAAAAAGCAAAGGGAACGTTGACGGTGGTGGCGGCAGTCTGAGCGTGAGCTGCAGGTGCGACGGCCAGCAGACCCGCGATCAGCGGGAGCGCCAGAAGCGAGCGGACGATAGTGCCAAGAATACGCGACATGGTGAAACCTCCTTGATTGCGCCTGCGTGCTCAATCTCAGTTGGCCGCCTGCGATTGCAAGGAATGTGCGCCAAAGGGCGGCGCGGGCTCAATGCACGCGAGGTAAATCGTGGGTCAAATACTTATCCTCGTGTAAGTCTCTGCTGCAGAATTCGTTAGAGACTTCTGTGAGAACGGGAATACGCCGCGGCTGCGGATAGCTGAGACCGCCGGTGCTAAAATTCGCCCAGCCCAAAGGAACACTTGCCATGGGCATGACGGTCAACGCGTCCCCCATCTGGCGCTTCGGAGTCTTCGAGATCCAGGCCTACAGTGGGGAACTGCGCCGGAATGGCGTGCCCATCCGGCTGCGGGAACAGCCCACCCGCATCCTGCTCTTTCTTTTGGAACATTCCGGGCGCATGGTCACCCGCGATCAACTGCGCCAGCATCTCTGGCCCGCGAATACCTTTGTCGACTTCGACCACAGCCTGAATACCGCGGTGATGAAGCTGCGCGAGACGCTGGGAGACTCGGCGGACAAGCCGGTCTACATTGAGACCATCCCTAAGAAGGGCTATCGCTTCATCGCGCCGGTCACGCGGCTGGCAGAACATCCGGCAGACCCTCCGCCAGAGGCATCCCCGGCTCCCGAGGCATCGCCGGCTGAGATCGCGCCAGTTAACGTACTGCAGATGCAGCACCAGGAAATGATGCTGCAGGTGCAGAGCAATCAAGCGGCGGCTGCGGAAGCAGCAACCTTGATGGCGGCGGCATTGATCGCGACGGAGGAGGAACCTGCGGTATTGCCTCGCCCGGAAAGGCGCTGGGAGCTACTCTCCCGCAAGACCGTGCTGCTCTTGCTGCTGATCGTAGCGTCGGTAGGCGCGGGCACATGGATCCGGCCGCATGCGCCTGCGATCCACCGTCCTCTTCGGGGTCATGCCCTCTCGGCCAACCAGCGCCTGACACCACTTACCACCGTCTCCGGAAATGCGAGGAGTCCGGCGTTTTCGCCGGACGGGCGCCAGATCGCATTCTTGTGGGACGGCGAGGAGGGCAGAAGAGACGACGTCTACGTGCAACTGGTGGGAGATGCGACGCCGCTGCGGTTGACGCACAACGGAAGTGGATTCCTGGGAAATCCGCAATGGTCCCCGGACGGCCGGCATATCGCATTCACCCGTTGTGACGGCAAACAGGACGGGGTCTATGTTGTCGAGGCCCTGGGCGGCCCGGAGCGCCGGCTGACCAGCGCGGCGTGCAACTGGGGTGAGGCGGGAAGACCGATCTGGACGCGCGACGGTGCATCCATGTTGCTGATCGACTGGTGCGGCTCGCCGGTTGCACACGGTGTTGTGCTGCTTTCGCTCAGCACCGGCAAGAAGCGCTGCCTGACGGCGCCCAGGAATGCGGATGACGTGTCCGAGTCACTCTCCCCCGACGAAAAGACAGTCGCGTTTACCCGGATGACCTCCGGCGAGGTGCGCGAGGTGTATACGGTCAGCCTGGCCGGAGGCGCGCCGCAGCGGCTGACGTCCGAGCATAGCGGTATCTATGACCTGATGTGGACGCCGGACGGGCGCTCGATCACCTTCATTTCCAACCGTGGCATGCTCCCCCGTCCCTGGAGGGTGGCGGCCCATGGCGGACCAGTGGAGCCGGAGACGATCTACCCCGGCGTGGGTAGCTTTACCCGGGATGGCGCCCGGTTTGCCTATGCCGATCCGGGCGGCGAGGCGCCGGCGATCTGGCGTGCGGACCTGGCTGACCCCGGCGGCCGGGTAACTGGCCGGAACAGGATCATCTCGTCCCAGTACCGGGACGATGAGGCCCAGCCCACACCGGATGGCAGCCGCATCGCACTTGAATCTGAGCGAACCGGAAGCAATGAGATCTGGATCAACAGTGCGGATGGCAGAAATCCGGTGCAGCTTACGTCGCTGGGGCGTTTCGCCGGCTCGCCGCGCTGGTCGCGCGACGGCCGATGGATCGCGTTCGATTGCCATCCGCGGGACTACGGCCAGGTCTATGTGATCGATGCGGAGGGCAGAAACCTGCATGCCGTCACCTCCGGCGCTTACGAGAATGTCGTGCCGAGCTGGTCAAACGACGGCAGATCCATCTACTTCGCATCGCGGCGGACGGGAGAGTGGCAGCTCTGGGAGCATGCGCTGGAGACCGGGACGGAGAAGCAGCTCACCATAAAGGGCGGCTTCGCGGGATGGGCTTCGCCGGACGGCAGGACCATCTACTACTCGAAGTTCGGAGAGGCAGGCCTGTGGAGCATGCCTGCCGCAGGCGGCGAGGAGACCCTGGTGCTCGAGGGCAAGCCCCAGGTGGGGTACTGGGGCCATGTGGCGGTCACCGACGCGGGGCTGTATTTTCTGGATGCGGAGGCCGATCCCCGTCCGATGATCGACTTTTACAGCTTCGCCAGCCGTCGCGTCGTCCCCGTTCTGCCGCTGGAGAAATACCCCAGCGCCTGGCAGCCGAGTCTGAGCGCATCCGCGGATGGGCGATCGATCTTCTATACGCAATCGGACCCGCAGAGCGCGATTCTGATGATCGAGAGTCTGCGCTAATATAGGCGGCCGTCGCCGGGTCTAGTGGCGGAAGCTGGCGATGAAGCGAGCGCCGAGCAGGATGGCCAGCAGCATGCCACCGTAGGCGATCCACTGCCGCTTGATGTAGGTCGCTCGTCTGGAGCCGACGCGGGGTACCAGGAAGACGCCCAGCACTAATCCGCTGAGGAAGCCGCCCAGGTGGGCCATGTTGTCGATCTGGATCGAGGTATGGAAGAACCAGGTGGAGCCGCCGATGACGAAGTTGAAGACGGCGAAGTAGATGACGCTGCGTCGCAAGCGCTGAATCTCCGGCTTGGGCACCGGAAGCACGGGCGAGCCCAGCAGCAGGATGAGCACGCCGGCCAGGCCAAAGACCGCGCCCGAAGCGCCCGCACCGACAATCTGCGGATGGACGCCCACGCTGAGCAGATTGCCGGCGATGCCGGTCAGCAGATAGGTGCAGAGAACACCAACGGGACCGAGCAGCGGCTCTCCTAACAGCCCCAGGTTCCACAAGCACCACATATTGGTCGCGAGGTGAATAATGCCGACGTGAACGAAGGTGGCGGTCAGCAGACGCCACCACTCGCCATAAACCAGCACGGCGCCGCCGTAGTTCGCGCCCCAATGCACCAGGTCGAGTCCATTGGGTGCGGTGGCCGAAACCCCGTTCAACACCATGAGCAGATAGACGGCGATGTTGATGCCGCAGAGGACGTAGGTGGCGGGCGCGGAGGCCCATCCGCTGCGACGCCGCGGACGATCGCCCACGGGCGGCGGCTGCGGAATCTGCTGCCGATAGGTGTAGGTGGGAGCAGGGTCCGGCGCACCGGGTGGCAGTATCTCCGGCTCGGGCGTGGGGCCGCGAAATCCCGAGCGCGTAAAGGATGCCTGCCACTGTGAATCCATCCAATAAGGCTAACAGGGACCTGCCGTCCGGGCGGACGCGCTTCGCGCAAAAACGGCGCTGTTCAATGGTGCCGAACGTCCGCTTCCAGCCAAAGCGGGCTTGCTGTCAGAATGAATGGGTACAGCAGAGCGATGGCTGACGAAGAGGAGAGTGCCTTGGACGGATGGAAGCAGGTACGGCGGGCCCTGTTGAGCGTGACCGACAAACGCGGGCTGGTAGAGTTGGCGCGAGGCCTGGCGGCGCATGATGTGGAACTGGTATCCACCGGGGGCACGGCGCGCGCGCTGCGCGAAGCCGGTCTTGAGGTTCGCGATATCGCCGACCTCACCGGCTTTCCGGAGATGCTCGACGGGCGGGTAAAGACGCTGCACCCCAAGGTGCACGGCGGCATTCTGCACATCCGCGGCAATGCCGAGCACCAGGCAGCGGTGGCGGAGCACGAGATCCCGGCCATCGATATGGTGGTGGTGAATCTCTACGCTTTCGAGAAGACCGCGGCCAAGGCAGGAGTCTCGTTTGCCGAGATCATCGAGAACATCGACATCGGCGGCCCATCGATGGTGCGCTCGGCGGCAAAGAACTTCGAGGATGTAGCCATCGTGACCTCGCCGGACGAGTACGTGCGGCTGCAGGAAGAGATGGCGTCGCACGATGGCCGCCTGAGCCGGCAGACCCGCTGGAATCTGGCGCAGCAGGCGTTCGCGCTGACCGCGGCTTATGACACGGCCATCGCCGGCACGCTGGGCACGCTGGGCGAGCGGGACGGGCAATTCCAGGCATCTCCATCCGATGCCGAGTTCCCTGCTTCTCTTCATCTGGACTACCGGCTGGCGAGTCCGCTGCGCTATGGGGAGAACCCGCACCAGCGCGCGGCCCTCTACGTAGACGGCAGCGGCAAGGGCGTGGCCGGCGCACAGCAGTTGCAGGGGAAGGAACTGAGCTACAACAACCTGGTGGACCTGGACGCCTGCTGGCAGTTGGCGCAGGAGTTCGAGCAAACCGCGGTGGCCATCATCAAGCACACCAATCCCTGCGGAGCGGCCACTGGCGAGTCAATCCGCGAAGCGTACGTGAAGGCGCTGGCTGCGGACCCCGTCTCTGCCTTCGGAGCGGTGATCGGGGCCAATCGGGAGATCGACGAAGCGGCGGCGGAAGAGATGGCCAAGCTGTTCGTCGAGGCCATTGCAGCGCCCTCCTTCAGCGAAGGGGCAAAGGCGCGCTTCGCCGCCAAGAAGAACCTGCGCCTGGTGGAGGTGACGGCGGCAGCGCCCGAGCGCGTGGTTAAACAGGTTTCCGGAGGCATGCTGTTGCAGGATGCGGACACCGCAATGGTGACCGAGGCCGGCCTGCGGGTGGTGACCCAGCGCGCGCCCACACCGGACCAGGTGTGCGACCTGCTCTTTGCCTGGCGCGTGGCGAGACACGTGAAGTCGAACGCCATCGTCTATGCACGGGATGGGCAGACCATTGGCGTGGGCGCGGGGCAGATGAGCCGAGTGGATGCAGCGCGTTTTGGCGCTATGAAAGCCATCCTGCCGTTGCATGGATCGGTGGCTGCCTCCGATGCATTCTTTCCCTTCCCCGATGGACTGGAGGCGGTCGCCGAAGCAGGAGCGACGGCGGTCATCCAGCCCGGCGGATCGGTGCGGGATGATGAGGTGATCGCGGCGGCGGACCGGCTGGGCATCGCGATGGTGTTGACGGGGATGCGACACTTCCGTCATGGATGAGCAGGGTGACCGGTAGACCGCGGCGTCCAAGCGGAAAGTAAACAGAGCACCGAAGTACCTTCCCGGCCCGACCTGCCCGTAAGCGGCTCCGTCCCCGCTCGGGTAGCACTGGGCACATTTGTGCAGAGCAGCGCATCTACGCGAAGGTTACAATCGTCCAAGTGTAGAGCCTGCCACCTCAGACGCCGCGAGGGCTGGTTTGAGCAGGCATTGGCAGCAGGAAAGGCCGGTCGGTTACCGGTGGCAGACGTCGCATGAAGCGCAGCAACGCACAGTCTTATTCCCTACCCCGCTCCCTGG
Organism: uncultured Acidobacteriaceae bacterium; assembly: GCA_963830635.1. Lineage (GTDB taxonomy): Bacteria > Acidobacteriota > Terriglobia > Terriglobales > Acidobacteriaceae > CAWHMN01. The sequence continues at coordinate 259,013 of CAWHMN010000005.1, read as the reverse complement.
CCTGCCCCCTTCGTCCTTCAGCCGGAGGGAGGCACGCGCGCAAGCCAGCGCTGGCGTTCGCGGTTCTGCTGCTCGCGGGTAGCACCGCGCTGGCGCAGAGCGCGGCTCCTGCCGCTTCGGCCAGCGCCAAAGACGCGAAGACGGCGACGTCCCAGAAGGGCGCACCGGCGGCAGGCACGGCGGCGGCGGGTACAACCGATCGCGGCAATGCCTACTTCAATTTCGGCCTCGCGCATATGTATGAAGACCAGGCGGTCAATTCCGGCCGGCAGGATTATGCGGCGCGCGCGGTCGAGGAGTACAAGGCCGCGCTGAATGCCGATCCTGCTTCGCCCTTCCTGAACAATGGACTGGCCGAGCTCTACTTCCGCACCGGCAGGGTCAAGGACGCCATCGTCACCGCGCAGGACATCCTGAAGAAGGACCCCGACAACCTGCAGGCGCACAAGCTGCTCGGCCGCATCTACCTGCGCTCGCTGGGGGACACGCAGAATGGCGCGTCCGAACAGGTGTTGCAACTGGCCATCGCCGAATACTCGAAGATCATCGCGCTGGAACCGAGCGATATCGAGAACCATCTGCTGCTGGGCCAGCTCTACACGCTGAACCACGACTCACAGCGGGCGCGGGAGCAGTTCGAAGCGGCGCAGAAGATCGATCCCAACTCCGAAGAGGTCGTGCTGAACCTGGCGCGGCTCTACAGCGAGGGCGGCGACATGCAGCGCGCCATTGCCACGCTGAAGGCCGTCCCCGACGAGGACCGCACGGCCAAGCTGGATTTCGCCCTGGGCGCGAGCTACGACCAGGTGAAGGACAACAAGAACGCGATCGCCGCCTATCGGCAGGCGGTCGATCTGGAGCCGGAGAATCTGGATGCGGAGCGCGGGCTGGCCCTGGCCCTGCTCAACGATAACCAGTTGGACGCCGCGGGCAAGGCCTACAAGGACATCTCCGCCGCCGACCCGCAGGACGCGCAGGCCTACTCCAAGCTCTCGGAGATCGAGAGGCGGCAGGGCCACTATGAACAGGCGCTGAGCACTCTTAAGAAGGCCAAGGCGCTGGTGAGTGACTCGCTCGAGATCAGCTTCAACGAGGCGCTGATCGACGATTCGCTCGGCCGCTATGACGATGCGGCCACCATCCTGAACAAGCTGGTGCAGCAGACCACCAAGGCGGACGGCAAATACTCTGACGGCGAGAAGAGCAACCGCTCGATCTTCCTCGACCGGCTGGCGAACGTGTACCGCGAGCAAAACCGGTCCGCGGAGGCGGTGGACGTCTATAAGCAGATGATCGCCCTGGGTGGGGACTACGCCGAGCGTGGATACCAGGGCGAAGTGGACACCTATCGCGACGCCAAGGAGTACGGGAAGGCGACAGCGGTCGCGCAGGAGGCAGCGAAGGCGCTGCCCAAGGACCGCGGCGTGCAACTGATGCTGGCCGGCCAGATGGCGGATACGGGCCAGGCGGACGAAGGTCTGCGGCTGGCGCAGTCCATGCTCACCGGCGCTCCGGAGGACCGCGAGGTGTATCTCGCGATCGCGCAGATCGACACCCGGCTGCGGCGCTGGAAAGACGCCAATGAGGCGATCGACAAGGCCGAGGCGCTGCCTTCGCGGCAGGATGACAAGATCTACACCTACTTCCTGCGTGGCGCGCTGGACGAGCGGCAGAAACACTACGATGCGGCGGAAGAGCAGTTCCGCAAGATCCTGGAGATGGATCCGAACAACAGCATGACCCTGAACTACCTTGGCTACATGCTGGCAGACCGTGGGGTCAAGCTGGACGAGGCGCTCCAGTTCGTGCAGAAGGCGGTGCAGTTGGATCCGCAGAACTACGCCTATCTGGACTCGCTCGGCTGGGTCTACTTCAAGCTGGGGCAGTACCCGCTGGCGGAGGAGAATCTGCGCAAGGCCAGCGAGCGGGTCTCAACCGATCCCACGGTACATGACCATCTGGGCGAGCTTTACGAGAAGACCGGGCGGCTGAAGCTGGCCGTGAGCCAGTGGGACCAATCGCTGGCGCAGTACGCCAGGACGGTGCCGGCGGATGCCGATCCGAACGACGTGAGCAAGGTGCAGAAGAAGCTCGAAAGCGCGAAGGTGAAGCTGGCCAAACAATCCGGCGGCGGAGAGACCAACCGCTGAGTGTGACGGAGACGGTGACGTTTCTGAAGCTGCCGCCAGCGTGCGCGGTGGGGAACGGGCCGCAGGAACCCCTGGCCGCGCGCGAGCACCGGGAGGCTCCGCATCCCTATCGCGGGCCGTTTCAGCGCGACCGCGCGCGCATTATTCACTCGCGGGCTTTCCGCCGGCTCGCCGGCAAGACGCAGGTCTTTACCCAGGGCGCGTCGGACCACTATCGCAGCCGTCTGACCCACACCATGGAGGTGGCGCAGCTCTCGCGCACCATTGCGACGGCGCTCGGCCTCAACGAGGAGCTGACGGAAGCGTTGGCGCTGGTGCATGACATCGGCCATCCGCCCTTCGGGCACGCGGGCGAGCGGGCGCTTGACGATGCCATGCGCCGCCACGGTTTGCGCTTCGATCACAACCTGCACGCGCTGCGTATCGTGACCTTCTTCGAGCAGCGCTACGCGGGCTTCCTCGGACTCAATCTCACGCTCGGCGTGCGCGAGGGCATCATCAAGCATTCCCGCGATTATGGGGCTGCGGAGTATCCCGAGCTGGAGGCGTATCTGCTCGATGAACGGCCGCCGCTTGAAGCGCAGTTGATCGACCTGGCGGACGAGATCGCCTATCTGACGGCGGACTTCGACGATGGCATCGAGTCCGGCTTGCTGCACTTCGAGCACGTGCGCGGGCATGTGGCGCTGGTCGAGGAGTCGTATGCGAAGGCCGCGCAGACGCATGGCGACGCCGAGGCCAGCGGGATGCAGCACCGCATGGTGAGCGAGACCCTGAAGCGGGTGCTCGATGCGCTGACCAGCGACCTGATCGCGGAGACGCGAGAGCGAGTGGAGGGCGGCGGCTTTACGTCGCTGGCCGCCATCCGGCACGCGCCGGAGCGGCTGGCCCGCTTCTCTCCGCAGATGGAGCAGATGCGCCGCGAAGCGAAAGACTATCTCTCCACCCACCTGTACAACAGCGACGCCGTGGCGCAGCACCATGCCCAGGCGGCCACGGTGATCGCGGCGCTGTTCGAGTGCTGGACGGCCGACCCATCCCTGCTTCCGATTGGCTGCGCCGCGTCGCTTGAGCAGGAGGGCGTGCCGCGCACGGTCGCGGATTACATCGCGGGCATGACCGACAGCTTCATTCTGGCGCAGTACGAGGCGTACCGGGAGCGCTGCTAGCGCGATGCTCAACAGGTTGCGAGCGAGAAGCAGACCCGTCGACTTCGCTGAGGATGACACCGCACAGCGGGGCATGCCCTAATCTGAAGACTGATCCACTACCGACGGACCCCAAGCGCGACACCGCCGTCCGGCGTGATAGGCTAGAAGGTTTTCCAATCGTACCGCCGTGGAGCCTTCACCATGAGCACTGCTTCGCTTGACCGCGGCCTCCGCGGCGAATCCCCTGCCCACTCGTTTCGCCTGACCGAGGACCAGCAGCAGTTGCGGAAGGAGATCCGCGAGTTTGCGGCGCGGGAGATTGCGCCCAACGTCATGAAGTGGGACGAGGCCAGCGAGTTTCCGCTGCAGGTGGTCAAGCACCTGGGCCGGATGGGATTGCTCGGCGTGATCTTCCCCACCGAACTGGGCGGCGCCGGATACGGCTACGTGGATTACATGCTGGCGATCGAGGAGCTTTCGGCGGTGGATGGGTCGATCGGCATTATCGTCGCCGCGCACAATTCGTTAGGCACGAACCACATCTATCTTGCCGGCAACGAGGAACAGAAGAAAAAGTACATTCCCAAGCTGGCGTCCGGCGAGTGGCTGGCGGCGTGGGGTTTGACGGAGGCGGGCTCGGGTTCCGATGCGGCGGGTGCGCGCACCACCGCGGTGCGCAAGGGCGACAAATGGGTGCTGAACGGCAGCAAGACGTTCATCACCAACGGCCACTATGCGGACGCCATCGTGGTCATCGCGGTGACGGACCGGGACAAGGGAACGCATGGGCTCTCGGCCTTCATCGTCGAGAAGGACGCACCCGGTTTCCGTCCCGGCAAGAAGGAAAACAAGCTGGGCCTGCGCGCGAGCGACACCGCGGAGTTGATCTTCGACAATTGCGAGATCCCGGCTGAGAACCTTCTGGGCAAGGAGGGTGAGGGGTTCGTCGATTCGCTGCGCATTCTCGATGGCGGCCGCATCTCGATCGCGGCGCTGGCGCTCGGCATCGGACGCGGCGCGTTCGATGCGGCGCTCAAGTACACGCAGCAGCGCAAGCAATTCGGCAAGGCCATCGCGGACTTCCAGGGAATTCAATGGAAGCTCGCCGACATGGCGACGCAGCTTGAAGCGGCGCGGGTGCTGACCCTGCGCGCCGCGGTGATGAAGGATGCGGGCGAGAAGACGACCTCGGCCTCCGCCATGGCCAAGCTCTTCGCGAGCGAAGCCGCGGTGCGCATCTGCGATGAGGCAGTGCAGCTCCACGGCGGTTATGGCTTTATCAAGGATTATCCGGCGGAGAAGTTCTATCGCGACGTGAAGCTGTGCACAATTGGCGAAGGCACAAGTGAGATCCAGCGGCTGGTGATTGCGCGTGAGCTGCTGAAGCGGTAATGCGTTCGCCTCGGGGCGCTGGCGGTTGGGGGAGTTGCGAACGAGTTGAAAAGCAGATCCCTCGGCTGCGCTGGATGACAGCAGTGTGGTTGTTTGGCTGCGCTCGGGATGAGTGTCCTGATGGAGCACCCGCGGATGGTGCTTTATCTGACCGCGTACTACCCCGAATGGCACTCGCGCGTGTGCATCGCTGCTACACTTGGCGGTTGCGGGGCGATGCACGGAACCCCGTATTCGACGGATCCAAAGTATCCATGGCCGACACTCTCGAAGCGAGGACAGCACACGAGACGGAGATTGGCGCTCTGGTCGAGCGTATCCGTGCCGGAGACCTGCGCGCGTTGGCGCGTGCGGTCTCGCTGGTGGAGAACCAGGCTTCCGCCGCACAGTCGATTCTCTCCGCCTGCTTCCCCTTCACCGGGGGCGCATTGCGCGTGGGCGTGACCGGCTCGCCGGGAGCGGGCAAGAGCACGCTGGTGGACCAGATGGCACGGGCCTTTCGCGAGCAACGGCACCGGGTGGGCATTCTGGCGGTCGATCCGACCAGCCCCTATACCGGCGGCGCGATCCTGGGAGACCGCATCCGCATGGAACGGCACCATGCGGATGCTGGTGTCTACACGCGGAGCATGGCGACGCGCGGCACCTTGGGAGGCTTGGCGCGTACCACCGCGGATGCGGCTACGGTCATCGAGGCGAGTGGACGCGATCGCATTCTGTTCGAGACGGTGGGCGTCGGTCAGGACGAGATCGACATCGTGCGGCTGGCGGATGTGACCGTGGTGGTGCTGGTGCCGGGTATGGGCGACGATGTGCAGAGCATCAAGGCGGGCATTCTCGAGATCGCGGATATCTTCGTGGTGAACAAGAGCGACCGCGAAGGCGCGGACCGGGTGGAAAAAGAGCTGAAGACGATGCAGTCGCTGGCCACCCGGCATGGGGGATGGATTCCGCCGATTGTTCGGACAGTGGCTTCGACCGGAGATGGCGTCGAAGGCCTGATGGCGACGATCGATCGATTTACGGCATGGCTGCACAAGGGCGATGCGCTGCGGCGGCGACGGGAAGCGCAGTGGCGAACGCGGCTTACCGAGATGGTGCGGCAGGAAGTGACGCGGACGATGCGCTCGCACGGACTCTCCGATACGCAACTGGACGAGATGGCGCGCCGCGTGGAGGCACGTGAGCAGGACCCGTTTGCGTTGGCCGCGCACCTGGTGTCCCGGCTGCTGCCGCAATCGTGAGCAGAGGAACCGAAGCATGAACAGAACCGACACAGAGCGCGGTACCCGCATCGATCACCTGGGCATCGCGGTGAAGAGCATTGCCGCAGCGCGGACGTTCTACGAGGCTGTGGGGCTGGCCATCACGCATGAAGAAGAGGTGGCACACGAAGGGGTGCGCACTGCCATGGTGCCGGTGGGCGAAAGCCGCATTGAGCTGCTGCAGCCGCTCGCGGACGACACGCCGGTGGGCAAGTTCCTGATGAAACGCGGCGAGGGATTGCACCACGTGGCGCTGCACGTTGAGGACATCTCGGCCACGCTCGAGCAGATGCAGGGCCGGGGAGTCGAGATCGCGTCACCGAGGATCCAGGTGGGGGCGGGGGGCCATCTGTACTTCTTCGTGCATCCGCGCAGCGCGGGCGGGGTGCTGGTGGAGATATGCCAGGATCCAATTGCAGACCCGGTCGTGGACGCCGGCGCGAGTGCAGCCACACATGGCTGATCTTGGCCCTTGGGGCGAGTCTTCGCGGCAGCGCGGCGGGACGGTGCTGCTGGGGCTTGATACCTGCGGCAGCATCGGGACTGTCGCACTGGCGCGGGTGGGAAGCGTCGACGAGGATCAGGTGGAGCTCGCGGGGCAGGTCGAGCTCGCCGGGCGCTCGTTTTCGGCGCAACTGGTGCCAGCGATCGCGAGCCTGCTGGAGCAGGAAGAGTTGGCAGCCGCAGAGCTGGCGGGCGTGGTGGTGGTTGCGGGCCCGGGAAGCTTTACCGGGGTGCGGGTGGGGCTGAGCGCGGCCAAGGGCCTGGTAGAAGCCGTGGACAAGCCCCTGATCGTGCTCTCGCGGCTGGCGACGCTGGCTGCCTCCGGCATGGGTGACGCGGTGCTGGCGGTGCTGGATGCCGGGCGAGGCGAGTACTTCTGCGGGGAGTACCACGGCGGGAAGGGCCAGGGCCGGCGCTGCGCGCGTGAGTGGCTGGGAACAGAGGCCGCAGTCGCGATGGCGGCCGGCCGGGGACTGGGTGTGGTGGTGTGCGAAGCGTCGCCGGCCGAACGGCTGGGGGCACTGGGAGCGGTTCGCGTTGCCTCGCCCAGCGCCGAGGACGCCATCCGCTATGCCCTGCCGCGATTCCGCAGCCGCGATTTCGACGATCCTGCCCTAGCGGATGCGAATTACCTGCGGCGCTCGGATGCGGAGCTCTTTGCCAGGAAGATGGCTCCGGCAGGCGCCGCTCCATAAGGCCGTGGAGCCAACACTGCACCTGCGGCGGATGGAAGCGGGGGATATCCCTGCCGTTCTGCGGCTGATGGCCGAGACGCCCGAGGCGCCGGCCTGGCGAGCACGGGACTACGACGCCTTCCTCCATCACGAATCGGCGGGGACCTCGCTTGAGCGCCACGCCTGGGTGCTCTGCCTGCAGGAGACCGACGTGGGCGACGGGCTGGTGGGCTTTGCCGGCGCGTCCCTGCTGACAACGGTGGTCCCCCCGGAGTGCGAGCTGGAATCTGTCGCCGTGGCCCCGGAGCACCGCCGGCGCGGGGGTGGCGGGCGACTGATGGAGGCGGTCTTCGGCTGGGCGCGAATCGCCGGGGCGCCGGCCATCCGGCTGGAGGTACGCGGCTCCAATCTGGCGGCGATCCGGCTCTACCGGCGGCACGGCTTCCTGGCCGTGGGCAGCCGGCCGGGCTATTACCGCAATCCGCCGGAGGACGCCCTGCTGATGGAAGCGACGGTGGATGCCGAAGCTCACCCGGTTGTGCTTTAATCTTCGCGGCGGCCGAACCCACCCCGCGGCGGGGTTTGCCGTCTTACGAACGAGGAGGAAGTGAGAGATGGAAGCATCGTCCAATGGACACTCCCTGGTTGCGGCCCGGCTGCAGGAAGAACACCGGGCTTACTCCGAACGGCTCGAATCGCTGCAGAGCATCAGCTATTTGTCGGCGGAGCAGCAGATTGAAGAGACGCGGCTGAAGAAGCTGAAGCTACACGCAAAGGATCAACTGAACGCGTTGGGGAGCGTCCGGTCGTAGGAAGCGACGCACGCATACACAATCCGAGTGAATAAGGACGCAGCCGTCCTTTCGCGCGATAGGTGTATGCAGCGCCTCGCCAACCCACCACAGCCGCATGGAAAATGGTCTAATGCCTGTGATGGGAATGAATTATGGTTCGTGATGGCTACTATTACGGCATAAGCCTCTTTGTGGTTGCAGTCCTGGTGCGTCTGTTCACGGCGGGCTGGATCTTTGGCTGGGTGCTGACGCTCGTGCCCATACTGCTGGCCGCTTTCTTTCTATGGTTCTTCCGTGATCCGGACCGGGTGATACCGGAAGGAGCCGGGCTGGTGGTGTCGCCGGCCGATGGTAAGGTGACCGAGGTTGCGCGCATCCAGACCCCCGACGGGCCCAAGGTGCGGCTGAGCATCTTTCTCAGCGTCTTCAACGTACACGTGAACCGGGCACCCATTGCGGGCGTAGTGCGCGAGGTGCTCTACAAGAAAGGCGAGTACCTGAATGCGCTGAATCCGGACTCAGCGGAGCGCAACGAGCAGAGCCTGGTAGTGATGGAAGGCGAAGGCTGCGTGCTGTCATTCAAGCTGATCGCCGGGCTGCTGGCGCGCCGTATCGTCTTCCAGCCGCAGCCCGGCGCTACGCTCGGGCGCGGCGAGCGAGTGGGCCTGATCAAGTTCGGATCGAGGGTCGATGTAGTGCTGCCCGCTGACGCCCACATTCGCGTGGAGAAGGGCCAGCACGTGCAGGGCGGCTCATCCGTACTGGCGGATATCGAGGCGTCTCCGATGGAAGACGAGGAGCCGATGATGCTGCGCGAAGTGCTGGAGACCCGCCGTTGAGCGCTGCGCAGGCGGAGAGGCGCATCCGGCGGCCGCGCCGGCGCGGCATGTATGTGCTGCCGTCGCTGTTCACGTCCGTCAATATCGGAGCGGGCTACTACGCCATCACGCAAAGCCTGCAGGGCTCCACGCTCGAACCCCACCACTTCGACTTTGCCGCGATCGCCATTCTGCTGGCCATTCCGTTTGACGCGATCGACGGCCGCATCGCGCGGATGACCAACACTACCAGCGAGTTCGGCAAGGAGCTGGACTCGCTCGCCGACGTGGTGACATTCGGCGTCGCGCCGAGCGTGCTGGCCTACACCTGGGGCTTCCGCATGCTGTCGCTCACCATGGACCACGTGCTGCGGCAGAAGCTGGTCGAGCTGGGTGGATTCATCTGCTTCCTCTTCCTGATATGCGGGGCCAGCCGGCTGGCGCGCTTCAATATCAGCAGCGACGCGCAGCCCAAGAATCCGGGGCGCCCGGACCGCAAGTACTTTGTCGGGATGCCCATCCCGGCCGCGGCCGGGGTGCTCGCCTCCATGGTGCACATGCTGAATGGAACCCCGGTCTTCAACGGATGGTTCGCCATCGCGTGGATGGTGGTGGTGGGGCTATGCGGATTTCTGATGGTGAGCACCTGGCGTTTCTGGAGCGGCAAGGAGATCAATCTTCGCGGGCGGCATCCGTTTCGCCTGATCGTGCTGCTCGGGCTGATGCTGTATGCGCTGGTGAATTTCTCATCGTACATTCTGCCGCTCTGCTTCTTCGTCTACCTGTTCTCCGGGGTGGTGGCGAGGGCAGCCTACTCCGCCCAGCGGCGGCGCAAGCGGCGTCTGCTGGAGACTGCGAGCCGGAACGGCGGCGCGGACAATGACGCTGCGCTGAAAACGGAGATCGACGCGATGGAAGCCACCACTGCATCCCATTCGAACGACATACCGAGCCACCCCTGATGCCAGACAACTATCGGATCGCGATCGTAGGCGCCGCGTCTCTGCGCGGCAAGGAACTGAACGAAGCGCTCGCCGAATCCTCGTTTGCCGCGGCAGACTTCGTGCTGATGGACGACGAGGACGCGATCGGCAAGCTCGAAGCAGTGGGCGACGAGGTGACCTTCATCCAGCAGATCACCCAGGCGTCCTTTGCGCACGCAGACTTTACGTTTTTTACCTCGGAGCCGGAGGTCACTCTCCGCCATTGGCAGATAGCGGCGCGCGCGGGGTCGAGCATTATCGACCTGTCGGGCGCACTCGAAGCCGAAACCGGGGCGATCGTGTGTGCCCCCTGGTTGCGGGCAGACGCGGGAGAAGGCAGCGCCCCTTCGCTCGACCTGAAGACTCCGGCGACCATCCCGGCACATCCCGCGGCACTGGTACTGGCGCTGCTGCTCTCGCGCGCCAAGGCCACCGGGGCGATACGGTCGGCCTTCGCTACGGTGCTCGAGCCCGCTTCAGAGTACGGCCGGGCGGCCATGGACGAGCTGCACCAGCAAACGGTGAATCTGCTGTCGTTTCAGAGCCTGCCCAAGCTGCTCTACGACACGCAGATCGCCTTCAACGCCGTCCCGGTTGCCGGCGAGGAGGCGAAGGTCCAGCTGCGCGCCACCGAGGCGCGCATACGGCGGCACTATGCGTTGCTGTCGGCGGGGAAACTGCCGAAACTGGCGATCCAGCTCGTGCACGTGCCGGTCTTCCACGGCCACACCCTTTCCGTGGGCGTCGAATTTGAACGGCCGGTGGCGCCGGAGCAACTGGCGGCTGCGCTCGAGGTCGGCGGCCATGTGGAGGTGACGCAGAGCGACGAGGATGTTCCTTCCAACCTGGCGGCGGCGGGACAGGAAGACATTCTGGTTCAGGTGCGCCCGGCGGAGGAGCAGAGCGGAGCGGTGACGCGGTATTGGCTATGGGTTGCGGCCGATAACCTGAAGCTGACGGCGCTTAATGCCGTGGCGTGCGCGGGGGAGATGCGGCGACTGCGTCCCCGGGGCCAGGTGCAGTGAGGTGTGCTACCCCCCATCCCCCCCCTATGAATCTCCTAAATTCCTCCAGACAAAGGACTTACGTCCGGGGTGCACCCGTAAATTCGTCTATCTATTGAACTTACGTCTAAATTCCTGCAAGCAAAGGGTTTAGCGTTCTTATTGGAACCAGTGGGTGCAGGTAAGAAGCACTCTCTATTTCCAGTCTAGCGGCTCAGGGCCAACGGTACGCCACGTTCGGACGTGACGATAGTCACGCGGGCGGAGCCACTCTCGTTGGGAACGCGGATTCGTCGACTTGTTTTCGCGCAAGATGGCGGACGGAGTTGCGGGCGGCATCAGACGGCGGCCATGGCTTGATCGAGATCGGCGAGGATGTCGGCGGCATCTTCGATGCCAACCGAGATGCGCACCAATCCGTCGGTGATGCCGATCTTCGCACGGCCTTCCGCGCCGATGGCCGCGTGCGTCATGGTGGCGGGATGCGAGATGAGCGTCTCGACCCCGCCCAGGCTCTCGCCCAGTGAACAGACGCGCACGCGCTTGAGCAGGTTGTTGGCGTTGGCAAGCGAGCCGGTCTCAAACGAGATCAGCGCGCCGAAGCCGCTCATCTGGCTCTTGGCGAGCGCATGCTGCGGATGGTCGGGCAGCCCGGGATAGAAGACCTTCTCCACCTTGGGGTGGCTGGCCAGCCATGCAGCAACCTGCCGCCCGTTCTCATCGTGTTGGCGCATCCGTACCGCAAGTGTCTTGACGCCACGCAGGATGAGATACGACTCGAAGGGCGAAAGAACGCCGCCGGTGCACTTCTGCACAAAGGCGTACGCCTCGGCCTGCTCCGGAGTGGTGGCGACGAGGACGCCGCCCAAGCCGTCGGAGTGCCCGTTGAGGAACTTGGTGGTGGAGTGCATGACGACATCGGCGCCAAGCTCGATGGGGCGCTGGAAGTACGGCGACATGAAGGTGTTGTCCACGCACAGGTCGATCCTGCGTCCCGCTTGATGGCAGATGTCCGCGATGGCGCGGATGTCGGTGAGTTGCATCATGGGATTGGTGGGCGTCTCGATATGCACCAAGCGGGTCTGCGGCGTGAGCGCCCGACGCACGTTGTCCGGATCGGTGGTATCGACATAGGTGAAGGTGATGCCGTAGTTGGCGACTACCTGATTGAAGAGCCGCGGCGTGCCGCCGTAGACATTGGAGCCGCAGATCACGTGGTCGCCGGTCTTGAACATGGTGACCAGCGCAGAAATCGCGGCCATGCCGCTCGAGAAGACGTGCGCGGAGCGGCCACTTTCGAGCGCGGCGAGGTTTTCCTCAAGCGCCGTACGCGTGGGGTTGGATACGCGCGAGTATTCGTAGCCCTTGTTCTTGCCGATCTCTTCCTGCACGTAGGTGGAGGTGAGATAGATAGGCGTGTTGACGGCGCCGGTAGAGGGATCGGGCTGCTGGCCGGCGTGGATGGCGCGTGTGGCGAAGCCGGTCGTGGTTTCTTTACGCATGGATGTGTCCTTCGAAAGGAGAGCGGAGCGTTGAGTATGGTCTCTCGTTTAAACTACCCCACCCTAGCTTCGCTAGAATGGGGCACCCGGGTTAAGCACGATCGCAGCCGAGCTTCGATACGGTTGGAGCATGTGGTCTCCCACCCTTCGCTACGCTCAGGATGGGGACTTGGGTTAAGCACGACCCCACCCTAGCTTCGCTAGAATGGGGCACCCGTTACATTGAAGAGAGCTGGTTACTTGCCGCCGGCGAAGATGTCTTTGGAGAGATAGCGCTCGGCGGAGTCGGGGATGATGGTGGCCACGCGCTTGCCCGTGCCGAGACGTTCGGCAATCTGCAGCGACGCATGCACGATGGCGCCGGCGCTCGACCCGGCGAGGCAGCCCTCTTCCGCCGCCAGGCGGCGCACCATGGCGAAGGCATCCTCATCGGAGACCATTAGGATGTCATCAGCCAGGCTCGGATCGAAGGTGCGCGGCACGAAGTGGACGCCGATGCCTTCCACGCGATGGGGCCCCGGCGGCCCACCCTGAAGGATGGAGCCTTCAGTCTCCACAGCCACGGTAAGGACGCGGGGGTTTTTCTTCTTGAGGCAGCGTGCAACGCCGGAGAATGTGCCGCCGGTGCCCACACCCGCGACGAAGGCGTCAACGCGGCCCTCCATCTGCTCCCAGATCTCTTCCGCCGTGGTCTGCTCGTGGAAGTCGGGATTCGCTTGATTGTCGAACTGAAACGCGGGCCAGCCGCCGGGCGTCCTGGCCAGGGCATCCTGCGCGCGCCGGATGGCACCAGCCATGCCTTCGTCCTCCGGCGTGCGGATGACGGTAGCGCCGAAGCCGCGCATCAGGATGCACTTCTCTTCCGCGTATCCTTCCGGCACGAAGAGCACGACCTTGTATCCGCGATTGACGCCGATGAGTGCCAGGCCCACGCCGGTGTTGCCCGCGGTGGCCTCGAAGATGGTCGCGCCATGCTTCAAGGTGCCGCGGCGTTCGCCGTCGAGGATCATGCCGAGAGCGGCGCGGTCCTTGATACTGCCGCCGGGGTTCAGGAACTCGAGCTTGGCATACACGTCGGCGTAGCCGGGCTCGGCCAGACGTGTGAGGCGCAGCATGGGCGTCTGTCCGACGAGGTCCGTGATGTCATCGGCAACGCGCAAGGAGCCGCGGGTGGGGTTGAGTGTCGATTGGGTGGTCATAGGCGAACCGACAAGTGTAGCAGCGCGGAGGTGATGAGCGCAGCTTGGACGGCCACCCGTAGCGGTGCAGTTTCCCTTTAAAGGAAAGAAGCCGATCCTTCGACGACGCAGGCCTGCTTCGCCCAGGACGACAAACCGCACCACTACCCGGCCACTGCCAACCCCGCTGGTAGACTCCAAAGGGATCGACAAATCTCCTCAGGAGTTCACATGGCAGAGAACGAAGTGACTATTACCGCGCGCCCCAATGGGCCGTATCGCGTGGAAGGACCCATCCGCCTGATCGACGACAGTGGCAAGGAAATAGACCTGCAGGGCAAGCCGGCGATCTCTTTATGCCGATGCGGCGCCTCCACGAACAAGCCGTTCTGCGACGGCACGCACTCGAAGATCGGGTTCCAGGCGGCTGAAGCGGCGGTGGCGGCGGAAAAGAAGCCGTAAAGGGAGCCTGTCGTTCCGCCGGCCTATATGCTCATCCGGCGTCCTTATTCCCAGACCGGCAGGCTACCGGTGGTTGTTGACAAGCTTTCTCTCCGGGAGCACTCTGGCTGTGCCTGAAACGGTAGGCACGTCCGCATGGCAGCATCAGCCGCGTACGTGCCAAGGGCTCACGATCCGAGAATGCCAAAGATGAGGATGCAAAGGATGAGGATGCCAAAGACGAGAATGCCGTTCCGCTGGATGATTGCCGCCACCATGCACCTGGCTCTTCTGGGTGCGTTGCTCACGCCCGCCGCACTGGCGCAAAAGGCCACGCAGCCAAAGAGTTCCTCCGGTCAGTCCGCGATGAGCATGCAGAGTTCCGGCGACCTGATGGACCTGAACAGCGCGAGTGCCGATCAGCTCAAGACCCTGCCCGGTATCGGGGACGCGTATGCGCAGAAGATCATCAATGGCCGTCCATACGCCAAAAAGACGGACCTGGTGAACAAGAAGATCATTCCGGAAGCCACCTACAAGAAGATCGCAAGCAAGGTGATCGCCAAGCAGAAGTAGAGACGCGTCTCCCCCCGTGGCGTCAACGATCGGAAGTCCGCACATCTACACCGCACACCTACGCACGTGGAGATCGATATGTCTTTCATGGATAGTCTGGAGCAGATGGCCGGCTCAAAGATGGAACAGGCCGGCGGCATGGGCCATGTGGCGGAGTTGCTGCACAGTCCGGAGGTGGGCGGGGTGTCCGGGCTGGTGCAGATGTTTCACGAGAAGGGGATGGGCGGCGTGGTGAGCTCCTGGGTGAGCAACGAGGCCAATCATCCGGTCAGCGGGGAACAGATTGTGAACGTGCTGGGGCAGGAGCGGGTCAACGCCCTGGCGGGGAAGATCGGCATGTCTCCGGATGCGGCCGCAGAAAAACTGGCGCAGTTTCTGCCGATGGTCGTGAACAAGCTGACGCCGAACGGAAAGGTGGAAGAGACGCCGCAGGGAGAGACGCCGCAGGAGCAGGTGGAGGAGAGTCCGCAGCAGTAAGGATGCATACCAGCTCCCGGGAAGGCCGGCCATGACGCCGGCCTTTGTCGTTCCCGGAAGCTCTGTGGAACGACTCGGGGCAGGCTGGTTCGGAGCGGTCCCTGCATCTCATTACTGGAGAAGACCAAGGGAAGGCGGGGGCTTGAAGATTCGGAGACTCACCGGTATGCACATTTCCAAACGAACGAAGCTTCTCGCGGCTTCAGGCGCCCTTCTGGGTGCGGCCTCGGCTGCGGTTGCGGTGGGGACGGCTGTCGCCGCCGGAACCGCCGTGGCGTCCCGGAGACGCCGTAGCCGGAGCAAGGATGCCGGCGAACGCTTTGACGACAAGGTAGTGGTCATCACCGGCGCCTCGCGCGGCCTGGGGCTGGCGCTGGCTGAAGCGTTTGGCAGAGCCGGGGCACGTCTGGTGCTGGGCGCGCGCGATCCCTATGAACTGGAACGCGCCCGTGCGCTCCTGCTGCAGCGCGGCGCCGTTGACCGAGCGGACCGCGTGCTGATCATCCCTTTTGACCTGCGCGAAGAAGCGCAAGCGCGCGAGATGATCGAGCGCGCCACGCAGCACTTCGGCCGCGTGGATGTGCTGGTGAACAATGCCGGCATCATCACCGTGGGGCCGGTGGAGCAGCAGTCGCTGGAGACCTTCCACGATGCCATGAACACCAACTTCTTCGGCACGCTGCACTGCACGCAGGCCGTGCTGCCGCAGATGCTGGCGCGCCATGCCGGGTCGATCGTGAATATCACGTCCATCGGCGGCAAGATATCGGTGCCGCATCTGCTTCCCTACTCTGCGAGCAAGTTCGCAGCAGTAGGTCTGTCCGAAGGGCTGCACGTGGAACTGCGCGCAAAGGGGATCAAGGTGACCACGGTATGCCCGGGCCTGATGCGCACCGGTTCGCATATCCGGGCGCTGTTCGCAGGGGACCGGGAGAAGGAGTACCGCTGGTTCAGCCTGGGCGCGGGGCTGCCGCTGGTCTCCGCATCGGCCGCTTCGGCCGCCCGAAAGATTGTAGCGGCAACGGCGCGCGGCGCGGCGGAGATCACTATTACTCCGCAAGCGTATTTAGGCGCACGGCTGGTGGGGCTCGCTCCCTCCTTCACGCAAGTGCTGTTGCACTTGTCCACCTTTGCGCTTCCCGCCTCCAAGGGGCAGGCGAGGTTAGTCGAGGGACGGCAGGTGCGCGGCGCGGAACTGTCACCGCTGGTAGCGCTGGGGAATGACGCTTCCACGCGCTACAACGAAGATTGATCGGCGGCGCGCTTCGCAAGACGCAGATCCTTCGGCTTCGCTCAGGATGACAGGGTTTGGGCTGCTCAGGATGACGGAGGAAGGTTGCGCGCGAGGCGGCGCACGTGGCGGGCGATCTGTGTATCTTCGTCCGCGGTAAGAATGCGCACCGCGCACGCCGAGGCCGCGCGCGAGATTCTCGCGCTCGAGGCGTGGTTTTCCTGCGGATCCAAAGATATCCCGAGATGCTCAAGACGCGCGCAGACCTTTTCCCGCACCTCCGCGCTGTGTTCGCCGATGCCGCCGGTGAAGACCAGGAGATCGATGCCGCGCAACACGGTAGCGTAAGCGCCGATGGTCTTCGCGATATCGCGGCAAAAGACTTCGATCGCAAGCTGCGCGTGGCTGTGTCCAGCGGCCGCGGAAGCGGTGAGAGTGCGCATGTCGCTGCTCTCCTCCGACAGGCCAAGGAGACCGGAATCGTGATTCAGCAAAGACTCGAGGCGGTCAGGAGATAACCGGCCATTCCGCGCCAGGAACAGGACGACACCGGGATCGAGATCGCCGGAGCGCGTGCCCATGGGAATACCTCCCGTGGGGGTCATGCCCATGGAAGTGTCGACCGACCGGCCATCGGCGATAGCACATAGGCTCGCGCCATTCCCCAGATGTGCGACGACCAGACGTGCAGGGAGATGCGGCTTAAGCGCTTCGACAACCGATTCATAGGAGAGGCCGTGGAAGCCGTACCGCTCCACGCCCATCTCGCGATACTGCCTGGGCAACGCATAGGTGGAGGCCTCCGCGGACAAGGTGCGATGGAACGCGGTGTCAAAGCAGGCGAACTGCGGGGCATTGGGAAACTGCTTCTCTGCGAAATGGATCAGCGCGAGCGCGGTGGGGATGTGCAGTGGTGCGAAGTGCACGGATGCCGCGAGCGTTTCCAGCAGCGCCGGCGTGATGACCTGATGCTCCCGCAGATGCGGGCCGCCGTGAACAACACGGTGACCAATCAGCGCAGGAGGTGCGCCGCTGAGCCGCTGCAACTGAACCGCCGCATGCGCCAGGGCGTCGCTCTGCGACGGGTACTGCGCGTCTTCCCGGTAGACGTTTCTGCCCTGGGCATCGCTGATGGAGAGCCTGCCCTGCCCTGCACCGATGCCGTCCGCAGAACCCAGGAAGACGGCCTGCTCGCGCTGGTCGCGCCGGACGAAGAGGCCGAACTTGAGCGACGACGATCCGCTGTTGATGGTGAGGATGAACACATCGGTTTCATCCGGTCCATCCGGTACATGCATCAGCGAGCGCTCCACTTCCAGTTCCGGACTTCGGGCATGTCCTCCCCGTGCTCCGACACATAGAGCTTGTGGCGCTGCAGCACCTCAGAGTGGCGCTGGATCATCTCCGGTACCCGCTCGCGCATGCGCGGTACGTAGCGGATGGCGTCGAGTGCCAGTGTGTAGCGATCCAGGTTATTCAACACCGTCATGTCGAAGGGAGTAGTGGTGGTGCCCTCTTCCTTGTATCCGTGGATATGGAAGTTGTCGTGATTGGTGCGCTTGTAGATCAGCTTATGCACTACGTTCGGATACCCATGGAAGGCGAAGATGACCGGCTTGTCCTTCGTGAACAGCCGATCAAAGTTCCCGTTGTCCAGGCCGTGGGGATGTTCGTCGAAGGTTTCGAGGGTGAAGAGATCGATGACGTTCACCACGCGCAGCCGCAGATCCGGCGCCCAGTCGCGCAACACCGTTACCGCAGCCAGGGCTTCGAGCGTCGGCACATCGCCCGCGCAGGCCAGCACTACTTCCGGATCATCATTATCGTTTCCAGCCCACTCCCACGCGCCGATACCGGCGGCGGCATGCCGCGCCGCCATCTCCATATTGAGCCACTGCGGCGCCGGTTGCTTGCCGGCGATGATGAGGTTGATGTAGTTGCGGCTGCGCAGGCAGTGGTCGGCGACGGAGAGCAGCGTGTTTGCGTCGGGCGGGAGGTAGATGCGCACCGTGTCCGCCTTCTTGTTCGCGACATGGTCGATGAAGCCGGGATCCTGATGCGAGAAGCCGTTGTGGTCCTGCCGCCACACATGGGACGTAAGCAGATAGTTGAGTGACGCGATAGGCTTGCGCCAGGCGAGCGCCTTGCATGCCTTCAGCCACTTCGCATGCTGGTTAAACATCGAATCGACGATATGGATAAAGGCCTCGTAGCAGGAGAAGAAGCCGTGCCGGCCGGTGAGCAGATAGCCTTCCAGCCAGCCTTCACACATATTCTCCGAGAGCACTTCCATGACGCGTCCATCGACGGAAAGGTTCTCATCCACCGGAAGGAAGCGCTCCTCCCACCGCTTGCCGCTCACCTTGTAGACCGCCTGGAGGCGATTGGAGGCGTTCTCATCGGGTGCGAACATGCGGAAGTTTCGCTCCGGCAGGCTGCGAGCCATCACCTCGCGCAGCATGTCGCCCAATGTGGCGGTGGCACTGGCCTCGAGGGCGCCGGGCGAGGGAACGTCGACGGCAAAATGCCAGAAGTTGGGCATGATGAGCGGTTGCAGCAGCAAGCCGCCATTGGCGTGGCCGCTCATGCTCATGCGCAGGCGCCCTTTGGGAGCCATGTCCGCGAGTGAGTCCAGGAATGTGCCGTGCTGGTCGAACAGCTCTTCCGGCTTATAACTGCGCAGCCACTCTTCGAGCAGCTTCAGGTGTTCCGGATTGCTGCGAACCTCTTCCAGCGGTACCTGATGGGCGCGCCATGTGCCTTCGACCTGTTTTCCGTCGACAAACTTCGGCCCGGTCCATCCTTTGGGCGAGCGCAGGATGAGCATGGGCCAGTGTGCATACCCGCTGGTCTTCTTCTCGCGCGCGTTGCGCTGGATTTCGCGAATCTCCTCGTAGATGGTGTCCATCACGGCCGCCATGCCCTGATGCATCTCCATGGGGTCCTCGCCCTCCAGGAAGTAGGGGTTGTAGCCACAGCCGCGAAAGAGCGACTGGAGCTCGTCCTGGTCGATGCGCGCGAGAATCGTCGGATTCGCTATTTTGTAACCGTTGAGGTGCAGAATAGGCAGGACGGCGCCGTCGGTCGCGGGGTTCAGGAACTTGTTCGAGTGCCAGGAGGTGGCGGCCGAGCCGGTCTCCGCTTCACCATCGCCCACGATGCACGCCACGATCAGGTCAGGATTATCGAACGCCGCACCGTACGCATGCAGCAGCGAATAGCCCAGTTCGCCGCCCTCATTAATGGAGCCGGGCACGTTCGCCGCATCGTGACTGGGAATGCCGTAGGGCCAGGAGAACTGGCGAAAGAGGCGCTTGATGCCGTCGTGGTCGCGCTCGATATCGGGATACACCTCGGTATAGGTGCCTTCAAGAAAGGTGTTCGCGATGATGCCGGGCGCGCCATGGCCGGGCCCGACGACGAGCATCATGTCCGGGTGGTGGTTGCGGATGATCCGGTTCAGGTGAAGGTAGATAAAGTTCAAACCGGGCGTCGTGCCGAAGTGCCCGAGCAGGCGCGGTTTGATGTCTTCGACGGTGAGTGGCCGCTTGAGCAGCGGGTTGTCCTTCAGATAGATCTGGCCTACGGACAGATAGTTCGCCGCGCGCCAGTAAGCATTCATCTTCTGCAGTTCTTCATCCTGAATAGGCGACGGCATGCGGATCTCCTCGCTTGCAGATTACCGTTTCAGATACTCCTGTTGGCAAGCCCTATTGCTCATTTAACCGGGTTGACATAAAGCAGAACGCCTGACTGCCGGGGGCCGAAAAACCACGGTCTGCTCCGCTCAGGAATGACATCCGCAGTGCGCCATTCCTCGAACCGGCGGGACTCCTCTGGACGGTTCGGCCCGCTAGCCCGCAGGCGCTACCGGAATCGTCGTCTCCACGACATTCCAGCCCCGCACGCCTATCTTGACGCCGCCCGTGGCGAGTTTCGCGGGGTAGCTCACATCGATGTCTCGTGATTCGCCGGGCAGGAGCGAGACGTAGTTATCGCTGAGATACGCAGGAAGAACGCGGGTTCCGTCACTTGCGTGCTCCAGCGTCAGCTTGACGGCCAGGGCGGCCGCGCTGCCGCCATTGGTAAGCCGAACATGCACCTGCGCGTCCTCCGCCGTGGACTTGCTTGCGTTTGCGGAGGTAGTCAAGGCAATGGCGGGGAGCGTATTCAGTTCGCGATAGGAGGCCTCGTCCGCGCCCAGCCAATACAGGTTCTGCGAGACCACCTGCCCGCCGGCCTGGTGCAGGTCGAGATGTACCAGCACCACGCCGGACGCGAGCAGCGGCGCGAGATCAAGCCGGAAACCGGGCGTAAGTGAGTCCGCGGTCGCGTTCACCGCCTGCTGGTGTTCCAGCAGCAGCTTGTTCGTGAGGGAATAGACCCGGGCGCTGATGGTAAGCCCGGAGAAAGCGTTCGGTGTCGTGTTCACCACGGCGACGTTGTAGTTCGATAGATCGAGCTGCACATGGATGGGTTCGCACGCCTTCTTCACGCCGTAGAAAGAGGCTTGCGTGTCGTAGTCATGGCTGGAGATCTCCCACATGTTGCTGGGCCACGCCGACTGCGTCATCCACAGCATACGGCCGCTGTTGGGCTGCCACAGGTGTGCGTTGAAGCCTTCAAAGATGGCGCGATGATCGACAAAGTTGAACATCTGCGCCTTACGCTCGAAGTCGCGAAGGCTGGTGGCGGCGCCGAATTCTTCTTCCAGATGCTGCATGAAGGGTGCGACATCGCCGTTCCCCAACTGGTGCCAGTCGTGATACGCCCAGTCATCGCTGATCGGCCACTGGTCGGCTTCCGGCACTGAGCTCTTGAACGATTCCAGCGTGGAGAGCGAGGGGATGCCGAGTTCGACAGAGAAACCGTGATTGATGGCGTAGTACTCCGCCGGTTCGCGATAGCTGTAAGGGCCGCTATCCCGCAGATTGACGCGGTTGGAGGAAGGCGTGTAGTAGCGGGTGCCGTCGAGTCTGGCGATCAGGTCGCGCAGGCCCTCATTAATGATGGGCTGCGGCACGCCCTCGTTTCGTCCGCACCACATGACGATCGAGGGGTGATTGCGATAGCGCTCGATCACGTCCTTCGCATTGGCGAGGAAGAGCGCGGGATCCTGCGGCTCGATGTTGTAGTTCTGCGTGGATTCCCAGAAGTCGTTCCAGACCATCTGGCCGTACTCATCGGCCAGTTGGTAGAAGGTCTCTTCGGTATTCTGCCCCACCCAGTTGCGGATGATGTTGAGGTTGGCATCGCGGTGCAGGCGGAAGTACGGTTCGAGGCGCTCGCGGGAGACGCGCTTGCGGGAATCATCCATGCCCCAGTTGCCGCCGCGCGCCGCAATCTTGACGCCATTGACCTTGATGACCAGATCGGTCGAATCCAGTGTGTCGGTCGCGGGTTTCACCGCCGGGGACGTCTCCGCACCGGGCGCGAGCGAGGCCGCCCATCCGTGCGGGATCTCGCGCATGCCGGCGTGGGTGATGTCGACGATCGGTTGACCGGCCGCCATGGCGGCGGTGGGCGAGATCTCCACGCGGCGCAGGTGGCCGGTGGAATCGAAGAGGCTGAGCTCGTAGGTGACCTGGCGGATACCGAACCGGAGCTGTCTGGTTTGTGACTCGCCGTCGGGGCCGCTGAAAGAGAGCTTGAGCTGATAGAGCTCCGGCTTGCCGTAGCCGTTGGGCCACCACAGGCGTGGGTTCTGGAGCGAGAGCTGCGGGAATTCCGCCGGCGTGAGCCGGACCGTACTGTCTCCGGACGGGATGGTCACGGGCCTGGCCACTTTCACGTCGCCAAATGTCGCAGTGACGGTGCCATGTTCGGCTTTGTCCGCCGGGTTGTGGAGGGGCACTTCGATGTCGATGTCGGCGCGGCTGGTGTCCGGCAGCAAAGGCAGCGTGGTCACCACCTGCGGATCTTCCATCTTGATACGGCCGGTGGCGGTGAGCGTCACGTCCTGCCAGATGCCGGTGTCGCGATCGCGGATGGAGGGGATCCAGTCCCAGCCTTCGGTGGCAACGAAGGTCGGCCCATCCAGACACATGGAGCCGCCGTTCTCGCCGGGGCCGGCCTTGATCGATTCTTCTTCGGGAATGCCAGGATGCGGCGGCGGCGAGATGCGCACCGCGAGAGCGTTCATCTTTCCGGGCTTGAGCAGATCCGTGACGTCGAAGGCGCCGCGAATGAACGCTCCCTTGATGTCCCCGAGGCGCGTGCCGTTGAGCCACACGATGGCGTGATAGTTGATGCCGTTGAAGGTGAGGGTCACGCGCCGCCCGTCGAGGGATTTGGGAGACGCAAACTCCGCGCGATACCAGTAGTCCTGCTTGTTGAGGGATTCGGGGATGGCCAGGTTGTTCAATCCGTAGTCCGGGTCCGGATACACGCCGCGATCGATGAGGGTAGTGAGCACGGTGCCGGGAACCGTCGCGGGCATCCAGCCCCGGGCGTCGAAGCCGGGACGTGCGATCTCCTCCCCATCCTCCGTAACTTTTGGGGCCGCCAGCAGGCGCCAGCCGCCGGTGAGTGTCCATTCGCCGTCGCCGCTCGGCTCAAGCGTGGTGCGGGCTGGAGGCAGCGGCTTCTCCGATGGCTGGGAGAAGGGCGCTTCGCTGCGCGGCATGGTGGATGGATCCTGGGGTGCGCGATAGCCCGCCTGTCCAAAGGTCTGCAATGGCCAGCCCTTCGAGGCCTCTTCGAAATCGATCAGCGAAGGCTCGGGATGGATGGTCGCGAGTTGCTGGATATCGGCGGCGCTGCGGACGCTCCGCTCAACGGTAAAGCCGGCGATCCTCCCGGAGAAGTGCTGGCCGGAGAAGTGCTGCTCCGCGGAAGGCACATATGCGGGTTCCTGCGCGATGGCACTCACAAAGGGAACCGGAGCCAGTTGCAGCACCGGGCTCACCCGCCCGAGTACCGGCGTCCCGCTGGCCACCTCCTTGCCGTCGGCGTAGAGATGCACGCGTGTGCCATCGAAGGTGGCCGCAAGCAGGTGCCATGCGCCGGGAGCGATGGGCGAGGCCGAGGTGAGCACGTTGCCCTTACCCATGCGCAAGCCGAGGTTGCCATGGATCAAGCTGAAGAAGCGCGAATCCTCGTCGAAGGGATCGCCCAAGCCGGCGATCAGGATGTCTCCGGACGCCGGACCATCGATCTCAACCCAGCAGCGCATCGTCCAGGTGGACGTGGCTTCGAGCAGCGGCTCTTCCGGCTCCATGGGCTTGGCCAGACCGGGGCCACCCGCAACGAAGCTCGCGTTGTAGGGCCCATAGATGTGATCGAGGCCAACCGGCACAACCACGCGGAAGCCGGCCGGTGGGGTCTCCTGACCACGCCGTTGCGCACCGGCGGCAGTGCAGAGCAGCAGCAGCGCCCCACCGAGTGCAGCCCGGCGCCAGCTTCGATACAGCGTTGCAACACGGGGCGTTGCAACACGGGGCGGTGCAACATCTGGGTTCCCTCGCTCGCTCATGCCTGCTGGCTGCATCATCGCCTGGAAGTGACTCCTGCTGGATTTTGGTGGCCGCGCTTTTGGGAAGCAAAAAGGCGGCCGGTTTTTCGGCTCACCATCATCGCATCTACGCGGGACAATCGAAAAACCTTTGACGCGGCGGGAGCCCGTTCGGGATGGAAGAACGGGGCCGCATGGCCGGGCGGCCCGGGTAGCAAGCAGCGATCGATTGAGTATGATGGTCGGTTCGCGCTTGTCCGCTTTTTACGCACAGCCAGGTCAGGAGACTCTACGCATTGAAGCGCATCCCCGTTGTCCTCGTCGCCGCCTTCCTCGTTCTTTTCTTTTCCAACGTAGGTTGGAGCCAGCCGAAACTTTCCTCCGCGTGGGAAGAGCTGACCGCGGCCGACTTCGTGACCGCCATCCACCAATCGCAGGGAGTATGCGTGCTGCCGTTCGGCATCATCGAGAAGCATGGCCCGCAACTGCCTCTGGGCACAGACCTCATCAATGTGCGGTACGCGACGGCGAAGGCGGCAGAGCAGGAGTACGCGGTGATCTTTCCGCCGTACTACTTCGGCCAGATCGCCGAGGCGCGCCATGAGCCCGGAACCGTGTCCTACAGCATGCGCATGCAGTTGGAACTGCTGCAGGAGACGACCGACGAGATGGCCCGCAACGGCTGCAAGAAGATTGTGATCGTGAATGGCCACGGGGGCAACGAAAGCCTACTGCCCTACTTCGCGCAGTCACAGTTAGAG
This sequence comes from uncultured Acidobacteriaceae bacterium, assembly GCA_963830635.1. GTDB lineage: Bacteria > Acidobacteriota > Terriglobia > Terriglobales > Acidobacteriaceae > CAWHMN01. The sequence goes on along the minus strand of CAWHMN010000005.1, from coordinate 234,659 downwards.
GCGCCGCACGATTACGTGGTCTACGTCTACCGCTGGCATGCGAACGAGCCCGGGCGCCCGGCGCTGCACTCCAAGGTGGACATGCATGCCGGCGAGTCCGAGACCTCGCACACCATGGTCTCGCGTCCGGATCTGGTCCACATGGATCGCGTGCCGCAGGAGTCCGGCGCCGACCAGAAGCGTCAGAACCTGCCCGAGGACGTGTACACCGGCATCTGGTGGTACGCGCGCTTTCCCAACCACTATGCCGGCGACGCCAGCGCATCGAACCTGAAGCTGGGAGAGGCCGACATGGCTGCCTGGGAAGCCGGGATTGCCAGGGCTGTGCGGGCCATCAAGGCGGACCACACCAGCCTGGAGCTGCAGAACCGCTTCTACCAGGACGCGCAGCATCCGCTGGAGACGAAGCAGTAGGAGCAGCGACAAGGTCACTCAAGAACGCCGCAGGGCTTCACTCCGCTTCGAAGGTCACAAACATCAGGCGCCCGTTGCGCTCCACCTGCAGGGCGGCCGGATCGCCCGGCTTGAGCGTGTGCAGCGCCGTTCGCAGACTGCTGAGGTTGGCGACAGAGGCGGTGTTGAGTGCGTGAATGATGTCGCCGAACTGAAGGCCGACCTCCTCGGCGCGATGGTCGGAGGTGGTGGCCGCGACCACGACGCCGGAGTTCAGCCGCGGCTGCGGCAGCAGAGCGCTGAGCTCCGGCGTGAGATCAGCGCCGATGATTCCCAGGTCAGCGACCAGGCCTTTGTCGGGATCGGCAAAATCAGCCACGCTCTCGCCGCCCTGCTTGCTTTCGATCACCGGAACGGTGAAGTTGAGCTTCTCTTTTCCGCGTAGAACGCCCATCCGCACCTGATCGCCGGCACGGCGGAGGAAGATGCTCATGATGAAGGTGGGCACGCTGTCGATCTGGGTTGCGTCGACCGTCTGGATCAGATCGGCGACCTTCAATCCCGCCTGTTCGGCCGGACTGCCCGCATACACGTTCGAGACGATGACGCCGCTATCGATGGGCAGAGCCAGCGCCGCCGCCAGTTCGCGGCTGATGGGTTGCACGTCCGCGCCGATCTCGCCTCTCTGCACGTGCCCATACTGGCGGATCTGCTCATACGCGAAACGGACGATGCCGCTGGGAATGGCGAAGCCGATGCCCTCATTGCCGCCGGACTGGGTCAGGATGGAGGTGTTGATGCCGACCAGATTGCCATCGACATCCACCAGCGGACCGCCGCTGTTGCCGGGGTTGATGGCCGCGTCGGTCTGAATGAAGACCATGGGGCTCTCCGGATCGGCCTGACGCAGCACGGAGCTGACCAGGCCCATGGACATGCTGTTTTGCAGGCCCTCCGGGTTGCCGAACGCCAGCACAAGCTGACCTTGGCGAAGCTGCTGGTAGCGGGCGAAGGGAATGGTGGGAAGCCCGGTCGCGTCGATCTTGAGCACTGCGAGATCGGCCGTCTTGCTGCCGCCGACGATCTTCGCCGGAAGCATGCGTCCCCTGGCGCGCAGAGCCGCCGAAGCTTGCGGCTGGCTGCCGATGGAGGGAGTAATGAGGACATTGATGCGCTCTGCGCCCTCGATCACGTGGAAGTTGGTGACGATGTAGCCGTTCGGGTCGACGATAACTCCGGAGCCGAGACTGCTCTGCCGACCAATGGGCGCGCCGGGATCATGATTCTCCGGGTCCTCTGCGCCGTATCCGCTTACAAAAACTTCGACCACCGCAGGCGAGATGCGATTGGCGAGAGATTCGAAGGAACTGCTGAGCTGGTGCAAGGGGTCGGCCGGCTGTTGGGCTACGGCGTATGTAGCCGGCAGGAGCATGCAACCTGCAAGAGCCATCGTGGCCAGATATGCCCCGGACCGCCGGCGGACCTTCTTCTCTCTTCCGCATTGTTTCGTCATGAATTCCCCACGCAGCCGATGCCGCAGTTGCATTATGGTTTGAGGCGGCGCCTCGCTGCACTTCCCAGAATGACGTTCGCCGCTACTTGACTGGAGGCGGGTACTTCTTGAACATTTTGGTGACCGCCTTATCGATCTTCTGGCTGTTCTTATCCGGCTTGTCGGAGAGTGTATCGCTCGAGGTGGCGCGCCAGATAAGCTGCTTCGTCTTAGCGTCGCTTACGTCCACTACCAGCGTTCCAATCTTGTAGATGTTCTGGTTCACCGTAGTCATGCCCCCGCCCATGCGCCAGCCACCTCGTCCCACCGCCGTCGCCGAGCGTTGCTGCTGGACACCCGCGTTGTAGGTCACCAGTACATCGGCCCGGTGGTCTACCTTCTGCAAGCCTTTCGCGGCGAGCTGGCCTTCAATCGCTGCAACGATCCGCTGATCCATCAAAGGATTGGAGGTGGGGCGGATCGGCTTGACCCAGGCGTAGGTCTTGAAGGCGGAAAAGTTCTGGACGTTGTGATCCCAGTCCACGGTCACCTTCTGCGCCTGCATAGCCGGGGCTATGAGCAGCGCAACAGCCAACAACATCCAGAGTTTCATTATTGTCTTCATCAGTATTTATTCTCCGGCTTGCGGTCGATGTGAGACTGCTATCTTCAAGCACCAGCGGCACGGCTGCGGGCCCTACATCCCTATCTTGCGATAGTTCGAGTTCGTGCTCACCACGGTCAGCTTCTTGGCCTGCGCGCCGAGCGTGGTGCGCTGGGCGTAGTTGGTGCCGTCCGGCAAGCTGGCGAACTGTACAGCCAGGGTGACGCCGTCCTGCGGGGAGTCAAGATACGACTGAACGTTCAGCGTGCGGATCTTCTTGGCCGTCGAGTCGAAGCCGATGGTCATGCTATCTCCGGGAAGAGCGTAGTCCTTGAAGACCAGATCCACGATGCCGCCGGCGCCGCGGCTGAACGATACTTTCTTGGCCTTAAAGGCAGCCTGCATCTTCTCCGGATTCGGCGGGACGTAGAGCGCGATGACGCCCTGGACCTGCTTCATGTAGTCCTTCATCTCGCCGGTTTTCTTCTCGACGATCCTCTGCCGCAGCGCTCCTCCACGACGGCCGCCGCCGCTCGATGCAGTCTCGACCGGCGCGCCGATTGGAACCTTCTGCACTTTCCCGTCGGGCCCGTAGGAACAGGTCGATTCCTTCGGCGGCTTGGGGTCGCCGTTCAGGGTAAGCTGCATTGTCTCGGTCCAGGTGTATTGATGAAGCTTCTGCTGGTTGGCTGCAGTGGATGCCTTCAGGGCGGCAAGCTTCTGCTGAAGCTCTCCGCCCTGGCCCATCTGGGACCAGAGTGCACCTCCCGCGGCCACACCGAGGAACAGGAAGCCGAGAAGCGCCGGACGCATGATCCTGCGGGTGAAGGTACTGGAAGCAACGTTCATGTCTCTCTCCTTGAGGATGCAGGGTTTACTGTTTGGGCGCGTTTGCGGAAGGCGGTTGCTGGCCGTCTGCGGTGGTTTCGTCCGGGGCCATCGCCTGCACCCATCCCTGCGCCTTCATAATGTCCGCTACGCGTTTGGCCAGCGCTGAGCCGGTGCGCGAGGAGTCGCCCTGTGCGGTGCTCTTGTGCGCAGTGGCTCCGGTGGCAGCGGCGCTCACCTCGGGTGCGGCGCCGGCGCCCATGGTGGCTGCGGCTCCGGGCTTCTTTGAGCTTTGGGCGTTGGTGGTCAACTCGGAGACCAGCACCGTGTCGGAAGGAGTTTGCAGCGAGATGGTGCAGTCCGTCTTCACGTCGCTCGCGCCCCGCCCGAAGCCGACCACTTCCCGCTTGATGTGTTTGCCCTCGTCGAGCTTCGAGATCTCTCCGCGCACGGTCAGCGTGTTTGGCGAAACCTGGGTATCAGCGGTCGCCTTCTCAACCACGATGCCGGTGGATTTCAAACGCTTCTGCAACCCCTTCACGAGATCGCTGGTGATTTGATCCTGGACCTGCTTCGATGCCTGTGTGGCCGCGTCGTCCGAACTGCCGGCATTGTGAATGCGCTGCCGCACGCCTGGATGGGGATCGGTCTTCACCGCGCCCGGCGCAACCGTGAAGTCATACACCAGCACGCGTTCGGGTTTGGGTAATGGCGCTGCATTCTGATAGCTCTTCACGACCTTGATATCGACATGCGCCATGGGGTTCTGCGCAACCGCGAAGGGCAGGCAGGCGAAGGAAAGAGCGGGGAGGCTCCACCGCAAGAGCTGGAGTGTTGGTAGCGTTTTCATTGCTGACTCCTGAGGACGGCAAATGAATTGCCGGGATTTTGTAAGAGCTGTATCTATCTACGACTGGGCCCGAGAACCTGAGACTGCGAGTCCGGTATCGCGCTCCGCCGGCGGCTGCTCCGGAGTGTTCCAACTGAGGATCTTCAGATCGAGGACGAAGATGGAGTAGAGCACCGGCACCATCAGGAGCGTGACAAAGGTGGCGACCGTAAGGCCGCCGATCTGTGCGTAGCACAGGGGCTGCCACAAAGGACCGCCATGCGCGGCCAGCGGAAACAGCGCCAGCACGGTAGCGCTCACCGTGATCAGTACGGGGCGCAGGCGCATGATGCCCGCGTCGATGACTGCTTCTTCGAACGGCTCTCCCTTCGCGTGCATCTCCTCGATGAAATCGAACAGTACGATGACGTGGCTGACGATCACGCCCACCAAGCTGGCGACGCCCAGGAACGCCATGAAGCCGAAGGAGGTTCCCATGATCCACAACGCGGCGATGGCGCCGACGATGCCGTACGGCGCCGCCGCAAAGACCAGCAGCGGCTTGACCGCGCTGTTGAACTGGAAGAGCAGCGCGAGGAAGATAGCCGCAACCGAGATAGCCAGCACCCCCGAGAGTTGCTTGAAGCTGGTCTTCTGCTTGTCGTACTCGCCACCGATGCGCATGCCGTATCCAGGCGGCAGCGACTGCTGAAAGGCCTGCAATCGCGGCATCAATGCTTTCATGATGTCCGACGGCAAATAGCCGGGCGCGGCGAAGCAGCGAATCGAGACCGAGCGGAAGTGATCGAGGCGAACGATTCGCTGCGTGTCCATGCTGTTCTGGACCTGGGATATCTCCGCCAGCGGTATCTTTTGCGAACCCTGCGAGGAGTAGACGTACAGATCCTGTATATCGGAGAGTTGCGCCCGCTCATCCACGCGCAGCCGTGCGACCACCGGGATGCTCCGGTAGCCCTCCTGCAAGGTGGTGACCCCCATGCCATTGATAGCACCGGTAGCGGAAGAGGCTACATCGCTGTTGGTGATGCCGGCGAGGTTGGCGCGGTCCGGATCGATCTTCAGGGTCACCTGCGCGCTTTCCTGCTGCCACTCGCTGCGGATGCGGGCCGATGCGGGCGTGGAACGAAGGATGTCTTCGACCTGATTGGTAAGCCGCCGCAGTTGCGCCAGGTCGGCGGCGCTGCCGGCGGACCCGACATCCGCCAGGCTGGCGATGCGGATATCCACCGGGAAGTCGAGAGGATTGGTCTGCAACTGGCGAAAGTCCGAGCGCACGCCGGGGAGCGAGGCGGAGAGGACCGGCTGCACCTGCGCGATGAATCGAGGCGTCAGCTCCTTGTCATTCAGCTCGACGATCACCTGCGCATAGTTAAGCTGCTTGGCTTGCGGCGAGAGGGAGAACCAGAAGCGCGGGCCGCCTCCACCGACGAACGAAGTGACATATTTCAAGATATGCCCGGGCTGGCCGTGTGCATCCGGATGACTTCGACCGTACTCGACCGCCTGGTCGCGCACGATCTGTTCTACCTGTCGAGCGGCCTGGTCCGTCGTCTGCAGATTCACATCGTTGGGCAACCACACATCGATGTAGGACCAGTACTGTAGATCGTCCGGAAAGAAGGAACTCTTCAGATTCTTGAAGAGAACCACGCCGAGAACCAGAAACCCGAGAGAGCCCACAGCCACAATCCAGCGATGGCGGATAGCGAACTTCGCCACCGCCGTGTATCTGCCGGTAAAGCCGCTGTTGCGAAGCTGCTCGATGGGCTTCTCCGGCTTCTTGTTCGGGCGAAGGATGTAGTACCCGAGCAGCGGGATGAAGGTCATGGAAACCAGGCGCGAAGCGATCAGCGCGCAGGCCATAACGATGGGCAGACTGTAGATGAACTCTCCCGTGGTTCCCGGGATGAGCAGGAAGGGCAGATACGCGACGATGTTGGTGATGGTGGCATACATGATCGCCGTGGCCAGCTTGGTGGGGCCGAGCCACGGAGCGACGATGCGCGGCATGGCCATCCTCCAGGCTGTGCTTGATCGCATCGCCGGCTACCACCGGATCGTCGACCAGCAGGCCCAGGGCGATGATGAGAGAGGCGACTGACACCTGCTGAATGTCGATGTGCAGCAGGTACATCATGCCGAAGATCATGGCCAGGGTAATGGGTATGGCGCTGGCCATGAGCAGCGCAGACCGCCATTCCCAGAAGCCGACGAGCGAGACCAGCACCACCAGGCCGATGGCTTCATAGAGCGCGTCCATGAACAGGCTGACGTTTTCCTTTACCTGGAGCGGCTGGTCCGAGGTGCGGACGATGCGCAGGTCGTCCGGCAGATATGGTCGAATGGCCGCGAGCTTGGCATCGATGTTCCGGCCGAAGGCGTCGATCTGCTCGCCATCGCGCATATTGGCAGAGACGGTGACCGCACGGCTGCGATTCCAATGTCCGTCGGCGTCCTGCCAGGTGAGGTAATTCAGGTAAGTCGGCGGACTCTGGTAGCCGCGGGAGATATCCACCAGGTCCCGCAGGTAGACCGGACTGTTCGATGACGATGCGCCGATGATGACATTGCCGATCGCCTGCGCATCCGGGAAGAGCCCGGAAGGATTGATGAGCACGTTCTTCGGTCCGACTTCGAGCGTCCCGGCGGGAAGGGTGATGTTCTGGGCGGAGAGAATGTCCTTGAGCTTGGATGGATCGTAGCCATACTGGGCCAGCCGCTGCTGCGAATAGAGCAGGAATATCTGCTCGGAGAGAACGCCGGAGCGATCGACCTTGGCGACCTGGGGCACACCCTGGAGACTGCGCTGGATCAGGTCGGTGTAATCATCCAGATCGCGGTACGAATATTTTTCCCCGGCAACTTCGGCAAGACGCGCCTCGGTTTCGGCGGGATTGCGAATGAACGCAGGCTGCCACGCGTCCGGATGAATCTCCGACTCATGAAACCGCTCCTGGATGAACCGGCCGGCGAAGGCGCGTAGCTGCTGGTCAGTGAGAGCGGTGGACATATCGAGGCCGATGAAACCCGGCCCCTCAAAGAGGTGGGTATCGCGGAAGGTCCTGGTCTGCTCGCCAACGTGCTGGACAAGCTGAAACGACTGGCGCACCATGTCCACGGCAACCGAGAGCGGAAAACAATAGGCCACGCTCACGCGGGGCTGGGGCGCCTTGCTGGATTCCGCCGACCGGGTTCTTTCGATGGCCTTCTGAATGGACAGCGCGCGGAGCGCAATATCCGTGGGTGAGGCCTTGGGGCTGGCGACGGTCAGCATCAGCGCCGCGGTATCGCCGAAGTCGCTGTTGAACTGGATAGGACCGGCCCCCTGCGGTAGCTGCGCATTGAGCTGATTCAGCTTGAGATTGATATCGCTGAACTGCTTCTTCTTGTCGGTGACGCTGTCGTCCAGTTGGACGTAGACCACCGAGAGTCCGGCAAAGCTGAGCGAGCGAATGCCGTAATCGGACGGGCTGGGAGGCTTGATGGTCGAGTTTCCGGCGACGGCCTGCTCGATTGGCCGGGTGACGAGTTGCTCCACTTGCTGCGCGGTAGCCCCCGGCCAGCGGCACTGCGCGGCGGCCACGCGGACCGGGATATTCGGGTCCTTGCGCTTGGGCATGCTGACATAGCCGTAGACGCCCCAGATGAGGGTTGCAATCAGCAGAACCAGCGCGACCTGCCGGTGCTCCGTGAAGAAGCGCGCGGTGTTGTGCGTCGTCTGAATGATCTCTGCATCGGTCTTGTGGTGGTGAGCCATCGCGCTTTTCCAGGGTCGTCCGCCGGGTGTGTCAGCTCGTCTCTATGCGTCACGGTATGACACGGACCTGGTCTCCATTTCTGATCATGGTGGCGCCCGAAGTTACCACCCGCTGCCCGGGGCCAATGCCGTTGAGAACAGCGATGACGTTGCCGTAGGCGTCACCCAGACTCACGTCCTGGGTGCGGACGGTTACCACATCTCCGGCGTTCTCTGCATTCCCCGCATTGCCTGCGCTCGCTGAGTTCTGGACGATAAAGACGGCGAAGCCCTTCGCGTCGTCGGGGCTGCGCACGACTGCGCTCAGCGGAACAACCGGCACGCGTTTCTGCATCGCCCGCCCGCTGATGGTAATGGAAGCGATCATGCCCGACTTCAGGCGGTTGGTTGCGTTGGGCAGTGTGACCTCGACGGAATAGACGCGGCTCTTGGGGTCGGCCGCCGGCGACACCGCGGTGACCCGGCCCTGAAATCTTCCCGGCACCGCATCGGTGGTCACGGTCTCGTGGCTGCCCAGCGTGATGCGGCTGATCATGGTGTCCGGAACGCCGAAGACAGCCTTCACCGAGCGTGTGTCCGCCAGCGAAAATCCGTTCGTTGCCGGCCCGACGAGCGAGCCCACATCGACGCTCCGCTTCAGCACCCAGGAATCGAAGGGCGCGCGAAGCTGGCAGTATCCCAGCGCAATGGTGGCTTCGGTGACGCTCGCCTTGGCGCTGTCAATCGAGGCCTGGGTGCTCTGCAACTGCGCGTTCGCGTTGTCATAGTCCGGCTTGGTGACAGCATCGGCCTTGTACAGCGCAGAGGTGCGGCCGAAGGCAAGGTTCGCCCGGTCATAGTCGGACTGGGCACGAGCGAGTTGCGCCCTGGCCTGAGACAGTTTTTCCTTGAACTCATCCTCCTGCACCGTTGCCAGCACCGTGCCTGTTGTCACCCTGTCGCCGATGTCCACGTTGCGCACGTGCCCATCCGCGCCGCGCACCTGCCGGATGCTCACGATGTAGCCGCTCGATTTAAAGGCGAGATCGACCTGCGCATAGGGCTGAATGTTTGCCGAATAGGTGTTGGCGGTTCCTGTATCGAGCAGTTGCACCTCGCTGGTGCGCACCGGCGTGAGCGGGCGCTGGTCAGAGACTGCCTGCCTGCATCCAGCGCACGTGGCCAGCACGACCACGAGCGCGGCGGCAACACAAAGGGCGGGGCGGGATGCAGGCATTTCTCTCACTCCTCACCGATGGCCTTCTGGAAGTTCGCCTTGGCCGTCCAGAAGGAGGCAATCGCCTGGTTATACTGCGCGTCCGCGTTCTCCGCGTCCGCCTGCTGTTGCAGCACGTCGCGCAGGAGTGCCGTCTTTTGCCCGTATTGCGCGGTGGTCTCACGCAGCTTCTCGTGCGTTGCCTCGCGGTTCGCCACGGCCACCGACACGGCAAGGCGCGCTTCCTGAAGAGAGCGGAACTGCGTATCCAGATTGACGAGAATCTGCGCCCTGGTCTCTGCCAACTGCTGCTTGCTTTGCTCAAGTACCAGCGTCTTCTGCTGGAGCTGGTGTCCGCGCGCTCCCCAATCGAAGGGGTCCCAGGAGAACTCGAAACCGGCCGTCGCGATATTCTGCGGCAGAAAGTTAACGCCGAACGGTGAGATATAGCGGAAGGAAAGGTTGATATCGGGAAGGTATTGCGCCTTGGCCAGACGCCGCTGGATCTCCGCCTGGTCAACCGTCAGGCCCGCTTCCTTGATCTGCGGATGCACCAGCAGCGCCTTGGCCTGCGCGGCCTGTAGATCGCCCTCCTCAGGAGACGGCTCGGTCACGGGCTCGGTGCGGAATTGCGTGTTGATATCCCGCCCCAGCAACTCGTTCAGACTCTCTTCGCCGCTCTTCAGCTTGTCCTCGAGCTGCAGCAGTGACAACTGCTGCTGCGCCAGCTTGGCCTTGACCGTGAGGCTCTCCGACTTCAACGCCGTCTTTTCCGACACATACTGCACCGTGATCCGGTCCAGCTCCTGGTATTGCTGAATGCTGGCCCTGGTCGCCTCTACCGCCTGCTCCGCCTGCACCACTCCGTAGTAGGCCTGGTGCACGCTGGCGGAGATGGTCTGCCGCGCGGACTCCAGTTGCTGCGCCGCCTGCTTCACCAGCAGGTCCTGCCCGCGGAGGTTAAGGTTTACCTTGTAGAGCGTGAGCAACGGCTGCGAGGCCTGACCTACCACGTAGGCGGTCGGCGATTTGGACGAGTCGCCCAGATTTACATCGTGGTCGGGAATGGGGCCGGTGGCGGCAAATGTTCCGAGCTGGCCTTTCTTGATGATGAAACTGAGGTCCGTCAAAAGCTCCGCGCCGAACACGTAGGTACTGAAAGAGGGCAGGCGTTTGGTCTTCGCGGCCAGGTACTGTTCTTTGGTAGCGTCCACGTTCAGCGATGCGGTCTTCACATTCCGATTGTTCGTCATTGCTGCCGCCACCGCTTCATCCAGAGTCAGGACCGGCGCCCCGGCCGATTCCGCCGCCGTTTCTTGAGGCGCAGCAGTCTGCTGGGCGAAGGAATGGGCCTCCGGCCCGGCAATACAGGCGGCGCTGAGAGCAGCAATACAGCCGATGGCCGGAACCATTTTGAGCAAATGATCTCCTGACGCGTATTCGGCCCAACTGAGAGTTCGCAAAATGGGCGAACGAATTCCTGGGGGAGGAACAGTGCACTGAAAAGAGTGCGAGGAATGTACCACAGCGGGTTGCCAGCGACAAGCGTTTGCTTCAGCGGATCGCCGTCTCCTTTACCACCCCGCCAAAAGGTGCCTGTGGGTGCACTTTTCTTCTGAGCCGCCGGCCAAGTCAGCTACGGAATTGCACCCCCTTTCTCCGGCATCCGGTTCCGAAGTAGATTGGGCACATATGGCGCTACCGGCCCGGGCTCGCAGTGAGTGTCAAGCGATGGTCGAGCGCCATCCGGTTGCAAGCTTCTTTGTGCTCGCCTTCACCATCTCCTGGGCGGGTGCGCTGGCGATGGCTGCACCCCACCTCGTTCGCCACCAACCTCTGCCGAAGATGACCGGCATTCTGATGTTTCCGGCGATGCTTCTCGGCCCGAGCGTTGCCGGCATCGTGCTGACAAGGAGCGTGGACGGAAGAGGCGGATTGCGGGATCTCTTCTCGCGAATGTACCGGTTTCGGCTCAAGCTGCGCTGGTATGCGGCGCTTGCGATCCCACCAGTTCTGGTGCTGGCCGTTCTCCTGCTCCTGGAAGCCCTGGTCTCTCCCGCGTATGCACCGAACCGGTTTCTGGTCGGGATTCTGTTTGGAATTCCCGCCGGTCTCCTGGAAGAGATTGGCTGGACGGGCTACGCCTTTCCCAAGATGCGTTCGTCGAGCAGATGGATCGCGCCGAGTGTTCTGCTGGGGCTGCTGTGGGCTGCATGGCATTTGCCTGTCATCAATTACCTGGGGACAGCGACGCCGCACGGCCGCTACTGGCTGCCCTTCTTCCTCGCATTCGCCTTTGCCATGACAGCCATGCGCGTGCTGATCTGCTGGATGTATACCAATACGAGAAGCGTGTTCCTGGCACAGCTCATGCACATAAGCTCCACAGGCTCTTTGGTCGTCTTCAGCGCGCCGCGTGTGACGGCCACGCAGGAGGTGCTGTGGTACGCGATTTACGGAGTGGCTTTATGGCTCGTCGTGGGGCTTGTCGTGGCGCTCGTCAGGGTATCTGCCGCCGAGGCGCCGCAGTGATGCTGGTTCCAACAGGCTATCGCCGCAGCCCGGGATCGAAGTGAAGCGGCCGTGCTTCTGATCCACGTGAGTGAGCATGCAGCTTAGATCGGGAAAGAGTTGGGTCTGATAGCCATCGTGAACATGAAACGCTCGCACGGGGTTGCCCAAGCTGGCTTGGAGATCAGGCATCGCCGCGTTCGGCAAGGCGCGGCTCGCTGATAGGCGCGCCAGCCGGCGATGTTTGTTTTGCCGGCAGGAGTGCAAGCAGCGCGACTCCAATCACGCCAAAGATCACAATGTCCTGGGGGCTATCCTTCCTATGCATCCCGTGCGCCGCGGCCTGCGCCGACATGATTGTCATGGTGAACCCATGGGCAAGGCTAGACCACGCCCCGTAGCCGATCATCAAGCGATGGTTGGCCGGCTGCTTGACGGCCAGCAACAGACAGACCCCAAGCACCGTGTTAAGGCTCAGGAACATTGGCATGACGTCACTATGCCCGATAAGCCATTTTTCGTGCCACAGATTGTCGAACAGGAGATAGCCCCAAAAGCAATACACCAGGCCCACCAACACCAACACGACCTGTAAGGCACGTTCGCGCTTCATACCGTCCTCCATTTGTCGCTCCGAAAGAGCGATGCCGCATCTGGGTTGCGCTCCTGCGTTCTCTGCTTTTGCGCTCTGTGCTTTGCACTTGTGCACTTGAGCAATACGGCCGAGAACATCAAAAGGATGCAGGGTGCAAGCGCGTCTCCAAAGTTTTCTGCGATGGAGACAGCAACACGATTCCAGCAACTGCATCTCTCTCGGATCTTTCTTAGGCACTCATCCGTATTGCGAGTATGGTGGTGGCGACCGCACTATCGCCGGAGGGGATCGTGGCAGTAGATGCGGACGTGGTCCGGCTTCGCCAGGGCGACCTGAACGCTCTCTCGGAACTGTTCGCGCGCTACCAGACTCGGCTGTACCGGTACCTGCTGCGCATCGTGAGGCAGCCCGCCGAGGCGGAAGACCTGTTCCAGCAAACATGGCTGAGAGTGGTCGAGAAGATTCGTTCATTTGATGTAAGCCGCAATTTCGACGCCTGGCTGTTCACGCTGGCGCGCAACCTGGCTATCGATCATTTGCGCCGGATTCGTCCGGACAGCCTTGATGAGCCGCTCGATAACATTTCGCATGGCGAATCCGTGGCGGACCGGATTCCATGTAAAGACCAGACGCCGCTCGATCGCGTGCTCGCGGCCGAGCGCCGGACGGAGATCAGCGAAGCGCTGGCGGGGCTGCCGATGATCTATCGTGAAGTCCTCACACTACGCTTTGAGGAGGAGATGAGGATTGAGGAAATCGCGCAGGTTACAGCGGTTCCGGTACCAACTGTGAAGTCTCGGCTGCAGCGTTCGCTGCAACAATTGCGGTACGCGCTTGAAGCGCGAGATTCCGGAGGTACATGGCAATGAGCGAGCACGACAGAGTTCGAGCACTGCTGGGGCTGGCGGCAGCCGAGGGGCTGACGGACGCGGAAGAAAAGCAGGTTGCCGAGCATGTGCAGTGTTGCATGGCCTGCTCCAGTGAATTGGCGGCTTGGCGGCCAATTGCGAGCGAACTCCGCCGCTTGCCAGCGCCGCAGCCTTCTTCGTGGCTGGTGCACGCCACGCTGGCGCGGGCGGAGGCGAAGCTCACCGAACAGGCCGAGTACGATTGGAACCGCCGCGTGATGATTGCTCTCGTGGCGTTTGCGTGGCTGCTGACGATTGCGAGCTGGCCAGTTTTCCACTTTGTGAGCGGACGCTTCGGGAGCTTGCTCGAGCCGCGGTTCAGCCATCCGTGGATCAGTTTTGCCGTGTTCACCGCGCTCGGTTGCATCGCGGGAGGCGTGGCCGCAGTGGTGTTGGCAATTCGGCAGCGCGGCGAAAGGAGGTTGGCATGAGCCGCTTCACAAAGGAATTGCGCGTGATTCCAAAGCCAGCGTGGATCATTGCATGGCTCGCCTATCCGTGCTTCGCGGTGCCGTTGTTCTTCTTTGTCGCACCAACGGATCCGGAAGTAGGCAAATGGCCACACTGGGGACAAGCGCTGCTCGTTTACGGAGTTTTCCTGCTCGTCGTCCCGCTGATTGCGCTGGTTGGATACGTGTACGGCGACGCGAAGCGGCGGCAGATGCGGTACGTACTGTGGACGCTGCTGGCGATCTTCATTCCCAATGGGATTGGGATCATCTTGTACTTCATTCTCCGCGACCGTCTGCCGACGCCATGCCCCGGCTGCGGGCATGTCGAAAAGGCAGCATTCCCGTTCTGTCCGCACTGCGGCGCTTTGCTGCAGCCAACGTGCCCGAAATGTGCCAAGCCCGTTGAGCGCACTTGGGCGAAGTGCGCGTATTGCAGACAGGAACTGGCCGAGTCAGTGACGCGCGATACACAAAATCCCCCGGTCGCGAGGTGATTCCGTGCGGTTCGCTATCAAGAGGTGCTGTTGCAACCGATCAGCGACGAAAAGATTTGCTGGCGTCCCCGACGGGATTTGAACCCGTGTTATCGCCGTGAAAGGGCGGTGTCCTAGGCCGGGCTAGACGACGGGGACGCGGCGTTCCGCCCTCAAAGCGGAAGCACTGGCGAGCGGGCGCTCGCACCTACTGACTCTAACAAGCTCACCAGGGGGTGTCAAAACGCCGCAGGGCTCTGCGTCTGCAGGTGCCCGGTTTGCACTGCGCCTAACCCAGGTACGTTATAAACGCTAGAGAGATGCGACGCTTCAAGTATCTGGATACGCTCATCATCGTCTTCGTCACGTTGACCTATGCGGTGGTCTACGGGCTCAAGCACTCCGAGGGCGTCGATGCCTTTGACGACCACGCGGATTGCAACCCATTCCTCTTCGGCTGGCGCAGAGCAGCGCAACCGGAACAAGCAGAAGGAGACGTTGCTTGAACGAGCGGAGCGCGACGATGAAGGCTGTGCTGGTAGGAGAACCGGGAGGACCGGAGGCGCTGGCGATCGGTGAGGCGCCCCTGCCGCAGGTGCGCCGGGGCGAGGTGCTCATCCAGGTGAAGGCCGCGGGCCTGAACCGTGCCGACATCCAGCAGCGCAAGGGGCACTATCCCCCGCCGCGCGGCGAGTCGGAGATCCTGGGCATGGAGGTCAGCGGACATATCGCAGCCGTGGGCGCGGAGGTCTATCGCTGGAAAGAAGGCGATGCGGTGTGCGCCCTGCTGGCGGGCGGCGGCTATGCTGAGTACTGCGCCGTGCCGCAGGGGCAGTGCCTGCCGATACCCGGCGGCGTCTCCGTCGTGGATGCGGCAGCGCTGCCGGAGGCGGCCTTCACCGTGTGGGCGAATCTGTTCGACACGCAGATACTGCGGCCAGTCGACAGCTTGCTGGTGCAGGGCGGATCGAGCGGGATCGGCTCCTTTGCCATTCAGGCAGCCCGATTTTTTGGCTCACGGGTGATTACCACGGCGGGCAGCAAGGAGAAGTGCGATTTCTGCCTATCGCTGGGCGCGGAGGCGGCCTTCAACTATCGCGAGCAGAACTGGGTGGCGGAGACCTGGGCCTGGAGCTCCGGCAAGGGCGTCAGTGTCATTCTGGATATGGTGGGCGGGGACTATTTTGGCAAGCACATTGACCTGCTCGCGACCCGGGGCAGGCTGGTGAACATTGCGACCGCCAAGGGCGCGGAGGTGCAACTGGACCTGCGCGAAGTGATGCGCAAGCGGCTGATCATTACCGGCTCGACCCTGCGCGCGCGGGCGCCGGAAGAGAAGTCGCGCCTGCGGGAAGGCGTGGAGGCGAGGCTTTGGCCGGCGATTGCGAGCGGCGCTATCCGGCCCATCGTTCACCAGGTCTTCCCGCTGGAGCAGGTGCAGCAGGCACACCGGCTCATGGAGGCGAGCGCTCACATGGGTAAGATCCTGCTTGAGGTCAGTTGACCGGGCGCTGGTAGCGCAGGCGGAAGGGCATAAGAAAAGGCTCCGATTGCCTCGGAGCCTTCTCGGTGTTGGAGGGATTCGGTGTTGCAGGGATTCGGTGTTGCAGGGATTCCCTCAGGCGCTGAAGGACGATCCGCAGCCGCAGGTGCTCTTCACGCTGGGATTATCGAACTTGAAGCCCGCCGCCTCGAGGGTCTCCACATAGTCCACGACGCATCCATTGAGGTACATCAGCGAAGTGGCGTCCACGAATACCTTGATGTCCTCGAATTTGAAGACCTTATCCATCACGCCGGACTGATTTTCAAAGGACATGGAGTACTGGAAGCCGGAGCAGCCGCCGCCCACCACACCGATCCGCAGACCCGCGGGAAGCGGATCCTGCGTCGCCATGATCTCCCGCACCTTGGCGATGGCGCCGGGTGTCAGAATGACCGGGGTGGAAGCCGGCTTGTTCTCGGTCGAAGTTAGAGGCTGGGCGATTGTCGCCATGGTGTTGTGTCCCCCGAAGATGAGTCTGTATCCAGTGTAAGCCGCTGGTCAAATCCGGACAAGTACGATCCGGGTTTCAACTATAGGATGCATCGGGGCAGCGGAGGATTCCGGCTGGTGCCGAGTGTGGAGGATTCCACACGAATCTCAGCCCTGGGTGAGCCGAAGCCTACTCAACGAGCAACCATACGGTCAGCGATCTGGCTGTACTGCTCCGGAGTCAGCACCCCTTTGGTCACCAGGCTGCGGGTCGAGGTGTAGGGTCGCCCCTTCACAATCTCATGCGCTTTGACCAGGCTGACGCCGGGCAACATGGCGAGGCTCGGTTCCGAGGCGGAATTGATGTCCACCGGGTGCTGGCGATCGGGTTCCAGGCCGTCGCGTACGCCTTGCGCGGCCGCTTTGGTATCGCGCGCCAGTTCCTGAGCTCCCTTCTTCAGTTGGCGGGTAGCGTCTGCCGATTGCTGGCGAATATCCGTCTCACGGTTCTGCTGGGTGCACGCCGTGAGACACAGACACGCGGCCACACACAGCACATGAATGCTTGTTCTAAGCAACATCGTGACAACCCCCCGGTATGTGGCCTCGGCGGCCGACCTAGACACGTCGGAGGGCGGCGAGTGGAATTGGGTTGCATTGCGCCAGGAAGTGACGAAATGTCAATAAAGTGCCTTGAAGAGCGTGCAGCGCCGGGACTACCATTCTCCCAATCGGCCCTCTACCCCTACGAGCCCGCTGAAAACACGGACCCGCCCTGGTATTCGGGACCGGCTCACACAACGACCGAGGTGCTGCATGAGTATTCTGTCAGTTCTATGGATCGTCTGGGCCGCCCTTGCCACAATTTTGTTGGCGATGCTGGCTTACCGTGGAAATCTAACCCGCTACGAAGAAGATTGCCTCTTTCTCGGCGACTGCGAGAGCAGCGAAAAAACCGAGCAGGAACGGATCCTGGCCAAGGTGAGAAAGATCCGCACACCGCTGCGGATGGTCGCCGGCGTCACCTGCGTGATGTCGGCTGCGCTCATCGGCATCTACGTTTGGCAGGCGATCCAGCAATTCAACCTCACCACCTGAGCTCCGGCCAGGAATTCTCCATTGCTCTGCGGGAGCGGCCGACGTCAGTTGCCGCCGGTCGCCCTCGTGCGGCTAGTCCGTCCACGGCAGCTATCGCGGAGGCTCTTCGTCTGAGTCGGAGGATTGCGCAGCCGGGTTTTCGCGGGCGATCGGGACGCTCTTCAAAGTACCCCTGGCGCTCACGTCCACCACCGCTTCCCTGCTGTAGTGCGTGAGCCCGTTACTGGGGTCCTTCATCCCCCAGGCCACGTACGGCACGGTAAACCGGCTGGTGGCGGTGAAGCTGTCGCCGCTGCGGACCAGGTGCAGCTTGATCTGCTCCGGGTGATCGGCGCCGTGAATGTTGAGGGTGCCGACCGCGGTGAGATCCGCCGAGCCGTCGGCATGAGGCAGCTCACCCTCCAGATGCTCGGCATGGAAAAAGATGGACGGGTATCGATCGCTCTCGAGCACCTCCTTCTGCAGGCGCCGGTCGGTGGCCTTGTTACCAGTCGTGCCGGTCGTGGCGTCTACCAGAATCTCCCCCTGCGCCAGTCCGGATGTTGGATCCACGGCCAGGGCGCCGCCTTTGAGCTTGAAGCTGCCGCGCGCATCGTGCAGCAGGCTCTTGACGGTAAAGCGTATGTGCGTACCCGCGGGATCGAAGTGCAGGCTGATGTTGGTGGCCGGCGCGGCGCCGGTCCGGGCCTGTGCCGCCGGAGCAGGAGTGTTCGTGAAGAGAACGAGAGCTGCGCCGAGGAGCGCCAGACGGGAGAGGGACATGAAGGAAGTGTCTTCGTTCTCCGGGTAATCGGCAAGTGGCGACGAAGGCTTTCTGGCGAGGAGAAGCAATGCGATGCCTTCGGCTTCGCTCAACGCAGATCCTTCGACTCGCTGCGCTCGCTCAGGATGACAGAGCGCGTATATGGATGCCGACCCAAACGCGAGTCTGTCATCCTGAGCGGAGGAGGTTCGCGGGCAGCGAATCTACGGAGTCGAAGGATCTGCGTCGATTGTCCTCTCGCGGTGCAGATCGAGTGGCTTGCCCCAGTCTTCGCTGAGATCCGTCCAACTAGGATTTGCCTTTTCGATCCAGGCGATCTTCTTCAAGCGAGTCCAACCTTTAAGCTGCTTTTCACGGGCGATGGCAGACTCAGCATAGGTAAAGCGCTCAAACCATACCAGCCGATTGCAGTTGTAAGTTGCGGAGAAGCCTTTGGAGGTCTTCGTCTTGTGCTGCCAGATCCGCTGCTCCAGGCGGCTCGTGATGCCGATGTAAAGAACGTGCGTTCGGCTCGCAATGATGTAGACGTAAAAGCACTTGGAATTGCGAATGGACATGTGGCCGGTCAGTGTTGAAGGCATTGCGCGGCTGTGTGCGGCAGAGAACCAACCGCAGATTTTCCGGCTTCGCTCAACGCAGATCCTTCGACTCGCTGCGCTCGCTCAGGATGACAGATCTCAATAAACGATCATCTACTCACGGCTGTCACTCCTAAGTTACCGTGCTGCAGCCTCCCGCGCCTAGCCGGCGTAGGCGAGCTGGTGACGGACATCGGCGCCCCGCACCCAGAAGATGACATCGGTGGCGATATTGGTGGCGTGGTCGGCGATACGCTCGAGGTTGCGGGCGATGATGATGGCGTTCAGCGCCTGCATGCTCGCCTCCGGGCGCCGCCGCATGATGTCGATGAGCTGCCGGTGCGCATCGCGATTCATGCGATCGATGTCGTCATCCATATTGCGCACGGAGTCGGCCAGCGGAGCGTCAGCTTCGAGCAGCGACTGCACGGCGCTGCGGATCATGCCGGTGGCGTACTCACCCATGCCTTCGATGTCCACCGGAAGGTCGACCGGCGGCGCGTGCAGGAGATCCTCGGCGCGGCGCGCAATGGACATCGACTGATCGCCGATGCGCTCAAGATCGGCGTTGATCTTGATGACCGACAAAATGAAGCGGAGGTCGATGGCCATGGGCTGTTCCTTCGCCAGAAGCTCGTAGGCCATCTCATCCACGTCGCGCTGCGCGGTGTTGATTGCGGTCTCATTCTCGCGCACGTAGCCGCACAGCCGCGCATCCCGTTGCAGATAGGCGTCGACCGAGATCTCGACCGCCTGCTGAGACAAGGCCGCCATGGCGAGCAACTTATCCTTCAGGGTGATGAGCTGCTGTTGAAAATGAATGCGTGGCACGAGCGGAGTCTCCTGAAACTGATTGTGCACGAAGCGGCTGCCGCCGCACATGAAAATGCGCGCATATCACCCGAAAGTGACATGCCGTAATCGGCACTGAGAAGACGAGTACTGTGGTCTCCCACCCTTCGCGATGAAGCCGCTCAGGATGGGGCACCCGGCGAGGGGGGACTGGTCTCCCACCCTTCGCGATGAAGCTGCTCAGGATGGGGCACCCGGCAATCGGGGGACTGGACGCGTTCGCGCTATCCCAGACGCTTACAGGCGTCGCGGGTGGCCTGGTAGATCTGATCGAAGCTCTCCACCGCATAGAGCACCGGCTGCATTTCCGAGATGCAGAAGTCGCGGTCCAGCACCTCGTCCAGGTTGAAGTCGCGGATCTCCGGGCCGCCGCGAATCACGTGCTCGGATTCACCGTTGGAGGAGATCAGGCCGGAGCCGTACAACTTGATCTTGCCTTGCTGGCGGATGACGCCGAACTCGACCGTGAACCAGAACAGGCGGCTCATGCGGACGATGT
Source organism: uncultured Acidobacteriaceae bacterium (assembly GCA_963830635.1). Classification (GTDB taxonomy): domain Bacteria; phylum Acidobacteriota; class Terriglobia; order Terriglobales; family Acidobacteriaceae; genus CAWHMN01. The sequence continues at coordinate 214,836 of CAWHMN010000005.1, read as the reverse complement.
CCTGCTCGCGCGTGAGCGAGGCGCAGACCTGCCCGTAGCTTTGGAGGAAGTCCGCAAAGACAGGATGGGCGTGCATGGGCACATGTCCGAAGACGTCGTGGAAGATGTCCGGCTCCGGCGTGTACTCGAGCGAGTCCCTGGAGCGCAGCCAGATAGTGGTGGGGAACTTGCGCGCGGCGATCATCTCAAAAAATGCCGCCGCCGGCAGGTAGCCGCTCACCGCCGTCGCATTCCAGCCGGTGCGCGGAGAGAGCAGCCCGTTCACCTCCGCCAGATCGGGAATGGAATCCTGCTTGAGGCCGATCTGCTCGAAGCCGGAGAGATACTCCGCGCATGCATGCTCGGCCAGTTGCGGCATACGGCGGCCGACCAACTCTGCCCAGACGGCGTGCTGCTCTTCCGTGTAGGCGTGCCAGTCCTGCGTGGTGAGATAGGGCGCGGCAAGCGTGAGGGTTCCGGCGGTAGCGGTGGCCATAGTCGGCTCCTTCCGAAGACACAATGCGATGCTACTAGGTTGGACGCAGCCAAACCTCTGAGGATGTCACTCGGAAGGGGCGGTGTCAACGCTCAAGACTGGCCAACGCCGCGGGTGCGGGTATATCGTTGTAGGTCGCACTAAAGCCGGCAGCATCCGCGGCGGCCTCGGCCACGCTCAACCATAGAGGTGGCGCGGCCGGACGGCCCGCGTAACGCCGATACACACGAGTTCGTTCCAAGGAGTGAAGACACGATGGCAACACTGGTGCATTCGAATACCGAGGTAAAGAAGGATTTCCTGCCATTGAACGGCACCGACCACGTCGAGTTTTACGTGGGCAATGCCCGCCAGGCGGCCTATTTCTATCGCCTGGCCTTTGGCATGCACCTGGTCGCCTATGCCGGGCCGGAGACCGGCCAGCGCGACCGCGCCAGTTATGTGCTGCAGCAGGGCAAGGTTCGCTTCGTGCTGACCACCCCGCTGCGCGCCAGCGGCGAGATCGCGGACCATATCTTCCGCCATGGCGACGGGGTAAAGGATGTTGCGCTGTGGGTGGATGACGCGCGCGACGCCTGGAAGCAGACCACCCAGCGCGGAGCGCGGAGCGTGCGCGAGCCTTTCGAGTTGAAGGACGAGCACGGCACGGTCGTCATGTCCACCATTGCCACGTATGGCGACACGGTGCACACCTTTGTCGACCGCTCACAGTACACCGGCCCGTTTCTGCCGGGATTCCGGGGGAGGCACCAGGATCCGATTGCGCGCCCGGTAGGTCTGCTGCACGTGGACCACATGGTGGGCAACGTGGGCTGGAACGAGATGAACACCTTCGTCAACTTCTACCGCGACGTGATGGGCTTCGGCCTCTACCAGCACTTCGACGACAACGATATCTCGACCGAATATTCGGCCCTGATGTCCAAGGTGATGGCGAACGGCAACGGGCGGGTCAAGTTCCCCATCAACGAGCCTGCGGAAGGACGGAAGAAGTCGCAGATCGAGGAATATCTGGAGTTCTACCAGGGCCCCGGCGTGCAGCACCTGGCGCTTGCGACGAATGACATCCTGCAGACGGTCCGCACCATGCAGCAGCAGGGTGTGGAATTCCTGAAGGTGCCGCATTCCTACTACTCCACCTTGCAGGAGCGCGTGGGCAAGATCGACGAACCGATACACCATCTGGAAGAACTGGGCATCCTGGTCGACCGCGATGATGAGGGATACATGCTGCAGATCTTCACCCGCCCGGTGGAAGACCGGCCCACGCTGTTCTACGAGATCATCCAACGCAAGGGCAGCCGCAGCTTCGGTAAGGGCAATTTCAAGGCGCTGTTTGAAGCCATCGAGCGCGAGCAGGCGGACCGCGGCAACCTGTGAGCTGGATGCCTATATCTGCAGGAAGGCCCGTCCGCTAACGGACGGGCTTCTCTTTTGCATCCCAAGTGACTGACCAGGGGGCGCGCATGCTCGGAGTCGACGCGGCGGACAGTGGAGGGAATAAGGCCCGAGAGCTGATGAAGCAGGCTGAGCCGCCGTCTGCCGCAGCGCCGATGCGGTCCTTCGATCCCGCGCATGAGTCCATGCAGAACACCTACAAGCTCATGATCGGTTCGATCGTGCCGCGGCCAATTGCGTTCGTATCCACCATCGATGCGCAGGGCGTTCGCAATCTTGCGCCATTCTCCTACTTCACCGCGGTCAGCGCGGACCCGCCGGTGATCGTCTTCTGCCCTTCCGTCCGGGAAGCGGACGAGCAGCGCGGCATCGCGAATACCAAGGACACGCTGCGGAACATCATCGCCACCCGGGAGTTTGTCGTGAACATCGTCTCGGAAGACTTCGCGGAACAGATGAATCAGTGCGCGGCGCAGGTGCGGGCAGAGGTCGACGAGTTCGAACTCTCCGGCCTGACGCCCATCGCGAGCGAGCTGGTGAAGCCGCCGCGCGTCGGCGAGAGCGCCGTGCACATGGAATGCCGCTTGAAACAGGTGGTCGAGGTAAGCGACAAGCCGGGCGGAGGCAGCTTGGTGTTGGGTGAGGTGCTGCGCTTCCATATCCGCGAAGATGTGCTGGACGGCCACCGGATCGATCCGGCGAAGCTGCGGGCGATCGGTCGCATGGGCGGCCCTACCTACGTGCGTACGCAGGACCGTTTTCACATGGAGCGGCCGAAGTAGCCCTGCCCTGCGCGGGCTCACGATATCCTCTCTGCATGGGCCTTCTGCACTATCTCGTAGAGGTCTTCATCAACGCCTTCGGTATCACGCGTCCGACGGAAGAGAAGCGGAACCAGGTAGCGTTCGTGCTGGGCGGGTTTTTGGTGCTGGTCCTGTTGCTGGTCGTCTGCATCAGCGGCTTCATGATCTATACCATTCACCACGGACGTTGATGCGTCAGCAGTTTCCTGCAGCTCCGTGCATGTGTCGCCCCGCATCCCGGATCCCACTCGCCAGCCTTGTGATTTAGATCGGCACCAGTCCCCGGTCGATACCCGATCGCACCGCCTCGGTGCGGCTTCTGGCGCGCAGCTTCGCGAGGATTGAGCTTACGTGAAACTTGGCGGTGTGCTCTGAGATGTGCAGCATGGCCGCGATCTCCCGGTTGTGCCGGCCGGCGGCGAGCAGGCGCAACACCTCCATTTCCCGGCCGGTAAGGCTATCCTGCGGAGTGTCTTGAGTGTCTTCGACGAACTCTTGATCCCAGCCGGAGTGCGTTACCGACAGAGCGAACTCCGGCAGAGTCACCGCCAGACCGGCATCGAGAGCGGTGATCGCGATGGTCAGTTGGGCCGGATCGATGTCGATGGGCAGTACCGAATGAATGCCGAGCCGCGCTGCTCTTCTCCTGCGGGCCGGGTCAGGGTTTGCCGTCAGCAGCAACGTAGGAATGGGCGAGAAAACATTGTTCAGTAGTTCGGCGTGGTTCCAGGGCGCGAGTTGAAACCTTTCTACGGCGATCACGACGACATCCGGCATCGCCTCCGCCGCCCGGAACGCCAGGGTCGCGGGAAAGGCTGCAGACAGCCATGCGATGCCCGCAATGTCACCTATGTTCGCAAAGCGTACCCGCTGCGCGCTCGAGATCACGCAGGGCAGCACACGCAACGGAGCGGCGGGGGCGCGCGGCGAGTGGTCTCGCTGCGCCAGCCTTTCCCGCGGCGCCCCATTGCGCTGCCGCGTGTCAGTCACGATAGGCCACTTTAAGCGAAAGGGTAAGCTGCGTTCCACCGCGGATGACCGTCAGCGGCAGCGTGTCTCCCGCCTTGAGACCGCCCAGCCGATGTTGAAAGTCCGCCATGCTTTGGACGAAGCTGCCGCCGGCCGACAGGATCAGATCGCCGACGAGCACGCCACCAAGAACGGCGGGAGCGCCGGGCTCAAGATGCATCACCAGCAAAGCTTGTTCTGCCCCTGCCGGGAATTGTGCGCGTGCGGCTTCCGGCAGAGGAACCGGCTGCATGGCCAGTCCAAGATACGGCTTGGGCATGCTGCCGCGCTCGAGTAGCGCATCGACCACGCGGTTGACTGTAGCGGTGGGTACGGTGATGACGGCATGGCGCGCCAGGGCGTTGGTGTTGATGCCCAGTACCCGCCCCTGTTCATCCACCAGAGCGCTGCCCGCTTGTCCCACATAGAGACGAACATCCGGGCGGATGAGGCGATCGAGGTTGCCGCCGTGCCAGGTACGCCATCCCGCGCCGAGACGAGCGAGAATGCCGGCGCTGGCGGAGATATCTCCCAGCCCGGACCGGCCGATCGCCAGCACGAAGTCGCCCACGCGCTGATCTTGTTCAAGTGAGAGCTCCGCCGGCTTCAGAGCATCCGCATGTACGCGCAGTACGGCGAGATCGGTGCCGGGATCGATGCCCGCTAGCGTCGCGCTAACCGGCTCGTCCGACGCATTGAGAATCACCTTCGCGCCATCTTTGCGGCGGATGGCCTGACGAACGGTGACCACCACTCCGGGCCGCCATACGATGCCGCTGGATGTCGATCGTGCTCCGGAGTGTACGGCGACGACGCTGTTTTGAAAACTGCTGACTAAGCTCGATATGGACGCGGAAAGCGCGCCCCATACGCTGGTTGTTGCGGATCCATTATTCATTGCAATATCCCTTCCAGCCTCATCATCCCGCTTGACCGGCATGCACACATCCGCCAAACGGCTAGGCCGCAGGTGACGCGGGGCCGCCTGCATTGCGGCCGGGCACATAGTCCTCACAGGCGCACACGCGCTGCGTGAAGAAGTGCCGCTCGGCGGAGTTACGCGCCAGCGCGGCTGCTGTCCGGAAGTGCTCGCGCGCGATGCCGTGCCGTCCGCTGCGAAGCTCGAACTCGCCCAGCGCGGCAGAGTAGAAGGGATAGGCCGCGAGGCGCTCGGGGCTGACGATCCTGCGGATCTCTTCGAGGCCGCGCGCGGGACCCTCCGCTTGCCCGATGGCGATGGCTCGATTGAGCGCGACGATGGGCGAGGGGCGAATCGTCATCAACGTGTCGTAGAGCGAGGCGATGGTTTGCCACCGTGTGTCTTCGGCGCTGCGTGCGCGTGTATGCACCGCGGCGATCGCCGCCTCCACGTGATACTCGGTTACGTCCCGTCCGGTGGCTGAGAGCTCGAGCAGCCGTTCTCCTTCCGCTACCAGGGGGGCATCCCACTGCGACCGGTCCTGTTCGCAGAAGGAGGCCAGATTGCCGGAGGCATCGAGGCGCGACGGCAGGCGCGCGGCGTGCAGGTGCATGAGGGCGGCGAGCGCATAGCTGGCGGGCGTTGAAGCCAGCGGATGAGCGATGAGAATGGCGGCGAGACGCATGGCCTCACGGCATAGCTCGACCCGCACGACTGAGGCGGCCGATGCTCCGTGATAGCCCTCATTGAAGAGCAGATACAGCGCGCGGTGAACGGCCGGAAGACGTGTGGAGAAATCAGCGGCATCCGTCAGGTCAAACAGGCGCTTTGAGGCTGCCAGCACTTTCTTGGCCCGCGTGATGCGCTTCTCGATGGCCGCTTCGCTGCTGAGAAACGCGCTGGCCACTTCGCCGACGCTGAAGCCGCACAGGATATGCAGCACCAGCGCAACCTGCGCCTCTTCCCTCAGGCGCGGGTGGCAGCAGGAGAACATCATGCGCAACTCGTCGTCCTTGATCGCCGGCGGGCCGAAGAGTTCGTGGACGACCGGCGCGAGCGTCCACTCACTCTCCAGCAAGCGGCCCAGCTCGGGCGCGAAGGTGCGAGCCGTGCGCTCCCGCCGCAAGACGTCGAGAGCGCGATGTTTTGCCGTGGCCATGAGCCACGCGGAAGGGTTCTCCGGCACGCCGCGATACTTCCACACTTCCAGCGCGCGGCAGAAGGCGTCCTGAACGACGTCTTCCGCGAGCGCAAGGTTGTGCATTCCAAAGACGCGGGTGAGCGCAGAGACCATGCGCCCCGCCTCGTGCCGGAAGAGCTGGTCGCTCAACTCCATTACATATTCATTTTCATCACCGGACGCACCTCCACGATGCCTCCGGAGATCTCAAAGATCGGGCAGCCTAATGAGAACTTCACCGCCTCATCGAGATCTTTGGCTTCGATCAGCGAGTAGCCGCCGACCACATCCTTGGTTTCCGCATAAGGTCCGTCGATTACCGTCTTCTGCTTGCCCTTGACCAGCTTGCCGGTGCGCTCCAGCGGCTGGCCGATGTCCTTCAGGTGGCCCCCTTCGCCCATCTCCTTTAGCCACGTCATCCACTTCTGCATATGCTGCTGCGATTCCATTGCCGACAATGCCGACGGCGTTTCACCGCGATATAGATAAACGAACTCGCTCATGACCATTCCTCCTTGGATTTCGGTGTTGCAACCCTAAGACGTTTGAGCGGCGAAGCAGTGGACACTTTTGTTGCGCAGAACTTTTTTCGCGGCAGAGATGCTCTCGCTTGAGCCGCATCGTCATGCTGCAAAGACCGAACGCAGATCCTTTTTGAGAGCGCGGCGACCTGACCGGCCAGCTCGCCGCTTCGCTCAGGATTGCAGTTCGAAGCAACTACGGGCGCAGCACCAGGGTCCGCTCCAGCCGGAAGGTAAGGGTGGTTTCCGCCGGCACTTTGACCTCCTGTCCACGGGTAAAAAGCTGAGTCAGCGCGCCCCCTCCGGCACCGGCTAACGCTCCGATGCCGGCGCCCTGGCCGCCCCCGAAGATGCCACCCAGAAGCGCACCAAGGCCGGTTCCGCCACCGGCGTACTCCAGCGTGCGCTTGTTAGCGCCCAGCCCTTGTTTGCCTTTCTCCACCACATTGGAGGTGATGGCTCGATACTGGCGGCCATCCACCGTGACGGAGTAAAGATCCAGCACCAGTTCGGAGCTGGAGACGGCTCCGTGGCCCTTGCTGTTGGTGATAACCAGCTTGGCGGTGGTGCCGCTGGGGATGGCAACGCCGCCGGCGCTGTCGCGCACCTCATTGACCACGGTGGCGGAAAAAAGTTCGCCATCGCGCGCGCGCTTGGAGTCGATTCTCTCACCGGTGCGGATGGTGATCTCGGTCCCATCGGGAATGACTCTGGCGTGCTCCTTGCGCGCTTGCTCTTTCTCTGCGGCTGTCGGTTCCGCAGCCGCGGCGGCGGCGGAGCCGGTGAGCACCAGCGAACTGATGTCCTTCACCGGAAATTGGTAGGAGATACCCTCCGAGCCGATGAAGGCCAGCGGGCTCGCGCCCTGGTATTGGCCGGAGTATGTCCTGCCATTGCGCAGCGTGATGGTGTCTGCCTTGCCGGTAAATACGATGGACTGCACGTCGCGCGTGGGAAAGTGGTAGCCCACCCCGTTGGTCCCGGTGAAGGCGATCGCCTTGCCGGAGTTGTCAAGCTGACCGGAATAACTGGAGCCGTCGTTCAGGATCACCACATCCGCGTACGACGGCAGAACGATGCAAGCTAGGGCTACTGCGGCAAACCAGGATAGCTTCACAGGACACCCGCCTCTTTCTGGAAATGCATCCAGAGATATCACAGAGCGGGCTCACAGAGGGACGGTAGTTGCGGCCCAGCGCGCGAGGTCGGCGCGTTCCGCCCGGCGCGCTATACCCGCTCTCGCTACCACTGCCAGGCAGGCCCGGCAAGCTGTCCCTTGAAGCTGCGATGATGGGAGGGCATGGCTTTTGACTTCATCGACGTACCCGCAGCGCCCGCGGTCGCGGCGCTGTCCCCCGGACGAGCGCCCCGTGCCCGGGTAGCCGTGGCGGCTTTCTTTGTGGCCAATGGAGCGGCGGTGGGCAGTTGGGTACCGCACATCCCCGACAAGGCGCGTGAGTTGCACCTGAACACCGCGCAACTGGGATGGGTGCTGCTGGCCAGCGGCGCGGGCGCGGTGCTGGCGATGCCGCTGGCGGGATGGCTCACCGCGCGCCACGGCAGCCGTAGCGTCAGTGGCGTTGCCGCGTGCCTCTTCCCGCTGGCGCTGGTGGCCGTGGTGCTGGCGCCAACCACGTTCTCCATCGCAGTCGCGCTCTTCTGCATGGGTGTGTCAAGCGCGCTGATGGACGTGGCCATGAACTCGCAAGGAATTGCCGTCGAAGGTTACCTGGGGCGCAGAACCATGTCCCTCTTTCACGGCATGTGGAGCATCGGCGGCTTTACCGGCGCGGCAGTCACCAGCGCGCTGCTGGCCCGTCGGGTTCCCTCTCGCCCGCTCGTGATCGCCACCGCGGCCGTACTCATCGGCCTGGCTATGGCGACCAACCACTGGATGCTCTCCCGTCGCGAAGAAGGTGTTTCCGAACACCCGCACGCGCTGCGGCCCACCGGACGTCTGCTTTTGCTCGGGCTGCTCGCCTTTACCGCCATGCTCTCCGAGGGCTCAATCGCCGACTGGAGCGGCATCTATCTGCGGGTCGTGCGCGGCCTGGGTCCCGGCGTGGTCGGCTTCGGCTACGCGGCCTTCGCGGCGGCCATGGTGGTGGGCCGCCTGAGCGGCGATCGTGTGCTGCAGAAGACGGGCGAGGTGCGCGCGTTGGCGGCCGGCGGGCTGCTGGCTGCCAGCGGCCTGGCGGCTGTGCTCACACTCGGGGGCCTTCCGGTCGGCCTCGCCTGGTCCATGGGCGGGTTCGCGCTGGTGGGGCTGGGACTGGCCAATGCCTCGCCCATTCTCTACCGCGCGGCCGGCCAGGTGCCCGGGGTTGCTCCCGGCGCGGGCATCGCCACTGCGGTCGGCATCGGCTATGCCGGCTTTCTGGCCGGGCCGCCATCGCTGGGCTTTCTGGGGCACGAGGAGGGCGTCCGCCGCATCTTCGTCGCGGTCGTGGGCCTATGCTGCCTGCTGGCCGCCGCTTCCCCTCTGGTGCGCGGCCCGGCGCGGGACACGCTGACCCGGACGCCCTAAGGCGCCGCAGCCAGATCTTTCCCACGCGATTCGCGCCCGAACGCAGTCACGACCGCCAGGAAAAGCGCCACGATCAGCGCCGTGACGGCGAGCACGCGTCCGTAATTGCCGATTCGGTCGGCAACCGACGCCTGGACCACGCTGATGCGCGACGCCGCCAGGTTGCCAAGCTGGTAGGCAAGGCCGGGGAAGGTGGCCCGCACCGCGCCCGGCGAGAGTTCACTGAGGTAGGCGGGGACCACTCCCCAGGCTCCCTGCACCATGAACTGCATCAGGAACCCGCCGGCTGCGAGCGCCGCGATGGAATGCGATAACGAGTAAAGCGGAATCAGGGGAATGGCCAGCAGGGACGCGAGAATGATCGCCCGCTTGCGGCCCCAGTGCTCGGAAAGCGTACCGAAGGCGATGCCGCCGGTGAGTGCGCCAATGTTGAGCACGATGGCGAGCGCGCCCGTGAGATGCGCATCGAAGCCGTGATCTTTTTGCAGGAATGTGGGGTAGAGATCCTGCGTGCCGTGGCTGAATGCGTTGAAGCCGGCCATCAGCGCAACGAGAAAGGCAAAGAGGACGACGTGTCCGCGGATGCCTTGCCACAGATTCTCCGCGCCGGAGGCCGCATCCGCTCGCAGCGTATGCCGGCGCTTTGCCTGACGCGCCATTGTCCAGGTGGGCGACTCCTTCACCTTGAGCCCGATATAGCCGGCGACCAGCGCGGGAGCGGCGCCCACCATGAACATGCCGCGCCAGCCGATGACCGGAAACAAAGCCGCGAAGAGCGCCGAGGCGGCCAGGTAGCCGACCGCATACCCCTCCTGCAGCAGCCCGGAGAAGAAGCCGCGGCCTTCTGACGGCAACGTCTCAAAGGCCAGTGCCGCGCCCACACCCCACTCCCCTCCCATGGCGATGCCAAAGAGAGCGCGCAGCACCAGCAAGGCATTCAGTGAGGGAACGAAGGCGCAGCCAAGCTCCAGCGCCGAGTAGCACAGAATGTTGACGATGAGCGTAGGCCGGCGGCCAAACCGGTCGGCCAGAAAGCCGAACAGGAACGCGCCCACCGGCCGGAAGGCGAGCGTAAGAAAGAGCGCCTCCGCCACCGCCTTGGTCGCGGTATGGAAGTCGGCGGCGATGGCCGAAATGCAGAAGACCAGGATGAAATAGTCGAACGCGTCCAGCGACCAGCCAAGAAAGCAGGCTGCAAAGGCGTGGCGCTGGGAGGGCGAGAGACTCCGGAGTGGCGCGAGGAATGCCATGACTGAGCGGTCAGCATATCAGCCGGATATGAGACCAGCCGCCAGTTGGATGGCCACCTCCCAATCGAGTGAAACGTAAGCCAGTTGACATAGCGGCCTCTCGAAGCGCAGGGTTCCGGCTATACACCCCTGGCAATGGCTTCCTGGTTACCAGACATCCCGGATAAGGGCTGCACTCGTCACGAGTTTCTCGCCACCGGTTGTGCGTTTGGAGGACAATACGGCAGAACATTTTGGGCGTGCCCCGGGGGAGACAACGCAAATGAGCACGTCTTGACAGAAACAGGGAACGAGAAGTTGCAGGAGGTTGACTTGAGCCGCACGTTGAAGACAGAGATCAAGCAGACGCAACCGTTCGCAAGCCTGGAGGAAGAGGCGCTGCTGAATATGGAACGCACCCTCGATTACCTGCGGCGCCAGGTACAACAGACACTCAGACCGCAGGGATTGACCACCACGCAATACAACGCACTGCGTATCCTGCGCGGCGCCGGAGGCGAGGGATTGACGTGTTCGGAGCTGGGCAGCCGACTGGTCACCAGCGACCCGGACATTACCCGGCTTCTGGACCGGCTCGCGCGGCAGAAGCTGGTGCGCAGGCGGCGCGATTTACGCGATCGGCGGGTAGTCCTGACGGAGATATCGGATGAGGGGCTGCTGCAACTGGAGATGATTACGCCCGCACTCGACGCGCGTGTCCGGCAGATCCTTCAGCATCTGGGGCGGGAGCGGTTGGAGCTGTTGATCGATCTGCTGGAAGAAGCGCGCAACGCCGGCTGGTCTCATCGGCAGCCGGAAACGCCGGACGCTCAAGTGCAGGAAAGCATGATCGCCTCGGCATCCCTGCCGGGCTTGCGCGCAACGTAAAGCGGACACGGCTGGAGGGCAGCGCATCGCGCGTCTCCGGCGGCTTCGTTCGGGCCGGCGGTCTACTTGGCCGAGGCAGCCACGTGGTTGAGGAGGAGCGAGGCGTCCCCTGCCTCGTTCGCCTCGGCGTACTTCTTGTGAAGCTGGTGGTGCAGACAGTACAGCGCCAGTTCCAGCCGATCCGAGACTCCCAGTTTGTCGTATACCTTGCGCAGGTAGTTCTTGATTACCTGTTCGGTGGTGCCCAGTTGATAGGCGATTTCCTTGTTACGTTTTCCCTGCGTGATGCAGGTGATGATCGCCATCTCCTTGGGAGACAGGCGCGGCTGCGTCTTCGGACTGGTGAGCGCGGTGGCTTGCGAGCGATAGGCCTCGATCACCCAGTTGACGGACTGATTGTCAATCCACGTCTCGCCCTCCGCGATCTTGCGCACGCACTTCACCAGCAGATCGGGTGAAATGGAGCGGGGGATGATGCCGCGCACGCCGCGCCGGTAGAGCTCCACCGTATTCGACTCATCGGTCGAGACCGCCTGGATGATGATCTTCACCTGCGGATTGCGCCGCACGATGGCGGGAATGGCGTCAGTGGTCCCGGAGATGAGGCTGCCTTCCAGGATCACAATATCCGTCGGAAAGCGCTGCACCGCAGCGTCGAGGTTCTGCAGACTGTCCACCTGGGCCACCACACGGATGTCGTCTTCGAGCGCAAAGATCTTGCGCATGCCGACGCGGTAGATCGCCTGCGAGTCCGCGAGAATCAGGCGAATGATGTTGCTTTCGCCCGTAGGAGCCTCGTTACCCGACAGGTTCTCGGGCAGCGGGGATTCGTCTGCAATCAAGTGGTCGGAATTCGGAGTGCCCATAGACTCTCTACTGGCTGAAGTAGTATTCATCGATGACTGCCGCGGCGCGCGAGCATTCCCCGTTTGGAGTGCAGCGAACCACACGACCGGCGCAGTGAACCACCACATCGACGGGCGTACCCATCGCCTCTGCCGGCATCTTCATAGTGAATCGAACGGCTGTCTGCACCTCGAGCGGTTGAGCGACCGTGAACGCAACCCCCGTGGCGGAGATGTTTTCCGTAGTCGCCGCCACCTCTCCCTGTGCCGTGAAAAGACGCAACGGAATCTGCAGGGGAAAGCGCACGGCATTGCGTAACTCTGCTGCTCGAGACTCGGAGGGAGCAGGCACGACTGAGAGCCCGGACGTCATGAACTGTAGCGTACCGGGCTGTGGCGTCAATGTCATATCCCACGAAGAGAGTACCCCCACATACCAAAGGCAAACGAGAGATAACGTACTCCCCGGTAACCATTAGAACACCTGGCACGTTCCTTCCGCGAGACCTTTCTTCCGGGTACGAGTTACGCGGGTAATCGGATGCGAGTATGAAGTGATAAATTCCACCAAAGTTGTAGATTTCCGCTTCTCGGTGGGCTAAGGTCTGTGTTGCGCGGATCAAATCCGCAACAAATACCCCCGATTGGAGCCCCTCATGTCTTTGAAAACACTGTCGTTCGCGATCCTGTCCGCCGCTTTGATCTCCCCCCTTGCAGCTTCAGCGATGACAAGGCCGAGTGCTCCGGCTCCGATTCTCCGCGTAGATTCCAGGCCGAGCGCCCCGGCTCCCATCCTTCGCATGGACTCCAGACCGAGCGCGCCGGCACCGATCCTCCGTTTCAACCTGCGGCCCAGCGCTCCGGCTCCCATCCTTCGCTAAGCGCATTCTGCTTCGGCTGAATTCTCGAGCAAAGCGGGGGAATGCCGAAACGACCTTACGGTTTGGACCACCCAACGGGGCTTCTCCCGTTGAAACGGGAAGACTCCCCGTAGGGATTTTTCAAGCTCCGGCGCCGGGTCTTAAGGTATGCTTCAACTCGAACGAGGTTGAAGCATGCACCTGTCGGGCCTCGACAGTCTACTGTGGGCAGCCGGCTTCATGGGAAATCTGTGCCTCGCGGCGCTGCTGGTCCAGCGCCGCCATTACAGATATTTCCCACTCTTCACCGCTTCGATCATCTTCACTCTGTTGAGCGACACTTCCCTCTATTGGGTATTGGGACATACATCGGAAGCCACCTACTTCCGGGCGTACTTCGCTGCAACGTTACTGGATTTCACCTTTCAGCTCCTGGTGCTCGCGGAGATCGGGCTGAATGTCTTCAACCCTGTCCGCAAATCGCTTCCCAAAGGTGTTTTTTTTGGACTGGCCGCGTTGCTGGTTGCCAGTGCTGTTCTGAGCTTTTTGCTGGCGCCCGGCGGTCATCGGCACAGCCTCTCTTCTGTGAGCACCTTATTCCTGCGGATCGATCTGGCGTTTGCGATTCTGCGCCTGCTGGTCTTCGCGGCCCTGGCGGTGTTTGCGCAGGCGCTTGGTGTCACCTGGAAGAATCACGTCCTCCAACTGGCGACGGGGCTGGCCATGTATAGCGCCGTCTCACTGATTGCGGAATCTGCCATCAGCCATCTGAACCGACAAGATCTCGCCTCCTTTGAGATGCACTTTCACGCTCTCACCCAGCTGGAGATTGCCGCGAATATCGCCACTCTGGTTTTCTGGATTTGGGCGTTTTCCCGAAATGAAGCGCCGCGAAAAGAATTTACTCCACAAATGCGCGAAGTTCTGGTAACAATAGCTGGAACTGCCAGACGTACTCGTTTGGCGGTTACCCGGGGCCTTGAAGAGAAATGACGCTGCCTCTCATCCAAATCGTCCTCACGGTCTGTCTTCTGGTCTACGCCGGTATCTGGCGCCGCCAGCAACAGAAGCGCCGCGGCCGAAGCTGGGACGCCATCGTGTCCGCGCTCCGGGCGAATGACTGGGGCTTTGATGAAGTGGCCTCCCGCTACCTATATAAGGGGGGTATCAACGCCACTCCCAAGGATATCTGGCCCCGCATCGATGGCGCGCGTGGCCTCTGGGCGATGTACACCAACGCTCCTCTGCTGGTGCAGCTCGCCGACTACGCAGCCGAGCACGGCGACAATCCGGACGAGGCGCTGCTCGAAGGCCTGCGGAGCGATGCATTCCAAATCCGGCTCTGCGTCCTGCTGGCGCTTGGCAAGTATGCGATGTCCCGCTCCACCGTTGGCGCTTCGGTCAACGCCTATCGCGCGGCCGCCCTCTACAGCGAGATGCTCGCCCGTATGACGACTCTCTTCCAGGAGCATGCCGGGCAGCTCTTTCCCAAGTATCTGGAAGCCATGTAACTGAACGCCGTTGGCGCATCTGTTGATTACGAAAAAGCCCGCTTCGGCGGGCTTTTTCGCTGCATGTCTCACTCCTTCTGCTTGCCGAGACCACTGCGCTTGGCCCGGCTGCATCTCTAATGAGAGTTCCGCGGAGGAGATGATCGATGGGAAAGAACCAGGACGCTGTGAGCCTTGTGCGCGAGTATCTGATCGACGCGATAGCCGCCGAACGTAACTCGGAAACCCAACTCGCGGCCATGTCCAAGACGGGCGATCACGCCCCTTCGCAAAAGGCATTCTCCGAACACGCCCGAGAGACGAAGGAGCAGGTGCGCCGCCTGACGGAGCGGCTGGAGGCGATTGGCGGGAGCCCCTCCACCTTCAAGAGCTTCGTCGCGCACCTGCTCAACTTTGCTCCCAAGCTTGCGCAGTTCGGCCACGACGTCTCCGAGCACAACACGCAAAACCTGATCATCGCCTTCACGCTCGAAAACGGCGAGGTCGCCATGTACGAAGCCCTGGCGACGGCTGCCAGTGTCGCCGGGGATATGCAGACCGAGCAGCTTGCCCGGGAGCTACAGCAGGAAGAGGAGCATGCGGCCAAACTCTTCTGGCATCTGATCGCGCCGGTTGCGCGCGAGGGCATGCTCCGCATCTCCGACGCACGCGAACGCAACCCCAATCTCACCACCTCCTAGCTATCTTGCAGAAACCGGCTCTTTCAGCAATACTTGATGGGTTGGGAGTAGTGCGGCCATTCGGCTGTTCTCGAGCGCGTTCCGCCTGCGCCGTGTGCCAGAGCGACCTCAGAAGGCTATCCCGCGACATTCAAGCAGTTGTGAAAGGACCTACCCTGTGTTGATGATTCGTCTCGCGCGCTTTGGCGCGCGCAAACAGCCGTATTACCGTGTGGTGGTGATTGAGAAGGATCGCGCCCGCAACGGGCGTTCCGTCGAACTGGTGGGCACCTATAACCCCCGCACCAACCCTGCAACCGTGAACCTGAAGCGCGACCGTATCGATTACTGGACCGGCGTCGGCGCGCAGGTGTCGGATCGGGTGCAGAAGCTGCTCGCGAAGCATACTGCCGAGCCCGTCGCTCCCGCGGCTTAGAATTTCCCGGCTTCGGCCCTGGGGGAAGCGGCGAGTCAGGCTTTGCCGGACTGCAAGTTTGGCCGCGCGAGAGGCGACCATTCTCTTCCCTCCTTCTTTACGGAAAGGCGCTTCTGATGACGCATGACGAGAAGCTCGACAGCGTGGAAGATCTGATGACCCAGATCGTTCAAGGCATCGTGGACCATCCGGAGGCAGTCGACGTCGAAGCGCTCGAAGAGGACGAAGCGGACGACGCTGGCGAGGGTGTGCTGCTTGAACTGCGCGTGGCTCCTGAGGACCTGGGAAAGGTGATCGGCAAACAGGGACGCACGGTCCGCTCAATGCGCACGATCCTGAATGCCGTCGGCACCAAGCATCACCAGCGCTATGCGCTGGACGTGATTGAAGACGAGGATGACGATCTCGGCGACGAGCGTTCGGTTCCCGGGACCGCTGCCCCCGCGCCCACCGAAGCCCGCAGCGAAGAGCCTTCCAGCGACGACTCTTCCGGCGAGTAGAGGTCCCGCCTTTCTCACGCGGATATGCCCAACTCTGACCCTGTGCTGCTGGCACGGCTGCTGCGTCCGCAGGGGCGCCATGGCGAGATCTTCGCAGAGATTCTGACCGATTTTCCCGACCGGTTCTCGGAGCGGCAGCATGTGTTGCTGTTGAGAACAGCAGCGAAAGAACCGCGCCCTGTCGAGCTTGAGCGTCACTGGATGCACAAGGGCGGAGTCGTGCTGAAGTTCAAGGGTGTGGACTCCATCAATGACGCAGAGCCGCTGCGGGGCATGCATGTGGCGGTGCCGGCGTCGGAACGGGTGGCGCTCGACGAGGCGTTCTATATCGGCGACCTGATTGACTGCCGGCTGCTGGACGCACAAAGCGGCGCAGCAGTCGAAATTGGCAGGATTGTGAATGTACAGCGTGAGCCGATCTCCGCGGATCTTCTGGTAGTGGAATCGTGCGACGGACGAGAGGTGCTGGTGCCCTTCGTGAAGGCATATCTCGTGCGTGTGGATGTGGCTGCCGGGGAGGTTGTGATGCGCCTGCCGGAAGGTTTGCTGACGCTCAACGCGCCAACGGACGCCGTTTCGGAAGACGATGCGGCTGCAGGCAGAGACGAGTAGCGGCGCCATGCGCTTCGATATCATCACCATCTTCCCGGAGATCTTCACCAGTCTGTTCGAGCACGGCGTGGTGCAGCGCGCGCAGAGGAATGGCCTGGTGGAGATTCGCGTAATCGATCTGCGGACCTTCACGCATGACCGTCATCGCACGGTGGATGACCGGCCCTTCGGCGGGGGCGAGGGCATGGTGTTGAAGCCGGAGCCGCTGGCGGAAGCGATTGAGTCGCTGGGAGTGGTGGAAAGAAGTGCGCGGCGTGCAGAGGTGCAGAGTGTCGTGCTGCTCTCCGCGCAGGGCGCGCGCTTTACGCAAACTACCGCCCGAGAGCTATCGGAGCTCGAACATATCGTGCTGGTCTGCGGACGCTATGAAGGTGTGGACGAGCGCGTGACGGAACTCTTCTGCGATCGCGAACTCTCCATCGGCGATTACGTTTTGTCTGGCGGTGAACTCGGGGCCGCGGTGATTCTGGACGCGACGATGCGCCTGCTGCCCGGCGTGCTGGGAAATGAAGCGTCGTCGCAGTATGAGAGCTTCGGGCCATCGGACGCGGGCGCGGCAGCGCGAGAAGAGGACATGCTTTCCCGATCCACACCTCGATCCACGCCGCGATCCACACATGGAGCAGGCGGGCTACTCGATTATCCACACTACACCCGGCCTGCGGAGTTTCGAGGTCTTACGGTGCCGGAGGTCTTGAGCGGCGGCGACCATGCGGCGATCCGCCGGTGGCGGCGGGAAAAGGCGCTGGAAAAGACGCTTAAGAACCGCCCGGACCTCTTGAACAACGCTCAGTTAAGCGACGAAGACCGCGCCTACCTGTCACGATGCGGCAGGATGGAGGAGACGCAGTAAGGTAGCGCCTTCCGGCGGCCAGAAGCGATCATACCTGCTACTGCCGAATGAATAGCCGGGCAAGTCGGTCTACGTTGGCCTTCAGTACCGGGGCGGTCGATAGATGCCCAACTCGCCCGATCGTTCTAATTCCTTCTGGGCTCTTTCATAGAGATTCTTCATCGGCGGGCCACTTAAGGTCGTCGCCGGCTGATCCCGCGCCCCGGATTGCTCCCATGCGGCTATTCCCTGAACCGTTTGGCCTCTTCGAGTCACAAGGAAGTGGTAACCCTCAGAATCTCCCCGGATACATACGGCGAAGCAGGCGATCAGAAAAGCGGCGAAGGCCATGGATTGCCATTTCGAAGAAAGCCGCGTTGAGGCAGCGCGGGCCGCGACATAGAAATAGCAGAGGATAATCAACAGCACCGAGTAGACGGAGTAACGCGCCGCCTGGCTTTGTTCGACACCGAAACCGGACCGCAAGCCGGACACCCCCAGCGCGGTGAGCAATATCCAAAGCATCGAAAAATAGACGTCGGGATGGGTACGTCGGTAGGCGCGGACGCTGGCGCTCGCGAAGACGACGCACGCCAGCACGCCGATGGGATACTTGAGAGCCGCGACGGCGGAGCCTAGAAACGCGACAGCATAGAGAAGATGAACGTGCCGCACCGAATCCATCACCGAGTGCGTCCCCGGGTCGCTGACTGCGGACAAGTCATAGCGATAGAAATACAGCGCTGTCATGGCGGCCGTGGTGAGAAGCCAGACGGCGCTCGCACGGAAGCGGCGGAATTGCATGAGCATGAGAAACCCGGCCGGCGCAACTAGAAATCCATTCCCGGAGGAAGCAATGGAAAGGACGAGCGACAGGCAGGCGAGCCACAGGCGGATCGAGGATGGCTTGGCCAACAAGTAAAGCGATAGGAGAGAGAAGAAGATTACCGGAAGGTTTTGCAGGGTCGCCATCGACCAGTCCACCGTCTCCGCATAGTGCAATTGCAGCAACAGGAGAGGAGCGGGAGCGAACAGCAGGAGACGCTTCGAGGCCATTCGATCGGGGATGCGAAACATCTTCCACAACACCGCCAGGGTAAGCGCTGCAAACGCGTTCCCCAACAGCATGAGCAGCAGGAAGTTGACTCTGCCACTCACGGCGTACTCTGCCGCGGCAACGGCGTGCTCGAACATCAACTTATATTCATTGTGCTGCGCGGTTAGGACGTAGACGAGCCGGGCGCCCGTTCCGTGTATGAGAGCGAGCGAGTTGAGAAAACTCAAGATCGCGTCGTAGTCATCCAGAAGTGGTAGATTAAACGCTTCCCGGACCGATATCGCGTAGAAGACTGCAAACGGAAGCGCGAGGCACAACAGGCCGAGGAGCACTTGCATGGTCCCGGATTTTCCATGGATCCTTCGATTGGACGATGGATTGGACAATCAGTCTTTGCTCCTATGGAGAATGCAGGCGACTCGCAAGCGCAACCGGGTGTAAGCCGGCCTCGAGAACCCGGCCTGAAAAACCCGGCCTGAGGCGTCGCGTATCTTGAGCTTGTGCTTGGCCCTGAGCACAACGAAGAGCGGGGGCCCGCATCGATCGTCTCGCTATAGTTTGCGCGTTGGGAGCCGCCGCCATTGTCACGATAGCATCTCGTGCGCAGCAAGCAAGATGCGGCCGAACGCCACCATGGACTGGCCCGCGGATAGGCTTCAAGGCCAAACCTGTGTATACTGAAAGTTCTGAATCAACAGCCAGGAAAAGCTAATGTCTATTCATCCAATCATGCAGCGCCTCGCCGAGAAGCTCCAACGCACGGATCTTCCGGACTTCGCCGCCGGCGATACAGTTCGCGTCCAGGTCAAAATTAAAGAGGGCGAGAAAGAACGCCTGCAGGCATTTGAAGGTATCGTGATCGCGCGGAAGAATGGCCCCGAAGGCAGCTTCACCGTGCGCAAGATGAGCTTTGGCCAAGGCGTGGAGCGGATCTTCCCGCTGAACTCCAAAGTCGTCGAGAAGGTGGAGAAGGTTCGCTCGGCCCGGGTACGCCGCGCCAAGCTGTTCTATCTCCGCGGGCTGCGTGGCAAGGCCGCACGCCTCAAGGAAGTCGAGCGCTCCTAGCGCGCCTGTTCACCGATTACAGGAGCCCTACGGTTGGCAGCCGTAGGGCTTTTCTGTGCGGGTATAGCCAATCAGCTCCGAGCCGCTTTGCGCGATGGCCCTGAGTCGCAGAGGGCCCGGAATGCCTCTCCGTATCAATGTCTGTCCTCCTGCCCCTCCTGGCGGTACACTCGTGCTAACAACCATGGCCGTAACCAAGCTCATCGACGAAAGCGAATTGGAAGCGCTGGATCTGGAGGCGCTCGAATTCCAGGCGGCGGACCCGGGCGCGCGAAAGTCCGGAGCGCTGTCGCCGTCCGCACGCAAGATGCGCATGCTGAAGCGGCTTCGCTGTGGGCTGAAGTACGAACGAGCGGCGAGGGCCGAGGGTGCGCAAATCATCGCGGGAGTGGACGAGGTGGGACGCGGCGCGCTCTTTGGGCCGGTGGTGGCGGCGGCGGTGATTCTTCCCGAGGGTTGCCGCATTCAGGGCCTGCGCGACAGCAAGCAATTGGAGCGAGAGGACCGCGAGCGATTGGCAAAGATCGTCGAGCGTAAGGCGCTCGGCATTGCCATCGAGGAGGTGGATGCCGAAACCATCGACCGCGTCAATATCTATCAGGCATCGAAGCTGGCGATGGTTCGCGCGGTAGTGCGTCTTGCACCCGCGCCCGATCATCTGCTGATCGATGCGCTGCGGCTCGACCTTGCGTGCCGGCAGACCAGCATCATCTACGGCGATTCGTTGAGTGTCTCGATCGCCGCGGCGTCCGTGGTGGCGAAGGTCTATCGCGATCGCCGGATGTGCGAGTACCACGAGACGTATCCCCAGTACGGACTGCATGCGCATAAGGGCTATAGCACCCCGGAACACAAGCGCGCCCTGGCCATTCACGGTCCGTGCCCGCTGCACCGTTTCACCTTCCGCCCAGTCGCGCAGCGGTCGCTGCCATGGGATTACCCGTTTCCCTATTGACGACAGAATCCACGTGAGAGGAAGAGAGCCTTTGGCCCTGCGGCTAATGTGTATTACCGCGCACCCGGATGATGAGAGCGGCGGCTTCGGCGGCGCGCTGCTGCTGGCGCACCGGCAGAAGGTGGAAACGACGGTGATCTGCCTTACCGAAGGCCGCGCCGCGTCGAACCGGGGGAACGCGCAATCCGACGACGAGCTGGCTGCCGCGCGCAAGCGGGAGTTTGAGGAATCCTGCAGCATCCTCGGCGTGACACATGCGCATGTGTGGCAGTACCCCGACGGGGAGTTGCTGCATGAGCGTAGCTATGACGTGGTGAAGAAGCTGGTCCAATGCATGCGGGAGAGGCGTCCGCACATTGTGCTGACCTTCGGCGGCGATGGCGGTCCGAATATCCATCGCGACCACGCCATGGCCGGCGTCTTCGCAACGCTCGCGTTTCACTGGTCGGGGCGCAGCTTCTTCGTACCGGAGCACCTTGAGAACGGACTCGGACTCTGGGCGCCGCAGAAGCTCTACTACTCGTCGACCGAGTTCACCGTGACCCGGTTCACCGAGGAGGCGGCGGTGGCTCCGAAGACGACGGCGTCGCTGGTGCTCGAACTCGGCGAGCTGAAGGAGATCAAACGACAGGCGATTGAAGCCCACGGCACGCAGCTTGTATTGAGCAGGGCGGGCGATTTGTACGAGAGATACGGCCATCAGGAGCACTACCTGCTGGCGGCGGCGCGCCGGCCGGAACTGGTGGGCAAAGAGACCAGCCTGTTCGAGGGAATCGAAGAGGAGTAGAAATCAAGTAGGAGCGGAACAGGGCGGCGCTGCGAAGGGGACATGCTCAGTAGGCGACAACTCCGGCTTGGCTTTCTGCTGCTGCTCCCGGTGCTGACTGCCGCGGCGCGCGGCCAATCCGGCGACAACGGTTCGGTCAACGGGCACGTGTACTGCGCGGACACGCAGAAGCCGGCCCGGTTTGCCTCGGTTCATCTGCGAATGACAAACACGGGCGCCCTCACCATCGGGCGACGCTTCGGGCAGGGCTCTTCCTTTGCTACAACGGGAGCGGATGGCAGCTTCAGCGTCTCGGATCTGGCTCCGGGCGAGTACCTGGTGGAGGCTTCCCTGCCCGGCTACCTGCGGCCGTTGCGGGGCCTGGGAGGGGAAGACATCTCCCAGATGTCACAAGCCGAGCAAGATAAGCTGGACGCATCGCTGACCCGCGTGACCGTGTTGCCGAACCAAACTGTCACCGCAACGGTTACGATCTATCGCGGCGGCGTATTGAGCGGGACGGTGAGCTTCGATGACGGGAGTCCGGCGCCGGGGGTGCCGGTAATGGCGCAGAACGCGGACCCGGACGCCTCCACCGGCGCGCAGAACAGCGATGCCGATACGCGGCATCTCTCCTACTCGGCGCAAACGGATGACCGGGGAGAGTTCCGCGTCATCGGCGTACCGCCGGGGGTGTATACGCTCAAGGCCTGGCCGCGCAGCGACTTCCCGACATTCCTGGGAAACACTGTCGCTGCGTCGCATGCGAAGAAGATCGCGTTGACACGCAGTGAGGAGCGCACCGGGCTCGACATCCAGATACCGGTCGTCGGTCTGCATCATGTAAGCGGCTCGGTCGTCTCACAGCGCGATGGCCGCGTGCTGGCGCACGCGCCGGTGGAACTGCGGCTGGCCGACGAGAACGGCGGCCCCCAGGTAACCACGATCACGGCGGCGGATGGGAGTTTCAACTTCGCCACGGTGCCGGACGGCAAGTACGCGGTGGAGGTCAGCGGGGCCTACGATCCGGCGACAGGCGCGCGGTTCGGTCCCGCGACCGTGACCACGGATGTGAGCGGCAGCGATCTGGGTGACGTGATCGTCAGCGTGCCGTCGATGACCAACTGACGCGGAATGGCGACCGGGGGACCGCAACAACGATCGGGGTGATACGCATGCTCAGGCGTTCACGCGCGCCGGCCGGCCACGCGCCTGGCGGCGGCGAGCGTCGACCAGCATCCACAGGGGACGCGCGGCGAGCAGCAGGGCCAGAACTACGGTGATCTTCACCGGGCTCAGCACGCCCGGTTTGACGATCCACCAGTAGTGGATGACGCCGCCAATGGCGGCCAGGTACGCGAGACGGTGCAGGCGTTGCCAACGCTTGCCCAGCTTGCGAATCGACCACCTGGTGGAGGTGAGGGCGAGGGGCAACAGCATCAGCCACGCCGTGAAGCCGACGATGATGTAGCGGCGCCTGGTCAAGTCATCGACGATGGTGGCCCAGTTGAAGTCCGCGTAGAGCTTGAGATAGATGAGCAGGTGCAGGCACACGTATAAGAAGGCGTAGAGCCCCAGCATGCGGCGGAAGCGGATCATCCACGCCAGCTTGACCGACAGGCGGCGCACCGGCGTGATGGCCAGCGAGATGACGAGGATGCGCAGCGCCGCGAATCCTGTGCCGTGCGCGAGGGTTGCGGTGGGGTCCGGGCCGAGCGTGTTTCTCCAGATATCGAAGCCCAGGATGGCGAGCGGCGCCAGGCACGCGATGTGCACCAGCACCTTGAGTGCGACGATGGCTCGGTTCGGCATGGGTGTGAGAGATGCTTTCCGCTGCTCGGTGACCGTTCGGAAACGGCCTAATAATACTTCTTGAGGTCCATGCCTTTATAGAGACTGGCGACCTGATCGCCGTAGCCGTTGAACATGAGCGTGGCCTGCCGCTGGTGGAAGAGCGATGCGCCGATGCGGCGTTCGGTCTTCTGGCTCCAGCGCGGGTGGTCGACGTTGGGGTTCACGTTGGAATAGAAGCCGTACTCGTTTGCAGCGAGCGACTGCCAGGTGGTCTGCGGCTGATCGTCGGTGAAATGAATGCGGACGATCGACTTGGCGGACTTGAAGCCGTACTTCCAGGGCACGATCACGCGGACGGGCGCACCATCCTGGTTGGGCAGGGTTTCGCCGTAGAGGCCGAAGGTGAGCAGGGTGAGCGGATGCATGGCTTCGTCCATGCGCAGGCCTTCGGAGTAGGGCCAGTGGATGTTGGACTCGCCCATCTCCGGCTCCTGTTTGGGATCGGCCAGGGACAGGAACTGCACATATTTCGCGCTGCCGAGCGGGTCGCACTGCTTGATGAACTCAGAGAGCGAGTAGCCGGCCCAGGGAATGACCATGCTCCATGCCTCGACGCAGCGGAAGCGATAGACGCGCTCCTCCATCGGCTTCAGCTTGAGCAGGCTGTCGATGTCCACGGTCTTCTTCTTTTTCACCAGGCCGGTGACCTCCACCGACCAGGGGCGGGTCTTGAGGGAGCCGGAGTTCGCTGCCGGGTCGCCTTTGTTGGTGCCGAACTCGTAGAAGTTGTTGTAGTGGGTGATGTCCTGGTAGGAGGTGAGCGTCTCGCCGGTGGTCGAGAGCGGACTTTTGACGGTCTGCAATTTGGTCCCGGCGTGCACCGCCTGGGTGGGATCGATGATGCGGGCTGCCCGCTCGGCGCCCAGGACGACCACGCCGGCAGCGGCGGCGCCGGCGAGAAAGGTGCGCCGGTTGAGATAGTCGGACTTCGGCGTGATCTCAGACGACAAAATAGCGGGCGGCTTGCACAACAGCATGATCGTGGTAACTCCTCAAGCGTGAGACGTTCGATCGCGACGCCGGTTACAGGCGGCGGTCGAAACAGCTTTGGTGGGACCCGTGTGGACTTTGCTATTGGTACGCGCCAGAGGGGCGGATGGATGCCCGGGCGCACCTCGCCTCCCCGCCGACACCTACCCCTGTACCCCCCGTATGGATCCCGTAAATTCCTCTGCCGACAGGACTTAGGCAAGGGGTCATCCGATAAATTCCTCTGCCCATTGGACTTACGGCCAAATTCCTGCAAGCAAAAGACTTATGACTCTTTGACGAGGCGGCAGGTGGTATTCAGGAGCAGGCCTATTTCCAGTGTATCCGCTCAGGGACAAGCGTACGCCAAGTGCGCGGTGACGACGGTCACGGAGCGGTTCAGCGGTTCCTCAGGGGCTAAAGCCCCTCAATCGGTTCTTGACAACTACGGACGAGCTAAAGCCCGTCACCTTCCACACGCCTGCTCAAGGCACTCCTATTCTGGTTTCGCGATGAACTGCACTCCAGGCGCATATGAGGAGCGCACCTCCAGCCTATACGGGATGGGGCCGCCCGGCGTCGGCTCAAGGCGTCCACGGAGGTGCCGACCGCCGGCGCCTCGCAGGGTAAATCCAAACGCCCCCTCACGCATGCTCGCCTGGTTATAGAAATCAGGTAGCTGGATATCGAACTCCCCATTCTCGCGTGAAAGGACGGTACCGAGACGAATGGACGTAACTAGCCCGTCCATGATGCCGAAGAAGCGATGGTCCCACAGGGCCAAGTACTCGATCTCTATTTCGACCGGTTGCGCCTGGATCAATGAAGCGGGAGAGATCTGTCCATGCAACGGAATCCAGGCGAGCGGCTTGCACGGAAGCTGCCGCTCGGATGTCGTGCCCTGTATGGGAATGTCCAGCATTACGACTTCGCATCCGGGCATATAGGCGATCACCTTCACGTCCGCAGCGGGTTTTGCATCGACAGAGGCGTCGATGTCGTAAGCAGACCGGTTCTTCTCCGTGCGGATGAACGATCCGTATCCGCCGAACGGTCCGATCATGAAGTAGTGGATCTGAACCGCGTCCGAAGCGATTCCAGATGGTAGGAGGAGTGAAATCGCTGGAAGACTTTGTGAGGTTTCCTTCTGACCCGCCGCGGCAGGAATTAAGCCGACGAGAAGAATCATGGCCAGCAGAAAACAGCGCATATGCGGACGCCAGTATATGCCTCTTTGATTCCTTCCGCCCCACTGGCCCTGGTCTCAGAGAGGAGCGCCGTATGCCAACTCCGGACGTCGGTGCGGAGACACGCCCCCGAAGATCTGCTGCCACGTGACTTGCCGTCTCTGGTGTAGAAGACCCCCTCAACCAAGTTGTCAAATCTGTCCCAAATCGGCACGCTGCCTGTTTTGCATGGGTCACGGACACGACCAACCCACGCAGCGGCTGCTACGATTCTCTTTGCCTGAATTTATCTGTTCTCCCTCGCGGCAAAGCTACACCAGTACCTCCTATGCAGAGAGGATCATCCATGCGCAAAGCTGCGCCACGCGTCGCGCTGTTCGTTTTTTCTGCCCTGCTCACAGGCCCTTACGTTCTCTCTCAGAGTTTCAGCTTCAGCGCGCCGAAAGCTATCCCGCTGCCCTCGGCGCTGGCTTCGACGCAAATCGAGACCCTCGACCTGAGCGGCGATGGCAAGACGGATCTCGCGGCCAGCCTTAAGACCGGCCTTTCCGTTCTGTCCGGCGACGGTAAAGGGAATTTCTCTGCCAAGCCGATCGTGATCAAGCTGGGCGATCCGCATGTGAGTCTACCGGCCTGGTACGACGTGAATGGCGATGGCAGGGCGGATGCGGTGGGCGCCTATGGAGGCTATCCCGACGGCGGATATGGCGGTGCGTTCGAGGCCTGGCTGGGAGACGGCGGGGGAACCCTGAAGAAGAGCTTCTCGTCACCGCTGCTCGATGGCCTGCTCACCACCATGACCGCTGGAGACTTCAACCATGACGGCAAGATCGACTTCGCGATGGCCATCAACGACGCGTATGACATTCACGAGCCATGCAGACTGGTCGTGTTTCTGAATGCCGGAGGCGGCAACTTCCGGATAGGCGAGGACGCTCCGTTTGCGCGATCGTTTCCGCACCAGATGGTGACCGGCGATTTCAACGGCGATGGACGGCAGGACTTGGCCTGGATGGATGACAATCCGTTGGACGCAGGTCCGATGCAAACCTACTACCTCCACGACCTTTATGGCGACGGCAAGGGAGCCTTCGCGACCGGCGGCGGCTATACGTTCGCCGGGTTCCAGCCCTCCGCGCTTGCGGCGACTGACCTGAACCATGACGGCACGACGGACCTGATCGTAGGACTACGCGCGAAGGTGGATGCGAACGGGCACACGCTTCCCGGTGCGGCGCCGAGCGTCGTCACGCTACTGGGTCAGCGCAGCGGGGTGTTCTACCAGTCGGCCTCGGTGTCGCTTCCCGGTATTCCCGCGAACATCTCGCTGGCGGACATGAACGGCGACGGGCTCGAGGACCTGGTGATCAATACCTCAGGCGCGAACGCCGCGACCTACATTCTGGCGGGCGAAGCAGGGGGCAAGTTCTCCGCAGCACAGATGATTTCCGGAACTGCCGGGCTGGCGGTGGTCGCACCCCTGGTAAAGGGTGGACTCCCCGCCATCTTTTATCCGAACCAGACGGGGAGCGCGATCGAGTTACTGGTCAACACCAGCAGGAGATAGGACGACCGGGATCGAGCTAGGAACGGTAGTAGATGCCGATGGTGGATTCGTTCGCGGTGCGCGGGCGATGGGTGTTGAGGCTGAGCGTGCCGAGGCGGGTGGCGTTGCCGGTGCGTTGCCCATCCGAAACCAATCGGTCGGACGTTTCCCTGGGGTGATCTCGGTCCACGTCGCACCGCCGTCGGTTGTGGCGAGCAGCCGGTTACCGGAGGTAAGCCAGCCTTCCGTTGCAGTGGCGAAACTGATCCTGTGATCGCCGAAATAATCGGAACTGAGATGCCCGGCCGCCTCCGCCTGGTCGTGCGAAGTCAACTCCACGAGCTTAGGCTGGGTCCCCCGTGGAGTGAACGGTATGATCCATGTGGCATCCGCGACGGTGGACACCGCGGTCTGCCCCATCGAGCTCTCGGGAAGGTTGGACAACGACGCGGCCAGCTTCCACGTTCTCCCGGCGTCCGTTGTGGCAAAGAGCACCGCGACCGATTTCAAGGGGTTGGGGCCTGAAAATGTCACCGCCTCGAAGCCATGGCGGCTATCTTCAAAGATGGGTGATGTGTAGGTCGGATTGTTGACAGGCCCCAGCTTTTTCGGTGCATCCAGCGTCACTTGCTGAAAGGTATTGCCGCCGTCATGTGTGGCATGTAGTTCAGTGTCCGCTGGTCCGCCGGCCACCCATCCGTCTTTCTCTGTGACCAGGAGAACCTTGCCGCCGATTCCGGGATCGCCCGTGACGAAATTCCAGTTCTGCCCGCCGTCGGCCGTACTGAGTGTTTGCCCGAATTCAAACGCGCTACTGCTTGCGAATTCCATGTTCAGCCAGCCGTGGTCAGCGTCAACGAATGACATCCAGGCGTTGCCATCGAAAGCGTTCATGGATCCTGGATCGCTATCCGACTCAGCGATATGGGTTTTGGTCCACGTCTCTCCACCGTTGGAAGTTGCGTACAGATCAAACGAGCCGAAATCCCCAGCTTCCAGATAGTTTTTGGCAAGCGCCCAGCCTGTGTCCCTATCGAGAAAGAACACACGTTCGAACGGCGGAGTGCGGTATCTGCCGCTGGCCACGTTCGGCGGGGTGATGTCCTTCCAGTGCGCGCCATCGTCGTCGGTCCAATAGATAGTTTGGCTGTCCGCCAGCGCCCATCCAGAGGTCGAAGTCAACAGCTTCATTTGCTGGATGGTGGGACTATAGATGATTCGCTCGCCTTTTTGAGCTGGTTTTTGAGGAGCCAACGGTGGCTGATGCCAGCCTGGACCGAAGGGCCCAATTCGACGGGGGTTTTGCGTGTCCTGCGGTGTGTTCGGGGGCGTGTTTTGGGGTGTGTTTTGGGAACCGGGAACAGTACCGGTCTGGGCGGACACATTCACCGCGAACAAAACGGCGAAGGAAACAGCAGGAAGTATGCGCCGGAATTGCATCATCCAAGCACCTCCCGCAAGGGCAAATGAGATCTCGCCACGCGTTTGGGGACCAACGCTAGATTGAATCGAGGACACCTGTCAATCTTTTTGGCCCAAAGTTGACAGGCTACCTCTTTGGAACGCGACCGACGCACGCCGCGGCTGCTACGATCTTCTCTACTCGAACGTATCTGTTCTCCCTCGCGTCTCCCTCGCGTCTCCCTCGCGTCTCCCTCGCGTCTCCCTCGCGGCAAAGCTACACCAGTAGCTCATATCCGGAGAAGATTCTCCATGCGCAAAGCTGCGCCGCGCGTCCCGCTGTTCGTTTTTCTGCCCTGCTCTCCGCGCTTGCGGCGAATGACCTCAACGATGACGGCACGACGGACCTGATCGTTGGACTACGCGCCAAGGTGGATGCGAACGGTCGCACGCTTCCCGGTGCGGCGCCGAGCGTGGCAGCGCATACTTTTACGACGGCATGGAGCGGCGATAGATGTCTTCCAGACGTTCGGTCTGCCGCTTGAGATTGAATTCCTGAACGACGCGCTCGCGCCCCCGCACGCTGCACGCATCCCAGAACGATTGGTCGTGCATGAAGCGTTCCAGATAGGCCGCCAACGTGCGGTAATCGCGTTCAGGCGCCAGCAGCCCGGTCTTCTCATGCTCTACGGCTTCGGGGATTCCACCGCTCAAGGAACTGACCACCGGCGTTCCCATTGCCTGGGCCTCGATGAAGGCCAGGCCAAAGCCCTCCCTTTCGCCGCGTTCGGTAGTGATGCTGGGCACGCAAAGCACTCGGCTTCTGGCCAGCCAATCGCGAACGACGCTGGAGGGCTGGACGCCGAGGAAAGCTACATCGACGCCGAGTTCGCCCGCGAGCCGCTCGAGATCTGCGCGTAGCGGCCCATCTCCGATGACCACGAGCCTGCAAGGCTTCGAGGTCTTATCGAGTTCCGCAAGGGCTCGGATGGCAAAGGCGCAACCCTTTACTTCGACCAGGCGCCCCACGAAGAGAATTGTCCGCGCTTCCCGCTCGCCGGGGTTGCCAGTTCCAGGAGTGAACAGGTCGCAATCGATGCCCGTGTAGTGCACGGTCAACTTGTCCCTTGGAAAGCCCCTGCTGATCGCCTTCTCACGAACGGCCTGGGAGATGCAGAGAAATCGAGTGGCCTGCGCAAAGAGTGTGGGACGTTGTGCCAGATATCGCCTCCCGGCGATTGTCTTTCGAAAGATGGCGTCATCGGTTGTGACGTCATAACCATGCAGGGAGACAATCAGCGGGAGTTCGAGGATCTTACGCATGCGCAGAGCGGCTGCTCCATCCACGGCGAAGTGCGCGTGAATAAGCGACGCTCTCTGCGCTTTCAGCGCACGATGAAAAAGCGGAGCGATGCCGCCCAGCCTATATGCAAGAGCGGCCACTTTCCCTCGGACACCTGTTGCGGTTGTCATCAGGACGTCTGGAGTGATGGGAAGCGAGGGACTTGCGGGCCGCAGTCCTGCATACACCGGCTGAAAGGTTTTCAGCGCTTCTGCCTGCGTTTGGATGAAGGTCTCACTGGGTAAGAGTAGATAGTCTCGAAAGATAAGAGCCTTGTTCACACATTGACCGCCATCCGGCCCGTCTCGCGCGAGCTTCCGACCGTCTGAAGAATCGCGATCCACAGGATTACGACCAGCAGTCCATCGGAAGCGAGGCTCGTCCACGCGGCGCCTAACCAGCCATACTTGGGAAGAACGACGATGTTGAGGCCAACATTCAATACTGCAATAGCCGCCTGGATAGCAGCGCGCGTTCGCTGACGCCCCGCTCCTGAAAGTGCGTCTGCCAGCGGTGTGTGCAGGCAACGAAGCAATGGAAGCAGGCAGAGCCAACGGAGGGCTAGTATCACCTGTACGTAACCCGGGCCTAGGATGCGCGGCAGAATCGGCGCGCTCAACCACAATCCACCACATACCAGGATCCCGTAGACCGATGTACGAGCTATCAATCTGAGCGCGTATGCATAGGTACTTCTCAGTCCTGTAATGCCCTTTTCGAAGAACCGGGGGTATGCCGCGGTAGCTAACGAACGCACGGGAGCCATACTTACGTCGATGATCCTATATGCCGCCGCGTAGATCCCTGTAGCAACAAACGAGGAGAGCTTGCCAAGCATGATCTTGTCGATGTCGTTGTATATGGTGGCCGCGGATGAACCTATACTGAAATACAAGCCTTCTGAGGCATCAGCGCGCAGAGCGGAAAAGCTAAACCGTGGAGAGCCCCAAAGCTCGTTGGCGCGATAAAAGCAGTAGGCAGTCCCGACCAGGCTGGCCAGCAGATAAGCGCCCGCCCAATGGTTCAGGGCCACCGTACGGGATGGGAAGGCCAGCACGGCGATTGCGATCAGACGGAGCAAGCTTACGAATACGTTCTGGACGGCGTTCTCCGTCATTCTCCCGATCGCCGCAAAGCCGCTAGCACCCAGCAACGTGATGGGTAATAGGACCAGATCGGCAAGGCCAACGGCGATCACAAGTACATAGGGCATCCGCAATTGGAAGACGAAATTTGCCAGCAGCGCCAGCAGCGTGAACGCGAAACCAGTTGCGAAAGTGGTCACCAACCCGTTGCCCCAGCACAATGCGGCAGTATGCTTCCCAGAGCGGACGTTCTTGATGAAGAGTTGCGTGCTGCCCATCCCTGTGAAGGGTGACAGCAAGGACGCCAAAGCAACCATCGCGGCGAAAGCTCCGTAGGATTTCGGCCCCAGTGAGCGCGCGATCATGACGAAGTAGGCCGCCTGAACGCCAAGCTTGAGAGCTTGTCCCACAGAGAGCTGTGTAGTCTCCAGGCCAAGATAACTTCTCTTCACCGTTGGCGATGATTCGGGATTCGTCATGCTGCAGAAAGCTCCCGCTGCTTCGTGTAGGGCCGGTCCGCATCCCGGTGCCTAAGCCGAGCGCGCAGCCTGTCGGTTGGCCTCTCAATCAACAGACGGACGATAAAGGCAAGCGCAACAGAGATGATGAGGCTCAGTACTCCGGCCGCAATCTGGTTGTGTATAACGTGCTGCATCTGCAGGAGAACGACAGCGTGTATTAGATAGAGCGAGTAGGACAACAGGCCGATATAGCTCAACACCGAGGTATTGAGCAGCCGGGCGATGCGTGTTCCCGGATAGCGAATCACATAATAGAGCAGCGGGCCGATCGCCAGCGCCTGCAGCGTATAGCGCAAAGTCTCACGAAACACCGGACTCCGCACCAGGAACGTAACCAGGAGAATTCCGAGACAACCCGGAACGATATACCGGTTCATCCGCCTTCGCTCGAAGATCCGGTCGCATGCGGGCGTTTGTTGCAGGCAAGCCAGAACGCAGCCGAACAAGATTGAATCCGCCCGGGTGTCACTCGCGTCGCGCGCCCACTGCATGCCATGGGGCATGTAGGCGACAACGCAGCATCGCCAGACGAGAATCAGAGCGCAGATTCCCAGCAATGTCTGCGCGATATCTTGATAGTTCCTCGACCGCGCAAGAAGCAGAAGCATCAGGAGTGGGAAGCACAGGTAGAAGTGCTCCTCCACGGCAAGCGACCAAAGCGGTCCGAGCCCTGGGATAATTCCTCCGTGAAAGTAATAGTTCTGGTAATAAAACAGTTGCGAACAAAGTCCTCCGCGAGTGATGCCGCTCAACTGGCGCGTAAGCCATAGGAAGAGCACGGTGGCTCCAAGGATGGAGTACATAGGGGGAAAAATGCGGAGCGCGCGGCGCATGTAGAAGAGCTTGAGCGAAATCGATCCGGTCTTCTCTCGTTCACGGATCAGCAGCGTTGTGATGAGGTATCCGCTCAAAAGAAAGAAGACAGCAACGCCAAAACGGCCGGGAATGATCTGATCGAGCCCGGCATGAGCGAGGAACACGATCAAGAAGGAGACTGCCCGCACTCCGTCCAGCGACGGGATCTTCCCCGAAGCGGATCCGGGCTGCTTTGTAGATGCCGCCTGGGAATTCATATGGATCGCGCCGCCAAAGCCGTCTCGTTCAGCCCTATGTAGCCGATAAGAAAGAGAAACCAGACCATGTGCAACAGCCCGAGCGACGTCTCCCCAACGTTGTAAAGCAGCGTACAAACGATCACGACAATGCACCACCGGACGTAGGCCTGATTGCTTCCTGCGTGAAAGCTTCGCACCGCGTTTGCCATGGCAAGCACCACCATAGCCGCGATCAGAGCAACGCCCACGGCGCCCACGCTCAGCCAGATATCCAGAAATCCATCCTGCGCCTGAGCTAGCGCCCAACCTGAGGTCAAAACTATGCTTTGAGAGGCGCCATATAGACCATTCCAGAAAGCCACAAAGCCATAGCCCAGGATCGGATGCCGGAGGATTGCGTGCCACACCGCAGCCCAGATGATCGTCCTCTGACTGAGAGTCGGATCCTTGCCCACCGAGCTTGCAATTGTCGAGAAGTATTTGAGCAATACGTACGCTAAAGCTCCCACGCACGGCAGCGCCAGCAGCAAAACGAGGAACGTTTCCCTCGGCGGCATCTTTTGTAAAGCCCAAAGCGCCACCGAGAGAGCCAGAGCGAGAAGGGTCAGGGCCCAGCCGGTGCGTGAGTGGGACATGGCGATCAGGACGCCGCACATAAGTATGTACAGAACCCTGAAGCTCTTCTGGTAGATACCTGAACACTTCCAATGAAGCGCAGTGATGAGCCATAGCATGCAGACTGCGGCGCAATTCTGCTTGTGCCCGAAGATGCCTTGCCACCCCGCCAGGCTTGCTCCGATCGAGGGTACGAACAGGGCGAGGGCGATACTCGCGGGAAGGGCGATGGCCCCGGCCAGCATGATGAACTCAAATTGCCGCTGGGGGTTAAACCTGGTGCCGACGTAAAGAGCGAACACCGTAAACACGAGCAAGATGATGCCGCTGACGATGCTCTTGCGTGGTTGCACCGACCAGGCGGTGGAAGCGATGGCGAGAACGGGCAAAGCGAGAAGGAGCTTCATGCGCCGGCACGCCGAAAGCACCAAGGAAAATCGTGAGGCTATCAGCACACTACACATCAAGGTAACGAGCGCGACACCGATCATGTGGGAGGTCGAACTGGCCGGCGACTCTCCCGTGGGCCCGAACGCGGCATCGCCGGATTCAGGTACGAGGGTTCCATTCGCAGACAAGAAGAGGAAAGGGAGCACAATGGCCCAGCCCACAACCGTATTCCACGCAGGAACAGGCGCAATCGCGTGTATAGGCTTTTCCGGAGAATGCAATACGGTCTGCCCGAAAGACGATATGTCGGAAGTGGTTTTCATGGTATAGCTGTTCTGGCTTTCCTATCCGCCGCCGCGTAGATTCAGAGTGCTCAGCGCCCTTGCAGCTCCTGCTTCCGAAAGATGGTTCGCGTCAATATAAAGCAGCGAAGCCCCGTGAATGAACGAGCAATTTCCGTTCTTACAAAGAGCCTTCTTTAGATCATAGACGCGGACACCGGGATATCGAGCCGCAACACTATCAATGATCTCCGATTCCTCTCTATCGCCGTAGAGGGAGATACCATCTGACGCATAGGTGTTGCCGGATCCCAGCTCAGGAGAGAATACCTGGCCAAGCGTTCGGCGTGCGGGGATGAAGCTGGCAATTGCGTACCGTACTGGATTGAAAGTTAGCGCGGGAGCATCCTTCAAGAGGATTACCTGCTTGCCTGCCGCTCGGAGTTGCTCGACTTCCCTTTCGAGACCTTGCTGTAGGCTCTGCAGGCTCGCTTCTTCGGAAGTTCCCGTGGCGGGCCGCCCGACCGGAACATAGCTGAAGTGTTCATCGGGCTGCGAAGACGGCCCGGACCAGAAGCCGGCGATGACTACAGTGTCGATCTGATGATTACTACGCAGATAGCTCAGTACTCTGTCATTAAACAATGCGCATTCATGGTCATGCCCCGGATGGTTTGGCATGTAGATCGTAACGTCATAGAGCGGGGGGCAGGATGCCTTGGTAATCTCATCCAGCGCGTAACCGCTCTCCGCCGCGACAGGCCGCAGCGCGGCCGCCAATGCAGCGGCATGACTGTCGCCTATCAAGGCAACGGTAGGCTGCTCGGTCGAGGCCGCAACACACCCGGAAGACAGGTGGGGCGTCGTCTTGCCGTAGGCCGCCAGACATGGATCTTTGGTGACATTCGCACCGCGCGCCTCCATCTCGGCAAGCTGTGGACGCCGTTGAGGCAAGCCCTTCATCGCAATCACGACGACCGCAGGCGCTGCAATGATGAGCAAGAGGGCCGCATACCGGATGAGCATACGAGGGGCAGGCGTTCGGGAATTCCGAAAGGGCTGCTCGACAAAGTAGAAGGAAGCCAGCGCCACAAAAAATGAGACGAACGCGATCGAGACCGTAGCACCTACGCCCAGAGGTCGATCGGAGACGATTCGGGCGAAACTGAGCATCGGCCAGTGCCAGAGATACCATGAGTAGGAGAGCCTTCCCACGAATACCATCGGCTTTGTAGATAAGAACGAACTGGCAAGGGTGCCGCGCGCCTCAATTAAGAGGAGAGTCCCCACCACCGGCAGGAGAGCGGCGAATCCTGGAAATTGGGTACTTCTGCAAACCACGACGGCGCATATCAGCAGTGCTGCCCCCAGGACGCTCAGGGACTGTGCGGCCAGCTTCGCATGCCGGGTAACTAGCTGAGGCTGCCGGCCAGCACGAATCGCGAGCAGCGCTCCCACACCGATCTCCCAGGCTCGCGTCGGGAGCAGGAAGAACGCCATGGTCGGGTGATGGGCCACGCCCCAGACCGAGAGACCGAACGAAAGTATTGAGCAGATTGCGATGGCGTGCACGACCCGATCGCTCTTCCGCCGCATAACAGCTAACATCGCAATGGGAAACAGGAGGTAAAACTGCTCCTCCACAGCCAGAGACCAGGTCATAAGAAGGGGATTCAATTCCGCCCCACTTGTGAAATAACCTGTACTAAGCCATAGCTGTATGTTGGAAGTAGACGATATTGCCGCTACAGCCGTGGTGGCAAATGCCTTGAGTTCGGCCGGGGAGAGAAGCAGCATCGCGGCCACATAGCAGAACAAGAGCACGGCGAAGAACGCCGGCAGGATTCGCTTCGCGCGCCGCTTGTAAAATTTCGCAAAGCTGAAAGTCCTCGCCTGGGCTTCCTTATAGACAATCCCACCTATCAGATAGCCGGAGATGACAAAGAAGATATCCACCCCGACGAAGCCCCCGTGCAGGGCTCGTATTCCGGCATGGAATAAGACGACAGAGATAATCGCGATGGCGCGAAGACCGTCGATCTCCGGACGGTAACCCTTGTGCACCGGGCCGCTCTGGGCGGGTACTGTTGCAGGCTCAGCAGCTTCAACGGGGGCCACGGGGTACCTTCAACTTAGGTTGGGTCTGGCCTTTCTGGTTACAGATATCTTGCAATGCGGATTGCACCGCGGCGAATTGGGGCTTGGAGGCCATCGTAGAATCTAATAATCCGGCGCGATGCGGAGTCCGATCCGCGCGGTCCTGATGCGCGGAATCCAACCAGTCAAACTTGTCAGTGGCAGTCCAGAAGATCACTCTCTTGGTGGCGGACGGTGGTACCACCGCCGTGAGATAGTCGTGATAGGTCTTGGCAACGACCTGATCACGCGCTTGAACATTGCCGGGTATGTTGGTGTCGTTGACGTCGAGTTCCGTGATCAGCATCTCCAATCCCATATCACGAACCTGCTTGATGAAGGTGCTGAGGCCCTCGCCGCCCGGGGGCAGCGAGGCATCCAGATGCGATTCCATCCCCACGGCTTGCACCGGCACCCCGCGCGCCAGAAGTTGCTTCAACAGCGCGACCGTCTCCTTCCGCGTCGTCTCGTCATTAGGTGTACCGTCCTCTACGTAGTAGACGTTCAAACATCGAAGCGCCTTGGGATCAGCGGCTGCCGCTGCATGGAAAGCTACATCGATATAAGTCGGTCCCAGGTATTCCAGCCATACACCGGGATAGAGCCCATCGCTGCGCTTGGACCAATACACGGTTGGTTCATTGACCACATCCCAGGAATCGATGCGCCCGGCATAGCGACGCATGACCGTGGTGATGTGGTCCGTCAGGTAGCGGCTCGCATTGGATTTGTTGAGGACAGTCTTGAACCAGGCCGGGTTGGCGGTTGGGCTGTTCCAGCAGAGGTTGTGGCCATGGATCAGCATTCCGTTGCTCTGGCCGAAGTTGACCATCCAATCTGCATCCGTGAAGTTGAACGCGTCGGGGGTGGGGCGTATCCGCCCCCACTTCAATTCATTACCCGGAGTCAGGAGATTGAAGTTGTTCTTCACGACCTGAGCAAACTCCGGATGCTGTTGCAGTGGCCCTTTTTCGGCCTGGACGCCGATCTTCAGTCCGCATGCCGCACCCGCATCCTTCAGGGATCCTGGCATGTCGTTACCTGCTGCGGGGGGTATAGCTCTCATTGCAGAGGGTAATGCCGCAAAGCCCGCGGTCATTAATCCTTCCGTCAAGAACGTCCTTCGAGTGATCATGTCCTTAGTTCCTGGGCAGAGTTCCTGTTGAAGCATTCAGAGGCAACACGTGAAGCGCGCATCCACCCAGAGTGCCAGATAGTCAAGCGACCTTGGCACTAGGTTCTGGCTCCGTTGCAAGGGGGCGCATCACGCGTTTTAGCAGGAGCCGATCCCGCAGCTTCTTACGAAGGCCAGGCCGTAGTGCGTAGGTGCCAAATAGAAGCACCAGTAGCTGCGGAGTTGGTGAACCTACGATGGCGCATTCATAAAACAGGCGGCCAAAGCCGCGCATGCCCGCATTGTCCTGAACCGCGCGTCCTACACATGAACCGACGATAAATCGGGAATATCCTCGCTTGCTCATCAGGTGGCGATTCGCCCGTCCCCAACCGACTCTCGCGCGCCAGCCCAGGCTGCTCGTAACCGTGATCCTGTCTTCGGGCGCGTTATAGATCGAGAGGGGCTGCGTGACAACGACCAACTTCGTCCCTGGATTCCGTAGCGCTCGCAGGAACCAATCTATGTCCTGAAAAAAAGGCAGACCCTTGGTGAAAGGCACGCTCAACATCAGTTCTCTGGAGCAGAGAAACGTAGATGTCTGGAAGTAGCACAGATAGTCGAACATGAACTCCCAGGCGGCCTCATCGGCCCGGGGCATTCTGCGCGGACGGATAACATCGGCTGCGCCGCGCTGCCGATGTAGATGCTGGCAAGTAACGACCACCCGCTGTTCACGCACATGGTCCGCCGCCGCGGCCATCTGCTCGGCAAGCTTCGCGGGCAGCCACTCGTCATCGTCATCCAACAACGCGATCCATTCGGCGCGAGCTTCGCGTATGCCGATATTTCGCGCTTCAGCGCCGCCGGCTTGCTCCGCAAGCTGAACAAGGCGCACGCGGTCGTCCCCAAGCCCAATGAGCGCGGCAGCAGTTTCCCCGTTCTGCTCTCCGTCGATGACGACGATGACTTCAGTATCTTGAAAGGTCTGCTGCAGCGCGCTCCGCACTGCACGCAACACGAGCTCAGGCCGGTTCCGTGTAGGGATAACGACACTTACCCGCGGCTTAACTAAGGTCATCGCTTCGCGCTTTCCTCTCGTCGATTTGGGGACAACAGATAGCGCATGACATACAGAGAGAAGAGGGTATTTCCGATAAGATAGCGCTTAGCCAGACGCCGCGGCTCCTGCGCCCATCGATAAGCCCACTCCAACCCGCTTCTCCGAATCCACTGTGGCGCCCTCCGAACCCGGCCGGAAATCATTTCGAAGCTGCCGCCAACACCCATCGCCACAGGAACATTGAGCGCGCGCACGTGCTGTTGAATGAAAAACTCCTGATGCGGTGCTCCCAGTGCTACAAAAATGATCGCCGGCTTCGCGATCTCCACACTCCTTAGGACCTCTTCCAGTTCTCCAGGAGAATCTTGAAACCCTATGGGCGGGCAGCCGACGCCCGCGACCTTTAGACCTGGAAACCGTTCCATCATCCGTGAAGCCGACTGCGCGGCCGAGCCCGGCTGGCCTCCCAGGAAATAGGTCGGAAGTCCCAGGATTGCCGCCTGTTCACAAAGCAGGGGGATGAGATCCACGCCCGAGACGCGCGACACGCTCGACTTGCCGAGCCACTTACAGGCCATCACAACCGAAATACCGTCCGCGCAGACGTATTCAGCCTCTGTAATGCACTGCCGGAACGCTTCATTTCTCTCTGCGAGAACATAAAACTGAGCATTCGCAGTTACCAAGTGATGAGTCTTATCTCCAAAACTATGGCCGACTAAACGATGCGTGAGTTCATCGGCGGAAAGAGCGGTGATCCGCATTGGACCAACTGGGATCGTTGATCCCCCCCCTGGAGCAGAGTAAGGCGGAGCCTCGGATTGACGCAGCACATTGTCTTCCGGTAGAGCAGACATGTGTAAAGTACCTCCGTATGAGTGCAGCTAAGGCTAACAACGCAACAGGCTAAGGAACGGTGTAAATCGCCGCCGATGCAGTGTTGGCAACGATCCCGGAGGAGGTGCTGGCGATGTTTCTCAGATAGCTGAACGGGATATAGAGTACGTCATCCGGCTCCAGGGGAATGTCCGGCACCTTACCCTTTTGCATCGCGCTGAAGTTCACGGCGATTTCCTGATATTGCCCCTCCGGTTTTCTGCGGATGAGTTTTGCATGCGAGGGAACAGCCGACTTGGCCGTTCCGCCCGCCAGAGCCACGGCCTGGATCACCGTAAGCTCCGAATGGTTGTTCTGCATGACAAAGCCGCCAGGCCGGCCCACGTCGCCGAGAACGTAAGCAATCCCGGCCTTTGGCACAATCACCGTGTCTCCTGGAAACACCTGCACCTCGTGCGCGATCGCAACACGAGGGTCATTGGAAAGCGTGTAGCTGACCGGTTTCTGACTGCCGTCCCGCCGCTGAATGGTGATGCGGTAGTCGGCAGTATCCGTGAGCCCGCCGGCGAGCGCCACCACGCTCAACACGGAACGTGGAGTTGAGATGGGATATGCGCCAGGCGCTTTGACCTGGCCAAGAACCGACACGGACTGTGTGGCATACTGTTCGACCGTCACGGACACATCGGGATGGTTCATGTAATGCGTGCTGATCAGGCGCGCACGAATCTGTGCCGCGGCTTCCGCCGGCGTCAGCCCGGCAACGTGCAGATTTCCCACGCCGACCAGCGGGATTTCGCCTGCGTCCGTCACCCGCGGGTGCTGTTCGAGTTCCGGCGTATCGAGAATCTGGACACGTAGCGTATCCCCGGGTCCGATCAGGAGAGTCTCCGGCGACGCGGCGAAGGCGTGGACGCTTACCAGAACAACAAACGCGATACCAAGCAGCCGAAGGAGTCTATGCATGTAATTTCCCCTCCGCCTTTCCGTAGTAGGTCGCACCTGAGTAGCCGTAATATTCGCCATAGCTTGCGGAATCACGGTCAACCGCGTTCAGCACTACGCCCACTTTGCTCTTCTCTTGCGGCACCACGAGATCGTACGCGCGCCGCAATGCTCTCCAGGACGTCATCCCGGGGCGGGCGATCAGAAGCGTCATATCCGCCTGATGGGATAGGATCTCCGCGTCGGTGACTGCCAGAAGCGGCGGGCTGTCGAGCACGATGTAGTCGAAGTGGAGCTTCCAGTCTTCCAACAGGTCGCGCATGCGCTCGGAACCCAGCAGCTCTGCCGGATAGGGAGGACGGGGACCAGCCTGGAGCACGTTTACTCCGGAAACGGTTTCCGTCTCGTCCGTCCGCCACGCAAGTTCCGCATTGGCCAACAGCTCACAAAGGCTGACCGTCGGGGCGCTTGAATCCAGCCGTCGCCCGAAGGAGGGATTGCGCATATCCGCTTCGACCAGCAGTACTCTCTTGTTCGATTGAGCCAGGAGTACGGAGAGATTTGCACTGACCGTGCTCTTGCCTTCGCCCGGCATGGAGCTGGTGACGAGAATCACCTGGGGAGGCGCTGCGCTTCGGGATAGCAGGAGCTTTGTCCGCAGAGCTCGCAGCGCTTCAGCGAATGCGGTTGCCGGTCCGTTCACCACCGTGAGCGGACGACTGGGAATAGCACTGGACCCCTGCGAAAGCCATTTCGGCGCATGGATGGAGAATCGAGGCGCCCTGCCAAGTACCGGCAGCACGCCAAGCAGGGGCGTCTCCAGAAACTGTTCCACGGCTCCGAAGGACTGGATCTTATCGTCGAGAGCCTCCGCCAGCAGAGCCCCGCATCCTCCAAGGAACAATCCGGCGAAGAGCGAAATGCCGAGGTAAATCGGTACGTTCGGCCGGGCAGGCTTGGCCGGCGTCCGTCCCGGCTCTACAACCGCGATATTGGAAGAGCGCAAGCCTTCCATGACGCCCGCTTCCTTCAGGCGCTTGAACAGATCCTCATAAAGCCCGCGGCTGTCGTCCGCTTCCTGCTTCGCGATCCCGTATTCGATCGCCTTATCGTTAAGTCTCTCGGCCTCACCTTTGCGCTGCATGTAGACGCTGCGCAGGTTGTCTTCTGCCGTCTGGGCCGACTTGAAGTCATTGGCCGCCCGCTTTCCGATACGAGCGATCTCGTCGGAGATCGCCTTGTTCACGCTCTTCAGGCTGGAGCGTTCATCGGCCAGCTTGGGATAGTCCGTGCCGAATTTGGAGCTATCCTGCGCCAACTGCGCCTGCAGGGTCGCCTGCTGCGAACGGAGCGTTTCGAGCAGATTGAAGGAGTTCTGCACGGAGGAGGAAGCTCCCATCAAGCTCGTTCCTGCGAGGCCTGAGATGAGCTCGGGATCGCCGTTCTTCACGGTTTCGTACAGCGCCCCCTTCATGATCCGATTCGAGGTCGCCGCGGTGAGCGCCGTGGTCGCCTGCTGCAGACGATCGAGCGTCCCGCTGTAGACCTGATCATGGCCCTGCGAGTCCATGCCCAGGCTGTAGACGCCGGAATACTTCTGCAGATTGACGACCTTCGCCTGCAGATCCTCCGACTGCTTCTTCAGGTCGGACAGTTGCCCGGCGAGCCATTCGGAGGATTGCG
The DNA here is from genome assembly GCA_963830635.1 of uncultured Acidobacteriaceae bacterium. Taxonomy (GTDB): domain Bacteria; phylum Acidobacteriota; class Terriglobia; order Terriglobales; family Acidobacteriaceae; genus CAWHMN01. Next base: position 173,766 of record CAWHMN010000005.1, on the reverse strand, counting down.
TGGTCGCCGAATACCGCGTCTGAAATCCATAATCCATCAGCGCGCGTACCAGTTCGTTGACCACGGATGCGGCAATCTTGGGGTCGGAGTCCATGAAGCGCACCTCGATCAGGCGGGTGCCCGGCAAAGGCTTGACCGTAAGGTGCTTGCGGAAGATCTTCACCAGGTGTGTTCGCCGCTGGGGTGCGTCCTCCAGTCCAGCCGTGGCTTCATCCTTCGGACCGCTGGGAGTAATCAGATCCAACGCCCACCCGATCAAAGACCAGTGGGATTCGAAGTCCTTGGTCTTATCCAGCTTTAGATCCCGTATCACCTTGAGTGCAAGGGTGTCCGATTTCAGAACTTCGCCTTCCGTCTGCAGGTCCAAATTTGCGTTGAGGGCATCGTTCGGGCCATCGGACGCGCTCGCCATCATGCTCTCGAGCCCCAACATGTCGGCACTGCTCTTCTGGACCTCAAGCACGGCCTTTGCCTCATACCGCCTGGTGCTGAACAGGCAGACCAGCACACCCAGCAGGAAACACGTGACGACGGTGATCGCAAGGATTTTTCTACGGGCCCGAAAGATCAGGAGGAGCCCCGAAACGGTCAACTCCTTGCCGTTAGGGAATCCTGTTGAAATCTGACTCAAATGATGCCTCCCTCGATAGGCATGGGTGCGGGAATGCCACGGCATGCGTGGAAGCTGCACATTGCATCAGCAAAGCGCCAGTACCAGTACGTCATTGGCGCAGCATGCAAAGCATACCGGTTATTTGTTAACAACAATCGCGTAAAGACGTACCCTGCTCTGTGTACTAACTCGATACCCTCTCGCCGAGTGCATGTTCAATGAATCACGTTTGACGAACTCAGCAATTGGCGAGGGGCTCCCGGTCAAAACGACGTACGCGACATATCTGTCGCTGAACATCTTCCGGTGAGAAGCGGGTCAATAAGCGGAAGCAGCCACTAGCGCTTCCACTTGTCCAGATTGGCATTGCCAAAAGTAGCATACGCGCGCCGTTGTGAGAAGGCTGCACATTGTTTTTTTTGACCGCCTTTTCATGATCGAACTCGGCCCAAATGGGCGAGAATTCAGGGGGTACTCCCCGCCCTACGGCTACACCACTCCGCCCGCCGCTGCCAGATGAGCGCCAGCTCGAACTCCTGTTGGCGAAAGTAGTGGTCTGAAACCTTCCCCGCCGCATACGTACCCGCCTCAAACATAAGCATCACAAAGCGGCGGACTCTCTTCATCTGAACTCCATGGGCGCAAGATTCGCCCTCGACCGGACCCGCGTGTAGCCGAGTGAACGCGCCATGATCATTATGCTGGTACAACCCTCCGCAGGTGCGCCGGGTGCCGGCAAACGATCAGCATAGGCGACGGAACGCCTGGGCGGAGGGATGGCCGACACCTCCAGCGGCAAACAGATATCGTGATGCCGCCGATGGCGCGCGATTGGGTGGTCGGCATCCAACTCTGGAAGCAGCGTGGCACCTCTACTCTCTACAAAGCGATCGCTCCCTTTGGAAGTTGTGGCAGATCCAGAAAAGACAGAACGAAGTAAGGCTATGAGATAGGCCGCAGCGCAGTTATCGCTGGCGCCTCAAGTCTATCCATGTGCCCTGATCGCGTTTGGGAAAGTAAAGGCCTGCCAGGACCGTTGAACATGGCCGGAAATGGCCCGCATCCATGCCTCTTTTGTAGCATTCACGTTTCCAGGCTCGGGGCTTATCCTTATCCGGTGGAATAATTTACCTCCTGGTGTGGAGAAATTTCTTCCGCATTTCGCAAACACCATTACGTATCACTCATTGTGGCCTTCTCCACGCGATGTTGCTCTACACAGGCCGGTTAATTCCTCGGCCCACATGCTAGTATCTCTGATCTGCTCCTGGTAAACGACTCGTTGGCTGTGCTACGCAGCCTCTGGAAACGCGTGTGTCTTCCAGATGGCCAACTGAATACTCGTGACGGTCGTGCTCGCGGTCTCAGATATGAAGTTACACGAGAACTTGAGGCGAAGACGCCCAGCGCAGCACGTGGTCATACAGTAAACGAGCATCCGAGAGATGTCAGTGAGGAGCAGCATGAACAAGCTTGTCCTGGTGCTAATTTCAGGGCTATTTCTTTTTGCGGCCTCCGCCGCAAATGCGCAAACGTCGATTGTGAACAATGCGAACCACTCTTGTCTGGGCACCCAGGCGGCAAAATCGGTAAGTGGAGCGACTGTTATACAGCGCACCTGCAATAGTCAGAACAACCAAGTGTTTACCGTACTGTCGCAAGAAGACGGCTATGCACTTATCCAAGGCCAGGCATCGAAGCTCTGCATCTCCGCCGCGGGAGGAGCCATCGCTCCCCGCACACCCCTCGTCACCGCACCCTGCGATCGCGCCGACACAAGCGAGATGTTCAAGCCCATCCCGCAAGGTGGAGCGGGATATGCACTGCTCAACCGCGCCAGCCAGCTCTGCATTTCGAATGCTGGGAGCGCCGCGCCCGGAACACCGGTGGTGCTTGCAGATTGCGACTTGTATCCACCGGTGGTCTATCAAATGCCCGGGTGGTCGCCAGCAAACACTGGCGCCACCGTCACGGCGGCAGGAAGAGGGCTATCTTCCGCAGGAATTCCCCCGGGCAACTGGAACGTTATAAGTGGCTTGCATGTCAAGGGCAACTATCAACTGTATGGTAGCGGAGCCAACGGTACGCTTCTCATCAATTCAACCATTACCGGCTCATTGCTGATCGACGGCGTGCAGCGGGTGTATGTCCAGGGGAATAAGATAGGCTCCATTTGGCTCCCGGATTCAGCGGGGATGGACGACGTCACGATCGATGGAAATGAGATTACCGGAGGCGTGAACGACTGCATCCAGGTCCATGACGGAAGCGTACGTCCAACGCATCTCGTCATTGAGAATAATGACATCCACGATTGCGGCGTTGGCCACCCGGGCAGCGGTCTTTACCATGCTATCTATGACCAGGTTCCCGATGTGCTGATTCAGGGGAATCATATCTGGAATGCGACCAATGCAATCAGCATTCGATCGAGCGGAACAATCCAGAACAACTTTATCGAGAAAGTGACGAACGGCGGCGCAATCGAATACTTTTCTGATCACAGCGCGCCCCCGGGCAGCGCGCTCACCATTCAAAAGAATCTACTCGTCAGTACTTTGACAAACGCTCGTCTGAACTGGGGCACACGCCGTGGACTTATCGTACTCGGCACGGGGATCGGAACTAACTACCGGCCGGTGTCCAGATTCAACATCAACAACAACGTCCTCGAGGTCTTAAACACGCATGTGGACGCCAGTGGCATTTACTACGACGTATACACGGCTTTGAATCTGCCGAATGCCAAGCTCTCTTACAACATATTAGTAAACATCATTCCAACCGGCGAGTTCCTTGGGCCGCTCACCGTGGGATCGGAATGGGACGATACTCGATCCCATAGGGAGATCAGCGGTTCATCTCTATAGACCTGCCGACCCGGTACTGGCGCCGCGCTGCCAGCCTGGACCGTATCGGGTGGTCTACACGGAGAGCTGCGTAAGTGGGCGATTCAATGTTAGATCGTCCACTACGCAGCACTATTGCTCTCCGAAAGCCGACGTGTGCTTCAGGGCTGTGTCCGGCACATCCGAAAGCAGCATCCCTGGGCCCTCCCATTTGAGCGCGAGCGTGCCGTCGCCAGGTGCGCGCTCAGCCGTCAGCTCGATGCGATGCAGACCCTTGCGCAGAACAGCGCTCCCTAGCGCAGCCTGGGTTGCGTACCCGGGTGTGCCGCAGACCAGCGCTCGCGGTTTTGGGCTGCTGGCGAGGGCAAGTCCGTCGATGGCCAGCGTGGAGTGCCCGGAAGAGAGAAGCCAGACAGTGTAACCACCGTCCGAGGGCACATCCAAGTAGCCACCAAAGCTAACGGTGGTTCCAACCGGAGCGGTAGCAAGCGCGTCTCGCAGATGGCTGCCGTCCAGTTCTAACGATGCGGGATCCGTGCTGCTGCCACGCTTCGTCTCTATGCGCAATCCGTGCCTCAACGGCGCAGACACCTCGATGGCGGGAAGTGGCGACCGTCCTACTACCACGGAGCGCGCGCTCCAAGTGCTCGTACCTGCGGCATCGGTTGTCTTCAGCAAGACGCGAAACCGCCCAGAGCCATCCTCGAGAGTTCCCGCTGCGTCCGGAAAAGCATGGCGCGCGGCAGGACCAATGGCCGTCGCGCCGTCCCCGAACAGCCACTCGTAGTGTGCGCCTCCGCCCGCGTCCGGCCGTGTGGCGGCAGTGAACGTGATGGCTTGGCGCGGCGCAAGTGCGCCGGCGGTGTAACGGATGGCAGGCTGGAGCGCGCTGCTTTCGTATCGCATCGGTGCCGCTCCGCCCAACACCTGCAGGGGGATATCCCGATCCGAGCTGGCGACCCTTCCACTCACCGAGACTCCATTCAGAACCGTGCCCGTAATCGCGCCTTGGATGACCGACGGAACCATGGAAGGTCCGTCCAGCGCCGACACGCGATCGAGGTACACATCATGCAATCCGGGAAGGGGCTTGTCCAACTGCAGCAGCGAATACCAATGCTCAAGCCGGATATCTTCGAAGCGATAGTTCGCGTGCTCTCCCCGCGCGCCCTGGTCTGCCCACACGCCCAGGAGTGCAAAGGGGATGCCACAACTGCCATATCCCATGTGAAGCACGTCTACGTTGCGCATCAGGAAGTTGCTGCTGTTGAAGATCTTTCTTGGCCAGCCCATACGAACGATATTCGAGATGCTGGTGGAAACGACGGTGTCTTCGATGGTGATATTGCTCACATCATGACCGGGTGTCAGCATCGCCTCTTGGCTGTATCCATCCCAGTTTCCTTGCATGGCAAAGACGTCATCCGATGCGCGAAAGAAGCTGTCGCGTACGGAGGTGTCACCGCCCCCGAGCCAGTCCATCCCGTCCTGGTTGGCATCGTTGGGGTTGCCGCCGATCACCTTTATATTGTTGAAGCCTATATGGCGCGAGTCTTTCATCTGAATCTGCCAGGTGCGGCTGCGCACGATGCAGGTGATGCCGTCGATCTCGATATTCTGCGCGTTGTCCATCACTATGCAGTGCCAGTTCCGCTTGTGCATCCAGCCCTGATCGGTGGTCGGATCCTGCGGACCGTCGTAAACGAAAGTGCCGCGGCCGAGCACACGCACGTCGTGTACCTGCCACAGATTCAGGCCGCCAAAGATTACCGCGCCCGGCGCGAGATAGATCAGGTCGCCGCTATGGGCGTCGATGTTCTCGTGGTACACGCCGGCCCGGTAATAGCGAACGCCGGACGCAACCGGATTCGGAATGTAGGTCTCGGGCGCATTCGCGAAGAGAAAGAGCATCTCCGCATCGGCAAAGTGGTCGCCCGGTCGCGCGATGGAGAGCTTGGCCGGAGCCCGCAGTGTAAACGTGATCGTCCGGCCGTGGACCTCCGGCCGAACGTTCTGTCTCCAGGGCTGGACCTCGACACCGCGCTTCCAGTAATCCGCGGTAGGTGCAGTGATCGCGATCTTCGCGCTTCCCCGGAGATCGAAGCTGAGTATGTAGTAGCCGGAAGCAGCATGGACGACATCGGCCTTGCGGCCGTTGACCGTCACCCGGAAGTGATCCGCTCGGAGTTCGCCCGGCACCGGAAAGACCTTCACCGCAGCATGCGAAAGCGAAGACATCGCCGTGCAAAGTACCGCGAGGAAGGAAAGAAAGAACCGCTTTCTGACTGCAGGGAGACGATAACACCGAGACACCGAGATGGTGCTCTCTGCCGACGAACCACTCGTCCTATCGCTCTGGCCCTCGCGCTTCGTCATGGTTGTCCGGATTGTCTGTCAACTCAGGCAAGCCACGCGGGCATTAGATTCCCATGAAGTGCCCCGCGATAGAGGCTGCCCTGCCGATACTCCAGGCGATCGGCTCATCGTCAGTTCACACTGACAGGCGTGCAAGCTCAATTTACTACGAGTAAACTGAGTCGGTGATGCCATGCCACGGGGAAGTGTCGTGAAGGGCTCCAAGCCAAGCAAAGATAAGGCACCTGGAACGGATCCCGCCGTCGTGCAGGAATCGATCCGACCATATGCAATTGCTGATAAATTGCGCACTCTAAGATTGCGCCGGAGCATGGGCCTCAAGCAGTTGGGGGAGCATACTGGCCTCTCATCTGCCATGCTTTCCCGGCTTGAGAATGGCCGGCTCACGCCCACCCTGCCAACGCTGGTTCGCATCGCACTGGCGTTTAACGTTGGCCTCGACTACTTTTTTACGGATCCGCGCAAACGTCACATCGTCGCAATCACACGACGCGAAGAGCGACGTGTGTTTTCCGCCGATCCAAATTCTGCCACGGTGCCGTGGCACTTCGAAACGCTGGATTTTCGCGCGAATGAGCGGAAGCTGAACAGCTATCTTGGTCACTTTCACCCCGTTCCTGCGGAAAAGCTGACGACGCATCACCATCCGGGCATTGAGTTCCTATACCTCATTGAAGGCCAACTGGAAGTCACGATAGGCACCGAAACATTTCTGCTTGGCCCCGGGGATGCGCTCTATTTCGATTCCATCCAGAAGCACTCGTACCGCAGTCTGACGAAGGCCACCTGTACAGCGGTTGTTGTGACCACACGTTCTGCACCGTAATGCATGGCCGAAGGGTGGCTGGCTGCGACCTGATCCTCGCTTGCCCGATGCCCTCTTGATTACTACGCAACAGATCCGCGCCTTGATTGCACTCGAAGCAATCAATCGTCACTCCTGCCTGCCATAAGCCGCTGTCTTGCCGCCTATACATCTAGCTTGGACTTATGGCGCAGCAGAGCGGCAGTAGACGGAAACACATAGCGATCATTGGTGCGGGCCCGGGCGGCCTTGCAACCGCTATGTTACTCGCACAACGCGGATTCCGGGTTCAAGTATTCGAAAAACAGGACGTGATCGGCGGGCGTAGCGCAGAAGTCTGCCTTGGTCCTTATCGTTTTGACCTTGGTCCTACATTCCTGATGATGAAGTTCCTGCTGGATGAACTCTTCAGCGAAGGAGGCCGCTCGTCGGGCGATTACCTGAAGTTCCGGAAGCTTGACCCGATGTACGCGCTAAGTTTCCCGGATAAGACGCTCCTTGCGCGCTCTGGACCGGCAGCGATGAAGGCGGAGATTGAACGACATTTCCCCGGAGAAGGTGCGAATTTCGACCGCTTTATTTCGAGTGAAAGCAGGCGCTTTGAGAAGCTGTATCCTTGCCTGCAACAAGATTACGGAACACTGGGCAGCCTGATCAGTCCGCACCTGCTGGCCGCTGTGCCGCACATTGCGCCCGGTCGCTCTCTTCACGATGTCCTGGCTAGTTATTTCCGCTCCGAACAGCTTCGCCTGGCATTCACGTTTCAGTCCAAGTACCTCGGCATGTCCCCCTGGGATTGCCCCGGGCTCTTCACCATGATTCCGTACACCGAGCATGCCCACGGTGTCTATCACGTGATGGGTGGCCTGTGCCGCATCGCCGATGCATTCGCTCAAGTAGCCCGCGAGGAAGGCGCCGAGATACATACCGGAACCCCGGTCAAAAGGGTGCTCCTAGACGGGAAGCGCGCCTGCGGCGTTGAGTTGGCGAATGGAGAAACGATCCCCTGCGATAGCGTTGTCATCAATGCAGACTTTGGCCATGCCATGAGCACGCTCTTTGACGAGCAAGGTCTCGGGCGGTACAAGCCCAAGACGCTCCGCAAACGCAGGTTCTCCTGCTCTACCTTCATGATGTATGTAGGCCTCGACCGGGCCTACAGCGCAGAGCATCACACGATCATCTTCGCTCGCGATTACAAGAAGAACCTTCAGGCCATCACGCACGGACAGGCGAGCTTTGAAGATATGTCGCTATATGTCCGCAACTCGGTCGTTACCGATCCTTACGCGGCGCCGGCAGGCCATTCCGCGCTGTACATTCTGGCGCCGGTTGCCAATAACACAAGTGGCATCAACTGGCAGGAACATAAGCACATTTGCCGGGAGCGAGTATTGCGTCTCCTGCGCGAGCGCAGTCCGTTTGGCGATATTGAGCCGCACATTCAAACCGAGATGATCGTCACGCCGGAAGACTGGGAAAAGAAACAGTCAGTTTTTCTTGGCGCCACCTTCAACATGGCGCATAGCTGGAACCAGATGCTCTATTTGCGTCCCCACAATCGTTTTGAACAGTTCACGAACTGTTATCTGGTGGGTGGCGGTACGCATCCGGGCAGCGGCCTGCCGACCATCTTTGAGTCGGCGAGAATCTCGTCCAATCTCATCTGTCGCGAGTATGGCGTTGCCTATCCGAAGGCCAAGCCATTGGAACTGGCACTGGCATGAATCGCGCTGAAGCAGAAAGGATCGTCGATCAAGCTCGGGCGGCACAGCCGCCGTGGGGAGCACTATCTGTCGAACGGCGTTGCGTGCTTCTCTCGAGCATTCGGCTCGAGCTCGCCAGGCGCTGCGAATCCATTGCGGAACTAATCGCTCGTGAGGCCCGGAAACATCCGCTGGATGCTCTCTCCGGTGATCTGCTCGTAACGCTTGAACACTTGCGTTATTGCGAAGCACACGCCGCAAGAATTCTGCGCCCGCAAGAGCACTCCAAGCCATTCATCTTCTTTCGCGGCGCACACTTTGAAACGCAATTCGAACCCCATGGCGTCACGCTGATCTTCGGCGCCTCGAACTATCCTCTCCAACTTTCGCTCATTCCACTTACTACAGCCCTCATCGCGGGAAATGCCGTGATTCTGAAGTGCTCGGAGCGAACCCCCGAGACATCCGCGCTGATTGCCCGTCTTTGCGCTGATGCGGGTTTCCCTTCGGGGCTGGTACAGGTGCTGAACGAAGGGCCGGGGGAGAGCTCGGCCCTCATCGACGCGCGGCCCGACTTCATCTTCTTCACCGGCAGCAGCAGCAACGGCCGGCAGATAGCGCAGAAAGCCGGTGCGCACCTGATACCAGGGGTCTATGAGCTTGGCGGCAAGGACGCGAGCATTGTTTTTGACGATTGCCAGATGGCGCGCGCAATTGAGGGGATTACCTACGGCGCCTTCTCGAATGCAGGCAGGGTTTGCGTGGCGGTCAAGCGAGCCTACGTTCAGTCGTCGATTTACGAGAAATTCCTGGAGCGCCTGACACAACGTGCGGCCGCCCTGCGAATTGGTGTTCTTCCGGATTCAGACTTCCCGCCATTCCCGCAAGAGGAGGAGTCGCACCTCCGCTTGCAGTTGCAGGATGCGTTGGACCGCGGGGCGATACTGCACTACCCGCAAACTACTGACGCAGTGTTTCAAAAGCCGGCCATTCTCACCGGAGTGCCCCAGGATGCGCGCATCCTTATGGAGGAGTCGTTTGGCCCTGTCCTGTGCGTAGCTCCTTTTGAGGAGGAGCGCGACGCCATTGCCCAGGCGAACGCCAGCTCATTTGCATTGAGCAGCAGCATCTGGACGAGCGATCGCGCCCGCGCGCGCCGTGTGGCCAGCCAACTCAGTGCCGGAAGCTGTGCGGTGAACGATGTTGTTCGTGTCATCGCCAACCCGCACGCACCGTTTGGCGGCAATCGTCTCAGCGGGTATGGACGATACCACGGCGCCGAAGGCCTTCGGGCCTTTTCCCGCACCAAGACCCTCATGCTCTCTCGAACTCGTCGAACGCGAGAGATCAACTGGTTCCCGTTCAAGACTCAGACCAGCCGCCAACTCGCACTTCTGCTTCGGTTCCGGCACGGCCACAAGGGCCTTTTGGCGAAGGCCGCGCGCACTTTTTTGCCAATCCTGCTCGGCGTTATGCTGCCACTGGGCGTGCTCGCCCAATCGCAGGCCGATGCCCAATTATCGATAACGGTCTGGCTCGCGCCGCACGCGCACGGGGATCTTGGCTACCTGGTCTTTGGATCGCCATCGGGATTTCCTGGTGATCGCAGCAACGCGTTGCGTCATGGTTTTCTGCCCATCCCCACGGATGCACGAGGGATGCATGTCGCTCTCAATCTACGGCCGGGCACTTATGCGGTGAGCGTGTATGAGGATCTCAACGGAAATCACAAACTCGATCACAACTGGCTGGGCATTCCTCGCGAACCGGTCGGCGTGTCGAATAATCCCGCCGCTCGTCTTGGGGCTCCGAGGTTTCGTGAAAGCTCTTTCCGACTCGGTCCTGGGTCACAGACCATCACCATCCACGTGGTGCGCCCATGACGATGAAACGTGTTGTCGTCATCGGCGCCGGACTCGGGGGAGTCTCTGCTGCCATCATGCTTGCGCGCAGCGGCTATCAAGTGACCATCCTTGAGAAGAACCAGCAGATAGGAGGCAAGCTCAGCCTTCTGGAAACGGAGGGATTCCGATTCGATCTGGGTCCGTCCATCTTCACTCTCCCACATCTTTTCCGCCCATTGTTTGAACAGGACGGCAAGCGCATGGAAGACTACGTTCCCCTGGTGCGCGTAGATCCACAATGGCGCAACTTCTTCGAAGACGGTACTGTTCTGGACTTATGGGAGCAGCCTGAGCGCATGAAAGCGGAGCTCGAACGTTTTGGCCCAAGTGCATTTCAGGAGTATTGCAGTTTCCTTACCTATTCGCGCCAGCAGTATCAAATTCTTGAGCGCGGCTATCTCCGCCACGGACTTGATAGCTTCTGGGAGTTTCTGCGCTTTTATGGCCTGAGGGATGCGCGCAACCTCGACTACTCGCGGACGATGTCCGGTAGCATCGATCGGCGGCTCAGCAACCCCTATCTTCGAAATATCTTCGAGTACTTCATCAAGTACGTCGGGTCGAGCGCGCTCCGCTCCCCGGCCTTTATGAATCTCATGCCAAACATCCAGCTTGAGTTCGGCCTTTGGTATGTCTCGGGGGGCTCTATCAGCTCGCCCGCGCGCTGAATCGACGCCTGGAAGAAGTCGGCGTAACAGTGTGCCTTGAGCACGAAGTGCTGCAGATCGATACAAGCGGCAAAGCCGTAACCGGAGTCCAGGTGCGCCGTCCTGGCGGTCATGTCCAGACGCTCCATGCCGATTATGTCGTCTCCAACATGGAGGTAATTCCGGCGATGCGGCGGCTGCTCGGCTCGCCTCGGCGCGTCATGAAACGCCTGCGGCGCTTCGAGCCTGCCTGCTCCGGGATTGTGCTGCATCTCGGCCTGGATCGCGTCTATCCTCACCTTGCGCATCACAACTTCTTCTACTCTCGTAATCAGCACGCCCATTTCAACCGTGTATTTGTTGAGAAGAAGCTGCCGGACGACCCGACCATATATGTTGTCGCTCCCACGCGAACCGATCCATCGCAGGCTCCGGCAGGTTGCGACAACATCAAGATTCTCCCCCACATTCCATACATTGACGAGCGCCATCCCTACACGCGAGAAGATTATCTGGCGCTTAAGGACCTATGCCTCGACAAACTGGAGCGCATGGGGCTTACGGACCTGCGCCGCCACATTATCGTGGAGGACTTTTGGACACCCTTCGACATTGAGGCGCGGTACGCGTCGAACTGCGGGTCAATCTATGGGGTCGTCTGCGACCGCCGGAAGAACTTCGCATTCAAGGCACCGCGCAAGAGCCCTCAGTATAGAAACCTCTACTTCGTCGGCGGCAGCGTGAATCCCGGGGGCGGCATGCCGATGGTTGTTCTCAGTGGTCAACATGTGGCGCGGGCAATTGCGGAACAGGACCGCAAAGCGCCATGATCTGGCCGGCTGTGCTCTGCGCGATGGGAATCCCGGCCGGATTCGCCTTGATCCTGCGCGTCCCGGAGTGTCATACCGAGCGCCGTGCCGCAATACCGGCATTTTCCATCATTATTCCGGCGCGCAATGAGGAAAAGAACCTACCTCGGCTTTTGAATTCGATTATTCAGTCAGAAGTCCGGCCCGCTGAAGTCCTGGTTGTGGACGACGGCTCAACCGACACTACCGCGGCCGTCGCCAGCAGTTTCGGCGCACGCGTCCTTGTATCCGCTCCCCTGCCACAAGGGTGGACGGGAAAAACATGGGCCTGCCATCAGGGTGCGCAGCAGGCGGCAACGGATTTGCTCTTCTTCCTCGATGCTGACACATATTTCCTTCCCGGCGGACTGGGGCGAATCCTATCCTCCTGGGTACGTGAAGGGGATCAGGCAACCACGCTCTCGGTGCTTCCCTATCACGCTGTTGGCTCGATGTACGAACAGCTTTCGATCGTCTTCAACGTGCTGATGGCCGCAGGTGCGGGTGGCTTCGGCGCATTTTCCATGAAGAGCCTCTTCGGTCAGTCTCTTCTGGTTTCAAGAGATACCTATTCTGCTGCCGGCGGCCACCAGGCAGTGCGGGGAGTTGTTCTCGAAAACCTTCAACTGGCGCGGATGTTGCGCGGTAACGGCGCCCATCTTGTACCCCTGGCTGGATGCGGCACGCTCCACATGCGCATGTTTCCCGAAGGGTATGGCCAGATGACCGAAAGCTGGTCCAAGGCCTTCGTGGAAGGCGCCAAACATTCCAGCAGTCGACTCGTCGCCTTTTCCATACTTTGGATTTCGGCCTGCTGGTCATGCGCTTTTCTTCTGGCGGCACCTTCAAATTATGGCCGGACTTCGCTCGCAGCCGTCTACCTGCTTCTGAGCTTGCAGCTTTATTGGCAAGCGCGGCAGATCGGTGGCTTTTGGCTTGTAACTTGCCTCCTGTACCCCATACCTCTGGCCTATTACTGCTTCGTCTTCGGCCGTTCCATGGCACGTACGGCTGCCGGACGGAAGCCAATGTGGAGAGGTCGCGAGGTATGACTGCGTTTGGCTATATCGCAAATTTTGTGGGCTGGCCAGCTCTGCAAATCTCAATCGGCTTCGCCGCAACGCGCCTTCCATCCGATCTCTTTGAGGAAGACTGCTGGCTCACGACTCCACGCAGGTGGGAACAAAGCGGCGGCCTTTACCGCAAGGGGCTTCGCATCCGGCGATGGAAGCCATTGCTCCCGGACGGCGCGCCATGGTTTGGTGGCTTTTCCAAGAAGAAAATCCTATCTCGAGATACTTCCTATCTGGAGCAGTTTGCCAGAGAGACGCGCCGTTCTGAAATCGCGCACTGGTGCATGTTGAGCTGTTTTCCCTTCTTCTGCTTGTGGAACCCTGCATGGGCAGGTTGGACGATGGCTGCCTACGCGTTCGCTACAAATCTGCCTTGCATCCTTGTGCAGCGTTATAACCGCATTGCACTGCAGCGTGTTTCAACTGTTCGACGCCACGCGAGGGCCGCTCAATGAATTTGCAAGCGTCGCCGCCGGACTATGCTGAACGCAAACGACGCTATCTCGTCCATCTCATCGCCGCGCAAGATGACAAAACCGGAGATCGCCATTACGTCGCACATATCCGCCCCTGGTCAGCGCGTCCCAGCCCCCGAGTTGCACCAAAAGAGCGCAGATTTGCCGATGAATGCGGGCTCGTTGAGGCACTGAATCCGCTCCTGCCGAAAGGCTCCGATGTTCGCGACATCATGGGCCATATCGAAAGCCCGGAAGGCTTTCTGTATCTGCTCAAACTCAGCCCCTCAGAAGCGGCTCTGCTTGGTTGGCGCGCTTAACGCCCATAGCGCACGATCCGGTGCGGTGAACTGGATGTTATAGAAAGGATTTGGCTCCTCAGGTAGGACTCGAACCTACAACCCTTCGGTTAACAGCCGAATGCTCTGCCATTGAGCTACTGAGGAGTGTATGGCGGGGTGGGGTGCACTTCTCCCCTGCCTCACTTATAGCAAACCGGGGCGGGGCCGTCAAAAGGCTTGATTGTCTGCCAAGCCACTCAGCGGGGCTGGGCCAATATGGCCTCCGCGGCGCGCCGGCCGGAGGCGAGCGCCCCCTGAATCGAGGGCTGCTCCCGGTAGTCGCCGCAGACGTAAACGCCGTCAGCTACGCGCGGAAAGCAGTGTTGCCATTCCACGTGCGGGCACAGCGGAAGCGCGTGCGCGATGGGGTAGCCGCCCAGAACCTCCCACTTTGTCGCCGCGGCCCCGAACCATCGATGTAAGTGGGTGCGGACATTGCGTTCCAGCTTCTCCATGGGCGCTACGCCTTCCGGCGCCTGCCCGACGACACTGACGGCGAGGAGATGCGCTCCCGGAGGCGCGTAGGCCCCGCTCACCTGGCTCATGACAGCGACGTTGTTGACCGGCCCGGCATCGGGGCCATCGCCGTTCAGCACCAGGATGGGACCGTCCACCGGAGACCGGTTCGCGGCGTAGTAAATGGTCGTAGTGCGGTTCCAGGCCCGCGCCTCGCGGCCAAGCTGTTCTCCCCGGCCGCCGAGCGTGCTCAGCAATCCGCGCGCCGCGGGCTCCGGCAGCGCCAGCACGATCCGCCGCGCATGAATGCCGCCCGCCTTGGTCCCCTGCTCCAGGGTATCGACAACGATGCCCTCACGCTCCCGGCGCAGGCTCGTCGCAGCGGTGTGCGTCAGCAGCGTATCGGCCTTCAAACGGACGGCAAGTTGCCGGGGAATCATCTCCATTCCCTGTTCTGGAACGGCTGCGCTGCCGATCGCGAACATGCGGAAGAGAAACTCGAAATAGCGGCTGGAGGTAACCAGCTCACGCTCGAGAAAGATGCCCCCGAGAAATGGCTCAAAGAAACGCGCCACCATACGCTCGCTGAAGCCAAACTCTTTCAGGAAATCGCGGGTGGTGGTCTCCTCGCGCGCGAAGAGCTCGGGGATCGACCCGCGGTTGACATGCGCCCGCAATTTGGCAATGCGCAACTTGTCCCCGAGATTGACGACCGGATCGAAGAGCAGCCCGAGGGCCGCCCCCATGGAGTCGCGAAAGGGGTCGACGAAGCGGTGAAATTTGCCACCCTGACGCACCAGCGCACCGGGCGCGAACTGGCGAAGGCGCAGCATCTTCGTATCCAGAAGCCGATCCACTTCCGGATAGGCGGTAAGCAGTATCTGGAAGCCGCGGTCGAGACGAAAGCCGTTCTGCTCGTCCGTGCGCACCCGGCCGCCCGGAGCATCGTCTGCTTCAAGCAGGAGTACGGAAAGACCTGCCGTCTCCAGACGCACCGCACAACTGAGTCCAGCCAGGCCAGCGCCTAGAATGGCGACGTCGATCATGCGTGTCAGTGTGTCACAGACGCCGTCTTCCTCCCAGTCTCTATTACTCAACCTCCTGCTTGGCGCGGTAGCCGTCGCGGGCCACGATGTCGTACTTCAGGTTGTGATGTTTCTCGTCCTGCATCTGCAGCGGATGACCTTCACCATCCACCAGCTCCACCCGAATCTTCCGGTACGTGCCGTCCTGCTTGGCATCCGTGGGCCGGTAGCTGAGCGCGTATTGATTGCGAATGGAGTTGTTAATTTCATGGAAAATATCCGGCATCTCGCCCTCGAAGCGGGGGAAGAAGGCGCGGCCGCCGGTCATGCGGGCAAAGGTAGAAAGCTGGTTATCGGCCTGCAGGTAATCGATCTCGTGCGGAGCAAAGACGCCGCCGCCCTGGCCGGCATTGCCGGTGAGACGTGCGGTCTGGCCGGTACCCACGCAGAAGATGGTGACATCGCGCGTGGACTTTACCTTCTGCAAGATCTTGTCGAGATTGATCTTTGAGAACGTATCCCGCCCGGAACCGATCATGATGATGTATTTGCGGCCGTCGACGCGGCTCAGCCGATCCAGCGTTTCGTAGAGCGCGTCGAAGGTATTGGTCTCACTGAAACCGGGGAACACCAGGGTATGCAGAGACTGCGCCACAACGCGTTTGTCCTGCGTGAAATCCGTCAGGATGTGGGTATGCATATCGAAGGTGACGACGGCCACGTAATCCTGCGGCTGAAGCTGCTGCGCGAAGGCGTAGGCGGCGTTCTCCATGTCATAGATGAACCAGTAGTTGGTGGAGGCAAACTCGCATAGCAGTACGGCCGTGATGGGCGCCTGTGTGCGTGCAAAGCCGATCAACTGCTGCGGAACACCATCTTCATAGACGCGGAAGTTGTCCTCTTTCAGATTGGGGACAAACTGGTGCGTCTTCTGCAGCAGCACGCCCACGTCCAGCGTGACTACCGGCACATCCACCCGCAGGGAGAAGTTCTGCAGGCCTTGCGGGTTCTTAACCGTAGGTTCGGGCGGAGGCGGAGGCGGCTCATTTTCCTTTTCCGTCTTCTTGGGCAGCGCAATGGAGCCGTTATCGCCGCCCGGACCGCCGGCCTCGGGCGAGGTCTGGTCCTGATTGGGCGCGTTGCTGGCCGGCTCATTGGAATACGGCGCCTGCTGGGGCTGGTCCGATGGCTGCTGGGCGGGCGGCGGCGAGGTGGTTTGAGCCGCGGCGGAAAGGCTGCACAGGGCGAACGCCGCCATGGCAATCGGAACCAGACGCAACTTGCGAAGGATCAACCTGCGGAGCGAATGCAAACGAATGTGGTCCACGAGAAACCCCTAAAACACGAACTGCGGCAAGAACGCGAGGAGCGGAGTTGGCTGCGCCCGGCCGGAAGTCTTACTCTAGAGACGTGCGACTCAGCCGATTAGCACCTGCCGCCTTGCTTCTTACTGCATCTATTGTTGCTGTTCCCGCGCTCCGGGCGCAAACGGTGCCACCGGCCCAGAATCCTGCCCCCGCCCCCGTTCCTACGAATGACCCGCTCCCCACGGAGAGCCGCACTCCCCCGCCCCCGGCCACACCTCCGGACTCCGCCAAAGCGGGGATCTTCCCCCTGGCGCAGGTGCATCGCGGGCTGCAGGGGCTGGCATATACGGTCTTCGAGGGTACCGAGCCTGCGGCCTTGCAAGTCGAGATCCTGGGCGTGTTGCACAATGCCCTGGGGCCGCATCAGGACATGATCCTGGCGCGTTTAGGCGGCAAGGAGACGATCTATACCGGCGTGGTGGCCGGGATGAGCGGCAGCCCGGTGTATATCGACGGCAAGCTCGCAGGAGCGGTTGCCTTCCGGATCGGTCAGTTCAGCAAGGAGCCGATCGCGGGCATTACGCCGATCGAGCAGATGATGCAGGTGCGGGCGATGCCGGACCCATCGCCGGATCTGACGGCGAAGGCCATGCCGGCCGCAGCCGCGGGCATGGAGGGCGCGGCGATCGGCGGTGAGGTGCGGCCGATCGAAACCCCGCTGGTGTTCAGCGGATTTGCCCCGCAGACGGTGCAGCAGTTCGGCGATAGGTTCACCGCAATTGGATTGGTCGCGGAATCCGGGATCGGCGGAGGCTCAGGCGATATGAAGCAGCCGGAGCCGATCGTGCCCGGCTCCGCGGTGAGCGCGCTGCTGGTGCGGGGCGATATGGAGATCGCTGCAACCTGCACCGCAACCTACGTGGACCCGCACCAATTGCTGGCATGCGGCCACCCGATTACCCAATTCGGCAGCATCTCCGTTCCCATGAACAAGGCGGAAGTGGTGGCGACGCTTCCCTCCCCGCTGAACGCCTTCAAGATTGTGAACACGACGGAAGAGGTGGGCGCATTCACGCAGGACCGGCAGACGGCAATTCGTGGTGAGTTTGGCCGGCGCGCGGAGATGATTCCCGTAACCATGCGGGTGCGCCGCGGCGACGCCCCCACCGCGCAGGAGCAGACCATCCACTTCGACGTGGCGGACAACCCCGAGCTGACGCCGTTGCTGCTGATGGTCTCCGTTTACCAGGGGCTGATGGAAAACAACAGCTATGGCGCGGAGACGACCTATGGCCTGCGCGGCCGGATTGCGACGGCGAGCGGCCCGGAGGTGAAGCTCGACGCGCTGATGGCGCCTACGGACGGCATGCCTTCCGCCATGAGCACGGCGCTGCTGATCGGGCAGCGGTTCTCGAAGCTCTACGCGAACCGTTCGCGCGAAACGCGCATGCGGTCGATCGATCTCGAGGTGGAGGCCGCGCCCGGACGCCAGAGTCTGCAGATCGAATCGGCCACCGCGGGCCAGGCACAGGTGCATGCCGGCGATACCATCGAACTGCAGACGGACCTGCGGCCTTTCCACGGGCCGATACGGCGAGTATCGGTACCGGTCAAGGTACCGGCTACGCTCGATCCGGGACCATTGCGGCTGGTAGTGAGCGATGCCGCTTCGATCGACAAGATGACCATCGCGCCTAACGGCTCGCGCCCGGAACTGGATGTGCAGCAAACCGCCGACGAACTGAACGCGTCCCCGCCCAACGACCGGCTGTATGTGACCCTGCTGATGCCATCGCCGCAGGCGGAACTGGACGGGCAGACTCTGGCGTCTGTACCTCTGTCCATGGTGAACGTGCTGGAGCCCCAGCGCACCAACCGGGCTTTGCTGCTCAACGGCGAGTCGGCGGTTCCTGTAATATCTGTCCCCATGCACGCCATGGTCAGCGGCGAGCAGGTGGTCACGCTGCAAGTGGAGTAGAGAAGGCGCCAGGCCATTGGCGCCGCGGGCTGCTGCCGCCCTCAATTGGAAAGAACGATTGGAAAGAACTATGTCGCAGATATGCGGATATGCCACGCATGCCGCTGGCGCGGAACTTCTGCCCTATAAATACGAGGCAGGGGAGCTGGGCGACGGCGAGATCGAGATCAGGATCAGCCACTGTGGCATTTGCCAGAGTGACATCCATCTGATGAACAACGACTGGCACATCAGCCAGTATCCGTTCGTGCCCGGGCACGAGATCGTGGGCACGGTGACCGCGATGGGCGCAGCCGTACGCGGGCTGAAGCCGGGCGATCGAGTGGGTGTGGGCTGGCAGGCGGACAGTTGCCGGCACTGCGAATGGTGCCTGCGCGGCGAAGAGAACCTGTGCCCGCAGGCCCAGCCCACCTGCGTGCACCGCAACGGCGGCTTTGCGGATGCCGTTCGCGTCCCGGCGCACTTTGCCATTCCCGTTCCGGAATCGCTGGAGAGCGAAACGGTGGCGCCGCTGTTGTGCGCCGGCATCACTGTCTACACGCCGCTGCGGACGCATGGCATCAATCCGTCATCGCGCGTGGGGGTGATCGGGATCGGCGGCCTGGGACACCTGGCGCTGCAATTCGCACGCGTGTTTGGCGCCGAGGTCACGGCCTTCTCCACATCCCAGGCCAAAGAGGCGGAGGCCAAAGCGCTGGGCGCGCACCACTTCTGCAATACGCGCGAGAGCAAGGGTATCCGAGCGGTCGCGGGCAGCTTCGACTTCATCCTGTCCACCGTGGATGCCGACCAGGATTGGAGTGGCTACATTGCGGCACTGCGGCCGAAGGGCCAGCTTTGCCTGGTAGGCGCACCGCCCAAGCCGCTGGCCATCGCGGCGGCCACCCTGGTGCTCCCGGCAAAGGCCATCTCCGGCAGCAATACCGGCAGCCCGCTCATGATGCGCGAGATGCTGGACGTAGCCGCACGGCACGGGGTAAAGGCGCAGACGGAACGCTTCGCCATGGCCAAGGTCAACGATGCCATCGCCAAGGTGAAGAAGAGCGCGGTGCGCTACCGGGCCGTGCTCGCGAATCACTGAGTCCACGAAGCAGGTGTCCTCCCGACCGCAGCCGCTTAGGTTGCAGCGATGTCCTCCGCCGAGCGGCACAGCAACCCGCTCGCTCTAGTAGACTTCGAGCAGCATGTCTTTAAGAATCACCGCAGCAATGGCCGGGCGAATCGCCGCACTGGGTCTTCTCTTCACCTCGACCGCCCTCCCCTCCCTGGCGCAAGGCACCAAGTTCTGGACCCAATCGCATTTTGAAGAGTTCGAAAAAGGGCGGCCTGCCGGGGTAGCCATCGCCAGCGATGGCCACCTGGAACCCGGGCCGGCAGTGAAGCAGATCGCGGTGACGCCTTCGACCTACGTCTGGTCTGCCGCCGCGGACGGCAGGGGTGACGCATACCTCGCGACCGGCTCGCCCGCCACAGTGCTGCGCATCGGCGCGGATGGACGAACCACGAAGATGTTCGAGACCAACGACCTGAATGTGCAGGTGGTGCGCATCGGTCCGGATGGCGCCATCTACGCGGCGACCTTGCCCAGCGGCAAGGTCTACCGGCTGCCCGCGAATGCCGACGGCGTGAAGGCAGACCAGGCTATGGTGGTGCTCGATCCGGCGAAGGTGGACGGCGCACCGAAGTATATCTGGGACCTGCAGTTCGATAGCGAAGGCCGCCTGTACGTAGCTACGGGCGGCCCGGCTGCGATCTATCGCGTGCGTGCCGGCGGAGATGCCAAGCCGGAGCTGTTCTTCAAGAGCGATGAGCAGCACATCCGCTCATTGTTGTTCGAGAAGGATGGCAGTCTGCTGGCCGGCTCCGATGGTGACGGACTGCTCTATCGCATCGGCAAGGATGGCAAGGGTGTGATTCTCTGGAACGCGCCCAAGCGCGAGATCACCGCGCTCGCGGAGTCACCAGCCGGGCTGGTGTACGCCGCCGCGGTCGGGGAGAAGGGCAAGAGCAGCCTGCCGCCCATTCCCGTGCAAGGCATCACTTCTGTCACCGCGACGATTACGATTGTGGCGCCCGGATCGGTGCAGGCGTCAAATACGAATTCGCTCATCCCCGACGGCTCCGAAGTCTACGAGTTGACCCCCCAGGGCGCGCCGCGCCGGCTGTGGGCCGCGCATGACGACGTGGTGTATGCGCTGCTCGCGACCCCCGCCGGCCTGCTGGCGGCTACCGGAAATCGCGGACGCGTGTACCGGGTGCGCGAAGATGGCCAGTTTGCCGACGTGGCGCACCTGGAAGCCGGGCAGGTTACGGCGATGACTCCAGGGGCAAACGGAGGCTTCTATCTCGGCACCAGCAACAGCGGCAAGCTCTACCGGTTGGACGAGGCGGCGGCTCCGAACGCAACCTACCAGAGCGACGCCTTTGACGCCGGCGTCTTCTCGCGCTGGGGACGGCCGGAGGTAGACGCCAGCAATGCCAACTACGAACTCTGGACGCGATCCGGCAACGTCAGCAACCCGGAGCGGGGCTGGAGTCCATGGCAGAAGGTAGCCCCGGGTGCGGACACGATTGGAGCACCTTGGGCGAGGTTCATCCAGTGGAAGGCCGTGCTGCATCCCGGAGCGCGGCTGAACGCCGTCGGCATCAACTACCTGCCGGTGAACGTAGCCCCGGTGGTGGATGAGATCGTGGTGCAGACAGGGGCACGCGTAAACCAGCAGGCGATGCAGCCGCAGCCGGTGCAGCCCATCACTATCAACCTGCCTTCTGTGTCTGCCAATACCATCAACCTGACGCAGGACCAGGCCACCGGGCCGCTGCAGGCGCTCAAAGACAAGTCCGCCGTAACGGCGCGTTGGGCTGCGCATGACGACAACGGCGACGACTTGACCTTTGCCGTCTATTACCGCACCGACGGGGAGCGGAACTGGCAGCTGCTGAAGGACAACATCGGCGACCGCTTCCTGACCTGGGACGCCGCGCAGCTACCGGATGGAGCCTACCGCCTGAAGGTCGTCGCCAGCGACGCGCCGTCGCACAATCCTGGAGATGCGCTGACCGGTGAACGGGAGAGCGATCGTTTTGTGGTGGACACCACCTCGCCCATCGTAGGACCGCTGACCGCGCGCATGGAGAATGGCAAGGTGCACGTCACCGGCGAGGCGAAGGATGCGGCCTCCCCCATCACCCACGCGGAGTACTCGATTGACGCCGGGCCGTGGCAGTACATCGAGCCGGTCGGCAAATTGTCGGATTCACTCAGCGAGCGCTATGACTTTGCCGCCGCCATTCCCCCGCCGCCGTCGAATGCCCGCATGGAAAAGCTGCCCGCCGCCGACCCGGCAGAGCACGTGGTGACGCTGCGGGTGTACGACCGTTATGAGAATGTCGCCTCGTCCAAGACGACGGTGCAGTAGCTATGCGCTTTGAGCTGTTCATCGCCGGACGGTATCTGCGAGCCAAGCGCCGCCAGGCAGTGGTAGGGGTCATCACCGCCATCTCCGTCATCGGCGTGGCCGCGGGTGTCGCCTCGCTGATCATTGCGCTGGCCATCACCAATGGCATGCGGCGCGACCTGCAAGCCCGGCTGCTGGGCTCAACCGCCCATATCCAGTTGATGCGGGTGGCCAGCGACGGCATTCGGGACTGGCGACCGCTGCTGACCCGGCTGGAGAAGTTGCCGCATGTGACCGCCGCTGCTCCCGGACTCTACGGTCAGGTGCTGGCCTCCCGTGGCGCTCGATCCGGGGGCCTGCTGATCGAGGGCATTCTGCCGGACGACGAACGGCGCGTCAGCGATCTGCTGAACATGGTCAGCCTGGGTTCCTCGCGGCCGCTGCAACCTGAACCCGAGAGCGCACAGGCCAATCCAGCGGACGCGTCGCCCCCGCCGCTGGTCATCGGCAAGGATCTGGCTGAAACCCTCGATGCCAGGGTGGGCTCGACCGTGCTCATCACCAGTCCGCAGGGTGAGCTCACGCCGCTGGGCATCGTGCCCAAGTTTCAGCGCTTTGCGGTCGCCGGCATCTTCCATTCCGGCTTCTACCAGTACGACTCGGCGATGGCGTTCATGCGTCTGGCGGATGCGCAGCGGCTCTTTGGCGAACCCGACGTGATCTCAGTGATCTCGTTCAAAGTAGACGACTTGTACCGCGCGGACGCGATCGGCCGGGAGATCGAGCGCGCCGCAGGTCCGGGCTTTCTGACGACCAACTGGATGGAGCAGAACCGCGAGCTCTTCCGCGCATTGAAGCTGGAGCAGGTGGTCACCTTCATCGTTATCGGGCTGATCGTGTGCGTGGCGGCGCTCAATATCCTGATCGCGCTCACCATGATGGTGATGGAGAAGACGCGGGACATCGCGGTGCTGATGTCCTTCGGCGTCCGGCAGGAGCAGGTGCGGCGTATCTTCCTCTTCCAGGGTCTGCTAATCAGCGCTCTGGGCACGGCGATCGGGCTGGTGGCAGGCTACGCGCTCTCCTGGGCCGGCGGCCACTACCGCTTCATTCATCTCTCCGCCGAGGTCTATTCCATCGACTACCTGCCCTTCGCTCCGCGGGTGACCGACGCACTCATCGTGGCAGCCGTGGCGCTCTGCGTGTCGCTGTTAGCGACGCTCTACCCGTCTGGATCGGCTGCGCGCGTGCTTCCGGCGGAGGCGTTGCGCTACGAGTAGCCTCTCCAGGCACGGAAGTGACTTTGGAAACCCATAGGTGACACGGACGGTATCTGCAGCGACACGATGCCGGGCTTTTTTCTTTCGCCGGATGACTTGGGAGTGATAGACAGGAGTATGGGAAGCAAAGCAGCTACCGCAGGCACGGAGATGCTTGAAGAACAGCAGGATCCTGCCGCCCTGCTGTCAGCCCGCGGGCTGCGCAAGGAGTACCGGACCGGACGAGGCCGGCTCGTACTTTTTGATCAACTCAGCTTCACCGTGGCGCCGGGCGAACTCCTGGCGATCACGGGTGCTTCCGGATCGGGCAAGAGCACGCTCCTGCACCTGCTGGGAGCTCTCGACGCTCCCTCCGCCGGCGACGTATACTTCGCGGCCACCTCATTGCGCGGCCTCTCTCCCCGGCAGGCAGCCGACTTCCGGAACCGCGAGATCGGCTATGTCTGGCAATTTCACTACCTGCTGCCGGAATTTACCGCTGCGGAAAACGTCGCGATGCCGCTTTTGGCCCGAGGCCAGTCTAAGAAGAGGGCCGGGGAGGCGGCCCGGGCATGGTTGGACGAGGTGGGCCTGGCCGAGCGGGCAGAGCACCAGGCGGGCGAGCTCTCCGGGGGCGAGCAGCAGCGGGTCTCGCTGGCCCGGGCGCTGGTGACGGAACCAAAGCTGCTGCTGGCCGATGAGCCCACCGGGGATCTGGATGCGGGAACGGCCGATGCTGTCTTTGCGCTGATCAAACGATTGCACACCAGCCACCGGCTGACCTCTATACTGGTCACCCATAACCAAAGTCTGGCGGCACGGTGTGACAGGGTTTTGCGACTCGAGGCGGGCCGCATGGAAGACGTGTCTTCGCAGGGGGTGGGGCGAGGATGAAATCTGGGCGCGGAGATGTCCCGTTCGGCCGGTAAATGGCGGCCAGACGGGGCGGATGAGTCGGTGGCGGCTGGTCTTGCATCTTTAGTAACAGAGACGCAGCGCCAGGAATGAGGTAGTAACCAGGGTAGCGGCGCCTTCCAAGTCGAAGACGCAATGCCCTGCAAGGGGGAACATGTTCGAACGGTATACAGAAAAGGCGCGGCGCGTAATCTTCTTCGCGCGATATGAGGCCAGCCAGTTTGGCTCGCCCTATATCGAGACTGAGCACCTGCTGCTTGGCCTGTTGCGGGAAGATAAGGCGCTCACCAACCGCTTTCTTCGCTCCCACGCGTCCGTCGAATCGATCCGCAAGCAGATTGAGGGACATACGACGATCCGGGAGAAGGTTTCGACTTCGGTCGATCTGCCTTTGTCCAATGAATGCAAGCGTGTGCTGGCCTATGCGGCGGAAGAGGCCGAGCGGCTTTCACATAAACACATCGGTACGGAACACCTGCTGCTGGGCCTGCTGCGCGAGGAGAAGTGCTTCGCGGCAGAGATCCTGCATGAACGGGGCCTGCGGCTTGTAGCCATCCGGGAGGAATTGGCGCGGGCGACGCAGGAGAAGGCGCCGCAGCAACAGCGGAGCCGCGAATCCAGCCTGTTGGCGGAGTTCTCCCGCGACCTGACCCAGGCGGCGATGGACACGCAGCTCGATCCGCTGGTCGGCCGCGACCAGGAACTGGAGCGAGTCATCCAGATCCTGTGCCGCCGCACCAAGAACAACCCGGTGCTGATCGGCGAACCCGGCGTGGGCAAGACAGCCATCGTCGAGGGCTTAGCGCAGCGCATCTCCGACGGCGACGTGCCCAGCTTCCTGGCCGATAAGCGGGTGCTGGCGCTCGACCTGTCGCTGATCGTCGCCGGCACCAAGTACCGCGGCCAGTTCGAGGAGCGGCTCAAGACCATCATGAAAGAGCTGATGGAGAACCAGAACTCCATCATCTTTATCGACGAGCTGCACACGCTGGTGGGCGCGGGTTCCGCGGAGGGGTCGCTCGATGCGGCCAACATCCTGAAGCCGGCGCTGAGCCGGGGCGAGATCCAGTGCATCGGCGCAACCACGCCGGGCGAGTATCGCAAGTCGATTGAGAAGGACCGCTCGCTCGAACGGCGCTTCCAGGCGGTAAAGGTGCCGCCGCCGAACGAGGAAGACGCAATCAAAATCATCATGGGTATCAAGGACCGCTATGAAAAGTTTCACGCGGTCAGCTACACCGATGATTCGATCTTCTTCGCGGTATCGCACTCCAACCGCTACATTCCGGACCGCTTTCTGCCGGATAAGGCCATCGATCTGATCGACGAGGCGGGGGCACGGGTGAAACTGCGCCAGACCTCGCTGCCGGAGGAGATCACCGAGGTGCAGAAGCGGATCAAGTTCATCGTGCACCGCATGGAGAACGCGATCGCGAACCACGAGTTCGAGAAGGCGCGTTTCTATTCGGACGAGGAACGCAAGGAGCGCGAAAACCTGCGCGCTCTTCGCGACAAATATCACCTCGATGATTCGACGGCGGGCATTGTGGGCCGCGAGGACATCGAGGATGTGGTGAGCCGGTGGACGGGAGTGCCGGTCACGTCGATCAAGGAAGAAGAGACGCAGAAGCTGCTGCGGGTGGAAGAGGAGCTGCACAAGCGCGTGATCTCGCAGGAGAAGGCCATCAGCGCCCTCGCCCGCGCCATCCGCCGCTCACGTGCGGGCCTGAAGTCGCCCAACCGGCCTATCGGCTCGTTCCTCTTCCTCGGGCCGACGGGCGTCGGCAAGACGGAGATGGCGCGTTCCCTGGCGCAATTCCTCTTCGGCAGCGAGAAGGCGCTGATCCGCTTCGACATGTCGGAGTTCATGGAGAAGCACTCGGTCTCGAAGCTGATCGGTTCGCCTCCGGGCTACGTGGGTTACGAGGAAGGCGGACAGCTCACGGAGCGCGTGAAGCGGTCGCCCTACTCGGTGGTGTTGCTGGACGAGATCGAGAAGGCGCATCCGGATGTGTTCAACATCCTGCTGCAGGTCTTTGAAGACGGCCAGTTAACCGACGGCCTGGGCAACACGGTCGACTTCAAGAACGTGATCCTGATCATGACGTCGAACATCGGCGCGCGCCACCTGCAGAAGAAGCAGGGGCTGGGCTTCTCGAGCGATCGGGAAGACCTGGTGATGGACAAGATCGAAGAGCTGGTGAAGAGCGAGGTCAAGCGCACCTTCAATCCGGAGTTCCTGAACCGCCTGGACGAGATCATCATCTTCCTGGCGTTGACGGACGCGGACCTGATCCAGATCCTCGAACTGCTGGTGCAGCAGCTCAACGCAAACCTGGCGCAGAAGGCGATCACCATTTCGGTGACCGAGGACGCCAAGAAGTGGATTCTCGAGAAGACGCTGATCGACCGCACCTACGGGGCTCGTCCGCTGCGCCGCGCATTGCAGCGCTACGTGGAAGACCCGCTCTCCGAGGCGTTGATCGCAGGCGGCATCCTGGAACGGCCAGCGTTCCTCGAGGTTTATCTCGAAAACAACCGGCTCTTCTATCGCCCGGTCGGACTGGAAGGCGACGAGAAGAAATCCGAAGGCGTGCTGCTGTACAGCTAGCCGGCCGTGTTGTACTCACGAAAAAGCCCCGCCAACCCGCGGGGCTTTTTTCGACACCTGCATGCGCAGGCTTGTGAGTTGTGAGCTTCGTCCAATGCTGCCGAGGGTCTAGAGATCACAACGGCTTCCTGCTGACGGCACTCTTTTCAGCACACCCCTACCCCCCCCGGTATGAAATTCCCTAAATTCCTCCATCCATGGGACTTACGGGAGGGTGAAGACCGTAAATTCCTCCATTCATTGTGGTTACGGGTAGATTCCTGCAAACAAAGGACTTAACCGCGGCCAGAGGAGAGTGGAATGCAGGACTTCATTTCCAGTGTAGCGAATTGGCTATAGAAGTACGCCAAGCCGGCCGTGACGGCGGTAACGTCTCATCCTGAGCTGACGCGCTGTTTGGATGAATCAGGATGGGCTCTCTTTCACCCGGAGTCGGAGCTAGAGGGATCTGCTGTTTGTAGGGAGTGGGCCGGTCTGCCACGGTGGGCTCAAGCATCTGCCTCTTGAAAAGAGGTCACATACGGCGTAAAGTAAGCACTGGATGGGTAAGTCCTGACTCAACCGCGACGCCCGAAAGGGTATCGTAAGCGCGCTGTAAGCGCGCCGGCGTCAGGGGCCATCCAAATGATAAAGCTCCCACCTTTGGGAGCTTTTTTGTTGAGGCCCTCTTATCCCCGCAACGTTTTCAAACTCGGCTTTCATCTACCTGGACGAAGGCGGGGATTTGGGATGGAAGTTTGATGCCCCGTACCGTAGAGGGGGGTCAAGCCGGTACCTCACTATCGGAGCACTTTGCGTTCCCGAGGCCAAGCGCCATCTTCCAAAGAGAATGGTACGGAAGCTCTATGAACGGTTCGGCTGGCGAGCTACAGATGAGCACAAGTGGGCCTCCATGAGTGCTTCCACGCGCTCCGCCTTTGCTTCAGAGATTCGGGCTTTGTGCGATGGCAATCCGGACATCATTCTGCACGCGATTGTGGTTAAGAAGCAGAACGTGCTTGCCCACATTCGAGCGGACGGAAATAAGCTCTACAACTACATGATCAAGCTGGCGCTGCTCAAGCGGATGGCAAAGCACGACGTCGTAACCATGGTTCCCGATCCGCGCTCAATCAAAGTCAAAAGTGGAAACAGTCTGCACGACTACCTGCAGATGGAGCTCTGGTTCACCGAAAGAGTAAACACGAATCTTTTGACTTGCCCGGCCGATAGCGCGACTTCGAAGGGCGTTCAGTTCGCGGATGTCCTCGCGGGAATAGTGCAGGCGCGTTTTGAGGACAATGTGGCGCATGACTTCCAAATCATTTCCTCCAAGCTGAATCTTAATCGGCTTTACTTCTAGCGGGCGCGATACCCTCCCCCTGTGGATTTCAAACTTTACCACTACCGGGCAGAGACTTCTCTTGACCTTGCCAAGCAGGATGTGCGACTCTTCCGGCGCACGGATTCCTGCCTCCCCGCCAGTGAGATTTGTGCGATGTTCCAGGGCCCTTCTGTAGATACCCCTACTCGAACGATGAGGTGCTCCATGAAGAAGATACCCCTCGCACTCACGGCAGGGCTCGCCATCGCCACGGCCATGGGAGCCTTCAGCCTTATAGCCGCCGCGCAAACCAGCACCTCCAATTTCTATGAGAGGACCGAGGTGAACCGGGTAGATGAAGGATTCCGGATTGCGCCAGTGCCTCTCAAATTCTCACCTGAGAACAAATACAACGTAGGCCTGGGCAGCTACCTCGTGAATTCCGGCGGGTGCAATGACTGCCACACCAATCCGTCGTTCGCGCCGGGCGGCAACCCATACCTGGGGCAGAAGAAGAAGATCAACGCAGCGCATTATCTGGCCGGTGGACAGCTCTTCGGTCCGTTCGTCTCGCGCAATCTGACGCCGGAAAACGGGCTGCCGGCCGGGCGCACCTACGCTCAATTCGTGCAGGAGATACGCACCGGGATTGACCTTGACCACGCGCATCCACAGTTCGGACCACTGCTGCAGGTCATGCCCTGGCCCAGCTTCCAGAACTTCTCCGACAACGATCTGCGGGCCATCTACGAATACCTGAAGGCGATTCCGCCGGCTACGCCGGGCAAGTAGTTCGGCCCACGCAAGCGACCGAAGATGCAGACCTGAGAGGCCCCGAACCCACGGGGCCTTTTCTGCGCGCGCCCGCATCATCCCGACCTGTTTCTATGAACAGAACCTGTTCCGGGTTTCCGTAGGCAGACGCACAAGCATCTGTAATGAATATTGCGGTCTCCCACCCTTTGCTCGCCAAAGACGGCTCGCTCGGGATGGGGCACCCGGCGCTGGTGCACGTTCAGCTTGACTGCAGGACATGCCGCGCCAGCGGCGTGGCAGGCACTTACACCGGCACCGGCGATGATCTAGGATTCTGCAAGGTGATGCCAGGCATGCAGATACGCGCTCTCGCGGTTGCAACCGCAGTTCTATTCGCCGGATCTTTCTCTCTGCTGCGCGCGCCCAGAGCGCACGCGTTTTCAAAGGCCGCGGCGCGCTCTACCCTGCTGGTGCTGGATCGCGTGACCGGCAGCAAAGCGCTGCCCAACGGCATTGAGCTTCGCAGCGGCGCCGCCGTGATGGAGATCACGGCGTTGCGCGACGATGTGCTGCGGGTGCGCGTGGGAGCGCAGGGTGCGTTGCCGGAGGATGCCTCCTGGGCGGTGCTGCCGCAGGCGCGGACCGCCTCCGTGCCGGTGACGCCGGCGAGCGATGGCGCGGCGGTGGGTTTCGCGACCAAAGCGCTGCGGGTGAAGGTCGATCGCGCGACGATGGCGCTGACCATCACGGACCTCGATGGCAAGATCATCCAGCAGGACGATCCGGGGCGCCCGATCGAGTATCACGGCCACGCGTTCCGGGTGTACAAGGCGTCGCCGCTGGACGAGCACTACTTCGGACTGGGCGACAAGCCGGGGCCGCTCGACCGGCGGAATATGGCGTTTTCCATGTGGAATACGGATGCGTTCGGTTTCCAGGAGTCGACCGATCCCATTTACAAGACGATTCCCTTCTTTCTGACGGTGCGCGAGGGCCGGACCGCGGGAGTGTTTCTGGACAATACGTGGCGCTCGAGCTTCGACTTCGACAAGGAGCAGCGCGACGCCTACTCCTTTGGCGCGGCGGATGGGCCGCTGGACTACTACGTGCTGTATGGGCCGGAGCCCAAGCAGGTGCTGGGGGAGTATGCCTGGCTCACGGGAACGACGCCGCTGCCGCCGCTGTGGTCGCTGGGGTATCAGCAGTCCCGCTACAGCTACTACCCGGAGAGCGAGGTGCGCAACATCGCGAAGAAGCTGCGCGAGGATCGCATTCCGGCGGACGTGATCTGGCTGGATATCGATTACCAGGACAAGAACCGCCCGTTCACGGTCGACCCTGAGGGGTTTCCCACCTTCGCGCAGATGATCGCGGACCTGAAGAAAGAGAACTTCCGCACGATTACGATCACGGACCTGCATATCGCGGACAAGCCGAACATCGGATACGCACCCTATGACACAGGGATTGCAGGCGACCAGTTCGTGAAGATGCCCGATGGTTCGCGTTACGTCGGCGTCGTGTGGCCCGGGCCATCGGTCTTCCCTGACTTCACGCAGGCGAGCACGCGCGCGTGGTGGGGAGGCCTCTACAAGGAGTTCGTGAGCGAGGGGGTCGCCGGCTTCTGGAACGACATGAACGAGCCGGCGGTCTTCGACGTGCCGACCAAGACGATGCCAGACGATGTGCAGCACCGCATCGACGAGCCGGGATTCAGGAAGCGCACCGCCACTCATCTGGAAATTCACAACGTGTACGGCATGGAGAACTCGCGCGCGACCTTCGAAGGCCTGCAGAAGCTGGCGCCCACCATGCGACCGTTTGTGATGACGCGCGCCACCTACGCCGGCGGGCAGCGCTACGCGGTGACCTGGACGGGCGACAACTCCAGCACCTGGAACCACCTGCGGCTGACCACGCCGATGCTGCTGAACCTGGGGCTGAGCGGCTTCGCGATGAGCGGCGCGGACGTAGGCGGCTTTGCCGGAACGCCACAGGCCGACCTGCTGACCAAATGGATGGAGATCGCGGCCTTTCAACCGATCGATCGCGACCACACCGCAAAGGGCACGGCCTACCAGGAGCCGTGGATGCACGGCGAGCAGCAGGAGAACATCATGCGGCGCTACATCGAGGAGCGCTACCGGCTGATGCCGTACCTCTATACCACGGCGGAAGAGATGTCGCGTACCGGCGTACCCATCACGCGGCCTTTGTTCGTGGAGTTTCCGGATGCCACGCCGGACAAGCATCCGCTGGACCTGGATGCAGCGGGCGAGTTCATGTTCGGCCCGGATCTGCTGGTGGCGCCGGGCGCATATCCGGACGAGTTGGACAACTACGAGGTGCTGTTGCCGCCGGGCGACTGGTACGACTACTGGAGCGGCGACCGGGTGGTGCAGCCCACCAAGGTGGCCAGCCAGGACAAGGAGCAGCCCAAGGGCGGCGCGCAGCAGGCAGCAGCGCAACGGCATCAGTTGATTCATCCGAGCCTGGATGTGCTGCCGGTGTACGTGCGCGCCGGGGCCATTGTGCCCATGGAGCCGCTGACGCAGAGCACGGCGGAGACGCCGGAGGGACCGCTGACCCTGCGGGTGTATCCGGCGGCGGGCGGCGCGGAGTGCAAAGGCTCGGTGTATCTGGACGACGGAGTGACGACGGCCTATCAAAAGGGCGCATTTCTACGGGAGAGCTTTACGTGCTCCCGGGATGCCGAGGGAGTGAAGCTGCACATCGGCGCCCGCGACGGGAGCTATCCGGCGTGGTGGAAGCAGCTACGGCTGGAGGTGTATGGCGCTGCGCCGGATACGAATACGGAGGCGGCTCGGAGTGAGGGAGGCGCGACGGCTGCCAGTTACGATGCGGAGCACAGAGCCTGGGTGCTGATGGCGCCGGACGATGGGCATGGCAGCGATGTGCGGATTCCGAGTGCGCGATGATGCCGTGAGTCGGGCGGACCCGCTGGCGGCTTCGGGGTAACGGCTTCGGGGCGGGCGCCTCTTGCATTGGATGGAAGAATCATTATCGTTCGGTGCAACACCGGCTGGTGCGCGCCCGCATCAGAAAGAGAAGAGACATCGTCTGGACGACGGATGGCACCAGCCGCCCGTTCGCGTTCGTTCACAGTGACATGCCGCGCCGGTCCGACCGAGCGACAAACCCCCAACCTGATCAAGCCGGAAGCGAATCGAGGATCTATGTATCACCATGTAAAGAAGCTGATGTATGACGTCAATGTGGGCACCCCTGACGTTCGTTTTGGCAACCTGCTGCTGGAGCAGTTCGGGGGCGCGAACGGCGAGTTAGCAGCGGCTATGCAATACACCATCCAGGGATGGAACTGTCCTGATCCGGAACGCAAGGACATGCTGCTGGATATCGGCACGGAGGAGATCAGCCATCTGGAGGTGGTCGGCGCTCTGATCCGTATGCACCTGAATCCGCAGAAAAAGGCACTGGAGCAGGCGGAGGAGGATCCCCTTGTCGCGGTGACGGGCGGGGGTGGATTGGATCTGCGGAACTCGGTGGGAAATCCCTGGACGGCAGACTATCTGAAGATCAGCGGCGAGCTGGACGTCGATCTGCGGAATAACATCGCCGCGGAAGCGCGCGCGAAGATCACGTATGAGCGCCTGATGCACCTGACCGATGACCGCGGCTCCAAAGAGGCGCTGCAGTTCCTGATGACGCGCGAGATCACCCACTTGAAGGCATTCGCGGCCGCGCTCGACAGCCTCGGTACGGACCGGTTCTCTATCGGGCAACTTCCGCCCACTCCGGGGATCGTGGACGAATACTACAACGACTCGACCGGCGACGGCGCGGTGGGCAACGACGGCGTCGGCAACTGGATCACCATGCACGGGTTGAAGGTAGCCGATACGCCGGAGTTCATGAAGTCGCTGGCGGGCAGCGAGTCTTCAAACACCAAGCTGGCGGCGAACTCCAGCAGCATCCCGCTGACAGCCGCTACTTTCGAAACGGACAAGAACGGCATTCGCAACGGCCATCAGAAAAACGGCTCCTCGACCACCGTGAAGCAGACGAAGGAGACGGCGTCCAGATAACACGCGGCAGACTCCAAGAGGCCGCCTCCCCGGCGGCCTTTTTTTCTATTGGCGGAGCCTGCCTGGTGCTACTTGCCCCGGCCCGATGCGTGAAAGACCTCCTGTATATTGGCAAAATGAGCCACGAGCAGTTACGCGAGCAGATCATGGACCTGGCGACCCGCTACTTCGAGGAGAGGCACGGCACGTCTCCCTTCGTTCCCGGTGAGTCGCCTGTGCCCGTCTCCGGCAAGGTGCTGGATGCCGCCGATCTGCGCAGCCTGATCGATGCGTCGCTCGACTGCTGGCTGACGACCGGCCGCTTCGCGACGGCGTTTGAAAAGAAGTTTGCACGCTACTTTGGCCTGCGGGGGTGCTCGCTCGTCAACTCCGGCTCTTCGGGCAATCTGGTGGCCTTCTCCTGCCTGACCTCGGAGAAGCTGGGCGACCGGCAGATCAAACCGGGCGACGAGGTGATCACGGTCGCGGCGGGCTTTCCCACCACCGTGAATCCCATCATCCAGAACGGCTGCGTGCCTGTCTTCATGGACGTGACCCTGCCCACCTATCAGGCGGATGCCGGCCAACTGGAGGCGGCGCTGAGCAGCCGGACGCGCGCCATCATGATCGCGCACACGCTGGGTAATCCATACGATCTGGATACGGTGGCGGATTTTGCGAAGAAGCACAACCTGTGGCTGGTGGAAGACTCCTGCGACGCGCTGGGCGCCCGGTACAACGGCAAGATGGTGGGCACCTTCGGCGACCTGGCGACGGTGAGCTTCTATCCCGCCCACCACATCACCATGGGTGAGGGTGGTGCGGTGCTGACGGACAAGCCGCTGCTGAAGACACTGGTGGAGTCCTTCCGCGACTGGGGACGCGACTGCTGGTGCGAGCCGGGTAAGGACAACACCTGCGGCAAGCGTTTTGACTGGCAACTGGGCGAGCTGCCCTGCGGCTACGACCACAAGTACACGTACTCACATATCGGCTACAACCTGAAGCTCTCGGACATGCAGGCGGCCGTCGGTCTGTCACAGTTCGATAAGCTGCCGGGATTCATCGAGGCGCGGCGGCGAAACTTTGCATTGCTCTACGAGCGACTGACGCCGCTCCAGGACGTGCTGCTGCTGCCCGAGAGTACTCCGAAAGCGGAGCCAAGCTGGTTCGGGTTCCCGATCGGCGTGCGGGAAGACGCGCCCTTCACCCGCGACGAGTTGATCCGTGACCTGGAAGCACACAAGATCGGTACGCGCCTGCTGTTTGGCGGCAACCTGGTGCGCCAGCCTGCATACAAGAACACTCCGTATCGTGTCGTGGCGGACCTGCGCAATACGGATTATGTGATGAACAATGTGCTCTGGCTGGGGCTTTACCCCGGGCTCACGGAGCCCATGATCCAGTACACGGCCGACACGGTAACGGCCTTCGCCGGCAAGGCCCGCTCCTCGGCGTGCCTGACGGTGCTTTGATCGGTTGCATCGCCGCGTCTGAGCCTATGGCCTTTCCGAGCCTACGCATCTCTGAGGAAGACATCAGCGTGACCAAGAAGCGCATCAGCATCGTGACGCCCTGCTACAACGAGGAGGCCAATGTAGCCGAGGTAGTCCGGCGCATGCGCGCCGTGATGGACGCGCAGGACACGTACGACTACGAGCATATTTTCATCGACAACAGCTCGCACGATGGCACGGTACGAGTTCTGCGGGAGCTTGCCGCCGCCGATTCCCGGGTCAAGGTTATCGTAAACGCGCGCAATTTCGGGCACCTGCGCTCGCCCATGCACGCCTTTCTCCACGCGGAGGGAGATGCGGTGGGCTTCCTGTTCGCGGACCTGCAGGACCCGCCGGAGCTGTTTGTGGAGATGATCCAGAAGTGGGAGGCAGGCTTTCCCATCGTAGCGGCCATCAAGACATCGAGCGATGAGAGTGGCGCAATGTATCGCATTCGCACCTTCTACTACGCGCTAGTGGCTCGGCTTACGGACGTGCGCGTGCTCTCGCATTTCACTGGCTTTGGGCTCTATGACCGATCGGTGGTGACGACGCTACGGGAGAAGTTCCCTGATCCGTATCCCTATTTTCGCGGGCTGATCGCCGATACGGGTTTGCCGCACGCGGAGGTGTACTACAACCAGAAGCGGCGGATGCGGGGCATCACCAAGAACAACTTCTATACCCTGTACGATCTCGCGATGCTGGGCATCACCAATCTCTCCAAGGTGCCGCTTCGCCTGGTCACGCTGTGCGGGTTCATCTCCGCCGCCATCAGCCTGATCCTGGGGGCCTTCTACCTGCTTTACAAGATCATTTTCTGGGACCGCTTCTCGCTGGGCCTTGCGCCGCTGATTCTCGGCCTGTTCTTCCTGGGGTCGGTGCAGTTGTTGTGTCTGGGCATTATCGGCGAGTATGTGGGCTCGGTGCATACGTTTGTGCAAAAGCGTCCGCTGGTGGTGGAGAAGGAGCGCATCAATTTCTAAGCAAGACACGACGAGCACGCGGGCGCGCACTACGTATGAAATGGTCCGCTACCTGATGGTTGGGGGCTTCAACACGCTCTTCGGCTACGGCTGCTTCGCAGTCTTGAATATGGCGTTCGAGCGCCTGGGGCCGCACGCCTATCTGCTGGCCAGCCTGCTATCGAATGTCATCGCCATCAGCGTGGCATTCCTGGGCTACAAGTGGTTCGTGTTCAAGACGCACGGCAACTACCTGCGGGAGTGGCTTCGCTGCATGGCCGTATACAGCACCGGGATACTGGTCACGCTGGCGGGTATGCCGGTGATCGTCACGCTGTTGCGCGGCACTCGCCTGGGCAGCCTACGGATCGGCGGCGCGCCCCTCAGCGCGCACGCGCCGTATATTGCGGCCGCGGTGATGGCCGTTGCCGTCGTCGGGTTGAGCTACCTGGGACACAAGCATGTGTCATTTCGCAGAACGGACGATCGCCAGAGAGCCGACGTCAGCAGAGCGGAGGCGTGATCTGCCACTTTACCAGCTACACTTCAGCGCGAGGAAAGCACCACGGAAAGCGGACCTATGAAAGCGATCATTCTGGCGGGCGGCCTGGGAAGCCGGCTGAGCGAAGAGACCTCCACGCGGCCCAAGCCCATGGTGGAGGTAGGCGGGCGGCCCATTCTGTGGCACATCATGAAGATCTACTCCGCCTATGGGGTGAACGACTTTATCGTGTGCCTGGGCTACAAGGGCTACATGATCAAGGAGTACTTCGCCAACTACTTCCTGCACTCGGCAGACGTGACCATCGATCTCGCGAACAACAGCATCGAGACCCACCGGGCCGAGTGCGAGCCATGGCGGGTGACGCTGGTCGAGACGGGCGCGGCCTCGATGACCGGAGGCCGTCTGCGCCGCGTGCTGCCCCGCGTCGAAGAGGAAGAGGCGGTGTGCTTTACCTACGGAGACGGCGTGGCGGACGTGGACATCGGTGCGCTGATCGACTTCCACAAGGAGCACGGAAAATTAGTAACCGTCACGGCGACGCAACCCGTGGGCAAGTTCGGTGCGCTGCAGATCGGCGACGACGGAGGGGTCTCGGAATTCTCCGAGAAGCCGAAGGGCGATGGACGCTGGATCAACGGCGGGTTCTTCGTGTTGTCGCCCAAGGTGCTGCCGTATCTGAAGGACGACAGCACCATCTGGGAGCGGGAGCCGCTGGAGACGCTGGCGCTTGAAGGCAATGTGGCGGCCTACAAACATCGCGGTTTCTGGCAGCCGATGGACACGCTGCACGATAAGAACCTGCTCGAAGGCCTGTGGCAGAGGGGCGAGGCGCCCTGGCGCGTATGGTAGCGATACAGGTGGCAGACGAGTTCTGGCGCGGCAGGCGGGTGTTGGTGACCGGCCACACCGGCTTCAAGGGAAGCTGGCTTTCCCTGTGGCTCGAACAGATGGGCGCGGTAGTGCTGGGCTATGCGCTCGATCCACCGTCCTCACCGAATCTATTTGAAACAGCGCGGGTGGCAGATGGGCTGGAGTCGGTGCATGGCGACGTCTGCGATTTGGAATATCTGCGAAACGCCATGGCGGCATTCGCGCCGGAGATCGTGCTGCACCTCGCGGCGCAGTCGCTGGTGCGGCGTTCCTACGTGGATCCCATCGGCACCTACCAGACGAACGTGATGGGGACCGCCAATCTGCTGGAGGCCGTGCGCGCGTGCCCGTCCGTCCGGGTGGCGCTGGTTATCACCACGGACAAGTGCTACGAGAACCGCGAATGGGCGTGGCCCTATCGCGAGCAGGACACGCTGGGCGGCTTCGATCCGTACAGCAACAGCAAGGCCTGCGCTGAGCTGGTGGTGAGCGCCTACCGCAACTCCTTCTTTCATCCCGCGCGGCAGCAGGAACACGGCGTGAGTGTGGCGACGGCGCGGGCCGGCAATGTGATCGGGGGCGGCGACTGGGCGGCCGACCGGTTGATCCCGGACCTGATGCGCTCCTTCACCCGGGGCGAGACGGTGGCCATCCGCAACCCGCAGGCCACCCGGCCTTGGCAGCATGTGCTCGAGCCGGTCCGCGGGTATTTGTCACTGGCGCAGGCACTTTATGGCGACGGCGAGCGGTATGGCGGCGCCTGGAACTTTGGCCCGCACGCCAACGATGCGCGGCCGGTGGAGTGGATCGTGGAGCGGCTGGCGCGGGCGTGGGGACCTTCGGCCCATTGGGAGGTGCCGGGCGGCGACCATCCGCACGAAGCGCAGATGTTGAAGCTGGATTGGTCCAAGGCGGCGGCGGAACTGGGCTGGGAGCCGGTGCTGCGCCTGACCGATGCGCTGGCGATGACGCTGGAGTGGTACCGGGAGGTCTTCCACGGCGCGGACGCACGCGCGCAATGCATGGAGCAGATCCGCAGCTACGCTGCTCGTTCGCGCGCAGAGGCGTATACGGAGTGAGGTGCCTGGTCACCGGCGCGACCGGGCATGTGGGCGCATTCCTGGTGCGGCGCCTGCTGGATGGCGGGCACAGCGTACATCTGCTACTGCGGCCAGAGAGCGACCCGTGGCGCCTGCGCGGTGTCGAGGCGAGTCTCACGCGGCATGTATGCAATCCGGATCTCCCGGCTTCGCTTGAGGAATGCGTCCGAGCCGCAAACCCGGAGATCGTCTTTCATCTCGCATGGGGTGGTATCACGGCGGAACGGCGCAATCACCCGGAGCAGGTATCAAGTAACGTGCGCCAAGCGCTGGCGGTGCTGGAGGCAGCGCACGCCGCGGGTTGCGGAACCTTCATCAGCGTGGGCTCGCAGGCGGAGTATGGCCGGGTGGATGGAGTGATTCGCGAAGACCACGCCACGCATCCGGAGACCGCCTACGGTGTCGCCAAACTGGCGTTGTCACAGCTCGCGATGAAGTATTGCGAGCTCGCGGGGATGCGCTGCGTCTGGCTGCGGCTCTTCTCCGCGTATGGACCGATGGATAGCCCGGCGCATATGCTGCCCACGCTGATGGAGACGCTGCTGCGCGGCGAGCGGCCGGCCCTGACGCGTTGCGAGCAGCAGTGGGACTATCTCTACATCGAAGATGTGGCGGAGGCGCTCTATCGGGCCGCTGTTACTACAACTGCGGAGGGCATCTTCAATCTCAGCTCGGGCAAGGCTACGCCTCTGCTCGAGGTTGTCACCCGCGTGCGCGACCTGATCGATCCGGCGTTGCCGCTGGGGATCGGTGAGGTCGCGTACCGGGATGGACAGGTGATGCACCTGGAAGGCGACATCGCGCGGCTGCGCGCAGTTACTGGCTGGCAGCCGCAGGTGAGTCTCGAAGATGGGCTGGCGCGCACCGTAGCCTGGCATCGGCAGCAGCACGCGCGGCGTTAGCCCTTGATGAAGTACGAGATGTACGGGTCCAGCGGGAAACGGCGCAGGTTGACGCGTTCAAGCCCGACGGTTTCCATGAGCGCGACCGTCTCTCCGGGAAAATCCGCGCAGTTCAACTCATCGAAGGCCACGACTCCGCCGGCAACCACGCGCGGCAACAGATGCTGCAAGGCGGCCCTGGTGGGCGCGTAGAGATCGAAGTCGAGGTAAAGCAGGCTGATGAGCAGGTGCTTGTTCTCGTCCACGTAGCGCGGGATCGTCTCCGTAGCATCGCCGGCCACCAACTGCACCTTGGGAATGTGACCGACGGGGCGGTTGCGGTCATGCACTCCGGCCAGCCGCTCGATCTCCTGCTGCACGGAATCGTTGATGCGGAAGGCGCCCGCCTGAAGATGCTGTGACGAGCCTTCCTGATCGATGGGATCGATGCCGGGAAAGCCGCTGAAGGTATCGAAGCCGATGAGGCGGCGAGCGTGATTGTAGGGCTCCAGAATGGACGAGAAGTGATACCAGGACATCAGGCCGCCGCCGGCAAAGACGCCGCACTCGACGATGCTGCCATTTACCGGCAGGGCGAGTTGGAAGAGCGCGTACTTGGTCAAGAAGCGCGAGATGTCCTGGCGGCGCACATAGCTGGGGAAGTTGGCCAGGCGCTGCGCCAGCGGAAGCCGGGACGCGCTGAATGCATTGACCAAAGCATCCGGGATGGTCGCCTCGGCCGCGTTATGTTTCTCGGCGTGGTGGCCTAAGGCAGCGAGTGAGCTTTGCTTTTCCATACATCCTTTCAATTTTCCGGGGATTGTCTTGAGCGGCGCGGCGTGTCTGTCAGATCCGCAGCAGCCGTTCGGCCGCTGCGATGATCCCGGGTACGTCCAGGCCCTGCCCGCCGCGAAGCTGGTTCTGCGTCCCGGCGACCTTCAGCGGAGTGCTGCCCAGCCGCAGCGGGAAGAACGGCGTCGCGGACGCTAATCCTGCAAGTACCTCCGCCGCGTGCGTTCCCAGCCCACCGGCGCCGTGCTCTTCGACGGTAAGTATGGCGCGCGTGCGCTGCGTTGCTTCCGAGACAGCCGCAGCATCGAAGGGCACAAGGGTCGGCATGCTCAGGAGTCTAGTCGAAATACCGCGCGATTGCAGTTGCTCCGCGGCCTGGATCGCGGTGCCCAGCATGCCCCCGGTGCTGATGAGCGTGATGTCTTCGCCTTCGCGGACGGAGATGGCGCGGCCGAGCTGAAAGTCAATCGGGGACGTATGGAGAACCGGCTCTCCAGCCTTGCCGAGGCGGAGGTACGCCGGTCCGGGCGTGGCCGCCAGCGCGCGTGTCGCCGCCTGTGCTTCGATCGGGTCGCCCGGAGCCACCACGGTCATGTTCGGCATCACCGACATGACGGCGAGGTCTTCTACGCCATGATGGGTGTAGCCGTGGCTCCCATAGGCGAGACCGCCCCCCACGGAGACGACTTTCACGTTCAGATTGTGGTAACAGACGTCGTTGCGAATCTGCTCCAGGCAGCGCATCACCGGGAAGTTCGCGATGGAGTAAGTAAAGACGACTTTGCCCGTCATCGCAAGACCCGCGGCTACGCCGGTCATGTTCTGCTCGGCGACGCCGGCGTTCAGGTAGCGGTCGGGAAAACGCTCGGCGAAGACCTCCAGCACGGAGTAGCCGAGGTCGCCGCAAATGAGCCAGATGCGGTCGTCCTGCTCTGCCAGCCTGCATAGCTCCTGTACGAAGGCAGTTCTCAAGCATTCACTCCCAGCTCGGCGAGGCCCTGCTGCACCTGCTCCTCGGTGGGGCTGCTGTAGTGCCACAGAAGCCGGTCTTCCATGAAGCTGATGCCGCTTCCCTTCACCGTATGCGCGATGATGACGGTGGGCTTCCCAGCCGCCACAGGTGTTCGGTCGAGTGCATGCAGGATCTGGCTGAAGTCATGTCCATCGATCTCCTGCACCTCCCAGCGAAACGCGCGCAGCTTGTCGGCCAGCGGCTCGAGCGCCAGGATATCTTCCACCCGCCCGAAGCTCTGGATCTTGTTGAAGTCGATGAGGACGGTGAGGTTATCAAGCTGATGTTGAGGCGCGAACAGGAAGGACTCCCAGTTCGAGCCTTCGTCCAATTCGCCATCGCTCAACAAAGCAAAGACGCGGAACGGCAGCTTGCCGCGCTTTGCCGCCAGGGCCATGCCGCAGGCGACGGGAAGACCGTGACCCAGCGAGCCGGAGGAGAGCTCGACGCCGGGAACGCCGCTGGTAGCGTGGCCGGTGAGCCTCGACCCCGCCAGACAATAGCTCCCCAGTTCCGCCGGAGGGAAGAAGCCGCGCTCGGCCAGGGTGGCGTAGAGGATCGCTGCTCCGTGGCCCTTACTCAGGATGAAGCGGTCCCGCTCCGGCCACTCCGGATCTTCCGGCTTGAGCCGCAGCACATCCCAGTAGAGGGCAGCGAGGAGGTCGGCCATGGAAAGGCAGCTTCCCAGATGCGAAGCCTTCGATGCGTACACCATGCGCAGCGCATGTGCGCGCAGAACCTTCGCGACGTTCTCCAGTTTGGAAATCCTGTCCTGCATGGACGAACCGTTCTCCCAGGCCGCAGGCAGGGCTGCATACCGGCGCCCTGGCCCCCGATTTCATGTAGATTGCAGACTATTTAGATCATCGCACGAGCACCGGCAGCAGGCAGCCCGATGACCCGGCGTCATGCTTCCGCGATGAAGGCGCGGTAGAACAGGACGGTGGTGACAGGAAGGACGGCCATGGCGAAGGGCAGAAAGATGCGCACCTCCTGGGCACTGCCGAAGGTGTAGAACATGGCGAAGTGCGCGACGGAGCCGAGCAGCAGGCCGGCCGCCCAGTTCCCCCATCCAACCAGCCCCTGAAGCGTGCGTCCATAGCGCGCGGCAAGCCACAGCGTCACCCACCAGGCCGCGAGGGAGAGAAGGAGCGGCGCATAGCCCAGGGGCGCGCGCAGGTTGCTGACGAGCTGGAAGGTGTCGGTATTGCGCTGCGCCTGCGGGTAGAGCCAGTGGGCGATGCCGTACTGCACGGCTACTGCGGCGACGATGGACAGGGCGCTGGCGACTGCCTGGGTCAAGCGGCCGAGCGGCATACCCGCGCCGCCGGGCGATCCACCCTCGGAGGACGCTGCGATCGCGCTGGAGAACGAAGGAGGCAGCAGCGTGACGACCAGCATGCCGAGATGGAAGGCAACGGCGGCGTCGGCGCGAACCGTCGCCTGTAAGGCGGCAAGCAGGATCAGCAGCACTGCGATGAGCCAGCGGGATGCAGCCCGCCTGGCATACGACGCCGTGAGCAGCGCGCTGAGGGCGAAGTACGCGAGTGTGGGCAGAGTCTCCGGCTTCTGAAACCAGAAGGTCCAGGAGAGATAGACGCTGAAGAGTGCCAGGCACAGCATAGAGGCGGTCCACTGCTGCACCCGCTGAAGGCTGCGGAAGAGCGTAGTGCGGAAGAGGAGCACGAAGATGCAGGCGAGACCGACAAGCAAGCTGACGAAGTCAATGAGCGCGAACATGTGCCGCAGTTGGGAATGCGAGTGCTGCGCCAGGAAGGCGGACAGTCGCAGAACGCCGATGCGGTACTGTGCGGGGGCCAGGCCTCGTCCGGCGAGCAAGCCGGTCCACTCCGCAGGAAAGTCATGCCACATCCGGCTGTAGTTCCAATAGTCCAGGAAGGTGTAGCCGGCGGACAGGATGAGGGCAGCCCAGATGAGAAAGCGGCGCAGGCGCGGATCAACCGCAGGTACCTGCGGAGTGATAGATGAGGATAGGACGGGCGCAGGCGTCATGGGCTCTGGAGATGGAAACACCCCACCCTGGTTTCGCCAGGATGGGGCACCCTGTCTTATAAGACATTGAGAAACAGCTTACGGCTTCATCTTGGAGAAGAGCGACAGCTTGGTGATGTCGTTGAAGATGACGAAGGCGGCGAAGATGAGCAGGAAAACGAACGCGGTCTGGTAGATGCGCTCCTTGAACTGCTGATTGAGGTCGCGGCGCATCACTCCTTCGATGAGCAGCAGCAGGATCACGCCTCCGTCGAGGATAGGGATGGGCAGCAGGTTGAAGATGCCCAGGTTCAGACTGATGACCGCCATAAGGCCGATGATGGGCTGCCAGCCGGGCTGGGTGGCCGCGATGCCGGTCTCGCGCGCGATGCCGATAGGGCCGCTCAGGTTCTGCATGGCCATGTGCCGGGTGACCATCCGGTGCAGCACTTCCAGAATGAGGCCGGAGTTCTTGAGATTGAACTGGATGGAGTGATGGAGCGCGAGCGGCAAGGAAAGCTGCTCTACCCGGAAGGGCGGCAGGTCCGGCGAAAAGCCCATACGGTAGCCCTTGGAACCGTCGCCAAGCTCTGCCACCACGGGCTTCAGTTGCAACTTCTCCGTTGTACCGTTGTGGTCGACGGTCACATCCAGCGGCGCGCCTTTGCTTTGCTGCAGGAACCCGAGAATGGCGGGAACGGAATGGTAGGTGTGTCCATTCACCGCGAGAATCTTGTCTCCGGCCTTCAGCCCGGCCTGAGCCGCGGGCATGGCCGGCTCAACGCTGTGGACCGTCACCGGCGCAGTTTGCATCACCGGAACCAGGCCCAGATTTTCGAGGCTGAAGTCGTCAGGATTCCCGGGCGCCTGGATGGGAAGGCTGGTGTTGAAAGACTGCCCGTCCCGTTCATACGTGACCGGAACAGTCTGACCCATATTCAACGCGCAGCGGATCGATACCTGCTCCCAGGTTGGATTGAGGATGGATTCGAAGCGAGTGATGCGGTCGCCAGCCTGCAGGCCGGCGCGGCTTGCCGGGGAGTCCAGCTTCACGAAGTCGATGTTGGCGGGCTGTGAACGGAAGAGTTCGACCTCGTTGTGCATCATGTAGAAGCCGGTCATCAGCACCAGCGCGAGCACGAAATTAGAAAAGGGCCCGGCCAGGGCGATGGCGACGCGCTGCCAGCGCGGCTTTCCGTTGAGGTCGCCGCGGTCCTTTACCGAACGGTCCGCGGCGATGCTATGGGAACCGGTTCCCGACGC
Source organism: uncultured Acidobacteriaceae bacterium (assembly GCA_963830635.1). Classification (GTDB taxonomy): domain Bacteria; phylum Acidobacteriota; class Terriglobia; order Terriglobales; family Acidobacteriaceae; genus CAWHMN01. The sequence goes on along the minus strand of CAWHMN010000005.1, from coordinate 130,219 downwards.
GGCAGCATCTCGGTTGTCTTCCTCGTTGCCTGGGGCAGGGTTCGAGCTGGCGGGGATGGTACCGTCGCCCCCCAACTCGCCCGCCATCTTCACATAGCCGCCCAGCGGCAGCAGGCTTACGCGGTAATCCGTGTCACCGCTCCGGAAGCCGAAGAGGCGCTTGCCGAAGCCGATGGAGAAGACCTCTACCCGAACGCCACAGAGCTTGGCGACCGCAAAGTGGCCGAACTCGTGCACCAGAACCATGATGCCGAGCACAATGAGAGTGGAGATGATGCTGACTGCGACAAAAGACATAGATGCGAGTTCGTGCGCCTTTCCTTACCGTTGACGCCCTTTGCGTGCTGCCCAAGCCGTGCCGTGATCCATAAGCCGTCTCAGGAGAAGCGGGGAAGGCCTTCCATCATCCCAAACGAGTGACGGTGGTGCGCCCGGCCTCGACGACCTCCCGAGCCTTCTGTCGCGCCGTCTCATCCAGCGCCAACACGGCATCGATGGTCTCAGGATGGCTAGCGGGCGTCGCTTCCAGCACTACTTCGATTGTACGCGGGATGTCGAGGAACGATATACGTCCTTCGAGGAAGGCGTCAACGGCTACTTCATCAGACGCATTGAGCGCGATGGGGTGAGCGCCGCCGGCCTCGGCGGCCTGGTACGCCAGGCGCAGGCAGGGAAAACGGGCGAAATCCGGCGGTTCGAAGTGCAGGCCGGCGAGCGCCGCCAGATCGAAGGTGAGGTCGGAGGCGATGCGCTCCGGATAGCTGAGCGCGTACAGGATGGGCAGCCGCATGTCTGTAACCGAGATCTGGGCCAGGATGCTGCCGTCGACGTATTCGACCAGGGAGTGGACGGTGGACTGGGGATGCACCGTAACCTTGACCGCCGAGGGGGGCAAATCGAAGAGACGGCAGGCTTCAATGATCTCCAGGCCCTTGTTGAGCATGGTGGCGGAATCGATGGTGATGCGGCGGCCCATGACCCAGGTGGGATGGCGGAGCGCCTGCTCCACCGTGATGTGCTGGAAATCGTTGAGGGGCAGAGTGCGGAAAGGGCCACCGGAGGCCGTGAGCCAGATCTGCTTGACCTCCTGGCGCGTGCCGGCACGCATGCACTGATGCACCGCATTGTGCTCGGAGTCGATGGGCAGCAGCGGCACGTTCTGCTCGCGGGCGGCGCGGGAGAGGATCTCGCCCGCCGCGACCATACACTCCTTGTTGGCGAGCCCTACCGGCTTGCCTGCCTGGACGGCGGCGTACGTGGCCGGCAGCCCGGCGACCCCCACGATCGCGGAGACGACGAAATCCACCTCCGGCAAGGTGGCGGCGTGGATAGTTCCCTGCCGCCCCGAGACCACCTCAACATCGCGGATGCCGCTCGAACGCAGGCGGGTGCTGAGTTGCTGCGCAAGGTCCGGCGTGGCCATGGAGACGACCCGCGGACGCCAGCGCGCCGCCTGCTGAAGGGCCAGGTCGACGTTGCGGCCGGCGGCCAGCGAAGCCACGGCAAAGCGGTCGGGAAAGCTTTGAATGATGGAGAGGGTGCTGGTACCGATGGAGCCGGTGGAACCCAGGATGGCGATCTGCTTCAAGGGGCGCCGTTCACATGACTCGCGGCAGGGTTCGCTGCGAAGTTGTGGTTGAGCGGCGCTTCGCGCCGATTCTTCAAGACAAGATGAAGCAGATCCTTCGACTCCACCTTCGGTTACGCTCAGGATGACACGTCACCCGGCGAATGAACGATCCTGGTGCTAGAAATACTGCTGAACGAGTTGAGCGTACCACAGCACCGGCGCGGCCAGCAGCAGGGCGTCGATGCGGTCCAGCACGCCACCATGACCGGGCAGGAGGGCGCCGGAGTCCTTGACCCGGGCGCCACGCTTGATGGCCGACTCGATGAGGTCGCCGATCTGCGCGGCGATGTTGAGCAGGATGGCGAGCAGGATCCAGTGCAGATGAGAGCCGCTGTAGCTGATCCAACCCAGGCCGCGACGCTCAAGCACCGCGGCCAGCCAGAAGAGCACGAAGACGATGAGCACGCTTGCGGCGACTGATGCGATGCTTCCCTCCCAGGTCTTGTTGGGGCTGAGGCGGGGCGCCAGCTTGCGCTTGCCCAGGTTCTTGCCCACGTAGAGCGCGGCCACATCCCCGCACCAGACGACGAGAAAGAGCAGCAGCAGCAGCGAGGGCCCATTCTCCTGCGCGCTGAGCAAAGGGATGGTGGTAAGCGACAGGCCGATGTAGAGCAGCCCGAACACGGACGCGGCTGTATCGAACAGTACGCGCTCGAGCGGGCTGCGGAAACTGATGATGACAAAGAGCAGCAGGGCGAGAGCGCTGAGGACTGGCGTGAGCAGGTCCGGGCGGCGAAAGGCCGCGCCGAAGAGAACGGCGACGGCGATGACCGCCAGAATACGCGGGGTGTGCGCGCCGCTGGCATCGGCCAGGGCCAGATATTCCCATAGCGCGAGCATGGCAACCAGAGCGGCGACGAGGGTGATGAGCCAGAACGGCCCCTTGAACAGCAACAGCAGGACCAGCGGGATGAGGACGACTGCCGTGAGGATGCGGGCCATGGGTGGGCTTCAGCATACCGCAGGGGCGGGATCGAGGCGCGCACGATCGATGCGGACAGCGAAACTCTGACAGTGAAACCCGGACAGCGAAACCCGGACAGTGAAACTCGAAAATCACACCCGGGGGGAAGACGAATGACTCGAAGCCGGGAACGCAGCCCAGGAGCACGAAAACATGCAGAAAGCGAGGGAGCGCGCATGTATGCGCGGACATTCCTGCACAATGTCATCGAGAGAACACGACGTGTGAATATATTTCCACGTGGCTATGTAACATCCGGCTGGCGCGGGATATATCTACTCGCTAGCTAGCAGCCTATGAATAATGTGATGCAGTGAGCTTCCAACACACACACAACTTCAGCTTTATTTAACTATGTCTAGTTAGATAATCATAATGCGGCCTTGAATACCGGCGCGCGTAGGGAGAATAGTCATGAAGTTCAGATGTATCGCGAATCGCTCGCCAGTGTTCATAGCCCTCACCAGCCTGCTCCTGATACTTTCCGCTCCTATGGTTCTTGCTCAGACTGAGCAGGACCTCTCCGAGACAGCCAGCCATGCGCACAACATCAAGACTGTCTTCGTCATCGTCATGGAGAACCATAATTGGACGGGAGGCAGCACAAGCAAAGCTCTCAAAGACAATAGTCTCGCGTCATATCTTAACTTCGATCTAGTCCCCATGGCCTCCCATGCCAATAATTACTGGAATCCTCCACATAATCATCCCAGCCTGCCAAACTATCTGTGGCTCGAAGCCGGCACCAATTTCGGAATTCACAACGATGGTTCCGCATACAGGTATGGTCAGAGCACGCATGAGCACCTGGCTGCCTTGCTCGACAAGCGAGGTATCTCCTGGAAGGCATACGACGAGTCCACAAACGGGACAACGTGCCCTTTATCGAATTGGCACAACCCCTTCGTCTTTTTTCACGATGAGACAAACGACAACGACCCTCACGACCGGCGGTGCATCGATCACGTCCGGCCCATGAAGGAGTTGGCGCGTGATCTGGCCGACGACAAGGTAGCGCGCTACAGCTTCATTGTGCCGAACAACTGCGACAACATGCACAGCAGTTGCTATGGAGGCAACCAGATCCATCAGGGCGACGAATGGCTGCGCCGGAATGTGCCCGCAATTCTCCGCTCCAAAGCCTACCGGAGCGGCGGCGCGCTGTTCATCCTTTGGGACGAAGCGCTGAGCGGTGACGGACCGATCCCCCTCATCGTTCTCTCGCCCTTCGCAAAAGGAAATGGATACTCCAATCACCTGCACTACACGCATGGCTCCACGCTGCGGACGCTGCAAGAGATCTTCGGTGTCGGGCCGCTGATGCGCGATGCGGCACATGAGAACGACCTGCGGGACCTGTTCACCGTCTTTCCGTAAATCCGAGGAGCGCGAACCGCTCTACGCGTCATCAGCCCCGCAGCACAAAGGAAGCCCTACCGGTCATCGGTGGGGCTTTCCTGGCAGTGCGATGAGGCGGGGTAGCCGCTGGCGAGTGACACAGAAGAGTCACGGCGTGCGGTAGCGTTAGCGCCTGCAGCCAATTAAACTGACCCAAATACAAGTTGTTGTGAGGGACCCGATACCGATGATTTTGACCGTGCATAAGGCTCAACGAACGTTGAAAAAGTGGGGCCTGGGCGCTCTCATGGATCGCGGAAAGGACGAGTTGCTGGGGTCCGTATCAGCCTACTGGGGGCTGAGGAAGCAGCCGATGTTCGAGGATGCGGGCAGCCTGGTGGATTTTGGAAATACGGCATATCGCGGGCTGTTCCGTCCCTACCAGGTCCGGTCGGAGATCCTGTCGTTGCTCGAGATCGTACGCGACCTGAAGCCGCGGACGATCCTGGAAATAGGGACCGCACGAGGCGGGACTCTACTGTTCTGGACACGGACCGTTCCTGACGACGCTCATCTCATCAGCATCGATCTGCCTGCCGGGAATTTTGGCGATGGCTATGTGTCGTGGCGCGAGCCGATCTATCGTTCGCTTGCGGTCGGCCGGCAGCGGATCGACCTCCTGAGGAGCGACTCCCATAGTGAGGCCACGCTGGAGCGGACCAAGCAACTGCTGAATGGGAAAGAGGTAGATTTTCTGTTCATCGATGCGGGTCACACCTACAGCGATGTAAAGCAGGACTTTGAGATGTACAAAGGACTGGTTGCTGCCGGGGGACTGATCGCCTTCCACGATATCGCGGTGCATCCTCCTTCGACGGAGTGTGAAGTGCACCGCTTCTGGTCGGAGATCAAGCCGCAATTCAATTCCGGAGAGTTCATTCAGGATCCGGAACAGGGATGGGCGGGCATCGGGTATCTCAGTAACTGGGACCGCCGGTAACGCGGAAGCAAAGAAGACCAAGGATGACCCAAAAAAGCCCCACCAGGTTCGGTGGGGCTTTTTGGTTTGCGCCGAGGGCGTCTGCTCAGGCGTGGGCGTGCTCGATCACCTGCTCACGAATGACGTCGTCCTGCCGCTCTTCGCTGCTCGACTTAGGCAGCGCGATGTTGAGCACGTCGCCGATGCTCGAGGCGTAGTGAATGGTTACTCCCTCGGTCTGGTCGGGCGTCAGGTCTTCCTCCACGTTCTGGCGATTCTCCGCCGGCAGGATCACCTGCGTGACGCCGGCGCGCTTGGCGGCAAGGAACTTCTCCTTGATGCCGCCGACGGGCAGAACATTCCCGCTGAGCGTGATCTCGCCTGTCATGGCGGTGAGCGGATGCACCGGCGTATCGGTCGTCAGCGAGACCAGGGCGGTAGCCATGGTGACGCCAGCCGAGGGGCCGTCCTTGGGGATGGCGCCCGCGGGGACGTGGATGTGAATGTCCTGCTCCCGGGTGAAATCTTCATCGAGCCCCAGGGAGCGGGCGTTCGAGCGCACCCAGGTGAGCGCCGCCTGCATGGACTCCTGCATCACCCCGCCCAACTGGCCGGTCATGGTGAAGCCGCCCTTGCCCTTCATGCGGTTGGCTTCGATGAACAGGACATCGCCGCCGGCCGGCGTCCACGCCAACCCGACCGCGACGCCGGACCGCCGGGTGCGCTCGGCGATCTCGGTATCCACGCGGACCTTGATGCCGCCCAGGAACTCGTGGATGATCTCCTTGCTGACGACCAGCTTGTCCGTCTTGCCCTCCGCGAGGCGCCGCGCCTGCTTACGGCAGATGGTTCCCAGAAGCTGTTCCAGTTTGCGCACGCCGGCTTCGCGCGTGTAGTGGCGCACGATGTGGCGCGTGCTCTCCTCCGGGATCTCGATCTGGTCCTCGGCCAGACCGTTCTCTTTGATCTGCCGGGGAATGAGATAGCGGTACGCGATGTGGACCTTCTCCTCCTCCGTGTAGCCCTGCAGTTCGATGATCTCCATGCGGTCGCGCAGTGGCTCAGGGATGGGATCGAGCATGTTCGCGGTGCAGATGAAGAGCACCTTCGATAAATCGAACGGCACATCCAGATAGTTGTCGCGGAAGGTGTTGTTCTGCTCCGGATCGAGGGTTTCGAGCAAAGCCGAGGCCGGGTCGCCGCGGAAGTCGCGGCCCAGCTTGTCGATCTCGTCCAACATGAAGACCGGATCGTTGGTTTCGGCGCGGCGCAGCCCCTGCATGATCTGGCCGGGGAGCGCGCCGATGTAGGTGCGGCGATGTCCGCGGATCTCCGCCTCGTCATGCATGCCGCCGAGCGAGATGCGCTGGAACTTGCGGCCGAGCGACCGTGCGATGCTGCGGCCGAGCGAGGTCTTGCCCACGCCCGGAGGTCCGACGAAGCACAGGATCGGCCCCTTCATGTCCGGCTTCAGCCGGCGCACGCTCAGGTAATCCAGAATGCGGTCCTTCACCTTCTGCAGATCGTAGTGGTCCTCGTCCAGGATCTCCTTCGCCTTGACGATATCGACCTCACCGCCGGAACTCTTGGCCCAGGGCAGAACGGCGAGCCACTCGATGTAGTTGCGGGTGAGCGAGTAGTCCGCCGCCATGGGGGACATGCGCGAGAGGCGGTTGAGCTCCTTGGTCGCCTCCTTCTTCACGTCCTCCGGCATGCCGGCTGCTTCGATCTTCTGGCGCAGCTCCTCGATGTCCTTCTGGCCCTCGTCCATCTCGCCGAGTTCCTTGTTGATGGCCTTGAGCTGCTCGCGCAGGTAGTAGTCGCGCTGCGACTGCTGCACCTGGTCCTGCACCTCGGTCTGGATCTTGTTGCGCAGTTGCTGAACTTCCAGCTCCTTGGCCAGATGCTTGTTGATCCGCTCCAGGCGCGCGATGATGTCCGGCGTCTCCAGCAACTCCTGCTTGTCAGAGGTGGGCAGGAAGGGCAGCGAGGACGCGATGAAGTCCACCAGACGGCCCGAGTCCTCAATGTTGAGCGCGATCGTCTGCAACTCGTCAGACAGCGTCGGCGAAGCGCTGACGATCTGCTGGAACTGCGAGGTCACATTGCGCTGCAGGGCCTCGAGCTCGGAACCGCGGGAGGGCGTTTCCTCGGGGATGGTCTCGACCGCCGCGGTAATGAACGGCTCGGTCTTGTGAATTTCGCCGATACGCACCCGTTCGGTGCCCTCCGTAAAGACGAAAAGGCTCTGATTGGGCATGCGGACGACCTTGTGAACGGTCGCCAGGGTGCCGACGGAGTGCAGGTCGCTGGGCTGCGGGGCGTCCACGCGCGCGTCGCGCTGCGCCACGACGACCACCGTCTTCTCCTCACCCAGGGATTGAATAAGCTGGATGGAGCTCTCCCGGCCCACGGTCAGGGGGAGTACGGCATGGGGGAACAATACGGTGTCACGGACGGGCAGCACGGGCAGCACGCGGTCCATCTCATCGGTCCGGCGTTCCTCGCGCTGTTTCAGATTGGCTGGTTCGATGATGCTCAGGAAATCGTTAGACATGAGTGTCCTTCTATAAGACTTTCACACATTGGATGCATCAGACCCTGGGAAGTCGCAGCCCTTGCCCGCCATCTAGGGCTACCTCCTGAGAGTGTGCTCCGTGCCCGGTCGCGTTGACAGGGAAAAAGCAACGCCGACTGTACGTTAGGATGCCCAACGGTCACCTGCGGCACCTGTCACTTGCGGCACAGTTATGGGCCCGGTTCTGGTTTTGCTTTCGTCCTGTCCAACCGGAAGAGCAGCGCGAACCCGGGACCAGGCTACGAGCGGTCTACCGGTTCCGTGACAGGCCAAGGCTCTTTGCCTTAATATCCGGAGTGCCGGGATTAGCTGCCCACGTACGGGCCTCATGGTAAGCGCAAGACGCAAGTAGCTGATTCTAATGGGCGGGAGTAGTTCAGTGGTAGAACGCCAGCTTCCCAAGCTGGATGTCGCCGGTTCGATCCCGGTCTCCCGCTCCAGTTCCCGTGGGTGCTCTTCCGGGTTCAGATCACGTGCAGCAACAGCAGGATGACCAGGATCAGCAGCACCACGCCCAGGCCGCCGGAGGGATAGTAGCCCCAGTTGCGGCTGTGCGGCCAGGTCGGGAACGCCGCAATCAGCAACACGACGACGATGACCACAAGGATGGTTGGCAGCATCATGGACTCTCCCCGGTAACTTTGACGGTGGATGCTCTCTGAATTACAGGAAGATGCTTTCGAAGATGGTTGTCTGAAGTAACCCTATATGTGACAGCACGTGTCGGGCATGTGACAGCGGGCATGTGACAGCATGCATGGGACAGATGGAAGCGTCAGCCGGCAGCATCGGCCAGATTTCTCGCGCGCCGGAAGATATCGAGCAACATATCGGCGGTCAGCCGGCCTGTATTGGTGTTTTGCAAAGACGGATGGTAACTGCCGAGGATCCATTTGCCGCCTGGCATCCTGTATTCGGCGCCATGGGCAAATAGCATCCTGCTTAAGTCCGCTCCCTGAGCGGTTCTGCGGAGATGCTGAAGGTACCCCCTCCACGCGATGCCGCCCAGGCAGACCACTACCCTGAGCCGCGGCAGCAGCGCAATCTCCTCGTCGAGAAACACGGAGCAGTTCCGCAGTTCCTCCGGTGTGGGCTTGTTATCCGGAGGAGCACAGCGGCCGACCGAGGTGATGAAGACGTCCTCGAGACGCAGACCGTCATCGACGCTTCGCCCGTTAGGCTGGGAGGCGAAGCCCGCTTCATAGAGCACCGGGTAGAGGAAGTTTCCCGAGCCATCCCCGGTAAACGGCCGCCCCGTCCGGTTGGAGCCATGCGCGCCCGGGGCAAGCCCCAGCACCAGCACACGCGCGCGCTCATCCCCAAAGGCCGGCACCGGCCTGCCCCAGTAGGTCTGGTCCATGTAGGCTCGACGCTTGCGGCGCGCGATATCGGCGCAATACGCACGCAGGCGCGGGCAGCGCTCACACGCGACGATGCGCTGATTCAGCAGTTGCAAAGGAGAGGGCATGGAGGTTGGCTTCATGGCTCTGTAGGGACACCCTTTATTGTAGGCGGCGCGCTCGGCGTAGAATGGGGCGGCTTTGGTGACGCGTGTTGACCGCAGGCAACCACGCTGTCACCTGGGCAGATCTCTGTCTGCAACAGGGGACCTTCTAATGATGCGTCGCACACATATCGCACTGCTGCCCTGCACCTGGCTGGCGGCAAGCATGCTTTTGCTCTCGGGCTGCAACCGGGGCACGAAAACGGCAGAGAACGAACAGCCGCAAGCGCAGCCAACGGCCGCACACCCGATGCAGATCGGCGGCGCAGACGTGGTGACGCTGATCCGCAAGGCATCGGAGGGCGGCAAGGCGCCGGAGTTCCTCTCCGCCACAGTGCTGCCAGGCCGTGGCATGAATGTTTTTCAGATCACCGCGAGCATTCCCGGCCACGGCATCACGGAGCTGCTCTTTTCGCCGTCGATCCGCGATGCATCGCAGAAGCTGGACGGTGGCAAGGACGACCAGTACGGGAATGCGAGCTTCTCCTTTGGCGGCGCCTTCCTGGTGCCCTATCCCAACCGCATCCGGGGTAAGGTGTCGGCAGACGGCCAGACCATCACCACCCAGTGGAGGGGCCACACGCTGACCCTGCCGGCGAACTGGAAGGGCAAGAATCCCGGGGCGGAACCGCACGCCATGCATGGACTGATCAACAACGTGCCGGTGACGGACCTGAAGACCGAGACCACCGGCGACGGCCAGACGCTGACCGGAGTGATCCACGCCGGCGACTTCGGCGGACACTGGCTCTCGTCCACTGACCTGGAGTTCACCATTGCGCTCGAGAAGAACGACCTGGAGGCGACGATCACGGCCAAGAATGTTGGCAAAGAGGCCGAGCCGATGTCCATCGGCTGGCATCCCTACTTCGCAATCCCCAGCGGAGACCGCTCCCAGGCGCGGCTGCATATTCCGGCGGCGGATGTGGCCGTAGTGAACAACTATGACGATGTCTTCCCTACCGGCAAGCTGAAGCCGGTGAAAGGCACCGACTATGACTACAACGAACCCGACGGCAAGCCGCTCGACGGGCACTTCCTGGATGACAACTTCTCCCATCTGACGCGCACCGACGGCAACGTGGACGTGGTGCTCACCGATCCCAAGACGAGCTACGGCCTGCATGTCTTAGGAGAGTCACCGGAGATCAAGACCGTACAGGTCTACGCTCCCAAGGAGAAGGCGTTCACGGCGATCGAAGAACAGTTCAACTTCGGTGATCCCTTCGGCAAGGAGTGGAGGGGAATGGATACCGGCATGGTGACACTCAAGCCGGGTGCATCGGTCACCTGGAAGGTGAAGCTCGTGCTGTCGACCCCCGCGAAGTAAGTGTGGAGTGCGCGGACCTGCGTGGGCGAGGTTTCGAGATACAGCCGGCGCGAACAGCAGCGCGGTACCGCTGTAACGTTACGAAGGAGTGGTCTGGCTGTGCGCGAATCGCAACACGCGATCCGAAATCTCGTATAAACAGGGCATGCGAGTCTCTCTCCCCGTACGCTGCCTCTGTTGCGGATACCAGACGCTCAGCCAGCCGGGATCCTTTGGCCTGTGCCCGGTGTGCTGGTGGCAGGACGACGGTCAGGACGATGCCGACGCGGGCGTAGTGCGGGGCACAGTCAACGGCCGGCTCAGCCTGACAGCCGCGCGAGAGAATTTTCGACGCTATGGAGCCGCCGACCCGGCATTTCTGCATCGCGTGCGTAAGCCGCTGGCGGCGGAGCTAGCCTCAAACGCATCTGCCAAAGCGTCTGGCTTGGGCCTGCATATCTGATCTGGAACCACGAGCAGCCGCGACGAAGCGGAGCCCGGCGCGCTCTCTCGTGGGTCCGTACCATCGTTACAGCGGACGGTTTTACTTCTGTCTGAAAGCCTCATACCATTGGGATAGCGCCTGCGTTTGCGGACGGCAGACCGCCGTGACGCTTCACGAGTTGATTCCCGGCAGACGAGCAGGCGAACACATCCGCGGAAGGCACACTTGACCCCTACAGACAGCATGGAATCTCCCTCTACCTCCGAACATGCAACCGCCGCCGGCACGGATGCGGCGTCCCAGCCCGGCTCCGAAAGCCCGACCGACCTCCAGCAGGCTGACGCTGCGCCCGAGGCGCAGGGCGAGCATGCGCACCATCAGCATGGCCCGGCATTCAATCCGGAGCTGACGCGCGAGGTCGAGGTCACAATTCCCGCCGATGAGGTGTCCAAGGCGCTGCGTGGGGCGGTGAAGCGCTATCAGAAACAGGCCCGCATTCCGGGGTTCCGCGCGGGCAAAGTGCCGGAGACGCTGATCCGGTCGCGCTTCTCGGAGGGCATTCGGCAGGAGGTGCTGGAGGCGGTCATGCCGGCCCACTTCCAGCGCGCCATCGGCGAGAGCAAATACAGGCTCGTGTCCCAGCCGCAGGTCGTCGATATGAAGATGGAAGACGGCCAGCCGCTGTGGTTCAAGGCGACCTTCGAGGTGGCGCCGGAGGTGTCGGTCGACGGCTACCACGATGTGAAGGTGGAGAAGCCGGATGCGGCCTTCAGCGATGACGACTTCAACACCGAGCTGGAGCGGGTGCGCGATTCCCGCTCCACCATGGAGCCGGTGAGCGAAGAGCGTCCGCTGGCCGAGGGAGACTGGGCGCAGATCAGCTTCACCGGCGCTTTCAAGAAGCCGGACGAGGCGGAAGGAAACTCCGGGCCGCTCGAGGGGCAGGACGTTCTCCTCGAAGTGGGCGGGAAGAATACCATCGAGGCCTTCAGTGCCGCGCTGCGCGGCGCCAGCGTGGGGCAGCAGCTTAAGTTCGAGGTGGTGTATCCGGCCGACTTCGGCGAGGCGCGCCTGGCGGGCAAGACGGTCGAGTATGACGTGGAAGTGAAAGGCATCAAGAAGCGCATTCAGCCGGAGTTGAATGACGAGTTCGCGAAGGAGCTCGGCGACTACGCAAGCTACTCCGACTTCACGACGCAGTTCCGCGAAAACCTGCAGCGCGAGAAGGATCGCCGCACCGAAACGGAGACCCGCGAGAAGCTGATGGAAGCGCTGATTGCGAGGTACGACTTTCCGGTTCCGGAGTCCATGGTGCAGCAGCAGATCGATGCGCGGCTGGACCGCGGACTGCGCGCGCTCGCCGCGCAGGGCATGAAGGAAGAGGACATGAAGCGGCTGGACTTCCCTCGTTTGCGTGCGGCGCAGCGGGATTCCGCGTTGAACGAGGTGAAGGGATTGCTGGTGCTGGACAAGATCGCGGAGGCGGAAGGCATTGCGGTCAGCGATGAGGAGGTGCAGCAGGAACTGGAGCTGTTGGCGCTTCAGCTACGGGAGCCGGTGGATGCACTGCGCGCTCGATTGACGGGGGATGGGAGCATCGTTAGAATCCGTGAACAACTTCGCAGAGATAAGACAGGATCGCTGCTGTACAGCAGGCTATAGGTAAGCGGGTACGTTTATCAATTAGTTACGGATGGTTCAAAGACGAGCCGAATAAGCGGCCGCCGCGCAAGCCCTCTCAAGCGTAGACGAGAGTGCAGGAGAGTCAGGGAAAAGCATGGCACTTGTACCGATGGTGATCGAGCAGACGAGCCGGGGCGAACGCGCCTACGACATCTATTCCCGTCTGCTGCGCGACAACATCATTTTTCTGGGAACCCCGATCGACGATCAGATCGCGAACCTGATCATCGCGCAGATGCTCTTCCTTTCCGGCGAAGACCCGGAAAAAGATCTTCAGCTCTACATCAATTCACCAGGCGGATCGATTACCGCCGGGCTCGCGATCTACGACACCATGCAGTTCATCAAGAACGATGTAGTGACGTACTGCATTGGACAGGCGGCGAGCATGGGCGCGTTTCTGCTCATGTCCGGCACCGCGGGCAAGCGCTTCGCCCTGCCCAACTCGCGCATTCTGATCCATCAGCCTTCGATGGGCGGGTTATCGGGCCAGGCCACGGATATCGACATTCATGCTCGCGAGATCCTGCGTATTCGCGAGATTACGAACCGGCTGATGTCCAAGCACACCAACCAGACGCTGGAGCGGATTGAGCGCGACGTGGAACGCGACTTCATCATGAATTCGCGCCAGGCGAAGGAATACGGCATTATCGATGAGATCATCGATCGGCCGCGGACCTAAGCGAGTACAACGATTGTGGCAGGTGGGCAAGAAGGAGCAGTGGTATGAAAACGCGCACGGGTTCCGATGAGACACTCCGCTGCTCGTTCTGCCATAAATCGCAGGACGCAGTCGCCAAATTGATCTCTTCCCCCAGCGACTATCCGCGTGCGTATATCTGCGACGAATGCGTCGCGGTATGCAATTCAATCCTGGAAGACGATCGTACCGAGACCCCGTCCGGCGCCGCGCCCGCGCATTTACCCAAGCCGCACGAGGTCAAGGCTTTTCTGGACGAGTACGTCATCGGGCAGGAGACTACCAAGAAGAAGCTTGCGGTCGCGGTGTACAACCACTACAAGCGGATCCAGATGAACCGGACCCGCGGCAGTGACGTGGAACTGGCGAAGTCCAACATCCTGCTGGTGGGACCCACGGGCAGCGGCAAGACGCTGCTGGCGCACACCCTGGCCAAGATGCTCGACGTGCCCTTCGCCATCGTGGACGCCACCACGCTGACCGAAGCCGGCTATGTGGGTGAGGATGTCGAGAACATCATCCTCAAGCTGCTGCAGGCAGCCGACGGCGATGTGGCGCGCACCCAGACGGGCATCATCTATATCGATGAGATCGACAAGATCGGGCGCAAGGACGAGAATCCTTCGATCACCCGCGACGTCTCGGGTGAAGGCGTCCAGCAGGCGCTGCTCAAGATTCTGGAGGGCACGGTGGCGAACGTGCCGCCGCAGGGTGGCCGTAAGCATCCCCACCAGGAGTTCACGCCGGTGGATACGACCAACATCCTGTTCATCTGCGGGGGCGCATTTGTCGGCCTGGAGCGCGTAGTGGGGCGGCGTGTGGGCAAGAAGGCGCTGGGCTTCAAGGCTCTGACCGAGAAGCAGGCGCTGGCCGAAGCAGAGGCTACGCCGGCCCAGCGGGACAGCGAACTGCTGCGCCGCGCCGAGCCGCAAGACCTGATCAAGTTCGGGCTGATCCCGGAGTTTGTCGGACGGCTGCCCGTGCTGGGCATTCTGGATGAGCTGGATGAGCCGGCGCTGGTGGAGATTCTGAGCAAGCCGCGCAACGCGATCCTGAAGCAGTATCAGCGTCTCTTCGAGTATGAGGGCGTGCAGCTTCACTTTACTGACGACGCGACCCATGCGGTGGCCCGGGAGGCGCTCGCGCGCAAGGTGGGTGCTCGCGGCCTGCGCATGATCCTGGAAGAGCTGATGCTGGAGCTCATGTATCACCTGCCCGGCAATAAGAGAATCAAGGACCTGGAGATCACCGCCGAGATGGTGCAGAAACGCGACCTCTCCGTGACTTTGCTGGAAAAGGCCGGCTGACAGATCGATCGATTGAGCGGTTGAACGATTAGCCTAAATGCAACTTGCAGCACAGCAACTTATCAACCGGACTGCATCCCATTCAGGGACTTCGGTAGCGTTGTAGATGGCGGGTGTGGCGCGGGCCGGCAGCAGGCCGGGGTTGCGTTTTCATCCGCTGCAGGCTTTTCACTACAGCGGCAGAAGCAGTCGCCCGCCGCCACAGCGCGGGCAGAAGGAAAAGCCATGGCACCGAGCAGAGAGTCCAAAGAGAGCAAGGAAACGCGGGAGCGAGGCGAGACACGCAAGCTGCCCATGATGCCCATCCGCGATATGGTCATCTTCCCTTTCATGATGACGCCGTTCGTCGTGGGCCGGGAATCGAGCGTGCGCGCGCTTGAAGAGGCGCTGACGGGCGATCGCAAGATCTTCCTCGCGACGCAGCATGATGCGGGCATCGATGAGCCCAAGGCGGGCGACATCTACACCGTCGGCACCATCGGCAACATCGTCCAGAGCGTCAAGATGCCGGACGGCAACATAAAAGTGCTGGTTGAGGGCTTGGAGCGCGCCAAGGCGACGGAGATGAACGACGCCGACGGCTTCTTCGTGGCCACTGTGCGCATCCCGCGGCCTACCGAGCCGGGACCGCAGATCGAGCAGTTGATGCAGAAGGTGACTACGCTCTTCGAGCAGTATGTCAAGCTGCAGCAGAGCCTGAACTACGAGTCCATGATCGCCGCGGTGCGCATGGACGAGCCCTCGAAGCTGGCCGACACCATCGCCGCCAACCTGCAGCTTTCGATCGAAGAGAAGCAGGAACTGCTGAATCTCTTCGACCCGGCGGAGCGGCTCAGCCGGATCGCCGGCATTCTGGATCTCGAGATCGAAAAGCTGAACATGGACCGCTCCATCCAGGGGCGGGTCAAGCGCCAGATGGAGCGCGCGCAAAAAGAGTACTACCTCAACGAGAAGATCAAGGCCATCCAGAAGGAGCTGGGGCGCGGCGAGAAGAGCGAGTTCGACGACCTGAAGAAGAAGATCGATGCCGCCGGCATGCCCAAGGATGTTTTCGACAAGGCGGTGCAGGAGCTGAAGAAGCTCGAGGCCATGCCGCCGATGTCGGCGGAGTCGACGGTCTCGCGCAACTATCTCGACTGGCTACTGGCAGTGCCGTGGAAGAAGCGGTCCAAGGAGACCCGCTCGATCGACCATGCGGAGAAGGTGCTGAACGAGGACCACTACGGCCTGGAAAAGATCAAGGAGCGCATTCTCGAATTCCTCGCGGTGCGCCAGTTGGTGAAAAATCCCAAGGGCTCGATTCTCTGCTTCGTCGGACCGCCGGGGGTGGGGAAGACCTCACTCGGCATGTCCATTGCCAAGGCCACCGGCCGCAAGTTCGTGCGCATGTCGCTGGGCGGGGTGCGGGACGAGGCGGAGATCCGCGGGCACCGGCGCACCTACATCGGCGCGCTTCCCGGACAAATCATTCAGTCCATGAAGAAGGCGGGCACCAAGAACCCGGTCTTCATGCTGGATGAAGTGGACAAGATGGCGGCGGACTTCCGCGGCGATCCTGCCTCGGCGCTGCTCGAAGTGCTCGATCCGGAGCAGAACTCGAGCTTCCAGGACCACTATCTCGACGTCGAATACGATCTTTCGCAGGTGCTGTTCGTAGCCACGGCGAACGTGCTCCACACCATTCCCGGCCCGCTGCAGGACCGCATGGAGATCTTGCGGCTGCACGGCTACACCGAGGCGGAGAAGCTGGAGATCGCCCGGCAGTACCTGGTGCGCAAGCAGATCGAGGCCACCGGGCTGAGCGACAAGAACATCACCTTCACCGACGATGGGCTGACGGAGATCATTCGCAGCTATACCCGCGAGGCCGGCGTCCGCAACCTTGAACGCGAGATCGGCAATGTCTGCCGCAAGGTCGCGCGCCGGGTGGTGAAGAACGGACTCAAGCACAAGGAGCAGCTCACGGTTGCGAATGTTGCCGATGTGCTGGGGGTGGCGAAGTTCCGCGATTCGCAGGTGCACGAAAAGAACGAGGTGGGGCTGGTGACCGGCCTCGCCTGGACGGAGATGGGTGGCAGCATCCTCTCGACGGAGGTGCAGGTGCTGGACGGCAAGGGCAAGCTCACCCTGACCGGCCAGCTTGGCGACGTGATGCAGGAGTCGGCGCAGGCCGCACTTTCCTACCTGCGCAGCCGCGCGCTTCATCTCGGCCTGGCACGCGACTTCTATCGCAACGTCGATATCCACGTACACGTGCCGGAGGGGGCGATTCCCAAGGACGGTCCCTCGGCCGGCATCACCATGGCCACGGCGCTCTCCAGCGCGCTGACCAAGATTCCCGTCCGGCGCGACATCGCCATGACCGGCGAGATCACCTTGCGCGGCAAGGTGCTGCCCATCGGCGGTCTGAAGGAAAAGCTGCTGGCCGCGCACCGGGCCGGCATCTTCGAGGCCGTCCTGCCGAAGGAGAACGAGAAGGATCTGGCGGAGCTGCCGGAGGCCCTCAAGAAGGCCATGAAGCTACACTTCGTCGACCATGTGGACGAGGTGCTGAAGATCGCGCTCGAGGCGCCGCTGCCGGAGCTCAAGGAAGAGACGCCGGAGGCCCTGGTGGGCGTACACACGGCGGTGACGGCGGAGAAGCCGCGGGCGCACCAGTAGCTAAACGGGAGGGGTACCCCCTCCCGGTCTGCGCTGTCGCGCAGAGACCCACCCTTCGATACATGTCTGACACGAGGAAGAAGAACACAGCCCGAGACACTTAACGCAGCGGTCCGAACTCGTTGACCCAGTGGAAATCGGGCTGCAGCAGTGGGTAGCTGTGCGGCAGGAGGACGCGGGTCATCCGCAGCACGGGAAACGGCCGTGCGGCCGGCCCGTCCGGTGTCAGGGTCAGGTGGTTTGCGTCGGCCTGGTCGACGGCAAACGCGGGCAGGGCCTCCACCTCATACAAGAGCCGCAGTCTGCGGTGCTCCCGGTCATAGATGGCGCGGGTCCGCCATAGAGATCCGTCGGAGGCGCGCAGCATGGCGTCGCTATCCGGATCGAAGTAGATCGCCACGATGGGCGAATCGTTCCCGCCCACAACGCCGGTTGGGCCGCCGTCCAGGTTCCATTCTCCGGTGATGGTAGCGGGATGGCGCAGGCCTGCAGCTTTCATGCGCCACACACTCCACGCTCCGGTCGAGAGATGCCAGCATGCCAGGACAGCAATCAGCATCTCTGCGCCAAGCAGAGCCCACCGTCCGCTCTGCTGCGATGGTTGCGGGCTCCAGCTCGCGCTCGCCATCACGGGCTGCTGCTTCAGAAAGAGCCGCACCAACAAACCGCATTCCGGCGCCAGCAGTACCGCGGCCATGGCCAGCAGGGAGAGCGAATACAGCTTTACCGGCACGTTGAAGGAGACGTCCAGCAAGGCTATGTTCGCGGTGACCCCGAGCGCCAGCACCGCTCCGAGGAACGCCGTCCTGCGGAAGAGCAACAGCAGACCGGTCACAACTTCGGTCCATCCCAAAGTCATGACGAATGCGGGACTGAGACCATAGACCGACCAGAAGAGCGTGGTTGCCGAGGAATTCCCGACCGGCTCATTGAGCACCGCAAGGGAGGGCGGGCCGAACTGTATGGGGAAGACCTTGATGAATCCATACCTGAGCAGGGCCACCCCGAGCGCGATCCGCACCACGAAGCGGAACCACCCAAGCAGCGTTCCATAGCTCCCCCGGCGCCGGTCGAGCGCGCTCCAGATCAGGGTCGCCAGCAAAGCGACCGACAGCATGATGGCGACGGCCACCCATCGCAGAGCGCTGTCGCCAGTTGCCTGGATGTGCAGTGTGGCCGCGCGTCCGGTGAGGTGGAAGAGGCGCACACCGGTCCAGCGGGCCAGCAGATCCATCGGCCTCTGGAACCAGCGATCGATGAAGGCTCCGATGCCGGGAAGGAGGCCGAGAGGTGAACCGTGGCCGCCGCAGAAGGTGTAGAGCAGGAAGTAGCAAAAGGCGAACCTGAACAGGGCCCTCGAAACCCATGTCCAGCGAGCGCCTGATTCGTTTCGAGCGACCGGGTTTAGCTCCTTCAAGAAGACCTCCACGTCTAAAGTTACGACCTACTTCGGGGAGACCGTGGCGAAGGTGGAAAGAACGGTGTGCGCTATCGCGCTGAGGCCCACCCTAGCGCTCAAAGAGGGCTGCAGTACGGAGCGGTATTTCGGCGCGTAGAACGGGGCGCCCGATCCCTTCCACCCATCGCGGTGCGGCCGGTCTGCGAGAATAGGGAGGTCCATGCGCCTCCATCCAAAGTTTCTTCTCTCCGCGACCGCGCCGGAGCAATTTCCGCCAAGCTCGGTGCCTGAGATCGCGTTTCTGGGCCGGTCGAACGTGGGCAAGTCCAGTCTGATTAATGCCCTGCTGGGTTCGAAGCAGGCGCATGTCTCATCGACGCCGGGGCGCACGCAGTCCATCAACTTCTTCGCGCTGTATGAGGCGCCGGGCCGCCCCGCGCCAGTGCTGATGTTTGCGGATCTGCCGGGGTACGGATACGCCAAGATCTCGAAGTCCATCTCGGCGGAGTGGCCCAAATTTATCGATCCGTATCTCGCGGAGCGACCCTCCCTCGCTCTGTGTGTTTGCCTGGTGGACAGCAATGTGCCGCCGCAGGAGAAGGACGCGGCGCTCATCCAGTACTTGAAGGAGGCGGGCCGAAACTACTTAGTTGTTGGGACTAAGGCGGACCGCATGTCGGGCAATGCGCGCACCAATGCGGCCCATCGGCTGCGGCGCGAGCTGGGCGCGGACGACCTGATGCTGTGCTCGGCAAAGACAGCGCTGGGGCTGAAGGAGTTGTGGGCCGTGCTGCGCGGGCTCGAGGTCGGCTAGAGCGTTTTACGAAGAAGAAGCAGATCCCTTCGGCGGCGCTCAGGGCAGGCTCTTCGACTGCGCCCTACGTGCTCCGCTCAGGATGATGACGACGACGGGTGCGGGTGCGGGCGCGGGATGCGGATGGACTGCTGGCCCACCTGGAGTTCTGCGCCGGTAGATAGTTCTCCCGCGGCGATAGCGTGCTCGACGGCGGAGCGGAAGCGCGCAGCCTCGTCCGGGCTCATGGAGAGCGACCGTTCGGATCGCTGCGCCCGCGGCAGATAGCGCGGAGCGCGCGCGATCCAATAGCGGCGTTCGAGGTCGTTGTCCGGAAGCGCGCTCGCGGCCAGCCCGTCCAGATACCGCAACGCCTGCGCCGCGGGTTCGGACGTCTTCCAGCGCACGGAAAGCCAGCCTTCGCGGTCCGGATCGAGGACATCCTGCCGGGGAGCATCCTCTGCCCCGGAGAAAGGAAGCAAGACCGCGCCACGCGCCAGAAACGGGGCGAGGCGATCGTGCTGGCGATCGTGCTGGCGATCGTGCCGCCGGTCGTGCGATGGAGGCCAGGCGATCAGGTCGGGTTGCGCTCCGCGATCGGCGGCCTCGGCCAGGACCTGCGAGACGTCGCCTTCGAGCAGAACAGAGGCGGCCTGCTGCTTGCGAATCTCGTTCTTGAGGATGCGCAGGGCTTCGTCGAGCGTATTGACCGCGAAGTCCACTGCACCTTCGCGCACTGCGGCGCGGATGGCATCGGTCGAGGTTTCGATGGTGAGCGATGCGGCGCCCGCAATGCCGGCGGCGAGGGTGAGCGGTGTGCCGCCCTCGCTGAGTGGGGCCAGGAGGCAGAACCGGCCGGCGATCCGCCCGCTCAGGTACCGGCGGGCGGTGTGCCAGATTTGCGTGTAGGCCGAGCGCACGTCCGCGACAGTGGGCTGGTCCGGCATGAGAGGCTTACGCGCGTCCATGGATACAGCGGGGGCGGCGGGGCATGGGAGTCGTGGTCTCCCACCCTTCGCGATCAAGCCGCTCAGGATGGGGCACCCGGATTTGCGGATGGTGCGCCCGGATTTGCGGATGGGGCACCCGGATTTGCGGATGGGGCGCATGCGCTCGCGCCGAATGAGACTGTGTATCCAGCAAGATCACCAACTGGAGTAAGGCTGGCTGTCGCTGCCTACCTGATCGGAACCGCTGTGGACGTCGTTGATGCCGGGCTCCGTCTGGTCGACGTTGGTCAGCGTATCGTCGGTGGCGGTGACCCAGGAGGTGCTGCTGTGGGTCATGGGATCGACGGGAATGCTCTTGAGGTAGCCGGCCTGGACCAGGTCGTCGAGGGACTGCGGCGCCTTCTCCTTGTCCGAGGTGTAGGCGTCGATGGCCTGGCGCAGGACGTGCAGGTCCTCCTTCAGCACCGCCTCCTTGGCGGCTTTCACGGAGGAGATGTAACTGGGAATGGCGATAGCGGCGAGGATGGCGATGATCAACATGACCACCATCAACTCGACCAGGGTAAAGCCGTCGGTCGCACGCAAACGGCGCCCAAAGCGGAGACGCCCCCGACTTCGCTGTCCGGGGTGGGTCGATGCCGGTGCAGTCATGGATCGAATTGAATTACCAATCTGCATATTTCGTGCCATTCAGTGCGATACCTTGCGATTTCGAGTAGACGTCGAAGAGATTCTGGCCGCCGAAGGACTGGCTGTCGGGCTCATCCTGCATGGAGCGCTCGCCCCACTCCGCCTTGCCGGTCATGGGATCGACGGGGATGCGGCGGAGGAACTTCACCTTCTTACCCTGCACATCGACACCCTTGACCAGGGTTTCAAGATCAGGCGGATAGCCGAAGCTGTCGACCTTGATCTGAAACGCGCCGCGGTCCGCCGCGTCCTTGTACTTGTCGATGGCGTCGCGCATCTGCCATAGATCGTAGCGAAGTTCACGCTCCTTCTCCCGCTTGACGTTGAAGCGGGCGATGGGCACGGCGGCAGAGGCCAGCAGGGCCAGGATGGCCACCGTGATGATCAGTTCGACCAGAGTGAGACCGGCTTCCCCGCCTTCCGACCTGCCTGCGCGGAGATGCCTGACGGACAACACGGATGCGCTTTCCTCGCTGGTTGAGCGGCGCCTCGCGCCGAGATTGAAAGACAAGATGAAGCAGGTTCCTTCGGCTACGCTCAGGACAGGCTCTTCGACTCCACCTTCGGTTTCGCGGGATGACACCCTGTCACCCTTGGCCGCGCCCAGGCTGAACAATGACGGGCACGTACTGATTAGACGCGCTACCGCACGGACGTGCTACTGCACGTGCGGGTGATGCCACGGTTGCACGTGCGCGTGACGGGCTACTGCACGTGCACGATGGTGCCGGAGGTGACCACGGGAAGCGCCTGCTGCTGGCTGTTGCGCGCCGCTGCCTTGGTCACGTTCACGATGGAATCGCCAGCCGCCTTCGCCTGGAAGGTAAGCACGCAGAGCGGGCCGGAGCCGGTAACGCCATTGACGCCGGGTGGACGCGCCGCGGAAATCGCCACACCGCCCGTGCCGTCATCGCGGTGGACGAGCGCCACGGCCTGCCCGTCATGCCCGAGGAAGTCTCCAGCGTCTACATTGACCAGCGTGAGCTTGGACGGATCGTAGTGCACCTGCATGGGCGTGGCGAAGACATCGGTGCCGCCGGTGAGATTCATGGCTACCTGGAAGGTAGAACCGACCTTGGGGGCGATGGCAGGCGCGGCCAGACTGATGGTGACCGGCGGCGCATTCGTGGCCTGACCGTTGGCGGCTGCGGTCGCGGGTTCCGGCGGAGTGCCCGTTTGAGTGCCTGTCTGAGCGCCCGTCTGGGCGCCCGGCGGCGTAGCAGGCTGGCCCCCGGGCGGCGGTGTCGCGGCGGCTCCACTGGTGGGAATCTCGGACCCGGTAGGTACCCCGGTGGCGCCGGGAACGCTTCTCGGCAGAGCAGATTGCGGGATGGTGAGGGTGCCGATGCGGCGCAGTTCGACCGTATTGCCCGTGCCCGTGTCTACCTCGCGCAGGTTCAGCGGGCTCAACTCCTCAGCCCGGACCACGTGGGGCACCAGCATGAAGACGATCTCGTCGTTCATGCTGATCTTGTCGGTGTTGCTGAACGCATATTTCAGGATGGGAATCTGCGCCAGGCCGGGAGTGCCGCTGAGATTGTTGCTGTTGCTCTGCTGCAGGATGCCGCCCAGGATGTTGACCTCGCCTTCGCGCAGGCGAATGACCTGATCGACGGTGCGCTGGCTAATGATCGGCTCATTGATGCCGCCAAGATTGACGGAGCCGTTGGTCTGGGAGATGACCAGCTTGAGCTTGAGCGTGACATCGCGATCGTAGTGAATGGTGGGCGTGATCTCGATTTCGACACCCACGTCGAGGTATTGGAACTGAGTATTGACGAGCGAGCTGACCACGGCCGTGGCGGCGCCGGTCTGGAAGGAGCCGGTGGCCACCGGGATACGGGAGCCCACCTTGAGATCGGCCTTCTGCCCGTCCGTCGCACGTACGCGCGGGTTCTGCAGCACCCGGGTATCGCTGTCGGTCAGGAGCAGGTTGGCAGTGGCCTGGCTGACAGTGATCGCGAAGTTGGTGGCGTTCAGGTTCTTCAGATCGTTCAGCGACAGGTTGCCGGTGGTGGAGGTTGTCCCGGTGTTGGTGGTGGTGCCGTTGTTGGTGTTGTTATTGGTGTTGTTGTTCGTCGTCGTGGTGGTAGTGGCGCTGGAGGGCTGCAACGCGGCGCTGAAGCTCTGCGGCAGCACGATGCCGAGGTTGCGCTCCTTGTTGCGGCTCACTTCGAGGACGGCCACGTCGACCACTACCTCGGGGCGGGCCTTGTCGAGGTCATTGATCAGCTTCTGCGCCAGCATCAACTCGTCGGGCGTAGCGCGCATCACGATGGCGTTCTGGCTGGGCACGGCATAGAGCTTGGCGTTGGTCAGCACGTTGCGCAGCGCCGTCTGAATGTCATTGAGATCGTTCTGCTGCGCGGAGTTGGCGAGATAGAAGGTCTGGACCGCCTGCTCGTCCAGTTCGGTGCGCTTGGCGCGGGTGTTCTGGGCGACGAAGATGGTATTCGAGGTAACCGGCCGCCAGAAGGTATCCGACACCGTGGCGATGATGCGCAGGGCGTCGAGCAGCGAGACGTTCTGGAGATCCACCTGAATGCGCTTCGAGGTGTAGTCGGGATCGAAGAGCACATTGATGCCGGCCGCCTTGCCGACGGTCTGATAGACGACCTTGGCGTCTTCGACCATGTGCAGGGTGATGGGCTCATTCGAGATGGGCTTGAGCTCGGCGGGAGAAGCGACCTCGTTGAGCGCCGTCATCGAGTCATTGGAGACAGAGGTCTCCGACGTGGGGACTGTGGCTTTTTGCTGGGCCAGGCGAATGTCCTGGCGGGCGAGCTCATTGCTGGGATCGATTTCGAGCGCGCGCAGGAACTCTGTCATGGCCCCGTTGGTGTCACCGCCATCGCGCAGCTTCTCGCCGCGATGGACGTGAATGGCGGCGGCCTGAAAGCGCAGACGTTCATACGAGGTCTTGTAAGTGAGGTTTACCGGATCTCTCTGGAAGGCCTGATAGTAGTCCTCATACGCGCCGAGGTAGTCCTCCTTAGCCTCCGCGAGCTGACCCGCCTTATAGAGAGACTTGGCCGATTTGCCTTTGGACTTCGCATGCACGGAGGTGGGAAGCAGCGGAAGCAGAAGCAGAAGGAGAGCGGGAAGGGCCCAGCGTAGTGTGCGGCGGTTCATGTAACTCCACATGGGTGACTGTCTGTGCCGTGCAAACCGAGCAACGCAGCCGGACTTTGGTTCAGAAGCAGTTGGAGCGCGATCATCTAAATCGGACGCATCGGGGGCAGCCATCCCGGCCTGGACCTCGGGAGCGGCGTAAGCATGGGCAGGTGCGCCGGATCTCCGACCGGACAAATTCAAGATGGAAGGCTCATTGCACGCAGATTATAGCATCGCGCCACGGGCCGCCATGTACCCGGAAGGTGCGTGCTAGCATGGGATTCAGGCCTATGTCGCGGCAAGCTACGCACTCCATTCAGCCGGCTCCGCAGCGCGCGAAGGACCGCGACCCGGTGGCCTCCGGGCAGCGCGATGCCTCGGTTAACCGGGCGGCCAGCCATAACTACTTTCTGCTGGAGAAGTACGAGGCCGGGGTCGCACTGCGCGGCACTGAGGTCAAGTCGATCCGCGAAGGCAAGGCCAACCTGAAGGACGCGTACGGCATTATCAAGGACGGCGAGGCTTTCCTGCTCAACGCTCATATCGGACCCTATTCGCACGGCAATCTCTCCAACCATGAAGCGCGACGCACACGGAAGCTGCTGCTGCGGCGGGAAGAATTGCGGAAGCTGTTCGGAAAGACGCAGATCAAAGGACAGACGCTCATTCCCACGCGGCTTTATTTTCGCAATGGGCGGGTGAAGTGCGAGATTGCGGTGGCGAAGGGCAAGCAGGACTGGGACAAGCGCGAGACGGAGCGGCGGCGCGAAGCGGACCGGGAGGCCAAGGCGGCGATTGTGCGCAGCCAGCGCGCAGCGAGCTGATGGGGTTGGTTGCGGGTGGTGGCAGGAATTGTTTGTGCGGCGCTTCGCGCCGGTTTTCGAGAACAAGGTGAAGCAGGTCCTTCGACTCTACCTTCGGTTACGCTCAGGATGACAGCGCGCCGCTGGTTACGCTCAGGATGACAGCGGGCCGTTGGTTACGCTCAGGATGACAACATTTGAGGTGCACATAGGAATGAAGACAGACTTACGCTTTGAAAACGCGGCGCAGGCAGAGGCAGAACTGCTGGTTGCCTTTGCCATCAACAAGGCTGACAAGAAGGACGTGAAGGCCGAGCCGAAGCCGGCGTTGTTGTCAGGCGACGCAGCGCTGGCGAAGGCGACGGCGGCTGCCTTTGGCGGTCAGGAATTTGCCGCCGGGAGCTGCGAGACGCTGCTGCTGCACGGGCCCGAGGGTGTGAAGGCCAGGCGCCTGCTGATAGTAGGCCTGGAGAAGGCGGACGCGAACGAGCTGCGCAAAGCAGCGGGGGCCGCGGTGCGCTTCGCCAAGCCACGCAAGATCCGCTCGCTCACGCTGGTGCTGCCCGGAGACTTGCCTGCTGCCGAGGCGGCGCGGGCGGCAGTGGAGGGCGCGTATGTGGGGGACTTCGACCCGGACATCTATCGCTCGGACCGGAAGGACCGGAGCACTGAGTCGCTGACCATTCTGGCGTCGCCGCAAAGCGACAAGGCTGCGGCGGAGGCCGGATTTCGTGAGGGCGTGATCCTGGGCGAGGCGCAAAACTTTGCCCGATCTCTGGTGAACGAGCCCGGCAACGTGCTGACGCCCACGGAGCTGGGCAAGCGTGCGGCGGCCATGGCGAAGGCCAATGGACTGCAGTGCGAGGTGTTCTCCACCGACAAGCTCAAGGAGCTGAAGATGGGCGCCTTCTGGAGCGTGTCCCAGGGCTCGGCGGAGCCGCCGGCGCTGATTGTGATGCGCTACGAGCCGGAGGGCGCGGCAAAGGATGGTCCGGTGCTCGGATTGGTGGGCAAGGGCATTACCTTCGACACCGGCGGCATCTCCATCAAGCCGGCCGACAACATGGAGAAGATGAAGTACGACATGGCCGGCGGCGCGGCGATGATCGGCGCCATGCAGGCCATTGCGCAGCTCAAGCCCAAGGTCAGAGTCATCGGCGTGGTGTGCGCGGCCGAGAACATGCCCAGCGGGACCGCGTACAAGCCGGGCGATATCTCAACCGCCATGTCCGGCAAGACCATCGAGATCATCAATACGGACGCCGAAGGGCGGCTGGTGCTGGCCGATGGACTGCATTATGCGCAGCAGCTTGGCGCAACCCATCTGATCGACGCGGCCACGCTCACCGGAGCCTG
Organism: uncultured Acidobacteriaceae bacterium; assembly: GCA_963830635.1. Taxonomy (GTDB): domain Bacteria; phylum Acidobacteriota; class Terriglobia; order Terriglobales; family Acidobacteriaceae; genus CAWHMN01. Next base: position 104,013 of record CAWHMN010000005.1, on the reverse strand, counting down.
CGTGGTTGCGCTAGGTATGGTGAACGGTGGCGTCTTCTCGAACAACGACGAAGCGTATGGCCATTTCACCGACGCCCTCAAGGCGTCCGGTGAGCGCTTCTGGCGGCTTCCGGTCGAGGATGACTACCGGGAGTTGATCAAGTCCTCCATTGCGGACATCATGAACACCGGCGGGCGCTACGGCGGCGCGATAACCGCGGCCATGTTCCTGAAAGAGTTCGTCGGCGAGACGCCGTGGATCCACCTGGACATCGCGGGCATTGCCTGGATGGAAGAGCAGAAGCCGTGGATCGCCAAGGGACCGTCGGGGATCGCGGTACGGAGCATTGCGGAGTGGGTGCGGACGTATGTCAGCTAGGCCCGCGCTCACTTATATGGAACGAAGGGGGTGTCGTTCTGAGAAGCGCAGCGACGAAGAATCCATAGCGAGGAAGACGCTTGCTTGGATTCTTCGCCAGACGCGGCGCCCAGAATGACGACGATCTCGGCTGAGGCAGAAAAGCGGAAGGGCAGGCTCTCGCCTGCCCTTCGAATCGTTCGCGGTCAAATGAAGTCTCCTCCTTTTTCTTGCGAACGTGTTGCCAATTAAGAATCTAGCTCGCAGCCCGGAGTTGTCCTTCGGAGCTCGCCTCTTCAATTATTTTCTGGCTGAAGGCCGGTATGTCATCCGGCTTACGGCTGGTGATGTAGTTGCCGTCGACGACCACTTGTTTGTCCACCCAGTTCGCGCCGGCGTTCCTCAGGTCGGTTTGCAGTGAGGGCCACGAGGTCATGGTTCTGCCCTTCACCACGCCTGCCTCGATCATGGTCCAGGGTCCATGGCAGATGGCGGCCAGCAACTTTCCGGATTGCGCGAAGTCCCTGACGAAGGCGACGGCATCCTTGTCCAGGCGTAGCTTGTCCGGATTGATCTGTCCGCCGGGCAGCACCAGAATGTCGTAATCGCCGACGTCGGCCTTGGACACAAGCGTATCGACCTTGACGGAATCGCCCCAATCCGTGAACTTCCAGCCTTTGATCTCGCCTTCCTTCACGGAGAGGACTTCGGTCTTTGCTCCGGCCGCCTCCAGGGCCTTCTTCGGTTCCACGAGTTCTACCTGTTCAAAACCATCGGTCGCCAGAATGGCGACGCGCTTTCCGTGCAGTTCTCCAGTCATGTATACGGCTCCATTTCCCTTGCTTTGTACTTAAGAATCCGATCCCGGGCCGGCCGTTGCCACCGGCCGGAGGCGCGGCCCGGATAGAGAGGCCATGCAGATGAATAGCGTATGAAAATGTGCAGGTTGCCGCTGTCCGGCGCATCTCATCTGCCTGATTTGCGGTACGTTGGCTGGGAGACATATGAGGCGAGTTAAGAACGTCGACGAGCCAAGTACGTGGGAAGCGGAAAAAGGAGAACAGGCGTGACGATCGGATCGAGAGCGGCCCTGCTGGCGGCTACAGTCCTGCTGGGAATGACGGCGTGCAAGTCCAACAATGAGCAGAACCAGACCGTGACCCTGACCGGAGCGGGCAGCACCTTTGTCTATCCCGTGATGACCCGCTGGACGCAGGACTACCAGAACGCACATCACGATGTGCAGATCAACTATCAGTCGATCGGCAGTGGCGGCGGGATTCAGCAGGTGAAGCAGGGCACGGTGGATTTCGGCGCATCGGACGCGGCGCTGAACGACCAGCAACTGGCGGCGATGCGGCCCATCCTGCAGATGCCGGAATCCGCGGGCCCGGTATGCGTGACCTACAATCTGCCGGAATTGAAGACGCCACTGCGGCTTTCGCCGGAGGCGCTGGCCGGAATCTTTCTGGGGAACATCAAGAGATGGCAGGATCCGGCGATCAAGCGCGACAACCCGGGCGTAACCCTGCCGGATACCGCCGTGACGGTGGTGCATCGCGCCGATGGCAGCGGCACCAGCAACATCTTTACCACCTACCTCGCGGCGGTGAGCAAAGACTGGGCGAGCAAGGTGGGCAAAGGCACGCAGGTAAGCTGGCCCACCGGCAACGGCGGCAAGGGCAGCGAGGGCGTGACCGGGCAGGTGCAGCAGGCGCCGGGCGCGATTGGCTACGTGGAGCTGACGTATGCCCAGCAGAACCACCTGCCGGTGGCGCTGATCAAGAACCAGGCCGGGAACTATGTTGCGCCGAGCCCGGAGAGCACCAGCGCGGCCATCAGCGGCTTCGCCGACCAACTTGCGCAGGATACGCGCATGCCCATTGTGAATGCACCTGCGACTGCGACGAATGCCTATCCCATCTCGGGCCTGACCTTTCTGCTGGTTCCCAAGGACGGCCAGGACCAGGCAAAACGGCAGGCGCTCAAGAACTTCATCAAATACATCGTGACGGATGGGCAGACAGTGGCGGGATCGCTCAACTATGCACCGCTGCCGGATGCGGTCAAGCAAAACGACCTGAAGCTGCTGGATGGCATGACGGCGGAGGGCAAGCCGCTACAGTAAGCGACCATCGGCGAACAACGCCACCCTAGCTCCGCCAGGATGGGGCACCTCGGCATGGTGGCTTGCTGAGCCCCCGTTACATGATGTCGGGTGCGTCGATGCCCATCCAGGCGAGGCACTGGACCAGCGCGCGTTCTGCAACCGCGGCGGTGGCCATCAGCAGCGCCTTCCGTGCCGGGTCCGGCTCGGTGAGGATGTGAAAGCGGTGGTAGAAGTTGTTGAACTGCTGCGCGAGCTGGAAGGCGTGCTTGGCCAGATAGGCGGGCTCCGCGGTAGCGATGCACTGCTCGAGCAGGAGCGAGTTCTTCGACGCGGTCTGCCAGATGTCCCAGAGATCATCGTTCACGGACTCTTCCGACGGCGGCGCTGAGGCCATCCCGGCAAGCGCCTGCGCAGGCGCGATCCCTGCCTTGCGGAAGATGGAGCGGGCCCGGACGATGGCGTACTGCACGTAGGGTCCGGTTTCGCCCTCGAAGCTGAGCGCATCCTGGAAGTCAAAGGCGATGACCGAAGTGCGGGTGTATTTGAGCATGAAGTAGCGGAGCGCCCCGATGGCGATGACGCGGCCGATGCGCTGCCGTTCGCCCCCGTCGAGCTCCGGATGGCGGCTGTCCACTTCCGCGGTGGCCGCGGCGATGAGGCGGTCAAGCAGATCGTCGGCCTTCACGCCGAACCCCTTGCGTCCGGAGACCTCAATATAGGCGCGGCCCTTGTCTTCCTCGGCGACGGTGTAGCCGAGTTCTTCCGCACAGCGCGGCGTGAGCGCCACCATCTCGTAGGAGAAATGGGTGTAGCGGTCCGCCGCCTCGGTGTAGCCCAGGCCGCGCAGGGCCTCGATCACGTTGGCCTGCGGATCGGCCTGGCGGCTGTCGATGACGTTGTAGATAGCCTGCGCTCCGCCAAAGTGCGGATGTTCGGGCTCGCCACGCTCGGCGGAGATCCAGCAGGTGTGATCGGGATAGCGAAAGAACGGGAGATAGTGGAAGTCACGGCCCAGCAGACCGAACTTCCATAGGTGATAGGCGATGTCCTTGCCCACATAGGTGACGGTGCCGTTCGAGCGCACGATGACTTTGGCCTCTTCATCGGGTGCGCCGTCGTCCGCGCCACCAGTGGTGCCGGCGCGGCGCATCACCCAGCAACCCTTGTTCTTGCCTTCGGTCTCCAGGCGCAGCACGCCCTTTTCCTTGAGCTGCGCGAAGGCCGCCTCCCAGAAGTGAAGGTGCAGGATCTCGCTCTCGCGCGGCAGCAGATCGTACTCGATATCGAGCCGCTGCATGGTTTCGAGATGCCGGCGTAGCACCGCGGTGGCGATAACATCGGCGGCCGCTGCGATCTCATTCCCGCCCTGCTCGATGGCATGGAGCGTGCCCAGCCGCAGTTGCTTGCGCCGTGCCGTCTCCGCATCGCTGTCTGCCGCGCTATACCAGGCGGAGACGTTGGCGTACACATCCCAGCAGTAGTAGTCCAGGCGCTCGTGGCGCGCGGCCAGTTCGCGGAAGAGCACCGCGATCTGATCTTTTGAGAGATTCTCAAGGTGCATGAGGCCGACGACGACATCGGCCACCTGAACGCCGGTATTGTCGATGTAGTTCTGCACGTCCACGCGCTGCCCGGAGGCGCGGAGCAGGCGGACGAAGGTGTCGCCGAGGATGGCGTTGCGCAGATGGCCGACGTGCGCGGCCTTGTTGGGATTGATGCTGGTGTGCTCAACCAGTGAGCGGATGCCGCCGCCGAAATCTGAAGCTTCGCCGATCGAGGCGGCGATCCCCTGGAGCGCCGAGGCGCGTTGCAGCCGGGCGTTGATGTACCCGGCGCCCGCGACTGCGAAGCCGGCGAATCCGGGCAGCGGTTCGGCGCTGAGCGCAGCGACGATCTCGGCCGCGATTATCTTCGGAGCACGGCGCAACGGCCGTGCAAGTTCGAAAGCGATGGGGCTGGCGAAGTCGCCGAGATGAATCTCCGGCGGCTGCTCGATGGCGACGGTGGCGTTCTCGATTCCATAGGCGGAGCGCAGGATGGAACGCAACCGCTCGCGAAGTCGTTGCTGCTGTTTTCGATACAAACGAGGTCCTTTGGCGGAGAGCGCCGGCGATGACGAGAGTTGCGCGGGAAGTGCTCGATTCCAAGCCGATTCTAGCAAAGCGAGGGCCGGCGCCCGTTTGACGCTCAACCGGCTAACTCCTAAGATTGAAAGAGTTTTTCGGCTGCCGTTGCCTTGATAGACGGCGCTCACCGAAGCGCGTTCTCAGGAGTCGCGCTGCTAGAGGAAAGCCTGCCCGACTGATGACAGAACGTCCCACCTATTACCTGACCACGCCAATCTATTACGTGAACGCGCGTCCGCACCTGGGGCACACCTATACGACGGTGGTGGCCGACACCATTGCGCGGCGCAAGCGAGCGCAGGGCCTGGATGTGTTCTTCCTGACTGGGACCGATGAGCACGGGCAGAAGATCGAACGCTCGGCGCAGGCGGCCGGCACCACGCCGCAGCAGTTTGCCGCGGCCGTATCGGCGGAGTTTCGTTCGCTGTGGGACCGCATGGGACTCACCTACGACGACTACATCCGCACCACCGAGGAGCGTCATCGGCGCGGCGTGCAGGAGCTGTTCTCGCTGTTGCGGGAACGGGGCTTCATCTACAAGGGCACGTATACCGGGCAGTATTGCGTCTTCGATGAGCTGTATGTAGACGCGCCGCCGGGCGCGCCGTGTCCGGACTGCGGCCGCATTACCGAGACGGTGAGCGAGGAGAACTACTTCTTCAAGCTGTCGGCCTTCGAGCGGCGGCTGCTGGAGATCTACGAGCAGAACGCGGAGTTCATCCGGCCGGAGGCGCGGCGCAACGAGGTGATGGCGTTTGTGCGCGGCGGGTTGAAGGACCTCTCGGTCAGCCGCACCAGCTTCGACTGGGGCATACCGGTGCCCGGCGACCCAAAACACGTGATCTACGTGTGGATGGATGCGCTGGCCAACTACATCACGGCGCTGGGATACGGCAGCGACGACGACTCGCTGTTCCGGCGGTACTGGCCGGCGGACCTGCAGGTGATCGGCAAGGAGATCAGCCGTTTTCACTGCGTCTACTGGCCGGCGTTTCTGCTGGCCGCGGGCCTGCCGCTGCCCAGGTCGATTGTGGCGCACGGCTGGCTGCTCTTCGAGCAGAGCAAGATGTCGAAGTCGCGCGGCAACATCGTGCGCGCGGAGACGATCCTGGATGTGCTGGGGGCGGACGCGCTGCGCTACTTCCTGCTGCGCGAGGTGGTCTTCGGGCAGGACGGCAGCTTCTCCTTCGACGCGCTGGTGCAGCGGTATAACGCCGATCTGGCGAATGGCTACGGAAACCTGGTGAACCGCACGCTGACCATGATCCGCAACTACTTCGATGGGCGCGTCCCGGAGCCACTGACGTTGCCGGAGCCGGTGCACGAGGCTACCGGCGCCCCGGTGACCGACAAGGCGAGCTACCTTCGCGAACGCAGTGCGGAGGTGGTCTCAACGGCGCAGGAGCACTTCGAGAGGCTGGAGTTCTCGCGTGCGCTTGAGGCGATCTGGCAGCTCATCTCCGAGACCGACGGCTTCATCAGCGGCGCAGCGCCATGGAAGCTGGCGAAGGACCCGGACGCCCGGGCGCAGCTCGCCGATGTACTGTACACGGCGGCCGAAGCGATCCGCATCGTCACGGCGCTGGTATACCCGGTGCTGCCGGATGCGGCAGCGAAGATATGGGCACAACTCGGCCTGGGAAGCGTCCAACAGGCAGACCTGAAGACCATCGCATGGGGCGGACTCCAGGCGGGCACGCAGTTGGGTGAGGTGGGGCCGGTATTTCCGCGCGCAGAAAAGGACACGGTGGAACGTATGCAAGACATGGAACAGAAGAATGCAGATACCCGGACGGACGCCATCGCCACCCCGGCGGACGCACGGCGCGACATCGCCCTGAACGAACGCCACGATGCGCCTTCTGAAGCAGATGCGATTGTGCTGCCGAGCGCGCTCGAGGACGCACTGGCGGCGATTCCGCTGCTCGGCGCCGAGGGGGCGCGCGCGCATGATGCACCAGCGGTTTCGGCCGGGTCTTCGTTCAAGACCTTGCCAGGCAATCCGGCGATGGCTTCCGTAACCCACCAGGCCGCGCTCGCAGACCTGCCGAGCGCAACGTCGGCGGCTGCTCAGACCGCGCCGGCCACGGATGCGGGCAAGATCAGCATCGACGACTTCAGCAAGATCGAATTGCGTGTGGCGCTGGTGAAGGTTGCCGAGCGCGTGCCCAAGGCGGACAAGCTGCTGCGTCTGGAGGTGGACCTGGGCACGGAGACGCGGCAGATCCTGGCCGGGATCGCCGAATCGTACACGCCGGAGAGCCTGATCGGGCGCAAGGTGGTGATCGTCGCCAACCTGCAGCCCCGCAAGCTGCGCGGGCTGGAGTCGAATGGCATGATCGTGGCGGCGTCGGTCGAAGGCGGCAAGGCGGTGCTGGCAGGCTTCCTTGAAGACGTTCCCGTGGGCGCGAGGCTGAAGTAGACCGGTGCTGATCGACTCGCACGCGCATCTGGATAGCGAAAAATACGACGCGGACCGGGGAGCAGTGCTGGCGCAGGCCTACGCGGCGGGGGTGCGGGCGGTGCTGGCGATCGGGATCGGCGACGGACCGGCCACCATGCAGCGGGCGCTCGAGATCAGCCGGGAGTTTCGCGGACAGGACAGAACGCCGGCGGTGTATGCCACGGCGGGCATTCACCCGGATGAGGCTGCCAACGCGGACCAGGCCGCATACGACAAGCTGGATTGCTTGCTGGGGGAGCAGGAGGTCATCGCGGCAGGGGAGATTGGCCTGGACTACTACTGGGACACAGCCCCGCATGCGGTGCAGCAGGAGGTATTCGTCCGGCAGATGGAGATTGCGGCGGGGCGCAAGCGGCCGATCATTATCCATTGCCGGGCTGCGGAGAAAGCGGGCGAGCCGGATCCCTCCGGCGCCTGGAACGACACACTGGCGCTGATTGAAGACCACTGGAAGCGCACCGGCCTGGGCGGGATACTGCACTGCTTCACCGGCCAGATGGAGCATGCGCGGCGGGCCATGGAGTGCGGCTTCCTGATCTCTTTCGCCGGCAACATCACCTTTCCCAAGTCCCAGCCCATTCGCGATGTAGCGGTCCAAATTCCGCTTGACCGCATGCTGGTGGAGACCGACGCCCCCTACCTTGCGCCGGTGCCCTTTCGCGGCAAGCGCAACGAACCGGCTTTCGTGGCACACACGGCGGCGAAGATCGCGGAGCTTTTGCGCATCGAAGTAGACGAAGTGGCGGCGGCAACGACACGCAACTTCTTTACACTAATGGGACTGCACGCGCCGGATGGCGGCGGCGAAGCCCGTAGGGATGCTTCGCTCCGCTGAAAATGTCGCGCATGGGGTTTCACAGAACGCCGCTTCACATGTGAGGGACGAGTATGGCAGCAGACAATTCTTTTGACGTGGTGAGCAAGATCGATGTTCAGGAGGTGCGCAATGCCATCGAGCAGGCGATCAAAGAAGTGCGCCAGCGCTTTGACCTCAAGGACTCGCACTCCGAAATCAAGCTGCTCGAAGGCGACAAGGCGCTGCAGCTCGCCTCCGCCAATGAATACCATCTGGATGCGGTGCGGGAGATCCTGCAGCAGAAGCTGGTGAAGCGGGGCATCTCGCTCAAGGCGCTCACCGTAGGCAAGGTGGAACCGGCGACCGGCCAAAGCGTGCGGCAGAAGATCGATCTGCAACAGGGCATTCCGACGGAGAAGGCCAAGGAGATCGCCAAAGTCATCAAGGAGTCCAAGAAGAAGGTTCAGGCATCCATCCAGGGGGAGACGGTGCGTGTCTCCGGCAAGGACCGGGACGCGTTGCAGGAGGCAATCGCGCTCCTGAAGGCGCACGATTTCGGGATCGACATGCAGTTCACCAACTATCGATCGAATTGAAAAGCGGACAACAGGACATCGGCCGCGTCTGTGAGCACGGTAGACTGAATCCAGAGATTCGAGGAGCGGGAGAGCACGTGAGCACACAGGCGTTAGCGACGGCGAAAGAAGTCTTCGACCTGCTGCGTGACGATCTGCACTCCATCGAACGCGAACTTGCGCGCGATTCCGTCTCCCAGGTCCGGGCGATCACTGAGATCGCCGAATATCTGCGCGGGGGCGGCGGCAAGCGGATTCGTCCCGCGCTGCTGCTGCTGGCGGCCCGCGGATTGGGACATCGCGGCCGCGGGGCGGTACGGCTGGGCGCGGTTGTCGAGATGGTGCATACGGCGACGCTGGTGCACGACGACATCATCGACGCCGCGGATATCCGCCGCGGCCGGCCGTCCGCGAATACCACCTGGGGCAACTCCAAGTGCGTGCTGGCGGGCGACTGGCTGTACATGCAGGCGTTCCGGATCGCGCTTGAAGAGCGGAATTTCAAGGTGCTCGATCTGCTGATCGGGCTTACCCAGCAGATGGTCGAGGGCGAACTGCTGCAGACGGAGACGCTGGGCCGCATGGTAAGCGAGCCGGAGTACTACGAGCTGATCTATCGCAAGACCGCCTGCCTGTTCGCCGTATCCATGCGCCTGGGCGCGGTGCTGGCGGATGCCACAGACAGCCAGGAGAGGCAGTTCGGCGAATATGGCCGGAACCTGGGCATCGCCTTCCAGATCGTGGACGACGTGCTGGACCTGACGGCGACCGAGGCGACGCTGGGCAAACCCGTGGCGAGCGACCTGCGTGAGGGTAAGGCCACGCTGGCGGTGGTGCATGCCTACCAGCACGGCACGGCGGAGGAGCGACTGTCCATCGACCAGGTGGTTGAGGACCAGTCGTTCGGGCGCGTCTCGCACGCCGATGTGCTGCACATCCTGCACCGGCACGGTTCGGTGGAGTACGCGATGGATGCGGCCTTCGGCTACGCGGAGATCGCGCGCGGCATGCTGGGCGACCTGCCGGACAGCGACGAGCGCCGGGCCCTGCTGTGGATGCCGGATTTCGTGGTTTCGCGGGATAAGTAGTTCATGCTCTAGCCGGACGGGGCTGGAGCGGGCCTCGCTGCCGCTGTGCTATTCTCAACCGTTCCGCAGCTTCTGATTGCAGACATCTATGGTCGAACCCACTCATCCGATACGCGTGCTGGTTGCCAAGCCGGGCCTGGACGGGCACGACCGCGGCGCGAAGGTGATTGCGCGGGCGCTGCGCGATGCCGGCATGGAGGTCATCTACACCGGGCTGCGGCAGACGCCGGAGATGATCGTCAACGCCGCCATTCAGGAGGACGTGGACTGCGTGGGCCTGAGCATCTTGTCCGGAGCGCACAACGCCATCGTTCCGCGCGTGACCGGCCTGCTCAAGGAGCGCGGCGCGGAAGACATTCTGGTGGTGGTGGGCGGCACCATCCCGGAGCAGGATATGGCGTTCCTGAAGGCGCAAGGGGTGTCGGCGATCTTCGGTCCGGGGACTTCGCTCGATGCGACGGTGACGTTTATCCGGGAGAATGTGAAGCCGCGCGGCATTCTGGCGTAGGGCAAACGACCCCACCCTAGCTGCGCTAGAGTGGGGCACCCCGCGAAAGATTGCGTCTCCCACCCTTCGCTCCCAAGAGGCGTCGCTTCAGGATGGGGCACCCGGTGAGTTGTTCCAGATGGCAACAGAAGAAGACGGGGCGCCCGGAGCGCCCCGTTTGTGTTGTGCGCGCGATTACTGCGCGCGATGGTGGTGGTGTCCGCGATGGTGGTGATGATGGTGGCGCGCGGCGAAGGCAGGAGCGGTCATGACTATCAAAAGAACGAGGGCGGTGAGCGAGGTCTTCTTCATGGCTCCATCGTGACAGCGGTGGTGCGTCGCCGCAAGTTACTGACGATGCACATGGCCATCCATCGTGGCTCGAATGGCCGCCGCGTACTTCTCCGGCAGGGTTCGTTTCTGCATGTTCCGGTCGGTCAGCACGTGCACGGATTCGCCTTCCGCCAGCAGGGTGCCCGCGCGGAGCAGGCGATACCCGAACTTCAGCACCGAGGGGCGCATGTGGAGGATCCGCGTCTCCAGCTCCAGTTCCTCGTCATAGCGGGCCGGGGCCTTGTAGCGGCAGGAGGTATCGACGACCGGGATGTAGCAGTCGTCTTCCATCTCCATCTGCTGGTAGCTGAAGCCCAGGCTGCGCAGCAGCTCCACCCGGCCGATCTCAAACCAGATGAAGTAGTTGGCATAGTAGACGACGCCCATCTGGTCGGTTTCGGCGTAGCGTACGCGGAGCGTAGTGCGAGAGATATGGGAAGCAGGAATGGTAGACATCGTCTCCAGTGTAAAGAGCGAGCAGCGGGTTGGGCGCGCGGCTGCGTCTAGAGCGCCGAGCGGTAGCGGCCCATCTCCTTCATCCGCAGGCAGGTGGTAGCCAGGCGCTCCCGCAGCGCGTCGGCGGCTTGCGGGCTTTGAACGATGCCGTCGACGAAGAAGGTGTACGACCAGGGCCGGCCGGGCACGGGCCGGGACTGGATCTTGGTGAGATTGGCTCCGGACGCGGCGGCCGCAGTAAGTGCGGCGGCGAGCTTGCCGGGAGCATCTTCGACTTGAAAGCCGAGCGTCACCTTCTGGATGCCGGAGAGGTCGCCCGGGAACTGCGCCGCATCGCTGGCCGCGCCGCTCGCCGCATCGACCGGCTCATCTGGAAGCGCTTCCCGGCGGCCAGTTCCGGCGCCGTACGGTCCGGGAAAGACCAGGACAAAACGGGTGAAGTTGGCGGGGTCATCTTCGATTCCGGACAGCAGGATGCGCCCCTTGTGCACCAGCGCGGCGTGCTCGCCGGCAATGGCGCCGGCGTGGCGGTCACGCAGCTTTACCAGTTGCTTGACGGCCCCCGCGGTGTCGTAGAAGGGCACGGGTTCAATGCGCGGATGCTCGGCGAAGAAGCGGCGGCATTGTGCCAGGGCCACTGGGTGGGAGTAGACGCGCCGGATAGAGTCCACGGTGCTGCCCGGCAGCCCGATGAGAGTATGGCGTATGGGCAGGATGGTCTCGGCCACGATATGCGCGTCGCGGGCGTAGATCAGGTCGAAGTGTTCGACCACCGAGCCGGCGAGCGTGTTCTCGATGGGGAGCGCGAGGGCATCGGTCGCGCCCGTCTCGAGCTGGGTAAAGGCGTCGGCGGAGAGCATGCAGGACACGACGCTTGCTCCCGCATCGAACTGCAGGGCCGCCTCGTGGCTGAAGGAACCAGTCTCTCCCTGGATCGCGATACGCATAGTCGCTCGAATGCCATCCTTTGTATCATCAGGCCCGCGTAGATGCCGCAAAGCCCCGAAATCCGCGGGGAAACAGGGGCGCGACCAGCCGGGCACGGCAACCTATCCGTGCCTGGCCGCACCTTATCACACCGAAACGATGCTTCCGGGAACATGTCGGAAGCGCTCTTCCGGCGCGATGCCGGCTGCAGGTATTTCCCCGGGGGTATGCCGAGTGCTTTGGACCATCTTTGTCATTCTGCTTGTGCTCTGGCTGATTGGCTTTATCGGTTTCCACGTGATGGCGTGGTATCTCCACGTACTGCTGGTGATCGCGATCGTGGTTCTCGTCATCCAACTGATCGGCGGAGGACGCCGCAGGATTTAGCCCGGCAGATCCGGCAAGCGAAACGACACGGCTTGCCATTTGACCCAACCCGAATCACACACGGAGGCACCATGGATAAGGACCAGGTAGCAGGCAAATTCGATCAGGCTGTGGGCAAGGTGAAGGAGAAGACCGGAGAGGCCATCGGCAACGAGAGGCTGGCGAACTCCGGGGTGGCGGACCAGGTGAAGGGTGCAGCGAAGGAGACCTGGGGCAACGTAAAGGACGCGACCGGCACCTCTACCACGGACCGCACGGTACATGACGCGCCCACCGGCGCCCACGAGACGCGCAGCAGCATCAGCGACTCGGTTCAGAACATGAAGAACAAGGTGAACGAGAAGATCGACGACTATAAGGACGAACACCGCAGGAAAGAAAGCGCCTGAGACGCGCGCCGCCTCAGAAGCGGCTGAGCGTAAGCAGGCAAGACGGCCTCGCGGAAATGCGAGGCCGTCTTTGTGTCTGAGTGCACGAAGCGAGGTTTAGGGACGGAGCCCTCAGGGCAAGAGATGATTGACCCGCAGCACAGCCAGCGCTATGGCCAGGAAGAAGACGATGGAGATGACGCCGTTCAAGGTAAAAAAGGCGGCGTTCAGGCGGCGGAGGTCGCGGGGAGAGACGATCAGGTGCTCATAGAGCAGCAGGGCGGCGACGATGGCCAGGCCCACCCAGGCTACCGCCCCCAGTGCGAAGAGCCGGACCAGCCAGACCAGCAGCAGAAACATAAGGATGTGCATGCCACGGGCGATCCAGAAGGCGTTTCCGAGGCCGACCGACTGGGGCACGCTCCGAAGCCCCGCGCCGCGGTCGTGCTCCATGTCCTGGCAGGCGTAGAGCACATCGAAGCCCGCCACCCAGAAGAGCACTGCCACGGTGAGCACCAGGATGCGCGGATCAAGCCGGCCGCGGATAGCGATCCACGCGGCCGCCGGCGCGATGCCCAGTGCCAGCCCCAGGAAAAGGTGCGACCAGCGGGTGAAGCGCTTGGTGTAGGAGTACGACAGCAGCACGGCCAGGGCAATCGGGGAGAGCAGGAACGACAGGCGGTTGAGTTGCAGCGCCGAGAGCACGAAGAGCAGCGACATGCCCAGCGTGAAAAGGCCAACAAAGCGCCGCGAGAGCAGCCCGGCGGGAATGGCGCGGGAGGCGGTGCGGGGATTGGCGCGATCGAGTTCCGCATCTGCCCAGCGGTTGAAGGCCATGGCGGCGGAGCGGGCCGTCACCATGCAGGCGACGATCCAGATCAACTGATGGAGCGAGGGCCAGCCGCGCGCCGCCAGCACCGCCCCGGTCAGGGCAAAGGGGAGCGCGAAGATGGAGTGCTCCCACTTGATCATCTCGAGGGTCACGCCGAGGGTGCGCAGAATGGACACAGGCTGGGCTCTCCTCCGGTGTAGGTACGGCTCGCATTCGAAGTAAACCCGAAGCCGCGAGGCGAGCCGGTACTTTCAGAGTAGCAAAGGGGGGGAATTATCGGCAGGTTTCTGGGATGGGAACTACCCCACCCTACGCGATGAAACTGCGTAGGATGGGGCACCTGGATCCTCACAAACCAAGAGATGGCCTGCTCCGCTCAGGATGACAGACTTACTCCAAGGGTCACGAACGCAATTCTCCGGGACGTGGGAACTACCCTACCCTACGCGGTGAAACTGCGTAGGATGGGGCACCCGGATTGGCTCGGATGGCGGGCTTACTTGCGCTCGCTTGAGCTGCCCGCGACCTGCAGATTATTGGTGACGCTGAAGACGCCGGGCACGCTGTTCGCCTGGATGCCGGCGACGTCTTTATCGGCCTTGCTGAGCACCACGCCGGAGAGGATCACGTGTCCATTGATCACCGTGATGCGGATGGGGTTGGCGGGGTCGATCGCGTACTTGTTGAGCGAGGGATAGCCATAGACGGCGCGCGCCACGCTGAGGCGTGTCTGGTTATCGAAGGGCGAGAGGGGATCCACCTGGATGTGGTCGACCACGTTGGTGATGCCGGGAGTATGGCTGGCCAGCCCAAGCGCTGAGGACTTGGCCACCGGACCGAGCGCATGCCCGCTAAGAGTGGCGACGCCATTCTGCACTGAGACGTCAATGGCGTTGAAGGCGTTTCCATAGCCCACGCGGTCATAAGCCAATTGCTTGCGCAGCTTGTCCTGCAGTTGTTGGTCGGAGGTCTCGCCGGTGGCAACCTGGATGTCATTCACGACCGAGCTCACACCCTTGACCTTGGACGCCTTCTTCTCTGCCTGCTGCTTGTCGTCGTAAATCTTGACCGAACCGGTGAGGGTCGCAATACCGCTCTGCACCGCCACCTGCACATCCTTGAACTTCGACCCGTTGAGCTTCTTCTGCACTTCCGTCTGCAGCTTGCCGTCGTCCGGGGCGTTCGCGGTCGCTGCCTTATCAGCGGTCTGCGGGAAGGCGGGCAGAGCGTTGGCGGACGCGAAGAGAAAGGTCGCCGCAAGGGTGGGGGCGATCCAGATATTTCGAAACGCGAGCTTTCGAAGTGGCTTTCCAGACGGGATCTTTCCGAACAGCATCGTTCCAAACGGCATGGTACGTCTCCTTGCGGATGTCAGGTCGGCGTCGAGCGGTGACCGGCGGGGCGGTGGGTGCGTCGACACTTCATATCTAAGGACACTAAAGATACACGCAGAGTTGTACGCAGGTCATGGAAAATAGATCGCCTGCGCGTGGCCTGTAAGTTAAGACGGCCTAGCGATACCGCCGGTGAATCTTGAACAGCAGGCTGAACACATCGGATTCGTCGCGCACGGCGGTAAGCGAGAGCGTGGGCGAGAGATTGAATTGCGCCTGAATCAGTTGCGCCGAGGTGGTGTTGATGTTGGTGGCGTAGGTGAGTTGCACGCTCTGGCCGATGTTCTCCTGTACCGTGATGCGCGCGCTGGAGTTGCCGAGCGAGCCCACGTAGGTGGGGTCGATCTTGACGCTGCCGACCCCGAAGAGCTTGGAGACGCGATTACTGACGGTGGCGTTAAGCGCACCACTCAACAGAGCGTTGGTGGTGCCGTTGACCCCGGCCGCCGACTGCTCGGAGGAATAGATCGACTGTTCCTCCTGGGTGCGGCCCTGCGCGAGCAGCGAGATGACATCGGCCTCGGGCAGCGGCGGCTCGGAACGGAAGGTGGGCGCCAGCTTGTCGATATTGCCGTGCAGGCCGATGGTGACGTCGTACTCCTCGATGCGCGCCGTCGCGTCCAGATCGATGGTCGGCTCGATATGCACCGGATTGGTGAAGAAGATATCGCCATGCTGCAACTGGTAGGTGGTGCCGGAGAAGGTGGCCTGGCCGTCGGTGATGGTGATGCGGCCGAGTACGGAGGGCTGGGCCGCGGTGCCGCGCACGCGCAGGTTCACGCTCCCTGCAAGTTGCGCGAAGGAGTTCTGGAAATCAAGCTGCGGCGCCGAGGTGACGTGCACGTCGAGGCGGATCTTGTTGGTGAAGGCGGTCGGATCCGGAGGTGGGGCCACGGCGCCGGAGCCGGCAAGGGCGGCGAAGTCGACGTTCGCGCCCACCAGGAAGCGCGTGACCACCACGTTGCCGCTGACCAGGATGCCGGTCTGGGTGCCTTGCATCCGGAGGGTCGTGTCCGTGGAGGCGCTCAGGCCGGCGTAGCGGAAACGCGTGTCCTTCAACGTCAGCGTGAGATCGCCGTAGATGCCCCCCTGATACATGAGGAAGCCGGCCAGCTTGACCTGGCCGCCGCCGGTGGTGCCGGTCATATCCTTGATCTCCAGCCGACCATCGGCGAGCTGCATAGTGCCGTTCAGGTGGCTGATGCCGTTCGGAATGGCCTGATAGGCGAAGTTCACATTGGTGAAGACCACCTTGCCTTCCACGTCCGGCTTCTTGAGCGCGCCGGTTGCGGTCAGGTTCAGATCGACGTGTCCGGAGGAAGAGATCTCCGGGCTGAAGCTCTGCGCCAACTTCACATTGACCGCGCCCTTGGCAACAAGATCCATCCCCTGGTTGCCGAACAGGTCGACGGTGCCATGCGCCTGCAGATCGGTGTCCTCCGCCGTGAGGTCGAGCTGCGTGAGGTCCAGCATGCCGTTGCGCAGCGTGGCGCGGATGGGCCCTTTGGTGGTGACCGGCATGCCGCGCACGGTCACGGAGAACTGATCGATGGTGGCGTCTCCGCTGAGCAGCTTGGGGGTCTTCGCCGGGCCGGTGACGCTGACTGTTCCAGCGATGGCCGAGTGGCCGTTGATGCCCTGCACCGCGGCGATCTTCATCAACGGGTCGATGTCCAACCGGGAGAAGGTCAGCCTGGCATCGGTCTGGTAGTCGCCCACCAGGGCCACCTTGCCCGCGAGGTTGATCTGCGCGCCGATGAAGTCAGAGTCGGCGTTGAGAAACAGCGTATTGCCCGCGGTGTGGATCTCGGCCCGCACGCCGCCTGCCTGCTGACCGCCCAGCACCAGGCCCGTAAGCTGAAGATGTCCGTTGACCTGGGGCGCCTGCACGGTTCCGGTGGCATGGAGATCAAAGGCGACCCCACCGGCGATGGAGATCTTCTCTTTTTGTAATTGCTGGAAATGTGCGAGCTCAAATCCAGTGCCGGCGACGTTGGCGTGGAAGCTCTTTGCGTCGAGGTTGTAGCCGCCGTCTGCCGTGAGCCTGCCGCCGTCCTGCGCGAGGACGAAGTTGGAGATGCCGACCTCCTTGCCGGCAAAAACCAGATCGGTGTTCAGGCTCTTGTAGGGCTCGCCGTAGATCGCTCCGCCGAGCACCGTGAGATGGCCGCCGCCATTCAGGTTGCCCAGGGTGCCGGCGACGTGCGCCTGCAGGTTGAGAGTGCCGGTGACGGGAAGGCTTTCGCCGGCGATGGAGAGCAGGTCAGGAATAGCGGCGTCTTGGATGCTGGCGTCGGCAGTGAGCGCGGAATTGTCATCAAAGGCCACGCGGTTGTGCAGCAGCCGATGCGCGTGGAGCTGGCCCGAGGCATGGATGAGCGTATGGCCGCGACGCAGCGTAGCCTGGTGAATGGAGATCAGCTCCGGAGCATACTCCGCATCCACTTCAAGGTCGTCCCACTGGACGGTCTGCCGTGTGCCTGCCGACGGTGGCGGCGGATGCGGCGGGGTGACGCTGACCGGAACGGTGTTCGGCGGGGATGCCGTGGCCGCGGTGGCCGCGGTGTTGATGATGGTGGCGAAGTCGGTGGCGCTCAGGTGCCCCTTCACGTCCGGTGCGTTGAGCGAGCCGGTGACCGTTCCGTGAAAGCCGGCCTGCCCGTGTAACTGCACCGGCAGGGCGCTCACGCCCTTCTGCTTCTTCGAGGGAAGGTTCATCGCGATCAGGGCGCGGTTGAACTCATTCAGATTCGTGGTGGTGAAGTCGATGTTGAGCGCGGTGGGGCCGGTGGCGGGCGAGAAGCTGGCGCGGCCGCTCGCGTTCAATGACGAAGCCGGCGTGTGGATCTCGACCTTACGCGCGTCCAGCCGTCCGCCGCGGCTGGCGTAGCCAACATCCAGCAGACCGCGGACCGGCACCTCGTTGGGCGTGGGCGGCCGTGGCGGAGTCAGGTCGATGTGGGCGTCCGCGGCCATATCGGCGATCGAGCCGGTCCAGCGAATGTCCGCGCTACCATCAGCCTCGGTGTCGAAGCCGAGATCGGGGTAGCGCTTGGCCGCGAGTGTTTCGAGCACGGTCTGAAGCTTGAGCCCGAAGATCCGCGCGTGGATATTCGCCTGCTGCGGCGGCGCCTTGGCTGCCGGCGCGGGGGTTTGCCCAGCGGGGGCAGATGCCGGTGGCAGCCAGTGCAGTACCTTGATTGCCGCATCGATGCCGCCACCCTGGCGCAGACGCACGGCGAGGTTGGGCAGCGAGATCTCATCCGGGGTGGCGCGGAGCGAGGTGGAGACGTTGAGGCCAGAGAGCAGCAGCGTGGGCGAACGGTAGGTGGCGTCTTTCAGCTTCAGGTTGCCATCGAGATTGAAGACCTTGGCGCCGGTTCCCTGCCCTTTGAGCTGAAGCACCGCTTCGCCCGGGCCCAGTCCATCGACCGCCGCGAGTTCTCCGATCTCCCGCAGGTCCACGGAGCCGTTGGCGGCGACGTGCCAGTTGAGCTGGGTAAAGTCCGCCAGCGCCGCGGAGGCTTCAAGGTGCGATGTGCCGGAGACAAAGTGCAGCCCCTTCACTTCGAGCGCGTTGCGGGCCATCTCGGCGGTGAGGTCCAGCGTGGAGTGCACCGTGGGCGCGGTGGCGCGCTCGGCGGTCAGGTCCTCAATGTGCAGCGTTCCCAGGTAGTGGTCGGTGGCCGGGAGATAGGTGACCTTCGCGGCGAGGTTGTTGGCCGCCAAGTCGAGTGGCATGGCGCGCTGATTGACCAGAATGAGGCCGTTGTCGATCTGCGCGTGATTCACCTTCAGGTCGAAGATCGTATCCGTCACGGATTTGTTGCTGCTGGTCTGCTTCTTGGGCGTGGGCTGGTTGGTGGTGCCGTCCTTGTAGAAGATGAGGTGGAAGACCGGATGTTCGGCCTGCAAGAGCCGGAGGCCGATATCCGCCTTGAACAGGTCGATGATCTTGGCGCGCACCAGCAGCTTGTCGATGTGCGCGTAGGGCACCTCCTGCGGAGATTCGAGACCGTGGATGGTGAGTCCGTCGAGCTCCACCTGCAGCTTGAGTGGATGCCAACTGAAACGCCCCAGCTCCACGCGGCCGCCGGTTGCGGTAGTGAGCACGTCCACAAGCTTGCCGCGCACCAGGTTGGCGAACGAACTGGTGGACGCATACCAGAGGGCGCCGAGCACGATGACGACCAGCAGCAGCACACCGCCCGCGACGATACGGCCCAGGGTGCGCCAGACGCTACGCCGGCGCGGCGCCGGCGTGCCGGGAGAGGTAAGCGGCGCCGATGTCACTCGACACCTCCGGTGGTGTCCATGGCGTCATCCCCGACCCGCGAGCTTACGGTGGGTCCCGTGCCCACGGACGCATACGCGGGATCGAGGATCGAGACGCTGCCGGTATCCTTCAGGCTCTTGAGCCAGTCATTGAGCAGGGCGGTGACGCGCTGCTGCAGCAGCACCTCATCGATGCGGGCGGAGACCTTGGCCAGCGGCGGCGGGGTGGCGTTGCGGCGTTCGAACGCGGGCACCAGGCGCTTGTTGTAGTAGTCCGCGATCTCGCTGGGGGCGATACGAATTCCACTGCGGAACCGCAGTTCAACGAACTTGAGGATCTGCATGCGCTGTTTCCAGCGCGCGTCGATTTCGGCTTCGGTAAAACCCTGCGCGGCCAGAAAACGGCGCCACCCGGCATCCGTCTGGCAGGCGTACTGCACACAGTTGGGGATGTGCCGGCGCAGGTCGTCCAACTCCTTCTCGACCGCCTCATCGCTGGGCGGCGGAGCGATCTGCTGGTTGGTCATCTGCTGCAGGATAAGCGTGCGGCTGACCAGATGCTGCATGGCCTCGAGCGGCGTGAAACGGCCACCGGGAACGCTGTAGGGCTCGAAGATGGCAAAGCGCTGCTCCTCGCGTACATCGCTCTCGAGGATCACATCTCCGTTGATAACCGCTACGACGCGGTCGAGCAACTCCGCGGGCGCATGGTCCTGGCTCGCTTCGGCGTCGACGGCGGCGGTGCCGTCCCCAAGCTTCGGCAACGTGAGCTGGCCCATGCCCTGCCTGAGTTCGGGCAGGATGATGATGCCGGGGACCTCGCCCTGCGTCGTCGCATGGGGGGGTGGGTTGGCCGGCAGGGTAGCTGTTTCCGCGGGCACCGGATGGCTGGTGGCCTCAGGTCGCGAGGGCTGGGTGATCGGCTGCTGATTGGCGGCGGGCGCGGGCGCGGTGCTCTGGATACCCTGCGCTCGGCAGGCGCACGCCGCCAGCAGCACCAGCGCCGCCGCTGCCGCCGGCCGCCAGATCTCCCGGCATATGTGCCTGCTCCCGTTACGCATTAGAATGTCTGCCCGATGCTGAAGAAGAAGTTGATGTGGCTGGCCTGCCCGATCTGCGGCTGCGGCGTGGCGGAGTTGGCGGACTGGTAGTTGTATACCTCGGGAAAATAGGGCGGATCGAGGTTGTAGCTGGCATCCACGCGCAATGGACCGATGGGGGTGTGATAGCGTGCGCCCAGCCCCAACGCATGGGAGAAGTAGTTGAATGAGCAGGTGGTCGTGGGCGTGTTGATGCTGCCGTTGGGGTTGGTGTTGACGATGGGAATGGTGCGGCACGTGGATTCGTTCGGCTGGCGAAAACGAAGAAAGCTGGGAAAGACATTCGAGGATTTGTCGAAGACATTCCCCATGTCATGGAAGAGCACGAACCCGAGATTGTTGCCGACCAGCGGCAGATTGGGATAGGGCGTACGCAACTCGAAGGTGTTGATGAAGGTGGCGAATCCGCCGATGGGGTAGCCGGTCTGCGGATCGCGCGGTCCGGCGGCGTTGATGGAGAAGCCGCGGTGGGACGTGGCACCGCCGGCGTAGAGTCTCT
Source organism: uncultured Acidobacteriaceae bacterium (assembly GCA_963830635.1). Classification (GTDB taxonomy): domain Bacteria; phylum Acidobacteriota; class Terriglobia; order Terriglobales; family Acidobacteriaceae; genus CAWHMN01. The sequence continues at coordinate 83,459 of CAWHMN010000005.1, read as the reverse complement.
CCGGCAGCGGAACGAACTCCTGTTTCGCGGTGCCGAAGGACCGCTCCTGGCCATAGCGGGTCTCGCGCGCGAAGACCCAGTGCCGCCGGCCGAAGTCGTAGTACGTGGCATTGGTCAGGTCGATACGGCCGAAGTCCGATTGCGAGCCGAACTTCGAGTTGGCGAAGAACATGCTCATGGTGTTGAAGGTGCCGTGGTGCGCATCGAGAGGATCGTCACGGGTGTCGCGAATGTACTGCAGACCAGGGCCGCCGATGCGCGCCGGTTGGGAGAGCAGCGGAATGAGAGCCAGGCTCACCTGGATGGAGTTGGGATTCACCTTCACCTCGCGATAGGAGAAGGAGTAGATGAGCGTGGTCGGCTTGCTGAGGCGCTGGCTGACGCGCAGGGTGGCGCCGAGCGATGACGCCGAGTAGGTGGTGACGTTCTGGCTGCTGGTATATCCGCCGGAGAGCGAGGCGCTGAGGTTGGGATTGCGGAGAATGCCGGGATTCAAATACGTGACGATCGCCTGCTGCTCCAGGGTGCCGTAGGCCGTGCGCAGGGTCACCGATTGGTTGGTGCCGCGAAGATTGATGCGCGAGATATCCAGCAGGACGTCCGGGCTGATGCCGAAACGGCCATTGGCGCCGGAGCTGTAGGTGCTGGGATTGATACCAAGCTGGATCAACTCCCCGACCGACGGCTGGTTGCGGTAGGGTGTGCCGGTTTGCGCCTGGAAGCCGAATCCGTAGGTAATGTCCCAGCGCTTGGCTTCGGCGAGTTGCACCAGGACATCCTTATGCAACTGATCCCCGTTGGGGTTCTGGATGGCCGCGTTGACCTCGTTGAAGAGCGCCAGGTTATAGAGCTTCCGCTGCGTATCGAGCAGGCTGGACTGGTCGATGGGCTGGCCGGGGCGTATGGTGACGCGATTCTCAACCACCCGCGGCCGGGTGTAGTGCAGGCCGGAGACCAGCACCTTGTTGACGAAGAACTGGTCGCCCTCGGTGATCTCCATTTTCACGTCAACCAGGCCGGGATTTTTCGTATCCGTCGCCTGCACCATGTTGACCTCGGCGTTCTCGTAACCGCGGCTGAGATAATAGCCCAACACCGCATCGCGGTCGCCGGTGATGTTGATGGAGGAGTAGGGCTGCCCCACCTCGGTATTGAGCAAGGGGCGCAGCGACGCCGGGCTTACTTTATCCGCGCCGACAATGGTGTAGTCGCCGATCTTCTGCTGCTGGCCTTCCTCGATCTGGTAGGTCACGGCAAGATGCGCAACCTGGTGTTTGCCCTTATGGCCATTCTGCTCCAGGTCCTTGATCTCCGGCGTGACCTTGACGTGGCTGAAGCCATTGCCCTGGTAGAGCGCCGTCAGATTGTCCACATCACTGTCGACCAGCGCCTGGCTGAAGGTCCCGTGGCGCTCGACGAAGTTGGCCGGACGAACGCTGATATGCTCGTCGACCGTGTCGTCGTTGAAGTACTTGTTGCCCACCACCCTGACCGAATCCACACGATGCTCCACTCCCTCCTGGACGTTGTAGAGCGCGGTCACTTCAGTGGCGCTGTTATGGACCGGCTCATGCGTGACGGTGGCGTCGAAGTATCCCTTGCTTTGCAGGTAGCTGCGGATATTGTGCGCGCCCTCGTTGATCAGATCGAGATCGACGGCGCCCTCTTCATAGATCGGGACAAGCTGCTGGATCTTTCCCTTGCTTAGCTTCGCGCCCTCAACCGTGACCTTGACCACCGGGCCTTCGACGGCGTTGAACTTGTAGTTCAGCTCGTTTGTGGACGGCTCATACTGGGTGCTCACCAGCGTGACGTTGCCGGCCCAGCGATTCTTCTTCTGGTAGGTCTTGCGCAGGCGGGCGAGGGCGCGGCTCACGGTCTTGCGGTTTACCTTGCTGTTGACCTTCAGCTTGCCGGTTTTGCGGAACTTCTGAAGCGTCATGCCGGAGTCGCCTTCTACCTCGACGGCGCCGACGCGGGCTACGTGGCCCGGGTTGATCTCATAGAGCACATTCACCTGTAAGTTGGGGAGGTCCAATTGCAGGCGGCGCTTGATGACGCCCTGATAGTAGCCATTTTCCTTGAGCGACTGCGTCAGCGATTGTTGCGATCGATTCAACTTATCGCTGCTGAAGCGCGTGCCGGCGTTCAGCCGGGTGGCGGCCAGCAACTGCGTCTTCAGCCGGTCGCTTTTGATTCCATAGATTTCGGTGCGCCCCAGGAAGAGCTTGGGCTCGCCGGAGAAGATGACAATGATGCCGTCGCTCATACGGATCCCCTCCACCTGGATGGTCTGGTAGAGACCTGTCTGAAACAGGCGGCGCAGGCTGTCCCGCACCTGATTGGGGTCGAGCGCTTCTCCCTTGTGCAACTCGATCTGCGAGGGCAAGGGCTCCAGCAATTCCGCGGAGACCCCCTTGAATTGGATGTCCAGCACCTTCTGGCCGGCAAGCGCCTCAATGCCACTGGTGGAGACCTGGTTGGCCTGGTTCGTGCCCTGGGTGTCGACCGCCGGCGGATTCGCCTCCTGCGTGGGCTCAGGCGCCGACGGCAGCACGGACGAGGACGTGGATGACGACGGTAGCGCGGATTGAGCGCTGGCATCCGCGGCGGGCGCATCCGGGGCGGGCGCGGCCGAGGTCTGCTGTGCTGCGCAGAGCGTGGCGGCGCTCAGGATCAATGGCAGAACCCAGCCGGCGCGGGTGGCTGCGGAGAACTGTGTGCGGGGGCGGGGTGCCGCGGCGCGGATGCCCATGGAAACGACGGTCAATCTGCCTCTCAGAATAATCGGACCCGCTGTACCACTCTGAATCGCGCCGAAGTGTTTCAGGCCGGTCGCAATCTGAGATGCAGACTTCGTCCACGTTGTATGTGCGCGGCAGCCGCGACCGCACGGGGCGGGTTACCGGGCGCGCCAATCTATACTCAACTTAGATGATATCCGCTCCCTCAGTTCCGGCGGAAGCCGGCGAGCGTTATTCGCGCCAGGTGCTTTATCCGGGCATTGGCAGAGCCGGGCAGGAGCGGCTGCGGGCGGCGCACGTCGCGGTCGTGGGGTGCGGGGCTACGGGCGCCGCGGCGGCCGGACTGCTGGCGCGGGCCGGCGTAGGCATGCTGACGCTGATCGACCGGGACTTCGTGGAGGAGAGCAACCTGCAGCGGCAGATTCTGTTCGACGAGCAGGACGCGCGGGAAGCCGCGCCCAAGGCGGATGCCGCCGGGCGCAAGATCCGCGAGTTCAATAGCGACGTTGCGGTCGAGGGCCGGGTCGCGGATCTGGTCCCCGGCAATGTCCACGCGCTGCTCTCCGGCTCCGCGTTGGTGTTGGACGCGACCGACAACTACGAGACGCGGTACCTGCTGAACGACTACGCCGTTGAGCAGGGCAAGCCATGGATCTACACGGCCGCCGTGGGCAGCTATGCAGTGACCATGAACGTGCTGCCGGGGGAGACGGCCTGCCTGGCCTGCCTGTTCCCGAAAGCACCGGCCGGGGTGGTGGAGACCTGCGACACGGCAGGAATTCTGAATACCGCGGTCAACCTCGCCGCCTCCATCGAGGTGACGGAAGCGATCAAATTCCTGGTCGGCGCAGGAGAGCAGATGCGGCGCACGTTGCTGTCCTTTGACCTGTGGTCGAATGAGCGGTCGGAGATTGCGGCAGGGAGCCCGCGCGCGGATTGCGCGGTCTGCCAGGCACGCGACTTCGCGCATCTGCGCGGAACGGCGCGCCCGCACATCACCCTGTGCGGCAGGAACTCGGTGCAGATTCACGAGCATCACCGCCCGGTGGACCTGGCGGCGATGGTGGAGCGGCTGCGGCCGCACGGCGAGGTGCGCCACAATCAGACGCTGCTACAATTCCGCCGCGGCGCGCACACCATCACGCTGTTCAGCGACGGGCGTGCGGTGATCACCGGGACCGCCGACGTGGTTGTGGCGCGCAGTCTCTACGCCCGTTTCATCGGTTCGTGAGGTCAGGGGGTCAGGGGTCGGGGATCAGGGGTCAGGGATCAGGGCTCAGGTCAGGGTCAGGGCAAACGCGAGTGAATGCTGGCACTCCCAAGCTTTAGCCGCTCACTCCTCCCCCGGTACCTTGCTTCCTGGTCCCTGGTCCCTAACCGCTGCCTGATGCTTGACACCTGATCTTGATCCCTGAGCCCTGACACCTGAGTCTTGACCCCTGATCCCTGATCCCTGACACCTGAGCCCTGATCCCGGCACAAGCAACCGATCCGGCGCATCTGTCGTCTTAATAAACTTGCTCCACTCCCAGTTATAGTTGTGCGGCACGCGCGATGAAGACGGCGGTGGACAGACAGAGCAAATCAAAGAATGACAAAATCAGTAACGAACGGCCTTTTTTCCCCAATCAAGAAAACGTCCACTGCGGGGGACGATCCTTCACCGCAACGTGCGCCGCACCAGCATCTGCGGAGGAATCCGCCAATCGCGGGCGAAGCCGAAGCGATTGCCAAGGCACAGGGCGGCGATGGCGCGGCATTTGAGACGCTGTACTCGTTGCACAAGCGGCGGGTGTATTCCCTGTGCCTGCGCATGCTGGGCAACGTAGCCGAAGCGGAGGACCTGACCCAGGAGGCGTTCCTGCAGCTCTATCGCAAGATCGGCACCTTCCGCGGCGACTCGGCCTTCTCCACCTGGCTGCATCGCCTGGCGGTCAACGTCGTCCTGATGCATCTGCGCAAGAAGGGCCTGCCGCAGGTCTCGCTCGAAGAGACGCTGGAGCCGTCGCAGGAGGACGGTCCACGCAAGGATATCGGCGCGCGCGACCTGATGCTTTCCGGCTCGATCGACCGGGTGACGCTGGAGCGCGCGGTGGAAGATCTGCCCCCCGGCTACCGGCTGGTGTTCGTGCTGCATGATGTGGAGGGCTATGAGCACAACGAGATCGCCGATATGCTGGAGTGTTCGATCGGCAACAGCAAGTCTCAGTTACACAAGGCGCGCATGAAGCTGCGCGACCTGCTGCGCACCGGCCAGCAACCCCAGCGCCGAGAGTCAGCCAGGGAGGCGGTCGCCAGGGAGGCAATCCATGAGCGCTGAGATCAGGAAGGCGGAAAACGGGAAGGCGAGTGAGCCCAAGATGACGTGCGCTGAATTCCAGGAGACCCTGCCCGAGCTGTTTGAGTCCGGCGCGGACCTCCACGATCAGGAACATCTGAAGAGCTGCGAGCAGTGCGCCGCGCTGGTGCGTGATCTTGAATACATCGCGCAACAGGCCAAGCTGCTGTTGCCCATTCACGATCCCAGCCCGGCGGTTTGGAACAACATTCAGTCCTCGATCGAGCGCGGATCGCGGGATTGAGGCGGGTAGCGGGATGATCCGCGACGCTGCCGCCGAGGGCCCCGCATGGATTTGAGCGCGCCAAGTGCGCCGGGCGAGGAACGAGTCCCCATCGAGCGGATCGTGCTCACCGGCTTCATGGGCGCAGGAAAGTCCACTGTGGGCCGGCTGTTGGCCGGGGCGCTGGCCTGGCGGTTCCTCGACACAGATGATCTGGTCCGCGATAGCTGGCATGCGTCGCCGGCTGAGGTCTTTGCCCAACACGGTGAGCCATTCTTCCGCCAGGCGGAGCTTGCGGCGCTGCGAGAAGCTCTCCGACATTCCGCGTGTGTTGTGGGTCTGGGTGGCGGCGGCCTGGAGACTGAACCCGCGCTTGCGCATATTCTGAACACGCCGGCCACGCTGCTGGTGTTTCTCGAAGCTCCACCCGCAACCCTGTTTGCCCGCTGCTGCGCGCCTGCCGGAGCTCCGGTGCGTCCGCTGCTGGGCCAACTGAGCGAGTTTGCACAGCGGTACGCGCAACGGCTTCCCCGCTATCAAAATGCGCATCTAATCGTCGCAACGAAAAGGTTGACTCCACAGGCAGTGGCGCGCCGCATCCAGAAAGAGATCGAACATCGAATCCTTGACGTCTCCGGAAAAGACGCTTCCCGAAGAACAGCCGGCCCCAGCGCGCAAGGCTGAAGTCCTGCCTACCTCGCGAGAGCGCTTCCGCTCTCATCGGGGCGAGATCATCTTCGCCTTCGCCCTGGCCATCGGCCTGCTCCTTGCTTATCGCCTGCGCGATGTGCTGACGCTGCTGTTCGTCAGCGCTCTGTTTGCCGTGGTGCTGCTACCGGTGATGCAGGCCTTCATGCGCATCAGGATTCGAAGATGGCAGCCGGGCCGCGCGATTGCGGTGCTGCTGATGCTGGCCATCATGGGCGGGGCCATCGCGCTCTTTTCCATCTTTGCGCTGCCGCCGGTAGTCCGCGATCTGCGCGAATTCGTGGTTGAGCTGCCCACCCGCGGGCCGGCGACGCTGGCCCGGCTGAAGAGGGTACCGTTCGCATCGCATATCGACTTCACCGCCCTCAACGCCAAGCTGCAGGACTACGGCTCCCACGTAGTGACCTATATCTTGTCCTCCTTCGCCGGATGGGCGGGCGAACTCTTCAAAATCATCACCGGCCTGGTGCTGACGGTGTACTTCCTGCTGGAGGGAGACATTGCCTACAAGTGGTTCCTGTCGTTCTTCCCGCCCGGACAGCGTGGGCGGCTGAACGATACCCTGCAGCGGGCGGCGGTTCGTATGGGCAAGTGGCTGCTGGGGCAGGGACTGCTTATGCTTATTCTGGGCCTGCTCAGCACCATCGTGTTCGTCCTGCTGCACGTCCGCTTTGCGTACGTGCTGGGCGTGCTGATGGGGGCCTTCAATCTCATCCCGGTCGTCGGGGCGATGGTCTCGATGGCCCTGGTCATTATCGCGGCGGCAACCACCTCCTGGAGCCAGGTGCTGTGGGTGTGCGTTTTTTATGCGATCTATGTGCAGATTGAGAACTCCTACCTGACGCCGCGCATCATGCAACGCCAGGTGGGCCTGGCCGGGATCACCGTGATTGTTGCCCTGCTGCTCGGCGGAGAACTCGCCGGAGTCGTAGGTGCCATGGTCTCCGTGCCCACGGCGGTGCTGGTGGCCATGCTGCTGGATGAATACGCGGTGAAACACGATGAGCTGCCGTCAGGGACGGACGGGTACTCCGCCAAGCCTCAGTAGGCGCTGTGCGGTCAAATTCCCGGCGCGCGCGGCGACGCCGTATTCGAGAACAGCAAGAAGAGCAAGTGCGGTTCTTGGTATGATGGGCACAGGTCCCCGCTTTCCCTGAACGATCTGGAGAGCGATCGGGAGACCGCCCGCGTTTTGAATGCCGATGGCCCTCCTTTACATTGCGCCCGTTGCCGCCGAGATCCTGCTCAGGTGACGATCACAGCGCGCGCAGATACGCGACCGGATGCCGCCGGAGATGAGGACACGGCGGAGGCGCTGCATCTGGCGGAGGTCCCCGAGGATGCGCAGGCCGAGACTGCCGCGGCGTTGAACGCAGCCACGCCCACGCGCCTCGCCGACTACAAGGCGCTCTTCAAGGTGCGGGTGACGGCGATGGTGGTCATCACCGCCTGGGCCGGCTTCTATCTGGGGTCCGTCCGGTCGGGTATATCCACACTGCACATCGGTCTACTGGAGACGCTGCTGGGAATCGGCCTCGTCTCCGCCGGAGCGAGCGCGCTGAATGAGGTCATCGAACGCAAGTCCGACGCCAGAATGCTGCGCACGGCGCGCCGGCCGCTGGCTGCCGGCCGTATCGGGCTGGCGCACGGTCTGGTGCTGGGCTTAGGCGCGGTTGCCGCGGGGTCGCTGGTGCTGCTGTTCTGGACCAACCTGGTGACGGTGCTGCTGGCGCTGCTCACTGTGGTGACCTACGTCGCCGTCTACACGCCGCTCAAGCGGCGCACCACCATGGCTACCTTCATCGGGGCCTTTCCGGGTGCGATGGGGCCGCTGCTGGGCTGGACCGCCGCCCGCGGAGTGATCGAGTGGCCGGCGGTGGCGCTCTTCGCCGTGCTGTTCGTGTGGCAGTTTCCGCACTTCATGGCCATTGCATGGCTGTATCGCGACGACTACGCCCGCGCCGGCATCCGCATGCTGCCGGTAGTGCAGCCGGACGGCTGGTCCACCGTGGTCGAGGCGCTGGTCTATGCGGTGCTGATGATTCCCGTCAGCCTGCTGCCCTGGTATCTCGGCATCTCCGGGCGCATCTACGCGGTGGCCGCCGCGCTGCTGGGCATCGGCTATCTGGCGTATACCATCCGCTTCCGCCGTATCGTCGGAGCGAAGAGCTTCCGCGAGTCGCGGGTCTACGCGCGCGACCTCCTCAAAGTGAGTGTTATGTACCTGCCGCTGTTGCTCATTATCATGATGCTCGATGCGACAGGGGGAAGGAGATAGTTTGGCTACCGCAACCGAACACCCGGGCACCCAACGTTCAGCCGGCGCGCAGGCGAGTTCCGCCGCTGCCGCCGCACCCATCGAGCTGTCCGCCTTGACGCACGACTACGGCACCCGCGTGGCGCTCGACCGCCTCTCGTTTCAAGTAGAGCCGGCGCAGATTTTCGGCCTTCTGGGCCCTAACGGCAGCGGCAAGACGACGCTCTTCCGCATCCTTTCCACGCTGATGACGCCGAGCGGCGGCTCCGCGCGTATCCAGGGCTTCGACGTAGCGCGCGAGCCCAACAAGGTGCGGCAGCAGACCGGTATCGTCTTCCAGGCGCGGTCGCTGGACATCAAGCTGACGGTGGAAGAGAACCTGCGGCATGCCGGGCATCTCTATGGGCTCAGCGGCAGGCTGCTGCGGGCGCGCATCGCGGATGTGCTGGCGCGCGTTGTGCTGACCGACCGCGCAAAGGATTTCGTGGAGACGCTCTCAGGGGGCATGCAGCGCCGGGTAGAGCTGGCCAAGGGGCTGATCCACTCGCCTTCGGTGCTGCTGCTCGATGAGCCTTCGACTGGCCTCGATCCCGGCGCTCGCCGCGACCTGTGGCAGTATCTGCGCACGCTGCGGGATGAGGAAGGCGTGGCAGTGCTGGTGACCACGCACCTGATGGAAGAGGCGGAACATTGCGACCGCCTGGCAATCCTGAACGAGGGCAAGCTGGTGGCGCTTGGATCACCGGTGGAATTGAAGTCGGCCATCGGCGGCGACGTGGTGCTCTTCGAAACGCCGGGCGAAGACGCGGCGCAGTCGCTGGCCGCGCGCATGGCCGGGCGCTTCGGCGTGCAGCCTGCCGTACTAGGCACGACGGTGCGGCTGGAACGCGAGAGCGGACATCGCTTTCTCACCGAAGTGGTCGAGGCGTTCCCGGGCGAGATCGACGGCGTCTCCGTCGCCAAGCCGAGTCTCGAAGACGTGTTCATTCAACGCACGGGGCACCGCTTCTGGACGGAGAAAGTGGACGCCAGCGAGAAGCAGAAAGAGGGCATGGACTGATGGCAAGCATCGCCGCAACCACACCACGCGCGGTCCGCGTCGCCGCGCCCGGCATCGTCATCCCTTCTCTCTCGCTGTGGCAGCGGGAGATCGTGCGCTTCTATCGCCAGCGCGCCCGGGTCATCGGGGTGATCATCTCGCCGCTGCTCTTTTGGGTGGCCTTCGGCGCGGGGTTCGCGCACAGCTTCACCCCGGGCGGTTCCGGTACGTCAGCCTCGGGCGCGGGCCACTCCTTCGCGTACTTCTTTCCCGGTTCCGTGGTGATGATCGTGCTCTTCACCGCCATCTTCAGCATGATGTCGTTGATCCAGGACCGCAACGAAGGCTTCCTGTTATCGGTGCTGGCGTCCCCGGTCAGCCGCTCGGCCATTGTCCTGGGCAAGGTGCTGGGCGGCGCAACGCTCGCAGCCATCCAGGGGATTCTCTTTCTCGTCTTCTCGCCCATTGCCGGCGTGCATGCGAGCTTCGGCGGCATTCTGCTGGCCATCGCCGTTATTCTGATGATCAGCTTCGAGCTGACGGCGCTGGGCTTCACCATTGCATGGCCCATGGACTCCACCCAGGCCTTCCACGCCATTGTCAACCTGGTCCTCATCCCGCTGTGGCTGCTGTCCGGCGCGCTCTTTCCCGCCAGCGGCGCATCCGGCTGGCTGCACTGGATCATGCTGGCGAATCCGCTCACCTATGGCGTGGACGCGCTGCGCGATGCGCTCTTCCCCGGCGGCCACACCACCTTTGCGCTGCCGGTGAACCTCGCCGTCACCATCGCCTTCTGCCTGCTGACCTTCGCGGCCTCCTGGGCCATCGTCAACCGCCGCACCAACAAGCCGGCAGCGTGAGGCGAGCTCGAAGATGACACCGATGCCGACTGCACCCGATCGCCGGCAGGCCCATGCTCAAGGGCTTCCTGGTGATAGATGGACGCCGCCCGACCGGCAGGCACGCCTGCCCATCGCCGCCATCATTGCGGTGAGCGTGCTGGCGTCCGCGTTTCTTTGCTGGCTGGTGTACGCGCACCAGGCGCCAGCGGCCTACGCCATGCGCCTGCGCTTTCTGCCCGCGCTGAATGCCCTGTTCAATGGCCTGAGCGCCGTCGCGCTGCTGGTGGGATTCTCCTTCATCCGCCGCCGCAACGTCGCCGCGCATCGCGCGTCCATGCTTACGGCATTCGCGTTCTCGTGTCTGTTTCTGGTCAGCTACATCACCAACCACGCGCTGCACGGGGACATCATTTTTCCCGGTCACGGCCTGGTGCGTACCGTGTACCTGGTGATTCTCAGCAGCCACATCTTCCTATCCGTATTCGCATTGCCGCTGGTGCTGATCACCTTTTTCTTCGCGCTGAGCAGCCGCTTCCAGACGCATCGCAAGGTCGCGCGCTGGACCTTCCCCATCTGGCTGTACGTTTCGGTGACCGGCGTCATCGTCGGTGTCATGCTGGCAGGATGGCACGCCTGATCATGCCCACTCGTCTGGCGACGCACGAACCCAAAGCTGTTCCGGCAGGCCACGGCCAGCCGGAAAGGCCCGACGACGGCACACGCATGCTGCTGCGTACCGGCGGCTGGACTCTGTTGGTGGGGCTGCTGGCAGCGCTCGCCACACGCACTGTCTTCGGCGGCATCACCACGCACGGCCCGCATACCAACGCCGGATGGCTGGGGCTGCTGGTGGCCATGATGTGCCTGCCGTTCGGGTCCTTGCTCTCGCTCCTGGGCGGCGCCAAGTGGCTGCGCAACCGGCGCCTTGCACGGCGGGCGGCCCGGAAGTAGAAGCGGACTGCGAACCGGATTTCCACCGCTTGCGGGCGGCCACTGCGCCGCGCCGTCTGTTCGCCAGGCGCCGCTTCCTGCTATCCTCGATTTTTCCAATGGAGACGGATTGTTATGGCGAAGAGCGTGAACAAAGTCATCCTGCTTGGCAACGTCGGCAAAGATCCCGAGATCAAGTTTCTGCCCTCCGGCGCTGCCCTGGCCAACTTCAGCCTGGCCACGTCCTCCCGCACGAGAGACAAGAGCGGCGAGTTTCAGGAGCGCACGGAGTGGCACAACCTGGTCGCCTTCGACAAGCTTGCCGAGATCGTTCGCGACTACGTGAAGAAGGGCTCCAAGCTCTACGTAGAGGGGCGCATCCAGACGCGCAACTGGGACGATAAGGACAACCCGGGCAAGAAGGTCTATCGCACGGAGATCATCGTGAGCGACGTCTCGCTCCTGTCCGGCCGCGGAGAGGGCGAGGGCGGCGGCCGTGAGGGCGGCTACAGCCGGCAGAGCACGGGCTCATTCGACCAGCGCCAACCCGCCGGACACGCGGATTACGGCGACACCGGCATCACAGACGACGACATCCCATTCTGAACGGAAGCGCCCGGGATACAGGCCGCCGGGCGCCACCGAGCTTCAGCGCCTGGAGTCAAGGCGTGGAAGTTAGAAAGAGACGCGGGTCGTACTCAACCGGAAGAGGCGCGGACGGGACCAGCTTCCTGAAATCAGGATGCTCAGGGTTGATGACCAGGTTGAATTCCCTACCCCGCACTACAGCGCTTGGCACGCGTAGCACGGGAGTGCGCTGTTCCGTGTACCATTGCCGCCCGAAGTCCTCGCACGGCACCGGCATGAACAAACCCCGAGCCGGGTTATCCTATAAGCATGAAACTCGAGGTTCCCGTTCAGGCGGATTTTACTGCGGAAGTAGCCGAGTGGCTTGAGGCCTTCGACGAGGTGATCGTCGCGGAAGGCGCGGAGCAGGGGGCCGATCTGCTGGCCGCGCTCCAGCATCGTGCGCGTGAGGCGGGCATCGCCGGATCGAGCGCGCTCACCACTCCCTACCGGAACACCATTCCCAGGCATGAAGAGGTGCCCTACCCCGGTGACCGCCACCTGGAGCGCCGCGTCGAGAGCCTCATTCGCTGGAACGCGATGGCCATGGTGCACGGCCAGAACAAGAAGGACGCCGGCATCGGCGGCCACATCTCTACCTACTCCTCGCTGGCCACGCTGCTGGAGGTAGGCTTCAATCATTTCTTCCGCGCCAAGTATGGCGACCAGCCGGGCGACTTCATCTACTTTCAGGGGCACGCATCGCCAGGCGTTTACGCGCGCGCCTATCTGGAAGGCCGCTTCGATGACGAGCGGCTGCTCCATTTCCGGCATGAATTGCGCGGTAAGCCCGCGCTTTCGTCGTATCCGCACCCCTGGCTGATGCCGGATTTCTGGCGCTTCCCTACGGTCTCGATGGGGATCGGTCCGCTCAATGCGATCTACCAGGCGCGCTTCATGCACTACCTTGAAAACCGTAATTTGATTGAGAAGACGCCGCGCAAGGTGTGGGCCTTTGTCGGCGACGGCGAGACGGACGAGGTGGATACGCTGGGCGCATTGACCATGGCTTCGCGCGAACGGCTGAACAACCTCATCTTCGTAGTGAACTGCAACCTGCAGCGCCTCGACGGTCCGGTCCGCGGCAACAAGCGCATCATCGATGAGCTGGAGGGCGTCTTCCACGGCGCCGGCTGGAACGTGATCAAGGTGGTCTGGGGTTCGGATTGGGATGAACTCTTCGAGCGCGATCACACCGGACTGCTGCTGAAGCGGATGGAAGAGTGCGTGGATGGCGACTATCAATCGTTCAAGGCCAAGGACGGCGCGAACCTGCGCAAGGAATTCTTCGGCAAGTATCCCGAACTGCTGGAATTGGTCGCCGACAAGACCGACGACGAGCTGATCCGGCTGCACCGCGGCGGTCACGATCCCGCCAAGATCTATAACGCCTACAAGCGCGCGATCGAGCATCAGGGCGGTCCGACCGTTATTTTGGCGAAGACCGTCAAAGGCTACGGCCTGGGCTCGGCGCAGGCGCGCAACGCCACGCACCAGGAAAAGAAGATGACCGACGACGCCCTGACCGCATTCGTCAAGCGTTTCGACATCCCGGTCCCGGAGGAGGCTGCCAGGCAGGGCAAGCCGTACCGCCCCGCGCAGGACAGCCCGGAGATTGCGTACCTGCAGGAGCGGCGCCGCGAACTCGGGGGCTACCTGCCCCGACGCGAAGTGCCGAAGATCGACTTCAAAGCGCCGGAACTGGACTACTTCGGGGAGTGGATCGCCGGTTCGAAAGGCCGTGCTGTCTCCACCACCATGGGCTTCGTCAGCATGCTGCGCACGCTGCTGAAGCATCCGGAGATTGGCAAGCTGATCGTACCTATCGTGCCGGATGAGGGCCGCACCTTCGGGCTCGAGTCGGCGATTCGCCAGGTGGGCATCTACGCGCACGAAGGGCAGAAGTACGAGCCGCACGATGCCGACATGCTGCTCTACTATCGTGAGGAGAAGGACGGACAGATTCTGGAAGAAGGCATCACCGAAGCCGGCTCCATGGCGTCCTTCACGGCCGCGGGCACGGCCTACTCGAACTATCGCGTACCGGCAGTTCCCTTCTTCATGTACTACTCCATGTTCGGCTTCCAGCGCGTGGGCGACATGATCTGGGCATTCGCGGATGCGCGCGGCAAGGGCTTCCTGATGGGCGGCACCGCGGGCCGCACCACCATGCTGGGCGAGGGACTGCAACACCAGGACGGCCACAGCGTGGTGCTGGCCAGCACCGTGCCCACCTGCGCAACCTACGATCCGGCGTACATCTATGAGCTGGCGGTCATTCTGCAGGACGGCATCCGCCGCATGTATCAGGAAGGCGAGGACGTCTTCTACTACATCACCATGTACAACGAAGACTATGCCATGCCGGCGATGCCTGAGGGCGCACGCGAAGGGATCGTCCGCGGCATCTACAAGTTCAAGGCCGCAGCCAGCGGTCAGGGGCAGGTGCAACTCTTCGGGAGCGGCCCCATCCTGAATGAGACGCTACGCGCGCAAGACATCCTGGCCGAGAAATACGGTGTGCACGCCGATGTCTGGAGCGTGACCAGCTACAACGAACTGCGGCGGGATGCGCTTGCAGTAGAGCGCTGGAACCGTCTGCATCCTGCTGAGCCGGAGAAGAAGCCGTACATTGTCTCGGCGCTCGAAGGAGCGCGCGGGCCGATCATCGCCGCCAGCGACTACATGAAGTCGGTGCCCGATCAACTTGCGCCGTGGCTCCTGACCAGGCTGGTGTCGCTGGGCACCGACGGCTTTGGCCGCAGCGACAATCGCGAGCATCTGCGCATTCACTTCGAAGTGAATGCAGAATCGATTGTTGCTGCCACGCTTTCCAAGCTGGCTCGCGAAGGCAGCTTTGATGCGGCGCGCGCGCAGCAGGCATTCGCGGAATTGGGATTGAACACCGAAGCCGGCGATCCCGCACGGGCGTAATTCGTGCGGGCCGATACATCGCGGGCGTCTGGCTACGTGCAGCTAGCCTTTGATGGATAGAAGCGGATCCCTCACGAGTGGAAGCGGAAGGATCTGCTTCCACTCTTCGACGCTACATCTGCTAGGTAACAATCTCAGAGAAATCCGCGATGCGGGAGAAGCTGCGCAGCACCTCGGCGATCAGCGAGAGGCGGTTGCGCCGCATAGCCGGGTCCGGCGCCATCACCATCACCTTGTCGAAGAAGGCGTCCACCGTCGGCCGCAGCGTGGCGATGCGCTCCAGCGCGGCGACGTACTGCCGCCGGGCCCGCAGCCTTTCCACCTCCGGCCCTAGCGCGCATGTCTGCGCATGCAGCGCCTGCTCCTGCGGCTCGTTCAGGTCGCCTTCGAAGATGATCGTGTCGCCGTTCTGCACGGCGTCATCGCCCTTCTCGGCGGCCTGCCGCAAAATGTTCTTAATGCGTTTGAAAGAGGCGGAGATGGCGGCAAAGTCCTCCGAGCCGCGCACCTCGCTCAACGCCGCCGCCCGCGCAATCGCATCGGGCACATCGTCGGCGCCGGCCGCGAGCACCGCGTTGACTACGTCATAGCTAAAACCTTGCGTCTCCCGCAGGTAAAACTCCAGGCGCTCGCGCAGAAATCGCTCTACGGGCGTCGCGACGGCCTCCGCACGCGCATTCTGCTGCGAGGTGGCCGCCAGTTGCTCCAGTTGCCGTAAACCGAGCGGAAGGCCGCTCTGTGCCAGGATCGCGACCACCCCATTGGCGGCGCGCCGCAGCGCGAACGGATCCTTCGATCCGGTCGGCTCCAGGCCCAGCGCGAACATGTCGACGATGGTCGCCATGCGATCGGCCAGCCCCAGCAATTGGCCTTCGACGGTCGGTGGAATCTCGTCGTCAGCCGACGCGGGGCGATACTGCCAGTAGATCGCCTGTGCCACTGCTTCATCCAGGCCCTGGGCGCGCGCGTAGAGTCCGCCCACCACTCCCTGCAATTCCGTGAACTCCTTTACGAGTTCCGCGGTAAGGTCGGCCTTCGCCAGATGCACGGCGGTCAGCAGTGCATCGTGGTTGACGGTGACGGCCGTACCGGCGACCGCCTGCGCCAGCGCCTCAGCCAATCGCCGGTTCACCTCGGTTTTGGTGTAGTAGCTGCCCAGATCTTTCTGGAAGGTGACGGTCTTCAGCAACTCCACACGATCGGCCAGCAAGACCCTTTGGTCGTAGTCCCAGAAAAACCGCGCATCGTTGAAGCGCGCGCGTAACACGCGCTCATTGCCGTGGCGAATGAGCGCCAGTCCCGCTGCGTCCGCCTCCGTGTTCAGCACCGCAAGGAAATGCGGCAGCAGCCGTCCCTCGGCATCTTCCACGGCAAAGTACTTCTGGTGATCGCGCATGACGGTCACCAGCACCTCTTCCGGCAACGTGAGATACTCCCGCTCGAATCCGCCCAGCACCACACTCGGCCATTCGGTAAGCCCGGTCACGGTCTCCACCAGCGGCTCGTCCTCGCGCCAGCGAGCTCCGTTGATGGTGCGCGTGGCCCGGTCCAGTTGCTTCCGAATGCGCTGCCGCCGCGTGGGCACGTCCGCCAGCACAAACGCCGCCTCGAGCGCCGGCGCATACTGGGCCGGCTGCGCCAGTTCGATCGGCGCGTCGCCATAGAGCACCCTGTGGCCGTAGGTCGCGCGGCCGGCCGTGATGCCCCCAAACTGTACCGGCGCCACGTCGCCGTCCAGGAGCGCGACCATCCAATGGACCGGCCGCACAAACCGCTCCGGCTTGCCCGCGCGCCAGTGCATGCTCTTGGCCCAGTAGAGCTGTGTCAGAATCTTCGGGAGCTCTTCGGCCAGAAGCTCCGCCGCACTGCGGCCGGCTCTGGTCACCGTCGCTGATACGTAATCTCCCTTGACGTTCGTCAGCCGGGTAAGCGCCGCTACGTCCACGCCGGATTTCCTGGCAAACGCGAGCGCCGCAGCCGTCGGCTCGCCGTCTTTGAAAGCCACCTTCCAGGACGGCCCGGTGAGCTGCTCCTCGCTGTCCTGCTGCTTGGGCAGTACGCCATGCACAAGGACAGCCAGGCGCCGCGGCGTCGCGTAGCTATGGACGATCTCTTCAGCTCCAGCCTCCCGCGCCAGCAGACGCTCCCGCGCCAGCATCTCGGTCAGGCGCCGCGCAAGCTCTGCCTCCGCTTGAGCGATCATGCGCGCCGGGATCTCTTCCAGTCCTATCTCGAATAAGAAATCAGCCATGGCCTATCGAGCGATCTCCTGCGGCGCAATGGTCTCTGCCGGCGCGATCGCGTGCGGCGGTTCAGCTATGGCTTGCGCGGCGTGAGCCCTGGCCACGCCCACCGTGAGGTTGCGGATACGGCCGATGATGCCGACGCGCTCGGTCACGCTCACCGCGCCGCGCGCATCCAGCAGATTGAACAGATGCGAGCACTTGAGACAGAGATCGTAAGCCGCCAGCACCGGCACCTGCTCGCGTTCCGCGCGCGCGTCTTTCTGCTTCCCGGCCAGCGCAAGCAGCGCCTGGCACTCGGCCTCGTACAGGCGGAAGTGCTCCCACTGCTTCTCTACATCCGCATACTCGAAGCTGTACGCGGAGAACTGCACCTCTTCGCGATGCCGCACCTCGCCGTACGTAATGGCCCGCCCGCTGATGGGATCGCGCGCCCACACGATGTCGTAGATCGAATCGACATCCTGCAGGAACGCGGCGATGCGCTCCAGACCGTAGGTGAGCTCGGCGCAGATGGGGTCCAGTTCCTGGCCGCCGCACTGCTGAAAGTAGGTGAACTGCGTGATCTCCAGTCCGTCGAGCATCACCTGCCAGCCCACGCCCCACGCGCCGCCGGCCGGCCACTCCCAGTTGTCCTCTTCAAACTTCAGGTCGTGCTCACGCAGGTCGATGCCCATGGCGCCGAGCGATTCCAGATAGATCTCCTGCACCCGCGGCGGTGGCGGCTTGAGGATGACCTGAAACTGCGTGTGCTTGAACAGCCGATTGGGGTTCTCGCCGTAGCGTCCATCGGCAGGCCGGCGCGCGGGCTGGGCATACGCAACGTTGAATGGCCTGGGGCCGAGCACGCGCAGAAAGGTCTCCGGCGACATGGTGCCCGCGCCGACCTCCACATCGTAGGGCTGCTGCAGCACACATCCGCGCGCTGCCCAGAAGGTCTGCAGGTTGAACAGGAGTTCCTGAAAGGTGAGTGCCTGGGCCACCGTCTGATTCTAACCGAGGGCTGCGCTGACGGTCGGAGCAGGTTGGCGGATGTCGAGGCAAGCGCTGCACTGCCCGCCTGCGGCTGCGTATCATCCAGTATGCGCCGCCCCTCCCCCCTGTCTGTTTTCCTTCCCTGCATTGCCGTGCTTCTCGCCTTCGGCTCCGCGCCGGCAGACGCCTTTACTGACGCCGATCATCCGTCGGCAGTGAGTCCGCTCGAGGACTACACCTCCTGCCACTTCAGCGACGGCCTCATGATCGTGCAGGTGGACGCGCTGCCGCCCGGCGTGCAGCAGCGTACCGTGCAGACGGCGCACGGCGTTGAGCCTATCCGCATGAGCGATGGGCGCCGCGTTATGTTCGCGTATCCTTTGTCCGACTTCTATGCCAACGTCAAGCCTGAGGTGCTGCCTGCGGACACCTATGGGCAGGAAAAAAAGACGCTGCTTGCGGAGCTGGACGCGGCGCTCGCCTCCACTCCGGACAACGTCCGCAATACGCAGCTTCCGCCGTCGCTGCACGGGCTGGAGGCGCATGGGTTCGATCGGGGAAAATTGGAAGGAGGCGTGCTCGGCTTCTACCTCTTCTTCGACGATGCCCGGCACATCGCCACCAGCATCTACCTGCTGAACGCCGAGCCACTCACGCGCAAGTTTGAGACGATGGCCCAGTATCGCGACCTGCGCGATCACTTCCTGACCACCTATGCCGGTTGTATCGAACAGAACCACCTGCTGCACAAGTAGACGGCAAGAGACTCCGGCTAATGCTTGCGGCGTGCGCCAGGCGCAGCCGCAGCGGCCCCCGAGCCGCTGCGGCAAATCGCGCTTGACTGGCCGCCGGCGATGCCCAGCACCACGCCCTGCGCCTTGCACAGGCGCCTCTCCAGCGCGCGCGCATCGGCGCCCGCTACCGGCTGCGTCAACTCCTGCCCGCTGTAGTTGTCGACCAGATATTCGAACGCGAAGTCGCTGTCGCGGCGCTTCCTGCCGGAAAAATGCTGATACGTGCCCAGTATCGCGCGGCCGGCCTCGTCGTCCAGCAGCGCATACACCTGCTGCCCGCCGTTGGCCTCCTGCCCCTCGGAGTAGATGGGGGCGCCGGCTTTCGAACGAGGCCAGCGCGCATGCCAGTCCTTCGTCTTGGCGTCCAGATAGAACGTGGTGAGAAAGGTGGTGCTTTGGCACGCCACGCAGTCCTTGTAGGTAGCCACGAGTTCCGGATCGCCATCGCTCCGCATGCGCAACCAGCCGGAGAACTTCAGCGCGGGACCGGAAAGCAGAAGGGTGGCCACGCCACCCCTCTGGATCGCGTTTGGGTTCGCGTCCTGTCGTATGTCATACACCGAGTAAGTATCTTCATCCGGAAGCGCGGCGGGGTTCGCCCGCTCCGCGGTCACCACCAGCAGGTGCGCCTCTCTCGGCACGGGAAGCCGCGGCGTTGTGGGCGCAGGCTGCTGCGCGGTCGAGCCTGTCTGGACGCTGTTGACCGCCGGTGGGTCCACGACGGCGCTTGAGGATGCGTCGTCCTTCGGCGCTAGCCCGACGAAGCCAATCTCACGCAGCGCGGTGTACGTCTGCCCCTGGAGCGCCCTGTCGACCAGCGCTACAGTCTCGCGATCGGCCCGCAGGTCCACCCAGTTGAAGCCATCAAGCGCCTGCGCATGCGCGTGGCCTGCGGGAACAAGCAACAGCCAGACCCCCGCCACCGCGAACCTCCCGTACCTTACCCAATCCCGTCTCCAATGCCGTCCCGCCAATCCCATCAATCGAGCCCCAGCTTCTTCCAGATACCGTCCACGCGCGCGACGGTGGCGCGGTCCATCTCGATCATGGGCGGCCACGGACGATCAAAGCCCTCCGCCGCCCACTTGCGCGTGGCGTCGATGCCCATCTTGCTGCCGTAGTTGGGCAGGCGCGACGCGTGGTCGAGCGAATCGATCGGACCCATGGTGAACTGGATATCGCGCTCCGGATCGATATTGTTGGTCACGCGCAGCGTCACCTCGGCTAGATCCTGCACGTCGCAGTCCTCATCCACCACCATGATGCATTTGGTGAACATGGCCTGCCCCAGTGACCAGATACCGCTCATCACCTTGCGTGCCTGTCCGGCGTAGCTCTTACGGATGGACACGATCATCAGGTTGTGGAAGACACCCTCCGGGGGCAGATGGACGTCCACAATCTCCGGAATCGTCAGCCGGATCAGCGGCAGGAAGACCCGCTCCACTGCCTTGCCCATCCATGCGTCCTCCATGGGAGGCTTGCCTACGATGGTGGAGGCGTAGATGGGATTCCTGCGGTGCGTGATGGCGGTGATGCGGAAGACCGGATAGTCGTCCTGCATGGTGTAGAAGCCGGTGTGGTCGCCAAAGGGACCTTCGCTGCGCAGCTCATCCAGCCGCACATAGCCTTCGAGCACGATCTCGGCGTGCGCCGGCACCTGCAGGTTCACAGTCTCGCACTGCACCAGCTCGACCGGCTTCTGGCGCAGGAAGCCGGCGATGAGATACTCCTCCACCTCCGGCGGCGCCGGCACGATCGCGGAAAAGGTCGTCGCCGGATCGGTGCCGATGGCCACCGCTACCTCCATGCGCTCGCCCGTCACTTTCCCCAGCGCTACCTGCGGCATGCCGGCAGGCTGGAGGCGCGGACGAGCGCTGCCCCCGGCGCTCTCCGCCATCACCTGCACATGTGCCGCGCTCACCTGACCGGGGGCGTCGAACTCGGCGGCCATACGCAGCCGCTCGCGGTAGTGCTCGGCCGCCACCTTCTGCCGCTGCCAGTGCATGCCGGTGGTCTGGCCGTCGTACACCTGCATGCGGTACATGCCCACATTGCGCTTACCGCCGCCCTGGCCGTGGCGAGGATCGCGCGTTACCACCAGGGGCAGCGTGATGAACCGGCCGCCGTCGAGCGGCCAGCACTGCAGCACGGGAAAATCCAGCACGCTGAAGTTCTCGCGATGGATGACCTGCTTGCATGCTGCCTGTTTCGCCGGAATGGTCTTGGGAAAAAAGCTGCCCACCTCCGCCAATACGGGCAGCATCTTCAGCTTGCCCAGCATACCGTCGGGCGACTTCATGTTGAGCAGCGTCTCGATGCGCCCGGCCACTTCGTCCAGCGAGTCGACCCCGAGCGCCATCTGCATGCGCCGCTCGCTGCCGAACTGATTCATCAGCACGGTCGCGCCCTTGTATCCCTTCACCCGCTCAAACAGCAGTGCCGGACCGCCGGGCGCGTAGCCCGCCATGCCTCCCTTGCGGCCGGACTTCGAGGCGCGGTCGGTGATCTCGGCGATCTCCAGAATGGGATCGACCTCTTCCCGCACCCGCTTGAGCTCACCCGCTCGGTCCAGGCGAGCAATCCAGTCCCGCAAATCGTCGAAGGCCAAGAGAGTCTCCTGCCTTGAATAGTAAATGTGGCCTGTTCAATGGGAGCCACCCACTACCGATGTGGCCGCGATCGCGGCGTTTCCTCGTCAGCGCGATTCTTCGCCGCGCATCCAGCGGTCCAGCAGCGTCTGTGCGCAGCGCGCGCCGCACAGATGCTTGACGTCAGAGGAGTGGGAGAGCGCGGCGCTCCATGGAGTGATCTTGAGCACAGGTTGTTCGGAGAGCCCAACCGGCGATTCCACGTCGGTCCGCGCCAGCCACCAGTCTTCGGCATCGCCGCGCGGGCTGTTGCAAACGTCACAATGGTACGACTCTGTCCAGGCCATCTTCATTCTCCGCAACCTATCCTTGCCTGCGCGGGGATCCTTCGGGGAATTTGGAACCCGGCAAAGACTTGCCTGGAAAATAGCACAGCCGCGCGCTCAAAGCGAAGATCCCACAAGATACCTGCCGCGAAACATACTACGCTGATATTCCCGACCGCTCGCCCACTCCGCCGAGGGGCCGGGGTTCACTTGATGCCGACCACCATGGACTCCGGCCCGACCAGGTGTTCCACCCGGGTCTGGCTGAATCCTGCTTCCTTCATCCAGCTCATGCAGTCCGCGCCCGTGTAGTCGAACCCACCCGGCGTCTCGATGAGCATGTTCAAGCTCATCAGCAACCCGAACGCGTTCTGGCAGCGGTCATCGTCAATGATGCTTTCGTAGACGATCAGAGCGCCTCCTGCCGGAAGCGCGTCGTATGCCTTCCTGATCAGGGATTTCTTCTCCTCCAGGTTCCAGTCGTGGAGGATGTGACCCATCATCAGCACATCGGCCTCGGGTAACGGAGAGTCAAAGAAGCTTCCCGGCCGGAATTCAAGCCGCGCGGAAAGCCTATTGGCGGCCACATAGTCTTCAAAGACCGGACCCACTTCGGGCAGGTCGAAGCCGATGCCGAAGAGGTGTGGATTGGCGAGCGCGACCTGGACGATCAGATCGCCCTGGGCGGTTCCAACGTCGACAGCCGACTTGTATTGCCTCCAGGGAAATTGCTTGGCTATCGCCATGTTTGCGCCCCGGCTGATGCCGGTCATGGCCTTAAGGAAGCTGCGCAGCCGTTCGGGATCGGCGTAGAGCAGCGGGAAGGGATTCTGATCGCCCCGGCTGGACTCGTTCTGCGGTGCACCGGTGCGCAGGGCGACGGTCAGGTTGCCCCAGAAGGGGTACAGGCGCTGGTTCGCCATCTCCAGCACGCCGCCGATATACGACGGCTTGCGCTTATCCAGGAACAGATCAGTCGATGGAGTGTTGAAATACGTCCCATCGCGGCGCTCAAGAAATTTCAGCGCCACCAGCGCATCCAGGAAATCACGCGCCGAGCGTGCATGCAGAGGCAGCCTGCCGGCAAGCGCAGGCAAGTCCTGAGGCTGCTTGGCCAGTTCAGTGAAGAGCTCCATCTCAACCGCGCTCAGCAGCGCTTTCGATCCCCAAAAGCCCAGGCCTACCTGCATGATGTGATCGACGCTTGGCTCGTTTGTCACTCGATGTCTCCGGAAAGTGGTTGTGTTTGCCGTCTGAACCCGTGGCTCACATAGATACGCACCCCCGGAACAGGGATCATCCCGCCCGGGTGAACCTTCAAAGGTGGGGGTGCATGGCGCTATGAGAGGCGGCTCCGAAGGTTCGGCTTTCCTCCGGCTGGCGGATGATACACCGGCTTTTGCCTCGAAGCAATGCATGGCGCATTAGTGTGAACTTTGAAATCGAAGGAAGGAAGCAGGGTCCCTTCGGCTGCGCTTCAAAGGCATGAACGACGTCCGGCCACACGCGACGCGTTTCAGGCCGCGGTCTGGTGCTTGATCTCCACCAGCGGATAGGAGAGCTTCTTCCATCCCTCATAACCGCCGCGCAGCGGACGCACGCGGTAGATGCCCAGCTTGCGCAGCCGCAGGGCCATGCGGGCGCTGGTCGCGTCGCTGGGGCAGGTGCAGTAGAGCACGATGTCCCGGTCGCGCGGAATGCTCTCGCTTCGCGCCACCAGGGATTCCGGCGTCAGCAGTTCGGCACCGGGAAGCATGCGCGGATCCGGCAGGTAGTCGAGCGGGTGACGGAGATCGATGATGTGCACTTCCTGCCCCTTGTCCATCATCGCCTTCAGCTCTTCCGGTTCGATCTTGGAGCCGCGCAACTGCTGCAGGAAGGCGCGCTGCTTAAGAACACGGGAGGCCAGCAGCGCCACGATGACCAGTAGAAACAGCACGCCGGCCGATTGTGTGAGGGTGTGCAGGCCGGAGGGATGGTGCTTCATGAAGTCGCCGAAGAACCTCCCGATCAGCACGATGCTGAGGCTCCAGATCGCGGCGCCGGCGACGTCCGCCTGGAAGAACGACCGGAACCGCATGCCCGTCTGCCCGGCCAGCGGCGCAGCCACGGTGCTCAGGCCGGGCACGAACTTCGCGACCAGAAGGGCCCACGCACCGTACTTCTGGAAGCGGTTCTCGGTGCGGTGCACGCAGGTGGTCGACTCAAGGGAGAACTTGCACAGCAGGCGCACGACGGTCCCGCCGAAGCGCTTGCCCATGTAGTACCAGAGCGAGTCGCTCAGCATGCAGGCCAGAACCGCCGAGGCCAGCACCAGCGAAAGCCGCATCTGGTGCGTCGCCGTCAGCGTTCCGGCGGTGATCAGCAGGGGCACGCTGGGCAGGGGCATGCCCAGTTGCTCCGCCGCTATCCACAGGAAGAGGACGATGTATCCGTAATGAATGAAGAACGTCAGGGCGACGGGCATGGCTGCAACTCGCGGGCAATCTGCTGGAGCTAAGACATAGATGACCCAACTGCTGGAATGATGCCTTGAGTTTGCGGCAAAAGAAAGCCGGAACTCGTGGCTCCGGCTCTATTCGTCACCTTCCGCAAGGCTCTACTTCCCCGACGCGGTTCTTGAGTGGATCTACCCTTTGGGGCTCTCATTTTAGGAGCGCGGCGGCAGAGAATGCTTGCCGCCGAACCCAAGCGCTCAGAGCGACACTCTACGGCCGGGCCAGCACCAGCGGCATCTCGACCAGGTGTTCGCTGACGAACCAGCTCTGCAGCTCGTGGGTGCGCAGGCAGTCGCTGATGCACAGGTCGTTGGTGCCGTCATCGCCCTTCTCGTCGGCCAGTTCCGCGACTGCCCGCAGGTCTTTCATAATCAGAGCGTGCGCCTCCAGCAGGCGCGATATCTGCACCGGAACCTCTTCCCGGTCCCGCGGCGGCCGCTCCACACGGGTGGTCTCGGCCACGTCCGCGGCCATGGCCACACTCACGCCGCCCAGGATCTGGATGCGCTCGGCGATCAGGTCCACCAGCTCCGATTGCTCCGTGGCGTGTTTGTCGAAGAGCAGGTGAAGCTGGTAGAAAGTGGGGCCACCCAACTGCCAGTGGTGCTTCTTATACATGTCACGGAGAGTGATGGTATCGGCGAGCAGCAGGTTCAGCCGCCCGGTAATCTCTGTTCTCACATCTTCCGGCAAACCGATGGGCAGGCTCTGAATCACCGTGCCGTACTTCTGAATCGACTTTGCACTCTGGCGCCAGTTCGGCGAAACCAGATCGTGCACTTTGCTCTCGCCCCCAGCTTGTTTGAGCGCGCGTGTAGTCATGCGTAATCCTCCTAGCAGCCCATAGGATGCACGAGCGTCCCCGCCGGTTGAAGAACATCCGGGGACCAAAGCGCGGCTGCATCGGACATCCCGAGCTTCATTTTGCGCGCATGAAAAGAGCATTGACACCGCCCATGCTCTTCACCCTTTACTCGATCTGCCGGACTGATTGAGGCGCCTTACTTCACCCGGATGGTTGGCTCGACGGATAGACCCGGGCGCAGGCGATGGTCGGCGTTCTGCTTCGGGTCGGTGAAGTCAATGCGCACCGGGACGCGCTGCACCACCTTCACGTAGTTGCCGGTCGCATTCTCGGGCGGAAACAAGCTCAGCACCGAGCCTGTGGCGCCGCCGATCTGGGTCACGCGCCCGTCGTAGTCACGGGAGTTCAGATCTACGTGGACCCTTACGCTCTGCCCGGCGCGCATCAGGTGCAGTTGCGTCTCCTTGAAGTTCGCCGTCACCCACAGATCGTTCAAGGACACCAGGGTGACCATGTTCTGCCCCACGCTCACGTTCTGCCCCACCTCCACGCTCTTGCGCGTGATGATGCCATCCACCGGCGCGATCACCTTGGTGTAGCCCAGGTTCAACCGCGCCTGGTTAAGCGCCGCCCGGGCCTGTTCTACCTGCGCCGCCGCCTGGTCCGCCTTGGCCTTCTGCACCTGCACCTGCTGAGGAGCGGCAGCGGCATTCCGCGCCTGCGCCCGCGATTGTCCCAGTTGTTGCCGGGCTACGGAGATCTGGTCCTCGCTTGCGGTCGCGTTCGCCCGCGCGGAGAGCACCGCAGCCTCATCTGCGCGCGCGGTAGCGACGGCCTGATCGAACTGTTGCTTGGAAATGACGTCCTTTTCCACCAGGGGCGTGTAGCGCTTCACATCCAACTGCGCCTTGACGTTGTTCGCTTCGGCCTCTGCTACCTGCGCCTGCGCCTGTTGCAGCTTCCGCTGCGCCTGCTGGATCTGCGCGCTGGCGGCCCGCACACCGTAATCCGCCTGCGAGAGGGCGCTGTAGGACTGGATATTCGTAACCGGCACGCCGACTTTCGCTGACTCGTAATTGGCCTCGGCCGCTTCCAGGTTGGCCTCGTCCTGCGCCACCGTGACCTCATAGTCCCGCGGATCGATCTGGGCGATCACCGTGCCGGCGGAGACGAATTGATTTTCGGCCACCGGAACGTCCACCACGTGGCCCTGCACCCGCGCGCTCAACTGAATGATGTGGCCGTCGACCTGTGCGTCGTCGGTGCTCTCATAGAAGGTGGAGTGCCACCAGTACAGCAGCGCTCCAACCACGACCACCGCCACCACGAAAATGATGATGAAGCGCCGGCGCTTCTTGGCCGGTTTCCTGTCTGGCTGGTCGGTCGTTCCATCCTGATCCTGATGGTCGTCGCCGCTTTTTTCTGACCTTCCCGACTCCGGATCCTGTTCCGCCACAATCACTTTCCTCCAAGATATTGTGTGACCTTCGCCTGCACGACGCCGAGCGCCCGCGCTAACTCAAGTTTGGCGAGGTTGTGCTGATAGAGACTCGATACATACTGGCTGTTCGCCTGGGCTACGGAGGCCTGCGCCTGGGTCACCGGCAGATTATCCGCCACGCCGTTCACAAAGCGCTCCTGCGCCTCCACCAGCGATTCGTTCGCAAGCTGGACGTTGCTGCGCGCGACCTCCACCTGCTGGGCGGCTGACTGCAGATCGAGCAGGCTGTCCCGCACATCGGCGTTGATCTGCTCGTTCAGGTCGCTCAGGCGCGCATTCACGGTGTCCAGTTGCGCCTGTGCCTGCTTGGCGTCTCCCCGCAGCCGCCCCTCTTCAAAGATCGGCACGCTGGCCGTTCCGGAGACGTCGAAGGTGCCGTGCGAGTGCCCCAGCGTCTGCCCGATGTCGCCGTAGTCGCCGGCGAAGTCCACCGTCGGCAGCCGCTCCGCGCGGGCGGCGGTGTGGCTGGCCTGCGCGCCCTCTGCCTGCTGCTGCAATGCCAGGAAATCACGCCGGTTGGTGTGCGCGGTCTTCATCGCCGTCGCGGCGTCGATGTTATCCAGCGGCGCGAACGGCACCTGATCGGTGAGCACGAACTGCTGCTCCAGCGGCAATCCGATCACCCGCGCCAGGGCAATCTTGTCCTTGTCAAAGGCGTTCTGGTCCTGGATCAGCGCCTGCTGCTGCGTCTGGTAGTCCACCCGAGCGCGCAGTTCGTCGATCTGCGGCGAGGTCCCGGCTTCATGGTTCGCGACAGCCTGGTCCAGCGACAGCTTGGTGGAGGCGACCTGCGCCTGATCATTGATGATCCTGGACTGATCGGCGATGCACAGCAGATAAGAGCTACCGACCGCGAGCACCACCAACTCCCGCGCGTCTTCGAGCGAGAGCCGTGTCCCCTGAAAATCATGCTTCGCCGCGAGATAGTTCTCGAAGGCCGGAAGGTTCACCAGCGACCAGTTCACGTTCCCGCGCACATCGGTGTACCCGAATGGCCCGATGATGGTGGGAAAGCCCGGAAACGTCAGCCCCTGCGCCCGCAGAT
This sequence comes from uncultured Acidobacteriaceae bacterium, assembly GCA_963830635.1. Taxonomy (GTDB): domain Bacteria; phylum Acidobacteriota; class Terriglobia; order Terriglobales; family Acidobacteriaceae; genus CAWHMN01. Next base: position 56,039 of record CAWHMN010000005.1, on the reverse strand, counting down.
TGGTCTGCTGCGCGGCCTCCCGGAAATCGCCCGTAACCGCGGGCAGCAACCGTTGCAACTGCTGCAGCTTCTGCCCGCCCGCCTGGGTGACATTCTGTCCGGAGAGGATCAGTCCCAGATTGTTGCGCAGCCCTTGCGCGATGGCGTCCTGCAGGGAGAGCGAGCGCACACCCGGCGTCAGCGGCGTGTTGGGCACGCTACCCTGGTACGTGTTCTGGCTCACGGGCGCCGGCGCTGTGACCAACTGCCCGGTAGATGAAGAGGAGGAGCTGGAGGAGCTGGACGAGCTGGCGGAACCGCCTGATGACCCACCGTTACCGGCCGACGAGCCGCCCTGCGTCTGCGCCAAGGCCTGAGTCGCCCAACCCGGAGCGGCGGCGGCGATACCGATCAGCAGCAGGATCAGCCGTAGCTCCACCTTTCCGAGCTCACAGTACCGAGCCTTGGCCAAAAAACGCACCTCTCCTCAATAGAGTCTGGAGCTTGGATGCTTGGGCCCTCGGGATGACTTCAAAATCTTGAAGTTCCCCTCTTCGGGCAAGCGCGCCGAGGCACCCGCGCCGCGTGCAGGACAGGGCCCGGCGGGCGGCCTCGCACCAGCGGCGAACTCTCCGCCCTGGCGCGCCCTTGCGTCTGTAGGGGATTGGCTGTCCGGGTGAAGCTCGATTGAGCTAGACGGTGACGGCCTGCAGCAGTGCGCTGGTAAGCGAGCACAGCGCGGCGCGGAAGCTCGCGCCCACCTGCGCGGCGGTCCAGTCGCCGCAGCCCGCGCCTTTGAGATCGTTTGCCGTCTGCGCGCTACTCCGGCCGAGCACCGCGCGAAGCACGAAGATCACCCGCGGGCCGGCTGCAAGCCCTTCCAGCCACCGCCGCATGCCCGCGCGGTCACTCTGCGCCAGCATCTCCTGCAGTTCCGCCTGCGTGAGCCCGGCCGCGCTCAGGTCGTCCGTATCGACACAGCCGTGGGACTCGCTCGCGTCTCCGACCGGAGGCGTCAACGCACCGGCCGGGATGGAACCGTCGTCCCAGGACCTCAGAGAGAGTTGCTGCACGCGGCGGATGGCCGTCTCCAGCAGTTGCTCTTGCGCGGCTTTCCGCGCCGCCGCCGGATCGGCGCAGGGGTCTGCCTGCACCGCAGCCACCGCCTGTTCCACCGCCGCCACAGCCTCGGCCTCGTCCCCCAGCAGCAGAGCCGCGGTCTGAAAGAGTTCGAGCGCCGTGCTCTCGGCGGCGGCGCTGGCCTGCCTGCAGTCTGTCTCGGTCATCACAACACCCTCGTTCCGCAAAGCCTTCTCCATCATCCTCTTCAACCCGTGCCTCGCCGTCAAATCCTTACGTTTCAACGGCTGAACATCCTGCCCGTCTTTTTACCTCCCATTCACATTGGCCCTGTCGCGTATCGTGTATCTAAGCTGAAACCCGGAGAGGGTTCCCTGCGTGGGCCTCGCCGGGCCCGAACCTGACACCCCTATGGCACGAAGGCTGGAACGTCGACCGAACCTCTTCTTCAGCCGGGACGAATCCTGGCTCCGCTTCAACGGACGCGTGTTGCAGGAGGCGGAGGACGCCACCAATCCGTTGCTCGAACGCGTCAAGTTCCTGGCCATCACCGCCTCCAATCTGGACGAGTTCGTCGAGATCCGGGTCGCCGGTGTCATGCAGCGCATCGAGGATGGCTATAACGAAGCCGGTGAAGACGGCCTGACGCCGGAGCAGACCTTCGACCGCGACACTGACGAGCTGCGCGGCTTTGTGGAGAGCCAGTACCGCTGCTGGAACGAGCAGTTGCGCCCTGCGCTGCACGCCGTCGGCATCCGCGTACTGGACTATGCGCACATGGACGAGGCCCAGTGCGGGCACGCGGCGTCCTTCTTCCAGCGAGAGGTCGATCCGCTGCTGACGCCCATCACCATCGACCCCGCGCATCCCTTTCCCCGGGTTCTGAACAAGGCGCTCTGCCTGGCCCTGCTGCTGCGGCGCAAACGCAAGAGCGGGAGCGGCCCGGTGCTGGGCGTCATCACGGTGCCGCGTGCCCTGCCACGCCTGGTGCCGGTGCCTTCCACCAGTGGCACGTACGACTTCATCTTCCTCCACGAGTTGATCGAGGCCAACGCCGCGCGCATGTACCGCGGCTACGAGATCCTGGCCACCGCCGCCTTCCGTGTCACCCGCAACAGCAACCTCTACCTGCAGGACGAAGAGACGCGCAGTCTGCTCGAAAGCGTGCGCACAGAGCTGCACAACCGGCGCAAGGGCGACGCGGTGCGGCTGGAGATCGAAGCCGGGGCCGATCCCGAGATCGTCGAACGGCTGCGCATCAACTTCGAAGTCGACGAGTCGCAGGTGGTCCGCACCGATGGCCCGGTGAATCTCTCCCGCCTGATGACGCTCTACAGCGACACCCCGCGGCCCGATCTCAAGTTCGCGCCCTTTGTGCCGCGCGAGCTACGCCTGAATCGCCGCTCCGCCACGCTCTTTGAGGAGATCCGCCACAAGGACATTCTGCTCCACCACCCCTTCGACTCCTACGACGGCGTGGTGAGCTTCATCGAATCGGCGGCCGAGGACGACGCGGTGCTCTCCATGAAGCAGACGCTCTACCGCACCAGCGCCGACTCTCCCATGTTCCAGGCGTTGATTGAAGCGGCACAGACCAAGGAGGTCACGGTCGTGGTCGAGCTGATGGCCCGCTTCGACGAGGCGTCCAACATCCGCTGGGCGCGCAACCTTGAAGATGCCGGCGTGCAGGTCTTCCACGGCATCGTCGGCCTCAAGACCCATTGCAAGCTGGCGCTGATGATCCGCCGGGACGAAGACGGCGTGACCCGCCGGTACGCCCATCTCGGCACCGGCAACTACAACCCCAACACCGCGCGCTTCTACACCGACATCAGCCTGCTGACCGCCGACCCGGAGATCACCGCGAGCGTGCAGTCGGTCTTCAACTATCTCACCGCCCACTCGGAGTCGGACGACTACTCGCCCCTGCTGGTGGCGCCGCTCACCCTCGCCGAGAGCACCATTCGCATGATCCGGCGCGAGGCTGGCCACGCGCGCGCCGGCCGCCCCGCCCGCATCATCGCCAAGATGAACTCGCTGCTGGAAAAGGGTGTCGTCGAGGCGCTCTACGAAGCATCGCAGGCCGGGGTCGAGATCGACCTGATCGTGCGCGGCATCTGCTCGCTGCGTCCCGGGGTCAAAGGCTTGAGCGAACGTATCCGCGTGCGCTCCATCGTCGGCCGCTTTCTCGAGCACAGCCGCATCTACTCCTTCGCCAATGGAGGGACGGAAGAGATCTACTGCGGCAGCGCCGACTGGATGGCCCGCAATCTTTTTGAGCGCTGTGAGGTGGTCTTCCCGGTGCGCGATCCGCAGCTTTGCGGGCGACTGCACAACGAGATCCTCGGCGCCTACCTGGCCGATACCGCCAAGACGCGGCTGCTGCTGCCGAATGGCGACTATGCGCGCATCCGGCCATCAGGATCGCCCGGCGGCTTCAACGCGCAGGACTTCTTCATGCAATTGGCGGAGGGCCGGGTAACGGTGGAGGCCATCCCCACTCCCCCTCCGCATGGTGTGACGGCCAAACGCCGCATCGCCGCCGGCAAGCGCAAGCCCGCACCACGCAAGACTGCGAAGGTGCCGTCGCTCGCCTGAGCGAATCTCGGCCGTTTTGGGCGCGAAGAATGCACGCGAACGCTGGCCTCGCGCTGAATTCTTCGTCGCTGCGCTCGTCAGAATGACGGCCCTCCGGGTGGACACCTCGGCGTTCTGCTGTGCGCGGCATGCTCCCGCTACACTGGAAGGGATCTTGCCGCGCCTGCCCGCACAACTCCTCCGTCTCTGGCATGTACTGAGCCTCGACGCGCCCACCGTGGCGGCGCTGTGGTGCTGGGCGCTGGCCCGTGCGGTGAACATCCATCTGCCGCTTGCCGCGCCCCTTATGCTCGCGCTCGGTACATGGCTGCTTTACGTGGCCGACCGCCTGCTGGATGGCCTGCTCGCGCCGCAGCCCGCACGGCTGCGTGAACGGCACCTTTTCCATCGCCGCCACCGTCCCGCTTTCCTGGTGGCGTGGATGTGCGGGGCCGGCACACTGGCCGTGCTGGTCGTGCGGTGTATGCCCGCCTTTGTGGTGCGGGCCTATCTTGTGCTGGGCGTGTGTGCATTTCTGTATCTGCTTCTGGTACATATCCGCGGTCTGCGCCTCACGGCACGATTGATCCCCTTTGCGCGCTTCTTCCCCAAGGAGCTGGCGGTTGGCATCATCTTCGCCACCGCTACCGTCATTCCTACCTGGGAGCGGCTGCGCAGGACAGCGCCGCCACAGCCGGTAGCGCCCCTGCTGTTGCTCCTGCCACTCTTCGCCGCGCTCTGTACGCTGAACTGCATCGCGATCGAAATCTGGGAGAGCATCGAGAATAGGTCCTGCCGCGCAGGCGGGCGCGACCGGCGAGGCAGCGAACGGAATCAGATCCCGCTCCACCCGCTGACTCGGGTTCTAGCCCGCCACCTCACGCTGGCCTCCCTGGTGCTGGGAGCGGTTGCGACGCTCGGCGCCGGTCTTTCATGGATGCACCTGGACAACTGGCCGGCGGCAGCCGTCACTCTCGCGCTTGCCCTCAGCGCTGCCCTGTTTGCGCTGCTCGACCGTCGTCGTTCGCATCTGTCGCCCCAGGCCCTGCGCATCGCCGCCGATACCGTCCTGCTCACGCCCTTGCTTCTGCTGCCGGTGCTGCCCGTGCTCGCGGTGCTGTATTGAGCGGCCCGGCGCGCCCAGTGTCGTTCGACCGGCTCGCGCGCCCCTATCGCTATCTGGAGTATCTTTCCTTCGGGAATGCGCTCGAACGCTGCCGCTTCGCGCTGCTGCCTGAACTTGCCGATGCGCAACGCGTGCTGCTCTACGGTGACGGCGACGGCCGCTTTCTCGCACGCCTGCTCGCCACCTACCCGGCGCTCACCGTCGATGCAGTAGATAGCAGCGCAGCCATGCTCCGCCTCGCGCAGGCGCGCCTTACGCCAGAGGCCCGCGCTCGCGTCCGCTTTCATCATCGCAACGCTCTGGCCTTTGCGCCCTCCGTCGGGACTGGAGGCGTGGGCTTCGATCTAGTCGTCACCCATTTCTTTCTCGACTGCTTTAGCGACGATGAACTCACGCAACTGCTTGCCCGCATCGAACCGCATCTTGCGCCCGATGCCCGCTGGCTGGTTTCGGAGTTCGCCATTCCCGCAAATCCCGCGGCAGCTATCGCCGCACGGGCTCTCGTCCGGCTGCTCTACATCGCGTTTCGCATACTCACCGGTCTGCGGACGAACCGCCTCCCGGATTATGCGGCGGTGTTGACCGGCCACGGCTTCACTTTGTCGCGCCGGACGACCATGCTCGCCGGCCTCCTGCAAAGCGAGCTCTGGCTGCGCGCCATATGTCCGCAGTGAGAGCGCAATCTCCTTCCGCATCTATCTGGACGCACCGCTTCAACGGGAGACGAATGCAAAGGTACGGGCAACGTGACCCGCTTCCCCGCCTTCCCACCACTATGCTCCCGCCTCCCATGGCCCGCGCCACCTCCGCACCGGATCCCTTCCGCGCCGGCGGCTTTCCCGGCGAAGCGCCCGATGTCGTTCCCAATCCCGGCCCCAACCCCAGTCCCGATCCTGAGCCGCTTCCCGACTTCCCCGACCCCGACCCTGATCCTGACCCGCTCGGTCCCGGTCTGCCAGAGCCTGTGACAGTGCAGTAACTCCTGAGGCTCCCATGTCCGTGGGATCCCGTGTCTCAGGGCCAATTGTTACAATTGCGTGAATGACGCGCCCGGGGGTGGACAGCATTGCACCGGCCGCCAGAATAATCACCATCCATCTATGAACGTTTATCTTCTTCGCCATGCCAGCGCGGGCACGCGCCGCGTCAACCCCACCACCGACGTAAAACGCGGACTGGATAAAGAGGGCAAGCAGCAGGCCGTGCTGATCGGCCGCTACCTCAACGCCACGGGGGTGAATTTCGACGCCGTCCTCTCGAGCCCGTTAAAGCGGTCTCTCCAGACCGCCTCCCTGGTGGCTACAGAGATGGGATACGAGTCGAAGATCGCGGTCGAGGAGTGTTTGTCCCCGGCCGGCAGCTTCGAGCGTTTCCTCGCTCTGCTTCAGCGGCACGCTAAACAGGAAAACATCCTCGTCGTTGGGCACAATCCCAACCTGTCGCACTTTCTTGGATCGCTGGTTTGCGCTCCGCATCGCGCCAACGTGCGCCTGCGCAAAGGCTCCCTGGCCCGGGTGGATTTCGGCCGGGGACCGGCGCAACTGCTCTCACTGGTAGAGCCGCGCATGCTGCGGCAAATCTACGCCAGCATGGCCAAGAGCTCGCGCCGGAAGACCTCGCGGAAGTAGGCCGCCTCCTTGCGCAGCGACCAAAGCTCCAGCTCGGCGCCGGTGCGGCCGGGGTTCAGCTCCAGGATCACCCGCTTGGGATACACCCGCACCCTGACCTTGAGCGCCTCGTTCGCGCGGTCTTTCTTTGCCCGGTCCTGATTGAGCGCCGCCGCCAGCCGCAGCAGCACCACGGCACGCTGCACATGCTCGTGTTCGGTCGCAGGAATCATGCGGAAGGCGCGGTCCTGCGGCGCGGGGCGCGACTTGCCCAGATAGCGCGCGATGCCGGATACGATGGCCCGCTGTTGCGGCAGGAAGCCATAGAGCTCGGAGCCGGAGATGATGTACTGCGTGTGCCGGTGGTGACCCTGGTAGTTCACGTACTTGCCGATGTCACACATCATGGCCGCGGCCTCCAGCCAGTGTCGGTAGTCCGGCGGCAATCCATGCATCGGCTGCAGATCGCGAAAGAGCTGAGCGGCATGGCCGCGCATGGGTTCGGCCCGTCGTATGTCCACACCATAGCGCCGGCAGGTGCCCAGCACGCTCTCCCAGCGATCGCGCTCAAACTGCTGGTGCGCGCTGGTCCGGGCGTCGGTCTGGGCGAGCATCTGCGCCAGAATGCCATCGCGCAGCCCCAGATCGGAGTAGCGGAACCCCGGGACCCCAAGCCGCTCCAGCAGTTCGGCGTAGACCTCAGAGCCGGCGATGATGATCTCCGCGCGGCGGGGCCCGATACCCGGCAGCTTCCCGCGTGCTGCTCCGTTCAGTTTGCGCAGCTTGCTTGCCAGCCGCCGCACGTCCGTGGTTTCGGCGTAGGAGGTGGCCCGCCGCGCTGCCATGCGGCCCCGGCGCGGCTGCGCTCCACGTGCCGCCGCAGCCTTGTTCTTCCGGAGGGCGGGGGCAGCCATCGCCAGGGCCGCCGCCGTGCCGGAGGTGGCGATGACCTGCACGTTGCGCAGGCTCCCGAAGCGGCTGTCGACAAAGTGCCGGTCCATCCGCCCCAGCTCGCGGCGGATGAACTGTTTCATGCGGGCCACATCCTCCGCTTCCGGCGGATCGCCGTGGCGCAGGAACTCCTCCGTCAGCCGCACCGCGCCAAGCGGCAGGCTTATCGTCTCCAGGATGCGCTTGCGGTCGGAGAGTGTGACCTCGCAGCTTCCCCCACCCAGATCGATCAGCACGCAGCGACCCTGTGTCTCCGGTTCGCGCATCACGCCGCGATGGACCAGCCGCGCCTCTTCCAGCCCGGATATGATCTCCAGGTCCCATCCGGTTTCGGCTTTTACCCAGGCCGTGAACGCCGCTCCATTGCGCGCATCGCGCACCGCGGCAGTCGCCACCGCCCGCACCTGGTCCACCCCGAACTGCTGCATCGATTTCAGGAATCGCTTGAGCGCCTGGAGGGTATTGGCCATGGCTTCGGGGGAGACCAGCCCACTCTCGAAGACGCTCGCACCGAGCCGCGTCACCTCGCGGTCTTCGTGCAACACCTTCAACCGATGCTGCTGCACCCGAGCTATCTTCAACCGGCAGGAGTTGGAACCGATATCGATCGCGGCAAAAGTCTGCATGGTATCGGTCGAAGACTACACTACCGCGCCAGCCGTCCTGCGCTCCGCGGAGCCTGCTTGCTGCGCATCCGCCCGTACGGCTGCCGGACCGCGCCGTTTTGCCGCACCGCCTACCGCCAACCACTCTCCCAGCAACCGCCGCCGCATGCGCTCCGTCGTGCGCATGGCGCGGGTGAAGCGGATGGCCACGCCCGCGGCGATCCGCTCGCATAGCGGCGCGCCCGCCGCGCCCAGCGCCTGCGCCGCCTCTTCCCCCAGCACCAGCCAGTCGTGCCAGTCGCCGATCGCATCCTGCACCTGTTTGATTGCTTTGCCGATGGCCTTCGCCCACGGATCGTTATCGTCAGCCTCCGCCACATAGCGCGCCTTCTTCGCGCCTTTGCGAAAGTCGTGCAGGTTGCCGGGATCGAGCACCGGCATCCGGTCCACCAGCCGAAGGAAGTCTTCGAGCGCCAGCCGGCCGGCGTTCCGCGGTGCCGCGCGGCGTTGGCGTCCAGCGGGTCGCCCTGCGGTTTGCAGGAACGTTTCCTCGTGGGAACGCAGCCCACTCTGCAGCTTGCCCAACTTGCGCACCAGCTTGTCCGCCCGCTTATCCCTGCGACCCGCCAGCCAGGCGTCGAGGCTCTCTGCCTGTTCGCGTAACGCCGCTTCACTCTGCGGCTGCGGTGTGCCGTCCCATGCCACCGCAGGATCCGAAGAGCCGGCCCGGCCCGGCTGGACTGTAGCTCCCCTGGGCACCGCTGCATCCTTCTCTGCGCCTATGCCGGCCTTCAAGAACTCATCCGCGACGATCTCCCGATGCACGTCGAGATCGCGCACCTCACCTGCGGCGCGGCGCACCTTCTTGAGTTCACCCAGCCATGCCCGGGCCGCCGCCTCTATCGTGTGGCCGGATGTCTGGCTGGATCCCCGGCTACCGGACACGCGCCCTCCATGCTCCCGCAGGATCGTCTCCAGCGTCGCCTCCACGCGACGGGTGCCGGTGCGCAGCTTGTGCACCACCTCGACCTCAGGCTTCTCCAGCGCGGCCGCCACTTCCTGGTTCAATGCCTCCGCCACGGTTCGCAGATGGCCCAGCGGATCGGCCCCGGCGCTCGGAGGGTCCTTCTTTGCCGCTGTCTTCGCGCGTGGGACCGCCCGCATCGTCTTTACGGCAGCCATGACCAGCGCTCCTGCCGCACGCATGCGGCTGTTATCCTTTTCTTTGCATCATGGCAAAGCATGTAGTCCTCCCTGTCGAGTTCCGGCCCACGCGTGCCGCCTTCCTCTCTCCTTCGAAGGCCTGGTCTTTGTTGCTTCTGGTCTGGCTGGCTGTCCACTTTGCCGCCCTCTTTTCGCCGTCCCTGTTAGATGATGCGGACGCCACCCACGCGAATGCCGCACAGCACATGGCGCTCTCCGGCGACTGGGTCACGCTCAAGGTAGACGGCGTCCGCTACCTCGAAAAACCGCCGCTCCCTTACTGGCTCGCCGCTACCGACTATCATCTCTTCGGCTTCAACGCCTTCGCCACACATCTTCCCATGGCGCTGGGAGTACTGGGCTGCGCCATTCTGGCCTGGATATGGGCGCGGCGCGCATATAACGACCGTGCCGCATTCTATGCCGCGCTGGCGTTTCTCACCAGCATCGGCGTCTTTCTCTTCACCCGCATCTTCATTCCCGAGGTGCTGCTCACCTTTTTCGTGGCGCTCGCGCTCTTCTGCTTCCTCACCGGGCTTGAAGACCGTGAACCGCGGCGCTTCTATGTGTGCTGGGCCGCGATCGCCATCGCCATGCTCGCCAAGGGACTCATCGCTCCGGTGTTCTTCCTGGCCGCGGTGCTGCCCTACCTTGCCTTTACCGGAGAATGGCGACGCTGGCGTGAGTTCCGCATCGGAACCGGCCTGCTGCTCTTCCTGGCTATCGCGGCGCCGTGGCACATTCTGGCGGGACTGCGCAATCCCGATCACGGGCACCCGGTCGGCAACATTCCGTCGCCCGGCAACGTGCACGGCTTCTTCTACTTCTACTTCGTCAACGAGCACTTTCTTCGCTTCCTGGGCCGCCGCTATCCCCACGACTACAACAAGCAGCTCGGCTGGGTCTATTGGGCCGGGCACCTGATCTGGCTCTTCCCCTGGAGCCTCTATCTGCCGCTGGTCATCCGGCGTGCCTGGCGCACCCGCGCTCATTGGCTGCGCGATCTCCGCGGCGAGAAGCGCGTGGCTCTCGATGAGTCGCCCGACCGCTTCCGCAGCCGCACCATATGGCTGCTCTCGCTGTACGGCGGGTTCATTCTGATCTTCTTCGCCATCTCCACCAACCAGGAGTACTACACCTTTCCGGCGTACTTCCCGCTGCTGCTGCTCACCGCGGGCGCCTTGACCTCCTTTGAGCTGCGCGCAGAGCGCATCGATCCCGATGCCCGCGAAGACACCAGCCGCTGGCTGATCGGCGCCCACGTGCTGTTTGCGGTGATCGGTTTTGCCGCCGCCGCCGCGCTCGCCTATGGGCTCTGGACCTCCCGCCACCTGCCCCGGGTCCTCGACATCGGCACGCTGCTGGCCCATCGCGGCATCGGCGGGTACTCGCTCTCCATGTCCCGGTTCTTCGACCTGACCGGGCCTTCCTTCGCCGCCCTGCGCCTGCCCGCCGTCATCGCCGCCATCGCCCTGCTCATCGGGCCGGTCGGCGCTTACCTGTTACGGAGACGGCAGGCGCACTTTCAATCGACCCTGTCCGTGGCCTTCACTGCCGCCGTCTTTCTCATCGCCGCCCATCTCGCGCTCATCCGGTTTGCGCCCATGCTCTCGTCGCGCGGGATGGCCGATACCATCAACGCCGTCTCGGGCGATGTGGGCAGAGACCCGTCGGCAGCAGGCCGCGCCACCTTCCTCATCTACGGCGATCAGGCGGACGCCTCCTCGGTCATCTTCTACACCCAGCGGCAGGCGCTGCTGGTCAATGGCCGCTCTTCGTCGATGATCTGGGGTTCCTACTATCCCGACGCCCCGCACATCTTTCTTGACGACACCGAACTCCTCCATCTCTGGGGCCAGGGAGACCGCAAGTTTCTCTTTGCCCAGGGAGACAAACGCGACCGCGTGGAGGCGTTGCTCGGCCCCCGCCTGATCGCCATCCAGGAAGTCGCCGATAAGACGCTCTACACCGACCGTCCCCTGCGGATACCCACGGGCCACTGAGTAGAGCGCAATTGAAGCTGAAGCGGTGACCACCAAAGCGGGTGGGCCATCCTTTGCGCCGCGCAGCCGTGCGCTGGGCACCGAAATTGAAGCGCAAAGGGTGGGTCTCTGCGCGACAGCGCAGACCGACTTTCGTAGAGATTTGCGCTTGGCGAGGGGGGAGGGAGCGGGATGAGGTGAGACGCAAAGAATGGGGCACCCGCCGTTGCGGTCGAGCGGCCTCTAAACCGTGAGCGCCGATTCCTGCTCTTCGCTCGAGGCCGCGCCGTGGACGCCCTTCATCAGGCCGCCGGGTCCGAGCTCATACATCTCCCCGCGCCACAGGATGCGGCTGCTGCCATAGCTCGCCAGCCAGAAGCCGAAGCCCATCAGGTCGCGCAGCGGATAGAGCAGGACGGTCCGCAGCAGCGTCCGTTCCGCTACCACGCCCGCGCCCACCACGGCCGCCAGCAGCATCCGGTTCATCACGCTCCAGGCCAAAGCAAGCAGCCCCAGCAGCGGATGATGCAACAGCAGAGCCGCCACCAGCGCCAGCAGCCCAAACGGCGTGCTGAACGTCAACGAGGTGCCGAAGTGCCCCTTGGGCCGCGAAAACCGCGTGCTCTTCATCCAGCGCACCTGGTGCTGCATGGAGTCGGCAAAGTCGGCATTGAGAATGATGTGATCGATCACATGGCTTGAGAGCACCACACGATGCCCCTTGGCGGCCACGAGATTTCCCAGCAGAAAGTCGTCCGCGCAGTACTGGCCAAGTACCTGGAAGCCGCCGATCTCTTCCACGCAACGGCGTCGCACCGCCATGGTGGGGCCCAGCGCAAACTGCATGCCTTCCATCATCTCGGCTACCAGCACGCCCGAGGTCATCTCGATCGACATACCGACGCCCTCAAGCTGCGACCAGACGTCCCGCGACCCCACCTCCGGCACGCGCGCGGCGACGGCGACCCCGCGGTAGAGGCAGGTCACCAGCCCGACCTCTTCGGCGGCAAAGGCAGCCACCACGGAACGAAGATAGTGGGGCTCTACCCGCACATCGCTGTCGCTCACCAGCAGGATGTCGTAGCTGGCCACGTGGCGCATACGTTCGAGAGAGGCCACCTTGGCATTCGGGTAGAGCGGCTCACCGCTGGTAACGAAGCGAGCGGCAACCTGAGGGTGACGGGCAGCAACCCGGCGCGCGATCTCGAGGCCCGCGTCCTTCGCATGGCGCGCGCAGAAGAGCACCTCATAGGTGGGATAGTCCTGCTGGAAGAAGCCCTCAAGATGGGCCTCAAGGTTCGGCTCGGGTCCATGCAGGGGCTTCAGCAGGCTGACCGGCGGCAGGAAGGCAAGGCTCTGATCAGCTCGCTGGTCGAGCGCCGGTTGCAGGCGGAGAAGCTGCTGCGCATGCAGAAAACGGCGGACGCCCACTAACACCAGTACGCTGTACACGGTGGAGGTGATCAGGCCGAAGATACCAAGCGCAAGCAGCAGATGGAGCATCGGAGCCCTTCAGAATGCAGAGAACTTATCTACTAGAGTACGCTTTCCGGCCAGGAATTACCCTCCCCATCTATCTGCGTTGGCTGGCGCAAGCGGCGGCTATCACCGTCTGCGCTCGCTCCTGGCCGCCGCCGGAGGCATCACCACGGGCTTGCGCAGCGGGACCATCGCAGCCGCCGCGCTCGTCCCGAACCCCGCCTGCATGTGCTGCAGCATCTCGGTACGCACATAGTCCACGAAGTTCTGCATCTGGCGGTTCATCTCTTCCATGCGTTCGCGCATCTGCAGGATGATGGCGATGCCGGAGATATTCACGCCCAGTTCCCGCGCCAGGTTCAGGATGAATTCCAGCCGCTCCAGGTCTTCATCGGTATACAGGCGCGTGTTGCCCTCGGTGCGCGACGGCTTCAGCAGCCCCTCGCGCTCATAGAGCCGCAGCGTCTGGGGATGGATCTCGTACATCTCGGCCACCGCCGAGATCATGTACGCGCCCTTCGATTTTCGTTTCGTCGGCATGGATTCAGTTCACGTCCTCGGCTACCACCCAGAATCGCCGATCGCTCTCCTGCGCTACCGGATGACTGAAGCGCAAGCGCCTCGGCACTGCTGGCTTTCGCCGGCTGCTCCTTATCTTGTATGGCACAAAGATGTCCGCACAATACCCGTCTCGATGCTCGATGTGCAACCGAACCGCATCCGCCAACTCGCCGGAGTCCTGCTTACCGAAGCGCATATCCGCCGCCAGTCCCGCTGCCCGGAGACCGCCTGTTTCGCTCATCGCCCGCAGTCGCCCGGTCAGCCGCTCCACCATCGCACCCGCCGGCATCTCTGCCGCTTCCTGCCCTATTTCCTGGCCCGTCATAAGCGATACCACCCCATCTTCTGCCATCGACGCGCCAAAGGGCCGGAACCCGCCCAGAGACTTGAGCCGCTCCTGCGCCTTATCCATCAGGAAGTTCATCAGCGTCTGCGCTTCGGAGTTCAGCTCCTTCAGCGTCGGCTCTCTCCGCAGAAGCTTCATGCGCGGCTGCCTTCTAGACCTTGGCCCACATGGTTTCCCGCGGATCCTCCGCGTTCAGCTTGGCGAACTCCCGCAGGATCTCCTTGGAGCGCTCGTCCTTCAGGTGCGGCACCATGATGTCTACCGTCACGATCTCGTCGCCACGCTGTCCTTCGCGTGCCGCCGAAGTGACACCCTTTTCCCGCATGCGCAGCTTCTGTCCGCTCTGGGTTCCCGGAGGGATGCGCAACTGCGCCCGCCCATCGATGGTCGGCACTTCGATCTTCGCGCCCAGCGCCGCTTCGGCGACGGTCACCGGCACGCTGATCTGGATGTCGTCTCCCGACCGCGCGAATACCGGATGTGGGCCCGCCTTGATGATCAGATAGAGATCGCCGGGCGGCCCGCCATTCACCCCGGCATTGCCCTTCCCCGCCAGCCGGATGCGTTGACCGTCGCGCGTTCCCGGCTTGATGCGAAATTCAATGTTCTCCGTGCGTGAGATGGTTCCCTCGCCATGGCAGGTGGGGCATGCCGTCGAAACACGACCGGTGCCGCCGCAGCGCGGGCATTGGATGTTGAACTTCATCCGGCCGCCCATCTGCGTCACCTGGCCTGTGCCATGGCACTCTGCGCACTCCGTCACGCCGCCCGTCGAACCCTTGCCCTTGCACGTTGGACAGGCCTCCTGGCGGGTGATCTGCAACCGGGTGGTGCCGCCGCGCACCGCCGTCCAGAAATCGACATTGACCTGGTACTCCAGATCGGTGCCCGGCTCCGCATCGCGCTGCCCGCGGGCGCCGCCGCCCTGATTGAAGATGCCGGAGAAGATATCCCGGAAACCGCCCCAGCCTGCCTGGCCGCCCGCTGCGCCCGGCGCGGGCCCGTGGCCCTGCTGCCCTTCGAAGCCGCTGAAATCGAAGCCACTGAAGTCGAACGGCACTCCCTGACCCTGTCCGCCGCGGCCGCCCTGCTCGGGACGCCCATACCCGCCGCGCGCCGCCGCCTCCGCTGCCGCCGGATCGATCTGGTCGGAGTAGAAACCAAGCTGGTCGTAGATCTTCCGCTTCTTTTCGTCGCTCAGGATGTCGTTCGCTTCGGAGATCTCCTTGAACTTCTCCTCCGCCTTCTTATCGCCGGGGTTTACATCCGGGTGATACTTGCGCGCGAGTTTGCGGAACGCCTTGCGGATCTCATCCGGCGTAGCTGTCTTCTTTACGCCCAGAAGGCTGTAATAATCCTTGCTCTTGGTTGGGGGCATGGTCCTCTCTTGCTTTTTCGGCCCGGAAGCCAATCCTTCAGTTCTATTGCGTCAACTGACTGTTCATGCCACGGCCTTCGTTCTCAGGCTTCGGGCGGAGGCAGCCTTGCGCAGCGGTTGAATCTCGCGCGCGATGCGCGCGCCTACTGTGTCGCGCAGCATCTCCAACTCATACTGCGCCTGTATGCGCATCCAGAATTCGGGTGACATGTTGAAGTAGCGCGACAGCCGGAAGGCCGTATCCACGGTGATGCCGCGCCGTTCATTCACAATCTCCGAGATGCGCGTCGCCGGCACGCGCAGATCCAGCGCCAGTTTGTTGCTGCTCAATCCGAGCGGAACCATAAACTCCTCGCGCAGCATCTCGCCGGGATGCAACGGCGTCACACGCGAGCGCGGCTTAGTGGTAGTCAACGATTTCGACTTCGAAGGCATCTCCATCCCTCCACACAAAACAGATGCACCACCGATCATTCACACGGATACTGTATTGGCCCTTCCGGTCTCCACTGAGCGCTTCCAGCCGATCGCCGGGCAGCGAATCCAGATCCTCTAACCGGCTGAGATTGTCAATCTGCCGCAGCTTGCGGAAAACGACGCGCTCGATCGCCGCGAATCGTCTGCTGTGTTCCCGCTGGTGGATGCGCTCGGCTTCCCGGCTCTTGAAGCTCCGGATCACCCGCCCAGCGTATCACGCCGCGCGTGCAACGGCCTCCGTCCCATGAAAGCAAGATACCTGCCGACGTGCTAGTTCCACACCAGCCGCGCTTCCACCGGCTCCATCCGCCAGAAGATATCCGGTTCGGCCCGGCGCATCTCCGAGCAGAACGTCTCAGCTTCCGCCTTGGTATAAAACAGCATCTTGCTGAGCACCTGGCCCGCTCTCCACTGTTCGCACTGCCACATGGTGTCCGTCATGGCCGTTCCCTCCTTGCTGCCGGTCCCCGTGCTACGCCACTTCCGATTGCTACTCGCTCCGCTCTTCACTGCTCAGTCCACCCTCTCTGTTTAAACACCACCGGGTGCAAAAAGGCGCTCACCCATTCCGGTGAGCGCCTTTCGCTGGGCTACGCCCGACCCGGATTATTTGCGTTCATCGACGTCCACATACTCCGCGTCGATGACGCCCTCGTCCTTCTTGCCGCCCTCTGCTCCGGCTCCTGCAGAAGACCCGGCGGCCGCCTCCGCGCCCTCGCCCGAAGCAGATCCCGCTCCGGCCGTCGCGCCCGCCTTGTACATCGCCTCCGCCAGCTTGTGCGACGCCGCCGTCAGCTTCTCGCGCGCTCCGTTCAGATCGGAGACGCTGGGGGTTCCTTCGAGCGTCTTCTTGGCGTCGGCGAGCGCAGTCTCCACGTCCGTCTTGTCGCTGCCCGAGACCTTGTCGCCGTTGTCCCGCAGCATCTTCTCGACGTTGTAGACCATGTTGTCCAGGCCGTTCCGCGCCTCGATCTCCTCCCGCTTCTCCTTGTCCTCGGAGGCATGCGCATCGGCCTCTTTGGCCATGCGCTCCACCTCTTCCTTGCTCAGACCCGAGGAGCTGGTGATGGTGATCTTCTGGTCCTTGTTCGTGGCGGTATCCTTCGCCGTCACGTTCAGGATGCCGTTGGCGTCGATGTCAAACGTCACCTCGATCTGCGGCACGCCCCGCGGAGCCGGCGGAATGCCGCTCAGCTTGAACTTGCCCAGCGTGCGGTTCTGGCCGGCCATGGGGCGCTCGCCTTGCAGCACATGCACCTCGACCTCGGTCTGCGAATCCGCCGCCGTCGAGAAGGTCTCCGTCTTCTTCGTCGGGATGGTGGTGTTGCGCGGGATCATCGGTGTCGCCACCCCGCCCAGGGTCTCGATCGCCAGCGTCAGCGGCGTCACGTCCAGCAGCAGCAGGTCCTTTACCTCGCCCGCAAGTACACCTGCCTGGATCGCCGCACCGATCGCTACCACCTCATCCGGATTCACGCCCTTGTGCGGCTCCTTGCCGAACAATTGCTTCACCAGTTCCTGAATGCGCGGCATACGGGTCTGTCCACCGACCAGTACCACCTCGTCGATCTTGCTCGCATCCACGCCCGCGTCGGCCAGCGCCTTCTTGCAGGGCTCAAGTGAACGCTGCAGCAGGTCGTCCACCAACTGCTCCAGCTTGGCGCGCGTCAGCTTCTTCACCAGGTGCTTCGGCCCGGAGGCGTCCGCGGTCACGAAGGGCAGGTTGATCTCCGTCTCCATGGTGGTGGAAAGCTCGATCTTGGCCTTCTCCGCCGCATCCTTCAGGCGCTGCAGGGCCATCTCGTTGCCCTTGGCGCGCAGGTCGAGCCCTTCGTCCTTCTTGAACTCGTCGATGAGCCAATCCACGATGCGCTGGTCGATGTTGTCGCCGCCCAGGTGCGTGTCGCCGTTGGTCGACTTGACCTCGATCACGCCTTCGCCTACTTCAAGGATGGAGATATCGAAGGTGCCGCCGCCGAAGTCATAGACCGCGATGGTCTCGTCCTTCTTCTTGTCCAGCCCATACGCCAGCGCCGCCGCCGTGGGCTCGTTCACGATGCGCTTCACATCCAGGCCCGCGATGCGTCCCGCATCCTTGGTGGCCTGCCGCTGCGCGTCGTTGAAGTACGCCGGCACGGTGATGACGGCCTCGCTCACGCTCGAGCCGAGATAGTCCTCTGCCGCCTTCTTCAGCTTCTGCAGGATCATCGCCGAGATCTCGGGCGGGGTGTATAGCTTCCCCTGCGCCTCGATGGCCACGTGGTCGCCCTGCGGGACAACCTTGTAGGGCACCATCTTCATCTCGTCGCTCACTTCATTGGCGCGCCGTCCCATGAAGCGCTTGATGGAATAGATCGTGTTGGTCGGGTTGGTAATCGCCTGCCGCTTCGCCGTCTGCCCCACCAGGCGCTCGCCGCCCTTGGTAAAGCCCACGATCGAAGGGGTCGTCCGGCCGCCCTCTTCATTGGGAATCACCTTCGGCTCACCGCCTTCCATCACCGCGACCACCGAATTGGTCGTTCCCAGGTCAATGCCGATAATCTTTGCCATGTCTCTCTCCGCTCTCCGCTTGCTCACAGTGCTATTGGGTCGCTGTGTCGATCCCCAGCTTCGCACTTGAGTGACTTACTGTCAATATATCTGATGCCATTATTCATAGAAGGGTTCAGGGCGCGACGGCTTTATGTCGAAATCTTGACCGAGTGGACCTCTTCAGCCTCTTTATCGGAGACCTCCGCCCTCGACCAATGAAAATCCCGAAAAGGGGGTATTCCACATCGACTTCCGACCGCTTACCTTGGTAACGTACGTACTTGCCACAGGGGCCCTCTAACATGCTCAATCGCGCCTTCCCCCGCCTCGTTCGCCAGTCTGTTCCCAGTCTGCTCGCAGGGCTGCTTCCGGCGTTGCTGACCAGCGGCTGTATCCTCGGCTGCGGCTCCGCGTCTTCATCCTCCGGCAGCAGTTTTGCCGTGGTCAGCGGCAACTGGGCCATAACGCCCCAGCTCTCCGGAGAGAACACCGGTCAGCCCGGCGGCGCTGTGGCTCTGCCCACCGCCTCGGGCTCGCTGAGCCGTGCCGTCAATGGAGCCATCAGCGGCACCTTGCGCCTTTCGCCCGCTCCGGCGTGCCTGGGCAGCAGCGGCTATCTCGCGGTCAGCGGTACCACCGATGCGCTGGGACGGCTGCAACTCACCTCCCAGGCAGTGAACGGCGCGACGTGGAGAGTGGCCGGCCAGGTCTCAAGCGACGGAAAAACCCTCACTGCGGCTACCATGACCGTGAGTGGCGGCGGTTGCTCCACGGTCGCGGCGGGCGCCACCGGCACGATGTACACACCCATCTCGGGCACCTATAGCGGCAACTTTAGCGATAGCACCGGAGCCACTGTAGCCGTCTCCACCACGCTTACCCAGACCTCCGCACCCGACCCCAACGGGCAGTTCCACCTCTCCGGCAGCGCGACCTTCCCCGCCAACTCCTGCTTCACCAGCCCTGCAGTCACGGACAGTCTGGTCACCGGCAGTACGCTCTCCGCCGTCTATAGCCAGCAGCAGGGCTCCGTCACCTCGACCGTTACCGCGTCCGGCACCTTCAACCCGGATGCCACCACACTGACGATCTCCGCCTATTCGATCGCCGGAGGAGACTGCGACGGCGACCACGGCGTCGGTCTGCTGACCAAGCAGTAGGTCAGGGGGCCGCGTCTGGGGCCGCGGGTCAGGGGGCGATCGCGAATTTCCAGATGCGCAGTCACTTTGATTCCTGGACGCGGATGTGAGAAGCAGATTGCTCGACTTCGCTCGGGATGACAATTTTGCGCCGCTTGGACCACAGTAATGCGCCGCCTGGGAATGACAGTTCACGGCCGGCGTGCCCTGTCTGCTGACTGTTGATTCCCGACCCCGGGATCCCTCACGGCCTGACGGCGCCTATCTCTGATCTCTGATCCCTAACCCCTGACACCTGATCCCTGACCCCTGCCCACGCCTGTATCCTGTCCTTCAAAGGACAGAGCACCGGAACCAATGCCAGGACAGCAGATCGCGGTGGTCAAACCCGGCGTCAACCCCTGGATCGTGGCCATTTCGGTCATGCTGGCCACCTTTATGGAGGTGCTGGACACCGCCATCGCCTCGGTTGCGCTGCCCTACATTGCCGGTAGCCTGTCGGCCTCGAATGACGAGGCCACCTGGGTGCTGACCAGCTACCTGGTGGCCAATGCCGTCTTCCTGCCTGCCTCCAACTGGTTTTCCCTCAAATTCGGCCGCAAGCGTTTCCTGATCACCTGCGTCATCATCTTCACCATTGCATCGTTCTTCTGCGGCGCGGCGCCCTCGCTCGGACTCATGCTGATGGCCCGCGTGGTCCAGGGAGCAGGCGGGGGCGCACTGCAGCCGCTCTCGCAATCCATCCTGCTGGAGAGCTTTCCCCGGCCAAGCGCGGAGCCGCCATGGCCTTTTTCGCTTTCGGCGTGGTGGTGGCGCCGGTGGTCGGACCCACGCTGGGTGGCTGGCTCACCGATACCTATAGCTGGCGATACGCCTTCTACATCAATATCCCCATCGGCATCCTTGCCGTCTTCCTCATCAACCGCTTCGTCATCGATCCGCCTTATATCAAGAACGCCAAGCCCACCCGGTTCGACGGGCTGGGGTTCGGGCTGCTCGCCCTCTGGACGGGGTGCCTGCAGGTCACGCTCGACAAGGGACAGGAGGATGACTGGTTCGGCGCCACATGGGTCCGCTATGCCGTCTTCGTGTGCGTGGTCACGCTGACCTGGTTCATCATTCACTCCTGGCGCAAGAAGACCCCGCTGGTGGTGCTGAAGATTCTGAAGGACCGCAACTTTGCCATCGGGTGTCTGCTCATCTTCATGCTGGGCTGCGCCATTTACTCCACCATCACGGTGTTGCCGCTCTTCTATCAGGAACTGCTGGGATATACCGCCTTTACCGCCGGGCTGGTAGTGGGGCCGCGCGGCATCGGTTCCATCATCGGCATGCCGGTTATCGGCTATCTCGGCAACAAAATCGACCCGCGGTATCTGCTCTCCTTCGGCTTTATTGTGTTCGGTGTCTGCTCGCTATTCTTCGGCAACGTCAACCTGGAGATCGGTCCGCTCACTCTACTGTGGCCGATCGTCATCACCGGTTTCGCGCTCTCCTTCGTCTTTGTGCCCATCACCACGCAGGCCTACGCCACCCTGGCCAATGAACAGATCGGCAACGCCAGCGGCATCTTCAATCTGCTGCGCAATATCGGCGGCTCGATCGGCATCTCGCTCGCACAGACGGAGCTGACACGCCGGGGCGACTTCCACCAGCATCAGATCGTGGCCTCCGTGCCCCAAGCAGGCTACTGGTTTGAACAGCGCATGCGCGTGCTCAGCGGAGTGCTGGGAACCAAGACCGCGCCCGCCAACGCCGCCGGCGCAGCCCAGGGCCAGATCTACCAGCAGCTCGGGCAGCAGGCGCGTCTTTGGGCCTTTGTGGACATCTTCCGCTGGACCGCGCTGCTCTCCTTCTTCTGCGTCCTGCTGGTGTGGCTCTTCCGCAAGGTCAAGCCTGGCAAAGCTCCCGCCGGCGCGCATTAAGCGAACCGGCTCAGCAATGTTTGGAGATGGAACTGGCACAACGGAGCCTCCGATGCACTACGCCATCACACCTCCGTGACAATGACGCCGTACAACGAAGTGGTGCAGGAAGCGCCACTCGTCCTGTGATACCTTCGCCATACTCCGGAGACGGATATCGGGGATGCAGCAGTACACGTGAACAGTTTGCTTTGGAGAGACGATCAATTTCGAAATCGAATTGCCAGCTCACCCATCCGCAGTTCAACTAAAAAGACACCTGGTCGTTCGGGGGATTCCGATGAGATCGGCCTGAGATTTCGGGGCAAGCTGCCAGTAGCCAACATTCCTCACGCGCTATACGCCGTCGCCCCTCCCTGCTAGGCTCCACGTATGTTCCAGCTTCATCGCATCGCACCTTTCGCTGTCCTGCTCCTCATCCCCGCACACGCACCTGCTCAAAGCGCTGCGCCGCTACCGCCGGAGACCGCGGCCCGCATCGATGCCGCGGCAGAGAAGCAGCTGGCGGCCACGGGCGTGCCCAGTGCGTCGATCGCCGTGGTCCAGAACAGACAGATCGTCTACGTGCATGCTTACGGCAAGGCCCGGCTCGATCCGCCGCTGGCCGCGACTCCGGCCATGCAGTACTCGATCGGCTCGGTGAGCAAGCAGTTTACCGCTGCGGCCATGCTGCTGCTGCAGGAAGAAGGCAAACTCAAGCTCGACGATCCGGTCTCGAAGTACCTGCCGGATCTGACCCGCGCGAACGAGGTCACGCTGCGCATGCTGCTCTCGCACACCTCCGGGTACCAGGACTTCTGGCCGGAAGACTACGTCATGACCTCCATGGAAGTGCCGACGACGGCTCAGCACATCCTCGATGTCTGGGGCAAGAAGCCGCTGGACTTCGATCCGGGAACGCGGTGGCAGTACTCGAACACGAACTACGTGATCGCGGGCCGTATCGTCGAACTCGTCAGTGGGCAGAAGTTGATGGATCTGCTCACCGCCCGCGTGTTCAAGCCGCTCGGCATGACCGGCGTGCTGAACCAGGATGCGGCACGCCTTCCCGCCACCGATCCCATCGGCTATTACCGTCACGCTCTCGGCCCGCTCCGGCCCTCGCCGCTCGAAGGCTTCGGCTGGATGTTTGCCGCGGGTGAGTTGGCCATGCCGGCGCGCGATCTGGCGCTGTGGAACATCAGCCTCATCGATCGCTCGCTGCTCCAGCCCGCGTCCTATGACGAGATGTTCCGCGAAGTGAAGCTCAAGGACGGAAAGGGCACCGGCTATGGGCTGGGCGTCGAGGTGGGAGATCGTAACGGCCACCGTGTCATTTCCCATAGTGGTGAAGTGTCGGGCTTCGTCTCCATGAACACCGTGTACCCCGACGATAAGGCGGCCGTGACCGTACTGACCAACGAGGACGCTTCTTCGGCGGCCGGCGCCATCGCCCAGGATGTGGGCGGGCTTCTACTTTCTCCCGCCGGCGCTCCGGAAGACGCCAAGGCAGAAGCGCGCGCGCTGGCCATCTTCACCGGTCTGCAGAACGGAGAACTTGACCGGTCGCAACTGACGCCATACTTGAACGCGTACTTCTCGCCCGAGGCCATCGCCGACTTCGCCTCCAGCCTGAAGCCGCTGGGCACGCCGACGGAGTTCAAGCAGGTGAATGAAGAGCAGCGCGGAGGCATGACCTTCCGCGTCTTCCGCGCCAGGTTCGCCGAGCACAACCTGCCCGAGCACAATCTGGTAGTGACGACCTACGAGATGCCCGATGGCAAGCTGGAGCAATACCTGGTGATCCCCGCCGGTTCTTGAAACTATCTGCGGTGATGAGTCCTTCGATCGAAGAAAGCGGCGGCGGCGCTCAGGATATTGGCAGAGCTCGGGTTGAAGAGGCCGTGCTCCCGTCTTGGTTGAATGCACTTTGCGGGCTGTGCGATACTCCAAGCTGTCCTGGAAGGCTGCAGCCGCGCGACGTTCTACCGTGATGACGCTTTCCAAGAGGCTGTTCCCACAGCAGGACAACTACGCCGGGATGGCGGAACTGGCAGACGCAGCGGACTCAAAATCGTCCAAGACAGCGTCTTGATACCCACTCAAATTATTCAAAATAAACGTCTTATAGTGATTCTGCGAAGCGCCATTTCCGTTACACAACTCTTCCACACTTTTGTAGTATTTTGGATGTCGGGAGGTGCTCCTGCATGTCCGAACATCACACCATCCTCGGTGGTAAGGTTCACGTCTACAAACGTCCGAACAGTTCTAGCTGGCAGTGCGCGACCTATTTGGCAGGGAAGAACCGGCGCACAACGACCAAAGAAGACAGCCTCTCGAAAGCGAAGGAATTCGCGGAAGACTGGTACTTGCAGTTGCGGGGCAAGCTGCGCGACGGCGAGCTAAAGAGCGGCAAACCATTCCGGGACGCGGCCAAGTTGTATCTGCGCGAGTTCGACATCATGACGCAGGGACAACGGAACGCAACCTACGCGCGCGGCCAGCACGCGCGTACGAATGGCCATCTCGTTCCTTTCTTTGGCAGCATGGTTCTCCCTGAGATCACTGCGGGCACGATTAACGAGTACCGCATCCATCGCCTTGAGGAATCGAAGGCGCTACGCGGCAAGCCGCCCGCGCATAACACCATGCACCAGGAGATCGTGACGTTGCGCCAGATCTTCAAGACGGCGTTGCGTCACGGATGGATTGAACATCTCCCGGATATGTCCGCGCCCTATCGGGCGTCGGCCAAGATTTCTCACAGAGCATGGTTTTCGCCGGAAGAGTACAAGCAGCTTTACGAAGCGACTCGCAAGCGGGCGCAGCACCCGAAGCAGCCGCGCTTTCGCTGGGAAGCGGAACAGCTTCACGACTATGTTCTGTTCTCCGCGAATACAGGGCTTCGCCCCGATGAAGCGATGCGTCTCCAGTTCCGCGATGTGAAGATCGTTGAAGACGAAGGAAGCGGCCAAACAATCCTAGAGATCGAAGTTCGAGGTAAGAGGGGCATTGGCTTCTGCAAGAGTACGGTCGGAGCTGTGCGACCGTTCGAGCGCTTGAAGGCTCGTCTGCGTCCTGATGGCGGGTCCGGGACGTGCGGGCAGTCGCAAGGATTCGTTAGAGAGCGGAGAGTGGCAGCAGCCGGGAACAACGGAATTGCTGTTTCCGAAGTGGTCGCGCGATCTGTTCAACGCGATTCTTGAGGAAGAGAAGCTTCGGGTTGACCGCGATGGCAGACCGCGCACTGCCTATAGCCTTCGTCACACGTACATCTGTTTGCGGCTTCTCGAAGGGGCTGACATCTACCAGATCGCAAAGAATTGCCGGACCAGCGTGGAGATGATCGAGAAATACTACGCGGCCCACCTGAAGACTCAGCTCGATGCTTCTGCGATCAATGTGATGAAACCTCGTCCGAAGAAGGACTTAGCCAAAAAAGAGCCTCGTAGAGTTGAGCCTCATTCGCTGGCGGAGGCGATGTAAGTTGTTCTGCCCGGATGGAAGCATCCGGGTTTGCTTTGGCACCGGATCAGGGCCGCTCCGGCCCGCTTTGATCCGGTGCCGCCTCTGCACACGAGCGTGTGCCTGAAGTCAAAGCCGCAACAGACCTTATATACTAGGCAAAATGCTTGCTTTCATCGCAATTGCCTTGTATATTGAGGCAATTGTGCTGCCTATATCCGCCATCGCAGAGCAAATAGCCCATAAGCGTAAAGCGCTGGGACTGAGCCAGGCCGCGCTTGCGAAGAAAGCACACGTTGGTCGCTCCACCTTGGATGCTCTCGAAAATGGCCGCATGGGAGAGTTGGGATACACGAAGATCAGCAACATTCTTTCCGCGCTGGGCCTTGAAATGAGGATTCAGTAGGCCAGCTCTAGCAGGCCGACCCTGGAAGAGCTGATGAGCGAGGAAAGCCATGATTAAGGTCTGGACCGATTCGCAGGAAGCTGGGATGCTTGATCGGTCAGGAGACCGGGGCAGCAGCTTCGCCTACGCTCCAGAGGCTCTTGCCTCGCGCGCT
This sequence comes from uncultured Acidobacteriaceae bacterium, assembly GCA_963830635.1. Classification (GTDB taxonomy): domain Bacteria; phylum Acidobacteriota; class Terriglobia; order Terriglobales; family Acidobacteriaceae; genus CAWHMN01. The sequence continues at coordinate 31,085 of CAWHMN010000005.1, read as the reverse complement.
GTCTCGGCGACGATGCCGGTTCGTCTTCCATCCTGGGACATTCGTTTCGGATTGCCGCCAATCTTCGAAATGAATCTTCCCGAAGGCGTGCTTCGTGAACGTTTACGCTTAGCGTTTGCTAAAGCTACAGGAAGCTTCGACGAGTTTGATCTCTTAGGTGTCGTAGGGCGTTCGCAAGTGGGACGTATTAGGTATACCGGTCAGCGTGAGCAGCTTCAAGAAGACGTTCCCTTCCAATCGGTAGACGAAATTCTGGAGCATCGACGCGGTGGCGATCTCTTTCGTTATCTCATTGAGAAGTTCGCAGCCTTCTCCGGTATCAGTGGAGTCCAGCCTAAGGTCCTCGTGAGAGACGAAGCCGCATTCTCTGCGCTTGAGGGTTCCGGCCAAAGCTTTTCTGAAAGCTACCGAGGCGCAACGCACATCGTTAAGTTCTGGGAGCAGAACGAGTATCCGCAGCTCGCGGCGAATGAATACTTCTGCCTCGAAGCTGCTAAAGCGTGCGGGCTTGAGGTGCCTCCCTATCGGCTTTCGGAAGACGCGAATGCCCTTGTGATCGAACGCTTTGATTTACGTCAAGATGGCACGTATAGAGGTTTCGAGGATTTTTGCGTGCTGAACGCCAGACGCACCGATGAGAAGTATCGCGGCAGCTACGAAACGTCGATCATGAAGCGTTTTACGCAGTTTGCGAATTCATCGCATCTCGTCGACGATACGGAGCGTCTCTTCACTCTTATTGCTCTCAACTGCGCCTTGAGGAATGGAGATGCGCACCTGAAAAACTTCGGCATTGTCTATGACGATGTTCAAGGCGAGGCACGACTCGCTCCTGTCTATGATCTGGTGACAACGTCAGTCTATCTGCCGAAAGACAGCATGGCGCTCACCTTGAATGGATCGACCCGCTGGCCAAGCGTCAAAGACCTCCAGCGTCTTGGCGAAACTCGCATGGGTGGCTCACCTGCCAGAATCAACACCATCCTTGAACGCATCGCTGATGCCATATCCGAGGTTGCGTCGGTGTTGAGGCTGTATATCAAGACCCATCCTGAATTCGGTCAGGTAGGGTCCCTCATGTTGGCGCAATGGGAAGTTGGATTAGGATCCTCCGCGAAAAAATAGGACCCTCTTATTCGGAATGCGAGCGGACGTTTATTCAGACATAATCTTTTTGAGGCCTCACAAGTGAAACTGCTCTCGAATACAGGTACAGACCGCCTCATCGATGTACTTCGCAGCCTTCCCTCGGGCGTGTCGCTAGATGTGGCTTCGGCGGCCTTTTCGTTGTTTGCTTATGCCGCTCTCCGGCAACAGTTCGAATCGTTAGACGCTTTCCGCCTTCTCTTTTCGCCCTCTTCACTAAATGAACTGCTAGGTAGCGCTGAGGATCGCTCACAAAGAAATCGTCTCGTCACTCGTTGGCTCGCAAGTGACTGTGTCAAGTTCTTGCGTAAGAAGGCAAAGATATGTGAGTTGCATACAAGTTTCTTTCAATCAGTTGCGGTCGTTAAAAGTATGACTGGTGTACCGCTTCAAGCTTTCAGCGGAGATTGTTCCTTCACGACCTCTGGGTTAGGCATCACAGAGGTCAACGCACTCGCGATTCTGCAAACCACTGACACGGAAGCTGAAGCCAAAGCTTTATCAGCTTGGTTTGATCTGCAGTGGCAAAGGTTTGTTACCTCGGGCAATAGTGGCCCTCTTATCCGCGTGCTTGAAGGGATTGCAAAAGACGCAGAGGCTTCTCAACTATATCCGGCCATCCTCACCCGGCTGCTGTCGGAGTCGGATGGACCTCTAGACGAAGACTCCATCATCAACGCGGCCACAGGAATTCGCAACACAGCTGTATGGCAGCGGCTTTACCGTTTTCAGCGTGACGCTGTTATCGGCGCTATCGATAAGATCGAGCGCTATGGTGGTTGCATCATCGCTGACAGCGTTGGACTTGGCAAGACATTTGAAGGTCTTGCCGTTATCAAGTATTACGAGCTTCGAAATAACCGGGTTCTGGTTCTCTGTCCAAAACGTCTCCGCGATAACTGGACACTTTACCGCTCCAATGACCGCCGTAATGTGCTGGCCGATGACCGGTTTCATTACGACGTGTTGAATCATACTGACCTCTCCCGTGAAACCGGAGTTTCAGGTGACATAGATCTAACCCATGTGAACTGGGGTAACTATGATCTGGTTGTCATTGACGAGTCCCACAATTTCCGTAACCGGAACGCACATCGCGAGCACGACACTCGCTATGACCATCTGATGAAGCGAATCATTCAGAGTGGGGTCAAGACTCGTGTCCTGATGCTCTCTGCGACTCCGGTGAACAACCGGCTGGCTGACTTGAAGAACCAAATCGCCTTCCTCACGGAAGGGGACGATGAAGCACTCCGACCGCAGGGCATCGAGAGCATTGAGACGACGCTTCGCCGTGCGCAGACGCAATTCAACTCGTGGCTAAAACTCGAAGAACCACAGCGAACCGCATCGGTGCTGATGGACATGATCGGCTTTGATTACTTCAAGCTTCTGGACCTGCTGACGATCGCCCGGTCGCGCAAGCATATTCAGAAGTATTACGGTACCGACGAATCCGGAACATTCCCTGTCCGACTGGAACCCAAGAACATCAAGGCCGACGTGGATAGCCAGCGGCAGTTTCCCCCGATTCGCGACATCAACGATGAGATCCGCAGACTCAACTTGAGTGCCTACGCGCTGATGCGCTACGTCCTGCCGAACAAGCGAGCGGCATACGAAGCACTTTACGCCACATCGATTCGTGGTGGCGAGAGCACCTTCCGCCAAACCGACCGGGAGGAGAGTCTGATTCATCTGTTGAGAGTCAACATGCTGAAGCGCATGGAGAGTTCTGTAGTCTCCTTTGCTCTCACAGTTGAGCGTCAGCTCGTAGCCGTGGAAGACCTTCTAGGACATCTCGTCCGCCACGATAGGCAGGAAGCCGCCGTCGAAGACATCTCCGAAGAAGAAGTTGACATTGACGATGCCACGCTAGACTCCCTGACCGTTGGAAGAAAAATCAAAGTGTTGTCGTCCGATGTCGATCGCATACGCTGGTCACAGGAGCTGAATGAGGATCGCCAGCGTCTGACGTTGATGCTGGAAGAAGCGCGCCGCATCGCGCCAGAGCACGATGCCAAACTGTATGAACTGAAGACCTTTATCGCAGACAAATGCCGCAGGCCTTTCAATGCCAGCAATCGCAAGATCCTTCTTTTCACAGCCTTCGCTGATACCGCTGACTACCTCTATCGGGAGCTCTCAAGCTGGGCCAAGGCCGAGCTTCAGATCGAGTCTGCGCTCATTACCGGCACAGGGCATAATCGCTCGACGCTCCCGCGCGTGCGTGCAGACTTTTCGGGCATTCTCTCCGCGTTCTCTCCACGCTCCAAGGAACGTCCGCGTGAATTCGATGCCGATGGCGAGGTTGATCTGCTTATTGCCACGGACTGCATCTCGGAAGGTCAGAATCTGCAGGATTGCGACACCGTCATCAACTATGACATTCACTGGAATCCGGTTCGCATCATCCAGCGCTTCGGTCGTATAGATCGCCTTGGTTCGCGGAACAATGCCATTCAGCTCGTTAACTTCTGGCCAAATATGGAGCTTGAGGAATATATCGGACTAGAGCAGCGCGTTAGCGGTCGCATGGTTTTGCTCGATGTCTCAGCCACTGGAGAGGAAGACCTCATCCGCCAGCAAACCCGTGAAGGCATGAACGACCTAGAGTATCGCCGTAAGCAGCTCCTCCGCTTGCAGAATGCCGTCCTAGATCTTGAAGATCTCTCCGGCGGAATCTCGATTGCCGACGTAACATTCAACGATTTCCGTCGCGATCTTGCTGAGTTCCAGAAGGACAACCCCGACATTCTCGCACATCAGCATCTCGGTATCTATGCGCCTGTATTCGCCGAACCTCCGGAACTTGTGGCAGGGGCTATCTTCTGTTTACAAGCCGAATCAGAGTCTGCTCGGGAAGCGAATGAGTCGGACTACCCACTCGCTCCCTATTACCTCGTCTACGTCCAGGATGACGGGGAGATTGCAATCCCGTACACGCGTATACGGCACACATTGGACCGCTTGAAACGCGCCACGCTGCAATCTCCACCGCAGATACAAGCAGAATCCTGGGCTGCCCTTGATCGTAAGACTGGCGCCGGTCAATACATGGAGCACTACCAGAATCTGCTTTCTAAGGCTATCGCCCACATCACCGGAAAACGGGAAGAGCGCGCCATTGCTAGTCTCTTCGCTGCGGGCGGAACACACGCACAGAAGGGCGAGTTTGCCGGCATGGCAGATTATGAAGTGATTGCGGCCATCGTGGTGCTTTCCCGTGACTAGCCCCAAGCCCACTCTGAGCGTCGAGTCGCTGTATGCGACGTTGCAACTGCCTTCCGAAGCTCGGCTTGATCAACGCGTACCGAAGAAGCTGTTCCTCGAACAGCTCACATCTCAGCCAGGTACCACACCTGCGGACAAGAAGCTGGTGCGTGATGATCTGGAGGAGTTCCGTTGGCTGGCAACTCTCAAGCCTGCCTCGTCCGGCCTGGCCGCTTCGGTCAGCGATACACATGAATACCTGGAAATCGCCGTCCTAAGCGTGCAGATGCGGAATCAGACTCGTAGCGAGCGCCCCTCGGTACGCATGACTCAGCTTATCCATCGCGTGGTTCCTTACCCCGTTTTGCTCTTGCTGCAGACGCCCGAGACTCTCAGTCTTTCCTTGGCGCATAAACGAAGGACACTCACTGGTGAGGCTGGAAAGTTCGTGCTGGAAGAACTTCGCAGCGTCCCATTCACCGGGCCGCGTGCCGATCACGACCTGTCGGAAGTTCTTTTGCCCAGCCTCGCCCTTTCTGGACTATCCTTACCCAGCCGTACCATGTGGGCGGCTTACTCATCCTGGATGGCACGCTTCGTCGCATACGATTCTGCCCGCTGGCTCAGGCGATTTCAGCGCGCCGCCATCCTGCCAGTATTTTCTTCTGACGCCCAGGTTGACCAACACCGGGAAGCGCAGAGGGAACTGGCCCGCCTACAGCGGGAAGAAACGTTCCTTCGTAACCGTCTGAAAGGTGAAAAGCAGCTGGGTCGCAAAGTAGAATGGAATACTGCGCTCAAGCAACTGCTGCAACGTCGCACCGGGCTTCTGGACGTGTTGGAGTCCAATATCATCATCCTCGCTGACGGCGAGGAGCTGTTGTGAAAACTAACCCTGCTAAATCTCTTGAGGTCTGTCCCCATTGGAAAAAATCACCGCTAGCGACCCATTGAGCCATTCCGCGGACCTTATTGCTGAGAATATTGAGCGTCTCCGCGATCTCTTTCCTGAGGCTGTCACGGAAGATACAGGATCGGACGGCAAGGTATCGTGCCGAATTGACTTCGCCGTTCTGCAAGAGTTGCTTGGTGGTGAACTCGCCACCGGCGAGGAGAAATACGGGCTGAACTGGTACGGCAAGCGTACGGCGCGGCGGCTGGCGCTTACGCCTTCTGTTGGGACTCTGCTCCCTGCTCCGGCGGAATCCGTCGACTGGGATACGACGAAAAACCTCGTGATTGAGGGCGACAATCTCGAAGTCCTCAAGCTGCTGCAGAAGTCGTATACAGGCAAGGTCAAGATGATCTACATCGACCCCCCGTACAACACGGGCAACGACTTCGTGTACAAGGACGACTTCAAGGACAGCATCGGAAACTACCAACGGATCACAGGGCAAACTGACAAAGAGGGTGTCAGACTTTCGAGCAATAGCGAGAGCTCGGGCAGATTCCACACCGATTGGTTGAATATGCTGTATCCGCGCGTGATGCTCGCCAGGACTCTGCTCAAAGAACACGGAGTCATCCTGATCGCGATAGACGATCACGAGCAACACAACGCCCGGCTGCTGCTCGATAGCGTTTTTGGCGCCGAAAACTACATCGGAACATTCATCTGGGACGGTGGACGCAAAAACGACGCAAAGATGATTTCGATTGGACACGACTACACGATCGTCTATGCCCGCAACTTTCCATTATTGCGAGAGCGCAAGACTAAATGGAGAGAAACAAAGGATGGACTGAGAGAGGTTTATGACAAAGAAACCGAGCTCAGGATCCATCATGGAGATGATTACAGTGCGATTCACAAGGATCTGCTGAAATGGTTTGGGAGCCTTCCTGAAGAGCATCCATCCAAAGCACATGATCACTTTACCTATGTCGATCAGAGAGGCATCTATTTCCCAGATAATCTGAGAAGTCCAAACCCTAGACCGAATCTTGTTTTCGATTGGAAGGGATATAAACCTCACCCGAATGGGTGGGCTTACGGTCGCGACAAGATGGCTGAGCTAGATGCAGAAGATCGGCTCAGCTATCCCTCGTCAAAGAAGAAGCGCATAAAGATAAAGTCATACCTGCGAGAACACGAAACGTGGGCACCCAAATCTGTCTTTTACAAAGACCGCAGAGCGTCTTCTAAGGCTTTGACAAGTCTTATGGAGAAAGAGGTCTTTGATTATCCCAAGGACGTAGGAGTTCTTTCACGATTCATCTCTTACATATGTGAACAAGACGACTTGATTTTGGATTTCTTCGCCGGATCTGGTTCGATTGGACACGCAATCTTCGATAGCGCCGCGCAGGGTAAGTCTTACCATTTCATACTTGTTCAATTGCCGGAGTTGGTTGCAGCAAAAGATGATGAAGACGAAGATGACGATACAGCTTCACAAGGTGAAGTGCTCGAAAGAATCACCCAGCTGACAAAGGATAGACTCCGCCGGGCCGGTAATAAGATCAAGTCTGAAGCTCCCATGTTCCATGGTGACCTAGGTTTCCGCGTTTTCAAGCTTGATACCACCAGCGTTCACCCGTGGGACCCAACACTGCCGGTCGATGCCCAACGTCTAATAGGGGAAGTGGACAATATCCTCCCGGAGCGAACCGAACAGGATCTCCTTTACGAGTTGCTGCTAAAGCGTGGACTTGAACTGACGACATCCATCATCGAGCGCAACTTAGCTGGGAAGCTGGTTTTTGCTGTCTCTACCGGCGACCTCATCACCTGCCTGGATTCGCACATCACCGAGGCTGACGTGGAAGAACTGGCAAACGGCATCATCGAGTTCCACAAGGAACTAGCGCCGTCGCCGACTGAGAATCCTGAGACGCCCAAGGCGAAGCCGGCGAAGTTCGAGCCTCCGCTGGTCGTCTTCCGCGATACCGCCTTTGTCGACGACGTGACGAAGAGCAACCTGACTGAGATCTTGAAGCAGCATGGTCTGACTGACGTACGGAGCCTCTAGCGCAATGATCTACGAAGACCTGCCACACCAGCGCACTGCCATCGATGGCGATCTGCGACCTGTTTCGCGGGCAGGAGATCTTCGCGCGCGGAGTTTACGGTAACCCATGCCCCGACCGAAAACCAGATGGAGCTAACCAGGCATGCAACAGTCGGACCTCGGCATCGGCAACAAGGATGAGCCATACAGCCCAATGACTACCTGCTGGAGAACTTGCGCGATATCCAACTGCGCAACAGCATCCCGCAGGACAGATGAGTTTCTGACGCTCTCGCGATTTCGACGCTGGAGATGGAAACGGGCACAGGCAAGACCTACGTCTACTTGAGTACGATTTTCGAGTTGAACCAGCAGATTACGGTTTCACGAAGTTCATCATCGTCGTGCCTTCGGTTGCCATCAAAGAGGGTGTTTCACGCTACGATGCGTCAAGATCACAGAAGAGCACTTTTTCCGCAAATACAACGCTCGTGCTGAATACTTTGTCTACGACTCAGCAAGATGAACAAGGTGATTGACTTTGCCACGCGTGCCCACGATCAAGGTGATGATCGTGACCGTCGGCTCGATCAACAAGGCTGACATTAATATCTCTTTATAAATCGAACGAAAAAGCCGAAACAGGCCGGCGGCCAGACAGCCCGATCGATTTCATTCGGCAGACCAACCCCCCATCCCTAATTGTGGACGAACCGCAGTCGAGTAGATGGCGGTGTGAATGGGCGCGGCAAGGAGGCGCTACAGCAGGATGAATCCGCTTTGCACACTTCGTTACTCCGCGACACACGATCCGGGAAGCGCGCAGAATGCGTCATTCTGTGTACGCACTGGATGCCGTAGACGCATACGAACAGGAAGCTGGTGAAGCAGATTGAAGTGGCCTCGCTAACTAGCGAGAACGACCATAATCGGCCTTATGTAAAGTTATTACGCGTTGAAGCAAAAAAGAACAAGCCAATTCGCGCCGAATTGGAGCTGCATGGTGAAACTCTCAATGGGGTAGAACCAGACACCTTTTGGGTTTACCACGACGAAAAGCTGGAGCAGACAACGGGCCGTTCTATCTATGCAGAGCACGTAATCGACGGCATCCGTAAAAAGAGTCGCGACATCCCTGGAAGCGTTGATGCGATTGAGCTGCGAACTCCGGGCGAGACGCGGATTCTTACCCTTGATGAGCCCACCTTTGGCGACGTTGACGACATCTCGCTATCGCGCGCGATGATTCGCCGCACCATCAAGGAACATCTCGATAAGGAGAAACGGCTGCGTCCGCAGGGCATCAAGGTGCTCAGCCTGTTCTTTATCCGCAAGGTAGAAGACTACCGCCGCTATGACGGTGATCGGCTGATGCCCGGACCTCTCGCTACGATCTTCGAGGAAGAGTACGCTCGATTCGCTAAACATCCGGATTACAACACGTTGTTCAAGGAAGTAGACATCACGACGGCTGCGGCAGAGGTTCATAACGGTTATTTTTCCATCGACCGGAAGCTTCACACTCCTTTTGAGGAGATGGAGTTCAAGAAGAGCGCCTCTCAGGAGAGCCGCGACAACGACACCTACAACCTTATCATGAAAGAGAAGGCGCGACTGCTGGAGCTAAAGACGCCACTTAAGTTCATCTTCAGCCACTCGGCTTTGCGGGAGGGTTGGGCAACCCAAATGTTTTCCAGATCTGCGCTTTCCGCGAGATGAATCAGGAACGCGAACGTCGCCAGACAATCGGTCGCGGCCTGAGGCTCTGTGTCAACCAGGGCGGGGAGAGGGTGCGCGGCTTTGATGTGAACACACTCACGGTGGTCGCGAATGAGGATTACCAGAGCTTCGCGGAGAAGCTACAGAAAGACATCCAGGACGAAACGGGGATCCGTTTCGGAGTTGTCGAGCAACTCCAGTTTGCTGTCATCCGGGTCGGCAAGGAGGGTGACAAGCCCGCTGCACTGGGTGAAGAGAAGTCGCGAGCCCTTTGGGCTGCGCTTCATGAAGCTGGTTATCTCGATGCCAAAGGTAAGGTCACCGAGGCGCTGAAAAAAGCACTGGATGATCGTGCGCTGACGATCCCAGCGGAGTTCGAGGAGGTTCGGGGTGCGATCGAAGAACTGCTAACGAAGCTCACTACCGGTTTGGTGATTCGAAATGCCGATAAGAAGCGCGAAACGGTTGGCCTGCGTGAAGCTGTTTTGAATAGCGAGGAGTTTCGCCAACTCTGGGAGCGGATCCAGTCGAAATCGACGTATCGCGTCCACTTTGATCCAGAGATTCTCATCGGAAATTGCACCCGGTCGATCCGAGACTTGCCTATCGCGCCGCCGACGTTCAAGACAACCGTGGGCACGCTCGACCTCACGCGTGGAGGCGTTGTGGGAACGGCAACGAAAACCTCGGCACCCGAGGTGATTGTTCACGAGCAAACACTGTTGCCGGATCTGATTTCCGAACTGCAGGATAAGACGCAGCTGCTGCGGCGCACCATTGTCCGTATCGTTACTGAATCAGGGAGGCTGCACGATTTCAGGAGAAATCCCAACGAATATATCCGCCAGGTCGCCGGGGCAATCAAGCAGGCAAAGCGGCAAACACTTGTGGATGGAGTGCAATACCTGCGGCTATCGGATTCCGTATACGCACAAGAGCTGTTCCTGCATGAAGAGTTGACCGGGTATCTGTCAAACCTAGTTCCCTCAGCGCGTTCTCTCTATGAACAGACAGTCTGTGATTCTGACATTGAAAGAAGGTTCGTTGAGGAACTGGAAAACAACGAGGCAGTGAAACTTTATGTGAAGCTCCCTGGTTGGTTTATCGTGCCAACGCCGTTAGGTAGTTACAACCCGGATTGGGCAGTTTTGCTCTCTCGCAACGGAGAGGAGAGATTGTACTTTGTGCTGGAGACGAAGGCGGCATTCGGCAATCTCCGCCCATCGGAACAGGGCAAAATCGATTGCGGTAAGGTGCATTTTCAGGCGATCGCGGATGCTGAAAACCCAGCCCGCTTCACAGCGATACGAAACATCGCGGATGTCTATAGCCGAGTCGAACCAACTTATTCAAAGCTTTGAAGGTTCTGTGAGCGCTTCGTTTACTTGCATTCGGAAATATTGGGATTGAACACCTTGAACTGCGCTTCTACTGTTTAGGAGGCAGAAGCTTCATCACGGTCTCGCCGAGTTCGACAAACACAGTATAAGCAGCATTCCGACGCTTGTCGCCGAACCGGCAGTCAACTGTGACATTGCCATCGCGATCATACAAACCGACGCGAATCTCCTTAGCGGGTCGCCATACTCTGCTTCAACTCTTCATATTTGGGAACAGAGCCGTCGAATATGAAGCGTCAGATAATGAATGCTGCGGAACGATCTTTCCCTTGGGGCAACTATGTCTTCAACCGACCTCGATAGCAAATTCAAAGGTATTTGGCTCCGAGCGCTTAATGAGCCTTCGCTTGAGGACCTGACGCCTGAACTCATCGTGGGATGGGCACTCAGCAAGGGACTAGCGAATCCGGTAGCAATCGCACGTGATGTTGGCCCGTTCCATCCGACGCCGAGCATCGTATTGGAAGTTGACGACGGAAAAGCTTGCTTTCCTAAACGGAGCGAATCCGGGGATTCATCGTGGGATATGCGGCGCAGGGCAAAGGAGGAAGAAGCTCTCTTATGGAAAAAGATGGAATGGTTTGCTCCGCTCTGGCTGCCAACGGGCGAAATTCAGGAGATGTTGTCGGCGGTTAGGCATTCCACGAACCAAAGGGCTATCGAGCTTTTCGATTACCACACCTCAACGCTCTATACGCTGGCCTTCAAGGCCGTGTGTGTCGCACAAATAATGCCGCTTGCTAGAAGCCTTCAGGAAATTGTTCCTTTAGCGAGGGAGGCTTATCTTGGCTTTTACAGCGGGTATAAGGCGTCGAGTATTGCCGCGCTCATTCCGGCAATCGAAGGAAGTCTGACCAGAATTGTCACGGATCTCAACCCAGACGCATCCGCTCCAGACAAGATCGATCACGCCATAAATCGTGCCATTCGAACTGCGGCTGACCTCCACTTCGAGAGGATGTGGGTGCCGGACGCATACAAAACTGTCGAATACCTGTTTGGGCAAGATGAGCGCGTTTTTACCTTTGAGACGTTTCGCCGCTGGCTCAAAGACTTGTTCTTCTGCAATACAGACTCCTATCAGGGGCTGACGTGGCTTAACCGGCACATGTTTGCACATGGGATGGCTTCCTCATGGCAGCATCAGGCCAACTTCAGCCGATTGCTAGTTGCGCTTACGACTTTGGCCGCAATCGAATCCTGGTACGACTCGAGCCACTCTGTCTCATTCAGCCTGCCCGCAATGAATGCCGACAGCACCCTACTTTGGCAGCAAGCGCGTTTACAAGCTGATGTCCAGATGAAGCTCAAGGTTATTGAACTGGATGTCTATCAGAAACATGGTCAGTTAGTTCCAGAGATGCCCGCCGATGATGGTGTCACGCTTCGCAGTGCCGTACTTTCTGAAGAGTGTATGAACGATCTGGTTCGGCCACTGCGCGACGCGGGGTGGAGCGTCGAAGTTAACGAGCCAGATAACCGAGCACTCTACACGACGGTGGTAGCTACTTATGCAAAGAAGCGTTTCAGTGTAGCGCTTCTATACAGTTGCGCAACCGACAACAACATCTATCGGATTCTTTCCGAGACATGCGCCGCGATTCTTTATCGGGGATCACCCTACCAGCAGGAAACATTTGCCCGGGGCGTTTCCGTGCACGTAGGCCCCGTCTTGGGATGGCAGCCTCCGCGGGCTCGTTGGAGTTGGCGATTCTTATGGAAGAGAATTCTCAACTGGATTCGCCGGTGTGCCAAGGCGGTTCTTTCGTTATTCTCATAGACATGGTCGGTCAGATTGAACTCACTGATTCCGAAACAGCGCTTTATGCCCAGGTTTCAGAAGCAGAACGCCTGCTGGGTGTGGATCACGATTACCAGCGAGTTCGGCTTGCTGGCGTGGCCTCACGAGAACTGTTTCGTTGCCTGGTGGAACGTCACGCGATTCCAGAGCAGCGGCTGCGTTATTTCGCTGACGAAACCTACAACCCTTCAAATAACCGGGCCTCAAAACGAGAACTGTTCCTTCGCAACGCTCACACAGACGATGCGATGTACGAGCATCCGCACTTCTGGAAATATCTCCTCTATTTCATTAATGGTGCGGACCTGCCGCGTCCCATCATCGACCAATTTGCGGAAATTGCCGCAGATGAAATGCGTGACCACGATGTGCTGTCGAAATTATCGCGAAAAGCGACTCGCGGACTGGCTGGCGATTCAGGAAACAAGGCCGAAGAGTTTTACAAGCTGGCGTTGGACTGTGACTGCGGTCTATCCGAAGCACTCGGCATTCGCCGTGCCGTCATGCAGGTCAAATCCGCCTAGAATATCGGTCCTGCTTTCACAGCTTTTGCCCTATCCACCGACACGCTTTCCCACCCGCACAAATAAATCTTGCTCTGCAGGCACGACAGAGACCAGAACCCACCACCACGACAGCGGCTCGTTCATGATCAACTTCATAACGAGGCACTACGGTTGGCAGATCACGTAACCCACCACTCCTACTTCCGCACACGCCGAGAAGTACGTCATCAGAAGCCAGTACAACTGCACGAAGTGAGGTCTCGGCTGTACACCCCGAGCCGCATTGGCAAAGACAGCCGCAACCGCGGCTCGACTGAGCGAGGACGTGACAATATAAACGCGCTTCACCAGATCGGGAGCTGTCCGGAGTAGATTGATGCCGTCTTCAACGTTCCGCCGCGTTCCACCGCGTACGATCCGGGCAATGGAAGACTCGACATCATCTCCCGCGTAGTTTCGATCCCATCCCCGGTACTTCGTTTCCATAACATCTTCCGGCATCGTCATCCTTCCGAGGTTCTTTATTGCTTGCGAAACGGAGATGTGGAATCCGGACGCTCCCAACGATCGTTCACCATGCTTCGCATGATAGAAACTGACCGTCGGAGGATGAGAGGCAGTATTCACAGCGATAAAATCAGCCCATTCATCGGAAAGGTCGTCACACAACAGGATGTCGGCTTCGTCCGTGACCTCATCCACAACAATGCGGAAGACTGAGTGCTCGTCGAACTCTGTCTGTGCCTGAGTGAAGTTCCCCTTCTCATCAGTCGCCGCAGCCAGAGCGTCCCAGCTCTGAAGATGAGCCATAAACGTCGCCCCGCCCGCGAGGATCGCGTCATCTCGAAACAATGCACCTTCGATGTATGCGAGCGATAGGTCGCTGAACAGAAGGATAAACCTATCTTCCTGGTCGAGAAAACGAGAGAAGAGCTTGCGCTTCGGGTCTTCACCACCATCTCCCGACAGATCCTCGACGTAGATGTCGCCAAGCAATTGCCTCGTGAATCCCGGCAGCCCGATCCGTGTCTTGCGGATGGCGACGCTTCCGCATTCAGAACCGTTTTCCGGGTCCAAGATTGGATATTCATCCGTGACCGCACCGATTGCGAAGTTTTCATCCAGATCGTCGAAGATGGCGTCACTTGCTTGCCGCGTGACTTCCACGAATCCGTCATTTTGCTTTCGCACCAACCGATAACGTGCGTCTTCGCCGTAGAACGCTTCCCCGAGCGAGCCAACATCAAACGCCAAAAAGGTCGGGTGCGTTGTGGCCGGGATATCAGAAAAAGAAACAGGGCGAGCGAAATTCTTGATGAAGGCGGCAGTTTGGCCCTGCTCAGCTTTGAGGGCATCGATCATTTCTCCCGCCCAATCAACGATCTCCTCCAGACCAGTACGCTCGTTCTGGTTCGAAATCCTTCCTGTATTGGGGGTAGCCGAATAATTGCCATCTTGCCGGCTAACTGTGTATGCCTGGGGAACGTAACGGCTGGCGCTTGAAACCGGCACCGTGTTTTCGAGATTGTTCGCCTCCAAAGTCTTCGAACGCAGAGCGAATCGTGATGTGGACATGTTTCTGAGGCGCAGCTTCTCAAAGACCGCACTTTCCTGCGCGATGGCAATCTCGATCTGATGGCCCGCAAGCTTTTCCAGATGGCTGCTTTTGAACTCGGAAGGGAGATCCAGCCCCGACTTCAGGACTGCGACTAAGTCCTCCTTTTCAATGATGAGGAGAAATCCGTAAATCCGTTCCCAGACATCGGCTTCCGGTCTCAGAAAAGAAGGCTGGCGTGCAAAGTCGAAACAGATGACCGAATATCTTGCCTCTCCAGAGGCAGTACGGACTTCGCGGAAGAGGTTTCTGGATGGTTCGGTTGAGTTGCGACGCACGGTCGTGAAGAGCTGCGATATAGCGTTATCTGAAAAGACTTTCTTGCGTTTATAGAAATTCGCTGTTCGACCAATTTTGAGGTGTCCGATCATTTGTCTCTCCAAGTCGTCGTGAAGTTCAGCTCATAGGCGAAGTCCAATTCGAACACACCTAGCCGAGAGCTTGGAAGTTATTCAGCAAACCGTTAGCCTCATTCTTACCGTCCTGGAGCCGCCCACTGAGAACGAGCGGGAGAAGTTAGCTCCGGAACCGGAGCTTGCGGAGGGGACGGCATGAACACCCTACTTGCCATCTTGAGGAAGGCAGCCGGGTTGCGACCCGGTCTTACGCGAAGAATCAAGGACCCGCGTTGTTTCAGCGAGTGCAATGTTGGATGTCTGATCGGATTTAGGCAGACCTCAAGGACATTCTGGAAGAGCGAGCAGGTTGTCGTTGTAGTATCCGTCAGCATGTGTCCTCACATACTTCCCGTTGGGACCGTCGACGATTCCAACGTCTGCCCGTTTTCCGGCTACCATGGTATAGAATGTATTCGTTCGCTGTTCTATTGAAGTGATTACTTGCTGCCGCGTCCACTTCCAATTGGCACCACCGAGATACGTGATCCCCTCATGTGGATTTGTTCGTGGCTGCTTGTTGATGCAGGTGATTTGAGCATCCGCCATTGTGTCCCTTTCTGATTACTATTCCCTCCGCCGATTATGCCTTCGCTTCGGCGTCGTCCGTGCGTTATGAAATGGTGTCGTTGGTTGCATTGTCTGTTGCTAGCTATTTCCTGTAATTACATCCCCGAGCGTATGCATGGCTAATGCTGAAACGTAAGAAGCACTGAAGAATTTGTCGAAGTGATTCAGTACCATCTCGACGAAACGCCCATGGTATACCGCATAGGCTAGAACGCTGAGGTTCTTCCCTTGCGGTGGCAGAATGGTTAATAGAAGGCTGTCAGTTTCCACACTCGGCTTGAGCCATGCCAGGCCTTTCCATTGATCCGGTGAATGGCTGAAATCGCCGTCTTTGTCATACGCCCAAGTTGCAACATGGCCGCAGTCGATGCCCTTGTAGATGGCTTCGAGGAGAGCTCGTGGATCACTTGTATAGAAACGAACTGCCATTTAGGCCTCCTCGTAGTCGTGCATAATCAAATCCGCCAGCGTCCGTTGTACGAACTTCTGATCTCATACCTGTTCTTTCATAAGTCCTCCGACGGTGCTGTATGTGGTTGCGACAACAAGTAGCTCTATTTGGGGCGACACGGAAGCCTAGAACGATCGCCACGTGCAAATCGGCTCTTGCTGTGAGTGCTGCAATCGAGGCAATGACATTTCGTAGCGTGCTCAACCGGTCGGAGTGTTCTCTCTCGAACGAAGTTCATCTGATACCGCAGAGACACGTCAGCGTCGAACAATCCGGTGAACATCATCATGAGGTCGTTCACCGCTTGTGCGGCCGATAGTACATTCAGCGTGATCACACTCGGCTCGTGAACTTCCGCATCGTCGATATAGGCTTGAGAACGTCTTTCTTCCACGCTGAGCGATTCCAGCTGGAGCCTGTCGGGAGGGATCAGATCATTGCACTCCAGGCAGCCTTGGCCTTGACCCGGAAGTACTGGGCGCGTCGCGGTAAAGATGTTCGTAATCTTCCCGGTCGCCCGGTCTGCAGAAACCTTCGCCCCGATCTGCATGCCTGGGATGAGGTACTGCTGCACCAGCGCGTTGAACACTAGACGGCTTTGAATTGAGTCTGTCGCTAGGAAAAGGAAATCTACATCCCTCAAGCTCTCGGCGACCACCTCATCCACAACGCTGCCTACGATGGCCTTAAACTGAACGGAAGGGTTCGCGAGTTTGGCTACGCGTCGGGCCACCTCGGTCTTTTCGCTGGCCCAACGCCTTCCTAGCTTTGCAAGAAAACGAATCGAGCTGCCTACAAGCCAGGTTCGTGCGTCCCCGCGAGTCGCCCCTACGATCCGGGTGAGGTTTGTCACGTCTACCTTATCGAAATCCACGGCCACAATATGACCAATGCCAAGGCGAGCGATCCATTCGTTAACAAGTGATCCACCGCCACCCAGGCCGATAATTCCTACCTTGAGGCCAGCCAGGATCTCCTGCCCAGCTGCGCCGAAGAGGCGAGTTTGCCGGTCATAGTCTTTATGCGATCTTGCCGATTTCAACTTTCGTGCGCCATCAGAGGTGATATATCGAACTTGCGGTCCTACGACCGTCATATGAGAGATTGGATATCGACCCGTCTGCGTCCAGACTGTGCCGGCAACCGCATCGCGGGAAAAGACGAGGGGTACAACAGGTCCCCCCTGCGTGATCTCAAGGATGGCTGGGTAGCCACGTTCGTGAGACGCCAGATCATCGGATGAGAAGCGAACCGGGCCGCCGCCAGGATGACAGTGAACAGGGAGATAGCAGAGACGCTCGTTATCACACCGATTCGCCATTTCTGCCACAAACCGGGCCGTCAGGGCACGGTAGCCTCGCGTGCCAGGGACATAATCGCGACCGAAGACTGCTGGGATGACTTCACGGATCAGAAATCGGGTTCCACGTGGCGTCTCCGAAATGCCTGCGATCAAAACTGCAGCGTGCTCATCGTTATCCCCAGGAAAGAGATGCGCGTGGAGATCTCGGAAAAGCGTATCTGTGATAGTGACTGAAAATGGACCATTCATCGTGTCCGCACCCATTCGAGAACCTTGGCAAGTTTGGTCGCAGCTGTGTCGACGGTCGGGTCGAGTCGGTTTGACCGACGCGAAACCTGGATGGCATCCTTGTCGCGCCACTTCTGACTAAGCTGGAAGCTGACTCCGTGCGCTTGACCATCGACGCGCTTTACGGAGGGGTCCATGAAATGGGGGTAGACATCAGCGCGGGGATACTGGAAACCGATCAAAAATCCGATCCACGTCGTTGATGGATTGTACGAGGCACCAAAATCCAAGCCAGTGACGGTTACATAGGCTCCCCCCTGCGCCTCAGCTTCGGCGGACACCTGCCCGCCTGGGAATGCGGCCCTCAACTCCTCGATGGCTAAACTCACCTCTGCGGTCATCGTTATCGACCATCCGAGGAGTCGTCCGGGGCCGTTGCCGAGAACCGCTCACCATCATGCAGCCGGATCTTCTCGTGGTCCTGTACAGGGGACAGACTGCCGTCTTCCTTGATCTTGAAGAGGTTGAAGTCAAGCTTGATGCTCACTCCTTCGGCGATAGCTGCCTGCTTGATCTCCAGGCCATTTGCGTGATGTCCGCTCACCTTCACGACCTTCTTGTTAACCAGGATCGACACCTCGGAGGCGAGTGCGAGGAAGACCTCACGCCGGTGAAGTTCGATGATCTCTTCATCTGCCACATCGATTTCACGCCCCTCGTGCACCTCGACGAGCCGGAAGTTTTTCTGAATTGGCAGCCCTTGCTCGATCGCGCTCTCTTTGATCTCCATGCCCGTTGCGCGATGCCGGTGGAATGTGACGGAAGTGCCATTCACCCGGATTTCAAGGAGTGGCGGCACTGCGAGCAGGATCAAGCCGTGCCGAAGTTCCACGATTTCCGTATCGGCGATATGCTTCGCAGGTCCGTTCCCGGTCTCCTCAGACAGTTCAAAATCCTCTCGGATCTCCAAACCGTGACGCCGGGCGCGCGTTTTCACTTCTTCACCCGTCGCGCGATCAGCTTCGAAATTGATTTCCTCGCCGTTGATCCGAACCATAAACCCGCTATGTGATGCTTCTCCATGTTCCATGCTTCCTCCGAAGTCGCCCCTGGGCGGCTACCAAATTTGTATACGAGCACGCCAATAAAAGCAACGGATTTTTCGTATGTTGTTACAGTTTTTTCGTAGGAACATGCCTAAAGACCTCGCCGACGACTCCATTCGTGCGAAACTAGGGGAATGATCGAGCTTTTATGGACCAGGAGGCGTTCCTGATGCCAAATTTTGGAGATCGCTTGCGTCGTCTCAGAGGGGATCGTTCTCAAAGGGAAGTTGCTGGCCTTTTGGAGATGCCCGTCACGACGTACTCGACACTGGAGAACCAGGACAACATTCCCCGAGGGCAGGTTCTGAAACGATTGGCCGACTTCTTTGCTGTTCCTATGAGCTACTTCCACTCGACACCTTGTCCGGAGCTTCGTTCGACCGACGCTGCCAGAGGGTGGCTTGAGGCTTTAAGAACCAGCGAATACGCCGAACAAAAAACCGTAGCTCACGCCGACTTCGACATTCCTAATGCAGTTCGGTCAAAGATCGCAGAGAGGATCAAGGCCATCAGCGATGCCAAAGCTTCGGATAAGCGATAGTTCCTTCGGGCCGATACCTCACGAAGAAATTGTGGAAACGCTTCTGATCGAAGCAGGTGCAGCTGGCGTGCTTCCTACAAATCCTGCGAAGCTCCTTGGATACCTAAAGCTTGAGCAACTCACGTTTGACTTTGCTCGGGAACTAGGTGGAGTGGCCGGATCAAGTGATCTCCCTCATAACTTGAGGGCGATGTTGAGCCCTAAGGATCGTATTGTTGCCACGCATTCAGGGATGGCCGAGGCCCGAACGCGTTTTAGCATCTTCCATGAAATTGGACATTTCATACTCCCCGAACATCAGGAAGAGCTCTTCGCAGATGACGATAGAACCCTGAGCTGGTGGACCAAATCCCGCTTTGAGGGCGAAGCCAATCGACTTGCCGCCGAACTATTATTTCAAGGCAATCGGTTTTCGGAAGAGGCGCTGGCCATGAACACTTCCGTACATTCTGTCCTCGACTTGGCTCCGAAGTTCGGAGCTTCATTTGAAGCTGGCCTGCGCCGGTACACAGAAAAGCACATCCTGCCGCTTGCTCTCGTTGTCTACGATAAGGTCTCGCAGCCAGCCGAAACCTACATCGACGATGATCAGTACCGGATACATTACACGATTACATCCCCGGCCTTTCGGAAGCTTTTCTTCAGCAGCTTGAGCTTGAGCGAGGAAACTTGCAGTGCCACGGATATCTATGAACCTCACCTCTACCTTCGTCCAGGCCAGGTCGTCGAGAAGGAGATGAAGATCGATCGGGAAGGGCAGATGCCGTGGCGTTTCGATACCGAGGTTTTCAGCAACGGCTACAAACTTTTTCAGCTCATCCTTCGGCCTATCACTGCAAAGCGCTGATTAGCGTTGAAGATGGTCTTGTTCGCGTGTGTCCATGGAGAACCGTTGCGCTGACGCGGAAATATACATGGCCGATTACGACGAGGTGCTGAACGCCACAAGCGGGGTGCAATGTTTGGGAGGAAGCATCCTCCCTCACTGCAGCCGCTTCGCGTCTTCCGTCACCCTCCTTTCCGGGCCTTTCCCGCCCGCAACGCCCACCCTGTAAGTCTGGCGCTGCCTCGCACGCGATAAGGAAACCAGACCTCGCTAGTGGGCTCCGCCCCCTCGCGCGCGTCAAGGGGTTTCCCGCAGTCTTCCGCGCTTCGCTTGTGCAGACCTTCGCTGCGCTTCGCCCTTTCCGTTCCGCCTTCGGCTCCCTCTCCAAGGGTGGGAGATACCCCTCCCCTTGACGCTTGCTACCCCCGCCTTCGCCAGGTGGCGTTCGGCATGTACATGCCGCGTTTCAACGCGGACGTGCAAAAGCCAAACACCAAGGAGAAGACACCATGAGCAGCCAAGCCAACACCGTTACCGCAATCGACAGCAAGAAGCCAACCACCAAGCAAGAACTCGTTGCAGCCAACATCAAGCTCTTGATTGAGCAGTTGGAAGCTGGACACTCCGAAGCCCTCACCAACTACCTCACCGCCATGAGCCGTTTCCATAACTACAGCTTTGGAAACGTGCTGGAGATCGCGCGGCAGATGCCCACCGCGACCCGCGTCGCTGGATTCTGGACTTGGAAGAACCTTGGCCGCAGCGTGAAGGCCGGACAGAAAGGCATCCGTATTCTCGCCCCCATTGTCGGCGTTCATCGCAAGAAGGAGGAGGAAGCCCAGAAAGACATCACCAAGCAGAACGAGCGGGTCTTGCTCGGCTTCCGCAACGCCTACGTCTTCGACGTTTCGCAGACGGACGGCGTAGAGCTTCCCGCCCTGCACGAGGTTAGCGGCGACCCAGGAGAGAACATCGACCGCTTGGCCGCGTTCGTGAAGTCCAAGGGAATCCAGCTTGTCTACAACTCCAACATCGCGCCAGCCCTCGGCATGAGCTACGGCGGACGCATCGCCATCCTGCCTGGACAGTCCAAGGCAGAAGAGTTTTCGACCCTCGTTCACGAGACGGCGCATGAACTCCTGCATAAGACGGAGCGCCGGACAGCGACCACCAAGACCGTGCGCGAGACAGAAGCCGAAGCCGTCGCCTTTGTTGTCGGTAAGGCCGTTGGTTTGGTAAGCGGAACCGCATCGGCGGATTACATCAGCCTCTACCACGGCAACGCGTCCCTCTTGGCCGAGAGCTTGGAAGTCATTCAGGAGACCGCCAGTGTCATCCTTGCGGCTCTGGAACCGCCTGCGCAAGTAGGCGCAGAGGACCGAGTAGAGGAACCGCAACCAGCGGACATAGCAGCCTGAAAACTAGTCGTCAATGCTCAAGGAAGGCGGGAGGCGCAAGCGCTCCCGTCTGCCTGAGCCCGGCGGCAGGGAGACACCCTGCGGGTTTCTCCCTGCACCCTCTTCCAGCCGTCCGGCCTCCGCTCGCCGGCTGCGCGTTGGTGCAAAGCTATCTTTAGCGGGTGGTCGCTGTTCTCATGAAGCGGCGTAACGGTACCGATCAATCAGGTTGCCTCACTGAAGTGGGCGGATGAACAAGTCCCAGAAGAACTCGGCAGCGCCTTGCGGTGTCAGCTTCTGCTTATCTCTGTTTCCGTAGGACTGCATGCCGAGGGGTTCGAAGTAAAGAGTTTGATCGTCGTTCTTCACGTAAACGGCTTCGTTCATTCCCCCGTCGCGTGGCGTATCGGTCATCGAATATTGAATGCTGTCGGAGCCCATGTGTCCTCCACCGACGGAGGCAGACCCTCTGCAAACCTTCTCTCCATTTTGATAAAGAGATGCCGTGAAATGGTTCGCGTCCACCCGTTGAAAGCGTTGGGCTAAACCTGGATTGCGGTTGGCGATCTCAAGCAGAGACGCTTCGAAGAACTTGGCGATAAAGTCGAATCCTTCGTGCCGGAAGGTGTCTCGGTCGAGATCGGAAAACTGCTTACGAATTCGGAGGTTGCTGGAACGGATCGGTGCCGCAGAGCTTGTGGGGGTTGCTGAAGATTCGGTCCGGCGGGAGCTAGCGGATGGGCTGGCCTTTCCGAGTTCCTTGAGCGCATCTTTGATAGCCGTCACGATGTCCAGAAAGGCGTCGTCTTGATCCGCCCATTTGGTGACAGGTTTGCCGTCCTTCGGTGCGGCCAATAGCTTCCCGAACGGTAGGCTGTGCCAGTCGCATGGTCGCAGGATAATGGGAATGACCCTTGCCTCAAGTCGGTCGTGGCGCTCCATCGCTCGCAACATCTCGCGCTCGTAGCAATAGTCCGAATTGATGAAGTCCGGGCTGATGAGCAGAAGAATCACATCCGCTTCGTTCAGATTCTGGTCGATGGCGTTGCCCAGCTCCGTACCAGCCGAGATGCGCCGGTCGTGCCATGTCGAAATGACACCCTGGCGCTTCAGGCCTGCCAAGTGGACTTCGAGCAGATCGCGTAACCTCTCGTCCTGATGGGAATAGGAGAAAAACAGAGTCGGCATCCCGCCATCACCTTCTTTCATCGCCAGTGTGCAGCGTCTACAAAAGCTTACGCTGCTACGCAGCGGATTAAGGGTGACACGTCACCCCGGAACGGGAGCTGTAGAGTAACCGGAAGTTGCTGAAGGATAACTCGCAGAAAAAACAGGCATCTAACGAGAAAATGCTCCGCGGCGCGGCTGCGCTAGGGAGTGAGCGCACGTTGCTGAAGGGGAACCATATGAGCATCAACCCCTTAGCCTGCCTCCGGCCCCCTGCTGTCGTTCCAAGCGACGCACGGGCGGCGTGTGGCCTCTCCGAAATCCTCTCGGCGGTGCAGCATGAAGCCGCCCTTACGGACAAAATCAGTCGGCACCAAAGTCAGCGAGGCGGAGTTCGCCTTGCTGGAGGAACGTGCGCGTGGAGCCGGGATGCGGCTGGCGCGAGTGGGTTCGGGAGGCGTTGCTGTCCGCGCCGGCTGGAGTCCGGCCCGGACTCCGGCGAGGTTGCGCTGGGCGAAATCCTGGCCCTGCGGTCGCTGCTTCTCAATCTCCACTTCCGGGCGGCGAAGGGTGAGCCGATGCCGGAGCCGGAGATGCGCGGGCTGATCGAGCGGGCGGACGGGATCGAAGATCGAGCGGGCGCGGGAGCGCATGGCGGCGGTTCGGGCGGCGGCCAGGCGACCGTGCCGGAGCCGGAGACGGCGGCGGAACGACGGCAGAGACGGAACCGGAGGAGGGCTGAGCATGGCGGAATGGGGACGCAAGGAGTACAGCAAGAAGTGGCCGAGCCGGACGCCGGTGTGGACGTGGACGGCGATCCTGCTGACGTTCGTGTTCTTCGCCGGGATGCTGACGCTGGAGTACGAGCGGAGCTGGACAGCCGCCGAGCGGCTGTACCTGTCGGACTACCTGAAGAGCGGAGCGCGGGGCAAAGCATCGGCGACGTCGGCGAGCAAGTACACGCTGCTGGAGGCGGTGGTCGGCGAAGGGCCAGCGGCTCGTGATCGGCGACGAGATCGAGCAGGTTCCGGCGCTGGACGGGAGGCCGGGATACCGGCTGACCGACGAGGGCGTGAAGGACGGCATCGCGCGGCTGACCTGGGTGACGGGGACGTTCAACGACCGTGGGCTGCACCGGGTGATGGGCGAGGCCGTGTACGCCAATATCGGGAGCTGGGATTCTACCAGAAGCCGGTCTAGGCGACTCGCTGGCGTTCTTCGTGTCTGGCGCTGTTCGTGGCGGTTCCGAAGGACCGGGCGCGGCGGATGCTGTACAAGCATGGGCGGCGGTTGCGCGGGCCGGAGCTGGTGACGACGGCGGAGTTCAACGAGAAGCTGGGCCGGTCGAAAGGTGATGCGTGTGCAACTGCCGGACGGGGTGTCGTTCATCAATGAAGAGATCGGCTGGTGGGACAAGACCTTCCATAAAGACCTTAGCCGCTGGGCGCGTGTCCCGCGCGACCGGGAGGCGATGCACTTCCTTATCGTGGGCGACAGCGGGACGGGCAAATCGGCGGCGATCCGGCAGCTTCTCTCGCAGATATGGGAGCGCGGCGAAGCGGCTATCGTGTACGACCCGGCGATGGAGTATCTGCCGCAGTTTTACAACGAGGCGCGGGGCGACGTGATCCTGAATCCGATGGACGCGCGGTGTCCGTTCTGGAGTCCGGGCGACGAGGTTCCGCACGAGGCGGAGGCCCTTACCTTAGCCGCTTCGCTGTTCCCGGATCAGGGCCGGGAGAACCGGTTCTTCGTCGAAGCGCCGAGGAAAATCTTCGCTCACTTGATCAATCTGAAACCGACGCCGCAGGAGCTTACCTACTGGATGAGCAATGCGGACGAGATCGACAAGCGGGTGGAAGGAACGGAGCTTGCGGCGATGATCGACAAGGGCGCGGCGAACCAGCGGAGCGGCGTTCTGGGCTCGCTGAACATGGTGGCGGATGCGTTCAAGCTGCTGCCCGAAAGAGTCTGAAACGACGCGCCGGTGGAACACGGTCGAGTGGGCAAAGGAGCGCAAGGGATGGGTGTTCCTTACGTCGAAGGCGACGATGCGGGAGAGGATGCGGCCGCTGGTGAGCCTGTGGCTTGACCTGCTCGTGTTGCGGCTGATGAATGAGGAATCGACGAAGCGCAAGACGTGGTTCGTGCTGGACGAGCTGGCCAGCTTGCAGCGGTTGCCGCAGCTCACGACGGCAGTCACGGAGAACAGGAAATCGAACAATCCGATGGTGCTGGGCTTCCAGGGGAAGGCCCAGGTGGAGGCCCTGTACGGCCATGTTGCGGAGGCGATGCTGTCGCCAACCGGCGACGAAGATCTTCCTCAAGACGAGCGAGCCTCATGCGTCGGAGTGGATATCGAAGGCCATCGGCGAGGTAGAGATCGAGCGGTTCCGGGAGACGCGGACGCATGGGCAGTTCCCGTGGGCCGGAAGTCGGAAAGCGAGGCGCGGGACATCACGCGGGAGCCGCTGGTCATGGCGTCGGAGGTCGGCGGGGCTTGATCCGCTGCATGGCTATCTGAAGCACGGCAATCTCGTCGTGCGGATGCGCTTCCCGTACCTGGAGCTGGAGGGCCATGCGGAGAAGTACATCGAGCGAAAGATGACGACGGCTGTGCCGTCGCCCGTAACAGCAAAGCCGGAGCCGATAGTCGTAGCGCCGCAGCCCGAGGTCGCGCAGATGGCTCCGCAAAGGAAGCCGCCGAAGGCCGCAAAAGCAGCAGGAGCAACAGCCCGCCCAGGTGAACGAGCAACATCCTTACTTCGAGTAGACGAACATGGTGACGATCTCGAAACCTATCAGCTCGGGACAGGCTCAGGCGTATCACAAGCAGGAGTTCGCCAACGCGAAGGAGAACTACTACACGGAGGGCGAGCGTGTGCGCGGCGAGTGGCAGGGCCAGCTTGCCGAGCGGTGGGGATTGACCGGCGAGGTGAACGAGCAGCAGTTCGCGCGGCTCTCCGAGGGCCAGCATCCAGACGACCGGCGAGCAGTTTGTGCGGCATCAGGCAGCGCGGGAATACAAGAATGAGCGCGGCGAGACG
The DNA here is from genome assembly GCA_963830635.1 of uncultured Acidobacteriaceae bacterium. Classification (GTDB taxonomy): domain Bacteria; phylum Acidobacteriota; class Terriglobia; order Terriglobales; family Acidobacteriaceae; genus CAWHMN01. The sequence goes on along the minus strand of CAWHMN010000005.1, from coordinate 5,700 downwards.
GTGCGCTCTATGGAGCATCGGGCCGGATGGGATGCGACGTTCAGCGCACCGAAGTCTGTGTCGCTGACGGCGTTGGTTGGTGGCGATGAACGGATGCAGAGAAGCGCATAAGGAGAGCGTGACGGTCGCGCTCGATGAGATGGAAAAGTATGTGCAGGCGCGGATCGGCGGCAACGTCCCGGCGCAGACGACGGGCGCGTGGGCTGTCGCCAAGTTCGAGCATGACAGCAGCCGACCAGTCGAAGGCTATGCCGCGCCGCAGCTTCATACGCACGCCGTTGTCTTCAATGTGACGGAGACGGCGGACGGCAACACGCGGGCGTTGCAGCCGCAGGAGCTATACAAGACGCAGCAGTACGCGACGGCGGTCTATCGGTCGGAGCTGGCGGCGCGGTTGCAGGGCATGGGCTACGAGATCGAGCGCGGCGAGCACGGCCAGCCGGAGATCAAAGGCTACAGCGCGAGTATCTGGAGGCGTCGAGTCCGCGGCGGCAGCAGATCGAGGAGCAGCATGGAGGCGGAGGGGCGGACGGGAGCGGGAGCCGCGCAGATCGCGGCGCATCAGACGCGCGATGCGAAGCAGCCGCTCTCGCATGAAGAGGTCCGCGAACGTCATCAGACGATGGCCCGAGTCTACGGAAACCAGCCGCAACGTGTGCTTACTGAGGCAGCGCAGCGGCCAGGTGTGGAGTTGACGCCGGAGCCATCGAGGATCGCCGCGCATGGTGGGATGAGCTATGCGCGAGAGCGCGGCATGGAGCGGGAAGCTGTGTCGGATGAGCGTTCGTTGATGCGCGATGCGCTGAAACATACGATGGGCGAGGCCCGGTTGCCGGAGATCAAAGCAGAGTTTGAGCGCAGGGTGCGAATCTCGGGAGTTCATCGGGGTTCACGCGCCGGGAGGGGCTTGCGGGCCGTGCGTTCACCACCGTCGAGATGCAGGGTTACGAGCGCGAGCTGATCGACCGGATGAAGAGCAGCCAGGGCAATCGCGACGTGCTGGCAGACGGCAACGTGCGGCAGCAGACGATGGAGCAGCATCCGCATCTGAGCGTGAGCCAGCGGAACGCGGTCGATACGGTGCTGACGAGCCGCGATCAGATGATGGCTCTGGAGGGCGTTGCCGGAGCCGGAAAGACAACTTCCTTAGCCGCCGTTCGTGAAGCCGCCGTCCTTGCGGGCTATCGAGGTCGAAGGGCTTGCGCCGACATCGAGGGCCGCGCAGAAGCTCGGCGAAGCGGGCATGGAGACGCAGACGTTGCAGAAGCATCTTGCGCGTGGAGAGCAGCCCGACGACGGCCAGAAGAGGCTCTATGTGATCGACGAATCGAGCATGGCGAGCACCAAGCAGATGCACACGTTCGTCGAGCGGCTAAAGGAAAATGATCGTGTTCTCTTCGTCGGCGACACGCGGCAGCATGAGGCGGTAGAGGCGGGGAGGCCCTACGCGCAGTTGCAGGATGCGGGGCTTCGCACGGCGCACTTGGATGAGATCATCCGACAGAAAGACCCAGCATTGAAGGAGGTTGTCGAGCAGCTTGCGCGTGGGGAAGTTCGCCAAGCCATCGGCAGCCTCAATCTACAGGGCCGGGTGCATGAGATCAGCGACCGGCAGGAACGCATCGCGGAGATCGCCCGCGAGTATGTGCGACAGCCTGAGAGCACGTTGGTTGTCTCTCCCGACAACGAAAGCCGCCGCGAGATCAACGGCCACATCCATCGTGCGATGCAGGATGCGGGGCAGGTCAAGGGCGAGGAGCATCGAGTGCATGTGCTCTATGCGCGGCAGGACATCACTGGAGCCGACCGGCAGCACGCGCAGAACTATGAGCAAGGGCGATGTGATCCGCTACTCGAAAGGGTCGAAGCCGCTCGGCATCGAGGCCGGAGAGTATGCGCGTGTCACGCGCCACGGATCGAGAGACGAACACGGTCACGGTAAAGCGACGGAACGGCGAGGAGTTGAGCTATGACCCACGCCGGTTGCAGGGAGTGACCGTCTACCGCGACACCGAGCGCACGTTCGCCGAGGGCGACCGCATACAAATGACCGCCCCGTATCGCGACCATAAGCTAGCGAATCGTGAGCTGGGGACGGTCGATAAGATCGACGGCGAAGGCAATCTCAAACTCAGATGGACTCAGGCAGGGAGGTCGAGTTCAACACGCGTCAGCATCCTCATCTGGATTACGGATACGCGGTCACGAGCCATAGCAGCCAGGGCCAAACCGCGGACCGTGTGCTGATCCATGTTGACTCGGCACAGGCGCACGGCGAACTGCTGAATAGCCGCATGGCTTATGTTTCCGTCTCGCGTGCTCAGTACGACGTGAAGATGTATACGAACGATGCGAAGACCCTTGGGTTTGAATTGAGTCGAGATGTCACGAAGACGACAGCCCTTGATCATCCCGAGGCGGGAGAAAGGATCAAACCGCAGTCTGTAGGTTTGGACATTTCGCTGGGCTTAAGCCTCGGATGAAGCCTTCACCGTACTGCCCATACTGGGATACAATCTAGGTAATGGCCGAGTGGTGAAATTGGCAGACACAGCAGACTCAAAATCTGCCGAGGGCAACCTCATGTCGGTTCAAGTCCGACCTCGGCCACCATATCTACAGCTCATCCCAAGAGCATTTCCCTCACAATTGATGATCTATTTCTCGCTTGGGATACTGAGCAAGTGGAAATAATTAGGCTTTCATGTAGTGCTTCGCTTGCATGAATCTGGCATCAGGTAAGCAATGCGACTCGTAGTTCTTTCCGACACACACGGTCAACACGACAAGATCACAGATGTCCCTGAAGGGGACATCTTGATCCATGCTGGGGATTTCATGAACTCTGGCACAGACCTGTTGGAGATCATCTCTTTTAATCGTTGGTTAGGAGAGCAGCCGTTCAGGCATCGTGTAGTGTGCGCGGGAAATCACGACAAGTATTTCGAGTCCGATCCGGGAACGGCGAGAGCGCTGCTCACGAATGCGCACTATTTGGAGAACTCGGAAATTACGATTGAGGGAATCCGGCTCTGGGGTTCACCGTACACTCCAGAGTTCTTTCATTGGGCCTTCATGTATCCTCGCGGAACTGCTGCTACGAGGTATTGGGACAGCATTCCCGAACATCTCGACGTGCTTATAACCCACGGGCCGCCGTTAGGAATTCTCGATCAGACCGCGCCTCAAACGTTACATCTCGGATGCGCCGAGCTGCTCGATGCCGTTTGGAGCAAGAAGCCAAAGGTCCACCTGTTTGGGCACATTCATGGTGGCGCAGGCGAGTTAGAACGCGATGGCATCCGTTTCGTAAACGCGGCATACCTGAATGAGCGCTATAAGCCCATTCATCCCGGCGGCAAGATTCACGTGATCGACCTTTAGCCCAAGCGGAACCTGCGGAAGCGGCATCAGTACCAGTTTGGGTGCGGGTTGGTACTTCTGATCTAGGCAGTCTACGCGAAGACGTGGCGTATGAGGCAGTGTGTGAGACCTCCCGGTTTGTCTCGGCACTGCTGAGACAATTGCAATGGATCTGACGCCTGATCACCCTCTGTTATTGCAAGCGGTCGAAAGAGCACGCTTGGTTGAGGATTTTGGGCGAAGAAGGTCGCCGGGGGCCATGCTTGCCCACCACTTTTGTCTCCTGACTGACCTAGTGACGTGTTGAAGGTAGAAAAATGACGGCACGTTCTGTCCGGTGGAGAGATCGCCCGAAGACCTGGATAAGGACTTGGGGGCAATCCCTCGAAAGATTCCAGGCGGCGGACTCGTCGCTATGAAAGGCTACCGTTAGCCGCCTTTTACGATAACAAGCAATATCGCAAGCAAAATCAGTATATTTTGTGTATTATATTGCTTGTTATGGGGAAGACGACACCATCGCTTGTACCACGGGTTGCCCGCTTGCTTGATGGGGTCGGCGCTCATCTAAAGCTCGCGCGGCTCCGACGCAAATACTCGGCGGAGATCGTAGCGCAACGCGCAGGAATCACGAGGCGCACCCTATCCAAAGTAGAGCAGGGAGACCCGGCGGTTGCGCTGGGGGTCTATGCGCGGGTGATGCAGGTGTTGAGGTTGGAAGACGATTTGGCACTGCTGGCCAAGGACGATGAACTGGGTCGAAAACTGCAAGATGCCGGAATCACCGCCAAACTTAGAGCCCCTAAACGCCTCGCCGCTGCGAAGAATGAGATCGCACTAGATCAAGCAGAAGGACGTGGCTGATGGCGGCTATAGAGACGGTCGAGGTCTATCTGGATGCCGACCAAACAGCCGAGCCAAATCTTATGGGAACGCTCCACTGTCAGCGGAGCGGTAAGGGGGAACTCTTTTCTTTCAAGTACGCCAAGGCCTGGCTTGATCAGGCGGAGGCCTTTGCCTTTGACCCTGACCTCACACTAGGCGAAGGTCATCAGTATCCTTCTGCGGATCGATCGAACTTCGGCATCTTCACCGATTCGTCCCCGGACCGCTGGGGACGCGTACTGATGCAGCGCCGGGAAAATGCTCGTGCGCGTCATGAAGGAGTTCGTCCACGGACGCTGACGGAGTGGGATTTCCTGTTGGGCGTCCACGACGAAACGCGACTCGGCGCACTGCGATTCAAACGGCCAGGCGGCCCTTACGTCGATAGCGATACAAGATTCGCCGCGCCGCCTCTGACATCGCTGCGGGAGTTGCAAGCAGCGAGCCTTCAGTTTGAGCGGCACTTGAACGACGAGGAACATCCCGACTACGCGAAGTGGCTCGCTCAGCTTATCGCCCCTGGGAGCTCTCTCGGAGGAGCGCGTCCCAAGGCTTCCGTCCGAGATGAAAAGGGAGCCCTCTGCATAGCCAAGTTCCCGAGCCGCCAAGACACGCGAGACATCGGAGCTTGGGAGCTGGTGGCCCATTCACTTGCACGTAAATCAGGTATTCAGGTTCCAGACGCCAGAGCACTCCATTACGCAGAGAGTGCATTCACGACCTTTCTTGTTGAACGGTTTGATCGCACGGCGAGAGGGGGGCGTATTGCTTTCGTTTCAGCGATGACTCTCACACAGCGCAAGGATGGAGAAGCGGGAGCGAGCTATCTTGAGCTCGTTGATCTTCTCCAATCCAGAGGTGCCAACACCCAGGCCGATTGTGAGCAACTGTTTCGTCGAGTTCTTCTGAACATTCGCATTCACAATACAGACGACCATCTGCGCAACCACGGCTTCTTTGTTGATGCGCAGGGGATTCGTCTTTCGCCGGCTTACGACATCAATCCTTCGGTCGATCGCAATCGAGCTTTCGCTTGCCATCGACGAAACAGAGACCACATGTGATATTTCAGTGGCCATGGACTGCCTACAAGGCCTACGGAATCTCCTCCGCTCAAGCGGACGCAGCGCTAGAGTCTGTTGGAGCGGCTGTGGCGGGATGGAGAACAGAGGCGACCAGGTTCGGAATCCCCAGAGCCGAGCAGGAGCTTATGGCAGCGGCGTTTGAATAGAGCGACTCTCTCGCCATGTGCTCTCACAGCTTGAACCCTGTAATTCTGCCACGACATGGCAGAATTACAGACTTATCCATCGTCCCGTGGGGGGCAACTCACCACGTTGGCACGTCCGGGGCTGGAGTGAAAAAAGTGAAAATTTACACATTTTCTTACACACTGCCACGTTATCGAGCGGTAACTATAACATTGAAATCACTTATTTTGTATCCTGAAGG
>CAWHMN010000004.1:0-127404 GCA_963830635.1 uncultured Acidobacteriaceae bacterium | reverse complement strand
TAGAGGCCAGCGGCCAACACCGATCTGAACCTCACGAAGCGTGAGCTTGAGCGTGCCAACCTCGCCGCTGCCGCGCAGACCAACCCTCAGATCTCGCGCCGGCTCGCGTACCCCATCGGGCTCTGGTTAGCTTTAGGGCAGGTAAGTACAAGCGGTGGCTGCAACTGCGCTGCCGGCCACCAACAAGGCCTTGACGCAACGCCTGATGCTGTGCGAGATTCCCAGAGCGCGAGGAGACTTTATGTGTGGAGACAGAAAGCTTCGATTCGTCTTGACAGCGATGTTGCTGATAGGCGCCGCAGGCAGCGCGTCGGCGGTCCTGGGGCAGGAGGACGGCCAAGCCTGGAACCGCAAGTACAGCGTGGCTAACCTGCACGGCGATTATGCGGTAGTTGCTACCTATGGCGGCGAGATCGCTGCGGCACTGGGATCGCAGTACATGGACGGCCGCGGACATGTGCGAGGCTCCGCTCTGGTCAACCAGCCGGGCGCGGACGAATCCAGGCAGCTCTCTCGTCTCACCTTCACCGGAAGGTACACGGTGAACAGCGATGGGACCGGCGCACTGTATCTCACCCTTGCGCTGCCGGGCGGCAAGACGGCGAATGCGGTCGAGGACTTTGTGATCACCCGGGCGAAAGTGGTCGACGGCGCGCCGGTTGCCACGGAGTTCATCGACGCCCAGGAGGAGAGCAGTCACGTCATCCCTGGCGGCGTCTTCGTGACCCACACCTATACCCGGCGGCCCGATTAGACCGGCACGCCATGGAAGAGCGCGCTCTGGATCCGGCGCGCTCCGCGAGCAAATCAGCTTCTGATGGTGCGCGGAGCTTATCGTACCAGGTCACCGGTCGCTTGCGGAAGTAGGATTGATTTGCCATGTGACAGGCGATCGCCGCGTGGTCGCCAAAGACCGCATCCTCTACCACTGGCTTCCGCGACTTCACCGCCTGGAAAAAATTCGATAAGTGCGGCTTCATGTCATCCCAGTCGTGCCCGCGGTAGAGCACATCCTCATTGAACGGCTCCTTGCCCAGCGGCTCATCGTTCTGCTCGTGCCACTGCCGCACGTATGCCGCACGCATGGATTGTGGAAAGCTCTGCGAGTAATAGCTGGGGGCAGAGTCTCTTCCCGTTTGCGGAGAATAATGCAGTTGCAGTTCGGAAGCGTCCAGGATGCCCTTCGGTTCCATAAACCGCGCCAGTTCCGGCGTTTCCGTACCCAGCCCCAGCCGCACATACACCGGGATGCCGTGATAGTCGAACAACACCGTGTGCAGATCCGGCATGTTGCGGCCGTCCTTCCAGCGGAAGATCCCGCCGAGCGCAGAGGCCGATCGCGGCGGTTCATTCCATCCCAGCGTGTACATCATCCCGCTGAGCAGGTGCACCATCAGGTCGCCGCCCACGCCAGTGCCGTATTCCCTCCAGCAGCGCCAGCGCGCAAATCGGTCTGCGTCGAACGGGATCTGCGGCGCGCCGTTCAGCCACGTCTCCCAGTCCAGATTCTGCGGAGACAGATCGGTGGGGGGCGGATACTCCCATGCGCCGGTGGGATCGTTGCGTCCCAGCGTAAGCTCCACCATCTCTACCTCGCCGATGCTGCCGCTCTGGTAGAGGTCGCGCGCCTTGGCGCAAAGCGCGGAGCTGACGCGCTGCGATCCGATCTGCACGATGCGATCGTTCTTCTTCGCCGCCGCCACCATCTCAAATCCCTCTTCGGCGGTGTGCGACATCGGCTTCTCGCAGTAGATGTCCTTGCCCGCGTTGCAGGCGTCCACCACCACGCGCTTGTGCCAGTGGTCCGGCACCGCGGCCACAATGCAGTCAATCTCCTTGTCATCGAGCAGCTCCTGGTAGTGGCGCGTCGTCGGCAAACCGGGGTTGGCCGTGATCTCCTTCGCCAGGGTATGACGACCGTCGTACAGATCCGCTGCCGCAACACACCGCACGCCAGGCAGCGTCATGGTATCGGTCAGCAGCCCGGAGCCTTGCATCCCGATGCCGATGATCCCGAAGCGTACCTCGTCGCTCGGCGCAACCGGCCTGGCCGATGGAGTCTGCCCAGGCACGGACTGCGCCTCCAGCAGAATGGCTCGGGGCGCCACCAGGCCTCCCGCTGCAACCACGCCGCTGTGGAGAAATGCGCGGCGGGAAAAATCATGTTTCATGCCATGGCCTCCGTGCTTGTGTAGTTTGGCTTTCGTAGGTGCGAAGGAGCCGTTCGCGCGGCGCTCACCGCTTCAGCGGCGCGATGGATACCTCTTTGAAGAACACCACGTCCTTGTCGCTGTGGTTCTGCAACCCAATCCAGCCTAGATTCGGTCGTAGTCCGCGCTGCGGTTCGAAATCGAACTTCCGCGCCGGCACCGGCTCTCCTTCTCTGTAGTCCGTCACCTTGACACCATTCAGCACCACCACGGTGTGTGGTCCGTCAACCGTAATGTCCATGGTGTTCCATTGCGGCCCGGGCTTCCATGCGGTCGCCAGCGGCTTGGTCAGCGAATAAAGCGTACCTGTGGAGTGGTACTCGTCTTCATTCGATGTCTCGGGATGATTGTCGATCTGCACCTCATAGCCATAGTTGACGGGCATCCACGGTTCCCGCGGCTCGATGGGGATACGGATAAACACGCCCGGAATTATCGTTCGTGTCGCGCATCCGGTAAACCACGTGAATGGTGCAATCGCCAATCTTGCCCCCGGTCCAATACAGCAGCCCCATGCCCCCATGGCTGTGGATCTCGCCGTTGACCACCGTCATTCCTTCCGGCCCCACATGCTTCCATCCGGTGAGGTCCTTCCCGTTGAAGAGCTGTCGGGTCTGTCCCTGGCAGGCATTGTCGCTGCCGTTGGCCGCGAAGGCGGCGGTGAACGAGATCGTCACGCAGATCAGGAGAGTCAGCGTTTGCAGCATGCATGCACCTCGATGATTTTGTTGGGGAAGGAGAGTCTCGCCTCTCCGCTTGCATAACCCAAATCCCCAGGCTCGTGACGTTTCGAGTCTCGGCCGCCGTACGCCGAAAAGGCAACGTCCTTCTCGCTGGGCAATTCGCCTCGCTGCTGCACTCCCGCCGATCGGAATCGCAGAGCATCATGAAGCTGCCTCCCCGACCAGTACGGCGGTAGTTCCTTTTTTCGTAGTCTCGTAGTGCGCAAATCGGCGTACCAGGAAGATCATGGCTGCGGTACTGGCGACGACCGCCGGCAGGATGGTGCCCATCCGGATCTGGCCGTTGAAGTAGTTCAGGTAGGTGAGCAGGGACGAACACTCCAGCAGAGCCGCGGGCAGAATGAACTCCGTGCGGACCGCTGCCAGAACGATGAGAAAGACCTCAGCCGCGAAGAAGTAGCGATCGTGCATCTTGGGCAGCACGTACGGCATGAGTGACAGTGACATCGTGGCCGAAAAGAATATCGCCTGCCCATCGAACCTCTTCCAGCGCATGCAGATCCGCACCAGCCACGCCCCCACCAGAAGCCCAAGCAGCAAACCGGCCGGCAGCGCCGCGCGGTAGGGCAGGTGTACCAGCCTGGAAATCTCCCACGGATTGGCTGCATTGATGACCAGCAACCGGAACTCGCTTGCCTGCGTCATGGGCGCTGCCACGCTCTCCGCGAAGGAGCGTCCTTCCATCAGCATCGGGAGCGCCGCGGCCATCCACGCGGCGGGGATAAAAACGCTCTGCCACAGGCGAAGCTTCCCGCGCAGCAGCGCCACCACCAGGAAGGGCGCCAGAAACATCGGTTGCAGCTTAAGACACAATGCAAATGCGAAACAGATGGCTGCGAGTGTCTTCCGGCTGGTCATGATGCAGTACACGGACCCCAGCAGCAGGCTGGTGTAGAAAATGTCGCATTGTCCCCAGGCGGAGCCGTTCAGGATCACCGTGGGCGCGGCCAGAATCGCGAAGGCGGCGGCCATCGATCGACACTTGAGGCTCGCCGGGCTGATCCTGTCTTCCGGTCTCGCCAGCAATGGCACCGTCTTATAGGCCAGCACAGCCGCGGCGATCTCGAAAAATGGCTGTAGCAGCTTGAGTTGATAGAGAGGCTGCAACAGACGGCGCGTGTACGAGAGCGCAACCAGAATTCCGTAATAGGAAGGGAAGTAATCTCCCTGGATGGTTCGCAGCGCACGCCATCCGCCGTGGTCCGTTACATATTGCATCCAGGGAAGAAACGCTTCCCCCACGTCCCGGCTGATCACTGGGAAGAGGGCCAACCGCAATGCCAGCAGGGCGATCGCCAAAGCAATCAACAGCAGGCCCCGTTCACGCTTGGAAAGCCGATCTTGCTCCATCCACCTCAGCCTTTCTCTCTGTGTCTCAAGGTATCAGGAGCAAGCATAGACGCTCGCAGGTCGAACAGCGGCAGCGGCGTCTCCACATCAGTGCATGGCTCAACCTTAGAATCCTTGGCATAGGTTACATGGCCCGGGATGCGCCTTGCGCTAAACTGCATTGCAGGCCTGAACTCCTCGCACCCAGCTCTCGTCTCCGGAAAATGCAACTACAACAATGACGAATGCCGAATCGCAACCTGTCCGCGCCTCCAGGCTACACACCTGGGCGCCTGTTCTCTGTTTCGCACTTATCTCCCTTATCTTTTTCGCTGACATTTGTCTCCGCGCAAGCCGCAAGTGCTTCTGGTACGACGAACTGTTCACCGTCTATCTCTGCCGCCTGCCTGATTTCAGGAGCACCTGGGACGCTGTTATGCACGGAGTGGATTTCAATCCGCCGCTCTTTTATCTGCTCATTCGTTGGTCCCAGCGGCTGCTTGGAGAAGGACTCATCGTCACGCGACTGCCGGCGATGGTCGGTGTCTGGCTTTTCTGTGTCTCTCTCTTTCTGTTCGTCAACAGACGCGCAGGCGCGGTCGCGGGATGCATCGCCGGACTGTTCCCGTTCTTCACGCTCGCTCAGTACTATGCCTATGAGGCCAGGCCGCATGGCATCGTTCTTGGATGGATCGGCCTGGCGCTCGTCTGCTGGCAGCGGGCCGGGGAGGGAAGCAGGAGGCATCTGTGGGTCGCCGGCTTCGGGTTCAGTCTTCTGGCCGCCTTGCTCACTCACGTTTACGCGGTGTATTCCATCATCCCTTTCGTGCTCATCGAGATCTACCGGCTATGGAAGGAGCGACGAGTGAAATGGGGCATCCTTGCGGCCATCGTTCTGTCGCTGGCGCTCGTTTTCCCGGTCTACCTGCCGATGTCTCGGCAGTACCGATCGATGACTCTGGTAGGAGGCCTCCCGGGCAGTCCGCAAGATGTCCTGCAGCACTTTGTCCTGGCCGTCTTTGGACCGGCCATGGTGCTGCTTCTGCTCACACTGGTGCTCTTCGCCCTGGCTCCGAAGCGGCCAATCGATCCCGCGCCTGCCGGTCCGCGTTTCCCGCAGCGGGAGATCCTGCTGGCAGCCGCGTTCGCTTGTATTCCCCTGATCGGCATGGTCGGGGTCAGGCTAAGCCACGGGCCCTTTTTCGAGCGCTACTTCCTTCCGAGCGTGGCAGGCTTCGCCATCTTTCTCGGCTTCGCTGCATCCAGATGGCCACGGCGGTCGCGCGTTGCTCAGGTGCTGGCGGCATGCATGTTCATGCTTATGCTGGGGGATCTTGGGACTGCGGTCTTCCACCGGATCAGGCACAGCGACTTTGGTCTCGTCGAACCAAGCAGCAAACTCGATTTCGCCGCTGCTCCAGACCAACCGCTAAGCCGTGACCTCGCGCTTGTAGCTCCGCATCCCCCGGACGATATCCTGGTGCTCGAGGACGCGAACTATCTCTACCTGTACCGGTATGCTCCTGCGGCCCTGCGATCGCATCTGTACTTCGGCGCGCGAACGGTGCACGACCCGTTCCTGATCGGGTATGACCGTCTTGCGCGGTGGGCACATCTGGATTTGCAGATGAGCACATTCGATCCCTTCCTGGCGGGACACACCAGGTTCCTGGTGTATGCAAGCGCGGATGGCCTCCATGGTCCGCCGTGTGGGGGCTGTGCGGAGACCTTCCTGCAAGCGGGTTACGGCTTGAAGTCCGTGCACAGGGACACAGATGGGATCCTGTACGAATATGAAAAATGACCCGGAGCCTACAGCACCCGCGCCAGGAACACGCCGAACCAGCGATGCGGGTCGGACCACCCGTGCATCACTCCATAGCCTGCCTGCGTCAGCAGCTCCGTCACCCGCTCCGGAGTAAATTTGTAACTGTTCTCAGTGTGAATGGTCTCGCCGCGCCGGAACGCGACCCGCAGATCGAGCGCGGGAATCGCAACCTCCTGCGCCATCAGGCTCTCCAGGTGCATCTCGATGCGCGACTGGTCACCGTTCCAGCGCACCTTGTGGCGGAACTTCCGTAGGTCGAAATTCGCTCCCATCTCGGTGTTCAGGCGCACCAGCACGTTCTTGTTGAACTCCTCCGTTACTCCCTTGGCGTCATCATAGGCGGCAATCAACGTGGCAATATCTTTGACCAGGTCCACGCCCAGCAGCAGCAGGTCGCCCGGCGCCAGTTGCTTGCGCAGGTCGCGCAGCAGGTGGTGAGCGGCCGCCGGCTCGAAGTTCCCCATGCTGGAGCCAATGTAAAGCACCAGCCGCCGCGTGCCGTTTGCCTCCACGTGTCCCAGACCTTCCGTGTAATCGCCCACCTGTGTCTGGACCGTGACTCCGGGAATCTCCTCTTCAATGCGTTGCTTCGCCTCTTCAAGCGCCGTCTCGGAGATATCGATGGCGTAGTACGTGACCGCCTCTTGTCGCCGCACCGCGGCCTTCAGCAGCAGTCCTGTCTTGGTAGCGGTGCCTGCGCCCAATTCGATCAGCGTCAGGTCCCGCGTCGTGCCGCCATGTCCCGCTGCACAGGCCAGCATCTCGTCCGCATGCTCCTGCAGGATGGAACGCTCTGTGCGGGTCACGTAGTATTCGTCCAGCTCCGTGATCTCCTCAAAGAGCCGTGATCCTTCCGCGTCGTAGAACAGCCAGGGGCAAAGTGTCTTCGGTTGCGAGGTCAGCCCGCGATAAACCTCTGCACCTAACGCTGTATAGGCTGCTTCGGGCAGTTGAGGAAGCGTTGCTGCATTCATTGGAAAGCTCTCTCCCGTTGTACGGGATGTCTGAGGATCGAATTAGCTGCGTGACTCGCCCGCCAGGCGAATGCCGGCAAACTGCCAGCGCGCCGCAGGCGAAAAGAAGTTACGATACGTGCTGCGAATATGCGACAGCGGCGTCACTGCCGATCCGCCGCGCAGCACCATCTGATTGCACATGAATTTGCCGTTGTACTCGCCCAAAGCGCCGGGCACTGCCTGGTAGCCGGGATACCCGATATACGGACTGCGCGTCCACTCCCATACATCGCCGAACATTTGCCGAAGGTTCGATGCCTCGCCTTCCGCCGCGGATTCGGCGCTCGCCGGATGAAGCCGCCCACTCTCTAGAAAATTGCCTTGCACCGCGACACCGCCAGCCGCCACCTCCCATTCCGCCTCAGTGGGCAGTCGCCGTCCCGCCCAGTGCGCAAAGGCATCCGCCTCCAGGTAGCTGATGTGGCATACCGGCGTATCCGCCAGAGCGTGCAGCGGGACCATGCCCCCCAGCGTATACACGCACCACGCGCCATCCTTCGCGCGCCAGTACAGGGGCGCCTGCCAACCCTGCTCGTTCACCGCATTCCATCCTTCAGAGAGCCACAGCTCCGAACGACGGTAGCCTCCATCCTCCATGAACGCCAGATACTCACCACACGTCACCAGACGCGATGCCAGCGAGAAGGGTTCAAGAAATTCCCGGTGCCGCGGTCCTTCGTTGTCATAGGAGAAACTCTCGCCCGCATGGCCGATCTCCTGCAGGCCGCCCTCGAACGCAACCCAATGCATCGGCGATGCCTCGGCTTCAGCAGGCGCTTTGCCGCTAAGAGCGTTCTCCCTGTACGCTGGCCGCAGCGGATTGCTCCAGAACGCGTTCTTAATGTCGTAACAAAGCAACTCCTGGTGCTGCTGTTCGTGGTGCACCCCCAGCACCAGCCGCCGGTCCGCTTCTTCGTCCATGCCGTGCTCTTCCAGCCGCGTCATGTGTTCTTCCACGTGCCGGCGATACTCCAGGATCGCTTCAATGCCGGGACGGGAAAACACCGCGCGCAGCTTCTTGTCCGGCTGGTCTGACAGCGAGTTGTAATAGCTGTTGAAGAGCCAGAAGAAATCCGGATGGAAGGCGCGATAGCCAGGCAGGAACTCACGCAGAATGAAGGTCTCGAAGAACCACGTGGTATGCGCCAGGTGCCACTTGGCCGGGCTCGCCTCTTCGCAGGACTGCACCATCATGTCCTCCGGCGTCAGCGGCGCGCACAGATCGAGGCTCTGCTGCCGCACCCGCGTAAAGGCCTGCATCGTTTCGTTCGATAGCAGCGGAAGTGTGGTTGTCATGCGTCGCCGGATCTCCTCCTCATTAGAGCCTGCCGGAGTCCAATCGTTGCTTCCGCGGTGTACATTCCTGTGCTGACGTCGTGAACAAACCCACAGAGGCAACTAGGAGATAAAAGACTAAAGGAAGAACCTCTGGCAAGTCCCACTGTTATGCGAGAGTCAGAAAGCTGCGCCGAAGTAATCAGCCGGCATCATTGGTAACATTGGCGCTCACCTTCATGCGGCGCATCCGTCCCCGGCGTCTTATCTTGCCACCAAACCGGGTGCCCCATCCTGAGCGCAGCGAAGGGTGGGTTTCTTGCATCCCCTACACAAGACCGGGTACCGGAGCACAGTCGAAGGGTCCCGAATCACGCCGCGTTCAGCAGCTTCGCCAGCCCATACGCCGCCCCCGCGGCCAACCCGCCAATCCCCGCCGTCTGCAGCGCGCTGCGCACCGCGCCCGCGCCCGTCAACCGCCCCTTCACGCCGCCAAACACCAGCAACGCAATCAGCGTAATCACCACGGACAGTAGCAGCGCCTTCTCCGGTCCCCACGCCGGGAAGGAAGGTGCAAGCATGTAGGGGCTCAGGGGAATCAGTCCTCCTACAATGTAGGAGACCGCGATGGTCCCGGCGCTCCGTCCGGCACGTCCGGCCTGCGGCTTCTCCAGCCCCAGCTCGAATCGCATCATGAAGTCGACCCACGCTTGGGGCCTGCGCTTCAGCGCCTCCAGCACCGGCCGTGCATCTGGCCGTTCCACGCCATACTCCTCGAAGATCTCGTAGATCTCCTCTTCTTCGTCCCGGGTGCGCTCCACGACTTCGCGTTCCTCGCGCAGCCGTTCGCTGCGGTAATGCTCCGCATCGCCCTGCGCCGCCAGAAAACCGCCCAGACCCATCGCGATGGACCCCGCCGCGATCTCCGCCAACCCGGCCAGCACCACCACATGCGACGACCCGACCGCCCCGGAGAGCCCGGCGGCCAGTGCAAACGGCACCGTCAGCCCGTCCGCCATACCAATCACCACATCGCGCACCAGCTCGCTCGACTCGAAATGTCGCTCGGTGTGCGCGTGATGAGGCGGATGCGTGTGAGGGCGGATCTCCGGTTTCGGCATGTGCGGGCAGTGTATCCGAATCTGCCGACCAGCTTCGATCCCGTCAAGGGGCTCCGGCGCCCGGAACGCGTCTTTCTCTTCGGCTTCTCGTCTATTTGGACACGCCCGCTACTCTTGTGACTGGCATGAACGATCACCTCTCCCATCGCCGCCGCTGGCTTCCGGCCGCACTGCTGCTTCTGCTGCTGCCGCTGGCGGTTCGCGCGCAGGATGGCCCGCCCCAAGGTGACGACGATCAGGGCTGGTCGCAGTTCACTCGCGACAACACCCTCCGCGCTACCGTGACCGCCGCTCTGCCGCAAGGCAAGGACCACGGCAGCTTCGCGGTCAAAACCGACTCCGGTCAGCTATGGAAGGTGCTCTATGGCCCGAATTCCCGCTTCATCCGCGATCGCCAGCCGGCCCGGGCCGCCGATATCCACCTCGGCGACATGCTCTTCGCCGCAGGCAATCTTGACGCCGGCAAGAAGACCATCGGCGCCGCGGTGCTGATCGGCATCGACGGGGAAGAGGTGCGGAAGGCGCGCGAGGGGCTGGGCAGAACTTGGAGCGCGGGCAAGATCACCAGCATCGCCGGCCGGCACATTGAGGTGCAACGGCTGGACGGCGCAGCCCAGACCATCTCCGTCGATGAGAACACCTCATTCCAGCAGCGCCATGACTCCGTCACGCTCGCGGATCTGAGGCCGGGCGAAGGATTCCGCGCCGACGGTCATCTGCAAGGCGGCGCCTTCCTCGCCACCACTATCCATGTCTTCAACCTGGACGGCCATGAACCGTGGCTCGATGCCGGCTCGGAGTCGCACTGATCCCATGCCCAACTCTTCGTGGCCGCTCGCCGCCATTCTCAGCTTTGCTTTCACGGCGACGCTCTCCTTCGCCCAATCGCCCTCGCCTGCGCCGGCGATCCCCAACCCCTCACAGCCACCATCCCCACGGGACGCCGCTTCCGGCGCTGTCGTGCGCGGCGTCGTCAAATCCGGAACTACGCCGCTTCCCGGCGTCAGCATTACGGCCACCAACACCCTCACTGGGAGCAAATTCACGACGGCCACGGATGCCCGTGGCAGCTTCAGCATGCACATCACGGAGAACGGCCGCTACGTGCTGCGCACCGACTTTGCCGGCTTCGCCAGCACCACCAAAGAGGTTCTGCTCAACCCCGCAACCCAGCAGCAGGCCGACTTCAATCTGCTCCTCGCCTCACGCCAGCGCCAGCTCGATCTCGCGGAAGCGGGCCATCCCTCGGCCGGCGATCTCCAGCAGCGGCGCCCCGGCGGCCAAGGCGGACCTGGTGCGGGCGGCCGGGGACAAGGCGGCCAGGGACAAGGGGCTCAGATCCTGAGCCTGCTGTCCGGCAACAGCGGGGCCATCGCCGCCGGCAACGATCTCGGCAACGCCACGGGCGCAAGCCTTCCTTCGATCGCCGGCAACAGCGACTTCAGCAGCGATTCCGTTACCGTAGCCGGCCAGAGCGGCACCACCAGCCCCCTCGCCGGCATCAACATGGACCAGCTCCGCGACAATATTGAAAACCTTCAGCAGCAGCGGACACTGGCGGAGATTCCCGGTGGGGACAGCGGCGGCGGCGGGGGTGGCGGCGGCGGCCGGGGTGGTCGAGGCGGCGGCGGCTTCGGCGGCGGTGGCATGGGTGGGTTCGGAGGCCGCGGCATGAACTTCCGCAAGCTCAATCCCAACCGCCCCCACGGCGCGATCTTCTGGAACGGGGGCAACAGCGCCTTTGATGCCAAGGACTTCGCACTGCGCGGCCAGCCCATCACACAGCCCGGCTACAGCTCGAATCACTTCGGGCTCACCATCGTGGGCTCGCCCTACATCCCGCACCTGATCGAGCACGACACGAAAGACTTCGTCTTCTTCACCGCCGCGGCCACGCGCTCCACGTCGCCCTTTGACGCCTACGGCACCGTGCCCGATGCGCAGGAGCGTGCCGGCAATCTCTCTGAGCTCACCACGCCCAGTGGTTTGCCCATCACCGTCTACGACCCCGCCACCGGTCGACCTTTCCCCAACAACACCCTCCCCACGGTCAGCCCCCAGGCTACGGCGCTACTTGGCTACGTGCCGCTGCCTAACCTGCCCGCAGGCAGCAGCTTGCAGGGCGGCAATGCGCAGAACTACCAGCGGCTCACCACGGCGGGAAACAACCTGACCACTCTGGGCCTGCGCTATGTCCGCAACTTCGGCGGCGGCTCCGCGGTCTCAAACATGATCCAGCAGTTCATGGGAGCCAGCGCTCCAGGGCTGCGCCAGAACATCAACGCCAACTTCAACCTGAGCCACACCGCCACCGACGAGCTGAATCTCTTTCCCGCGCTCGGCGGCAAGCAGCAAACCCACCAGTACTCACTGCAGTTGGGATACACGCTGGGCGTCAACAAGCTGACCAACAACCTCAGCTTCACCTTTAATCGCACCCAGAACGAACTGCGCAACGACTTCACGAATACGCAGGACATCGCGTCCTCGATCGGAATCAATGTCTTCAACGGCGCCGGGACCAACCCCATCAACTACGGCCTGCCGAATGTCACGCTCACGCAGTTCTCCAGTCTCAGTGAGCAGCAGCCGAACTTCCAGACGAACCAGACCTATGGACTCTCCGAAACCAGCTCCTGGATTCATGGCCGGCACAACATCAAGTTCGGAGGAGATTTCAAGCGCGTCCAGTTCGATCTCATCGGACAGGCCAACTCCACCGGCACCTTCACCTTCACCGGCTTTGCCACCCAGGGCCCAAACTCCAATCCCAACGGCGGCACCGGCTCGAACGGCCCCAGCGGCGTGCCCACCAATGGCTCCGCGCTCGCCGATCTGCTGCTTGGCCTTCCACAGCAGACGGCCATCCAAGCGCCCTATCAGAAGGCCTATCTCCGCGCCAACATCTACGACGCCTTCCTGCAGGACGACTGGCGCGTCCGCCCCAATTTCACCCTGCTCGCCGGCCTGCGGTATGAGTACTTCTCCCCCTACGCGGAGAAGGACGACCGCCTGGCCACGCTCGATCCCGGCAACGACTTCGCCTCCGTTGCTGTCGTTACCCCGAACACCGTCGGCCCTTTCACCGGCAAGTATCCCCGCACGTTGCTCAAGCCCGACCGCAACGACTTCTCGCCCCGAGTGGGCTTCGCCTGGAAGGCCTATCGCAACGCCGTTGTGCGCGGCGGCTACGGCATCAACTTCGCCAACGGCCAGTATGTGAAGTTCGTGCAGAACCTTGCGTTCCAGCCGCCCTTCGCCGACGTGCAGACGAACCAGGCCACCGAAGGCGCTGCCATTACCCTCGCCAACGGCTTCCTGACTCCGCAGCCCTTCGGCAACTACTCCGTCAATAAGGATTTCCGCCTGCCCTATGTGCAGGTATGGAACCTGGATGTGCAGCGCACCCTGCCCTGGGGTGTGGTGCTCAACGTGGGCTGGAATGGCGCCAAAGGCACCCGTCTGGACATCGTTAGCGCTCCCGGCCGTAACGCCCTCGTATCCTTGAGCGGCGTCTATTACGACTACGAGGACTCCACCGCGTTCTCCAATTACAACGCCGGCACCGTGCGCCTGCGCAAGCGTCTCGGCAACGGAATCGCGCTCGGCGCGACCTATACCTACTCGCACGGCATTGACAATGCCAGCTCGATTGGCGGCAACGGCGGCACCGGTGTGGTGCCCGCGCAGAACTGGCAGGATCTGCTGGCCGAGGAATCGAACTCGTCCTTTGACATCCGCCACCGCCTGAAGGGCGACTTCCTCTATCAGCTACCCATCGGTCCGGATGCGCACTATCTCTCTTCCGGAGACTGGTTCTCGCACGCCATCAGTAACGTCTCCGTCTCAGGCACATTTACTCTTGCCACCGGCGAGCCGCTGACGCCCAGCTACGTCGCCAATATCGCCGACGTCTCTCGCGGGTCCACCGGCTCGCTCCGTCCCAACCGCATTCCGGGCTCCTCGCTGACCGCCGGGGCAGGCACATCGAAGCACTGGTTCAACACTGCCGCCTTCGACACCAACTTTGCGCCCGGCCAGGTCTACGGCACCGCTTCACGCTTCTCCATACCCGGCCCCGGCACAGTGGCCTTCGACGCCTCGCTCTCGAAGACTATCCACCTCACCGAGACCCGCACATTCGAACTGCGAGCTACCGCCGATAACGCCTTCAACACCGTCCAATATGCAGGGGTCAACACCACCCTTGGCTCCAACGCCTACGGCCAGGTGACCTCGGCCGCCGCCATGCGCCAGTTCACGTTCCTCGCCCGCTTCCGCTACTAAGGAGACATGCCCATGATGAAGCCACGAACCGGTTGCCCCATCCTGGCGAAGCTAGGGTGGGTCTTTGCTGGGTGTGCACTGCTTCTCATCGCGCCCGGCCTCCACGCGCAGCAGAGCGACCAACCTTCCTTCACCCTCAAGGTAGAGAACGATCTCGTGCTCACCAACGTCGTGGTGCGCGACAAGAAAACCGGCGCGCCCGTCCCCGGACTCACGCAGAACGACTTCACCATTCTTGAAAACGGTAAGCCGCAGCCTATCGTCTCCTTCGATTACGAAACCATGGACCGCGCCCAGCCGCTCGACGAAGCGACCATCAGCGGCAGGTCCGGATCCGAAGGCGTGCTCTCCAAGTCCAGCCTCGGCAAGCCGGCCGTCGTTACCGGCGACGCGCTGCGCAACCACCGCCTCATCGTGCTGTTCTTTGACATCACCTCCATGCAGCCGGAGGACCTTACGCGGTCGGTCGAAGCGGCGCGCAACTTCATTGAGCGGCAGATGCAGCCTGCCGACCTGGTCGCCGCGGTCTCGCTCGACAGCTCACTCTCGGTCGATCAGGACTTCACCGCCAACAAGCCGTTGCTGTTGCGCGCGCTCGCCGGCTACAGCGGCACGCAGCAGCAGGGCTACGGCGCCGGCGCCACCTCCACCACCAACCAGGTGGAAGACGCCACCTCATTCACCCCGGACGAGAGCGAATACAACGACCTCAACACCGACCGCGAGCTCTTCGCCATCGCCGAGATCTCCAGGTCCCTCGCTCCCATCAACCAGAAGAAGTCGCTGCTCTACTTCTCCGGCGGCCTCCAGCGCGATGGCATCGAGAACCAGGCTTCCCTGCGCGCCGCCACCAATGCCGCCGTACGGTCCAATCTCTCCATCTACAGCGTGGATACGCGAGGCCTTGAAGCCATCTCGCCCCTGGGCGACGCCTCCACGGGTTCGCTCCGCGGCACCGCCGCCTACAACGGCGCGGCCTTTCAGAACAACCTCGACAGCAACTTCAATACGCAGGAGGTCCTCGCCACCCTGGCCAGCGACACCGGCGGCAAATTCTATGGCGACTCCAATGACTTCGCCCCCGCCTTCGAGCGCGTCGAGCAGGACACTGCCGCCTACTACGTCATCGGCTTCCGCTCCACCAATCCCGCGCGCGACGGACGCTATCGCAAACTCACCATCAAGCTCAACCGCTCAGACGTGAAGCTCGAGTACCGGCCCGGCTACTATGCTCCCGCCGATTACCAGCACTCCAACCATGAAGATCGCGAGCGCCAGCTCACGGACCAGCTCGCGAGCGATCTGCCCGCCACCGACGTTGCCGTCTATCTTGCCGCGTACTACTTCCAGCTCGCCCCCGGACGCTACTATGTGCCCATCTCGCTCATCGTGCCCGGATCCCAGATCCCGTTCACCAAGGGCGGCGATAAAGATAAAGCCACGCTCGACATCCTCGGCGAGGTGAAAGATGCTTCCGGTCATCCCGTCGGTGATATCCGCCAGACGGTCAAGCTGGCCGTGAACCAGACCGAGCAGGCCGCGCGCAAGAACATCCAGTACTCCACCTCGTTCACCCTGCCGCCGGGCCGCTATCAGCTCAAGTTCGTCGTGCGCGAAAACGAGACCGGCCACATGGGCTCCTTTGAGTCGGGCATCACCGTGCCCGATCTCGCGAAGTCGCCCGTCAAGCTCTCCTCCGTCGTGCTCGCCAGCCAGCGCGCCCCCGCGCCGAAAGCATCGGCAAAAGAGCCCGACCCGCTCGCTCACGACGGCCTGCTCTGGATCCCCAACGTCGCCCACGTCTTCCGCAGCGGCGGCCATCTCTATCTGCTCTATGAGCTCTACGCCCCCGCTGGTGCTCCCATGGACAGCGGCGTGGAAGGGAAGGCGTCTGCGGCAAATGCGGGTGCACCATCCTTCGCGCCCGGCGCTCAACTTCGCTCTCCCACCAATGCGGGTGCCCCATCCTTTGCGCCGCAGCAAACTGGGCGTTCTCCGCACTCTTCAAGCGCAAAGGGTGGGTCTTCTCCCGCCGTGCTCACCTCGATCGAATTCCTCTCCGGGTCCACCCGCGTCTTTCAAACGCCGGCCGTGCAGGCCACACGCCTCACCGATCCGGCGCGTGACGCCATCGCCTTCCAGTTCGACATTCCGCTCGCCGATCTCAAGCCGGGCCCCTATATCTGTCAGGTCAACGTGATCGACGACAACGCCGGCGCATTCTCCTTTCCCCGCGTCGCCGTGCTCATCCGTTAGACGGCAGACATTTGAGCCCGCATCAACCGAATGGTTGAGTTACTTGGCTGATCCTCCGATCGTCACAATAGTTTGCCTCGACAGACAACAGGCGGGGTGGTTTCGGACTCCCAATAATCCGAAGTAGAAGAAGGGCAGATGTGTCTTCACAGAACTGCTCCGGATACATTTTCACGGCTTTTTTGGGAGGTACGGTCATGCAAACGGTATTCAATCGAGTGGGGAGAGTCACGTCCGGGGCAGCGCTTTGGATGAAAAACAACGGCCGCAGTGTGGCCGTATTCCTCTGTATCAGCGTCGTTGGAGTAGCCGCGCAAGCGCAGTTTCGCGCCTCCATCCAGGGCACTATCTCCGATCCTTCGGGTGCTGCTGTGCCCGGCGCAACCATAACCCTGACAGATCTCGGAACCAATAAGGCCATCACCAGCACCAGCAATGCCAGCGGTGTCTATAACTTCAACGCCTTGCCCCCGGATCACTTCTCCATCGTGGTCACCAAGAGCGGCTTCCAGAAGAAAGTTCTCGATGACGTCACCCTGATTCCGGAAGAGGCCAACGCCGTCAACATCACGCTCGATCTAGGACAATCCACGCAGACCGTCACCGTCTCCGGCCTGACCGCGCCCGCTCTGGATACCGAAACAGCGAACACCAGCGCCACCATCAGCAGCAACCAGATCCAGCACCTGCCATCGTTCAATCGCGATATCTTCCAGCTCGCCCAACTCACTCCCGGCACGTTCGGCGATTCATCACAGCAGAGCGGCGGTGGCTCGTTCAACCTTCCCGGCAATCAGGGGCCCGGCGGCACGGCCGGTGGCTCCGGCGGTATTTTTCAGACCGAGAACGGGCCGCAGGTGCAGAGTCGCGGCGGTCAGTACGAGACCAACAGCATCAGTATCGACGGCATCAGCACCGTAAGCGCGGTGTGGGGTGGCACCTCGGTCATCACGCCCAGCGAAGACTCGGTAGACAGCCTGCACGTGATCTCCAATAGCTATGACGCTGAGAACGGCCGATTCAGCGGCGCGCAGATCGAGGTTACCTCCAAGAGCGGAACCAACCAGTTGCACGGCAGTGCCTTCTTCAAGGCATCGCGCCCGGGCCTGAACGCGTACCAGCGTTGGAACGGTGTGGGCTCTGACCAGCCTGGAACGCCATCCGCCCGCGGCCTGAACCGCGACCAGAACCGCTTCAACCAGTACGGAGGCAGTCTCGGCGGTCCTCTTTGGAAGAACAAGATCTTTGCCTTCTTTAACTATGAGACAAGTCCGTCGTCGAGTTCCGCGACCTCGCAGGGTTGGTATGAGACCAGCCAGTTTGACTCCTCGGCAGCCGCGTCGGGCAGCATCGCGAGCCGGTATCTCGCCTATCCGGGAGAGGGCCCTGCCGCCAACGCCATCATTCCGCGTACCTGCGCCAGCATCGGCCTGCAGGAAGGCGTCAACTGCAATACCACCCCCGGCGGCCTGGATATCGGTTCTCCGCTTCGGAACGGCCTGGGCATGCAGGATCCGACCTATGGCGGCACTGCCAACAATCCCGGTGTCGGCGGTGGCCTGGACGGCGTACCGGATATTGCTTATTTCAACTCCGTCAACCCCAACAGCACCTCACAGTCGCAGTACAACGGACGCCTGGACGCCGACATTACTCAGCGGGACCGCCTCAGCTTCGCCATCTACTGGGTCCCGGTCGACACCACGAGCTTCAACGGTCCCGTTCGGTCGGCTAACTTCTGGCACCACTCGCAAACCAACGACGCCTTTTCGATCATCTGGAACCACACCTTCTCGCCCACGCTCCTGAACCAGGCCCGTGCCAACGCGGCCGGCTGGCGCTGGAACGAGATCGCCACCAATCCGCAGGCGCCCTTCGGGTTGCCGCAGGCCAACATAGGCAATGTGAACGACAGCTCCTGCGGAGGATCGGCATGTGCCTTTGGCACCGCATCCTTCAACTACTTTGGACCTCCGGGACCGAGCAACCTGAACCAATGGACCTATAGCTACAATGATGTGCTGACCAAAATACTCGGCCGCCACAGCGTGAAAGTGGGCGGCGAACTCACCCGTCTCTACTACCTCAACAATCCTGTCTATGCGGCGCGGCCCTCCTTCACCTTCCGCAATCTGTGGACGTTTGCCAACGATGCGCCATTCAATGAAACCGGCCAGTTCGATCACGCCTCCGGTGTGCCGTTTGCGAACCGCCAGGACAACCGCGAAAATCTCTGGGGCTTCTTCATTCAGGACGACTTCAAGATCCGTCCCAACCTGACCATCAACGCCGGCCTCCGCTGGTCGTACTACGGAGCCTTCTACTCCAAGGAGAACAATCTGGACGTGGTGCGCCTGGGAGCCGGCGCCAGCGCTCTCACCGGTTTGAATATCCGCGTGGGTGGCGGCCTGTATTCGCCGCAGCAACTCAACTTCGGCCCGCAGCTTGGATTTGCCTGGCAGCCGCTTACATCGCAGGGACGCCTGGTGCTCCGCGGCGGTTTCGGTATCAATTACAACCAGAACGAGATCGCCATCTTAGCCAACGGCCTCGGCAATCCGCCCAACGCTGTGCAGGCGAACTTTACCTGCCCCTTCCCCTATACCAACAATCCTAGTTGCGCCAACACCGGCATTCTGTATGAGAGCGCCGGCGACATTCACTCGCTCTTCGGATACGCGCCAAATCCAAGTACCATCACCCAGTTCGGCCCGGACAACCTGCCTATCGGCGGTTCGCCCATTCAGGTCACCGGCTTCCAGGGCAGTCCTAAGACCATCGCCAACTATCACTACTCCCTCGACACTGAATATCAACTGCCGTTCAACACCGTAGCCTCCATCGGATATCAAGGGAGCCAGTCGCGGCACCTCCTCATACAGAACAACTGGAATGTCGTCGGTTTGGCACGCGGTTTCCCGGTGAACCCTAAGGTCAATGTGCTCGACTTCTACCAGAACACGGGTACCGGGAACTACAACGCTCTGATCACCTCACTGACGCATAACTTTGCGCATAACTTCCAGGCCGAGGCGCAGTACACCTGGGCCAAGGCGCTCGACCAGAACTCCGGTCCCTTTGAAGAAGACCCGTACCCCTACAACACCCACGCCGCCTATGGACGTTCCGACTACAACGTGGCAAATGCGTTCAAGCTCTTCGGGCTGTGGCAACCCGTGTTCTTCCACGGCAGCAATAGCTGGTTGGAAAAGGCCGTTGGTGGGTGGTCGCTCAGCGGCATCTGGAACGTACATACCGGGTTCCCATGGAACCCCGTCTACAACACGACCGGAGTGTATTACCAGGGCAGCAACTATTCATCGTTGCGGCCGGCTGTTTACCTGGGCGGCGCCGGGACAAGCACCTCCAACTCAAACTTTATGAACCCCGTCAATCCCAACTACGGCGGGAACGGCACCACGTTCTTCGCGGCGCCCAGCTATGTGCAGGGTCCCACCTTTCCGGCATTCGCCCCTCCCCCAGCGCCGGGAATTCGCCGCAACAGCCTGAATGGCCCCGGCTATAACGATGTGGATGGCAGCCTTACCAAGGCATTCGGTCTGCCGAACACCCGTTGGCTGGGCGAGCGGGCAAGGTTTGAAGTCCGCGCCGACGCCTACAACTTCTTTAACAAAACCAACATCAACACAGCCACCATCGATACCACTCTGGGTTCGGTCGCGGGCGACGGCACCGTCACTCCGAACTCCGACTTCGGCGTGGCCCGCAACGCTCTCGGCAGCAGAACGGTGCAGTTGCAGGCCCGTTTCAGCTTCTAGTCCTTCTCGGGTGCGTTTTCGAACGCACCCGATCCTTTTTCCTACGCCGCTCCATGTCCTTCAACCCGCCTGTCATCGTTCTCCAACCCACCTGTCATCCCAACCGGAGCCGTCCTGCACGGCGTGCAAGACGCGAAGCGGAGGGATCTGCTGTTCTCCTCGCGCGCGACTCAAATCCATCCCCTAACCTTCCATCCATGCGAGGAGTCTCGTAGTGCCGCGAACTACATCGCTCCCTTTCCTCGTCCTGAGCGTTGCCATCCTGCTCTCATGCCACGCGGCCCTTCCTTCGCCAGCCTCCGCCCAGGAACAGCCAGCCTCCGCGCAGGAACAAATCGACATCGACGCCAAAGCGCAGGCCACGCCCTTCCCGCACTTCTGGGAGGAGATGTTCGGTTCCGGCCGCGCCAATCTGACGCTGCGGGAGAGCTACCGCGACGACCTGCGAGCCGTGAAGCAGGTCACGGACTTCCGCTATGTGCGCTTCCACGCCATCCTCCACGATGAGAACGGCGTCTACAACGAGGACGAGCACGGCAATCCCGTTTACAACTTCGCCTACGTCGACCAGATCTACGACGGCTTGCTGAAGAACGGTGTGCGCCCCGTGGTCGAGATCAGCTTCATGCCCAAGAAGCTCTCCTTCAATCCGGATGCGCTGCATCCCTTCTGGTACAAGCAGAACGTCTCGCCCCCCAAGAGCATGGAGAAGTGGGACGGCCTCATGACCGCCTTCGCACAACACCTCGTCCAGCGCTATGGCATCGACGAGGTCGCACAGTGGTACTTCGAGTTCTGGAACGAGCCGAATATCGACTTCTGGAACGGCGTGCCGCGCCAGACGACCTATTTCGAGATGTACGACCACACCGCGCGCGACTTCAAGGCCGTCAGCCCGCGCCTGCGCATCGGCGGCCCTGCCACCGCCGCCGCATCCTGGATCCCGGAATTCCTCAAGCACACCACCGCCAACAACATACCCGTCGACTTCGTATCCAGCCACGGCTATGCCGACGACACGGTCGAGAACCTCTTCCACACCAACGAAGACATCCCTATGGACGATCGCGTCTGCCGCGCCATCGGCAAGGTGCGCAAGCAGATGCAGGCCGCGGGCAAGGGCGATCTACCGCTCTTCTGGACGGAGTGGAACGTGCAGGGTATGGACGAATCGCGCGACACCACCTTCGTCGGCCCTGCGCTCGCCAACACCGTTCGCCAGTGCGATGGCCTCGTCAACATGATGTCCTTCTGGACCTTCTCCGACGTCTTTGAAGAGGGCGGCCCTATTCCCAAACCCTTCGAGGGAAACTTCGGCCTGCGCGCCGAGGGCGGCATTAACAAGCCCAGCTACTACGGATTCGCCCTGCTGCACCAGCTTGGCGAGACGCGCATCGCCAATCCTTCCCGGAACGTAATCGTGACCCGGACAAAGACCGGCGGCCTGGCCATCGCCGCATGGAACCTCGTCGATCCCGGCCAGCACGGCGATACCAAGACCATGACCCTCACCTTCCGCGGCCTGCCCGCTACCGCGCGAGTCACACTGCAACGTGTGGACGACGAGCACGGCAACGTGCTGCCCGCCTACGCCGCGATGGGGAAGCCGCGGTATCCCACGCCCGCACAGGTGGAGCAGTTGAACCGTAAGACCGCGCTGCCGGCCCCGCAGGAGGAACACCTCGAAGACGGCAAGCTGAGCTTGACGCTCGAACCCGACGCTCTGCTTCTGGTGACGGTCCAACCCTAGGAAGCGGTCTGGTCCGACGGGCGGTCCCCCGGCGCATTCCCGTACGGACAGTGACGGCAGCCGGAGCCGCAGCAATACCCGCGGCGCAGATGATACGCGGCCGTAAACACCATGTACGGACCCTCGAAGTAGTAGTCGACCCCTTCCACCAGCGGCCAGTCCGGCTCAAAGGGATCGCCGGCGTCAGTCACCATTCGCCTCCGCCGCCGCGCCAGCAGGGAAGAGCCCCACAGCCGCCACCGCACTACTCACCGATTCCGCCGCAATGCGGGTGCCCCACTCTAACGAAGTTAGGGCGGGGGTGTTCTCGTCCGTTGCTGACAGAAACACTCCATTCGTAAACACTACCGTCCGGCCCGCAATCGCCGCCGGCCGCTCTCCCGGCACCACCACGCCGACCAGGTTCATCGGGTCCGCCGCTGCCACCGTCACAGCTCCCTGTTTGCGTTGCTCCCGCCGCGCCTCGCGCAGCGACGCCACGGCCTCCGGCAACGCGAACTGCTCGCCCTGAAAGCCGCTTACGAACCGCCCGCCGCGTACCACCCCACGCGCCTCCAGGCGCCGGAACATGGCCACCAGTTCGCGCCACTTCGGCACCGTCGTCTCCCGCGCCAGCAGGTCGCGGAACACCACGCCGTAGCGCGCCAGCAGCATCAGGCACGCAGACTCGATCTGTTTGTCCCGCCGCTCCGGATCGTGCGTTGGTCGTGTTGCCATCCCATCGTTCGCCACCCGCGCCAGCAGACTCCACCGCCCCGCCGTATTCCGTGGGCGTGTACCCGAGCGCAGGCGCACCGGCGATGCGAGCACCGACTTCCGTTTGGGATCGACAAGCACACGCAGGCTGTCGAACCCATCCGCCGTCACTAGCCCCGCGGCCACTAACTCCCACAACGCGTTTCCGGTCTCCGCCATCGTTGTGCCCAGCAACCGCGCCAGGTCGGCGGAAAAGCTCGCGCCATACTGCATTAGGCAAGACCGCAACTTCAGCGCCAGCTCGCTCAGGCAACAGCCCAGGGCGGCCTCCGCTACCTCGCGCTCTTCCAGGCACAGATCCATCCAGTGCGCCTCTTCGCGTAGAAAGAAGGTGACCGGCGCCATGCTCGTGGGCACCACCCGCCGCGGTCCGCCGCGCGACCCGTCAGTCGGAGGCGAATGGAATGCCGGATGCGGCGACACGCGGCCCCACCCCACCACTCCCGCGAGACATAGCGCGTCCAGCCAGCGCGGATCGTAGCCCGGCACCCGCTGCGGCAGCAGCGCCCGCTCCCACTCCACCGCCGGCGCCTCGAAGCCTTCCAGCTTGCGCAGCGCCTCCAGCACGCCCTCTTCGCCAGAGAGTTGGGTCTTCGGCGCAAGGTGCTGCCAATCCAGCAGCCACTGCATCAGCACCGCCGGCGTCACCGGTTCTATCTGTTTGCGCAGCGCGCCTAGCGTTCGCTTGTGAATGCGCTGCAATACCCGCCGTTCGCACCACTCGATCGCGTGCTCATGCTCCGCCGCGGCGGCGCCCTCAAAAACGCCGCGCAGGATACTGCCCTGCATCTCCAGCGCCAGCAGGCTCTGATAGACCCGCGCTGCCGGCAAGCCCAGATAGCCGCCCAGCGACTCCGCCGTGACCGGCCCCAGAACATTCAGCCAGCCCAGCACCGCCTTCTGCGGGAGTGCGGCGTCCTCCTGCTGCACCAGCAAACGAGCCAGCTCGTCCACCCGTTCCGTCGCCACCAGATAGCGCTCGCCCGCATGCGTCTGGACCGCTGCCCGCCCCTGCGTGATGAGTCGTTCAAGAAATATGTGCCAGTCGCGCGCACATTCATGGCGGAGCACCGGCTCAGGCGCCACGACCAGCGAATACAGCAGGTCGTGCAGCTCATGCTCATCCCGGATATCCGGCCAGCACTCCGCACGCACCGACCCGATGGCCTCCGGATCCAGCCGCCCTGCCTCGCCCAGCAGCTTGTCCGGAACCATGCCGCGCATGTTCACCGCGCGCGCCCGCCGCTCTTCCAGCGGCGCATCGTCCAGGTACGCATACGGATTCGCATTCAGCAGCCCATGCGCGAACGCCGACGGCGTCGTCGTATCGACCGCAAGGCAGCGGATCGCGCCCGACTCCATTTCGCCCAGCACGCGGATCAGCCCCTCGAGGTCCATCGCCTCGCCCAGCACGTCCTTCATCACCTCGCGCACCAGCGGATGGTCCGGTATCTGGATGTCGCCCTCGATGTTTTCCTGGCACGCGGCCACGGAAGGGAAGACGCTGGCCAGCAGATCGTCCGAACGCGAGCGCTGGATCTGAGGCGCGACCTTCTTGCCCTTTTGAAACCGCAACAGTTGCAGACTGCGGGTTGCGTCCCAGCGCCACCGCGCCTTGAAGATCGGGGAGGTGAGCGACGCCTGCTGCAACAGCTCCGTCACCGTCTGCTGTGTCAGGAAATGGAAGACGTCGCTCAGCGGAAAACTGTGCTGCTCCGCCAGCGAGATGTTCAGCCCGTTATCCGTCGCGGACGCCTGCAGCTCGAAGTTGAAGCCGCGGCAGAAGCGCTTGCGCAGCGCCAGCCCCCACGCCTTATTGATGCGGCCGCCAAACGGCGCGTGCAGGATGAGCTGCATGCCCCCGCTCTCATCGAAGAAACGCTCTGCCACCACCGTCTCCAGTGAGGGCACCACGCCCAGGATGGCGCGGCCCGCCGCGACATACCCGATCATCTGCTCCGCCGCGGCCGCCGTCACGCAGCACTCCTGGCACAGCCAGGCCACCGTTGCGGCCACCTGCGGATGTGCCTGGCTGATGTAGCCGGGCAGCACATCCGGCGTCTGCGCCGCGATCTCTTCCCGCAGCGACGACACGAAGCGGCAGAGCTCGTAACTGCGCTGCGGCGCCTCCCCGCGCCACACTGGCACGCTGGGCGGCTGTCCGTGCGCATCCTCGACGAAGACCCGCCCCGCGCTCTCGATCCGTGCAATCCTCCAACTGGTATTGCCCAGCAGGATCACGTCGCCCGCGGACGACTCGATGGCAAACTCTTCGTCCAGTGTTGCAATCGGCACGCCCTCCGGCTGCACGATCACCGAGAAGATCGCCGTGTCCGGAATGGTGCCGCCGTTCAACACCGAAACCATGCGCGCGCCGCGCCGCGCCTGCAGCCGGCCGCGTACCCGATCGCGCAGCAGGTACGCGCCGTAGCGTCCGCGCGAGGACTCGATGCCCTCCGACAGCAGGCACAGCAGTTCCTCGAACTCCTCCCGAGTCAGGCTTCGATACGGCTGCGCCCTCCGCAGCATGGCGAACAGATCGTCCTCCCGCCACGGCTCCGCGGCACACGCCGCCACCATCTGCTGCATCAGCACATCGAGCGGCTTGGGTGGAATCTCCAGTTGATCGAGCGCGCCCGCCCGCATCGCACGAATCAGCGCCGCCTGCTCCATCAGGTCGTCGCGCGTAGTGGCGAAGAAGCGCCCCTTCGGCGTTGCGCCGCGCCAGTGCCCGGCCCGCCCCACGCGCTGCATGGCCGGCGCAATCGCCCGCGGCGTATTGATCTGGCAGACCAGGTCGATGGCTCCGATGTCGATGCCCAGCTCAAGCGATGCGGTCGCCACCAGCAACTGGATCTCGCCCGCCTTCAGCTTGCGCTCGGCCTGCAGCCGCAGCTTGCGGGACAGGCTGCCGTGGTGCGCAGCCACATTCTCCGCTCCCAGCCGCTCCCCAAGCTGGTGCGCCAGCCGCTCCGTCATGCTGCGCGTGTTCACAAACACCAGGGTCGAGCGATGCTCCCGCGCCAGTTGCGCCAGCCGCTCGTACACATCGTTCCAGATGGCGTTGGTGGTCACCGAGCCGAGCTCATCTGCCGGTATCTCGATGCCCAGATCGAGCGTGCGGCGCGTGCCCACCTCCACCACTTGCACCTGCGCTGCGCGGCTGCCGCCCAGAAAGTCCGCCACCAGCGAGATGGGGTTCTGCGTCGCCGAGAGCCCGATGCGCAGCGGCGGCGCCGCATGGCCGGTGATCATCGCCCCGGCCGCCAGACGGTTCTCCCCGCATACCAGCGCATCCAGCCGTTCCAGCGACAGCGCCAGATGCGCGCCGCGCTTATCGTCGGCAATTGCGTGAATCTCATCCACGATCACCGTGCGCACGCCGCTCAAATTGGCGCGGCTCTTCTCTGAGGTCAGCAGAATGTAGAGCGACTCCGGCGTGGTGACCAGAATGTGCGGCGGCCGCTTGAGCATTGCCCGGCGCTCCGCCGGCGAGGTATCGCCGGTGCGTACCGCCGTCCGCACCTCCGGGCACAGATAGCCGCGCTCCATCGCGAGTTGCTGGATCTCCGCCAATGGCGCTTCCAGGTTCTTGCGAATGTCGTTCGACAGCGCCTTCAACGGCGAGACGTACACTACCTCCGTCGCCCCGCCCAACTGCCCGGCAATCGCCTTGCGGATCAGGCCGTCGATGCAGATCAGAAACGCCGCCAGCGTCTTGCCTGAGCCCGTCGGCGCAGAGATCAGCGTGGGCGTCCCGGCCAGAATGTGGGGCCAGCCCTGCTCCTGCGGCTCCGTCGGCGTCCCGAACCGCCCCAGGAACCACTCCTGCACCACCGGATGCGCCCACGCAATGGCAGGGCAGGATCCCGTCAGCAGGGAAGGTAAAGCAGCGGGCGCGTGCGGAAACGGCATGGCATGATTCTAGCGCCTGCTTCGATCTTTGTTCGCTCCATGCTTCGTCGCATCGCAGCCGCGGTACACGCTGTCATCCTGACCGAAGTGGAGGGATCTGCTTCTCCAGCAACGCGGCCCCGGCTACTCGCGCTCCAGCTTCGGTGGCGGCAGCGTCTTCCACAGATGATGGTCCCAGACCACCGGCGTCAGCTCATGATGGTTCACGCTGTAGCTCTCCGGCGCCGGCGTTGTACCATCCGGCAGCGGGTCAAAACGCAGCGTGATCTGTTCGTCGGCGTAGCTCCAGTGCGCGAACCGCGTGGTCTCGCTCACCGCATCCGGACTCTCCGTCAAGGTAGCGGTGCCATCCTTGCCCAGAGTCAGCGTGATGGTATGGTGCCGGACGGCGTACTCCTGCTCCCGGCTCTGCGCGCGTGTCTCTTCCCTGGTGCGCGTCTCGCCGTGGTAGACCCCGGCATACTTCGCCAGGCTGTCGCGCGCCTGCACGGAGGGCGGCCATGCGGCAGCCGGCAACAGCACAAGGATGAGCGCGAGACGAGCGGGGGAGAACACCTGCATGGCCACATCATAAGATAGTTACGGCTTGGCGATGCGCAGCAACACCACGCCGTGCCGCGGAACCCGCACACGATAGCTGTCTTCCAGCACGAAATCCCGCTGCGCCCACACATCGCGCGCCTTATAGCCGCGAGCAACTGAGACCGCCGCAAATGGCAGGTCCATCGTCTCGTCGTCCTCGCCGCGATTGAACAGCGCGACCGCCTGCGAGCCATCGTGCAGCGGCCTGGCCCACACCTCGAACGGCCCCGTCGCCGTCACCCGGTCGCCCTGCTTCCCCAGCGTGTCCTGGTCGATCGCGATCACGTCCTTGTTCATCAGGATGTCGCGCGTCTCCGGCGTCATCTTCGACAGGTCATTGCCCGCCAGCAACGGCGCGGCCAGCATCGCCCATAGGCTCATATGTGTGCGGTACTCATCGCCGGTCATCTTGCCGTTGCCCACTTCCAGCATGTCGGGATCGTTCCAATGTCCCGGTCCGGCGTACCGCGCCAGCCCCGCCTGCCCAAAGCCGATCACCGACATCCGGTCATAGCTGTCGCTGATGTCTCCGGTGGTGCGCCACGACGTCGCGCCCACCTCCGGCCCCCACTTCCACACCGAGTCCCAGCCATACTGGCACAGGCTCAATACGATCGGCCGTCCGGTCGCCTGCAGCCCGTCGTGCATTTTCATATAGGCCTGGCGCATCATCCGGTTGGCCTTCGCCGGGTCGTTGCCGGCATCGCGCTGCATAATGTCCCGATAACTACACAGGTCATACTTCAGGTAGTCGAAACCCCACGCCGCATAGGTCTTCGCGTCCTGTGCTTCATGCCCATAGCTGCCCGCGTAGCCGCCGCAGGTCTTTGGCCCCGGCGAGGAGTAAATGCCGATCTTCAAGCCCTTGCTGTGCACGTAGTCCGCCAGCGCCTTCATGTCCGGAAACTTGCTATTGGTGTGGATCACGCCCTGCGCGTCGCGCTTGCCCTCCCACGTGTCGTCGATGTTCACGTAGATGTAGCCGGCGTCCCGCATCCCCGACGAGACCAGCGCATCCGCCGCTCCGCGCACATCCGCGTCCGTCACCCGCTCCGCGAAATGGTTCCAACTGTTCCAGCCCATGGGCGGGGTCGCGGCGAGTGTGTTGCTCTGGCTGTAGGCAGCCATCGGTAACAGAAGCAGAACAGAACCGGCGAGGACCCAGGCACGCATGCGGTTGATCTCCAATCGAGGCCAACTCTAACGAGGCTCCTGTACCGAGTCAAGCGACCGGGCCGCATCCCTCACCGCTGATTCCATCAGCGGTCTTTCGGGTCTGGCATGTCATCGGGCCACTTTCGTGCTCCGTGCAGTACGCGCAGAATGCGTATCGCGTTCCCGGTGTACGGTAGACGGCAACATAGGGCGTGTTGCCAATCACCAATTCGCGCGTGCCTTCCACTCTGCCTGGACGGCCAATTTCCGGGAAATGCGCGAGTCTTCCCGCCTGCATCTCAACGCGCTCATCGAGCGCGGCAGCAGCGCGGGGATTCTCGGATTCGATGTAGTCGAAGATCGTCGAACGGTCGTCAATCGCAAATGCTGACCACTCCAGCTTCACGCGCCGCCCTTGGCAGGTCTTTTCCTCGCTATCTTTCTACGACTCGCAAAGCGGGTCCGGACCTCATCATCCGGCACGGGAGGACGGGCATCGTCCAGCGCCTGCTGCACCTTGGCGCGGAACCAGGTGTCGTACGCCGCCGGATCGAGCGTAAGCGGAAATGGCAACGCACCTTCGTTGGCGGTCCGTGTGAGCAGCATGCGCACGGCGTCGGACACGCTCAGGCCCATCGTTCCCAACACCTCCGCGGCACGTTCCTTCACCGCGGAATTGATCCGTGTTTGCACCAGTGCATTGGCAGCCATATCAGCCTCTTGCATCATTGTAATGCAGCCGCATTACACGCGTGAAGTTAGGAACGGCGCCTGCCTGGTCCTGCCGACACTCACTCCCTGCTGTAGTCGCCGCTCTTTCCACCCGTCTTCCGCTCCAGCCGCACCTCGCGGATGGAGATGCCCTTGTCCAGCGCCTTGCACATGTCATACACGGTCAGCGCCGCGACGGACGCAGCCGTCAACGCCTCCATCTCAACGCCAGTACCCGCCGTGGTCGCCACGGTCGCGCGAATCGAGACGCCTTCCTCTTCGACGGAAGCGGACACATCCACAAAGCTCAAGGGCAGCGGATGGCACATCGGAATCAGGTCCGCCGTCCGCTTCGCGGCCTGGATGCCCGCAAACCGCGCCACCTCCAGCGGATTCCCCTTGGGATTCGCAGGCAGCGCCGCCAGCACCGCATCCGAGAGCACGACAAAGGCCGACGCCGTAGCCTCGCGCCGCGTCACCGCCTTGGCGCTCACATCGACCATGTGCGCCTGCCCCGCATCGTCATAGTGCGACAGCGACTTGGAACTTCGTTCGTCGATCATCGCGGCTCCAAAAAATCCCCTGCTTCCACGCCTACGGATGTGGGAGTCTTCGCATGTGCGGCTCCAGAATAATCGTGCGCGCCACAACTGCGGGTGCCCCATCCTAGCGCAGCTAGGGTGGGGGTTTTGCGTTTGTATGGCGACTTACGCCAGCAGCACGCTCACCGTGTCGCCCACCTTCAGGCGCGATACATCCGGTGGAACCACCACGAAGCAACTGGCTCGCGCCGTTGCCGCCAGATCTCCTGATCCATGCCACGCGACAGTCTCCACCGTCGCGCACTCCCAGCGGCCGCTCAGCCTCGCGGGCAAAAAGCGGGTCAGCCCCGTCTGCGTGGCTAACTCCCGTTCCAGCCGCGCCTGCGCAAATTTCGGTTCGACGGCGACTTCGCCTCCCAGCGCGCGCATCATCGGTGCGGCGAAGAGCAGAAACGTAACCATGGTGGATACAGGATTGCCGGGCAGCCCGAACAGCGGTATCCGACCGCCCCCGCTCGCCGCCGGCATATGCCCAAACACCACCGGCTTGCCCGGTTGCATGGCCACTCCGGTAAAGACAAACTCCGCTCCCATGGAGAGCAGCGTCTCTTCCACCAGGTCATACTTGCCCGCCGAGACGCCGCCCGACAGCAGGAGCATATCCGCGTCCTCGATCGCCCGCTCGATCATCGCGCGTACGTGTGCCCGTTCGTCCCGTGCCACCGGCATGCGCCGGGCATCGCCGCCCGCGCTCCGCACCTGCGCGGCCAGCGAATAGCTATTGGAGTTGCGGATCTGGTACGGCTCCATCGCCGCCCCCAGTTCGACCAGTTCATCGCCCGTGGGCAGGATCGCGACCCTCGGGCGCGCGCACACATCTACCTCGGCGGCGCCGCATGCGGCCGCGGCGGCAATGTGCTGCGGCTCCAGGCGCACTCCGGCTTCCAGCACCACCGCGCTCCGTTGCGCCTCCATCCCTCTCGGCACAATGTTCTGCCCGGCTTTCGCGGTGCGGCCTGCCTGCAAGCGCACTGCCCCATCCTCTTCGCGGCGGTCCACATGCTCCAGCATCACGACGCAGTCTGCCTGGGCTGGAGCCGCCGCGCCGGTCATGATCTCGAACACCCGCCCCGCGGGAAGAGGAGAGACGGCGGGCGGCGCGCCCGCGCGCAATGTGCCCGCCACCGGCAGCCACTCGCCCCGCATCAGATCCTCGGCACGGCCGGCATACCCATCCCGCGTGGATCGATCGAACGGTGGCTGGTCGCGTTCCGCATGTACCGCCGTGGCCAGCACCCGGCCCTGCGCCGCCGGCAAGTCCACGCGCTCTGTCCGGAGATCCCGAGCGTCGCGCATCGCCCGGGCGTGCGCCACCACCAGCAGCGCGGCCTCGGAATACGGAATGATAGGCGCGTTCATATCAAATTGCTCTGACCCCTGACCCCTGACCCCTGACCCCTGACCCCTGACCCCTGAATCCCGGCCAGAAAAAAGCGCCGCGGCGGCCGCGGCGCTTTCTCTCACCTGCAACTCCGCTACTTCTTGCCGGCGGAGTATTTCGTCTGCTGCTTGGTCCCGATCTCGCTCAGAATGGCCTTGGCTTCCCCTGCCATCTGCCCCGTCGGCGCCAGCTCCAGGTACTTCGAAAAAGCCTCCTCCGTGCCCGGCGGTGCGACGATCTTTTGTGTCTTGGGATCGACCGTGGCCTTGCCGATCAGCGCCTGCCCCTTCAAATAGTAGGGAATCGGCTTCTTGGGGTCGGCGGCGATCGCCTTATCGGCTGCCGCTACCGTTGCGTCCGCGTTGCCTGCCTTGCTCAGCACGATCGTCTCGTTCGAATAGAACATCCCCGCCTGGGCCGGCTGCACCTTGGCTGCTGCATCGTAGGCTGCCGTCGCCTCCGGGATCTTGTTGGTCGACGCATAAGCCTCGCCCAGTGCATTGTTCGCTGCGCCTTGAATCTCGGGACTGGGCTTCTTCGAAGCCGCGTCCAGGTCCACCGCCTTCTTCAGCGAGGTGATGGCGTCGTCATATTTCTTCTCGCCAACCTGTGCGGTGCCAAGCTCCAGCCACAGCACGGAGGAGTCCGGCTTCATCTGCGTGCCCTGCTGCATCAGCGTCGCGGCGCCATCGAAGTTCTTGGCCTGGATGTCCGAGCGCGCCTCCTGCAGCATGCCGTTCAACTGCTTCACGTTCTGGTTCTCTTTGGTGATCTCCCCGTTCTTCGCCTTCGCGTCCTGGATCGCCTTCTGCTCTTCCGGCGAAAGCTTCTTGATGTAGTCCGGACGGCTCAGGTCGAAGTCCTGCAGCGTGTCCTGCCCCGCCGCGATCTTCACGTCTTGGAAGCGGTCTACCGGTTTCACCGCCCCTGCGGCGGTCGCCGTGAAAAGCGTGACCACATACGTGCCGGGCTCGATCCCGCTGCCCTTGTAGTCGCCGTTCTGGTCGGCGGTAAAGGTGTACTTCGCGGTCTTGCCGTCGGTGCTGACCTGCACCTGCGCGCCGGCCAGCGCTGTACCCGCCGGGTCCTGCGCATGGCCGTGAAGGCTGCCGGTCTTTTCCTGCGCCTGCGCGTGTTGACCGCCGGCCACCATCGCGACCAGCGCCACCACAAGGGCGGCGAGCCAGAGTTTTGTCTTATGCATGGGTTTCTCCTCGACTCTCGTTTCCCCGACTCTTGATTCCGGGACTCTTGATTCCAGAACTCTCATCTTCCGCATAGGCTTCCGCCGGACTGGCGTTCTCCGTCCGCTTCCAGTTCGTGGCATAAGGTATGGGGTCGTCATACCCCGCTTCCGCAAAGGCGCGCAGCCGCAGGATGCAACTCTCGCATGTGCCGCAGGCAGTCTCTTCGGCCGAATAGCATGACCACGTTACATGGAAGGGCGCGGACAATTCAAGGCCGAGGCGGACGATCTCCCGCTTGCGCATCCGGATCAGCGGCGTCTCCACGCGGATGGAGCCCTCACGCGTGCCCACCGCGATCAGCCTCTGGAATGCGTCATAGTACGCCGGGCGGCAGTCCGGATACCCGGAGCTGTCCTGCTCTACCGCTCCAATAAAGATTGCCTCCGCGCGCAGCACCTCCGCCCAGCTCACCGCCGCCGCCAGAAAGTGGGCATTGCGAAAGGGAACATAGGTGATCGGGATCACGCTGCCGATGCCCGCCGCGTCCTCCGGCGCATCCGGCACCGCGATCGACGCATCGGTCAGCGCCGACCCTCCGATCGCGCGGAACAGGTCAATGGAGAGCGGCAGGAACTGCCGGATGCCGAGCGCATCCGCTACCGATCGCGCACTCCGCAGCTCTCGGCCTTCGGTGCGCTGCCCGTAGCTGAAGTGCAGCGCATAGGCGTCGTACTCACGCGCCGCCAGCGCGGCACAGACCGCCGAGTCCATCCCGCCGGACAAACAAACCACCGCCCGCCGGCGCGGCGTATCGTCATCCGCCCGGGAGCCTCCCCGCACATTCGATTGCGACTGATCTCTCTGCTCTGCCATGTGCATCTCGTCTGATGCTTCGGGCCGCCCCTCTGATGCACCGCCGCGGCGAAGGAGTGACGACCTTTCCTTGCGATTCGGCTCCGCCCACGTGCGTGCCCGATAATGAAGGTGTGACAGAACGCATTCGAGTTATCGGCGGGGGTCTCGCCGGCCCCGAGGCCGCATTGACCGCCGCCAGGGGCTGTGCCGTCGATCTCTACGAGATGCGCCCGCATCGGCAGACCCCCGCGCACCAGACGGCCGATTTCGGCGAGCTGGTCTGCTCCAACTCCCTCAAGTCCGAAAGCGAGCACACCGCGCCCTGGCTGCTCAAGCAGGAGATGCGTCGCGCCGGCTCCGTGCTGCTGCAACTGGCGGACCAGACCGCCGTTCCCGCCGGTCACGCCCTCGCTGTCGACCGCGTGGCATTCTCTCAGCGCCTCGCCCAGGCCATCGCGTCTGAACCCCGCATCACCGTGCACCGCCAGGAGGTCACCCGCCTGGCGGGCTATGACGGCCTGACCATCATCGCCAGCGGCCCCCTCACCTCCGACGCGCTCTCCGCCGAGATTGCCGCGCTCACCGGCGCCGAGCACCTCGCCTTCTACGACTCCATCAGCCCCATCGTTGAGGCCGATTCCATTGACATGGGCCGCGTCTACTTCGCCGCCCGCTGGGATAAAGGCACCGCCGACTACATCAACTGCCCCATGACCCGCGAGGAGTACGACCGCTTCTACGATGCGCTGGTCTCCGCCGAGGGCGTGGAAGCGCGGGAGTGGGAGCAGCTCAGGTACTTCGAGAGCTGCCTGCCTATCGAAGAACTGGCCCGCCGCGGCCGCGACACCTTGCGCTTCGGCCCCATGAAGCCGGTCGGCCTGCGTGACCCGCGCACCGGCCGCACGCCCCACGCCGTAGTGCAATTGCGCTGCGAAAACCTGCGCGCCGACTCCTACAACCTGGTCGGATTCCAGAACCATCTCAAGTATGGCGAACAGGCGCGCGTGCTCCGGCTCATCCCCGGCCTCGAACAGGCGAAGTTTCTCCGGTATGGCCAGATTCACCGCAACACCTATATTGAAGCGCCGCGACTCCTCGCGCCCACCCTGGCCCTGCGCAGCCATCCGGATATCTTCTTCGCCGGGCAGATCTCCGGCGTCGAAGGCTACACCGAATCCATCGCCACCGGCCTGCTCGCCGGACTTTACGCCGCCGCCCTTGCCTGCGGGCGCAGCATCGAAACCGTGCCGCGCGCTACTGCCCTCGGTTCGCTGGTCAACTACATTACCCGCGCGGACACCAAACACTTCCAGCCCGCCAACATCACCTTCGATCTGCTGGAACCGCTCGATCAGGACCTCCGGCGCAAAGTACGGGACAAGCGCGAACGCCACCGCCTGCAATGCGAACGCTCCCTGGCCGCCTTCGACGCCTGGCGGCTACGAATGCCGGGTGCCCCATCCTGAGCGTAGCGAAGGGTGGGAGGGAACGAATGCGGGTGCCTCCCCCGAACTCCACCCACCCTCTCACCTGAAAGTGGCATGAGGAATCTATCGTGGGCAATGTTTTTCCTGGTGACGCCCTTGTTACTATGACGCCATCCTCTGCTGCGATCGGGGTGTTTCATACGCGCGCAGGTGATCAGGAGTCGTCCCGGATGGCCCGTACATCGAAGCTGCGTGGTACATGGAACCTTGTGCTGTTCCTGCTGTCTCTCCCCTTGGTCGCAGGCGTGTTCGGGTGCGGCGTCACCACGTCGGGGTCCTTCAGTATCGCGTTGGATAAGCCCACGCTGACCCTGGCCCCGGGAGGGAACGCCACCGTTACCGTGGCGGTAACGGGTGCCAATGGCTTCAATGGCTCTGTGTATGTTTCGGTCAACGGTCTGCCTCCGGGAGCGGGCGTAACCATCTCCCCCGCGAATCAGACCATCGCCCCCGGCGCTACCGGCCAGTTCACCTTGTCCGCGAGTTCTACGGCCACTGCAGGCGCCATCAACCTCACCTTCGCCGGCAACTCCGGTACGCTCTCCGGCAGCACAAACCTTGCGCTCACCATCAAGGGGTCCGGGCCGCCGCCTCCGTCCGCCGACTTCACCTTCACGGCTGATCCCGCTGCGCTCACCGTCCTCGCCGGTGGAGCCGGTCAGGTTACCCTCGCGGCCACCCCCGTTGGCGGCTTCAATGCGCCCGTCGCCGTAGCCCTCTCCGGCCTTCCTGCCGGGGTCACCGCCTCGCCTGCGAACGTCACGCTCACCCCGGGCACGCCGCAGAGCGTGACGCTCACCGTCGATAAATCCGCCGCCGCTGTCTCTGCCGCGACCGTAACCTTCACCGCCACGTCGGGCTCGCTGAGCCACACCGCGACCACCGCGCTGACTATCACCGCCGTCACGCCGCCTCCGCCCGCGCCGGCCGACTTCACCATCTACGCCAACCCGTCCACGCTCAGCATTACCTCGGGCAGCACGGGGAAAGCGCTCGTCGCCATCGGAGCCCTGAACGGCTTCACGGGCGCCGTGAATGTGGCCGTCAGCGGCCTGCCGCTCGGCGTCACCGTCAGCCCGTCTACTGCCAGCGTATCCGTGGGCACGCCCCAAGCCATCACCTTCACCGTCGCCCCCGGCACATACTCCCCGCCCGCCGTGGTCGTCATCACCGGCACTTACACGGGTGCGGGCGGCGTCGTCACCACGCATACGGCCAATCTGGTGCTCAATATCATCGCGCCTCCGCCGGTGCCGGACTTCTCGCTCGACCTCGTGCCCACCAGCCTGACCATCGCCCAGGGTGCGTCCTCCACCACGGCCATCTCACTTACCGCCATCGACGGCTTCGTGGGCACCGCCACCATCACCCCGGAGCCGAAGACCGTTCCCGCGGGTGTCAGCATCGCCCCGGCCAGCACCAGCCTCACCGCCGGCACGCCGCAGACGCTGACCGTAACCGTGGATGGAACCGCCGCCGTCGGCACTTACAACATTCTGATCGATGGCGTCTCGGGCTCCCTTACTCATACCGTCCAGCTCAGCCTGACCGTAACCGCCGGATCTCCGGCGCCGGACTTCTCCCTCTCGCTCGTTCCCTCGAGCCTCTCGGTCGCACAGGCCGCCTCCGGCCAGACCAGTCTCTCCGCCTCCGCCGTCAACGGCTTCAGCGGGACCATTGCCGTGACCGCCG
Organism: uncultured Acidobacteriaceae bacterium; assembly: GCA_963830635.1. Taxonomy (GTDB): domain Bacteria; phylum Acidobacteriota; class Terriglobia; order Terriglobales; family Acidobacteriaceae; genus CAWHMN01. The sequence continues at coordinate 91,487 of CAWHMN010000004.1, read as the reverse complement.
CTGGCCTGCCCGCCGGCGTCACGATCTCGCCCGCCACCGTAACGCTCACTCCGGGAACCTCCCAGAGCCTCACCGTCAATGTGGACCCAAGCGCCGCGCTGGGCAGCGCGGTCATCACCTTCACGGGCGTATCCGGTTCCCTCTCGCATCCCGTCTCGCTCAACCTCAACGTCACGCAGCAGGGCACCGCGCCGGACTTCACTCTCGCCGTATCTCCGAATGCGCAGTCCGTTGAGCAGGGCTCCAGCAGCCCGTCGAGCACCGTCTCCATGGTCGCTGTGAACGGCTATACCAATACCGTCGCCGTCACCGTGAGTGGCCTGCCCACAGGTGTCACCGCGGCGCCCGCCAGCCTGTCGCTGACCCCTGGCGCCTCCCAGCCCATCGTCTTCTCGGCGGACGCGACCGCCACGCCCGGGACCTACTCCGTCCTGCTTACCGGCACGGATGGAACCATCACCCACGCCGCAACTTTCGACCTGACCGTCACCGTTCCGGCGGCGCCGCAGGACTTCACCCTCACCCTTACGCCTTCCGCCCAAACCATCACCCAGGGGCTCACCGGCACTCCCATCTCCGTTGCCGTCGCCGGCATCAACGGCTTCAACAGCCCGGTCACCGTCACCCTGGCAGGACTACCGAGTGGCGTTACCGCAGCACCTTCCACCCTGACCATTACGCCAGGAACGCCGCAGACCCTCGCGTTCTCCGCCACCAGCACCGCCGCCGTCGGTTCCTCCACCATCGCCTTCACCGGCCGCTCCGGCTCTGACAACCATGAGGCGGATCTGACCCTGACCGTTACCGCCCCGCAGCCTCCGGCGTTCGACGTCACCACCTATCACTACGACTCGATGCGCTCCGGGCTGAACCCCAACGAGGGCATTCTCACGCCGACGAATGTGAACTCCGCCAGCTTTGGCAAGATCGCCTTCGACCCGGCAGACGGCAAGGTCGATGCGCAGCCCCTCTACGTCTCCGCCCTGAATGTCGGCGGGGCGCAACGCAACGTCCTCTACGTGGCCACCGAGCACGGCAGCGTTTACGCCTTCGACGCCGACAGCGGCGCTCTGATCACGCAAACCTCGCTGCTCGGCGCGAATGAGACGCCCAGCGACGACCACGGCTGCGGCCAGATCACGCCCGAGATCGGCATCACCTCGACGCCGGTCATCGATCGCACCCAGGGACCCAACGGCGCCATCTTCGTCGTCGCCATGAGTAAGGACGCCGGCAGCAACTACCACCAGCGGCTGCACGCGCTCGATCTCGCCACCCTCGCCGAACTTGACGGCGGCCCAACCGAGATCACCGCCAGCTATCCCGGCACCGGCGTCACCAGCAGCGGCGGCATCAACACCTTCAATCCCGGTCTGTACGCGGAACGCGCCAGCCTCCTGCTCCAGAACGGCAGTATCTACCTGAGCTGGACCTCACACTGCGACCAGGGTTCCTATTCCGGCTGGGTGATGGCCTACAGCGAGACCACCTTGCAGCAGACCGCCGTACTGAACCTGACGCCAAACGGCAGCGACGGTTCCGTATGGATGAGCGGCGGCGGTCTGGCCGGTGACTCCGGTGGAAACGTCTACCTGCTCGACGCCAACGGCACCTTCGATACCACGCTCGATACCAATGGCTTCCCCAACTTGCAGGACTACGGCAACTCGTTCCTCAAGCTGTCGACCACCGGCGGAACCTTGGCCGTCGCGGACTACTTCGAGCCGGACAACGGACCGGCTGAGTCTGCCAGCGACATCGACCTCGGCTCCGGCGGCGTTCTGCTCTTCGATGTAGCCCTCACCAAGACCCTCACCGTCCAACTCGGGGTGGGGGCTGGAAAAGACGGCAACATCTACGTGGTCGATCGCACCAACATGGGCAAGTACAACCCGAGCAAGAACAACATCATTGGCACGCTCTCTGGCGACCTGCCCAATGGCGCGTGGTCCTCTCCCGCTCTCTTCAATGGGGTCATTTACTACGGCGGAGTTGGCACCAATCTCCAGGGCATCACGCTCTTTTCCAAGGGAGCGCCACCACCGCCCATGAAAACGACCACGACCTTCCCCTATCCCGGCGCCACTCCCAGCATCAGCGCCAGCGGCACCACGAACGGCATCGTCTGGGCGCTCGAGAGCGGAGAAGGCGCGCCTGCTGTTCTGCACGCCTACAATGCTTCCAATCTCTCGGAGCTCTACAACAGCAACCAGGCCAGCAGCAATCGAGACGCCTTCGGCAACGGCAACAAGTTCATCACGCCCATGATCGTCAACGGCAAGGTCTACGTGGGAACCCCCAACGGCGTCGCCGTCTTCGGCCCCATCCCCTAACCGCGCAGCCGGGTGCCCCGTTCTAGCGCGTCGGGGTCCCCGGCGAGCGCGTGTTCGCTCGCTGGGGTGAAAGCCAGCCCGGGGTAGTTTTTTTGCCGCCAGGAAAGGGCTCCCAACGATAGGGAAGAGGAGCTAGCCCTCTGCAAATCTGCCCTTAACCCTCGTCCGCCTTCTGGTTACGCGCCCGTACCTTGAACCAGATCGGCGACCCGGTGAAGTCGAACGACTCCCGGATCTGGTTCTCCAGGAACCGTTCGAAGGAGAAGTGCAGCTTTACCTGCTTGTCCGTGAACAGAACGAACGTCGGCGGAGCCACCGCCGCCTGCGTCATGTAGTACACCCGCACCCGCTTCGACATCGGCACCGTCGCGCGCTGGAAGTCGATCCGCTCCAGGAACCGGTTCATTTGCCCGGTGGAGACGCGCTTCCGCCGCTCCGCCGCCACCAGAGCAATCTGCTGCAGCAGCAGATGCATGTTGGTCCGCTGCGCGGCCGATAGAAAGACCACCGGCGCATAGCTCAGATACTTCAGCACCTTGCGCAACTGCATCTCGAAGATCGCGCGGTCCGCTGGCGGCTTGCCGTCGGTGCGTCCAATCGTCACCAGGTCCCACTTGTTCACCACGATGATCACCGACCGGCCGCTCTCATGCGCATAGCCGCCAATCGTCGCATCGGTCGAGGTCACGCCCTCCGTCGCGTCGATCACCAGCAGCGCCACATCGGCTGCCTCCAGGTGCCGTATGGCCATGATCACTGACAGCTTCTCCGCCATCATGTGCGTCTTGCCCTTGCGCCGGATGCCCGCCGTATCGATGAAGCGCAACTGCGTGCCCTGGTACTCCATTACCTCGTCCACCGCGTCGCGCGTGGTGCCCGCCACCGGCGAAACGATGGCCCGGGACGTGCCGGTAAGCGCATTCAGCAACGTGGACTTGCCCACATTCGGCCGCCCGATGATCGCGATCGAGGTCTCTCGCTGCTGGTACTCCCCATGCGTCCGGTGCAGCGACGCCGTCTCCCCCGCCGCCGCCTCGTTCTCCGCCGCAATCTCCGGCTCTTCCGCCTCGGGTGGAAACTCCAGCACTGCGTACACCGCGTCCAGCAGGTCTTCAATGCCATTGCCATGCTCGGCCGAGATGGGGAACAGTTCCTGGATGCCCAGCCGGCGGAAGTTCTGCGCCTGCGCCTCCATCTGCTCCGCGTCCATCTTGTTCACGGCCAGGAAGATCGGCTTCCCGGAACGGATGAGCAGCCGCGCCAGTTCCAGATCCGGAGACGCCAGCTCCGTCCGTCCATCCACCACCATCACCACCGCATCCGCTTCCTCCAGCGCAACCCGCGCCTGCCGGAAGATCTCCGACGGAATCAGCGCCTCATCGTCGGGCACGATGCCGCCCGTATCCACCAGCCGCGCGGTCCGCCCCAGCCACTCCACCTCGCCATAAATACGGTCGCGCGTGATGCCCGGCTCATCGCCCACAATGGCGCGACGGCTTCGGGTCAGACGATTGAACAGGGTGGACTTGCCCACATTCGGCCGTCCGCAGATAGCAAAGATGGGCAGGGCCGCCGCTGTCGCCTCTCCCCCCTGTGAGGTAGCCGTGGTCGATCGCGCCAGGAGTCGTCGTGTCTTGTGTGCTTTCAAGCGTACCTCTTTCTTCCCTCAGCGCTCCGGTCGGCGGTATTGGATCAATCTTGCACCGAAATCTGTCATCCTGAGCGGAGCAGGCCAGCTTCATCGGCCTGCGGAGTCGAAGGATCTGCGTCTGCCCTTCCATCCGACTCCAAACTCCCGTTCGGCGTTTCTCGCCGAACGACGCTTTATTATAGGAAGTCAGCCCCTCCCACATATTTCCCGTGCCATCCTCCGCCCAACTCGCCCCCGCTCTGCCCTCCGTGTATGACTTCTTCGCGCCCGGCGGCGTGCTCGCCGGCTCCAGCCTGCCCTACGAATTCCGCCGCGGGCAGTTGGAGATGGCGCAGGCCGTCGAGCGGGCGCTCACCGAGCATCACCACCTCATCGTGGAGGCGGGCACCGGCACCGGCAAGACTCTCGCCTACCTGCTGCCGGCCTTGCGCACCGGCCAGCGTGTCATCATCTCCACCGGAACCAAGAACCTGCAGGAACAGCTCTTCTTCAAGGACATCCCCTTCCTCGAATCGCTGTTGGGTCCGCTGCGCGTGTGCTACATGAAAGGCCGCGCCAACTACCTCTGCCGGCATAAGCTCTATGCCCTGCGCGATCAGCCCATCCTCAACGGCTTGGAAGAGATCGATCAGTTCCAGAAGATCGCTGCCTGGGAACGCAGCACCACGACCGGCGACCGCGCCGAGATCGAGGGCCTGCCGGAGAACAGCCCGCTGTGGAACAAGCTCGACGCGCGCACCGAGGCCTGCCTGGGCCAGAGCTGCCCCGACTGGGAGCGCTGCTTCATCACCGAGATGCGGCGCAAGGCTCTCGAGAGCGACATCGTCATCGTCAACCACCATCTTTTCTTCGCCGATCTGTCCATCAAACTGCAAGCCAAAAGCGCCCCGGATGCGGGCATTCTGCCCGAGGCCGCAATCGTCATCTTCGACGAAGCCCACGAGCTCGAAGACGTGGCGTCCACCTACTTCGGCGTGGCGCTCAGCAACGTGCGCTTTGAAGAGCTGGCGCGCGACCTGGAGGCAACGCTCCGCACTAAACTGACGCTCGCCGGTGGTGTGCTGAGCGCCGCGCAACTGGTGCGTGAGCGCGCCCGCATGCTCTTTGGCGCATTGCCGCAGGGCGAAGGCCGCATGCCGTTTACCGGCCGCGAGGAGTTCCTGGAGACCTTCGGTGACATCTATCTCGGCCTCACCAACGCGCTGCACCGGTTGGAAGGTGAGCTGGAACGGCTGCGCGGTGTGGACGAAGCTCCCGGCTTCCGGAAGCGCACCGCGGATATCCGCGAACATCTCAAATTCCTGCTGGAAGCGGAGAGCAGGAATACCGTCTTCTGGCTGGAGCGTCGCTCCGCCGGTCCGCTGCGGCAGGGCATGCGCAACACCTACCTGCAGGCCACGCCCATCGATGTCTCGGAGTTGATGAGCGAGGTGCTCTTTGAGAGCTTCAGCAGCGTGGTGCTCACCTCCGCTACGCTGGCTGTGGCCGGCGGCTTCACTCACATTCGTAAGCGGCTGGGCATGCGTGAAGGCAGGGAGCTGGTGGTGCCGTCCCACTTCCGCTACGACCGTCAGGGACTGCTCTACCTGCCGCCGGACATGCCGGACCCGCGCGAGAGCGCCTTCGCCGCCGAGGCCGCGCGCCGCATCCGCCGCATTCTGGAGATCACTCAGGGCCGCGCCTTCTGCCTGTTCACCAGCTTTGCCCAGATGCGCGATCTGCACGAGCGCCTGCTGATGGAGTTGGACTTCCCCCTGCTGCTGCAGGGGACCGCCTCCAAGAAGGCGCTGCTCGAAGAGTTCCGTGCCACGCCCAACGCCGTTTTGTTCGGCACCTCGTCCTTCTGGCAGGGCGTTGACGTGCAGGGCGAGGCGCTCAGTTGCGTGATCGTGGACCGTCTTCCCTTCGCCGTCCCCAGCGATCCCGTGGTAGCCGCACGCATGCGGGCGCTCGATGCAGAGGGCCGCAGCGCTTTCTTCGAATACCAGGTGCCGCAGGCTGTCATCACTCTCAAGCAGGGCTTCGGCCGCCTGATTCGCTCGCTGGAGGACCGCGGCGTGCTGATGCTGCTGGATCCGCGCATCCAGCGCCAGCGCTATGGCAAGGTCTTCCTGGACAGCCTGCCGCCCTATCGCATCACCCGCGATATCGCCGAAGTCGAGAGCTTCTTCTCCACCCCTGCTTAGGATCAGCATCACCGGATGCCCCATTCTTTGCGCCTCACAGCCTCCGGCGTCTTCCCCGTCGTCAAGAGCGTAAAGGTGGGTCATGCGCCGTCAGGCGCATCCCCCATCCCGCGCTGCTAGCATAAGGAAGGTATGTCGCGGAACCTCTACATCCTGGCAGCCACCTTGCTGCTCTTTTCCATCGTCTCCTGCGCCATGGTCGCGACAGTCGGCGCTAGCCAGCCGGAGCTTCCCGGCAACGGCTCATTGTGGAAGACCACCGGACTCTTCCTGCTGGTCGGCGCATTGCTCGCCGCCTTCGGCGGCGTCATGACCGCAATGTACGAGCAGGTGGAGCGACGCAACGAAGAACGCGAGCGCCGCCAGGGCCGCCGCACACGATGAAGCTAGTGCCGGTGGCGCCGCCTTGCTGCCGGCCAGCCAATCGCTGACCGGCTGATCTCACCTACCTTCGTAACCGCTCGCTCGCCGGTTTTTCCCGCGAACCCGATCCACTGGACTCACGGTCCCTTCGGCCTGCATCCTCTCCGCGAGAGAATGCTGCAACGGCTCAGGCGTTTGTGCCGCCGTCGACTGTAAGGTTCGCGCCCGTGATATATGCGGATTCAGGACCTGCCACGAAAGCTACCAGTGCTGCGACTTCCTCGACATGACCGTAGCGATTGAGTGACGTATTGGCCAATTGCGGTGCGGCCCAATCCCCGCTGGCGGGATTCAGGTCGGTATCGATCGGGCCTGGCTGCACATTGTTAACCGTGATCTTCCGAGCACCCACCTCGCGGGCCAGGCTCTGAGTGAACATCTTCACCGCGCCTTTGGTTGCGGCGTACGCCGCCAGCCCCGGTGTGAAGTTGCGCTCGCCCACACAGGAGCCGATGGAAATGATGCGGCCGCCCTCGGGCATATGTTTGAGCGCCTCCTGGGTGGCGACGAACATCCCCCGAACATTCAGGTTCAGAACGTGGTCGAACTCTTCGAGAGTTGCTTCATGAAAGGGCTTGGGGATGGCCGTGCCTGCGTTGTTGACCAGGATGTCGATGCGGCCGAAGGAATCCGCTGCCTTCCCGACGGCAGTCTTCACTGCTGCCGGGTCGCCACCATCTGCCTGCAGTGCCAGGCCGCGCACACCCTTGGATTCCACGGCCTTCACAACCTGCGCGGCGGACTTTCCGTCCTTGGCATAGGTGATCACAACATCAGCACCATCCGCCGCGAGGCGCTTGGCAATGGCGGCACCGATGCCACGGGAGGCTCCAGTGACGAAGGCGATTTTTCCGGATAGAACAGGCATGCGGCTCTCCTTTTGCGTGAATACTATGGATTACTGTTCGGTGCATTCGTAGCAGTTGGTGCGATTGAGATGGACACAGCGGCGTGAGAGATTCAAAGCTTTCGGACGCCGCAATAGCCGATACAGCCAACACCTCAGTCGCCGCCGACGCAAGGCAGCCGTTCCCGGAGCCCCGGGATTGCTCGCAGGGTTCTGCAGGCGGCGGAACTGGTGCTCAGTCATGGCTCACTTGCCGCCTGGCTGGCTCGGTGCGCGCTGTGCTCTCCTGACCTTCGTAACCCTCCACCTGGCGTACCTTCACCCCTGACCCGATACACTGGAAATAAGCCTGCGCCAGCACTCCCTCATGTCTGAATACGCGAGAGCGCCTGGCCTTAACCCGATTGTTTGCAGGAATTTACCCATAACTCCAATAATTGCAGGAATTTACGGCAAGCACCCCTGCGTAAATCCTTTATAAAGAGGAATTTAGAGCAATCGTACCGGGGGGTACAGGGGTGCAGGTAACGGTACGGGACGGGTGCCCCATTCTAGCGATCCGGGGTCCCGGCACGCGGCATTTGCGTGCTGGGGTGGGAAGCTAGGGTGGGGTGGTGAGTGCCTCTGAACCCCGGATGCCGGGTGCCCCATTCTAGCGATCCGGGGTCCCGGCACGCGGCATTTGCGTGCTGGGGTAGGAAGCTAGGCTGGGGTGGTCGGTGCCTCAGAACCCCGGATGCCGGGTGCCCCATTCTAGCGATCCGGGGTCCCGGCACGCGGCATTCGCGTGCTGGGGTGGGGAGCTAGGGTGGGGTGGTGAGTGCCTCTGAACCCCGGATGCCGGGTGCCCCATTCTAGCGATCCGGGGTCCCGGCACGCGGGCATTTGCGTGCTGGGGTGGGAGCTAGGGTGGGGTAGTGAGTGCCTCTGAACCCCGGATGCCAGGTGCCCCATTCTAGCGATCCGGGGTCCCGGCACGCGGCATTCGCGTGCTGGGGTGGGGAGCTAGGGTGGGGTGGTGAGTGCCTCTGAACCCCGGATGCCTGCGCACCATAAAATAAGAGCAGGGCTGCGGCCCGCTTCTCTAAAGGAAAGAACACATCATGTACGAAGTCACAGTTGAGGCCGGCTTCTCCTCCGGGCACTACCTGCGCAACTATCGCGGCAAGTGCGAGAACCCTCACGGCCACAACTACAAGGTGCGGGTCACGCTGCGGGGCGGGGAGCTGGACGAGGCTGGTCTGCTGCTCGATTTCAAGCAGTTGAAGCATGTCATGCGGCCGGTGATCGATCGGCTGGACCACCAGATGATCAACGATCTGGACCCGTTTACCGAGATCAATCCCTCGGCCGAAAACCTCTCGCGCTACTTCTTCGACGAAACCAACAAGCAGTTGAGCGCCATGACCAACGGGCGGGTGAGCGTGAAGGACTGCACCATCTTCGAGACCGACACCACCACCGCCACCTACTACGAATAAAGTGACGGAGTAGCGCGGCGTGTATCTCATCGAGACCTATAAATCCGTGCAGGGCGAATCCAGCTTCGCCGGCCTGCCCTGCATCTTCGTGCGGCTGGCGGGCTGCAACCTGCGCTGCTCCTGGTGCGACTCCGAGTACACCTTCAAGGGTGGTTACAAACAATCACTGGACGAGGTCGAAGCCGCCGTGGCCGCGCTGGCGCCGGTGCGCCTGGTGGAATTTACCGGCGGCGAGCCCATGCTGCAGGAGCGGGAGCTGATCCCGTTGATGGAACGCCTGCTCGCGCAGGACTATACGCTGATGATCGAGACCAGCGGTGAGCGGCCGCTCATGAACGTGCCGCGGTCGGTCCATAAGATCGTGGACGTAAAATGCCCCAGCTCCGGGGAGCACGGTAGCTTCCATCTCCCCAACGTGGACGCGATGACCAGGCGCGATGAGATCAAATTCGTAATCGCTGACCGGACCGATTACGAATTTGCCCGTGACTTCACCCGCGCGCACGCGCTGCCGGAGCACGTTGGCCACATCCTCTTCTCACCCGCCTTCAACAAGGCGCCGTTACCCCAGCGTACCGCTGACAACTGCACCCTCGACCCGCGCACGCTGGTCGAGTGGATGCTTGAAGACGGCGTCCCCGCCCGCATCAGCCTGCAAATCCATAAATTCATCTGGGAGCCGATGAAGAAGGGCGTGTAGGAGAGCCGGAAGCAGCTCCTTCCACCCGCTGCGCTCAGGATTCGGGTGCCCCACTCTAGCGCAGCTAGGGTGGGTCTCTTGCCTCACTTCGTCGCCAGATACTTATCGAACGGCACCTCGAAGGCGAACAACTCCTTGCCGTTCGCCGCGCGCAGCCGGCGTAGTTCCAGACGCGCTCCGCGCAGCGGATCCCCCATGCCACCCACGTCGTAAAAAAGAAAGCCGGTCCGCGTGGTGTGCGGCTCCACCGCCAGCGCGCCATACTCGTGCGTATCGAAGTCTTCCTTGATCTCCTTGTCCTTCGATTTGCCCTTTCCGCCCACCTTGATCGGCCCGACACGCACCGCTTTCGCGGGATCGCCAGGCTTGTCCACGATGCGTTCGACATCTTCCGGTTCGGCCGCCGGAATCTTGTCGCCGCCCGCCGTGATGAAGTCGATGCGAGCGTCCGCGAGCGAGATCGGTGTATCGCCGTTGTTCGTCACGATAATGCGGATGGGCAGCACGTGATAGGCGGCGTAATCGACATGGAACAGCTTGGCCTTTGCTGTCGTGTCATAGGGATCGGCGGCGATCGCGACGTGCTCGCTCGCATGCGTGTCCACTGCGGGGAAACGGGAGGCGTCTTCAGGCGCCGCGGGCGTCTGCGCATGCGCGCCAGCAACCGGCAGCAGTGCAAGCGATACGGTAAGACAGAAGATCGGTAAGCGGCCCATGGCGTTTGCTGACGATTAGATCACTTCCTCGGCGGGTTTGTCCGCTGTTGGCCTCAGCGGAAGGCGCCGCACGTCCGCATGGCGCACGCGCGCCATAACCGTTAGTCTGCGATGAAGCGTGATCGTCTTCTGCTACAACCTGCTCCTGCTGCTTGTACTGCTGCTCGGCGCGCCGTACTGGGCATTCCGCATCCTTTCGCAGCCCAAGCTTCGCGAAGGGCTGCGTGAGCGATTCGGCCTGGCGCCACTCGGGCCACACGCACACGACCGCCGTGTCGTGTGGGTGCACGCCGTCTCGGTCGGGGAGGTGGTGGCGGTCAGCCGCTTCATCCATGAGCTCAAAGACCGCGCGCCCGGGATCGATGTCGTCGTATCCACGACCACACGCACCGGCCAGCGCCTGGCCCAAAAGCGGTTCGGAGCCGACCGCTGCTTCTACTTCCCGTTCGATCTGCCATGGATTGTTCACCGCGCACTGTCGCGGATCAAGCCGGCCCTGCTGGTGCTGACCGAAAGCGAGCTATGGCCGAACATGCTGCACAGTTGCGGGCGGCGCGCAGTCCCCGTGCTGGTGGTCAACGGCCGCATCTCCGACCGCTCTTTACCGCGTTATCTGGCTTTGCGTCGCTTCTGGCGTCCATTCCTGCGCGCCCTGTCGCTGGTGCTGGCACAGAGCGAAGAGGATATGCGCCGGTTCATCCGCGTCGGCGTTCCACCCCTGCGCGTTCGTTGCGGCGGCAACCTGAAGTTCGACGTGCGCATGCCGCAGCCACTACCCGTCGTGACCGCCGTGCGCGCCCAACTTCCTCTCGGCGCCCGGGTGCTCCTCTGCGGGTCCACCCTCGCGGCTGAGGAATCGATGCTGCTCGATGCATGGCCACAGGTATGCGCCCAGGTGCCGAACGCGATCATGATCCTGGCCCCCCGGCACCCGGAGCGCTTTCCGGAAGTCGCCGCGCTTCTGGAGGAGCGGGGCGCCGTGTGGCATCGCCGCTCCACCTGGCTTCACGCACCGCAACCTTTGCTGCCCGAGAGCATCTTGCTGTTGGACAGCATTGGCGAACTGGCCGCCCTCTATGCCGTCGCGCAACTCGCGTTCGTGGGAGGCAGCCTGGTCGATGCCGGCGGTCACAATCCACTCGAGCCTGCGCAGTTTGGCGTGCCCATCGTCATGGGCGAGCACTACAGCAACTTCCGCGCGATCGTCGATCGTCTGCTTGCCCGCGAAGCCATCCGCATCGCTGCCGCCGGCAGCATCGCCGCGGTGTTGACGGATCTACTCGCGCACCAGGACGCCGCGGAGACAATGGGCGCCCGTGCCCTGGAGGTCTTCGACAGCGAGGCCGGAGCGACGGACGTGGCCGTCGAAGCTGCGTTGACGCTGCTGCATGAAACCGGACAACGCGCATGACCAGGCAACAGGCTTCGCGCATGCCGCTGCTCCCGCTGGCCGCGCTCTATCAGCTTGGGGTTGCGGTGAAGAACCAGGCGTATGCGCGGGGTTGGATGAGGCCGGCTCAGCTCCGGTATCCCGTCGTCAGCATCGGCAATCTCTCGGTCGGTGGGGCAGGGAAGACCCCCTTGACCATCTACCTCGCGCAGTTGCTTACCACCGCGGGCTGCAGCGTCGATGTGCTCTCCCGCGGCTACGGCCGTTCGAGCCCCGATGTCGTCGCTCGTGTCGATCCTGCGGGCTCTGCCATCGAATTCGGCGATGAACCGGTCCTGATCGCCCGCGAGGCGCATGTGCCCGTGTTTGTCGGCGCCAGCCGCCACGCCGCGGGGCTTCTCGCAGAGCAGTCGCTTGCGTCCGGCGGTTCCCACGTGCATCTGCTTGATGACGCATTTCAGCATCGCAAGCTGGCGCGCGACATCGACATCGTGCTGGTCCACAGAACCGACCTCACAGCACGGATGTTGCCCGCCGGCCGCTTGCGGGAGCCGCTCACTGCGCTCAAGCGCGCCGATGCCGTGGTCCTGCGCGAAGAGGATGCGGATCTTGAGCCACTCGTTCGCCGCTATCTCCGCCCCGGCGCCCATCTCTGGTACGTGCAGCGGAGCCTGCGTGTTGCCTCCCCTATCTCCCGCGCTGTGGCGTTCTGCGCCCTCGCGCATCCCGCCGATTTCACCACCGGATTGCGCGCCCACGGCATCACGCCGGCGGCCTCCCTTTCCTGGCGCGACCACCATCGCTACACGCTCGCGGACATACGCCTGCTCACCGCGGCAGCTCACAGGTCCCACGCCGACGCCTTCATCACCACGGCAAAGGACGCCATCAAGCTGGACGACAGGCTCCTCGAAGAGCTTCGCCGCTCCGCACCGCTCCTCGTTGCCACGCTCACAGTCCGGTTGCGTGATGAACAGGCAGTCCTTGAGCAGATCAGAGAGCGGTTGAGCGCGCGGTCCGGCAGACCGGCCGAATCCTCTTCACCGGCTCAATAACGCGCCTGGCGTGTGAGAAAATCATGCTTTGGTATCGCAACAGAAACAGCTCAGAATCCTCATCGTGCGGCTCGGCGCCATGGGAGACATACTGCACGCGATGCCCGCGGTCGCTGCGTTGCGCCGTGCCCTCCCGCAATGCTTTCTGGGATGGGTGATTGAGCCTCGCTGGGAGCCGCTGCTGCATGCAGACATCTCCTCTGCGCCGCAGACCGCCGCGATGCCGCTGGTGGATGCGGTGCACACGGCGCATGCGCGGGGATGGGCGCGCGCTCCACTGGCTTCGGCAACGTGGCGCGCTATCCGCGCCCTGCGCAGCGAGCTTCGGCATGAGCAGTACGATCTCGCGATTGACCTGCAGGGCGCCATCCGCTCCGCGTGGATCGGTCGTATGGCCGGCGCGCGCCTGGTGGGCGAAGCCAGTCCCCGCGAGGCGCCATCGAAGTGGCTCTTCCATCGCCGCGTGGCTACCCACGGCGTCCACGTCATTGAGCAGGCGACGGAGGTCGTCGCCGCCGCGATCGATGTCTCCCTCGGGCCGACCATCGATGAGCCGGTGCAAGCTCCTCTGCCCGTCAGCGCAAACGCTGAGGCCTGGTGTGACAGCGCTTTGGGCGCTGAAAATGCGCCGGTGGTGCTTATCCACCCCGGGGCCGGTTGGGGAGCCAAGCGATGGCCCTCGCAGCGCTATGGCGCCGTCGCGCGACATCTTCGGCAACAGAACGCTACCGTGCTCATCAACGCCGGTCCCGGTGAGGAGCGCATGGCTGAGGAGGTTGTCCAGGCAAGTGATGGGTACGCACGTGTACTTGCGATGACGCTCGAGCAACTCGTCGCCGTCACCCGCCGAGCCACGCTCGTCATCGGCGGTGACACCGGACCGCTGCATCTCGCTGGAGCTCTGGGGAAGCCCGTGGTCGCCATCTTCGGCCCGACCGATCCGGCTCGCAATGGACCGTATCCCTTGGCGTGCGCGCCACAGTGCGAGGTACCCTCGACCATCCTGCGGCATCCATCGAGCAAGCGCGATCACAGCCGGCGCCGCGAGCCGGAGGCAGGATTGCTCTCCATCACGGAGGAAGAGGTAACGTGCGCCGCTCTCGCATTGCTGCGGCAGGCGGAGACCGCGTGAGCATCACCTGGGCAGCGACCGCGCGGCGCATCCGCGTTCCCATGGGCTTTCTCTTCGCCGCGTTTTTCCTGTGGCGCGCCCATCCTTCTGCCGCTTCCCTGGCATGGAGTCTGTTGCTCACCGTTCCGGGCGTGCTGCTGCGCGCGTGGGCCTCTGGCTTCGTGAAGAAAAATGCGGAGCTTGCGGTCACCGGGCCCTATGCTCACACCCGCAACCCGCTCTATCTCGGCTCCATGCTCATCGCCTTCGGCTTTGCCGCCGCGTCGCGCAATCTCTGGATCACGCTGCTTCTGGCCGCGCTCTTCCTCATCATCTACGTGCCCGTCATTCGCGCAGAGGAAGAGTACCTGCGTGGCGCGTTTCCGGATTTCGATGCGTATTGTGCTCGGGTGCCGCGTCTGCTGCCCCGCGTCACCCCGGCCCGCATTCCCGGCAGCACCGCCGGTTTCACATTTTCGCCGTCGCTCTATCGCCAGCACCGCGAGTACAACGCGGCACTCGGCACATGCGCCATCTATGCCGTGCTGCTCATCGAGTGCTACTTTCGCCACCGTGCCTGAGAGCGCCGGCTGGCGGCGCTCTGTCATTTACCATGCAAGATAGAAATAGCCACAGTGGAGAATGCTTGATCCGACGCGCTTTGCCCTTGTTTGCACTCTGCTGTGTTGCTGCGGCTCAGGCTCAAGCCCCGCAACTTCCGCCGCTCCCCGCACCGCAGCAGCAGTATCTTCCCCAACGCCAGACGCTCTCCTACGCGGTGGATTGGCGCGTCTTTCCCGCCGGAACCGCCACCTTCCATCTGGAGAGCGATGGCGCCATGGAGCACATCACGGCGAACGGCGATTCCATTGGCGCGGTAAGCCTGCTCTTCAAGGTGGTTGACCGCTTTCAATCCACCTTTGGCCGCCGTGACGGCTGCTCCGTTGGCTTCGCCAAGCAGCTACAGGAAGGCCGCCGGCAGATCAACAGCACTTTGCAGTTCCAATATGCGCACGGCAAACAGGTGCTGGATGAAAAGAATCTGGTGAAGGGAACGCAGCGCCATCAGGAATCTCCCATACCGCCGTGCGTCAGCGACCTGATGTCCGCCATCTTTGTTGGCGGAGCGCAGCCCTTACAGGTAGGGCATAGCTTTTCCATGCCCGTTGCCGATGCCATGCGCGTGGTGAACGTGACCTTCAAGGCGGAGGCGCGCGAGGAGATCAAGACCGCGACCGGTACTGTCTCGACCATTCGTGTCGAACCCACCGCCGATGCCGGCGTGGTCAAGAACCGCGGCAACATCTGGATCTGGTACACGGATGACAACCGGCACCTGCCGGTGCAGATGCGCGCCCGGCTGTTCTGGGGCACCATCACGCTTCGGCTGGTCAGCGTCGACCAGAAGTAGCAGAAGTAGCAGAAACAAAAGCAGGATCTGCGCCGGTTACTGCAACCGGAACCGCTCCCGCATCAGCCGCTGAAAGCGCGGCTTGTAAATCAAGTCGTACGCCAGTTCCTTGTCGGGAAACATCGCCAGCGCAGCCCGTCTGCTGTCGGCAATCATCTCCGCGGCGTCGTCATAGCTCAGCGATTCGTCCTGCGCGATGACCGACGTGACCATGTCCATCATCATCTGCAGCCGGCGGATCTTTCGCCGCTCCTCCAGCGCTTCCTGCACTGTGGGCGCGCTTCGCTCGCCCCCGGGCGCGCCTTCATCTGCCGGTGCCTGACTGCCGCCGGCTGACTGCGCTTGATCGGCGTCGCGATTCTCCATGCCTGAGCCCTCCGTCATGCCATGACCTCCCACAATCCCCGGCATCCTATACCTCCGCGACGCCGTGCCGGAACCGAAAACATTCCATGCCGATAAACAGTTAGATGCCTCACTGCCTCGCGCGATCCTCTGACGTTGCTGCTACGGGGATGACAGCGCCGCGTCCACGCTGCGTCCATCCAGATAGAACGTGGAGAGCCCCAGCAGGTCCGTACGGTAGGTCAAGGCATGCGCGTCTTCGAGCTTCTTCAGAGTCTCCCATTTGGGATGGTGGTAGCTGTTGTGTTCTCCCACTGAAACCACTGCATAGCGCGGCGACACCGCGCGAAGAAACAAGGGAATGGTCGACGTCCTGCTGCCGTGATGGGCCACCTTCAGCAAATCCGACGCCAGATCCGCAGCCAGAGCAGGCTGTCCGAGTATGCGCGCCTCGCTCGGCGCTTCGGCATCACCTTCGAGCAGCGCTGAGGTCTTGCCATTCGCAACGTGCAGCACCAGGGAGTCGTTGTTGCTGGCTGCGGGCCCCGGCTCGTAGTCCCGTGCCGGCGCCAGCACCCGCACCTCAGCGCCGCCAAAGGTCAGCGCATCCCCCGCGGCAAATTGACGGACAGCAATCCCGAGTTCCTCCGCTTCCGCGAGCAGTGCATGGTACTCCGGGGTATCGGGATTCTTGCCGATCCACAGCTCGCGCGGACGAAAATTGCGCAGCACCGCCGGCATGCCGCCCATGTGATCGCTATGCGCATGGGTCAGCGCAACCGCATCGAGACGGCGCATGTTCCGGCTCCACAGGTAGGGTGAGACGACGTCCTCGCCCATATCGAAATTGCCGGTACTGGCGCTCCTTCCGCCGGGAAAGCCGCCCGCATCCACCAGCAGCGTCTTGCCATCCGGCGCTACCACCAGCAGGGAATCGCCCTGACCCACATCGATCGCCGTCACTTCCAGCACATGCTGCCGCCGGGTCGCCGGCGCAGGCGCGAAGGCCAGCACTGCCGCCGCAACCAGGCAGACGAGCCCCGGCGCAACCCCGAACCGCCGTTGGCGGATACTCCAGATCGAAATGGCCAGCAATACCATGCTGGCGATACCAAAGAGCAGCGTCGGCCCGGAGACGCGCAGATCGCCCAGCCGCAATCCCGCGAACAGACCGACGATCGCCGTGACGGCGTGCAGGATGATAGCCGTGACAGCCGCCGGTATCAGGGCCAGCTTGGGCAGCAGCAAGAGGGTGAGCAGTGTGAGAAAGGCCGCAGGCAGCAGCAGCGCCAGAGCGGGTACGATCAGCACGTTCACCACTACGCCAAAGGTGGTCACGCGATGGAAGTAGCCGGCCATGGGCAGCGCCATGGTCAGCTCGATGACGGCCGAGACTGTGATGACCTCAACCGTTCTAAGCGCGCACCAGGTGGCGAGCGCAAGTAAGCGTTGCGCCCCGTTTTTTTTCTTTTTCAAGCGCTTGACCAGCGGGTCGAGGTGCGCGGCGATCAACCGCAAGGTCACGCGGAACTGCGCCAACCGCGGAGGCAGTGCGCTGTCAAGCGCCACCACGTCGATGGCGCGCGTGGCCTGCAGGAACGGCCCGAAGGTGCGCTCCGAAAGCGGCGCCACGATGCCGGCGATGGCGATTACCGAGAGCAGCGTCATCTGGAAGCCTGCATCGAGCAGCGCGCGCGGATTAACAGCCAGCAAGCCAAGCGCGGCAAAGCCGATCGCGTTCAAGCCGCCGCGCTCGCGATAGAGCAGCCGTCCCAGCAGATACAACGCGATCATCCAGAATGCCCGCTGCACCGGCTGGCCAAATCCGGTGATCAATGCGTAGGTAAATGCCAGCGCGATCGTCGTCACCGTGGCCGCGATCCTGGGCAGCCGCAGCCGCCGGGCCAATGCGAAGACGAATCCTGCGAACAGCCCAAGATGCAATCCGGAGACCACCAGCAGGTGAAACGAGCCGGTCTTCTCGAACCCGGAGCGCACACTACGGCCCAGGTATGTGCGATCTCCCGTGACCATGGCGCTCAACATCGCCGCGTCGTCGTGCGTCAACGTCAGCCAGCGGGGAAGAGGATGCAATGTAGCCCGGTCTGCGAAGCTGATCAGCCGTTCGCTGGCCGTCTGCTGCATGCTGTGGATGACGCATGGGAGCCGCTGCCATAAAGACCCTTGCGCCGCGTGGCCTGTGACCGCGAGCTGTGCCGCCTTCGCCGCCGCGACCGCCCCGATCCCCTGGCTGAGCAACCACGCGCGTCCATCCCATACTCCGGGATCGCGATAACGCTCCGGCTCCCGCAGGGTAGCGGACACGGCCACCCTCTCCCCGCAGTGCAGTACCGGCATTGGCGCGTCGATAGGACCGTAGAGCGCAATGCGTGCGCCTCCCGCGACCGGGATCTCTTTGCCGCTCTCATCGGCCACGGTCGCAACCCGCAGATCGATCGACTGCGTCAGCTCTTCCCGCTGCTCACTGGAGAACTCCCGGACAGAGACGATGCGACGTACTGAACGGAGCCCGGTAATCTCCCCGGTCACCGCGCGTGCCGTGCCGTCGGCCAGGCTTCGCAACGCCAATTGTTGCTGCGGCTGAGGCTGTAGCTCGAAGATCGTGATGCCCAGCAGCAGCCACATGCACAGAGCGGGAAGCAGCGCCACGCGCGAGCGGCAGCGCATACTTGCCAAGGCCACGCCCGCAAGCAGTAGCGCCCCTAAACCCGTCCACGCAGGACTGAACCAAATCCGCGTGGCCAGAAGAATGCCGAGGGCCAATGCCAGTGCGGCAAAGAGCATGGGGGCAGTGGCAAAGGCCAGCGGATCGAGATCGGGCTCGTCGTCAGGCACGCCTTCGCGGGCGCGTGCAGCACCGTATGCCGGCCCATCAGCAGGCGCTGCCTGCACCGCGGAAGCTGGAGTGACGAACGTAGCCGGCATCGTGGATGGGCCCTTCAGACAAATCCCCAGGTGCGGCGCCATCCGCGCGCTCAGCGCACCAGCACGGCCACCGTTTCCAGGTGAAATGTCTGTGGGAACAGGTCTACCAACGTCAGCCGGTCCAGTCGATAGCCACTAAGTAGCAGAAGCTGCAGATCGCGCGCCAACGTAGCCGGGTCGCAGGAGACATATACGATCTCCCGCGCCTTCACGTGCGCAAGCAGTTCGCAGACCGGCCGGCCGAGGCCGGCGCGTGGCGGATCAACCACGATGAGCTCCGGCGCCGGCGCCGGTCTTCCGAAGGTCTTGTGCCGCGTCTCCGCCTGAAGAAACTGCTCTGTCGATGCGGCCGCGATGCGGTGCCGGATGCCGGCGAGATTCTGCCGCAGATCGTGACTGGACGAGGACGATCCTTCTACGGCGATGATTTGTTTGAAGCCGCCGCCCAGAGCGCGCGCAAACAGCCCTACCCCGGCGTACAGATCCCACGCCAGCCCGCCGCTCCGGCCCGCTGTGACGAGTTGTAGCATCTTCGGCACAAGGAACCGGTTGACCTGGAAGAATGAGCCCGCACTCACCTGGAAGCGCAGATCGCCGACCGCATAGTGCAACGTCGTATCGCCAACGCTCGCCAGCAGCGCGCCGCGCACCTGTTTCCCGCCCCGGCCACTCTGTTTGTGCCCGCCTTGCTCCGACGCGAAGAGCGCTACGCCGCGGCACTCGGGAAGCGCGGCCATTACCGCCGCTGCGAACTTCGGGAGCCATCCAGCGTTGGCATCCCTGGAAGACGCCCACAGCGATACCACCAGGGCTGTCTCTTCCCCATCGCAGAAGAACTCCGCCTGTTCGAGCAGCCCCTCCGGCAAGCAGAGCCGCAACGCGGCCTCTTCGGCCACACGCAAGGCGCGCTGCAACAACGGCGCCGCGATCGGGCACTGCTCCACCGGCAGGTCACGATTGGAGCCGCCTTCCCGATAGCAGAGCGTGAATTGCGGTTGATAGCGGACATGCAGACGGATGCGGTTGCGGTACCCCCACGGCTCACCCGCCAGCAGTTCTATCTGATCAGGTACGGCCACGTTCGCCCGCGCGAGGGTCTCCCGCAGCACGGCGAGCTTCATCGCGCTTTGCGCAGCGTACTCCGCATGCTGATATTGGCAGCCGCCACAGATTGGGAAGTACGGGCATCCGGGCGTGACGCGGCCAGGCGAAGCTTCGAGGACCGCATCGAGCGCGCCCTCGACGAAGCTCCGCTTGTCCGCGACGGCGTGCGCTTCCACCAGCTCACCCGGAAGCGTAAGCGGCACGAAGATCGCCTTATTGGCCAGCGCGCCTTCGCTCGTCGACATGCGCGCCAGCCCGCTTCCGCCGTACACTGCTTTTTCGATTCGTATCTTCATCGGTGGCTATTCCGCATGCGTTCCTGTTCCGCGGCGCTACGATTGCGGCATGTAGAACAGGCTGATGCGCGGCAGACCGTAGCGTTCCAGCAAGCGCCGATGCAGAAACTGCTGTTCGATCTGCCGGATCTGCACGGCCTGCATCCTGCTGCGATAGGGCGCCAGCTCCCGCGCCGCGTCTTCGCGCAGCGCCAGCAGCTCGGGCTCCGGTATCGCGGTCAGCAGTGTCGCGAACAGCTTCTCCTCAAGCACCGTCAGATTACGTTCCAGGTCTCCCAGCCGGGGCGAACCGCCCCGTACCTCCGACGCCAGCTCATCCAGCCGCTTAGCGAATTCCGCGAGCGCCTGGTTGTGCACGTGAGCCGCAGCCGCGTACTGCCCCGCACATTGGGTGAGAAAAGCCGCGATGCGCGCCTGCTCAAAGCCGCTGGCCACCGTCCCCTTCGCCGGCGCCGCTCCCACCACCGCCTCCTGCATCTCTTCCGCCGCTGTGATCACCGCTTGCGCGCACCACGCCAGCCCATTGATCCTGCGGCTCCGCCGGCCCGGTGACTTCGACTGCCGCACCTCATACTTATCGAACGCCGCATCGATACCCCGCAGCGCCGCCGCCAGCGGAACCCCCGCCTCGCGCCAGGTCTCGATCAGTGCCCAGTCGAGCGTGGACAGCAGCAACAGCGATCCCCGGCGGCGCGAAAAGTGTTCTTCGATCTCCGTGAAGTAGTTGAAGTAGTTCTGCATGGGCAGCGTGTCATGGTCGCGAGAGTGAGAAAACGTGTCCCACTCCGGCCTTACTTCCGGGAGGGCTCTTTGCGGTTACGTTCGTACAAAATGCGCAGTCCGTCGAGCGTGAGCATGTCATCGATCTCGGTGATGTACTTGGAGTCTTCGAGGATCATGCGCGCCAAGCCCCCGGTCGCCACCACCTTTGGCGGCGCGGCGTCGCCCTTTCCGCCTGCTGCCAGCTCAGTGATCATGCGCTCCAGAATGCCGTCCACCAGACCGATATAGCCGTAGAACAACCCGCTCTGCAGGTGCGCAATGGTGTTAGTGCCGATGGTCTTCGCCGGCCGTTTGATATCCACACGCGCCAGCTTGGCCGCGCGCGAAAACAGCGCGTCCGCGGAGATGCCCAGGCCCGGCGCGATCACACCACCGACGTACTCGCCGCGTGCTGTGATCACATCGAACGTCGTCGCCGTGCCGAAGTCCACCACAATCACCGGTCCTCCGTAGCGGGCGAAGGCTGCAATCCCGTTCACCAGCCGGTCCGCTCCCAGCTCCGCCGGATTGTCGATCAGCAGCGGCATCCCGGTCTTGATGCCCGGCTCCACAAACATCGGCGTGCGATGGAAGTAGCGTTCGCACACCTGGCGCAGCGTACTGTCCAGCGGTGGCACCACCGACGATACGATGATTGCCTTCACCGCCGAGACCTCCAGGTTATGCATGGCGAAGAGCTGCAGAAACAGTACGCCATACTCATCAGAGGTCTGCGTCTTGTGCGTGGAGACACGCCAGTGTGCCACCAGCTCCGGCAGCGCGTGTCCGGCCGCTTCGGCGTCCAGTGCGTACAGGCCGAGCACCGTGTTGGTGTTGCCTACATCGATCGTCAGCAGCATCGCCCTCATCGTATCCGTTCCGGATGGGCTTCGCGCACCCCGCCGGAGAGCACCGTCCGGAGACCGTCCGCTGTCCGCACGCGCAGAAAGCCGCGGCTGTCCAGCCCGTCGGTCGTGCCTGAA
This sequence comes from uncultured Acidobacteriaceae bacterium, assembly GCA_963830635.1. Classification (GTDB taxonomy): domain Bacteria; phylum Acidobacteriota; class Terriglobia; order Terriglobales; family Acidobacteriaceae; genus CAWHMN01. The sequence goes on along the minus strand of CAWHMN010000004.1, from coordinate 69,747 downwards.
TACGGCGCGGAATATGGCCCCGAAAGCGCGTCGGGGCCGCCGTCCGTCTCATCGACCGTAACCTGCTTGCCACGTATCCATGATGAGACCCGCGCCAGGCGCGCAAGCAGCTCGTCTCCCGCACTGCCGTCGCGCCGACCGCTCTGCGCCGTCAGCGCCTCTGTCTCCCGATGAAGTGCCCGCAGCAGCGCAATCAGCAGGTCCTGCCGCCGCCACTCGCGGCCCGTCTCGATGGCGAGCGATGTCGCCAGGGATGATAGCTCCGCCGGAAACGCCGGCTGGTGTACGTTGATGCCGATCCCGATCACCATGTGCCGCACCCTCGTCACCTCGGCGTTCAGTTCAGTCAGGATGCCGCAGAATTTCTTCCCGGAGAGCAACAGATCGTTGGGCCAGCGAATGTCCGGCTCGAGCGCTGTCACGTTCTGCACTGCTGCATGCACCGCCAGCCCGGCGGCCAGCGAAAACCACAATACATCCGCCGGAGCTACAGCCGGCCGCAGCAGCACGCTTACGTACAGTCCCGATCCGGCCGCGGAGTGCCATGCGTGCGCGCCTCGCCCCCGTCCCGCGGTCTGTTCATCGGCCAGGTACACCCTGCCTGCAGGCGCTCCGCCGTCCGCCTCCTGCATGGCCAGCGTGTTGGTCGAATGGATGCTCGGAAAGTAGCGAATGTTCCCCGCGAATGGCGTTCCGGCAAGCGCCGCATCGAGCGCGGGTATGTCAAAAAGGTCGGTCACTGTCTCTTCATCGAACTGTGTCAGTACACTTCTGCAGTGATCCGCATGCTGATGTCAATCGCGGCGGCCGAGTGTGTCAGAGAGCCGGACGAGATGTAATCCGCTCCCGCCAGCGCGTAAGCGCGAATCGTCTCCAGCGTGATGCCGCCCGAAGCCTCAATGGGAATGCTGAGCCCGCGGCCTCGCACAGTCTTGATGGCGGCCGCCACCTGCTCCGGCGTCATGTTGTCCAGCAGCAGCGCCTCTGTCCCGCCATCGAGTGCCTGTTCCAGCTCTGCCGTCGTCCGCACCTCTACCTGCACCCTTTGCCCGGGCTGACGTTTGGCCAGGGCGCTGGCTAGCACCTTGGGAATCCCGCCGCCCAGCGAGATGTGGTTGTTCTTGATCAGAATGCCGTCAGAAAGGTCGTGCCGATGGTTCTCCCCGCCCCCGCAGCACACCGCATACTTGTCCAGCAGCCGCAATCCGGGCACCGTCTTCCGCGTGTCCAAGACCTTGGCATTGGTGCCCGCCACCTGGTCCACGTACTGGCGCGTCGTCGTGGCGATGCCGCTCATGCGCTGCATGAGGTTCAGGATCACCCGCTCACATGCCAGGATGACCCGCGCGTTGTGGCGGATGACTGCCAGCGCCTGTCCCTTCTTCACGTGCACGCCGTCGAAGATCTCCGGGTGGTGCACCACCTCGAAGCGGTTCGTGGAGCCTGTGTCGTGGCGCGCGTAGATCTCCAGAAAGCGCGGGATGGAACCCAGCCCGGCGACCACGCACTCCTGTTTTGCCACAATCGTGCCCGATGCCCGCAGCGCCGGATCGACGGTCACGGCTGTCGTAATGTCGTTGAAGGCCTTGTCTTCCAGCAGCGCCTGTTCGAGGATCGCCTCGACGCGTTTACTCTTCCAATCCATACCGGTTCGATGATAGCGCGCCCTGCCGGTCGATATCCCAAATCTTCTCTCTGGACCGCCTGAGCGAGCGCAGATGCCGGCGCGCTTCGGTTGACGCATTCCAGAGAGGCTTAGCGTCCGTGTTCTTCCAGGTATTTCTCCACTTCAAGCGCCGCGGCGCACCCGGAGCCCGCCGCGGTGATGGCCTGACGGTAGCGGCGGTCCTGCACATCGCCGCAGGCGAAGACCCCCGGCACGCGTGTGAAGACCTGGTCGGTCGTCCGGACGTAGCCGTCGTCGTCCAGATCGATCTGCCCTGCAAACATCTTGGCATTCGGCACATGGCCAATGCCCAGGAACATGGCGCTTACGTCGAGCGTAGACGTTTCTCCTGTCCTCTGATTGCGGAGCCGCACGCCGGTAACCTCCCGTTGCTCGACCCCGAGCACCTCTTCCACCATCACATCGGTGATGAACTCGATCTTCTCGTGCGTGCGCGCTCGCTCCAGCATGATGTGTGAGGCGCGGAACCGGCTGGAACGGTGAAGGAGGTAGACCTTGGTGGCGAAGCGCGTGAGAAACAGCGCCTCCTCCATGGCCGAATCACCACCCCCGATGACCGCGACCGGCTTCCCGGAGAAGAAGAAGCCATCGCAGGTGGCGCAGGAAGAGACACCGTGGCCGATGAGTTCCTGCTCGCTGGTAAGCCCCAGCCAGCGGGCAGACGCGCCAGATGCAATGATGAGAGTGTGCGTGAGGATCGTTTCGCTGCCAAGATCAAGCTTGAAGGGCCGTTGCGACAGATCGACGGAGACCAGATGTCCCATGCGGAAGTCAGCGCCGAAGCGGGTGGCCTGCTTCTTCATGTTTTCGATCAGGTCCGGACCCTGGACGCCCTCGGGAAACCCGGGGAAGTTCTCCACCATGGTGGTGATGGAGAGCTGGCCTCCCGGCTCATGGCCCTCGAGCACCAGTGGCTTGAGATTGGAACGTCCGGTGTAGATGGCGGCGGTGAGTCCGGCGCAGCCGGAGCCGAGAATTACGGTGTCGCGAACGGTGTCTGGCATGATGTGTGCATCTTTGATTCTAAACGCTTCGGTTTGGACGCAGATGGCAGGGCCCCGGATGATCGTGCGCGACTCTGGTGTTAGAGGCGAACATAAGTCAGGAGACATATGGCAAACCTGGTGCTGGTATACGGAATGCGGCTACTCCCGGCCGATGAGGTCAAGCGCGTTGGCGAAGCGCAGGTGACACTGCAGAATGGCGGTGAGGCGCAGGTGACGATGCATGTGCTCGAAGGCTCGCGCGAGCAGATCGAAGGCCAACTGCGGCAGAGCATCGATGCATTCTTCGACTTCTATCCGGAGATCTGACCATGGCTGAGAAATATCGAGGATCGAGCGTGAGCGCCAATCCGGCGCGGTCGAAGTGGTGGAGGATGGCTGCCCTGTTCGTGACGCTGCCGATGGTTGCGCAGAGCGGACAGGCACAGGCGGCAGGCGGCGTGCCTGCCGCCAACCCGGCGGTGAGAACGGAACATACGCCACCACGCCGGCCACAAGAGATGAAGGGAGTGCCCAGGCCGGAACAGGATAGGCAGGCGCCGGCGCAAAGCTCTGACCCTGCACCGCGAAACGCCGGCATCGCACCGCAGAAAACAGCCGAGGACGTGCTGGCGGAGCTGGTAAAGGGCGCAGGCGTTATCTTCGTAGGGCAGGTCTATGCCATCCGGGTACCGGAGGGGCAGACGAATCCCGGAACCAGCGGCGGCCTGCACAGCTCTAGTCCCAATGTCGTGGAGGTGGAATTTCGCGTGGACCAGGGCGTGCGCGGGCCGAGCGTTGGCGATCCGTATGTGCTGCGGGAGTCCGAAGACCAGTGGCGCAGCGATCAATCGCGCTTGCCCCTGCACCAGCGTGCCATCGTGTTCCTCTACCCACCGGATAAGCAGGGGCTGAGTTCCCCGGTCGGCGGCACGGTCGGCATTATACCCAGGGAAAATAACGATCAGGTCGATCTCACCGGGCTGCATGCGCTGGTGGAGGGCACGCCGGCAAACGATACCGCGCCCAACCCGTCCGCTACGGCAATGGCTCCAGCGGCGGGCGGACCGGCGAACGGGGATGCTCCCGGCGCCGGACAGCCGCCTGCGCAACAGGTGACGGATGTCTGGACCGCGTCGGGCGAGCAGACACTGATCTCCGGAACATCCCGCGGCGGCATGCCCGAGCTGGACACCAAACACGCCCCATTTCTGGCTGTCTTGCGTGATATATACGTGCTGGCGGCGGCCGAGCAGCCGCCATCTGCGCCGCCCAAATCGGGTCTGTGAGAAAGATGCGGCGGCCGGCGGCAGGGCCGCATCTTTAGAGCTGGGGCTTCCCACGGGAGTTGATGGATCTGGGCTCGTCCGATCAGGAGAACGAGACTATGGCAGGAAACACGACGGCGCAGCAGACAGCAGTACCGCAGGCTACGGGATCGCATGCTACGGGACCGCATGGCGGCGCACGTCGTCGCCCCCAGGTGGTGATTCTGGGAGGCGGCTTTGCGGGGCTCCACGCGGCGCGGGCGCTGGGCCGTATGGCTGTGGACGTCACCGTGGTGGACCGGCGCAACCATCACACCTTTCAGCCGCTCCTCTACCAGGTGGCGCTGGGGGTGCTTTCCCCGGCAGATATTGCGCAGCCCATACGTACCGTTCTGCGTCACGAGAAGAACGTGGAAGTGTTCATGGACGAGGCCGTGAGTCTCGATCCGACGAACAACGCGGTGTTGCTCCGCAGCGGCGCCCGGCTCGAGTATGACTACCTGATCCTCGCGACCGGCTCGACGCATTCCTATTTTGGCCACGATGACTGGGCGAAACTCGCGCCCGGCCTGAAGACGGTCGAGGATGCTACCGAGATGCGCCGTCGCATCATGCTGGCGTACGAACTGGCGGAGCGCGAGACGGTGGAGACGGGCAGCCACCCGCCATTGAACTTCGTGGTCATTGGCGGCGGTCCCACGGGCGTGGAACTAGCCGGGGCCATCCGCGATATCTCCAGCCTGTATCTTTATGAGGATTTTCGTCACATTGATACCCGGAAGACGCGCGTGATCCTGATCGAGGGCGGTCCGCACATACTGCCGTCCTATCCGGAAGACCTGCAGCGGAAGGCCGTGGAGCAGCTCGAGCACATGGGGGTCGAGATCATCACCGGCAAGCAGGTGACGGATGTGCAGCCGGGCTTCGTGAGCATGGGCGGCGAGCGGATTGAAGCTCTGGTGACGCTATGGGCCGCGGGCGTGCAGGCGTCACCGCTCGGTAAGCTGCTGGGCGTGCCGGTGAACAAGCGCGGTGCAGTCATCGTGGACCAGTATCTGAACCCTCCCGGCTACAAGAAAATCTTCGTGTGCGGAGACCTGGCCGATGTCACCGAGAATGGCCGACAACTCCCCGGCGTGGCCCAACCGGCCATGCAGATGGGCGATCATGCTGCCAAGATGATCGGCGAAGATATGGAGCACCGGCCGCGGACCAAGTTCCACTACTTCGACAAGGGCGATATGGCGACCATCGGCCGCAACCACGCGGTCGCCGACGTGAAGTGGCCGTTCAAGGCGCACTGGGGCGGCTTCGCCGCTTGGCTGACGTGGTTGCTGGTGCACATCTACTTCCTGGTAGGGTTCCGCAATCGCATAGCCGTGATGCTGCAGTGGGCCTGGACCTACGTCACCCTGAGCCATGGCGCGCGGCTGGTCACCGGCAGTCAGTTTCTGCCGGGATGGGACGAACACGCCGCAGCCCGGGAGCCGCAGCGGGATGAGGCGCTTGATCTGGCCTCGCCCTCGCTCACCCCAAAACTGGCGGACTCCGTCTCTGTCCAGCAGCAGCAGAAGCGCGAGGCCGCGCCTGATACGGAGCGGCAATCGGCCTAGGCAATGACCGACATCCGGGTGAGCTGCCGCACCGCGACGCCGGTGGACTCGATTGCTTAAGCGGTGACGGGCTGTTCGGCGCGGACGTTGACCTGCGTCATCCAGTTGAAGCGGTCCGGCTGCGTGCCGTTCACGATGCCAAAGAACTCGTCGCCGAGCTGCCGCGTGATTGGCCCGGTCTGCCCGTCCGCTACCAGAATGCGATCGACTGAGCGGATGTGCGTGACCTCCGCCGCCGTGCCGGTGAAGAAGACCTCGTCGGCAATGTAGAGCAGCTCCCGTGGCAGCGCTTGCTCGACGACCGAGATGCCGAAGTGGCGCGCCAGCGTCAGGATCGCATCGCGCGTGATGCCCGAGAGCGCGGCGTTGGCGAGCGGCGGTGTGTAGAGCACACCATGGCGTACCAGGAAGAGGTTCTCGCCTGAGCCCTCCGAGATGTAACCATTCACGTCCAGTGCGATGCCCTCCGCATAGCCGTTCATGTCGGCTTCCATGCGGATGAGCTGGGAGTTCATGTAGTTCGCTCCCGCCTTGGCGAGCGAAGGCATGGTGTTCGGGGCCATGCGGTTCCATGACGAGACGCAGACGTCGGCCCCGTGATCTCCTTCCACGTACTTGCCCCAGCGATAGTTCGCGATGTAGATCTCCACGGGCGAGCCCTTGGGGTTCACGCCTGCTTCGCCGTAACCACGAAAGGCGACCGGCCGTATATAACAGGGAGCGATGCCGTTCGCCTCGACCAGTTCGATGACCGCGTCATTGAGCTGCTCGAGCGAGAGATCCAACTGCATGCGATAGATCTTGGCCGAATCCAGCAGCCGCTGCATGTGTTCCGGCAGGCGGAAGATGGCTGCTCCCTGGGGCTGCTTGTAGCAGCGGATGCCCTCAAAGACAGAAGAGCCGTAATGAACCACGTGACTCATGACGTGGATCTGCGCCTTCTCCCAGGGAATCAGATTGCCGTTGTGCCAGATCTTGGCAGTGGGTTGGATGGGCATCGATGCTCCTCGAAAACAGAGTGGGTCGGAAGGTTAGATTATAGCGGCCGAAGAGCTTCCTTGGCCGCCGCGGTTGCCCGCCGCTCTCCTGTGTTGGATGCGCACGGCCGCACGCAGATTCGATGGACTGATGAGGCGGTGAGCGATTGGCGCGCGGTGGACTGATGCTACTCGTCGCGCAACGCCTCCATCGGCTGGATGCTGGCCGCGCGCAAGGCGGGGAGCAGCGATGCCGCGCTTCCAACCGCCAGCAGCAGCAGGATTACGCTCGCATATGTCCAGAAGTCGGAGGGCTGCACTCCGTAGAGGAAGCTCTTGAGCAGCCTGCCGGTGGCGATGGCCAGCACCACGCCAACCGCCAGCCCGGCGGCGACCAGAAGCGTGCCCTGCCGCAGCACTATGCGGAGAACCCCTTCGCGCGTCGAGCCCAGCGCCAGCCGCACGCCGATCTCGCGCCGGCGATAGCTCACCAATTGCGCCAGCACACCGTAGAGCCCTGCTACTACCATGAGCACCGCGAGGCCGGCGAAAGCGGCGGTGAGATAGAGGCCCAGGCGGTTGGCGAAATTGCTATGGTCCACCGCCTCCTGCATGGTCTGGAAGTTGTCGAGCGCGTAGTCGGGTGCAAGCTGGCGAAAGACCGCGCGCGCCGCCGGCGCGACGGCGATATCGCCGCGTGTCTTGACCACGAAGTTCACGATGGTCTTAAGCAGGGCAGGATAGAACAGCGATGTGGTGGGGACCTGCGACATGGGCAGCAGAAGCAGCGGTTGCGGTGCTTGCGCCACCGAACGATCCACCTCATCGCCCAGCACGCCGACGATGGTGTAGGGCTTGAGCATGCCGGTGTCCTTGCCCCCGAGGTCGATCTGCTGGCCCAGGGGATTCTTCCCGGCAAAATATTTCTGCGCGAGCGCTTGGTTGATCACGACAGCAAAGGGACTTGTGGCGGCATCCTGATCGCCGACCATGCGGCCGGCAACAATCGGGGTGCCCATCAGGTGCGCGTATCCATCGCTGACCGCGGTCATGCGCGCCTCAAACTTGTGAGCCTCGTCCTCCGGCTGGCCCAGCACGCGAAAGCTGGTGCCCATCTCGATCCCGGAGAGTGGGGGCGCGGTGATAAGCGCCGCATCTCGCACGCCCGGCAACTGCCGCAGCCGTTCGAGCACCGGCTGGTATACCAGCAAGGCCACGGAGGCAGGGGCGTGGGCGGTATCCTGCGAGACGGCCATGTTGCCGAAACCAGTCGCGTCCGCGGGCATCGCCGAGAATTCGGTGATGCGCGTGATGTCGAAGCCCAGCCGGGTATGTTCCAGATTCCACAACGTGCGAAAGAGCAGCCCGGCGGAGATCAAGAGCAGGGCCGAGAGCGCTACCTCGCCTGCCACCAGCGTCCCGCTGAGCCGCCGGTTGACGGACCGCGCGCCGAGCCCGCGCGAGGCGGCCTGCAACGCTCGCTGCGGGTTGGTCTTTGCCACCAGCAGCGCAGGCAGTAGGGAGGAGAGCACCGTGGTGATCGTCGCAATGACGGCCAGGATCAGCGCAATATTCCAGTGCAGAGAGATCGCCTCGGCGCGGGGAATCGTACCCTGCGGCAGCCGGTGCACTCCGGCGAGCATCAGCCATGCGAGAAAGAAGCCAAAGAGGCAGCCCAGAGCGCTCACCACGCCACCCTCGACCACCGTCTGGCGGGCCAGCCGGGAGCGCGGGGCGCCTAGAGCGGCGCGCACGGCGAACTCCTGCTGCCGGCTCAGGCAGCGCGCGATCATCAGATTGGCGACATTGGCGCAGGCGATGAGCAGTACCAGCGCCAGGCCGGCGACCAGGCCGAGGAAGACCGGGCGCACCGGGCCGGTGAGCTTCTCGGCGTATGAGCTCACGGTGAAGCCCAATCCCTGAGTATCCTTTGGCTCCGCGCTTCGGATGTTCCGCGCGATGCGGTCCAGATCCGCCTGCACCTGCTGGAAGCTGACGCCGGGACGCACCTGCGCGACCACCAGGAAGAAGTGGTATCCCCGATCCTTCTCCATAAGGGACGTGGGCTGCAGCGGCAGCCATATTCCCTTGGTCATATCGTTGCCGGTGAGCTCCGGAAACCGAAAGCTGCGGGGCATTACACCGATGACGGTTCGCGGCTGGCCGTTCACTCGCACCGTCTGGTTCAGGATGCCGGGATCCGCGTGGAAGTCCTCCCGCCACAGACCCTCGGAGAGCAACATCACCTGCGGGCCGCCGGTCTGGCCCTCGGCGGTGGTAAAGGTGCGGCCGAGCATCGGCTGCACTCCCAGCATGCTAAAGAGATTGGGGGTCACCGCGGGGCTGGTCACGCTCAAGGAGCCGGTTTTGCCCTCGACTACCCCGATGTCATCGGAGAAGCCGGCGACCTGATCGAGTGTCTTCGATTGATCGTGGATGTCCCGGTAATTGAGCCAGGAGGTCGAGCCGCCGGGATTGTCCGCCAGGCCTATGGATACAAGGCGACTCGGGTGCGTGTAGGGTAGGGGGCTCAATAGCACGCTTTCGACCACCGTGAACATGGCGGTATTTGCACCGATGCCGAATGCGAGTGTGAGGACCGCGAGCACGGCAAAGCCAGGAGACTTGCGCAACTGGCGAAAGGCCTGACGGAGATCCTGAAGGAGCACGTGCAAGAGCCACCTCGCTGGTTAAGGTTTCTAGAGTAGTCCACGTACGGCAGTGCATGCGGATCACCAGAGTGCGGTCTCGGTAAGTGGTTGAATCCAGACGGCTGAAGGCAATGCGCGCGTCCGTTAGCGTTACCAGGTGTCCGGCGGACCTGCGACCGCCGTCCGGAAATGAACACGGAGCGCCATCGGTACGGCTGAAGGGATGCGCCTCCTCCGCCCTTGACATGATTGCGACGAGACGGGAGAGTTGCCTTACGAGATCCGTGCGCGGCTTGTGTGGGCTGCATCCCGGACGCGAACCCTTAACCGCCACTTCGGAGAGCGCCATGTACGGACCGGCTTCGACGGCTCTTCACAGCATTCAGCATTCCAGCTACGTGCGCTTTTCCGTGCTGGCGCTCAGCTCAATCTTCTTTCTGGTCGATCCTTTTGCGGCCATCGGCACCTTCATGGCCATCACCGCGGACGCGGAAGCGCAGGAAAGAAGGCGCACCGCACGGCGCGGCGCGATCACCTGCTTCGTCGTCCTGACCTCGTTTGCCCTGGTGGGCAAGCTGATCTTCCGCATGTTCGGCATTACGCTGCCGGCCTTCGAGATCGCCGGCGGCTTGATTCTGCTGCTCATCGGCATCGACATGCTGGAGGCCAAGCGCTCGCCCACGCAGGAGTCAGGCCATGAGACCGCGGAGGCCACCGAGAAGGACGACGCCGGAATCGTCCCGCTCGGAATACCCATGCTGAGCGGGCCGGGAGCGATCTCGAGCGTGATGGTGCTGGTCGGCCAGGCGACCCGGGCGTGGGAGTGGTTTGCCATTCTCAGCTCCATCGGCATCACGGCTTGGGCCAGTTACGGCGTCCTGGCCGGGGCCGACCGGGTGCGGCGAGTGCTGGGTGACACCGGCATCCGCATCCTGGTGCGCATCATGGGTCTGCTGCTGGTGGCGCTGGCGGTGCAATTCTTCGTGAACGGCCTCACCGACCTGGGCGTCATCGCCCGGCCGTGATGGAGGGAACGGCTCTTGATGGGAGTACCAGCCACGACAGCCAACGCGAAGCCTGCGGCTAATCCCCCTGACCCAATCCCGAAGTCCCGCTTCTTCATCTGGAGCAACGCACATGAGGTATCGATTCCAGGCAGCTCTGGTGGTGGTTTTAGCGCTTGTGACCGGCGCACCGCCGGCCTTTGCGCGCTTCCAGCCGCAGCCGTGCAAAAACTCCTTCTCCCCGCAGCAGGAGATCGCGCTGGGAAAGAAGGCGGAGGCGCAGGTGTACCAGCAGATGCCCATACTGCCGGACTCCAGTCCGGTGAGCCAATACGTGCAGCAGCTAGGGGCCAAGCTGGTGGCGCACGCACCGGGAGAGAAGTGGCCGTATAACTTCCATGTCGCGGATGTGGCCGACATCAATGCCTTCGCCCTCCCCGGTGGCTCGGTGTTCATCAATCTCGGCACCATTCAGGCCGCCGAGACCGAGGCGCAATTAGCCGGCGTGATGGCGCACGAGATCTCGCATGTGGTGCTGCGGCATTCGACGTGCAACGCGACCAGGCAGCAGAAGGTCGGTCTGCTTGCGGGGATCGGGCAGATCGCCGCGGGCGTGCTGCTGCCGGGAGCCGCCGGAGCCGTGGCGCAACAGGGCATCGGTCTCGGCACCGGTCTGGGCTTTCTCAAAATGTCGCGGGGCGCGGAGCAGCAAGCGGATCTGCTGGGCACGGACATTCTCTACGACAGCGGATACGATCCGCGTGCGATGCCGCAGTTCTTCGAGGTGATCCAAGGCAAGTACGGCGAGGGCGGAGCGCAGTTTCTGAGCGACCACCCCAACCCGGGCAACCGTGTCGGGTATGTGAACGACGAGATCGAGTCCTTGCCGCCGAAGACCAATTACATCAAGACCAGCGCGGCCTTCACGCGGATCAAGAAGCTGGTCGCCGGAATACACGCGTATACGGCGAAGGAGGTCGCCTCCGGTGTGTGGAAGCAGAAGAGCCCCAACCAGACCGTCGCGAGTGCGATTGAGCAGCCGCCAAAGGCCGTGACTGCCGCTGATTGGACCCCCGCGGGCGACTGGCAGACGCTGAACGGCACCGGCTTCAGCCTCCGTTATCCAGGAAACTGGAAGGCCTATGGCTCCGGCGCCTCGGCCATGATCGCTCCGCAGGGCGGCATCGAGGCAACGGCCGGCGAACAGGCCGGTGGCCTGGAGTACGGCCTGTTAACCGACCGCTTCCAGCCCTCGGGCGCCAATCGGGATATAGCCGCGGAGACCGATGAGCTGGTAGCGCAGATCAAGCGCGATAACCCGCAATTCGGGCCCGGCCCGGCGGCCAACGTGATCGTGAACAACGTGCAGGGGCGCAGCCTGGAGGCGACCAACACCAGCGCGGGTAGCGCCGGCGCCGCGGAGCATGACTGGCTGGTGGCGGTACCGCAGAGCGACGGCGCCCTGCGCTATGTGGTCTTCGTTGCGCCTGAGGCGGACTTCAACCAGATGCGTCCGACATTCGAACAGATCCTGCGGACCCTCAAGGTGCAATGACCTCCGGCGAGGAGCGCCTCGGCGCCGTGCTGGGCGCCGTCGCCGTCTACCTGCTGGCGCTGGCGGCGCATGCGCGTTTCGCACCAGGGATCCGCGGCGAATGGGCAAGAAGCGGCTTTGTGGTGCTGATGTTCACCGGCATCTTTGCCCTGCTGAACAAGCCCCGGGCTGAGATAGCGGCCGCGATTCTACTGGCTATTCTGGCCGTAGCCTGGCCCTGGATCGCGCCGCAAAAGGGCGCGGCCAAGCGCGCCGGGCGATGAGGGCGGCCGGGCGGTTTTCAACAACTCCGGCGCATTTTCAACAGGCGGGCGGTTTGCACTGGGGGCGGCAATCGGGATAATATCCGACGTGTCGCTGCTGAGATGTGAGCAGATTGCAGGGTGATGAGAATCCTGCTATGCTTGATCAGCAGTCGAGTAGTGGTGCGACTGTTCTGCTCCCGCGAGGCATGTGATGCTGCCTGGCTGACGGCGGGAAGACGGATGGATGTTTCGTTATTCAGATGTTCGCTGGGCCTGAGGCCCGCAAGCCGAACAAATCATTGCAACAGACAAGGGGGCAAGGCTTCCTTGTGGGTGCTTCGGTGCCCTCCGTCGCTCAAGAGCGATTTTCGGACTGCGATCTTTCAAAGTTTTGGTGCTGCACGCGTGCCGACGTCGGGCTGATGGGCGACGGGGACAACTGCGAAGATGGATGCGGATCATCGCATGTCGCTCGACGCTGCCGGAAGAATGCTGGAAAGCAGGGCGGCGGAAAGAGAATGCGACACTGAGTTGACAGCGGTATCAATCTCCGATAGTGTTGGCAAGTGCGCGAAAAACGAAAAGGCGCAGCGCTGTAATGCGCGAAGCCGAATCGTTGTGCGGCGCAACAAGTTCGAGGACGCCCGGGCGACATAGTCCGGGGCTTCGATCCAAGCGACCCACTCAGGTGGTGATCGGCGTGGATCTTTGACAATCAGGTTGAACGTGCCAGTCGTGGGAATGCAGGAAGTTTGGTCTGTTCATTCTCACAAGGTAAGTGCCTTCGGACCTGCGGGTCTGGAAGGCCGATGCTCTCCCCCGACCTCCGTCGGATGGGAGACATCAAACAGTTTCAAACGAGAGTTTGATCCTGGCTCAGAATCAACGCTGGCGGCGTGCCTAACACATGCAAGTCGAACGAGAAAGGGACTTCGGTCCTGAGTACAGTGGCGCACGGGTGAGTAACACGTGACTAACCTACCCTTGAGTGGGGGATAACTTCGGGAAACCGAGGCTAATACCGCATAATACCCACGGGTCAAAGGAGCAATTCGCTTAAGGAGGGGGTCGCGGCAGATTAGTTAGTTGGCGGGGTAATGGCCCACCAAGACAGTGATCTGTATCCGGCCTGAGAGGGCGCACGGACACACTGGAACTGAAACACGGTCCAGACTCCTACGGGAGGCAGCAGTGGGGAATTTTGCGCAATGGGGGAAACCCTGACGCAGCAACGCCGCGTGGAGGATGAAGTCCCTTGGGACGTAAACTCCTTTCGATCGGGACGATTATGACGGTACCGGAAGAAGAAGCCCCGGCTAACTTCGTGCCAGCAGCCGCGGTAATACGAGGGGGGCAAGCGTTGTTCGGAATTATTGGGCGTAAAGGGCGCGTAGGCGGTTGGATAAGTCTTGTGTGAAATCTTCGGGCTCAACTCGAAGTCTGCACGAGAAACTATCTGGCTTGAGTGTGGGAGAGGTGAGTGGAATTCCTGGTGTAGCGGTGAAATGCGTAGATATCAGGAGGAACACCTGTGGCGAAAGCGGCTCACTGGACCACAACTGACGCTGAGGCGCGAAAGCTAGGGGAGCAAACAGGATTAGATACCCTGGTAGTCCTAGCCCTAAACGATGATCGCTTGGTGTGACGGGTACCCAATCCCGCCGTGCCGAAGCTAACGCGTTAAGCGATCCGCCTGGGGAGTACGGTCGCAAGGCTGAAACTCAAAGGAATTGACGGGGGCCCGCACAAGCGGTGGAGCATGTGGTTTAATTCGACGCAACGCGAAGAACCTTACCTGGGCTCGAAATGTAGTGGACCGGAGTGGAAACATTCCTTCCCCGCAAGGGGCCGCTATATAGGTGCTGCATGGCTGTCGTCAGCTCGTGTCGTGAGATGTTGGGTTAAGTCCCGCAACGAGCGCAACCCTTGTTACCAGTTGCTACCATTTAGTTGAGCACTCTGGTGAGACCGCCTCGGATAACGGGGAGGAAGGCGGGGATGACGTCAAGTCCTCATGGCCTTTATGTCCAGGGCTACACACGTGCTACAATGGTCGGTACAAACCGTCGCAAACCCGTGAGGGGGAGCTAATCGGAGAAAGCCGACCTCAGTTCGGATTGGAGTCTGCAACTCGACTCCATGAAGCTGGAATCGCTAGTAATCGCGGATCAGCATGCCGCGGTGAATACGTTCCCGGGCCTTGTACACACCGCCCGTCACATCACGAAAGTGGGTTGCACTAGAAGCCGGTGAGCTAACCGCAAGGGAGCAGCCGTCCAAGGTGTAATTCATGATTGGGGTGAAGTCGTAACAAGGTAGCCGTAGGAGAACCTGCGGCTGGATCACCTCCTTTCTAAGAGAGAACATGTGGCACACACCTGCATCCGCGCAAGCGGACTACTTCGGTAGCGCACGTGGCGTGTCACGTACCCTCGTCTTCGGACTCTCGATCCCGGACCTTGGTCCTGGATCGGGATAAGAAGAAGAGGAGCCTGAATCAGGCCATCTCTGCTTCTTGTCTATCTCTGCACGATGGTCAGGAGCGGCTTAGCCGCTCCGCACGTTCAACCTGGTCCTCGAAACGCTTTTTGAGCATTGGGCTCAGGCGCAGCGTGCTGCGTGGCCCTGTTTTAGGGCCTGTAGCTCAGTTGGTTAGAGCGCACCCCTGATAAGGGTGAGGTCGGTAGTTCGAATCTACCCAGGCCCACCATTCGTGCTGGCTGTCTTCCTATGCCCGCCGGTTGGGACAGTTGGGGCTGTAGCTCAGCTGGGAGAGCACCTGCTTTGCAAGCAGGGGGTCACCGGTTCGATCCCGGTCAGCTCCACCAATCAAAAAGGCGGCGAGTCTGCTGCTTAGAGCTGAATGCCTGCATTTGGCAGGCGTTGAGCTTTAAGCAGAGTCCGGAGTGTGATGCTTCGGAGGATGTTTAAGCACCCGAGGGTGCTGCGGCGCGCAACAGCGACGCATTGGATGTTTGACAACGAATTGCATTGGGTAAATTGCATACAAGGCTGAGCAATTGCCTTGCTGTCGGCAACGGCGGTAAGGAGTTGTGAAGTTGAGTGTCTTTAGGATAATGACGCGCACCGAGGGGATCGTACCCCGGGATGTGCGCGAGGCGGATATATGCATAGAAGGCTCAGGCAGCGGAAGGCCGCAAGGCTCCTCCGGTGCGCGGAGTTAATTCTATGGTCAAGCTACTAAGGGCACACGGTGGATGCCTAGGCAGAAACAGGCGATGAAGGACGTGGCAAGCTGCGATAAGCTTCGGGAAGCCGCACACAGGCGTTGATCCGGAGATCTCCGAATGGGGAAACCCACTTGAGCAAACCTCAAGTATGTCCCGCTGAATCCATAGGCGGGAACAAGCGAACCCAGGGAAGTGAACCATCTCAGTACCTGGAGGAAAAGAAAGAAACCTCGATTCCGAAAGTAGTGGCGAGCGAAATCGGAAGAGCCCAAACCCGTACCATTTCGGTGGAGCGGGGGTTGTAGGGTCTGCAACAGTAGAGTTACCAATCTGGTTGCTAGTCAAAGTCCATGGAAAGGGACTCCATAGAGCGTGACAGGCGCGTAGACGAAAGCAATCCAGACTCGAAGCAGATACCTGAGTAAGGCGGGGCACGTGAAACCCTGCTTGAATCCACGGGGACCATCCCGTAAGGCTAAATACTAGTTTCTGACCGATAGTGAACCAGTACCGTGAGGGAAAGGTGAAAAGAACCCCTGTGAGGGGAGTACAAAGTACCTGAAACCGTGTGCTTACAAGCAGTGGGAGGGCTATGCGCGCAAGCGAATGCCTGACCGCGTGCCTATTGCATAATGAGCCGGCTAGTTATTCTTGTCAGCAAGGTTAAGCGTAAGCGAGCCATAGCGAAAGCGAGTCTGAATAGGGCGTTAAGTTGGCAGGAATAGACGCGAAGCGGGATGATCTACCCTTGGCCAGGTTGAAGGTAGGGTAACACCTACTGGAGGACCGAACCGGTGTTTGTTGAAAAAAGCTCGGATGAGCTGAGGGTAGGGGTGAAAGGCTAATCAAATTCCGTGATAGCTCGTTCTCTCCGAAATAGCTTTAGGGCTAGCGTCGGGTGATTTGCACTGGTGGTAGAGATCTGGATGGACTAGGGGGCTTTCCGGCTTACTGAATCCAACCAAACTACGAATGCCAGTGACAACCAGCCCGGCAGTCAGACTGTGGGGGCTAAGCTTCATAGTCGAGAGGGAAACAGCCCAGACCGCCTGCTAAGGTCCCCAAATTACAGTTAAGTGGGAAAGGAAGTCGGAACGCCCAGACAGCCAGGAGGTTGGCTTAGAAGCAGCCATCCTTTAAAGAAAGCGTAATAGCTCACTGGTCAAGCGGTCCGGTGCCGACAATACAACGGGGCTAAAACTGTATACCGAAGCAGCGGATGCACACTCTAGGGTGTGCGTGGTAGGAGAGCATTCTCAACAGCATTGAAGCCAGACTGAGAAGACTGGTGGAGCGTTGCGAAGAGACCCTGCCGGCATAAGTAGCGATAATGAAGGTGAGAACCCTTCACGCCGAAAGTCTAAGGTTTCCTGAGGAAGGTTAATCCGCTCAGGGTTAGGCGGTCCCTAAGGTGAGGCCGAAAGGCGTAGCTGATGGACATCCGGTTAATATTCCGGACCTCCCAAAACTTCGTTTGACGATGGGGAGACGCAGAAGGATAGGCAGGACCTCCTATGGCTATGAGGTTCGATACACGTAAGCTGGTCTGTTTAGGCAAATCCGGACAGGCATAACAGTGAGGTGTAAAGCAGTAGGCTGTATGGCCGAAAGCTGCCGATTTCACGCTGCCGAGAAAATCCTCTAAGGAGAAGAGTTGGGAACCGTACCACAAACCGACACAGGTAGACGAGGAGAATATCCAAAGGCGCTCGAGTGAAGGCTTGTTAAGGAACTCGGCAAATTAGCTCCGTAACTTCGGGAGAAGGAGCGCCCCGTTAGCGTGCAAGCGCGAGGGGGCCGCAGTGAAGCGCGTACGGCGACTGTTTAACAAAAACACAGGTCTCTGCTAAGTCGAAAACGACGTATAGGGGCTGACGCCTGCCCGGTGCCGGAAGGTTAAAAGGAGAGGTTAGCCGCAAGGCGAAGCTTTGAATTGAAGCCCCGGTGAACGGCGGCCGTAACTATAACGGTCCTAAGGTAGCGAAATTCCTTGTCGGGTAAGTTCCGACCTGCACGAATGGCGTAACGATCGTACGACTGTCTTAACGAGTTGCTCGGCGAACTTGTAGTACCGGTGAAGATGCCGGTTACCCGCAGCTAGACGGAAAGACCCCGTGCACCTTTACTACACCTTTACTATGATTTATGACTCTTACTGCGCAGGATAGGTGGGAGGCTTTGATACCAGGCTCTTGGGCTTGGTGGAGCCACCGGTGAGATACCACCCTGTGAGTGTTGTGAATCTAACCTACTCCCGTGATCCGGGAGAGGGACATAGTAAGGCGGGTAGTTTGACTGGGGCGGTCGCCTCCTAAATTGTAACGGAGGCGCGCGAAGCTACTCTCAGGCTGTTTGGAAATCAGCCGTCGAGTGCAAAGGCATAAGAGTGGTTAACTGTGAGACCTACAAGTCGAGCAGATGCGAAAGCAGGCCTTAGTGATCCGGTGGTTCTGTATGGAAGGGCCATCGCTCAACGGATAAAAGGTACGCCGGGGATAACAGGCTGATCGGAGCCAAGAGTTCATATCGACGCTCCGGTTTGGCACCTCGATGTCGGCTCATCGCATCCTGGAGCTGTAGAAGGTTCCAAGGGTTAGGCTGTTCGCCTATTAAAGCGGTACGTGAGCTGGGTTCAGAACGTCGCGAGACAGTTCGGTCCCTATCTGCTGTGGGCGTAGGAGATTTGCGGGGGGCTGTCCTTAGTACGAGAGGACCGGGATGGACGAACCTCTTGTGTTCCAGTTGTCCTGCCAAGGGCACGGCTGGGTAGCGAAGTTCGGTTGTGATAACCGCTGAATGCATATAAGCGGGAAGCACGCCCCAAGATGAGATCTCCCAACCCAAAAGGGAAATGAAGGGCCCAGGAAGACCACCTGGTTGATAGGCTGGAGGTTGAAGCGCAGTAATGCGCGTAGCTGACCAGTACTAATCGCCCGTTCGGCTTGTCCATAGAATTAACTCTGCGCAGCATATCCGCGCAGGTGTTCTAGAGAGATTCAACCGGCCTTGTATCGTCTTTCCTCAAGGAAAGACAAGGCCCAATGCGATTCGTGTTCTTAGTTGTGTGGCGCCAGTTTGCCGTCCTGGGTCCGGGAAAACCTGCCCGTGTGTACATTGGATTGGCTGTGGGGAACCTCCCGCCAAGCGCCATATCAAGTTTGCCGGTGAGCATACCGCGAGAGTCACACCCGTTCCCATCCCGAACACGGAAGTTAAGCCTCGCTGGGCCGATGGTACTGCACGCGAAAGTGTGTGGGAGATTAGGTAATTGCCGGCATTACATCGAAAAGGCCGCTCCTCGGAGCGGCCTTTTTGCGTTGCGGTAGAGTTTCAAAGAGCTCGAACGCTTACCTGTCTCTCCCGACCAGACCTACACGCGGCCGGATGAGGTCCCCTCGTGCTCGGAGCGGACGCAACCTGTGGGAGAGGCGGCGATATCCGGGATGGAAGGCAGATGCCGGCAGACTCCGGAGCGGCCTTCTTGCGTTTGCGAATCCTTTGCCGCTCCGGGCTGGATGAAGATTCGCATACTCCAGTATCCGGTTCACCCGAAGGATCTCTCACCGGCACTCCATCGCGGGTGCCTGGATCGAGCCCTCATCGCCACGCGTAAATTGGAACAGGCACGTATTCAGTTGCTGCGGTATGTCGGTGGACAGCACCACAGACGTGTCGCGGTAGCGGCAGCGCAGGAAGATGTTCATCGTGCGGTATCCCTTCAAGTTCCAGGTTTGGGTGAAACGATTGCCGCTGCTCCTTTGGCGGTCGGGAGCGAGCTCAAACTCCTTCGCATTGGCTTGACCGTTGTAGACCGATATTCGCTCAAAGCTGTGGGACGCCTCAGTGGGTTCGACATGCCAGCCCTGGACAGGGACAGCGGAATCTTTGACGGTCAGGCTTGCTGGACAGGTGATGGCAGAAGGCTGGCGCTGCTCCGTCTGCAACAAAGAGGTAGAGAATGGCATACACAGCAGGCCAAGTACGAAGCCCAGCCGCCTGTTATTCGATGACATAGAAGGCGTCTCCATCATTCACGGGCCTGGTTCCAAGAGCTGCGCCTCGATAGTGGATGGTACGTTGATGGACTGGTTGACCAATCCATTGGTCCCATACCTGCAGACCCTCCGCATTCTGCCCGACAAAGATGGCGCCATGCGAACTGCCGTCCGTGGTGTTGCCGTATTTTCCATTCCCTTCAAAGGTGGCTATCGCCGTACCCTTCAGCACCCCGGGATTTCCTTTTACCTGGGCGCCTCGTTTCCATAGGGAGGTCATAGGGGCGCCACTCGCTTTCTGGACGAAGGCGACGCACTGTCCGCTCCCTACACGCGTGTTGTTGTAAGCCTCGGGATGGAGCGCAATGTAAGGCATAGCTTTCCTGCTGCCTCCTTCGATGTGGCGCCGTATGGACAGGCAATATACACCTCGCCGCCACCTTCGACGACCGATGCGCGTGGGGCGGGTATCCGGCTGGGCGGGAGCGTCCGGATAGGGCGATGGAAAGCAGATACCTGAGAAATATGGTTGTGTTTGCAAGCAATTCGACACAATCGGGGGAAAAACAGGCCGGATCGGCAAATTGACAACCATCGTCACAACCTCTTAGCCTTTCGTGGGTTCGTATAACACGTGGAGGAAACACCGGAATGAAGACGCAACTTTGTACGATCGCACTGAGTGGCTTGCTCGCGACGGGCGTGGTCTTTGCCCAGGCTTCGGGTTCCATGGGTAGCGGGTCAGGCACGGACGCTAACGGCGGATCCCAGCAGACGCAGGACTCGAACATGCAGCAGGGCTCGAACATGAAGCATCACGGCATGGAGATGCAATCGCCCGATCAGCGTCTCGCCCGGATGACGAAGAAGTACAAGCTCACCTCGGATCAGCAGAGCCAGATCAAGCCGATCCTCGAAGATGAGCAGCAGCAGATGCAAACCATGCATTCCGACACTTCGATGACGCCGAAGGATCGCCGGGCAAAGATGATGGACATGCGGCAGACCGACAGCCAGAAAATCGAGGCTGTCCTGAACGACGACCAGAAGAAGATGTTTGAAGCGGACAACGCAAAGATGCAGCAGAAGATGGAGATGCGCCACCAGAAGATGCAAGGTAGCAATCCGGACCAGAACCAGAGCGCGCCTCCGCAGCAGTAGGGAGTGGCTCGTCTCTTCCAGGGAGGCCGTTATGCAACGGCCTCCTTTTTGCTTTTTTGCTACGGCCCCGTCACCTTCTCTGTGGTAGTGGCATCGAAGCGCCGATACTCGTCATAGCGCACCTTCAGGCTGACGTGGAAGCCGACAAACAGGAGGGCCTTGCCGTCGAGCGTCCATCGGCCGACGTGGGCAGCCACGCCTCGTTGTGGACCAGGGCTTGGGAAAATGAGAAGGTGCTGCCCTTCTCGAGCGTCGCCAGCAGGCCAAAGCCTACATGCAGATTTTCGTCGAAGGTGGCGGTCATGCGGGTCACCTCGCGCGCAGCTTCGTCGATCCATACCGTGCCGGATACCCGCTTGAGCGCCTCTTCATTCCGCCCGTGGGTCTGGGCGTGCGGATCGCCGGAGAAATTGATGACGATCTCGTTCCGGCCATCTGCGGCAATGCGCCGGGGATGGGAGAACCGCGTGATGGCCAGCAGTCGAGAGACGGATACGTCGTCCTTATCCGGAGCATCCGCGCCGGGCTTCGCGTACTTCGCCGCCTCCTTGCTGGCGCGCTCTTCCTCTCTGTGCAGGTCGCCGGCGTTCAGCGGTTTCCCGTCCTTCTCAATGAGCGTGCGAACCGGGTGGCCGTTCACGAAGAAGACGTGGCTCACCTTCTCCTCCGTCTTGCGCACCTTGCCGCGCTTATCGACGACGGTCAGCAGTTCGGTCTCGCGATAGGTGTAGTTCTCGCGTGCGCCGTCCAGCTCCTTCTGGTGGTCTTCCACCTGGTGCAGAAGCGTGGAGATGTCGGGGAGCGCGGCGGCACTTCCGGCTGCTTGCCAGGGCGGTGCCGGTAATGAGGGAGGCAGGACAAGTACGGCGAGCAACGCGGCACGGGTAATTTGCAGGATATCTCCCCTCCCTCATATGGTGTCGAAGTCTTTTGTATTCAGAGAAAAACGCGTTCAATGCCCTCTAAAGATCATTCTAAAGAACTTAGGAGCAAAGATTAGATAGCTAAGGATCTAGCCCCAAATACCGCGCGCAGCTGCTGAGAGCGTCTTGCACGCCTATTTCCGGTGTAAAGAAAAGCACGAATCACTACGTCAAAGGATTCCATGCACCGCCGAAAAGCGGACTTGTCATCAATATTGCGAACCGCGGCGTACAACATGGCAGCAAAGGCAGGTGGCTGTTCATCAGTTCTAAGGTCAGCCCGGATGGGAAGACCGATGAATCTGTAGATATTTATTCCTACCAGGATAGTGAGGAAGCCCTCAAGCGCCTGACCTGCGATCTTTGACCTGCGCAAATTGCTTTGCTCGTTGACGATGGCCGCAGTCTAGAAGTGAGACGGGCTATCTCTGCACAGCGAGTGGCTGAGGGGCGTGGAGGTCCAGTTTCCGAGGCAACGCCGCGCCCGGCGGCAACGCGGTGCGGGCATGTACGGCGCGACCGATGCGGTGGTCGCGGCCCCGTGAGTGCGGATGGATGGGGGACTTGGCGACTGCGGTGGCTCCCGCTGCCTGGACGGCGTGGCTATCCAGCCTACGGCTAAGAACAGGCGTAGCGCCGTGGGGCACGAAGACCACTGGAGCGGGGCGGCTGCGGGCCAGGAAGACCGCACCGCCAAGGGCGGCGACCGCCACCATCCCGAAGGCGGCGCTGGCAAAGGCCGCGCTCCCGAAAGGCGTTCTGGCTACGAATGCGGGAACCCACCCTTCGCTGCGCTCAGGATGGGGTACCCGGACCGAGTGGTCCAGCCGCGCCAGGATGCGCTGTTCCAGGCCGTCCCGCGCCTCGACCCCGCGCAACAGGGCCAATGCGTCATTCACCAACGTCGCTTCTGCAGAATCCACGGGTTGCGGCAGGGGCGTCATCGTGCGATGCCTTCCTTCCGCAACAATAACGCCAGATCGCGACGGGCGCGGAAGAGGCGCGAGCGGATGGACGATTCGCTGGTCTTGAGCACGGCCGCGACCTGCGCGGTGGACAGCTCTTCAACGGCGCAGAGCAGCAGCGTTTCGCGCTCCTTGCGGGGCAGCTTGTCAATCAGCGCAAGCACGCGCGCGTGCCGCTGTCCGGCGATGAGCGCCTTCTCCGCGCTCATGTCCCGGGCGGGCAGCACCCGCACCAGGTCGGCGATGTCTTCGTTTTCCGGGCGGGTCTTGCTGCGGCGCTTGCGATCGAGCACCAGGTTCCAGGTGATGCGCACCAGCCAGACGCGGGCATCGCGAATGCCGGGCAGCTCGTCGCGATGCTTGAGCACACGCAGAAAGGTGTCCTGCACCACGTCCTCGGCCTCGGCAGCGTTGCGCGTAACGGAGAAGGCGACCCGGTACAGGGTGCCGGAGTACTCATGGACCAAGTCAGCGATGGCGCTGCTGGTGGCGTCCTGGGCCTGGTCCTTCGCCGCAGCGGGGAGCTGGTTGGCGTCAAGCAGACCGGCGAGCTGTCCTTCGAAGGTGCCCATAGGCTTGTCCTCAAAGACGCTAGCCGGCGGTTTTTCGCTCACAGGATCCAGAAAAACTTCCTTCAGCGTGGAGCCGCGGGCGTACTACTTGCCGCCCGCCAGCCGGCTGGCCGCGATGCTGCTGGCGGCGGTGGTCTTGTCCTTGTCTTTCAGTGAGGTGTAGATCTTGTTGGCTGCGGTGGGGTTGGTGGTCTGGTACACGGCCGCGAGCGCAAGCTGCGCGGTGGAGGCGGGTACCGTGGTGGTGGGGTTGGCGGTGAGCTGCTGGAGCAGCTTGATGGCCTCATCGCCGTGGCCGCTCTGCGCCAGCAGGTTGGCCAGCGCCAGCTTAGCCAGCGCGGCGATGTTATGGTTGCGGACGTCCGCAGCCTTGCGCAGCGCGGTTTGGGCCTGGCTGTTCTGCCCCATCTCGGCGTAGGTCAATCCGGAGAAGTAGAGGGCGTTCTCGCCTGCCTCCATACCGCCGTAGCGCCTGGCTACCTCGACGAATTGCGGGTTGGCTGCCTTGGCGCGCTCGGCGGCGTTGGCATAGGTCTTCACGCCGGGCGGCACGGGCTGGGCGGGGTCGGCGATGGGTGTGGCGTAGGTGCCCAGGGCCACGCCCAGGGCGTTCTCCGCCGCCGCGGAGCGCTGGCTGTAGAAGATCGCGGCCGCGATGATGATGAGGATGACCACCACCGCCAGAACGGTGAGTCGGATGACGCGGGCACGGTTCGCCTGCACCCAGTCGAAGCCGCTCAAGGTGGTGCGAGCGAATGCGTCCTCATGCTTCAGCGCGTTGCGTGTAGAGATGTCCAAAAGGAGCTTCCTTGCTGCGGAGCCGGGCACGAGCACACCATCGGATGAATCCACTCAGCAGCCGTGTGGGATGAATAGGTTAAGTGTAGCAGCGGGCCAAGATGAGGGTCAAAGCAAGCGCTGGGGCCTGCTGGGAGGCTTCCCGATATCGTCGGCCGAGTCAGCGTGCGGCTGGCAGGTAGCGTTCGCGGACAATTGCGGTATGGTGCGCCAGGTGCCCGGCAGCGATGTAGGCCAGAGCGCGCACGGTAAAGGGATTGCCGCTGGCGATACCGCTGCGCATCCACGCCTCGGGCGGCATGTTCCGGAAGAGGGCGAGCGTGGACAGGCGCACCCGCCGGAACTCTTCGATATGATCGGCCCAGCGTACCCGGTCCGCTTCGGCGCCGGCTGCGGCGATGTTTTGATCGTAGCTGGGCAGCGGATACTGAAAGCCGCGGGCGAACCACAGCGCGCGGAATGCGAAGGATCGCTCGGTGTCCGTCACATGATTCAGCACCTGCCGGATGCTCCACTTGTCCGGCGCGTAGCGGTAGAGAGACTGGTCCTCGGAGATGGTCGAGAAGAAGGCCGGCGACTCCTGCAATTGGCTCTCAAGCGTGGCGTCCACATCCTCGCCGCTCACCTGGTCGATGTAGGCAAAGTAGTACGGCGCGGCTTCGGAGGTTTGCGGACGTCCCAGCATACAAACACTCTACCGTAACGCGTTGCGATTGGCGCCCGGCCGCTGGTGCTGCGGACGCTCGCGCTCCCACGCCCTCTCCACCTTTTGATCGATCGATGGTGCACCTGCCCTGTGCTATGGTGTCTCGAACCACGGAGACGAGAAGCCCACCGCATGGCGGACCACACAACGAAGATCGCTCTGATTGAGGATGCCGACGCCAGCGGCGAGGTGGCGAAGGTGTACGACGAGTGGCGCGCCCACTCCGGCCGCCAGCAGATGCCGGGTATTCTCAAGTGCTTCAGCCACCGGCCGGATTTCTTGCGCGAGGTCATGAGCTTCAGCAATACCGTGCACTTTTCCGAAGGGCATCTGACCCGCCGCACCAAGGAAGCCATCGCCAGTTGGGTATCGTGGCTCAACCGCTGTCCGTATTGACTGGACTCGCATGCATACTTCCTGCGGGTTCAGGGAGCAAACGAGACGACAGTGCAGGCGCTTGCCGCGGGCAGGCTGGATGAGGCTGGACTAAGCCCGGCGGAGCGCGCGCTTCTGGAGTATGTAACCAGGGTGACGGAGGCGGCGTACCGCACGACGCAGGAAGACGTGCAGGCGCTTCGCGATCACGGATGGACCGAGCCGCAGATCGCCGAGGCGGTCTACATCACGGCGATGTTCGCCTTCTTCAATCGCGTCGCCGATGCCTTCGGCATTGCGCCGCAGGGCTACCTGGAGATGAATGCGGTGACACGATGAGCAGGAATCTGCAATGAAAACGACGACCAAACGCTGGCTGACCGGGGTCGTGGTGCTACTGGTGTGCGCGTGGGTTGGCTTCCTCGGCTATGTCGATTGGGCCATGCACCAGCCGCCGGAGGTATTTGGGCACGTCATGGCCAGGATGCCGATGCCGGCGTACTTCCTGTTTCCGTTCGAGACCATGTGGACGCAGGCGCGCAAGGGAGACCTGCAGGTCGGCGATGCGGCGCCCGATCTCACAGTGCAGTCGCTGGACTCCGGAGCACCGGTCAAGCTGGGATCACTGTGGGGCACGCCGGCGGGAGAACCAGCGGCGGCCGGCAGTATGCCGGTCGTGCTGGTCTTCGGCAGCTATACCTGACCGCCCTTCCGGCGGGAGGTTCCCGCCCTGAACAAGCTGGCCGAGCAGTACAAGGACAAGGCGAAGTTCTACGCCGTGTACATCCTGGAGGCGCACCCGACGGATGTTTGGCAGATGCAAAGCAACGTGCACGATCAGGTGCTCTTCCGCAGCCCGCGCGACCAGGCGGAACGCGCCACGGTCGCCGGCGCATGCGTGCGCAAGCTGCACATCAAGTTTCCCGCGCTGGTGGACGGCTTCGATAACAAGGTCGAGGTGGCCTACACGGGATGGCCGGACCGCCTGTACCTCATCGGGGCAAACGGGCGCGTACTCTACAAGAGCACGGCTGGCCCGTTTGGCTTCCATCCCAGCGGCCTGGCGGCTGCCCTGCAACGGGCTGTCGGTCCCGCCTAGAGCAGCAGCATCAGGCGGCGCGGCCCGGCGCTTCCAGCTCGCCGTTCTCAAACTTCTCCTGGCACTCGATGCAGTAGGGGGTCCAGGGCAGTGCTTCCAGGCGCTTGGCGCCGATGACGTTCCCGCAGTGCTGGCACTCTCCGAAGGTGCCTTCCTCCAGGCGGTCGAGGGCCCGGCGGACGAGCTGCAGTTGCGCGTGCCCGCTGTTGCCCTGGCTGAACAGAAGCTCCTTCTGGTACGAGGCCACCGCCAGATCGCCTGGGTCCTGGGTATCTTCTGCGCCGGACTCGCGCCCCTGCTCCACGGCAGAGAGCATCGAGCGCTCGAGAAGCTGTTGCTGCTGGCGAAGTTTTTCTTCGTAGATCCGGGTGGACTTGGGGGTGTTGGTGGCCACGGTCGCTTTTACTCCTGATACGCAAGAATCGCTGTACATGCGCTCTGTGTTTGACGCACGAACCGCGATAATATTTGTTTCTTTTTTCCACCGGGGGCAGTTTTTCCGTGCATCGCATCAAGACGTGTGCAAGAGCAAAGCTGCGGCCGGCATGCGCCCGGTGTTTCGCGGGCCGGCGGTTGCCCCCTGCCGCCGCTACGGGTACCCTAAAGGCCTATGTACGAGGAATTTGAAGTCGCCGACCGCTGGACCGGAGAGACGCTGCGCTGCAAATGGCGCGCCAACATCGTAGCCATCGCCACCCGGCACGCCGACGCGGTGGATGTGCGTTTCGATGTGAACGAGCGCCCGGTGTGGATCGCGCTCCCGGCGCAGGCCTGGGTGGAGCAGAAGCAGCGCACCGGCCACGTGATCACCGACCGGCTGGCCGCGCAGATCGCCGGCCTCTACCTGAAGCGCGCCATCGAGAACGGCTACGACAACGGCCGTGAAATGTACACCATGCGCACCGAAGAGGTGCTGGAACTCCTCGATATCGTCATGAAGGAAGTCGGCCACACGGCCGAGCTGCCCTCGCTGCCGGTGATTCATGAATTGATGGCGTGAGGTGATCTCCTAGCCGATCCACTCAGCGCTCGTCCATACGCTGCCGCCCCGAACCCGACTGTTAGTGGAGGTCCCAGCGGTCATTGTCACCGCGGCCTGACCAGTACTCGAGCCGGGAAATATCTGAAAGTTCGCCACACTTACCAGCAGTCCAGAGTTCCTGACTGAATTGCGTTCGCATAGAGAGCGGACGAAGCGGACGATTCAATGTGCCATCACGCGCCTTTGCCACCGCTGCCAGCGGAATGGCACAATGGACGGTTTCAGGCCGGTCCGTGCTCCGAACGGGCTTGGCCGGCGTGCTGCCTTGAAGGCAGCCAGGGAAAGGGACTACGCATGGGCACGGCAACCGCGAAGAATCCGAAGGGCCTGATCGAAGGGCCGCACGTCCACCGCAATCTGTCGACACCGCAATTGGTGGAGGCAGCGGTGGCCCGCGGAGAGGCCCGGCTGGCCTCGAATGGCGCACTGGTGGCCCTCACCGGCGCCCGCACCGGACGTTCGCCGCGCGACAAGTTCATCGTCAAGGACGCCAACACCGCCGACCGCGTCCACTGGGGCAAGGTGAACCAGCCCTTCGATCCGGAGAAGTTCGGCGCGCTGCTCGAGCGGGTGATCGACCATATGCGCGAGCGCGATCTCTACGTGCTCGACCTCTACGCCGGGGCCGACCGCCGCTACCAGTTGCCGGTGCAGATTGTGGCTGAGTATGCGTGGCACGCGCTGTTCGTCAAACAGCTCTTCGTGCGGCCCACGGCCGAGGAACTGGGCCTGCACGCGCCGGAGTTCACCGTGATTGCGGCGCCGGAGTTTGAAGCCGTGCCGGAGCGCGATGGCACCGTCTCGAGCACCTTCATCATCACCGACTTCACGCGCAAGATCGTACTCATCGGCGGCACAAAATACGCCGGCGAGATGAAGAAGTGCATCTTCGGCGTGATGAACTATCTGCTGCCGGGGCGCGATGTGTTCCCCATGCACTGCTCGGCCAACGTGGGCCAGGATGGCACGACGGCGCTGTTCTTCGGCCTCTCCGGCACGGGAAAGACCACGCTTTCGGCCGACCCCACACGGCGGCTGATCGGCGACGACGAACATGGCTGGAGCCCCACCGGCGTCTTCAACTTCGAGGGCGGCTGCTATGCCAAGTGTGTCGATTTGTCGGAGGAGAAGGAGCCGCAGATCTACAACGCCATCCGCTTCGGTTCGGTGCTGGAGAACGTGGTGCTGCTGCCCAAGACCGGCGAGCCCGATTACGGCGACACGCGCTACACCGAGAATACCCGCGCCGCGTATCCCGTCGAGTTCATCCACAATGCGGTGATCCCCGGCGTCGGCGGCCATCCGCGCAATGTGCTGTTCCTGGCGGCGGATGCCTTTGGCGTGCTCCCCCCCATTGCCCGGTTGACGCCGGAGCAGGCGATGTATCACTTCCTCTCCGGCTACACCGCGAAGCTGGCCGGGACCGAAGCCGGTCTGGGTTCGGAGCCGGTGCCGGAGTTCTCCACCTGCTTCGCATCGCCCTTCCTGCCGCTGGCGCCCAAGGTCTACGCGGCCATGCTGGGCGAACGCCTGCGGCAGCACAAGGCGCAGTGCTGGCTGGTGAATACCGGCTGGACCGGCGGCGCGTTCGGCGTGGGCAAGCGCATGAGCCTGCCGCACACGCGCGCCATGGTGACGGCGTTGCTCGAGGGCGGCCTGGACAAGGCGGAGTTCGTGACCGAAGCGGCGTTCGGTCTCAGCATTCCGACCAGTTGCCCCGGGGTTCCGGCTCAACTGCTCAACCCGCGCAACGCCTGGGCGGACAAGGATGCCTACGACCGTCAGGCGAGAGAACTGGCCAGGAAGTTCGAAGACAACTTCAGCAAGTTCGATGTGCCGGCTGAGGTGCGCAACGCCGGACCGCACTCGGCCAAGGGCTAGCGGGATGTTCGCGCGCACGCTGCGCGTGGAATACGCCCATGGCGGCGAAGCCGCGCAGCCGTGTCCGGTGAAGTGGATTGACAACTTCGCCATGCGCAACTTCACCAACAGCGCGGTCTTCGACGACACGCTGCCGGTGGGGGATGGCCTGCTCGAAGCCGGCTTCCGCGTGCCGCTCGCGGAGCTGCAAACGGCCATGGATGACTGGTTCCGGCGCAAGGGCTATCTAAGGCCCGTGGATCGACTGCTGGTGACAGAGCAGGTGTCGACCGCGGGTTTGGACGAGGATGATTCGCGCGGCCTGCACGGCCGGCATGGCAGCGCGAACAGCACCACCGATGCCATCAAGGCGGCCATTAAGCGCTAGATTGCGGCGCTGACTCCGCAGCGGCCGCCGACTACAACGGGCACGCCGCCACAAACCGGACGGCCGCTAGCTGCTGTTGCGCTCGAAGAGCAGCCCGAAGTACGGGCGAACGCGGTACTGGGGCCGGAAGCGAACGGAGAGACCGCTCTCCGGGCACTCCCAGCAATCTGCGATGCGATACCCGGTGCCCTCCATCATCGCAATGAATTCGGCGCGGTTGCGCACCTGATAGGGGCACACCACCGGACCCAGGTCCTGCAGCGTAGCGAAGGTCGGCTTGTCCCACAGAGCGGTGCGGTTGGCCAGCACGTGGCGCGGCTTGGCGTCGCCCAGGCGTTCGAGCAGCGACGGCAGACCCTCCTCCACGTACTGCAGTGTGCCGGAGGTGAGCAGAAGATCGGCCCCGGCCGCGTCCTCAAAGCGCGAGGTGAAGACCAGGCCCTCGCTGGGCCGGGTCTTGGCCAAGTCGCGCCCGAACTCGATGACCGCGGGTACATCGCAGACTGTCCACTTGACGCCTGCAGGCAGCGCCCAGCGCCGGCTGTAGGCGTAGTAGAGCGGGCCGGTGTTGCCGCCGAAGTCGAAGATGTGACTGCCGGGCTTCACCAGTTGGGTGAAGTGAAAGAGCGCGGCGAAGTCGCTGATCTTGGTGTGCTCCATCAGGTACGGGTACAGGTTGCCCGATTCCTTGTTGTCGTAGCCGACTTTGCTGTGCCTGGGAACGGCGGCACGTGCCTGGGCGAACGAGGGATAGACGCCGCGAACACCGGAGCCGACGAAGAGTTTGTGGTGGAGCTTGGCAGCGAGACCCATACGCTCTTGAGCGTATGAGTGCCGGACCCCACAATCGATGACACTTTCGTGTGCCGGCGGCTACGGAAGTGGTACGCCGGCCGCCGCTCCGCGGCCTCCTCAAGCATCTCGGGCCGCGAATTTCGACTCTCAAACAGCCATGCGCAGCATTAAGGGCATCGTTCTGTTCCTGGTGAGCAGCGCTGTCCTGTTCCTGCTATGGGCGCTGCTGACCTCGGGCTTCAAGGCGCAGGAATCGCTGCTCGGCGTATTCGCGGCCATCTTCGCGGCGTTGGTTTACCTGCTGATCCGGAGGAAGAGCGGGAGAATCTTCGACCCGTCGCTGCGCAATGTTCTGGAGGCCTGGCGGCTCCCCTGGTACCTGCTGAGCGGCAGTTGGGAGATCGTGAAGCTGCTGGTCGAGGACCTGCTGGGCATCGAGAAAGCCGGATCCTTCTATCGTTCGGTCAGCTTCGACGTGGGCGACTCCGAGGACCCCAGGGACATCGCGCGCCGTGCGCTGGCCACCGCATATACCACCGTGGCGCCGAACTTTATCGTGGTGGGGATCGATGCCAGGCGCAAGCAATTGCTGTTTCACCAGCTTAGCAAGAGCAGTGTGCCCAAGATGACCAAGAACCTGGGAGCGGGCGGGTGAATCTTCTCGAGCTCAATCCGTGGATGCTCGCCAGCCTCGCCATCGGCGCGACATTCATTCCCTGCGCCTGGATGTGCCTGCGCGGCACGCCGGAGCGGAGGCTGGTGGGCCTGGAGATGACCAGCGTTCTGGTGGTGGTCGAACTCATCCTGCTGACCGTCGGCTACGGGCGCCTCCCCTTCATCGACCTGCCGCTGACGCTGGCGGTGCTGGCGCTGGGCGCCGGCCTGGTCTTCGCGCGGTTTCTCGAAAAGCATCTATGAGGGAGTGATGCACGTGACGGAGGAGCCCGTATGACCGGGGAATCTCGATGAGCCAGGCGCATCACATCACCGTAGTTGTGCTGCTCACGCTGGTAGCGGTCTTCTGCTGGCTCGGGGTCATTGGCATGTTGCGCATGCGCGAACCGGTGCAGGCGCTGCACTATCTGGCATTGCCCGCCGGCCTGGGCATGGTTCTGCTGACCGTGGCTGTCTTCGTGCAGACGGGTGCATCGCAGGCCAGCGCGAAATGCGTGTTGATCCTGTTTCTCTCGCTGGGGTTCAACTCCATCGGCACCCACGCCGCGGCCCGCGCTTTCCGCGCCCGCAAACTGGGCCACTGGGAGCCATATCCGGGCGACGACGTGGAGTGCATGGACGGCGCGGCAGTAGATGAGGCAAGCGCTCAGAAGGAGGCGGAGCGATGATGATTCTCGGCATCGGCATATTGCTGCTGATCGCGATCACCGCGTTCTGTGTGGTGCGCACGCACGATACTACCCGCCAGGTGCTGGCGCTCACTTTCTACGGTCTGTTGCTGGCCATGATGTTCTTCATCTTCCAGGCGCCGGATGTGGCGATCTCGCAGCTTACGGTGGGCGCGATCGTGCTGCCGCTGATCATCATGCTGGCTATCTCCCGCATGCGTGCGCACGATGCCCTGCGGGCTGACAAAGAGGATGCGCAATGACCGCGCGGGTGCGGCTGGTAGTTTTCCTGATCGCGGCGGTTGGTCTGGGCGCCGTGTATATCTCGGCTGCCCGCAATCTGCCGCCATGGGGCGAGTATCGTGGTCCGCTGGGCGATGTCATCAGCGGCCTCGCGGTGTATGAGCGTCATGCGACCGACGTGGTCAATGCCATCGATTACGACTATCGCGGCTTTGACACGCTGGGTGAAGAGTTCATCCTGTTCAGCGCAGTGGTCGGCGTGATGATGCTGCTGCGGCCGGAGAAGAAGAAGGCTGAGGAAGAAAACCCCGGGAAGAAGCAGCACGGAGAACTGCCGACCAGCTTCAAAGATCGCGCCACGATGAGCGAGACGGTGCGCATCTTCTCCAACCTGACCGCCGGGTTCACCGTGCTCTTCGGCATCTATATCGCGAGCCATGGGCAACTGACGCCGGGCGGAGGCTTCCAGGGAGGCGTGGTCATTGCGGCTGCGCCCATGTTGATCTATATCGCGCAGAATACCGACGTCTTCCAGCAGATCACCTCGCATCCGCTGCTCGAAATCTTTGAGGCGCTGGGTGCGGCGGGCTACGGCATTATCGGCCTTATTCCGCTCGTGCTCGGCGTGCCTCTGCTCACCAATGTCTATCCGCTGGGCGTTACCGGGAACGTGTTCTCCTCCGGAAGCATCGCGCTCATCAGCAACTGCGTCGGCATTGAGGTGGCGGCGGCGTTCATGCTGGTCAGCTACGAGTACCTGCGCGAGATCGTGGCCCACTCCAAAGGAGACGAGTAAATGTTGTCCATGCTTCCGTATGCCGTCGCCGCGTGGCTCTTCCTGTGCGGACTCTATGGCATTGTGACCAGCAAGCACCTGGTGCACATGGTCGTGTGTCTCGCCATCCTGCAGACCTCCACCTATGTGCTGCTGCTGGCCATCGGCTTCCGCAAGGGAGGCTATGCCCCAGTGTTTGCCGGCATCAATCCGGGTGTCGTCACGGTCGATGCGGTTGTGCAGGCGCTGATGCTCACCGATGTGGTCGTCGAGGCGACGGTGGTGGCGCTGCTGCTGGCCATGGTGGTGAAGGCGTACGAGAAAGCCGGCACCGTCAGCCCCGACGATTTGCGGATGATGCGTGGCTAACCTGGCTCAAACCCTCGCGCTACTGATCGCTGTGCCGCTGGTGGTCGCGGCCCTGCTCGCGGGTGCGCGTGGCGCCCTGCCACGCCGACTGGTCGACCTCATCAGCATTGCGACGGCGGCGTCGAGCCTGGTGATGGCGCTGCTGCTGCTTCACCAGGCCTGGCACAAGACCGTCGTCTACTGGTTTGGGAACTGGTACCCGCGCGGACGCTTCGCCATCGGCATCGGCTTCGTCGTTGACCCGGCCGGAGCGGGCATTGCCGCGCTGGCCGCTCTGCTTACCCTCCTCGCGCTGATCTTCTCTTACAAGTTCGTCGAGAGCGGTGAGCACCACTATCACCCGCTGATGCTGGTATTTCTGGCGGCGATGAGCGGCTTTGCCATGACCGGAGACATCTTCAATCTCTTCGTCTTCTTCGAGCTCATGAGCACGGCGGCGTTCGCGCTCTGCGGGCTAAAGACGTCGGAGCCCGCGCCCCTGGCAGGCGCGTTCAACTTTGCTGTCACCAACACAGTGGCGGCGTTCCTGGTGCTGACCGGCATTGCGCTGCTCTATGCCACCACTGGCACGCTGAACCTGGCGCAGATGGGCGCTGCGCTCGGCGGCCGTCACGACCGGCTGGTGCTCGGCGCATTCGTCTTCATCGCCTCGGGATTTCTGGTGAAGGCGGCGGCGGTCCCGTTTCACTTCTGGCTTCCGGATGCGCACGCGGTCGCGCCTACGCCGGTCTGCGTGCTGTTCTCCGGGCTGATGGTCGAGCTAGGTCTGTTCGGCCTGCTGCGCGTCTACGCCACCGTGTTCGAGCAGAGCTTCTCCTCAAGCTCGCCGCGCTTCCACGCCGTCTTTGCCGTGCTGGGTACCGCGACTGCGGTATGGGGTGGCGTGATGTGCTTCGCGCAGCACCATCTCAAGCGCCTGCTCGCATTCTCCACGGTGAGCCACATGGGCCTCATGATCCTGGGCTTCGCCGGACTGACACAGCAAGCGGTGAGCGGGCTGTTCCTGTACATCTTCGCGCATGCCATGATCAAGGGCTCGCTCTTCTTTACCGCCGGCATTCTGCTTCACCGCCTGCGCACCATCAGCGAGCCGGCGCTCTATGCGCGCGGCAAAGCCTTACGCTGGACGGCGCTGCTGTGGCTGCTGGGCGGCATCGGGCTTACCGGCGCGCCGCCGTTCGGACTGATGCTGGGCGATGCCACTATCTCCGCTTCCGCCCATTGGTTCGAGTGGATCTTCCTCATCGCCGGAGCACTGACGGGCGCAGCGGTCCTGCGCGTGGGCATGCGTGTCTTCCTCGGCTGGGGCGATTGCGGGCCAGTGGACGAGCCGGCGAAAGTGGATGAGCTGCCCGAGACCGACGAAGAGCACCGCAAGATCCAGTGGTTCCTGTTCACTCCGCCGGCGTTTGCGCTCGCTGCTGCGGCGTGTGTGGATTGGATACCGCGGTTGCGCGACATGACGCTCGATGCGGCCGCACGCCTGCTGAACCAGTCCGCCTATGCGCAGACGGTCTTTCACACGGGCGCTGGAACCGCGGCGGTGCACGCCTTCGCACCGGTGGAGTTGGGGGATGCTGCCATGCACGGGTTGATTACGCTGGCCATCGCGCTGGCCTTGGCGCTGGTCGCGGTCTTCCACCTGCGCGTGCCGCGTCCGCTGCGCTGGCCCTCGCATCTTGAAGGGCCGATGCGGCTCATGCGCGGCTTGCAGAGCGGGCATCCGGGCGACTACGTGGCGTGGCTTACGGTGGGCACCGCGTTGATGGGCGGGGCCATGTTCCTGATCGTCCGCTGAGCGTCGCCATCGCTCTGCTCCTCGGAATGACGTAGAGGATGCCTCCGGGCGCTTCGGCCCATGATCGCCACGAAGAAATTGCTCTAGACTGGCAAGCAATGACCATCACGCCACGAAACTCGCGTTCCAGACGCTCTCGTATCACTTGTGCCTTGATCTTGTTTTCCGCCATCGCGTGTTCGTGGAGCTTTGCCCAGACCACGCCGGAATACTTCAACGACTTGCATTGGCGGATGATCGGACCGTTCCGCGCGGGCCGCGTGGCGGCTGTCGCCGGCGTGCCCGGCGGTGGCACGGACTTCTACTTCGGCGGCGTGGACGGCGGCGTGTGGAAGACGACCGATGCCGGCACGGTCTGGAAGCCGATCATGGACGGGCAGCCGGTCGGCTCCATCGGCGCGCTCGCCGTCGCTCCGTCGAATGCCAGGGTGATCTATGCCGGCACGGGTGAATCGGATATTCGCTCCGATCTCGCCTCGGGCAATGGCGTGTACAAGTCCACCGACGGCGGCGCGACCTGGAAGAACGTCGGCCTGCGCGACTCCAGGCAGATCAGCCGCATACTCGTCGATGCCAACAACCCGGACGTGGTCTTCGTCGGCGTGCTGGGCCACGCGTACGGTCCGAACGCCGAGCGCGGCGTCTACAAGTCCACCGATGGCGGCGCAACCTGGAAGCGCGTGCTGGACAAGGGCCCGGAAACGGGCATCTCCGACATGGCTATGGCCGCCGACGGCAAGGTGCTCTTTGCCGGGACGTGGAATGCGCACCGACCGCCGTGGAGCACCTATGCGCCGCTCGAGGGCCCCGGGAGCGGCCTTTACCGCTCGACGGATGGCGGAGCCACGTGGACGCAACTGGACGGACATGGCCTGCCTGCCGGTGACTGGGGACGTGTGGGTGTGGCGGTCTCCCCGGATGGCCGGCGCGTTTACACCGTCATCTCCGTCCAGAAGGACGACAAGAAACAATCCGGCCTCTATCGCTCCGACGATGGCGGCGACACCTGGACGTTCGCCAACGCAGATCCACGGCTGACCAGCCGCGGCTGGTACTTCAACTGCATCGCCATCGATCCCCGCAATCCCGACGTGCTGTACATCCCAAATGTCGCGCTCTACCGGACGGAAGACGGCGGCAAGACCATCTCAATTGTGCGCGGCGCGCCCGGGGGAGACGACTACCACCAGATATGGGTGGATCCCCGGGACTCCGCGCACCTGCTGCTCGGCGTGGACCAGGGAACGAGCATCAGCCTGGACCGCGGCACGACCTGGACAACCTGGTACAACCAGCCCACGGCGCAGCTCTACCATGTCACCACAGACCACCGCTTTCCGTATACCGTCTACGCGGCGCAGCAGGACAGCGGCGCCGTCGCGGTCGCCAGCCGCACCGATCATGGGGAGATCGATGGGCGCGACTGGTTTGTGCCCGGAGGTAGCGAGAGCGGGTACATCGCCATCGATCCGCGCGACGAAGACGTGATCTATCTCTCCGGAACCTACGGCGATGTGCAGCGCTTCGATAAGCGCACATCCTCCAGCCAGAACATCACGCCCTGGCCGCTGGGCGGCTTTGCGCTGGACATTGCAAAGCGGAAGTATCGCGATCCCTGGACGCCGGTGCTGGTCTTCTCACCTGCTGACAAGACCTCGCTCTATCTCGGCACGCAGTTCGTGATGAAGACTGTAGACGGCGGCCTGCACTGGCAGCAGATCAGCCCCGACCTCACCGGCGCACATCCGCAAGCGGACACCAGCGGCCCGACCACGGCCGAGAATGCACAGCAGCGCGGCTATGGTGTTGTATTCACCATCGCGCCCTCGCCCCTGAATGCGGCGGAGCTATGGGCAGGCAGCGATACGGGACTGATCCACATCACCACCGACGGCGGCAAGACCTGGTCCGACGTCACGCCGAAGGGACTTCCGGCGTGGAGCAAGATCAGCCTGATCGAAGCCTCGCACTACGATCCGGGCGTGGCCTATGCCGCGGTCGATCGTCACCGAATGGATGACGACACGCCGTACCTCTACATCACGCGCGACTACGGCAAGACATGGAGCAACTCCGTGGACGGCATTGCACCGTCGTCGTTCCTGCGCGCCGTGCGTGAAGATCCCGAGCAGCGCGGGCTGCTCTTCGCCGGGACGGAGTTCGGTATCTATGCCTCGTTTGACGATGGCAGCCACTGGCAGCCGCTGCAACTGAATCTGCCCGTCACCTCCATCCGCGACCTGGAGGTGCACGGAGACGATCTGGTAATCGCAACCCACGGGCGCTCATTCTGGATACTGGACGACATCACGCCTCTGCGGCAGACGGCAGAAGCGCAGAAGGCGGCGTCGGCGTGGTTCTACGCGCCCGCAGAGGCCATGCGCATCGACAACGACCGCTTTCTTGGCACGCCGCTGCCGCCGGAGGAGCCGCAGGCGAAGAATCCGCCCTCGGGCGCGATCTTCGATTACCTGCTGAAGTCGCCGGCGCACACCGTCACGCTGCAGATTTACGATCAGCATCATCAGATGGTGCGCCACTTCTCCAGCGCAGAAAAGACGGAAGCGCATCATCCGCCCTTGCCCATTGCCGAGCGATGGTTCCCGGCGCCGCAGGTGCTCGCCACGACTGCCGGAGCGCATCGCTTCGTGTGGGACCTGGCATCCGGCGGCTCGGGATCTGCCGAGGAGGACGACGATGAAGGTCCGGGTACGCCGTCGGGTCCTCGCGTTGCGCCCGGAACGTACACCGTCCAGTTGACGGTCGACGGACAGAGCTTGCAGCAGACGCTGCGTGTGGCCATGGATCCGCGCGTGCGGGCAACCCCTGCGGCGCTGCAACAACAATTCGAGCAGGCGCAGGCGATCTACGACGAGGCGGTCAGCAGCCGCAAGGCCATGGCGGAGATTCAGTCGGTGCAGGCGGAGCTAAAGAAGCTCGAGAGTTCCGTCGCGCACGATACGAAACTTGCGCCGGAAGTGGAGCGCGCGCAGACATCACTCGCGCAGATCGCGGGCGGCGGTGACGACCAGCCGGGCAGCGCCGAGCACGAGAAGCAGCTTGGGCTGAGCCAGGCCAGCGCGGGTCTCGGTACGGTTCTGCGGGTGGTGGAGAGCGGTCATCGCAGCGCGCCCGCATCGGCGCTCGAGATCAATCAGCAGATGAGCGCGTTGGCGAAGGAGCGCATCGCGCAGTGGTCGGCGTTCAAGTCCGGCCCGCTGGCGCAACTGAATGCGAACCTGGCGAAAGCAAACCTGAAGCCGGTGCAGGTCACCCAGATAGAGCATGAGGTCGAGTATCTGATGACCCGCTAACTTATCTGCAAACAGTAGCCAGGTAAATGCCAATCAACGTTTGCAACAACTTACGCTCAAGGTGAACGATTAACTCAGAATGAAGGCTTGTAAGTAGGTTGAAAAACTTAGTTGGCTTCCGTCATAGAGGTGTTTGTTCTACGGCAGATTTCGCTTGACTGAGTAGTTGCGGAGTTTGTCTAGTGGACTGACACCGCCGCCCCTGGTGGCGCCCATTATCAGAAGGAGAACCCATCGTGAAGAAAATCCCCATCACGCGCTTGTGTCAGTTGAGCGCATGCACTGCTCTCGCTGTGTGCACCCTCGGCATCGCCTTCGCCCAGAACGGCGGAGATGCGAAGGCGAGCAGTGAGGCCCCTAGAGGTAAGTACGTCACGCTCCCGCCCCGGCTGTTTTCAGATGCCGCGATGCCGCGGACGTCCAGTCTCTCTCTGCAGACCTGGAACGGCTCCTATAGCTACGGCGGAACGAACTACACCTACAATATGGTTGGCGCCGCGCCCTCCAGCAACGTCTCCGCGACGATCCCGGTCTATATCGTTCCCATAAAATTGGTTGCCACCAAGAGCGGAAAGACCTACACCTACGATCCGTCCCATGTTCTGTCCAACGGCAATAGCGTCGTCACGAACACGGTTAACTCACCGCTCTTCCAATATGCGACGAACTACACGCTGGGTGGAACCAACGTGGGTACCACGCAGTATGAAGACGCCTACCAGCGCGCCAACTTCTGGGGTACGGTGAGCAGCCATCAAAATTCGCATGTATTGCTCGGCGGCCCTACTGTGGAAGCGGAGCAGACGCTTACCGTTCCCTCCAGCTACTTCAAGACCGGATCTCCGTTCGGGTTCCAGGTCGGGCTGGTGGACATCAACTGGCTGGACGCGCAATGGGCCAACATCATTGCCAAACTGGGTATTCAGCCGAACGCCTTTCCTATCTTCCTCACCTATGACGTTTACTTGACGCAGGGCGGAAGCTGCTGCATCGGCGGCTATCACAGCTCGGAAGGCAATGCCAGCAATCCGCAGTCGTACACGCAGGCCTCTTACATCGACCACGCGGGGGCGTTTGCTCAGGATGTCTCGGCACTCTCGCATGAGATCGGCGAGTGGGTGGACGATCCGCTGGTGGCAAACCCGAACGGCAATCAGACTCCCTGCGGCATCCTGGAGGTCGGCGACCCGCTGGAGAACGAGGCGAACTACGGCGATTACTCGTATACCCTGAACGGCTTCACCTACCATCTGCAGGATTTGGCGATGATGCCCTACTTCGGAGCCCCCACCAGCACTAGCATCCATGGCTGGTTCAGCTTCCACAATGCATCGCTCAGCGTCTGCTCGAACGGGTCGTAATCTTCCGGGCACAGAACGTTCAATCTAAGCCAGGGGTAGCGGCAGAGCAATCTGCCTCCATCCCTGGTTTTCTCTTGCAAACAACAAAGCCGCGCGCGGTGCGGGCAAACGCTCACGCGCTCAGGATGCGCTTGAGTATCTGCGCATCTCCCATTGCGGCGCCGGCCGCGGTGTTGTCGAAGATGCACCATACTTCGGACCGCTTCTCCCATCCATGTAAGGTCGCCGCAAACCGGCGCAGGAAATCCTCGCCGTAGGCGGAATAATATCTGCGCGGCGAGCCGTGCAACCGGTAGTACACCACTGCGCGGGAGCCCGCAGGCTCGAAGGCCGATGGAACCACGCGAGGATCCGCGGCAACGCGGGACACCTGGAACTGTTCGAGGCGTGCGGCGGCATCCGCGCAGAACCAGCTCGCGTGACGAGGTTCCAGCACCACCGACCCCGCGCATACTTCGCGAAGCATTTGGAAGAAAGCCGCGGCTCGCGCTTCTTCAAACGCCAGGCTGGGAGGCAGTTGGAAGAGCAGCGGTCCCAGCTTGGCACCAAGCCCGCTCACCTCGTCCAGGAAGCGGCGAAGATCTTCCTCTGAGCAATCAAGGGCTGCTTCATGGGTAATGGTCCGCGGCGCCTTGACTGAAAATTGGAAGCCTTCGGGAACGGACTCCGCCCACCGAGTCCACGTAGATGCGCGGTGAGAACGGTAGAACGAAGAGTTGATCTCAACGCACGCAAAGCTCTGCGCATAGCGTTCGAGATGTGTTCCAGCTCCTGGCAATCCGTCGGCATGCAGCCGCGGTATGCTCCATCCGGCGCACCCGATCCGGAAGGAGCCAGGGCCCGTTCGACTGGATCGATTCAAGCGCATCACCGCCTTGAGACGGTTGGATGCTCCTCCCCTGGTCTGCCGTACGCCGAACCTACACGGTGGCGGCGAACGCTGGTGTCGAGGGCTCGGTCTCGGCCTTGATCTTCGGCTTGGTGTCAGGCGCGCCGGTCCTCGGCTGGACATCGACCGTGACCGGATCGAGAAAGGGCATCGCGCCGCGCAGCGTGCTGCCCACCTGTTCAATGGGGTGGGCGCGCTCGTCGCGGCGCATCTGTTCGAACTGCCTGCGTCCGCCTTTGTTCTCCGCCATGAACCTGCGCGCGAAGGAGCCGTCCTGGATCTCCGACAGGATTTTGCGCATCTCCGCCCGCGTCTGCTCGGTCACGATGCGTGGACCCGCCGTGTAGTCGCCGTACTCCGCCGTATCGGAGATGGAGTAGCGCATATAGCTCAGGCCGCCGCGGTACATCAGATCGACGATCAGCTTGAGTTCGTGCAGGCACTCGAAGTACGCCATCTCCGGCGCATAACCGGCCTCCACCAGCGTCTCGAACCCCGCCTTCACCAGTGCGGCCGTGCCGCCGCACAGCACTGCCTGTTCGCCAAAGAGATCCGACTCCGTCTCTTCCTTGAACGAGGTCTCGTACACCCCGGCGCGGGTGCAGCCGATACCCCGGGCATAGGAGAGCGCGAGCGCATGCGCCGAGCCGGACGCATCCTGCGCCACCGCGATGAGTCCCGGCGTGCCTCCACCTTCGGTAAAGAGCTCGCGTACGCGATGGCCGGGCGCCTTGGGCGCAATCAGTGCCACGTCCACGCCGGCCGGCGGCTGGATGAAGCCGAAGTGCACGTTGAAGCCATGCGCGAACAGCAGCGTCTTGCCCTTGCTCATGTGCGGCTCGATATGCTCGCTGTAGACCTCCGCCTGCGTCTGGTCTGGCACCAGGACCATGACGACATCCGCCCACGCGGCCGCGCCAGCCACCGATAAAACCGTCAGCCCGGCCTTCTCGGCCTTGGCGCGGGAACGGCTGCCTTCGGCCAGGCCTACACGCACCTCCACGCCTGAGTCGCGGAGGTTGAGGGAGTGCGCGTGGCCTTGCGAACCGTAGCCGATGATGGCAACCGTCTTCGACTGGATGAGGGAGAGGTCGGCGTCTTGATCGTGATAGGTCTTGGGCATGAGTTGAGGTCCTTATCTGGAATGAATGTGATCAGAGTTGGCATCCAGAGACATCGGCCGCGGAAATTCGTCTTCGCAGGTGGCTGCATCCGGAAGATCTTCGGGTACAAGGTCAAGTAAATCGGTGGTGGGTGCAGTGGATAAGGCGGACGTTGTGTCGGCCTGCGCTGTGTCGCGCAGCGCTTCGAGCACGCGGCTGGTGTGGTGTCCGCGCCGCATCACCATCCTGCCCGTGCGGGAGACCTCGAGGATCGTGGTGTCTCCCTCTGCCAGCACCTGCAGCAAGCCCTCTATCTTGCTCGCGCTGCCGGTGATCTCCAGCATCAGCGACTCCGGCGCAAGATCCACGATGCGCGCGCGAAAGATATTCGCGAGTTCGAACAACGGTGCGCGTGTCTTTGCCGTGGCCGCTACTTTGATGAGCGCAAGCTCCCGGCTGATGGAGGAGACGCGATCGATGTCATCCACCTCCACCACATTTTCCAACTTGTAGAGCGAAGCCATGATGCGGTGCCCGGCCGAGGGCGAGGCATCTGCCACGATGGTCATGCGCGAGATGCCCGCGCGTTCCGAAGCGCCCACCGCAAGCGAGTGGATGTTGATGTTCAGCCGGCGGAACAGGGAAGAGACACGGGTGAGCACGCCCGGCCGGTCTTCCACAAGCGCGACAAAGGTGTGCAGCATGGTGTTATCGCACCCCGGCCTTAGCCCGGCAGCTATCCGGTAATTTGCGGCCTTCGCAACTGGGTCTCAGATCAGGCATGCTCTCCTTCATCTAATCGCTCGCGGTCTCGACCAGCGGGTTCACGCCGGGGCGGCGAATCATCTCGTGCAGCGCCGCGCCTGCCGGAATCATCGGATACACCGAATCTTCCTTCTCCACCAGGAAGTTGATCAAGAACGGTCCAGCGGTGCCGCGTGCCGCCTGGATGGCGCTCGCAGCCTCCGCACGCGTGCGCGCCGTAACGGCCGGAATGCCATACGCCGCGGCCAGCAGGGCAAAATCGGGTGAGAGGATGGGGGACGACTCATAGTTCTTCTCATAGAAGAACTCCTGCCACTGCCGCACCATGCCCAGGTAGCCGTTATTGATGACGGCGATGTTCACATCGAGCTGTTCCTGCGCAACCGTCGCCAACTCCGGTTGTGTCATCTGGAAGCCGCCATCGCCGGCGATGATCCACGTCTCTTTCCCGGGACAGGCGATCTTGGCGCCGATCCCCGCCGGCAGTGCGAAACCCATGGTGCCCAGACCGCCCGAGGTGATGTGGGCGCGCGGCCGTTCATGACGGAAATATTGCGCCGCCCACATCTGGTGTTGGCCCACGTCCGTGGCGACAATCGCATCGCCGCCGCTTGCTCGCCACAGATCATGGATGACGTGCGCCGCGTACAGATGCCCGTCGTCCGGCAGCGTCCGGATGTCGCGTACGGCGGCATCGCCGCGGCTCCGGTGTATGGTCGCAAGCCACGGTTCGCCCCTGCCCGGCTCGGCATGCCCGCTGCGGACCAGCGGCAGCAGGCGCTCCAGAATGGCCGAGAGATCGCCGGTCAGCGCAACGTCCGCACGCACGTTCTTGTTGATCTCCGATGGGTCGATATCGATATGGATCTTCTTCGCCCGCTGCGCGTAGGTAGCCAGGCTGCCGGTCACGCGATCGTCGAAGCGCATGCCGCACGCAATCAGGAGGTCAGCGTTTTGGATCGCCTCGTTCACCCACGCCTCTCCGTGCATGCCCATCATGCCCAGGCTCAGCGGATGCGAGGCGGGGAAGCTGTCCAGCCCCAGCAGCGTGCAGGCGACGGGTATCTGCGCGCGCTCCGCCAGTGTGCGCACCTGCGCCATCGCGCCCGACTTTAGAATGCCGTAGCCGGCCAGCAGCACCGGCCGGCTGGACCTGGCGATCAGCGCAGCCGCGTCAGCCAGATCTGCTTCGCTCGAGCGCGACATCGGGTGCGGCTGGTAGGGGCGCGGCGCCGCGGCGGCAAAGTTGAACTGCGCCATCCCCTGTTGCGCGTCCTTGGTGATGTCCACAAGCACCGGACCGGGCCTTCCAGTAGCCGCAATGCGGAATGCCTCACGGATGACGGGGGCCACGTCCTCCGCGCGCAGAACTACGTAATTGTGTTTGGTCACCGGCAATGTGATACCGGTGATGTCCACTTCCTGAAATGCGTCAGACCCGAGCACCGTGCTTGCAACCTGACCCGTAATGCAGACGATCGGGATGGAGTCGAGCATGGCGGTGGCAATGCCGGTCACCATGTTGGTGGCGCCGGGCCCGGAGGTGGCGATCGCGACGCCGACGCGACCGGAGGCGCGCGCATAGCCGTCGGCCATGTGTACGGCGGACTGTTCATGCCGCACCAGAATATGGCGGATGGGAAACTTGCGCAGCGCGTCATACGCGGGCAGGATGGCCCCGCCGGGATAGCCGAAGACCTCGCGGACGCCCTCGCCTTCGAGCGTGGCCCACAGGATCTCCGCTCCGGTCATCAGGGCACCGGGCATGGGGGCACCCGTAAACGGGCCGCCGGTCATCGGCGTGTCCTTCGTGCGCGCTCCGGATTCGGGATAGGGTTCGCGACTCATCGTGGCTCTCTATGGATACGTAACCGTATGTGCGTTAAATGGTGACAGCTCCCAGCGATGCGGAGCTGACCCGGTCGGCATACTTCCGGAAGACCCCACCCGCGAACGCCGGCGCGGGCGCCTGCCACCCCTGCATACGGCGGACGAGCTCCTCGTCGGAAATTTCGAGCGTCAGCGTGCGGTTGGGGATATCGAAGCGGATAGTGTCTCCATCGCGCACCGCCGCGATCGGTCCGCCGAGCGCTGCTTCCGGCGCAACGTGTCCCGCCATCAGCCCGCGTGTCGCACCGGAGAAACGGCCGTCCGTGAGCAGCGCCACGGTTGAAGCCAGCTCCGCGATCCCCGCCAGGGCAGCCGTGACTCCCAGCATCTCGCGCATGCCGGGGCCGCCGCGCGGGCCTTCGTAGCGGATCACCACCACGTCGTTCGGCCGCAATGCACCTTGTTCGACTGCCCGAAACGCATCTTCTTCGCAATCAAACACGCGCGCCGGCCCGCGATGCTCCAGCCGTTCGTGCCCCGCCACTTTGATCACGCAGCCCTGCGGCGCTAGATTGCCCTTGAGGATGACGAGTCCGCCCGTCGGCTTGAGCGGCGTGGCTACGCTGCGAATGACGCGCTGTCCCGGTGTCTCCTTCGCCAGCGCCGCCTCGTCGGCCAGCGTGCGGCCGGAGACGTTCAGCGTGTCAGCGTGCAGCAGTCCCGCCTCGATCAACCGCTGGGCCAGCAAACGGCTGCCGCCTGCGTTTTGATAGTCCGTGGCAAAGTACTGGCCGCCCGGCTTCAGATCGCAGACTAGCGGCGTTTGC
The DNA here is from genome assembly GCA_963830635.1 of uncultured Acidobacteriaceae bacterium. Lineage (GTDB taxonomy): Bacteria > Acidobacteriota > Terriglobia > Terriglobales > Acidobacteriaceae > CAWHMN01. Next base: position 25,277 of record CAWHMN010000004.1, on the reverse strand, counting down.
CGGCTGATGGCGTCGAAGTCGTCCACGGTGAGCGTGAGCCCCATCTCGTGGGCGATGGCGATCAGATGCAGCACCGCGTTGGTCGACCCGCCGGAGGCGGCGACGGCGGCGATGGCGTTCTCGAGCGCCGGTCGCGTGATGATCTGCGACGGGCGCAGATTACGCCGCGCCAGGTCCATCACCAGCGCGCCCGCCTCGCGGCAGGAGGCGGTCTTCTCCGGCGACAGCGCCGCCACGCCGGAGATGCCCATCGGCGAGATGCCCAGGAACTCGGAGGCCATGGCCATGGTGTTGGCGGTAAACTGCCCACCGCATGCGCCCGCGCCGGGGCATGCCTGGGCCTCAATCTCCGCCAGCCCCGCGTCTGATAGCGTGCCGCGCGCGTGCGTGCCCACTGCTTCGAATACATCCTGAATGGAGACCGGTCTGCCGTTCACCTGGCCCGGCGCGATCGAGCCGCCGTACAGCATCAATGACGGAATATCCAGCCGCGCCAGCGCCATCACCGCCGCCGGCATGTTCTTATCGCAGCCGGCGATAGCGATCAGGCCGTCAAACAGATTGCCGCGCGCCACCAGTTCGATCGAGTCGGCGATCACCTCGCGGCTCACCAGCGAAGCCTTCATCCCCTGCGTTCCCATCGTTATACCGTCGGAGATGGTGACGGTGTTGAACTCCATCGGCGTGCCGCCCGCGTCCCGCACCCCCTGCTTCACCGCCTCGGCCAGTGTGCGCAGGTGGTAGTTACAGGGGCCGATCTCCGTCCAGGTGTTCGCAATGCCGATGATCGGCTTGCGCAGATCGTCACGGGAGAAGCCGACGGCGTGGAGCATCGCGCGCGCCGGCGCACGGCTCGGACCCTCCGTCAGCGCAACCGAGTTCGACTTTGCATCGTGCCCGTTCTTGCCCGTGGCTTCCATGTCCATCAATCAGCGCGCCTCACTGTCAGCGAACATGGCGCCACTCGTTCCACGAGGGGTCGCCCAGACATCGTGATCGTGCCCGCGCTCATAACTGTCAATCGCGGCGGCATGCCGTAGTGTCAGCCCGATATCGTCTAGGCCTTCGAGCAGGCAAGAGCGGCGAAACGGATCCATCGAGAATTCGGCATGGAAGCCGTGATCGTCGCGCACCGTCTGGTCTTCCAGAGAAACGGCCACCCGGTACTCCGCTTTGCTTTGCGCGCGCGCCAGAAGCGTCGCGATCTGCTCCTCGGGCAGCGTCACCAGCAGCACGCCGTTCTTGCCTGCGTTCGAGAAGAAGATGTCCGCGAAGCTCGGCGCAATCACGCAGCGGAATCCAAAGTCCGCCAGCGCCCAGGCCGCATGTTCGCGTGACGACCCGCAACCGAAGTTCTTGCCGGTCACCAGGATCTCCGCGCCTTCAAAGCGGGGATCGTTCAACACGAAGTCGGGATCGGGCGCGTTGTCGGCCTTCCGGCGCCAGTCGTGAAACAGGAACTCGCCGTAGCCCGTCCGCTCCACGCGTTTGAGGAACTGCTTGGGGATGATCTGGTCGGTGTCCACGTTATGACGATCCAGCGGCGCAACGCGGGCGGTGTGCGTGCGAAAGGGCTTCATCGCGTAACCTCTTCAGGAATCCGGGATTCCCAGGTGCCGGCGGTGTCCGCGCCGGATTTGAACTTCCAGCGGCGCACATCGGTAAAGTGTCCCTTGACGGCGGCGGCGGCGGCCATCGCCGGACTCACCAGGTGCGTGCGTCCGCCACGTCCCTGGCGTCCTTCAAAGTTGCGATTGGAGGTGGACGCGCACCGCTCCCCCGGCTGCAGGATGTCCGGATTCATGCCCAGGCACATGGAGCATCCCGGCTCACGCCACTCGAAGCCGGCGGCGCGGAAGATGCTGTCCAGGCCTTCGCGCTCGGCCTGCGCCTTCACCTGCTGCGACCCCGGCACCACCATGGCGCGTACCCGCGCGCTCACGGTGTATCCCTGCACCACGCGGGCGGCGGCGCGTAGGTCTTCGATGCGCGAGTTCGTGCAGGAGCCGATGAACACGCGGTCGATCGCCACCTCCTCAAGCGGCGCACCCGCCTGCAGGTCCATGTACGCGAGCGCGCGCTCCATCGAGCCGCGGTCTGCGTCGTTTGCCGCCGCCGCGGGGAAGGGAACACGCTCAGTGACCGGCGCGACCATGCCGGGGCTGGTGCCCCAGGTGACAAAGGGAGCCAGATCTTCCGCGTGCAACGTCAGCTCGCGATCGAAGCGCGCGCCCGGGTCGGAGGCAAGCGTCTTCCAGTAACGTACCGCTTGCTCCCAGGCCGCGCCCTGCGGCGCCTGCGGGCGGCCCTTCAGGTACGCGAAGGTCTTTGCATCGGGCGCGATCATGCCTGCGCGTGCACCCGCTTCGATGCTCATGTTGCAGAGCGTCATGCGGCCTTCCATCGAGAGCGAGCGGATGGCCGATCCGGCATACTCCACCACGCAGCCGGTCGCGCCATCGGTGCCGATGCGTCCGATGATGCCCAGCGCGATGTCCTTCGCCGTCACCCCCGGCGGCAGCGTGCCTTCCACGGAGATCCGGAAGGTCTGGGGCCTGGTCTGCGGCAGGCATTGCGTCGCCAGCACGTGCTCCACCTCGGAGGTGCCGATGCCGAAGGCCAGCGCGCCGAAGGCTCCGTGCGTCGAGGTGTGGGAATCGCCGCAGACGATGGTCATGCCCGGCTTGGTGAAGCCCTGCTCCGGACCGATCACATGCACGATGCCCTGTCCGGGATCGTTGACATCGTAGAGCTCGACGCCGAACTCCGCGCAGTTGCGGCGTAGCGTCTCGATCTGCTTCGCCGCGATCGCGTCCTCGATTACCAGCCGGTTGCGCGTCGTGGGCACATTATGGTCGACCGTGGCCACTGCCCGATCGGGCCGCCGCACCGTGCGCCCGCTCATGCGCAGCCCATCGAAGGCCTGGGGCGATGTCACTTCATGCAACAGGTGCAGGTCAATGTAGAGCAGGGCGGGCTCTCCCGCCGGTTCTGCGACCAGGTGCGCGTTCCAGACCTTCTCAAACAATGTGAGCGGTGCGGGCATCTGTATTCACTTCCTCATGGAATTCTGGGGCGGTGCAATACCACTTTTAGACCGCGTGAAGCGCCTGCTGGCGGTCGAGAATATCGTTCAGAACGCCGTCTACCAGGCGTCCCATCTGCTGTGTGCTCACGGCGGTCTTCCGCGCGCCGCCGGGCACCAGGTCCGCGGTCCGGTGGCCCTGTTCCAGCACCGCGCGTACCGCGGCTTCTACCGCCTGCGCCTCCTGTTCCAGTTGCGCGGAGTGCCGCAGTAGCATGGCGGCTGTCAGCACCGCGCCGAGCGGGTTGGCCATACCCTTCCCGGCGATGTCCGGCGCCGAGCCATGCACCGGCTCGTACAGGTTCACGGCTCCGCCTACCGACGCCGACGGCAGCATGCCCAGCGAGCCGGTGATGACCGCCGCCTCGTCGGAGAGTATGTCGCCGAAGAGGTTCTCCGTCAGCACGACATCGAAATGGCGCGGTCGGTGCATCAGGTGCATGGCGCACGCGTCCACGTATTGGTGCTCGAGCGTCACGTCCGGATACTGCGCCGCAAGCTCGGTGACGGTGGTGCGCCACAACTGTGATGCCTCGAGCACATTCGCCTTGTCCACGGAAGTAAGCTTCTTGCGGCGGCTCAAGGCAAGCTCAAACGCCACGCGGGCGACGCGCAGCACCTCGTCGCGCGTGTAGCGCATGGTGTTCCACGCGCTGCCGGTCTCGCGCTGCCACGCGCGCGGCTCGCCGAAGTAGAGGCCTCCCAGCAACTCCCGCACAAACAGTATGTCCGCGCCCGCGGTCACATCGGCCCGCAGCGGCGAGGTCTCCGATAATGGCTCGAACGCAATCGCCGGGCGAAGATTGGCGAAGCCGCCCAGCAGTTGCCGCAACTGCAGCAGCCCTGCCTCCGGCCGCTGGTCCGGAGGCATCGTGTTGAACTCATTGCCGCCTACCGCGCCCAGCAGCACCGCGTCGCTTTCAAGCGCCGCCGCCTGTGTAGCCGGCGGCAGCGGTGTGCCATCCGCGCGAATGGCCGCGCCGCCGATGCGCGCCTCGCGAAACTGGAAGTCGTACCCACCCACGTCCGCCACGCTACTCAGAATGCGAACCGCGACTTCGGTAACTTCCGGTCCTATGCCGTCGCCCGCTACTACCAGGATCTTCAAATTCATCGATCAAACTCCCTTTTCGGCGTAAGAGGTCATCGTCGTGTGTGTCATCCCGAGCGCAGTTGAGGGATCTGCTTGTATCTTTCGCTCCACACTCCCCACGAATGGGTCAGACGTGCGCGAACCGGTTCGCTGCATGCGCCGCAACAGCAGGCGGACGCACGAGCGCCAGCAGGTCCTGGTCGTACATCGACTTCTTGCGATCGGCCATCGTGGTAAAGCGTTGATACGTCTCCTCCAGCTCGGCTGCCGCCAGGGCAAAGCCCAACTGCTCCAGACGCAGCGCCAGCGCCGTGCGCCCGGAATGCTTCCCCAGCACCATGCTGTTCGAGGGCACCCCCACTGAAGCGGGCGTCATGATCTCGTAGGTCAGCGGGTTAGCCAAGACTCCGTGCTGGTGAATGCCGGCCTCGTGTGCGAACGCATTCGTGCCGACCACCGCCTTGTTGGGCGAGGGCCCGAAGCTGATGATGTCCGCGAGCAACTGGCTGGTGGGATACAGCAGCTCGGTGCGGATGGAGTTGCTGACAGGGAACTGGTCGCGCCGGACCAGCATCGCCGCCGCAAGCTCTTCCAGCGCAGCATTGCCCGCCCGTTCGCCGATGCCGTTGATCGTGCATTCGATCTGTCGCGCGCCTGCATCCACCGCGGCCAGGCTGTTGGCCACCGCCATGCCCAGGTCGTTGTGGCAGTGGCAGGAGAGCGTGATGCTATCTACCGCCGGCACACGCTGCCGCAGCTCCCGAAACAGGTTGCCGTATTCGCCCGGCACCGAGTAGCCCACCGTATCCGGCAGGTTGATGGTCGTAGCCCCGGCTTCGATCGCGACGGCCACCATGCGCGCCAGAAACGCCGGATCGCTCCGGGTCGCGTCTTCGGGCGAGAACTCGACATCGTCCACATACGTGCGCGCCAGCAGCACCGCATCTGCCGCCTGATCGAGCGCCTGCTCGCGGGAGATCTTGAGCTTGCAGTTCAGGTGCAAATCGGAACTGGCCAGGAAGATGTGGATGCGCGGCCGGTCCGCCGCCTCGACTGCCTCCGCCGCCCGCTGCACATCCTCCTTGCGGGAGCGCGCCAGCGAGGCGATGCGCGGACGGCGTACCTCGCGGCAGATGGATCGTATCGCCGCGAAATCACCCTCCGACGCAATCGCGAAGCCCGCCTCCAGAACGTCCACTCCCAGGGCCTCGAGCGCGCGCGCCATGGTGATCTTCTCCGCGGTCGTCATGCTGCAGCCGGGAGACTGCTCCCCATCGCGGAGGGTCGTATCGAAGAAGTAGACGCGGTCGTCAGTCATCTCTCTCAGGCTCCTTACGGGTAGTGCTGTCTTCAGCTTCAGGTGCATTGCTCCATAAAGCAAAGTTATAATTATTTGGATTGCATGCAGATAATTTATGTGCAGGTCCAGTGCTAATAGAGAACGCGGGTGGCGCTTATGAACCTTCAACAGATTGAAACCTTCCTCGCAGTGGCGGAAGAGCGCAGCTTTTCGCGCGCGGCCGAGCGGCTCCGGCGAACCCAACCCGCGGTCAGCCAGGTCATCCGCAAGCTGGAGGAAGACCTGGGCGAGATCCTATTCGAACGGGCGCTGCGCGACGGGTCGCTTACCGCCGCCGGTGAGGTGTTGCGCTCCTATGCGCTTCGTATGCTTCGTCTGCGGGAGGAAGCGGCGAGCGCCGTCCGTGAGCTCCGCTCGCTCGAGCGCGGCCGGCTCAGCCTGGTCGCCAACGAATACACCTGCCTCTATCTACTGCCGGTGCTGGACCGCTTCCGGGAAGTGTCGCCGCACGTGCAGATCTCGGTGCAGCGCTCGCTGGCCAGTCAAATCCCCGCCGAGCTGCTGGCGCGCACCGCGGAGCTGGGCGTACTCTCCTTTCGCCCGGACTCTGAACAGTTCCGCTCCATCACCGTGTATGCGGATGATGTCGCGTTCGTCGTCAACCCCCGCCACCCGCTGGCGCGGCAGAAACGTGTGCACCTGAAGGGATTGGGAGGGGAAGGGTTTGTCGCGCACAACGTGTCCTCTCCGCTGCGCCGGCAGGTGATCGACGCCTTCTCCGCGCACCACACCCCATTGAACATGAGCGTGGAGCTGCCCAGTATCGAGGCGGTCAAACGCTTTGTCGCCATGGGCAACGGAGTGGCGTTGCTGCCCGGGCTCTCGGTCGCCCGCGAGCTGGAGCTGGGTGAGCTGGTGCAGGTACGGGTGCCGGAGCTGAAGATGCAGCGGCGGCTGAAGCTGGTGCACCGCAAGTCGGCAACTCTCTCCCATGCCGCGATCGCGTTTCTCAAATCGGTGCGCGCATTTTCGGCGGAGCAGGGCGCCCCCTACCACTACACTCCCGATGCATGACGCCCGCCATTTCCTGCACCACAGGTCGCCTCAGAACCGCGCGGAAGGTACAATTGCTCAAGCACGTCACAACTTGCCCCAGAGAACTGCCAACGCCCAGTAGGGGACGCCGCAGCCGGTGTGTGCGCTGTCGGCATTGAGGTTCAGGATCGAATGAAGAAGAGTGTGTTGCTGTGTCTGCTGCTGCCGCTTTCGGCCGCTGCATGTTTTGCCCAGGAAAGCCGCCAGGATGTGAGCGTGAGCGGCACGGGCGTCTTCCCGCCATTCGTCACCGGGCAGGCCGTCTACCAGAACGCCGACCCCGGCGCCGGCGGCCTGGTCAGCTATCGCTATATGGTCACTCCCCGTAGCGCGCTCGAAGGGAACTACCAGTACTCGCGGAACATCACCAATCTTCGGAACAGCGTCAACAACTTCGATATCCACACGAAGATGCAGGAGGCCTCGGCCGCGTACGTCTTCAACTTCACTTTCAAGAACTTCAATCCATTTCTGGAAGCGGGTCCGGGCGCATTCCTCTTTACGCCACTCGATGACTCGCTGACCCAGACCTTCGGCGCGAAACGCACCACCAGCATCGGCGCTCTCTACGGCGGGGGTATTGCGTATGAGATCAGCCCCAGCTTCGACATACGCGCCGAGTATCGCGGCATCGTGGTCAAAGCGCCGAACTTCGGCCTCTCCAACTTCACCACTAATCGCTGGTACAACATCTACAATCCCGCCGTCGGCATCGCCTATCACTTCTAGGCCGGAGCGTTCAGCCTGAGCAGAGAGCAAGAAGAAAAGCTCCGGGAAACCGGAGCTTTTCTCGTTTAGGCCGCGGCGAAATCTAGAAGATGCGGTACGACGCGCCGACGCTGAAGCCGTTGGGTGAAAGCCCGTTGGCGCGATTGGCCGTGCTGGGTGGGTCTGGCGGTCCCACAAAGCCCGGCCAGATCTGATACTCGTAATCCCCGCGCACATAGAAGCGGCGTGTCAGGCGATAGTCCACGCCTCCGCCGAGTGCCACCGCGAAGTAGCCGCCATGCGCTACATTCTCCGGGAAGTTGAACTCACCGAGCCCCAGCAGACCTTTGCCGTAGAACACGAACTTGTGATGTCCGTAGTTGATCTTGGGCCCGATGAAATACGTGTCTTCGTGAATATCGGCCAACTGATGAAAGCGAAGAAAACGAGCTTCGGCCTCTGCGCCCAGACGTGGCGTCAGGTTGTAATCCACGTAGCCGCCGATCCCATACAGCCGCTGATACCCGTAATCGGGACTGAAGTCGGAAAAGTAACCGCCGGCAAAGAGTTGCTGATTCCCACCCCTGCCAGCAGCTACGACCTGAGCACGACTGATAGCCGGGAGGAGGAGGAGTGTGGCGAGGAGCAGATATTTTCGGATCACTGGATATCTCTCGAAATGCAAAATTCCAGAGTTGAAAGGAGGGCGGGTCATAGTTCCGACCCGCCCGTCCCTATCTTCCTGCTTGCCGATCTGAAGACCCACTCTGGTTGAACCTCCAGCACTGCCGTTATTGCTGTGGCGGTGTCGGTTGGGCACTCGCCTGATCCGGTTGCGCTGCCGGTTGCGGCGTGTTGTCCGCGCCGGCCTGCGCTGTCTGGCTCTGATCATACCGTGTGAGCCTGTAGTATACAGGCGTCACTTCAAACGGCATCTTGTCCCGTGCATTCAGGAGCGGCGCCGCTTTCGCGTTGAGTTTGTACACCTTGTCATCCCATGCATCCGTGCGCAACTGGCTGCCCAGCGGCAGCGCGGCAATCTGGTCAAGCTTGTCCAGATCGAGCTTGGGTGACCGCTTCTCCAACGCCATCAGCCACGGATCCCCGGCAGTGTTGAGCAGAGAGTCGCCCAGCCGCGGCGTGTTCAAGGCCGTCAGCTCCTTCTCGCGCTGCTGCAACTGCACGAAGTACAGTCCCGCATTGCCCATCTTGTCCTTGTAGACGGAGTTGTCCAGCAGAGCGACCGCCTTCTTGGCCGCGTCCGCGTCGTCTCCATCCGTGTGCTGCATGTGAATGCGATCGAAGGTCGACTCATCCGGGAAGAGCAGCCGATCGTTGAAGGCATAGCGAGTATCGATGTGGTGGCCCAGTACGATGTGCGCCAACTGGAAGGAGAGCACGGCGGCCAGAGCCTCTTCCGAGGGCAGCGTGTCCACCAGGCCCTTGCTCAGGATGATGGTGTTGCCCACCGCGATCGACTCCAGCGGTGTGGTCAACATCACCCGGCAATGGACCGGCGCAGCAAGCTCGATGTTGTTGCCGATGATGATGTTATTGGTAACCGTCTCGAGCACTTTATCGAAATCGCTCGGGGCCGCCAGCAGACCTGCCTGCGTGAGGCGGTCAAGCACGTTTTCCTCGGCCTGCGAAATCCATTCGCGCTGCGCCTGCAGCGGGCTCACGTCTTCCGCGTTGCCGCTCTGGTCGGTCACATCGTCGATCTTGATGGATTCGTTGTCGGTCTGGTGGGTCGGAATCTTGAGCGAGTAGCCCCAGATGGAGGTCTGGGCCTTGAAGGCGACCGGATGCTCCTTGTCCTTCTTCGAGGTCTCCTCGACATAGATGCCCACCGGCAGCCACACGCCCGGCTGCAGGTTCTGACGCCAACTATCGAAGTGGAAGTAGTCGTTGTTCGAGAAATCCTCTTCGCCGCCGCCGGTGTACGTGCCGTTGAAACGGACTACGTTCCCGGAGTCGTCATCCACCCAGATGCGGCCGGTGAAACGGCCGTGGCCTGCTCCCGCCTTCGGATGCACGTCGAAAACATCAGTGCGGATCGCACCCAGGAACGCCTTACGCACCGCCGTGAACTCATAGTGCTGCTGATCGAACCCGCTCGGGTCGATGAACATCATGTCCAGGAAGCCATCTGGCACGAACTCGACCTTGAACGCTTTGGTCAGGCTGCCCAGGGCATTGAGGGACCCTTTGAACATGCCATGGCTGGAGCTCGCCTCGCCGCCCGCGTACGCCTTGCCATAGAAGCTCTTGCCGAAATCGACCCGCTGCAGCATGTACTGGTCGGACACGGGCACGGCGTACAGCTTGGCGTCGCCCCTCATGTTCTGGATGTACGTCTGCACCAGCGGGGATTTCTGCTGAATCGACTTGATGGTGAGCTTCTCGGCGGCGATCGCTTTCTGCACCAACGCATTCTGCTCGGGAGTCAGGGGAACCGGAGGCGCGAACTTCGTCTTCTTCGCCTGGGCACCCGTGACGCCCAGCGTCAAGAGCAGAGTTGTCATCCAAAAATTACGCAGGTTCATTTCCTGGCTCCTCAACCTAACTTCTTTCAACCAAACTTCGCTACCGGAGTTGCTACACGCTGTTCCAAATTTATGCTAACTGGAAGGTCACGTGGATAAGGGTGGTGTGATCGACCGGTTGGCCGTTGCGCATTGCCGGCTTGAACCGGATGTTCTCGGCAACTCGACGCGCCTGCTCATCGAGCCCGTGTCCCAGGCCATTCACGACGCGCAACACCTCCACCTGGCCGCTTGCCAGGAATCGCACCTGAAGTGTCACCTCGCCCTGTACCCGGGCCTCCTGCGCTGCCTCGGTGTACTGAGCCTTGGGCTCGGAGAGGACCACCGGCGGAACGAAGGCCGGCTCGGCGTTGTTCTGTGCTACCTGGACGCCCTTGCCCACAGTCGCGCCGAAGCCGGTGGTGCCCACGGTGCCGTGCCCGGTACCGCCTGGCGTACCACCCACTACACCGTTTGAGAAGCCCGCAGAGGCGACCGCGCCCTTGCTGGTGCCGCCCGGAACGCCATGCTCCACGCCGGCGCCGAAGGCGGTGCCTTGCACCACGCCCTTGCGTGCCGCTCCTGCGCCGGAACCCGCACCGGGGGCCGCGCCAAACGAGCCCACTGCGGCGATCGTCGCCTGCCGGTTGGCATTGGGATTAGGGGTCACGCCCGACGGATCGCCAAAGCCGCCCGACTTCACGCTCGGCTTGCTCATGTTATTTGCCACCGTCGTCGGCTTGGGGCTCGAGAACATGCCCACCTTGGGTGCCGGCGGAGGCGCTACGGCCTTGGGCGGCGCCGGCGGAATGATCGGCACCTGCTTGGGAACATCCAGCTTCACCGGCTTCGGCGGCTCGATCACCGGCTTCGGCATCTCAATCTTGGGCGGTTCGAGCTTGACCACCATGGGCGTTGGCGGCGGAGCGAACTTCACTTTGGGCGCGACGATCGGCGGAGGCTTGGGCGCTTCCACCGGCAGAATGATTTCGCTGGCCTGCAGCGTCTTCTTCGTCACTTCGTGGTGCACGGCCCCGATAATCAGCAGAAGGGCGAGGATCGCCGAATTGGTGATCAGACTGGTTCCGAAGGAACGCCACCGGCCTTGGGGCTCTTCCAACAGACCGAAACGGTTGCTGATCCGTACTTCCATCATTTCCGTCGTGGGCATAATCGTTTCCTACTTAGTAAAAGGTCGTTGAACCTGTGTATGTGCCGGCATCGCCACCGTGCACTTTTAGATTCCGCAGCGCTCGATCGAGCGGTACGGCTGGATCATTGACTGGCCTTTTCCAAACCAAGGTGGCCTTGCTGCCAAGTGCCGGAGCGGAGAAACACTACCCCCGCAATCTCCGGTACGAAAGTACCTGCGAATGCTCAAAAGATAGCCCGTTCCACATTGGATTGCAGTACCCCGAAAGTGGTGCGTTGGAAACCGGAGGTGTATGTCTAAGCGCGCTCATCGTCGGTGGCCATACACTACACTTCAGCACCGGAGATCCAGGGCGAAGCTGCGAATCGCTTCCCCTTTCGCCGCCTCCCAGCTACAAAGACGTCTGTTGGCATGATACCGGGGTGGGAGGGGGGAAGAGAAGGCTTTGGTTGCTCCTTTAACATTCCGGCAACACTATCGTTACCTAAAGTAACGACGCATGCAACGGCACTTTGTTCCAAACAGGGAGAGAAACGTTGACGATACTGGTTACAGGTGGTGCAGGCTACATCGGAGGTACGGTCGCCCGGCGCCTGATGGATGTCGGCCATCAGGTTGTGATTCTTGACAACCTTGGCCATGGAAAACGGTCACTGCTTCCCGCCGGGGCCGAGTTCGTGCACGGTGAGCTGGCCGACCGCGGCGCACTCGATGCGCTGCTGACCGGGCGTAAGTTCGACGCGGTCATGCACTTCGCCGCGCTCATCGAAGCCGGTGAAAGCATGCAAAAGCCGGAGATTTACTTCCGCAACAACACCGCCTGCACGCTCACTCTGCTCGAGGCGATGCTCTCCTGCGGCGTGCACAAACTGGTCTTCTCCTCGACCGCCGCCGTGTACGGCCAGCCGGAGCTCACTCCCATCACCGAGGACGCGCCGCTCGCGCCCACCAACGCCTATGGCGAATCCAAGTTGCTGGTCGAGCACATGCTTACCTGGCTCAACCGTGTGCATGGATTCCGCTACGCCAGCCTCCGCTACTTCAACGTCGCCGGAGCCATCGACGGCCGCGGTGAGGCGCATGAGCCGGAGTCGCATCTCATCCCCCTCATCCTCGACGTTGCGCTGGGGCGCCGGCCGTCCATTAAGATTTTCGGGCAGGACTACCCCACGCCCGACGGCACCTGCATCCGCGACTACGTACACGTGGAAGACCTGGCCGAAGCCCATCTGCTTGCCCTGCAGGCGCTCGACCGTAACGACCGGCTGATCTATAACCTGGGCAATGGCGAGGGGTTCAGCGTTCGCGAGGTGGTGGAATCCGCACGCCGCGTCACCGGTCACGCCATTCCCGTGGAAGAGTTGCCTCGGCGTCCCGGCGATCCCGCCGTCCTGATCGCAAGCTCCGCCCGCATCCGCCAGGAGTTGGGATGGCAACCCAGGTTCGACCGCCTGGATGCCATCGTCGCCTCTGCCTGGACGTGGCACCAGCAGCGCTACCTGGAGGGTGTGGGCGCTAATTGATGCCCGTGCCGCGGGTGTCGGTGGTCTGGTCGGGATGCGTCCGCGCGTCCCGTAGTGACTTGCTCGCCTCTCGCGCTTTGGCCCGGCTGTTCGCAGCGTTCATGCTCCAGATCACCAGAACAATGACCAGCGCGATCGCCAGGAAGCTTAGAGTCAGGATGATGCCCATGACATGTCTCCTTGCTCAATCCTTCGGTACGAGTCCGGCGGCTCCGCGAAGGTTGTAAAACCTGCGTCAGGCGTGCCTCGTCTTCGCCGCTTCCCAAGCCGGACGCGCTCGTCGGGGCTGCTGAACGGCGACTCTGGGGCCCGTCTCCCGGCCTGGCCCGGAGCTTGCGGTCGAGCTGAACCAGGAGCTGTGCATTTTGCCGGAAAAACGGCCATGGTGCTGACGGGATTGTGCTCAAGTGATCATGCTATGCTGTTGCGCACTGTAGCGGGGCATCAAGAAAGCCCGCGAACCGACCCACGGAGGCCCTCCCCTTGCGCTCATTCCTTGCTTACCAACCGCTCCCATCCGCACTCATAAAGTCCGCGCTGGCGGTCGCTGTCGCCTGCATGCTCTTCCACCCCAACGCTCAGGCGCAGGTGGTGCCCTCACCTGCCCCGCAGATCGGCTCGTCTAATACCATCTCGGCCGATCCGCCGGTCGTCCGGCCGCACACCCGGCCCTGCACGGTCACGCTGCTGCATGAGCAGGAGTTTGCCGACTTCAACAACAAGAGCTTCAACTACACGCCGCCGCCGGACTGTCCCGGGCCCTGGGAGAAGGTCGTGCTCAGCGCCGACTTCACCGTCACCGCCGGCCGTCAATTCGATCGCACCACGCAGTTTTATATCGGCAACGCCAATATCTTCTACGGCACCACGGCAGAGCCGCGCGCCACGCTGAGCCCTTCCTGGCACATCGAGCGCGATGAGACGGACCTGAGCGCGATCTTCAAGACCGCGCAGCCCGGCCAGGCCATCCTTGGCAACCTGGTCAACTCCACCTACACCGGCATCATCTACGCCAACGCCGAACTGCAGTTCTATCCGGTCTCGCACGACCATGAGGCGCCCCACGTGGCCGACCTGGTGGTGCCGCTGCCCAATGCGCCCGGCGGCGCGGCCACGCTCAACACCACCGCCAGCCAACTCACCCAATCCGTCACGCTGCCCGCCAACACTGAGGCCGCATACCTCGATGTCTTTGCCGAGAGCCAAAGCAATGACGAGTTCTGGTACACCTGCGTGCCCAACGATGTGGCGACGGAGCTCCAGAGCTGCGGCAACACCGGGTTCCGGGAGACCGAGATCAGCATTGACGGACAGCCCGCCGGGGTCGCACCGGTCTACCCGTGGATATACACCGGCGGCATCGATCCCTACCTTTGGGAGCCCATTCCCGGCGTGCAGACGCTCAACTTCAAGCCCTTCCGCGTCAATCTCACGCCCTTCGCAGGACTGCTCGCCAACGGCCAGCCGCACACCCTAGCCATCAGCGTCTTCAACGCCGACGGCTATTTTCTGGCTACGGCCAACCTGCTGGTCTTCACCGATCATCGTGCCCAACACGTGACCGGCGGATTACTTCAAAACACCCTCGCCGCCCCCACGCCGACTGTGAAGGAGAACCTGGCCACGGATACGAACGGAAATATCACCGGCACGGTGGCCGTTGGCTCCAATCGCAACTACGTCATTCGCGGATGGGTGCAGACCTCCCGGGGCCGTGTCGAGACTACGGTCGAGCAGAAGATGCACTTCCGCAACACGCAGCAGTTCGATATCACCGCGAGCACCTATGTGCAGGACATTGCCCAACAGACCACGGTCGATGCCACCGCCACCACCGTCCGCGACGGATTCCTGAACAGCCGCGAGCAGAAGCACTACTCCTATCCCTTCTCCTTCAACATCGATGAGACCGTCAACCCTGACAACTCCATCACCGAGGCCAATGTCTCCGACCAGAAGTATCTGCTGGATGACGAGCAGAGCTTCGAGGGCTTCCCCTTCTACCGCAGCGAAACCGCCAACCACGTCGCCTCGCAGGATACCGATCTGCTGGTGCCCGTCAGTGGCGGCTACGCCATCAGCAGCCACTCCAACCAGAAGAGCTCACAGGATTACATCTTTAAGGACTCGTTCGGCCACTGCTACAGCCGGACCCTTACCGCCGCCAACAGCGTGCTGACCGGCGTAAAAGACGGCGCAGCCTGCCGTGGCTGGGGCCTTGGCTGGTAGGGACCTGCCGTCCAGGCAAACGCGCTTCGCGCAAAACCAGAGAGCCCGGCATCCATGCCGGGCTCTCCTGCTTCCGACCTGTTCCGGCACCAGGCTGCAGATTGAGCGAACCAAGTCGCGAGGCAGGGGTTGGGGTGTCATACGACGGATGTAGGATGTTTAATCAACGCTGGGCTCCGTATCGGAAAAGGAGTTGTCAATGAGCAGCGTACAAATCGAGCAGAAGAGCTATGAGATGCCCCCGCAGGAAGGGATCAGCATCGCGCAATTTCTCACCGTCACCGACATCGAGCGATCGGCTCGCTACTACGAAAAGGTCTTCGGCGCTCGCATTCTAAGCCTGGGTGACGGCAACGCGCCTGCGTACCTTCAGCTCGCGAATATCTGGATGATTTTGAACGTCGGGGGCGGCCCCACACCGGACAAGCCGTCGGTAACGCTCAGCATTCCCGACCCGAATCACATCAACAGCTTCTTGAATATGCGCGTTGCGGACATTCAAGCGTGCTATGAACTATGGAAAAGTCGCGGCGCGGAGTTCATCACGGAGCCGATCCCCAAGTACGGTGAGACGCGCTGCTATATTCGCGATCCTGACGGGTATCTTATCGAGGTCGGACAGAGCACCACACTCAAGTACGGTTAACGCTGGGGCCCCCGAGGGTGCGATAACCACTTGTGAGCGGTTCGCATGACCTGGATCGCATTCAGACTGGACAGGGCCTCAAATGACGTGGTGAGGCCCGGTATCCCGGGTTTCCTCGCCCGAGGTAGATCGACATGAAAACGGAACAAAGCTCAGAGCAGCCGGTCTCCGAGCAACAAATACGAAAAGTCCTGGATGCGCACTGGAAGGCGTCGGCATCCGGCGATAAAGACGCGGAACATGACATTTACGCTGACGATGCCATCTGTGATTACCCTCAGTCAGGCGAGCGAATCCACGGACGAAGCAATCTGCAGGCCTTGCGGAGTCATCATCCCGGCAAGCCGTCAGGTTTCACCGTCAGCCGGATTCTGGGAAAAGGTGATCTTTGGGTGTCGGAATACATAATCACCTACCAGGGACGGCCGGCATACACGGTGAGCATCATGGAGTTCCGCGACGGCAAGGTCGTGCACGAGACGCAGTATTTCGCCGATCCCTTTGAGGCGCCGGCGTGGCGAAGCCAGTGGGTGCAGCGGATCGCGTGACGCCACCTTGAGGAGCGATGGAAACGAGAGGCGGGCTTCTCTTTAACAATCGCGAGTGGAGTGTCAAGCCGGGTGAGTCTCGTATTCGCTCGTCTTCGGTCCTGCACTCTCGTTCCGCCGCCTCTACGAATTGTTCCGGTCGAAGTTCTTGAAGAACAGCGCCTGTTGCGCCACGGGCGCGGTCTTCTCCACCAGCGCCATCTGCTGCTGCTGGTTCAGCGGCGTAAAGTCCTTGGCCAGCGCCACGTTCTCCTCCAGTTGCGCCACGGTATCGCACCCGATGATGATGGTGCTCACCGGCTGCGAGAGCGTGTAGTACACCGCCTCGCGCATGTTCAGCGTGCCCGGCCCGGTGCTGATCACCGCTTTGCCCTCCCAGGAGTGGTGCTGCTTTTCCAGTGGGGGCGGCGTCCAGTTGGAGAGAATCCGTCCCCGCGCCGGCACCTTCATGCCCACAATGCCCATGCGCCGTTCGACCGCCAGCGGCAGCAGCGCCTCTTGAAAACTGTGCTGGTGCTGGTCCGCCGCGTTCAGCGCCATCAGGATGTTGTCGAACGGATGGCGGTGGATGCACTCCATCAGCGCGTCCGGCCGGTGATGCCCGGTGATGCCCAGGAAGCGCACCATCCCTTGCTGCTGCGCCTCCAGCAGCGCCTCCATGGCGCCGCCTTTGGCGAAGCACTGGTTCACATCGTCCATGGTGCCGATGTCGTGCAACTGCCACAGGTCCACGTGATCGGTATTCAGCAGCTCGAGCGACCTCTCGATCATGCGCATTGACCCGTCCCGGGTGCGCTCCTTTGTCTTGGTAGCCAGAAAGGTCTCCGCCCGGCGCGTCTTCATCACCTTGCCAAAATACTGCTCGCTCCAGCGCTCCGGGCCGCCGTAGATGGACGAGGTGTCGCAGTAGTTCACGCCCAGGTCCAGCGCCCGTTCAATGATGGGTACCGCCGCGGCCTCGTTGTTGGGCCGTTCGAGCGTCGCCTGTCCTCCCAGGCTGAACAATCCCACGCGGTAGCCGGTCTTGCCCAGGTTGCGCGTGGGCATGCCCTTTTCCGTCGCCGGATTGTAGGGCTGCTTCCAACCCTTTGCCGACGCGGAAGATGTAGCCTGCGCCCGTCCGCTCTCCGGCAGGACCGTCTGTGCCACCAGCCCCGCCGCCAGCGCCCCGCCCGCCTTCAGAAACTCCCGCCGCCCCGCCCGCACTTCCAGATGCTTCTCCGCCATGATGCCCCCTCCACGTCTCCATCCATCAGAACGCGGTTGCGGCCATCTGGCAAGAGCGGGCGCGCTTGCTCTCCCTCGGCGAAAGACTTAGTGTGGAGCCGTTACGCTGAAGTTGGGTCCCCCATCCTGACCGCAGCGAAAGACGGTATACCGCAACACTCGCGCTTGCGCCAGACGCTGCCACCGGAGACCGAGATCCACCCATGTCCCAGACCCCGCAGGACCACCACTTCAGCTCCTCTCTTCGCGAAACCCGCATCTTCCCGCCGCCGCCCGAGTTCGCCGCGCACGCGCACGTGAAGAGCATGGAGGAGTACCGCGCCCTCTATCGCCGCTCGATCGACGATCCGGAGGCCTTCTGGGCCGAAGCCGCGAAGGAACTGCACTGGTTCACGCCCTGGCGCACCGTGCTCGAGTGGAAGCCGCCGATCGCCCGGTGGTTCGCCGGCGGCAAGTTGAACCTCTGCTACAACTGCGTCGATCGCCACGTGCTTAACGGCCGCGCGGAGAAGACCGCCATCCTGTGGGAAGGGGAGCCGGGCGAGGTGCGCACGCTCACCTTCCGCGACCTGCACGCCGAGGTGCAGCGTTTCGCCAACGTCCTCAAAGACCTGGGCATCCGCAAAGGCGATCGCATCGCTGTCTACATGGGCATGACGCCCGAGCTCGCGATTGCGCTGCTGGCCTGCGCCCGCATCGGCGCCATCCACTCGGTCATCTTCGGGGGCTTCGCTGCCAACGCGTTGGTCGACCGCATCAACGATGCCGCGTGCGTCGCCGTCATCACCCAGGACACCTCCTACCGTCGCGGCAGCGAAGTGCAGCTCAAGCAGATAGTCGATGACGCCCTCGCAAGCTGTCCTACGGTCAAGAACGTGGTCGTCTATCGACGCAGCGGTTCGCCCATTGCCATGCAGCCGGGCCGCGACCATTGGTGGCACGAGCTTATGCGGAAAGCGGGCCCGGAGTGTCCGGCCGAGCCGCTTGACGCCGAGCACCCGCTCTACATCCTGTACACCTCCGGCACTACCGGCAAGCCCAAGGGCCTGGTGCACACCACTGGCGGCTACAGCGTGCAGACCTACCTCACCAGCAAGCTGGTCTTCGACCTGCACCCGGACGATGTCTACTGGTGTACGGCGGACATCGGCTGGGTCACAGGCCACTCGTACGTGGTCTACGGCGTGCTGCAGAACGGCGTCACCACGCTGATGTACGAGGGCGCACTTAACGCGCCCGACTGGGACCGCTGCTGGAAGATCATCGACACGCACAAGGTCTCCATCCTGTACACCGCGCCCACCGCCATTCGCGCCTTCATCAAGAACGGCCATCATCACGTGGACAGGCACGCGCTCGCCTCTCTGCGGCTGCTCGGCACCGTCGGTGAGCCCATCAATCCCGAAGCCTGGATGTGGTACCACGAGAAGGTGGGCAAAGGGCGCTGCCCCATCGTGGACACCTGGTGGCAGACCGAAACCGGCTCCATCATGGTCTCGCCGCTGCCCGGCGCCATTCCCACCAAACCCGGCTCGGCCACCCTGCCCTTTCCCGGCATCGACCTCGCCATCGTCACGCGGGAAGGCACGCCCGTGCCCAAGGGTCAGGGCGGCCTCCTGGTCATCCGCAGACCCTGGCCTTCCATGGCCCGCACCATCTACAACGACCCTGAACGTTATCGGCAGACCTACTGGTCCGAAGTGCCCGGCAGCTACTTCACGGGAGACGGCGCACGCATGGACGAGGACGGCTATCTGTGGCTCATGGGCCGCGTCGACGATGTCATCAACGTCAGCGGCCACCGCCTCGGCACCATGGAAGTGGAGAGCGCGCTGGTCGCGCATCCGAAGGTCGCCGAAGCCGCCGTGGTCGGCCGCCCGCACGAGATGAAGGGGCAGGCCATTGCCGCCTTCGTCACGCTGGAGCAAGGCCACCGTCCATCCCCGGAGCTGAAGGACGAACTGCGCGCGTGGGTCGCGCAGGAGATCGGCGCGCTCGCCCGCCCGGACGATCTACGCTTCACCGATGCACTGCCCAAGACCCGCAGCGGCAAGATCATGCGCCGTCTCCTGCGCGAACTCGCCACCAGCGGCGAGATCAAAGGCGACACCACCACGCTGGAAGACATCATGGTCGTCGCTCGTTTGAAGGAGACCGAAGACTAACGCGAAGACCCATCGTAAGAAACGTGGAGAAACGGAGAAGCAGCCATGAGCGACGTCAGCGCCTATCCCTATGAAACTCGCTTGAACATCCAGTATCAGCCGCTCGAAATCATCGACGAAAAAGCCCTGTCCGACGCTTGCACCTACAAATGGTTTAACCAGTCGCTCTGCCAGGTGAACGACTCCGTCGTTCGCCTGGGTGTGATTGAGGGCGAATACCATTGGCACAAGCACGACGTAGAAGATGAGTTCTTCTATGTCGTCGAAGGCGAGTTGTTGATCGACCTTGAAGAAGGCGGCCGCACGGTTGCGCTCGAGCCCAGGCAGGGGTTCGTGGTGCCCAAAGGCATCGTTCACCGCACCAGGGCGCCGCGCCGGACCGTGATTCTTATGGTCGAAAATGCGACCGTGACCCCGACGGGCAACTGACCGCAGGTGCGTCTGTCGTCCTGAGCGTAACCGGGAAAGGCTTCCTTGCAGAAACCCGCGACCTCCAGCCTGATCCCTACACTCGTTTCATGGAGCAGCGGGAAAGACAGCGCGTGGATGCTCCATTGCCTCCGCCGGTCCGGCGAATACCAGATCGCCGGACTGCTCACCACGCTCAACTCCGCCTTCGATCGCGTCGCCATGCATGGCGTCTCCCGCGCGCTGCTCGATGCGCAGGCTGAGGCGGCCGGGCTTCCGCTCTGGCCCGTGCCTCTGCCCTGGCCTTGCTCGAACCAGCATTACGAGGCCGCGATGGCGGCAGCGTGCGCCCGCGCTGTGGCGGAGGGAATCGAGGCCGTCGCGTTCGGCGATCTCTTCCTCGAAGATATACGCGCATATCGCGAAGCCCGCCTGCTGGGGACCGGTCTCCGCCCGGTCTTTCCCTTGTGGAAGCAACCTACGGGACCGCTGCTGCGCGAGATGCTGGATGCAGGCGTGAAGGCCTGCATCGTCTCACTCGATCCCGCGCAGATGCCGTCTCATTTCATTGGGCGCGATCTCGATCTGGATCTTCTGGCCGAGCTGCCGCCGCACGTCGATCCGTGCGGAGAAAACGGCGAGTTCCACACCTTCGTCTACGATGGACCCTTCTTCCGCCACCCCATCGCCATCGAGAGACGCGGCTCGGTGCTGCGCGACGGCTTTCTCTTCGCCGACCTCATCCCGGCGCTGTGATTCCGAACCGTTTCGCACAGTTATCCTCCGCACCAGCCATCCCGAGCGCAGCTGAGGGATCTGCTGTTCCGCCTCGCAGACGATGCACTGGGCATCTACGCAGTCTGCTGCGCTAATTTGCAGGCGAGGCAAAGAGAATCAGGTTGCCGTCAGGGTCTTTCACAATGAAGGTCTTGGCATGCCACGGTTCGTTCCTCAGGGACTGACGGAGCGGCACATCCGCGGCCTGACAGGCGAGGAAGAGCTGCTTGATCTCGCCCGCGCTGCCCAGCGTGATGGAGGCCGAGAGCAGGTCTTCCCGCTGGCGGATGTCCTCGGCAAAGAAAGACTCATCCATCGAACGCAGTGCAAGCCGGGCGTTATCGCGGCTCACCTGCCCGTAGAACGGCGGATCGCCATAGATAAAGTCGATGGTGAAGCCGAGCTTCATGGTGAAGAAGTCGGCGGATGCTTTCAGGTCGCGAACATACAGGTGTGCGGCCACCGAGGTGAAAATCGGCTGAGCGTGTGGGTGCGTCTGGGACATGGCGGTGCAGTCTCCTGTTCTCAGCGCCTGCCAGCCTTCGAACCCCCCTTTGCGCGCGACGAGTTCCTGCGCGTCAGCCAACCGAAACGCTGCCGTCAGAATTTCCTGATCGGAAAGCAGACGGAACCGGGGCAAGTGTTCCCGGATGATGGCAGCGACGGGATAATACCGCTCGCGGTGCCAACGCAGATATTGTTTGGCCTGTTTTCTGAGGTTTTCGAGATTCGACATCGGCGCAATGAAAGATCACGTTCTGTAGGTGGGCCTTGCCCTTCCGACCTTGCACCGATGCGCCCTACGCCGCAATTCCAGATTGTTCCGCGGCACACGGTTTGTCAACGCAATATCCGCCTTTGACGGTCGTTCCGGCAGATCGTGTCTTCGTTTGAACTTCGAGATCAAAGCGAGGATGATCGACACACCGCCGCCTCACTCCATCCGGACGATGCGATGAGCGTGCTTTTGAGGAGGGCTTCTCATGACCCGGCCGGTAATCAACTGCATCGCGCCATTTTTCATGGTGCGCAACGCTGCAGCGGCTGTTGCCTTTTATCGCGATCAGCTCGGCTTCGATGTCACCTACCAGGAACCGAAGCATGATCCTTTTTTTGCAATCGTTTGCCGCGACGGAGCGATGCTCATGGTCAAGGGAGTCGAGGCGCACCCTGCGCCCAACCCCACGCGCGATCCCGCGGCCCGGTGGGATGCCTACATCAGTGTGCCCGACCCTGACGCGCTCGCGGCCGAGTTCACGTCGCATGGTGTGCACTTCTCCGTGCCGCTGAAAGATACCTCGGACGGACTGCGCGGATTCGAGCTGAAAGATGCTGACGGCTATGTCTTGTTCTTCGGCCGCCCTCGCGAAACCGCAAACTGATAAGGGCGCGCAGTAAGTTCTCAACCTTCGCACACGTCATGCCGAGCGTCCGGAGTATGGTTGGAGCGGAGGTGATGACGCTGAAGAATCGGTCGGCTCCGCCCTGTGAAGTGATCCCAGTGGTCGCGTATCCGGATGTTGCTGCGGCCGCGGCGTGGCTGAAGACCGCCTTGGGGTTTCGTGTGCGATTGAGAATCGGTGACCATCGTGTGCAGATGTGGTTCGGCTCTGCCTGCCTGGTCGTGGGCGAGACGGGCAAGGACAACCAGTGGGCGACGAGGAGTTCGGTGATGCTGCGCGTGCCGGATGTGGACCTGCTGTGCTCGCAGGCGATGGAACATGGAGCGCGGGTAGTACATGCTCCGCAGACGCATATGTACGGGGAACGCCAGGCCACACTGGAAGACTTCGCCGGACACATCTGGACACTGACCCAGACGGTAGAGGATATCGACCCGGCGGATTGGGGCGGCGAGGCCGTGGAAGTCTGAGTCCGGGACGGGACGATCAGTCGTCGTAAATCGTCTCGTCGGAAGTGGGCTCGCGGCTGGTACCATGCCGGCCATGAACAAACTAGCGCCATTCCTCTGGTTCAATGACAACGCGGGAGAGGCCGCCGAGTTTTACCTCAGCGTTTTCCCGCACGCGCGCAAGCTCGATGAGCTGCGCTCTAAAGGCGTCGGCCCGTGGCCCGTTGGCCAGATCGCTACGATAACCATTGAACTTGAGGGCCAGGAGATGATCTTTCTCAACGGCGGCCCCGCACATCAGCTCAACCCTGCTTTCTCGCTTTTCATCCGCTGTGATTCCCAGGAGGAGATCGACGGCTACTGGGCCAGGTTGATCGACGGCGGCAAACCCATGGCCTGCGGCTGGCTCACAGACCGCTTCGGCCTATGTTGGCAGATTGTGCCACGCAACATCGGCCAGTTGATCAGTCACCCCAAGGCTATGAAGGCCATGATGGGAATGATCAAGATGGACCTGCCCGCGCTGGAAGCCGCAGCACGCGAAAATTGAAGGGTGGTGTGCTTTCGGAGCGACGCAGGCGCATCGCCGATGCCCGGGCAGCAATGTCTTGGGCAGAATCCGGCACTTGCACCGGAAGCGCGGTGTTAGCGTCACCAATCCACTCTGACGCCGAAGAGGGTGATCAGCACCATGGCCTGCTCGGGGCTGATGAACAGACCTTCCACATTTGAGGGTGTGCCGCGCATCCCATCGAGCCGGCAATCGCGGACATCCGCGCCGGCGAGTCTCGCCTGGGATAGGTCGGCCCGGCTCAGGTCGCATTCGCGGAATACCGTGCCCGTAAGGTCCGCGCCGTAGAAATCCGCTTCCGTCAGATTGCACCGTTCGAAGACGCACTGCTCCAGCCGCGCCATACGAAACGACGCGAAATCGAGCTTGCAATCCCGCCACAGAACACTCTTGAGTCTCGCCTCGTTCAGCAATGTTCCGGTCAGCCGCGTCTCTTCAAATTCGACACGCTCGAAAGCGCCGCCGGTGAGGTTGGCGTTCGCCAGATCGGAGCCTTCGACGCGCGTGTCAGTCAGGCGCAGGCGCTCTGCTTCCGGCGCGGAGAGACTCACGGAGCGGAGCAGGCATCGCTCGATCCGAGTCGATCTCAGGGACGGCAGCCGTCCGTTCAAGAGAGTCGCATCGTGAACCTGAGCATCCGCGGCCTGAGCCGATTCCATCTGCTCCCGGAAGGTCTCCGTAAGCGCGTCAGCATCGATGCGCGGAGGCACCCGCACCTTGGGCTTTGCAACCATGCCCTCAGCTTAACTTGGCTATGGCTCGGGCCGTTTTCCGCTTTGAGCTCAGCCCTGACGGTAGCGCGGCACGGTGAAGGAGAAGACGCTGCCCTTGCCGCTGGTGCTTTCTACCCAAATGCGGCCGCCATGCTGCTCGACGATGGTGCGGCAGATCGCAAGGCCCAGGCCGGTGCCGCCCATCAGCCGCGCATCGGAGGCATCCACCTGCTGGAAGCGATCGAAGATGATCTCCAGCTTCTCCGGCGGAATTCCCCGGCCGTGGTCCTCCACCTGGAAGGTGACCTCATGCTCATTGGTCGGCACGGCGCCCAGCCGCACCTCGCCACCCTGCGGCGAAAACTTTACCGCATTGCCGATGAGATTGGTCAGCGTCTGCAGCATGCGTTCCACATCCACATGCACCTCGATCGGTTGCGCATCGATGCGGAAGCGGATGTTATTGCGCCCGGCCGCGGCGTGCTGCAGATCGGTCGCGCGGCGCAGCAGGTCGATGGCGTTGGCCTTGTCGCGATGGAACGGCAGCCGTCCCGCGCCGATGCGCTCGAAGTCCAGGATGTCGTTGACCAGCCGCACCAGCCGGTCGCAGTTGCCGATGGCGACATCGAGCATCTGCGCCAGCTTCTCCGGCCGCCGCTCCAGCACGCCGCCGGCGATCAGCCCCAGCGCCGCTCGCAGCGACGTGAGCGGCGTTCTGAGCTCATGCGAAACGGTGGAGATGAACTCGTCCTTCATGCGGTCCAGCCGGCGGCGCTCCGACACGTCTTCAAACGCCACCACGATGCCCGAGACCTTGCCTTCGTGGACCAGTTGCCGGGCAACATACTCCACCGGGAACGAACTGCCGTCCTTGCGCCAGAAGACCTCGTCGTTCACGCGGACCGGGTCGTCCGTGGCGAGGGCCTTGTAGATGGGGCACTCCGCTTCCGGATACGCGCCGCCATCGGTGCGGGTGTGGTGCACCAGCTCGTGCATGTTCCGCCCCAGCATCTCCTCCACCGTGTAGCCGAACATGTGGGCGCCGATGTGGTTGCAGAAGGTGAGCTTGCCTTCCATGTCCAGGCCCCAGATGCCATCACCGACCGATTCGAGGATCGATTCGCGCTGCCGCATCAGCGCGTGCAGCTTCTCTTCGGCGTCGGTCTGCTCCGTGATGTCGATGCCGTGGCTCAGCACGAACGGATCGGCGCCCGCGGTGTGGACCAGCCGGTTGCGGTAGGCCACCACGGCCAGGCCGCCGTTCCTCCGCTTCAGGTAGAAGAGCCCCTGGTGCTCTTGATGCTCGTTCAGCGCACTCACATACTCTTCGTAGTCGCTCTTGTGCGCATCGTCGATGTAGTTGAACAGCGGCGTGCCGATGATCTCCGCCGGCGAGTAGCCCAGGATATTGGCGGCATGGGCGTTGATGGAGCGCAGGATACCGTCGAGATCGTGCGTGCAGATGATGCCGAGCGAGCCCTCGACCAGTTGCCGGTAGCGCGTCTCGCTGCTGCGCAGCCTCTCTTCCGCGTCGCGCTGCTCGGTCACGTCGACGCCGGTGGTGATGACGAAGTTGACGTCGCCCTGGGGGTCGTTCAGCGAGGTGGCGGTCCAGGAGATGCGCCGCAGGCCGCCCTCCTTGGTGCGCCAGTTCATCTC
>CAWHMN010000003.1:0-202907 GCA_963830635.1 uncultured Acidobacteriaceae bacterium | reverse complement strand
ACTCAAAATCCGCCGAGGGCAACCTCGTGGGGGTTCGACCCCCCCTCCCGGCACCACAAGATTCTCACTGAGTTACTAGCATTTGGCCGTCGATTTTGAGGGGCCAAATGATCTGTTGGCTGTTCTGGTGCCTGTCGGTATTCGCGAACTTTGCTTTGAGAACCCTTGAATCCGGGATCAGACAAGCACCAAGCCGACGATCCTCCTGGCGTCACCAGCATCGGCTTTCTGCCCGCTGGATGAAGCAGCCGAGCGCCCCCCAGGCAAGACACATCGAGCAAGCAACCCTTAGGAACGATTCCGCATCAGCGACCCGAAGGCCCCCCTTGAGAGTGCTCCGCTAAGAGTGATGCGTGGCAGAAACGCGCCGCGCTCCCGATCACTATGTAACAAAGGAGGAACTACGTATGTTTCGTTTCAAAACTTCCCATCTATTGCTGCTTCCACTGCTGGGGCTGATCCCCGCCCAGGGCTTCGCCGCGGCAGCACCCTTTTGCATCGCCGTGAACAACGGATTCGGCCATGGCGGCACAACGTTCATCGGTACAGGCTTTGTTTTGGCGGCGGAAGGCAACTGCACACCATGGTCGGGTTTCACCAAGACCGCTTCCACCGTCATCTTGACCACCACCGGTACCCAGTGCCTTTCAAGCGATGGAAAAGTGCTGACAATCAGCGTTATCAATGCTGACCCGTCGTTTTTTGGCGCGGGCCAAGACAAGGGGGACTACATCCAGTTGTCCCGGCCGGCGACAAACGACAAGTTTGGCAGGGGCGAAGACAGCGGCGCTTTCGGCGGAAGTGCAGTGCCGGTGACCTGCACGAGCACGTTGTTGCATTTGCCGGACACCCACGACTAACCGGGCAGATGAAAGCTCCTCTGCACGCCGGCCCATTCTTGCTTTCAGCGGTCTGACTGAATTGGATGCATGGCCTATGCAGCAGGAGACAGCCATGCATCCTACCAGCCGCCTCAGAACAAGATTTCAGTAAGCCGACTCCCGCCTCCTCCACCAGGCTGGCGACGCCTGCGCCGCGGCGATCCAATACACAATTTATCGCCGCATTCATCCGGATCCAGCCCGCTTAATCCTCCCGGGCAACCCATGTCTGCTGGCTATGGCTGGCCCTTTCCGCCGCCGGCTCCGTAGATATTTCCAGTGGTAAAGCTTGCGTCCTGTGCGGCTAGCTGAACGTAGATGGACGCCAGCTCGGCAGGCTCACCGGCGCGCGCTAGCGGGTAATCGGCGCCGAACTTTGTGTAGTGCGACACAGTTGCGCCACCGGAGATCTGAAGCGGCGTCCAGATCGGTCCCGGGGAAACGCCATTGACGCGAAGACCCTTCGATGCGAGCTGCTTGGCTAGTGACTTGACGAAGTTCATCGTCGCGGCCTTGGTCTGTGCGTAGTCGTAGAGGTCCGGATTCGGGTCGTACGCCTGCTCCGACGTGGTGGCGATGATGGTAGCGCCGGGCGGCATGTGCGGCACGGCGGCACGGATGATCCAGAAGGGGGCATAGATATTCGTCTTCATGGTCCAGTCGAAGAGCTCCGTCGTCATGTCCAGAATGCTTGGAACGGCATGCTGCCGCCCCGCGTTCGAAACCAAGATGTCGAGTCCACCCAAGCCGCTCACTGCCTTCTCCACGAGTTGCTTACAGAAGGCTTCCTCGCGTAAGTCGCCGGGAATCGCAATCGCCTTTCGTCCTGCGGTATGGATCAGTTCGATCACCTCTTTGGCGTCGGGTTCTTCCGTGGGGTAATAGTTGATGGCTACATCGGCGCCCTCGCGCGCATATGCGATCGCCGCGGCTCGACCCATGCCGCTATCGCCCCCGGTGATCAGAGCCTTGCGCCCGAGTAAGCGCCCAGAGCCTTTGTAGCTCGATTCTCCATGGTCAGGCCGCGGGTCCATCTTGCTCGCGAGCCCGGGCCAGGGCTGCGGTTGTTCCTTATAAGGGGGCCCCGGATACTTCGTTCGTGGGTCAACGAGCGGTTGGGCAGTGGGCTCGGAGGTGCTCTGCGCAGTCATCGACGGGACGGCGGCAGCAGCAGCAACAGCGCCGATGCCCGCTACCAGATGCCGGCGGGACAGCGTGGGACCGGTGATGCTCATGGGAGTCTCTCGGGAGGCAGTGGCCTCGCATATAGGAGACCTGACTACTGGCGAGTGTTGCCATCTCGAGTTTCACCCCATAGCAGGTGCCGCGACTCATCCTCATTCCCCGCGCTGGTGTCAGGACGTTTGATATGAATGCACCGTTTGCGGGAAAGGGTGTCTGCTGCGGTCCCCGCGATAGCTATGGGCTGATCGGCAGCGCAAAGGTGAAGACGGACCCCCGTCCGAGCTGGCTGGTTACGTGGATCGAGCCGTGGTGCGCCTCCAGGATGGCGCGGCAGATGGCCAGTCCCATGCCCGTGCCCGGGACTCTCTGCGGGAGGGACCGCGCGCGGTAGAACTTGTCGAAGATCATGGGCTGTTCGAGCGGATCGATGCCGATTCCCTGGTCGGCCACGCTGATCGACACCATCTCTTCCTGCTTCCCGGCACTGACCGCAATTGGCTGACCGGCTGCGGAATATTTCGCTGCGTTATCCAGCAGGCTGCATAGTACCTTGCGAATCCAGATCGGATCAGCCAGTACCTTCGGCAGGCCGGGCGGAATACTGGTCGTGATCTCGCGTGTGGCGGCCAGCCCGCCGCACGCGTCTGCAAGCCCGTCCAGGAGCTCATCGACAGATTGAGACTCGATCCGCATATGGATCTCGCGCGTGTCGAGCTGCGCCATCTCAACGGCCTGCGCCACCAGATGGTTGAGGCGATCACTCTCTTCATCCACGATGGTGAGAAGCTCGCGGCTGTCTACCGCATTGACCGGCCTGGACGAGAGCAGCGTGGTGACAGCGGCTTTGATGGAGGTGAGGGGGGTGCGGAGTTCGTGCGTGATGGAATCGAGCATGACGCCGCGTAGCCGTTCGCTTTCCTTTGCGGCTTCACCCCGCGTGATATCTTCCAGCGCCTGAGCCCTGTCAATTGCGATCGAGACGAGGCCGCCCATGGCCTCCAGCGTTTCTTCCGAGAGCGAGGCGTGTCTTACCAGCAAAACTCCCCGCGGCCTTACGCCCGTACGCACCGGCACGGCGAATTGCTGCCCATTGTCGAGCCGCGAGGCCGAAGACAAGGAGGTGAGATCGCGCAACGCGGCTACATCCGGGGGAGCAATGACCGCGCCCCCCGCGCGGTAGACGCGATCACCCTCCTCCAGATATAGAATCACTTCCGATGCGTGCGAGACTCGTGCGATCGACTCGGGCACGGCATTGATGAGCTCCGCAACTCTGTCGGTCTGCAGCAGTTCCCGGCTGAGGTGAAAGAGCATCTCCAGCTCACGCTGACGCGTGCGCGCTTCGGAGGCCTCCTCGCGGATGCGCGCCGACATCCGGCTGGCAATGACCGCTGTCGCGAGAAATGCGAGCAGCGCGAGCCAGTTTTGCGGGTCGTTGATGGTGAACGTCCTGACTGGCGGCAAGAAGAAATAGTTGTAACAGGCGGTCGCGGCGATCGACGCCACAACGGCGTAGCGCAGTCCCCATTTCGCAGCGAGGAAGAGTATGAAGAGCAACAGCGTCAGCGCGACGGTGGTCGGATTCACGTGGAGCCATCGCTGGTAGACGATTACAATTCCGGCGAGGGCTGCCGCAGCGGCCAGCCAGCGTGCCGGAAAAAGCACCCGCTGTGCATGCACAGGGAGATTCTACGATCGTGGCCCGCCCGGAAGCTCCGAAATTTTGCCAAGACGAGTGGTTTACCGCCGGTGAGCGGAAGGAGGAGCATGGCCATCCCTGTGCCATGCCGCGCCTCACCTTAGGAGCTCCACACAGCACTCCACAGAAGGACTCCTGACCATGCGCATCCTGGTGGTGGACGACGAGCCGCAGATCACCCGGGTATTGCGCATGTCTCTCCAGGGCAGCGGTTATGACGTGACCCTGACCCGCAATGGTGCGGAGGCGCTGGAGCGGTTTCGAGAAGACGCGCCGGATCTGGTGATCACGGATCTTTCCATGCCGGTCATGGATGGGCTGGAGCTGACGCGCGCCATCCGAGTGATGGCGGACACGCCGATTATCGTGCTGTCTGTGCGCGAGCAGGAGACGATGAAGGTCGCGGCTCTGGATGAAGGAGCGGACGACTACATCACCAAGCCGTTCAGCATGCAGGAGCTGCTGGCTCGCGTTCGCGCGCATTTGCGCAAGGCATCCCGAGGGGAGCCGCCCGCCATGAATGTGAGGGAGGGTGACTTCAGCATCGATGCGGAGCGACATTCGGCGCTGGTGCGAGGGAGCGAGGTTCACCTTACCCCCAAAGAGTTCGATCTCCTTCTCTTCTTTGCACGGCGTCCGCGCCGCGTGCTCACGCACAAGACCCTTCTGCGTGCGATCTGGGGGCCGGCGGGAGACGATCAGCCGGAGTATCTGCGCGTCCTGATCGCACAGCTCCGTAAGAAGATCGAGCAGCCGGACGGAGTGCGCTACATCGCAAGCGAGCCGTGGGTGGGGTATCGCTTCGATCCCGAGGGTTTCAAGAAACTTACGACTTCTTAACGCTTTCTCTACGGACTTCCTACGGGCTTCAGGTGTCTTCTGAATGCCGGTATGGGAACGAAAACTTGCATTGCATTTTGCTTTCTGATCTCCGCACTGAGCAGCCGGGCAGTCGCTCAGACCCAAGCGACTTCTACTGATCGGCCCGCGGTCACGATCGACGACCTGCAACGAGAAATCAACGAACTGCAGGCGCAGCTAAACCAGCTTCAGCGGAATCAAAACGCATCTGCAACCGGCGTGAGCAGATCCAACTTACCGGCGGAGGTCACTCCCATCAACACCCTCCGAACGGCGAGGGTTGCTGAGCCTCCCGCTAAAGCAGAGAACCCGGCGCATGCAGAACCCTTTGCCTTTGCCGACTTTACCTGGCTCACCGGCAATCCAAGAACGAAGGAGCCTGCCTTCGATTCAGCCTTCTTCACGCCCGAGATCCGAACCGATGTGAACTATACCTATGACTTCCGCCATCCGCAAGACGACACGATTGGAGGTTCAAGCGAGGTTTTTCGGGCGAACGAGGTGCAGCTCACACAACTAGGTATAGGCGGAGACTTTCACTTCAACAACGTTCGGGCTCGCTTTATGACGCAGTTCGGGCTCTACTCACAGACCACGCCGCGCAACGACGCGAGCTCTGCCCGGGGTCAATGGAACCTGGATAACGCCTACCGCTATCTCTCTGAAGCATATGGCGGCTATCACTTCAACACGATGCATGGCATCAACGTGGACGCTGGCATCTTCATGTCGTATGTCGGCCTGTTCTCGTACTATCAGTTCGATAACTGGGCCTATCAGCCTTCGTACGTCTCCTCGAACACACCCTGGTTCTTCAATGGGGTCAGAGTCCAGATCTTCCCGACGGATAAGTTGAAGTTTGAACCCTGGTTCGTAAACGGATGGCAGTCGTATGGGCGTTTTAACAACCGTCCGGGCGTGGGGGGCCAGGTCCTTTATCGCCCGAATGGCAGTTGGTCTATCACACTGAACAATTACGCACTTGGTCGCGATGATCTCGGCCTGAGCAAGCGCACGCGTTACCACACGGACGATAGTGTGCAGTACAAGTACTATGATCGGCCGGATGCGTTTGTCAGCAAAGCGGCGGCTACTCTGACCGGCGATCTGGGATGCGAAACCGGCGATGGCGTGAGTTGTATGGGCAATGGCAAGGGTGGTCCGAAGCAGAGCTTTATCGGCTTTATGGCGTACAACCGGTTCTGGTTCGATCGTGATCGGTATGCGCTCACGCTGGGCGGCGGAAAGATCAACAATCCAGGCCGCTACCTTGTGCTCTTGCCACCTATCAATGGAGCTACCGCAGCGTCCGGCACTCCTTACTTTACGGAAAACCCGGGTGACCTCTACAAGGCCTACGACACATCGATCACGGGAGACTGGATGCCGAGCCAATACATCACCTGGCGGCTCGAGTACAACTACCGTGCGTCCAGCGTGCCTTACTTCAGCGGTCCCGGTGGCGTGACACCACCGGGTGGGAACACCGGCGCGGCGGGATCGATTGTGCCTGGGTGGTCGCCAGATTTGCGACGTAGCGAAGACCGTGCGACCGCCGCGATCCTGGTGAAGTTCTAGATCTCAGGGCAGTTTCAGCACTAGTCCGGAGAGCGCATGACTGACTTCCTCTATCTTGTCTCTACTCTCGTCGCCTTCGCCATCGCGTTGTGGTATGTCTCCGCGTGCAATCGACTGACAGGAGGCACGTCGCATGCTTGAAGACGTGATCCTGCTCATATTGGCCGCGGCTCTGCTGGCGTATCTCGTCTATGCCATGTTGCGTCCGGAGAAGTTCTGATGACACTCAATGGCTGGCTCCAGATCGCAGTCTTCTTCGTACTTGTAGCGCTCTCGGCAAGGCCGATGGGTTCGTACATGACGCGCGTCTTCGAGAGGCGCAAGACTCTGCTGGATCCGGTCCTGGTTCCAATTGAGCGCCTGCTCTACCGGGCGACGGGGGTGCGGCCGAGTGAAGAGATGGCCTGGACCACCTATGCATCAGCGGTGCTCATCTTCAGCGGGGTAACCCTGCTGCTCACATATGCGATCGAGCGTTTGCAGCACGTGCTGCCTCTGAACCCGCAGCATCTCCCGGCAGTGGCGCCGGACCTCGCCTGGAATACCGCCGTCTCTTTCACGACCAACACCAACTGGCAGGCGTACGTGCCTGAAGCGGCTATGAGCTATCTGACGCAGATGCTGGGCCTGGCAACGCACAACTTCTGGTCGGCCGCCGCCGGGCTTGCGGTCGCCGTCGCATTTATCCGCGCCATTGGGCGGCGGGAGATGAAGACGCTGGGCAACTTCTGGGTGGATCTGACCCGCGGCACACTCTGGATCCTGTTGCCCTTCTCCGTTGTGTTCGCTGTGGTGCTGGTCTCGCAGGGAGTGGTGCAGAACCTGCGGCCTTACGACACCGCACGGCTGGTTGAGTCGCAGAGGCAGACGGCAACCGGGGCGAATGGCAAGCCGGTGACCATTATCGCGACCACGCAAACCATCGCACAAGGCCCGGTCGCCTCACAGGAAGCCATCAAGATGCTGGGCACCAACGGCGGCGGCTTCTTCAATGCGAACAGCGCTCATCCGTTCGAGAACCCGACGCCGCTTACTAACATGCTTCAGATGCTTTCCATCTTTCTTATTCCTGCTGGGCTTACTGTCACGCTGGGCCAGATGGTGGGCTCTCCGCGGCATGGCTGGGCCGTCTTCGCGGCGATGTCCATCCTGTGGTTCGCCGGTGTATTGACCTGTTTCTGGGCGGAGGCACAGGGGAACCCATTGCTTCGCAATGTGGATCAGCATACGTCGATCACGCAGGCCGGTGGAAACATGGAGGGCAAGGAGGTTCGCTTTGGCATAGCCGACTCCGCGCTCTTCGCCACGGTGACGACAGATGCAAGCTGCGGTGCGGTGAACAGCATGCACGACTCGTTTACTCCACTCGGCGGTCTGGTTCCTCTCGCCAACATTCTCCTGGGGGAGATTGTCTTTGGAGGCGTGGGCGCGGGGGTCTACGGGATGCTTATCTTCGTCGTGCTCACCGTGTTCATCGCGGGACTGATGGTGGGGCGAACGCCGGAGTACCTGGGCAAGAAGATCGAAGCCAGGGACGTGCAGCTCGCGATGCTCTACCTGCTCATCTTTCCCCTGATAATTCTCGGCTTCTCCGCTGTCTCTGTCCTGGCGCCTTCCTTCGGGCTGGCCAGCCTCGCAAATCACGGGCCGCACGGGCTGAGCGAGATCCTGTATGCCTACACATCCGCCACGGGCAACAATGGGTCAGCCTTTGCCGGCCTGAACGCAAACACGCGCTGGTACAACATCACGCTCGGCGTTGCGATGTTCGTCGGACGCTTTCTCATGCTGATCCCGGTACTTGCCATTGCCGGGAGCCTGGCGGCGAAGAAGAGGGTTCCGGCATCCGCGGGAACCTTTCCGGTGACCACGCCGCTGTTTTCGCTCCTGCTCACGGGTGTGATCGTGATTGTAGGCGCACTCACCTTCTTTCCTGCGCTGTCGCTCGGGCCGATCCTCGAGCATCTACTGCTTCGCGCCGGACACACCTTTTAGGCACAAGACATCTGATGACCTCCGCATCGTCCAACTCGCGGCACTCACTGCTTAATGGCGCAATCCTTCGCCACGCGGCGCTCGGCTCTGTGTTGAAACTCAGCCCGATCACCATGGCAAGAAATCCGGTGATGTTTGTGGTCGAGGTGGGCAGTGTCCTGACGACGCTGCTACTCATCGGCAACGTGCTTTATCATCGCGGCCATACGGGCTTCAATCTCCAGATCACGCTCTGGCTCTGGTTTACCGTGCTGTTTGCGAATTTCGCCGAGGCCATGGCGGAGGGTCGAGGGAAGGCCCAGGCAGACGCACTGCGCCTGGCGAAGTCCGAGACGACCGCGTACCGCGTAGCCAGAGGCGGCATCGAGGAGGTCCCGAGCTCGAAGCTTCGCGCCGGAGACCTGGTCCGCGTGGCCGCGGGGCAAATGATTCCCGGGGACGGCGAGGTAACCGCGGGCGTGGCCTCGGTAGACGAGTCGGCCATCACTGGCGAGTCCGCTCCGGTGATTCGCGAGGCTGGCGGAGACCGTTCCGCCGTCACCGGGGGTACGCGGGTTCTCTCCGATGTGATCACCGTGCGCATCACCTCAAATCCCGGAGAGACGTTTCTCGATCGCATGATTGCGCTGGTGGAGGGCGCGGAGCGGCAGAAGACGCCCAATGAGATCGCGCTTAACATTCTGCTCGCCGGCTTGACCATTATCTTTCTACTCGCGGTGGTCACGCTGCAGCCCTTTGCCAGCTACTCCGGCGCTCCACAAAGCGTTTTTGTTCTGGTCTCGCTCCTCGTCTGTCTTATTCCAACAACGATTGGCGGCCTGCTCTCAGCCATCGGCATCGCGGGCATGGATCGCCTGGTGCAGCACAACGTGCTTGCCACCTCTGGGCGCGCGGTGGAAGCAGCGGGAGACGTAAACACATTGCTGCTGGACAAGACCGGCACCATTACGATTGGAAATCGTCAGGCTGCGGAGTTCGTGCCTGCACCAGGCGTGAGCCATGCAGAGCTGGCCGATGCAGCGCAGCTTTCCTCGTTACCCGATGAGACGCCGGAGGGCCGCTCGATCGTGATCCTGGCGAAGGAACGGTACGGCCTGCGCGGGCGCGAACTGGCGCAGGTTCATGCGGAGTTCGTTCCCTTCAGCGCAACGACGCGCATGTCCGGTATTGAACTCGAAGGGCGGAGCATTCGTAAAGGTGCGGTGGATGCGATCGCAAGCTATCTCTCGCGGAATGGGTATCACCTTCCGACGGACCTCCGCAGCTCGGCGGAAGCGATCGCGCGGGCGGGTGGCACGCCGCTCGCCGTCGCGGAGAACGGCCGGGCACTGGGCGTGATTCATCTGAAGGACATCGTGAAAGGGGGAATGCGCGAGCGTTTCGACCAGCTTCGCGCGATGGGCATTCGCACCGTGATGATTACGGGCGATAACCCGCTTACCGCTGCCGCCATTGCGCGCGAAGCCGGTGTTGACGATTACCTGGCAGAGGCTAAGCCCAAGGACAAGATGGACCTGATCCGCCGGGAGCAGGGACAGGGAAAGCTCGTGGCCATGACCGGAGATGGCACCAACGACGCGCCGGCTCTGGCCCAGGCAGACGTCGGAGTTGCGATGAACAGCGGGACCCAGGCTGCGAAGGAGGCCGGTAACATGGTCGATCTCGACTCCAACCCAACCAAACTCATCGAGATTGTCGCCATTGGCAAGCAACTGCTGATGACGCGCGGGGCCCTGACCACCTTCTCCATCGCGAACGATGTGGCCAAGTACTTCGCCATCCTACCTGCCATGTTTGCTGGCGTATTTCCCGTGCTGAACGCCCTGAACATCATGCACCTGCGTACGCCGGAGTCGGCGATCCTGTCCGCGATCATCTTCAACGCATTGATCATCATCGCGCTGGTGCCGCTTGCGCTGCGCGGCGTTAAATACCGTCCCAAGTCGGCCGCTGCCTTGCTTCAGCGCAACCTCTTCGTCTATGGACTGGGCGGCATCCTCGTCCCATTTGCCGGGATCAAGCTAATCGACATGCTGATCACGGCTGTCCACCTGGCTTAGCCATCGAAACACGCGAATGGACTCTTATGAAACAACATCTGATTACTGCTTGTCTCTACACCACCATCACGGCCGTCCTGCTCGGCCTGCTTTACCCGCTTGGCATCACGGTCGTTGCGCATCTTTTCTTTCCGCAGAAGGCCTCGGGCCAACTCATTGTCAAGCGCGACGTGATCGTTGGGTCGAGACTCATCGGTCAGCCCTTCACCGGCCCGGCGTACTTTCACTCCCGGCCATCGGCGGCGGGAAACGGTTACGATGCATCCGCCTCGTCTGGATCCAATCTTGGTCCATCCAGCAAGGCGCTCCTCGATCGCATAGAGGCGAGTGCAGCCCAGGAACATGGCGCGGGTGCAGTTCCAATCGATCTGGTGACCGCGTCTGCATCCGGTCTGGATCCCCACATCACGCCTGCGGCGGCCTTCTATCAGGCGGCCAGGGTTGCCGCCGCACGGAAGCTTCCCCCGCAAACCATCGAGACGCTCATCAACGCGCACATCGAACCGCGGCAGTTCGGATTGCTTGGCGAACCGCGGGTGAACGTGCTGGAGCTAAATATGGCTCTGGATGAGATGTCAGCTCACAACAGATAGGGCCATTGCAGCGTTCCCAGGCAATG
The DNA here is from genome assembly GCA_963830635.1 of uncultured Acidobacteriaceae bacterium. Lineage (GTDB taxonomy): Bacteria > Acidobacteriota > Terriglobia > Terriglobales > Acidobacteriaceae > CAWHMN01. The sequence goes on along the minus strand of CAWHMN010000003.1, from coordinate 192,029 downwards.
GCGCGCACTCCCAGGTCGAAGGGAGATGAGCAGGATAAGAGCGTCAATTCACCTTTAGCCCAGCTTTATCCTGCGGAGAGACTACCGATGGCTGATTCATGACTGCACCAGCGGCTTGATCGAGGGTAATGAGTGATGGCTCCAGCGTGAACCTGGAGCGTTGTTCCACTTGCTGGAGTGAAACGCTCTTGAAGAGGAGCGCGTTGCCTTCAAGGTGAACGTCGATTGCCGTCAGTTGCCATAGAGAGGGCCCAACCTGCTCTTGTGCGAGGGAAAAGGAGCTACCCTCCTTCAGTTTGCCAAGCAGTCCTCCACCAAAGGTGACGTCGCGTATGAGCCGGCCTCTCATGCTGCGGATGCGACGTTGATCGTTATCGAAGACGAGGTCGCCGGTCATGCTGCTGAAGACGCGTGCTTCCCGCGTAGGTGGATGAAATCGTGGATCGGGGTCAAAATGCAGCGTGGTGGTGGTCGCACTTGCGCCGGTTTGCGTCCAGACGAACGCGGCGGGTAGAAGTTTGAGCAGATCGTCGACCTGACGATCGTCGTGCTGGTTCTCGGCGGCTAGCTTGTTTTGCGCTTTCGGGTCGTGCAGGAATTTCTCAATGGATTCACGTTGTTGAGGCTCGGGAAGCCCTTGCTCGTTCCTCTCGAGAAGGCGCCGGACGTCGCCCTGTTGTGAACCGGCGATCCACTGGAGAGTATGCTCCTTCGGCTTGCGGGCTTCGTCCAGATAGATCCAGTGGGTGTGGTCGTTCTGGTTTGCGGTGCGCTCGGTGTTAACGACCTGCTGAATCATGTCTTGTGGGCTCTGCGCCTGCAGAACCGCAGACGAGAACGCGAGCATCCCGATCCAGAGAAGCCGTGCCTTCCCTTTTCTCATTTGATGGCCTCTGCCGCTCGACATTTGACCGGATTTGGATGCCCGGGGTTTGCCAATGGGTTCAGGGGAAACGCGCAAATTTGCTTAGATCAGGACCGGTAGCTGTGCTACTTCGGCTGTGCCAAAGACCTGGCGGGAACGTTCGATCTCCGGTTCAGGGCCGATTGCCTCATTGTAGTCATCAAGGAGCTTCATGGCCGGCGGCCGCACTCGTCAGTTTGCGCAACGGGCTGAGGGGATCGAATGCGCGTCCGGCAGCCGGTGCTTTATGACGCAAAAGCAAGGGCCAGCGGCAAGCGCTGGCCCTTGGGTATCGCGGTTGAGCGCTACTTATTGGCGACTACCAGCACCTCGAATGTTCCGGGAACGATGGACGGCCGCGGATGGGGTCTATCCGCCGTCGGGGCGGGACGGGGGCCGAACGCCGCAGTCGCGAGATAGATCCGCCCGCTATTGGGATCGAGCGCCATCGTACGGGCGCCCTTCTGCGTCTCGACCGTCTGGAGGACGACAAACGAATCCGGCGATTGCTCCTTCACTACCGTGAGCGTGCCATCACCGTTGGAAGAAAACGCCAGGCCATTCTTGGCATCGAAGGCGGCTGCATCGGGACCTTCCCCAATGTCCGGCGTAGCGATGACCTTGCCGGTGTCCGCGTTCAAGACCGCCATGTGTTTGCCGTCGCAGACAGAAAAGAGACGGCGGTGAGCGGTATCGATGGCCAGGCCGGAGGGCGACTCGAGCGGACTGAGTGGCCAGATCGCCGTCGCCTTTTGGCTCCTGGCATCCAGCCGGAGGATCTCATTCTTATCTTCGATGTTGACGAAAACTGTCCCTTTGCCGTCTGCAACCGGAAACTCAGGCTTGCCGGGCAGCTCGACTGTACCGACGACTTTGTTCTGCGTCGCATCGATGACCGTGGCATTGTTGCTGCGGCCGTTAAAGGCCCAGACGGTAGCAGTGACCGGTTCGTAGAGAATGCCATCCGGGTTGGTGCCGGCGGGGATCGATGCCACCATCTGATACGAATGCCGGTCGAAAACGACCACTGCGTTGGCCGCTCCGTCACTGATGTACCCATACTTCCCTGCCTTGTCGAAGGCGACACCGTGGGTGCCCTTCAGCCCGGTGATGGAAGTGACCACCTTACCGGATTGGGTATCGACGACCTCAACGCAATTGCCGTGCGTGATGTAGAGGGCATGGATCTGGGGATCAATGGCCAGATAGTCCCATCCGCCTTCGCCTCCAATCTTCCAGTGGTCCTTCACCTGATATTTAGCTTGTGCCCCCGCAGAGAGGACGGGCAGGGAAAGAAATGCCATGAGCGCGGCGCCTACCACGGCGCGCCTGCACCGCGTACGACGTAAACATGGATGCATCGATCGACTCCATTCGAGAGACAAGCTTGAGAGCGCCTGTGTGCTACCTTCCCAATGTTGCAGAGATGGCTGAATACAGGCTGAAGACATGGAACGCTGCTATAGTGGCCGCCGACGTTCTTACACTACTCTCCCGTCAGGGCGGTTGACTGTGCAAGCGGAATGCGAAAGATCACGGTTGTTCCCTGAGCGGGGGCGCTCGCAATCGTGATCTCCCCATGCGCCTTCTCGACGATGGCGCGACAGATAGCCAGCCCCAGGCCGGTGCCTCCGGTACCCCGCGCACGTGAAGGATCCCCACGGTAGAACCGCTCAAACACATGCGGGAGATCCGCTGCTTCGATGCCATCTCCACGATCTTCCATGGCGCATGAGGCGAAGCCGGAAGACGCCGTAAGAGAGATTGAGACCGGCGATCCCGCGCTGCTGTGCTGCAGAGCATTCATCAAAATGTTCGAGCAAAGCAGGCTGCACTCGGATGGCGAAAGCGGCACACGCAAGCACGCAGGAGCAGAGAGACAGACCGGGACGGAGCGCAGAGCCGCCACCGGTTCCAACTGCTCGATGACCTCTCGCATACATACGACCACATCGGCCTCAACAAAAGACTCCTCCGGAGGCTCAAGCTGAGCGTTTTCCAGACGGGCGAGCGTCAACATATCGCCGACCAGCTCCTCCAGCCGTATGCAGTCGGTCTCGCAGCGTTCCAGGCCGGCCTGGTATTCGAGAGCTGACCGCGGCCTTAAATTGAGCAACTGCAATGAAGACTTCACCACCGTGACGGCGGTCTTCAATTCATGGGCGGCATCGCTCACGAATTGGCGCTGCTGCAGGAATGAGCGCTCAAGCCGATGGAGCAAGGTCTCAAGCGTGGTGACGAGAGGCGCAAGCTCCTGCACCGAGCGAGCCTGTTCCGGCGCCCGGAATTCCCAGGAGAGGGCTGACACACCCGAAGCCTCGGCGGCCAATTGACGAATGGGAGCCATACTCCGATGCAGCAGCCACGTCATGGCCACGCCGGTGATGAGCAGCACCAGCAGATTTGCAATCGCGAAGAATTCTACCGCGCCCATCACCGCCTGCCAGACCCGCTGGGTTGGAGACCCGTAGACGATTAGGAGGTGGCGGGGAATGCCGCTGCCGGAATCTTCCGGATCGACGATGCGCAACCCCTTGAGCCGAATGCAGCGATACCGGTTTCCGCGCGCGGTCAGAGTGGCGAAGTCCCTATTGCCCTTGTCGAAGATTCCGGGCGGGGGACCGTCCCAGTTGGGGGAGCGCCCAAGCAGCCGATTACCGCCATCGCGCACTTCGTACACATCTTCGGGTGGCAGCTCGAGACCGGACGAGGCCAGCAGGACGTTGTCCCCCTCGTCCTCAGCATCCTGCACTGCACCGAGCACGGAGTCCGCACGCCCACGCAGCAGAATATCGAACGACCGGAAATGCGCGTGACGTTCATACAGCAGCGCCATGCCGGTGACACAGAGAGCCGAGACCAGCTCGACCAGCAGCACGACGGTCACGACTCTGCGGGTTATGGAATAGGACTTCACCGCTGCGTCTCGGCGCCGCCCGCGATCAGCCGGTAACCTCGTCCACGTAGCGTCTCAATGCTGGGAGCCTGATCGCCGGCGTCCAGCTTTTTGCGCAGATTGGAGACGTGGGCCTCGATCACGTTCGAGTGGCGCTCCCAGTTGTAATCGTAGAGATGCTCCAGCAGTTCGCGCTTCGATACTACGACACGAGGCCGGTGGATCAGATATTCCAGGATGCGGTACTCCATGGGCGAGAGGTCGATCGGCTGTCCGGCGCGATGAACGCTCTGCTCCAGCGTATTCACTTCGAGGTCGGCCACCTTCAGCGCGGGATGCGCGGCTCCTTTCCCGCGCCGGATGAGCGCCTTGGCACGAGCAATCAGCTCGCCCAGATCGAAGGGCTTGCTCAGATAGTCGTCTGCCCCGGAGTTGAGCATATGAATGACCGATACAGTCTCGCCACGCGCCGTAAGGATAAGCACCGGCGTTCGATCTCCTGCCTGCCGCATGCGGCGCAGGACGGTAAGTCCGTCCACCTTGGGAAGCATCAGGTCGAGCACGACCAGGTCATAGACACCGTCCGCCGCAAGGTAAGAGCCAATCTCTCCGTCCGCGGCGATATCGACAGCGAAGCCGGCCCCCTCACGAAGTCCTGCGGCGACATTCTCCGCGAGCCGGACCTCATCCTCAATGATCAGCACACGCATGGACTCTTCATGTTGCGGAGCTGAACTTAAGCCATGCTGAATGCGCTCGGGAGGGTCCGCTGAGCCGGCCTGTCGTTGGTTGGAAGCATTGCCCTCCCCGTTGTAGTTTGAACTAACGCCGCTTCTCCGGCTGATGCGCCTTTCCCGAGAGGAGGATGGGCCGGTTCTCGATGGTCACAGCCGGGCCGGCGATCGGCTGCTTCTCTCCATCCAGGTCCGTCGTCGTGGCATAGTCCGTCTTGTAGGGCTCGGAGCGCATCCAGTTCGTGTTCCAGACGATCCTGCCGGGCTCGCCCCTCGCATCGACGATATCCATTGTCCAGACGTCTCCACTCACGTTGGCCGGTGGCCGGACGACGTGTGCGCCGTGCAGCCAGCCATAGATGGTGTTGAAGGCGACCCCGGTAGGCAGCAGACCCTCGTTTCCCGTGACCTGTGTGAAGGGATGTGGTCCAGTCGTATTGACCGGCAACAACACAGGATCGTTCCGGCATCCCGGGTTGGCGTGCGGTTTGGCATGAACAATGCCCAGCATCAGCGTTCCATAGCAATCGCTGTCCGCCTGATACCAGAGGTTTACCGCTACTCCAGAGGTTGCCGCCATCATGACCGAGCGGGCAACATAGGCCTGGCGCAGCTTCCAGGAGTCCGGGCCGGCGATGGTGACGTCAGGATGCGCGATGCCCTGTTCATCGGTATAGCTGACAGTTTCGGTATCCACCTGCAAGGTGCTGTTTCCGTTGAAGCCCGATTCAGTATTGAAGATCGGCGGATTTTTCGCGCGCAGCCAAGGGCGAGCATTGATCACGGCATGGACCGCGCTCACCTGGTCCAGAAGAGACCCGCGGCAGGCCTTGTTGGGCACGGAACCCTTCAGGCATTTGGAATCGCTGTTGGAGTACATGACCTCCGGAAATGGCGGCGGCGCTACATTCGTATGCCCCGGATACATGTGGAAGCTGATGGCGTCCGGAAGACTTGCATTCGGGATGGCGTGCCAGGCGTCCAGCAGCTGGCCGAGCGCATTGTCATACTGGCCGCCTCCGGTCGCAAACTTTGGCGCATAGCCATCGCCTCCGGCCGAGACGCTGCCGCCAATGATCATGCAGTCGGCACAGTATTTCCGCACAATCGAGGCCTGATCGTTAAACATCTTCGCCAGGTGCACAGGGCTGTCGGTCCAAAAGCCGTTGACGTTGAACTCGTTCCCGCTCTCGTAAAACTGGATCTGGCACTGGCCGGCGACTGGGCTCCTCGGAGTCCTGGGGACATCGCAAATCTTCTGCATGAAGTTGTGCCAGAACTCCTGATAGATGCAGTCGCCGTCGGGTGAGGTGTAGGCTGGATTTCCTCCGATCGCGAGACACTGTTCGTTCGTTTGGTCGATGTCGTAGGGGGCAATGGTCACTGTTGGCGTGGTGCCGGTGCTTCCCTCCTCGGCCCACCAGTGCGGCATTCCGCCCACCCCGGTGTAGATCAGCTTGATGCCATATTTCTTCGCCTGGCACACCCAACACGCTGGATCGCTCCCCAGCAGATTGCCGAGCGTTGGACTGAACTTTCCTCGAGCCGTCTCGATCAGATAGGGGCGCTCTCCCGCATTGGTCCGGGTAATCAAAGGAGTTGGCAGCAGCTTCATATCCATGTCTTTCGCATGGAGATAGAACATCTGCGGAATGCTCATACCAGGGGTATCGGTCGGAATGGTGGGCAGTTGAGCAGCGGCGCCTGCCACCAGCGCAAAGAGCGCACCGAACACTATCAGCAGTCCTCTAGGCCGGACGATTGCTCTGAACAAATTCATACCTCCATCTCTCCTCTGCATGCTTCTGCGGTTCGACCAATGCATGGATGCCGCTCCAGTGCTGATTGGGAAGACGAAGTCCACCCGCGGGACAATTATCTCCCGGAAAAATCTCTTGGGTATAGCCGGATCACTGCTTCCGCTGCCTGCATGGTGACTCATGTTTGCAGCAGGCGCGCAGCGGGTGCTACAACAAGCGGGAGGAGCCAGCCCCGATTCGCTATCTGCCGCCATACTGCTGGGAGCACCCATGCAACGTTACCTTCTGACCGGCGCGGGCGGATTTCTGGGAGCAATTGCTCGTCTCTGGGTCGGCACCACCATCTCAGATCGCTATGGTTCGCACTTTCCTTACGGCACCTTTGTCGTGAATATGAGCGGCTGCGTCGTCATTGGACTGCTGCTGACCATACTCAACACGCACACCAACATCAGTCCGGCATGGCGTTTCTTCTTCCCCATCGGCTTCATCGGCGCCTACACCACTTTCTCATCCTTCGAGTGGGAGACCCTGTCCGCAGCGAGGGGTGGGCAACCGGGCGTCGCACTGCTGTATGTTGCGGGCAGCGTCGTGCTGGGCTTTGGATGTGTCTGGGTGGGCGCCGCTCTGGGCCGCTGGATCGGATAAAGGCATAAGGATGAGCCGCGGTTCCTGGCCGCAATGACTATGCCGATCGAAGCTCGATATCCTGACCTGCGGGATCAAGGCGGACAATGTGAAAACTGCGGATCTGCCCGGGGCGGAATGCCTCCGATTTCCGGGAAGCGCCGGCAGAATCCCCAGTCGCCGGTGCCGGTTCGCCCTTCCAGCGGGCGCTGAGCATGGAACGGAAGGAGGAGAGATCGACCTTGGAGCCCGCGGTCGATTGCTGCGCCTCCACGGCTTCCGGGGGCATCGCGCACCTGGCCGTAATTCCTTCGCCCAGCTCTACATTGGCTGTGCTCCCGGAGATCTCCATGATGCGGCCGGTGACGAGATCTCCTTCCTGATGTTCGGCGAGAAAATCCTCAAGGCCAGTCAGCGCCACCTGCTTGATGCTCAAGCGCAGTTGGCGCTTTTCCTGATCGACGGCCAGCACCTTGGCTTTCACCATCTGCCCGGCGCGCAGGGCTTCTTGCGGACGATTGAGGCGCTTCTCCGTGGTGATCTCGCTGATGTGAACCATGCCGGTGATGCCGTCTGCGAGCTCAATGAACGCTCCAAAGGCGGTAAAGCCCGCGACCGGACCCTCGACGAGGGAGCCGACGGGAAATCGGCCGGCGGCCTCAGCCCAGGGATTGCCCATCGCCTGTTTCAGACCAAGTGCAAGTCGATGCTCCGCGAGGTTGATCCCAAGGATAACCACCTCGGCGACGTCCCCTGCCTTGAGCAGATCACTGGGCTTCCTCACCTTCTTGACCCATGACATCTCCGAGACGTGGATCATGCCTTCCACCCCGGGCTCGATTTCCAGGAAGGCGCCAAAGTCCGCCACGCGCGTGATGGTCCCGCGCAGTCGATCGCCAACCTTGTATTTGTCGGCCACCGAAGTCCACGGATGTGGCTGAAGCTGTTTCCTGCTGAGCGAGACACGGCGGCTTTCCGGATCGATTTTTAGCACGACCACGTCGACGTGCTCTCCTACCGACAGCACGTCCTCCGGCTTATTCACACGCGCCCAGGCGATCTCGCCTACATGCAGCAAGCCATCGATACCCCCGAGGTCAATGAACGCCCCGTACTCAGTCAAACTCCGGACCGTACCTTGCATCGTGTCCCCGACCTTCAGCTCAGAGTAGCGCCGCTCCTTCGCCGAGCGGTCTTCCTCCTCACTCACGATCCGGCGATCGACGACTACGTCTTCATCCGCAACGTCGAGCTTAGTGATACGACAGCGAATCTCCTGGCCCACGAGGGCTTCCATCTCGGCCGCATCGCGCGCGCCGCTTCGCGATGCCGGCATGAAGGCGCGCAGTCCAACGTCGACGGTCAGGCCGCCCTTGACGAGAGCCGTGACTGTCCCGACGATCGTAGACTTTTCCGCGAACGCTTTTTCCATCGCATCCCAGTCTTTGGGCTGCTCGACGCGCATGAGTGAGAGATCGTAGTAACCCTCGGGATTGCGCCCCTTCACCGACACGGACAACTTGTCGCCAGGATCCACGGTCGCTCCGCTGGTTCCCAGGGCTGCGAGCGGAAGAACTCCTTCAGTCTTGAATCCTATGTCGACGAAGACCAGGTCGGCCGAGACCGCAATCACGGTTCCGGAGATCTGCTTGCCGCCATCGTTCGTCTTGCGCGAGTGGCTCTGCTCAAACTGTGAGAGAAGGTCTCCGAATGATTCCTCGGAGCCTGAGTTGGCATCCAGCGCTTCATCCTTTTCGGTCATAATGGTGCACAGCCTTTGCAGAGAGAGGTCCCGTGAGCATCTTATCGCGCCTGCTCATTCGCCGACCGGAACCGCATGCCCGGCCACGCTAATCTGGTGACAATTTGCCGCGAATCACCATGATGGATGCCGGCGGCAGCTCATACCCGGTGTCCCTTCCACCCGTGATGTCCTTCTCCACCACCGGACCATCGGGATCCGCGTGCCCACCGCTGTAGAGCTTCTGCACCTTATCGGCTTCGATTGGCAGATGCGCCGTGAATCCACGTTCCGCGGGGTGCCACGCATACTGTTCGCTTCCGAAGGTCGCCTGGTGCACCGGCCCCGCCAGATACCTTGACCGGCCAGCCTGCTGGTCTGCAAAGACGATGTGAATCCGATGACTTGTTTGCTGATCCTTGTTCACCATCATGATCGACCACTCTCCGTCAGGACGGTGGGCGGCATAGGCCGTGACCAGCACGTGCCCGGCGCCATCATCGATGTCTGACGCCGCTCGAAAGACCTGATGCGTTCCGCTCCTTTCGAGCCATTCCCGGTTGATCATCTGGCTGGCAAAGAACTGCGACAGCCGTTGTTCGATGCGATAGTCGGCATCCACGGTGAACATGCCGAACGTGCCCAGGGAATCATCGCAGCCACGCTCCATCTTCAGCGGCAGGTCATGGAAGTAGTAGACTCCGTTGCCCCCGGAAGTCATGAACGAGCCGATATAGTCGGCCAGCCACAGGCCACCGAAGATATCCATGTAGGTCTCGGTCGAAGACGAGGAGAGATTCGATTCAGTAATGAACATGGGCATGGATGCTGGGACCCCATCGTTGTGCCAGACGTGCATGATGTGGCTGACGAGTTCCGGTTCCTCATACAAATCGCTCCACGCGATCTTGCAGGGTTCATACGGATAATGCTCGAACGAGAAGAACTGCAGGTCGGTCATGCGGTTGTGCTGCTTCAAGTAATCAATGAAGCGGCCGGTCCAGGACGACCTTCCTTGCGCGTCCGGCCATACTTCGATGTCCTGGTTCACTCCTTGAAACGAGGGGCCGCCGAGCTTCAGGTCAGGATCCACTCGCCGCAGTGCGGTGGCGTACTGCAGATAGAGCGTTCCGTAATCCTCGGGCTCCATATACTGCCCATCGGCCTCCTCCCCCATTTCGACATACGAGATCGGATAGTGGTGCTCTTCCAGGTACCGGATCTCCGCTGCCGCATTGTCCGGAGTATCGTAGATCATCGCGATGGGCATGATTGCCGGGAGCCCTTGCGTCACGCCGCTCTGGTAGAACAAGTCGAAACCAACCTGCGCCTCGATGTTGCTTTTTGGGCTATTCGCTTCGTGCCACGGATCGACGGATGAGCAGTAGGTCGCGGTCTGTTCCTGGTCCGCCGTGTGACGGAGCAGGTCATGAAATGCGCCATCGGCTGACGTAGTGCCCAGATACAATTCACGTATCGCATACCCGACGCAACTGCGCGGATCCTTCGCCGTGGCAGCGTTTCCTGCGGCGTGCACATCGCAGGTGTTCGACGAAGCGGTCATCAGAACGCGCACGAAGCGCACGGTTGTGGGGAAATCTGCGAGCTTCAACCTGGCAATGCCGCCGGTGCCATTGTCGATCACACCGCCGGCGAAGGTCTGCCATCCGCCATGTGTCGGCAGATGGATTGGGTCGGTGCCGTTCCAATACTGGATAACGTAACGCTTCGCATACGGCTCGCCCCAACTGATGTTCAGGGTATCCACCGCTTGATTGCTCGCGAGGTCGACGATGACCCACTGCGCATGCAGCGCATCGTCTTCCCCGGTATACCGGCTGGTGAGATATGGATTGCTCTTCCAATACGTTGCTTCATCGCCGTCGGTCAGCCGCGAGTAGCCAACGTTGCCGGTACCATCGTTGCGCGTGACGCCGCGGTGAGGAAGCTCATACCCATACGAGTAGCGGATCGGTGTCGTCGAACTGGTAGAGCCGACGAAATAGCCTTTGTTGCCGGGCTCGCTCCATGTCCCCTCCGGATTCCAGTGCCATGCCTCAACCGCCAACTCGGTATTCTGCCGGTAGGTGATTGGCTGCCAGCCCGCTTCGAACACCTGCTTGAGCGTTCCTTCCGTCAGATCCTTATCGATCGCTTCGATAGGAATGCGGTCCACGCCGCCACCGAGCGAGGTCTTCGGGTCAAAGCTGTTTGTCTCGTGGCTCGGGGTGCTGTCCACTCGCACTGTTTGCGCGAGAAGCATAGATGGGCGCAGCATCATGCCGCAAAGGCAGAACAATGCCACCATGCAGACGGATGAAAGCGGACAAAACTGCCCCTTGCGAGGCTGAAGGCAGTCCGTATAGCGAGGAACTGGGAACATAAACGATCACCATGTGCGACCGAACCGTTATACACGAATTCTCCGCTATTCAATCGTTTTAATCCGCTCGCTACGAAGAGGTAGAGCGCTTTCGAGCTAAGCCGCCCTCAGTCGATGAGCTGCCTGACCGCCCGATCTGCCTCCGCAATGGAGGCGCGGTGATCCATGATGCCGGATAAGTCTGAGTTCGCGAAGGCGATGCGGCCGAAAGGTGCGTTCCGCAGCACCTCGCGCGGCGCGGGCTGCCCGGCGGAGCCAAAGAAGAAACCTGGTTGGGCGCAGAGATACGCATGTCCCCAGCGGTTGAGGACGATGCCGGCGAGATCGCGGCGCGCGTCGAAGCCCGATGGCCCAAACATGACCGTGAACTGTTCCCGCAGCATCCGCTCGTACTCCTGATAACTGGTCGCGAGCATGCGCATCCGTCCTCGCGTGGCCTGCTGCGGAAGCGGCAGCCCGGGCTCGGTAAAGAGAATCTTGAGCGTAAGCACCGTCGGCTGATCAGGGGAGATGGATGGCTCAGGGGCGCCGAAGCTGGCGATCTTGCGCACCGCGAACGAGTCCCCCAGGCCTTCAAACCACTGGCATTCCGTGATGCCGAGCTTGGCGAGAAATCGCCAATGCCGCACCGCGACGTTCGCAACCAGACACGGCATGCGATGGAACTGCTTATAGGCGTCCTGGTGCTGCTGTGGCAGATCGCGCACAACGCGCACTGTGGTCCAGCCGCCAGCCATGACTACTGCTTTGGCCCGGATTCGGCGCAGGACTCCACCTTTCACGTAGATCACGCTCGCGGAGGTCGCGGTCTCCGGCGCGCCGTCATGCTGGACCGCGACAACAGTCGATCCCATGCGCGCACGGACCGTCTGCCCGGGGCGATCCAGAGCATCGAACTGTATTTGGCCCAGGCACATCGTATGCAAGGATGCGTCGCCGGGGAGCGCTGATGGAATTAGCGCGCGGAGCAGCAGCCGTGCGATACCAGTATTGCCTCCCGGGAACATCTGACTGCCCTCCTGCTGATGCCAGGGGAAGAGCAGGTCGGGCGCGTAGTCTGCATAGGCGGAGATGGCATCCGCGGAAGCGCCCGCGCCGCTGGCCGCGTATGGCATGTAGCTGCGGATGGTCTCGCGGCTGAGACCGGCTGACTTCATCAGCCACGTCTCCATGCTTATCTGGTCCAAAGCACGCGCCGCTGCATCGCCATCCGCTTGAGGAACCGGAGCAGTCGAGGGAGTGGTGCGCGCGTGAAGCATCTCCTGTTTTGCGGTCTGGGGAAGGGGCGCACCCTGTAACTGCTTGCCCCAGGGATCGGTCAGCCACAGTCCTTCAGGATGACCGAAGCGCGCTCCGAAGAACATCCCGAGCCCGGCTCCCCCCTCTATGTAGTTGGAGGTGGAGAGCGAAGGATCCGGACCTGCGCCGCCCCAGCTCTGATACTGGAACGGCTCGCCGCTGAAGCCGATGGTGCGGTAGAACTTCTCGATGAAGGAGCCGGCCATTGGAGGAAAGAAGAGCGCGGATCCCTGATGCACAAGCAACCGCTGCCCGTCGACCATGAACTCGTTGCGCCGCGCTTCGCCGCCAAAGATGTCGTGGTTTTCCAGGATAAGACAGCGCTTTCGGCCTTCGGTTTTCTGCGTGAAGACATGAGCCGCGGCGAGGCCGCTGATGCCTCCACCGACGATCACACAGTCGAAGATCTCATCTTCGGCGAGGGCGCTCGACAGCAGAGATGTGTATTCCTCGTCGCGAATGCCATGGCCGGCGCGCATGGCCTCATGCGTGTTCCCGTTCGAGCCTGCATAGTCGCCTATTCCGCTGTAGCCGTCCCAGGCTGCTTTGGCCGCGGGTTCGCCGGCGTGGCTCACGTTGTATCCGGGAGGCAACGGTTCGCCATCCAGCAGATCCCCAGTCTGCATCGGGCATCCCACGCCAAGCGCTCTATCGGATGCTTCCATCACTTCCGCTCCGTGCCGCACCTAGCCCGCGTTCCGGTGTCTCGCACATGAGGGAAGCCGCAGCAGCAGAGACGCGCGGCCTCATGGGAGTGGAGTAAACGGGCAAGGCATATTCAAACGATTGAAATCAGTCAATCGCGCCCACCGGAAGAAGTCAAGCCACCCGTTTCGTATGGACGCGGTGTGCGGTTATGCCGGTAGAGTAGGGGCAGGCCAGCGCAGAGATACGCCAGCGTGTGTAAACGGACCAGAGGTTGAGGATGAATCGCAGGGACTTCCTGAAGGTAACAAGCGGAATCGTCGCAGGTGGCGTCGGTGCGAGGGTCCTGCCTCTGGCTGCGCAAACCCTGGGAGAGACCCGGAGATTCACCCTGAACATTGGTATGGTTCCGGTCGAGCTTGCGCCCGGCATCGTGGTGCAGACCTGGGGCTACAACGGCATGGCCCCCGGACCGCTGCTGCGCGTGCGCGAAGGACAGCCGGTGGAGATCACCGTAAACAACTCCAGCGATCATCCGGAGCTTGTTCACTGGCATGGGCTGCACAACACGCCCAGAGCCGATGGCGCGGCAGAGGAGGGCAGCGCGATGATCGCTCCAGCGCAGAGCAGGACATACCGTTTCCTTCCGCAGCCTTCAGGCTCACGCTGGTATCACACCCACACCATGGCAATGGATGATCTGAGCCGCGCCACCTATAGCGGGCAGTACGGCTTCTTCTATATCGAGCCGCGCTACGACCGGGGAGCTTATGACCAGGAAGTCTTTCTGGCAGCGCATCACTGGGGCGCAAAACTGAGCATGGGCTCGCCGCCGATGTATGGCGTCACATGCGAGCAGGTCGAATACGCGTATGCCTCCTTCAACGATAAGCTCCTGAAAGCGAGTGCACCGATCCGGGTTCGCGAAGGTGAACGCGTTCTCTTCCACTTCCTGAATGCGAGCGCCACGCGCGATGTGCAACTTGCTCTACCAGGGCACCGCTTTACTGTTGTCGCGCTGGATGGCAACCCAGTGCCCGTGCCACGCGAGGTGCAGGTGCTCTCGCTTGCTGTTGCTGAGCGGGTGGATGCGTTTGTGGACATGCGGACGCCGGGCCAATGGATTCTCGGGTCCGCCGATCCGGCGGAGCAAGCGCGCGGGCTCGGGATTGTCATCGAATACGCCAATCGCACCGGCACGCCGGAGTGGCGCCAGCCCCGTTCGTCGGACTGGTCCTACCGCCTCTTCTCCCTGCCGACGGCGGCCCCCGCACCAGTGGATGAGACATTCACGATGCTTTTTGAAGAACATCTCGACGACTCGGACGGCCGGCGGCTACCCCGCTGGACCATCAATGGACGATCGTTTCCTGAGACTGAGCGTCCACTGCTGAAAGCCGGCCGGCGCTATCGCCTGCGCCTGATCAATGCCAGTGGCTGCCCTCACCCTATCCACCTGCACCGCCATAGCTTCGAACTGACACGCGTTGGCCAGGCGCCCATGCGCGGAATTTTGAAGGATACGGTCAGCCTTCCGCGATACGAGGCCATCGATGTTGACTTCGTCGCCGACAATCCCGGTCTAACGCTCTTCCATTGCCATCAACAACTGCACATGGATTACGGCTTCATGCAGCTCTTTGAGTACGAAAGCTGAGCAGTGGAGTCCTTTGCATCGTCTTCCGCGCTTTCGCCGTAACCTGCCGCTCGTCATAATCCCTGGATCGGATGCTCCGGTAGAAAAACGATTGTTCAAACGGGCGCCGCGCTGACGCGATGCGGAAGTTTTGCTAGACTTGGCTCCGGAGCCGCTACGGCTGTTCGGCGGTAGTGGAACTCGCGAAGGAGCACATGGATGGGAAGCAGAGCCAGGATATTCGCGGCATCAGCGCTGGGTGTGGCGCTGGCATCGGCAACGTGCAGCATGGATGCGCAAACTACTGTGGCCCAGCAGCGGAAGAGGGCTGCCGAAGCACAGGCGCAGATGAAGTCGCAGCCCTGGATGAATACGAGCCTGAGCCCGGACCAGCGTGCCGACATGGTGTTGAAGGAGATGACACTCGATGAAAAGATCGATCTGCTCCACGGCAACGGCATGGCGCACAGCGGTAACTGGCAGATGCCGCTGACCAAGATGTCGAACGGCGGAGCCGGTTACATCGCACCCATCGAACGGTTTGGAATTCCGGCGGTCGATATGTCGGACTCCGCGTACGGTGTGCGCTCTTCCGGCGAAAACGGGCGCTATGCGACGGCGCTGCCCAGCGACGCGGGCGCGGCGGCGAGCTGGGACCGCAAGGCAGCCTACGAGTACGGCGCGCTGATTGGCCGGGAGCTGCGCGCGCAGGGGTACAACATGACGCTTGGCGGGGGCGTAAACCTTACGCGTGAACCACGCAATGGCCGCACCTTCGAGTATCTCGGGGAAGACCCGGTGCTGGCGGGCACGCTGGACGGGCAGGTCATCAGTGGCCTGCAGGCGCAGCATGTCATAGGCGACATCAAGCACTACGCCATGAACGACCAGGAGACAGGCCGCAATATCGTGAATGCTGTCGTCTCCAAGCGCGCCATGCGTGAGAGCGACCTGCTTGCGTTTCAGATCGGGATTCGCGACGGGCATCCCGGCGCGGTGATGTGCTCTTATAACCGCGTCAACGGCGATTATGCCTGCGAGAACGAATACCTGCTGCATGATGTGTTGAAGAGCGACTTTGAGTTCCCCGGCTTCGTGCTGTCGGACTGGGGCGGCACGCATTCGACGGTGAAGGCATCCCATGCGGGCCTGGACAATGAAGAGCCGATGGACGAATTCTTTGGCCCGGCTCTGAAGAAAGCGGTCGAAGACAAACAGGTTTCCATGGCCGAAATCGACGATCACGCCCATCGCATGCTGCGCTCATATTTTGCCGATGGCATTGTGGATGACCCGGTACAGAAGAGCGTTGTGGATGTGGAGCGCGACCTAGACGTGGCGCAACACATTGAGGAAGGCTCCATCGTTTTGTTGAAGAACGAGAACCACGTACTTCCGCTGGAAGGCACGGTGCGTTCCATCGCGCTCATCGGCGCGCACGCGGACGTCGGCATGCTCTCCGGCGGCGGCTCAGCCCAAGTGGACCCGCCGGGCGGTAACGCAATCATGCCTCCGGGGCAGGGTGCGACCCATTGGCAGGAGCACATCTGGTTCCCCACCTCGCCGCTAAAGCAGCTCCGCGCAGTATTGCCATCGGCGAAGATCGAGTTCAACTCCGGGGAAGACGCGGCAGCCGCCGCGGCACTCGCGAAGCAGTCCGACGTGGCGATCGTCTTTGTTCAGCAATGGGAGAGCGAAGGTATGGACCTGCCCTCACTCGCGCTGCCGGACCAGCAGGACGCGCTGGTGGAGACGGTGGCCGCGGCAAACCCGCACACCATTGTGGTGCTAGAAACAGGTTCGCCTGCGCTGATGCCCTGGGCGGATAAGGTGCAGGGCATTGTGGAGGCCTGGTATAGCGGATCGCGCGGAGCAACCGCGCTGGCGCGCGTGCTCACTGGAGCGGTCAACCCCTCGGGCAAGACCGCCATGACGTTCCCTGTAAGCGATGCGGATCTGCCCCACCGCAATATTCCGCCGTTGTCCGCCGCTGATCGCGGACAGGGCGCAAGCGCTGTGAACGCCGGCGGAAACGCCCGATCCCAGTACACGGTCCACTACGACGAAGGCCTGAAGGTCGGCTACAAATGGTACGACGCGGAGCATAAGCCGGTGCTCTTCCCGTTCGGCTTCGGGCTCTCGTATACCACCTTCGACTACTCAAACCTGAAGGTGACGCCGGGCGAGAAGCCCACGGTTCGCTTCACCGTGAAGAACACTGGCGCCCGCGCGGGCGCGGAAGTGGCGGAGGTCTACGCGATGTTGCCATCCTCCGCTGAAGAGCCGCCGAAGCGGCTGGTGGGATACGACAAGGTCATGCTGGATCCCGGCGAAAGTCGCGAGGTCACGGTGGATGTCGATCCCCTGTACCTGTCGATCTATGACGACACCAACGGCAAGATGAAGGTCGTACCCGGCCGGTACACGTTTGCGGTAGGCGCTTCGTCGCAGTCGCTGCCACTTAAACAGGAGCTCACCATCGGCGGATCCATGTGACCGCGCAACAAACAAAGTGCAGGTCGTCGTCACGTCCGCTGGTGCTCTTGATTCTGGACCTAACAATCGCTTGACAGGCCACTGTGCCGGGGCCAACATGTTAGCGCTTCATGGATTGTCCATCCATGCGTGCAGAATGCGTGCGCGTGTGGTCCAGCCATAGGAGGTTGTCAGGGAGTCTCGGCAAGGGCCCTTGGTCAGTCTGCGATCGTTTTGCGGCAGACTGTGCGGTCTACATACCTTGGGTGAGCAAGCGAGAAGAGTGCATGGCTACAGGCGAGCGATAGATACCCGATTGATATCGCACTGTGTCAGCTATTCGTTGGACGTGATAACAGAACTTAGTGGATGAAGCCTCATCGCCCCAGGTAAGCTGCGCAGGAGGACACCGCATGTTCGGTTCTGGTCTGATGGAAATCGCCATCGGGATGGTATTTGTCTACCTTCTGCTTAGTCTGCTCTGCACGGTTCTCAATGAATGGATCTCAGGGCTGCTGGGCATGCGCGCCAGGAACCTGGAAGAGGGTATTCGCAGCCTCTTTACCGACGGCGCGCTTAGGGCTGCATCGAACGGCGCGACGGCTGAATCGCTTGCGGATGCGCTCTACGATCACGGGCTGATCCAGAGCCTCTATCGCTCGACGTGGATCAACAAACTTCAAGGCAGACCGGGACGTCCTTCCTACATACCCGCCCGCACCTTCGCGGTGGCCCTTCTGGATATTCTCGCGCCTGCGAATGCAGACGGCTCCGAGAGTCTTACGGCCGTCCGCGCAGCAGCCTGGAGGCTGCCCGACAGCAAGGGCAAGCAGGCGCTCCTGGCGATCCTCGGCCAAGTGCAAGGCGGTCTCGAGGAGGCTCGAGACGCCATCGAGAATTGGTACAACGACGGCATGGACCGTGTGTCCGGCTGGTACAAACGCAAGTCACAGATGGTCCTGATCGTGCTCGCGATCATCGTGACTGTCATCAGCAACACCGATTCCATTCTCGTTGCGCGGACGTTCTGGAACAGCCCAACCCTCCGAGCCTCGGCAGTTGCGGCGGCAGACGACTACGTGCAGGGTGGTGGCCAACGTGGCTCGCCCGGGCTACAGGGAGCGGCGTCTCTAAGTGCGGGACCTCAAGACGCACCCCAGTTGACGCCAGGTGTTACTCAGCAACCGCATCTACCCGCGGAAAGGGCGCTCGATGATCAAGTCCCTACCGGGAAGAGGCCGGGCGGAGATGCAGCAGACATTGCGACGAGAGTAGGCGAGATCACGAACCAGTTAGGAGGCCTGCAACTTCCCATCGGATGGCCCCTGAAGTACCCGGGGAAGGAAGGAGCAGCGCCCGGTAGGGCAGCCTATAACGGAAGCGCGAACGCCAGCGCGCCAATCGTGCCGGACCTCAGAGCGTTTCCAAATGACCCTAAGGCGCAGATGTTTCGCATTCTGGGCTGGTTTACCACGGCCATTGCGGTATCTCTGGGCGCGCCCTTCTGGTTCGATGTGCTCAACAAATTCATGGTGGTTCGCAATACCGTAAAACCGCGCGAGAAAAGCCAGGTCGAGCAATCAAAGGACAGCTGAGATCATTGAAGGCGAGCGAGAGGCACAAATTTTGTAACTCGGGCCCCTGATCCTCATCATGAGGATGCGCAGCACGGAGGCAAACAACGATGCCAGCGGATCCGAACAAGCCAGGAATCAAAGCGCTCAAGCATGTTGTCGTATTGATGATGGAAAACCGTTCCTTCGATCACATGCTGGGCGCCCTTCATGCGCAGGACGCGCGCATCGACGGACTCACCGGGGCGGAAACCAATCCTGACACTTCCGGCGCTAGTATCTCCGTTCAGCCCCAGGCGGATTGGCTGGGGCAGCTCGACCCCGATCCCGATCACCACTTTCCGGCGGTTGACCTGCAGATCTTTGGCGGCCAGACCGGCCCGGAGCGCCAGCCCAACATGCAGGGATTTGTGCGCAGCTACTGGGATCAACAGCACAATCTCGAGCAGTCGCACAAGATCCTCTACTACTTCACGCCGGACAAACTGCCCGTCCTTACCACGCTCGCGACGGAGTTTGCGGTCTTCAACCGGTGGTTCGCGTCGATTCCCGGACCGACCATCTGCAATCGCGCCTTCGCGCACTATGGCACGTCTTTCGGGCAAGTCAGCATGGACGTCTTTTACGTAAACAAGAAGATCAAAAGCATCTACGAGCGCATGATTGGCGCAACGGCCAAGCACAGCGCCAAGCTTTATTACTATGACGAAGCGAGTTCGACCATGGAGGTCGTGAACCTGCTGCAGAACCAGCCACAGCTATTCGGGACATTTGAGCAGTTCCAGACCGATTGCATTAAGGGATTGCTGCCCGACTACTCCTTTCTTGAGCCGAACTACACCAATCATGAGACCGATGAGGGCGAGGCCATCGCCTGCGACCAGCATCCCGACCATGATATGAAGGCCGGCGAGCAATTCATCGCCACGGTCTACAACAGCATTCGCCAGAACCCGGAACTTTGGGCCAGCACGGCGTTGCTGGTGGTCTATGACGAACACGGCGGGATTTACGACCATGTTCCGCCCCCGGCCTGCACGCCGGACGGCTTCGTGGCCCAGCCGAAGGACACGGGCACGGCCGATCCCTTCCACTTTGACCGTCATGGAGTGCGCGTTCCCGCAGTCCTCATCTCACCCTGGGTCCCCAAGGGCACCGTGGTGAGCGACCGCGTCTTTGAGCACGCTTCGATTCCTGCCACTGTGACCGAGTTTTTCCTGGGCCCTTACGATGAGCGCTCGCCGCGAGAGATTGCCGCCAGCACCTTTCTGGATCTGCTGTCGCTCGACCAGATGCGCGAGGATTGTCCGGAGTTCTCACTTGGCTAGTTAGGAGATGCCGTATGGCCGTCATTCGCGTCCCAGCGCCAACGCCGCAATCGTTCGACAAGCACGCTCCCATCTCTGAGCTTCTGAAGGCGCAGATTACACATTTCCGCGAGGTGGAGATGCGGCTGCCTCACGCGCAGCACAGCGGCATCCGCGATCGCGATATCGCCACGGAAGCCGATGCGGCGCAGTACATCGCGTACGTGACAGGCGTGCTGCACGGCCGGCGCCCGCCCAAGCCGGTACTCTCCCGGCGGCCCTCGCCGGTGGTGGCGATGCCGGCTCGGCCGCAAGCGGGGGGACTCGCCATTGCCGCCGTGTCCGCTCCGGACGTACCAGCTCCAGCCGAACCCGAAGAGACGGCGGTACGGAAGACTCCGCCAGAGAAGCCGAGGAAAGCTAAGGCGACGAAGCAAAGCAAGAAGCGCACCAGAAAGCAAACGGAGAAACGGTCATGAGGGCCACACAAACGCGCTTACTGCTGGCCGGCACACTTACCCTCGCCAGTAGCCCGGCTCTGGCGCAGGTTGCGCAGCAGCCGGAGAGCCGTATCGCCTCGGACTTCCGTCGTGAAAGCGGCCAACTGCAACCCTGCAAGAAGTTCGATTTCGGCAGCCTGGGAAGCTGCGCGCAGGTGCTGCTCACCGGCCAGCCGGTCCACATCGCCGCAGGCAGTCTGGCGCCGCAGAACGGCTTCGCGGCGGGACTAGCCTTCGTCGAGCATAAGGACTTCACGAACGAATGGCAGATCAACGGCAATCTGGATGCTGTCGCCAGCGGCAATGGGTCATGGAGAGCTGGGGCCTATCTGCAGGCTTTCAAACAGCCCGGGGGAGTGCCGGTTGTCGTCCTGCCTAAGCCCGTGACGCCCGGGACATCCATGCCTGAGAAGAAGGCGCGGCCCACTTCGCCCTTCTATCGCACCGCGCCGCTTTTCCGCTTCTACGCTGAAGCTACATCTCTTAAGACAATCTATTTCTTCGGGCTCGGTCCCAACAGCACGCTTGCTGGACAAAGTGTCTTCGGTCTCCGTGAAGCAATCACCGGCGTTGGCGCCACGGTTCCATTTCCGGGAAGAGCGAAGATAGCTATTCTGAGCCAACTGAACGGGCGCTTCCCCACCCTGCTGGAAAGCCACAACCAGGCGCTTCCGTCAATTGGACAGGTGTATGACGAGTCCAGCGCTCCCGGCATCCAGCGGCAGCCCGCCTACTTCCAGCCCAGCGAGGGGCTGCGCATCGAGCCGTCCCTGGCTCACGATTTTCTGCGCCTGAATTACCTGCTTAACTTCGAGCAATTCGTAGCGCCGTCAGACTCACTCTATTCGTTTCGCCGGTGGACAGTGGATTTAGATCACCAGGTACCGCTCTACCGCACACTGCGCACCTATCCCAACGATCACAATGGCCCGGACAGTTGTCTGCCCGATCCCGCAGCAACCAGGTGTCCGCGTGTCTCCCTCTCACATAATCTCGAGGGGTCCATCGGAGTGCGCCTGCTTATCAGCGAGTCGATTGCAGGCGCCGGCAGTGTCGTTCCCTTCTACTTTCAGCCGACACTGGGCGGTTCTGACCTGAACGGGCAATCGCTTTTGCCGAGCTTTTCCGACTACCGTTTCAGGGCGCCCAATCTGCTGCTTCTGCGCGAGACTTTCGAGCATTCCCTCTGGAAGCTTCCCGCCGGCTTCCTGTTTTCGATCGATGAAGGCAAGGTGGCCCTGCGTCGCGACGATATCGGATTCGATCACCTGAAGCACAGCTTCACGACTGGAATCACGGTGCACGCCGGAGGACTGCCTGTGGTCTATCTCCTGTTCGCCTGGGGCGGTGGCGAAGGGCACCACACCATCGCTAACGTGAGCCCCGTGCTCCTGGGCGGAACGTCCCGTCCATCCCTTTTCTGAAGTCATTTTGCTGGCCAGGGGCCGGTGTATCCCTCCGCGCTCGCTCCCGTCTGATATATTTGACTAACCGGTTAATCAATGGTTGCCCCACTCTCAAACCGAAATCGTGCCGATGCCACCAGGAACAGAATTCTCCGCGCGGCTATTCGAGAATTCAGCGCCCATGGACTGGCTGGTGCGCGCACCGACGCCATCGCGGAATCGGCCAAAGTCAATAAAGCGCTTCTCTACTACTACTTCAAGAGCAAAGGCAGTTTGTACACTGCGGCGCTCGAGGAAATCGCAGGCAAGGTCGTAGAGAGCGCACGCGCCGCGCTCAATCCAGCATGCAGCGCCGGCGAACGGCTGCTTCGCTCGGCATTGAATCATTTTGACCGGATATGCGCCCAACGCGAATTTCAATCGCTGATGCAACAGGAGATGGTGCGGTTCCACCGTGGCGAAAGCGCGGCGTTGCCGTTTCTGGTAAAGACCGTGTTCAAACCGCTTCTCGGAAGCCTGCGCGAAACCGTACAGGAAGGTATCGAGACAGGCGAGCTCTGCGATCTGGACTGGCTGCAGGTGGTGTATTCCATGCTGGGTGCGAACGTGTTCTATTTCTTGAGCGCGCCGATGGTTCAGCTTGCATTGCGAATGCAACCGTTCGATATGGCTACCATCGAGTCTCGCCGCACGGCGGCGGTACAGTTCCTCGGCACTGCCCTATTCGTGGACCGCGCCCACGGCGCGCGATTAGCGAAGCGCGTTCTGACAGAGATGCCCATGCCTGAGATCAAGACGGTCAAGGTGCAGAGAGGCTTTGGGAGGACAAAGTTGTGAAGGCATCTTCCCGGATTTTTGTGCTCATGGGGCTTTTGTTGATCATCGCTCTGTGCTGGTACTTCTTTTCCACCCGGCGCTCGGGCGATCTGCAGTTGATCGGCACCGTGGACGCAAATGAAGTGATCGTCAGCTCGCGAATCCCGGGCCGCATCCAGACGCTTGCCGTCGATGAAGGCGACACCGTGCAGCGCGGGCAACCGGTGGCCACCATCGAGAGTGCAGATCTGGCGGCATTACGCAAGGCCGCTGAGGCGACGGCGGCAAGTGAGCAATCGAAGCTGCAGGAAGTGCGTGACACAGAGCGCCAGACGGAGGGTGGCACCGCTAGCCAGGTGACGAATGCCGAGGCGCAACTGCGCGCGGCCCGGTCTGCGCTGGTACAGGCGCAGGCGCAATACGAGCACCAGGAAGCCGACAGCTCGCGTACCGTCGCCCTGGCCAGACAGGGAGTCATGAGCCAGCAGGCGCAGGACGAGGCCGCGACCTCGCTACGCGCCTCGCAGGCCGCAGTCGATTCAGCGAGAGAAAATGTGGCTGCCGCTGAAGCATCCCTCAAGCTTGCAAACGCTAACACCATTCAAGCAGAGGCAGCGGCAAAGACGGTCGCCGCGACACGCGGTGAAATGCAGAATGCGCAGGCTCTGCTCAACCAGGCGCAGGTGCAACTCGGTTACGCGCAGGTCGTTTCTCCTATCGCTGGCAAGGTCAATGTGCGGGCGGCTCGCCAGGGCGAAGTGGTCGCGGCTGGAACTCCGATTGTGACCGTCATGGATCTGAGCCAAACATGGGTCTATGCGCCCCTGCCGGAAACCGAAGCCGATTCCGTCGAGATTGGCGACACTCTCCGTGTGGTGATGCCGAGCGGCGCAACCACCCAGGGCAAGGTGATCGCAAAATCCGCGGAAGCCGATTTCGCCACGCAGCGCGACGTGAGTCGTCGCAAACGCGACATCAAAACGGTGCGCCTGAAGCTGCTGATCGACAATCCCGGCATGCGTTACGTGCCCGGCATGATCGCCGAGGTCTACGTTCCGAAGAACAGATTGGTGACGCGATGACCGGCCGCGCGGAGGCGCCCAACGCAGCCATTGCGGTCGAAAGCATCGTGAAGCGTTACGGTACTTTCGAAGCGGTGAGCAACATCACCTTCAGCGTTGCCGATGGGGAGATCTTCGGCTTGCTCGGCCCGAACGGCGCGGGCAAGAGCACCCTTATCCGTATGATGACCACGCTGATCCCGGTGACGGAGGGCAAGGCGTTCATTGCGGGTCACGACGTGTCTCGCGAACCGGACGCCGTGCGGCGGGTAATCGGCGTCATTCCTCAGGCACTCACCAGTGATATGGATCTGACGGTTGAAGAAAACCTGTCTATCTACGCCAAGCTCTATGAAGTTCCGCGGGCGGCCCGCCAGCGCAACATCGAAGAACTGCTGGAAGCCGTGGACCTTCTGAAGTGGCGCGGTGCACAGACCAAGACACTTTCCGGCGGAATGCGCCGCCGCCTGGAGATCGCACGCGGCCTGGTCCATAATCCACGGATCTTCTTTCTTGACGAGCCTACGACCGGGCTGGACCCGGTCTCTCGCGTGGCCGTGTGGGAGATGCTGAACAATCTCAGGAACACCCGCCACTTGACCATGCTGATTACGACGCACTACATGGACGAGGCGGATCGCCTGTGCGATCGCATCGCCATCGTGGATCACGGGAAGCTGGTCGCGCTTGATACTCCCATGGCCCTGAAGACGAGCGTTCCGGGAACGAATGTGGTAGAAGCACAATTTGCCAGCGAGTCGGCGGAGTGGTCCACGCGCCTGGAATCCCTCGCCGGTGTGACAGCAGTAGAGTCGCAAAGCGCCGGCATGTACCGGCTGCTCACTTCGAACGGTTCGCTTACCACCACGCAGTTAGTGGAGCTGGCGGCTAGTAGAGGCGAGACCATCAAGTCGCTGAGCGTACAGAACACCAGCCTGGACGATGTCTTCGTGCACTATACCGGCCGTCAGCTTCGTGACGAGCAGGTCAAGGCGCATGCGTTTGTCATGCCGCCGCGTCCGGGAGTGCAGCCATGAAACGGTTGCTGGCTATCGTCGAGCGGGAGATGCGGAAGTTCTTTCGTTCGCCTGCCTTGATGATGGTCTCGCTGACTCTTCCACTGGTGCAACTGGTCATACTCGGAAACGCATTCGGCGGCAAAATCCGTGGCGCACGCATGGGCGTAGTCGATTACGATCACGGGGCCCAGGCGCTCAGAATCCACGAAGCCTTCGACTCGGTTGCTGCCAACATTCGCACCTTCACCACCGTTGCGTACAACAATGAGGAGAAGGCGCGCGAGGATGTGCGCACGGGCAAACTGGATGGTGCGGTCATCATTCCCGCGCAGTATTCGCGACGCGTGTTAGCCGGCGATTCTCCCGCCATCGGTCTGGTCGTCGACAACACAGACCAGACCATGAGCAACAGCCTCGAATCGGAGATGCAGTCCCTGGTGGATGCGCTCAATGCTCCGGTGATCCAGCAGCAGGTTGTGCAGCAGATCGCGCTCCAGATTGTAGAACTCTACCCGTACGTCGAATACATGAAGTATCTGTTGTCCGGCTCCGTGGCGCTCGCCATGTATGTGGCGGTGATGATCGGTGGAGGCATGCTGTATATCGACGATAAGGCCCGCGGCGTGCACGAGGGCTATCTCGTCACGCCCATCACCAGGCTGGAACTGGTTCTGGGATTGAATCTCGCCGGCGTCATCAAGGCAGTGCTGTCAGGCATAAGCCTTACCGTGATTGGCTCATTGCTTGCCGGACTGGGAGTGATCTTTCACCCCTTGGCTGCCCTGCAGCTCCTGCTGATGATCATCACGACCTCTCTTGCCTTCAACGGCATGATGTTTCTGATGATGGTGCGGGTTGAAGACCCTCTGGTGCCGCGGGCCATGTTCGGCGTCCTCAACACGCTGCTGTTCTTCCCCAGCGGAGCTATCTCTCCGGTATCCGGCTTTCCCCGGTGGCTGCGGGCCATCGCTGTCGTGGATCCTTTCACCTACGCGGTTCACGGGTTCAAGGCTATCTTCCTCAAGGAGGGCGGCTTCGCCGCAATCTGGATAGATCTGCTCGTCTTGTTCGGGTTCGGGGTCGTCACGCTCCTCATCGCGACTCCGCTCTTCAAGCGCTCGTTATAGCGCGGCCACAGACGCTAGAGAAGCGCGAATCCGAGAGCCGTATTTACGAATTGGGTTACAACGGCGAGAGCCGCGTTGATTGCATCCTGCGCGGCCAGGAGTCCGATACCTTCTATGGTCAGGAGCACGGAGCGAGAAGCGTTGGTTTGCATATCGAGGAGTAAGACTGCCTGTTCCTCAGTCAACGTGCCCGCAAGCCGCTGTTCTTTGATCGCGACGATCTGTTGCGCGATATTTGTGAACTGGGTCTGCGCAAACGGCCTCGCCTCGTTCCAGGCTGCGCCGAGGGGTATTCGTGCCGCCGCCAACATGCTCTCCGCTAAAGAGGCCACATCAAAGGTCATCGCACTCTCCGATCCACGGCCGTCACCTGCGTTATGGATTATTTTGTCTTAGTGGGGGCGAGCCCGGCAGACGGGACGCCGTTATGCGACTTCAGGGCCAGTTCCAGCGTCAGAATCGCCTCAAACTCAGTCTCCATCGCGCCTCGGACATCCTGGATCTCCACCGACGACAGCCCTTTACCGCCGTCGCCTTGATGTAGCTTCTTCAGATCTTCAAATGTATTCTCGAGCGCTTGCACCTCACCGACGATTACCTTGCTCTTCGGCTGAGCCTCTGCGCGCGTTGCCATGGTTCGTAAAGACGCGTCTGACTTGATGTAGAAATCCTTGTTCGCGCTGAATGCCGCCGCGGGGGTGCCCCGCTCATAGTCCAACTGACCGAGAAATGTCTCCGTGTTCTGCTGCAGGGTCGTCACATCCTTGTCCAGCACGTCGTCGTAATCGGAGATCAAGCGGATCGCACACCCGACGGTTGCAAGACCGCAGGTCAGCAAGAGGATGGAGCAGAATGATATGAATCTCAGCGGCACGTAGAGCATTAGAGTTCACCAGATTTTCAAAACGGAGTTCTTCGCAGGGACCGTGTTCAGGCGCCTACGCGCTTCCAGGGAGCGAAGGCATTGTGCACTCCTTGCAGAGAGGGAGCAAGCGCCGGGAAGTGGCGTAACAGAACACTGGACATGGTGTTGTCCCGAATCCAGTCCATACCGGCCTCGCTGTAAACCTCCTCTGTGTAGTCGTTGGTGAAGAAGCGATCGCTGTTGAGCCGCCGCGAGGCCATAAGCACGAAAATGCGGAAAGCGGTGTCGCTGAAGCCAAAGCCCTTCGGTGGGGTTTCGGCGAAGAGCCCGACGATCAGGTCGACCGCATGGATATCGTTCTCGTAGACGCGGCGTATCTCTTGGCGCCACTCCGCATTTTCTGTCAGATCCTCGAAAGTGCGGACCGGCTTCAGGTGAAGGAGTTCGCGAAACTTCGTGTAGCGCGGGACACCCAGTTCGCGGCAACGCATGATGTCGTGCGCAGCCAGGTCAATGTGGACGCCGTCAGGGCGGATGAAATGCTGGAGCGCGTTGGGGTAATTGTGCAATTGCACTGCCCCCGGGTTCATCAGCCCGAACGAGTAGAAGAGATCCTGTACCTGGATGCGGTCGCAGACGCCTTGAGCGTCGTTGCCGGCGATCTGCTGGAAGCCAAGCTCCTGCAGAGTCTCACCTGTCTCCACAGACCAGAAGGTAATGTCATCCGGGATAAGCGGGTGCATGCGGTAGACGGCGACAAACTCTTCTGTGAGCGAGTAGGGGACGCCATACTGGTCGGCGTCCGAGCCAGGGATGCCGCTGATAAGCTCGCTCTTGCTGAGGCGGCCAAGTAGGTTGTGGATGTGCTCGCCGGCAAGACCCCACCAGTTCGTCCGCATGGCAATCTGTAAGGCCGGATGTCCGAGTATGGCGGTCGTCCATTCAACGGTGTGAATCTTAGCCAGGAGTGCGGCATTCACCAGCCGGGCATGCTCGAAGAGCTGGTCGTCGTTCCACGCGGGATACTGCTTATGTAGCTCGTCGCAGATGCTGTTGTGCTCCAGCGTGAAGAGCGTGAAGAAGAGCTCAAGCCCAAGCCACCAGCCAGCGAGCGCGGCAGATTGCATTTGAACGAGCGCCTGAGCATCGGGGTGTACAAGATGGTCCTTGCCAAGACGGATCTTCCCCTCCACGCGGCTGCGGATCTGATCGCGGAATTCGGGGGTGCTGCCGTAGAGCTGCGAAGCGTCCCACCAATGTGTTTCGGTGTTGACGTGGGTCTCAGGTCTTCCGTCGTCGGCCGAGGTACGGGTGGGATCGGGCATAGTACGAAGAACCGTCATGGGGTTCTCCGGCCAGGTGTCGCCGGGAGCGAGCGGAAGCTGCCATGGGTTATCTTTCGTGCTCTTTCCGTGGCTGAACCAGTCTCGTATCTGGAACTGCAGCCAGGCGGCCGCCAGTAAGTTGAGGGTCGTTGCCGGAGTGAATTGCTTGCGGGTGAGCAGTTCCGTTGAGACGACGCGCGGGCTCGGCGTCATGATCGTGGAGGCAGGCTCCTGCCACACGTTCTCGAGCGGCACATTGCGGCCAAAGCGCGTGCCGGCTGAACCCATGAATGGGCATTGGAGATTGTTGAAGGTGCCGGCGGCGGTTCGATATCGTGTGTCGTCCGGCTCCCACACCGCCGGATGGCTGAGTGCCGTCGTTTCGGTATCGAATAAGTTGCTGCCGCGTAGTTTGTTGCGAACGCCGATAAGAATCAGCAGACCAAGGGGCGTCGGAAGCGTGCTCCAGCCCGCCTTCTGGTCGATACGTGTGCAGGCGTCGTTGAAGTGCCCGGCCAGTTTCTGCTTGAGCGGTGTAGCTGCGATCACCTTGTACAGAACGTAAGTCGCTCCGGCAGTCAAACCGAGAATGCCAATGACTTTCGTGGCGGTGGAGGAGGAGTTTGGCATGCCACACTTCCTTTCGGGGAAGGAGGGGCCCATAAGCGCGGAGAGAACTATACCATGCGATGGAGAAACTGCTCACGCAAACTGTGACTGCTACTCATTGGCCATCAGACGCGTCGACTCGCGATGTCCGCATCGAGGCTCTGCGAGCGGAGAGGCGGCGGGAGTGCGCAACGGTTTTTATGGACAGCGCAGTCTGGCCCAGCTTATAGTTCAGACCTTCCGCTGACGGCCACCGAAACCATTGGAGAGGTCTCGCTGATGCAAACCGAACCCAAGAACATCGTCATCTGCTGCGACGGTACCGGGAATGAGTTTGGAGACGCCAACTCCAATGTCGTCAAGCTCTACACCATGCTCTGCATAAACGAGGCGCAGGTCGGCTATTATCACCCCGGCGTCGGCACCATGGGCGCGGCTAACCACTCCAGCCGGTTGGGCAAGAAGGCCTCCCAGATCGCCGGTCTGGCATTCGGCACGGGCTTTCTCACCAATGTAGGTGACGCCTACCAGTACCTCATGAAGACATACAGGCACGGGGACCGGATCTTTCTCTTCGGCTTCTCTCGCGGCGCGTACACGGTGCGCGCTCTGGCGGGTGCACTGCACGTGTACGGGCTACTCTGCCCGGGGAATGAAGGCCACCTGCCTTACCTTCTGCGCATGTATTCTGACGCCAGCCGTAAGGCCTACAGGCAAAAGCGAACACAGATCCCGAAGGATCGTGTCGCCGCCGCCTTTCAGGCGACCTTTTCCCGCATAATTCCCATCCACTTTGTCGGTGTGTGGGACACCGTCTCATCCATTGGCTGGATCTACGACCCCGTTAAGCTGCTCTTCGATGGTCAGAATCCGATCGTGCACAAAGGCCGCCACGCTATCTCCATCGATGAGCGCCGTTGCTTTTTCCAGGACAACCTTTGGGGCGATCCTCTGCCGCCCTCGCGAACGCCTGCCCTCGAAGGCAAGCAGCAGGACATCGTTCAGGCCTGGTTTCCCGGGGTCCACTCCGATGTGGGTGGCAGTTATCCCCAGGCGGAGTGCGCGCCCGCTGAAGATGCCCTCCGTTGGCTGATGGACGAAGGACAAGCGGCGGGTCTCCTCATCAATGAAGCGAAGCGCCAGGCCGTCTTCGGGCAGAAGCCCGCGGGACTCGACGCCCTCAATGCGGTGTATCCGGCGCCCCCGCCTATGTTCCGCCTCCACAACTCCCTCACGCCTGCGTGGTGGCCGCTCGAGCTATTTCCGCATCAGTACTTCGATCAGCAGGGACAAAAGGCATGGCAGTTCGCTCCCTGGGCGCATCGCCGTGAGATTCCCGACGGCTCGCTCCTGCATCCCGCCGTGGAACACCGCCTGAAGATGGACCCCAAGTACCAGCCGAAGAACCTGGATCGGCGGCGGATGGTGCCTCTATCCCAATCATCGATCAACCTGCCGGATCGAGCCGTTGAACAGAAGCTCTCAGACGCTGGGTTCTCTGTGTACAGGACGGCCGGACCCGAGACTCGCCCCCTGCAGCGTGCTATTGCCGCCGGCGCAGCGCTCGCCGGCCTGGGCCTGCTCTGGTCGCTTCGACGCAAGTAGCGTCTTCCAGGCTCTTTAGCGAACCTACGACCAGGGGCTAAATGTTGATCAGGCGAAACTTAGGCCGTCCAGCAGAGGGGAGGGCTTGCGTTACCGCAAGTGGTGTTATAACGTGGCTGTCGCGTCGCGGAGCAAGAGCCAGAGGATCGCAGAGCAGGATATGACCTAAGCCAAATATTCATTGTGGCCAAAATCAGCGTCTGATCGAATCGGGTTTCAGCTTGCGCCGGCCAGCTTCCCGCCGGATCTGCAGCGAGTGGTGTGTGGCGTGGCGACGGCAGTTCACGATCTTAGTGAAGAGATGTCCAGCCATGAGACTTTCTCTGCGCCCACCCGCCTTCTTCGCAATGTTCTCCGTGTGCCTGCTGTGCCATTTGCCGGCCCTTCCACTCGCTTTCTCTCCTTCGCCCGCAACTCCTTCTCCCATGGCGGCGCATGTCCCGGAGCGGAGCTCTGCCCCGGTCAATATAGTCATCATTCCGGGCCCTTTGCCGTCGTTCCTGCGCATGGCCGGTATCAGCCAGAAAGTTGTGGCGGAGGACGTGCTGCCGGAGCTCGCCCACAATGTATACGCGCAGGGCTTTCAGGATGGACGGGAGACAGAGTATCTGCTGCTGTTGCAGCGGTATGTGCGGCAGGCTAGAGCGCTCCAATCCCTAGCTGGCCCGAATGGCGATATACGGGTAAACCGCTGCGAAGACGCCGGACCGTTGCTTCAGGTGATCGGCTATCGCCTGCGCAAACCGTGCGGACAGAAAGACACTTCTCTGCTGACCCTGAATCCGGAGAGCGCCTTTATTACGATTGATTCGGGCTTTCCTCTCACGCGGCTCGAAGAAGCCCTGGAAAACAACACGCCTTTCGTCTACTCGATCGCGCCTTCAGCGGTCCCGGCGCTGTTGAAGCCGAGCGACTGGACGAACATCAGCACGTGGAGGAAGTCATTCCGGGACGACCTTCTCGATGTACTGCTGCGGGATGCTCAGGTAGCCCGTCTCTACTGGGCGTTCGGGAGAATTGATTCCGAAACCAGGCTTGCCTTGGAGCGATCACCGGGATTATGGAATCTGCTTCCTTACGCCGCTATTCTGGATTTTTACGGCTCGCAGATCTGTATTCGCTCAGGAAAAGTTTTAGTGCCCGGAGGCGTAGCTGCGGAGCCGGGCTGGAGAGATCTGGTGGGTGCGAACCCGGGATCGCCCGGAGAGTTCGTCCCGCGCCTGCTAGCGCAGGACCGGGGATGGATGGCTGCCTACTTCGATACTCTGGCGCGGGTGCCGCAGGCGCAACAGGCGCACCTTACACAGCATCCACGGCTGAGGAATCTCTACCAGGCCTTCGTCCAGTCAGACCCCAAGAGCCTGGCGGCGAAGGCATCGTATCGGAAGGCTCCCGCCCTGCTGATCCTGTTCGCGCGTCAGCAATGGCAGCCCGATGGCCAACCGCAGATACCGGGAAGCGTCGATCTTTGGAAGCAGATCGTGGGCAAGCGTGCGCGACGGTGGAACCGACCCGAGCAGGTGCTGGAGGCGATGGTCTCCTACTCACGCCTTACGACGGACAGCGGGCCGCTGCAAATCTATCTCACTCTGGGCGCGCTGGAGAGCGAGCATTCACCGCAAAACAGCTTGTCTCCGGAAACGCTGCTCCTGCTGGCGAACACTTATGCGCAGTTCAGTAGCTGGTACCTGATTTTCTCGGAGTTCCCGCAGTTGGGCGACGCTTCTATTACCCAATTCGTCCATGTCGCCGGATCGCTTGATCGAATCTCAAACCAGGAATTGCGCGGCAATGCCCTGGGAATCTTCCAGGCCAATCTCGGGCTATGGCAAATCCTGGCGCGGCAGGGGGAGATCCCGGCGGCCAAACTCGATTCCTCATGGCAAAAGGTCATCAATCCTTTCGAAAGGGTCAGCTCATCGGAGCAACTGTTCGATGCCGGATGCAAGTCGCTGGGCGATCTGATGTTCGCTGCGACTGGCCGATCCAGCCGTTCGCAAGATGAACTGATCGACCTGCTGGCCGGTCCGCCGCAAGAGAGCGTGGAAGGCAGGAGAATCCGAAACGTCTTGGCGCGACGGATGCGGTTGGTCATGGACGACCAACGGCTGACCTCTCTCGACACTCTCGTGGAGCTGGGCAATGGGCTGAACGCCATGGCGCACGGGGCTCACTCAAGCGAGAGACTGATCGCGTTGTCGGGAGAGCTGCGGGAATTTGAGATGCCGCGTCCCATCTTCACGCAGAACGAGAAGGACCAGTGGGCGCCCGGAGTCTACAGCCAGCAACACGCAGAACTGCAGGTCCGCACGGATATGGCGAAGGTGATTGAGGCGCCAGGCTCACCGGCAAGGCTGGAAGCTGCCAGGGGCCAACTCACTCCCTTCCTGAGGGACACCCTGGTGGGTCTCAACTATGCCTACTATGAGCCGCCTGGCTCACAGATCCTCCACATCAACCCACTCTTCGTACGCTCGCACGATTTTTCCGGCAGAACAGTCGTCGGCGCGGAACGTGTATGGCGGGCCTCCACGTTATTCGATATCGGCGCGCCGGCGGGCGGCGGAGCCTACCTGTTGGGATCGTTGGCTGACTTGCCCTACGTACTGGCTGAGACGGAGCAGGACTTCATAGCGCCCGAGAACGTGCAGGCTTTGATCTGGCAGCAGCTGGTGCCGGGTCTCGTGGCCAGCTCGACGCTGTCGCGATGGTGGAGCGTAAGCCCGCAGGAATTACACGCCGTTGCATTGCTTCAAGAGTCCGGAGAAGAGCTCTTGACCGCCTCGGTTTCCCATCCTGAGTTGCGCGAAAAGATCGTCGCTATTTTTTCTGATCGCATGTCGCCGCAGTCGCTCGCACGAGTGGAGGCAGCCACGCAGCCGCAAGCCATGGCGGCAGTCATTGGCCGCCTGATGCCCGCAGATACCTTCTACCTGGCCGCGGAGTTTCCTCAGCGATTCCCGCAGGAGAATGCAGCCTGGGGACCGGCCGGCGCGGCGTTGGAAAAGCTTTCTCTTCAGTACCCGGCCGAGGTCAGCCTGCAGCGCATTTCGAAAGACTTCGGCATCCCTCATCCAACCCTGGCGCAAACGTATGGCCGGCAGTTGTTAAGTGTAAAGCCGTTCCCGGCCTTCGCCGGCAGTTCCACCCGCCTATTTGGCGAATTCTGGGATTCCAGCAACTTGTACTGGGCGCGCCTGGCGGATGAGAGGAACGACTCCCCGGAGATGCTGAATGTTCTGTCGCCTCAGCTAACCCGGCTTCTGATTTCGAAGATTTTTGCGACGGATTTTGAAGACTGGCCCGCGGTGGTGCGCGCTATGCACGAAACCGGAGACGAATTCATGCAAGGCAAGGTCAGCTCGCTGCCGGCCGCAGAGACGACTGCTCAGCGTTAAGCCACGGAGTTGGACCGCAGGCCGTATCAGACAGGAGGATTATGGCGAAGAGTGATCTGTTCGGCTCCTGCCTATTCGTCGGCCTTTTTATGTGCCCCACTGCCTGGACTGCGCCCCAAAACGGCGAGGCGCCCTTTCGAGTGGATGTCAATTTGGTGCAGCTCAATGTCGCGGTCACCGATCACAAGGGAAACTATGTCACCGGTCTTCGTCCCCAGGACTTCACGATCAGCGAAGACAAAGTTGCGGAGAAGATCGCCACATTCGAAGAAGGCAATGCGCCGGTACGCGCGGTGACGAATACGGTCACGCCGGAGGGCAGATCCGCCGCACGAGCCGACGCCCAGGCTCTTCAAGCGGATAGCCGAATCTCCGATTCCTCGCAGAGGTCTGCATCTCCGTTTTCCGGCGCCAGCGTCTTCATCCTCTTCGATACCAGCAACTATATGTATCGTGGCTTCGCCTTCGCCCAGGACGCCATCTCCGGTTTCGTTCGCTCCCTGCAGGGCGCAAGCAAGGTGGCCTTCTATTCGTATAGCCGCGACCTTTCCCGGGTTGCTCCATTGACCGCCGACCGTTCACAGGTGCTCCGGGGCGTGCGCAGCACGGTCGCGGGAGATAGGGCCGCTCTTTACAATTGCCTGTTACTGACCGTAAAGGACGCTGCTCGAATTCCTGGACGCAAGGTTATCGTGGTCTTTTCGAACGGACCCGACGATGCCAGCGTGGTTCCTCCGGAAGACGTAGCGGAGCTGGCCCAGTCCACCGGAACCGTCATTTACATCGTCAGTACCCAGCAAGCGCAACTGGAGCAGATCTCCACCGTCGTCTTTGAACGCATGAGCAAGGCCACGGGCGGCAAAGCCTACTTCGCCAAGAGCTGGAGAGATGAAACCAAAGCATTCGCGTCGATCCAGGATGACCTGGCGCACCTGTACTCTCTCAGCTACTATCCGCAACCGAATCCGAACCGTGGCTGGCGTACGATCACGGTAAAGCTGGCGCGCAAGGACCTGCAGAAGTATCACGTTCGCACCCGAAACGGATATCGCCTCCAGCAGGCGAAGGCATCCGAGGAGGACTTCGCCGGGGCCGAAGCAGGATCAGGGCCGAGTACGCAGTGACGTCTCCTGCCGACGAAGGTCAGCATCTCCCCACCCGCCGCCACCGGGCGTTTCCACGCGCAGCGTATCACCGCGGACTGCGCGTACGCTGCACTTACCGGGCAGCTCCCGTGCCTCGCCGGCATGCGTCAGCAACGCGCGGCCGGATGCGCCAGGTGCGCCCCCATGCAACCCATACGGAGCATGCGTGCGCCGGTCGGCCAGCAGCGTTACCTGGGCGTCGGCTAAGAGCTCCAGTTCGCGTATCAAACCGTCGCCCCCGCGGTACTGGCCCTCCCCGCCTGAGTTCGCGCGATACGCATAGCGCAGGACGCGCAGCGGATACGCGTACTCGAGGGCTTCCACAGGCGTGTTGAGCGAGTTCGTCATGTGGGTGTGCACGCCTGAGAGCCCATCACTCCCGGGCCGCGCTCCCATGCCACCCGCGGTGGTCTCGTAGTACGTGAACGCAGACTGGTGGCGCGGGTCGATACCGCCGATCGTGAGGTTGCTCATTGTGCCGGCGCTGGCCGCGGGGACGCGCTGCGGCAGGACCTGCGCAAGCGCGCGCAGCAGCGTATCGACGATGCGTTGCGAAGTCTCCACGTTGCCGCCGGCGACCGGGGCCGGCAGACTTGCATGCACGATGCTCGCCGTCGGCAGCGTGAGGGTGATGGGGCGCATCAGCCCCGCGCTCGCCGGCGCCTCCCGTGGCAACAGGCAGCGGATCACGTACAACACTGCCGAGTACGTGATCGCTTGCACCGCGTTGATGCTGCTCTCTACCTGCGCGTGCGAGCCTGAGAAGTCCACGTGTGCAGTCGCGGCCTGCGGATCGATGGTGAGCCGCACCCGGATCGGCAGCGGTCCGTGGCCGCGGCCATCGTCATCCAGGTAGTCCTCTGCTTCGGAGCTGCCCGCAGACATGCGCGAGAGTGTGGCCCGGGTCAGGCGTTCGGAGTAATCGAGCAACGCCGCGGAGAGTGAGTGGATGCGCGCCGGCGTCCGTTTACGCACCAGTTCCGACAGTCGCGCGATGCCCACTCTGCACGCCCCAATCTGCGCCGCGAGGTCGCCCCGCCGCTCGTCTGGCGTGCGCACGTTATGCAGAATCAGCGCGAGCACATCGGACGAGATCACTCCGCCCCGTACAATCCTGATGGGAGGAATGCGCAGCCCCTCCTGATAAATCTCACTGCAGAGGCCCATCGAGCCTGGGTACATGCCGCCCACATCGGCATGGTGCGCGCGCGCGGCTGCATAAAAGATCGGCGCCTTTTCTTCGTCGTCTTGCTCTTCATCGGACGTGCCTTCATGAGCGAACACTGGTGCGATCATGGTGATGTCCGGCAGGTGCGTGCCGCCTTGATAGGGATCGTTGAGAATGGCGATGTCGCCCGGATCGAAGCGCATCGCGTCCACGGCTGCCTTCACTGACATGGGCATGGAGCCCAGATGCACCGGCATGTGGTCGCCCATGGCGATTACCTGACCTTCGCCATCGAAGATCGCGCAGGAATAGTCGCGGCGCTCCTTG
The DNA here is from genome assembly GCA_963830635.1 of uncultured Acidobacteriaceae bacterium. Classification (GTDB taxonomy): domain Bacteria; phylum Acidobacteriota; class Terriglobia; order Terriglobales; family Acidobacteriaceae; genus CAWHMN01. The sequence goes on along the minus strand of CAWHMN010000003.1, from coordinate 155,677 downwards.
ATGTTTGGAGAGAAGGCGGTGCGCCGCAGCGCTGCGCCCATCTCCTCGGCAATGGAGTGAGTTGCGCTCTTGTAAATGGCGACGTCAATCTGGTTTATCGGGGATGATGACGTCGCGACGCATGGTCCGCTCATTGCGAAGAGACCTCGATGATCAGATTGCCGTAAGCATCGACGGTGACGGTGTCGCGGGGAGGAACCACGGTGGTGGAGCTATATTCCGTGACCATCGCGGGCCCCGCAAAGCGGTCGCCATGCCGCAGATGTTCACGTGCGAAGACCGGTGTTTCGACGAAGCCGCCATCGAAGTAGACACGGTGCATCTTCTCGATCGCCTGCGTACCGTCGCCCGAAACGTGCGGCTCGGCGGCGAACGCAATCGGTTCGGCAGCCACTGAGACACGCACGCGCACATTGACGACTTCCACCGCGCGCTCCTGATCCGCATACCCATAACGCCGCCGATGTGTCTCGTGAAAGCGGTCCAGTGCGTCTTCTCCGGCCGGAACATTCACCTCATAACCCTGGCCTACGTAGCGAAGATCCACGGAACGGGACACCATCGCAGGTCGGGCTTGCTGCACGGCTTCTGCCTTCCCGCGCGCTTCCAGTTCGCGAAAGGTCTCTGCGAGCGCGGAAGCATCGTACCTCCGCATGACGGTTTGCGAGTAGTCGCGCACTGTGTCGGCGAGCAGGATGCCGATGGCCGAGAGCGCACCCGGCATGCGCGGCACCAGCACACGCGGTATCGAGAGCGAGCGTGCCAGGGCGCAGGCGTGCAGCGGGCCGGCGCCACCAAAGCACAGCAGCGTGAACTCCCGTGGATCATAGCCGCGCTCGACGGAGATGACGCGGATGGCCTTCTCCATCGAAGCCTCAGCCAGAAGCAGTACGCCTGCAGCGAAGGCTTCGAGCGATCCCGTGACACCTGCGGTTTGCCCGGTGTAGCGCCGCGCTCGTTCCTCATCCAGCCACATGGCGCCGCCAAGGAAATTCTCCGGGTCAAGCCGGCCGAGCAGAAGGTTGGCGTCCGTGACCGTCGGCCGCTCCCCACGGCCATAACAGATGGGCCCGGGGACAGAACCTGCGGACTCTGGCCCGACATGCAGAAGACCGGCGGCGTCAAAACGCGCGATCGAGCCGCCACCTGCACCCACGGTGTGGATGTCGAGCATCGGCACGGCCACGGGCGTGCCGGACACAACCGCTTCGTTCGTGGTGTGCGTCCCTCCCTCCGCGGTGTCGATGAGGGCCACGTCCGTTGAGGTGCCGCCCATGTCAAAGGAAATGATCTTTGAGAAGCCTGCCAGAGTGGCGATACGGTGCGCTCCGATGATGCCACCCGCCGGCCCAGAAAGCAGCGTGCGCACGGGTTCCTCCGCCGCAAGCGAAGCAGATACGACGCCGCCTGAAGACTGCATGATCGCGAACGACGTCGCGGGAAAGGTCGCGGTGAGCGAGTTGTCGAGGTGGCGCAGATACGTACCCACCTTGGGCGCGAGGTAGGCATTGACGACGATCGTCGAGGCACGTTCATACTCCCGGAACTCGGGCAGTATGCGGGAAGAGATCGAAAGAGGGAGACCGAGCCGAGAGAGAGCGGCAGCGACCGCGCGCTCGTTGCTGTCATTCACAAAGGAGAACAACAACGAAAGTGCGATGGCTTCGGCGCGGCTCTCGCGGACGGCATCGCAGAGCGCGTCAAGCTCGCCTGCGGCCGGGGCACGCAGTATGATGCCTTCCGCCGTAGTACGCTCTGCTACGCCGAAACGCAGCTCGCTGGGAACGATGCACGGCTCCGGCGTGTCGAACCAGTCGTAAAGTGAACGGCGCGCCTGTCGGCCGATAGCAATCGTATCTTCAAAGCCGGCCGTGGTCACAAAGGCTACACGGGCGCCCTTGCGTTCCAGCATGGCGTTGGTCCCGACCGTGGTGCCGTGCCTCAGAGAAAGCAGGCGACTACTTCCGGCAATCTGCCGCGTCACACCGAGGATCGCGGCGCCGGGATCGTCAGGAGTCGAGAGCACCTTGCGCATCGCGACCGCGCCGTCCTTTACATAAACGCAGTCGGTGAAGGTGCCGCCGCTATCGATGGCAACGCGCATGAAGAAGAGGCTCCTGAACCGTAAGACCGCGATGGTTGGCCCCGGCCGTGAGAAGTATGGGCATAGAAATCGTGGAGAAGGCGCGCGCGCGGAATTCGCCTTAGACTACTATCTCTGGCAAGGGGAGGCACAACTGAGATCACTCTCTTCCCTGCCTACGCGCGCAGGTTTTCTTTCCTGGCTGCGCGATGCCTCGCCCGCGCAGCGCCGTGTGCTGCTGGCGGCGTCCCTCGGCTGGATGCTCGACAGCATGGATGTCATGCTCTACGCGCTGGTGCTCTCACATATGCAGGCCGACCTGCACATGTCGTCGGCGACCGGCGGGCTCATCATGTCCGCGACGCTGGTGGCTGCAGCCATCGGCGGTACGCTCTTCGGCCGCGTGGCGGACCGCTTTGGGCGCACCCGTGCGCTCACGACAAGCGTGCTCACCTACTGCATCTGCACCGGTCTCTGCGGCCTGGTCCATACAGCCGTTCAGTTGGCGATCTGCCGCGTCCTGCTTGGTTTTGGAATGGGCGGCGAATGGGCGGCGGGCGCGGCGTTGGTTGCGGAGTCGTGGCCGGATGAACACCGGGGTAAGGCGCTGGCGCTCGTGCAGAGCTCCTGGGCGGTTGGCTACGCGCTCGGGGCGGCGCTGGTTGCCATCCTGCTGCCGCATTTCGGGTGGAGGCCGGTTTTCTTTGCCGGGGTGCTGCCCGCCCTCTTCGCCGTGTGGGTCCGTCGCAAAGTGGAGGAGCCTGAAGGGTGGCGATCTGTGAATGCCGCTTCCACGCCCTTCCGCGTGCTCTTTCGCGGACAGTTGGGGCGACGTTTAGCGTCCGCCACGCTCATGAACGGGGCAACCCTTTTCGCCTGGTGGGGACTTTTCTTCTGGGTGCCCGCGTTCCTCTCTCTGCCGCAGGCGCAGGGCGGGCGCGGGCTCAGTATCGTGCAGACTTCCACGTGGACCATCCTGATGCAGGCCGGCACCTTCCTGGGCTATGTGAGCTTTGGCGTACTTGCCGACCGGTTCGGACGTAAGCGCACGTACATCGGCTATCTGCTCATCGCAGCACTGGTCGTGCAGGTGTACACCCGCGCCAACAGCGCAGACGCGCTGCTCTGGTTGGGGCCGCTGGTTGGCTTCTGGGGCTCGGGCTACTTCAGCGGCTTTGCGGTAATCGCCAGCGAGCTCTTTCCCACGGCATTGCGCGGCTCGGCCATGGGTTTTTCCTACAACACGGGCCGCATCGTAAGCGCAGCCGCGCCGTACCTGGTCGGCAGAGCGTCACTGTCCGGAGGTATCGGTTCCGCGCTGGCGCTCACCTCCATTGCCTTCCTTGCGGCCGCGGCCATCGCCCTCACGCTGCCGGAGACACTACGCCGGCCGATGGATTAACTGCCGCACGTCGTTGTTCGCCTTCCCGATCGAGAGGCCCCAATCCCTCTAAGCGGATCTTGCCTGCTTGCTCTTGAGATCCTCGAGCAGAGCCTGAATCTGCTGTTCCCTTTCGAGTAGAGCAAATCGATCCTCAAGCGAACCAGGATTCTCCAGCACATGCTCTGCATGGTTGCTGGCTTCCTCGGCCTGAATCCGTGATTTGAACCGGTCGATGGATGCGGTCTTTTTGTCCGTGTCGATGATCCCCTGCGCTTGGTGCGCCTTGCCCACTGCGCGTGCCCGCCGATGTTGCGCAATCAGCAGATCGCAACGATGCCTGGTTTCGGTGAGCTTCGCCTGGAGCTTGAGAAACGTTGAGCGGAGTAGATCCACTTCCGCAGACTGATCCTCAACCTGCTGCGCAAAACCGCTTGCCATCTGGGTGTGGCTCAGGCTGCGGCCGAGCGCTTCGCGTGCAAGGTCGTCACGCTGCTTCTGCACGGCCAGACTGGCCTTCTCCTTCCAGGTAGTCGTGGCCTCCTGATGCTCCAGCTTCTTCTTCTCCAGAAGATGCTGATCGGCAATGGCGATGGCTACCTGCGTTTTAACCTGCAGAAGCTGGTTTTCCATGTCGAGAATGAGTTGCTTCAACATCTTTTCCGGATCCTCCGCCTTATCGATCAAGTCATTGATGTTGGCGCGCAGTAGTGTTGCGACTCTCTCTAGTAGTGCCATGATTTCCCTCCTTAACGCTCGGCCGCGCCGAAGTACGCTCCGGCGCGGGCCTGGTTTAGCTAGTGGTTCGAATTGTCGCCGTTGTTGCGGGCGGCCATCTGCTTCACGTTGCTCATCAGCTCGGTCATCTTCATGCCACTCAGCGCCTCGAACAACGCGGGAACCTGTGCAGCGATCTCGGTCATTTCACCGGTCAGCTTGTGAGCGCCGATGTTCCCATTCGCGCCGGTGGAAACGATGGTGATCTTGTCGACTTTGCTGAGCGGCTCGCTCATGGCGCGTACCACATCCGCCATGTTGGTGATGAGCTTGTCCACCACCGCCGCCTGTGACCATTCCTGATAGGCCTCTGCTTTCACGTTCATGGCCTTGGCCTCGGCCTCACCCTTTTGGAAGATGATGGCCGCTTCGGCCTCGCCCTGCACGCGGATCGCCGACGCGCGGCCCTCAGCTTCGGCCATCAGTCGTGCACGCTCTGCGTTCGCCAGGTTCTCGATGCGCTGCCGGTCGATTTCCGATTGCTTGAGAATGGTGGCAATCAACTCCTTCTCGTGACGAAGGATCTCCGCCTCCTGCACCTTGACCTGGCCCTCCTTCTCAATCTGCTGCACCCTCACCTGCTCGGCGATCACCTTCTGCTGCATCACGTTGGTCTGGAGCTCATAGGCTTTGTCGGCCTGCGCCTCCTGCCGGCGGCTCTGTTCGCTGAACTGCGCCTTCTGAATGTCCAGGTCCCGCTGTGCCTCGGCTTGTTTGGCCAGCGATGCGGTCTCCGCAATCACACGATCCTGATCGCTCGCTGCCTTCGCGATGGCGGCTTCTCTCAGAGCGTTGGCGCGGCGAATCGCGGTATCGCGCTCGGCTTCTGCGGAGGCGATCTCGGCGTCACGCCGGATGCGCGCAATGTCCGGCCGCCCCATGTTGGTGATGTACTCGTTCTTGTCGCGGACCTCGCGGATGGTGAAACTTACGACCTCAAGCCCCATCTTGCTCATATCATCGGCACAGGTGGAACGCATCCGGTCCGCCACCATCTCCGGCTCCTTCACGATCTGCTCCACCGTAAGCTGCCCGATGATTCCGCGGAGATGGCCTTCCATCACCAGACGGATGAGACCTTCGCGCTGGTCCGGCGTCTTGGTCAGGAACTGTTCAGCCGCGGTGAGTATGGATTCCTGGTCGGACCGCACCTTGATCTGCGCGACGGCTTCGACCGTAACCGCAACTCCCTGCTTGGTGTAGAGGTCCTGCTGCGGAGCCACATCGAAGCTCATCAGCTCCAGGGACAGCTCGCGTGCGTGCTCCACGATGGGAAAGATTACGGCGCCGTGGCCCTTGATGACCCGCGGCCCGCGGAAACCATACACGATCAGCGCTTCGTTGGGGCCGGCTTTGCGAAACATCTTAGCCAGCAGGGTTAACAGCACCAGCGTGGCGAGCACCGCCAATCCGATGACGACGATGATGGAGTTCGACATAAGTCCTCTTTCCGGGTGAAACGGCAAAACGGTGAATTGGCAAACGGCCTAAACATGCAAACCGGCCATGCACGACAACGGCAGTCGGTTATGGCGCAAGATCTTCCCAGCGGCGCACGTAGGCGACGCCATGCTCGTAGCGCATGACGATGACCTCCGCGTTCCGCTCAATGGTCAGGTTGTCCTCGCTGCGCGCCGGCGCGGATCTCCGCACGCCCAGCTGCGAGAAAAGGATTTCGCCGGTTCCCCCAGGACGCAGCGCCCCGCTCACCGTGCCAACGACGCCGATCATCTCCGTATCCTCCGCCGAGAGAGTACGCTCATGCGGCAGCAGGACGGCGCTGAGAAACCAGAAGACCACCGCCGCTCCCGCCAGGCCGCTCACGCTTGCAAGCAGCAGCACGAGCAAAGCCGCGAAACTGCTGTGCGTGCGCAGCAGATAGCCGGTGCCGCCGAACCAGCAGAGAAAGGCGGTGATGGTAAAGCCATTCACCGGCGACATGCCGCGTGCGCTGCTTCTACCCGATCGGGCCGTTGCCACCGAAGGCGCATGCGGGGGCACGTGAGCAGATGCAGGGTGCGTGAGATGGCCGGGCGCTCCAGCATGCCCGACCGCAAGATGCCCACTGTGGCTGCCGAAATGAAAGTGGCCGCCGTGAATGTGTCCCATCCCGCCAAGCACCGACAGGAGGCATAGGATCAGCCCGATGATGAAGCACGCCAGATATAAACTTTCCGCGTTCATGACCTCTTCTCCCGTGGGGACGGTTTTCTGCTCCCGTTGGCTCGAGGCTCCGCCAGTCTGCGTCTGGGTTTGGCGAAGGGCGGCCTGGTTTCGCCCGGAGCGTGTTGCATGGTGCTTACCCGCAGGCGTTCGGCGGCATTCGATCCCGTTCCGGGTCGCAGGACCTCCAAAAGCCGCTCGGCGAGCCCGGAGGTCTCAAGCACTGCTTCCAGCAGAAGAAGGCAGCCGCGGGAGTCATGGTGAAGGGCCACCGTGCGCAGGGCCTTGCACAGATCGACATCCTTGCGGAAACGATCGGAGCCGGCTATCAGCCAGAGATCCAGCTTGTCCTCGTGGGTTCGAAGATCGCTGAGCAGTTCCGCATGGTAGCCTTCCGGATCGTCAACCAGGTATCCAGGATGAATCCTGAAGAACTTCGCCAGCAGCAGACGGCTGGTATTGGTGAGGTGCGGACGCGCCCCGCTCTCGATCTGCGACAGATAGCTTTGACTGAGTGACGAGTCCATCTCGCCGGCGATGGCGCGCACCAGCTCCTGCTGGGTCATGGCGCGGTTCAGCCCGCGAAGATTCCCCTCAATCTCTCTGAGATACCGGATTTTGTCGGCGAGCTTCATACATCACTATTTGCAATATGTATATCGCAATATGCGATATCCGTCAAGTACTTTTTCTGTTTTCCAAGGGCGGCCGGGCTCCCCACCGCAATTGCCCTGAAGAGAACGCCCAACCGGCATCTAGAATGATCCGGCGAACGTGCGGGAGGATCCGATTGGCGGAAACAAAAGAGGACGGACGGCTACTGAAAGCCGCGCAACGCGAAGAGGACTGGCAGCGCTGGGGTACGTACCTGCCGGAGCGGCAGTGGGGTACAGTGCGCGAGGATTATTCGGCGGACGGCAATGCCTGGACCTTCACGCACGATATGGCGCGCTACCGCGCCTATCGATGGGGAGAGGATGGTCTGCTCGGTTGGACCGATCGGCAGTGTCGTTTGTGCTTTTCCACATCTCTGTGGAACGGTAACGATCCCATCTTGAAGGAACGGCTGTTTGGACTCGGCAACACGGAGGGCAATCACGGCGAGGACGTGAAGGAGCAGTACTACTACCTGGACGCGACGCCGACTCACTCCTACGCGAAGGCGCTCTACAAGTATCCCCAGCGTGCGTTTCCCTACCAGGACCTGGTCGCGACGAACCGCGGCCGCGGCTTTGGCCAACCGGAATACGAATTGCTGGACACCGGCATCTTCGACGAAGAGCGCTATTTTGACGTACAGGTGGAGTACGCGAAGTGCGCGCCGGAAGATATGCTGATCCGGCTCACGATCTCCAATCGGGGGCCGGAGGCAGCCGAGCTGACGGTGGTTCCCACACTTACGCTGCGCAACAACTGGTCGTGGCACAACCCGGAGCCAGGGAAAGAGACCCGGCCGTGGATGAAGCTTGAGGATCGAAACGGCGGCACAGTGGTTGCGAACCATAAAGTGCTAGGCCGGTTTGGGTTCTACGCCATCGCGGAGCAGGGAGGGCCGCAGATTGACGAAGTGGTTTTCACAGAGAACGATACGAACATCCGCAGGCTCGACGGCAACTACCGGGGCATGCAAGGTTATTCGAAAGATGCCTTCGACCGCTATCTCGTACGGGGCGAAAAGGAGGCCGTCAATCCGGAGCGACGCGGCACCAAGGCCGCCATGGTCTATCGGCTGCGGCTTGGGGTGAGGGACAGCGCGACACTGTGCCTGCGGCTGGTCCGCGAAGATGGCGGCGAGCCGGCAGCGATGAACGTTGCGGATTTCTCGGAGTGTTTCGCGCGCAGGCGGGCGGAGGCGGATGAGTTCTATGCGCAGCGCATTCCGGAGAGCTTCAGCGACGATGAGCGCAACGTTTCACGTCAAGCCTATGCCGGGCTCCTGTGGACGAAGCAGTTCTACTATTACATCTCTGAACGCTGGCTGGCGGGCGATCCAGCTCAGCCAGCGCCTCCACGGGAGCGGCTCAAGGGGCGCAATGCCGATTGGCGGCATCTGTTCTGCCGGGATGTGCTCTCCATGCCAGACAAGTGGGAATATCCGTGGTTTGCCGCATGGGATTCTGCGTTTCACATGATACCCATGGCGGAGATCGATCCGGAGTATGCGAAGAGTCAGTTGCTCCTGCTGTTGCGCGAGTGGTATCTGCACCCCAATGGACAGATGCCGGCATACGAATTCGCCTTCAGCGACGTGAACCCGCCGGTCCACGCGTGGGCGGTGTACTACGTGTATCAGATAGCCGCTCGCCGAAATGGCGGCATCAAGGATCTGGACTTTCTGGAGCGATGCTTTCAGAAGCTTCTGCTGAACTTCACCTGGTGGGTAAACCGGAATGACGAGCGCGGCAACAACCTCTTCGGCGGCGGCTTCCTCGGGCTGGATAACATCGGCGTCTTCGACCGATCCACCGAACTACCGAACGGCACCCACCTGATCCAGGCCGATGGCACCGCCTGGATGGGCATGTACTGCTCCACCATGCTGACCATCGCGATTGAGCTTGCGCAGACGCGGCCGGCGTATGAGGACATCGCGAGCAAGTTTTTCGAACACTTCATTGCCATCATCGACGCCATCAACGGATTAGGCGGGACAGGCCTGTGGGATGAGGAGGAAGGCTTCTATTTCGATCAGTTGAGAGTGGAGGGCGCTCAGCCGAAGCCGCTCAATGTCCACTCCATCGTCGGCATCGTGCCGCTATACGCGATTGGCGTCCTGCACGAGGAAGAAATTGAACGGCTGCCGGGATTCCGCCGGCGGATGAATTGGTTCCTGAAGAATAAGGCGCAACTCGCACGCTACGTGACGCAGGCCGAGACAGACGACCCGCTGTTCGCCGGCCACTTCATTGCATTAGCTCCCAAGGAGCGCCTGCTGCGCATCCTGACGCGTGTCCTTGACGAAACGGAGTTCCTCTCGGCTCACGGTGTCCGCGCGCTCTCCCGCTACCACGAAGAGCATCCGTACCGGGTCCAGTTGGCTGGACAGACGCTGACCGTGAAGTACGTGCCAGGTGAGGGAGACAGCGGCATGTTCGGGGGTAACAGCAACTGGCGAGGACCGGTCTGGTTTCCGGTCAACATTCTGCTGCTGAACGCCCTCGAGCGGTATCACGCCGTCTACGGCGACGAATTCAAGGTCGAGTGTCCCACCGGCAGCGGCAACCAAATGACACTCCTGGAGGTAGCAGAGGAGATCGCGCGCAGGCTGGTCAGCTTGTTCCTGCGCGATGATACTGGCCGGCGTGCCGCGCACGGAGACGAGCAGCGCTACATCAGCGACCCGCACTGGTGCGATCTTGTGCTCTTTAACGAGTACTTTTGCGGAGATACCGGGAGAGGCATCGGAGCAAGCCATCAGACTGGATGGACAGCGCTCGCAGCAACCTGTATGGCAAAGGTGCACGGGCCGAGCTTGAGGAGACCGAGCTTGAGGGTAGGATAGCCTGCACAACCTAAACAAAAGGGCTGAATTGTGTGCGGCGACTGATCCTTATTGCTTCAGTTTTCACATCAAGGTGCGTAACGGGTAAAGACAAAATCGGTCGCTTTCGCCTTCTCATGGCAGGGGAAGCAGCTCTTCATAAACGCCGCAGTTCCAGGTTTGCCGTCTTGGAAATGCCCGAAGCCCCAGCCGCCGGTTGCGGCGTACTTTGTTGAATCCTTGACCATGAACTGAATGTTCGTGGGAGTGCCAGGAACGAAAGATTGGACGCGGCCGAACACTTTGTTGTTTTCGTCCGAGGCGACATTGCGGTAGTGCAAAGCAGCAATGATCGCGCCGTCCGGGAACGGAAGCTTCCCTTTCCGGTAGGCGTTCATCGCTACATCGTTGCCCAGGACGGCACCTAAACTGTTGAGATTGCCAGCTTCATGGGCCGACGAAACCCACTGCCAGTCGCGGTATCCATGAGGAACTGTGGTAACAAAGTTCGTGGCTGGCTGGTCAGCCGCGCGTCCTCCTGCAGCGGCAATGAGGGCCACAAAGCCGGCCGATGTTCCAACTGCAACCAAGAAGAACTTGAACTGTTTCATACGCGGCTTCTCCATTGGCCCACATTTTACTTCAATCGCCGGACGGCACATCTTTCATGATCGTGAGGCCAGATAAGCGAACCTGTTCAGGTACAACACTCCGTCACATCCCTTGATCCGTCAGGCCGTTTCGTTCACGAAGAGCGGCTCACCGGTCGCCTTGCTTCCAGTCCGCCGCACATTCCGTGCAGCCCTCCAATCCACTTGGGGCGCAAACAATGCCGGGTCGATGCGATCGCGATAACGCATCGCGACATTGATCAGCGAATCGAGCAGAGATCGGGAGAGCAGGTGTGGCTCCAGCCCGAGATCACTGAGCTTGGAGTGCTTCGCGTTGTAGTAGTGCGATTCCGCTTCGACGCGAGGATCAGGAAGATATTCGAACTGCACTGCAAGGCCCATTTTCGCGGCTACCGACTTGACGCCCTCTGCCAGTTGCAGGACTGAGAACTCCTCGGTGAACTGATTGAATACGCGGAACTCCCCTTGCCGGGCGGGATGCAGGCAGGCCAGCTCCACACAGCGGACTGTGTCGCGAATATCCAGAAATCCGCGGGTCTGGCCGCCCCGGCCGTAGACCGTAAGTGGACAGCCGACCGCTGCCTGGGCGCAGAAACGGTTCAATACCGTTCCGAAGATCTCGTCGTAGTCGAAACGATTGATCAGAGCCTCATCCATCAGCACTTCATCGGTAAGCGTTCCGTACACCACGCCCTGATTGAGATCGGTAGCGCGCAGGCCCCACACTCTGCAAGCGAACATGATGTTGTGGCTGTCATGCACCTTGGAGAGGTGATAGAAGGACCCCGGCTGCTTTGGGTATGGAAGGGTGTCTTTGCGGCCGTTGTGTTCGATGGTGAGAAAGCCCTCTTCAATATCGATGTTGGGCGTGCCGTACTCGCCCATGGTTCCCAGCTTGACGATGTGGCAGCCCGGCTGCAGCTCCCTGACGGCGTAGAGCAGATTCAGGGTGCCAGCCACGTTGTTCATCTGGGTGAACACTGCGTGCTTCCGGTCAATCATCGAGTAGGGCGCGGACCGCTGCTCGGCGAAGTGGACGATCGCTTCCGGCTCGCAACTCCGGATGGTCGAAGAGAGAAAGTCGTAGTCCGTGACATCCCCCACGAAGAGATCGACAGGTCTGTCGGTGAGTTGATACCACGCATTCAGCCTTTCGGCGAGCGGGCGGATCGGCGTGAGCGTCTGCACACCAAGTTCATGGTCCCACTGCCGCCGAGCGAAGTTGTCGACGATGGCGACTGAGTGGCCCTTGGCCGAAAGATAGAGCGCCGTCGCCCAGCCACAATATCCATCCCCACCGAGAACGGCTATCCGCATACACCCTCCCTGTCGACAACCTTGCATTGCGCACGCCGGCCGCATTCACCTACGGGGCAAGTCAATCAGCTTCTTCCGACACCCAGTTCATGGGACTCCGCCACACACGCGGCGCGGCCGATCGCGAGAGAGACTGCTCGTGCTGGCGGTAGAAAAAGTGCCCCCCATGCAGCGGCTCGATGATCGCGTTCTGGGCCGCGACGCGGATCCAGAATTCATGATCCATCCAGCGCGGCATGTGCTCATCGATGCCGCCGGCACGCTGCCATAGCTCGCGGCGAAAGGCCGCACAGTTGTGCACGGAGTTCCGCTTCAGCAGCATCTCGAGCGTGGTCACGTCGGGAACCACCCAGCACCCCTCGCGGGCTCCGAAAAGGGTCGCGTCGGGATTCACCACGTCGGCGCCCTGCTCGAACTTCCGCTGCGCCTCAAACAGATAGTCGGGACCAATCTGGTCATCCGCATCCAGCAGTACGATGAACGGACTGCGGCAGGCTCTGATCCCCCGGTTCTGCGAGTATGCCGGGCCTCTTCGCACGGCGTTGCGGAAATAGCGGATGTGTTCATATCGCGACGTGTAGTCGGCGGCGATCTCCGGCGTCTCGTCCTCGGAGGCATCATCCACAATATGGATCCCGTAGTCAGCGTCGCTGGCAAGAACAGACTCGATCGCCTCTGCCAGAAAGCAACCGTAGTTGTAGCAGGAGATGACAACGTTCCAGGGAGCAGGAGATTCCGGCGCGTTGCGAAGCCGCAGCAGACTAAGAGCCTGGCGCACGGCCAGACCTTTGTGTTGCCGGTTCAGCGGGTCGAGCCACAGAGAGTGGTCGGGATTCGAATGGCCATCCAGCAATGAGATCTCGCCACGAACGGTATGGTGTTCCCGATCCAGAAGGATGGAGAAGAGCTTATCCGCCTCACGCAGGACAAGCGGGTTCTGGAAGATCGAAGCGGGCAGGTTGTTGAAAACTGAAATCCACTCCCGACGAAAGAAGGCTCCCCAGCCGAGCAAAGCGTTATGGGCCGCACCGTAGATCTCCCTGCGTCCCCGCTGATAGTGGCTGGGGCTTAGAGCATGCGTAATGCGCCCTGGATTCGCCAGAAACTCGCGATATAGCCCGACGACGTCGTGGTTCACGGCGTCATCGTCCTGCACGTAGATGACCCGGTTCCGTGCCTCCGCCGCGCACAGGAAGCGTCCGTAGCACATTGCGTTCTCTTCGGAGTCAATCACCCGCGTAATTGGATCATCCACCTCGACACGCAGTTCGGGATTGTTATTCCAAATCAATATTTCGTTGATGAAGCCAGCCTCCCGCAGCGTTGCGATGATCACGGGCAGGTTCTGCGGTCTCTTCCAGGAGAGCAGGCACGCGCTGACCCGCGGGACATGTGCGGCCCGATGCTTGCGTGCCGTTGACCGGCGGCCAGTCTGCTTGCCGGCCGCCTCCGGTTCCTGTTCGCCGGCCCGCGAGCTTCGCCGCTTCCTGGGCTGCGATTTCTTCGCCTGCGATTTCTTGGGCCGCGATTCCTTCGCTTCAATTGAGCGCGCCATCGTGCTCCTCGTCCACGTAGTGGAACATCAGTGACGATGACGAATACCCGTAGGGCAGCCGCTGTCGCGCATGGGGCAGGTAGCGCCCACGGTAGAGCAGACCGTCGCCGATGTGTTGCCAGATGCGTAACAATCCATCGGGGGTTTGCAGATCGACCGGCCACGGGTTCTGATCTTCCGGCTCGGGCGAGGCGTCGATGCAGAGCGTGATGCTGTATTCGCACTGCTCCCGGTCGGTGTGCCAGTCAAGCTCCGCGTCACTCTGGTAGGCGGCAAAGTAACTGTAAGACGGCTTGACCAGGTTGGCGGCCATGTCGCTGACCATCGCGGTGAGCTGGTGGTGATAGAAGCGCGCCACGGCCTCGTTGTGAGCAGCATAGCGGCGGCTTACCTGTTCATCGCCCAGCGGAAAAGACCCGACGCGTGTGTGGTAGCGGTAGTAACGCCGCAGCGCTGCGATATGAAATGGATGAATGAGGTCAGAAACCGGCACATATCCGCGCTCGAAGAGCGGGGCCTTCTCCCGCACCGTGCGCAACCAGTCTCGACGGCGGCGGTTCTCGTGGTCGGCATCCACCAGAATATTGGCTGCTCGCAACACCCATAGCGCATGATCCGGCAGATCCACAGGTGCTGGGAACCCCGGCGCCATTGCACTGAGATAGTCGCAGTATTCGGGGCCTGCCCAGAACGGCCAGACGGTGCTGCTCGATGGCGAATCCACCCAGACCACCGAATCACTCGGGCAAAAGTCTTCCGCGAAGGCGATGCGCACGCCTTTGTCCGCCGGCAGAGGACCGTGCCAGGAAAACCAGCAGTTGGGGTTCACAATCAGCCCGGCGGCGGGCTCCTGCTCCTCCAGCAGCCGCGCGGGAACAAGGTAGTGCGGCTGCTCGTCGAGCAGACAATGGTAGAGCTCCATGGGATATCCAAATGGCGTCATCATCCGTGTAACCATCCATTGACGGTGAAACGGCTATCGAAGAGATCGTTCGATGCACACTGAACGGGCAACACTTCATGTACGTAGTCGCTGATGAAGAAGAGCATTTGATTCTGTGTGGGCGTGATCATGATGGATGAGTCGGTCGTAAGGCACTCGCCATCCTCGAAAGACGTGTCGTAGATGCAAAGCTCGCCTCCCGCAAACGGCTGGGGCTCACGATAGAAGAAGTAGACGAAGGTGATCAGGCGGTTGCGCAGTGCCTCGGCGCCGTTATCGTTGTGTCTCCGGAAGAACTCACCGTCGTTGGTGGCGGTCAATTGCACCTCCACGTCGGAGACCGGAAACTCCGCGTAGCCAAGACCGGAGAGTACGCGGGGCAGATAGGTCAGGATGCGCTGGATGAAGACATCGCGATAGCCTCCCACATCGAAAAGAACGCGCGAGCGGCGATAGTCCCGGTCCACCTCATGGCCACCGCTATTGCCCATCACGCGCGTGGCGCAGAAGTCGTCACGATGATCGAACACGTATTGCATCAGGCCCGTCCACTCCTCGGCGACGAGAAATTCGTCCAGCATGACGACCGGCGCGTGCGATGCTCCGTTGTAGCTCATTTCGGGCGTACCTCCGGGCTCAGCGCGGGATAGTCGTAGGGCACAATGGCGGCATAGATGAGGCGCAAACCCAGCCTGGGCTCGAAGATGATGCCGCTGTCATCCAGGAAGGGGATGCGCTCGTACTCGTGCACCACGATGCGGAACTCGCCCGGCGGCGGAGCTTTCTTGAACTGCACATTGCCGGACCACAGTGCGCTGCCTGGCTGCTGCGGCGCCGGAGAATCTTCTGTAACCGTGACTGCACCAGCTTGCGCAGGCCCCCAGCCCATATCGGTCGGAACTCCGGAGATGCGCTGCTCCACGGAAACGATGATCAGCGAGGTCTGCGGGCCTTGCGGGGCCAGCCCGCCGATAAAGATGCGGGCCTGCGAAGGATGAGTAGGATTGATACTAACGACCGCGGAGCGCTCCGGCGTCAGCTGCACGAAATCTGCCAACGTCACGCGCGACAACTCCACACCCTGAATCGAGTGCGTCTGGTAGCGCGCCAGCGCCAGCCGCACGAAGGGCGCATAGGACGAGAGATTCTGGAGCTGAATATCGCAGTACCACAGACCCCGATCCTGGTCGTATTCCACCGTATGGCCGGCCACGTCAAAGGGCTGCGCCGTTTCCTCGAGCGACAGCCCGGTGGCAGTGGCACTCGCATTGGGAAAGTCATAGGTATCGGGGACCTCGTCGACCGCGCCCGTCTGCCAGATCGGATCATTGCCCCACTGCGTGAAGTATGGCTTGTACTTTTCCCGAGTCGCGTAGTCCGGTGAGGCTATGCTGCTGGGCCATAGAACAACGCCCAGCAGTTCGTCTTCGCCGGAGGAGTACCACGGCCGGTTAAGGTACACGCGCATGCTGTTGCCGAAGCGAACGCTGGACTTCACGTTCGTCGTCTCCTGCTCCTGCCAGCCGAAGGTGGGCACCACATACGCGATCTCCGGGGTCAGCGGCCGCGCGGAGCTGGGAACATCCACAACCAAAGGATCGCCGGTGCGGGTAAATCTCAGATTGGCGGGGAAATACTCCTGGAAGCGCGACGTAGCGATGGCCTTGTAGGTGACCCACCTGTGTTTGGTGTCATTGAAGGAGTGCACCGGCGCGGCGACCTGGCCCGGATTCTCCACTCCCTCCAGCTCGTCGAAGGCTGCAGAAAACCAGAGCGCATCCACCTTGGGAATGTAGACCGCAACCAGGCGCGTGGCTGCCCCGTTCGCGTCGATGGGTCCGCCGCTTGTGTCGGCAAGTGGAATCGCATCCACTGGCCCGTTGTTCCAGGCGGCGGTAGGCCCGGGCTGTGCGGGGTCGTCCGTGACCTCGATCCAGCTTGCCTCGAGATCGATCTTCGCACTGCTGTCACCGTGTATCTGGAGTCCGCCCAGCAGTACGGCAGAGTGCGATCCTTGACTCCGCCAGGCGGTGATCGGCGTAAATGAATTGTTCAGCGTAGAGGCGAGAATCGGGTCGCTGGGCCTATGCACCACCGGCAGTTGGAGGAAGGCCGGCCGCCCCAGGGGCTGCTGCACCGCATGCACCAGCGTCAACGTGCGCGACGGCGTCAGCATCTCGTGGCCGCCTTCGAGCGCCAGCCGCGTTAGCAGCGCAAGAGTATCGCTGGTCATGTTCACCGTGATGCTCGCGCCGCTATTGCTCATCGATTCGACTTCCGCGGCTTCGAAGAGCTCGCGGATCCACCCCCAGACGCCCATGATGCTGAGGTCGCCCGGAGCGAGATAGCTGCTGAGCGACACGACCGAGACAGCGGACTTCTGTAACGAGACAGTCAACACCCGATTGGCCGCATCCCACGCCGGAGCAGCGGAGCCCTCGCGCATGACCATGCGAAACGATTGCCGCCCTGGCCACGCTCCTCCAAAGTCGAGAAATGTCACCGAGCCGGTATTCGGCTGCACGTCCGGCAGCGTCTCGTAGCGCAATGCGTTACTGGCGACCCTGCCGTAGGTGTTGTCCGGCGTGTTCGGCAGATCTCGTAACGCGGCGCCCCGCGAAAGAGGATCGGGCAGGTACGAGACCTGCAGGTGGGCTCCCGGATCGAGCGGCGTACCACCCTGCTTCGGAAGTTCGTAGTTGTCGCGCTGGACGATCTGGTGAAACGTGCCAGCATCTCCACGCAAATGACCGCTGGCATCATCAAGCAAGCCGTGTTGCTCTGCCATGCGAACCGAAGTGCGCGGGGGAGCGATGTGGCGGGCATCGATCGCTGAGGTAGGAACGGCATCCAGTGAGGGATCGTTGTTATAGGACCGGATCACCAGACGCTCGAGCGAGCCGCCGGCCGTCGCCGGCTGCTGCAGCACGACCAGCGGAGCATCCACCGGCTCGAAGCGGAAGTACGGCAGCAGCCCGCCGTCGGCGGGAAGCGCAGCAATGGCCGGCGTGCCCGCATTCAGCGGCAGGCTGTTCCCTGCAACGTCAACGGCGCGTGCGCGCAGACGATATTGGTCGCCGAAGCGCAGCTCAGGCAGCGATCCCGGGCGCGCCGTAAACGCCGTCACCATCTTGAACGGGGTGATCGGCTGATTCATGGTCGGATCGACGTCGGTCGCCTTTGCCGGATCCGGACTGCGGTTCAGCACACCGCCCGGCCGTGTCGCGCTCAGACTCCATCCATCCCAGCGAGAGACACGCTCGTGGAAGAAAATGTCGGTGCTCGGCTGCGGAATGTGGTTCGCCTGCGCGATCTTGTTCGGCTTGCGCGTCTTGTCTTCTGCCGGCATGGCGGCGGCTGGCTGCAGAAATCCCTCTTCGTCCTGGGAGGGGATGACGATACCGCCGCGCGCTCCGAACCGATACGTCGCATCGCGGCGGTGCAATGAGTACCACTTCCCTGTGCGTAGCGAATAGATATCGATGCGGAAGCCGCGCACCAGATCCCGTGCGTTGAAGGCCCGCGGAAACGCGCTCTTGGTGCTGAGAGCCTGGCTGAAGGCATTGTTCTGACCGATGGCCTGCAGCAGTTGCGCTCCCCGCCCATTGGCTACCAGGCCAATCCCCGCGGAGCGCAACGAGGGAAGATCAGTTCCCGCCGTCTGCGGAGTTGATGCCGGATTGAAGACGTTGTCTGCCAGCGCCAACGCCTTGAGCATCGCGCCGTCCAGATCGACCTGCATCAATTGATAGTTTTGCCCTCCCAGCGCCAGGAGTCCGCCGATCAGATCTCCCGCCTGGTAGTTACCCGCAGCCACATCCGCCGGCGGCGTTGCCGGGGCCGCCTGAAAAACCGAGGCGCTGCCCACGTACGCTGTCGCGGGAAACCCGAAGACCGGGGTGAGCGCCCACTTGAAGCCCGCGGTCACCGATTTCACAGCGATCGTTCCGTAAGCTCCGCCTGCCGGAGAAGCCGCGCATAACGACGTGGGGACCTCCACATCAAATACCAGGCCCAGCGCCCGAAGCAGCGCGGGATATGCACTGAGCGCGGTCAGCGCCTTATGGAAATCGAGCGTCTTGGCGAAGTCAGCAGGGGTCGACGGCAGAGGCGGGCGATTGTGGGCCTGCGGAATGTGATGAAACAGCGCGAACCGGGTAGCGGCATCGTGCAAGTTGCTGGGCGCCGTGAGCGTGGTGGGAACGCCGTCCGGAGGCGCGAAGCCATTGCCCGCAGCAGAGGTCGCAGTGACTGGGGCGCCGGCAATCACTCCTACGGCATGCTGCTCGTTCCACATGGTGACTCGTATCTGCGAGGTCTCGGAGAACAAGGTCGATTTCGAGCCGTTACGAAACGCCAGTGACTCCAGCAATGGAACAAGAGGGCTGCGCTGATCCTGGGTGCTTCTCCCTGCTCCCATCGACTGATAGGCGAACTTCAGATAGCTGAAACAGTCACGCACGGGATAGGAGACGATGAGCTGATTTGCGAAAGCGGTGACTGGGAATGGCGCGACATAGGTTGCAGGGGTAAAGATGCTCTGCCACACATCGGACCGCAGCACCGCGCGCGAAGCCGCTACGGTTGCCGTCTTTGTTCCGCAGGCTAACGTAAACTTCAATCCGTTCTTCTGGATCTTCCCGGGCCAGTCGAGAAAATCCTTGAACTCCGCAAGCGTCGCGCCACCGTCCAGGCGCGGCGTAAGGTACAGCGACACGCGCAGCGTTTTGTGCTGGGTCACGCCGTTGGGCGTCGCGGTAAAGGTTAAGGTCTGACTGGCCATTCTTCCTCCCTTCAGGCAAACGCGGCGGCGTAATCTGACCAATCTTCCGCGGTAAGCACCTGGTCTACGCGCGGATCTCCGGGCTTGCTGCCGAAGCTCTTCTCCACCGAAATACTGGCTGACACGCTGAAGAAAATAATGTGAATGGAGATGGTGAGTGTGGCGCGGCCCTGCACCATGCTCTTGCCGTTGGACGTCTGATAGCTCAGGCTGAGGTTCAGGTCGATGGAGATGGAGATGATCCCCAGCACTGAAACCTCGCCGCCGATATCGACGAAGCCCGTCAGGTCCGAAGACGTGCCGGTGAGCTGGAAGTAAATTCCGGCCATGACATGCACGCCGCCCGAGGCAATCCCGACATCGAAGGAAAACTCTCCGCCGAATTCCAGCGCGCCCTCCACCATCTGCACGCCGTCGGCGGTCACAATCAGGTGCACGAACCCGCCGCCGCCCAGGCACTCCACGGTGATGAGGAAGGGCGACTTCCGCTTGGCAAAGGCGAACTCAAACCCTGGTTTCCCATCCAGATATGGCAGGTCGAGACCGGTCGTGATCGAGATGTTTTCGAGCGAGAAGACCCCGATCGAAACGGGCGGCAATCCGAGCGTGTAACTTACCGTGATCTCCGAAGGTCCCAGGTCGATCGATGGCCCTTTGCCGCCGAAGATACCCGGAGGAAGAATGTTGGCTAACGTCTGCACAAATGACAACGGGCCGACGAACTGAATGGGAGAGCTGCTCGGCAGAGCAGCCTTGACGATGGTCTTCTGCCCATTGTTCGAAGTGAATTTGAGGGAATTGATGGTGAGCTCGACAACCCCGAGCAGGTTGAGCTGGAAATTTGTAAGCTCTCCAAACACCTGGGACTTCGGCGCTGCGCCGGTCAGGCTGCGGGTAAGCGTCGTCCGCAAGTTGAGCGCCGATTGCGCGCCGTTCTGGTTGAACTCGATCTTGACCGGCGGTTGCGCGTAGTCCTGCAGTTGCGGGCTCCATAGAATCTTGGTTACAACCGCTGTCGGGTGCTTGTGGTTCGGCGTCAGCACCGTGCGAATCTCCGGAGCATTCTGCGCCGCCGGAGCTTTGTTCTGCGCGTTGACCGGGATAAGGTCCTTCAGCGGTATGGTGCCGAATAACTGCGCGTTGAGATCGGTGAAGAAATCCATGGGCGCGATCAGGCCCTGAGCGGCATCAGAAGCCTTCCCTGCCACCAGGCCCTTTCTCGCGGATAATGCCGTGAGCGTGAGATTGGGCGTCCCCAAACCTCCGGACTGGGCCGCGCTGAAGGTCAGCGAGGGTTGTGTTCCGTCAATATCCGCATACACGCCGGCGTTGCCGTCCAGGCCGCTCTGCAGATACGGCTGATAGAGACTGATGGACAGCGGTGTCGTATCGCCCAGGATCTCTTCCACCACCGGCACGCTGACCGTGGCTTGATCGAGCGTGGGTAGGAACGGCGCTACCGTGTACGGCTGGGTTCTGAGGATGATCTCCGTGGTGAAATAGAGCTCCGTCGTCTTGAGCGTGGTATCGCCTGCGGACGGATCAGCGTACGCAACCTTCTGGCTCTTGACCGAACACAGCCGCTCCGTTCCGGACCCCGCATATGTGGACTGCAAACCTGTCAGATCCTGCTCATCCAGGCTCATGAAGATCAGCGGCGCCAGGAAGTCAATGCTCTTGCCCGCAAGGTCGGTCGCGGAGAGATGAAAGTTGAAGTTGCTGCCATCGACCACAATCCAGAAGGAGCTGTGAGCGGGAGTGCCCCCGGGCAGCAGCACCGGCGGATTGATGTCCGGCGTGACGATGGTCTTGATGCGAACGCTCTGCCAGAAGGGCATCTCCCGTTTGGCATAGAGAAAAGGCTCAGCGCCATAGGTCTTCTCTGGCTCCCGCACCACGATGTACATATGCTGGCGCAGGTAAGCCGTTGTCTGGCTCACCGTGCCTCCGTCCGGCGGCACAACCTTGCGCTCCGTCACCTTGATGAGCGACGCCTTGTGGCCGAACGGATAGAGATATCCGGCGTAGACGACCTTGACATATTGATCGCGGGCCAGCGTTGCCTGGTGCACCCACTCCGTCAGGTCGAGCGTCTGCTGCGCTCCAGCGGTGTCCGTATAGTTGACCGGGGTTGGCCAACTTCCTCGCGAACTCAGCCAGCCGCCGAGGCTTGAAAGGAACAAGCGGCTCGCCTGGATGGGCTGCGGCACCCAGGGGCTGTCGACACCCAGCGAATAGCCGAGCGTACCCGCGGTGAGGATGACCAACTGCATGCGATCGCCCGGATTGAGCGAGGCCCGAAAAGGCGTCTCCTCCGTCAGCGGCGGTATCGCGCCGTGGTCCACAAAATCGGGCG
Organism: uncultured Acidobacteriaceae bacterium; assembly: GCA_963830635.1. GTDB lineage: Bacteria > Acidobacteriota > Terriglobia > Terriglobales > Acidobacteriaceae > CAWHMN01. The sequence goes on along the minus strand of CAWHMN010000003.1, from coordinate 134,206 downwards.
ACCATATCGCGCGTAGCGGAATCGTGTTCGTTGTGCTGGCTTCCGCGAGCACGCGCGTAGTTGTTCCGCCGGAGGTAACAGTGCGGACCTTGCTGAGCCGGGTGTGCCACAGTGCCGTGCGTCCGGCGAAGGTCTCAGGCGCGGTTGAGTGCGACCAGCCCACTCCATTGCCCGGAGACAGCACCACTCTCCACGGAAGCTCAATCGCCGTCTGCAGCGGGCCTGGGGCGGTGATCGGCGGAGGCAGCTCCTTGCCCAACGCCAGCGGCGATACCACCAGCTCCAGCTTCGACCAGTCAAGCAGCGATGCGATGGTGTAAGGAATCGCCTTCATGCTCGCCGGAATCCGAAAGACCAGGCGACTGAAGTTCGAGATGTACGCCGGAACACTTCCCGGCGCGGGCAGCGGATCGGTGCCCGGCGGAAGCGCGGGAGCGCCCGCATCGAACGGAGGATTCGCCGTTATATTCCCCGTCTCAAAGTAAGCCTGCTCGAGAATGCTCTGCGGCGCGAACGACACAATCATGAATCCGGTCTTCGCGACGCCCTTGACTACGACCGGCACGATCTTCGGGTTCTTGGGATCCGACCTGTCGAGTTTCAGATTGCGGAATTCGATCCACAGCGACAGCAAGTCGTCCGGACGCAGGATCTCGACGATGCCCTGTTGCAGGTCGATCTCCGGCATCAGCGTCACCGGCGGGGGGGGCGGCGCGACCGGCCCAATTCCCGGACCACCCGGCCTGATGACCGGCGGCTTCACGGTCGTCACCGCTTTAGCCGGCGATTTTGCTGGAATCGGTGCCGGCTTTGCAGGCCCGGCCTTCTTAGCCGCAACCAGCGTCGGCAGCGTTGCGCCCGCTGCAGGCGCGGCGGTGTTTACTGCCGCTCTTTCCGGGGCGGGCGGCGCCGGCCTTGTCATGACTTCTGGCGGTGTCGCTCCCACCGGCGTCTTAACTGCACGCGCGGCCTTCTTCGTCGGCTTTGTCGTCGCGGGGGGAATATGTTTCGCCGCCGCTTCGGCCGCCGCTTTAGCCGTGCGACGGCCTTTCCGGGGCGTGGCCGCCGGTTCGTGAGCTGTCTTCGTTCGTGCGGCTTTCGTTGGGGCAGGCGCATGCGCGCGGCCGCGTCGCTTCTTGGTTGGCATCCGCTCCCCCTTTCCGGGCCGCGTCCTTACACGATCTCGTTCCCCAACTGATCCCTGAGACCGAAATACTCGACGAACCATTCGAACGATCGCTGGCGACGTTCTTCAAGCAACGCACGGCGCTCCCATACATCGCTCTGGCTGACCATGCGTACCGCATCCGGAAAGATCTCCGGGAACGCTCGGGCGTAAAAGCGCAAGAGTTGCAGGCACCCCAGCTCGCTGAGATACAACAGCCCGAAACGCAGGCAGTTGTGCACCCAGAAGCGGCCGATGGAATCGAGGAAACCTGCCAGTTGCTCGCGCGTCTTGAACTCATGGGTCACTTCGAGGTCGGGCAACAGTTGGATCTCGGCGCCGTGGAGCCATGCGCGAACGCTGAACTCCGGTTCGCCGGCGCCATAGATCCGCATGCCATCGTCGTAGCCGCCCAACCGCTCGAAAAGGTCGCGCGTTATGACTGTAGCCGTGCTGGTGGCAATTGCAACCGAGCTGGCGGCGTGCACCGGCTCTCGATTCCACGCAGTACCCATAAAAGGCACCAGCAGCCGGCAGCCGTAGCCTCGATAGGGCGTCGACTTCTGGACCGTCGTTCCCGCCAGGATGACATCGGGTCGGATCTGCCGCAGGATCGCCTCATCCCATCCTCTTGAGAATTCAACGTGCGCGTCGGTGATGAACAGCACGTCGGAGGTCGCTGTCTGCGCGCCCCGATTGCGCGCCCCGAAAACGCCGGTGCGCTCAGCGAGACTTTCCAGCCGGATATCAATGCGCGGCTCCTCCAGCAGTTCCGGAGCGGCCGATACAAGTCGCGCGAATGAATCATCCGTTGACGCATCGTCGACGATCACGAACTCGACGCGCGCGTCCGAGGTACGGGCGCGGGCAACGCTCCGAATCGTCTCAGCGATTCTCGATCGCTCGTTGTGCGCGGGAATGACGACACTGATATCCGGGTTCACGGCCGCTAGTCTCTCTTGGAGCCCATCGATGCAATTGCAGTGATGGCTGTTATTGCGGTCGTCGCCGTCGTCGAAACCATCGACACGATGCCCAGCACCGAGGTGCAGCAGCAGCAATCTCCGCCGTGGCCGGCGGCAGCAAGGCCGCCACTGGGGCCGGTACCACCGCCGGCATTACCGCCACCACCGCCACCCGGGCCAGTACCGCCACCACCGCCACCAGGTGTCGGCGTGCCGCCGCCGCCGGGCTGCGGGCCTGACGGAACGCCGGGTGAGGGGCGACCTGGCATGCCCGGACCCGGGACGCGACCAGGACCGGGTTGGGTCGACGGACCCGGGGTCGGCCTTCCAGACGGGCCTGGCGTAGACGTCGATGGACCGGGACTTGGCTTGGGTGAGGGACCCTGGCCCGGCGTCGGGCTGGGCTTGGGACTCGGGCCCTGACCGGGCGTGGGGCTCGGACCTTGACCCGGGGTCGGGCTGGGCTTGGGACTCGGACCCTGGCCCGGCGTCGGGCTCGGCTTGGGGCTCGGACCCTGGCCGGGCGTGGGGCTCGGCTTAGGACTCGGGCCCGGCTTGGGAGACGGACCTTGGCCGGGCACGGGACCCATCGGCGTACCGGAGCCGGGTGCCGCATCGGCCAGAAAGGCGGAGCGCCTTACGGGTTGCGCGCTGAAGGTGCTTGCTGTCCGCGGTTGCGCAAGCCGGATCGCCGGGATGGTTGGCCTGCCGCCTTTCGGCAACGGTCGAGTGGGTCGAAGGGGTGCCATGAAAGTTCCTCCGGTTTCTAAAATCTCGTTTGGCGCGAGTGAACGCCGAGCCCTCTATCCTGCCGAGCGAAGCATCCGCTCTTCCTCCGCTTCACGTCCGAACCCGTTCTCCCCATCCTGCAAAGACTCAGGCGCGAGCTTTCATCTGGGCGAGCGCGACGATCGCGGTCATCGCCGTCTGCGCCGTGGTGGTTACATTTGCCACCACGGCAAGCATGCTTATGCAACACGAGCAGCTACAATTCGCTCCCGTTCGAGCTGCTGCCGCGGCGATTTCGAGAGCCTGTTCGCTGCTGAGCTCCGCTGCGCACTCGTCTCCGGCCATTGTTGGGCCGGTCGCGGACGTCTGTTGCGGAGATCGAGCGAGCCCGGATGGCTGCCTTAGGACGGGCATGGGCGAAAGCCCGGGCCGCGATCCGTGGCTCGGCGATCGAGGAATTGGAAACACCGGCGACGGAGCCCCGAAGGGCTGTGGCGAGGGTTGGCCAGGAACACCCGGTATGCCCGGCGTTGGGCTCTTGCCAGGTTGCGGCGAGGGTTGGCTCGGAGTAGGTGCCGGAGTCGGTGCCGGCGCAGGCCGCGGAGACGGCGCAGGACCGCCGCCGACCTGCGTGTCCGGTCCGGGAGGCGGCCCATCCCCTTCCGGCGGCAGCAGCGTGGTGCCAACCGTAGTGACATCTAACGCGACCGCACGCGAGGCGACGGTTGACGCGACTGCTCGCTTGGCCGGCTGAACCGCGGCGTTCCGCGGCGATGCTGTGGGAAGCGGGAATGCATCTGCGCCCCGTAGCGCCTGCACCTGCGCCTGACTCAGTCCCAGGGGGGCGCGCAAGGCCTCGGGGCTGAAGCGTAGCGCATGCACAACTCCGCTATCAACGGCTGCACGGCGTACTAGTTCGGCGATGGGGTCAAGAGACATCGCGCCAAACGCCTTCCGTATCCGTAACTCTGGAAGATGGACATCGGATACCCAAATGCCCGAGTCAACCCAGGTGGCCGGGTAACCCAGATGCCTGAGTCAGCCCAGATGTCTGAATTCAGATAGCCCTGGTAACGCGCGTGGTCAATTAGCCCGGATCCGTGTTGCATGCGGCGAGATGTCAAGGTGCCGCAACGTCCAACCCGGGTCGGAGATTACCCAGGCTCTCGCCGAAGAACGAGCCCGATGTTTCGAGCCCTCAGAATGCGTCTGAGTGTCGCGCAGGGGACAGTACCACTCGTCTGCGGCCTTGTAAATCAAATTCTTGCGAATTCCTTGCACCGATCGACGCGACAGCGATGGTCATTCCTCAAGCGCCGCAACATAGGAAAAGAACTGCGCCTGCATCGAGGTGAAGTAGTGGCTCAGCACCCAGGACTGGCCTGCCTCAATGCCGTCGACAAACTCCCCGCCCTGCAGCACGTGCTCGGAGCTCAGGAAGCCCTGCGACATTCCTTCTATGCGGCCCAGCGTCAGCCACAACGCGATCTCATCCGCGATCCAGAAGTTGTGGGAAGGGTACGGGAGTGACCGGGAGTGATCGAAGTAAGTTGCCGCGTCCAGGACGGCGCTTCGAATGTGCTCGTCCGAGCCATCCGAGCCGCGCCGGTGACGGCCCACCAGCAGACGCCAGAGATTATCGAGATACGTCACTTGCAATTGGTTGAAGTTTCTCCAGACGCCGTGATTCAGGAGACAGACGCCGACATTGAACGGCGCAATGGGAGCCAGTCCCTCCTGCCACACGATCGAATCAAGCTCCGCTTCGTCGATATTCACCGGGTTGTATCCATGAGGACAGAGACGCGACGTAGGCGCCTCGCGCGCGTACCAATCACACTCCGTGTACGTGTTGAATAGGATCTCGGGGTCGTCGAAGAAGAATGTGTCACAGTCGAGGTACAGAATCTGCGAAACCTCGGAGGTATCTAACTCGCATAGCGAGATAAATTTGTGCAGCGTAGGATACAGCGATAAGACCTCACCGTGCACAAAGTTCCGGCGCAGGCAGTCGCGGTAGTCACCCAGTTGGAAGACCGTCACGTTGCTACGGTCCGCTTCGCGCAGGATCTCGTCAGAGACTCCGTCGTAAACCAGCAGGCACACTGGAAGATCCTGATTGCAGCACCGCAGACTGCGGATGCTCTGAATCCAGAGGAAGTCGTAGCTCCCGTCTCCTGGACGCGATAAGGAGTAGTAGACGAGATTCATACCGTGTGCGTTCCTCGGGCGCGAAGCCCTCAACCGCATCAGGCTGCGAATTGTACAGTCTGCTGGACGGACGCGCTACCGGATACTCGGCGCGAGCAGGGCGGTAGCCCGCGCCTGAACGAAGGCCTTCCGCGACTCGGCGGCTACTGGGTGCATCCCACGATGGATGCCCTGAGCACCACCAGGAATATGACCGACGACCTGCAGGACGTCCAGAACTGCGAAAAGACCAGTACAGCGCCCTTCCACTACAAGGCGAGGAACGCGATTAGGATTCTGCCTGGATGACTTCGGGCGCAAACAAGGTAAGTACCAGATGGAAACTTGATCCGCTCACGAGTGTTTCCAGTCGATAAGCAGCAATGTGCGATTCTGCCGCGCTCTCAAGCTTAGGTTGTGACGAGCACCTAGGACACTTTGGGGAGCTCTTGGCGAGGGACGAAGCCTCGGTCAGAAAGGGGCGTAGAGAGAGGCCCTGAATACTGGTGCCGGGTCACGCTATCGAATAGGCGGACACCCGTGATCCGGGCGAAGGTGCAGAAGCGTGTGACCTGGCATGTCTTCAGGCACACCTTCGCCACGCTGCTCAAACGAACGGTGAGGGCATCAAGACCCTGCAGGAATCGCTACGGCATTCCACAGTGAGGATGTCTATGGAAACCGATACGCAGCCGTGCCCCAGAACATTCTCAATGTTCCCAGATTGTTCCCAGATTTTCCGGGCAGTGCTCTAGGTTGCTGATTCTAATGGTGGGCGCTACAGGATTCGAACCTATGACTTCCACCGTGTGAAGGTGGCACTCTACCGCTGAGTTAAGCGCCCAGGCAAGGGATGGGATCGATCTTGCCGGATTCCATCCTAACATCCGCATCCCGGCCCGCCAACCCAAGCCGGGCCAACGACCCGGCCAAGCCAGGCCGCCAACCAACCCAGGCAGCGTACCTGGGATGCCCGGGCATTCGGCGGAACGATACAATCGCTCTCGGATGACGCCGGAGGATCCAAAGCGCAGGCGCGCAGGCGCGGACCCAGACCGGACGCCTGCCGAACATCCGACTTCTCCGGGGGGTCCACCCACATCCGGGGCAGATCGGTGTGCAACCAGCGCAGATGCACTGGACCCCGCCCTACCGGATCTCGTCCCATCGCAGATCGATCCTGGTGACGATACCGCGCAACCTGCGGGCAACTCTCGGGTTCCAGAAGGTATGGCGACCGCAGCCCTTGATCGCATGGCTTTCGACCGCGAGCGGCAGAGGAGTGGCATGCCGGCCTCGTCGGCCTCCGCTGTGTCTGGCTGGAAGGATCTCTCCGATGCCGAGATCATGCTGCGCGTGCGCGAAGGGGATGATTCGGGGTTCGACCTGCTCATCGAGAAGTACCGCCGGCCCATCGTCCACTTCATGTTCCGCATGGTGCATAACCAGGCGGTGGCCGAGGAACTGGCGCAGGAGGTTTTCCTGCGCGTCTACCGCTCGCGGACCAGCTATCGCGCGGAGGCGAAGTTCAGCACCTGGCTCTACCGCATCGCCACCAACCTGGGCGTGAATCATGCGCGGGACACGAAGCAGGAACGCACCGCGCCTGCGGTGTATCTGGATCAGGCCGATGCGGAGACGGGGCTGACTCCGGACGTGGCCGATGCCACACCGAGCGTCGAGCAGGAGATGCTGCGTGATGAACGGCTGCGGCAGATCCGGCAGCACGTGATGGAGCTGCCCGAACGACAACGCATGGCCGTGCTGATGCACAAGTATCAGGATATGGATTACAAAGAGATCGGAGCGGTGCTCAAGCTCAGCGAGTCGGCGACCAAGTCCCTGCTCTTTCGCGCCTACCAGACGCTGCGCGAGCGGCTGAAGGACTTTGTCTGAGGAGCGTTTGCAATTGGAAGGCGCGCGGAAAGCGCGTACACCAGGCCGGGGGCCGGAAAGGAGTGATGGCAATGACCAGAATGACGGAGAAGAGGGACTGCCGGCGGATGGAAGCGCGGCTTGCGGATTTACTGCTCGACCCGGCATCCGCTTCGGCGGAAGAGCGGCGGCATGTGGAAGCGTGTGCCGATTGCCGGGCAGAGCTGGCTGCATTGCAAAGGACGATGCATGCGCTTGACGGCTGGGCGGCGCCTGAGCCGTCGCCGTTCTTCGACACCAGGCTGCGGGCCCGGCTGCGGGCGGAAAAGTCGGCCGCCCCGGCGGGGTTTCTGGAGGGCCTGCGCGCGCGATTGCTGTTCTCCAGCAATCTGCATCTCCGTCCCGTGATGGCGGGGGTACTGGCGACGGTTCTGGCGATCGGCGGGGGCACCGTCGCGTGGGTGGAACATGGCAGCCGATCGCTTCCGCAGGAGTCGGCTACGGTGCGGGACCTGCAATCGCTCGACGGTAACGCGCAGGTCTTCCAGCAACTCAACGCGGTCGACAGTGACGAGGACGACGGCGGCAACGCTGCCAATTAGGCAGTCGATCTGAGTGATCGATGTGCACATGCGGAGGTGTTTGCTCCTGCACGAAAAGCGGCGGGGAGGTCCAGGGCGCATGAGAACGGCTGGAGGCGAGGACGCGAGGTTGCGAGGGACGGTGGACGGCTGCCCTCCCGCGGTCTCCTTCCGTGCCGCAGCCAGCGCTGCGCGATCCGGCTGGATGCTTGCAGGCTTGCTGGCGATCCAGCCGGCGATTCTTTTTGCGCTCCCGCGGCAGACGGCGCACCCGGCTCCGATGCACACTTCCCCACCCATGCACGCATCTCCGCCGCGACAGACCTCTCCCGGCCCGATGCGCGCGCCGACGCAATCGCCGCATCCCCAGCTGCCGGCTCAGATGCCCTCGGCGCCGCAGTCGCGGCTGCCCTCCGGACCGGCCTACGGCGCGTCCGCTGCTGGCGGGCGATCGTATCAGCCATCGTTTCAGGGGGGCAGGCAGAACGGATCGTATCAGGGAGGCATGCAGAACGGACCGCCCAGCCGTCCTCCACGGCCACTGATCACGGCGCATCCCGCGCCCGGCATGACGCCGATGACGTCACAGCAGCCTCAGAATGGACGAGCACGGACGGCGTACCCGGCGCGTCCGGCCTACGGCGGCTCGAATCCACAGACGGGGCAGCATCTGCCTTCCTGGCTCGCGAACCATCAAGGCGAGTCACTGCTCCAGCAGCAGCAATCGCTGCGCCAGGAGCGCGGCTTCAATCGTCTGCCTGCTCCGCAGCAGCAGCGGCTGATGAACCGACTGCAGCAGCTTGATTCCATGCCGCCGCAGCAGCGGCAGCGGACCCTGAGCCGGGTCGAGAACATGGAACGACTCAGCCCGGAGAAGCGCCAGGCGGTGCGGAGCGCCGCGCAGCAGATGGGACGGTTGGCGCCGGACCGGCAGCAGTCCATGCGCCAGGCCTTTCGCGAGCTGCGGGATGTACCGCCGGGAGAACGGCAGCAGTTGCTGAACTCGCCTGCCTACCGATCGCGTTTCAATGACAGCGAGCGCGGGATGCTGGGCAACCTGCTCTCCGTCGAGCCATATCAGCCCCGGTGAGCTTTGCGCGATCGACGGTCGCGCGGCAGGCACCCCCCTACCCCCCCGGGTATTTGGGCTAAATTCCTCATTCATATGGACTTGCACGCGGCTACCACCGCTAAATTCCTCGTATGAAAGGACTTAGCGGTAAATTCCTCCAGCGATTGAAGTTAGAGGCATGCGCCCGGCGCAGGAGCACAGAGAAAGCCCTTTCAATCTCGAAGAGATGCAGACCGGGAGAACTGATTACTAGGGGGTCTATTTCAAGTGTAAAGAATTGCGGAAATCAGTACGCCACGTTCGAGAACAAAAACCTACTCTTTGGGCATCGAGGAATTCGATCGCGTCCAGTTCATGCGCAGGCTGCGAACTGCCGCGTGGCCTATAGCGCTTCGGCGAGCCGGGGATAGAAGGCGCCGTGGCTGTTCTCATAGAGCGCGAGCAGGCGCTGGCGCATGAGGTAATACGCGGATGCGGCCTCGTTCAGGTGGAAGGGGTGGCGCAGCCAGGCGCTGGGATAGAGCTTACGGCAGGCGTAAGCGACCTCCACGCGCCGTACGGCTCTGCGCAACGCAACCGCGTCGAGACGGATCCTCTCACACGCGACAGCGCTCTCTTCATGGTTCCAGCGAGCGACGTGGGCGGCCAGCTCGATCATGAGTCCTGCATTGGTCCGGAGCTTCTCCAGGCCTTCCCAGCCTCCGAGCAGATCCCACACCTGGTCGGGGGCGAGCGCGGGTGGCGTGGACTGCGAGATGCGGTGTTGACCGGCGGCGATCTCAAGCCGCGGTAAGGCGATGGGCTGGAGAGCGGCGACCAGTTCATCCCACGTATGCCGCTTGCGTCTCCTGTGTTTGCAGAAGAAGGAGACGTTCAGAGCCACGACGAGCAGGACCATCAAGGCTAGATTGGCCAGGATCATGCGGTGTGCGTCGGCTCCTTCCCTCGTGCTTTTACGACATTTGCGAGATCGTATTGGACCCGCTGGTGAAGGTCAACGAGATATCGCTGCATCTCCGGTGACAATGGTTTTCTTGCGGGCTCGTCGGCCCAAAATGAAACTATCCACCAGACTTGCGCGGCCAGGAAGGCAAAGCTGCCCAGATGCTCCAGCAGGTTGAAGTGTCGCACTCCACCGTAGTAACTGTGCGCCGCATCGACGGCAAAGGAGACGATCGCCCAGACGGTGAGGCCCTGCCCCAGGCGCATGACATGGCTGCGCCACACCAGACCGAGTTGCTGGGAGGCCATCAGGACGGCGGTGAACAGCTCGCAGATCAGGATGCTGGTGAAGAGACTCGCCCGCATCTCCCAGGCATCGAGCGACGTGGGGGCGGAGGGGTGGGCGCCCCAGGCAAGCGCCATGGCGACAATGGCCCCGGCGGCGCCGATGCCAACAAACCTGCCGCGAGCATCCGCCGACCAGGCGCCGGTGGGCCGCAGAACGATGCGCGCGATCTCAATGACGACAGCAATCTGCAGCGCAACGTCCACGATAGCGCCGGACCAGTAGGTCCACGCGTAGACCGAGTACGACGCAAAGCGATTGATGAGGACGAGCAGGACGCTAAAGAGAATCTCGAAGGCAATCCACGCGGCGAAGGCAGGAAACGTTTTCCCGCGTCCGCGATAGAGCAGGACAAACAGGAGGGCGGCATTGCCGATGAGGCCGGCCGCCCACAACGCGTTATCCAGCAGCGACAGATTCATCCTGGCGGAGATCCTTCCCCGCCTATTCTGATCTATCAGGCAACGCTAAACAATACCTCCATATGGTCAGCGCTTAGCGACCAATGGGGCAAGGATTAGTGCCGCCCACATGCTGCGCAGTTGCCGCAAACATCGGAGCGGTGGTGGCCAGACAGAGAGAAGCTACGATTACAAAGGTGCGAATGCCATTCTTCATGAGTGAATCTCCTAAGGGCGCAGAGATGCGCTGAGGGGAAGATAGCCTGAGTTCACACTTTAGGAACAGCTTTATTTGCAGGAGCGTCAATGTCGGATTCATTGCGCTGGCGGTTACTTGATCGATTTGCCACTCCCACAGTTCTGATTACCGTGGTTTTTCCCGGCCGACCCGGTGCTTCTCCAGAGACTCCGGGGGTAACAAGCCTCCCGTCACGTCGAGGACGGCCACCGGTACTCCCCACCCTTCGCCCTTCGACTACGCTCAGGGTCAGGATGGAGCGCCCCCGAAACCAAAGCCCCACCCTGGCTGCGCCAGGATGGGGCACGGGGAGTCGTGGAGGCCGCTACGGGGCTAGTTCTTGAAGAAGTTCCTGGCAAGGAACAGGACGTTGGCGGGCCGTTCCGCCAGCCGGCGCATGAAGTAGGGATACCATTCGGTGCCGAAGGGAATATAGACGCGCATCTTGTATCCCTCCTCGACCAGTGACTTCTGCAGATCGCGCCGCACCCCGTAGAGCATCTGGAATTCGAAGGCCGAGGGATCGATGCCCTGCTCGCGCACGAAGCGCCGGGTAGCCTCGATCATGGCCTCATCATGGGTGGCGATCCCGTGATAGATGCCGCTGGTCACCAGAATCTGCATGAGCTTGACGAAGTTTGTGTCCACGTCGGCCTTCTCCGGAAAGGCGAGATCGGCCGGTTCCTGGTAAGCGCCCTTGCAAAGACGGATGCGGATGCCATCGGCCAGCAGGGTCCGGATATCGGATTGGCTGCGATAGAGGTACGCCTGGATGACAATGCCGACGTAGCCCGCATTCCCCGGCTCGGCGAAGACCCGGCGCACCATGTCTACGGTTGCCTGGGTGTAGGGTGTGCCCTCCATATCCACGCGCAGGAAGCTGTTCACCTCGCAGGCGTGGCGGGTAAGGTCGCGCACGATGCCTTCGGCCAGCGCCGGATCGAGATCCATGCCCATCTGCGTCAGCTTGACGCTGACGTTGGCGTTGAGATTGCGATCGCGGATGGCGTCCAGCAGCCGATGGTAGATGTCGGCGTGGTGCCGTGCCTCATCAGGGGTATCGACGTTCTCACCCAGGCTGTCCAGGGTGGCGGCGATCCCGTGGGCGTTCAGCGCGGCCGCGGCGTCGAGCGCGCTCTCGATGTGCATGCCGGCGACGAAACGCGAGGACATCTTGCGGCCAAGGGTCGAGTCCTCGGAGAAGTGGCGGAGAGTGGAGTTCTGGGACAGAGCGATAAAGGTGGAGCGGAGGATGGACATAGGTGGACGAAGAAACCCTGAAGCGAACCCAAAAGTATCGCATACGGATCGAGGGCGCGTGCGCTGCCCAGGGTGGCTCCCGGACACCGATTTACCCGTTAGGCATCAGATATTGATCGAAAATTATGCGTAATGGGCATCAGTAATCTGTTACGGAATCGCAAAAGGGAGCACAATATAAAACAAGTCCCCGCATGAAAAGTGGGTACGACGTTAACTCCAACACCACGGGCGCCAAGTCAATCTTCCCGCCTCCTCGGTAGCGCGCAACTGCCACCTCCTCCCCGATACATGTTCGAGGGCGGCACGTGGCATATCTTCGAAGGGAGCTGACATCATGGTGAACCATTGCGCCAATCCGCACTGCTGCAAACCGCTGCACTACCTGCGGGAAGGGCGTATCTACATCTTCGAAGTAGGCGGAGTGCCGGGGCTGGACGGCGACCGGTCGGCCCGGCGGCTGGAACACTTCTGGCTATGCGGCAGTTGCTCGGAGAGCTTCTCACTGGAGCACTCGGTCGAGCTGGGCATCCGGATTGCGCCGCGGGGCACCCGCGCACGGGGCATGGCGGCCGCTTTCGGAAACCCCGCGGCTATCGCATCGTAAGAACGGCGTGCAAGAGCACGCGAGGCAGACATCCAAACGGCGGCGTTCGGTAGAACGCGCGCCGTTTTTTCTGCCCGGGCCTGGCCCACCGGGAGGCCACGCAGCTCAGATGACGGTAGGCCGAACTTCAACGCCCGGCAGGGCGCGGCGATAGACGCCGAACAACGCGTTTCTGCGGATGTACACCAGCTCTCGTAACATCTGGATGCCATCGCGGAGATAGCTGATGCGGCTGCGCTCGTCATGCCCCCAGGTGACCGGGACCTCCGCGACGCGGTACCCGCGTTTGCGAGCAATAAAGAGGATCTCCGGATCGAAGCCCCAGCGTTCCACCCGCTGCAACTGAAAGACGGTCTGGGCGACAGGGCGGCGAAAGGCTTTGAAGCCGCACTGCGTGTCGGCGTAGGGCAGGCGCATCAACATGCGGGTAACGGCGTTGAAGCAGCGCCCGAAGAAGCGGCGGTAGAGGGGCTGGTGCAGGGTCTGGCGGCCGCGGTCCAGCCAGCGTGAGCCAATGGCGATATCGGCTCCGGAGTGTATGGCGGCGAAGAGCCGCTCCGCCTCCTCAATGGGGGCGGAGAGGTCGGCGTCGGTGAACATCACGATCTCGCCCGCTGCCTGGAGCATGCCCTCGCGCACGCTGTAGCCCTTGCCGCGATTGGCAGGGTTGTGGATCAGCCGGATGTAAGGGCAGCGCTCGATCCATTGCTGGACGATGGCAACGGTCTCGTCGGTCGATCCATCATCGACCACCAGGAGTTCGGCATCCCATCCCTGTCCGGAGACGCAACGCGTGATATCGGCAAGCGTACGGCCGATGCGCGCGGCTTCGTTGTAGGCAGGTACCACGATGCTCAAATCCCGATGGCCGGTCACGCCTGTCTCATTTCTGAATGAATGGAAGTCACCATCATACGTCAGAGAGGCCGGGTCCACGAAAACAGGCGGTCACAATCCGGCGCCCGACAGAGGCCTGGCGGAGGCCGGTGCGGTGCGCCGTAGCTCTTGTATTTTGTTATCGATGGGAGCGAAGGACGCATCTATCATGATGACCACAATGACCCGCGAAGAGCCCCTGCGAGGCCGGGAAATAGGAACGACATGACGAAAGCAGATCTGGTGGAAGAGGTAACGCAACTTGGGGACCTGACGCGACGGGACGGCGAGGTGATCGTGGAAACCATCTTCGACGCGGTGGTGCAGGCGTTGCGTTCGGGCGACAAGATCGAGATTCGCGGGTTCGGCAGTTTCCGTATCCGGCAGAGGAAGTCGCGTACGGGCCGCAATCCGAAGACGGGCGATAAGGTGCAGGTGCCGGCCAAGCGGGTTCCCTACTTCAAGCCAAGCAAAGAGCTGAGAGACCTGGTGAATCCGCGGAGCGGCGACGGCAACCAGACTGCTTCTACGCGAAAGAGCGGCGAAGACTCGGCGGCGTAAGGCGAAGAGTCTTATCGCCGCGCAATGACGGCCATCATGCGGCCGCAGAAGCCGTGTTCGGCCCGATGGGAGTAGTACTGCCGCCGGTTGCAGGCAGTGCACGTGTGGGCCATGTGGATGGCGTCCGGCCGGACACCGGCGTCGAGCAACTGCCGGCGGTTGGCCTCGGCCAGGTCCAGGTGGAGGCTCGGCCCCATATCGCTGTGGCCGGGAGCGCGCGCGGTCATGAACAGCAGCGGATACTTTTCCTTCACCGGATCGGAATCGAAGACCTCGGAGAAGAGCGCTTCGGCATAGCTAAATTGGGACAGAAACTCGTGGCGGACCTCGTCGCCGACGGCGTAGCAGCACGCGCCGATCGCGGGTCCGATGGCGGCTTCGAGATCCTCGGGGCGGCTGCCGAACTCCAGGCACATCCGACCGATGCCGCCTTCGACGATGCGCCGCAGCGTACCTCGCCAGCCGGCGTGGAAGGCCGCCACCGCGCCGCTTGCGCGGTCATGCAGCAGCACGGGGACGCAGTCGGCGGTCTGCACGCCCAGCATCACTCCGGGATGGTCCGTCATCAGGCCGTCGCCGCGCAGAACGTCTCGCGAGGCCGCCGTCTCCGGGCCGACGCGATAGGTAAGGCCGGAGTGGATCTGCTTCAGGGCGATCAGGACGGGCGCGGGGTCGTTCGTGCGCGCCGCGCCCCAGACGCTGTCGAGCAGCGCCGCGCGATTGGCGTGTACATGCTCCGCGGTATCCGCGGCGGTAAAGCCGAGATTCAGTTCGCCGGGCGCAGGATGGGCTGGTCCGGTCTCCGGCGGGTATTTCCCTTCGGCGGTAGACAGATACACGGTGGAGCAGCCCCCGGCGCGGGTGCTGAACCCATGGGCCACAGTGGACGGCCAGGAGGGCACCTCAAGAAAAGGCGGAGACTGTTCGCCGCGGAGGCGTAATGCGGACGGCATCGGCTGCGGGTCCAACTGCTTCCGCTGCCGGCGTGAGCTCGGCGGAGAGCCGCGGCCGCGGCGATGGCCATGTTCGAGTCCGACGTTTCCAAGAAGATCGTCGATCGCCTGGATGGCGGGATCGCTGGAGGACGGGTCTGGCATGCAGAGCTTATTTTACGGGACGCGGCAAGAGCGCATGGGCCCGCTTTCTGGCGGGCCCGCTCAAGAGGCATAAAGAAGGGATGTCGGAGTCTTTCAGGCGAGCGGCGGGCGCTCAAAGGAGGAAGTCTCAACTACGGAATGGCGGGATACAGATTTGAAGCAGCCTCTGGAATTACAGACTGAGAGTGGCAGAGGGCCGAAAGAGTTGCCCGGCTTCCGGGGTTTTTCTCACGGCTGGCCTTCGGTCCGGCGGCGAAGCCGTTGGAGGAGAAGTTGCAGGAGAGCCCGTTGAGCGAGCCCTTGGCCCAGCGCTGCCCTTCCGCGTCATAGAGATAGCCGGTCGCTCCGCCGCTGATCGGCGCGGCCGCGCACAGCCGCCCTTCCGCGTCGTAGGCATAGTGGTTGAGCTGGTCCGCCAGCAGGTTGCCCATCGCGTCGTAGCTGCCGTTGTCCACATGGTTGGTGGCCGAGGCGGTGAAGGTGAACGAGGGCGTCGACTGGATGGGCTGCGACGAGCTGCCGCTCACCGTCTGGCCCTTGCGGTTGCCGAACGGATCGTAGGCCCAACTGAACGCGAGGCCGTTGTACGGCCCTGCCGAAGGCCTGCCCACGGTCATGCGGTTCATGTTGTCATAGAGCAAGCTCCACTGTCCCTGCACCAGGTCGGTGAAGCCGATCACGTTGCCGTTCAGCGCTTAGCCGCCATTCAGCGAGTAGCTGTAGACCGGACCGTTCGCCACCCCTCCGGCCAAAGCCGCCACGAAGTCCGGTGACTACATGCTGTGAGCCTCGTGCGACACCTCTGTCCAACTCTCAGGCAGGGTGCGCCGGGGATGCTTGGGGTCGATGTAGAGTACATACATTTCTTGAAGCCTTCCGTTCCACTGCGATAGCTGGATATTAATGCTGCAATTGTCATCTGTGTGTATCCACACATTCCCAACGGAGCCCTCTCTCGCTACCGGCTTGGGATTTTCTGGTTCAGGTGCTCTCAGGCGGAAGCTGATACCCTCGTCGCATGGTCCCTCGGCAACTACCTGAGTTCGACTGATATCGGCATCTCTCCACTCTTCGTTAGCCTGCAGTATCTCTCGTATCCAGCCCCCCTCTCGCGCTGTCAGTGAACGAGGCTCGATCTCCTTCACATCGTTCTTCATAGAGTCTCCTCTATTCCTGAAAATGCTCATGATGCTTTTCCGCCCCACAATGTGACTAACGGCTCTCATCTCTGAAGAGCTTGTCCCATGACGTTTGATATCTCCACGACTCCGTCAGGCTTCACGGCACCTGTAAACTTGATAAATGCTCCCGCCACATTAACGACGCCTTGGAACGCGGTACCTCCCAGCTTCTGTATCGCCCCCGAAGCGACCGCGGTTGCGATTGCGTTCTTTGCGGCCCCTTCCTCAGCTAGAACTTGAGAGTGGCCCGCAGCTATCCGCATGCCATGTGCCAGCTTAAAAGTGATCCGGCTACGAATTGCAGCAGTGGAAGCTGCGAATTCCTCTCCCGCTATTGCCCCGCCTACGACCCATAAACGGCTGCGGTGGCAATAGTGACGTTCGTGACGAGCCTGTCAGCGCCCACGAGAATCTGACCGCCTTCGGCATTGTTGCCGAAGTTCATCTCAAGGTTCGGCTGATTAGGATATGGAGATCCCTTCAGATCAGCCACACCGCCGCCACCGGTATACGAAGTGTACCCAAAAGTGATGCCGCCTGTGCCATTGCTCTGGATAGAACTCGTATCCACGGTTCCGGCGATATAGGTCTTTGACTGCCCATCCCCTGTCTTCACGCTATCGCAACTGCCTGGCGTGACCGAAACTGATTCGCTGGCGGGATTTCTGACCGTCTGTACCACACAATCGTGCCCATCGGGATCAATGTTCGAGAGGGGGCTATTGTGAACGTAGCCGTACAGATTCAAGCTTTGTGGGTTCTCGAAGTCGGCACTTGGCACAGGAACGGGGTCGCTGCCAATTCCCATGTAGTCCGGGCTCAAGAATCGGCCTGTAGTTGAGCCTAAATACCTGGCGAGGAAGAAGTCGTTGCCGGATTCGACATCCCGCTCCTTGCCGGTGAAGTGGTGTTCGGTGGCGTCGGCGGCGGGGCCGGAGCAGGTGAGGGAATCGCCGAAGGGCAGGCTGAGGCAGGTCTCGTCGATGCCGCCGGTAGCCGAGGCCTGGATGCGCTTGGTGCCCAGCCAGTCCGCCAGTGCGAAGTGGGTGCCCACGGAGTCATAAGTCGCCAGCAGCCCGCCCCCGGCGAAGACGTTGGTGTGCTTCCAGTTGCCCGAGCCGTCGAGTTCGGTGAGTTGCTCGTCCGCCGGGCCCAGCAGGTAGGTGCTGGTAGCGGCGAAGCCGTTCGAGGAGTAGTTGCAGGAGAGCGACGAGAGCGAGCCCTTGGCCCAGCGCTGCCCCTCGGCGTCATAGAGGTAGCCGGTCGCTCCGCCGCTTATCGGCGCGGCCGCGCACAGCCGCCCTTCCGCGTCGTAGGCGTAGTGGTTCAGCTGGTCCGCCAGCAGGTTGCCCATGGAGTCGTAGCTGCCGTTGTCCACGTGGTTGGTGGCTGAGGCGGTGAAGGTGAACGTCGGCGTCGACTGGATGGGCTGCGACGAGCTGCCGCTCACCGTCTGGCTCTTGCGGTTGCCGAACGGATCGTAGGCCCAGCTGAACGCCAGCCCGTCGTACGGGCCGGCGGCTGGCGTGACTGAGGTCATGCGGTTCATGTTGTCATGGTTCACGTTGTCGTATGAGGAAGCTCCACTGCCCTGCACCAGATCGGTAAAGCCGATTACGTTGCCGTTCAGCGCATTGCCCGCACCGGCACCATGCACCGGCAACCGGAAGCGGCCAGCGAGGATCAACTGGCGAGGGTGGCGCCGAGGAGCTGTTTCAGCGCCTGCACGTAGCCGCTGAGAGCTTCCCGGCCCTGCTGGGTCATGCGGTAGAGTGTGACCGGCTTGCGCGCGACAAACTTCTTCTCCACGCCGACGTAGCCCGCTTCTTCGAGCTTCAGGAGGTGCGAGCCCAGGTTGCCATCGGTCGAGCCGGTCTTCTCGCGCAGCCAGGTAAACTCCGCCTCATCCACCCCGGCCAGCAGCGAGAGCAGCGCGAGCCGCAGCTTGCCGTGGATGACCGGATCGAGTTCCGGAAGTTCAGGCATGACGCACCTGCCCGGCGCGGATGCGCGCCCTGGCCTGCGCCTCGCGAACCATGAGGTAGATGCCGAAGCCGATCTGGCAGACGATGATGGCCGCGATGAACAGAACCCACACATTGCTGGGCGTCAGAAAGAAGGTGGCCACTCCGGCACACCACCAGATTCCGCCGACCACCCATTGCACGGACCAGCGGAGAATCGCGGCGCTCATGAAGTTCGCGATGCAGAGCATGATCTCAATGGCGCCGATGAAGTTGTGGATCTCGGCGTGACCGCTGATACCGGCAGAGAAGCAAAAGGCAAAGAGAGCGGCGCCGGTGGCGCTCCACACGGCGTGGATGGCGCGCGATTTTGTCGTCTCCGGATGCCCCCTCTTCCTGATGCTGACAACGATGCCGGTGATGACGCCGGCGGCGACCATGGTGACTGACCAGGGCAGCGCCGCCGAGCCGGTAGCGTATGTCCAGGCGATAGCTACCAGGTAAGCCACACCCCAAAGCGCGAAGCTCCAGCCCCAGTACTCGGTGGTCTTACGGCCTTCGAGCATCATGCTCTCGATGAGCGCGAGGCGCTCGCGTACGTCCTGCTCTATCTGCTCAGTCATGGTGTCACTCCTTGGTGGTGCGTTTGGCGCGTGTCAACTGCGCCGATTCGGTTGGCCCCGGCAGCGTAGCCGGGGTCGTGATGGTGCGAGCGGAAGCAGGAGGCTCACCGCGCTTGCGTTGCCTGCCCTTGCTTTGCCGGTTGTGCAGCGCGCCGTTCACGGCGGCGACGGCGACGGAGATCAAGGTGGCGACGGTGAAGACACGTGCGCTGAGAGTGGCGGCAAAGGCCACCGCAGACGCCGCGAACAGCCACATGAAGAGCTCGCCACGCAGCGCCTGCCCCCACTCGGGCCGGGCGCCACTCGCGGGCAGACGCGGGCGCAGACTGGGCAGCAGCCGCGGCACGGCGGCTGCAAATCGCCGGTACACTTCGCCCTGCGTGGCGAGCAATTGCGGCTCTTCCCGCAAGATGAGCCGGTGATAGAAGAGGACGGCGCCGATGACGATGAAGCAGAAGCCACTGCGGCTGGCGGCCAGACCAATGCCCACGGCGAGCAGAATGGCGCCCAGATAGAGCGGGTTGCGCAGATGACGGTAGGGCCCATCCGCGACCACGCTTTCCTGATGCAGCAGAGTGGAGTGCACGATGCGGCTGGGCAGATAGGCCGCGGCCCAGGTGCGCAGCCATGCAGCTACGATGACCAACAACGCCGCGCCCCAGTAGATGGCTTGGAGAACGTGGCGATCCCCGGCCGACGCCAGGTCCAGCGGGCGCCCGCGGAGAAGCCCCGCGAGCCAGACTCCGGTTGCAGTCGGGTCGATCCAATAAAACTCGAACCCGGCGAAGAAGATGAAGGCGATGACGAAGAACCGATGGCGAAATTCAAACCCCGTCGCGGCGAACCTGTGTGTGGTGGCGCTGGCGTCCATGGTTGCCCTCCTACTTCGCTGCCAGCGAGAGTTGATCGATCATGAACGAGAACGGTCCCGGCGCGGTGCCGCCATCGAAGAGGATCGCCTGCACATCGTGCCCGTCGGTCCCGTTGAAGCTGGAGAGCGGGAGTCGGATCTCTGTCCACTCAGCCGGGGGCGTGAAGGGCACCGAACTGGGGACGCGGCCGCCCGCCTGGGTGAAGCAGAGCACGCGATGCGGCTTGGCATCGCCCCTGGTCCAGAAGACCAGCACGGGCGCCGCACTCAAGTCGGCGGGAGCAAACGGCGCCGGCCCGGGGGAGAACATGGCGCCGGCCCAGGGATAGGGCGTCGAGTCGCTGATCACCCCCGTGACCTCGAGCGCCTTGGGCGATCCGTTCGCGCCCCCATCGATCACCTTGAGCGCCACGGTGCTCTTGCCACCCATCATCTGGTCGGTCGAAGGCGACCAGCCGGCGCCGAAGCGGGACTTCCCGAACTGCGCCTGCCCGCTTGCGTCATCGAAGTCACTCAACGGACCGGGCATGATCTTCGGCGTATTGACGGCTGCGGCCTGCGCCTCCGCGGCCGCGGCCTTGTCGGCATCCCTGACCTTGCCGGCATAGACGCTGCGATCGTCCTCCACGCCGGCCTTCCACACGGAGACGATCTGCCGGGTCTCGGCGATGTCGCTCGTCGGGTCGCCCTCGACGAGCAGCAGGTCGGCGCGCTTGCCTACGGCAATCTCCCCGCGGTCGTCCAGGCGGAAGGCCTTGGCGGGCGCGGCTGTGGCGGCGGTGAGCGCCTGGATCGGCGTCAGACCGGCCTGGGAGAGCAGACCGATCTCCGACTGCAGGCTGATGCCGTAGTCGGTGCCCGGGTTGGGAGCGTCGGTGCCGGCAAGGATGGGTACCCGCGCCGCGAGTAGCTGGTGGATGGCGGTGGTTGCGGCCTGCACATCCACCGGCTTGTGCAGGTGGAAGGTGGCATCGAGATTCTTGCGGCCGCTGGCGGTCAGGTACGGTTGAGAGGTGGCTTGCTCGGCGAGCGCCTTGCCCGTGGCCTCGCCGCCGATCGAGGAGAGCACGGAGAGAGTCGGCACCACAAAGGCGTGATGCTCGGCGGCCAGGCGGCCAAAGCCGGGATCGGGCTCACGATCGACGAACAGGTGCATCAGGCCATCGGCGTTGGCGTTGAGCGCGGCCTCAGCATCGGCGAGCGAACCTACGTGGACCACGGCCAGCTTGCCGCGCGCGTGCGCCGCGGTGACCAGCGCGGCCAGCGTCGCGGTGGAGATGGTCGGGAAGTGCGCGCCGTAGGTGCTGCCGTCGTCGATCACGATCTTGATGTAGTCGGAGCCTTCGGCGATGCGCGCATCCACCCAGGCCTGCGCCTCGCCCGGCGAGGAGATGGTGGGGATCTTGAAGCCGTACTCGGTGCCGTGGCCGCCGGGCGCGGTGGCCAGCGTGCCGGCGGAGCGGAGATCGGCCGCATACGGCAGCTTGCCCGCGGCGAGATCGGCCTTCATGGACTGAGCGGCGTGCCAGTCAGTGAACATATCGAGCACCGTGGTGACGCCGAAGGCCTCGGATTGCTCCAATTGGTCCGCGTTCCAGACGTGGGCGTGAGCGTCGATGAGCCCGGGAAGGAGCGTCTTGCCGCGGCCGTCGATGTGCGGGACACGGATGGGCGCCTGGGCGTTCCTACCCATCGCGGCGATCTTCCCATTCGCCACCACGACGGTTACGTCTGGCTGGACGGCGTGACCGTCGAAGACGCGCACGTGCTCCACCGCAAAGCCTGTCTGTATTTGTGCTTGGGCTTGTGCCTGCGTTTGGGCCTGTGCCATGCCGCATGCAAGCCACGCCATGATGCCGAATGCCACCGTTGTCCCATTGCGCATATAGCTCCTTTCGTTTTTCTACTTGCCCTCGAACGCGAGAGCTCCGTGCACGTGAATGGTGATTCCCCGCCCCAGCACCAGCACATCGGCGAGCAGCACCAGGGCCGCGAGTCCGAGGACGAGGTGGCTCCGCTTGAGCCCGACGGCTGTGGGGCCGCTGATGTGCTTCTGCGCGCGCAGGGCGATGCCGGGAATGCGCAGCAGCCCGTAGGCGCCGCCGAAAGAGGAGGCCGCGGCGGAGATGAGCACTAATTTCCAGCCCATCGGATTGCGCAGGCCCGCCGCGCACGCAGTGAGTCCCGCCGCCAGGTAGGGTGTAAGGGTAAGGTGGCGGAGGCGGCTCTTCATGCCCTCCGAGTGGGCGGGAATGAGGCGGGCGAGTTCGACGGCCAGCAGCCACATCGATGCCCCATAGGTCACGATTCCCAGGACCGTGAGACCCACGCGCCACGCCCAGATATGGGGAAGGCCGGCGATGACGGCCGCCCAGTCGCCGATGCCGCCGATACCCGAGAAGAGAAAGTAGCCGGTGCCGAGCAGCAGATTGAAGGCGGCAAGCAGCCACACGAAGAGACGCGGCGCGAAGCCGCGGTCGCGCATGCCGCGCAGCGCTGCCCAGCACAGCAGGCCGGCCAGCAGATTGACCAGCGTGCCGCCGGCATCGATCCAGCGATTGCTGCGGTCGGCGTCAAGGTAGGTGGAGGTGAGAACCATCCGGCTGGCGCCCGAGAGCCAGGCCGCGCCTCCGTGCCCCAGCCCCTCATGCAGCACGTTCGAGATCACGTAGGCGAGCAGGCCGAATGCGATGAGGGTCAGCGTGTCGTCCGCGGGGCTCTCAAGCAAGCCCGGGGAGGCTCCGGTGAGCGGTATCGGGGCTTTGTTTGTGTTCATGTGCCGCTTCCCTTCCACATAGCACTCTGCAATGCAGAGTGGTTAGCCGTGGACCCACTCTGAACCGCAGAGTTCTCTATGTCAAGAGAAATCTTTGCGATGATGCAGGCTGAATGAAAGAAAAAAGCAGATCCTTCGACTACGCAGGCCAAAGGCAGGCCTGCTTCGCTCAGGATGACAAACTGCACTACCGCCGGGATCGTTGCATGCGCTGAGCAAACGCAACAAGGATTAGATGGGACCTCCGGAGCGGCGCAGGCGGACGGCTCCGGCCAGGAATGCCGCGGCCACGGCCAAGCCGATCCACAGACCCGGGCTGGCCAGGAAGTGTCCGGGGTTGAGATGTGTCAGCAAACCCATGTTCATGGTCGGGGTGAAGGGTGCGCCTTCCTCGCCGCCGCCCAGGCGCGACTTCAGCATGGTGGCGAAGTACGTGGTGTTGAAGGCAATCTTCTCCACCACGGCGATGGCGAGCGGCGGCAGAATGGCCCAGAGAAACGGCGCGCGCCGCGCCCAGGCCGAGACCAGCAGCAGCCAGCCAAAGATGGGCGCATACCAGAGGGCATGGATGGCGACGAGATGATAGAGCAGCATCACCCACATCTGGCCCAACGGCACATGATCCCAGAGCGTCCCGACACTCACGCCGCTGCCCAGCAGTATTGTGGCGTGCAGCAGCAGCATGATCGATTGCGTGACAACGGTGATGACGAAGGTGAGCAGTGGAAGAATCACGAGCGGGACGCTGGCCTTGGCGAGCACGGAGGTGACATCGGAGACCGGCAGGGACTTCCAGAACAGGACGCTGCGATCGCGGCGTTCGCCGTAGAGCGCATCGAGACAGTAGAAGAACGCGACGATGAACGTGGTCCCCATGATCAGAAGCGCAGCCACGTCGTACCGCTGCAGCAGGATGATTCGCCGGTGGTTGTCCAGCGTCAACTCGAAACCCGTCGTGTGCCGCACATGAGCGGCGCTGATCAGGAAGCCCACGAGCACCAGCGCGGCGACGGCGAGGGGGGCGATATAGATGGAGCGGTTCTCCCAGAGTTCGCGGCGGACGGACCAGTAGAGGCGCCGGCTCGCCGGGATGTCCGCCGGCGCAATGGCGTGCGAGTCCGACGAGGCCTGGGGGGAAGCCTGGGGCACGGCGTTCGATTGCATATTCATTGAGCAGCTCCGTTCTGGAAGCCGCCAGCCTGGGCGGATGTCTTCCCCGCCGGACTGCCGATCACGGCAACGAACAGGTCGGCGATGCTGGGCGTGCGCACCTCGCCGAGCGCGGCGAGTTGCTGGCGCTCGACACGATCGAACAGCAGGATGCTGCGACCGAACACCTCGCGCTCGTGGATGGGGCGGAGCGCCCGTGCAGCGGTGACCTGTTCCGGATGCACCATCACCTCCAGGTACCGCGACTCCAGCTCCTCCATGCTGCAGTCGAACACGATGCGGCCGCGATCGATGAACATCAGGTCAGTGAGCACGTGCTGGATCTCTTCGACCTGATGCGTGGTCACGACGATGGTGCGGCTGCGATCGTAGTAGTCGTTCAGCAGTGAGTCGTAGAACTGCTTGCGATAGAGGATGTCGAGGCCAAGCGTCGGCTCGTCGAGCACCAGCAGTCGCGCGTCAATGGCCATTACCAGAGCGAGATGCAGTTGGGCCACCATGCCCTTCGACAACTCCCTCACCCTGCTGGTGCGTGCGATGGTCGTCCTGGCGAGAAAACCTTCCGCCTTCGCACGATCGAATCGAGGATGCACGCCGGCGACGTAGTCGAGCGCCTGCGATACGCGCATCCAGCGCGGCAGTACGGCTACGTCGGCGATGAAGCAGACGTCGCGCATGAGCTGATCGCGCTCGGTCCAGGGGTCGCGCCCGAGCACGTTCAGCGCTCCCTGGTAAGGAGTGAGGCCGAGGATCGCGTTGAGCGCGGTGGTCTTACCTGCGCCGTTCGGTCCGATAAGTCCGAGGATGCGGCCCTCGTCCACCCGGAGGTTGATCCCGTCGAGCGCGATGGTGGTGCCGAACGCTTTGCGAAGGCCGCGGGCTTCTATGCATGCCATGGCTTCAACGTTCCTCCTTTGGAGTATTCGCAGGGGAAAGATGTTCGGGGGGAGGATTGGACGGTACGGCTGGAGAAGGCGCCGGGCGGCTGGCGGCGTGCAGGAGTTCTTCTGCCCGGAGGCCAAGCCGTTGCATGGTGGCGCGAACGCGGGGCCATTCTTCGCTCAGAAACTTCTGCCGTTCGCCCTCGAGCAACCGGCTGCGCGCACCATCATTGATGAACATGCCGCGGCCTCGCCTGGTTTCGACGAGCCTCTCGTCCGCCAGTTGCTGATAGCCCTTCAACACCGTGAGCGGATTGACCCGGTACTCGGCGGCGACGTTGCGCACCGACGGCAACGGATCGCCTTCCTTGAGCACGCCGTCGAGGATCATCGCGACGACGCGGTCCCGAAGCTGGCGGTAAATGGGTTGGCTGTCGTTCCACTCAAGATCCATCCGAGGTTCCAGATACTCCAGGTATGAGATAGCTCAAAGAGAGAGGTGCGGAGCGGTCGCGCTCGAAAGACCGACGCACCCGCTCCGGACTTTATCGCCCGTTTTTCGCGGCGGAATTGCTCGGCCCGGTGCGCTTCAGGTCCAGCAATCCACCCATCGGCTTGCCGTTCGCCATGGCGAATTGCCAGAGCTCAGTGTGGTGGTCGGCATCGATGAGATGGAAGACGACATGCTGCATGTGGCCCATTTGCCCGGCCTTCAGGTTAGTCGCGTCCACGAAGTCGAAGGTGATGGTCTTGCCGTCAGGCGAAACCGTTGCCACCAGGCGAGGCTGATTGCCCGCGTCACAGTAGTGGGTCATCAGCAGGCGATCCCCATCCAGGTTGAACATGGTGATGGGGTCATCGGGCCGGCCCGTGGCCGATATCTCGTGCATGAGCGCGTTCCCCATGGAGGTGACGCGCAGGGAGACGTCGACGGGCTTGCCATCCATGACGCCTTGCCAGGAGCCGGCCAGCGTTTTCAGCGCCTCAAAGGATTTTTGCGCGTCGGACTGGCTCGGCACGCCGGATTGGGCGAAGGCCGCGGTGGTGAGCGACAGGATGGCGGCCGTGAGGATAAGACGGAGGGGTTTCATAGTGCGTTCTCCTTGCCAATTCACTTTTCTGCCTCGGATCGGTCTGCCTGGGAGCCGACCGAAATCC
This sequence comes from uncultured Acidobacteriaceae bacterium, assembly GCA_963830635.1. GTDB lineage: Bacteria > Acidobacteriota > Terriglobia > Terriglobales > Acidobacteriaceae > CAWHMN01. Next base: position 108,677 of record CAWHMN010000003.1, on the reverse strand, counting down.
GTTTGCCGATGTGCTGATATAGTTAGCTATAACACTAGATAGATGTCAAGCTCTTTTTGAATTTTCTTTTGTGCCGTGTTTTTGGACTGCCGCGAGGCTCGAGCGCGACGGTGGCGCACAGGGATTTCAAGGGGATCTCAGGGAATCGCGAGTTCGCGTCTTACCTGCCCGGGCGAATACAGCCGCAGGACAGTGCGCGAGAGCTCTGCGCTGGTCTATCGAGTTCAGCCGGCCGGCAGGGCTTCGGCGATCCAGGTCTCGAAGGATGTGAGGCTTTCATCACGACCGAGAAAGTTCCTGACCAGGGTCCGTCCGGGCTCCGAACCACCCCGGTCGAGCACCGCGTCGCGATACCGCATGGCGGCCGGGCCCTCAACCAAGGCGTTGCCGTCGAACTGGTTGAAGAAGTCGATGGCAATCACCTTGTCATAGAGATAGGTGTAGTAGTTCGACGAATAGCCGACCAGGTGACCGAAGCTGGCATACATGCGGTTGCCCTCGATCCAGGTGTAGGGCAGGAAGCGCCGGTAGTCGCTCTCGAGGAGCGCGTCGAGATCGAGCGAAGCGGGGTCGTGGTCGTGCACATCGAGCGAATAGCGGGTGTAGAAAAGCTGGGTGCGTACCCAGTCGGCGCGGCCAAAGGCGCCGGCGCGGTTCATCGTTTGAACCAAATCCGTCGGGATCGGCTCGCCCGTCTGGTAGTGGCGGGCAAAGCGCTGCAGCAGCCGGGGATCCCGGAAGAACTCTTCGAGCATCTGCGAGGGCACTTCGACGAAGTCGCCTTCGGTGGCGATGCCGCTGATGCCGGCCCACGCCTGCTGGCCGCCCAGGATGGCGTGCATCAGATGGCCGAACTCATGAAAGTAGGTGACGACATCGGAGTGTTGCATCAGGCCGGGATCTTCCGGCTTGCCGCCGGGGAAGTTGCAGATGAGCGCTGCCTCCGGCCACTGGCGGCCGCGGATGCCGGGCACCAGCGGCGCCGCGCTGAACCACTTGTCCTTGCCCTCGCGCGGGTGCATGTCCAGGTAGAAGCGGCCTTTGCGCTCGCCTCGGTCCATCACATCCCAGGCGGAGACGGAGGGGTGCCAGACTTCGGCATCCGGCGCAGGGCGGAACTCGACATGGAAGAGGCGCGCCGCAGTCTCCAGTATGCCGGCCTCGACCTGCGCATACGGGAAATAGGGCCGCACCACCTGCGAGTCAAAGGCGTAGGCGGAGCGGCGGTACTGCTCCAGCCAGTAGCCGCGGCTGGCGGCGTCCATGGCGGCGAGCCCAGGCTTCTCGCGCTGAGCAAAGTCCAGAACAGCCCGATACTCGCGCTGAGCGCCCTGGCGGGTGGCGGTCTCCAGTCTGTCGAGGAACTGCTTCATATTGGCGGCCGAGCCGATCATCTGGTCGGCGGTGGCGAGGTCCGCCCAAGTGGCGAAGCCGAGCAGGTTCGCAATCTCATGCCGGGTACGGAGCAGGTCGAGCAGAAGCTGCCGGTTCGCCGGGAAGGCGCGGGTGTTGTAGGCGAGGAACATGCGGCGGCGCAGGGCGTCGCTCCGGGCGAAGGTCATGACCGGCAGGTAGTCGGGGTAGTCGGTAGTGAGCTCGACAGTCCCGAATTCGGACGGCGGATGGTTGCGGAGGAAGTCGTCCGGCAGGCCGGCGAGTTCCGCGGGATCCTTCACCTCCACCCGCAATGTGCCCTCCTGCACGTTGCGGCTCATGGTCAGGCCGAGTAGGGTGGCGTTGTCCTGAAGCTGGCGCAGCCGGGCGCGTGTGGCTTCGTCGCGGTCGACGCCGGCCAGCCGGTATTGCAGCAGGGTGCGCTCGGCGTAGTGGCGCGTAGCCGCGTCCGCGGCGGAGAGGTCGGCGGCCTGCAGAGCCTGGTAGACGGCGGAATTGAGAGACAGCGCGGTTGCGGCTTCGGCCACGCGCTGCGCCAGTTGCTGCCCCATATCGCGCACCGCCTTGTCGGGATGGACGCTGTTCAGCAGCGAGCACTCTGACGCCGCGACCGAGAGCGCGGAGACGGCATCGTCATACGGACGCCAGGTGTTTTCCGGCGTGCGGGCGCCGCTCACGGCCAGCAACTGCTCCAGGCTGGATGCGTGCGCGGACAGCTTGCCAGTGGTCCAGGCTTCGAGCTGCTCCGGTTCCAGTGCCGGCACGTTCTTCGTGCCTTCCCGGCGTTCAACGCTCCATGCATGCTGTCCCGCAGCCTTGGTCATCGCGCTCTCCAAAGATGTTCCTTTCTGCCTGCTATCCATGAACGCCTGCGTCCCAGCGTATCGCATTCGCACCCGGGCCGCTGGTTTGGCCGCGCCCTGTGTACGGTGCTTGCATCCCTGCACCGGGGTAAGTAGTATGCCGCCATCCCTCGCATGCCAGCGACGCGACAACTCGCAACCGTTCACCACCTGCGAGGACGCATGGGCCGCGTTTGCATCGCGGTCACCGGGCGTTCGGCGGCGGAGATGATGGAGCGCGCCGCCGCGGCCGCGCGCGACTATCCATTCCTGGAGCTACGCCTCGATTACCTTAACAATCCAGTGACGGCGCTGCCCAAGCTGAAGCAGTTCCTGGAGGAGCGCAGCGAGCTGGTGGCCATCGCCACCTGCCGCCGCACGGAAGCCGGCGGCCGCTTTGTGGGCGAGGTCCGCGAGCAGCTTGAGGTACTGGAGAAGGCTGCCCTGCTGGGCTTCCACCTGGTGGACATGGAGATTGAGTCGGCCGAGCAGCTCAAGGAGGCGGAGCTCGACCGCCTGCGCTCGCGCGGAGCGGCGCTGCTGCTTTCGTATCACGACTTCAGCGCGACCAAGGACCTGGACAGCGTGCTGGACCGCATCCTGCCGTACGCGCCGGAGTTCATCAAGATCGTCTCGACAGCGAAGACGCTGACCGACAACGTACGCATGCTGCGCCTGCTGGAGCGCCATAGCGATCGCGTGAACCTGATCGGGATCTGCATGGGAGAGGCGGGCGTGATCAGCCGCGTGCTGGGCTTGCGGGCGGGCAGCGCCTTCACCTTTGCCGCAGCCAGCGAGGGGGAAGAGACCGGAGAGGGGCAGATTGCCAGCCGCGCGCTGACCGATATCTACCGCATCGGCCAGGTGGACCGCGCGACGCGGGTGTATGGCGTGGCCGGCAACCCGGTGCGCCACTCGCTCTCGCCCGCGATGATGAATGCCGCCTTCCGCCGTCTGACGGTGAACGCGGTGTTTCTTCCGCTCGAAACGCGAAGGCTGCCCGACCTGTTGACGCTGGTGCGCGAGGTGCCTCTCCACGGGCTCTCCATCACCATGCCGCTGAAGGAAGAGATCCTGCCGCACCTGGCCAAGACCGACGCGCTCTCGGCCAAGGTGGGAGCGAGCAACACACTGGTGCGTGGAGCGGACGGCAGCCTGTTCGGCTTCAATACCGACGTAGGCGGGGTGCTACGGCCGCTGGAACGCAGGCTCTCGCTCAAGGGAGCGCGGGTGCTGGTGCTCGGAGCCGGCGGCGCGGCCCGGGCGGCGGTCTTCGGGCTGGTGGAGAAGGGCGCGGAGGTGCTGATCCTGAACCGCACCCCGGAGGCGGCGCAGCAACTGGCGCGGAAGGCCAAGGCGAAGAGCATCCGGCGGGAGCAGGTGGCGAAATCGAAGTTCGATGTGATCCTCAACGCCACGCCGGCGGGCATGCGGGATGTGAAGCTGCAGTCCATCCTGGCGCCGGAAGAATTGAATGCCCGGCTGGTCTTCGATATGGTGTCGAACCCGGCGGATACTCCGCTCATCCGCATGGCGCGCGAGAAGAACATCGCCGTGATTACGGGGGTGGAGATGTTCGTGCAGCAGGGCGCGCGGCAGTTCGAGATATGGACCGGCAAGCCGGCGCCGGAGGAAGAGATGTTGCGGGTGGTGGTGCACGCGCTGCGCCAGCAAGCCGGGGAAGGTTCGTAGCGTCGACGTTAGCGGCCGCACTCCGACCGAAACGGGTGCGTGTGGGTGCGCGTTGTACCTGTCCTGCATCGATATGCAGACTACTCGGCGTTCAAACGATTATCTTCGCGCTTGCGTTCCCTTTCCTTTAGAGTTGCCAGTCCTCTCCTTTGCGGACTAGGATGTGCGGTAGTTCGGCGCAGCCTTTCGCTGGGCGTGCCAGGACGGGGTCGGATGTCCGCGTGTAACAGAAGCCTTGTGCCTACACAAAAAGGACTGGCGGAGGTTTTCGCCAGCGTCAATGGAGCTACTCTCTATGGCGTGGTACGCCTACTGCATCAGCGAGAAACAGGCCTTCCCTGAACTCGCCCGCCACCGCAAACCGGTTCCGATGCAAGCAGTTACCGGAATCGCCGGAAATCAAATCTTCCTTTACCCAGCCAGTGATCTTGCCGTAATCGTCTCGGAACACAATCCCCTGGAAACTCTGGACCAACAAGCAGCCGTGGACCATGCACGCGTGATCGGCGACTGCTTCAAACACTCCACCGTACTTCCCTTTCGCTTCGGCACCATCTTCGCCGACGATGAAGCGCTGCGGCGATCCATCCGTTCCAACCAGCGCCAGTTTGCGACCAATGTCGAGCGGTTGCGCGGCAAGGCCGAGATGCACCTGAAGGTGCTGGTGGATGACTGCTGCCGCTCTGCAATCCATGCCGTTTCCGCGCCCGTCGATCGCGTGGGCCGCGGCTATCTGACCAACCTGCGCGAGAGCGCCGTACTGCAACGGGAGCGGCAAACCAAAGGCCGCGCTATCTCGGTGCAGATGCATCGCATGTTCAATCCACTGGATGAGGAGATCACCTGCCGGCGCACGGACCACGGCAAGATGCTGCTCGACGTCTCCCATCTGATCGACACCAAGTGCGTGCCGCGCTATCAGAACAAGTTCACCAGCGCGAAAGAGCTACTGAAAGATTGCCAGATGCAGCTTTCCGGCCCCTGGCCGCCGTATCACTTCGTCCATCGCCTTACACGCTCCGCGCCTATACCCCAGGCCATCTCCGCGTAAGCTACCCCAAAGGACGAACACACCAGGCCCGCCCCCGCGGGCCGTTTTCTTTTACTTTGATGTCCAGCCAGCGCCGGATGGATTCTTCGCTGCGCTCGGACTGGCGTTTTAGAGCAGGTGATTGGTCGCGGGCAGGTTCTTCTTGCTACGGCTGAGGACGCGGCTGGCCTCGCGCCGGGCTGTCTCGCGGCGGTCCGACGAGGCGTGGTCGATCTTCTTCCAGAAGGCGACGAAATAATCCACTGCCGAGATGATGGACACCAGCACCATGAAGTAGATGGCGGTGTAGGCCGTCCAGCGGATCGGGAACACATACCAGCCGAACTGCAGCGAATACCAGCGATGGGCGAGGATCGTTGCAATGACGGATACGATCTGCACGATGGTCTTCAACTTGCCGAGATTGCTGGCTTCGATCGTGAAGCCTTCCGCGCTGGCGATCGAGCGCAGGCCACTTACCAGAAATTCCCGCCCGATGACCAGAACGGCGATCCACGGCTTCATAATGCTGGGCGTGAATTCAACCAGAGAGATGAACGCGGCGGAGATCATGAGCTTGTCCGCCAGCGGATCCAGCAGCATGCCCATGGTGGTGACCTGCCCGCGCTTGCGGGCCAGGTAGCCGTCCACGCCGTCCGTAGCCGAAAGCAGGAGGAAGATCGCGGCCGCGATCAGTTCCTGTTCCCCTTTACCATCGCGGAAAGGAAAGCTGGCCGAGAGCATCCAGATCAGCAGCGGCACGCAGACGATGCGGCTCATGGTGATGGAATTCGGCAGGTTCATAGAAGAAGTCCGCGGAGGGCGTTTACGGCGCGCCTCTATCCAACATTATGCACCAGCAACTTCAATGCCTACCGGCTCCCCGGCCGGCTCAGGCACTGCTGCGTTCGCTGTCGAGCGCCTGCATCTGGCGTTCGTCATAGCGGGTGCCGGCGACGGGAAACGAGGTTGCCAGCGCGTCCAGCTCAGCCATGGCGCCCGGGCTCAGGTGAAGATCGAGCGCGCGGATCGCATCTTCGATCTGCTGCACCTTGCGGGCGCCCACCACGGGTACGATGGTCTCGCCACGCGCCAGAACCCAGGCGACGGCGACCTGCGCAGGTGTGGCGCCGTGATCGCCCGCGAAGGTGGCCAGGGCATCCACGAAACGCTTGTTCTGGGTAAGATTTGGGCCACGGAAGCGGGGCAGGAAGGCGCGGAAGTCGCCCTTGCCGGTGGCTGCCGACCCGCTGAGCAAGCCGCGCGACAGGACGCCGTAGGCGGTGACGCCCAGGCCTAATTCCCGGATGGCGGGAAGGATCTCCGCCTCGACGCCGCGGGTGATCAGCGAGTACTCGATCTGCAGGTCGCTGATGGGATGCACCCTTTGCGCACGCCGCAGGGTGTCGGCGCCCACTTCCGAGAGGCCGATGTAGCGCACATAGCCGGCCTGGATGAGCTCGGCGATCGCGCCAACGGTCTCCTCGATGGGAACGCCGGGATCGAGCCTCGCCGGCCGGTAGATATCGATGTGATCGACGCCGAGCCGCTGCAGGCTATAGGCAAGGAAATTCTTCACCGCAGCCGGCCGGGCGTCGAACCCAAGCCAGCCGCCGCGCGGATCGCGCAGAGCGCCGAACTTGACGGAGAGCAACACCTGATCGCGCCGGCCCTCGATGGCCTTGCGAACGAGCAGTTCATTGTGGCCCATGCCGTAGAAATCGCCGGTGTCGAGCAGGTTGATGCCGGCGTCAATGGCGGCGTGGACGGTGCGCACGCTCTCCGCTTCATCGGACGCGCCATACATGCCGGACATGCCCATGCAGCCCAGCGCAAGCGCGGCCACGGCAGGACCGTAGGATCCAAGGTTACGCATCTCCATGCGCTAATAGATGCGGGGCTTCCGGCGACGACCCAAACTTACTTGGAAACGCCTTTATCGTGCTGGGCGATCTCGGCTGCGGCTCTGGGGCGCAAGGTCTGCAGCACTCCGAGCAGTTTGCGCGGCTCGAAGCTTTCCAGGTGATGCTCCACCGGGCCGCAGTCCACGTATCCACGGTCGGAGGTGACCACGATCGGAACATCGGGCTCAATCTCGCGCAGTTGTCTGACCAGTTCCGCGCAGGGTTCATCGCCCATGGGCGCATCCATGACAATGCCGTCGACCTTGGGGAACCTGCGTAGCGTGAGCAGCGCTTCCGCCGAGCTATACGCGGTTAAGACGTTGAACTTGGCGGTCTCGATCACCAGTTTGCGGGTGGAGATGGCGCCCGGGTACTCATGGTCAATGACGAGGAAACAGGGTCGGATCACATCCATAAGTATGCCCCAGCCGCTTGCTAACTGGCGAGAGCAACTTTGACCTGCCCGATGGTCTGAATAAATAAGGGAGACGGCCGCAGCCATCTCCCCCGCTTGCCGGGCTATCTCGCTCAGGCGTAGATACCACGTTGTTTGATGGTGAAGGCGACGCGATCGATGGCCAGCATGTAGGCAGCGATGCGGTTATTCACGCCATGGGCTTCGGAGTAGCGGACCACGTCATCGAAGCTCTCGGAGAGAATGTGTTCCAACTGTTCGTTGACCACGGACTCCTTCCAGAAGTAACCCTGACGGTCCTGCACCCATTCGAAGTAGGAGGCGGTGACGCCGCCGGCATTCGCCAGGATGTCGGGAATGACGAAGACCTTCTTGTCTCCCAGAATCTCATCGGCGACCGCGGTGGTGGGACCGTTGGCCCCCTCGCATACGATCCGGGCGCGGATGCGTTCAGCGTTGCGGCTGGTGATGACGTTTTCCGTTGCGGCGGGAATCAGGATCTCGCACTCCTGCGTGATCAGGTCCAGGGGATCTGCAGCCTCGGCACCCTTAAAGCCGAGGGTGGTGCCGTTGCGCTGGCGGTACTCAAGCAGTTGATGGACGTCCAGACCATTGGCGTTGAAGAGACCGCCGTCGTACTCCGCGATCCCGATGATCTTGTAACCCTTTTCCATCATGATCTTGGCGGCGTTCGAACCGACGTTGCCAAAGCCCTGGATGATCACGCGACAGCCGTCCCGCTGCATGTTCAGATAGCGCAGTGCCTCGTCGCACATCACGCCGATGCCGCGGCCGGTGGCTTCGCGGCGTCCACGGGAGCCGCCGATGTTCAAGGGCTTACCGGTAACCACGGCGGTGACGGTCTGGCGCATGTGCATGGAGTAGGTGTCCATGATCCAGGCCATCACCTGTTCGTTGGTGTTCATGTCCGGCGCGGGTACGTCCTTTTCCGGCCCGATGAACTCGATCAGTTCGGAGGTGTAGCGGCGTGTCATGCGCTCCAGCTCGCCGATGGACATCTTCTTGGGGTCGCAGATTACCCCGCCCTTGGCGCCGCCGAAAGGGATGTTGACCACGGCGCACTTCCAGGTCATCCAGCTGGCGAGCGCGCGTACCTCGTCCAGCGTCACGTCGGGCGAGTAGCGAATGCCGCCCTTGCCGGGACCGCGGGCGACGGAGTGCTGCACACGGTAGCCAGTGAAAACTTCAATGGAGCCGTCATCCATGCTCACCGGGAAATGCACGATGATCTCGCGTGCGGGATAACGCAGGACCTTCCATAACCCTTCATCCAGATTGAGTTTCTTCGCCGCGAAATCGAACCGAGCAGCCTGAGCTTCCCAGGGGTTAATCTCCTGCTCGAGTGTGAGTGTCTGCATACAAATGATCTCCAGTCTTCTGTTCCGGTGGACCGGCCGCCTTTGCCGCCCTCAACGAGCATCGGCCAGAAAGCGGCGGCAGGGAATGCAACGAACGTGGCGGTAGACCCAGAAATGCATCTACAGGCCTCCGGCGCTCTCCGGGCGCCGGCCAAACCCTCCGAGTATAGGCGCGCGTCTAAAACTCCGGCAAGACGCGGGGATTACTAAGGGGCCACCTCTTTCTAGATGCCGCCGGGGCCGGCGGAGGACACGCTCCCCCCTCGTACCGGGCAAGCGCTGCCATGTAGGATGAGCGAGACTCCGATGCCCCGCACCCGCGCCGATTCCGATACCCCGCAGCAATCACTCTTCCCCGCCCTGCCCGAATTTCTGAAGCTTGCGCGGACGCACACGCTGGTGCCGGTATGCCGGCGGCTGAACGGCGACCTGGAGACGCCCGTATCGGCCTTTCTGCGTCTGGCAGATGACGCAGCGGAATGCTTCATGCTCGAGTCGGTCGAGGGTGGGGAGAAGCTGGGACGCTACACCTTTATTGGCATCGAGCCGTACCAGAAGATTGTGGCGCGCGGGACGACGCTGACGGTGACCCGGGAGCGCAAGAAGACGGTGCAGGAGGGGGACGTGTTCACCGTGCTCAAGGATGCGCTGGCCGGGCACACGCCGGCGCGCATTCCCGGACTGCCCCCGTTCACGGCAGGCGCGGTTGGGTTGTTCGCCTACGATGTAGTGCGCCAGATCGAAGACCTGCCCTCCATCGCAGAGGACGACCTGAAGGCGCCCGACGCTTACCTGGCGTTCTTCCGCGATGTACTTGCCTTTGACCATGTCAAAAGAGAGATTCTGCTGATGGCGACAGCGGACGTAACCGGGCAGGCGCCCGAGGCCGCCTACGCCGGCGCGGTGCGGCGGCTGGCGCACATGCAGCGGCGGCTGGCCGGCCCACTTCCCCCGCCCGCACGGAAGAGAGGGTACGCCAAGCTGACGGTGACACCGCGGACGCGAAAGCACGATTTTCTCCGCGCAGTGGAGACGATCAAGGAGTACATTGCGGCGGGCGACGTCTTCCAGGCAGTGCTCTCGCAGCGATTCGAGGTGGAGCCGGGCGCCGATCCATTTTCGATTTATCGCGCGCTGCGCATCGTGAATCCGTCACCGTACATGTATTTTCTGCGGCTGCAGGTCGATGATGCGCCTGGCACAACGAAACCGAAACCGTTACATATCGTGGGATCGTCCCCGGAACTGCTGGTGCGGGTGAAGCGGGGACAGGTCGAGTACCGGCCCATCGCCGGCACCAGGCCGCGTTCGACCGACGAAGAGGAGGACCTGCGCCTGGAGCAGGACCTGCTCAGTGACGCCAAAGAGGTGGCGGAGCACGTGATGCTGGTCGACCTGGGCCGGAACGATGTGGGCCGGGTGAGCGAATACGGCAGCGTGCGGGTGAAGGACCTGATGTTCGTCGAGCGCTACTCGCACGTGATGCATCTGGTCAGCGCGATTGAGGGTAAACTGCGCGACGGCCTCTCTGCGGTGGATGCATTCCGCGCCTGCTTCCCGGCGGGCACGCTCTCCGGCGCGCCCAAGATTCGCGCGATGGAGATCATTGAAGAACTGGAGCCGACGCGGCGCGGCATCTACGGAGGCAGCGTGTGCTACGCCGACTTTTCCGGCAACCTGGACTCGTGCATTGCGATCCGCAGCATGCTGGTAAAGGAAGGACGCGGGTACATCCAGGCGGGGGCGGGGATCGTCGCGGATTCCGTGCCGGAGAAGGAGTTCGAGGAATGCGTGAACAAGGCGCAGGCGCTGGTGCGGGCGATCGAGCGAGCGCGAGAATAGGCTTTGAGCGCGGCGCACATTCCACGGACGCAATTTAGTAATACGTAGCGAGCAATCTATTTGGATCTGTGCGACAACAACATAATTCCGCACATGCCGGTGGTTGTTGAGGAAGCCTATTTAGAACGAAGCGAGAGATAGACTTGGATCTTCGGCAATAACTTGGCTTGTTCACATCATAGAGCAGTTATCAATATCTTCTTTCCGCACAGCCACCCTTTTATACGAGCGAGCGATCTCAGTCGTCGTGGCACAGCCGGTTGTGCTGCTGTGACCACGCTCTTGCTCTCTCAATTGCGTCGCTCCCCATTGCTAGTTATGCCCACGGCGCCAGGCTCCTCATCCCTTTCACCGCATTTGGAGGTCTCTGTGAAGAAGGAAGAAGTACTGCAACAAGCGGGATCGGCGGATCGCCGCAGATTTCTGAAGGGCGCGGGCCTTACCGGCATGGGCCTGGCGGGTGCGGCGCTGATCGGCGGCAAGCTGGCCGATGTGCTGCCCGGCGTCAAGGTTCCCAACGTCGAGGCAGCCGGCATCAACGACTACGACATCCTGAACTTCGCGCTCAACCTGGAGTATCTGGAAGCGGAGTTCTACACCATGGCGACGACCGGCAAGACGCTGGAACAGTCCGGTTTCGATCTCAGCGGCAAGGGAACCTATGGCCCAACGACAGGGGGCGCCAGGATCAACTTCGCGGGCACGGGCCAACTCGGCCGGACAGCGAATGGCCTGGCGGAGACCGAGCAGTTCCACGTCAAGTTCCTACGCAGTGCGCTGGGCAGCTATGCCGTCGCGAAACCGGCCATCAACCTCAATGCTCTGGGCCTGGTGAACACCTGGCAGAAGTTCATCGTAGTCGCACGCGCCCAGGAACAGACCGGCGAGTCAGCCTATGCCGGCGCAGCAGCGTTGATCCAGAACAAGACATACTTGACGGCAGCCGCGCAGATTCTTGCGGTGGAAGCCGAGCATGTGGGGAACCTGCGGCTATTCTGCGATATCTACAACGTCGCGACGGCGAAGATCGACGCGCAGGATGTTCTGCCGCCGCCGTCGGGAACGAATATGTTCACCATCAACAGCAAGGGCCTGGCGCCCGCGCGCACGCCCAGCGAGGTGCTGGCGATCGTCTACGCCAACAGCAGGAAGGGCACCAGCCGCGGAGGCTTCTTCCCACAGGGGTTGAACGGCGCCGTCAACACTGTATAGTTCTCGACTTTTCCGCTTCCCCTGCCGGCCCGGTCAGCATTGTTGCTGTCCGGGCCTTCTTTTTTGATTCGCGCCGGGAACGGCGAGGAGCTCGGTTCTGGAGTCGCTTCTCGTAGTAAGAGCGGCATTTGAATTTCCATGAACAATTAAACTTTGAGCCTTTTGAACATGACCCACCATTCCAGAAGACTTCGTATCTTACTCCGCATGGACAGGGCTGGCAGGTACGCACTGTTTAGTTCAGGTGCGGTTGTCGTCTAACTTGCTCCTGTCCACCCGCTCTTTCATGCTCCGGTTCTCCCTCCACGGAAGACTCCGGCGCCCGGCTGCATCCTCAGCTTCAATTACGTTTGGAGGTTTTTGTGAACAAGGAGAAGGAAGTACCGCAGGCAACGAGTGCGGCGAACCGGCGAAGTTTTCTGAAAGGCGCCGGCTTGACGGGCGTGGGATTGGCGGCACTTGTCAGCGGCAGGCTGGCGGATGTTTTGCCCGGCGTCAAGATCCCGAATGTCGACGCGGCTGGTATCAACGATTACGACATCTTGAACTTCGCTCTGAATCTGGAATATCTGGACGCAGAGTTCTATACCGTGGCCGTCACCGGCAAGACGCTGGCGCAATCAGGTTTCACGCTCAGTGGAAAGGGTACTTACGGCGCCACCACCGGGGGCGCCAAAATCAATTTCGGCGCCGCGGGCCCCTGGCACAGCCAATTAGGCCGTACGGCAAACGGCCTGATGGACGACGAGCAGCGCCACGTCAAGTTTCTGCGCAGCACGCTGGGCAGCTACGCTGTCGCAAAGCCAGCCATCAACCTGGATGCATTCGGCAAGGTCGATACGTACCTGAAGTTCATCGCTGCGGCACGCATTCATGAGCAGACCGGCGAGTCCGCCTATGCCGGTGCCGCGCACCTGATCGAAAACAAGACCTATCTGACGGCCTCGGCGCAGATCCTGGCCGATGAAGCTGAGCATGTCGGAAACCTGCGGCTCTTCTGCGATGCGTATAGCGTCCCCACAACCAAGATCGACATACAGGACGTTCTGCCGCCGCCGTCGGGAAGTAATATGTTCACCATTAACGGAAATGGATTGGCCCCCGCTCGTACCGCAAGTCAGGTGCTGGCGATCGTGTATGGCAAGGGCACGAAAGGCACAAGCCGCGGCGGCTTTTTCCCACAGGGAGTGAACGGCGCGATCAACGTGGTCTAGTCCTGCAGAGACACTCCGCTCTTGCGCGGCCCGGGCAGCTTCACTACCCGGGCCTCTTTTGCTGCGCGGGTATTGACATATACGCAGGGTCAATTTTCATCCGCCCGGCAAATGGCTGACTTACTTTCAGCATCCACTCTTGTGAGCCGACACCCTCTGAACGGAGCCTCCCTATGGCAGATCTGAATCAACTGAAAACGAAGTACGCGCCTGTCATTCAAACCATTGAGCAGTTTGGCAGCGAAGGAGCAAAGGTGGAAGACATCAGCCTGGACGGCGACAAGCTCCTGCTCAAAGCCTCCGTTCCCTCACAGGTCGTCGCGAACCGCGTGTGGGACGCCATCAAGCAGGTCGATCCGCAGTATGCCGATCTGCACCATGAGATCACGACGGGCGGCGGCGAGCAGACCTACACCATCAAGCCGGGCGACAATCTTTCCAAGGTCAGCAAGCTGTTCTACGGTTCGCCAAACCATTTTCAGGAGATCGCAAAGGCGAATGGAATTGGAGATCCGGACAAGATCCACGCTGGCCAGCAGATCACCATACCGGCGCGATAGCATGCCCGCATCCACGCTCATCGCGAGGTAAGCCCGACGCTCGCGACCGCCAAGCCATCCGCCGCGAGATGCCGCAGCCAGATTCGGGTAGTCTGGCTGCGGCAGGAGCGCCGGTACTATCGCTCAGCGCCGTCCTTGGCGACCTCCAGATCAGCATGCTCACCGCAACAGTTCGGGGCACAGCAGGATTCCGAGGTCTGCACCGGCTGGTTCGTCAGGTTGTCCTTCAACACGACAAAGACCTCCCACTCATTTCCATCCGGGTCTTTCACCCACGTCTTGTCTTGCGTGGCGTAGCAACAGTTGGTCTGCATCTCGTCGCGGGTAATAAGACCCCGCTGCCGCCATTCCTCCCGAATCGCTAACACATCTTCGGTCGAGGCTACCTGAATTCCAAGATGCGACAGCGCGCCCTGCGCGTCGAAAGGGCGCTGGTTCAAGGTGAAATTGAGCGGCGGGTTCGCCATATCGAACTTCGCGTAGCCGGGGCGCACCTTCACGGGCTCGATGCCCAGGAGCTTGCGGTAGAAATCGATGCTGACCGGAACATCCCGGACGTTGATGGCGAGGTGTGCCTTAAGGGACTGGATCGTCATGGCTGGCCGTCTCCGTATGCGGCAACCCAAATATATTGCTTGCAATTCATATCTGTCAATGCGAATATAAGCAAGATGCTGATTTTGCCTTGAGGTAAGCATGTCCACCAAGCTCGTTCAGGCGCAGGTGTGCGCACCCCTGCCGCGCAGAAAGCTCTCTTTCCTCGATCGCTTTCTGACGGTATGGATTTTTCTGGCTATGGCGCTGGGCGTCGGCCTGGGCCATTTCGTTCCGCAGTCGGCCGCTCTTGTGCAGCGATTCCAGGCGGGAACCACCAACGTTCCCATTGCCATCGGCCTGATTGTGATGATGTATCCGCCGCTCGCCAAGGTCCGCTATGAGAAGCTGGGCGAGGTCTTCCGCAACCGCCGAGTCCTTGGGCTCTCGCTGCTGCAGAACTGGCTCATCGGGCCGGTGCTGATGTTCCTGCTCGCCATTGTCTTCCTGCACGGCGAGCCGGCCTATATGCGCGGCCTCATCCTGATAGGCATTGCCCGTTGCATTGCGATGGTGCTGGTCTGGAACGAGCTAGCCAAAGGCGATACGGATTACGTGGCGGGCCTGGTCGCGCTCAACAGCGTGTTCCAGGTGTTCTTCTACAGTCTTTACGCCTGGGTCTTCCTCACCATCCTGCCGCCACTGTTCGGCCTCTCTGCAAGCGTCGTGCATGTCGGAATCGGCGAGCTCGCGAAGAGTGTCTCGCTTTATCTTGGCGTTCCTTTTCTCGCCGGGCTTATCACGCGCTTTGCCCTCATCCGCGCCAGGGGCGAGGAATGGTATCGGACGCGCTTTATTCCGCGCATAAGCCCGATGACACTGGTGGCGCTCCTGTTCACCATTCTCGTGATGTTCAGCCTTAAGGGGAACCTGATCGTTCGCCTGCCGCTGGACGTGTTGCGGGTGGCGGTCCCGCTGCTCATCTATTTTGTCGTGATGTTCCTGGTGAGCTTCTGGATGGGCAAGCGGCTCGGCGCCGACTATGCCAAGACGGCAACGCTTTCCTTCACCGCCGCGGGCAACAACTTCGAACTGGCAATTGCCGTTTCTGTTGCCGTGTTCGGGCTTAACTCCGGAGAAGCCTTCGTGGGCGTCATCGGCCCGTTGGTGGAGGTTCCCGCGCTGATTGGCCTGGTCAGCCTGTCGCTGTGGTTACAACGCCGCTACTTCTCGGGGCCGCAGCCGGGCTTTGGCGTCAGTCCTGTCGAGGACGCACCTTAGGAATGGAGCAGCATGTATAGAGTGATTTTCGCCTGTGTTCACAATGCCGGACGCTCGCAGATGGCAGCCGCGTTCTTCTGTCAGCTCGCCGATAGCTCGAAGATGACAGCGGTTTCCGCCGGCACGGACCCGGGCGAGCGGGTGCATCCTGAAGTCCTCACCGTCATGCAGGAAGCGGGCATCGATCTGAGCGGGGCGAAGCCGATGAAGCTGACCGATGAGCTGGCAAGGCAGGCGCAGCTTCTGATCACGATGGGCTGCGGCGACCAATGCCCCTATGTTCCCGGCCTCAAGCGCGAAGACTCGCCGCTGCTCGACCCCAAGGGCCTGACGCTCGATGAGGTCCGCGCCATCCGCGACGGCATACGCGCCCGGGTGCAGTCACTCATCGAGCGCCTGAAGGAGAGCGCCTGAAATGCGCAGCATTCGTTCTACACTGGAGGTACTTGGAAAGGCGTGCCGCCTGGATGGTCTTTGTTCTCGATAACTACGACTCGTTCACCTACAACCTGGTGCAGTATATGGGCGAACTGGGCGCGGAGATGGTCATTCGCCGCAACGACGAGCTTACTCCGGAGCAAGTGGAGGATCTCCATCCCGAGCGCATCCTGTTATCGCCGGGGCCGTGCACGCCACAGCAGGCCGGCATCAGCATTCCGCTGATCCGCCACTTCGCCGGCAAGGTGCCGATCCTGGGCGTGTGTCTGGGACATCAGGCCATCGGCGCGGCGTTCGGCGGAACGGTGGTACGAGCTCCGAAGCTGATGCACGGCAAGACCAGCGCGGTGGAACACGACGGCAAATCGATCTTCGCCGGACTGGCAAGCCCCATGACCTGCACGCGCTACCACTCGCTGATCGTCGCGGAGGAGGGTCTGCCGGAGGAACTGGAGATCTCGGCGCGGACCGAGGACGGCATTATCATGGGCCTGCGCCATCGGGAGTATCCGATCGAAGGCGTGCAGTTTCATCCCGAGAGCGTGCTGACCGCGGGCGGGAAGCGCCTGATCCAGAACTTCGTGGAGATGTAAGACGGCGCACGCAATGCGCAACCCGGGGCAGCCGCAAGCGATCGTCGGCTTCCATCAGGACGAGTTTGGCGATTGGGTGGCCGAGTTAAGCTGCGGCCATGGGCAGCACGTGCGCCACCGGCCGCCATGGGAGATGCGACCGTGGGTGACCACGGAAGAGGGCAGACGCGCGCACCTGGGTATGACTCTGTTCTGCGTGAAATGCGGCATAACGGACGATGCCGAGTGACGCCTTGCCTTGATGTATCGAACGACGCGCGGTCTACTCGGGCACTTCCCAATCATCCAACGTCCGCATCAGCGTGGTCTTTCCTTGTGCCTGGTCGCTTAAAGCGGTTGCCAACTGCGGGAACGCCTTCTTCATCTGGTCGGTGTTGGCCCACACAGGCACGTCCAGCATCTTGTAGTGGTAGCTCACGGCTGACTGCAGGTGGCCGTCCACGGTCGCCGGTTCGGTGAAGCCGTCAATCTGCGTGACCTCGCGATGTCCATAGCAGAAGCGAGGGGTGGCGCGGGTGCCGATGGGCGTGAGCGCATAGCGCTTCACCTTGATGCTCTTGTCCTCATCGCGGGTGAGCAGGCCGGCGGCGGTCAGTGCGTCCATGGCCTTCGGGCCTTTGTCGGACTTCTCCGTGCTGGGGACCTCATAGGGGAACTTCAGCGCCTGCGCATAGAGGCAGTCGTTGTGGTTGGCATAGTAGGCGTTCAGGGCGTTGGTAAAGTTCTTGTCATTGGGCTGCTTCTTGCTCGACTTGCAACCGGCCACGCCCAGGAGCAGCGTACCTGCGGCCATAACTGCGACGACGGCTTCCTTGCTGCACATGCGATAGGCCATTAATCTTCCTCGTCTCTCCATCGTTCGTGAGCCTTCTTTTTTCAGGCAGGACGGCGGCACTCCATACCCAGGCAGTTCTCCCACCGGCCCGGATCCTCCACTTCGCGGAAGCGTGGATCGGGATTATCGAAGATTCGCGCGCGGCGGATGGCGGTGAAGCCCGCAGCTTCGAGTTCCGCCGACAGACTCTTGAAGTCCCACATCCAAAGATGCGCGCTGCGCCCGAAGACCAGCCGCATGAGCCCGGCCGTACCCTTCGCCTGATCTTCCGTGCCCAGATAAGAGTCGCGCATGAAGCGGCTGGCTGCCTCGGGGTCGGAGGCATTCACGTAATTTGTGGCCAGCCATTCAAGGTCGGGCAGCACGAAACGAAAGAGGCCGCCGGGGCGCAGGTAGCCGAGGACATTGCGCAGAGTGATGCGCAGGTCGTTGAGCGCGAGATGCTCCAGCACATGGGAGCAGTAGACGGCCGCGGCCGAGCCAGGCGCCAGGGGCAGCCCCTTGATCACGTCGCCGTAGACGATGTTCGCGGGATAGTCCGGAAAGCCGCGCCGCAGCAGCAGCGGCTTGAGCCAGCCCACGTTCCTTTCCAGCCAGAAGGCCGGCCCCGCATCGAAGTTCCGCCAGGTGGAGGGGGCGCAGGTTCCGCAGCCAAACTGCACGTAATCGCCGCCAGGGTGTGTCGCCTGCATGGCCAAAGTCGCGTTCTCCCCTATGTACGCCCGGTCTGTTGTGGCTGGTGTGCGCCGGACGATGTTGGCCCGGCTGGTGTGCCCGGCCCGTTGCGCCCGGCCCGTTGCGCCCGGTCCGTTGCGCCCAGTCCGGTGCGTCTCGATACAATATCAGTGGGAAGCATAATCGCTGAGGTTGACCATTCCAAATTCGTGGAAGTGCCGGCATCCGCACCGCCTGTATTGCCCCCCGCGGCCGGCGTTGTGGCTGGTGCTGTCGATCGCCGGATACGCCATACCCGCGTGCTCCGTCGCTCAAACTGCAGCGCCCGCCTCGGCACTCGCCGCCAGCCCGGCCACGCCCATCGGCCACACTGACGCACGGGAGGTGCAGGTGTCCGGCGCAGTGGACGTGCGCAACGGGCAGATGGAGCTAGGCAACGGCAGCATTGTGACCGCCGGAGACCAGCCGGTAAAGATCGCGCTGACGCGCGGCGGGGCGCTGCGTCTGTGCTCCACCACCAGCGTGCACCTGGCGCACGACCGGACCATCGATGCGCCCGATTCCACCGCGCTGATGATGGGGCTGGACCGCGGGGCGATCGAAGCAAACTACGTGGTGGGCAAGTACTCCGATGTGCTGCTGACGCCGGACCTGCGCATCCTGATCTCTGGACCGGGAACGGCGGACCTGAGCATCCGCGTCAGCAACAATGGCGACACCTGCGTGAACAACCACGGGGAGCACGCGCCGTACATCACCGTCAGCAGCCAATTGGAGGGCGGCATCTATCGCGTGCTGCCCAACCAGCACGTCAGCTTCGAACACGGCAGCCTGCGCAGCGTGGTGGATACCGAGCAGGAGCCGTGCGGCTGCCCGCCCACAGCGCCGATCAATGTGGCGCAGGCGGCGGCGACCCCCGGGAAGGCAGTGGGTGGCCCGTCGTCCACGCCGGCGGATACGGAGTTTCCCTTGAGCGTGAGCGAAGGGCTGGCCCCGGCTCCGGGACCACCGACGACGCCAGTGGCAGCTCCGGGTGAGGTGCACGCCCAGGTCACGGTGCCGTTCGTCTACCACGGCGATGCGCCTGCGGTTGTGAGTGCGCCTCCTGTGCCGGCCAGTTCGAGACAGACAGGCGCAGCCAGTTCATCCACCGCACCCGCGCCCACGTCCACCGTTACGCAGCCCGCGCCCCTCCCAGCAAAGAAGGCGGCTTCAAACCCCGGCTTCTTGCATCGCGTGGGCCGCGGCATGGGTCATTTCTTCTCGAAGGTGTTCGGCGCGGAGTAGCGCGAAACCTGGCTCCGCAATCCTGGCCGGGTCGACTCCAGCAAGTACGGGGCTCAGTCTTCCGCGCGGGCCTACGCTTTCACCGCGACCATGGGTGCGTTATTCACGGCGACTGCGGTGTCCGCGCAGCCGATCAGCACGATCTGCTGCGGCAGCTTGGACTGATTGCCGTCGATCTGCGACTGGGCGACGTTGCGCAGCACGATGGCGCGGGGCTTGTCGCCGGAACGCGCCGCCCCATCGCAGCGGCCGAAGGTGTTGCCCTCGATGGTGAGCCATGAGGCGTCGGCGCAATCGATGGCCGGCCCGGTCACGTTGGCGATGAGGTTGCGGCTCAGCGTCACGCCCTGATTGATGCGCTGCGCCGGCACGCCGGCCATCGGCGTGTTTTGCGCGTTGCCCACCGTGATGGCGCCACGGCGCCCATCCGGAGCGCCGTAGTTGCAAAGGTCGAAGCTGGAGTCAGTGACGCTGACGCTCTGCACCACCGGGCCGGCCATGGCTACCGGATCGGCGGCGAACTGGATGGCCGCGCCGGAGCAGCCATGAAAGCGGCTGTTCACGATGCGGGTACGAGCGTGGGCCACCACGCCCTTGCCGCGGTTGCCGGCAAAGCTGCAATGGTCGATGGTGGCGCGCGCCTGCTTCAGCACGCTGCATACCAGCGTTCCGGGCTTGATGACCGGCGAGAGCGTCTCGGTAAAGGAAAGCCTGGTGCCTGCGGGCGTGTTCTCGCAGGAAGCGACGGCGATCTCGCCCAGCAGGCTGAGGTTGGCGGCATCCGTGAGTTGCAGGATCGTGCCGTCCGAGGGAAGTTGCCACAGCGGCAGCGCCTGCTTCCCTGCCCCTTCTAGAATCACCGTGGTCTCATCCACGCGGCTGCCGATCTTCCAGTAGGGCTGGAAGATGCGCAATGCGTCCTCCCCGGTGCCTTTGAATTGACTGCGCTTGATGGCGACAGCGCCCTCGCAGCCCACCATCTGCACGCCACGGCCACACAGTGAGAGCCAGCGTTTGGACTGCGGCCGGGGCGTCACGCTGAAGTCTTCAAGCGAGACATCGCGGCAGCCGTGCAGCACAGCACCGTTGCCCGGGCCGGCAAAGATGGCCACGCTCTCAAGCAGGACGGTATTGCACGCCTCGAGATAGATGCACGCATCGGGTGTAATGCGATGCCGCAGGACGAGACGCATGCCCGGCTTCACCGCCATCGGCCGGGAGCACTCCAGCATCAGCGTCTGCGGAGCCGACAGACGTACGGAGCGGATGACGCCGGTCTCATCCAGCCCACTCGCCGCGGGAAGGCCGGTCCTGGCGTCATACTCGGTCAGGGACTCGACCGCCTCTACTCCCTCCGCCGGAAACTCGGGGTCGAGCACTACGGTGAACGACGGCGGATTCCCTTGCGCGACAGCCGCTACGGTTCCCTGCGAAAACGGCGGCCGTGCCCAATCGATCTTGATATCGTGGATCTCCACGTCGCGGCAGGCGCTCAGCAGGAAGGGCCGCGTGTTGCCGTTAAAGATCAACTCCGCGCCGTTGCCGAAGACTTCCAGGCCGTTGTAGTTGCGGAAGGACATGGCGCAGTTATCAGAGGCGGCGAAGTTGTACCTGCCCGGCGGAAAGACGAGGCGCGCCTCGTGGAGCGCCAGTGACGCAATGGCGCGATCGACGGCATCGGTTACATCGCGCACGCCTGTGGGGTCAGCGCCGAAGTCCACCACGGAGGCGCGGTGCGCGGTGCCTGCCGGCCGGCTGCTGGCCGGAATGGATGCCGCAACGGAGCGCGGCCATGCGGCAGCGAGGCCGGCCGCCGCGGAGCACGCGAGTGCCTGACCTAGAAACTCCCGCCGGTTCATCATGGTCAATGTTCTCTCGCCTCGCTGGTGTCTCTGGCCGCTCTGCACCCTGCCGCCGGCATTGCCGGTCGGCAGCCCGGTTTGAGGGAGACGGTAGCAGCTTGTTCGCTGCGCTACAATTCAACTTTGGTTGTGGGTCGGCATGACCCCTCTCTGCGCGGCCGTTTGGCCGCCATCTTCGCATCAAACCGCGTAAGGAGCTTTCTCTATGGCGATTCCCGCCACCCAGATGCGTCCGGGCATGATTATCAAGCACAACAACGAACTCCACGCCGTCTTCAGCGTGGAGCACCGCACTCCGGGAAACCTGCGTGCCTTCATCCAGGCCAAGCTGCGCAACCTGCGCACCGGCGCCATGTTCGAGCACCGCTTCCGCTCGCCGGACCCCATCGATCGCGTGGTGGTGGACGAGATCCCGATGGATTTCCTCTACTCCGATGGCGACGACTACTACTTCATGAATACCGAGAACTATGAGCAGACGGTGCTCAAGCACGACACGCTGGGAGATTCCGTGGAGTACCTGATTCCCAACCTGCAGATCCGCGTCTCCTTCTTCAACGATGTGGCGGTAGGCATTGAGCTGCCTCAGACCATCGAGATGACAGTGGTACAGACGGAGCCGGGACTCAAGTCCGCTACCGCCTCCTCCGTCACCAAGCCGGCGACGCTCGAGACCGGTCTGGTGGTGCAGGTGCCTCCCTTCATTAATGAAGGCGAGAAGATCCGCGTAGATACCGCCGAGGGCGCATACCTGAGCCGGGCTTGACCCATGCCCGTTCGCTACTATCTCGTTAAAGGCCGCGTGCAGGGAGTGGGCTTTCGCTGGTTTGTGCATCGCGAGGCCGCGGCGCTGGGATTGCACGGCTCGGTGCGCAACACTGAGAGCGGCCACGTCGAAGTGGTTGCCTCCGGCCCGGAAGAGGACCTGGCCGAGCTGCGCAAGGCCCTGCAGCGCGGCTCACGCGGCAGCCGCGTGGACGCCATCGATCAACGCGACCTGGCCGACAGCGAGGCCGCGGCGCTTGGATCATTTGAAATTGAAGGAGCCTGGTGAACCGAACATGACCATGGAGCCCATTAACTGTGAGCCGCTGAAACGGCTGGTACGCACTGTACCCGACTTTCCCAAGCCGGGGATCCTGTTCTATGACATCACCACGCTGCTCAAGGACCGCATTGGCTTCGCCACCCTGATCGATGCGCTGGCAGCGCACTATATGGAGCGCGATATAGACCTGGTGCTGGCCATCGAGGCCCGGGGGTTCATCTTCGGGCCGGCGCTCGCCTATCGTCTCAACGCCGGGTTTGTGCCGGTGCGCAAGCCGAAGAAGCTACCCGCCCAGACTGCCAAAGTCACCTATGACCTGGAATACGGCTCCGATTCGCTCGAGATCCATCTGGATGCGGTAGAGCCAGGGCAGAATGTCATCATCGTCGATGACCTGCTCGCGACCGGCGGCACGATGGAAGCCACTATCAAGCTGGTGCGGCAACTGGGTGGCCGCATCGCGGGGCTGGGTTTTGCCGTGGAACTGGACTTCCTGAAGGGACGCGAACGCTTCTCCGGGTTCGACGTATTCAGCCTGCTGCACTACGACGAATAACACGTTCGACCGAAGAAGAGGCGGTGTCGACTGACCCGCCTCTCTCTTCTTCCGGCAACGTGGTTTCGACGAGCGGCCCTCCGCTGCGCCTTTACGGCGCGGATCGCCCAGTGAAGAACTGCACGATGAACACGATGATCGCGATGATCAGCAGCAGGTGGATGAGAAAGCCGGCTACGTGGAAGACAGCGAAGCCAAGAATCCATGCAATCAGCAGCAGCACAGCCAGTCCAACGAGAATACCTCTCATGGTCTTTCCCTCCGTCGAATGCGTCCCCATGGGGCGAAGTGTGTCAAGTACACGGTAAGATGCAGGATTTGCGCGGTTGTACCCAAACACGTGCCTGCGATGCTACCTGTAGCTTCGCGGCCAGCGGCAAGCATCCATCGTTGTGAGGGGAAACGCTACGCGCGCGACGGATGAACATCACGCAGATGCGCTATTGGAGCATGCAGAGGCATTGCTTGCGGCGCGCGAGGTCGAAAATTGCCTGCATGCGCTCGGCGTGGCGGAAGCCGCCGGTGCGGATCCAGACCGCTGCGCGGGCAGCCGATGGTTATGCTGGATGCTGCTTGGCGAGATGGAGCGTGCGTGGCAGGAAAGCGACGCGATTCGCAGGCGCGGCGCGCCGGATCCGCATCGGCTGTGGAACGGATCGAGCTTCACCGGCAAACGTGTGCTGGTGCGGAGCCTGCATGGCTTCGGAGACGCGATCCAGTGCATCCGCTACGCTCCATGCATTCGCAAAGACGCCGCTGCGTTGATGCTGCAGGTGTCGCCCAGGCTGGTGGACCTGTTGCGCTGTGCTGCGGGCATGGACGAGCCGAGTGTCAAAATTATGCCGTGGGGGCAGGAGCCGGCATGCTGGGATGCTGTGTCTGGGGCGGATATAGAGGCGGAGATCACTGAACTCCCTTATATCTTCCGCACCCAGGCTGCGACCATTCCGCGCGCATGTCCATACATCACTGCGCCGCGAAGATTGGCTGCAACCATCGGCCGAGCGATGGCACAGAGGAACCCGCGCCCGCGCATCGGCCTGGTGTGGGGATGCGACCAGTGGAATCGATCGCGAGTGATTCCCCTACCGCTGCTGGAGCCCCTCCTCGTCCGTACAGACGCCAGCTTCTACAGCCTGCAGGGAGCGGAGGATAACGTGGCGTGGACGCAGATACGCGAGCGATATCGCCTTCACGACGCATCCGATTACGGTGACGGCTTGCTGACCCTGGCCGCCGTCATGGAGCATCTGGATCTCGTCATCACCGTCGATACCATGGCAGCCCACCTGGCCGGCGCGATGGGGAAGCCGGTCTGGCTGTTGCTGCAGTACGCGGCCGACTGGCGTTGGATGATCGATCGCGCGGACTCGCCCTGGTATCCGACCATGCGCATCTTCCGTCAGCGGCGAGTAGGAGCATGGGAGGACGTGATCCACGCAGTAGAACGGCAGTTGGATACGGTATGCGGGGCGGCATGCTGAACGGAACGCGGAAGTGGGACGAATATGACGCCTATCTGTTCGATATCGACGGCACGCTGCTGAACTGCCGCGATGCGGTGCACTACTTCGCGTTCTGTCAGGCTTTGACCGGGCTCGCCGGCAGACCGCTCAACCTGGATGGCGTGCGAGTGCACGGCAATACTGACATAGGTATTCTCCGCGATGCGCTCAGATTGCATGCAGTGGCGGAGGAGAGGTGGCGGCCGCATCTGGCCCGGGCCGCAACGGAGAT
The DNA here is from genome assembly GCA_963830635.1 of uncultured Acidobacteriaceae bacterium. Classification (GTDB taxonomy): domain Bacteria; phylum Acidobacteriota; class Terriglobia; order Terriglobales; family Acidobacteriaceae; genus CAWHMN01. The sequence goes on along the minus strand of CAWHMN010000003.1, from coordinate 84,346 downwards.
GTGCAGCTTCGTGCATGCGGCCCAGGCGGACATGAAAGCCGAGGCAACTGCGGGAGCGGCAGCGGTGCTGGAGCATCTGGCGGCCAAGGGCGCGGTGCTCGGCGTTGCGACCGGCAATCTCGAAGCGATCGGCTGGTTGAAGCTCGAGCGAAGCGGGTTGCGCGGCCTCTTCCATTTCGGAGCGTTCAGCGACCGTTACGAATACCGTCACGATATCTTCCGCGCCGCGGTAGAGCAGGCAAAGAGGCGGACAGCGCCCAGCGCGAGCATCTGTGTGGTCGGCGACACCCCGTCCGATATCCAGGCAGCGCGGGAGAATGGGCTGGATGTGATCGCCGTGGCGACCGGCATCTTCGGAGAAGCCGAGCTTCGAGCCGAGTCGCCCACCTGGTGCGTTCGCTCTCTCGAATACCTGCTCGCGGGAGATTCGCCGCGGACTTAGTTCCGGCGGGTGACAGATTCTGCTGACGCCTTCGAGTCTCTTGCCTGCCGCAGCGTTTCGATCAGGATTTCGATATGCCGCGGTTCTGTGCGGTAGTTGGTGATGCAGGCACGCAGCGCGGGGATCTCGTCCTTGAGCAAGATGGTCGAGATCCACGCCCGGCCCGATGCCGTGACTGCATCGGCAGCGCGCTGGTGTGCAGCCATATCCCAGTGTTCGTCCGCAGGCGTGAAGCACACCAAGGGCAGAGGCGTCCGGTTCACAATCCTCCATCCCTCCTGCTCCAGCCGCTCACGGAGAAGGTCGCCCATCCGCGCCTGATGCCGCAACACGCCTTCATACCCTTGCCATCCGGCAGTCGCGAGCGACAGGAAGAGCTTCAGTCCGGCGAATCGCCGCGACCACTGCAACGAGTGTTCGTAGGGATCGACGATGGCGAGCCGCTGCGCTTCCCTGGGCATGTACGCGGTGTGCACGGCAAAGACATCGGACAGTATCGACGCATGCCGGGTGAGGAACATGCCCGCACCCATAGGTACGGAGAGGTATTTGTGTGGATCGAACGTGATCGAGCCCGCCTGCTGGATGCCGTCGAAGTGGGCCCGCAGCTCAGGCACCAGCATCGCCGCGCCACCCCAGGCAGCATCCACGTGCAGCCAGAGACCCTGCTCTTGTGCAATTGTTGCGAGTTCCGCCAACGGATCGATGACGCCGGCGCCCGTAGTGCCGGCTGTCGCGACCAGCAGGAACGGCTCCCGTCCTGCCTCGCGGTCTTCCTGCAGCATCGCACGCAGAGCCGATGTATCCATGCGCAGATCTGCATTCACCGGCACGGTGCGCAGCGCGCGCTCGCCCAGGCCAGCTACCCGGGCAGCCTTGAGAAACGAATGGTGGCTCTCCGCCGACGCATAGAAGACCGGGTGCCGCGGTGCCGCACTTATACCTTCCTTCGCCATCGCCGGCCAGCGATGGTGTAGCGCGCACACCAGCGCGGTCTGGTTCGCTTCTGCTCCACCGCTGGTGAACACGCCATCGGCGCCCCTCCCGAGACCAAACCTCTCCGCGAACGCGTGCACCAGGTAGCGTTCGGTCTCCACAGCGAGCGGACTATGGCTCCATGCGGCAAGCTGAGGGTTCAGGGCGGCCGCAACGGCGTCGCCCATCACCCCCATGAACGCAGGTGCAGGATTGAACAGGCCGAAGTAGCAGGGATGCGGCGTGTGCACCTGATTCGCGGTCATCTCTCCGGTGAACCGTCGCAACACGTCCACCCGTCCGCCCGGCTCATCGAAGGAGAACGACTGCAGGATGCGGCGCATCGCATTCTGATCGAGGGGCGGCGCAACGGGAAGCGTCTCGACCTCGACGATGTAGGCTTCGACCAGAGCGATCAGCTCGCTCCAGAGCTCAGCCCGCTCGTCGGCAGTGGGCAGTAGCGCCTCCTGGTGCATGTTTGTGTCTCCCACCATAGCGATTTCGCGAACACATCCCCGCCCTGCCTTTTACAGCGCTCAGGAAGCCTGCTCGTTGCAGTAATCTGCCGCGCTAGACCGCAGCCGTCGCAGCCATACGTGTTCGACTGCCGGAGGGGGCGGCGACGATGTCCTCGAATTCAATGGCGCGGCAATCGGCCGTATGGTGCGCGAGCACGCGTTCGCGCGCACGGCTGCCGATCGAGTGGATCTCTTGATCCGTGGTATGGGAGAGATAGCCGATGACATCGGAGTCGCTCTCGGCCAGGAGTATCTCCTCGCCCGGAGTGAAGAAGCCTTCCATGCCGCGCCACGCGTCGGAGATGACAGCCGCTCCGCAGGCCGCGGCCTCAAAGAGCCGGACGGAGGGCGAGTAGCCGGCATAGACCATCTCCTGGCGCGTCAGGTTCAGGGAGAAGCGCGACGACGAGTAGAAGCTGGCATGCTGCGGCGGAGGTACATGATTAAGGCGATGCACATTCGGCGCCCATGCGATCTCCTGCGGATACATGGGACCCGCCACGACAAAGCGCGCGTGCGGCAGTTGTGCCGCGGCGCCATTGAGCAATCTCATCAGCTTGGGCTGGCGATCGGCAGCATACGTGCCGAGATAACTGAGATCGCTCCTGAACTCGGCACGGACAGGCGTGCGCTGATGCGCCGCGGGATCGACCGAACAGTAGAGCGGCGCGGCCAGGGGCGAGCCGAAACGCGCTTCCAGCTCCCGCAGTATGGGACCGCCGGTAAAACTCAGGTAGGCGTGATAGTTGGGGATCTGCGCAGCGTCGATGTAATCGGCCTGACCGTGCGCACGCAGCGCAGCAACGGTGATAGGCGTGTCGATGTCATAGAAGAGCACCGGTGCGCGGTCAGCAGCAAAGAGAGCATCTGCGGCCGCGATCGCGTCGGGGAAATAGGAGCCGACGATCGTGACATCGGCCTCTGCCGCCTCGCGCAGGACTCTGCGTTCTTCGTCCCGCCAGTTGCTGTAAAGGCGCAGCGCGCAGTAGGACGGATGGGGGAGATCGCGATGCTCGCGATACCAGGGCACGTCTTTTTCAATGAACGTGATCGCGTGGCCGCGCGCGTGCAGTGCCCGGCACAGGGAGCGATAGGTGGTGGCGTGCCCGTTGCCCCAGGAAGACGAGAGCGTGAGTCCCAGGATGACAATCTTCATGCCGGCTCCCTCTCGACCAGCTCGCAGGAGCGGAAGTTGCTGCTCAGGAGAGCATCCAGCACCCTGGCGCGCTGCGTATAGGTGTGGTCGCGCAGCGCACGCGCACGCAGCGCTTGCCCGAGAGCGGCAGCCGACCTCCGATCGTGGCTGCGGAGGCAATCGACGACATCGGCAGCGGAGCGAATGATGAGTATCTCCCTCCCGGGCTCGAAGCACTCTTCGACGCCCGGCCAATCATCGCACAGGAGACACGATCCGCTGCCTGCGACCTCAAACACACGGGTAGGTGGAGAGAAGCCGAAGCTGGCCATGGATGCGCGGTTGATATTCAGCACCATGGCGGCCGAGCAGTTCACGCGGTTGTGGTCGGTCGTCGGCACGTGCCCGATCCAGCGCACGTTCGGCGGCAGCGGCTTGTCGCCCCAGCCCTCTCCACCTAACAGGAACTGCTTCTCGGGCGCCTGCTGCGCCGCTGCAAGAAACAGATCCTCCACGCGGCGCTCGCGGTCCGGAAGACGGTTGCCGATGAACGCGAGATCGCATTTGAGGGACGGGTCCGGCGCGACGGGGTGGTGCGTGTCAGAGTCCAATCCGTTGTAGATGCTGGCGAACGCGCGTGCGCCATAGGAGCGATAATGCCGTTCGATCTCCGGGCCGCCGCCATAGGTCAGGATGGCGTCATACCGTGGAATGGCCCTCGGAAATGCATCCTGCGGATACTCATTCATGCGGGCGATGGTCGCGGGCGCATCCACATCCCAGAAGATGACGGACGCCTGCGGCTGGCACTCGAGCACGCGTAGTTCCAACTCCTCGTCATCGACGCCAATGCCGCTGTGCTTGATGACCAGGTCCGCCCGGCTCGCAAGCCGCAGCATCGCATTCAGGTCGCGCCCCGGCGCGTACACCAGCGAGTGCACGTAGGAGTAATCCCCGGCATCGCGCTTCTGCTGGCGCCCGTAGGCGTCGGGTTCGGCGAATGTCACGCGGTGTCCGAGAGCATGGAGCGCCTTGTAGATGCCCCGGTAATAGGTGGCCGCGCCGTTCCAGTAGGAAGACACGATGCTGGAACCAAAGACAAAGATATTCATGCCAGTACTTCCTCGCAGATCCCGGTGAACTCCTCGGCACGGTGGCGGCAGGTGTGGCGCGCGCGCACTGTCTCAAGTCCCGCCTCAGCCATCTGCGCCGCCGCCGCGCCGTCCTCCAGCAGATTCCGAATCGCCATGGTCATCTCCGCCCCGCTGTTCACGCGGCGGAAGTCCTGCGGGCGGAAGAGGCTCTCGGCATCGCTCCACGGTGCCGAGATCAGCGGAACGCCCGCGGCCAAGGCCTCAAAGACACGGATGGTCGGGATACCCACCATCGCGCCGGAGTATTGCTGGCGCGGGACATGCAGAGTCAGCCGGGATGCGTCGTATACCGCCGGCGCACTCAGGTTAGGAAGATATCCACAGAAGGCGATCCCGGCACTCCTGAGGGCCGCGCGTGCTTCCGTGGGATATCGCACGCCGTGCACCTGGAATTTGTATCGTTGCAAGCGGCGAGCGGGCTCGACCAGATATTCGCAGAGCTCCTGGCTGCGCTCGTTGTCTCCCCAGTTCCCCACCCAGACCACGTCGATGCTCTTCTTACGCTCCTGCGGGAAGAAGATGGTCGTATCCGCGGCTTCGTGCAGCGTCCATACGCGGCTCAGGCCGAAGCGTTCGCGGTAGATCGCTCGCAACGCTTCACCGAACGCCACAACGCCATCGAAGCGTTGCACCTGCAGCAGGCGGATCTGTTCCGGTGAGCTGGAGGCGCGGTGATGCGTATCGTGGAAGAGCAGTTTGCACGGCAGTCCCTCGCGGGCCGCCAGGAGATCGGCGATCATCCCGGGCGTATGCCATTCATGCACCAGGGCGATATCGGCGCTTCGCAAGGCGGCGCGTAGCTCTCCGTCACTGCCGTTCAGCAGCTCAACCTGCAGGTCAGGATAGGTGGTAGCGAATGTCCTGAGCGATGCGTCTCCGCGTTCCTGCTCCTCCGCGACCAGGTTGGTGTAGGACCAGCCATCCATCTGCTCGTAGCAGGTGACGGCGTGCCCCAGCTTGCCGAGTTCCCGGGCGAGCCCGCGCAGGAAATGCGCGTTGCCGTTATTCCAGTCCGACCGGAAGGAATGAGCAAAGAAAGCAATGCGCAGTTTACGCCGCAAAGGCGCCCTCTTCCGCGTTTGATCGGACCCTGGCATACAGCTCCAGATACCGGGCAGTCATTGTTTCGGCTGCATACAATTGGGCCGCCCGGGCCTGGGCCGCGGCTGCGAGCTGATGAAGCCGTTCCGGATCCTCGACCAGTCCGTTGACGGCGCGGGCGAGCGCATGCGCATCCCGGGCATCGAAGAACACTGCCGTGTCCGCCCACACTTCACGGAAGGACGGGATGTCGCTCAGCACCAGCGCACACCCGGCAAGCGCCGCCTCCAGAGGGGCAAGGCCGAAGGGCTCGTAGATGGACGTGCCGATGTACATGACGCTCTCCTGCATAAGGGCCAGCAGTTCGCCGGATCTGAGAGCGCCCAGGAAGTGCACCTGCGCATTGGCCTTGCCGGGCTGGCCAGACGCTGCGGCACTGGCGTCGCCGCTGTCTATCCCGCCACGGTCACCCGCGACATACACCGGCAGGGCAAGCAAGGCATCACTGAGCAGACGGATATTCTTGCCCTCGTCCCACAACCGGCCCGCGGTTATGCCCTGCATACGGCGAGGCCGGCCGCCGGCGAGGGGCGCGCGCCGTCCATTCGAAATCACGTGACATTCCGCTCGCCTGACGCCATAGTGCAATGTGAGTTGCTGGCACATCCATGCCGTCGGCGCGACGATGGCATTGGCGAGCTCAAGCCCGTGGCCGACCACCGAGCGATACCACGCAAACCAGGCGTCTTCGGGCGGCGCAGCGGCATGGCGGCCATGCCACCAGCTCACCACATCGCTATGCGCGACCACCACGCGCGGGACCGCGCATGGCAGCGATCCGTAGCAGAACTGGTTGCAGTGCAGGACGTCCGGATGCTCTTCGGCAATCAAGCGGAGCAGGAACGCGGACGATTCCTCCATATCCTGGTGGCCGTCCGGCATCCATTCCAGCTTGAACTCGGTCGGCACATAGCGGAGCCGGCCCGCCGCCGCTTGCGATACACGCTCAGCCCACGATCGCTGCTCGCCGGAGGGTGCGCGTCCCAGGCTGACAAGGACGACCTGATGCCCTTCGCGGATGATGCCTTCGACCAGCTCCTGCGTATAGGTCCAGACTCCTCCCACCACGTCGGTGGTCATCATCAGACGCATTCAAGCTCCTCGAGGGGGATAGGGTGCTGCTCCTGAATATCGCTGTAACCTTTGTCGGCGAACAGGCCGAGGTAGTACTCGTGCGCCCGCTCCCATGCGGTGTCGTCGGGCTGCGCGCCAAATGTCTGTACGTATTGCGGGCTTCCCGGGAAGGGGAACATGGGAACGGGCTCGGATACCCACACGCCCGCCGCCTTGAGCTTGGCCTGCCATGCAGCGACCAGCGCCGGATCGTCGTTCGCCGTCTTGATGAGATTCGCCTGCACCCAGGGGATGCGCCCGCGCGCACAGATCAACAGCTCTGCGATGCGGTCGGTGGAAAGCTTGCAGTTCTTGTTCAACTCGTCACGGCCGGCCTCGGTAATGGACTCGATGCCGCACTCCATGGAGATGCAATGCGCCCGCCCCAGCAGATCAAGCGAGTCTTCATCCCACAGATCGATGCGGCTCTGGAAGCCGATGCTGACCGGCCTCTGCGCGACCGCCTCCAGCAGGCTGCGCACCTGCCTGCCCACGCCAAAGATTTCGTCAATGAAGTAGATGTATCCGACGCCCCGCGCGATCAGATGGTCGATCTCCTCGATGACCGCCGCGACGCTACGCTCACGATACTTGTTGCGGAAGAGGGTCTTGTTGCAGAAGGAGCACGACCACGGGCAGCCGCGGGCAAACTCGACTTCCGCGCCCAGGCCGCCGACTTCGGTAAAGATATGGTGCTTGTGCGTGTGCAGCTCCACCGGATAACCGCGGTAGTCGAGCGGCTCAACCGCGCGCATATCGGTGACGCCGAGCCCCGCGTTCATGTGCACCTTGCCGTTCTCCATCCAATAGCAACCGGGGATCTCGATCCACGCTTTGGTCGCCAGGTCAGGCAGCACCTGATCCGGTTCGCCGCGCAGGACGACGTCGGCGCCGGTCTTGCGCAGCGTCGCCGTCGGCGTAGCGGAGCCGTGAGGACCGATAGCAACCGAGATGGCCGAGCTGTGCAAGGCTTCGAACCACTGGCGCGGAATGCGCAGCTCCGGTTGTGGGCAGCGCCAGAAGAGATAGGAAGGCGCTGTCGGAATCACCAGGTAGTCCTGACGAAACCCTTCCAGGCGATCCCGCACCTCTGAGGCACTTAGCCCTTCCATGTGAGCATCGACCAGTAACGTGTCATGTCCCGCCTTGCGCAGGAACTGCTCGGCCGATAACAGCTCGAGAGGAAAGTGAGGCTCCTGGCAGCCGAAGTAGGTGGAACCGGCGAAGGACCAGTGCGGGTTGACCAGCGCATACCTCATGCCACCTGCTCCTTGGGGCCGGCGATCGAGACTTCAGAGACAGACCCTCCAGGGACAGGCGCTTCGGAGATCAGCTTCGGCGCCTTCGAACGGCCGATCAGATCGCGATTGGCATTCCAGAATTTTCGGATGTCGGCGAGCGTCTGCTCGACGGATCGCCGCGGCTGCCAGTGCGTGTCTCGGGTGAGCTTGGAGTGGTCCGTGATGTACAACGGCTGATCGCCGGGCCGCATTTCGCCGTGCGCGCGGGAGCAGGGCCGGCCCGTCTGTTGCTCGATGCGGGAAAGGATGTCGAGCACGGAGACCGCCCGCTCCATGCCCCCGCCGACGTTGTACACCTGCCCCCGGGTGACCGGCAGATGCTCCCGCGCAGCCTGCATCGCCGCGATCAGGTCGTCGACGTGCAGCACGTCGCGTACTTGTTTGCCGTCGCCGTAGATGTTGATTGGCCGACCGGCGAGCGCGGAGTAGAGGAAATGCGCGACCCACCCCTGGTCCTCGGTACCGAACTGGCGGGGCCCGCAGATGCAGGACATGCGGAAGACAACCGTAGGCAATCCATAGATACGCGCATAGTCGCGCACATACTGGTCCGCCGCGCCCTTCGAGCAGCCGTAGGGAGAGTGGAAGTCGAGCGATGTCTGTTCGTTCACGCCGCGGAAGCCCGGGTCCGCGACAAAGCAGCGGCGGGGCCCGGTCTGCACGGGCAGCGCATCCAGCGCGCCGTAAACCTTGTTCGTGGACGTAAAGAGCAGCATCGGCTTACGTGCGAGGACCCGCGCCGCTTCGAGCACGTTCAGGGTCCCTTTGGCGTTGATGGAGAAATCTTCCCGCGGATCGTCCACGCTGGTGGTCACCGCGACCTGTGCGGCAAAGTGGTAAATCTCGGTGATTCCATCGCAGGCCGCGTTGACAGTGCCGGCGTCGCGCACATCGCCGGCGATGATTTGCAGGCGGTCGGAATCGCGGGCCAGACGTCGCAGCCAGGCAAGATTCAGTTCCACGCCCCGGCGAGAGAGATTATCGAGAATGCGGACGCGGGCGTTCGTGGTCTGCAGCAGAAAGGCTGCCAAATTCGATCCGATAAAGCCAGCTCCGCCAGTGATCAGTACCCGCCGTTCCAATTCGCTCGCCATGAATACCATGCCCCCTTCGTCTTTCGCTATGCGGATAAGCCGTAAGCCGTCAGCTCACGCATCGCCCTCTCTGCCTTGTCTTCTGCCTCTTGGGATGCAAGCCACTCCGCAAGTTCACGAAAACCTTCCTCGTGGCTGACGCGCGGAATATAGCCGAGAACCTCGCGCGCACGGGTCACATCGGCATAGCAATGGCGGATATCGCCCGCGCGATACTTGCGCGTGATGACCGGAGGCATGTCCTTGCCCAGCGCTTTGGAGAGCACTTCGGCTATGCGCCGGATGGAGATAGGTTGCCCCGAACCGATATTCAGGATGACCTGGTCCGCCTCCGGCCGTTCCATGGCCAGTAAGTTGGCTCTGACGATGTCATGCACGCTCACGAAGTCGCGCATCTGCTCACCGTCCTCGAAGATCAGCGGTGGCTGGTTGTTCAACATGCGGGAGGCGAAGATGGCGGCCACGCCGGTATACGGATTGGATAGAGCCTGGCGCGTGCCATAGATATTGAAGAACCGCAGCGCGGCCACCGGCACCCCGTAGGTACGGCCATAGATCAGGCACATCTCCTCCTGGTCCCGCTTGGAAAGGGCATAGAACGAGGTCAGTTCCGAGGGCTTGTCTTCACACGTGGGGCGCGGTTCCAGGGCGCCGGCGCAGTCCGGACACGCGACCTCCCAGGAGCCTGCGCGCAACTGTTCCGGCTTGCGCACCGGCGGAGCCACGGAACGGTCGCACGCCGCGCAGTGGTAACTCCCTTCCCCATAGATCGACATGGAGGAGGCCACGATCAACTTCTCGAGCGAATGACGGCTGTCCAGCAGCACCTGCAGCAATTCAGCGGTCCCTTGCGTGTTGATCTCCATATAGCGGCTGATCTCGTACATGGACTGGCCCACACCGACGGCAGCCGCGAAGTGAAAGATGACATCCACGTCCTCAATGGCCCGCCGCACCCGGTCACGATCGCGAACATCTCCGACGACCAGTTCTACCTGCGGCGAGAGATAGTCCGGCCGGGCGCTGTCATGCACCTGGGGGGTCAGGTTATCCAGGATGCGGACCGAGTGCCCCGCGCGGAGAAGTCCGTCCGCCAGGTGCGATCCGACGAAGCCGGCTCCGCCGGTAATGAGTACCTGCTTTGCGGTCATGCGCTTGCTACCTCTCGCTCTTCCAGTTCCATGGGATGAAGGCTCTGCTCCTTACTGGCCGAGGCATACCGCCGGACGGCCCAGGACGCAAACTCGGCAAAATCTGCGTTGTGGTTGGGTGGGCTGGTGTGGTGCGCCTCAAGCCCCAGATGTTCGGGCGTAAAACACAGGGTCAGCGTGGTGTCGAAGGGCGCGAGCGCACGCATCTGGCGGTCGAACCAGGCCTCCGCGTGGGGGCGATAGGAATCCGCCCAGCTCAGGCCGGTCCGCAGGTACTGGACGCCATGCGCCTTCATCCACTCCACCGCACGGCCGAGACGGGGATCTTCAAAGTGGAACCACTGGCACAGGCCCACGTCGCCGTCGCGGGGGAATTCGTGGGCGGCAAGCTTGGGAGAGCCGTCGTGCGCCAGGAGCCCGAGGTAGTAATGCCGGTAGTACGAGCTGCCTTCCGCCTCCTTGTGGCGCGTTTCCGCAGGCCAGGTAGGCGGAAGATCGAACAGGCTGTACCAGTGAATGCGCTCAACCCGGCCGCGCAGCAGGTGGAGCATGCGCTGCATGCCAAACAACTGCACCTCTTCCGCCCCGAAGGAAGAAGCACCGATCTCGCTGACCCACACGGGCTTGCCCGCAACGTCCGCGGCCTCGGCAATCCGCGCCGGCCACTCGTTCACCGGCCAGTGATTCCAGTCCAGGGGAAATCCGTGAACGGCGACCGCATCGATCGCCTCGATGACCCCGTAAGACTTCATGAGCCGGAGAAAGTCGCAGTCGCAGGAGGACACCCCCCCGAGCACTATAGGGAGCGCAGGGTTAACCCTGCGAATGGCGGCGGATGCTCCGATCACCATGTCGGCAAAGCGCTTCCAGCCCGGATCCAGTTGGAAGTTCCAGTGCGACAGGTTATTCGGCTCGTTCCACAGCATGACTGCTTCGACCATCGCGGCTACCTTTCCCCTCGTGTGTTGCTTTGCCCGGCCGTCACCAGACCTCTCCCCGCAACTCCGCCTCCTGAAGGAATCGCCCATTACGCTTCGTGGAGGTCGGCGCGCACCACCACGTCTCTTCTTCCGGCCGGCTGAGAATCTCCAGCCCGGCGCTGCGGAGCATGGCTTCCGCACAGGCGACGTTGGGCAGCCACCAGTTGGTGGGATCGTCCGCGAACCTGCCCTCGATGAAGTGCATGCGCGGGAAGTCCGCCTTGCGTTCAAAGACCGCCTGCTCCCAGAAGTCATATTCGTCCGCCCGCGGCGGGCTGGCGGCTCTAGCCGGGAAAGGCCGGATCAGGGACTGAAAGAGCAGGTGCTTCCTGACCTTCTGCACCACCTTGTCAAGCGCGTACAGGGGATAGCGCAGGTGATAAAAGACGCCCAGGAACAGGACGATGTCGAAGGTTTCCGTGAGCCCGTCCAGCTCATACACGGAGGTCTTGCGGAATTCGATGTCGAAACCGTTCGTCTCCGCGGCAAAGCGCGCCTGCCGCAGATAGCGCTCGTCGCTGTCGATGCCAAGAACGCGTGCCGCGCCCCGCTTCTTCATCTCCTGGGCGTAAAAGCCCCCATTGCAACCAATGTCCAGCACGCTCTGCCCGGTGAGATCCGCGGGGATCGTCGCGGCGAACCGGGCCCATTTGACCCGGGGAAAGTCGCCGAGAAAGTGGTCGGGGGCGGTCGATATGTGCTTGACTTGCAGATTATGGAACCAGGGGCCCAGCGTCCTGATGGTCTCTTGCAGTTGCGCGGAAGTCTCTACGCTGCATGCAGCACTGCTTGCCGTCATCGTCTCTCCAATCTGCTACTTGGTGACCGAATCGCCAATGGCAGAATAGGTATATAGATGCTCATCCACGCTGAAGCGCATATCGATTACTTTCAGTAATTTGAATTACCTGTTCTTCACCGGATGGGCCTGAAATCAAGGGGAATGAAGGCAGCGATTCGCGCTGGCTTTGTCTGTCTGCTGCCTGACACATGGGTTATCAGTTGGTTGATACCTTTTCGTTTATACCTGCTTAACCGAGCCGCTAGCAGAGCCATCCAACTTACCGGACCCCTTCGCCGATCGGCAGGAGGGGCGACAGCTTAATCCCGTGCAGCAGCCATGCAGTGCGGGGAACAGGCCCGGTCCTCTATGGCGCAAAAATGCCATTCGAATATGTCATCGAGTCAGTTAGGATATTGGCGCGTACCCGGTATAGGAAAGCAGGCTCGTGCGTAAAGCGACCCCTATCATGGCCGTGGCGGTATTTCTGGCTCTTCATGCCGGAGTTATGCTTCTGCCAGCGGCGCCGCGAGGCTTGCTCTCCAACATCTTTATGGGGCTTGCGGCGGGCGCCGCGGTCCTCGCCTGCGGATGGCGCTACCTCCGGGGCCGCGGCCCTGCCCGGACGCGCTGGGGTCTGCTCACTCTGGGGCTCGCCTTCTGGTTCATCGGCCAGCTCACGGTCACGTACCTGGAGGATTTTGAGCACCTTTTCCAGACGGCGGCGCAGTTTCCCGACTTCTATTTCTTCATCTTCGGCATTCCCATCCTGCTGTCGATGGCCTCCGCCAACAAGGAGGAGCACTCCACCTTGCTCCTCATCATTGACTCCTTTCAGGCCCTGCTCGCCATTTTGTTGGCGTCACAGCTACTTTTCTTCCGCTCCCTGACCATCCAGCACCCCGAACCGGTGTCCACGCTTACCCTGGCCTACGTCTACAACATAGAGAATGTCGTGCTGGTGATCGCCGCGGCGCTGCGCGTCTTTGCGGACCCCTCGGGAGAAGAGGCCGAATTCTCGCGTAAGGTATGCATCTTCCTGTGCATCTACGCCGGCCTTTCGGCTTGCCTCAACTACCTCGACATTGTCATGCATCTGCAGACCGGGGCGGCGGTCGACCTGCTATGGACGGTGCCCTTCCTTCTGCTGACCGTAATGGTGCTTCCTCCGTTCTGCAAGGTGGACCGGGGCGAAGGCCGGTATCCTGCCTCGTCTCCGAGATCGGCCACCGCCCTGATCATCTGGAACGCCAGCCCGACACTGTTCACCATGGCGGTGCTGGTGCAGAGCGCGTTCCTGATCCGGCAGCATCTGTTCTTCGGCATCGCGGCGCTTATCCTCGCGCTGATCTTCTACACCATGCGAACCGCGGTCTTTCAGACGCAGCTTATGCAGGCGGAGGCGGCGCACAGTGCGAGTGAAGATCAGTTACGGCGGGCCAACGATCAATTGCACAAGATCTCGGTGGCCGACCCCCTGACCGGCGTGGCCAATCGCCGCCGCTTTGAAGAGATCGCGCAGGTGGAGTGGAACCGCGCCATGCGCTTCGGCTGGCCGCTTACCCTGCTGATGATCGATGTGGACTTCTTTAAGGCCCTCAACGACAGCTATGGACACGCGCGGGGGGATGAGTGCCTGATCCAGGTGGCCGCCTCGCTCTGCGCCAGCCTGCGGCGTGGCGGCGAGATGCTGGCGCGCTATGGCGGAGAAGAGTTCGTGGCCCTGTTGCCGAACACCCGCGCGGACGAGGGGATGCACATTGCCGAGATGATGCGCTCCGCCGTGACCAGCCTCGGCATTCCCAGCGCGAATGCAGGCGCGAGCGAGTTCCTGTCGGTGAGCGTGGGACTGGCATCTGCCGTGCCGTCTCCCCGGGAGGGCCTGAACCACCTGCTCGCCGCCGCCGATGCCGCCCTTTACCGCGCCAAGGCGCGAGGCAGGAATCGCACGGAAGCCTTTGACAGCAGCCGAATCAAAACGACAGGTGAGGAGGCGTCCACCTTCCTTGAAGGCGCTGTCATCCAGGCAAAAGGCACGCTTCTTCAGGAGATGGAGGGTTAGCCGCTCCCTGCCGTTCTGGACCTGAATGGGTAACGGAAATGGGCCCGGATGGTTATACTCTGGAAATCCCATGCCGATTCCCCAGCAGCCATCGTCCAGTTATAGGCCCAGATATCGAGCAGCCGGGTCACCACACGGACCGCCGCGTTCCACCCTGTCCAACCACCATCCGGGCCTATGAATCCGACCGCGCTGAAGCGACTGCTTGTCCAGTTACTCCTGCTTCCCATCCTGGGCTTGGCGGCTGTCGCCCTGGTTCTCGCCTCGGGAATCTGGCGACTGGAGAACAGCGCCCACTGGGTCGATCACACCGACCAGGTGATCGCGGGCCTCAACCGGCTGCAGAGCCTGATCCTGGACGAGGAGACGGACGTACGCGGGTACCTGCTCACCGCCGATCCTGCGTTCCTTGCGCCCTGGAACGACGGCGGGGCCGCCGTCGGCCGGGAGCTTGGAGTTCTGACCCACCTGGTCGCGGACAATCCGGAGCAGGAGACGAGCCTCGCGCATCTGCGCCAACTCCATGCCGCATGGCGTATATCGTCCCAGCAGGCGATCGCGGCTCCTGCGGGAAAACGGCTTGGCGCCGACTCGCTCGCAACCAAGGCCCAAATGGACGCCCTGCATGCCGAGATGGGCACTATGGTGCGGCGGGAACAGGACCTGCGTGAGCAGCGCAGGAACCGCAACGAACGCGCACTACACTCCCTCTTTCTACTCACCGGCTTGCTGACGCTGGGAACCGGCATCGCCCTGGGCACCTGGACACGCCGGCGCATTCTCCGCGTCAGTGGGGTCTATGAAGAGCAAGCGAATGAAGTGCAGGAGCAACACGAGTTACTCCAGGCGACGCTCAGCAGCATCGGAGATGCGGTAATCGCCTGCGATGCCGGGGGGCGCGTGTCCTTCATGAACGCAGTGGCGCAGACGCTCACCGGGTGGACGGAATCCGAGGCGATCGGCCTGCCTTTGCAGGATATCTTCCATATCGTCAATGAAGAGACGCGCGCAACGGTAGAAAACCCGGCGGACAAAGTCCGGCGGCTCGGCACCGTGGTGGGCCTTGCGAACCATACGATTCTCATCCGCAAAGACGGCGTTGACGTGCACATCGACGACAGCGGCGCGCCCATCCGGAACGCGGCCGGCGAACTGGCGGGCATCGTTCTCGTCTTCCGTGACATTGGCGAAAGGCATGCCGCCGAACGGGCGATGCGCGAGAGTGAACTGCGCTTCCGCCAGCTTGCCGATGCCATGCCGCAAATCGTGTGGACGGCACGTCCGGACGGCTGTATCGACTACTACAACGAGCGCTGGTATGAGTTCACCGGGTTTCCGCGCGGGATGACCGGCGATGAAAGCTGGGCGCCCATTCTGCACCCCGATGATGTCAATGAGGTAAAGGAAGCCTGGCACAATGCGGCCGCGACCGGGACGCCGTACGAGATCGAGTCGCGCTTCTGGAGCCGCGAGCACTCAGAATGGCGCTGGTTCCTCGGCCGGGCCGTGCCCCTGCGCGACGAGCAAGGAAACATCACGCGATGGATTGGCACACGCACTGACATTCACCGCCTGAAACAGGCAGAGGCAGCTTTGGCCGAGGCGCAGGAACGCATTCGCATAGCCCTGACCAACGCGCCGCTGCTGCTGTATACGTGCGACCGGGAGTTGCGCTACACCTGGATCCACCGGACCCATCGGGACTTCTCGCACCAGGAGGTACTGGGCTACCGGGACGACGAGATCATGGGCATTGAAGCCGCGCGCGAAGTCATGGAATTCAAACGCTCAGTGTTGCAAGCGGGTAGCGGAAAACGGCGCCAACTGCGCATCCCGATCAACGGCAGGGCGGAAGTGTACGACATCACGGCGGAGCCGCTGCGAAACACAGCCGGCGAGGTCGTGGGGCTCACCGTCTCGGCCCTCGACCTAACCGAGCGCGCGGCGGCGGAACAGGAGCGCGAGCGCCTCCTGCAGGATCTGCGCGAGAGCGGCGAGTTCCTCGCGCTGGCGCAAGCGGCCACCAACGCCGGGTTTTGGCAGTATTGGCCCGGCAGCGGAGACACCTTCCTCACCGACGGAGCACTGGAACTCTTCGGGCTCCAGAGTGGCATGCGGCCGAAGCTGCCCGACGTCTTGTCGCGTATCCATGCCGACGACCGGCCAAAGGTGGGGCGCGCCTTGAACGAAGCGGTCCATACCGGTCACTACTACGCGCAATTCCGCGTGCCCCAGCCGGACGGGACAGACCGATGGCTCTCCGGCCGTGCCCGGGTGATGACCGGACCCGAGGGGGATCCGTACTTCCTCGGTGTCAACATGGACATCAGCGCGCAACGGCAGATCGAAGAGGCCCTGCGCAAGAGCGAAAAGCTAGCGGTGGTCGGGCGGCTGGCGGCGACTATCTCACATGAGATCAACAATCCGCTGGAGGCCGTCACCAATCTGCTGTACCTGATGCAGGACGAGACTTCGATGGAAACACTGACTCGCTATGCGAAAACCGCGCAGGACGAGCTCGCCCGGGTGTCCCACATCGTCACGCATACGTTGCGCTTTCACCGCCAGGCGACCGTGCCCACCTGGGAGCGCGTGGACCTGCTCCTGGAGTCCGCCATCGCGCTCTATCAGGGACGCCTCGCCGGGGCGCAGATCCATCTGGAGCGGAAGGCCCGCAGCGTGGTAAAGCTCTTCTGCTTTGCCGGCGAACTGAGACAGGTATTTACCAATCTGATCGGCAACGCCTTCGACGCGACGCGCAGCGGCGGCCGCATTGAGGTACGCACGCGGGAGGGAACGCACTGGCGCAGTGGCGTTCGAGGGGTGCGGGTCACCATTGCCGATACCGGGCACGGCATGGACCGGAAGACACTCAGCCGTATCTTTGAACCCTTCTTCACGACCAAAGGCGACAATGGTACCGGACTGGGACTCTGGATCACGGCGGAGATCATCGAGAAACACCTCGGCGCCATAACCGCCCGGAGCAGCCAGAATCCGGACCACCAGGGTACGGTGTTCTGCGTATTCCTGCCCTTTGACGTGGAGGTTGGCGAGGTGGACGAACCTAGGTCGGCCACCGCACTCGATGGCCGCGCCATCACCGCGCCCATGCCGCAACGCTTCTGAGCTAGGGGCAGCCGCTACCACCGCGGCGCTTCCCTGTTCGGCATATGCGGCTATGTTTCTGATACCGTTAACTAGGGCTGTTGGAGGCCTGATGATTGCGTTCTAATCTACGGCATCGAACGGCGAACGGGTTGTTCGCCGTCCACAAGCTGCTGCAGTCGGTGGGCATCACGGTACTACCCAAGCACTACTACGTGCCTTACCCGGATATCCGGGATCTGGAACGCCAGCGCGGCCGCTGGGCCATCAAATCACAGCTTCCCGGCATTCCTGTCGATATCGACGAGCAGGCCCAGACGATGCGCGCAATCGTCAAGCCGTACTTTGACGAGTACCGTGACAATGCGGTGTATACCCGCGCCGTCGAGGGGGAGTTCGGCCCAGGGTTCGGCCGGTTGGAGGCGATGGCGCTGCACGGCTTCCTTCGCTGGGCCAAGCCAAAACGCATTATCGAGGTGGGTTCGGGCATGTCTACCTACTGCTCGCTTTCGGCGCTCGAGAAGAACGCGGCGGAGGGCAGGCCGGGCCACATCACCTGCATTGAGCCTTATCCCAGCAAGTGGGTGCGGCAGGCGGACGTTTCCCTGATTCCCAAGCAGATGCAGGACGTGGACGTCCAGCTTTTCGAGGAACTTGGACAGGACGACATGTTGTTCATTGATTCCAGCCACACGGTACGCGTGGATGGGGATGTGAACCGGGTGATCCTGGAGATTCTTCCCCGCCTCAAGCCGGGCGTGATCGTGCACTTCCACGATATCTATCTGCCCTATGACTACAACCGTCAGGTGCTCCGGTCCTTCAATCACTGGATGGAGACCGCGATGCTGCACGCATTTTTGATCGGCAACGTGCATTACAAGATCATGTTCTGCATGAGCCTGTTGCACTATGAGCGGCCCGGCGCGCTGTTCGAGTGCTTTCCCGACTACCGCCCCAAAGCGGATGAGACGGGACTGAACACGGACAACATCAGCGGGGACTTTCCCTGCTCCATTTACATGCGCGTGGTCTAGCGGGTATCGGCCGCACCGGCCCGGCAACGGCGGATGTGCCTGAAAGATAGAGCACTCGGCGGCGTGGGATGGCACGCCGGTCGTGCAGTGCCGGCGCACCGGTTGAATCTGGTGGACGCGGTAGGAATCGAACCTACAACCTGTCGATTAAGAGTCGAATGCTCTGCCAGTTGAGCTACGCGTCCAGCTTGGCGCAGGCGAAGCCTGCCTGTGGTGGGAAGAACGATGCCCTGTTCTGAATCTTTTATATCACGGTGGAGAGGCCCGGAGAAATCGGGCCGCCGGCGGGATCTGCCTAGAACGTGAAGGCGATGCCACCCTCGACGGAGCGCCCGGCCTGGGCGAAATAGAGCGTGCTGCCGTCCGGCGTCATGAAGGGGTAATAGCCCTGCGCCAGCAGGTTGCGTACGTCGATCATCGCCTCCATGCCTCCGGGAAAGACCCTACCGCGATGGATCGGCTGCCGCAGGAACATGCTCAGGTAGGCCTCTTCCAAAGGCGAATCGCAGGGGTCCACGGGAGTCAGATCATCGGCTTTCTGAAGGCGATAGGACGCGCGGAAGTGAGTGCCTGTACGCACCACGGTGCCGCTCGCCGCAAGCGTGACGGCATGCGCTGTATGCGCGTGCATGGCAGCCAGCACGTGCGCGATGGTTGCGGCTTCGCCCGAGGGTTCCGTAGCCTCGAGCGCAGGCCCCATCTCGTAGGTTGCGGACAAGGAAACGTCCGGGGAAACATGCGTTTCGACGCGGGTGAGAAAACCTGCTCCGCCATAGCTGTGTCCCGCCGCGCGCAGCACACCCGCAACCGGATCAAGCAGCAACTGGCCCCCGGCGTCATCGAGGGAGGACACGCTGCCGCCGCCGTTCAGAATGGCATTGCTCCAACTGTCATCGAAGACGGCGAGCGTCAGCATGGAAGCCGGGCTCGAGCCCCCGCCCAGATCACGCGTCCACCGAACCTCCTGGTGCAGACCGTGCTCCAACGCGAGCCGCCCGTCACTAACCGCTGCGCGCGGCATCAGGGTGCCTTCATCCGCGCTCGCTTCGCCGGTCTGAATCTGCCGCGCCGTGGCGAGCGAGTAGCCCAGCGTGCTGTGCTCTCCGCGCCAGTCCACGGAAGCGAATGGATGGCTCTGGATCTGCTCTCGACCCAGGTTCATGGCGACGATTTCATTGCCGAACTCGGCCTGTACCGAAGGTAGGAGTTCCATGGTCTGCGCAGTGCGCAGCACAATCGCTTCCATCCCCGCTCCGGCAGCGGAGCCGCTCAGGTCCGGTTGAGTGAGAAATGCGATAGCGGCCCGAAATGGCTCACCCGGAACCACTGCGTGCTCGTAGGCGGCGGTGTACTCGCTGGGAGCGCCTTCACTCGCACCTACCTGGGCGCGAACCAGGGCACGCCGGCCGTCCGGCGCCGTCTGTTGGTATTCGACGCTGTTCGCCACGCCACCTTGGCCGAAGACGCGTCCGCCGCCGCGGACGGAAAGGCGGGTTTCGCTGGCGGGCGTCGCCGCACCGTCTTCCGTACCCTGATAGACGAGTACCGGCCCGTCCGCATCGAAGCGCAGCAGCGGCCGGTTCGCCGAGGAACGCAGCGTCCACTTCCAGTCGTCCTCAGGCTCGGAGGCGCTTCGCTTCTCTACCGGCAGCCAGTCAGCCGCTTCAAACAATGTGCTTACCGTGATATCGGCGAGCGTGCGCTGATGCGCGGCCACGCGCAGGTGCTCGCGCACCGAGGGGAGATAGGCGGTCTCCGTTGCGCGCAACTGGTAGACGCCGGGCAGCAGATGGGCCAGGGTGAATGTGCCCCGGCCGTCGGTGCGCACCATCGCCACCGGTGTCTGGTCCGCGCGCAGAAGCTCAACCAGCGCGCCAATTTGTGGGATACCGCCCCGGTCCCGGACCACGCCGCCGACGGAGGTATCCGCGGCAAAGGCGGAAGACGGCATTATCCACACAGCCGAAGCTGCAACGGCACATGCGATTTGGAGGATCCTGTCTCTCACTGCGAAATTCGCCACTCCTCCAGGGGAAGCCGTTCACCGGGCGATACCGCCGCTGCCCGGATTATGCAAACGCCGCTAGTCTACAGTGAATGGTGCCGATTGCGCCAATTGCTGTTTCGATACACTATCGTTCACTTTGATGGTTACCTGGTACTTTCCGGGTTTGAGGCTTCCGAGGGGAACCGTCTTTTCCACAGTCAATTGGTCCGAATTGGCTCCGAAGGTCTTGCTGTCCTCGGATGTATCCAGGAGCGCCTTGTTGGTCGCCAGGTCCACGATCTGGTACTCGACGGTAGCGGCGTTCTGCTTGCTCTTGTCGTCGATACCCAAATTGTAGACCTGCATCCAGAAGTTCAGCTTCTGGTTCTGGTGGAAGCTGGCCGGCGTTGCCGGCGTTGCACTCACCCGCGGACGGATAAAGGTGTTGCCGATAATGAAACTGCCGGTGCCGATCTCTTTGGACGGCACGCGCTCCATCTTGTCCGCCAGAATGAGCGAAGAGGCGGCGAGATGTTCGTCGTCGAACTTGGGCACCATGATGCCCTGGGCCCAGGTACCCACGTGGTCCGGGTTGTTGACGTCCTTAATCACAATATCCACGCGGTAGTGGCCGGGGCGCAGCGGCAGCGCCTTCCAATATACCTGTGAGGTCTCAAGCGTCTTGGGCAGCAACTCGCTCGGCTCTTCCACCAGCACGGTGTCTTCAAAGGTCTGCGCGATGTGGCCGGTGATGGTGGTCACCCGTCCCAGAATGTTGACCACGCCCTTAGAGACGCCGTCCTTGGTGCTGAAGGTGATGTCTTTGTTCTTGATCTGGAGAGTGACCGGAACCAGCACGGTATCCTCGGTGACCTTCACGTAATCCGTCCGCACATCGAAGGGAAAGAAGGGACCGTTCAGCACCTTGTGGCTGGTGAGAAAGGATTCCAGGTCTTTGAACTTGATCTGCGGGGCGGCCTGCAACTTGGAGAACTGCTCCAGGCGGTCGAATTGCTTGGACGCCTGCATCCCGGAGAGCGGCCCGTTGCCCAGGCTCTCCAGCCCGCCGTGGAAACGGTCGGCCTTCTTTGCCTGCCCCATCTCCTCATACATCGTTTCGCCGGCTCCCGGCACATGCAGTAGCGCGTCCTTCTCTGACCGGTCGAGGGTCATGTGGTAGTCGCCGCACTGGCAGGTGTCTACGAATTCGATGTCGATGTTCTCGCCGATGCCTTCGAGATAGCGGTAGTGCCACTGTTCAAAGGGATAGGTTGAGGTCTCGCCGCCGCCCTCTTCCATGGGGCGCTGGTAGTTGCCGCCGGCGGGATGCGATTCGATGCTGTCAGGCTTGCCATAGGCGATATAGATATGGCCGCGATCGGTCTTCCAGCCGGGCTTGCCCGCGGCGAAGTGTTCGTTCGCGTACGCAATACGCCGGTAGTGCTCCTCGCGGAACTCGTTCTCCGGCGACTCCGGATTGGGATTGCGACGCTGCCAGAACTGTTCGATGAAAGCTTCCCGCTCCTCATCGTTCGACAGGCTCTTGAAGGCCTTCATCTCCTGGTCGGTGATGATCCAGCGGACATCTTCATCCAGCCACTTCTTGTAGGAGCCCTTCAACTCTTGCTTGAGTTCCTTCTGCTGGCTGAAACGCTCCTTATCGCTGAGCGGCCGCTGCAGGGGATCCTGCGTAGATTGATCGGAGGCGGCGGGAGCTTCGTTCGAAGGTTGCGCGGTCTGCGCAAAGGATGGCGGAAGCAGAAGGGCCAGGGCTCCAAAAGCGATGGCGCAAAAAAAGGTGTGACGAACCGAATACATAAGGTTGCCTGAGACCTCTCAAGAGTTCTCCCATTGTAGGAGTTTGCGTCCAAGGAACACAAGGAAGGGGACCCAGGCAGCGCAACTGAGAGGGTGATCCACCAGGATCGGCTTGCCCCAAAGACGGTTTCAGTGGGCAAACTCGCAACCGGCCTTGATATGATAAGGCACGCCCTCCGTCTCCCTGCTTCTCTGCGGTAACCATGCAGACGGGCGGTCGTAACCACGGCGACCTGTCATCGCGCATGCGCGATGGGAACCTCTGCCGGGGCAGATTCGTACCTCATTCCGCGCTTTGACGATGGACCGGACTCTAAAGATGAAACGCAAACGCATCCTGCTGATCCTGGGATTAGTGATTGTTGTCGCCGCTGTTGTGGGGATCGTCGTAGCCCGGGCCCAATCCGGTGTCACCAAGGTCGTCACCGGCAAGGTGGCGCGCCAGACCATCGTCGCGCAGGTGAGCGGCACGGGGCAGATCAAGCCCAAGACATACGTCAACGTGGGGGCCACGGCATTTGGCCGCATCACGCATCTCTACGTCAAGGAAGGCGACAAGGTCCATAAGGGACAGTTGCTGGCGACCATCGAGAGCGTGCAGGCACGGGCAGGAGTGGACGCACAGCAGGCTGCCATCAGCTCGGCCAAGACCGATGTCTCCTCCTTTCAGGCGGCAGAGAAGACGGCTGAGGCCTCGGTAGCCCACGCTCAGGCCGACCTTGAACAGAAGCGGCTGGACTTCGCGCGCGCCCAGGGGCTCTACGACAACAAGCTCATCTCAAAGCAGGACTACGATTCGCGCAAGGCAGCCTACGACACCGACGTTGCGACGCTCGCGCAGCAGCAGGCTGCGCTGGTGCAGGCACGGGCTGAGACTGCGTCCGCGGTGGGCAAGGTCGGATCGGCGGAGGCCAACCTGCGCAGCAACTACGACTCGCTGAACAAGACCGCAAGCGAGGCGCCGTTCAACGGAATCGTCACCAACCTGCCGGTACGCGAGGGTGAAACGGTGGTGGTCGGTATCCAGAACGCGGAAGGATCGACGCTGATGACGCTGGCCGATATGTCCATCATCACGGCGGAGGTGAAGGTGGACGAGACGGACATTGTGAACCTGCAGCCCGGCCAGAGCGCCGACGTGACGGTAGATGCGCTACCGGGCAAGGTCTTCAAAGGGCATGTGACGCAGATCGGCGATCAGGCCATCCTGCGCTCGACCGGCATCGCCACCAGCCAGAGCACTACGGGCACGGAAGAGGCCAAGGACTTCAAGGTCGTGGTTACGCTCGATCAACCATCGGATGAACTGCGCCCTGGACTTTCGGCGACCGCCAAGATCACTACAGCCGAGAAGGCCAACGCCATCGCCATACCCATCCAGGCGCTCACCATGCGCCGGCCCAGCGAACTCGTCGACGCGAAGGCGAAATCTTCCCGGTCCGCGCACGCCGCGGAGATCTCGACCGACGCGGCCAAGGACGATGCCCAGGTGCAGGGCGTCTTCGTGCTGCGGGGCGAGAAGCGCAAGCTCAAGGTGGTCTTCGTCCCGGTGAAGACAGGCATTACCGGCGCGACCGATATCGAGGTGTTGAGCGGACTGCAGCCCGGCGATGAAATCGTCACCGGCTCCTACAAGACGCTGCGGACGCTGAAGAACGACGCTCCGGTGAAGGTCATCGACGCGAATGCTGTTCCCAAGGAAGCTGAAACCACCTAAGGGCGCCGGTGATCTAAGGCGTGTGAAGCAGGACGTAAGGAGCACAGATGGCGGCAGAGACCATGATCCGCAACGAGGTTCCGGCGGTTCCCCGAGCGCAGGGCGACGTCATCCAGGTAGAAAACCTGTGGAAGACCTATGACATGGGCTCCGAGCAGCAGGTGCACGCTCTGCGCGGCGTCAGCCTGCGCATCAAGCACAATGAATATGTCGCCATCATGGGGCCGTCGGGTTCCGGGAAGTCCACGCTGATGAACCTGATCGGCTGCCTGGATACGCCCAGCAAGGGCACCTACATGCTCAACGGACACCTGGTGAGCGAGTTGAACGACGATGAGCTGGCGCGCATCCGCAACCGCGAGATCGGCTTTGTCTTCCAGACCTTCAATCTGCTGGCGCGCGCCACGGCGCTGCACAATGTAGAGCTGCCGCTGATCTACAACGGCACGTCGGCGGAGGAGCGCATCGAGCGGGCCAAGGCTGCGCTGCGCGCGGTCAATCTTGAAGAGCGCATGCAGCACAAGCCGAATGAGCTCTCCGGCGGCCAGCGGCAGCGCGTGGCCATTGCGCGCGCGCTGGTCAACCGGCCCTCCATCATCCTGGCCGATGAGCCTACCGGCAATCTCGATTCGAAGACCGGCGACGAGATCATGGCGCTGTTTGACGATCTGCACCATCGTGGCAACACTATCGTGCTGGTCACGCATGAGCCGGACATCGCGGAGTTCGCGCATCGCGTGGTCCACATCCGCGACGGCGTGATCGCTTCGGACGAAAAGTCCACACGCGTGCGCACGGTCTAGGATCCCGCGGGGGAGCGTCGCCGAAGACCCTGCGGGGCTCAGCGCTCGCCGACTGTGCCGCAAAATCTAGTCGGTCATGATCCTCTGCGATCTCCTGAACGTCTGCCATTCGTCGCCGGTGTCGTTCTTGAGTTTGCCGCGCTCGGTAATGGAGATGTCCGTCACGCAGAAGGGAGCCTCCAGGTGCAGCGTCATGGTGGTGTGGCCACCCGGAGCCAGTGCGCCCAACCGGAAGGGGACGCCGGGATTGTCAACCGAAACCGCGCCGCATCCCTGCACCGCCTGAGCGGAGGCCCCGCTGGACCGCCCGCTCGCACGCGCGGAAATCTGCGTAAGGTACAGGTCGTCCACCTGAAGCACGCCGGGATTGGAGATCTGTAGCGTCACGGTCACGCGAATTCCCTCTCGCCTGACGTCGCCTGCCGTAATGGAAAGGCCTTTGGTCGATGGTGGCGGGGTCTCGAGCGACGATGTTGCGTTCTTCCAGTAGCAGCCTCCAAATTGATACTCGCTGTTGTGGTCCTTGTTAGGCAGACAGGTAATGCGCGCCTGTAGCCAGTTTTCGAAGAAGGCCGGCCGGTATACGCCGAGGCCGCCCTGCGCCTGCGGCAGGAACAGATGCGCCATGAAGGTGTTGATCGGAGGGCTATATTGGTAGCCCCAATCCGGGGCGCGGGTGTTCGGGGAGTCACGTCTGCTGATGCCCCACCAGCCGTTTCCCGCCCACATCGTCTGTGTTCCCTCATCGGGATAAAGATGCGGATCGCTGGGGTAGGTATAGGGCGCATAGTTGCTGCCGAAGGGGTGATCGCAGTTCACATGGCCGCAGTACGCGGAGTAGTTATGCGGATCGGTCGGCCAGCCATCGCCCGCTGGTACGTAGAAGCCCAGGGCATACACCGCCGGCAGCAGCGCCTGATAATACGACTGTTCCACCACCGGTTTCATGCCCTGCAGAATGATCCCCGTTGACGACGAGCTCCAGGTCCATCCGGGCGCATGCGATTGCAGAGCCTTCCCCAGAGCATCGAGTTTGCTCCAGTCCTGGTAGATGAAATCGAACTGTATTCCGATCGCGACCGCCTGCTCGTTGAAGGTGCGGGCTGCAGTGTCCTCGAGCTTCGCAACCGTAGTATCGAGCTCCGTCGTCTGATTGCCATCCGCATCCCTGGCCAGGCCGGTGGCGAAGTTCATGACTGTATCGGTGATCCCGAGAACAGGACCAATGCCGGGAGCATAGCTGCCAATTGCGAGGAGCGCGCTGAGCAGGGGCACGCCGATATTCTGCGCAGGCGCATCGCCGGAGGCGCCAACTTCATTCTTGATGGACTGATAGACAGTGAGCAGCGAAAGAATGCCATTGGTGCCCGATCCGAGCCAGAGGTCCTTGAGGTTGTCATAGAGCGCCCGGGCCGAGGCAACATCGCTGAACTCCGTTTGCAATTGGATCTTGACCATGCAGAACGGACTTGCGGCTGGAGTTGAGGCGGGCGGGCAGTCATGGTCGGGATCGTTGGGGTCTTTCAGCGACGCGAGCCTGGCCTGGTAGTCGGATATGGGCTGGTTCAGGTTGCCGTAGGCATTCCGCACATTGCAATCCGTCGATCTGCACAGTGCGTTGTTGATGTACTGGAAGGCCGCGAGCTCCGCGTCATTCGAGGGATGAGGAAACGGCGCCGGGGGCAGGGCCAGGATGCGGTAGAAATCCAGATTCGCCTGCCCGGTCAGGTCGGCGTCGATGGGAACGTAATAGTCAAAGAGGCGGCTCCGCGCCAGGACACCGTGCAGGCCGCCGCTCGGATGCCCGGGATACACGCTGCCGGTCTCCTTGAAGTGAGCTGGCTCGGTCACCAGAAAGGAGATCGCCCCCGTGCCCACGATCGAATACGTATCGCTCCCGGTCGAGTTGAAAAGCGTCTCCGGCGCTCCCTGCAGCTTGTCTTTCAGCTTCAGCGCGATGGGCATCGTCCACGCCTGCTCCTCCGGCGGACTCGCGCCAAATGCATTTCCGTAGCTGGTGAAGAAGACGATGTCTGCCCGGAACCTGCGATCGGCGTAGGTGTCCAGATCAGCGATGAGCGCCTTCAGTGCCGCAGCATCGGTACTCACATTGCAGAAGTCGCGGTTGGCGGTAAGACTCAGCTTCAGGGCGTCGACCGCGACCAGGTGAAATCCTCCTCCGCTGCATTGGGCGCCACTGGCGCTCGCTACGTCGAAGCTCTTCGGTCCAATTTGAATGGTGCCGTCCGGCTGGATGTCATAGCGGACGTAGTCGGGCTGTATGAAGGTGAATGTACTTTGGGAGTTCTTCGCAAAGTAGCCCTGGACCAGCCGGGGTGTGGTGGTCAATCCCAGGTAGAACGCCTCGTGCGCTTGCCCCGGCTCCATACCTCCATTCCCAATCAGCGAGAAGTGCAGGAAAGCGCCGTTGAAGTCCTTACTTGGCTGCAGGCCGAACGGTTCGAGCGCGTTCGCCATATCGTTGAAGGTCAGGCCGTACTGAAATCCGTAACCGAAGCTGGTTGCCATAAGGATGGCGTCCGCATGGTTTCCGGCCCTGATCCCGGCGAGGAACGTGTTTACGTCTCCCGACTTCAGAAAGGTTTGGTCGCCATCGGGCAGAAGCTGCAACGTGCTTCGGTCAAGGACCACGACATGAACGCCTGTGCCCGTAGTGGAGCGGGGCGCGTAGCTCGTAGCGCCGACGGTGATGATGCCGCTCTGCGCATCGATGCTGGCGGCAATCAACTGTTGCACCGGTTGGCCCGGAGGTTCTGCCGCGCGTCTCCGGGCAGGATGGGCCAGCGTTCCCCAAATAGCGAAGCACGCGATTACGAACCACACTCGCACGCGGCGCGGCGACAGCACCCCGGCGAAGAATCCACGTAACGGCGCGGTTGCACCAGCCGAATTGCTACAAGCAGAGGAGCATGCGGGAGAAGAGCACGCGGGCACATCAGACAGGATTGTCATGGGGGCTCCAATTCGGGTCCAATTCGGTGGGGTCCAATTCGGAGGACAGAATGCTACCTCCGCGTCAAATCCTTGCACAAGAAGATTTTGTGCCGCCGTGGCGATCGCATGCACGCGTGAACCATTCGCCCGCACCGCGCAACTGCTTCAGCGCGCACTGTCATACACTTGCGCTAGGTTTCACTCAAGGAGCATTTCCCTCATGCGCCATCTCTCTCCCCTGCTCACGGCCGCGCTGTTGCTTCCTCTGGCGTCCCAGGCGCAGACATTTCCCAAGAATGCGACTCAGTCGACCGCGCCGACCGCGCCGGCCGCTTCTGCTGCGTCCCTAAGCGAACGCCAAAAGACGCTGGATCAGATCTTCTCCGACTATTGGCAGGACCGTCTGCGCAACTCCCCCACCTTCGCTTCGACCCTGGGCGACAAGCGCTACGACGATGAGCTCGATGACGAGTCAGTGGCCGCCTACAATGCCACGCTCGAGCGGGAGCACGGGTTTCTGGACCGGCTGGGCGCGGTCGATACCGACGGCATGTCCGACCAGGAGCGGCTCAGCAAGGAGCTGCTGGTGCGTTCGCTGGTGGAAGACCAGGAAGAGGCCCGCTTCAAACCCTGGGAGATGCCCGTCAACCAGTTCAACGGCCTGCACACGTCACTCCCACAGCTCGTCTCCCTGCTGAGTTTCGACAACGAAACCGACTACGACCACTACATCGCCCGTTTGCAGAAGGTGCCCACCGCCTTCTCGCAGATCACCGCCAACATGATGACCGGCATGGACGATGACCGTGTGGTGCCCAGGTACCTGATGGAAAAGGTACTGGTGCAGGTGAACGCCATCGCCAATGCGAAGCCGGAGGACTCGCCTTTCGCGCTGCCGCTGAAGAAATTCCCCGCGTCTGTGTCACCGGCGCGCCAGGCGGCCATCCGCACGCGGTTGCTGGAGGTGATCGCGAAGCAGGTGCTGCCGGCGTACACGCGCTTCGGACGCTTCCTGCAGGCGCAATACATTCCGCGCGGCCGCGCGGAGCCTGGCATCTGGTCAATTCCAGACGGCAAGGCCTACTACACATTCCGCGTGCGGCAGAGCACCACGACCGACCTGACGCCGGACCAGATTCACGCCATAGGCGAACAGCAGGTGGCCCAGGATGAAGCGCAGATGCTGGTGATCGCGAAGAAGCTTGGCTTCTCCGATCTGAAGGCGATGCAGGCCTCGATCAAGGACAATCCCAAGCTGCACGCGACCTCCGCCGACCAACTGCTGAACACCTATCGCGGCTATCTCGATCAAATGAAGCCCAAGCTACCGGAGCTGTTCGGCCGGCTGCCGAAGGCGTCGCTGCAGGTGGAGCCGGTGCCTGCCTACATCGCGAAGGACCAGGCCGCCGCCTACTACCAGGAGGGTACCCCCGACGGGAAACGCCCCGGCACGGTCTACATCAACACCTACAACTACGCCTCGCGGTCGCTGGCGGATGTGGAGGCGGTGGCCTACCACGAGGGGCTGCCCGGGCATCACCTGCAGATCTCCATCGCGCAGGAACTCACCGGCATTCCCGAGTTCCGCAAGCACAACTACTACACTGCGTATACGGAAGGCTGGGGCCTCTACTCCGAACATCTGGGGAAGGATGTCGGCTTCTACCAGGATCCCTATAGCGATTACGGCCGGCTGGAGGCGGATATCTGGCGCGCCATCCGCCTGGTGGTAGACACCGGCGTGCACCAGGACCACTGGACGCGGCAGCAGATGGTGGACTACTTCCACGCGCACTCCGCCATCGACGAGACCAACATCCAGGCGGAGGTGGACCGCTACATCGCATGGCCGGGGCAGGCGCTGGGCTACAAGATCGGCCAATTGAAGTTCCTGGAGCTGCGCGCGAAGGCACAGAAGGAGCTGGGGCCGAAGTTCGACATCCGGGCCTTCCACGATGAGGTGCTGGACTCCGGCGCGCTACCGCTGGATGTCGTGGAGCAGCGCGTGGATGGCTGGATTGCCGCGCAGAAGGCGGGCGATACTACGGCTGCGCAGAGCGCGCCCACGGCGAAGTAGGAGCGAGCATGCCGCCAATCGATCTGACGCAGGCCCGCATCGCCGTTCTGGGCGCGGGCAAGATGGGTTCCATTCTGATCGAAGCCTTGCTTCGCTCGGGACTCTTCCACCAGGGCCAGATGATCGCGTCCGTGCAGCATGCGGCGAGCGCCCATGCGCTGGCGGAGCGGCTGAAGGTCCGGACGACGACCGATAACCTTGATGCCGCGCGTGGTGCGGACATCGTCCTGCTGGGCGTGAAGCCGCCGGTGGTGATCGAGCTGATCGAGCAGATCCGGCCGGCGCTCGGGGCCGGCACGCTGCTGATCTCCTTCGCCGCCGCCGTGAAGACGGGCGCCATGGAGGCCGCCGCCGCGACGGAGTTGCCGGTGGTGCGCGCCATGCCGAACACTCCGGCCATGCTGGGGGCGGGAATGACGGCGCTCTGCCGCGGCCGCCACGCCAGCGAAGCACATCTCGAAGTCGCGGCGTCGCTCTTCCACAGCGTGGGGCGCACGGTAGTGGTGGATGAAAAGCATATGGACGCGGTGACGGGGCTCTCCGGCAGCGGTCCGGCGTTCGTGTACATCATTCTCGAGGCGCTGGCAGAAGGCGGCGTGAAGGTAGGCCTGCCGCGGGATATCGCGACACTGCTGGCGGCACAGACGACGTACGGCGCGGCGCGGATGGTGCTGGAGACCGGCGAACATCCGGCGCTGCTGAAGGACGCCGTGACCACGCCGGCCGGCTGCACGGCCGACGGGCTATTGGAGCTCGAAGCGGGCGGACTGCGCGTGACGCTGATCAAGGCAGTCATGCGGGCAACCGAGCGCGCGCGCCAGCTTGCGGGCGGTTAGGACGACCGGGCTCCGGCACCCGTTGACCCCCCATACCCCCCGGTATGAATCTGCTAAATTCCTCTTCTTAAAAGACTTAGGCAAGGGCTCGGCCGGTAAATTCCTCTGCCCATTGGAGTTACGGCCAAATTCGTGCAAACAAAAGAGTTACTGCGGGCGCCAGGTTTTCCCCCGCCGGATGGGAATGCGCCCTCTATTTCCAGTGTATCGAGTGGGCAGTAAAGATACGCCAAGCGGGAGGTGACGAGAGTCACGTGACTGGAACTCCAAAGAATGAGACGGGAGAGCGGGTCTGCGCTGGCGCGCAGAGACCCACCCTACACGCTCAGGATTGCGCTGCACATTCGGCGGTGTTCTGGCGCGTAGAGTGGGGCACCCGGGTTCCCTCAGGATGACGATTCACGGTTGGAGGGACGAACGACTCACAATGCTGGTCCATGGTGACCAGAGAGGTTGCAACTGCCGAGCCACGCAGGCGTAGAAGGCGCACGCGTAGAATCGTGGCGGGAGCTGCCTTGAACGCGAGCCTGGCGAACACATCCGTTATCGAGACGAAGGGACACACAGACCAGCAGTCCGTCAATGCCGGAAGATGGCTGCCCCGCTTTGCCTGGGCGGTGCTGGCATACAACATCGCCGTAATTCTGTGGGGCACGGTGGTGCGTGCAACGGGCTCGGGCGCGGGGTGCGGCGATCACTGGCCGCTGTGCAATGGGACCGTGCTGCCCATCAATCCGCGGGTGGCCACGGTGATCGAATTTACGCACCGCATGATGAGCGGGCTCACGCTGGTGTTGGTATTGGCGCTGGTGGTCTGGGTCTACCGTAAGACGATGCGCAAGCACTTGGCGCGCGCTGCTGCCGTTGCCGCCGTGTTGTTGACGCTCAACGAGGCAGTGCTGGGCGCGCTGCTGGTGAAGCTTGGGCTGACGGCGCAGAGCACCTCGCCCTGGCGGCCGCCGATGCTGGCACTGCACCTGGCCAACACGCTGCTGCTGCTGGGTGCGCTGGCGCTCGCGGCGCATTTCCTCTCGCGCCGAACCGCGGCCTCCCGCGGGGCGGTCGCCGTACGCTATCGTGCACTGGCGCTCTGCGGTCTGGCAGCCACGTTGGTGGTGGGAGTCAGCGGATCGCTGGCCGCGCTGGGCGATACCCTCTTCCCCGCTACATCGCTGCGATCCGCGCTGCTGTCGGACTTCTCTTCGTCGGCTGCATGGCTCGTTCGGCTGCGGGTGGTGCATCCGGCAAGCGTGGTGATTGCGGCCGCGTTCATCCTCTGGCTGCTGTGGCAGGCGGTGTTCCGGCAGGAGCCGAGCGGCAATCGTCCGCTGGCCAACGTGCTGATCGGGCTGCTGGCCTTGCAGGTGGTGCTTGGAATCTGCGACGTGCTGCTGCGCGCGCCGTTGTGGATGCAGGTACTGCACCTTCTCGGCGCGGATGTCTTCTGGTCGGTACTGGTGGTGCTCACAGCGCGGATCTGTCTGCTACCCCGCGAACGCAATCTCCGCAGCTAGCGTGAATGCGGAGGCGCCCTGCGCGCGCGAATGCCTTCAACAGGCTCAATCCATACTGCGCGGCGGGTAGAATGGGGCACCCGGTTTAGCGAGTCGGCCACCGGCGGCTACTCATCGAAAGCAGGCGCATGACCTCCTCCGAAACCCGTGACTTTGCGATTCGCCTTATGCATGACGTGTGGGAGCCGTTTAACCATCTGGCTGTGCCACGCTTTTACCACCAGGATGTCGTGGGCCACCACCGGAAGCAGACACTCACCTTCGACGACGTCGTCAACCGCCTGCAATGGGACGTGCTGAACTTCGGCGATCCCATTTACGACATTCGGGAGATCGTTGCAGACGGAGACAAGTTCGCGATCCGCTTCATCTACACCTGCGCCCTGATCAAGGAGAGCGCGCAGTTGGTCACCGAGGTGACGTATTTCTACCGTCTTCGCGACGGTAAAGTCTCCGAGTTCTGGCTGCTGAGCGATGCCGATTTCGACTATAAGCAGCACCCGTGAAGCGATCGCTACGCTCACGGATAACGATGGAGTGAAGGAAAGAGAGAAGCAGATCCTTCGACTTCGCACTGCGTGCTTCGCTCAGGATGGCAGGCGCGTGGGGAGGCGCTCTTCCTCACGCTGGCGAATTTCAGGCTGGCGAACTTCATTATCAAAAGGATCGTGTATGCCCTCTGGTGCTCTTGATCGGATCGGTGGTCTGCTAACCCGCTGGCGCTGTCGCCACACCTGCGCACTAGTGGCGGCGTGTTTGCTACTGAGCGCCGGCGTGGGAGTTGCAGGCGCACAGGCGACACGCTATGCCTCCGCGCCGCCGCTGCTGCTGGGCGCGGCGTGGTATCCGGAGCAGTGGGACGAAGCGGTTTGGGACGCCGACCTGGCGAAGATGGAGGCCGCGCACATTCACCTGGTGCGGGTGGGCGAGTTTGCCTGGAGCACCATGGAGCCGGCCGAGGGCAGGTACGACTTCGCGTGGCTGGACCGCGCCATCGCCAAGGCCGCGGCGCACCACATTGTGGTGGTGCTGGGCACGCCCACGGCTGCACCGCCGGCGTGGCTGACCAGCAAGTATCCCGAGACGCTGCGCATGGATGCAGACGGCCGGCGCGACGAGCATGGCAACCGGCAGCAGTTCTCCTTTGCCAGCGCGAAGTATCGCGAACTGGCGCACGGCATTGCGGAGAAGATGGCGGAGCGCTACGGGCACAATCCCGATGTCGTGGGGTGGCAGCTCGATAACGAATACGCCAACGACTCGTTCGACCCCGAGGCCAGGGCGCAGTTTCACTTATGGTTGAAGCGGAAGTACGGCTCGATCGACACGCTGAATACGCTGTGGACGACGCGCTACTGGAGCCAGACCTACGACAACTTCGATGAGATACCGGTGCGCGCCAGGGAAGAAAATCCGGCGCTGCTGCTGGACTGGCGCCGCTTTGTGAGCGACACGTGGAAGAGCTATTCGGAGAACCAGATCAGCGCGATCCGCCCGCACGCCGATCCGCGGCAGTTCATCACGACCAACACCATGGGCTGGTTCGACGGCTTTGACAGCTACACCGTGCATCAGGTGCTGGACATCGCGGCGTGGGACGATTACATCTCCGACCCGGTCTACGATCCGGCCGACAACGGTGCGCGCCACGACCTGACACGCGGATTCAAGCAGAAAAATTTCTGGGTGATGGAGACGGAGCCCGCGTTTGTGAACTGGCGCAAGACCAACAATCCTCTGGAAAAGGGACAGGTGCGGGACATGGCGTGGCAGGCGGTGGGCCACGGAGCCGATGCGGTGGAGTACTGGCAATGGCGCGCGGCTTTGAACGGGCAAGAGCAATACCACGGCACGCTGGTAGGGACGGACGGCGAGCCGGTGCCGGTGTATGCGGAGGTGCAGCAGGTCGGCCTGGAGTTCGAGAAGGCGGGGCCGGCGCTCGCCGGGACGGTCCCGGTCTCGAATGTCGCGCTCCTCGAAGACTACGACAGCCGGTGGGCGATCGACTTCCAGCGCCACGCGGCCGCCTTTGACCCGGTGGCGGAGCTGGTGAGCTTCTATCGTCCGCTGCGCGCGCAGGCGCAGGGGGTGGACATCCTGCCGCCGAGCGCTGATCTGGGGACCGGCGCGGGCCGCTACAAACTGGTAGTCGCGCCCGCGCTCAACGTGCTCACGCAGGCGCAGGCGGACCATTTGCTGGCCTACGTGAACGCCGGCGGCCACCTGGTGCTGGGTCCGCGCAGCGGCATGAAGAACGAGTACGACGCGACGTGGCAGCAGCGCCAGCCGGGCCCATTGCAGACAGCCGCGGGACTCGAGGTTGAGGAATATTACGCGCTTGACGGCCCGGTCCCGGTAACGGGAGATGCGGGTACGGGCACCGCACAGGTGTGGGCGGAGATACTGAGGCCGAGCGACAGCGATACACATGTGCTGGCGCGCTATGGCAAGAGCAACGGATGGCTCGATGGCCGGCCGGCCATCACCACGCGCGCCGTAGGCAAGGGATCGATCACCTACATCGGCTTCTGGCCGGATGCCGCGATGCTCGATCGGGTGACCGCGAGGCTGCTGAAGAATGCTGAAGTGAAGCCGCTGCTGGCCGATACGCCCCAGGGTGTGGAGGTATGCGAGCGGATGGGCGAAGGCAGGCGCGTGTGGGTGCTGATCAACCACACCACAGCGCCGCAGCACGTCCCCTTGCCGTCGGCGATGAAGAGCCTGCTGCGGGGGAGTTCGGGGACTGCGGTGGAACTGGAGCCGTACGGGGTGGACGTGCTGCAGCAATGATGTCGAAAGCAGATCCGTCGACTCCGCACTGCGTGCTTCGCTCAGGCCGACAAGCCGGGCGGAATCGCGAGGGCGCTCTTCGATGTTCTGTGTTCTAGCTGGCCTTCTCTTTGGGCGCTCTTGTTTTGGCTGCTGCGCGGGGCTGTCTCGCGGCTTGCGGAGGCTTCTTGCGCGAGGCGGTCTCCGGAGCTTCGGCCGTCACGGTGGCTGCGGCCGCAGGTTCCGCGGCAGCGGACGCCGGCGCTTGCGCCAGGCTCTTCTTGAGCGCATCCATCAGATCGATGACCGGCGCCAGCCGGCGATGAGTCTGCTGCTCGGGCAAGGCCGCGCCCTGACGCTTGCTTTCGATCAGCTCCATCACTTTGTCGCGATAGGTGTCCTGATACTGCTCAGGATTGAAGCCGGAGGTGAGTTGCTGCATGAACTGCTCGGCCAGCGCCACTTCCTGCGGCTGCACGTCGGCCTGGGTGTCGCTGCCGTACTCGCTCACCTCGCGCACTTCCTCCGAGTAGTAGAGCGTGTGCAGCACCAGGCCCTTGTCATAGGGGCGGATGAGCACCACCTGTTCGCGGCCGTGCATGCTCACCTTGGCGATGGCGGCGAGGTTGAGCTGCTCCATGCTGCGGAAGAGCAGCGTGTAGGCGCGGCGGCCGGGATCCTCGGCGACGGAGTAGTAGGAGGTCTGAAAGTAAATGGGGTCGATGTCTTTGAGGGAGACGAACTGCTGGATGGCCATGACGTCGGACGAGGACGACTCGAGCGCCTTCAACTCTTCGCCGGTGATGGTGACGTAAGCGTCCTTCTCCACTTCGTAGCCCTTGGAGAGCTCCTGGCGCTCTACCGGGCGGTCACAGCGAGGGCAGACAAGCTGCTGCTTGATGCGCGAGCCGCAGGGGGTGTGGATCTGGTTGAAGCTTACGTGTGATTCACGCGCCGCGGCATAGAGCCGCACCGGTACCGACACGAGACCAAAGGAGATGTACCCCTTCCATACGGTGGAAGCCATGCGCCGATTCTCCGTCGTCACTAAGGTGTATAGAAGCCTACCAGAGGTTTTCTGCAGGCCGGCAGAAAAGTGGGCGGGTCGCCCGAGGGGTTAACCCGTCTGCGCGGCGGTCGCGCGGTCCTTTTCGCCGCTCGCTGCGCGGCTATTTGCGGCACTCTCTGCGCCGGTCTCTGCCCCGCTCTTGCCGGCACTCTTTCTGGCGATCTTTCTGGCAATCATGGTTGCCACGTACGCCGCGCCGAAGCCGTTATCGATATTGACAACCGTGACATTGGGCGAGCAGGAGTTGAGCATGCCGAGGAGCGCGGCCAGGCCCCCGAAGGCGGCGCCATAGCCGACGCTGGTGGGCACTGCGATGACCGGGACGGCCACCAGGCCGCCAACAACACTGGGCAGAGCGCCTTCCATGCCGGCACAGACGATGACCACCTCAGCGTTGCGCAGGATGTCGCGCTGCGCGAGCAGGCGATGCATGCCGGCGACACCTACGTCGTAGACGCGCTCCACCGGCACGCCTAGAAACTCTGCCGTGACGGCAGCTTCTTCCGCCACAGGCAGATCGCTGGTGCCGGCGCACAACACCGCGACCACTCCGGCGGCGAGGGACGGCGCATCCTGCTTGAACGTGATGGCCTGGGCGATCGGATGGTAGGACGCCTGCGGCGTGCGCGCCCGCACCACCTCAAAGACGGCCGAGGAAGCGCGAGTGGCCAGCACATCTGAGCCGTGGCGCGCCATGCGCTCGAAGATCTCGGCTACGTGAGCGGGTGTCTTGCCGGCGGCGAAGATGACCTCCGGCATGCCGATGCGCAGGCTACGATGATGATCGATCTTGGCGAAGCCGGTGTCTTCAAAGGGCAGGTCGGCGAGGCGGCGAGCCGCGTCCTCGGGGCCGACACTCCCCTGCCGCACCTGTTCGAGCAGTTGGAGGAGGAGATGGTTATTCATCCGGATTTGGCCTCAAAGAACTGCGTTGGGCGAGCGGTTCCGGCCGGCCGTTTCCGTTGTCGGACACACGCGAGCGATGCGCCTCCGCGGCCGCCGAGGCCGCTTCCTGCAGCACCTGCTTGAGCGGCATGCCCTGAGCTTCCGCCAGCGCGCGGCAATCTTCGTACTCGGGTTGCGTATTGCTGGGCTGCCCAGCGACAAAACCGGTCTTGACGCGAACGGTTCCGAGCGGCGTATCCACGGTAGAGGATTGCCGATCGAGAACGATGCGTTGCTCACGCCGCATACGGATGCCGAGCGTCGTGGTCTCGGCGAAGAGCAGCGCCTGCATGGCCGCCGCATCGCTCTCGTGGCACAGCAGGGTGATGTGCGTGCCGAGGCGGCCCTTCTTCATGACCACCGGCGTAGACATCACGTCCAGCGCGCCCCGTTCGAGCGCCAGAGCGGCAGCATACGCAACCACCTGCGGGCTGAGGTCGTCCACCGCGCACTCGAGCACGACAATGGTTTCAGTCGTCGTGCCGGGAACAGTAGCGCGATGGGTCGCGGCTTCGCTGAGAACGAGTTGACCGATGCTGAGGCGCAGAACGTTGGGAAATGTGGGAGGATTGCGCGTTCCGGCTCCGTAGCCGATGTTGTGATATCTGGCGATGCCCGCGGCACCGAAGTCGCAGCCGAGCGCCTTGAGCAGAGCGGCGCCCGTGGGCGTGACCAGCTCGACCGCAGGACCGGCGGAATATGTGGGCACGCCCTGGAGCAGCTCGGCGGTAGCCGGGGCGGGCACGGGGAAGCGCCCATGCGCGCAATCGACGAAACCTCCGCCGACGTTGATGGCCGAGCAGTACCAGCGGTCGATGGCGAGCGCATCCAGACCAGCGGCGGCGCAGGCGATGTCCACGATGGCATCGACGGCGCCCACCTCGTGGAAGTGCACTGCGTCGAGGGGCACGCCGTGGATCCTGGCCTCCGCGCGGCCGAGATGCTCGAAGGCGTCGAGCGCGATCTTCCGTGCGCGGGCGGTCAACTCTGCCCGCGCCAGAACACCGCGGATGACGGGCAGGGTGCGGCCATGCGCGTGATCAGGTTCGTGTGCGTGCGTGTGCTCGTGGCTGTGATCGTGATGAGGTTCGTGCTGGTGGCCGTGTTCGTGCGCATGCGCGTGCTGATGCACAGGGTCAGCGGACGGCGCGTCGGCTTCCCGGCCGTCCACCATGACGCTTGCCTTGAGGGAACGGATGCCGGCGCGGTCGACCTCATGAAATTGCAGCACGGCGCCGAGGTCGAGCGACGTGACCACGTGCTGGAGCAAGCCCCGATCCACGCCCGCGCCGACCAGCGCGCCGAGCAGCATGTCGCCGCTGATGCCGGCGAAGCACTCGAGATATCCAATGCGCGCAGCGGGCGGTCGCATCTGGTTGGGGTAGGCCGACTCGGCAGAGCTCATTCGCGCGCTCCCTGCGCCTGCGTCAACGCGGAGAGCGGCAGGATCTCGTTCATCGAGCCCGAGCGGTAGCCATCGCAATCCAGCGCCACATACCTGAATCCGGCCTGATGTACGGCGGCCGAGATGTTCCTGAGCGATGTGCGGTTCAGGGCGAAGGCCAGCTCTTCCTCGGCGATCTCCACCCGGGCGACTGCGCCATGGTGACGGACGCGGAAGCGGCGCAGCCCCAGGGCGCCGAGTGCGGCTTCCGCCTGTTCGATCTGCGCCAGCACCTCGGGCGTGACGCGACGCCCGTATTCAACCCGCGACGCCAGGCACGCAGAGGCCGGCTTGTCCCACACGCGCAGACCGGCCATCCGCGCCAACGCCCGCACATCCTCCTTGGTAAGCTCGGCCTCAGCCATGGGCGCCAGCACGCCGTGTTGCCGGGCGGCGGATTGCCCGGGGCGGAAGTCTCGCGTATCGTCCGCGTTCAAGCCGTAGATGACCGCGGCGAAGCCGGCGCGCAGGCGCTCCTGTTCGAGCACGGTGAAGAGCTCGTCCTTGCAATGGAAGCAGCGATCGGCGCTGTTTTTGGCGTAAGCATCGTTGGCCAGCTCATCGGTGGCAACGATCTCGAGCGGCATGCCAATCTCGTCGGCAAACGCGACGGCATCTTTGAGGTGCGCCCGCGTCAGGCTTTGCGAATCGGCAATGACGGCCTTCATGTGCGCACCCAGGGCAGCGAACGTCGCGTGCGCCAGGAAGGCGGAGTCGACGCCGCCGGAATATGCCACCAGGGCGCTGCCCAACGAGCGGAGTTGACTGTCCAGCCGCTGCTTCTTTTCAACCAGGTCCATCGCTGCGCGTTCCTCTCGTCTCATCCGCACTTCATCCCAGCAATTTGGGATTCTGGATCGTTCCGTCGAAGTGATGGGACGTCTTGTACAACTCGAACTTGCCCGCCATCGCTGCCGGCGCGGACTTCTGGAGAAGCTCCGCCATCTGCGTCTGATCGAGCGGCTTGAACTGCCGCGCAACGGTAAGCGCCTGATCCAGTATCTTCATCGAGTCGCAACCGGTCACGGTCAGCGATACCGGCAGGCTCATGGCGTAGTGCAGGCACTCCACCGGAGTGACGGTATTGCTCTCAAGTATGATGCGGTCGCCCATCGGTCTCATGCCGATGATGCCCATGTTCAGCTTGCGCGCCGCCGGCAGCACCTTCTGCTGGAAGCTGTCGTAGTGCGCGTCCATCACGTTCAGCGGCATCTGCACCGTGTCGAAGGTAAACCCGTGCCGGGTGGCCGTCTCGAGCATGTGCAGATGGATCTCCGGACTCTTATGGCCGGTGAAGCCGATGTAACGGATCTTGCCGGCCTTCTGCGCCTGCTTCAGCACGTCGACGATGTAGCCGGGCTGAAAGGCCTGTTCGGGATCGGTCAAGCGGATGATTTCGTGGATCTGTACCAGGTCGATGTGATCGGTCTTCAATCGTGCGAGCGACTGTTCCAATTGCTGCTTCGCGGCGGACGGAGTGCGCCCGTCGATCTTGGTCATCAGGAAGGCCTTTTGCCGGTACCCGCCCTCGAGCGCCCTGCCCATGCGCTGTTCGCTCAGGCCGCCGTTGTAGTCCCAGCAGTTGTCGAGGAAATTGATACCCGAGTCGAGCGCGGTGCGGACGATGCGGACGGCCTCCTGTTCAGAGACTCCGCTGACACCCAGATGATATCCGCCGATACCGACGATGGAGACCTGCGCCCCGGTGCGCCCGAGGGTACGGCGCGCGATGCCGTCCTGAGCCGCCGTGGATGAGATTGCGGCGAAGAGATCCGTTCCGAGCATGGTGGCCGCTGCGGCCGTAATCGCCGTCGTCTTGAGGAACTTTCGTCTTCGCATATGTTCTCCTCAGATTCCGGTTCGCGCGTGATGGAGGCCGGAGTCGAGCGGAATGCGCCCCTTCGTCCGGGTGAGTTAGGCTGGTATAGACCGCTTTCACCAATCCGGTGCTCGACCCGCTCCCCTGCAGTGCAGTTTCTCGAAACGGAGAGATCTGCGCCGGAAGCATTTTTTTTGGAGCGCACCGTGGTGAGATCGCTCCACTTGAAATAGCCATGGTTTTTCTGCACGCCAAAGCACCGCTGACCATCGCCGAACGGGCGGCCAAGCGCCGCCTCGTTATTCAGGATACTCTCGCGATGCTTGGTCTGTTTGCCATCACCGCCGTGCTGGCGGTGCTTACATTTCTTCTGTTTCGCTCCTATTCACAGCACGAAA
Organism: uncultured Acidobacteriaceae bacterium; assembly: GCA_963830635.1. Taxonomy (GTDB): domain Bacteria; phylum Acidobacteriota; class Terriglobia; order Terriglobales; family Acidobacteriaceae; genus CAWHMN01. The sequence goes on along the minus strand of CAWHMN010000003.1, from coordinate 44,243 downwards.
AAGACTCGGGCGAGCGCTGGCTGCGGCGTGGGAATGCGGCGCTGGCGGCCGGGCAGCCGCTAGCCGCCGTCAATGCGCTGCGCTCGGCGCTGGCGTTTCAGCCGGAGAATCCGCAGACGCAGATGAAGCTGGCGGAGGCGCTCGCCGGAGCAGGCCGCATTCAGGAGGCCATTGCGTACTTCAACGCGCTGTGGGAGAAGCAGCCGGGCAGCGGGCCCATTAACCTGCAACTGGCTCGACTGACCTTGAGAGTTCCACCGGTGCGCAGCAAGTCAGCGCGCGATACCAATGTGGCACGAGCGCTGGAGTACTACCATGCGGCCATTTACGGCACCTGGGAGGGAGATGGCGCGCTCCGCCGCCGCCAGGTGCGGCTGGAGCTGGTGCGCTTTGAGATCGGCCACGGCATGTTTGCCGATGCCCGTGATGAGTTGCTGATTGCGGCTGGAAATGCCGACAATACCAACACCGGAGCGCTGCTGGAAGTGGCGGGGCTGCTGGACGAGGCACATGCGCCGAACGACGCGCTCCACCTCTACCGGCAGATACTTGCGCGCAAGGAGAATAATTTCGCCGCGCTCGAGGGCGCCGGCCGCGCATCCTTCGAACTGAGCAGGTACCGCAACGCCCGGCAGTTCCTGGAGCGCGCCGTAGCGCTGCCCGACGCCGGCAAGCAGCCGGGCTACGCAGCGGACCGTCAGGAGCTGGCGCAAGCGAGCGGTGTACTCGACCTCTTCCCTGCGCCGATGTTGCCCGCGCGTGAACGTGTGGCGCGCTTGCTGCGAGCCCGCAGGATTGCCCGGAAACGCTTGCTGGCCTGCCTCTCCGCGCAGAACGGTGCATCCCCTCCCCTGCAAGCGAGCGCAGGCGCCACGCCCACCGGTGCGCCTCTGCCCGCGGACCTGGCCGCGTTGAACGCCCGCTGGCAGGCCGAGCCGAATGCTCCGGCAGCGGCCGCACTGTTGCGCGACCCCAACCTGCAGCAGAGCGAACTGGATTTGATCTACAACACGGAGTTGACGACCAGCCGTCTGTGCGGCCCGCCGACGGGGGACGACGCCTTGCTGCTGCGCATCGCACAATCTCCAGACACGGTCGATCAACGCTGATGCCGGATACGAGGGAAGGCCCATCCATGAGCACACCGGAGAACGCAGCCGCCCGCGAGGAACAGGCGGCGCAGGCGCCTACCTCCGAAGCGATGCCACAGGCTGCGGCCGCCGAGCCCTTGCCGATCGATCTGCGGAAGATTGCGCCCACGCGGGAAGAGCGGCTCTTCCTGGTGCTCTCCATCTTCATCGGGGTGATTTCCGGACTGCTGGTCGTGAGCTTCCGGATCGCCATCAACTGGGTGCAGATCCTGACGCTCGGGTCCTCACCGCACGCCGGACAGTACCGGCTGATCTTCGTCCCCACTCTGATGGGGCTGCTGGTAGCGATCCTGGTGCAGCAGTTCTTCCCCGCGGCCCGCGGCAGCGGCGTGAACCAGACCAAGGCCGCCCTCTATATCTACAACGGGTATATCTCGTTCAAGACGGTGATTGGCAAGTTCATTACCTCGGCGCTGGCAATCGGAGGCGGCTTCTCGCTGGGTCCGGAAGATCCTTCCCTGCAGATCGGCGCCGGGGTCGCCTCGATCATCAGCCGCAAGCTCCGCCTGTCTCGGCAGCGGCTGCGCCTGTTTGCGCCGATCGGGGCCGCGGCGGGGCTGGCCGCGGCCTTCAACGCGCCGGTATCCGCCATTCTGTTCGTCATTGAAGAGGTCATCGGCAAGTGGAGCGCGGCGGTGCTGGGCTCGGTGGTGCTGTCGGCCATTTCAAGCGTGGTGGTCGCGCGCTGGTTCTGGGGGCCGGACCCCTTGTTCCAGATTCCCTCCATCAGCGTGCGGGATCCCCGCGAAATCCTGGCGTATGGCGTGCTGGGTGTGGTGGGGGGCTTCGCGTCGGTCATCTTCTCCCGGGCTCTCGGCTACCTGCGCCCGCGTCTGCGCCGGCTGCCCCGCTGGACGTTTTACTTCCAGTCCCCCATCGCGGGACTGGGCGTGGGATTGATCGGCTTCTTCGGCTTCCCGCTGATCATGGGGCCGGGCTATTCGGTGATGAACCAGGCCATGCATGGGCAGTTCACCTGGAAGCTGCTGCTGGCGCTGGCGCTGCTGAAGATACTGGCGACCACCATTTCGTTCTCGAGCGGCACGCCGGGCGGCATGTTCGCGCCGACGCTGTTCATCGGTGCGATGCTCGGAGCATCCATCGGCACCTTCGAGAAGGTGTATCTCTCGCTGCCATCGATCTCTATCGGGTCCTACGCGCTGGTGGGCATGGGGGTGCTCTTCGCGGGATTCCTGCGGGTCCCGCTCACCTCGGTCTTCATGGTGCTGGAGGTCAGCGGCAACTACTCCATCATCCTGCCGGTCATTCTCGCCAATACCATCGCCTACCTGCTGGCGCGCAGCCTGCAGCCCACGCCCATCTTCGAAACGCTCACGCATCAGGATGGGCTCGACCTGCCGTCGATGGAAGAGCAGCGGGAAGAGATCGTGCTGCACCTGGAGGATGCCGTGCGCCCGGTGAGTGTGCCGGTACTGGAGGGCCGCACCACGCTGTCGGCGGCCGGGAATGCGCTCCGGGTCAAGGGCTCGACCGCCTTTCTAGTGAAGCTGAACGACGATAGCTGGTACTCCATGACCTGCGAGGACTTCGAGGCGCTCGCCCGCAGTCATCCGCCGGATACGCAGCTTGTGACTATCCTCAAGCCGGACCGCATCCCGGTGCTCTTCCCAGACCTGCCGCTGGACAGCGCTCTGCCTCATCTTGCCCGCTGGCCGGTGCTGCCGGTACTGAACCGCGCGCGGCGAGGGGCGATTGAAGGCATTCTTACACTCGATGACGTGATCGCGCGGTATCAGACGAGCTGAAGCGGCGGAGCTTAGATGTGCAGTGCGCCCTCAACTTGGAATGTTGCGGCCTCCCACCCTTCGCGATACCACCGCTCAGGATGGGGCACCCGGTTTTCCGTCAGCCAACCGCTCAGGATGGGGCACCCGGATCTCCGTCTGGATGTGGCACACTGGAGGAACCTCCGAACCGCTCATGTTGAGCTTGAATCAGCGCATATGTCTCGGGTTTCTGCTGCTGGTTGCGCTGGTCGCGGCCATGGGCGCGTACGTCGCGCTCTCCTTGCGGCATGTCTCGGCTCTGAGCCCCGCGGTACCCCAGTCGCTGGCGCAGCGGGCGGAGGCGATCGCCGTTGCCGCCGTTTTCCTCGCCGTGGTCATCGCCGCCCTCTCCATTGTTGCCGTGCTGCGCCCGCTGCGCGAAGCGGCGAAGAGTGCCCGCGGCTTCAGCCAGGGCATGCTGGAGCAGCGCATGAACTGGAGTTGCAAAGACGACCTGGGCGTCATCGCGACCGAGTTCAACCGTATGGCCGTCCGGCTGCGCGACCTGCGCGAGACCGAATCCGGCCGCAAGCAGATGGAGCACCAGCTCTCCGATGCCGTGGTGCAATCCATCTTCGAGCCGGTGATCGTCACCGATGCGCGCGGACAGGTGATCAAGCTGAACCAGGCTGCGAGCAACCTGCTGGGGGAGGCGGCCGGCGACCGCCTGGCGCTGGCCAATACACCCGGCGGACAGAAGATCCTGGGCGCGGTGCGGGATGCCGTCTCCATGCAGCGCGCGGTGGCCCATGAGGGCGAGGCGGCGCTGCTGCCCATGCGCATTGGCCAGGCAGAGCGCTCGTTTCGCCTGCGCACCACCCCTATGCGGGATGCAGAGGGCAGACTTCTGGGCGCGGTAAGCGTGCTCGAGGACGTAACGGAACTGCAGGACCTGGACCGCTTCAAGACGCGTTTCATCTCCGTTGCCTCGGAGCGGCTGCGCGGGCCGCTCGAGTCCTTGAGCCTGGGCCTCTATTCGCTGGCCCGCGGATTCGCGGGAGAGCTGCGTCCGCTCCAGGCAGACCTGCTGTACGGCGCGCAGCAGGACGCGGAGAAGCTGAACGACCTGATGACAGACCTGATCGATGTGTCGGAGTTGGATACCGGCAAGCGCGAGCTGCGTGCCGAACGCCTGCGGCCGATCGATATCCTGGGCGATGCGGCCGTCCGCTTCCGCGCGGAGGCACACAAACGGAACATCGAGATCCAGATCAGCGCATTTGCCGACCTCTCCCCGGTGCAGGCCGACCGGCGCGCGATGCGCAGCGTGATGGACAACCTGCTCTCGAATGCTCTTCGCTATACGCCTGACCACGGCTCGGTATATCTCGAGGCCGAGGAGCACCGGGACCGGGTGCAATTCTTCGTGCGGGATACCGGGCGGGGCATTGAACCCGAGCGGCTGGCCCGCATCTTCGGACGCTTTGTGGCCACGCGCGAAAGAGACGACGCGACGAGCGAAGATGCCCGGCTTCAACCCGGTCGAGCTCAGGGCACCGGCCTGGGATTGGCTCTGGTGCGGCGGCTTGTCGAGCGGCAGCAGGGCCAGGTTTCGGTCGAAAGCCGCATCGGCCACGGCACTACCTTCAGCTTTACGCTGCCGGTCGCGACGGCGCAGCCCAGCCGGCGTCCGGCGGAGGAGGGCTGAGAGATGGAGCCCACACCCCTGGAGCAGCCGGCGCAGGCGGAGCCCGCACACCTGCGTGTGTATCTGGGCGCGGCGCCGGGCGTTGGCAAGACCTACCAGATGCTCGAAGATGCGCACCTGCTGCGGCAGCAGGGCGTCGATGTGGTGATCGGGCTGGTGGACACGCATGGCCGTGCCGAGACAGCGGCGATGATCCGCGACATTCCCGTCATACCCGAACGCGCCATTCCCTACCGCTCGGTGACGTTGCACGAGATGGACCTCGCGGCCATCCTCGAACGGCATCCGCACACCTGCATCGTCGATGAGCTGGCGCATACGAATGTGCCGGGATCGAAGAACCGCAAGCGCTATGAAGATGTTCTGGAGCTGCTGGACAACGGCATCAACGTGATGACCGCGGTCAATATCCAGCACCTGGAGACGCTCAACGACGCCGTCTCCCGGTCGGCCAACACCCAGATCCGCGAGACCGTACCGGACAGCGTGCTGAAGCGGGCCAACGAAATCGTGAACGTGGACATTACGATCGAAGAGCTGCGTTCGCGGCTGCGGCAAGGGAAGATCTACGCGGCGGAAAAGATCGAGCAGTCGCTGGCGAACTTCTTCCGCAAGGGCAACCTGAACATGCTGCGCGAACTGGCGCTGCGCACCACCGCGGCCGAGGTTGGCTCACAGGCTGCCGACTACCGGCGCTCGCAGGGCCTGGAGCAGGCGCCGATGCCGGAGAAGGTGATGGTGTGTTTGACCTCACGCGCCGGGGCGGAGCGGCTGCTGCGCGTGGGAGCCCGGATTGCGGGAAGACTCTCGACCGACTGGTATGCCGTATGGGTGGAGTCTCCCGATGGCAAGGCGCCGCACGGAGACGCCGACGAACTGCGGCGCATGGAGGACTATCAGCGCCTGGCGCGCGAATTAGGCGCGCAGATCGTGGTGCTCAAGGATAAGAAAGTGTCGAATGCGCTGATTGGATTCGCCAAGCAGGAGAACATCTCGCATGTGGTCTTCGGACAATCCGCGCGCTCACGCATGGACATCCTGCTGCGCGGTTCAGTAATCAACCGCTTCCTCTCCGAGGTACGCGATGTGACGGTGCAGGTGGTACCGATTCACAAGCAGAGACGTCCGGAGACGCGGTAGTTCAGCGAGAGTTCGTGCTGACGCGGGATGACAGTGCGTAGGGGTCGAGCGATTCACACTCGCCAACCGCACGGGGAAAATTGACTTACCGGGCGGTGGATTTGGAAGCCGGCTTGGGGAAGTATCCCGGCCGGGTACGCACGGTGAGCTTGCCGTATCCCTTAGCCCGCGCCTCCACATGCACGGTGCGGTAGCCGCCCTCGCTCGCCGGCCGCGTGGAGTGATAGCCGATGGTGTACTGGTTGCGGATATCGTGCGCCACTTCGGCGGCGATCTCATCGACCTGGTTCAGCGACTTGGGAAAGAACGCCAACCCGCCGGTGTTGTCAGACAGTAGCTGCAAGGCGCGCTTGGCGCGCCGCGCCTCTCGGCCTCCGCCGCCGTCTTCATAGAGCAGGCCGATGGAGTAGACGACGGGGCCCTGCAGGTCCTGAATGCGGCGCACCGTCTCTTCCAGGCTGGTGCCGGAGGCATTGTCTTCACCGTCGGTGATGATGAGGATGACCTGCTTGGCCCGCTTCGCGTTCTTCGCCATGTAGTCGGCGGAGGCGATGATCGCGTCGTAAAGCGCGGTGCCTCCCTTCGAATCGATGTGGCCCAGGCCATCGCGCAATTTGTTCAAGTCGGCGGTAAAGTCCTGATCGATGTATGCCTCGTCCGCGAAGTTCACGATGAAGGTCTCGTCCTGCGGATTGGAGGCGCGTACCAGATCGAGTGCGGAAAGATTGACGGCCTGCCGCTTCATGCGCATGGAACCGGAGTTGTCCACCAGAATGCCGAGCGATACGGGCAGGTCCTGTTGCTGGAAGGAGACGATGGTCTGCGGTGTGCCATCCTCAAAGACCTTGAAATCGTCCTTCTGCAGGTTGGTCACGAGACGCTGGTGTTCGTCAAGCACGGTCGCGTTGAGGATCACCTCTTCGACGTCCTGGGTCAGGGTGAACTGCCCATTCCGTCCCCGCGTAAGCTGGCCACTTCCCTGCCCGGCGGCCTGCCCTGCAGGCGGCGCCGCGGCTGCGGGGGGCGCAGTGGAGGCATCGGGCGAAGGCACAGGATCGCGATCCACTGTGAGCGACGGCTGCTGCTCGGCGGGCGAAGGCGGCTTGGCAGGGGCCTGCTGCGCGTGCACGGCGGCGACCGGAGCTGCGAAAAGAAAGACAAGGATGGCGGCGATCCGCCAGGGCAGGTTACTGCAAGGGGGCATAGTATCCAGTGCGCGCATGAACGGTGAGCGGGGGCAACCCGGGTGGCGGCACCAGCTTTACCTTCACTTTACGCCACTTGCCATCGCGCTTCGTATCTGCCGGCCGGTAGCCGATGACATATTGGTTGCGCAGCTCCGCGCTGATCTTGGTGGCGATATCGCCCATGTCCGATACATCGTCCACGCGGAAGAGCTGCCCGCCTGTCTCCTCGCTGATGTCGTGCAGAAGCAGCGGGCCATTGCGCTCCTCCGGGGTGGCGGCGTAGGTGTCGAAGATGCCGATGGAGTAGATCTCGGTGTCGGACTCGCGCACCAGGCTCCGTACCTCGTTTTCCGTGTAGCGGCTGCGGTTGTCGCCGCCGTCGGAGACGATGAGCAGCGCCTTGCGCTCATTGCGCGCCTGCTTCATCTTGTTCACGCCGAAGTAAATGGCATCCAGCAGGGCGGTGCGTTTGCCGGGATGGACGGTCATCAACCGCGCCTCGATGTCATCGGGGGAAGAGGTAAAGTCCTCGATCAGCTCCGGCCGGTCGTTGAACCCGATCACGAAAAACTCGTCCTGCGGATTGGCCGTGTGCATGAACTCGATGATGGAGTCGCGTGCGCGGACGATCTTGTTGGTCATGCTGCCGCTCAGGTCGAAGATGATGCCGATGGAAACGGGCGCGTCTTCCGCGGAAAAACTCTTGATGGTTTGCGGTGCGTTGTTCTCGTAGAGAAAGAACTCATTCTTTTCAAGGCCCGTAACCAGCCTGTTCAGCGGATCGGTGACGGTTACCGGAATCAGCACCAGGTTGACGTCTACGCGGATGCGCTCGTTCGGACGGGCCCGCAACGCGGCCTTTCCTTCGAGCGGTGGCGGGGTGGTAGGCGGCGGAGCTGGTTTGGCTGGAGGCGGGTTGACGTGGACCTTGTTCAGTTCGTCTTCCTGCGCGGCAGAGCGCGGCACACAGCAGGGAAGAACGGTAAGCAGCAACACGAGAACCGGCAACCACCGGCGGACGGAAGGAGCGTTCCGTCTACCTGGCCCATCACCTGTGGGGCCCGCGTGCTTTGCGGTCCCGCGCTTGAGCAGGAGCGCCATACGCCATGTTCCTCGTGTGAAGAATCGTAGCATGCCCTTATAGGACTTCGATAGCAGTACGAAGACAACAGGTACAATCAGGCGAAGAATCGCAAACTTTTTCGATGGAGCAACGACGAGGTCCTCGAGCGTTCGCACCGCAGCAGCGGTGAAAATGGCCCGCGGCCTGGTCCTCTGGCAGGAGACCCCAGCGCCGCATGGCCCGCATCTATCCCTTCCGCGCTACCCGCTACAATCCGTCCTCCGTTCGCATGGAAGATGTGGTGACGCAACCCTACGACAAGATCACCCCCTCGATGCAGCAGGGCTACTACAAGCGCAGCGGCTACAACCTGTGCCGCATCATTCTAGGGCTGCCTGAGCTGTTCGACGAACCCGGCGTAAACGACGTGTATACACGGGCGGCGCGCGACTTCCACGAGTGGCGCCACAAGGGCATTCTGCAGACGGAAAAAGAGCCGTGCATCTTTGCCTACACCCAGCGCTTCACGGTTCCCGGACGGCGCGACGAGGTGCGGGAGCGCCGCAGCTTCATTGCGCTGGGGGCGCTGCAGGAGTATGCGGACCGCGTCGTCTTCCGCCATGAGCAGACGCTGTCGAAGCCGAAGAACGACCGGCTGAACCTGCTTCGGGCCACGCGCGCGCACTTCGGCCAGATATTCATGCTCTACTCCGACCCCGGCCTGAGCATCGAGCGCATGCTCTTCGGCAACAATTTCGTACCGGAGGTGGAGGTGACCGATGAGTACGGCGTCCTGCACCGCCTGGCGAAGGTCAGCGATCCGCATACCATCCGGCTGATCCTGGGCGTGATGGAGGACAAGAAGCTCATCATCGCCGACGGACACCACCGCTACGAGACAGCGCTGACCTATGCGCGCGAGCATGCTCCCGCCAGAGCGCACCGGCAGGAGCGCGACCTGGCGACGACGCTGCCCCGCCCGATGAATCCGGAAGCCGCCGTGATGATGACCTTCGTCAATATGGAGGCGGAGGGACTTACCATCCTGCCGACGCATCGCGTGGTCTTCGGCCTGCAGCAGTTCGACGCGGCCGATTTTCTCAAACGCGCGGAGGCTTTCTTCAGCGTGGAACCGCTCGGCGGCGAGGACGCTTCCGCGCTACTGCGCACGCTGGCCGAGGCGGGAGCCGCACATACCGCGTTCGTGGCCGTGCTGGCGCGCGGATGTTTCCTGTTCACGGCGAAGCCCGAGGCGATTGCGCGCCTCTTTGGAGATGCAGGCGGCGCCGGGCAGGAGCGCGTCACCGCATCCAGCGTGGCCCTCATCTCCGAGCGGCAGAGGCAGCTTGACGTGACGCAACTCCACACGGTGTTGCTGGAGACGCTGCTCCATCTCTCCGAGGAATCGATCCGCGAGCAGCGCAATCTGCGGTATGTGCGCGATGCGTCCGAAGCGAAGGAACAGGTGATCACGGGAGCGGCGCAGGTGGCCTTCCTGATGAACCCGGTCACCCTCGATGAACTGCGCGAGGTCGCCTTCAATGGCGAGGTGATGCCGCAGAAGTCCACCGACTTCTATCCCAAGCTGCTGAGCGGCCTTGCCATCTATGCACTGGACTGAACCGCGCCGGCGGCAACGGTCATCAACGGCACTGGCGGTTGCCTTCCTTCTGTGGTTTGCGGAGTGCTCACCGTCCCTTGCGATGCAGACAACTGCTCCCGCCGCGGGCAATCCGGTGTTGCCCACAACGTCTGCGGTACAGGTGCAGCCGCACTTCCTGGTGGTGCTCGACGCAGCGCACGGCGGAACAGACAGCGGCGCGCACCTGGGCGACCGGCTGGAAGAAAAGGACCTGGTGCTTACCATCTCGGTGCGGTTGCGTTCGGCGCTGGCGGCCCGCGGCATTGAGGTGGTGACTACCCGTGAAGCGGACAAGACGATGCCTGCGGTCGCGCGCGCGGAAGTTGCCGACCGCAACCGGGCCTCGGCCTGCATTACCCTGCATGCCACGGCCAGCGGCAGCGGCGTCCACCTGTTTACCTCGTCACTGGCGGCGGCGCCGGGGGCCCGCATGCTGCCTTGGGACGCGGCGCAGTCGCCCTCGATCGCGCAGAGCCTGCGTCTCTCCTCCGAGATCAACTCAGCCATGACGCACGCCGAGATTCCGGTGACGCTCGGACGCACCTCACTGAAGCCGCTGGACAACTTCGCGTGTCCCGCGGTGGCGGTGGAGGTGGCCCCGCTGACCAAGGCCGGGGCCGTCGGCACGCCGCTCAGCAATCCTGAGTATCAGACCCGCATCATCGCGGCACTGGCCGCCGCCATCGAGTCCTGGAAGCGCGACTGGAGCACCCAGCCTTGATTCCCCGCTACCAGCGCGTGCTCTTCTGGGTGCTGCTGTGCGTCTCGGCGCTGATGGCGATCTTCCTCATCCGCCTGCGCGACCGGGCGCAGGACCGCCTGGATGCGGCCATGGATGCAGCGCCGCTCAGTGCGCCGGAGGACACCCAGCCCGTCAACGTCACGCTGATGCTGGCCAATGACGCGGACGGCTCCACGGCGGCGTCCACGCGGCGTCTCTCCCTGCCGCCGGAGCCCCATGCGCGCGCGCGCTTCCTGCTCAACCAGCTTCTGATCGAGTATGCCAAGCCTGCTTCGGCGCATCCCATCGCCACCAACCCCGGCGTCGATGACGTGTTCCTGATGCCGGTTGCGGCCCCGGTTCCCGGCGGCGTGCCGGGAACGCTGGCCATCGTGAACCTGAGCGGAGGTCTGATCCAGGTGCATCCTTCGGGCATCGAGCCGGAGACGCTGACGCTGCTGTCCATGATCACAACGCTGAACAGCAATATGCCGGAGATCACGCAGGTGCGGTTCCTGGTCGACGGCGAACCGCGGGAGACGCTGGCGGGCCACGCTGACCTCTCACGCACGTACCTGGCGTCGAGCTCGGCCACGCCGGTGGTGGAGAACCAGCCGTGAATGGGGGCAAACGACCAATGAAGATTGGCGTCTTCGACTCCGGCGTGGGCGGCCTTACCGTCCTGCGCTCCCTGCTGGCGCGCATCCCTTCGGCTGAGTACCTCTACCTGGGCGATACCGCGCGGTTGCCGTACGGCTCGAAGTCGCAGCAGACCATCGCGCGGTATGCCGTCTCGAGCGCACGCTTCCTGGCGGAGCAGGGCGCGGAGTTTCTGGTGATCGCGTGCAACACCGCCAGCGCGCTGGGAATGGACGAGATTCGCGCAGCGTGCGCTGTGCCGGTGTTGGGGGTCATTGAAACTGGAGCCAATGGGGCGCAGGCCAGTTCGCGCACCCGCGATGTGCTGGTAATGGCTACGGCCGCCACGGTAGAGAGCCATGCCTATGCGGCTGCCTGCCGGCAACGCGGCCTGCGCGCATTTGAGAAGGCCTGCCCGCTGCTGGTGCCGCTGGTGGAGGAGGGATGGATCGACCACCCGGTCACGCGGGACGTCGTGGACATCTACGTGCGCGACCTGCTGCAGGAGGCCGAGGCTGCGCTTCCGGGCTTGCGAGCGGACACTTTGGTGCTCGGCTGCACGCACTACCCGCTGCTGCGGGGCGTCATCGAACGCTCGCTGCCGGGCGCGATACGTGTAATCGACTCCGCGGAAGTGACCGCGGAGGAGGTGGCGCAGCGCCTCGGCGTAGAGCCTATGGGCAAGCAGAGCAGCGAGAGCGCCGCGCCGCGCTGCCACTATTTCGCGACCGACTCCGTAGCGAAATTCCGCGCTCTCGGCGCCCGCTTTCTCGACCGCGCCATCGAGGATGTGGTGCACGTCGATCTGGGTGGCTGATGTGGGTGGCTGAGTGGGTGGATGATGTGGGTGGCTAAACCACGCTAGCCAGGGCCGGGCGGTCAGAGCGCGGCGGCTGATATGCTTCTCTCTTGCGCCCGTACCGGCGCGGCGAACAGACGGAACCATCAACGGAAGGACGCGGCAAGGATGATCAAACTCGAGGGACGGACGGCCATCGTTTTCGGCGTAGCGAACAAGCGGAGCATCGCGTGGGGCATCGCGCAGAAGCTGCAGGAGGCCGGCGCCAAGCTCCTCATCACCTATCAGAACGAGCGGCTGAAGCAGGAGGCCGAGGGGCTGATTGCCGATCTGCCGGGGGCTGAGGCCTTCCAATGCGATGTGTCGAGCGATGGAGAGATTGATCGGCTCTTCGCGACTGTGAAAGAGCGCTTCGGCAAGCTCGACACGTTGGTGCACTCCGTCGCCTTTGCTCCCGCGGCCGAGATGGAAAACGACTTCGTGCAGACCTCCCGTGAGGGCTTTCGCATCGCGCATGACGTCAGCGTGTATTCGCTGATCGCACTGAGCCGCGGCGCCGCTCCACTGATGAGCGACGGCGGCAGCATCGTGACCCTGACGTATTACGGATCGCAGAAGGTGGTCCCGCGCTACAACGTGATGGGCGTGGCCAAGGCGGCGCTCGAAGCCACGGTTCGCTACCTTGCGGCCGACCTGGGCAAGCAGAATATCCGCGTGAACGCCGTGTCTGCCGGGCCAATCAAGACGCTGGCCGCGCGCGGCATCGGCGGCTTGGGCGAGATGCTCAAGGCGCATGCGGAGCGTGCGCCGCTGGCGCGCAATGTGAACCAGAGCGAGGTGGGTGCGGCCGCGCTCTTCCTGGCCTCCGATCTGGCGTCGGGCATCACCGGCGAGACGCTCTACGTGGATTGCGGCTACAACGTGATGGGGTTCTGAGCGCCCCGCACCTGCTGAGTGACAAAAGCAGATCCTTCGACTGCGCATTGCGTGCTGCGCTCAGGATGACATATAGGCGAGCAGAATCAGGGTGAGGCTCGACGATCGAAAGACTGGACGCGCAGATCAGCTCTTCAGATTCACGGTAATGCGCCGCGTGTCCTCGGGGCCGGATTCCATGACGATCTCACCGTCGCTGCGCTGAACGACGCTGGGGAATTTCTCGCCCCACTCGACGAAGATCAGGCTGCACTCCGTGGCGAGATCGGCGAGGCCGAGCGTCTCCAGTTGACGCTCCGTCTCCACGCGATAGAGGTCGAGGTGGTAGAGTTCCACCTTCTGCGGCTTACCCGCCGCATCGCGCGTGCCTTCGTACTCGTGTACCAGGGTAAAGGTGGGGCTTGTGACCTCATCGGCGTCGGCTGCATCCAGAGCCTCGGCGATCCCCTTCACCAGGGTGGTCTTGCCGGCGCCCAAATCGCCGCGCAGGATAAGGAACTTCGGCGGCTGCAGCAGTTTAGCCAGCTTGCGTCCCACTTCGATGGTCTCCGCACTGCTCTTCGTCTCGAAGTTAAGAGTTTCCGGTGTAGCTGACATCGGCGGGTTCCTCGTTGAAGGGCTGGGCAGTTCTGCAAGCCGTACTTTTCCTAACTCTGGGTTCCGACGGCAGGTACAAGATCGCCGGGAAGCCCCTGCAGCCAAACATATCCTGCGCGGTCGTTTGGCTGGAAGCGGAATGCCTCGAACAGGTGAGAGACGGTGTCGGTGGCCAGCAGCGTGTGCTCGTCCTGCTCGCGCACGGCGAAGTCGGCGGCGAGGCCGTGCAGGTAGACGGCGGCCTCGACCGCAGCCGCGACATCGTCCTTGTATTGCGCGAGTATGGCGGCGACGATGCCGGTAAGAATATCGCCGCTGCCGCCCTTGGCCATCCCCGGATTGCCCGTGGTATTGACCGCCAGACGCCCGTCAGGATGAGCGATAAGCGTGCGCCAGCCCTTGAGCACCAGCGTCACCTGGTGAGCGGTGGCGTAGGCGCGCGCCATGCCTTCGCGGTCGGCCTGCACTTCCTTCACCGTCTTGCCCACCAGCCGCGCCATCTCGCCGGGATGGGGCGTTAACACCAGGGTGCGCTTGCGGCCATCGAGCACGAAGCCGTTCTCTGCGATGGCGTTGAGGCAGTCGGCGTCGAGCACCATCGGCAGATCCGTCTGTTCAATCAGGCGAAGGGCGAACTGCTGTGCCTCGGGCTCCTGACCGAGGCCGGGTCCCGTGGCGATGACCGTCTTCTTCTCGATCAGCCGCCGGTAACTCTCGCCTTCCAGGTTGCGGGTGGAGATGCATCCGTTTGCGCCTTCAAGGAGCGGGAGCGTCATCAGTTCCGGCGTAGTCAGCGCAACTGTTTCGAGGATGGAGGTGGGAACGGCGGCGGTGACCAGTCCAGCCCCGGCGCGCAGGGCGGCATAGCTGGCCATGGCCGCGGCCCCGGCGCGCCCGCGGGCGCCGCTGGCCAGCAGCACATGGCCGAACTGGCCCTTGTTGCCGTCCGGATTGCGCGGCTGCCCGGTGATGCGCTTGGCGTCCCCGGCCCAGCTCAACCCGGTCTTCGACTGGATGGTCTCCGGAGGGGACCCGATCTCGGCCACGACAATCGGTCCCTGCTGCAGATTGCCCGGCCGCGTGAGCGTGCCGCCCTGCGTGAGTTGGCCGAAGATGTGCGCCAGCTTGGGCGCGGTGAAGGTGACCACCGCGTCGGAGCGGTAGGCGTTCTCTTCGGTGAAGCGGCGTGAGTCCGCGTCCCAGCCGGTGGGCAGGTCCACCGAGAGGACGGGGGTGCGCGGCACCGTCGCCAGCAGGCGGCCGGCGGCGGCAGCCAGTTCGCTCAACGGGGGCTTGAAGCCAGTACCCAGCACCGCGTCCAGGATGAGGTCCGCACCGCGGAAGAGTTGCTGCACCTCGTCCGCGTCCAGCGCGGCTTCATCGGTGGCCTCGCGCACCTCGCAGGTCAGCCGGTCGAGCATGGCGCGCGGGTCGCCGGTTACGTCGGCCGCACGGCCCAGCAGCAGAACGGTGACGTCATAGGTGATCTCCGTCAGCACACGGGCCGCGACAAAACCATCGCCGCCATTGTTGCCCTTGCCGCACAGCACCAGGACGCGATCGATCTCCGGCAGCTCACGGGTGACGAAGCGGGCCACCGCATGGCCGGCGTTTTCCATGAGCGTGAGCGACGATGTGCCGCTCTCGATGGTGGCCCGATCGGTGGCGCGCATCTCGTCAACCGTCAGAATGTCCATGCTGGTCACGCAGCCGCGGGTACACGGCGGGCTGGCCTCTCCGCTCCATGCAAAAGGCCTCCGCGCAGGAGGCCCTTTGCTGTAAGAACAGGGATGCGGCTACTGGCTGATGCCGTTGGCTGTCGCGGGCTGCGCGATGCCTTCGATGGGCATTTGAGCCGGGTTCTTGATCGCGAAGTAGCTGTGGTCCCAGAGCTCGCGGTAAAAGACCCCGCTCAGCTCCGCAGCCTTGGGGCCGAAGGTGGGGCGGCCGCCTTCGAGAAAGATGACCGTGACGATACGGCCGTAACTGGTATCAGCGAAGGAGGCAAACCAGCCATAGCGCGTGCCGTTATTGGAGCAGGTGCCGGTCTTGCCGAGCACCGGCAGCTCGCTGAAGTTGGCCCGCAACGACCGCGCGGTGCCGTAGTGGACGGCGGCGTCCATGCCGCTCGAGATCTCGGGAATTACGTTCTTGATGTCCAGCGTGCGCTTGATGTGCGGCTCGAAGTTGACGGCCTCGGCTGCGGTCGTCGGGTGCTGCAGGTAGTAGAGCGTGCCGCCGTTGGCGATGGCTGAGACCAGTGCACCAAGCTGCAGGGGCGTCATGGAGACGCTTTCACCGAAGGAGCACATGCGGCCCACGCCGCCCAGCTTCTCCGGTAATTCCTGGTTTGGATAGACACCGAGCTGCTCGCCGGGAATGTTCCAGCCGGCCAGCTCGCCGAGTCCGAACTGATTGGCGTAGTGGCGGACGCGTTCGAAGCCGAGACGGCGGCCGAGGGTTTCAAAGTAGAGGTTGTTCGAGTGCGCCAGCGCCTCCGTAAGGTTCATCGACCAGCCGCCGAGGTTGACCGGCGTGTCCTTGGTAATGATGCCTTCCTGCAGCGCAGCCAGTGCGACGGAAACCTTGATGGTGGAGCAGGGCTCCGCGCCGCTCGAGAGCGCGAGCTTCTGGTTCACCATGGCCAGGATGCGGCCGTTGCTGGGATCGATCGACACCACGGTGCCGTTCATGTTCCCCAGCGCGGCGAGCGCCGCTTCCCGGACGACCGGATCTTCTCCAGCGACTACGTCGTCTTTCGTCAGGTCGGTCTCGGCGAATGAATCGCCGGTGAAGTGCTCATAATAGCGATGCCGCACTACCACGCGATGGAGCTTCCCGTTGCGTCCCCTGACCAGCACAGTGCGGGTGGCGGCGACGCGGCGGCCATGCTGCAAATGCGCCATCTTCCGCCGGGCGCTCGCGCTCTCCTGCACGTGGGTGGAGGACACGTGGCTGGAGGAGCGGGCGTGATGCACCACGCGGGTCGTCCGCGACCCGGCAAAGCCGGAGAGCGGTACGCCGACCAGCGCGACCATCAGCAGCAGATAGATCAAGCGTTTCACGCAGTTGCCCTCTCGTACGGAGGAAACACTGGCGGGGGTGCCGTTGCTATGCATTATTGAGCGACCGAACCTTCTTCAGCAATAGTCTTGAAGCAGCGGCCAGCCTGAGCGCAGGCCTTTTCTCTCGTCCAGATGCACGAAGGTAACGTCCGGGCGCGGTATTCACGCGCGAAAGGTACCATCCATCCCTGAGCTATTACACAGCCGGCGTTCGCCCGGCCGCAACTGCGCGAACGGGGAACGACCGACTCAGCCTTTTGTGGGATGCTCCTCTATGCTAGCAGGACGAACCTGCTAACGACTCGCATTGCGCAGGAACGCCGGGACATCCAGGTGCTCCATGGCATCTTCTTCCTCCCGGCTGCCGTAGCCGTTGTGGCGCGCCGTGTCGCGCTCCTGGCTGCCGTTTGCGGGCTGCTCGTAGCTAGTGTCAAGGGTGGTGGCCAGGTCGGCGAGGAAGCCCCCAATGGCGGCATCCTCGGCGGCACGCGCCGCGGGCTCCCGCCGGGACTCCTCCCGGCGATCTCCGTTTGACGCCGGGACACCCATACCCGCGAGGTCGAGCCCGGCGCTGATCGCCGGGGCTCCGAGCGGCTCGAAGCTGGGAGCGGGAATGGCGTTCAGCGACTGGCTGCCAAATCCAGTGGAGTAGGCGTGATCCATCGCATCGTTCGCCACCTCGCTAGCAAAGCGCGGGACGGACGGCTTGGGCTCGACGCGCACGTAGGGGACCGCGGCCGGAATCATCATCTCGGCGTCGCGGTTCTTCACCCGGCGCTCCGGCATGCCCTGGCGGAAGCCGGTGGCGATCACGGTGATCTTCACGTCGTCGTCCATGCTCTCGTCCAGCACCGCGCCGAAGATGATGTTTGCGTCCTCGTGGGCAGCATCCTGGATGAGCGTGGAGGCTTCGTTGACCTCGCTTAGTTTGAGCGAACTGGAGCCGCTGATGTTGATGAGGATGCCCTTGGCCCCGTCGATCGCTCCGGCTTCCAGCAGCGGCGACGCCATGGCCGCCTGCGCGGCCTCGACAGCGCGATTCGCGCCCGAACGGACGGCGGTGCCCATCACCGCATAGCCCATGCCGGACATCGTGGTCTTCACGTCGGCGAAGTCGCGGTTGATGATGCCGGGGATGGTGATGATGTCCGAGATGCCCTGCACCCCCTGGCGCAGCACGTCGTCGGCCACGCGGAAGGACTCGAAGAATCCGGCGTCCTTGGCGACGGCGAGCAGCTTCTCGTTGGGAATCACGATCATGGTGTCGACCGCGTCCAGCAGCTCCTGCATGCCGCGCTCCGCCTGCTGCATGCGCCGCTTGCCCTCGAATGCGAAGGGCCGCGTGACCACGGCAACGGTAAGCGCGCCCATCTCGCTGGCGAGCGAGGCGATGACCGGCGCTGCGCCGGTGCCGGTGCCGCCACCGAGCCCGGTGGTCACGAACACCATATCCGCGCCCTCGAGCGCCTCGATGATCTTTTCCGAGTCTTCGAGCGCCGCGCGCCGGCCCACGTCGGGGTTCGCGCCCGCGCCCAGTCCACTGGTCAGCTTGACGCCAAGCTGCAGCTTTACCGGCGCCTGGGAGAGCTGGAGCGCCTGCACGTCCGTGTTGGCGGCAATGAACTCGACCCCTTCCACCTTCGCGGCAATCATGCGATTCACGGCGTTGCCGCCGCCGCCACCCACGCCAATGACCTTGATCTTCGCTCCGCGCGGGACCTCGTCGTTGTACTGTATGCGGATCTCTTCTGACATGCTCATTGGCTTTCCGGCTCCTCACTTCGAAACATCTGTACTCTTCTGCTTTTACCGGGTTTCTCGCTAGTTTTCTAGTGCTTTTTTCTCACAGGCTCCCGGCGAATATCGCGCGCAGCTTGGCGCGCAGGCTATGGTCCTCCGCCGCCTTCAGCACGCCGGTGCGATGGGTGTAGAGCAACATGCCGATGGCGGTGGAAAACTCGGGCTGCACCAGCTCCTCCGGCATGCGGGAGAGCGGTACCGGGTAGCCCACGCGCGCCGGCACCCGTAGAAAACTCTCGGCAACATCCAGCAAGCCGGCCATGCGCGCGCCGCCTCCGGTCAGGATGCAGCCGGCGCCGAGCGCCTCGAGCACGCCGCCCTGGCGCAGATTCTCGCGCAGCATCTGCATCAGTTCGCGGGCCCGCGGTTCGAGTATCTCGCCCAGGGAACGCTGGGAGACGGTGCGGGTGGGGTGGCCGGGCGTGCCACTGATCTCCACTTCATTGCTGGTAGGCACCGCGGTCACCACGCAGTTGCCGTAGTTGATCTTGAGGAACTCGGCCTCTTCCACGCACACGTGCAGGCCGACGGCGAGATCGTTGGTGAAGTGGTCACCGCCCACCGGGATGACGGCGGTGTGGGCGACCGAGCCCTCGAAGAAGACCACGATCTCCGTCGACGAGGCGCCCACGTCGATGAGGCAGACGCCCAGTTCGCGCTCGTCGGCGGAGACTGTCGCTTCGGCGGAAGCGATGCCCTCAAAGACGGTGTCCGTCACCTCCAGGCCGGCCTTGTTGGCGCAGGTGACGATGCTCTGCGAAGCGCTGGCGGAGCAGGTGGAGATGTGCAAATTCACTTCCAGCCGATTGCCGACCATGCCTACCGGATCGTGGATGCCCGGCTGCTCATCCAGGATGAACTGTTGTGGCAGCAGATGAACCACCTCGCGCTCATTGGGCAGTGAGACGGAACGGGCGCGCTCCACCGCGGCGCGTACGTCGTCACGGGTGATCTCCCGCATCCGCGTGCCCAGGCTGATGCCACCGCGGCTGTTCACACCGCGCACGTGCGGGCCGCCGACGCCGGCGACACAGTGGGCCAGGATGGCGTGAGCGGTCTGCTCCGCAGCGTCAGCCGCGTGGATGATGGAGCGAGCCGCGGGATTCAGATCAGCGATCAGGCCCTTACGCATGCCCTTGGCCGGAACCACGCCGTGGCCGCGGTACCGCAGCGCGCCGTCGCTCAGCTCCGCCACCAGCACGCGCGTCCTGGAGCTGCCCGCGTCCAGCACCGTGATCAACCCATCTGTCTTCTGGCTCATCCTCAACCTCGGGCCGTACGGGGCCGTGCTGCCTTGGCAGTGCTGGACGTGTGGGAGGCCCGCTTGCCCTCCGGGTGCGATGCGTGCTTCTTGACGGGTGTGTGTTGCGCGGGATGGTGAGCGGCCGCAGCGTGCGGACTGGCTGCTGAGGTCGACGGAGTACCGAGCGCCGGCTTGTCGGGAGCCATCTCCAGCACGGTCTGGTGCTGGTAGCGCAGATCCACTGAGGCCAGATTCGGATACTGGCGCTTCCAGCCGGGAAGATGCTGCTGGAAGCTGCGGTAGCGTTCGGCGAAGTTCTCATCGCCGAAGTGCACCAGAATATCGGAGCCCGCGGCGGGCAGCACGGCGCGCACGTCCTCCGGGTCAGAGAGGTCCACCTCGCTGAGCTGCTCCGCGGACTTGCTGCCATCGGCGTCCAGCGCGGAGACGAAGCGCTGATAGACCTGCATGCGCGTGGCGCGCAGCTCAATAGCGGTGCGCGGACCGACGCCGGCGACCACCGGGAAGGAGTAGCGGCGGGCGGCCATCATGGCAGGGGGCATATCCAGCAGCACGCCATCTCCGTCAACAAGGCCCACGCGGTTGCCATTCCGCACAAAAGCGATCGGTGCGCGCTCGACCACGGCAATGCGCAACTGGTTGGGCAGCAGCCGCATGACCGTGGCGTGGCGGACCCAGGGGAGACTTTCAAGCTCGCCACGCCGCTCGGTAAGAGGCACAAAGAAGATGTTGCGGCCGATATCGCCGCCGAAGACGGCCAGAAGCTCGGCCCGGGTGACCTGACTGTTGCCCAGTATCTGGATGGAGGAGGCGCTGTCGATGCGGAAGCGCGGATCGTGTTCGAAGAAGCTGCGCACCGCGAGGACGGCAGCGGTCAGACCGATCAAAGCCGTCAAAGCGCAGACTGCCAGTACGATGCGGCCGGCGCGGCCTTTGGGCACGATGCTGCGTTTGACCGGAGCCCGGCGGCGGGCGCGGCGGACAATTTCTTCATCGTCCTCGGCATCCTCCGTTGGCGCGGTATCGAGAGTCAGCGGCCGCACGTCACCCGCGTATGCCTGGCGGGCGCGCGGCGTGTCTGGACGCAGCGAGCGCTGGGCTTGCGGGCGGGCGGTCACGCGCGGGCGCAGGAGATCGTCTTCGTCCCCCTCGTCCGCAAGGGCCGCCGCACGGCTGAATTGTGTTTCAAATTTCGCCACGCCCGAGCCAGGTCGTGAGAATCGCCAAGGCCCACTATAACGTGCCGGGCACTGGAAAACCGGTACCAATCTTCATGCGGGAGCCGTCGAGGTATCCGGGTAGGAACAGATGGGAGGAGAAGGCCGGCGGTGGTCACCCAGGTCGTAGCGAGCGAGGCCCGCGGAACAGGTCGCAGTATAGGCCGAATCGAGTAACACCCATCTTGCACCGGGCCAAGAGAATGTCCATCATGGAGTGCGGGTGAAAGGGACGCGGCATATCGACCGGGAACAACACGACATAGTCATCAACGGGCGAGAAGGAGATGAGTACGGATACCGCGGGCTTCTACGATGAGCTGGCAGAACACTATCATCTGATCTTTGAAGATTGGAGTCGTTCGATTGAACGACAGGCAGCTGTGCTCGGTCCGCTGCTCGAAAATACGGTGGCTCGGGCGCCGCTGAAGATACTCGACTGTGCCTGTGGGATTGGAACACAAGCAATCGGGATTGCCCGACGTGGTCATACGGTTGTTGCCACTGATCTGAGCCCTGCGGCAGTAAGGCGAGCTGCCCGTGAAGCACGCAGATTGGGCCTGGACATAAAATTCCACGTCGCGGACATGCGAGATCTTTCCGCTCTGCCAGAGTCACATTTCGACGCAGTGCTGGTTGGAGATAATTCTTTGCCTCATCTGTTGTCCGATGATGATCTGGGCCGAGCGCTAGAGAATATTTCCATTCGACTAAAGCCTGGGGGTCTCCTGCTCGCCACGATTCGCGACTATGACAGCCTGCTACCCACCCGTCCGTCCTTTCAAGGCCCCACTTTTTATTTTGAGAACGGGATTCGTCGAATTGTTCATCAGGTGTGGGACTGGGACGATAACCAATACGACGTTCATCTGTACTTAACCTGGATTTCGGCCTCAGTCTGGACAACGAAGCATTATGGAGCTCGATATCGCGCCATCACGCGCGCGGAACTCAGGCAGTGTCTTGAGTCACACGGCTTCAAAGAAATCGAATGGCTGATGCCGGAAGCGACAACGTTCTATCAGCCGATCGTGCTCGCCCACAAAGAGGGCAAATCTACGGCCGAACCTAATTGAGATGGTCGGGCCTCCAGCACCGCCAAAGGCGACGACTTCGGCAGTGCGTACTGCTGTTCTTCATAGTCTTCGATCAGCAGGGTGAGCAGATCAGCGATCTCAGCCTGTTCCGGCATCCAGCGATCCTGGTGCTGCTGGAGCGTCGCCAAGCGCCGTAAGCACCATTGCGCCGATCTGCGCGACGCTGCCGGCCCCGAGAGTCAGGATGGCGTCCCCCTCCCTCGCGCGCGCGACCACCGATTGCACCGCGTCCTCGAAGCTGGTGGCGTGGCGTACGCCGTTACGGCCGGTTGCGAGAATGCTCTTCATCAGCAGCGGTGTGTCGATGCCTGAGATCGGGTCCTCGTTGGCGGCGTAGATGTCCAGCAGCTCGACGGAATCGGCGGCGTCGAAGGCGTGCGTGAACTCCGGCATCAGATCGCGCGTGCGGGTGTAGCGGTGTGGTTGGAAGATGACGTGCAAACGCCGAAACCCGCAGTCGCTGGCCGCGGCCAGCGTAGCCTGGATCTCCGTGGGATGATGGCCATAATCGTCGATGACGGTGATGCCCCGCCGCACACCGCGGGTATCGAAGCGCCGATCCACCCCGCGAAACTCGAGTAATGCCAGCCGCAGGCACTCCGGCGCAATCTCAAGCTGGGTGCCAATGGCGATCGCGGCGGTGGCGTTGAGCACGTTGTGAAGTCCGGGCACGTGCAGTTCGAAGACGCCCAGGACCTGACCGGCGGCCACCACTTCAAAGCGCGAGCGGACGCTCTCTCCCGCTGCGGCTCCAGATTGCTCGGGAAGACGAAGAGGCAGCAGGCGGGCGACGAAATCGGCCTCCGGCGTCATGCCGTAGGTATAGACGCGGCGGCGCACCCGGCCCAGCACCTCGCGCAACTGCGGATTGTCAATGCACGCGGTCACGGCGCCGTAGAAGGGTACGCGGTCCATGAAGGTCACGAAGGCGTCCTCGATATCTCCTATGTCCCGGTAGCAGTCCATGTGCTCGCGATCCAGGTTGGTGACCACGCTGAGGATAGGCGAGAGTTTAAGAAACGAACGATCGCTCTCATCGGCCTCCGCCACCAGATATTGCGACTTGCCGAGGCGCGCGTTCGAGCCCATGGCGTCTACGCGGCCGCCCACCACGATGGTCGGGTCCAGCCCCCCGGCCGCCAGCACTGCGGCAATCATCGAAGTCGTGGTGGTCTTGCCGTGCATACCGGCCACGGCAATGCCGTACTTCAGCCGCATCAGCTCGGCCAGCATTTCGGCCCGCTGGATGACCGGGATCTTGGTGGCGCGCGCCTCTGCAACCTCGGGATTGCCCTCGTGAATGGCCGCGCTGGCCACCACCACCCCGGAACCGAGGACGTTGGCGGGGGCGTGCCCCTCGAAGACGGTGGCCCCGAGCTGCGCCAGCCGGTCGGTGATGGCCGATCGCTTCACGTCCGAACCGGAGACGGGGTAGCCGAGGTTCAGCACGATCTCGGCGATGCCGCTCATGCCGATGCCGCCTATGCCAATGAAGTGAACGCGTTGGGCCTTTGCAAACATTGCTGGACAGAGATTCCTTGCCTACTGTAAGCCATTTGCGGTCGCTGGAGCATGGCAGGAGCCGGCCTCGGTGAGTGCGCCCGGGGCTTCCAAGCCACGTCCCCGGTGCAGGATGTAGAATCTCCCGGCGCTCTCAGCCATCTTCAAACACTCCGCGCAACTATTACTCCTGCTTCGGGGTCAAATGGAGTGGCCGCCCTGAACTAACCTCCGGGCGGCTGCAGCGTGGCGCCGGCCCCGGTTAGCTGGAAGATGGCAGGGGAGCCGGCAAGAGGTACATAACATGCGCGTGATCCGGTATTTCATTCTCCTCGGTCTTCTCTTGAGTCCTGCCCTGCTTGTGCCCGCGGCGGAAGCTCAGATGTCGGTGGGAGTCGGAGTCGGTCCTTCCTACGGTCCGGTCGACAACGGCTATGGCTCTGATGGTTACGGCTACGATGCCGGCTACTATGGATATCCGCCGGTCTGTCCCTATGGCTACTACAGCTACTATCCTTACGCCTGCGCCCCCTATGGCTTCTATGGGCCAAGCTGGTTCGTGGGCGGCCTCTTTATCGGCGCGGGGCCATGGTACGGCGGATTCTGGGGCCGTGGCTGGTGGGGCGGCGGCTTCTGGCATACCGGGTTCTACGGACGCGGATATGGCTATGGACGGGGCTACTACGGACGCGGATATGGCTATGGGCGCGGCGGATACGGCAGCGGACGCGGGTACGCGCACGGGCCAGTAGCCTATGGGCATGGGCCGGTAGGGTATGCGCGCGGCACGACTGCCGGCGGCGCCTATCGGGGCCCGGCCAATAGCTTCAGGGGCGGTTCCATGAACTCGCGGCCGATGATGGGCGGTACGACCGGTGGATTCCGCGGCGCCCCGATGACCGGCTTTCGCGGCGGGGCATCGGGCGGGTTCCATGGCGCGCCTAGCGGCGGCTTCCATGGAATGTCTTCAGGTGGCGGATTCCATGGCGGCGGTGGCGGATTCCATGGCGGCGGCGGCGGCGGATTCCATGGCGGCGGCGGCGGTGGATCGCATGGCGGTGGCGGACATCGCTAAGGATGGGCGTCATAAACGGCTGGCAGAGAGCACTCTGCCAGCCGTTTTCTTTTGCCGTCACTACTCCGGTCAAGGCCGGGAATGGCCGAGCAGACGGACGGCCTCGAAACGAAGCGATGGAAATGACCCGATCGAGGGTACACTCTCCCGCATGGACCGCACGCGCTTAGAGTTGCTCAAGATTCGGCCATGGCGGGAGTGGGTCGAGGACCTGTCCATCCTCACGCCCGGCGAGGTCTCCAACCTGCTCGAAGGATATGAGTGGAACCGCTCCAGAGGCGAGTGGTGGCCAGTCGGAATTTCCGACGACGAGGTGGACTACATCGTGCCGAAACTCATTGTCGACTTGTGGAGGGCCTGAACGCCAAGGCCGCTGGAGTTAGAGAACTCCGAATCAAACGGGAGCTCCGCCGACCCTTTTTCTCTGTGCCAGGCGCACGCCCATAGAGGCGATGCGCGCCGTCGCATCGGGATGTGCCAGCGCCCGCGCGCGATCGCCCATCGCTGCCATGCGGACACGATCACCGAAGCAGTGGATCAGTTCGGTCAGCAGGCGCTCCGCGGACATCTCCGCCTCCGGCAGCAGCAGTGCGGCGCCCGCATGCGCGAGAACCTCGGCGTTCATGCGTTGATGGTCGTCCGTAGCCTGGGGAAAGGGCACCAGCAGCGAAGGCTTCCCCGCTGCACACAACTCGGCTACGGTGCTCGCGCCGCTGCGCGCCAGTACCAGGTCGGCTGCGGCAAAGCGCGCGGGCATGTCGGCGAGGAAAGGCTGCACCTGCCAGCGGTCGGCCGCTGCGCCGCTGGCCTCATAGGCTTGCCGGGTCGCGTCAGCGTGGCGGGCGCCGGCCTGGTGCAGGATGGTCAGTCCGGGCAACGCTTCCAACAAGCGGGGTGCGATCTCCGGCATGCGCGTGTTCAGCGCACGCGCGCCCTGGCTGCCGCCGAAGACCAGGATGTGCGGCGCGGAGGCTGGATCTTTCTGCGGCAACGCGAAGAACTCCGGACGAACCGGGATCCCGGTGACCTCCGCGCGGCGGAAGAAGCGGCCGGCAGCGGGAAAGTTGACCGCCGCGCCGCTCACCCATCTTCCGATGAGCCGGTTGGTCAACCCTGGCGCGGCGTTGGGTTCGAAGGCCAGCGTGGGAATCCGGTCGAGCACCGCCGCCATCATCGCCGGACCGGAGGCATAGCCGCCAACGCCGATGACCACCTGCGGGCGGAACCGCCCGAGCAGCGCTTTACACCCCAGCAGGGCACGCGGAACCGCGGTGAGCGTGGCCAGTCGCGTGCGAAGACTTACCCCTTTGAGCTGGCCGACCTCCACCAGATGCAACGGATACCCTGCGGCGGGAACGAGACGGGTTTCGAGCCCGCGCTCCGTACCCACCCAGGCGATCTCGGCGTCATGGTGCAGGCGGAGTTCGTCGGCGATAGCGAGCCCGGGAATGATGTGACCGCCCGTGCCGCCACCGGCGACGAGGACCCGCAACGCTGCTGGTGGCTCCGTACCGGCCAACTCAGTCGATCTCGCGCGTAAGGTTCAGCAGCACGCCGACGCTCGCCAGGGTAAAGAAGATGGATGTGCCGCCGTAGGAGATGAACGGCAGCGTGATGCCCTTGGTAGGCACCAGCGCCAGCACCACGCTGACATTGAAGAAGGCCTGAATCAGGATGGTGCCGGTGATGCCGAAGGCCAGAAAGCGCGCGAAGGGGTCCTTGGAAAGACTGGCGGTGCGCAGCCCGCGGTAGCCCAGCGCGATGAACAGCGCGATGATGAGGACCGCGCCGATCAGGCCCAGTTCTTCCGCCACGTTGGCGAAGATGAAATCGGTGTGCGGCTCCGGCAGGTAGAAGAGCTTCTGCCGCCCTTCCATAAAACCCAGGCCGTGCAGGCCGCCGGTGCCGACGGCGATCAGCGACTGGATGGTGTGGAAGCCCGAGCCCTGCGGGTCCTTCCACGGGTTCAGGAAGGCTAGCATGCGGGCCCGGCGCCAGGGCACGCGGAAGAGCATCCAGTAGAGCACCGGCGCGGCGGCCAGCAAAGCGTAGCCGAAGTACTTCTTTTCCATCCCCGCGAGGAACAGCATCATGGCGGTGACGGCGGCGCATACCATCGCCGTGCCCAGGTCCGGCTCCTTGAGAATCAGCGCGATGAAGAGCAGGCTGGGCAAAGCCGCGGGGAGCAGGGTGTTACGCCAGTCTTCGATGGTCTGCATGCGGTCCTGCAGGAACCAGGCGAGAAAGAGCACCAGTGTGGGCTTGGCGATCTCCGACGGCTGCAGGGAGAAGATGCCGAAGCGGATCCAGCGGTGGGTGTTATGCGAGTCGCGCATCACAAATGCGCCCAGCAGACACAAGATGGTGACGGCGACCGCGGGAAAGACGACGTTGGGACGATTGAATTTCCGGTAGTCCACCCGCATCAGCAGCACCATGCCGAGCAGTCCGAGGACCGCCCAGGCCGCCTGCCGCAGCACGAAGGTGTAGGGCGAGCCAAAGCGTTCCTTCGCCATGACCGCCGAGGCGCTGAAGACCATGGCCAAGCCGAAGAGCACCAGAAGCAGCGTGACGCAGAAGAGCCACTTGTCTACGCCTACGCGTTTTGCCATGCATCCACTCCCCGGGGATCCTGCGTCGCACTCGGGTCCGCTGCTGCCGATTGGGCCAGCGTCCGTACCAGTTCCTTGAAGACGCGGCCGCGTTCTTCGTAATTCTCAAACTGGTCGAAGCTGGAACACGCGGGAGCCAGCAGCACGGTATCGCCGGTCACTGCTCGATCATGCGCCAGCCGCACGGCCGCGGGAAGTGTCTCGGCGTGCACCACCTCGACCGCGCCCTGAAGGTGCGCCTGGATCTTTTCGGCAGCCGCCCCAATGGTGTATACGGCCCTGGCGCGCTGCTGAAGCAGAGGGCGCAAGAGCGTGTAGTCGGAGTTCTTGTCCTTGCCGCCGAGGATAAGGTGAACGCCGCCGGCGAAAGATACCAGCGCTTTGGCCGTCGAATCGACGTTCGTGGCTTTGGAGTCGTTGTAGTAGTCGGCGCCCTGCACGGTGGCCACAAATTCCAGCCGATGCTCGACGCCACGGAAGCGGCGCACGGCCTCTGCGATCGCTGATGCTTCCACGCCGGCTAGCCGGTCCGCGCAGACCGCCGCCAGCACATTTTCGACGTTGTGTGCGCCGCGCAACGGAATGTCGGCTACCGGCAGGATGGGCTCAACGCCCCCTTGTTCGGAGGCGCGAAAGACCACGTCGCCGTTGAGCACGAACGCTCCCTGGCGCACGATTTTCGCCCGGCTGAACCAATAGATCTGCGCGCGGGCGCGGCTGGCGGCCTGCTGCACCCGGGGATCGTCTCCGTTCAGCACCAGGAAATCCTCAGGGGTCTGCCGCGCGAAAATGCGCTCCTTGGCCTGCGCATATTGTTCGAACGTGCCGTGACGATCCAGGTGATCGGGGGTCAGGTTGAGGATCATCGCGATCTGCGGGTGGAACTCATCGGCGGTCTCCAACTGAAAGCTCGAAACTTCCAGCACCGACCACGCTTCCGGCGTATTGGCAGGGTCTTCGACCAGCTCGATGACGGGCACGCCGATGTTGCCCCCCACCTGGGTGACCCGGCCGCCCGCCTTCAGGATCTCTCCACAAAGGGTGGTCGTAGTGGTCTTGCCATTCGAGCCGGTGATCGCGAGGATCTTTGTGCGCAGAAACCGCGCCGCCAGCTCCAGCTCTCCGAGTACCGGCAGGTTGAAGGGGCGTACTTCCTGCAGCTCGAAGGTCTGCAATGGCACGCCGGGGCTCACCACGATCAGGTCCTGCCGGCGGAAGGTGGAGTGTCCGTGGCCACCGGCCTCGACCGCGATGCCGGCGTCCAGCAGCATGGGGATCTCCTTGCCCAATGCCTCGCGGCTGCGTACGTCGGAGACCGTGACCTGTGCGCCTTGCCTGCGCAGAAACAGCGCCGCGGCGAGGCCGGACTTGCCCAGACCCACAACCAGGACTTTCTTGCCTTTGAGTTCCATACGGATGAACTGCTGCTTGTTAGTGCTTGGCGGGATCGTTTTCGAGATTGGCGACGCGCTGTGCCAAGTGGGAGTAGTTCTGCAAGCTCTGGATATTCATGGTTACGTCACGGTGGTTACGCTCCATGAGTACCGCGAGTTGGTCGATTCGCTCGTTCAGGCCTTTGGCCGCCCCATCAATCTTGTCGTTCAGGCCCTTGGCCACCAGTTCGAACTTGCTATCAAGAGACTTTGTCAGCAGACCGAGCTTCTGGTCAATAGACCGAATCTCTGCGCGCAGTTCGCGCAACTCCGGCGCGACAAAATCCTGCAGCACTTGTCTCACGTCTTCGACGACGCTCATGCAATCCTCTCTCCCGATGCCTCCAGCATAAATGAAGTCTTCGGTTTGTCACCGTAACTTCAGTGTCGTGAGTGCGAACAGCGCGAACACCAGCGCGCCGATCCAGAAGCGCGCGATGACCTTCGATTCCGACCAGCCCATCAATTCGAAATGGTGGTGCAGCGGCGCCATCTTGAAGATGCGCTTCTTGCGCAGCTTGTAGCTGCCTACCTGCAGGATGACCGAGACCGCCTCCAGCACAAAGATGCCGCCGATAAACGGCAGCAGCAGCTCCTGCTTGATGACCACCGCGACCGTACCGATGGCGCCGCCCAGCGCGAGCGATCCGACGTCGCCCATGAACACCTCCGCCGGATGGGCGTTATACCAGAGGAAGCCGATGCTCGCGCCCACCATGGCGCCGCAAAAGATGGTCACCTCGCCCACCAGCGGCATGCGCTGCAGCTCCAGATAGTCGGAGAAGACGGCATGGCCGCTCACGTAGGTGAGCACCGTGAGCGCCCCGGCGGCGATGATGGTGCAGCCGATTGCGAGGCCATCCAGTCCATCCGTCAGGTTGACGGCATTGCTCGAAAACACGATCACCAGCACCGTAAAAACGACGAACGGCAGCGGCGCCAGCCACCACAGGTGCGGCATGTGCGCCCACGAGCCGATGACCAGCTCCGGGCGGAAGCGCTTCACGAACGGCACCATCAGGCGGGTGGAGTAGTTGCTCTGCTCCTGCAGGAAGACCAGTGCGATGGCAATGGCCAGGCTGACCAGGATCTGCAAGCCCAGCTTGGCGCGGGCCGTCAGGCCCAGGTTCCGGCGATGCGCCACCTTGATGTAGTCGTCGGCAAAGCCGATGGCCCCGAAGGCCAGCGTGGACAACGTCACCATCCAGACGAATGGATTGGAAAGGTCGGCCCACAGCAGCGTGGGCAGCAGAATGGCGATGGCGATCAGCACCCCGCCCATGGTCGGCGTGCCAGCCTTCTTTTGGTGCGCCTGCGGGCCCTCCTCGCGGATGTACTGGCTGATCTGAAACTCCCGCAGTTTGTCGATCACATACGGCCCCACCACCAGCGCAATCAGCATCGCCGTCAGCGTGGCAAACGCGGTGCGGAAGGTCAAATAGCGGAAGATGCGGAACGGCCGGAAATAAGGAAACAGCTTTTGGTACAGGAGCCAGTAAAGCAAACTTCCTCCGGCAAGCTGCGGGGTGGGGGCGGTTGTGGCTATCTTAGCAAGCAACCGCCCCCGCTACCGGTGGCTGCAAAGGTTCAGTCCTGTGTGGGGGCGGAGCGTAAGGCGCGGAGCGCTTCTTCGAGGCGCACTCCGCGCGAGGCTTTGAGCAGCACCGCATCCCCGGGGCTGAGGTGGGCGTCCAGCCATGCGCCGGCCTCTTCGGGCGTGGCCAGGAAGATCGCGTCTACCTTGCTTGCAGGGCTCGCCTTCCCGGCTGTCTCCCGCGCCGCCTGACGTGCCGCCTGACGTGCCGCATCGACCAGAGCGGAGGCCTGCCCGCGTACGCCGAGCACGATATCGATGCCGGCCTCCGCCGCCGCTCGTCCGCATGCGGCGTGCAACTCGGCGGTGGACGGCCCCAGCTCCAGCATCTCGCCCGCGACCAGGATGCGCCGCGTCGCGGGCATGGCGGCCAGGGTGGCGATCATCGAGCGAAGCGCTTCCGGGTTGGAGTTGTAACAGTCGTTGATCACGGTTGCGCCGCGAAGCGCGATCACTTCACCCCGCTTGTCGCCGGCACTCAGTGTGGCGATGGCATGCGCGCAGGTCTCGAGCGGAATGCCCGCCTCGAATCCGACGGCGATCGCCGCCAGCGCATTCGAGACATTGTGCCGCCCCAGCAGCGCCAGCCCTACCTCGGCCGATTGGCCGTCGGCGATCACGCGAAAACGGGTGCCCTCCGCGCCCGCTTCGTGGATATTCTCCCCGCGAACATCTGCCACTGGAGCCATGCCGTAGTAGATGACCCGGCCATCGAAGTCTCGACCGAACTGCGAGACATAGGCATCATCGGTATTCAGGAAGACCACGCCCCGTATCCGCGGAACAGCGATCTCTGCACTATCGGAGATCCGCGCGTCAGAGATCCGCACGTCGAAGGTACGCAGGCTGATGCTCTCCACGAGCTCGTACTTGGCGCGCGCGATGCCTGCAATCCCATCCGCAAAATTCTCTGCGTGGGCCGTCCCCACGTTGGTCACAACTCCCCAATCGGGAGCGGCGATGCGGCACAGCGCGGCGATTTCGCCGGGCGCGGACATGCCCATCTCGATCACGGCGACCTCATCCTCCGGCTCCAGCCGAAGCAACTGCAGCGGCAGGCCGAAGTGATTGTTGAGGTTGCCAGTGGACTTCCGGACGCGCAACTGTGCGGCCAGCACGGTTGCGATCGCTTCTTTGGTGGTGGTCTTGCCGGCGCTGCCCGTGACCGCAACCACGCGGCCTCCCCAGTACCGCCGCACCGCCGCGGCCAGACCCTGCAGGGCCGTCAGCGGATCGTCGACCCCCAGCAACACGCGGCCACGCGCCGGCGCGGAGAGTTGTGCAAGCTGTGCCTTGGCGACAACGGCGGCAGCGGCTCCACGCTTGAAGGCGGTATCGACGAAGGCATGAGCATCGAACCGCTCGCCCCGGATGGCGAAGAAGAGATCGCCAGGCGCAAGCGTACGCGTGTCGATGGAGTAGCCGGTCGCTGAACTGGTCGCGATGTCGCCGTGCACGTCCGCGGCGGTCCAGCGGGCAATCTGCTCCAGATCCAGCTTCATCGCTCGTCCTCAATCCTGGTACGCAACGCCACTCGCGCCTCGGCTACATCGTCGAACGGCAAGGCGGTCCTGCCAATGGTCTGCGTCTTCTCATGGCCCTTGCCCGCCAGCAGCACGAAGTCTCCGCGTTGCGCCAGGGAGATGGCCAGGCAGATGGCGCGGCGACGGTCAGGCTCCACGTGCGTCGCCACACCCGTATCTGCCAGACCGGGAAGCACGTCGTCGATGATAGCCCGAGGGTCCTCACCGCGTGGATTGTCTGAAGTGATGACCGCCATCTCGCTGCCTTCCCCCGCCGCACGGCCCATCAGCGGACGCTTGCTGCGGTCGCGGTCGCCGCCGCATCCGAACACCGTGATCACGCGGCCTGCGTGGGGCTGGACCAGCTCACGCGCCAACGCGATGGCCTTGCGCAGTGCATCATCGGTATGCGCGTAGTCGACGGCCACGGCGAAGTCCTGGCCTTCGTTCACCAACTCGAAGCGGCCCGGCACCGGGGTGAGCGAGGGTGCCGCAGCAGCAATCGCATCGAGCGGTAGACCCCGCGCCATCGCGGCGGCAGCAGCGGCCAGCAGGTTATACACGTTCACGCGTCCGGTCAGCCGGGTATCGATGACGGCTCGGCCGGTGGGCGACTCCAGCAGGAAGCGCATGCCGTCCAGCCGCATCGCGATCTGGCGGGCGCGCACCTCTCCGTCTTCGATACCGTAGGTCACGACCGAGGAACCTGCCGCGCGGGCCATGGGGACCAACCGCGCGCCCGCCGCATCATCCACGTTAAGGATGGCAACGCGCGGGGCAGGCGAGCCTTGCCCCTGGGCAGGAACGAACAGCCGCGCCTTGGCCTCGAAGTACGCCTCCATGGTGCCGTGGTAGTCCAGATGGTCGCGCGTCAGATTGGTGAAGATCGCGGTATCGAACGGCACACCCCACACCCGGCCCTGTTCCAGCCCGTGCGAGGACACCTCCATCACGGCTTCGGTCGCACCTGCTGCCACGGCTTCCGCGAAGAGCGCCAGCAGATCGCGCGATTCCGGCGTGGTGTGCGGCGCGGGCCTGACCTGCTGGCCGATACGGTACTCGATGGTGCCCACCAGTACCGTCTCACGTCCGCCCTGCCGCAGCATCTGCTCCAGCAGGAACGTGGTCGTCGTCTTGCCGTTGGTGCCGGTTACGCCGTTGACCGCGAGCGCGCGCTCAGGATGGTGGAAGAACTGCGCCACCACTTGCGCCAGGGCGCGACGCCCGTGGGGCACCTCGACCAGCGGAATGTCGAATGGCCCCGCCGCCGCCGCATCGAAGGCCGCCGCCGAGTCGGTCAGCACGGCGGTCGCACCGCTGGCCGCGGCCTGCTCGATGTACTGATTGCCGTCGGTGGTCTCGCCCCGCATCGCGACAAATAGCGCACCGGCGCGCACGCGGCGCGAGTCGTATTCGACACTGGTGATAGCGGCATCCTGTCCCAGCCTCCGAAGCACATCAACGCCGGCCAGCAGCTCATGCAATTGCATACACGTGTCCTGAGTCGTTCATCCGCCGCTTCTCTTGTCTGCGTTTTCCAGCGCGAGGCGCGCCCGTTCCGTGCGGCCCGCCACTTAGCGGGCGAAGCGCACTACGATCTCGGTGCCCAGCGGAACCATGGTGCCGGCGGCGGGGGCCTGATCCCGCGCAATGCCCGTACCCAGCAGTTGCAGGCCGAGACCTGCCGTGCCGGCTTCTTCCACTACGCGCCGCACGGACTCGCCCGTGAAGGACGGCACCGCTACTCGATGCTTGCCATCCATCACCAGCGGCCGGCTGTCTTCCGCCGCATGGCTTGTCTGTGGATTGGGCGCTGGCAGGGGCGTGGCAGCGGAAGGCGCGCTCACGGATGCGGCAACTTCGCTCGGCGTGCTCGCTACGCTCTCCTGATTGGTCTTCGGAGCATTGCTCGCCTGCGCGGGAGCCTCAGAGGAATCGGACGCCGGGGTGATGGACGCACTTGGCATGATGGCGGCGCTTGCGGGTGCGGCGTCCTGCGCCTTCGCTGCGGCAGCGGCATCGCCCGTCGTTGCCAGCGGCTGTTTCGGCTCCGGATTGCGCAATGGGTCGTCGGGCGGCAGATCGTTCACCTCGGCAAAGAGCGCCTGCAGATCGCCGGTATGCTCGGGCGGCGTCTCCGCCGGTATGTCCTGCTTCTTTGCCTCCTCTAGCTCCTTCTCGGGCTTCAGCGGCATGTCATGCGGCACACCGAGATACTCCAGCACCTCCTGCGCCACTTCCTGGAAGACTGGCGCGGAGACAGCGGCGCCATGGTACGCGCCCACCGGCGAGTCGATGATGACCGCGACGCTGATGGCGGGATTGTTGACGGGCGCGAAGCCGGCGAAGGACGCCACGTACTTCGTATGCGAATAGGTATGGGTGAGCACATCGATCTTCTGTGCGGTACCAGTCTTGCCGGCGGCGGAGTAGCCGTTCAGCGCGGCCAATCTTCCGGTCCCATTCACCACGATGCCTTCCATCATCTTGCGCATCTTGGCCGAGGTCAGCTCGGAGATGACGCGGTGCGCCCCCTGCGGCAGCGGCTGCGGCAGTTCCATCTCTGGATGGAATGGCTCTGCCTTCAGCTTCTCCGCCTGGTCCGGTCTCTCGGAGACCGGCATGAGGATGTGCGGCGGCAGATACGTGCCGCCATTGGCGATGGTCGAGACCATGCTCACCAATTGCACCGGCGTCACGCCGACCTCCTGGCCGATGGCCAGCGATCCGATGCTGGTCGCGCCCCAGCGGCGTGGTGGCCGCAGCAGTCCGCGGGTCTCGCTGGGCAACTCCACGCCGCTGCGCGAGCCGAAACCGTAGGCCTTCATGTACTCGTAGAACTTGTCAGGGCCAAGCTTCAGCGCCATCTTCACCGCGGCCACGTCGCTGGATTTCTCGAGTGCGCGCTGCACGGTCACCACACCCATGCCCCGATCGGACGAGTCATCATGGATGGTCCGCCCGAAGAGCGTGATCTTGCCGCCCTGGCAGTCCACCAGATCGTTCGGCTGCACCCCCGCGGCATCGAGCGCGGCCGAGTAGGTGACCAGCTTGAAGGTCGAGCCCGGCTCGTAGATGTCACTGACGGCGTGGTTGCGCAGCAGGTTGGTGGTGGCGTGGCGGAAATCGTTGGGATCGAAGGTGGGCCGGATCGCCAGCGCGAGAATCTGTCCGGTGTGCGCGTCCTGCACCACCACCGTGCCGTTGAGGGCCTTCACCTTCTCCATCGCGTGGTCGAGCGCATGCTCGGCCATGAACTGGATGTTCTCATCGATAGTGAGCTCCAGATTTTCGCCGGGCAGTGGATCGCGCTCTTCGCTGCCCAGCACATGCCGCTTGGCGTCCAGGGCGGTGAGCATGTGGCCCGGAGCGCCGTGCAGGTCCTGGTCGAAGCGGCGCTCCATGCCGCCTAATCCACCGTCGTCCGTTCCCACGTAGCCCAGTACCTGCGCCGCCAGCGTGCCGTTGGGATAGAAGCGCTTGAACTCTTTCTGGAAGTAGACGCCCTTCAGGTTGAGCGCCTTCACCCGGGCCACTGTTCCGGGGTCCACCTTGCGCGCCACCCAGGCGAAGTTCTTCGAGGCGTGGAAGCGAGCGTCGATGCTTCGGGCGGTGGTGAAGCCATCGGTCGGATCGGCATGGACTACCCGGGCGAGCGCGGCCGCTGTTCCATCCTTGTCGTGCATCTCGGTCGGCACTCCATACACGGAGTCCACCAGCACCGTCATGGCCAGTTCATGCAGGTTGCGGTCGTACAACACTCCGCGCCGCGGCGCGACTTCGAAGGTCCGCTGCTGCTGGCGCGTCGCCAGATCCACGAACATGGGATGGTTGAACACCTGCAGCCATACCAGCCGCCCCAGAATGATGAGCGCCCATGCGCCGAAGATGGCCCCCAGCAAAAGAAAACGCAGCCGTCGCGGGGCGGCGACGACTGCGCGTCTGGTCTGCTGGCTGGGAATGAACTGGAACTTCTTCACCGCGGCAGCCGCTCTCTTTCCGAAGAGTGAATGGTAATTATCGCAGCGGTAGTGCCGGATGCACCTCGGCCATCACAGGCTGACCCGGCTCAAAGCTAGACTCCGGCCGCACCACTTGCCCCGGCCTGGGGGCGTCCATGCCCAGCCTGCGCGCCTCCCGGTCCAGCCGGCCCAGATCGCACAACTGGGCCTCCTTCAAGCTGAGCTGCCGATTCTGCTCGTGCAACTGCTCCAGTTGCTGCTTCTCCGCTTCCACCTTGTAGCCGACTTCAATGGAGGAGAAGTGCTGCCAGCCATAGATCATGACCATGGCAAAGAGCACCGTCATGGCGATGGCGAAGCTGCGCATCTCCCGGATGCGCACCGGGTCTGCCGCCTTGACCAGGCGGGTGTTATCCATATGTTTGGCGAAGAAGACTTCCGGCGTGGGGCCGCGGCGCGCGCGCTGCTGCGCGTGAAAGAGCAACTGGTTCCGCTCCGCCACTGTCTCGGCGTTCGTCCGTGCGCCCTCGATCCATCCCTGCGCTGCCAATGCCTGTGTCGCCATGGGTACTCCTTCCGTTGTAACTCCGAGCACTGGCATTGCACCGATAATAGTGCAAACCAGGCACTCAGACCAGCAAATAGCCGAGAACCAAGAAAGTTAATAGTGCGCGAGCTTCCTGCGTACCTGCCCGTCGCCTGCTCTCCCTCCTGAGCAACCGGGTCAGAGTCGCTATCTATATGGAGGGATTGGTCTTGCAGTGTTGTCGTACTTTCGCCTTGTGCTACGGTGGGACAACCCTGACCCGATACCTGTGCGCGCGGCCGCCGCTTTTCTTCCGCGTATCCTCTGTTTTCGTCCTCTTACCTGAAGAACCGTCTTGGTTGCGCCGGGATTTCTACCGCCTTGTCCAGCGCCAAGCTCGTCCTCGCCACCGACCGCAGCTTCGCGCTGCGCGCCCGTGGATTGCGATCCGTCTCTTCTTCGCTGGCCGTCACCGGTTTGCGGGAATCAAGCTGGTACATACCCAGCCTGGTTCCGTCTCTCGTCGCGTCCTTCACCAGCCGGTCCTCGAGCGAGTGGAAGCTGATCACCACCAGCTTGCCGCCCGTCTTCAACAGCCGGGGCGCCGCGTCCAGCAGAGCCCGGATCTCGCCGAGCTCGTCGTTTACGTGAATCCGGAGCGCCTGAAAGGTCCTGGTCGCCGGGTGAATTCGCTCTTGTTTCATCGCCGGGGCGGCAGCCGCTACGACCTTGGCCAGTTGTGCCGTAGTCGTAATCGGCCGCGCCCTGACAATGGCTCTGGCGATTCTCCGCGACCTCCTTTCCTCTCCGAATTCGTAAATCAGATTGGCGAGGTCTTCTTCGCCAGCCTGGTTTACCACTTGTGCGGCGGTGACTCCCTGACGCGGATCCATCCGCATGTCCAAGGGGCCTTCCGCCTGAAAACTGAATCCTCTGTGCGCCTCGCGCAACTGCATGGAGCTGACACCGACATCGGCCAGCAGCGCATCCACGCTCGCCTCCGGGATCAGCCGGCCGGCCTGCGAGAAGGGTTCGGGATGGAGCACCACCTCCGGCATCGCCGGCCCCAGCTCTTCCCGCAGTCCCGCCAATCGCCGCGTCGCGATCTCCATCGCCTCCGGATCGCGATCGAAGCCGATTAGGCGGCCCTTCGCGCCCAATCGCCGGGCGATCTCCATCGAATGACCTGCCATGCCCAGCGTC
The DNA here is from genome assembly GCA_963830635.1 of uncultured Acidobacteriaceae bacterium. GTDB lineage: Bacteria > Acidobacteriota > Terriglobia > Terriglobales > Acidobacteriaceae > CAWHMN01. The sequence continues at coordinate 7,062 of CAWHMN010000003.1, read as the reverse complement.
GCGTCCACATACGTGCCGCCTGCGCGCACATTCAGAAAACGGATCGTCTCTTGTAAAAGAACCGGCACATGTCGCTCTGCGTCCTCGATCATGTGCTCCCCCTCGGGGGCTTTAAACCTTGCGTCTGTCGACGTCTCTAACCGCTTGCTGCACTTCTCTGCTGCTTACAACCCGAGACTTGCCAGTACCGCCTCGTCTTCCGCCGTCATCGGCTCTGCTTCGAGCTTGGCCTTGAACAGATCGTGGTTGGCCACTTCCAGGTAGTTCAGCTTCCCGAAGACCACCACGTCTCCCGTTACCCTGGCCGACTCCCGCAGCACCTGCGGCACCAGGACCCTGCCCTGCGCATCCATCTCTGCCACCTGGCCGTAGTAGCTGGTCAGGTCCAGCCACTTCTTCTTCGCCGGCACCATCGGCATGGCCAGAACCTTCTCTTCCTGCTTCTGCCACTCCGGCATGGGCCAAACCTGGGCGCGTTCCCCGTTCAGGCTGGTGATGAAGAACTGGGCTCCGAACTTCTCGTCGATCTCCCGCTTGAATTCGGCGGGAATCTTGAGCCTGCCCTTTTCATCGACGCGAGTTGGGTGATTGCCACGAAACATCTCGCCGATCCACCTTCCGGGTGCTACGCTGCCACTGCGATGCTTTTTCCATCAGTGGCTCTCAACTTCTGACCACTTTTGACCACTTCCATCCACATCCTAGCCGAGCGGCTGGGACTGTCAAAGGCGAAATGCGGCAAGATTCTGCATTTCCGTGGAACGGGTGTGGAAAACGCAACATCTTGGGCTTACTAAGCCGCTACACGCAATGAGCAGTGTTGAAGGCTGAGGTTCCTCGCCCTACCTCCCTCTTGCAAGAAATCGGACTTTCAGCTATACGCTTTTTCTTCGCCGTTACCGGCGTAACGGAAGTTCCCTGACCAGGGGATTGACAATTGAGCGGACCTGCAGTGCAAAAGCACGGAGCGCTTTCCGCGCATTACCCGAGCACCGGACACGGTGAAAGCGGACCGTGCGTTCGCGGACTGCGCGTCACGGTCGGCATGATCGAACGATGAACTAGGCCTCCGGCCGCTTACCCCCGAAGCGGTACCGCTGGATGTAGATCAGATACAGCAGCACCAGCACGTTGATAAACGTGACCGCCACCTTCACCCACGTGAAGTGGTGCAGGATCTCGAACACCTCCAGCGGCAGAAAGGAGGCGGTCAACACCAGCGTGAAGTACTCGGCCCAGGTCTTCTCCAGCACCAGGCCCGTGCCTTCAATGAAATCGAGAGCGGCGTAAAGGAAGATCCCAATGCCGATGAGCTTGATCCTGTGCGGGCTCAGGTCCTGGATCTTTTCCAGCGCGAAGTTGACGAAGTGGCTTTCCGGATCCAGCCGGAGCGCCAGGGCCGCGCGCAGCAGCAGGTCGCCGATGTCGCGATGCACCAGGCGGATGACGCCGAAGCCCAGCGATACGAACAGGACACCCTTGAGCAGCTTGAACACGCCAATGATGAGCAGCCCGGCGTCGTGACGCCGGCGTTCGCGCTTTTGCAGGACTGAAGAACTCATCTTTCAAAAGTGTATACGGGCACGAACGTTGCAGACGGTCGCGAGAGGCCCGCCGCATTCCAGCTCCCACATGCACGGGGAAAAGATTCGTGTACGGGAAATCTGTATGCGAGTCCTGCGCGTTCCTCCCATGTTCGAGTGGTTAGGGTTCACTGAACGAAAGGAACTTGCAAAAGATGAAGATGAAGAATTTGTTCGCCCTCCTGTTCGCCATGGTGTTTGGCCTTACCGCGATGTCCGCGCTGGCCCAGAAGGATCCAATGGTTGGCGGCTCTGCCATGTATCCGTCCAAGAATATCGTCGAGAACGCCGTCAACTCCAAGGACCACACTACGCTGGTATCGGCGGTCAAAGCAGCCGGTCTGGTCGATACGCTGGAGGGTCCGGGACCGTTCACGGTGTTCGCGCCCACCAATGAAGCCTTCAACAAGCTTCCGGCCGGAACCGTGGACACGCTGATGAAGCCCGAAAACAAGGATCAGCTCAAGAAGGTGCTGACCTATCACGTGGTCGCCGGCAAGATGAATTCGAAGGACATCAAGAACGCGATCAAGGCGGGCGGTGGTAAAGCCACGCTGACGACCGTAGAAGGCGGCACACTGACAGCGACCGAGAAGGGTGGAAAGATCATGCTGACCGATGAAAAGGGCGGCATGGCGATGGTCACGATTCCCGACGTATACCAGTCCAACGGCGTCATTCACGTGATCGACGCGGTTCTGCTCCCCAACTAACGCCTGTTCCCCGCGAAGAGTACGCACATGTTTCGAGGGAGGTGCAACCCCCAACGCACCTTCCTCCTTTTTTTTGGGCGCGATACAGAAAGAGGAAGGGGATCGAGCCGATCTAACCGTGGCACCTGCGCATCTACGTCTCCATGCAGCCGGCAACGCACCGCTACACCACCTCGGACTGGGTCCCGCTTCCGGTTGACCGGGTCTTCGCGTTCTTTTGCCAGCCTAAGAACCTGCCTCCGCTCATGCCGCATTGGCAGCGTCCGCGGCTCGACGCCCTTGCGCTTGTACCGCCGCCGGCGCCGGCTGTGGGCATGGCTGTTTCGGGCGCCGCAGGCAAGGGCTCGCGCATCACGCTCAGCTTTCGGCTGATTCCCTTCTCCCCGCTGAGGATGCACTGGCTGGCGCTGATCGATGAATTCGAATGGAACCGGCGCTTCTGCGATCTCCAGCTCACCGGGCCGTTTCACTACTGGCGGCATTGCCACCAGGTGCAAGCGGAAGAGCGGGATGGCCGGCCGGGCACGCGGGTCACCGATGAGGTCGAATACAGGTTCCCGCTCGGAGCGTTGGATCCGGCGGCAAACGTTCTCGGCGGCCGCGCGCAGTTGGCACTGCTCTTTCGCTTCCGGCAGCGGCAGTTGCGCAAGATTTATGGCAGTAGGCTCGGCGTAACCTGACACAGGGCTCGACTCAAGCCCAGAGGCGGGTGCCCCACTCTTTGCGCCGCGCATGCTCTTAAGTGGAATGAGCCTGAAGCGCGAAGGGTGGGTCTCTGCGCGGAGCGCAGACCTGTTTGGGCCACATGGATCGCGAGCATGGGGGAGGAAAGCGGATGCGCCTTCGGCGCATCACCCACCCTTTGCGCTTCGAGTGACGAGGCAAACGCGGCAACAGTCAGGCGCAAAGAATGGGGCACCCGAATCGTGGCCGAACGCTAGACGCGGGTGACCGCGCTCTTGCGCATGGTCTTCAGCAAGGGCTGCAGCTTCTCCATCGCCGCCTCCACGCTGATGCCGTACTTGGCCCGCAACGCGTCGACTTTACCGTGCTCGATGAAGCGGTCCGGCCAGCCGATGCGCACGACCGGCACATCGATCTCCATCTCGTTCAGCGCTTCCAGTACCGCGGACCCGAAGCCGCCCATCAGCGCATGGTCCTCCAAGGTGACGACCACACCCGCGCGCCGTCCGTACTGGCCCAGCAGCTTGCGATCCAGCGGCTTCACGAAACGCGGATTGATGACCGCCGCGGAGTATCCTTCGCGCTCGAGGCTCGCCGCGAGTTCCTGCGCCATGGGCAGCAGCGCGCCCAGGCCAAAGATGGCGATGTCTTCTCCATCGCGCACCACCTCTCCTTCGCCGATGGCAAGCGCCGAGGGATGCGCCTTCACGGCAACGCCTGTGCCAATGCCGCGCGGGTAGCGCACGGCGCTGGGCCCGGGATGCAGCATGGCGGTGTAGAGCATGTCGGCGAGCTCGTCCTCGTCCTTCGGCACCATGTGCACGATGTTGGGAATGCCGCGCAGATAGCTGATGTCGAAGAGTCCGTGGTGGGTCGGGCCGTCGTCCCCGGAGAGACCGCCCCGGTCCAGACAGAAGACCACCGGCAGGTTCTGCAGGCAGACGTCATGCACCACCGGATCGAACGCGCGCTGCAGGAAGGTGGAATAGATGGCGCAGAACGGCTTGTATCCCTGGGTCGCCATGCCCGCGGCGAAGATCACCGCATGCTCTTCGGCGATGCCCACATCGAAGTAGCGAGTGGGGTGGTGGGGCCGGTACAGATCGAGCGCGGTGCCATTAGGCATGGCGGCGGTAATGGCGACGACTTTCTCGTTCTCGTTAGCCAGCTTGACCAGCGTGTCGGCGAAGACTTCCGAATAGGTGCGCTGGCCCACCGGCTTGGTGTCGCCGGTCTCCGGATCGTAGGGCCCCAGTCCGTGAAACTTCTTCTGCTTGTCGAGCGCCGGCTGGAAGCCGCGTCCCTTCTGGGTGAGAAGATGCAGCAGCACCGGTGTGTTTTGCTTCTTGAGGAACTTGAAGGTCTCGATCAGCAGCCCTACATCGTGTCCATCCAGCGGACCGTAGTAGTTCAGGCCGAACTCTTCGAAGATCATCGACGGCCATAGCAGACTCTTCGCCGCCTCTTCCGCCTTGCGCGCCAGGTTCTTCGCCGTCTTGCCGGCGAAGCGCTCGAGCAGCCGGGCCGCACGATCATGCAAGTGGTTGTAGTGCTCGTTGGTGACCACCTTGTGGAGATAGCCGGCGATCGCGCCCACATTCCGGTCAATCGACCACTCGTTATCGTTGAGCACCACGATCAGCCGCCGGGTCTGTCCGGCGATGTTGTTCAACGCCTCAAACGAGATGCCGTTGGTGAACGCCGCGTCGCCGGCCACCGCCACCACATGTTCCCGGGTGCCGGCGAGGTCGCGCGCCACCGCCATGCCAAGCGCCGCGGAGAGCGCGGTGCCGGCGTGACCTGCGCCATAGGCGTCGTGTTCCGATTCCGTGCGCAGCATGAAGCCGTTCAGGCCGCCGGGCTGTCGCATGGTGTCGAGGCGCGCCCGTCTGCCGGTAAGCAGCTTATGGATGTACGTCTGATGGCTGACATCGTAGACAAACTTGTCGACGGGCGTGTCGAAGACAACGTGCATGGCCAGCGTCAGCTCGACCACACCGAGATTTGGACCCAGATGGCCGCCAGTCTTTGAGAGCGTGCGGATCAGCCGCTCCCGGATTTCGGCCGCGAGCAACTCAAGTTGCGGTATCGAGAGCCGCTTGATGTCCGCCGGTGCCTGGATGGTGTCGAGTATCTCGCTCATGTAAGACCATCAATTTCTGCATTGCACTCTGAGTGCATTCCAGAGCGCATCACAGTGTGCCGGACATCGAAGTGTGCCGAAGACCGATGTCCTTGTCGCAGGTCACGCTTTGCAAAATCGTCAGCGCCGCTGCGCCGCGACCGAAACGCCCAATGCGGAGTGAAGCTGTGGGCCAGCCGCGGGAGATCCCGGCGGGCTCCAGTATATCAAGCCACAGCGCGCGCGAGCCGCTCACCGAACCGCCTTCAACAACGTCTCTGGATGTGGCTGCTTGCCTGGCCCTTAGAGACACGCTGCTAGGATTTGCCACAAGGATCTCATTATGCGAAACCGTGCTCTTCTGCTCTGGCTTCTGCTTGCGCTCTGCGGAGGCCTGCCGGCCAGCGCTCAGCTTGACCCGTTTGCGCACCCTGCTCCTCCTTCGGGATCGCTGAGCGACCCCGGCGCAACTCCGGGGCGGCAGCTGCTCTTCAGTCTCGAGGCGAAGTACGCGGCAGCAGTCAAAAGCGGGGGCGGCGCGGCCTTTGCCTCGTTCTTTGCCGACGATGGCGTTACGCTGGCCAACGGCAAGGCGCCCGTGATCGGCCGCACGGCCATTGCCGCCGAGGCTACCTGGAAGCCCGATCAGTACCAGTTGAGCTGGACGCCGGAAGGCGGCAGCATGGGGCCCTCCGGCAGCGAGGGGTATACATGGGGGCACTACGATGGACGCGCGCGTGATGCCCACGGCAATCCGGTGACTACGCAAGGGCGCTACATCACGTTCTGGAAGCGGGAGGCCGATGGCACATGGAAGGTTGCGCTCGAAGCTTCCAATGAGCAGCCCGCGACGGAGTGCTGCAAGCTGCCCTAAGACGCGATAGACGCGAGAGCGAGGCGCACTTTCTGGGACTGGAGCGCCGGCCGTGATGCATGCGTGGATGTGAATGACGGCGGCGACGATCTGCGCAATGCGCTCGGCGCATTGCATTTTTCCATGACGGCAGCAAGTTGCAATCGTCTAACATGAAAGCCGCAGAGCAATTGAGGAGGCATCACGCAAGTAACGGTTTCTTCAACGTTTGCGCGCACGATGACGCGAAGGTGGCAGTGGAGATTGGGGACCGCTTTGACACAATACACGCAGGCGATTCTTCCTCCTCACTCATGCAACTTGCCAGCCCAACCATGATGCAAAGAGATGAAGCCGAGAGGCTCAAGTCTCTCTCTCAGTATGAAATCCTCGACACGCTGCCGGACCCGGCGCTGGACGAGATAACCCGGCTCGCGGCGGCGTTCTGCCGTGCGCCCTACGCGTTCATCTCGTTCATCGACGGCGGCCGCGTGTGGTTCAAGTCGCGTATCGGTTTCCTCAGCCGGCAGCAGCCGCGGGCCAGCTCTGCCTGCCAGTACACCATCCTCGAACCGCATGCCATGATGATCGACGATGCGGCGCAGGACTATCGCTTCGCGCCGCTCGGCGTTCCGCTGGCAGCCACCACGCATTGCCGTTCCTATGCCGCGGCGCCGCTGCTCTCCCCTTCCGGATCCGTGCTGGGCACGCTCGCCGTCTGCTCGCCGGAGCCGAACGTGTTTACGCGGGACCATGCGCGCACGCTGGAGATGCTGGCCCGCCAGATCGTGACGCGGCTGGAGCTGTATGCCAAGGCCAATCAGCAGGAGCGCGTCGTCCGGTCGCGGCAGCGCATCGAACGCGCGCTCACCATCGAACGCAACTTCGTCACCGCGGTGCTGGACACCATCAGCGCGCTGGTGCTGGTGCTGGACACGGCCGGCCGCATCGTTCGCTTCAACCGCGCCTGCGAGACCATCACCGGCTATAGCTTCGCCGAGCTCGTCGGCCGCTCCTTCCCGGAAGAGATCTTTCCCGCAGAGGAGCGCGACCACGCCATCCACATGTTTGAGGCGGCGCGCGACGGCAAGCTGGACGGCAATTACG
>CAWHMN010000002.1:0-1245754 GCA_963830635.1 uncultured Acidobacteriaceae bacterium | reverse complement strand
CGAATGAATACCAAGGGGAGCGGCTTTGAAGTAGTCGGCTTTTCGTTGAGAGAACAGCTCGATCATGTGTTGCAAATCGAGCAGGCGGTTGTTGATGGGGGTCGCCGTCATTAGATAGACGTCTTTACCCTCGCACATGTTTGACATCGCCCAGTAATGCGACAAAGGCTGGCTGGGATCATCCCCCTTAAGTCCGGGATTGCGGAAATGGTGAGCCTCGTCCACGATGATGACGTCAGCGAGCTCTTTGATCCGGCTGAGCCGATCAGGGTATTCGCCGCCACGCATCAAGTCCGTGTGGTTGTATATCGCCAAATTGCTGTACTCGCCGAACAGTTCAGGTAGATACTGCCGCAGCTTGCTCTCCCAAACGGGCTTGCGCGAGGCCTTCGGGACAAAGAGGGCTACCCGTTTGCGCTGGCGCTTGATTAGCGACTCGATCAGCATCAATCCAATGAATGTCTTGCCCAGGCCCACACCATCGCACAAGAATGCGCCGTGGTACTGGTTCGCAATGCCGGCCAGCTCTTGGTAGCCCTCCTGCTGGTAGTGGTCGAGGATCTTATAAATTCTCGAGCCCCCGTTGTCCGGTCCAGCGGTCAGCCACTCGTAGTCGGTCATCTCATGCCGACGGAAAAACTCGTGAAGGGCTCTTGCATAGACGTAAAACGGGGCATAGAGGGCCGTTTGGCGTTCGACCACCTGAAGGATATCTGGCGTAATCTCCTCGGCTTGCTCCCAGTACCGCTCAAACCATTCCTGCAAGACTTCAACTTCTCTACGGAGCTGTACATTGAGCTCGACGTTGTCGGTCAACCCCGGAACGGTGAAATTACTGGATCCGACGAGTGCAGAAGACCCGACGACGGCCTGCTTTGCATGGGTGATGTACGCCTTCGCGTGGAACTTTTCCTTGTTGTAGACCCGGCAAACGATTTTGCTGGCCCGTAGAGCGTCGAGAATACCAGGTACGCCTTTGAGAAAGTCATTCTGCTCTTTCTCCTTCTCGATGCTGGAGTCTAACCTTTGCTTGATGTTTTCGAGGCCTGCGAGAAGCGCCTTCTTTGTGGGCTTTGAGACTTCATCTCCCATTAAAATCCGGATCTTGTCCAACTTCTGCCATTGGCCGTCGAGCGCAAGCAACGCGCCGACCTCGAAATATCCTGTGGCGATATCAAAGCTGTGGGCGAGGTCAGCCCAATCGCGGAGGTAGCGGCGGACCTTCCAGTCCTGATCGCTGTTGTCCACTATGAATAGGTCACCGCCCTGAAGTCTCGGCTCCTGTGCCATTTCGCTCCGCCCCAATTGTCCAAATGAATGCTAACAGAGAGCTTTACAACGTCTGGCGATACCGCCGACTCCTACATTGGGGGGGGGGGAACACCAAGGTCATCAATACTGCACTCACGCGCTGCTTCCTTGGAGCTCGAAACTCCCAGTTTGCAACCACGCCAGCGGAGGTGAACAATGCGTCACCAAGCTGGTCCAGTTCGGTAAGCAAAGGCAAGTACCCCACTTCGCGCATGCCATAAGACAGTGGAAGCTAAATCCAATGGCAGATAAACGGGCACACTAAAGGACGCACACGTTGAAAACCAGAGGAGCATGTTGGCCCGACTCTACTTAGGACTATTGCTCGCCTTAAATTGTAAGTGGCACAATTCTAATGGCAAGCACGGCCTCGTTCTGGCCGGTTGAAAGACCGCACAGAGTGCAGGTCGCCATTCTTGCTCGCACCTCTTCGATCCGCTCCAGCGGAGGCAATCGCGACGTATACCTGGTCCAGGTTAACCAAAGAGCGGGAACCCTTTCTACGGTCGGGTCGTGGACGAATTTCTTTTCTATGAAGAGTGCGTTCGCTGAAGCTCACGAGAGAAGATGCGCCCTTCACGCTTGAAATGTGGCGAAATCACTCTTGCGACATAGCCGCCGATGGAGCACTCGCGGCGAGACCTATCCGGGCCGCAGTCGATAGCGCTTTGGGGGCCGGAAGCAAGCAAGAGATTGCCTCTCCTCTGAGGCAAACGGGAGGCGACATGAAGGCGCTGCCATGCTTCTGCGCCGTATACCAAACCTGGAAGTACGAAGGGAAGGACCGAGACGCCGAGTGGTGGCACTGAGCGTTTCTACTGCAGGCACTCAGGTCGCGGGATCGCCTGCGCGCGGAGATCGGACTGCGTTCCCCGGAAATAGTCCTATTAATGGAGCGTACTCGTCGGCAGTGTCACGAGGGAAGCAAGACGCCGAGCAAGAGTCGACCGTCTCCAGCACGGGGATCCTGCCTTGAATCGCGGGTCGGCATCAGTGCACCGCGTTGCGGGCTCCAGTTTGGGGCTCCAATACGTTCCAGAATCAAGCGGCCTGACACGAATACGCGGGGTTAGTAGGACTGTTTGGCTGAAGCACCACTAACCCCGTATTCATGAGAAAGCACTTCGGTCCCCTATGCGAATTCGGGACCAGGAACCCGTCCTGGATGCCTTGCTTGAGCGAGTAGGTGCAGACCGGCTTTTCGAAATAGTTGATGTTCGATACATATTTGGTTCTTTGGGCGTTGCCGTAAGGCCAATCTGCGTGGCTGCGGAAAAATACTCGAGGATTCGCTGCCAGGCGGCATCGTCGGCAGCGCTCCCTCGATGACATTCGTCAATGACGATCAAATCGAAAAACCCAGGCGAGAATTCCCGGAACAGCTTCTGGTGCTCCTCCGGGCCGGTGACAGCTTGATAAAGGGCCCAGATAAACTTCATAGGCCGTGTCGATGGACGTTTTCTGTCCAGTGCCGTGCCGAGCTCGACCTCGGAGCCATCCTGGCGCTCGATGGTTCTGGCGCCGGTGCTGAGCTTGGCCATTGCCGCGCCAAAGGGCCGGAAGTCATTCACCATTGTCTGATCGACGAGCACGTTGCGATCGGCGAGAAAGAGGATGCGTTTCTTGCGTCCGGCCTTCCACAACCGCCAGATAATCTGAAAAAGCGGTATAGGTCTTGCCGGTGCCCGTGGCCATGACGAGGAGGATGCGGTTTTGGCCCTTGGCGATCGCCTCTATGGCAGCATTGATGGCGTTCGACCCGTAGTAGCGGGGGCCCTTGCCGCTGCCATCTTGAAATAATCGTGCAGGACGATCGCCTCCTCCTCGGGAGTGAGTCCTTTCCAGGCGCGGTATTTTGACCAGAGTTCTTTGGGCGATGGGAAGGCGTGGAGCGAGAGCGTGGCTTCCTTCTCCACGCTCGTGCCGGTGCCGTCGTGAAAGACAAAGCCGTCGCCGTTGGACGAGAACACAAACGGAATATTCAGGGTGACGGCATAGTCAAGCGCCTGCTGCATTCCGTCACCGACGCTGTGATTATTGTCCTTCGCCTCGATGATGGCTATCGGGATATTGGGCTTGTAATAAAGGATGTCATCAGCGCGCTTGGCTTTGCCTCGGGTAACGAGCTTTCCCCGCACGATGATGCGACCTTTGGTAAGGGCGACCTCCTCGCGGATCTGCATCATCCCGTCCCAGCCCGCCCGTTTCACGGCGGGGCTAATGAACTTAGAGCAGATGTCTCGTTCGCTGAGGTCTTTTTTGTTCATATGGTACCGGAACACCTTAAAATCGGAACATGTGTGGACGCTACGTCAGGCGATCGGACGAGCAACGGATAGCCGAGCTTTTCCGCATCGATCCGGGAAGCCTCCCTGATCTCCAACAGTCCTATACGCCGCGCCCCAGCCCTTTCAGCCCGTCGTGCGGCTGAACGACGACACCGGCAAGCGCGAGGTGGTCATGATGCGCTGGGGCCTGATTCCCTTCTGGATACTGTTGGCGAATTCAGAAGGGCTCCTGGACCTCCCGAAAAGCGGACGTTTCGGGAGGTTCGGAGTCAACTTCCGATTAGCCGGTTATACGGGATTTGCCGGAGACGTAGATCGATCTGAATCGCTCAGCGCCGTTCTGAGTCGCCCGATCTGGTAATCAGCCGCACTCTTACCGATCCATTCACAATGGAAGGACTGGAGCGTGTATGCTTTCCGTACTTCTCGCATCAAGAGACACCCTGCGTCTCTCTACACGCTCTTCCTATCTGCGGAGCGCCGGTTTCCGGACACTTCGCGTGCAGGATTTGGGCGTCATGGCATCTATGGCTCGCTTTCAGGGCTTCAGGACCGTTGTCCTAGACCATACGATCTCCCACTAGGAGCAACAGGCGGTCATCAAGAGACTCCGCGAGTTCTCCTCTCTCTTCCACGTCATCTGCATTAAGACCAGTGCCGTTGCTTCGCAGGCGCTCCTTCGCGAATGCAAGTCCTGCGAGGAAGACGGTGCGAAGGGCGGGGTTCACATGCTGGACGAGGGACTAGTCCTGCTTGGCCATTGACCGATTCCGGTCACCAGCCCAGGTCACCGGCTGGACCTATATCTGAAGACAGGCCTCGCGACAAATCGCCGGGAGGACATCATGTATTGGCCGGAGCGCTTCCCACGGATCCTCTGGAGTTATCTAATATGCCCCGCCTGTGGCGCCTACCGTTTCCTCACCGCGAAGCGGCCTCATTTTGAGAGCCTGCTCCGCGTCTTCGGTATTAGAGGTGCATACAGCCGATCAAAAGTTATAAAGGTGTGCCTAATGACATTGTGACACTCAATCACAGAAAGAGCGTATCCTTAGCTCAGGATCATCCTTTCTCGCCTCCAGCTTTTCACGCTTCGCTCCAGACGAGCACATTTTGCAAGCGACAGAAACTGGAGCCATCATGCTTATCAAGAAAGCTGACGTTAAGAATCACCTCACTGCAAAGTTGAGAAAGCATCACATTCTGCGGGGCTCAAGGATCGGACAAATTCCTGCTGCGCACTCTTCAGCCGGTACTGATGGCACCGCCGCCAGCGGAGGCTCTCAAGAGCCGTTGAACCCTTCCGGCGAATTCGTCCTGCCCATACGCTCATCAGGCGGATATTGAGGCTGCGACGACCTGTCTGGCTTCCAAGAATGATTTGGATGCACCGGGAGTGTCCTTACTGCACCTCTATCCAGTTCAACGGAAGTGAGGGGACTCCCTTCGACAAGATGTTGCATGTCTTTGCCCTTCGGCGCGTCCGTTGCGCTATTTGTTGGCGGCGCTACTACTGGTTTGTGAGGACGGGAGGCGCTGTCCAATGAATGAAGCCGGCACTAGCGAGACTTACAGTCCAACATCGAACGACCTACTGCTGCTACTTACTTCACAGCATCAGCAGAATGCCTTCACTTACGGAACGATCGCGCAAACCGCCAGCGAAGTGCAGGATGTTCAAAATTCGCCGGCCATCAGCATGGGGCCATACCTCATCATCTCGGGACAGACGGCACTCCTGCGATCCATCAGCATTTATAGCGAACGGGGCAAGAGCCGTGAGCAGGTTCGCCTTCTATATATGAACGCGGTGGCTCTTGGTGTTTGGAGGGCTATGGGCAGGCGCGCTCACATCATCGACGTACAAAAGAGGCCGCCGCGAGCTGCCCAGCTTGCATATGGGGTTCCCTTTAACGAATAGCCTATAGCGGACCAAGTGCTTTTCGCCTATCGGCGTGGGGATCTTGCACATTTTGATCTGCGCTCGAAATCGCGGTCCTGAGCGTCAAAAGCGACGGCCGTCCGGCATCCACGCCTGGCCAGCCAACCAACAACTGCTTGCTATGTGGCATCGCGGGTATGGTATCTAGCCTTTTGACAGCGTGCGTGCATGGGGGCGAATTACAGGCCAGCCGTAGCCGCTCGCCTCTCTCGATCAAGGGCGACAAACGTCGGACTGACGGCACGGCGACCTTTCGAGGCGTATGATCAAACTAGCCGCAAGATCTTCCATTTTCTCGCCTTCAGCTATCCATTGCTTCGCTCCAGACGAGCACCCTTTCAGGTAAGCAACAGGACAGTTGGAGGCTCTATGAGCCACGCGCTCAGATCCGTCAATCAAGACACTATCGGCGTGAAGCTGAATGCTATGTTTCTTCGCACAGGTTGCATCCTGCCGGACGGGATGGAGCTGATACAAACGCGATTCGCTGAGAATTGGATGTCAGTCGGAAATGCGACAGCCGCCATGCTGGATACACGGGTCCGAAATGCGGGGTGGCATTTTATGTGGATGCAGATCGCGCATTCACGCGTTGGCATCGGTCGAACGGCTGAATCGGCTACCAGTAAGGCGATAGCTCTTGCCCTTAAGCAGGCGGAGGGGAGATTCAATGCCGCTGAACTAGGTCTGGTCAAGGTTAAGAAATATCCGGGATTTCATGTCGCGAGAGCAACGCTTCATACCCGCCAGATCCAACAGCCTGCTTCGCTTGGCCTAGTCGATGAAATGGTTCTAGGTCAACTCCCGGCACACTAAGCCCGGCATCTTCCGCGTGTAACAACCCGACTGCAATACCCACGTTGCACTCGTCATGAACCATTCACATAGAAGCCATCGCAGCAGCGATGAGCGCAAAAAGCAGGCATTCGTTGTCTCTACCGGAAATACTTCGCTCTCAAGCAGAGGCTGATTTGTCCTTAATTCAAGCTCCCTCTGCATCAACATCCACAGGTCAGCCACTGCCTTTGCCGACGCGCATCGCCTTCATCGGCAACTATCTGCCGAGGCAATGTGGCATTGCCACGTTCACCACAGATCTGTGCACGGCGGTGGCGGCTGAATACGGGGCTGCTCGGTTGTTCGCCATCCCAGTCAATGATCCAGATTCCTCGTACGACTATCCGGAGCGCGTACGTTTGGAGCTTTCCCAGGAAGACCAGACTTCCTACGAGCGGGCCGCCGAGTTTCTAAATTTCAATGGAAACGATCTGGTCTGCATGCAGCATGAGTACGGCATTTTCGGTGGAGTCGCCGGCAGTCACATCCTGACGTTGCTCCGAAAGTTGAAGATGCCATTGGTGACAACCCTTCATACCGTTCTGCGCGAGCCGGATTCGGACCAGCGTGCGGTTCTCGACGAGATTGCGCACCTCTCCGATCGTTTGATCGTCATGAGCGAGCATGCCGCCTGCCTGCTACGTGATGTGTATGGCGTGCCTGCAGGCAAGATCGACCTGATTCCACACGGGGTGCCCGACCTTCCATTCACGGACCCGAATTATTACAAAGATCTATTTGGTACCCCGGGGAAGCCGGTACTGCTCACATTTGGCCTGCTGTCTCCCAACAAGGGAATCGAAAACGTGATCCGCGCCCTTCCGCGAATTCTGGAGGAACATGGCGACGTAGTGTACATCGTTTCCGGCGCAACGCATCCGCATATTAGACGGCGCGAAGGTGAGACATATAGAGAGAGTTTGCAGGCATTGGCCAGTGAACTTGGCGTCTCTTCACACGTGATCTTTAATAACCGCTTTGTAAGCGCAGAAGAGCTGGTTGAGCATGTGGGCGCTGCAGATGTCTACATCACTCCCTATCGTCAGGAAGCGCAGGTCGTTTCCGGCACACTTGCAATCGCACTCGGAGCGGGGAAAGCAATCATCTCTACTCCTTACTGGCACGCCAAAGATCTTCTAGCAGATGGGCGCGGCGTCATTGTCCCGTTTGACGATCCCGGTTCGATCGCGGTAGCGACGATCCGACTGCTGGATAACGACGCCGAACGGCATGCGATGCGAAAACGTGCCTATCTTCACTCCCGTGGCACGACATGGCAAAAGACGGCGCAAGCCTACATGGCAAGCTTTCAACGTGCACGTGTCGAACGTATGCTCCGCCCACGGCCGGCCCTGCAGGATCTGGTTGCGGCCAAGGCAACGGACCAACTACCTCTGCTGAACACATCCCATCTGTCACAGATGACAGACGATACGGGTATGTTGCAGCACGCCATCTACTCAGTCCCTTACTGTAGCGAGGGTTATACGACGGATGACAATGCACGCGCGCTCATCGTGTCGACGCTGCTCAACAGCTCACCCCTATCTGCCAGCGATGAGCACCTGGCACTGTCTCGCCGATATCTGGCCTTTCTATGGCTCGCTTTTCATGACAAGACAGGCAGGTTCAGAAACTTTCTGAGCTACGACCGAGAGTGGCAAGAAGAAGTGGGTTCAGAGGACAGCCACGGGCGTGCGTTGTGGGCATTGGGAACAGTGCTTGGCATTTCGGAAGATGCTGGGCTGAGAGGTGCGGCGGGCAGACTCTTCGAGGCCGCCGTCTCGGCAACCTTGAGGTTCACCAGCCCGCGAGCTTGGGCGTTCTCAATATTGGGTATGCAAGCCTATCTCGACAGGTTCCCTGGAGACAGGGTCATCCAGGGCTCGCGCAATGCCCTTGCCAATCGATTGCTGGATATCTATGAACGAA
This sequence comes from uncultured Acidobacteriaceae bacterium, assembly GCA_963830635.1. GTDB lineage: Bacteria > Acidobacteriota > Terriglobia > Terriglobales > Acidobacteriaceae > CAWHMN01. The sequence goes on along the minus strand of CAWHMN010000002.1, from coordinate 1,237,444 downwards.
CTCATTCAGCGAAATGGCATTGGTTCGAGAAAAATCTTTCCTACTCAAATGCGAGGTTGCCACAGGCGCTTCTAGTGGCAGGATGGAGAAGTGGCAACCAGCGGATGATCGACGTAGGATGCGCCTCTCTGCAATGGCTCGTCGCCGAGCAACATCGAGGAAATGACGCGGTCTTTGTTCCGATAGGTTCCAGAGGGTTTTTCGGTGCAGGGGAAGAGAAGGCGCGTTTCGATCAACAACCGGTAGAGGCTTGCGCCACCATTTCCGCCTGTGTCCAGGCGTACCTCCTGACGAAGGAGCAGCATTGGCTTGACGAGGCGTGGTGTGCTTTCCGCTGGTTTCTCGGAGAGAACGACTTACAAGTTCCGCTCTACGATGCACTAACCGGGGGCTGCAGAGATGGACTTCATCCGGATCGCGTGAATGAAAACCAGGGAGCGGAATCAACACTTTCGTTTCTGATGGCCCTCCTCGACATGCAGGGCGTGGAAATATCAAGCCTAGAGAACCTGAATCAGGAAATGAGTGTCTCCCTTTGACGTCAATCGCCCTCCCGGCCTCTTGGCCGGAGTACATCGTTACGAAACAACAAAAGTCAGAAGCGGATGCCGAGACTCCTTTATTCACTCGTCATTCCGGCAACCCTATCCTCAGCCGGAAAGATTGGCCGTACCCCATTAACAGCGTATTCAACGCAGGTGCGGTAAAGCTCGCGGATGGTGATACCTTGCTGCTCTGCCGCGTCGAAGATCGGCGCGGTCTGTCGCATCTTTGTGCCGCGCGCTCTACAAATGGAATCGATGGCTGGTGCATTGATGCCGAGCCAACGTTGATGGCGAATCCTCGTGATTTTCCAGAGGAAATCTGGGGCATTGAAGATCCTCGCATCACGTACGTCCCGGAAATGCAGCAATATGCAATTGCCTACACCTCCTTCGCCCGCGGCGGTCCAGGAGTCTCGCTCGCTCTTACGAAAGATTTCAAGAGCTTCGAGCGATTCGGCGTCATCATGCCGCCGGAAGATAAGGACGCCGCCCTGCTACCGCGGAAGATCGGTGGTCGCTGGGCGCTCATTCACCGCCCGGTGACGACGCTCGGTGCGCACATGTGGATCTCCTACTCGCCGGATCTGCGGCATTGGGGCAGTCATAAGGTGATGCTTGAAGCGCGACGCGGTGGGTGGTGGGATGCCAACAAGATAGGTCTATGCTCGCCACCGATTGAAACCCCAAAGGGCTGGCTTGTTCTCTATCACGGTGTCCGGCATACCGCATCAGGAAGCATCTATCGCCTGGGACTCGCATTGTTTGATCTCGATAATCCAGACCTGTGCTTACAGCGCGGCGATTCCTGGATGTTTGGGCCGGAAGCTCCATACGAAAGGGGAGGCGACGTCAGCGATGTTGTTTTTCCATGTGGCCAGACCATCGCCGAGGACGGGGATACCATCAATCTTTATTACGGAGCGGCTGACTCCTGCATGGCCTTGGCTACTGGTAGCATCCGCGCTCTTCTTGGGTGGTTGGATTCACACTGCGGTTCAACTGGTGCACGGTAGAAAAAATGCAAACGCAAACTCTATCATGGCCCAACTGGCTACCTCGGATCCTCTGGGTGCGCCGAGAGTGTCCCCTCTGTACATCGATCCAATTCCGCACCGAGGAGCCGACATCTCTCGATAGGGCACTGCGCGTACTCGCAATGCGGCGAGTCCGTTGTGTCAACTGTTGGAGACGCTATTACTCGTTTGCAGGGTTGGTTCAATGGAATGAATATTGGCTTCTAAGTGCACCCTCGCGGAGAGTATGGCGGAGATGTAGGTCCGACTCGGTCGAGCAAGCAGCTTGTCACTAGGCCCGCCGCTTCGACCCGATCCGATCATCGTCCAGCGAGCGGCTTCCCCGTTGAATTGCCGGGTTCCCCCCGTCTGTCTTCCCAGGGGACGCTTAAAAGCGGAGCGAAGCTGCTCGATCTGCCGGTGCGACAATCGTTCGCGAGTATACGAAAACGCAATAGCAGGAGTGATCTCAAACCGACTGCATTGAGAGAATCGGCATCCTCCAGCGGTCCCCTCTTGACGCCAGATCATAACCAAATCAATACGGCGGCCGCGCAAGCCCTGCTCACCTGCCATTCCTTCAGTTCCGCAGAGAAGGATTCCGTCACCACAGCCCGCGATAAGATCGCCGAACCGCAGCGTGAAAGATGGGCAAAGCAAAAGATGATTACCGTCACCAAGGTCCCCGAGAAGAAGGCTCCAATGAAGAGGTCCTGGAAGACCACCAGCACCGCGAAAGCTCGGCCAGCATTGTCCGGCACAGTTCCAACTGGACCGGTTGCGGCTCCTGCCAGGTCTTAAGTACGCGAAGTGAGTTGCGCATGCAGACTGGCCCTCGGGAACACGGCCACCAAGCGGAAGCACGGTGATCGGATGATGAACTTTGAAGTCGCTTTTTCAATCCAGGCTGTCCAATCTACGCGTTGAGGTCTATGCTCCTACACACAGGAGTTCAGCATGTCCAAGAAAGAGCCTAAAAGCGCTAAGAATATGAGTGCCCAGGAGGCGGTAGAGAATCTCTTTCACCCTAAGGCTTCGGGGAACGCCAAAAAGCACGCTGAAGGCGCGAAAAAACCGAGGAAGAAAGGCTCTTAACCCTCACTCTCAGCGCTGCCACATGCGACAGCGTCCTGAAGACGAATATGGATGCTCTATGTACTCGTACCCTGCGAGACCAGTACTGGATCGTGACCGGGCCGTGAGAAATTGAAAGTCATTTTGAGGTCGAGCCTTTCGAAGAAGTGACAGCGCGCAGGACACGGCCTCATCTTGACAATTGTTAGCGCACCAGCCTAGCATCAAACTTGAGCAAGTCCCCTTTCTTACTCTTTCAGGTTCACTGAACTAAGTCAGCCCATCTGAAGTTTTTCCTCTTAGATTACTGCTAAGGAGGAACTGCGTCATGACACTAATGACCGGTTGGGAATCTCTCCGCGAATTGTCCGCGATGCAAGACCGCATGAACCGTATGAACCGTCTTATCCGTGAGGGGTACAGCCCCGAAGGCCCGGAAGAGGCGTTGGGAACCACCACCCTCGCACCGCCGGTGGACATCTACGAAGACGAGCACAACATTATTCTGAAGATTGAAGTCCCGGGCATCGACGAAAAAGACATTGATGTCAGCATTCAGAACAACACCCTCACCGTTCATGGCGAGCGCAAGATCGAGAAGGAAGAGAAAGAGGAGAACTTCCGTCGCGTCGAGCGGCAATACGGAAGCTTTACCCGCTCGTTCACGCTTCCCAGCTCCGTGGATCCGGGGCAGGTGAGCGCCCGCTGTGACAAGGGCGTGCTGAATATCAACCTCGCCAAGAAGGCTGAAGCCAAGCCCACGCAGATCAAAGTAAATGTTGGCGGCGAGAAGACCCTCGAAGCCAAAGCGTCCGCCAAGGCCGCGTAAAACCCAGGAGCCAGTGACAGAAATGGGAGGTGGCTTATACCGCCTCCCATTTAGTTCTCCTCCCACGCACCCCGTTCGGCCAGCCCGTTGCGGAGGATTCGTTCGTGCGGATGTGCCGTTGGGTCAGTGCCGAGATTAGATGAATGATGGCTCTGTCGCGCCGCTGATCAAGACTGACCAGAGAATGCCGTTAGTAGCGCGATGACTCTCGATGCTAATGTCGGGCAATCCAAGCCCATGTACCAGCAATGACGTGGCGCGAATATCACGAAGCTACCAAGCACACCGTCGCCTCGTTGAGGCGAGCGCAGCACGTATTCGACTGGGCGAACATGCCCAATCCCTTCCGACACTATGAAGGCGTGCCGCTGCTGGATTTGCCAGCAGATCCACCCGCTCCAGAAATGTCGGCACTCGAGGTTCTCCGCGGCAGTTCTGGCCTCACACCTGCCCGTGAGGGAGCGACCTTTCTTTCCCAACTGCTGTTTTATTCCGCCGCAATTAGCGCGTCCAAAACTGTCGTATCCACCGGCTACAGGTACGCATTGCGCGTAAACCCATCCTCCGGCAATCTGCACCCTACCGAATTCCATTTCCGCACCCGGCGTATGAAGGAGTGGCCTGATGGGCTATACCACTATCGTCCCTCTACGCACGTTGCCGAACAACGTGCGCTGGGCGATGTTGAGATTAAATTGAGTGGTAGCTCTGCGCCTCTAGTGTTTGTTTTAACCACCATTGCGTGGCGCGAGGCGTGGAAGTATGGTGATCGTGCATATCGTTACTGCTTGCACGACGTAGGACATGCCTGGCAAGCGCTCGCCCTCGCCGCGCGAGCCATTGGATGCGACAGTTTTGCTGTAGGCCATTTCCCGGATGATGAAGTCGCGCAACACTGTCGTTTCGCGGACGATGAGGGGCCGATGCTCTTCGTCGAATTGCGCGGCGCGTCCATCCCAGCGCGCGAATCCTATGCCTGCGAGACCGTTTGGTATGGCGGCCAGGCGAATCAGCTCTCAGCAGAGAAAACCGACTGCGCGTGGATTGACCGGATTCATGCCGCAACTAAATTTAGCAACTGCCCTTGCCCCGAGGTCCTCGCCGCCGAAGCGACTCCTACTGGCTGCGGTGAGATCAAGCTGCCTCCCCCAGCCTCATCGACGCGCGCTTTTGGCGAGGTCGCGAGGCGACGGCGTTCGGCACTCGACTTCCTGGGAGGAACCTTATCGATGTCCCTGACGCAGCTCTCGGCGATCCTTGCTGCAGCGAGCCAGCGATTGTTTGCCGATTTCGCCGGGGCACCTTTCATCCAGCTCTATCTGTACGCTCATCGCGTCGACGGGCTCCAACCCGGTGTGTACCGCCACTGGCCCGCGTCCGCCGAGTTGGAGCAAGTTAAGAATGGTGACCAGCGTGTCATGGCTGCTGGCCTTAGCCTCGGCCAGGAACTGGCCGGTAATGCATGCGTAGCTTTCTCGATGGTCGGCGATCTCGAGCGCGCCGTCCACGCCCATGGTGACAGAGGCTATCGCTATGTGCATTTCGAGGCAGGCGCCGTCGGCCATCGTCTGTATCTCGCCGCCGAGGCGCTTGGGCTAGGAGCGACCGGAATTGGCGCGTTCTACGACGACGAGGTGCACCGTTATCTCAAGCTGCCGCCTCAGCAACAAGTGGTCTACCATTTCGCGATCGGGTATTCGGTTCCCGATGTACGAGTGCGTGGTTGAAGTTGCGGCCCGGCAGGCGAGCCCCAATTTCAGGCTTGGCTTGGCCACATGCGCGCGAGCAGATCCAGTTGGGCGCATATGTGGATTCTTTCCGCCTCTTCGAACGAATATTCATCGTGCGATGAGGCGATGGCGCTGTGGCAACGGAGACATATTGAGTCACTGGTGCCGTCGTAGTTGCTGACGTGTTGAAAGGCAAATCTAGTTGTGTATCGGAAGGACGGGAATGACTGGATGGCCACGATGTGGCCTCGATTCATGCGCCGGAACGACATGGGGCGCTATTTGCAGTATACGCGCTATGCGCGACCGTCCGGGCATCCAGTGCAGTTCGTGGTTGCGGGAGCCGGATAAGCAAGCCCTCCTAGCGGCCAAGTGGCGTCCCGCAGTTCCCTGAAAACAGGGTTTGCGGTAACTTGCAAATTCCCGCAACGCTGGATTGCCAAGGACAGCCTGCGGTTTATGGTTTATCTGGAGTCGAGCGTATGTTTTGTCCCGCAATGCAACCGTACGCTCCGCCCATTTCACGCATCATCCACTTGGTCGGCTATTTCAGCCCGTGGTGATACTGATTCCTTCGCGCATAGGCACCTGACAAGAACGTAATTGGCACGTAGGCTTTTCAGTATCAGCTCTGGCGGCGATCCGCGCCGTGAATACATGCTTCAATTGCTAACAGTCGCTCCTGTCCCGGCTGACACGATGCGTGTCGCCAAAGATGCCATTCCCGACGGCAACACTTGCATAGCGCTACGCGATCGTCTGGGAGCAATATTCGACGACGCACTCTTTGTTCCGCTCTTTCCAACCAGAGGACAACCCGCTGCCGCGCCCTGGCGGCTCGCGGTTGTAACCATCCTGCAGTTTGCCGAACGGCTGTCGGACCGAGATGCAGCAGAGGCAGTTCGCACACGGATTGATTGGAAGTATTTGCTTGGTCTTGAACTTAGCGACTCAGGTTTCGATTATTCGATCCTGTCCCGCTTTCGTGACCGACTGATTGAAGGCCACGCGGAGATGTCGCTGTTGGATCGGTTCCTGGATAAATGCAAATCGCTGGGTATGCTTCGCGACCGCAGTGATATGCGAACGGACTCGACACATGTTGTGGCTTCGATTCGCAATATGAATCGGAGCGAACTGGTGGGAGAGACACTCCGTGCGACTCTGAATGTGCTATCGACAGTTAATCCCACATGGGTCGCGGCAAAGGTGGAAGCGTCCTGGTATTTGAAGTATGCCAGACGTTTTGAATCCAACCGGCAAACGGGGACGAAGGACGGTCTTATCGCGACGGCAGAGGAGGTCGGACGAGATGGTATGGCTCTGCTGGAAAGGATCTGGGCTGAAGACGCTCCACCGTATTTGCGCAGCCTACCGGCGGTCGAGACCCTGCGCCAATGCTGGGTCTCGCAATTTTGGGAGGAAAACGGTGTACTGCGTTGGCGTCATTCCGGCAACCTTCCACCCTCTCCGGCCCGCATAGATTCGCCCTACGATCTCGACGCTCACTACGGAATAAAGCGCACGACTGAGTGGGTAGGCTACAAGGTTCATTTAACAGAAGTCTGCTCCGCCGGTGTCCCACATCTGATCACCAACGTTGATACCACGGCAGCATTCGCGCCGGATGCTGCCCATGTCGCAAATGGTCAGGAAGAACTCGCCAAGCGGAAGCTGCTACCTAAGCGTCAGCTGGTGGACAGTTCATACGTCGGTAGCCAAATAGTGCTGGAGAGCAGAAGGAAGCACGGGATCGCCCTTGTCGGCCCAGTGAAGCAGAATGGGCACCGCAGCCAGCTGGAGAGCGGCTATGATCTGAGTGCGTTCAAGATCGATTGGGATGGACACTTTGCGATCTGTCCTCAAGGCAAGAAGAGCACCGGCTGGTGGTCGGCAACAAGCCACACTGGCCGCGTGACAATTCATACAAAGTTTTCGCGATCGGATTGCGCCAAATGCAGCGTCAACCAACTCTGCACGAAAAATGGCTCGAAGAACTCCCGGAAACTTGGCCTACTGCCCCGCGAGGAACATGAATGGCTGGCTGCTACGCGAATAGAGCAGCGCACCCCGGAGTGGAAGCAGCTTTATAGCAAACGGGCTGGAATCGAAGGCACGATTTCGCAGGGAGTCCGCTCTCTAGGGCTCCGACGGTCGCGGTATCGAGGGCTTTCCAAGACTCATTTGCAAAACATAGCGGTCGCATGCGCCATCAATCTGCAACGGTTGACGGACTATTGGTCAGGTGTGTTCCCGGCTGCGACACGCACATCGGCCTTCGCGCGAATTGGAGAATGGGCCGGGTGACTGATTTCGCCAACAGCATCCCTTCTGGTCGGAGGACGCGAAGATCGGCTACTCCACTATCAACGCCAAAGCCGAGACCGTCGCCACCACTCCCGCTTTCCGCGAGGCGTTTCGGCAGCGGCGCTGCCTCGTGCCTGCCGATTCGTTCTATGAATGGCAAAAATCGACACCAAGACCAAGCAGCCGTTTGTCATCGGCATGAAGAACGGCGAACCCTACGGCTTCGCCGGCTCTGGGAACGATGGCGCGATCCGGCTACACGGGAGCCGCTGGAAACCTTCACCGTCATCACAATAGACCCCAATGAGCTGCTTGAGTCATTGCACAACCGCATGCCCGTCATCCTGGAGCCGAAGGACCATGACCGCTGGCTGACACCCGGCGACCCCGCGCAGCCGCCGATCGATCTCCTCAGGCCCTATCCGGCAGAGCAGATGACCGCATGGAAAGTCGCACGCCAGGTGGGCAACGTGAGGAACGACGATGAGGCTGCATCGAGTCACTTGCAGATGCGGAATAGCGCTGTGTTTCGCAGGATCTGAGAGCGTCCAACGCGCCCACCTGAAGTACCTCTTCTCCTCTGGTCACATCGTTATTCCTCGCGCTTTGCTGTTCCAAAACCCTCTGTAAGCCTTTTTTTTCACGCGTAAATGCCAACAATAAGCGCCGTTTCTGCCGAAGTTAGGGTGAACGCCCTATAGCGCTTGGATCTAAGTCCTTCTAAGCTTTGCATGTTGGTACGAGAAATCTTCTCCATCTGGCAGGCCAGAGAAGGAACTAGGTCGATGGCTATCTCTTCGCGATACGACACGAACTTCGATGTGGCTGGAGAAGTTACCACGGTCCGCCAAGGACAGCCCATTCGGGAGGAAAGACTTGCAATACTTGGAAGATTCACCTACTGCGGCATTCTCGTTGGGCGCTGAGCCGCTACTCACGGACAGAGAGATGGCTTCGATCTTGGGAGTAGCTACGGAATGGGTCCGCTCACATGCAATGGACATCCCGGGCTTCGAACGTTTGGGTATGTACTACCGCTTCCACCCAACACTCGTCGGTGATTGGCTGGGCTCCCTCGATCCGCTGATGAAGGCGGACGCTGTAGCGTCGATGCTCAGGGTCCCCGCGTCCTGGGTCTATGCGAACGCGGAGCAGCTAACTGGGTTCGTTCGACTCGGCCGCTACGTCCGGTTCAGGCCTACTGCCTTCAGGCAGTTCCTGAACACATCAAAGGCTTGCCAATGATCACGCTGGATGTTACAAGCAGGCCACGGCTGAAGCACCACGGAAAGGCAAAAGTGGTGCGAGAACGGTATCAAAGACCCAAGGTCCAAGATCTTGGAAAGAAGTGGAAGATGGTGTACTGGGATTACAGCACCGGAGCGGCGCGGAAGCGTTCAAAGGTTTGGCCGAGAAGGCTCGCACAGACACGGCGGGAAGCGCAGCGCCTGGCCGACTCCTTCATCGAGCAAGTCAATGAGCGCAACAACGATCTGCGGCTGTTGTCCTTCGACAACAACACACTGGCTGGACTGCACCAGCGGTGCAAGGAGCTTATCTGGCAGCATCTCAAGAACTCGACGCTCATCGCGTATGAGTATCACTTCAACCATCAACTCATCCCAGCACTCGGCACGCGGCCTCTGCGTGAGATCACAACGGTCGACCTGCAGATCTTCTTCAACGGCTTTCATCCCCGGATGGCCGCGAAGACCATTCGCAACCTCCATGCCGCTCTTCGCGCAGCCCTCAATCAGGCCGTTGCGTGGGGCATGATCGATCGCAATCCAGCCATCGGTGTTCGCCTTCCGCGCAAGCGGATGCGCAAACCTCCGATCCTACTGAGAGTTCCAGACCTCAAGCGGCTGCTGGATGCGCTGCCTGAACCCTCCAGGTCGGTCGTGGTCTTGATCGTCCTGGGATCGATGCGTGTAGGCGAAGTGCTTGCACTTCGCTGGAAGGACATACTCGCGGATCGGGTCATCGTAGATGAGCGGGTCTACGAAGGCGTGCTGGATGAGGTGAAGACCGACTCCGGCAACCGGGAGATCCCGTTTGACCGGTCGGGCCTCATCCAGGCCGCTCTGACGGGAGCATGGCAACGTTCGCGTTTTCGGAACCCGGAGGACTTCGTCTTCGCGACCAGCACCGGTCGGACGCTTGAGCGGCGCAATCTGCTCAATCGCCACATCAAACCAACTGCTGCTCGACTGGGCCTCGATGCCTCGCTCGACTTTCGGAGCTTCCGGACGATGCACTCCAGCCTCATGCGAAGGACGGGAGCACGCCCGGAGATCGTTCGAGACAACATGGGCCACTCGGATGTGGACATCACGCTCGATGTTTATAGCAAGAGCTGGTGGGAGGAGCGAGCTGATGCAGTGTCGGAAGTTGCGGAACTGCTTCAGTCTTCCGGAGCCGACAGTGGTGTGTTCCGAACCAACGCCGAGAGCAATCGGGCGTTGCTTTTCACAAACACTTGCGACGTTCAATTGGAGCCCCAACTGGAGCCCCACCCCAAAAACGGTGCATTTCAAGGCTTGCTCTGGAGGGTAAGTTGTTGATTAGATTGGTCGGGGAGAGAGGATTCGAACCTCCGACCCCCTGGTCCCGAACCAGGTGCTCTACCAGGCTGAGCCACTCCCCGATGACCGTCCGCGCAGAATGTACACCGCCGCGTGCCTGGCAGGTGACGCAGCATCGCGTGTACTTCCTGACGGAAGTGTATCAGAAGAATGGCGGCCATTCGGCTGCAACCGAATGCCCCGCAACGGAATCCATTGTTCGTTCGTTCCTTGTGTTCCCTTTGAAAGCGGCGGCCATCGGAGAGGCAGAGCCCCATGCGAACAGTTGACGATCTGGACCTCAACGGACTGCATACACTTGACGGCGGCATGGCCACCGAGCTCGAAAAGCGTGGGTGCGACCTCTCCAGTCCCTTGTGGTCCGGCGAAATCCTGCGTACGGGGCCGGAGCAGATCAAGGCGGTGCACGCTTCCTATCTCCAAGCCGGAGCCGACTGCCTGCTCACCGCGAGCTACCAGATATCCGCCATGGGCTTCCGGGAAGCCGGATTGCCGGCTCAGGATGCTGCCGTGGCGCTCGCTCGAGCCGTCGAACTGGCATCGGCGGCACGCGACGAGTACTGGCAGAGCCATGGGCATCGCCCGGTGTGGATTGCGGCCTCGCTCGGCCCCTACGGAGCCGCCCTGCACAATGGCGCGGAGTTCCACGGCAACTACGACTGCACATTCAGCGACCTGGTCACCTTCCATCGCGAGCGCCTGCTGGCCTTGGCTGGTTCGAGTGCTGACTTCTTCGCGCTCGAAACCATTCCGTCTCTGCAGGAGGCGCGCGCCATCGTGGAGGCGTTGCACGCCGTACCGGAGCTCCCTGCCTTCGTCAGCTTCACCTGCCGCGATGAGCACCGCGTCGCTCACGGCGAGGAGCTATCCGCCTGCGCACGGCTGCTCGATGCGGAGCCGCAGATCGTCGCCATCGGCGTGAACTGTACCGCTCCGTCGCTCATTGAGCCGCTCATCGGCGAATTGAGGCGCGAATTGCCACGGCACCGGAACCACGCTGCCGCGAAGAAGATCGCGGTCTATCCAAACTCCGGGGAGCGCTGGAACGGCGCCTCCCGTAGCTGGAGCGGGCACTCCGACCCGCATAGCTTCGGCAGCCTCGCTCAGGCCTGGCGACGGGCCGGCGCGGACTGGATCGGGGGCTGCTGCCGCACGGGTCCGGAGCACATCCGCGGGATCGCGCGTTCGCTCGCAGCCGCGCGGGTGTGACGGCAACCGCTGCTCCATGACCGTGCGACAATATTGGCATCACCATGACATCGAAGACGCTCTCAGCGATGCCGTCCCCTATCCGCATCTCCCCCGAGCTTTTGCGGCAGCACGGCCTCACGCCGGAAGAGTACGGCCGCATTGAGAAAGCACTGGGCCGCACGCCGAGCCTTGTGGAACTGGGCATCTATAGCGTGATGTGGAGCGAGCACTGCTCCTATAAATCGTCGCGCGTGCACCTGAAGCGGCTGCCCACCCGGAGCCAGCGCGTGGTGCAGGGACCGGGCGAGAACGCCGGCATCATCGATATCGGCGAGGGCTGGGCCTGCGCCTTCAAGATCGAATCCCACAATCACCCCTCCTATATAGAGCCCTTCCAGGGCGCGACCACGGGGGTTGGCGGCATCCTGCGGGACATCTTCACCATGGGCGCCCGGCCGTTGGCGGTCATGGACTCGCTGCGCTTCGGGCCTGTTACGGAAGAATCCGAAGCGGACCGGGCGACGCTGCACAAGAATCACTCCATCCTGGAGGGCGTGGTGAGCGGCGTCGCAAGCTACGGTAACTGCTTCGGCGTGCCCAACCTGGGCGGCGAAACGCGCTTCGAGCCGTGCTACTCCGGGAATCCGCTGGTGAACGCCTTCGCGCTGGGGCTGGTGCGCAAGGACGAGATCTTCTATGCCAAGGCCACCGGCATCGGCAATCCGGTGATCTACGTGGGCGCGAAGACCGGCCGCGACGGCATCCACGGCGCGACCATGGCCAGCGAAGAGTTCACCGAAGACTCCGACCAGAAGCGCCCCAACGTGCAGATGGGCGACCCCTTCATGGAGAAGCTGCTGCTGGAGGCCTGCCTTGAAGCCATGCACACCGGTGCAGTGGTCGGCATTCAGGACATGGGCGCCGCCGGACTTACCTGCTCCACCTGCGAGATGGGCGCGCGCGGCGGCGTGGGCGTGGAAGTGGAACTGGACCACGTGCCGCAGCGCGAGACCGGCATGAGCGCCTACGACATCATGCTCTCCGAGAGCCAGGAGCGCATGCTGCTAGTGGCGGAGAAGGGCCGCGAGGACGAGGTGCTGCGGGTCTTCGAGAAGTGGGGACTGGACGGCGTCATCGTCGGCGAGGTGATTGCCGAGCCGCGGCTGCGCATCACGCATCATGGCGAGCCGGTCTGCGACATTCCCAACCAGTCGCTCACTGACGATGCGCCGCTCTACCACCGGCCCGTCGGCACATGGAATTCACCGGTACCGATGGATCCGCCAGCCGAGGTGCCGGCGAAGCTGAAGGCTCCGCGCGACTACACCGCCGACCTTAAGAAGCTGCTGGCCTCCGCGAACATCTGCTCCAAACGCTGGGTCTACGAGCAATACGACTCCATGGTGCAGACCAACACCGTGCAGGGTCCGGGCGGAGAAGCAGGCGTGATGCGCGTGAAGGGCACGCAGATCGGGCTGGCCATGGCGCTCGACGGCAACAGCCGCTGGTGCTATCTCGATCCCAGGCAGGGGGCGAAGCTGGCAGTGGCCGAAGCCGCGCGTAAGGTGGCCTGCACCGGAGCTGTACCTGTGGCTGCTACAAATTGCCTGAACTTCGGCAATCCGGAGAAGCCGGAGATCATGGCGCAGCTTTCGGAAGCCATCGACGGTATCGCCGAAGCCTGCACCGCGGTTGGCACGCCCATCACCGGCGGCAATGTCTCGCTCTACAACGAGACGCGCGGCGAGGGCATCTATCCCACGCCCGTGATCGGAATTGTCGGCATCCTCGACGATGTGACGAAGGCGGTGCCCGCGGATTTCCAGCGCGAAGGCGACGTGGTGATGTTGATCTCCAGCAGCCTCGGCAGGCACACACCGGAGAGCTTTGGCTCCTCTGAATATGCGAAGACGGCGCTCGAATCTCTGTGGGGCACGCCTCCTCCACTCGATCTCACACGAGAGGCTGAACTGCACAATTGCCTGGCCGCGCTGGCGGCGGACGGTTTGCTGCACTCGGCGAAGCATATCTCCGATGGCGGCCTGGCGGTTGCCGCCGCCGAAGCCGGCTTCCGGCATGGCATCGGCGCTTCGATCCTCCTGCGCGACGATGCTTCCGTCTATTCATTGTTTGGAGAAGAGGCGGGAGCGGTGCTCGCCACCTGCGATCCATCGGATTTTCAATCGGTTCAGAAGATCGTGAGTCCATACAGCTCGGTCAGCGTTGTTCGGCTGGGCGCTATCGGGGGAACAACGCTGCAGATATCGGCCGCGGGTGTCGATCTGATCTTCGGAGAGGTGGCCGCACTCCGCTCTGCCTGGTCCGGCGCACTCCAGTCCGCCCTGAGCGGCGACGTGGTGACGGCATGAGCCGTCTCATCTATCAAGGAGTGCCGGGAGTTCCCGATAGCGATACTTCCCTGGCGACTAACAATGAGGTTGGCCATCGCCACGCCGACAAATTCAAGGACGAGTGCGGCGTTGCCGCCATCTACCCGCACCCCGACGCTGCCCGCCAGATCTACCTGATGCTCTATGCGCTGCAGCATCGCGGACAGGAGTCCGCCGGGATCGCCACCGCCGACGGCACGCATCTCTCGAACATTAAGGGCATGGGGCTGGTCGCCGAAATCTTTACCGACGACGTGCTCAAGAAGCTGCCCGGCACCATGGCCATCGGCCACACGCGCTACTCCACCACCGGCGATTCTGCCCTGCTCAACGCGCAGCCCATTCGCGTGGAATCGACCAAGGGCCTCATCGCCATCGCCCACAACGGCAACCTGGTAAACCTGGGCAACATCCGCACCAGGCTCGAACGCGCCGGCGCGTTCTTTCAAACCACCAGCGACTCCGAGATCATCGTGCAGCTCATCGCGCACTCCGGGGCCACCACGCTGGTCGATGCCATCGCCGACTCGCTCAGCCAGGTCGAGGGCGCCTTCTCCATCGTGATGATGACGCGCGACCGCATCTTCGCCGCGCGCGACCCACGCGGCTTCCGGCCGCTCTCCATGGGCCGCATCCGCAATGAGGACGGGACCGACACCGTCGTCTTCGCGTCCGAGACCTGTGCCTTCGACCTGCTGCGCGCCGAGTATGTGCGCGATGTCGAGCCGGGCGAGCTGGTGATGGTCACCGAGGAGGGCGTCACCTCACGCAAGTATGCCCGCGGAGTGCCCCAATCGAGCTGCATCTTCGAGCACGTCTATTTTGCGCGGCCGGATAGCCGCATCTACGGGCGCTGGGTCCAGCAGAGCCGCGAGGCCATGGGACGCCAGCTTGCCCGCGAGTCCGGCGTGCCCGGCGATCTGGTGGTGCCGGTGCCGGATTCCGGCGTGACCGCGGCGATCGGCTATGCCGCCGAGAGCGGCATCCCATTCAACTTCGGGCTGATCCGCAACCACTACGTGGGCCGTACCTTCATTGAACCGGAGCAGCGGGTGCGCGACTTCGGGGTCAAGCTCAAGCTCAATCCCGTGCGCAATCTGCTGCAGGGCAAACGCATCATCCTGATCGATGACTCCATCATCCGCGGCACCACCAGCCGCAAGATCGTGCGCATGGTGCGCGCCGCCGGCGCCACGGAAGTTCATCTCCGCATCAGTTGTCCGCCGACCATCTCACCCTGCTTCTACGGCGTCGATACCCCGTCCAGGCAGGACCTCATCGCCGCCAACAACAGCATCGAAGAGATACGGGAATTCATTGAGGCAGATTCCCTCGCCTATCTGTCGATGGATGGCCTCCTGGCCGCTTGTGACGGCGGCGAGCAGAACGGCTTCTGCGTTGCCTGCTATACCGGCATCTATCCCACCCGGTTCGTCAACGTGGAAGAGATACTGCCCGCGCTCGCGGCGCGGTAAGACGTCACACCATGCCCGGCGTAGTTTTGCCAGCTACTCGATAGACTGAAAATGACATCGCCCTCACCCGTGCCGGATTGCGCGTCATTCTACGCGCCTCGCTTTGCGCAAAGCATCCATGCAAGTCCGGCGTGGGACCCGGTCTTCCTTCCGGGTGATGGGCACAGGGTCAAAAGCCCCACCCTAGCTTCGCTAGAATGGGGCACCCGGGTGCTGCCAGTGGACACATCTCAGGCCAGATCGAAGAGCAGGACCTCCGCTCCGTCGCTCTGCGCCTCGATGGTCAGGTTGGCTTCGTCCGAGACGGCCAGGCCGTCGCCGGCGCGCAGTTGCTGCCCTTGCGCGGTGACGCCGCCGCGGACCACCTGCAGCCAGGCATGGCCCATCTTTAGGGCGTGCTCAAGCCTGGTACCGGCGCTCAGCTTGCCGATCAGCAACTCCGCATCGCTGCGGATGCCGATCGAGCCATCGCGCCCATCCGGAGACGCGACCAGGTGCAACCGGTCCGGCTCCTCGGCGATCGGAAACCTCTTCTGGGCATAGGCCGGCTTGGCGCCGGTCTGGTTGGGCTCGATCCAGATCTGCAACAGGTGCAGTAACGCATCGGGTGACGGATTGAATTCGCTGTGGCGCACGCCCGTACCCGCGGACATGTACTGCACCTCTCCGGGACGCAGGACCTCGCCTGAGCCGAGCGAGTCGCGGTGCTCGATCGCACCCTCGAGTACGTAGGTCAGGATCTCCATATCGTTGTGGGCGTGCGTGGGAAAGCCCTTCCCGGGCGCAACGCGATCTTCGTTGATCACCCGCAGCGCGCGGAAACCCATGTGCCTGGGGTCGTAGTAGTTGTTGAAAGAGAAGGAGTAGCGGGCCTTGAGCCAACCGAAGTCGGCCTGGCCGCGAGCATCGGAAGCACGGAGTTGTAGCATGGCGAAACCCTCGTTGTAACGAATAGATGCCGCTTCATGCCTCCAGGATTCGCGCCCGGCTGCCCTGTGCGCCGCATCTGAGCGGCCCGCGTCGCGTGTACCAAAAGGGCTCATCTACATCGTGTCGGGGTTGCCGCCGCGCGGCAATTGCCTCATTATTGGTGCAACCCCGTGCGACGCACCCGCTTCCCAGTCACGGGATTGACAAACACGCGCGGTGCGCAAGGAGCAGATATGGCAGCCAAGAAAGCTTCCGGCAGGAAGTACGGCTCGAAGGCCCAGTCCTCGGTCGAGCGCGAGATGAAGGCCTTCAAGAAAGGCAAGCTGAAATCCGGCAGCGGCCGCAAGGTCAAGAACCCCAAGCAGGCCATCGCCATCGGCCTGTCGGAGGCGCGGCGGTCCGGGGCCAAGGTACCGCCTGCACCTTCCCGTTCTGCCTCCGCGAAGAAGAAGAGCTCCGCCAAAAAGAGCTCGGCGAAGAAGAGCTCAGCCAGGAAGGGCCCCGCCCGGAAAAGCTCCGCGAAGAAGAGCTCAGGCAGGAAGTCTTCCGCCAGGAAGACTTCGGCTCGCAAGACTTCGACAAAAAGGGCCTCGGCGAAAAAGACCTCAGGGCGAAAGAGTTCCAGCAAGAAGAGCCGAAGCCGAAAGAGCTGACCAGGGATCGCAACCAGCAATGGACCGGGGAGGGAGCCTGACGGCTCCGGATCTTACGTCGTCGCTGTCTTTTCCGGCGGACGCTGCTGAAAGATCTGGGCGAAGCTGGACCGATAAGGCAGAAATACGATCACCCACAGGATGGTCGCGATCAATCCGAGACCGATGCCGCCCGGATCCATTGTGACGTGGTAATCGAGGATGTTGACCAGAACAGGCGCGAGGATTGCGAGTCCGAGCGGCACAAACCGGCCTGTCAGCAGCAGTATTCCGCCGAGGATCTGCGCCAGAAAGACCACGGCCAGATAGTGCGAGGCGGATGCCGCAACGAAGAACTGGATAGCCAGCGGATTCGATGGTGGTGGCTGGTGGATGAAATGCAAGAATCCATTGAGACCAAAGACGAAGAAGATGATCCCCAACAAGTAGCGGGCTACGGTGGATGCTGTTTTCATGGTAAATCTCCTTTTTAGGTGAGGCGGATCGTTTGGGGCCTTCGGCGTGCCGGCTCAAACCGCCGCAGTGTTTTTCGTTCAGATAACCCGGCAAGCGTTCTTCAGCTCAGTCAGCTCAAATGCGAGCTGGCGCGCGGCCTGGCTCAGGACAGTTTGTCGAAGAAGAGATAAATGGCCGCAACCCGGCCCTCCCGGGCGATGATGAAATCCGTTCCGGCGTATGCCGGCGCATCGCCAGGGCGCCCCGATACCCATTGGACCCCGCCCGCCATTGCCCGATTCCTCGGGCTCGGCAATTGGCTGATACGCAAGGTCGGGATGAGTTGCCCTGAGAGCGCCTGCGATGCGATCGATCTCGCCGCGGCCACGGTAGACGCCCTTGCTGGGGTCGTAGAAAACGACATCCTCGGCGTAGATCTCGTCCATCGCTGCGCGCCTGCGCTCCGGGTCGCTTTCACCGAAGACGCCCTGAAGGTTCCGTAGCAGCAGGGTTGAAATGCTGTACGACATATGTGTCCCCTCCTTTGAAGCGATTTTCGGCCGTGGGGGAGCACCGCCTCGCCGCTACCTCGGTACCGTATCTATCGATGTCGATCTATCCGATGTCGACTATACTGGGCCGGGATTCACTATTTATGTCGAAAAGAAGACCGCCGGAGCCCATTCACACCTGGCTGATCATGATCAAGGCCTCCCAGGCCATCGCCCGCTATGCGCTCTTGCCTATCCTGGCGGAGGGACTGGGTGACTCGGATTTCCGCGTACTCGAGGTACTGCTCCATAAGGGGCCGATGCCGGTGAATGCCATCGGCCCTAAGGTTGACCTCAACCCCGGATCGGTCAGCGTCGCAGTCGATCGACTGTACAAGAAGGGGTTGGTCAGCCGTGTGGAGAGCAAAAGCGATCGCCGCGTCCGCACCGTTTCGTTGACGGAAAAGGGGCGGCAGGTCTTCGTTCCTGTCTTCCGCCAACACGCCGCTCTCATCAAGCGTGCATTTCAGGGTGTTTCACCCGGCGAGCAGCGCCAGATGGAAGAACTGCTCAAGAAAATCGGAAGACGCGCCCAGGAATTGGGCGAACGGGACGCCCACCGTTAAGGTCGCTTCCAACGGTCTGGGTGCTCTCTGGAAGCCGGGACAACCTGGGGGCTACTCCACCACGTTCCGAGGTATCCCTATGTGTGAGGGGCAGCGGTTCTGCAGGCGCACCTTACCGCTCGCCGGACGTCGCCGGCTTGGAAGATGATGCGGTCGAGGGAGTGGACGCAGCGGTATTGCTGCTGCTGGTCTCCGATTTGGCCGCCGTGTCAGACTTGCTCGATCCGTCAGATTTGCCGGAACTCTCCGCAGTGCCCGTAGTACCGGAGCTTTCCGACTTCGCCGCGCCTTCCGCAGTGCCGCCGTCCCCCTTGGCCTTGCCGCCGCTCTTTGCGTAGTCGTTCACATACCAACCCGCGCCCTTGAACTGGAAGGCCGGCGCGGAGATCAGGCGTTCCACTTCGCCTTGGCAGACCGGACATGCCTTCTCCTCGGGCG
The DNA here is from genome assembly GCA_963830635.1 of uncultured Acidobacteriaceae bacterium. Lineage (GTDB taxonomy): Bacteria > Acidobacteriota > Terriglobia > Terriglobales > Acidobacteriaceae > CAWHMN01. Next base: position 1,218,732 of record CAWHMN010000002.1, on the reverse strand, counting down.
CGCTGAAGCTCTGGATCTTCTCAAAACGATGTCCGCACTGCTTGCACTGGTATTCGTAAAGCGGCACTCAGGTTACTCCTTCGCACTGGACCTTCTTCATTGTAACGAGTGTGCGTGGCGCCCGCGGGCTTTCTAAGCGGAGGCCAACTGGATCAGCCGCACCTGGGTAATGGCCTCGGTCTTCTCGAGCGCGCTGAGAACCGCGGGGGTTATGTCACCATCCACCTGCACCACGGCGACGGCGGTGCTGGCGCCCGATGCATGACCGCGGCCCAGCGCGAAGTTCGCGATGTTGATGCGATGCTCTCCCAGGATGGTGCCGATACGGCCGATCACGCCGGGCACATCCAGGTTGCGAATGGCGATCAGCGTTCCCTGCAGCGGCACTTCAATATCGATGCCATCGGTCGAGAGCAGGCGCGGCGCGTAGCCGTGCAGCACGGTAGCGGTGGCGCGGTTGTGGCCCTCGCGGGTGTGCAGCGCCAGTTCCAGCACGCTGCCGGAGCCGCCGGAGACCGCCTCGCGCCTGGACTCATGCACGCGGATGCCGCGCTCCGCCGCGACCGCTGCGGCGCTGATGCGGTTTACGTGTTCTGACGGCGCAAGGATGCCCTGGAGCGCCGCATTGCGCAGCAGTTCGGTCTTGCCCTCGGCCAGCCGCCCGCCGTAGATCAAGTCGATGGCTTCGATGTTGCCGGCGTTCTGGCCGACGTTCTGCGCCGCCAGGAAGGCGCCCAGACGCCCGGCCATTTCGATGTACGGTGCAAGCTCCAGATATTCCTCGTGACTGAGCGAGGGCAGGTTGACCGCGTTCTGCGCCACGCCTAGCTTCAGGTACTCGCGCACCTGCTCGGCGATCTGGATGCCCACCGCCTCCTGCGCCTCCGCGGTAGAGCCGGCGATATGCGGCGTGAGCAGCACGTTCTCCTGTTCAAAGAAGGGAGACGTCGTGAGCGGCTCTTCGCGAAAGACATCGAGCGCTGCGCCGCCCACGTGGCCGCTCGCGAGCGCGGTCAGCAGCGCGGCGTCGTCAATGAGCTCGCCGCGGGCGCAGTTCACGATGCGCACGCCGGGCTTCATGGTCGCCAGAGTAGCCGCGTTGATGATGCCCGCGGTCTGGGGGGTGAGCCCGACGTGCAGCGTGAGGTAGTCCGCCTGGCGGAAGAGTTCGTCCAGCGAGACCAATTGCACGTTGCGCTCGCGCGCGAGGGCGGCCGAGACGAAGGGATCGTGCCCGATCAGCTCCATGCCGAAGCCGCGCGCGCGCTGCGCCACTTCCAGGCCCACCCGTCCGAGGCCCAGGACGCCAAGCTTCTTGCCACGCAGCTCGGAGCCGCTGAGGGATTTCTTCTCCCACTTGCCCGCGTGCAGCAGCGCGTTGGCACGCGGCAACTGGCGCGCCAGGGCGAGCATCAGCGCGAGCGTGAGCTCGGCGACGGCAATGGCATTGGCCCCCGGGGTGTTCATCACCACGATGCCGCGGCGCGTCGCGGAATCGGCGTCAATGTTGTCGACACCCACGCCGGCGCGGCCGATGACACGCAGCCTGGGCGCGCGCTCGAGCAACGCATCGTCCACCTGCACCGCCGAACGCACCACCAGGCCGTCGGCATCGGCGAGCTCGGCGGCCAATCCGTTCCGCACCTGATCGTGCGTCACGATCTGCCAGCCGGGCTCCGCCTTGAAGACGGCAAGCGTAGCCGGAGAGACCTTTTCTGCGAGAACAATCTTCAATGCTGCTGCTCCTTGAGCTTTATGACTACTGAGCTTCACGATGATTCCGTGATCGAAGAGAAAGCAGATCCTTCGACTCGGCGCTCCGCGCTTCGCTCAGGATGACACGGTTAATGAAGCGGGTTTAGCGCGCCCGTTCGGCGTAGGTATGCTGTGCGGCTGCCAAGGCCGCGCCGAAGCGAAAATCCGGCAGGTGGAAGGAGCTGGCGGCTACCTGTTCCACGGCCCCGACGAGCGCGATGGTGTCCAGGTAATCAAAGAAGCCGAGATGCGCGATGCGGAAGATCTCGCCCTTCATCTCACCCTGTCCGTTGGTGATGATGGCGCCGAAGCGGCTCTTCAGCTCCTTCACCATCACGCTGGAATCGATGCCCTGGGGCGGCCGCACTGCGGTCACAGCCGCGGCGGGCGCGGCGGAGAAGAGCTTCAGCCCCAGCGCCTGCATGGCCGCGCGGGTCATCGCCGCAATGGTTTCTGCGTTGTCTACCAGCCGGACGCGACCGGCGGCCAGGTCGCCATCCGCCTGTGACGCGATGTAGTCGAGCGCCGCGCCCAGTCCCGCGATCAGCGAGGTAGCGGGTGTATACGATGACTCGCCCTTGGCGCCGTTCTTGCGTTCCTTGCGCAGATCGAAGTAGTAGCGCGGATTGAGGCTGATCCCCATCAGGTCCCATGCCTTGTCGCTTACTGCGAGATAGGACAGGCCAGGAGGAATCATGACCGCCTTCTGCGAGCCGCCGATGAGCATGTCGACGCCCCACGCATCCATGTCGAGATGCGTGGTGCCCAGCCCGGTGATGGCGTCCACGACCAGCGCGGCCTCGCTCCCCGTCTCCTTGAGCAGCCGCGCGACGGCTTCTACATCGTGGCGCGTGCCGGTCGAGGTCTCCGTCGCCTGCATGAAGACGGCGCGGGTTTCGATCCTGAGCGCCTTCTTCACCTCATCCAACGAAAAGGTCTGGCCGTATGGCACGCTCACCAGGTCCACGTCACAGCTATAGGCCCGCGCGAGCGCGGTCCAGCGCTCGCCAAACTTGCCCGCGGAGAGCACCACCACGCGGTCTCCGGGCGAGGTCAGGTTGGCCACCGAGGCTTCCATGGCGCCGGTACCGGAGGCAGAGAGCAGGATCACGTCGTTGCGCGTGCCGACGAAGGTGCGTAGCTGTTCCAGCACGCGCTGATACAGCGCGCGGAACTCCGGCGTGCGGTGGTGGAGATCGGCCGCGGCCATGGCAAACTGCGCAGCGGGGAGCAGCGGTGTGGGCCCGGGGGTGAACAGACGGGTCTTGCGAATCATCGTAGGCGCATCCTCCCTGGATGCATGCTCAAGGTGCATTGCGGGTGTTAACTCAATTGTATCGAGCGGCCGGATGGAGAAGACTTTCTATAATGGTGGGTTGGCTCGCAGAAAGAGCCAGAAGAGAGCAGGTACCATGACCATCGCGGAGCGCGTCAATCAGGACATCGTCACGGCCATGAAGGCGCGCGATGCGGAGCGTGTGACCACACTGCGCCTGGTGAAGACGGCGATCAAGAACAAGGAGATCGAGAAGCGCGAGCCGCTGAGCGAGGTCGAGGCGCTGCAGACGCTGACCACGATGATCAAACAGCGGCGCGATTCGATCGACCAGTTCACCAAAGGCAACCGTCCGGAACTGGCCGCGAAGGAGGCGGCGGAGATCGAGCTGATTGAGGCCTACATGCCGAAGGCAGCGGGTGAGGCGGAGATCCGTCCCCTGGTGCAGGCGGCGATCGGTGAGGTGACCGCGGCCAGCGGCCACAAGCCGACCGCGCGCGAGATGGGCACGGTGATGAAGGTGGTACAGGCCAAAATCGCAGGCAGCGGCCTGCGCGCAGACGGGCGTCAGGTGAGCGAACTGGTCAAGACGGAGCTGGGAGCGACGGCGTAGCCAGGCCTTCGGTCGAAGCGCGGGTTCCTGCCGCGTCCCTCGCCTGCTGCAAGGCTGAGTCCGGTGTGTACTCGTCGCAGCCCGGGCTAGAGTGCGAGAACGGAGGCCCATACGATCTCAGACCGTCTCCCCATGTCAGAGCGATTTCCCCGGTCTGCGCAATATAACCCCGAATGGCTCCTTGCCAGCATCAGCGGGGCGGCGAACCCCCTCTGGATGGCCGAGTGGCTCACGTCCGCGCTCGATCTGCGACCCCGAATGCGGGTACTCGACCTTGGCTGCGGACGCGCCGCGTCCTCGATCTTCCTCCATCGTGAATTTGGAGTTCAAGTCTGGGCCACCGATCTGTGGTTCAGTGCCGCGGAGAACGCCCAGAGAATCCGCGATGGCGGAGTCGAACACAGCGTTTTTCCCGTGCATGCTGACGCCCGGTGGCTGCCCTTCAGGGACGAATTCTTCGACGCCATCGTGTCGCTCGATTCCTTCTCTTATTACGGCACAGACGATCTGTACCTCAACTACCTTGCCCGATTCGTGAAGCCTGGCGGAGCTATCGGCATCGCCGGGGCTGGCCTGATGCAAGAGATTGACAGCCTTATTCCGGAACATCTTCGCGACTGGTGGACGGACGATCTCTGGTGCCTGCATTCTGCACCCTGGTGGCGCCGCCACTGGGAGCGCACCAACATCATGGACATCGAGATTGCGGATACGATGCCGGACGGTTCCCAGCTATGGCTGGACTGGCACAGGCTCATAGCCCCAGACAATGAAGCGGAGATCAAGGCCCTCGAAGCTGATCGCGGGGAGTACCTTGGCTACGTTCGACTACTCGGTCGCCGCCGCCTGGACGCAATACTGCCAGACCAGATCCTGTCCGTGCCTACGCACATCCAAAAGCCTCTGCTGCGCAACCAGCCCTGACGCTACCTGGCAAGGGTGCGGCTATTCAAGCGTCACCCGCACGAAGGCATTCTCCGGCAGCTCGCCCTCCAGCAGGTGGACGACGCCGTTTTTTACAAAGCCCCGAAGGATCGGGGTTTTACGCTCCGGCGCCCTGTGCTCCTGATCCGGGATGGAGCGGCCGGGGCTGGAGCGCGGCTGCGCCGGAGTCCGGGTGATCTTCGGGACCTCCGCGGCTTGTCCTGCAGGCGCCGGAAGGCTCCGCGTTTCCACCACCGTGCGGCCAGTCCCGCGGTCCATGGCCAGGTTCGCCAGCCGGTCCGCGCCCTTGTTCTTGCCGCGCAGCACATGCTGGATCTCGAACCGCTCCAGCCGGACCACCCGGCGCTTGGCTTCTTCCCACAGGGGCCGCAGCTCCGGGCTGTTCACCCGGTACTGCCCCTTCATCTGCTTCACCATCAGCTCGGAGTCGGCGACTACGCGCAGCCGAGGGTGCCCGTGCGTCAGGGCGTATTCCAGCGCCGCCAGCAGGCCGGAATACTCCGCGAAGTTGTTGGTCTTCACCCCCAGAAACTCGCTCAGCTCCGCTACCGGAGTGCCGGATTCATGCTCCAGCACCACGCCGAAGCCCGCCGGACCGGGATTGCCGCGCGATCCGCCGTCGCAGTGCGCGACCACCCACCCCGCCCCTTTGGCCGTTGTGCCTGATTCCGCCGCGCCTGACCGGGAAGGGGAGGCGCCGGGGGCCTCATCCGCCCATGGAAACCGTTCATTCATAGGCACGAGTGTAGCGGAGGTTGGCGGACGACGGGCGGCTTGAGGTTGCCGGTCAGACCACAAGACCTGCGGCCTCCCAACCTTCGCTCCCAGAGGCGGATCGCTGAGGATGGGGCACCCGCCGGAGGATAGCTGGAAGACAGACGGAGAAGCAGATTCCTCGACTCGCTCCGCTCCCTCGGGATGAAAGCCTGCGACTGCAAAAGATTTTGATTACAAATGGCCTGCTCGCACGTCTACGCATGTAGCCCTGGCGGCCAGCTTTCCCCTGGGCGACGGGAGTGGATGGCAGATGGCGACGGACGTTCTCACCATGGCGCACGGCACGTTGAACACGGGCCTACCTCACGACGCGGCTCTGGCTGCTGCCGCGCGGGGACTAAAATCCCGCACTAGAATGGCGGCAAGCGCGGAAGAACGGGCATCGGAGACGGAGCTCATCCGTCAGGCGCAGAAGGGCTCGCGTCCGGCCTTCGACGCCTTGGTGCGCCAATACGATGGCGCGGTGCTGCGCCTGGCGCTGCACCTGCTCGGCTCCGAGTCCGACGCGCAGGACATCTCGCAGGAGGCCTTCCTCAAGGCCTACCGCTACATCGGCAACTTCCGCTTTGAGTGCTCCTTCTACACCTGGATCTACCGCATCGTCACCAACCTGTGCCTGGACCTGATGCGCCGCCGCAAGACCCGCCGGGAAGAACAGGCCACCATTGTTGACGCCTCCGGTGAGGAACTGGATCTGCTGGGCACCGTCTCGGACGAGCGCGCCTCCGCCAACCCCGCCCGGGAGCTGGAGCGTAAGGAGCTGGGCGCCCAGATCCAGGCTGCCCTGGGCACGCTGACCCCGCGCGAGCGCATGGTTTTCGAGCTGAAGCACTACCAGGGCCTCCGCCTGCGTACCATCGGCGAGATGCTCCAGACCACCGAGGAGACCGCGAAGAACACCCTCTTCCGCGCGACCAAGAAACTGCGCGCCAGCCTGGCGGTGGTCCGGTGAGCTGGCGCTCTGCCACCGGCCTCGGCAAGCGCCCCTTCGATCTCACCCCCCTCGACTGCGAGGCGGCGCGCGAGCAGATCACGCTGTTCCTCTATGGCGAGCTCTCCGACGAAGGCTGCCATGCCCTGGAGCAACATCTGGCCGGCTGCCCCGCCTGCCGCGAGGAGCTGCAGATCGCCCAGACGATGTCCGGCGCGATGACGGTTCTGCCTATGGCGGAACCCTCGCCAAGTCTGCTGGCGCAGACCCGTGTCCGCCTGGACGAAGCGTTGGACCGCATGCCACGTCCCTCCTGGATTCAGCGCGCGCGGCAGTCCATCCGGACGGACTTCCGGCTGCTGCGCACCGCACCCGTGGCGGCGGCCGCCTTGCTCTGCGGCGGTCTGGCCCTGGGTGGCTTTGCCGGCTACCAGACGCAGCGCCCTGCTGCCCAAACTCACCTCGTCGCGCCTGAAGGCCCGATCGCCATCGCCGGCGTCAGCAACGTCTCCGTGCAGCCGGACTCGGGAATGGTGCAGGTGGAATACCTGCGCCTGATGCCCGAGGTTGCCGTCGGTCCCGCGGACAACCCCGCCATCCGCGAGCTGCTGGTTGCCGGCGCGCGCAGCCCCATGGGACCGGCGGTGGCCGGCAGCGCCCTGGGCCTGTTGGCCGCCGCCTGCGGCGAGGGACGCGACTGCGGCAATGACGACGCTGTGCGCAACGCCTTCCTGGTAGCCCTGCGCTACGATCCCAACTCGCAGGTACGGCAGCAGGCGCTGCACGGGCTCGCCTCCTACGTGGCCGACGACATGCACGTGCGCGACGCGATGCTCGAGGCAGTGCTCGATGACAACGATCCCGCTGTCCGCTCCGAGGCTATCGCCATGCTCGCCCCGGTCAGCGCGGACTCAAGCGTGCAACAGGTGCTCCACACGGTCGCCTCGCAGGACGGCAACCCGCGGATCCGTACCGTCTCGCAGCAGGTGTTGAGCCAGATCCCGCCCGTCCAGTAACCCCGCCCAGAAAATCCGATGATCCGGTACCGGCTGGGAATCGCTTCGCCCAGGCAGCCCGGGGGCGCTAGAATGGGCGCGGGACCCCGCGCTGACAATTGGGTGACATTCCCGCATGGCTGCCGTCTTACAAGCGTTGCCTATCCTCCTTTTTGTCTAGGAGTTTCCCCACATGGCCCCGCCCCGCTGGCTGCATCTCCCGGCCGCTGTCGCCGCTCTCGCGCTGGCGTCCCCGCTCTTTGCCGCCGCACTGCAGCAGGCCGATGAGCCGCCCCCGCAGTTCACCGTCATTAGCGCCTCCTCCGGTTACCTGGGCGTAGACATTCGCGATGTGGATGCGGAGAGCGCGCAACGGCTCAAGCTCAAGGACGTAACCGGCGCGGAGATCATCGCGCTGGACCACGATGCCCCCGCCTGCAAGGCCGGCCTGCGCCGCGGCGACGTGATTGAATCGATCGACGGACAGACCGTCGCCGATTCCGATATGCTGCGCCGCGTCATGCGCGATTTCCCGGTGGGCAAGCACATCACGGTCGGCTATCTGCGCAACGGCAAGCCCATGACGGCGCACCTGCAGCTTGCCGACCGCGAGGTGCTGGCCCAGCAGGCCTGGGCACGCCATTTCCATGTGCCGGTACCCGATGCCACGCCGCTCATCTCCGGCTTCGCCTCGCAGCACAGCTTCTGGAACGGCGCCACAGCCGATCCCTCGCCGGAGGAGAAGCTGCTGTACGTCGGCGCACAGGTGGATCCGCTGGGCGCGCAGCTTGCGAAATTCTTCGGTGTCAAAGCAGGCTCCGGGCTGCTGGTGAAGAGCGTGGAGGCCAGGAGCCCCGCGGCCGTAGCAGGCCTGCAGGCCGGTGACATCATCCTGCGTGCCAACGATTCGCCGCTCGCCGGGCGCGCCGAATGGCTTGAAGTGCTGCGCGGCAATCCGGGGCGCCCCGTCGCGCTCTCCGTAATGCGCAACCACCGCGTGCGGAACCTAAGCATCACGGTGGATGCTCCCCGCACCGATTCCCTGCTGCGGGAGGAACACGAGATGCGCGATCGCGCCGCTCACTTCGATCGATTCCTCGATCTCTTGCGTGAGAGCTCGCCCGCCTGAGCCATGACCCCGCGCGGATGCCCCGCTGCTATGCTGGACCGCGCCCCGCATCCCCGGTCCGCATTGGTTCGGACGGTATAATCGAGAGATAGCCGTTCATGTCCACTGCTCTCCACACTCCGCCTCTCCGCGCCCGTAAGAAGTCGACGGTCAAGGCTGCCACACGCAAGCTGCGCGAGCTCGGCATCGTGGGGCATGCGCTGGCCTCCACCCGCCACCCGGTGATGGCGCAGATCGTGCCCATGCGGTTCTGCAATCTCTCCTGCGCCTACTGCAATGAGTACGACAAGGTCTCCGAGCCGGTGCCCGTGGCCGAGATGCTGCGCCGTATCGATCACCTGGCGCGGCTGGGCACCAGCATCATCACCATCTCCGGCGGCGAACCGCTCACCCATCCCGATTTAGACCAGATCATCGCGCGCATTCGCTACCATGGCCGGCTCGCCGGCATGATCACCAACGGCTACTTCCTGATGCCGGAGCGCATCGAGCGGCTGAACAAGGCCGGCCTTGACCACATGCAGATCTCGATCGACAACGTGCAGCCGGATGAGATCTCAAAGAAGAGCCTTAAGGTGCTGGACAAGAAGCTCCAGTTCCTGTCTGAGTACGCCGAGTTCCACGTCAACATCAACTCCGTGGTGGGCGGCGGCATCAAGAACCCGCAGGACGCGCTGACCATCGGGCGCCGCGCGCTGGAGCTGGGCTTCACCTCCACCATCGGCATCATTCATGATGGCGATGGGCAATTGAAGCCACTGGTCAACGAAGAGCGGCGCATCTACTACGAGATGATGGAGCTCGAGAAGAAGAACTACTCGCGCTTCAACCGCTTCCAGGAAGCCATTGCCAACGGCCAGCCGAACGACTGGCGCTGCCGCGCCGGCTCACGCTACCTCTACATCTGCGAAGACGGGCTGGTGCACTACTGCTCGCAGCAGCGCGGATGGCCGGGCACGCCGCTGGCCGAGTACACCCAGGCCGATCTCGACCGCGAGTTCCGCACGGAAAAGACCTGCGCCCCCAACTGCACCGTCTCCTGCGTGCACCAGATCTCGTACATCGACCACTGGCGCGCGCCGCAGAGCCTGCAGACCACGCCTGGCGAGCCCGCCTCGGAGTTCGTCAACATCCAGTTGTGAGTGGAGCGCTCGCCGCAGTTAGACAATTTCCTGCTGCTGCTATCTCCCCCCGGCATTTCGCTGTAACAAGAATTTGCAATTAATTGCATATAGAGAGTAAAGGTTACCCGGCGTTACCGCATAGTTTGGCTTTTGTTACCGTATAGTTCTATACATAGCTCTGGATGCCTGTATGGTGAGTTCATGCGGTGGTTCTGCCCTGGACTGCTTCGCTAGGAATCTTTCGGGGGAGGGATTTCTAGCGAGGTCTTCCGAGGCAGGATCGCCGCGATCCTATATGTGGTTATGCCGTCCCCTCTGTGCTCCTGGAGCTGCCCTTGATGAAAGCCTTCGAACTCGCATACGCCTTGGAGAAATCGCGAGCGATTCCCCTGGATCAGATTGCGAGTATCGCGTTGGACCGCAAGCGCCAGTTGGCCTTCGTACAGCTCAGCACCGGCACTGAGGTTCAGCTCGAAGCCAGCAGCTACGACGACCTCATCCACAAGCTCACCGAACTCTACTCCGGCAGCCACGCAGCCTAGTTGGCATCCGATACGCCGGGTGCCCCATCCTGGCGCAGCCAAGGTGGGTCTTACTGGATCTGCCGTCAGCGCAGCAACGCCGCCTTCGCCCGCTTCCCCGCCCGAACCGCCAATCGCACCGGCAACGACGGCACTCCCAGGTGGGTGCCCTGCACCACGTCTCCACCTACGCGCACCGCCCCCTGCTTCACCTTGCGCCTCGCGTCGCTGGCGGAATCCGCCAGCCCCAGCTTTACCAGCAACCTATCCGCCCGTACCGAGGGCTGTTCCGCCAGCCAGCCCAGCTCAGCCGCCGCTATTTCTACCTCTTCCACATCCTCCGGCGTCTCGTCACGCTGGAACTGCCGTGCCCAGCCCTCATCCGCGCGCAGGGCTGCCGCTTCGCCGTGGAAGTCCGCAACGATGGTCCGCGCCAGCCGCTTCTTCACCTCCATGGGGTGCTCGGTCCCGCTGGCCACCGCCGCGCGCAGCGCATCGACTTCGCTCTGCCGCAGATCGGTCAGCAGCGTCCAGTAGTTCCACATCAGTGCGTCGGAGATGGACATCAGCTTGCCGTACATCTCGGGCGCAGGCTCATGGATGCCGATCGCGTTGCCCAGCGACTTGGACATCTTCTGCACCCCATCCAGCCCCTCCAGGATGGGGGTCATCAGCACGATCTGCGACGGCTGGCCGTAGTGCCGCTGCAGTTCGCGGCCAACCAGCAGGTTGAATCTCTGGTCCGTGCCGCCCAGCTCCACATCTGCCTGGAGCGCGACCGAATCATAGCCCTGGGCCAGCGGATAGAGCATCTCGTGCATGGAGATAGGCTTCTCCTCCTGAAAGCGCTTGTGAAATTCCTCCCGCTCCAGCATCTGCGAGACGGTAAATTGCGCCGCCAGCCGGATGACGCCTTCAAAGCCCAGCTTGTCCAGCCACTCGGAGTTGAAGCGCACCTCGGTCCTGGCCCGATCCAGGATGCGGAAGACCTGCGCGGTATAGGTCTGGGCGTTCTCGTCAATCTGCGCGCGCGTCAGCGGCTTGCGCGTCACCGAGCGGCCCGTGGGGTCGCCGATGAGCGAAGTGAAGTCCCCGATCATGAAGATGACTTGATGTCCAAGGTCCTGGAAGTGCTTGAGCTTGCGCATCAGCACGGTGTGGCCCAGGTGCAGATCGGGGGCGGTGGGGTCGAAGCCGGCCTTCACCCGCAGCGGGCGGCCGTTTTGGCGAGACTGGTCCAGGCGCGCAAGCAGATCGGCGCTGCGGATGATCTCGGCCGCGCCCTTCTGCAGATACTCCAGTTGTTCCTCAATGGGCAGAAATTCAGGCATGGTCGAGTTTCAGTATAAAGAGGAGCATGGCCGAGAGATCGCTGGACATCGCCCGCCTGCGCGCAGATACCGCCGGATGCGGGGACCGCATCTTCTTCAACAACGCGGGAGCGAGCCTTCCACCGCGTCCCGTGGTCGAGCGCGTCATCGAACATTTACGGCTCGAAGAGCGCATCGGCGGCTACGAAGCGGCGGACGCCGTGGCATCGGAGCTTGCGGGCGTGTATGCCGGCATCGCGACGCTGCTCAACGCACACGCGGATGAGATCGCGCTGACGGAAAGCGCGACCCGCGCCTGGGACATGGCCTTCTATGCGCTTCCGCTGCGCCCCGGCGACCGCATCCTGACGGCGCAGAACGAATACGCCAGCAACTACATCGCCTTCCTGCAAGTGGCGCGCCGCACTGGCGCGAAAATTGAAGTGATCCCCGGCGATGGCGAGGGCGTCATCGACCTTGGCGCCCTTGAAGCCTCGCTGGAACGCGACGATCGTGCGCGGCTGATCGCGCTCACCCATATAGCCACCAACAACGGGCTGGTGCAGCCTGCCGCCGAGGTCGGCCGGCTGGCGCGGCGCTTCGGCGTCCCTTTTCTGCTGGACGCCTGCCAGAGCGCCGGTCAACTGCCGCTCGATGTGGCAGCGCTCGGCTGCGATATCCTCTCCGCCACCGTCCGCAAATACTTGCGCGGCCCCCGCGGCACGGGCTTCCTCTACGTGCGCCGCAGCCTGCTATCGCAACTGGAGCCCCCACTGCTGGACATGCACGCCGCGGAGTGGACCGGCGCGGAGAGCTACCGAATGCGCGATGACGCTAAGCGATTTGAGGCCTGGGAGTCCTCCGCAGCCTGCCGCCTTGGCGTTGGCCGGGCGGTTGCGTACGCACTGGACCTCGGCCTTGAAGCCATTGCCGTGCGGGTGCAGCACGTCGCCGCCGAACTGCGCGCGCAACTATGGGAGATTCCCGGAGTCACGGTGCAGGACCGCGGACGGATGCAGTGCGGCATCGTCACCTTCACTCATGCCCTCTACTCCCCCGAGGGTATCCTCGGCCGGCTCGCCGCGCAGCAGATGTTGGTCCGGGTCAGCCCGCGCAGCGCCACGCTGCTGGACATGGAGCAGCGCGGCCTGGACGCGGTCGTGCGCGCATCGGTGCACTACTACAACACCAGCGAGGAGATCGATTGCTTCTGCGCGGCGCTGCGCGCGCTGTGAACCATGCAGCAGCCAGTTGCGGCCCGGCATTCGCGGCAGGCATACCCCCGCATACGCCGGGTAAGGAGGCGCCAAACCATGGATAGCGAACGCGCGCGTGCATTTCTGCTCACCTTGCCCCATGTGGTCGAAACCATGCAATGGGGCGCGAATCTGGTCTTTTGGGTGGGCGACAAGGCCATCGGCGGCAAGATGTTCGCGCTGCTCAATTTGGATGGGGATGGGCGGGCTGTCCTCTCCTTTGCCGCCGGACGGGAAGGTTTCGCCGAACTGGTGGAGCGCGAGGGCGTTGTCCCGGCTCCTTATATGGCGCGCATCTACTGGGTCGCGCTCGAGCGGTGGAGTGCTCTGCGTGCGCCGGAGCTGGAAGACCGTCTTCGCCAGGCGCATACGTTAACCGCGGCCAGGCTGCCCCGCCGCGTGCAGGATGTGCTGGCGATGCCGCCGGCGGAGCAGCGCAAGCTGATTGCCGAGCGCAAGAAGCTGCAGGCCACAAGCGCCGCCAGGCCAAAGGTGAAAAAGGCCAAAGCGAAGCAGCCTTGACAGACAGCGCTCGCCTTCCCGGCTTGCGCTTTTCTTTAGAACTTCGTAGCGTCGATGCTATGGATGACAGCAAGCCCGGCGTTCCGCTTTCGCTTCCCGGCAAAGTCGCGCTCATCACAGGTGGTTCGCGCGGTATCGGCGCGGATACTGTGCGGCTCTTCAGCGCGGCCGGCGCCACCGTCGCCTTCAACTACCGCGTGGCCCGCGCGCCTGCCGAAGAGCTGGTTGCGGAGTGCGGCGGGGAGCAGCACTGCTGCGCGTTTGAACAGGACCTCGACTCTGCCGAGAGCGGCCGCGCGCTGGTGCGGAAGACGGTCGAGACCTTTGGCCGTATCGATTGCCTGATCGTCAACCACGGCATCTGGCCGCCGCAGGATGCTCCCATCGCGACCATGGCCGATTCGCAGTGGCGCCGCACAGTCGGGGTGAACCTCGACAGCGTCTTCGGGCTGGTGCAGGCCGCGGTCGTTGAGATGCAGAACCAGATGCAGGAGCAGCCGCACTCCGAGCCTGGTCAGGCGAATGGACATATTGTGCTCGTCAGCTCCACGGCCGGGCAACGAGGCGAGGCCTTCCACTCTGATTACGCCGTGACCAAGGGCGCGCTCATCAGCCTGACCAAAAGCCTTTCGAGCGAACTCGCGCGAGACGCCATCTACGTCAACTGCGTCGCCCCGGGGTGGGTAGGAACAGAGATGTCCGCGCCCGCGCTGAGCACGCCGGAGGGACGCGACAGGATCCATTCCGTCATCCCGGTCGGCCGCGTTGCCCATGTCCGCGAGATCGCCGGCCCCATCCTGTTCCTATGCACCCCTTACGCCGGGTTCATCAGCGGCGAGGTGCTCAACGTCAACGGTGGCGCGGTGTTGGTAGGCTGAAGCTATGAAGAGGCTCCGCATTGTTGCTCTGCCCTGCGTCGCACTGCTGTGCGTCTTCGCGTTGCCCGGGCCGCTGCACGGACAGGAAGATGCCGCGGGCAAACAGAACGACCAGAAGGCCCGCGCACTGCTCGACACCATGGTGAAGGCGCTCGGAGGTGCGGCGTGGCTCAACCTGCCCGGCTATGAGCTGATCGGCCGCACCTCGGGTTTCTACCAGGGCAAGCCTACCGGCGACATCACGGATTTTTTTGACTACTACGCGCCACCGGATAAGGAGCGCGTGGAGTTTGGCAAGAAGCGGCAGGTCGCGCAGATCTTTACCGGCAACGAAGGCTGGGAGGTGACCTATCGCGGCAAGCGCGCGCTGCCCAAGGATCAGCTTGACGACTATCTGCGCCGGCGAGACCACTCCGTCGGCGTCGTCGTGCGTACCTGGCTGAAGGATCCCGGAACCATCCTGATCTACGGCGGGCAGGAGACCGTCGAACGCCATCTGGCGGACAAGATCACGCTGCTCTCGACCACCAACGACAACGTCACCCTTGAGCTCGACGCCGAGACCCACCTGCCGCTACGCAAGAGCTTTGAATGGCGCGACCCGGTGTACAAAGACAAGAACACCGAGGCGGAGGAGTATGACGATTACCACACCATCAGCGGCTTCCCCACCGCGTTCACCCTCACCCGCTTTCATAACGACGACATGACCAACCAGCGATTTCTATACAACGCCATCTACGGCGGAGCCCTGCCGCCGGCGATGTTCAACGTGGACGCCACCGCGGCGAAGCTGAAGAAGTAAAGCTATCGGCTTGCTGGCGCGCGAGGAGGCAGGTCCGATGCTGGATATTCCAGACCCGGCGGATGCCCTCACGGGATGCCGGAATGAGAGACCGGGGACTTGCAGAATCGTGTCTGTTTATAACGTTAAGCGTTATACTATAATCCTGTGATCAAGAGCTTCAGAGACGCCAACACTGCAAGCCTCTTCGAGACCGGGAAGAACAAGCGGTGGAGCAACATCGCAAGGGTGGCGTATAGGAAGCTGGATCAGATCGACAATGCACAGCAGCTCTCCGATCTGAAGGTTCCTCCGGGAAACCATCTGGAAGCGCTGGTGGGGGACCGTGAAGGACAGCACTGCATCCGCATCAACGATCAGTACCGCATCTGCTTCGTTTGGAACGATGGCGCGCACGATGTAGAGCTTGTGGACTACCACTAAATAACCATAGTGGCAGTTAGAAAGAGGACTAGGGTCATGCGCATCAATAGGCCGGCCGGTGGCTGGAACGTACAGCGTGTCACTACGCATCCCGGAGAGATTCTTGCAGAGGAGTTTCTCAAGCCGATGGGCATCAGCCAGAACAAACTGGCGATCGATATCGGGGTACCGGCAACCCGCGTGGGGGAGATCGTGCACGGCCGGCGCGCCGTCACACCTGATACCGCTCTGCGCCTGGCGCGCTACTTCAAGATGAGTCCGGAGTTCTGGCTCAACCTGCAACAGTCGCACGATCTGAGTAAGGCGCGCAAGCAATCCGCGAAGCAGATTGAGCGCGAAGTACAGGCGTTCGCAAGCTAGCCGCAGCCGCCTGCCCGCCCCTTGACCACTGCGTTCTATAATCGGTGTCGCGAGTATGGAAAGCCAGACGAACGAGAACGCGACGCAAGCTCAGCTCAACACTCAGGCCACGACGCTCGACGTCAACGACATCATGGCCATCCTGCCCCATCGCTATCCCTTCCTGCTGATCGATCGCGTGGTCGAGATTGCGCGCATGCAGCGCATCGTTGCGCTCAAGAATGTCACCATCAACGAACCATTTTTCCAGGGCCACTTCCCCGACTACCCCATCATGCCCGGCGTGCTGATGGTCGAGGCCATCGCGCAGGCCGGCGGGGCGCTGCTGCTGACCGAGGTGCCCGACCGCGCCGACAAGCTGATGGTCTTCACCGGCATTGAACGCGCCAAGTTCCGCCGTCCCGTGGTGCCCGGAGACCAGCTGCGTATCGAGGTGGAAGTGCTCAACTGGAAGACCCGCGCGGTCCGCATGCAGGGCAATGTCCTGGTCGAAGGCAAGCTGGTGTGCGAGGCCGTGGTGATGTGCCAGCTCGTTCCCCGTCGGAAGAAGGAGGACGCCGTCGCGCCGCCGGAGAACGCTCCGCAGCTCGCAGGAGTGACCACCGAGTGAGCATCCACGCGACCGCTGTCGTCGCTCCGGGAGCCGTCGTTCCGCAATCCAGCACGGTAGGTCCATTCTGCATCGTCGGCCCGCAGGTGGTGCTCGGCGAAAGCTGCGAGCTGGTCTCCCACGTGGTGCTGGATGGCCACACCACGCTCGGTGCGCGGGTGCGCGTCTACTCCTTCGCCGCCGTCGGCGTGGCCCCGCAGGATCTGAAATACGCCGGTGAACCCACGCGTCTGCAGGTGGGCGACGACACGGTCATCCGCGAGTCGGTCACTATTTCCCGCGGTACGGCGAAAGGGGGAGGCATCACCCGTGTGGGCAGCGATTGCCTCATCATGGCTTACGCCCACATCGGCCATGACTCCATCATCGGCGACGGCTGCATCCTGGCGAACGGCGCCACGCTCGCCGGCCACGTGCTGGTCGAAGACTACGCCACCGTCGGCGCGCTTTGCCCGGTGCATCAGTTCTGCCGCATCGGCACGCACGCCTTCGTCGGCGGCGGGACTACCATCACGCAGGACGTGCTGCCCTACTCGCTCACCTCTGCCCGCCGAGAGACGCACGCCTTCGGCCTGAACAAGATCGGCCTGCAACGCCGCGGATTTTCCCGCGAGCAGCTCCACCATCTGCAGCACGCCTACCGCATGCTGCTGGCGGCAAAGATGAACACCAGCCAGGCGCTCGCAAAATTGCGCGACGAGGCATGCGCAAGCGCAGAGGTGGAGTATCTCATCGACTTCATCGCCTCCTCCGCGCGCGGAGTGCTCAAGTAGCCCTATGACCGGCAAAGTGGGTCCCGGTAAGCTGGGGCTTATTGCCGGCAACGGTCGCTTTCCGTTTCTGCTGCTCGATGCCGCCCGCGCACACGGCGAACACGTGGTTGTCGCCGCCATCCGGGAAGAGACCGATCCGGAGATCGAGCAGCGCGCCGCCAATGACAACGCCATCTCCGTGCATTGGCTTTCCCTCGGCGAATTGTCGCGCCTCATCGAGACATTTCAGCGTGAAGGTGTCACCCGCGCCGTGATGGCTGGTCAGGTGAAGCACAAGCAGATCTTCTCCAGCATCCGTCCCGACTGGCGGCTGGCCAAGCTGCTGCTGAACCTGCGCACGCGCAACACCGACATGTTGCTGGGCGCCGTCGCCAAGGTTCTCGGCGATGAAGGCATCGTGCTCATCTCCTCCACCACGTATCTGGAGCCGCTGCTGGCTGCGCCCGGCGTCTTGACCGCGCGTCCCCCAGACGAAGAGGAGCAGAAGGATCTGGAGTACGCCCGCTCGGTTGCGCTGGGCATCGCCGGCTACGACATCGGACAAACCGTAGTGGTTGCCGGGCAGGCCTGCGTGGCCATTGAAGCCATGGAGGGCACCGATGCCACCATCGAACGCGCCGGCGCACTGATGAAGTCGCTCGAAGATCAGGCCTCGACACTTGCCCGTAGCCTCACCGTGGTCAAAGTCGCCAAGCCCCGGCAGGACATGCGTTTCGACGTGCCGGTGATCGGCGAAAAGACCATCGAGACCATGCGCTCGGCCCATGCCACTTGCCTTGGCATCGAGGCGGAGCGCACACTTATCTTCGACCTGCCCGCGGTCAAGGCTCTGGCCGATGCCGCAGGCATCACCATCGTCGCCCGGCCGGTCTCGTCCTGATCCTGTATCACGCTCTTGTCTTCCTGAGCGTAAACGAAAGGTGAAGTCGAAAGCCTGTCCTGAGCGAGGTCGAAGGAATCTGCTACATCCTGTTTTTGAAAATCCGGCGCGAAGCGCCGCTCAACCAAAGCACTATGAACCAACGATTGTTCGCACCACGGAGGAAGCACTCGTCATGTCCATCACGCGCTACGCACTCCTTGTCGTTCTCATCCTGGGCGTCGTCCTGGGAGTCGTCACCATCCGGCACGCATCCGCGGCAGACGCGGCCGTGCCGCAAGCCGGCCAGCAGGCGCCGCAGTTCACGCTTCCGTCGCAGGACGGCTCGCAGGTGAGCTTGTCCAGCTTCCCCGGCAAGTGGATCGTGCTGTACTTCTATCCCAAGGACATGACCTCCGGCTGCACGCTCGAGGCGCACAACTTCCAGCGCGATATCGCGAAGTACGAGAAGCTCGATTCGGTAGTAGTCGGCGTGAGCGTCGACTCCACTGACAGCCACAAGCAGTTCTGCGCCAAGCAGGGGCTCACCTTCAAGCTGCTCTCCGATCAGAACAAGAAGGTGGTGGCCGACTATGGTTCGCTCGGCAACTACATGGGCATGAAGATCGCCAAGCGCAATACCTTCCTCATCGATCCGCAGGGCAAGATCGTCAAGGTGTGGACCGGGGTCGATCCGGCGAACCATAGCGAAGAGGTGCTCTCCGCGCTGGAACAGATGGAGAAGAAGAGCGCGTAGACATATATGCGGCAGGGCCTGAAACGCGTCTCAGCCGCGCAGCGTGCGCCGCTCGACGAGAATTTATCTGCAGACGCAAAAAAGCCCGGCCATGGCCGGGCTTTTTTGCTTGCCTCAGATCTACAACACTGCGGTGAAACGGTTACTTGCTGCGGCTGCTCGATTTCTTGGCAGACGCCTTCTTGGTTGCGGACCTCCTCCCGGACTTCTTGGTTGCGCTCTTCTTCTTCGCAGCCTTCTTGGTCGCAGTCTTCTTGGTTGAGCTGGACTTCTTCGCCGCGGCCTTCTTCGCCGGAGCCTTCTTTGCTGACGACTTCTTTGTTGCCGATTTTCTTACAGCCAAAGGAGTACCTCGCTGGTTGGATTTCCTGCTAGCGCCCTTCTTGCCGGCTGCCGATTTGGTAGCCTTCCCGCCGCTCTTGGCGCCCTTGCTGCTCTTCTTAGCGGCAGATCCTGAACTCTTCTTTCCCGCTGCCTTCCTGGCGCCTGCCGCTTTCTTCGCCGGCGCTTTCTTCGCGGAAGACGAACGCGATGCTGAACCCTTCGCCGACGCGCGCGAGCCCGAAGCCCGGCCGGCCGCGGCCGCCCCCTGCTCCATGCCGCCCTGCTCTAGCCCGCGGTTGGACGAAAGATTCTCCGCCCGTCCTTCCAACTCGTCCTCTTCGTCTTCATCCTCGTCATCATCGTCCACCGACGAGACAGACACGCTTACCTCTTCCTCTTCTTCATCGTCGTCGAGTTCATCCTCCATCTCGTCGGAGTACTCGCCTTCTTCGGGTTCGCTGTCGCCTTCGTTGTACATATAGAGCTTCCGTTCGTCCTGCATCTGTGCGCCTCCGGGCTTCGGGTCCTGTTGGACTCCACTCTGGCAGTCACCGCAAATCATGTGATGTACCTGCGGCGCGGATTATAGCAACAGCATGCATCCGTCTGCCAACCGAACGCAAGCAGTAAGTGTGTGCCAGCATACGCCTTCGTACTCGCGCTTATCTTGCACCTGCAACGGCCGCGCCGGTAATGCTCTCACTTGGGATGTGATTTTTTGCTGGAGGTTGCGTGCGCGGCCTTGTGCGATGCGCTCGCACCGCGCGCCGAAGTCTTCGCGCCACGCGTGGTGCTGCTATGTTTTACCCCGTGTCCACGCCTCCGGGCGGAAGACGTAGAGATGTGCGCCGGCTCCGCCACGTACAAGGTCTGTCCGCTGCGGATGGCGCCCGAACGCAGATGGTTCCAGCGGCGCAGTTGTACGGTAGTCACGTTGAAGCGGTCCGCCACCGTCACCAGCGTGTCCTCCCGCTGCACGCGATAGCGCGTGTTGCGTGCCATGCTGGCCGCCGCCGCTACGGGAATGACCAGTGCATCCTCGCCATCCAGGCCGGCGGACGGCGCAAGCTGATTGACGAAGGCAAGATCGGCCGGCGTCACATGATAGGTTCGTGCCACGCTGTCGAGCGTCTCACCCGGCAGCACACGATGGTAGCGCCAGGTGATGCGCTTGTCTTCCGGAATCTCGGCGATGGCCGCCGTGTACAGGTCCTTGGTCCCCGGCGGCAGATGCAAATTGTAGGTATCGTCCGGCGGCGTCGTCATCCGCAGCAAGCTGGGATTCAGCCCCGCGATCTCCTGCACCGGCGCACCTACGATATCGCCCACCAGCCGCAGGTCCACCGCGCCATGCGTGGTCACCGTATCCTCCACCACCGGCGGATCCGGATTCAAATCCGTCAATCCATAGCGCGCAGGATTTTTCGCCATGATCGCGGCTGCCAGGATGATCGGGACATAGTTCTTGGTCTCCAGCGGCAGATTGTTGCGGCGGTAGAGCTCCCAGAAATCCGCATACCCGGTGCGCTGCACCGCCTTCTGCACATTGCCTGCGCCCCAGTCGTAAGCCGCCATCGCCAGGTACCAGTCGCCCAATTGTTCGTAGTTCTTCTTGATCTCGCGCGCGTACGCGTGAGTGGCCTTCTCCGGATCGAAACGCTCGTCCACCCACCCGTCGCGCTCCAGGCCATACGCGCCGCGGTAGGGCATGAACTGCCACATGCCGGCCGCGCCGGAGCGTGCATTCAGCGCCTGCGTCTGGAAACCGGACTCCGCGATCGCCTGATAGATCAGGTCCTCCGGCACGCCCTCTTCCCGCAGAATGCGCTGGATCATCTCCTTGTAGCGCCCCGCCCGGCGCAGCGAGCTGACGATGGTTCCATGCCCCTTGCTGGTGTCGGAAAAATAGCCGATGAAGCTGGCTACTGCATCGTTGATCACCAGCGGCAGGTCGGATTGCGTGGTCTTCAGTTCCGCTTCCGCGGCCGCCTTCACATTCGGATCCACGGGAAAGGTTACGTCGTTCGCCACGTCCACCGGCGCCTCTTCCGTGTGCGGCTGGAACCCGTTCCCCTGCTTCAGCGCGTCCATCTCCAGGGTATTCACCGCATCCACAATGTGCTCGAACTCGTCGTTGAGCTGCGGATTGTTTTTCAGATCCAACCCGCTGGTCAACATGGTGTCGACTGCCGCGTCGAAGTCCGTCTTCGCCGCCTGCAGATCGCCGGCACGGTAGTGCCGCACGCCGCTCGCATACGCGCGTTCTGCCGCATCGATGACATGCTGTTCCCGGGGCGCGGCGGGCGTAGTGGAAGCCTGGGTGCTCGACTGCGCATCTTTGGACGCGAGCGTCGGACGCGGCGGCGTGGGCTGCGTCAGCGTCGGCGCGGTCGACTGCCGCGTCTCGCCCACCGGCGACTTGGCCGCCTGTTCATTGCAGCCGGCCATCAGCAAAAGAGCCGCGCACACCAAGACAGCAGAAGGTTTGAAGGCGTTCATTCCTGTTTTGCGTGAGTACTCGCCCCATTGTAGAGCGCGAGAGCGCGCTGCGGCGATGGTTTACCGTTGCAGAGTAGGTCCGTCCGTGTAAAGAACTCTCGAGCAGCTTTTTCGTTAAAGAAACCTGCGCTTCGCGGCTGCCGCTCAAGGCCCGGTGACTGTGAAACGGTATAAACTCGATGCTTGAGCAAGCAGTCAAGCAGGCGCACATGCGCCAGGGCCGCACGCTGTCCTCCGCTCAACCTTTCCTCCCATGGACAACAAGCACATCCGCAACTTCGCGATCATCGCGCACATCGACCATGGCAAGTCCACCCTGTCTGACCGCCTGCTGGAGCTGACCGGCTCCGTGACTATGCGCGAGATGCAGGCCCAGGTGCTGGATGCCATGGACCTGGAGCGCGAACGCGGCATCACCATCAAGGCCCACGCCGTACGCATGCACTACCAGGCGCGCGACGGCGAGCACTACCAGCTCAACCTGATCGACACGCCGGGCCACGTCGACTTTTCCTATGAGGTGTCGCGCTCGCTCGCCTCCTGCGAGGGCGCGCTGCTGGTGGTCGATGCCACGCAGGGCGTCGAGGCGCAAACGCTGGCCAACGCATACCTGGCCATCAGCAACGGGCTGGACATGATTCCGGTTATTAACAAGATCGACCTGCCCAGCGCCGATGTGCTGCGCACGCAGGAGATGATCGAGAACACCGTGGGCGTGGACGCCACCGACGCCATCGCCGTCAGCGCCAAGACCGGCCTCAACGTCGAAGAGGTGCTCGAAGCCATCGTGCATCGGCTACCACCTCCCGCCGGCGATCCGGACGCGCCCCTGCAGGCGCTGATCTTCGACTCCTGGTTCGATACCTATCGCGGCGTCGTGGTGCTCACCCGCGTGGTGAACGGCAGGCTGCGCAAGGGGATGCGTATCCGTCTCATGTCCAACGGCCGCGTCTTCGATGTTGAGTCCATGGGCGTGCTCACGCCCAAGCCGGTCGAGATCGACGAGCTCGCCGCGGGGGAAGTCGGCTTCTTCGTCGCTACCATCAAGACAGTCGGCGACACCAAGATCGGCGACACCGTCACCGACGATGCGCGGCCTGCCGCGGCTCCGCTGCCCGGCTTTGAAGACATCAAGTCCATGGTCTTCGCCGGGCTCTACACCGTCGATTCGCACGAGCACACGCTGCTGCGCGACGCGCTCGAAAAGCTGCGGCTCAACGACTCCTCGTTCTCCATGGAACCGGAGAGCTCCGCCGCGCTTGGCTTCGGCTTCCGCTGCGGCTTCCTCGGCCTGCTGCATATGGAGATCATTCAGGAGCGGCTGGAACGCGAGTTCAACCTCGACCTCATTACCACCGCGCCCGGCGTGCGCTACGGCATCACGCTCACCGATGGATCGAGGGTTGAGGTGGACAACCCGTCACGCTGGCCTAATCCCAGTGAGATCGCCAAGGTCGAAGAGCCGGTCATCATCGCCACCATTCTCACGAACGAAGAGTACGTCGGCGGGATTTTGAAGCTGGTTGAAGAGAAACGCGGCCGGCAGAAGAACTTCGAGTACGTAACCCCGACTCGCGTCATGCTCACCTACGAACTACCGTTGAACGAGATCGTGCTCGACTTCTACGATCGCCTCAAATCGGTCTCCCGCGGTTACGCATCGCTGGACTACCATCTGGCCGGCAATTGGACATCGCCCATGGTCAAGCTGGACATCCTGGTCTCCGGCGAGCCGGTGGATGCACTGTCGATCATCGTGCACCACGACTTCGCCTACGAGCGCGGCCGCGCGCTGGTCACGAAGATGCGCGAACTCATCCCCCGGCAGCAGTTCGAGGTCGCGATCCAGGCGGCCATCGGCGCCAAGATCGTCGCGCGCGAAACCGTCGCCGCGCTGCGTAAGAACGTTCTGGCCAAGTGCTATGGCGGTGATATCAGCCGCAAACGCAAGCTGCTGGAGAAGCAGAAGGAAGGCAAGAAGCGCATGAAACGTATCGGTAAAGTGGACATTCCCCAGGAGGCGTTTCTGGCCGTGCTCAAACTGGGAGATGAAGCGCCCAAATAGCTTGCGTTCATCGAGCGTTCATGCATTTTGTGGAAAACCGCTGGCGTCTATGAACTTTTGGTAACCAGCTTAGCCCCTGAATTCAGCGATTCTGTCAAGCTCCAGAGCTGTGTTCTGAGGTATTTACAGGCTTTCCGCCGTCATAACTGGCAAATCCACCTCCCAGAGGTAACCTCGGGGCGGGCTTCAGTCGGGACAATCCACAATATTTTCCACAGCTAACTTACTTGTCGCACTTGGCAAGAGAAGCGGCCTTCCCTAGGCGAGAAGGCCGCTCCCTTTCTACTGTCCCGCCGCCTTACCGCGGGGTCCGGGGTGTGGTCGAGGCGGGCGTCCGGCTGGGCGTGGTCCGGGGCGCCGCTGCGCCTGTGGTCGCGCCGGCCGGGGCGGGCTGCGGAGGCACGCCGGACTTCGCGTTGTATGCCGTCACCACCGCCTCCGTGATGTTGGTGGACTGCGCGGCCCAGATCACGCCTGCCTGCTGCTGGCTGGCGTCCAGAACGATGGTGTAGCCCTGCTGCTGCGCGTAGGTCTGCATTACCGCAGCCACCTTCTGCGCCAGACCCTGGTACATCTCGTTCATCTCGCTAGTGAAGTCGTTCTGCGCGTCCTCGGCGGTCCGCTGCAGCGCCTTCTCCTTGTCGTCGATGGAACGCAGACGCGCCTGCCGCTCGGCATCCGTCAGCTTATCGCCGCTGGTCTGCAACTGCTTCTTGAGCGTATCGATCTCATCGCTGGACTGCTTGAGCTGGTTCTGGCGCGGCTCAAACTTGGCGCGCAGCTTGCCGAAGTCCCGCTGGCCTTCGTTGGTCTGCGCCACCGCAGGCTGAAAGAGGATGACCGCGACCTTGGTGGGACCGGCAGGTACGGTCGCCGCGGCCGCGCCCGGGGCGGAGGGTGGTTCCGCGGCGGCGGTTGGAGTGGCAGTCTGGGCTAGCGCGCTCACACCGAACGTTGACGCAAGCAGGCACACGAGGGACAAAGAACGCTTCATTGGATTCAGAAACTCCTTCAAAATCGTAAGGTGCAGATCGCCGCAGCATGCTGCGAAAAATGGCGTCTGGCGCGTCCCCAGTCTTCCCTCTTGCGCACTTCCGTTGCGGACCGGGCCAGCGCTCTCGCGGGGCATGGCTTGCGCACAAGAGGACACGGACAGAGGACTTCGGGAACTAGCTGAAATTATAGGTACCCCGTATGGGAGCGTCAAACCATCGCTCGCGCAATCTGAGCCGCGAGAGGCCCAGGTGCCTGTGCCGGGTGCCCCATCCTGAGCGTAGCGAAGGCTAGGAGGACCACTCAGCTTGGTAGCCGAGCGGATCTGGGTTCGCCTTTCACCTCCGCTGCAAAGGCCAAAGCCTAGAACGTCGTCGAGACGGCGAAGCGGAAGGTCTTCCTCGGCTCGCGCAGTTGATAGAGAGAGCCATACAGCTCCTGCGACTGCGCATAGCTGTAGTCGCCCGCGCTGCCCGCCGGGAACATGCCGCGGGTGATCAGGTTCTGACCGCGGAACTGCTCCAGCAGGCGCAGCGGATTGTATGCGTAGTAAATACGAAAGGGAGCGCGCACGACCGGCAGCAGCACCGAGATCTCCGCTCCGGTGGACATACGCGGAACCACGTTGGTCCCGTCAATCGGGCGGATGAAGTTGTCGAACGTGATCTGCTGCCCGCCCTGGCAGGAGCCGTTCACATACACCGGGCAACCGTAGAGCGGGGAGTTCAGCGCGTCCGCGCCCTGCACGCTCTGCTTCAACTGGCCCTTCAACGCCGCCACCGTCATACCGAAGTCGTCAAACAACTTGAACGCCACCGGGCCGCCCAGCGGAATGCGGTACTCGATATTGCTGGTAAAGCTGGTATCGCCGCCGATCGACACAATGCCATACGTCGGAATTGGAATCGCGATCACGCCGAGCGTCGGATTGGTGGGATCTCGCGGCACCGGCGAGCCATCGGGATTGGTGAGCTGGAACATGGTGCGCTGCGGAATGAATGCGTACGGCGTGCCGGAGCGAATATCGAATCCGCGGATGTCCGCTTCGCCGCCGGTGTAGAAGCGGTTGAACGGCGGCGCCACGTCCCCGCCAAACCCCTGAATGAAGGAAGCCTGCAGGCGCACACCCAGCACATTGCGGCCTTCCTTGTTCGGCCGCAAGCCTCTCATCGCGTTGAAGTGCTTGTACTCGACGACCGGGCTGAAGTAGCGAACGTTGCCGCCGATACCGGCCACCTGGAAGACCGCCGACAGTTCCTGACCGGTGCGCGGATTGTAGGGGTTCCCGATGGTGTTGTATGCGTAGCTGAACGAGGCTTGACTGGAGTAGATGCCCTGGAGCGCATTCTGACCCTGGATACCGCTGCGGAAGGCCAGCGTCTGGAACAGGGACGTCGAGGCCGGGCTGAACGCCGTTATCGAGCTCTTGTTGAAGGAGTAGGTGATGCCCACGCGCTTGAACGAACGGCGAATAGGATAGCTCGCGGAGAGCGTGAGCCCGGTGGTGGACTGGTTGTAGTTCTGCACCAGCGACTGCTGCGCCGCCGTTAGGTTTCCGCCCCCGGTCGAGATCTGATAATTCTTCTGCGCGTTGTAGTCGTACTTGCTGGAGAAGACCTGGAAGCCGAGCGAGAGCGGTGTATTGCGGAAATATGGCTCGGTAAACCCGAACTGCAGGTTGCGCGACAGGTTGCCGATGTTGGCCTGCACGCTCAGCGTTTCGCCCAGTCCCAGGAAGTTGTTGGTCGAATAGTTGAGCCCCAGGAACGAGCCCGAAAGTCCGCTGACCCCGCCGTTCAACCCGATGGAGTTCTTGCCCTTCTCGCTCACCTTCAGCAGCAGCGCGACGGTGCCGTTCTGCTGGTCCTGGGTCGCGGTGGAGTCCGTCTCCACCTTCAGCGGGCTGAAGTAGTCGAGTTGGTTCAGCCGCAGCAGACTGGCCTCCCACAGATTGCTGTTGTAGACCTGGCCCTCTTCGAGCAGCAACTCGCGGCGGATCACCTGGTCGCGCGTGACCGTATTGCCCGTGAACTCGATGCGAGAGACGTGGAACGGCTTGCCCTCATCGATATCGATGTCGAGATAGACCAGCTTCTTCGCTTCGTCGATGCGCGGCGTCGGAGTGCCCACGAAGTTGATGAAGCCCAACTGCCCGTAGGCCTTTCTCATGTTCTCCAGGCCCTTGCCGATCAGCGTGGTATTGAAGTAGTCGCCGTCCTTGATCTGGAACTGCCCGCGCAGCGCCTTGGTATTGGTCACGGCCTTGTTGCCGGTGAAGGTGATGCCGCCCAGCCGGTAGCGTTCTCCTTCTTCGATCGGCAGCCGGATGTCGATGCGTTTGCCCTTCTTGGGGCGAAAGGTCAGCAGCGACAGTCCGCCTTCGTTGCGAATGCGCGTCGAGGGCTCGCCCACCACGGCCTTGAAGTAGCCGCGGCTCTGGTAGGCCTGGCGCACGCGCTCAGAGTCTTCTTCCAGCTTGCTTGCGTCGTAGGTGCGCGGAAACAGGTTCTCCAGAAAGATGGAGTGCGGGATGCCGATCGGCCTGAGATTCCGCATGGAGGCCCGCAGCGTGCGCGAGTTCACATGCTGGTTGCCGGTGAAGCGGATGTTGCCCACCTTGACGGTGGGGCCTTCTTTAATCAGGAAGTTAACCGAGACCGACGCCGGCGGAATCGTCTTCACATCCGTCTTGATGATGGCGAACTGGTGGCCGTGCTCGCCCAGCAACTCCTTCAGCACCGTCACCGCGCGCGCGATGCGGGTGGGGTCGTACTGGCTCTCGACCGAGAGCCCCACCTTCTCCTTCTTGAAGCGGTCCAGCACATCCGATTGCGAAACCGAGCTCAGGCCCTTGTAGTTGATCTCCCGGATGGTGGGCTTCTCGCGCACGAAGATGTCCAGCACGATGCCCTTGGGAGTCACCTCCCGCTCGATGCGCACGTCTTCGAAGTAGCCGGTGTTCCACAGGGAATTGAAGTCGCGCTCCACGCTGGCCGGGTCATAGGTGTCGCCCACGTGCGTGAACAGGCGCGCCAGCACCGTCTCTTTCGGGATACGGCGGTTGCCGATGACGCGGATTTCGGAGACGACATCGCCGCTCTGTCCCAGGGCTGGAAGCACGCAGCAGCAGAGGAGCAGCAGTATCCCCAGTGCCTTCAAATGAAACGGCCGTACGGTCTTGCCCTGCTGAATCTGGGAGCTCGCGCTCCGTCGGATGACGGGAAAAATAGGCACACCCTCACTGCAACAAAATCGATCGTGATGTCTTCCTGGTGGAAAAGCCGATTATATGTGACGGAAGAGCCAGTACCCAAACGGGCGGCCGGCGAAGAGGGACGCAACATGCGCCGGATGCCCCATCCGGAGCGGCTTCATCGCGAAGGGTGGGACGCAACATGCGCCGGGTGCCCCATCCTGAGCGGCTTCATCGCGAAGGGTGGGAGGCCGCAACACTTCACGTCGAGCATACCCACGCCCGTCAGGAGCGGGTACCCTCGATCTTCCGCACCTCAATCTTCCGCACCTCGACCAGCGTGGAATAGAACGTCGGCCCGCGTCCGAAATCCGTCAACCGCTCCGAGGTCAGCGCGTTCACATTGCGCCCGCCTGGAGACAGCCGGCTCCAGTTCAGCTTGCCCGCCACCACGCCCCGGGGCACGGACGCACGCAGCAGCACCTCCAGCTCGATCGAGCCGCGGTCGTTGAATACCTCCACCGTGTCGCCTTCCGCAATCGTCCGCGCCGCCGCATCCTCCGGATGCATCTCGAGCTTATTGGTGGTCGCCCGCTCCCACCTCTGGTGCAACGGAATGTTGGCGAAGGTGGAGTTCATGTAGTTGTCCGCCTTGCGCGGCAGAAACTCCAGCGGATACCTGGACGCGCGGTGGCGCGACTCCGCCGGCGGCGTGAAGTGCGGCAGCGGATCGATCCCCATCGCCGCCAGCCCCGCCGAGTAGAACTCCCCTTTGCCGGAGGGCGTGCCGAATCCACCGTCCGCAAACGGCTGGAAGGGCGCCTCCGGCTCGGAAGGCCAGCGCAGCCGCACATGGCCATGCCGGCGCAGATCGTCGAGCGTAATGTTCTTCATCTGCGGATGGGTTGTGCTGCCGGTCGGAGCCAGCGCCTGCTCCAGCATCTGCTCCGTGGTGTCACGGAAGCACGGCTCGGGAAAGCCCATCCGCTGCCCCAGTTGACCGAAGAGCCACACGTTCGGCCGCGCCTCTTCCACCGCTTCGATGGCCTGCTCGGAGAGCTGCAGATAGTAGTGCCCGTACGCGCCCTGCATGTCCGCGTGCTCCAGAAAGGTCGTGGCCGGCAGCACGTAGTCGGCGTAATCCGCCGTATCGGTGAAGAACTGCTCGTGCACCACAGTAAAAAGATCCGGGCGCATCAGCCCGCGCACCACCACGTTCTGGTTGGGCGCAATCGCCGCCGGGTTCGAGTTGTAGACGAACAGCGCTTTCACCGGAGGCCCGTCCTCCGGACGCGCGCCGAGCTCCGTCAGCGCGTAGCCCAGGCGGGCCATGTTCACCACCCGCGCCGCCCGCCCCAGCGGGCTGGCATACATCAGGTCCGGCCGCTCCAGGAGCTGGCTGTTGAACTGGAACGCGCCGCTGGTGGAGAGCTGCAATCCGCCGCCCAGGTCCTTCCATGCTCCGGTCAGCAGGGGCAGCATCGCGATCGCGCGCGCCGTCGTGCCGCCATTCTCCGAGCGCTGCACGCCATAGTTCATGCGGATCACCGCTGGACGGGTCGTCGCATACTCGCGCGCCAGTGCGCGAATCTCGTCCGCCGTCATCCCCGTCCACGTTGCCACCCGCTCCGGTGGATACTCCCGCGCGCGTGCCGCCAGTTGCTCAAAGCCCACCGTGTGCGCGGCAATGTATGAGGCGTCCTCCAGCCCCTCGGCCAGGATCACGTGCATCATGCCCAAAACCAGCGCCGCATCCGTTCCGGGATGAATTGCAATGTGCCAGTCCGCCAGCTTCGCCGTGCGTGTCGCATACGGATCGATCACGATCAGCCGCGCGCCCGCCCTCTGCGCAGCCTCAATCTGCGGCCACAGGTGAACGTTGTTCCCATGCACGTTCGCTCCCCAGGCGATGATCAGCCGCGCACGGTGGAACTGCTCCGTATCCGTGCCCAGCTTGCGCCCGTACACGGAGACCAGCGCGTCGCCGCCCGCCGTGGCGCAGATGGTGCGGTCCAACTGCGAAGCGCCCAGCCGATGAAAGAAGCGGCGGTCCATCGAGCCATAGCCCAGCGTACCCATGGTGCCGGCATAGGAATACGGCAGCACCGACTCCGGCCCATGCTCGCGGCTGATGGAGCCTAGCCGCTCTGCGATCGCCTGCAGCGCCTCATCCCAGGAGATCCGCTCGAACGCGTCGCCGGGCGCCAGCGGTCCAGTCGCGGCCGGCCCCTTGGCCACACCGGCCTTCCGCCGCATCGGATAGAGCAGCCGCTCCGGGGAATACACGCGATCCAGGTACTTCGCCACCTTGCCGCACAAAAAGCCGCGCGTTACCGGATGCGTCGGATCGCCTTCGACCTTGACCGCCCGCCCGCTCGCATCCACGCTCACCAGCACCGCACAGGAGTCCGGGCAGTCATGCGAGCACACCGTATGCACCACCCGCAGCCGCGGATCGCCGGCCGTCGTGGAGCTTGCCTGCGCTTGCGTTGGCGTCATGCTCCGATTCTACTGCGCTGTCCTGTGGTTGCCGACCCCCAACGCAGCGATCCCTGAGATGAGACCCGGGTGCCCCATCCTGAGCGCAGCGAAGGGTGGGAGGCCACCACAGCCAGCCCACCCACGAATCCGGGTGCCCCATTCTGAGCGCAGCGAAGGGTGGGAGGCCGCGCCAGCCAGCCCAACCACGAATCCGGGTGCCCCATTCCAGCGAAGCTGGGGTGGGGTC
Organism: uncultured Acidobacteriaceae bacterium; assembly: GCA_963830635.1. Lineage (GTDB taxonomy): Bacteria > Acidobacteriota > Terriglobia > Terriglobales > Acidobacteriaceae > CAWHMN01. The sequence goes on along the minus strand of CAWHMN010000002.1, from coordinate 1,188,311 downwards.
GTTTGCCCGATTGATGACGAACCATCGGAGAAGCCCGCAAACAACGCAAACTTTTGGCAACCTCCCTCCTCGGAGATGATCTAACAGAGCATTGGTATGGCGAGGATGAGAGGAACACGTACGCGAGGGTTACGACACCGTGGGTAGCTGTTTGCGCCGTTCGCGCGAACGCGTGCCGTCGCGCCTGATCTTCGGCGCGGTCGTCGCGGGTACGTTCCTCGCTGCCGCAGCCGCCGGGCAGACCACCACGCAACCCGTCACGCCCGCCGTGCAAACCCCCGTTCCGCAGCCGGCCAATCTGGCTCCTGCACTCGCGCCTTTGCAGAGCCAGCAAATCCAGATGAACCCCAGTTCGGCGCAAAATCCCTACTACGGCAGCGTCACCAGCGGCGGCGCCACTACGGAAGTGCTGCACCTCGCGCTCGACGACGCCATCGCGCGCGGCATCCGGAACAACCTGGCGCTTACCGAGGCGCGGGCCCAGCAGGAGCAGGCAGACGCGCAGCGTCTCGAAGCGCTGAATGCCCTGCTGCCCGACCTCCGCGCCCAGGCGTCCACGGGCGCGCATCAGTTCAACCTCGCCACCTTCGGCTTCAACCAGAGTCTTATCCCGCGGTTCGCCAGCATCATTCCCAATTTCAACCCGGCCGACTTCAAGCTCATCACCAAGGTCGATTTAACACAGGCCGAGGCCACCTACCGCCAAACCTTCTTCGACCTCTCGGCCATCGAGCGCTACCGCGCCGCGAGAGTGGGGACCAGGTCTGCCTTCTACAGCATGCAGTCCTCGCGTGGCCTGGTGGTGCTGAACGTGGGCAACACCTACCTGCAGGCGCTGGCCGATGGCGCGCAGGTCGACAGCGCCACTGCGCTCATGCGCGCCGACGATGTATTGCTGCAGCAGGCCTCCGCCGAACACGAAGCCGGAACCGCGGCCAATCTGGATGAGTTGCGCGCCCGCGTGCAGTTCCAGGCACAGCAGCAGCGCGTCATCGCGGCGCAGAACCTGTACGACAAAGACCTGATCCTGCTCAAGCGGGAGATCGGCGTCCCCGTGGAGCAGCCCATCCAGCTCACCGATGCCGCTCCCTACGCCGACCTCGAGACCCTGAAGATCGAAGACGCCAAGCGCCAGGCCTATTCCCAGCGGCAGGATTATCTGGGCATGCAGCAGCAGCTACTGGCGGCCGACCTGAATCGCAAGGCCGCTAAGTACGAACGCCTCCCCACCCTGAGCGCGGACGGCAATTACGGCGTCACCGGGGAGACCCACGGCCTCTATCACGGCACCTTTCTCGCCGAGGGCACGCTGCAGGTGCCGCTCTTCAAGGAAGCGCGGTTTCGCGGCGATGCGCAGGTCGCCACCGCGCAGCGCAACTCCGTCGATCAGCAGCTTGCCAATCTTCGCGCGCAGATCGACCAGCAACTGCGCGACAGCATCCTCGACATCCAAAGCGCGCAGGAGCTGGTGCGCGTGGCGCAGAACAACGTTGCCCTGGCGGCCAAGGAGGTCGAGCAGGCCAACGATCGATTCGTAGCTGGAGTGGATACCAATCTAGCTGTCGTCCAGGCGCAGGCAACGCTCGCCGGAGCGCAGTCCACACTTATCAACGACACCCTTAGCTACAACCAGGCCAAGCTCGGCCTGGCCCGCAACCTCGGCATCGTCGACACGCAGTACCGCGCCTACCTCCACGGCCGCTAGAGTCCGTCATGCACTCTACGCAGCAGCCTGCCGCGGCGTCCTCCATACACGCAACGCGATCACAATCGACGTCAGATCCACCAGCGCGATGAACACGGCGCAGGCCGGCCACGCTCCCCACTTCCATAAATAGCTCGGCGCCACGCCGGCGATGGTACCGCCCACGTAGTAGCACATCACATACAGGCCCACCGCCGACGCTCGCCCCTCCGGCGGGGCCGCCTCGCGCAGAAAACTCGTCGCGCAGGATTGCGAGATGAATACCCCGCTACAACATAACGCCAGCCCGGCGATCACCACCGGCAGCGAATGGCTGAGCGTGATCATCACCCCCACCAGCGACAGCGATAGCGAGCTGGCGATGCCGTGGCGCAATCCGATCCGCGGCAGCAGCGCTCCGGCAAGCGGCGTCGCTACCAGGCCGACCAGGTAGACCGCGAAGAGCAGGCTCAGCCACTCCGTTGAAAGCAGGAAGGGTGGCGCCGCGAGATAGAACGTGATGTAGGTAAAGACGCCCACCAGCGAGAACAGTACGTTGAACCCTACCGCGTACGTGGCCAGCAGGCGCGGGTTGCGCATGTCCCGCAGCATGGGCATCAGGTGCGCCTTCAGCCGGCTCATCCTGCTGTTGTTCTGTGCGGCTCCCACCGCGGCCCCGCCGGACGCGGGCAACGGCGATGGCAGCAGCTTGATGATCACCAGCGCGCCCACGCCGGTCATCAGGCCCAGCACCAGAAACGATCCCCGCCAGCCCAGCGGCCGCGCCAGCAGGCCCACGGTTGTCCGGCCCAGGAAGCCGCCCAGCGCCGTACCGCTCACGTAGATGCTCATTACCGGCGCAACCGCCGTGGGCGGCCAGCGCTCGGTGATGTACGCGATGGTGGTGGCGAAGATGCCGGGGGTCACCAGCCCCTGCAACAACCGCCAGAAGATGAGCGCGTGCAGCCCGGAAGAGGTCGCCGCCAGCAGCGTGGGCACCATCAGCGCGACCACGGCCCAGATGATCACACGTTTGCGATTCATGTGCTCCGTCACCACGCCCAGCACCGGCGCGGCCACGGCAACCCCCAGCGTGGACGCGCTGATGGTCAGCCCCACGGTCCCCTTCGACGCGTGGTACAGCGACTCCAGCAATGGCAGGATGGGCTGTGTCGCGTAGAGGTCGAGAAACGCGAACATGCCACACAGGAAAACCGCCGCCACGCCGGAGAGCGGATGCAGAGGATGTTGCGCGTCGGGAAGCCTGGGCAGCACTGCTTCCGGAGGGATCGCTTCCGATACCGGCAGCCGTGGCCCGCGATGCGCTCCTGCATGAAGGCCCCATCTCAACACGCGCTCGTTCTCCTGCGTCTGAAACTTCTTTCAACGAAGCTGGGGGAGACTCTCATAGCGCAATTCACAAGAGTACCTTAGCTTCGCCGCGCTACGAACTGAGACAATCGCTCAGAGCCATGCCAGACTCACCCGCATCAGGAGCCCCACCATCCGGCGCCGCCGCCTTCGCGTTCCGCGACTTCCGGCGCTATCAGCTTGCGCGCATGCTGGTCATCATGGGGGCGGAGGCGCAGTCGGTTGCCGTCGCCTGGCAGGTATACCAGATCACCCACCGCGCCATCGACCTGGGCTACACCGGGCTCGCGCTGTTTCTTCCCGGCCTGCTGTTCATGCTGCCCGCCGGGCACACGGCCGACCGCTTCGACCGCCGCCAGGTGATCCTGGTGTGCTATGGCGTGCAATGCGTCGCCACCTCCCTGCTCTTCCTGTTCGCCTGGAGTGGATTGCACCGCCTGCTGCCCATCTATGCGGTCCTCTTCCTCATCGGCAGCGGCCGCGCCTTCAGCGGACCGGCCAGCTCCGCGCTGGTGCCGCACCTGGTGCCTACAGAGCACTTCGTGAACGCCGTCACCTGGGGCGCCACCATCTTCCAATCCGCCAATATCGCCGGACCCGCCGTGGGCGGCCTGCTCTTCACCCTCCCGCTGGCGCGTGTGCGGCTGGTGCATTGGCGGTTCGCTCATTTTTCCGGAGCTCCCATCGTCTTCCTCTTCACGCTTTCGACCGTGCTCGCGTTTCTGCTGCTCGTCGGTTCGCTCGATGTGCGGCCCGGGCGGCAGGAGCATCGTGCGGCCAGCGTCGACGTGCTGCTTGAGGGTTTTCGCTACATGCTGCGCGCCAAGCTCCTGCTCGGCTCCATCACGCTCGATCTCTTCGTGGTCCTGCTCGGCGGCGCCACCGCCCTGATGCCCATCTTTGCGGAAAACATTCTCCACGTGGGCGCTTCCGGCCTGGGCATGCTGCGCGCCGCTCCCGCCATCGGTGCCCTCGCCGTCTCCATCCTGCTCTCCTTCCGGCCCATCGCCCGCCAGGCGGGAAAGAAGATGCTTATCTGCGTGGCCATCTTCGGGGCGTCCACCATTGTCTTCGGCCTCTCGCACAGCCTGGCGCTCTCGCTCGTTTCCCTGGTCGTGCTCGGCGCGTCGGACATGATCAGCGTCGTGGTCCGCTCTTCGCTGCTTCAGCTCGCCACGCCCATCGCCATGCGGGGCCGTGTGAGTGCCGTCAATTCGCTCTTCGTCGGTGCATCCAACGAACTGGGCGAGTATGAAAGCGGGCTGACCGCCCAGTGGCTCGGCCCCGTGCGCGCCGTGGTGCTGGGAGGCATCGGCTCCATGATGGTCACCGGACTGTGGAGCGTATTCTTCCCCACTCTGCGGGACGCAGACCGCCTCACCGCGGAAGAGTTGCTGCTCGGCGAAGAAGCTCAATCTTCCCAGGAACCGGTCATGTAGAAGCGAATATGGAACCGGGTGCCGGGTGCCCATCCTAGCGCAGCTAGGTGGGTGTTTGCTTCCTGTATCCAAGACGGAAACCGGGTGCCCCATCCTAGCGCAGCTAGGGTGGGCTCTTATCTCACATAGGAGAGATCGCATGAAGCCCTGGCACATCATCGGCGGGTTCACGCTACTGGTTCTATTGGTCGCCGCTTGGCGCATTCGCGTGTATGAAAAGGCGCGCAATGCGCCCGTCGCCACGCACTCCCGCTATCTCGAGCACCCCCTCTCGGACGACCAGTTGGTCACGCCCAAGAAGATGTTCATCGACAGCCTGCAGTCCGCCAAGGCGCTCAACGGTAAGCCCGTCTGGATGCAGGTGGGCTACACCGTCTCCTACTATCCCTACCGCGGGCGCCGTATCGATTTCGCGCACACCGCCGGCACCCTCCCCGCGGCCCAGCAGCTTGACGTAAAAGACGTGATTGAGGAGACCACGCCCTCCACTTGGCAGAGCCGCATCCCGCGTGGCGCAAAGAACGCCTTCGTCCTCTTCACCGAGCCCGGCCATGACGGCGAATACGCTGCGCCCATCGCCACCCTCGGCGGGGCAGACGCAGCCGCGGATACAACCTGGTACTGCGACCAGATCTTCTTCTACCAGGACCCGCGCCAGCTCTATCACTTCTGGCCCGCGGACATCTGGCAGGCCATCGACCAGCACCAGGCGAAAGCCGGCATGAATGAGATCCAGGCCGCCATGGCGCTCGGCAATGCGCAGCAATCCGATTCCACCGACTACGGCAATCGCACCGTGACCTACACCATCGAGCAGCCGGAGAAGACCCGCCACGTCGCCGTCACCTTCGCCAACGGCAAGGCTACCAAGGTGAAGGAGAGCTGACCGCTTCGCCCCGTCGCCGTCTCTCCGTCTGACCGCATCTAAACGGAGCATGCCGTACAACATCCACATTGCGCACAACAAGCATGGCTACTTGGTCACCGCCAAGGTAGTGGGGCAAGACGCGGAGGAGCAGACGGTCTACCGCACCGTCGATGACGTGATGCGCGGCTTTCGGGATAGCGGCATCGAGGTCGAAGCCCTGAAACAACTGCGCCGCCATCTGGAAGATGGCAAGGATTACTCGATCCCGAACGCCGAGCTCTCGCACGACAGCGTCACCCACATCTTCGGCACATAGCAGGATCCAGCCGCAGTGGACTGCGTGCTAGCGCGCCGGACAACTGGAACGAGAACTCCCGCTTGCGTTCCTCTGCTGCTTGTAAGCCTCCAAGGCGGCCTGATATTTCTTCAGCGACTCCCGAGCCTCCACCTCATGTCTCCCATGCGGGAAATGGTCCAGGAATCTCGAATAATCATCGACAAAACCGGCTGTCTCTTCCTCTGAGCCCTCTCCGTCGAAACAGCGGTTCAGTTTCTGCAAAAGCCTGCCTCGCCACCATGCTTCTTCCGCATAAGGACCGTCCGGCCACAGCGAAAGGTAAGTCTCGTACCCCTCGGATCCGGCCGTCCAATCGGCATTATATTCGCACCAACTGATGGCTGCGCCATATCGGTTCGCGCTTTGCACCCTGGGAGCAGTGTCTCGCTTCATCTGGCGCCAATCAGCTTTATACGCCTCATTGCGCGTGCTTTCCTGGTTGACTGCGAATGCATACTGATCGGCAGCATCATTGAGCAGATAGAGATGTAGCGCTTTGCTGTACGCGTCGTTTGCCGATCGAACAGCAGCGGCCTCGTTCTGCAACGCGGCCAAAACAACACCGGGGGGCGGTACCGCTTGCGCTCCGTCGCCGCAAGAGATGGAACCGCTTCCGCAAGCAAACGCGATCAAAGCGAGCATCAAACCTACCTCGCAGAACAAGATGTCTCAACTTACAGCGTGCGGGAAGAGAATACACGCTCTATCCCAGTTCATCCCGAGCGAACGCAGTGAGCCGAGGGGCCGCTTCTATCAACGTCATCCCCAGCGAAGCCGAGGGACCTGCTTTTCCTTTTCATCCAAACCCGCACCATGCGGCGCGAGCAGTCCCCGGTAGAACGCCTCCAGGTCCGCTTCGCTCCGCGCAATGCACACGCCGGCGGGGCTATGCGCAAGCTGCCGATCGCTGAAGATCGTCACGCCGCCCTTGGGACAGAGCTTGACGCAGGGCACCTGGATCACATGAATACGGGGCGCGTCTGCATCCTCCTTGGCGCGCGCTTTGAACCAGCGCTTGATCTTGCGCAGGCCGCCTTCGCGCTTTTTCATCCGCTTCTGACACTTGCGGCACGCCAGCACCAGTTCACCCTTCCACGGCGTCCGGTAGAGACGCAGCGGCCCAACCTCATCGATCGCTTCAATCTTCTTTCCCATAACCTTAGCCGGGTGCCCCACTCTAGCGCAGCTAGGGTGGGGGTGTGAGCGTCCTCCCAAGCGAACCGGGAGTCTTCCTAAACGCTCGCCTGCTCTTCCAGCAACATCGCCAGCTCTTCCCACTCCGCGATCAGGCTCTCGTGCTCCGCGCGCAGCCGCGCCAGCTCCTCGGTGCGCTGCTGCGTCTCCTCCGCGCTCACAAACCTGCCCAGCGCCTGCTCGGCATCCGCGATCCCCGCCTCCACGCGCGGAATCTCTTCCTCCACACTCTGCAGGCGTTCCCGCATCTGCTTGATCTTGATCGGATTCAGCCGGCGCCCCTTGGGGGCCTCCGCACTCTCATCGCTGCTCCCCACGCTCGCCCTGGTATTCACCACCGGCGCAACGACGACGCGCGCCGATCCATTCGCCGTTGCCGGCGCCACCGGACCCGCCTTGCTGCGCAGAAAATCCTCATAGTTGCCGGGATAGACGTGCACCTTGCCGCCTTCCACCTCGAAGACCCGCGTGGCCAGCCCATCGATGAAGTAGCGATCGTGCGAGACGAAGATCACGGTGCCGCTGAAGTTGCGCACCGCCTCGAGCAGCACATCCTTGGCGCGCAGGTCCAGATGGTTCGTCGGCTCGTCCAGCAGCAGGAAGTTTGCCGGGCTCACCAGGATCCGCGCCAGCGCGTAGCGGTTGCGTTCGCCACCGGAGAGCACGCCCAGCGGCTTGAATGCGTCATCGCCGGAGAACAGAAAGCATCCGAGCAGGCTGCGCAGATCGGTAGTCGGCACCCGCGGCGCAATCGAGCTCAGGTCGTCCAGCATGCGCGCGTCTGCGTCCAGCACCTTGTACTGGTCCTGCGCAAAGTACTCCGCCGTCACGTTGTGGCCCAGCTTCAGCATCCCGCCGCTCGGCCCTTCGCTGCCGGAGAGCATGCGGATCAGCGTCGACTTCCCCGCCCCGTTCGCGCCCACCAGCGCGATGCGGTCGCCGCGCTCGATGGTGAAATCTACCCCCGCCAGAACCTGCTTCGCGCCGTAGCGCTTGGTCAGATCTTTCACCTCCACCACTGTTCGCCCACTCGCCGGCGGCTGCGGAAAGGTGAAGTGGATCGCCTTCTCCTCCTCAGGTATCTCGATACGCTCGATCTTCTCCAGTTCCTTGATGCGGCTCTGCACCTGCTTGGCCTTCGTCGCCTGCGCGCGGAAGCGGTTGATGAACGCCTCCAGGTGCTCAATGTGCTCGCGCTGGTTACGATAGGACGACTCCAGTTGCGCACGCCGCTCACCCTTCTGCTGCATGTACTTCTCGTAGTTCCCGGCGTAGAAGTGAATGCCCTTGTTCCAGATCTCGACAATCTTCGTCACCGTCACGTCCAGAAAATAGCGGTCGTGCGAGATCAGGATGTAGCCGTTCGGGTAGCCGTGCAGGTATTGCTCCAGCCAGTTGCGCGTTTCGAGATCGAGATGATTGGTCGGCTCGTCCAGCAACAGCAGGCTGGGCCTGGCCAGCAGCAGCCGCGCAAGCGCAATGCGCATCTGCCATCCGCCGGAGAACTCCTGCGTCTGGCGCGACCAGTCTTCCTTCGAGAAGCCCAGCCCATCCAGCACCGCGCCCACCTGCGCATCCAGCGCATAGCCGTCGCTCGCGCGGAAGCGCCCGTCCAAATGCGAGAAGCGGTTGGCCGCCGCCGCGTATTCCGCGCTCGCCGGATCAAGCTCCGCCAGCCGCGTCGAAAGCGTCTCCAGCTCCTGCTCCATGCCGCGCAGCTCGTCGAAGACCGCCAGGCATTCCTCAAACACGCTGCGGCCGGAGAGCGTCAGCCCATCCTGCGGCAGGTAGCCGATGCTCACATTCTTCGCCCGGTCGAGCGTACCGTAGTCCAGCGGCTCCAAACCCGCCAGGGTCTTCATCAGCGTCGATTTGCCCGTGCCGTTGGCGCCCACCAGCGCCGTGCGCTCACCCGGCGTCACCAGCCAGTTGGCCCCTTCAAACAGCATGCGGGGACCGAAGCGTTTTCCGGCAGAAGAGAGTTGCAGCATATGGGAAGGTATCCAACCCCATTGTCGCATTCACATGTAGCCCGGCCGGTTGGCCCATTCAGTCAGGCCGGCGAGCTGTGGTTAGTGCTCTGTCCCAGCGCCCGTATCGGCAGTCTCGAACAGGCGCCCGTCGGCGGCATGCCCGCCCCAGCGCCCCTCTGACAATAAGCGGATCGCCTCGCGGTATCCGTGCAGCGTGCCGACATCCACGTATGCTTCGCCGGTCTTCACGCCCACCGCCCTTCCGCCGCCGTCAAGATAGGCGTTCACCAGCGTGCCAAAGTATTCGTCCTGGCGCTCCGGCCTGCGCCACAGCGAATTGAGCTCGTGGAAGACCCTTCCCGGCATCTTGAACGCGCCCCAGATCCAATGCGAGCTGGCGCCTGGCCGCTTCACCTCGATACGCTCCACCGCGCCGGACGCATCCGTCAGCACCGCGTCGAAGAACTCCGGCCGCGCCACGGGAAAGAGCAGGAAGGAGAGCACGCCGTCCGGCATGTGCGCGAGCCCATGCTGCGGAAACCAGATGGTATCCGGCAGCCCCACCACCACGTCTTCTTCCGGCGAAATAAAGGGAGCCGCGCGGAAGACTGCATCGCAGAGCCCGGCCGGTTTAGGCTGCACCACATAAGCAATGTGCGCACCGTCCACGCCCGCTCCGTAGTACCCCAAAATGTCCGACTTGCCGGGCGAGATCACGAAGCACAGCTTGTCCGCCCCTCCCAGGATCATGCGCTCGATCAGGTATTCACTCACCGCCCGCGGCCGCTCCGCTTCCCCATCGATGCGGCTGCCCACCGGCAGCAACTCCTTCGAGAACGCGAGCGGCTGTATGCGACTCCCGACTCCGGCGGCTGGAATGATTCCCCACATGATCGTTGCCTGCTCTCTCTTGAACAATCAATGCGCCTGCATGGCCATCCGGTCGCACAGCGCTTCGAGCTCCAGCACCCTGCGCTCGGCGGTATGTTCTTCGAGCGTGCGCTCCTGCCCCGCGCGCGCCACCCGCTCTAGCTCCTCGTCGCTCAGTTGCAGGGCGTCCACCACATCCTGCGCGGTCGTCACCGTTAGCAACTCACGTCCCGGTTCGAAGAAGCTCTCGAGACCGACCCAGCTATCGGTCAGCACCGGCACACCGCACGCTGTTGCTTCGAACAATCGTCCAGAGGGGCAGAACCCATTCTTCGCCATGCCCTGCCGGGTCACGTTCAGGGTTGCGCGGCTGGAGCAGAAGAAGGCCGGATGTTGCGAGGGCGGCGTATGGCGCACGAAAAAGATGTTCGTGGCCCAGGGAAATGCCTGCGGATATTGCGCACCACCGAGCAGAAATCGCCTCTCCGGCAGTTGCCGCGCCGGCTCCAGAAACAGCACCTCCAGCGCACGCTGCCGGTCCGGGGCATACGTGCCCAGATACGACAAGTCGGCCCGATACTCCTCGACCGGCCGGACGCAGTGGTGCGCAGTTCTGTCCACGCTTCCGTACAGCGGGGCGACCATGCGGGCTCCCAGGCGGCTCTCCAGGTCCGCCAGCGCCTGGCCGCCGGTGTAGCTCAGCACCAGGTCGAAATCGGCCAGACCATTGGCCGGCAGATACTCAACATCTTCTCCGAGTGCAATGCGTTCGAGCGTAATCGGGGTATCCAGGTCATAGAAGGCCTTGAGTCCCGCCCGGGAATCCAGCACCAAGCGCGCGGCGGCGCGGCCGTCTGGGCAGTAGCTCGTCACGATCGCCAGTTCAGCCTGGTCCAGCTCCCGCCGGCCATCGTGGGCGATGTCCTCGAAGGAGGCATACAGGCGCAACTGTCCATCTCCCGGCAGGTCGAAGAGGTCCCGGTTCGCCCCGTAGTAGGAGACGTCTTTCTCGAAGAAGATGACCCGGTGCCCGCGTTCGGCCATCGCCCGGCATAGTCCGCGCCACAATGTGGCGTGGCCGTTCCCCCAGGAAGAGCTGACCGTCAAACCGAAGATGACTATTTTCATGTGCGTGCAGCAGCGATCTTGAGACGTTCTACTCACAATGAGATGTCAGATTTCCTTTCCCAGACCGTGCGGGGGCTGAGATTCTCATCGCTAAGCTCAACAGCTTCTTCTACTTAGCTCCATCTACCCGATTGGCGTAGTAATTCGCGAATTCTCGTGCTGCCTCCGTGCTGGCTTGCTGCTTACCGCCTCGCCGACTCACTGACCTGCTGCCTCGCTGACTCGCTGACCTTTCCAACTCCTTTGCTTGCTTATTCTTGCCTGTAAACTTCTTCAGAATGAGATATGGAGCGCCAGTCCATTTCCTAGCCCGAAACAGAATGAGGCCCGCCGGATGGCGGGCCTCATCTGCGTTCGCGATGCGTGGCTCAGTACTGCGGCAGCTTTTGCACAGCGTGGTCGTTGTGGCGGATGGCCGCGACCGCCGTCGCCTGCGGCACGCCGGTAAACGGCGTGTTCTGCACCTGGGTCAGCGTGCCGGCATTCGGGTCCAGAAACAGTCCCGAAACCGAGCTGTCGATGAAGTTCGCCGTGTAGACATAACGGGCGATCGCCGGCTCGATCAGGATGGAAGCAGGCCCCGGGCTGACGCCGTAGGTGGCAGCGCCCGCTACCTGGCTGGGCACGCCTGTCGTCTGGTTGATCGCGTAGGCGCTCACGTTGCCGGCATTGTAGTTGGCTACAAAGGCGTACTGGCCGCGCGGATCCACCACCACGGCATCCGGGAACTGGTCCGTCTTCGCGATCGTCGGCGCGGCTCCCGGCAGCAAAGCGCCGTTGGGCTGGACACCCAGGAAGAACAGCTCGTTCTGCAGCGAATCGGTGACGTACACGAAGCGATTGGTGGGGTCGCTGGCGATGGCCGAGGGCCCCGCGCCGACGGTGTAGGGGGAACCGACCCCGGCGGTCAGCGCGCCGGAGGAAGCCACCTGGTAGGTCGTGATCTGGCCTTGCGGCCCACTCCCGCCCGAACACTGCCCGACCGGCGGATACACGATGCTGGCGCTGCCGCTGGCGTTCGACGAGTTCACCGTATCGCCCAGCGCCGGCGGCTGGCCGCCGGGATTGTTCACCACGTAGAGCGTAGAACCATCGCCGAGCACATTCAGCGCCACCGGATTGTTGCAGGTGGGGAAGTAGGAGAGCGTGCCGTTGGCCACCGGCGTGCCCAGGCTGCCGTTCGCGGCGATGGGATACACCACCACCGCCCCTGGCCCCGGATTGACCGAGGTGAAGCCCGGCTGGAACGCATCCGTTACAAACAGAAGCGTCCCGGCGCTGTTGATGGCCACCGCGTTGGGATTCGTGCCCGGCGTATTGACCGTGGTCTGCGGATACAGCTTCCCGTCCGTGCCGATGGCAAACTGCACCACGGTATTGTCGTCGTGGTTCACCACATAGAGAAACTGGTTGTTGGGCGAAACCACCTCGGCCACCGGGTTCCGTCCGCCCGAGCTGAAGATGGTGCTGAGTCGCGTCAGCGCGCCCGACTCGCCATCCGCCAGGTACACGTAGATATTCCCCGGATTGCTCTTGGAAGAGGTGACAAACACGAAATCGATGGTGTTACTTTGGCCGCACGCCGCCATTCCTAAGACCAGCGCGACAGAAGCCGCAGATGCCAGAGCAATCCGGCCGAGTTCCTTAAACTTCATTTGCTTCCTTCGTCCTCATCCGCAACGCCTGCGCGGTGCGAGGGCTGCATCTGCAGCGGATCAATGTGGTGGGAGACCCAGCATCATTGTAAAAGCTGGAAGGGCTTTCGGCTAGGAAGCAGGAAGGCCCTTCGCGAGGGCCTCCTGCTGGCTGCCGCGAGCTAGAACGTATTCCCTGAAGCGACGCACCACGTCGGATTGCCGGGAGCGGCCGCAAGCTTTCCCGATACCGGCGTCAGCGCACCTGCGTTGTGATCGATTACCTTGCCTGTAATGGTGCTGTCGTTGAAGTTCGCCGTGTAGAGGTACTGGCTCGAGGGATCCTCGAGCAGGCAGCGCGGTCCCGTCCCCGTTCCGAAGATCTGATTGCCGATGCTCTGCGGGGTTAACTGACCGTTGGTCTGCAGCACGTACAACGTAACGCTGCTGGCCGGGCTGTTGGTGCCCAGGTTCGGACCGGTGTTCGCCACGTAGATGAACTTGTTGCTGGCATCCGTGATGATGTTGGTCGGGTTCACCGCCTGCCCGCCCTGCGCATTATTCGGCACCGCGCCGCCGGTCACCGACTGCAATCCGCCGTTCACCCCCGTGGTATACGGCAGAATCTGTCCATTGCTGCCCGCCGTGCCGGCATCGAGCGCATAGACATAGCTGCCGCTCCCCGCGTTGATGAAGGTCAACCGCGTGGCCCCGGTCGGCAGCGGAGCATTCTGGGTCAGCGTCAGTTGCCCGTTCGATACCGTCAGCCCGTAGACGAAGATGGCCTGGGCTGGATCGAGCGGATTGGCGCCCGTCGCCGGCCCCTGCTCCGCAACGTACACAAAGCTGCCGCCCCCGCCCAGCGTGATCCAGGTGGGATTGCTGCCCACCTTGAAGTACGTCAGATTGACGCCGTTCGGGCCCTTGCTCTGGGCGTTGGTGATGACCTGCAACCGCCCGGTGTTCGGGTCGATCGCAAAGGCCGAGATATCGCCCTGCCCGCTTCCATCGGGGGCGATCGCGTCCAGCGCGTAGAGAAACGATCCGCTGGCGTTGATAGCCATCGACACGGTGTTCCGGCCCTGCATCGAGTACGACTGCTGGAAGGTCAGCACCCCCAGGCCGCCGATCCCGAAGAGCGAGATATTGCTGGGCGCGATGGACTGGCCCACGGAGGATGGACACGGCGCCTGGCCGGTGTCTCCGCAGCCCTGGTTCAACACATACAGGAAGCGCCCGTTGGCGGACTTCACCACCTGGATGGGAGCCACGCCCGCCGTGCTGAGCGGCGCCTGAATCTGCGTCAGACTGCCGTCGTTATGGCCGATCTTGTAACCCGCGATTTGATTGAACTGCGCGCCCGTGACGTACAGGTAGCCGACGCTGAAGTTGCTGGTGCAGGAGGTTGTGCCGAGAACGCACCCGGCAGATGCTGCCATGGCCAGTGCGATCCGGCCGAGAATCTTCAACTTCATCGATGTCCTTCATTTCTGGTCGCACAGGGGAATGCCAGCCAGAGCTGCACAGCAGCAGTACTAAGTTTTGGGTGGATACCCGCTTGCATTGTAAAAGGGTGGCAGCGCTTTCGGCTACTTTCGGCCGCCTGGCTGGCACGAATCGCGGCCGCCGCTGAGTGCGGCATCGCGCGCGGGGGGGTGAAAGCCGGTGGGTTGCCCGGGCGCGGCCACCGCGCCTGCTACGAGAGCAGGCCGGGGCACAGCGCCCGGCCGCTCTAGTTCAAAGCGCTACCACACCCGGCAACTGTTCTCCGGATACATCGGCGAACCCTTCTTGCAGCCGAAGGCCTTCCCGAACTCGTCGAAGTTCTGCACCGTCCCGTTGGCGCGGAACTTGCCGGGTGAGTGGGGATCGGTCTTCGCGGACAACCGGGCGGCCTGCTCAGTCTTGTTTTCGCACCACACCTGTCCGAAGGCGATGAAGAACTGCTGCGCCGGGGTGAAGCCGTCCATTTTAGCGTCCTTCGCGTCCGCTTTCTTGCCCTCCTGCGCCAGCGTATTCATCAGCGCCAGATACGCAATGCGGATGCCGCCGTTGTCCGCCGTGTTCTCGCCCAGGGTCAGCTTGCCGTTCAGGTTGGTTCCCGGAACCGGCTCAAAGCCGCCGTACTCCTTCACTTCGCAGTCCGTCCGTTCGGTGAAGGCCTTACGGTCTCCGGGTGTCTGCCACTCGCGCAGGTTGCCTTTACCGTCGAACTGCGACCCTTCGTCGTCAAAGCCGTGGGTCATCTCGTGGCCAATCACCACACCGATGCCACCGAAGTTGACCGCCGGATCGGCGCTGAGAGCGAAGAACGGCGGCTGCAGAATGCCCGCCGGGAAGTTGATGTCGTTCATGCTCGGCTCGTAGTAGGCATTCACGGTTGGCGGCGTCATGCCCCATTCCTTTTCGTCCACCGGCTTGCCCAGTTTGTTCAGATTGCGCTGCCGTTCAAACTCAATGCCGCGGTCCACGTTGCCCAGAAGGTCGTCGCGCTTCACGGTGAACTTCGAGTAGTCCCGCCACTTCTCCGGATAGCCGATCTTGTTGCGGTACATCGAGAGCTTGACCTCGGCTTCCTTCTTGGTCGCATCGCTCATCCACGGCAACTGCTGGATGTCCTCGCCCAGCGCTTTATCGAGCGCGGCCACCAGCTTGTCCATGCGTTCCTTCGCGGCCGGGGGGAAGTTCTGCTTCACCCAATCCTGGCCTACCGCCTCGCCCAAGTTCTGGTCGGTAAGCCGCGTGCACCGTTTCCAGCGAGGCGCCAGTTCCTTCTGCCCCGCCAGGGTTGCATTGTAGAAGTTGTAGTTCTCCTGGACGAAGTTGTCGGAGAGCCACGGCGCCGCATCGTGGATGGCATGCCACCGCAGGTAGCTCTTCCACGCTGCCAGATCCTGCCCCTGGATCTCCTTGCTCAATGCTTCCGCAAATGCAGGCTGCGCCACGTTCAGCGTGTTGAACTGACCGATGCCGATCTTGCCAAAGTAGGTGGACCAATCGAAAGCCGGCGCAAGCTGTTCCAGGTCGCTGACCGTCTTGATGTGGTAGATGCTCTGCGGATCGCGCATCTCCGTGCGGGTCATCGATCCGGTGGCCAGCGCTGTCTCGATCGTCATCACGCTCTTGGCTTCGGCCGCGGCCTGCTCCGGCGTGTCGCCCGCCAGCTTGAACATCTTCTCCACGTGATCGACGTACTCCCCGCGGATCTTCTTCTCACGGTCGCCCTGTTCCAGGTAGTAGTCGCGGTCGGGCAGGCCCAGGCCGCCCTGCGCCAGGTCAGCAATCTGCTTGGACGAATCCTTCTCATCCTGCTGCACGCGAAAGCGGAAGAGCGCCGAGGTGCCGTGGTCCCGCTGCAGATCGGTCAGCAAGTTGGCCAGTTGCTTCTTGTCTTCAAGCGATGCAATGGCTGTCAACGCCGGCTTCAGCGGCTCCATTCCCTTAGCGTTTACCGCCGCGGTATCCATGCAGGACGCGTAGAAGTCTCCGTACTTGGCCTGCAGCGGCGTGCGGTCGGCGGTGGGGTGCGCGGCCGCTTCGAGTTCCTTGTACAGCAGGTACTGATTCCGCTCGTACAACTCGTTGAAGCGGCCCCAGCGCGTCTGGTCGGCGGGAATGGGATTGTTCTTCATCCAGTTGCCGCACGCGTACTGATAGAAGTCGCTACAGGGATCAGCGGTGCGGTCCATCGCGCTCAGGTCGAAGATCTTCGGAGCCTTCGGCTCCTGCGGAGCGGCCCCCGTGGTGGGCGTATCCGCCAGCGCATCCAACTCCGGCAGGCTGCTCTGGGCGACCGCCATCCCGGTACCCAGCACAACGCCGGCCATGGGCAGCAACGCTGCTGCAAAACGACTCGATTGCATAACTCTCCTCTTAGGCCTTGGATCGCGGTGAAGACTCAGTTCGTGCGCGGGCCTCTCGTTCACCGCGCCCAAAACCGGGTTCCCCGTCGCAACAGAAAATTAACACAGCGCGGTGTCCCGGTGCGTTCCGGGGCCGCGGGGTGGCCCAAGTGAAGAATGGAACGGCTTCAGCGAATGCGGCCCGCGTCGTGGGGGCTGACGCACGGCCGCCGGTTTCTCTTGCGGAAGCCTCAGCCGGAATGCATAACTATGTCAGCGCACTCGTCGCGCCTGGAGACACACATGGCAAGCAGCGTGGTTGGTCCTGGAAGCACTCTGGCAAATGGCGGAGGCAGAAACTGGTCGATCGCGATTGGCGTTCTGCTCATCATCCTCGGCATAGCCGCCATCTTTCTGCCGTTCATCGCCGGCATCGCGGTCAATCTCGCCGTGGGCTGGGTGCTGCTCTTCGCCGGTGTCCTGCACCTGGCGTATGCGTGGTCGGCGCGCGGCGCCGGCGCAGTCATCTGGCAGGTCATCATCGGGATCGTCTACATCCTCGTCGCCTTCTACCTCCTCATCCATCCCGCTCGCGGCCTGCTTACCCTCACCCTGGTGCTCGCGGCCTACTTCATCATTGAGGGCATCCTTGAGATCGTGACCTTCTTCCGCCTGCGCAGCTCCGGCCCTGCTGTCTGGTTCCTCATCGACGGCATCGTCACACTGGTGCTCGGCGCAATCATCTGGGCGCATTGGCCCTTCAGCTCGGTCTGGGCCATCGGCACCATCATCGGCGTCAGCCTGCTCTTCAGTGGCATCACGCGCCTCAGTCACCGGCCCACCACTCGCGTCTTTCCGGCCCTCGGCACCTAGAGTCTCTTTGGTACGACGGGGCGGGACGCAAGAGAGCTAACGTAGCGGCCCGCTCGCATCGCAGGGAGCGCCTCCGGATGATCCCGGCGCAGGCTCTCTGACGTAAATCCGGTAGCCTTCCTGATCGATGCGGTAGCCCTGCGGATCGACCACGCCGGGCTTCGTGAACGCGCGCTCCTGACAGAGTGAGTAGTGGGCGCGCAGGTAGTCATCGAACAGCGGCCATAGTGCCAGTCGCGCGTAGCCCAGCGGCCGATCCAGGAAGTTCCCGCTACTGACGACAAACACGCGCGGCGGATTGCGCTCGAGCATCTGCCAGAAGCGCGCACGGCTTTCCTGTACGGCCGGCACCGGCTGCAGAGCCCCCTGCTGCCATCCCCCTTGCTGCCATCCCCCTTGCTGCCATCCGAAGACCAGGTAGTCGTAGAAAAGGCCGGTTGCCTGCACCAGATGCATGCGGAACAGCGTCGCGTCGCAATGTGATGTCCATCCCAGACACTGCACGCGGCCGGAGAGCGTAGCGCCGCCGAGTCTATTCAGGTCCGCCGTGAGCGCGTTCGCATATTCCCCGCTATGCCGGTATTGCAGAGCGCGCTCGAGACACATCCCGCCAGCGACAAGCCCGAACACCAGCCCCGCGATGCCCGCGCACCGCACCAGCCCTCGGCGATCTCGCAGTGCGGCGGTGAACTGAAGGGCGGCTATCAGCAGCAGAAAGGCCAGCAGCGGGTAGCGATGGTACGGGAAGCCCTTGCCCTGAACCAGGAATGAAGCGAGGCCGAAGAGCAATCCCAACAGCAAGGCGACCGGTTCCCAATGGCGCCAGTCGCCACGCACCGCGATCAGCAACGCTGCCAGCAGCGCCACAAATCGCAAGGAGGGCGCAACGGAGGTGAGTACAAGCGTACGCAGGCTCTCTCGTCCAAGCGTTGCGTAATAAGGAAATACGGTAGCCGCAAGGTGAAGGAAAGCGTGCAGCGCGTGCTGGTAGAGCAGGTATCCCGCGGTGGCGACAAAGGGAAGAAGCATACCGGCAAATGCACAGGCTATCGGCGCAACAACCGCTTGTTTGCGCTTCTGAAGAACAACACCGATAACGCACAGGAGGACCAGGGCAAAGGGTAATGGCGTGGGTTTGATGGTGGCAGCGAACCCCATACATAGGCCGGCGAGCGACATGCACCACAGGACCGTTCGGTCCACCGTCTGCCGTCGCAGCGCGTGGAATGCGAACGCGTAGGCTGCAAGCAGCAGTGCGGCGATAATCAGGTCCCGCTGGCCGCTCTGCGCCATGCCGTCGCGCCCGTGGAACAGAACCAGCAGCGACCCGGCGAACACCGCGGCCCACTTGTCATACGGCCAGGCGATCACCATCATGGCCGCCGAGGCGAGTGCCAGCACAAAAAAATCGAAGAAGCGCCAGGCGAGCGAGCCGCCTCCAAGGGCGTGCATGACCGACCAGTTCACGAGATAGATGCCCGGCAGATTGATCTCGATCAACTGGCGATAGGGCGCGAAGCCGTGATCCATCATGAAGCACACGTAATGGATCTGAATGGCGTCGTTCACGATGGGCCAATGCACGGTGAGCACGCAAAACGCGACCGCCAGAAGCGACAACCCGACACACACGCCGCGCTCCAGCCAGAGCAGCACGGGGGTCAAGCGCCGCGCTCGGCTGGATTTGAGGGCTTCAGGACTCGCTTGCACGCGTTCGCTCCGGGAGATTTCCCCGCAAGTCTACAGATCGCTTCATGCGTATGGGCCGGCCAGTGAGCGCAGGCACGCCTGCGCTCACCGGAACCGCCGCCACTCAAGCTCTATGAGAAAGGAGAAGGATGCTGTGCACTTAGAACACTTTGACGTGGAACGTCAGGTACTTCTTCGGATTTTCCCGGATGGCCGTGATCAGATTGCGGGATTCGGTGAGCATCTGGTCGGCATTGTTGTAGACCGATGGATTGCGGACAAGCTGCCCGATGGTGCCTTCGCCGTTGTCGACGCGGGCCATGACCGAATCCAGCCGGTCGACGGTGTCGCGGAACTTCTGCTCGAACTTCGGATCTTTCGCCAGCATCCCCAGCGTGCCCTGACCGCGATTGATCTCCGCCAACAACTGGTTGGCATTGGCCACCGTCTGGTTCAGGTTGTTGTATAGCGTCTGATCCTTCAGCAGCTTGCCGACCGAGCCCTGCCCATTGTCGATCTCCGTCGCGATGTGGTCCAGCTTGACCGTGGTGTCGTTCAGGTGGTTGTACAGCGAATCGTCGGTAAGCAGCTTGCCAATGCTGCCCTTGCCGCTGCCCACGGTATTGGCCACTGCTTGTAACTCATTCACGGTGGCCAGCGCCTTGTTGTAGAGGTCCGGATTATTGATCAACTGTCCGATCGAGCCCTTGCTGGTGTTGAGCGAATCGACCAGGCTGTCCACCTTGGCGAGGATTGTATTGAGCTGTTCGATGGTGCCCTGGCTCGACTTGATGACGTCCGACAGGTTGGGGTTCTCCGTGGTCCCCAGCTCGTCATTGTTCTTTACCTCGGGCCCGACCGCCTGCTTGGAATTGATATCGACCACCGTATCGCCGAGCACGCCAACTGTATCCAGACCCGCCTTGGAATCGGTGTGCAGACCAGCGACATACTTCTTGCTCACCTTCATGACGACTTCCACGGGCGTGAGCTTGCGCGACGGCACGATGCGGATGGACTTCACATTGCCGATGGTCACGCCTTCAAGATTCACCGGCGCGCCCACTTTGATGCCTGCCGCATTTTCAAAATACGAGCGCAGCGTCAGCTTGCCGGTGAAAAAGCCCCCGGTGCTGCCGGACATGAGGAACACCAGCGCCGTCAATGCTAGTAGCGCGATGATGACTACGACACCGACTTTGAGCTGGGACCACTGGACGTCCTGTTGACTCGGCACGCACCCTCGCAACAAATGGCGCGAAGGAAAGTGTCGCGCTCATCTTGGAGCTTAACAAACGCGACCTCCAGCCGCGACCTCCCAGTTGGGACGGGCGCGCTCTGGTCATCTGGTCTCGCGTCTGGTGTTGGATGACAAGACGGCCGGCATCGTTGCAGCGAGCGAACCCTGCCGCCGGCCTTCACTCTTAAGATCCCCTTCAGGTTTCCATTGCCACGGAGGCGATGGCGAGCTCCGCCGTATGCGTCAGCGACAGCGCGATGTGCTGCACGTGCGCGGCTTTTGCCAGTTGCGCCGCGCGCCCATGCAGCTTGAGCGTGGGCCGGCCGCCGGGCTCCCGGCCCACTTCAATCTCCTTCCAGGTGACGCCGTTGCCGATACCCGTCCCCAGCGCCTTGGCCCCAGCTTCCTTCGCCGCGAACCGCGCCGCGAAGCTCTCCGCCGCCGTGCGGGTCTTGCGCTGGCAGTAGGCAATCTCCGCCTCGGTGAAGAGCCGTGCCAGGAAATGCGCGCCGAACCTCTCGATCGAGCGGGCGATGCGCTGCACCTCGATCAGGTCGATACCGGAACCAACGATCACTCGTTTCGCCTCCGCGGTGGACCCAGCCAAGCTAGCACAGCGCTGCCTCGGCGCTCTCTGCCTCTTCCTGGTGACCTCATCCCGCCTCCACCAGCCCGTAGCGGCGCTGCCAGGTGGCCTTCAGCCGGGCGGACACCACCGCCTTCTCGGCGGCCGTGGCTTCGTCCCCAGCGGTAGCCACGAAACGCGCGGCCTCCACTTTCGCCAGCTCCAGCAGCTCGCGGTCCCGTAGCAGATCGGCCACCCGGAACTCCGGCATTCCCGCCTGCCGCGTGCCGAAGAACTCGCCCGGTCCGCGCTGCTCCAGGTCCAACTCCGCCAGTTCGAAGCCGCTTTGCGTGCGCACCATGGCGTTCAGCCGCTCGTCTGCCTGCGGGGAGACGGGGCCGCCCGTGACCAGAATGCAATAGCTCTTTGCCTGCCCGCGTCCCACTCGCCCGCGAAGCTGGTGCATCTGCGCCAGCCCGAAACGCTCGGCATGCTCGATCACCATGACGGACGCGTTGGGCACGTCCACACCCACTTCTATGACCGTGGTAGCCACCAGCACGTCGATCTCGCCCCGCGCGAACCGGCGCATGATGACCTCCTTTTCGTCCGCGTCCAGCCGCCCGTGCAGCAGCGCCAGCCGCAGCCCGGCGAGCGGACCCTCCCGCAACAGCTCCGCCATCTCTGTCGCTGCCTTCAACGGCGCCTTGAATGCGGCCTGCACCGGCTCTTTTCCGGCCGGCTCCTTGCCAAAGAGGCTGGCGGTTTTCCCTCCGCCGGTCTTCACCGTTGCGGCGCGCCGTCCCGCCTTCTTTGCCGGTTCAGGCTCCCGGCCTGAGGATTTCTGCTCGGATACAGCCGCGTCGGGCGGCGCGAAGTCCAGCTCTGCCTGGTCGCTCCGAAGGCCTTCAATCACCGGGTACACCACATACGCCTGATGTCCCGCGGCTACCTGCTTACGTACAAACTTCCAGACCTCCGCCGCGCGATCATCCCCGATACGTCTGGTCACGATCGGCGTGCGCCCCGGTGGCAGTTCATCCAGCAGGCTCACGTCCATATCCCCGTAGAGCGAGAGCGCCAGCGTTCGCGGGATGGGCGTGGCCGTCATCACCAGCACATCCGGCTCGCCCTCGCCCGGCTTCTTCATCAGCCGGAAGCGCTGCATCACTCCGAAACGATGCTGCTCATCCACCACCACCAGACCCAGCCGGTCGAACTCCACCTTTTCTTCAATCAAGGCGTGCGTGCCAATGATCAGGTTAGCTTCCCCGCGCGCGATCATGCCGCGCGTCCGCCGTTTGCGGTCCTCGTCGAGCGAGCCGGTCAGCAGAACAACCTCGTAGCGCCGCTGCGCGCGTTCCAGGATCTTGCGGACGCTCAGATAATGCTGCGTCGCCAGGATCTCCGTGGGCGCCATCAGCGCCGCCTGGTAGCCATTCTCGATGGCCATCAGCATCGCCTGCAGCGCGACGATGGTCTTGCCCGAGCCCACGTCGCCCTGCAGCAGCCGGCGCATCGGCCCCGGCCGCTTCATATCGTCCACGATCTGGGCCAGCGCCGATTTCTGCGCGCCTGTGGGGTGGAACGGCAGCACCTGGCGAAGAGCGGTGCGCACCTGGTCATTCGCCGCGAAGGCGATTCCCTGACGATCTTTGACCTTGCGGCGCTTCAGCTCCAGCCCAAGCTCCAGGTAGAACAGCTCCTCGAAGATCAACCTGCGGTGCGCCGGGCTGGCGGCGGATTGAAGCTGCGACAGGGGCGTGCCTGCTTCCGGGAAATGTGCCTGCCGCAGTGCCTCTTCGCGGCCTAACAGGCTCAGGCGGCGGCACAGCCGCTCCGGCAGCGTCTCCGGCAGGCTGCCCTTGATCTCATCCAGCAGGCTGAAGAGCACCCGACGCTGCCAGCGCGTCCCAAGTTTGGCGCCACCCAGCGACTCATACACCGGCGTGATGCGGCCCACCTCCAGCATGCGCGCCGCTTCGTCCACCTCCTCTGGTAGTATTTCGAACTGCGGTTGGATCATCTTGAAGCCGCGGCCCGAGCGCGATGGCTCAACCTTGCCGTAGAGCGCGACCATCTGACCGGCGGCGAACTTGTCTTTGAGGTAGGTGCCGCGAAACCAGATGCACTTCAACGTGTCCAGGCCCTGCCCCACGGTCATCTCAAAGATGGGCATATTGCGCGTGCGCAGGAGCACAGAACCTCGCACCTCGCCGATCACGCTTGCGGTCTCGCCGGGCTGCAACTCCCGCAAGCTCCGCGGGTTCATCCGGTCTTCATAGCGGAACGGCAGATGGTAGAGCAGGTCCTCAGCAGTAATGATGTTCCGGGCCGCCAGCGTCTCCGCGATCCGAGTCCCCACGCCCTTCACAAACTGGACCGGAGTTTCGGGGGCCATCACGCCTAGAATGCTACCAGCCGCACTCCATCCGCACGAAGCGCGGCGCCGGCTGACTGCTGCTACACTTCTGGCACTCTTCTCTGTCTGCAAAGCGCATGCCTATGTCCATTGTCACTCTGCACGGAGTCTCCAAAGCCTACGCAGGCAAGGCCGCGGTCCGCGATCTCAGTCTCTCGATCGAGCCCGGCACCATGTTCGGTCTGCTGGGACCGAACGGCGCCGGCAAGACGTCGACCATTCGCATGATCGTCGGTATCACGCTGCCCGACAGCGGGACGGTCCGCCTTTTCGATGCGCCGTTCACGCGCGAGAGCCTGGCCCGCGTCGGCTATCTTCCCGAAGAGCTTGGCCTCTACAAGAAAATGAAGGTTATCGATCAGCTCATCTTCATCGGGCAGTTGCACGGCCTGAGCGCGAACGCGGCGAAGGAGCGGTCGCGCCACTGGGCGGAGCGCATGAACATCGCGGAATCGCTCGAGAAGACGACGGAGGAACTCTCCAAGGGCATGCAGCAGAAGATCCAGTTCATTGCCACCCTCCTGCACCGACCGTCTTTCCTCATCATGGACGAACCCTTCGCCGGACTCGATCCGCTCAATGCCAAGCTCATTGAAGATGCGTTGCTGGAGCTGAAGCGGAACGGCTGCGGGATTCTCTTCTCCACCCACCGCATGGATCAGGTGGAGAAGATGTGCGACGCCATCTGCCTGGTTCATCGCGGAGAGGCTGTGCTCGCCGGCGGCATGCGCGAGATCAAGCAGCGCTTTCCCCGCAACCGTGTGCTTCTGGAATTTGCCGGCGACGGCAGCTTTCTGCAGGGCAGCGAGCTCGCGGACATTGTTGAAGAAGTGCGCCTCTACCCGCAGCATGCGGAGATCAAGCTGCGGCCCAGGGCGGACGCACAACGATTGCTACGTTACGCCGCGGATCGGGTAGCGATCTTCCGCTACGAACTGGAAGAACCATCACTCGAGGAAATCTTCATTCAAACGGTCGGTGGCGACGCCGCAGCGCAGAACGCGGAGGAAAGCATTCATGCATGATGCACTGCTGATCGCTCGGCGCGAATACCTGGTGCGCATCCGTTCCAAGGCCTTTCTGTTCACCACCATCCTGATTCCACTCATCATGGCAGCCATGTTCGGCGGCAGCTACTTTGCTTCCACCAGCATGGGAAGCGCGCGGCATCTGGTGATCGCCTCCTCCAATCCTGCCCTGGCGCACGCGGTAGCGCAGGAACTGCGGACTTTGCAAAAGACGTCCCGGATTGAAGTGGATGCACCCGCGCCGCCGGGAGATCGTGTCGACCTGATGCGCCGTGTCGAAGCCAGGCGGATTGATGGAGCGCTTTGGCTAGGCCCGGATTCTGCGACAGAGCAGAATGAAGCTATCTATTACTCTCGCTCCGCCGCGGACCTCGGGACCTCGGGGCGCATCCAGGAGGCGGTCGATCGCGCAACACTGCGGACGCATCTCGCCGCGCTTGGCGTTTCCGGCGCGGAGATTCAGACCTGGATGAAGCCGGCCGAGTTGCGGACCGTGCAACTGAAGAGGGGCAGGGCCGCCAATTCGAGCTCCGTAGGCAGCTTCGTCGGCGCTTACCTGATGATCTTTCTTCTGTACTTCACCGTGATCTACTACGGCATGAATGTGGCACGCTCGGTGATCGAAGAGAAGACCTCCCGCATCTTTGAAGTGCTGCTCTCCGCCACGACGCCGCAGTCGCTGATGGCGGGAAAGTTGTTGGGTGTCGGCGCGGCGGGGCTCACACAGATCGGCATCTGGATCGCCGTCGCCCTGGCTGGCGGCACAGCCTATGCCGGACGGTATGGCCTCACCGGCGGGGTGTCCGGCGGCCTCTCTGCTCTTGGCATCACTCCCTCCGGGATCATCTTCTTCGCCGTGTATTTCCTGCTGGGCTTTCTCTTCTACAGCGCGCTCAGCGCGGGGTTCGGCGCCAGCGTCAGTTCAGAGCAGGAGGTGCAGCAGTTCAGCTTTTTCATTGTTGCGCCGCTGCTGGTGGGCATCATCGGGATGAACTACATCCTCGCGAATCCAAACGCGCCCGGCGTGGTCGCCCTCTCGCTTTTTCCCCCATGCACACCCACCGTCATGTACCTCCGCATGGCCGCGCAACAGCCACCCGCCTGGCAGGTCGCGCTGTCGATCGCGCTCCTGATCGCGGCCGTTTACGCCATGCTCTGGATCGCCTCCCGCATCTATCGCGTGGGCATCCTGATGTACGGCAAGCGGGCGACACTGCCGGAAATGCTGCGTTGGCTGCGCTACAGCTAGGCTTGCCAGCATGACCCCCAATCCGGCGACCCGCCGGACAACTTCGCAATGGACACTGTTTCGGCGTTGTCTGCTGGCCGTCGTGCCACGCGTAGCGGCACTGCTGCTGCGCCTCCTGGCGCTCACCCTGCGCTATGAAGTGATCCGTGAAGACAGAGAGCACGTTGCCGCGCCGGACGATCAGGCGATCTGGTGCTTCTGGCACCGCTGTCTGCTTACCAGCGCCTGCATGTTCCAGCAGCGCCCGCGCACCACGCTGCTGATCAGCCGCAGCTTCGATGGTGAACTGATCGCGCGCACCATTGAACGGCTCGGCTACGCCACCGTTCGCGGGTCCAGCTCACGCGCGGGAGCGGAGGGCTTTCGTGCTCTCGCGCGCTCGGTACAGGGCGGCGCGTCCGCCATCTTTCCCGCCGACGGCCCGCGCGGGCCGCGCTATGTGCTCAAGCCCGGCGCGATCAAGTTGGCAGAGTTGACGGGCGTTCCTCTGGGCTGTTTCTATGTGCTCCCGGCAAGCCATTGGCGCCTCCGGTCCTGGGACGGGCTGCTTATCCCGAAACCTTTCTCGCGCACGCTGCTGGTGTGGGGACGCCCATTCACGGTCGCTCGGGTGATGGACGATGCCGCGTTCGAGGCCGTTCGCGCCGCCGCCGAGGCATCACTCGAACGCCTGCGCGCCACGGCCGAAGACTACTTCGCCGGCGGCCGATAGAATCGTCTGTGTGCTGGTTTCCGATTTCGACTACGCGCTGCCCGAGTCCCTGATTGCGCAGCATCCGCCCAGGGAGCGTGGTGGGGCACGCATGCTCGCGCTCGACCGCTCCACCGGAAGTTGGCAGGACCGGCGCTTCGCCGACCTGCCCGGTTTGCTGCGCAGCGGCGATGTGCTGGTGCTCAACGACAGCCGGGTGATCCCGGCGCGGTTGTTCGCGCGCCGTCAAGGAGATGCCGCCGCGCGGCAAACGCCGCACGGCCGTATCGAAGTTCTCCTTACCGAACAACGGGGCCCATCGGAATGGAGGGCCCTGGTGCGTCCCGGCAAGAAGATCATGGTCGGCGAACGGCTCATCTTCTCGCCTCCTGACGGCGCCACAACGGCGTCTCTCACCGCAGAGGTCATCGACCGCGGCGACTTCGGTGAGCGGACCCTGCGCTTTGAGCCGGCAGACGACTTCTTCGATTCGCTGGACCGTCTTGGACACATGCCGCTTCCCCCGTACATCCATCGTTCTGACGAGCGGGAGGATCGGGAGCGCTACCAGACTATCTTTGCAAAGACCCGTGGTTCTGTCGCCGCGCCAACCGCCGGCCTTCATTTCACCTCAGGGATGCTGCAGCGCATCGAGGAAGCCGGCGTGGAGATCCGCTACGTAACGCTCCATGTCGGCCTCGGCACCTTTCAGCCCGTGCGCGTCGAACGGCTCGACCAGATCCACCTGCATACCGAGCGCTACACTCTGCCCCAGGAGACAGCAGCGAGCATCAACGCGGCTCGATCGAGTGGAAGACGCATCGTGGCCGCTGGCACCACCACCGTGCGCGTTCTGGAGCATTGCGCGACTCAGCATGCGGACGGGCTGCTCGCGCCGCACTCCGGCGAGACTGCCGTCTTTCTCTCGCCCGGCCACCGCTTCCGGTCCGTGGACGCCCTGCTCACCAACTTCCACTTGCCTCAATCCACCCTGCTCATGCTGGTCTCCGCCTTCGCTGGCCGGGAACATACGCTCGCCGCGTATCGCCATGCGGTGGAAACGCAGTACCGATTCTTCTCTTACGGCGATTGCATGTTCATCTCATAACCAGGAGACTGGCTTTAATGCCCGCCAAGACACCAACCGAGACCACCGCGTCAGCGAAGCGAGAGAAGAACGGCAAGCCCGCCATCTTCCTGCTCGATGCGATGTCATTCATCTTCCGCGCCTACCACGCCATGCAGCGGCAGCGCCCCATGTCTACCAGAACCGGAGTGCCGACGGCGGCAACCTACGTCTTCGTCAACATGATCAACAAGCTGCGCCGGGACTTCGAGCCCGAGTACTTTGCCGCCATCTTCGACACCAGCGCCCCGGTCTTTCGCGACGAGCGCGCTAAGGATTTCACCGCCGTCCGCAAGTTCAACATCAAGACGCAGCAGTTCGAACAGGTAGAGTACGGCGGCTACAAAGCCAATCGCACCGAGATGCCCGGAGACCTGGCACAGCAGATTCCATACATCCGCCGCTCGCTCGAGGCCTTCCACATCCCTATCATTCAGTACGAAGGATTCGAGGCCGATGACGTCATCGGCACGCTTGCCGCGAAAGCAGCGGCCGCGGGCCACTGCGTCTACATCGTGTCGAACGATAAGGACATGCTGCAGTTGGTAACCGACGAGGTGCAGGTCCTCAATCCGGTGAAAGACAATCTGATCCTGAATCCCGACAAGGTGGAGGAGATCCTGGGCGTGCGCCCGGAGAAGGTCATCGATGTCATGGCACTGCGGGGCGACTCCATCGACAACATCCCCGGCGCTCCCGGCATCGGCGACAAAGGTTCAGTCGAGCTCATCCAGCAATTCGGCTCGCTTGACGCCGTACTGGAGCGGGCAGATGAAGTCAAACGCAAGACCTATCGCGAATCGCTCCAGAACAACCGCGCGAACATAGAGCTGAGCAAGGAGCTTGTGACCATTCACACCGGCGTGCCGGTGGACCTGGAACTCGAGCGTATGCGCACCCTGGCGCCCGATCCTGCCGCCTGCCGCGCCCTCTTCAACGAGCTGGAGTTCACCACCCTGTTGAAAGAGCTTGCGCCTGCTGCCGATGCCTCCCACGTCGAGCTGATCCTGAGTCCCACTCCGGAGCAGGTGACCGCCTTCCTTGAGCAGGCTCGTTCAGGATTTGCGCTGGCCCTCGACACCTCCTTGCTTGAGGCCATCGCCGAGCAGGTGAGTGAGACCGAAGCGGAAGCAGCCGAAGAGGACACTCCCCTGCTGCGCACCATGTCTCTGCTGGACGTCGTCGAGCAGCAGGAGCGCGAGGAGATCAGGCAGGCGAAAGACCACTGCATCGCCGTCTCTGCGGAGGACGATAAGGCCCTGCTGCTCTCGCTCACCTCTGCCTCGGCGGCGGAGCTGCATCGGCTGCTCGAAGACCCGAACGTCCCCAAGGCTGTGCACGACCTCAAGGCTACGCTGCGCACGTTGGAGTACCACAACCTGACGCTCCGTGGGGCCGTGGACGACGTGATGCTCTACTCCTACCTTGTCAATCCCACACATGCCACGCATCGGCTCGCCGACGTGGCGGCCCGGTTCACCAGCCGCCCTCTGCGCGAGACGGACCAGCGCCAGCTTCCGGAGCAGGCGCATGCCGTGCGCATGCTTGCGCCGCTCCTGCACGCGGACGTTGACGCGCAGCAGACGCGCTCCGTCTATGATTCCATCGACCTCCCGCTGGTTCCCGTTCTTCTGCGCATGGAAGAAGCCGGGGTCCGCATCGACATCGACGTGCTCAGTGCGATGGCAGTGCACCTTTCCGCCGAGATGCACCGGGTCAGCGAAGAGATCTTCGCCCGCGCGGAGAACCGCTTCAACATCAACTCGCCCAAACAATTAGGCGACGTGTTGTTCAACAAGATGAACCTGCCCAAGCCGATCAAGTACGGCAAAGGCAAAGTTGTCTCGACCGCGGTCGATGTGCTCGAGGAGCTGGCGGCTCACAATCCTGTGCCCCGGCTGGTATTGGAGTATCGGCAACTGGCCAAGCTGAAATCCAACTACGTGGACTCGCTGCCGCTGCTTGCCGATGACGAAGGTCGCGTGCACACCACCTTCAATCAAGTGGGCACGGCCACCGGCAGGCTTTCGTCCACCAATCCGAACCTGCAGAACATTCCCATCAAGACCGAGCTTGGCCGCGAGATACGCGCTGCCTTCATCGCCGCCCCCGGCCGGATGCTGCTGTCCGCCGATTATTCCCAGATTGAGCTGCGCTTGATGGCGCACTTCTCCGAAGATCCCCTGCTGATGCGCGCCTATCAGAACGGCGAAGACATCCACACGCTCACCGCCTCAGAAGTCTTCGGCGTGCCGCCGGAGAGCATGAGCAAGGAGACACGCAACCGCGCCAAGGCGGTGAACTTCGGCATCGTCTACGGCATCTCGCCCTTTGGTCTCGCAGCGAATCTCGGCATCGATCAGAGCGAGGCCCGTCTCTACATCGACACCTACTTCGCCCGCTACGCCGGGGTGCGCAAGTACATCCAACGCGTACTCGAAGAGACCCGCGCCAACCAGCAGGTGCGCACGCTCTTTGGCCGCGCGCGACCCATCCCCGATATTCAGAGCCGCAATAGCAACCTGCGCGGATTCGCCGAGCGCACAGCCGTGAACACACCCCTGCAGGGCACGGCCGCGGACATGATCAAGCTGGCCATGATTCGCATCGACCGGCGGCTGCGCGACGAACAGTTACAGACGCGCATGACCCTGCAGGTACACGATGAGCTACTCTTCGACGCTCCGGAAAACGAGGTCGAACGCGTCCGCACGATGGCGCAGCAGGAGATGGAAAACGTGGTCGCGCTCAAGGTGCCTATCGTCGCCGATGTGGGCGTGGGCAAGAACTGGCGCGATCTCGCGTAGACCCTGCATTGGTCATCTCAGCCGCAATCAACATCAGCCGGATGCGCCATCCTGAGCGCAACGAAGACTGGGAGACGGCACTACACGCCTAACTCGTCCCGGATCGCACCTGCGATCTGCTCCGCGTGCAGGCGCATCTCCTGCTCCGACTCCGCCTCGATCATCACTCGCGCCAGCGCCTCCGTGCCGCTGTAACGGACCACCACCCGGCCGTTCCCATCGAGGGCGCTCTCCGCATCGTGGATCGTCGCCATGACCGCAGGAATCTGCTCCAGCGGGCGCTTCTCCCGCACCCGCACGTTGACGATCACTTGCGGGAAGACCTTGAGATCCGCGACCAGCGCATGCAGCGGCCGCCCCGCGCGCTGCACCAGATCGAGCACCAGTAGCGCCGTCAACAGCCCGTCTCCGGTCGTGCTCTTGGCCGGGAACAGAATGTGGCCGGACTGCTCGCCGCCCAGGGAAGCGTGATACTCCTGCATCATCTGCAACACATATTTGTCGCCCACTGGCGCGCGCAGCATGCGCATCCCGTCTCGCGCGAGTGCCGCCTCCAGTCCCATGTTCGACATCGTGGTTGCCACCACCATGCCGCCGTTCAACTCGCCCCTGGCCTTCAGATCGCGGGCTGCCAGCAGCAGCACTGCATCCCCATTCACCACGCGCCCCTGCGCATCCGCGAAGAGCGCACGATCGGCATCACCATCGAGCGTCACACCTACGTCCGCCTCCAGCGTCACCACTTCCTTTGCTACGATCTCCGGATGCAGCGCGCCGCACTGTTCGTTGATGTTGCGGCCGTTCGGATTTGCATGTGTCAGGCGAACATCGCCGCCGAGCTGCGCAAATAGCTCCGGCGCAATCGCGGAGGCTGCGCCGTTCGCGCAGTCGACCACGATCTTCGCTCCATTGAGCGCCAGGCCCGGTACCGCGTCGCGCAGGAAGGCCTCATATTCGTGGCGAAATGCGGCATCCACGGGCGGGGCGCTCAGCGTGTTTGCATCGGGAGCCTTGATCCCGGAGAGCTGACGGAAGATCTCTTCTTCAATGTTCAGCTCCACATCATCCGGCAGTTTGTAACCGTCGCCGCCGAAAATCTTGATGCCGTTGTCCTGCCATGGATTGTGCGAGGCGGAAATGACGATGCCGGCAGCGAACCCGCGCCTGCGCGCCAGATACGCGATGCCCGGCGTCGTAATCACACCGGCGTTCTGCACCGTCGCTCCGCCCTTCCGCAGACCCTCGGTAATCACAGCGCTGATCCACGCGCTGGATTCCCGCGTGTCCGCGCCCAGCACCACGGCGGGCACGCTCGCTTGCCGCTTCAGTGAATGCGCCAACGCCAGACCCACCGCATAGATCGTCGTCGCGTCCAGCGGAGCTTCCCCTGCGACTGCGCGTATACCATCCGTGCCAAAGAGCGTCCTCATACATCCTTCCCGATGACGCGACTCCTCAAGCTGCCCTGGGCGAGCCGCGTCCTGATCACTTCATCGTTGCCGGCTTCTTCCGCCCGTCGCAGAATGGCGCCATCGTCGCCAAACACTACCGCGTACCCTCGCTCCAGCACGGCCAGGGGCGAGAGGTCCGCAAGCCTTCCTTCCAGGCGTTCGGCCAAGCTGCGCTGCTGCCTGAGTGTCGTCCGCTGCCCGCGCTCCAGCCGCCCTGCCAGGCTGGCGATCTTCTCTTGTGCTGTGCGAGTGCGTGTAAGTGGACTGTAGCGCACCAGGTTGGCAGATGCGCGCGACCACCGTGCCTCTTCCCATCGCATGCGTTCCGTCCACAGGTGTAGAAGACGATTGCTCAATGCGGCGGCGCGCTCGCTCGCAGTCTTCAAATGCGCATACGAGCTCTGTCGTAGCAGGCGCGCCGACACGGCTTCCACCCGTTCGCGCCGTGGCCGCATCGCGCCGAGCATCGCGTTGCCAATTCTTCGCTCCAGCGCGAGCAGCCGCTCCCGGCGCGCTCCCAGCCCATGCGACATTCCCTGCCGCAGCAGGCGTCCGTTGAGTTCCTGCAGACCCGCCCCACGCTGCCGATGGAGCCCCTGCCATTCGTTCAGCAGCCGCATCTGGCACTCATCGACGCGCTGTTGACGGCGGGCGAGCGCCTCCTGCATACGGCCGAGCGTGGCATCCGCGGATAACCCTGCAAAGCGCTGCCGCGCGTAGGTCTGCTGGTAGCGCATGGCGCGGATTGCCCGCAACTGCAGCTCGTCCACCCGCTCTTCTACTTTGTGCAGCATGGCCGTGATCAGCTCCGCGGAGGCGGATGGCGTAGGCGCGCGCAGGTCAGCGACGAAGTCGGCGATGGTGAAGTCGGTCTCGTGTCCCACCGCCGAGACAATGGGGAGTTCGGAACGCGCAATGGCACGCGCCAGCAACTCGCTGTTGAACGCTGCCAGGTCCTCGAGCGATCCACCGCCCCGCGCCAGCACAATCGCGTCTACGTTCCGCGCCTGGTTGAAATACAGGATGCCCGCGGCTATCTCCGCCGCGGCGGATTCACCCTGCACAGTCGCCGGATATAGGAGAATATCGAGCGCGGCATGACGGCGGCTTACGACGTTCACAAAGTCGCGGATCACCGCACCGGAGGGCGACGTAATGATGCCCACGCATCGCGGAAAAGCGGGAAGCGGCCTCTTGCGTTCGAGCGCGAACAGGCCCTCTGCCTGTAACCGGGCCTTCAGTTGCTCGAACGCCAGTTGCAGCGATCCCGCGCCCACCGGCTCCAGAGTCTCGGCGATGAGCTGCATCTGTCCGCGCTGCTCATAGATGGAGACGCGTCCGCGCACCAGGATGTGCAGTCCATCCTCCGGTCGAAAACGCAGCAGCGAGGCCTGCCGCCGGAAGAGCACCACCGGAAGCTGGGCATCCCCATCTTTCAGCGTGAAATAGACGTGACCGGAGCCGGCTGGGCGCAGATTGGAGATCTCGCCTTCTACCCAGCAGTCGGCAAACTCCCGCTCGACCCGGGCGCGCACCTCGCCCACCAGCTCGGCCACATTCCAGATGCGGCGTGTCTCACGCTTCGGTGAAGGCCTGGCCTCGGGAAACAGCAATCCCAACTGATCCGCTGAGAGTTCCGAAGATGGAAACCTGTCCGCCAAAGAAGAAGTCTACACCGCAGGCGGATGGCCGTTGGTTATCCTCCCACAGGCCAATCGATCGCTGATCTCTGAGCGCAGCTCCGTTTCACCGCAGCGCTTCCACCGGACTGACTCTCGTCGCACGTAGCGCGGGCAGATAGCTGGCGAGTAAGGCTATCAGTAGAAACACCACTGGCGTTATGACAAAGGTCGCCAGATCGCGCGTGCTGACCTGGTACACCATGCTGGCCGCAAGCCTGGTCAACAGGAGCGCGGCCGTCAGGCCAATCGCAATGCCGGCAATCGTCAGCATGAGGCCCTGGCGAAGGACCAGGCGCAGGATGTCCGCGCGTCTGGCCCCGAGTGCCAGGCGAATACCAAACTCCGGCCGGCGCTGCGCCACAGAGTACGACAGCACGCCGTAGATGCCAATGATCGCGAGCGTCAGCGCGGTCGCCGAAAAAACGCCGACCAGCAGCATGGTGAAGCGAGGCTGTGCCCGCGAGCTGTCCAGGAGGTCGTCCACCGTTTGGATATTGGTCAAAGGCTGCTCAGCGTCTACCCCGGCGATCTGCGCCCGCACAGCCGCGGTCATGCTCTGCGGCGGAACGGCGGTTCGCACCAGCAGGTTCATATCGCCCCAGGGAAGCTGCGGAAACGGAAGATACACCTGCGCCTGCGTATCCTGCTCCAGGCCCTTGTTCTTGATATCCGCGGCCACGCCGACCACCTCCGCGGGCTCCGGCCGGCGCCCGATGACGACGTGCTTGCCCAGCGGGTTCTGGTTGGGCCAGAAGCGGCGCGCGAAGGTTTCATTCACAATCAACACCTTGGGCGCCTGCGCGGTGTCAGCAGCGGTGAACGCGCGGCCGCGGAGGGGTACGCGCATGGTCTCAAACCACCGCGGGCTGATGGCTTCAATGTCCATGAACGGGCGCTGCGCCAGGGGTACGTCCGGCTGGCCCTCCGGCAGCATCGGCGTGATGCGCTTCGCGCTGAGCGGCAATGCGGCCGACATCGCGGCGCTGCGTACGCCGGGCAGCGCGGAGACGCGGCGCAGTACTTCATCGAAGAAGGCAATCTGCTGTTCCGGCTTGGCGTACTTGACGGTCGGCAGCGAGATGTCCATGGTGAGCACATTCCGCGCGTCGAAGCCGGGATCCACGTGCAGTAGCCGTACGAAGCTGCGCAGCAGCAGTCCGGCGCCGATCAGGAGCAGCAGTGAGAGCGCCACCTGGCTTACCACCAGCAAATTCTTCATCCGCGATCGCGTGTGGCTGGCGGACGCACCCCGGCCCTCGTCGCGTAGCGTGGTATTGAGATCGACCCGCGCAAGCTGCAGTGCGGGAACGGTACCGAAGATGATTCCGGCCAGGATTGAAATGACCAGCGTAAACAGCAGCACGCGCAGATCCACAACGATGGGAACGCCCTGGGGAAGCTGCGTTGCTCCCCAGGTGACCAGCGCCCGGGTGGCAACCCAGCTCAGCGCCACGCCAAGCGCGCCGGCGACCAACGCCAGCATCATGCTCTCGGTCAGGAGCTGCCAAACGATCATGCTGCGGCTCGCTCCGAGCGCCGTGCGCACGGCAATCTCTCTCCTGCGGGCGAGTGCGCGCGAAAGCAACAGGCTGGCCACATTAGCACAAGCGATCAGCAGCACTAGGGCCACCGCGGCCGAGAGCATCAACATCTTCCCGCCCATGTTTCCGGCCACCAGGTTGCGCAAGTCTTCGGCGGTCATCTCCATGGCAGGGCCGCCGTCAGGTGCACTGGGGTTCTGCCGTCGATAGTGCTGGTTGATCACGGCGAGCTCAGTATTGGCGCGCGACACCGTTATTCCCGGACGGAGTCGCGACACCATGTTGAGGTAGCCCACCCCCATGCGCAGCCGTTGCGGGGTCATCAGCGAGTACTCGAAGTAGCGTGGCGTCCAGATGTCGGCCGGCCCGACGAAGGGAAATTGCACGTTGGCAGGCAGAACGCCGACGATCGTGTTCGGCGTGGAATCGAGCGTCACTGTCTGGCCGATGACGCGGCGATCAGCATGGAATCGGCTGCGCCACAGCGCATCGCTGAGCATCACCACCGGCCTGCCTTCAGGCCGGCCTTCCTCGTCAGTAAAGGTGCGCCCCAACTCCGGCCGCACTCCCAGCATGGAGAAGAAGCCGGGCGAAACACGCGCCACCGGCGCCTGCAACGGCTCGCCGCGGTTGGTAAGGTTCAGCGTGTCATTCGCCCATACGGCGACTGACTGGAATGACCGGTTCAGGTCGCGCACCATCTCGTACCGCGGCAGAGTGATGCCGAAGTCCTCAGTCTTGTCCTTCGCGTTTACGCTCACCAGTTGCTGCGGGTCAGGGTACGGAAACGGCCGCAACAACGCGCTCGTCACCGTAAAGATGGCCGTATTCGCACCGATCCCCAGGGCCAGCGTGAGGATGGTTGCCAGGGTAAACCCCGGGCTCTTGCTCAGCATGCGCGCGCCAAAACGCAGATCGCGAAGGAAAGATTGCATAATGCAGAAAATTATAGGATGCGGAAACTTCAGACCGCCGCGCACGGCGCAAAACGAAAGGCGTGCATGTTCTTCCGCCCGATGAGAAAGAAGAGCTTAGCGCCGGAAGCGGCTGATGACGTAGAGCAACAGAGTAAGCAATGCACTCAGCAACAGGCAGGTGCCCAGCGGAGCGAAGAATGACACGTTCTTGCCGCGGTAGGAGATATCTCCCGGCAGCCGGCCCAGCGGCAGCCCGAGCCGCGCCAGCAGTAGCAGGGCTCCGCCCGCAACCACCAGCGCCACACCGGTCAGAATCAGCAGCTTGGCCAGATGCATCATATCCGCACCGCTATCTCAAGTGCGCCGGGATCCGGTCTCACGCGACTTCTGCTCGATCATGCTGGTCAGTTGCTGGATCACGTCACGCATGGTCGCCAGGTGGCCGGCAGTGAGCGGCGCATCCGCTTCGAGTGCAATATCGATCTGCCGGGCTAGTTCCGTGCCTGCCGGCAATCCAAAGGTACCGAGAATACCCGCCAGTTTGTGCGCTGCGTCGGCCCCGCTCCGCCGCGCCGCCTGGTCCGCGGCATTCGTCTCCAGGCAGTGGTAGGAGGCGCGCAGTACCTCCAGCCTTTCCATGATCGTCTCCTGACTGCGGCACCATAATGTGGCCAGCAGGTCGTGCAACTTGGCCGCAGTCTCGTCGATTGGCCGCTGTGCGGCCGCCGGATGCTGATGAGAGGAATCGGGCATCATCGTAACGACGCGCTTTCCGCCCAGCCGAGTGTGTCGGCAACCTGGCGAGACAGCGTAAGCGGATCAAAGGGTTTGAAGAGAATGCCGGCGACGCCCAGTGCCGCAAACCTGCGCTGATCGGAACCCTGCACCTTCGCCGTCAGCAACAGCACCGGGATCGATGCAGTCACGGGATTGTCCCGCAAGTGCTGAAATGTGGTGGGACCATCCATGGCCGGCATCATCACATCCAGCAGAATGGCGTCGGGAACCTCGCGCGCCGCGGTTTCGATTCCTTGCGCGCCGGAGTTTGCCAGGATGACGTCCCATCCCGCCACCGTCTCCAGGCTAAGCCCCGCGACCTGTCTGATATCTTCCTCATCGTCAATAATCAGTATGCGGCGTCCCATTGGCCTCGTATTTCCACCGGCGTAGACGACAAGAAGTGATCTGCCACTGCGATCGCTTGTCTCACGCCGTCCCGTGTCGTGGTGTCCCGTGTGGCGTCCCGGGCCTCGCGTTCCGGGTGCAGCATCGTCCGCACCAGGGCTTCTATCTCCTTGGGTTGCACGCGCGCCTTGGTGAGAAACTCCGTCGGACCCAGACGCAACCGGCTACGCTCATCCTCCGCTACCTCCCGTGCCGAGTACACGATCAAGGGCAGGCGGGTCAGTTGTTGCGCGCTGCGCAGCCATTGCACGAAGCTCAACCCGTCC
The DNA here is from genome assembly GCA_963830635.1 of uncultured Acidobacteriaceae bacterium. Classification (GTDB taxonomy): domain Bacteria; phylum Acidobacteriota; class Terriglobia; order Terriglobales; family Acidobacteriaceae; genus CAWHMN01. Next base: position 1,151,239 of record CAWHMN010000002.1, on the reverse strand, counting down.
CCGTCTGGAAGTGACAGATCCAGAATCAGCAGACTCGGCGTTGCCGCCCTGCAGAGCTGCACCGCCTCTTCGCAGGTCCTCGCGTGCAAAACCGCGATGCCCGCTTGCTCAAAGGTGACGGTGATCACGCGCGCCAGGTCCCGGTCATCCTCGATCAGCAGGATGGTCGCGCTCTGGTCATCATGCTTCACCACGCGTGCCAACTCACGCAAGAGGTCCGCGTCGCCAGCCGGCTTGCGCAGCCAACCGTCCGGTTTGTGTATGGAATCGACGCCCTCCCGTTCCGCGTACATACTCAGCGCCACCACCGGAACATGCGCGGTGGCCTCCTGATCCTTGAGCATCCGCAGCGTCTGCCAGCCGTTCATGTCCGGTAGCGTCAGGTCCAGCAGGATCGCATCCAGCTTGAGCTGGTGGCTCAGCGCGATCGCTTCATGGCCGGTGCCGGCCTCCACCACGTTGTAGCCGCGATGCCGCAAGCTGTTCCCCAGCGCGAACCGTGTCTCCGCGTCATCATCGCAAATCAGAACTGTGCCCTGCTCAAGCGTCTGCGGGTTTTCAATCAGGCGCGCATCCTCAAGCGCCGGCAGGTTCAGCAGCACGTGGAAGGTGGCGCCCCGCACGGGATTGCGCTCCGCCCAGATGCGTCCGCGGTGCTGCTCAACAATGGTGCGGCAGATCGCCAGCCCCAAGCCGGTGCCGCCCTTCTGCCGCGCATCCGATGCATCCACCTGCTGGAAGCGATCGAAGATGAACTCGAGTTTGTCTTCCGGAATGCCGCGCCCCTCATCCGACACGCTCAAGGCCACGCCCTCCGTACCCTGGCCCAGCCGCACCCGAACACTCGAATCGGCTGGCGAAAACTTGATCGCGTTGCTCACCAGGTTGGTGATCACCTGCAACAGGCGGTCGCCATCCACATCCGCAACCAGCGCCTCCGCCTCCACCAGCAGCCGGACACCCGCTGCTTCCGCAACCGGCGTCATGGCTTCGATTGCCTGGTAGACCAGCTCATCCACGGCGCAGCGCCGGAAGCTGAGTGGCGCGCGGCCCGATTGCATCCGCTCCAGGTCCAGAATGTCGTTGATCAGCCGCACCAGCCGGTCCGAGTTATTGACCGCAATGCGCAGCAGGTTCGATGCCTTCTCCGTCATCTCGCCCAGCAGACCGGTGGCCAGCAGGCCCAACGAGCCGCGGATCGAGGTGAGCGGCGTGCGCAGCTCGTGGCTGACCGTCGAGATGAATTCATCCTTCATGCGATCCAGCGCCTGGCGTTGGCTTACATCGCGGAAGTTCACCACGCTGCCCATCATTGAGCCCTGCACCAGCATGGGAGTCACGGTGAACTCGACCGGAAACGAGCTGCCGTCGGCCCGGTAGAAAACATCCTCTCCCTGTGTGCCCTCGCGCGTGAAGAAAGCCCGTCGCACGCGGCAATGGGCAACGCACGCCGCCGGGCTCCCTAGCACATCCTCATGCGCAATGGCATGCACGAACCGCCCGATCAGAGCATTCGCCGGCGCTCCCAGCATCGCCGCCGCCGCGGGGTTCGCAAAGGTGACGCGGCCATGTTGATCGGTGCCCAGAATGCCATCCGCGACCGTGTTGAGGATGGACTCCTTCTGGCGGTTCAACTCCGTCACCCGCTTCTCCTGCGCAGATCGGGCCAGGAACTGCCCAATGGAGGCGCACACCGTCTCCACCGGCGCCATCAGTTCCGCGTCCTCCCGCCGGGTCTTGCGGCTGAAGAACTCGACCACCGCGATGATCTGGTTGCCGACGCGCACCGGCACGCCCCATCCGCTCGCCAACTGGTCGGTTTTCACCCCATCCCGGCTGGCAAATCGCGGATCAGTGTGAATGTCCTCTACCCACAGAGAAGCGCCCTGCATCCACACCAGCCCCGGCAGCCCCTCCCCCGGCGCGAACTCCGCCGACGCGCTCTTGCTCACCGCGGCGCCGAACACGCAGTCGGCCGCCATCCACATGCTCGCGTAGCGCAGCACCTGATACCCGGCATCCACGCGCCAGAGCTGTACCAGATCGAAGCCCAGGTGACTGCCCAGCGCACCCAGGATGCGGGTCAAGGAGTCCTCCGTCGGCGTAGCCTCCTGAATGACCTGGCTTACTCCGAGCTGCATCGCCAGCCGGCGCTCACGCTGATTCCGCAGAGTCACATCGCGGAAGATGCAGCGCACCGGGCCTGGCAGTCCGCCTTCGCGCTGGCGAAAGAGGTTCGCCTCGAGCTCGCGCGTCCGTCCCGATGCATCGTCCAGCCGCAGATGAATCTGATCCACATGCTCGCCGGTCAGCGCCCGTTCGAACATCGCTGCCGCCTGCGGCCGAATGGAAAAAGGGAAGGCGCTGGCAAAGCCGTCCAGCACGCTCAACTCCGCGGCGGAGCGCCGGAAGCAGCGTTGCCAGGCAGCATTCACATATAGGTACTTGCCTGACGGACTCAGCACCGCGATCATCTCCGTCAGATTGCCGAACAGGTCGCGGTACCGGTCCTCGTGGGCCGTCGCCGCCAGCGACTCCTGCTGGATCTGGAGGGCGGCCAGGCGCTCGTCCTGGCGCTGGCGCTCGAAGCGGACCTTCAGGACGCACAGGGCAACGAACCCGCACTGCACCGCTGCCCAGCCGATGAAGATGAAAGCGGGATGCGAGGGGCCCGGAGCGCCTCCGGGGATCGCATGCACCAGCAGCAGCGCCGCATACGCCGTGGTCAGCATGACCATGGCAAACATGGCCAGCCACACCGGCCTTCCCCGCAACCAATGCGTGAACATCTTCTCGTTTTTCGAGGATGCATCGGTCTGCAAGGTCATTCCGTTCCTGAGCTTAACAACGCTGGCAGCTCCATCGCTTCCGTAAGCCCGCTAAAGTATGGGATCCGTCGACCGGTTGCCAAGCAACAGATCGCGGTCCCTCCCCAGCTAGCCCGAACGGCTGGCCCTGGAAGCCGGCATGCAGCTCAGCCTGAACAGCCAGGCTGCGGCGTGCAATCCGTCCATCCTCGGAACCATACCGCTGGCTACATACAGAAGTGCAAGAGCAGAGATCGAGGAAAGAGACTGCAGACTGCGGAGTAGCTTGAGCTACTATCTTGGTTTTGGGTTTGCCGACTGAGTATACGGGGTAAGTCTTACCTCTTGGCAAGGAATTTCGCCGCAGCGGCGCCACATTTTTTCTTCCTTGCCCCGCTTCGGGTGCATTTTGACGCTCTGACGCATTCCGCAAGCGTCGATACCCGGCTTTGAGACGCAATGACAGCTACGAATCCGGCCGCCCCGCCCTGAACAGGCCGCCCTCAACAGGCCGCCCTGCATAATCCGTCTCGAACATCCGGGCTCTTCGGCCCAGTGCCTGCGTCCTGAGATGCGACCCGAAGTTTGGGAGCGCGCACAGCTCCCCCGGCCTTATCAGGAGACCTTACGCGGTCACTGCCTCCAGCAGCCGCGCCCAGCGCCGCTCTGCCCGCTCAGTGTAGGCCTGCTTATGGAAGGCATATCCGGTGATGAGCGGCAGCGCGAGGGTCGCCTCGCTGTACACCATCTGCTCGTAGGTGGTGTCCACCTTGCCCCAGGAGCTGGCCTCCTTCAGCGTGCTCGACGACAACGCGCCGTCCCGCACATCCGCGACGGTAATCTGTACCGCGTACTTGTGCATGGGCGCATCGCTGCCCAGGATGTCTGCCGCCACTACGATGTCCTGCGCGAAGTTCTTGGGCACACCGCCGCCGATCATCAGCAGCCCGGTCGTCGGATTGGCAATCTTCAGTTGCGTCAGCTCGTAGAAGTCCTTCACCGAATCGATTGTGACCTTCGGCTTGTCGCCGCGCCCGTGCTGGTGCGCCACCAGGCCGAAACCGGCCGAGCAGTCGCTGAAGGCGGGACAGAAGATCGGCACCTCCTTCTGGTAGGCCGCAAGCACGATGCTGTCCACGCCACCCTTAGCCGGCGTCTTCCCGTTCTTTTCCAGATAGGCGCCCATCTCGCGGATGAACTCGCGCGAACTGTACGGGCGCGGGTCGAGTGCATCCGCGATCACCTGCGTCGTCTCATCGCACGCTCGCAGCTCTTCTTCATCGATCAGCGTGTCGTAGATGCGATCGATCATTAATTCGCGCAGCGTCGCGTCCTCGGTGCCGGACTTGTAAAGTTCGTCGGCGATCCAGTGCTTGTAACCCAGAGCCTCAAAAAAATCCTGGTCCACGATGTTTGCGCCTGTGGACACGACCGCGTCCACCATATTGTGGCGCAGCAGGTCGACAAAGATCTGCTTCAGCCCGGCGCTGATCAGCGACCCTGCCAGGCACAGAATGACGCCACAGTCGCGGTCACGCAGCATGCGCTCGTAGATAGAAGCCGCCCGGGCCAGATCGCGGGCGCTGTACGCCATCTGTTGCATCGCGTCCACCAGTGGAACCACGTTGTGCTGCTTGATATCGATATGCTGGATGGGCTGCTTGAGAAGCTCCTGCTTGGTAACCATAGACCCTCAGAATACCAAAATGACCCCGCGCTCCCTTGTGTCATCCGGATGAATTTCACGCGGAGCGGGGAAGCCGTGCTACGGAGCGATGTCTGCACGGAGTTGGCATACGCCGGATGAATTTGCCTTATGCCTGCACGCGTTCAGGCGTAAGCTGTCTTACCGGAGGGGGGTAAAGGAATGTCAGACTTAGTCGGCAAGATAAAGGAGATCTACTCGGCATTTGGCCGCGGGGACATTGCTGCCATTCTGGAGAACGCGACGGATGATGTGAGTTGGGAGTTCGAGGCGCCGGCTGTCCTTACCTGGGGTGGATTACGCCATGGGAAAGCCGAAGCGGCGGGTTTCTTTTCGGCGCTGGCCGCGGAACAGAGCGATCCGGTCTTGAAGATGACCGAATTCTTCGCCTCCGGCGATGCCGTGGCAGCCTTCGGAAGGTACGACGCGACCGTGCGAGCGACGGGAACACGCGTAAGCACGCCCGTGGCTCACTACTTCAAGTTCCGGGATGGCAAGATTGCCCGATACATCAACATCATCAATACCGCCGCGTTTGTAGAGGCCGCGCGAAGACCTTAGCAGAGAGCGTCCAGAGCGCTGCGCCCCGAGCGTTGCGTCCAAAGCTCCATCGAGAGCGTCCTTGAAGACGGTGGAACTTCTCTGCCCGGTGTGGGAGACCGGTGTTAGAGACCTGGTGTGGGAGACCCAATGGGGAGTACATGGCGGGCGGTCCAGGTCGGTATGGTGGCCTGGTGCCTGCTGGCGACTGTGGCACATGCGCAGAGTCTGCCCGGCCAGCTACCGGATGCCGGCGCGACTGCGCCCGCAGGCTCGCAGATCCCGTTGCAGATCCCGTTGCCACAGAGCGTCACCACGCCCGCACCATCCCCCATCTATCGCGACCTGGACCTGCTGCGCCGTGATGGCTTCGCCGGCGCCAAAGAAGCCTCCGTCTCGGTACGCGTCTTCGATAGGCACGGCGCGACTCCCGCCAACCTCCAGAGCTCAGACTTCACGCTGATCGTGAACGGCACCCCGCGGGTTGCGCGCCTGCATGCGCCCGGCCACTCGACAACGTCGGTTGCTCCCCTGGTGCTGCTGGTCTTTCCTCCGAACCAGCCGACCGTTCACTCCATTGGCGTCAAAAAAGCCATGCAGTACTTCTCTCGCCAACCTGCCGAGTTACTCCCCTGGAAGGTCGGCATTCTCGACTCGAACGGAAAATTGACGCCGTTTACCGACGGGCGTAGTCAGTTGCTGGCATATCTGGACATGGTCGCGCACACATCGGAGCCCTTCCAGTTCACCAGTGACGGAGGAAGTCCGGACTGGAACGGCAGTTGGATGAGCAAGGCTGAAGACGCCATCAGCACGATGCAGCGCTTCGATGGGCCTAAAGTTATTCTGGCCATGAACCCGCTGGCTGTGCCCACCTACAGCTTCAACGAGAGGAGACTGGCCAACGATGGGCCGGAGTCTCTGATCGGCGTGGCCCAGCACGTCGGCGCTCACATCTATATCGCGAATGTTGGCGGCCCCGAGCCCATTATCCCCGGGGGGAGTGCCGCGGAGCATCAGGCGGCGCAGATCGTCAGCGCGGGTGGCACCCTGCAACTGGGCTCCGATCCCGCCGCCAATATGCACCTGGACCCGCGCCAGGCTGCAGCGTTGAATTACTACGCCTATCGCTCCTCTGCCATGATGCAGACCGCGGGCGCAACGCTCGGCGGGTTTGCCAACTCGCTCAAGGACCTCGCCGCACAGATCCATCGCGATCTGGACTGGAACTACTCGCTGGACTTCGATCTCACGCCCGAAGACACCGACCGCGGCTATCCCTCGGTCGAAGTCAAGCTCGCGCGCCATGATCTGCGCGTTGCCATTCTGGATGTCGTGCCCCTCGGCTCATCCGACGCGCATCGTGAGATGGTCTCGAAAGATCTGATGGACGCGCTGATACGCGCGACCCGGCAGCCGATCTCCTCGCACGACTACCGCATCGCGCAGCGTGCCGATTACTTCCCGTTGCATACGGGACTTGAGCCTCTGGTGCCGATGACCGGGAATATCGAATGGACCGGAAGTGGGCCCGCTCCACCGCGGATTTCCATGGTTGAGTCGATCGAAGACCTGACCCTCTCCACCGTGCTTCTGGAGCGGGATGTGCAGGCAGACTGGAATGGCCGGAGCTTTTCCTGGGAGCGAGACGGACAACTGCGCCCGGGACACTACCTCTGGCGCGTCGCAGTGCATGATGGGCAGGGTAAAGTCTTTGCCTCCTCGCAGGAGAAGGTGAATGTCGGCTTCCCACGCGACGCTTCCCTCGCGATCAGCAGCCTCGTTCTGGGCAAAGTCTGTCACCCGGAGGGCAAGGCGGAAACCGGTCTCCTACGGCGTCCGGCGACAGGCGCCGGCGAACAGGATCAGACCCAGCTGGGAATTGACCCACTGCGCATGGGTGGCTGCCGTCTGAAACCCGAACCGACGGACAGCTTTGCCGCGACCGACACGCTGCATGCGCTGGTGCGTATCTATCCGGCGGAGAAATTGGAAGAATCGAACAAACAAGGCCCCGGAAGCTGGACGGCCAGCTTTGCGCTTCGGCCCAGGTCCGGCTCCGTGGCAATGGAGAAGCAGATACCCTTCAGCCTTGATTCCGGCTCCGGCTACCTCGCCTCCATCGAGTTGCCGCTGGCCTCACCCCACGTCAGCCCCGGCCTCTACACGCTCGACGTGCAGATCCATGGGCCCGGCATTCACCGGGACATCAAGGAGTCCCGCTCCATCTCCATCCTCCCTTCCATCCACCCATGACCATTCCTCCAGGAAATGCGGTACAAGGCGCCGTCTCACGGGTAAATCACGATGACAGGAAAATGATCTAGCACCTTCACTTGCGGAAATCCAGGCATCGCCACCTCCCGTACTTGTAGCGGGCTCCCGTTATCGCGCGGAAATAGGAGTCAGGCATGGCGAGGATTGGCGCATTCTGCTTTCCGGGAACCGAGCATATCAACCCCATGACCGCACTGGCGCGGCGACTGCAGCAGCGAGGTCACGACGTCGTGATCTTTGGAATCGGCGACACGGAGGCCCCGGTGAGGGCGGCGGGCGTTGAGTTTTGCCTGATCGGCCAGGACGATTATCCGCTGGGAACCCTGCAGACGTTAGACCAGCGGCTAGGCGCCTTGAAGGGGTTAAAGACCTTCCGCTTTACCGTGGAGCGGGTGAGGAACACCGCGCGCATGGTGCTGCGTGACGGGCCAGAGGCGGTGCGCCGGACGAAGATGGATGCCCTCCTGGTGGACGAGGCAGACATGGGCGGAAGCGTGGCGGAGTATCTTGGTCTGCCTTATGTGTCGATCGCATTCTTCCCTCCGCTGGTACAGGACGACCGAATTCCGCCTTTCTGCTTTGGCTGGCGCGCCGGACGGGGATGGTGCAGCCGGTTGCGCAATCGGCTCGGCATGCGTCTGCTCTCCCGTGTGGCTGCGCCAATACTCGGGGCAGTGAACACGCAGCGCAGAGCCTGGGGACTGAAGGCCCTGGAGCATTCCACCGATGCGCTCTCGCGCCTGGCCCAGATTGCGCAACTGCCGGAGATACTCGAGTTCGAGTACGGCGACCGGCCACCGTTGCTGCATTACACAGGCCCGTTTGTGGACGCGCGGCAGCGACCCCGGATTGACTTCCCGTGGGAGCGGCTGGACGAACGCCCACTAGTGTACGCATCCTTAGGCACGCTACAGAATGGGTCGGAAGCGATCTTCCGGATGATCGCCGACGCATGCGCGGGTCTCGATGTGCAACTTGTCATCTCACTCGGTGGCGGCCTCGATCCGGACCGGCTTGGCATTCTGCCTGGCGCCCCACTGGTCGTAAAGTATGCGCCGCAACTGGAGATCGTGAAGCGAGCGGCTGCGGTCATCACCCACGCCGGACTGAATACCACCCTGGAGTCACTGGCACAGGGCGTGCCCCTGGTCTGTATCCCATTGGGCAACGATCAGCCCGGAGTAGCGGCACGCGTGGCGGCGCGCGGTGCCGGCGTGGTGGTGCCGAGGCGCACGTTGACTACACAGCGGCTGCGTTCCGCAGTGCGGACCGTTCTCAGTGAAGAGAAGTACCGGCGAGCGGCGCGTGAGCTGCAAGCTCCAATGCGGCGGGTAGATGGACTGAACCGGGCCGCTGACATTATCGAGGATGCGCTGAAGATCAGGACGCCGCTCGAGCCTTGGCCATCCATAACTCCCCATGTCACGCCGCACCCGGATCCTGTCCTCCTGCGTCTGCCTCTCCATCCATAGCCCGTCATCGGCCAGCGCAGCCATCGTAGCTATACTGCGGCATATGCGCCGCCGGCTTCGTCTTTGCCTTGCCCTCGCTCCCCTGCTGCTTGCCCTGCTGCCCTGTTCCTGCCTCGCCTGGGGTCCGGATGGTCATCGCATCATCAATCGTCTCGCCGCCGAGAATCTTCCGCCGAACCTTCCGGCATTCCTGCGCAGCAAGGCAGCCATCGACGAAATCGAATACCTTGGCCCGGAGCCCGACCGCTGGCGCGGTCACGCTGAGCCGGAGCTGAACGCGGCCCAAGCTCCGGAACACTTCATCGACCTCGAACTGGCGGATGAAGCCGGGCCCCTGCCCCGGCGACGCTACGACTTCCTCGCCGCGCTCTACGCTGCCGCACTCGCGCATCCCGTTGAGGCGGGCGCGTTGCGTCCGGAGAAGGTCGGGCTGCTGCCCTATGCCGCGACGGAGAACTTCGAGCGCCTGCAGGCAGGCATGCGTGAGTATCGCGATCTGGCAGCGCGGGGCAAAGACACGAAACCAGCCGAGGCAGCCATCCTCTACTACGCCGGTCTGCTGGGCCACTACGTCGGGGACGGCGCGCAGCCCCTCCATACCACCGTGAATTACAACGGATGGGTGCAGAAGGAAAACCCCCGCGGCTACGTGACCACGCCCGGCATCCATGAACAGTTTGAGAGCACCTTCGTTAAGAAGAACATCCGCGCGAAAGACGTGGCCCCGTTCATGGCGCCCGTCCATGTCCTCGATGACCCGAAGAACCCGTTAGCCGACTGCCTCGGCTACCTGCGGCAGTCGCACGCATTGGTGGAGGAGACCTACCAGCTCGAAGCCGCCCCCGGCTTTACCGGCTCCGGGACCGCCGCCTCACACCGGTTTACCGGGCAGCGCCTCGCCGCCGCCGCCAGTGAACTCCGCGACATGATTGTCACCGCCTGGCAGCAAAGCGCTTTCGGCGCTCCCTCCTAACCCAGAGGTCGCAAACTGATGCGGTGATGCAAGATCAATACCCACCCGCATCCCATCTCCGAGCCGGAGTAGTCTGAGACCGGGCACACGAGCAAGAACGCGATGGCAGAGAAGCGGATACCCCGCAAGACGGCAGCAGCTCATGGAAAAACGGCAGCGCCCAGGGCTCCGAAGCCGCCCTTGGACGTGCTCTCGCTCTTCCACTCTGTCACCGCCGACTGGTTCCGCGCTGTATTCGACCGGCCTACGGCTCCCCAGATGCTTGGCTGGCCGGCTATCGCCCGCGGCGAGCATACCCTCATCCTGGCGCCCACCGGCACCGGCAAGACGCTGACTGCCTTTCTCTGGTGTCTCAACCGCCTGATGCTCGATCCGCGACCGGAGACAGCCGTTGAGGAAGACCGGGCCTGCCGTGTCATCTATATCAGCCCACTGAAGGCCCTTGCGGTGGACGTGGAACGTAATCTGCGCTCGCCCCTGGCTGGTATCGCCAACATGGCACGACGCTCCGGTATCGCCGTGCGTGAGCCGGAGATCAGCGTGCGTACCGGCGACACTTCGCAGCGGGAGCGTGCCCGCTTTCGCCGGCGGCCGGCGGAGATCCTGATCACTACGCCGGAGTCGCTTTACCTGCTGCTCACCTCCGACGCCGCCGCTGGCCTGCGCGGGGTGGAGACCGTGATCGTCGACGAGATCCACGCGCTCGTACCCACCAAACGCGGCGCGCACCTGGCGCTTTCGCTCGAACGGCTGCTGGCCATCACCGAAAAACCGTTTCAGCGCATCGGTTTGTCGGCGACGCAACGTCCGCTTGAAGAGGTGGCGCACTTCCTCGCCGGCGCGGAGCACGCCGCGCAGCGCGCTACAGCTCAAGCGGAACCGGAGCTCGCGCAAACGGCTGCTGAACTGGCCACCGAGATGGCAACGCAGTGGACCGGCAACCCCGCGGCCGCGCAAGAGGAAGACCGCGCGGTAGGCTTTCGCCCCGTCACTATCGTCAATGCGCAAGAGCCCAAGCGGCTGGATCTGCGCATCGAGGTGCCGGTTGAGGACATGGCGCGGCTGGGCCAACCGGAGGACCTGCCCAGCGGCGCGGCGGCGCAAGGGCCGAAGCGCACCTCCATCTGGAGCGCAATTCACCCGCGGCTGCTCGAGATCGTACGCCAGCGCACCTCTACCCTGATCTTCGTCAATAGCCGTCGCGTTGCCGAGCGGCTCGCCGGCGCGCTGAATGAACTCGCCCAGGAGCCGATCGCACGCGCGCATCACGGCTCCCTTGCAGCGGTGCAGCGCACAGAGATTGAAGAGTTGCTGAAGGCGGGCAAGATCCGCGCGCTGGTATGCACCTCGTCGCTCGAACTCGGCATCGACATGGGTGCGATCGACCTGGTGATTCAGATCGAATCGCCGCCCTCCGTCGCCAGCGGCATGCAGCGCATCGGTCGCGCCGGGCACCATGTGGGCGCAGCCAGCGAGGGCATCATCTTTCCCAAGTACCGCGCCGATCTGCTGGCCTGTGCCACCATCACGAGGGCCATGCACGAGGGGTTGGTGGAGTCGACGCAGTTTCTGCGCAATCCTCTGGATGTGCTGGCGCAGCAGATCGTGGCTATCGTGGCGCAGCCGCCGGTTGTTGGCCGCACCCGGCGCAAGAGACATGAACCGCCCATTGCTCCCGAAATCTCGGTCGATGAACTCTACGGCATGGTGCGCAGTGCCGCGCCCTTCGCGCAGTTGAGCCGCACTGCTTTTGAAGGAGTGCTGGACCTGCTCGCCGGGCGCTACCCATCGGACGAATTTGCCGAGCTGCGCCCGCGCGTGACCTGGGATCGCGTGCGCGATCTGGTGACGCCACGCGAGGGTTCGAAGATGCTGGCCATTCTGAACGGCGGCACGATTCCGGATCGCGGCCTCTACGGCGTATTTCTCTCCGGAACCGAAGGCCGCCCCGTGCGCGTGGGAGAGCTCGACGAAGAGATGATCTTCGAGAGTCGCACCGGGGACACCTTCATTCTGGGCGCCACCACCTGGCGCATCGACGAGATCACGCACGACCGCGTGCTGGTTTCGCCGGCTCCCGGCGAGCCGGGCAAGATGCCCTTCTGGCACGGTGATGCAGCGGGCCGGCCGCTGGAGTTCGGTCAGCGCATCGGCGCGCTGACCCGGGAACTGCGCGAGCTGCCGCGCAACGCGGCGCTCAGCCGTCTGACGCGCGAGCATGATTTGGATCCCCTGGCCGGCGAAAACCTGATCCGCTTTCTCGCCGACCAGGAATTGGCAACCACGGCGGTGCCGGATGATCGCACCATCGTGATTGAGCGTGTCCGCGACGAGCTGGGCGACTGGCGCGTCTGCGTGCTCACGCCCTTCGGCAGCCGCGTGCATGCTCCCTGGGCGATGGCCATCAGCGGCCGCATGCGGGCCGCGGGCAGCGTAGAGGTGGAAACCATGTGGGCGGACGACGGTTTCGTCCTGCGCTTTCCGGACACCGACGCTCCTCCGGACGCTGACACCATCCTGCTCGATCCCGCGGAGGCAACCGACCTGGTGCTGCGCCAGCTTGGGTCCACCGCGCTGTTCGCCGCGAAGTTCCGCGAGAGCGCCGCGCGCGCACTGCTGCTCCCACGCAGACGGGCACAGGGCCGCGCGCCGCTGTGGCAGCAACGCAAGCGCGCCTATGATCTGCTTTCCGTCGCTGCGCGCTATCCTGCGTTCCCGATGCTGCTGGAGGCCTATCGCGAGTGCATGCGCGATGTCTTTGACATGCCCGCGTTCCTGGAGGTGCTGCGGGCGATCGGCTCGCGAAACATTCGCGTGCATGTCGCGGATTCGCGCACCCCGTCGCCCTTCGCCGCCTCGCTGCTCTTCAGCTATGTAGCGAACTACATCTACGACGGCGACGCTCCGCTGGCCGAGCGCAGGGCGCAGGCGCTCTCCATTGACCAGGAGCAGTTGCGCGAGCTGATGGGCGACGCGGATCTGCGTGAAATCCTCGCCGCCGATGCGATTGCCGAAGTAGAAGAACAACTCCAGGCCCTGCAGGAAAACCTGAAGGCGCGCTCGGCGGATGGCATGCACGACCTGCTGTTGCGGCTGGGCGACCTGAACCGCGCGGAGCTGTTGCGCCGTCTCGCCTCGGTCGATCTCGCCATCCATACTGAGCGCCTGCTGCGTACACGTCGCGTGCTCGAGATCAAGATCGCGGGCGAAAAACGCCTGATCGCCGTCGAAGACGCGGGCCGGTATCGCGACGCTCTGGGCATCCCGCTGCCCCCCGGCCTGCCCAGGGCCCTGCTCGCTCCAGTAGCCAGGCCAGTGCTCGAGCTCGTTCGTAGGTTCGCGCGCACGCACGGCCCGTTTACTCTCGCGGAGCCCGCCGCCCGCTTTGCGCTGAGCCCGGCTGTCGTAGAAGCCGCGCTGCACGAACTGCTGCTTGACGGCCGCGTGGTCGAGGGCGGTTTCCGGCCCGGAGGCGTTCATCGCGAGTGGTGCGATGCCGAGGTGCTGCGCCTCATCCGACGCAAATCGCTGGCCCGCCTGCGCAAGGAAGTGGAGCCGGTCGAGCAGCAGATGCTGGCGCGGCTGAACACGCACTGGCAGGGCGTGCTGCAGCGGCGTCGCGGGCTCGACTCGCTGCTCGATACCATCGAAAACCTTCAGGGCGCGCCTCTGGCCGCATCGCTGGTAGAGAGCTCCATCCTCACCGCCCGGCTCGGAAGCTACGAGCCCAGCCAACTGGACACGCTCATCGCCGCGGGGGAGGTGGTGTGGATCGGCCTCGATCCTTTGGGAGAGCACGACGGCCGCATCGCGCTCTATCTTGCCGACCGCTTGACTGCCCTGCTGCCTCCGCAGAGACAAAACGTGCTCGGCGCTACCCCGCTCACGCCCCGCGAGGAAGCATTGCTCGCGCAACTGTCACGCGGCGGTGCTGCGTTCTTTACGCAGCTGCATGACGCTACCGGTGGCGGTTATCCGGGCGAAACACTCGATGCGCTGTGGAGCCTCGTCTGGCGCGGCCTGGTAACCAACGACACGTTCCACGCGCTGCGCGCCTATACCACGCGGCCTTCCTCGGCGCGGCAGCCCAAGCGGCAGCACAATCTGCCGAGCTTTCGTTCGCGGCGCACCACGCCGCCTAGCGCACAGGGCCGCTGGACGCTGGTTCCGTCGCCCGAGGCGACGCTCTCGGCAAGCACCGAGTGGAGTCACGCCATCGCGAATCAATTGCTCGTGCGTTACGGACTCCTGATGCGCGAGAGCGTCGTCCAGGAGAACCTGCCCGGCGGCTTCAGCGCGGTGTACGACGTGCTCAAGGCGTTCGAAGAGAGTGGCCGGGTGCGCCGCGGCTATTTCGTCGCCGGCCTTGGCGCGACGCAGTTCGCCATGCCGGCCGCCGTCGATCTGTTGCGTTCGCTGCGCGGCAACGCGCAGCCGGAGAAGCCGGAGATGGTAGCCATCGCCGCCACCGATCCCGCAAACCCGTACGGTTCCGTGCTGCGCTGGCCCAATGCTCCTCCAGACGCAACTGATCCGGCCCCCGAGCCTGCGCACGCAGACAACTCCATTCAGCCGTCGACGGAACCACCCGCCCGTTCGCTCACCCGCAGCGTGGGTGCAACGGTCGTGCTGCGCAACGGCGAGTTGGTGGCCTATCTCCGGCGCAACAACGCGAACATTCAAGTCTTCCTGCCTGCCGACGAGCCCGAGCGCTCGCAGACAGCGCGCGATCTGTCACACTTCCTGGTACGTATGACGCAGGAAGAGATGCGCCGCCGGGAGGCGGACCACCGCAGCGGCCTCTTGATCTCGAGCATCGGTGGAACGCCGGTGGGCGCACACTTCATGGCGCGTTTTCTTGAGGACGCCGGCTTCCAGGTAGCGCCGCTTGGATTCAATGTGCGCCGCACGCTCCCTCAGGCCTTCGCCCCGGAGTCCGCAAGCAGTGCCGAGAGCACTGCCGGAAGTACTGAGGTGCAGTGAGCCTGTGCCTGAGGGAGATACCATCTTTCGCTCGGCACACACCCTCCAGCGCGCCCTCGGCGGCAAGCTGGTCACACGGTTTGAAACCGCGCTGGCGCCGCTCGCCCGTGTGCATGACGATACGCCCCTATCCGGACGCACGGTCGAGAAGGTCGAGTCCCGAGGCAAGTGGCTGCTGATCCACTTCTCCGGCGATCTCATCCTGGTCACGCACATGCTGATGAGCGGCTCCTGGCACATCTATCGCGCAGGAGAGCGGTGGCGCCGCCCTCGCAAAGACATGCGCGTGGTCATCGCGACGGAGGACTTCGAAGCCGTGGCGTTCAACGTGCCCGTGGCCCGCTTCCACACCGGGCATTCTTTGGAGCGAGACTCATCCCTGCCCCGGCTGGGGCCGGACTTGCTCGGGACCGCCTTCGCGCACGATGAGGCGGAGGCGCGGCTGCGCGCGCGCCCTGACCGGGAGATCGCGGAGGTGCTGCTGAATCAGCGTGTGATGGCGGGCATTGGCAACGTCTTCAAGTCCGAGATCTGCTTCGCCTGCGGCGTGCACCCATTCCGGCGCGTTTCCACGCTCACCCGCGCCGACATCGAGTGTCTCCTCCACACGGCGCGCAAATATCTGCTGATGAATGTGAAGGACGGGGCCGAGGACGGCATCCTGACCTACACCGGCATGCGCCGCACCACACGCTCGGCGGACGTTGGGGCACGCCTCTGGGTCTACAGGCGCCAGGGCCAGCCATGCCGCCGGTGCGGCACGCCCATCCTGATGCGCAAGCAGGGTATAGGCGCGCGCTCCACCTACTGGTGCCCGGCGTGCCAGCCCGAGGACAGTTGACGCGGCGCGCGGACTGACGCTATTGCCGGAACATACAGTCGAGATTCCTTGTTGTAGCCCCGGAGAGCAGAAGCAGATCCCTCGACTGCGCTCGGGATGACATCAGGCTGGAACGTGCTCTATTTCTTATGCCGGGATTCTGCCTGCTCCGCCTCGGCCTTTTCCAGGCTGAGCTGCACGGAGCGGATCTCACCCTCGGCGCGCGCTTTCGCGGCCGCATCATCCATCTCGGCCTGCTGCCGCTTGAGCTGCTCAAGCTTTTCGCGCAGGTCCCGGGTTTCGGCTTTGAGGAACTCAGCCCTGTCCATAGCGCGAGAGTATCACTTCCGCCACACGCTCATCCGGTCGCGCAGCTAAAGCTAAGGGGTGCTGGTGGGCACCTGGACTTGGGGCTCAAAGCGGAACCGGCGCTTGATCCAGCGCTGGCCCGGCCGCTCTACCCAGCGCAGGGCGGCGAGGGCCGCGATCACCAGCAGGGCGTAGGAGATCCAGGGATCGAAGCGCGCCAGGCCGGTGCGCTCCAGCAGCTTGAAGTTATGAATGAGCAGCCACAGGTTGAAGTGCAGGATGTACAGGCAGTAGCTCGCCTCACCTACAGCGAGCAGCGGCGCGACGGAGAAAAGGCGCGCGAGAAAGTTCTGCCCCGCCAGCCCGAGAATCACCATGGCGTAGAGCGGCATCAGCAGCCCGTCATGCATGTAGACATAGGGCATGTGGCTGCCGTAGAAGAGCACGATGTACAGGCCGCTGAAGCCCGCCAGTCCCAGCGCCAGACGCACGCGGCTGCGCTCCGGGAAGAAGTCGTTGATGCTGGCCAGGCCCATGCCGAATAAGAACGACGGCAAGTGCTGCAGCGGCCCGAACTTGAGCGCCCGCAGCCAAAGGCCATTGGAGTAGCGGTTGATATGCAGCTCCCCATCGGGATGGAAGATGGTATAGAGCGTGGGCAGGATAAAGCTGACCACCCACCACAGCAGCATGGTCAGGACGATGGCTCGACGGGTGCGCGGCCGCTTCAGCGTCACAAGCCAGGGAAACAGCGCGTAGAACAGAACGTCGGTGGTCAGCGTCCACGCAGGCGTGTTCCAGAAGGTGCACAGTTGCGGCGACCAGCCCTGCAGCAGCAGCGGCGTGAGCACGATGCCCGCCAGGAACTGCCCGTGGGTGCGGGCATGCCACTCCTCGATCAGCATGCCAAGAGAAACGAGAAGACTGAACAGGAAGACCGGATAGATGCGGGAGAAACGCGCGAGCCAGAAGGTGCGTGCCCGCATCTCGCCGCGGTCCGCTCTCTCCTGGTAGTTGTAGGCAAGCACGAAGCCGGAGAGCAGCAGAAAAAAGCTGACCGAGACGTAACCGTTATCCACCACCGGCGCGAACGGGCCGAACCACTGCGGATTGGAAAAATGGAAGAAGACGATGTTGAGCGCGGCGAGCGCGCGCATTCCGGTCAACGCGCCCATGTGGGAACGCCGGGGCGCGGCGATATCGGAGGGTGGGAGAGGTGCGTCGGCCATAGACACTGCCCCTATAGACGCGGACTCCTCCGGCAAAGTCGTGCCGGATATCGAGGGGGAAGAGTGAACCACTGTAACTCCGCTAAGAGGGCGTGTGCGAGCGGGGAGCGACGGCTCAGGCCGTCACCAGCGAGCCGACCCTTTCGCCACTGGCCACGCGCAGGATGTTCCCCGGCTGGTTCATGTTGAAGATGATCATCGGCATGTTGTTGTCCTTGCACAAGCTCACGGCGGTCATGTCCATGACCTTGAGGCCCAGCCGCAGGATGTCGTAGTAGGTGATCTCGTCGAACTTTACCGCATCCTTGATGAGTACCGGATCGGCGCTGTAAATGCCGTCAACCTTGGTCGCTTTCAGGAGCACGTCGGCCTTGATCTCCATGGCGCGCAGCGACGCCGCGGTGTCGGTTGAGAAGTACGGATTGCCCGTGCCGGCGGCAAAGATTACCACGCGGCCCTTCTCCAAATGCCGAATGGCGCGGCGGCGAATATAGGGCTCCGCCACCTGGTTCATCTCGATGGCCGACATCACACGGCTGTGCACGCCGTTCTTCTCCAGCGCGTCCTGAAACGCCAGTGAGTTGATCACCGTTCCGAGCATGCCCATGTGGTCCGCAGAGACCCGGTCCATGTGCTTGGCCTGGTCCGCGACACCGCGGAAAAAGTTGCCCCCTCCCACCACGATCGCCAGTTCGATGCCCTGTTTCCGCACCTCCGCGATCTCGGCGCACAGCTTGTGCACCGTGTCGACGTCCACGCCAAAGCCGCGACCGGCGGCCAGGGCCTCCCCTGAAAGTTTGAGCAGGATGCGCTTGTACATTCTTTGTGAGTATCGCATACGGCGCCCGGGCAAACGCACCGTGCGGGGTGCTAACCCTCGGCCAGCAGCGAGCGCAGGATGGCGCGAATGTGCAGGCGCGCGCAATCGATATGAGGGAAATCGGTATTGGCTTCGTTGAAGAGCAGCGAGAGGTCGGTTCCCGCGAGAATGATCGCGTCGACGTGATCGCGCTCGCGCAGCGTGCGCGCCAGGGCGGTCAGAGCCCGGTGCTGCTCCTCGGAACCTCGCCCCTGCCGGGCAATTTCCAGATACGTCGCGTGAATGGAGTCCACCTCGCCGGGCGCGGGCGTCACCACCTCCACGTCTCTCAGGCTGCCGAAGAGGCGCGACTCGATAACGAACCGTGTGCCAAAGATCGCCGCTCGCCGGATACCCCGGGCAGCGACCTCTTCCGCTACCGGATCCAGAATGCTGATGAGCGGCAGCGGAGAGATCGCGATCAACTCGCGAATGCAGTAGTGCGGCGTAATAGCCGGCACGGCCGCCAATTGCGCTCCGCCGGCGGCCATGCGAGCGATGAACCCCGCCAGATATTGCGCCAGGCCCGCGGGAGAGCCGGCCTGCATGTGCTCGAAGACGCGGCTCATCTGCACGTGGGCCATGATCAACTCAAGCTCACGCCCCTGCGCCTCGTGGGCCTTCGCCAACTCCTCGTAATAATGAACGGTCGCTCCGACGCCGAGTCCGCCGATCAACCCCAGGCAGCGTCCGCGGGAGGTCATAGCCACCAATGCGGCGCCACGCGCCGCAGTACCCCGCGCACCGCGTTCACCGCAACTTGTTTCGGATGGGTGTACGAGAGGCTGCGATGCGCCGGTTGGCCTTTGGGATCGACGTTGCAGGGAAAGCGGAGATGCACCC
The DNA here is from genome assembly GCA_963830635.1 of uncultured Acidobacteriaceae bacterium. GTDB lineage: Bacteria > Acidobacteriota > Terriglobia > Terriglobales > Acidobacteriaceae > CAWHMN01. The sequence goes on along the minus strand of CAWHMN010000002.1, from coordinate 1,132,422 downwards.
GTTCGCGATTCCCACATGACAACGGGAACAGCTTGCGATAGAACAACGACTCCATCCAGTCGCTGCGCTGTCCCAGTTCCTGGTACGCCCCTTGCATGTGAACCTGGTAGAAGCGGTGCGAGAACAAGATGACCTGCGTGGTTACAAATGGGACAGTGTGCTTCCTGAACGGTGTGCGCCAGGTCCGGGCGTCCGCCCACACATCGAAATCTGTGCCGATGCGGTCGAGCAGCCGGCTCAGCCCCGGGAACGTGAGCCGTCCCGTCACCTTGATCATGTGGGTCGTCGTCTCACGCAGTCTGCTGGCCTGCAGCCCGAGGTCGAGCATCCTCAATTCCGCGTATCCGTAGTGACTGGTCGGCGGATACCAGTTGCAATCGAGCGCAACAAACTCCACCTCTTTCTGGAGCGGGTTTTCGTCCTTGACGATCTGCCGCAGACTATCCAGCGAATACCCGGAGTTCTCGAGGAAAAGAATCTTGTCGATGCGGCGGTCCGCATACTGCAGCCAGAACCGGAGAGCGGCCTGGTAGTCCTCTAACCTGAGTTGAGGGTCTGCCCGCTGCAACTGGTAGGGGCCGCTGCTCGGATCGATACAGGCCGTCATCACCAGAAGATATCGATTGACGGGCATCAGAACTGAGTATACCGGCACGCGCCGCGCTCTTTCTCTCGCGCGGGCGCGCTATTGCAAAGGAAATGCCGCCGGGAGATGGCCTCCCGGCGGCAGGACTATGGACCCTCGGAGCTACGCGGTTGCGCCTTCTTCGGATTGCCGGGTGGTGGCAACGGTCCAGTTCGGATCGCCCACCTTGAACCGCGCGAAGCGCCGCACCGTGATGTTCTCGCCCAGCTTCGCGACCTTCTGCGCGATGATCTGCGCGATGGTCAGCGACTGCTCCTTGATGAAGGGCTGCTCCAGCAGGCATACCTCTTCGTAGAACTTGCTCATCTTGCCTTCCACGATCTTTTCGATCACCTGCGCGGGCTTGCCCGTCTGTACGGCCTGGGCGCGGTAGATCTCCTTCTCGCGCTCCATGTCCTCGGAGGTGACGTCCTCCTTGCGGACATAGCGGGGATCGGTCGCGGCGATGTGCATCGCGATGTCCTTGAGCAGCTCCTGGAAGTCCTCGGTGCGCGCGACGAAATCGCTCTCGCAGTTGACCTCGACCAGCACGCCGATCTTGCCGCCGGCGTGAATGTAGTTGCCCACCGCACCCTCATTGGTGGAGCGGGAGGCCTTCTTCTGCGCCGAGGCCATCCCGCGCTTGCGCAGAATCACGAACGCCTGTTCCATCTCTCCCTTGGACTCCTGCAGCGCCTTCAGGCAATCGCCCATGGGCGCGCCGGATTTCTCGCGCAGTTCCTTCACCAGCTTCGCATCGATCTTTTCCGTCACCGTAGACATGTCAGACATCCTGTTTCCATTCCTCGTGTATCTGGCGCCGGCATTGGGCCCGCGCCGTAAATAAAGCAACTGCTGTTACAGAAAGAAAGCGTGGCCCGGAGAAAGGTCGCGGCCACGCTGGCTTTCGGGATTGCGCGAGAGTGCGAGCTCTCTAGTGGCCGCCTTCAGCCACGGCCTCAGGCTCTTCCGAGGCGCCAATCGTGCCCGGCGCCTTCCGGATGCCGCCGCCGAGCGCTGCTTCCAGGTCAACGACCTCGCTCTCTTCCGGGGTCTCGACCACCGGGGCATCTGCCCCGGCCTCCAGCGACTCGATCGAAGCGCCGGTGACCGCGACCTCTTCCGACTGGAAGTGCGGCTCGGCCGGAAGCGCATGCGCGCCGGCGATCGACTCCGCGTACTGCTTGTCCGTCGACGACTGCACGCCCTCAATCACCGAATCCGAGATCTTCGAGGTGAACAGGCGAATGGCGCGAAGCGCATCGTCATTGCCGGGAATCACGTAGTCCACTACCGTCGGATCGCAATTCGTATCGACCACGGCAACCACCGGAATGCCCAGCTTGCGCGCTTCCTTCACCGCGATCGCTTCGTTGTTGGAGTCGACCACAAAGATCGCGTCCGGCAGGCGCTTCATGTTCTTGATGCCCGCGAGGTTGGCCTGCAGGTGCTTCCGCTCCCGCTCAAGCTTGATCACTTCCTTCTTGGTCAGCAGCTCGTAGCGGCCGTCCGTGGCCATATCATCCAATTCCTGAAGGCGACGCACCGACTTCTGCACCGTGATCCAGTTCGTAAGCAGGCCGCCCAGCCAGCGCTGGTTGATGTAGAACATGCCGCAGCGGTTCGCTTCTTCCGCGATCGCGTCCTGGGCCTGGCGCTTGGTGCCGACGAAAAGGATGACTCGGCCTGAGGACGTCAGATCGGTGACGAACTTGCTCGCCTCCTTGAACATCTTCAGGGTCTTCTGCAGGTCGATGATATAAATGCCGTTCCGCTCGCCGAAGATGTACTCCTTCATGCGGGGGTTCCAGCGCTTCGTCTGGTGCCCGAAGTGAACGCCTGCTTCGAGCAGCTCCTTCATGGTGATAGTGGCCAAACGACCTCCTCATGGATTGCATCCCGCCGGCGGTTGAGCCGCGGCCAGGATTGATCCCCCACATACCGGCCTATTGCGCCGCTATGCCGGGGAGATTGACTACCTACACTCGCCGGACCGCGGCACCAGAAGATGGATGCGCGGCCCGAAAATCCTAGAACAAACCAGCGTCCCGAACTACCGTTTCGAGAACTGGAAGCGCTTGCGTGCGCCCTTCTGTCCGTACTTCTTCCGCTCCTTGATGCGCGCATCGCGGGAGAGCAGCCCGTCGGCCTTGAGCGACTTGCGCAGCTCGCCATTGAACTCGAGCAGGGCGCGCGCGATACCCATCTTCACCGCATCCGCCTGGGCGCTCACGCCCCCGCCAGACACGCTGGTGAGCACGTCGAAGCTCTCCGCAACCTCGGCCAGCAGCAGCGGCCGCTTGGCCGACACACGCTGCTGCTCAGTCACGAAGTAGGTCTCAAACGGCTTGCGGTTGACGACGAACTTGCCACTGCCCGGACGCAGAAACACGCGAGCGATGCTCGACTTCCGCCGTCCCGTTCCGTAGTACTGAACCTGATCTGCCATTCGGTTTCCTGATCTCTCTTCCGTCTTCTGAATCTCTGGTCTTCTGGTCCCTGATCGCTGGTTCCTGATACCTGTCGTTAGCGAGCTGCGAGCTCGAGCACCTGCGGCTGCTGCGCCTGGTGCGGATGGTCACCGCCGCGGTAGACCTTCAGCTTGGTGGCCATCTGGCGGCCCAGCTTGCTCTTGGGCAGCATGCCCTTCACGGCCTCTTCGATGATCTTCTCCGGGCGGCGGTTCAGCAGCCGCACGAACGACTCTTCGCGCAGACCGCCGGGAAACCCGGTGTAGCGGCGATAGATCTTCTGCTGGCTCTTGAGGCCGGTAAGCCGCACCTTGTCGGCGTTGATCACGATCACGTGATCGCCCATATCCATAAAGGGCGTGTACTTGGGGCTGTTCTTGCCCGTCAGCACATTGGCCGTTTCCGTCGCCAGACGGCCGAGCGTCTTGCCGGAGGCGTCCACTACGAACCACTTGCGTGCGGTGTCATGCGCACTTGGCATAAAAGTCGACATCGTCTCTTCCCTATTCTCCCGAACGTAGCTCCGGCTCACCCGGCGACCCAAAAACCTGTAAAGTATCCCAACACTGTGTAACCCCGCACGCCCGAAGGCTTGTGAGGTGATTGCACTCTCCACGGTCGAGTGGCTCTCTGGATCGCGTGAGTCGCGCAGAGGGAGCTACGGCGGAGCTTCTGTCTTGCCGCGTTTCCCTTCGCCGGTCCGCAAGCGCCGAGATACAGACACAAGCGTGCGGACGCAACAGTGCGCAAGGACTTCAGGATAGCGGAACAGGGCGGATGCGTCAATGGATTGACTGTGTGGGGCAGTGGCTCAGTCGGATTCCGGATTACGTCCGAAAATGGACAGAGACAGCCTGCTACAGTCGAAGATCCTCGGCTCCCGGCGCGGATGCAATACCCGCGCCTCAAACCCGCCCGGCGAAGTAACCGCTATGAAGCCTGAGGAGCCCGATCCTCGATGCTGAAGGTGCGAGGATTCTCAAAGGTGCGGGGGCGTTCCTCATATCCTGCGCTGCCGATAGTTGTAGACCCATCCCCCATCCGTACACTGTCGCGACCCTCGAATAGGTTCTTGAATAGATCTCCAGATAGACCAGAGGTTTAGGCGCGCAGACGTGCGCCTGGGCCCGCAACCTGTCTCCGAGGTGAGTTCCATGCGCCCAAGCGCCACGTCGCGTCCGCTGCTGCTCCTTCTGGCCGGCTGCCTGCTTCCCGCCGCCACGCACGCGCAGAGGCCCCAGGCCTCCCCTGCGCCCCAGATCTCCCCCACCCCTGGGGCGACGATGATGCTCGCCACGCCTGCCAGCACTCCCGAGGCGCTCACCCAGGGGCTTGTCGGCAAAACCGTCTTCCTGCGCGGCTTCTACCAGGGAGACCACCTCGACTTCGACACCACTGGACGACTGACCGGCCACGCGGCGCCAGGCTCCTTTGCACTTTCGGGGCTCGAGATCACCAAGGTCCGCTTCACCAAGCATTCCATGCAGATTGAGGCCAACCGCGTGGGGCTCCACTTCTTCGGCGCGCTGCCCTATGAAGATGACAGCAAGCCCTACGAACGGATCACGGTATCAAAAAAGCCGGTAGAGATCGAGATCGAACGGCTGGTCATCGAGCCGGAGAAGAAGAAGAAAAAGAAGGGCTCTGAGGTCGCAAAGGTGACACAGGGCGAGGGTATTGCCACGCCCGACGGCGCGGAATCCGATGCGCCCGCAGCGCCCGCCGACACCGCGAAAAACGACGCCGCGATCGCGCCTCCGGGAACCAAGGATGCATCCGCCGCGACCGCCAGCGCAGACGGCCCCAAGATCGCACCCAACCATGACCCGCGCCAGAGCTATCTTCAGCTTTCGGCTGCTCTGGAAAAGATCTTCGCGCCCTCGCTGGATGACTCCGTCATCTCCACGCTCCCTGATTTCTGGCAGAGCTACTTCGCGACCAAGGCGGGCAAGGTACGCGCCGCAGCGATCGACGCCTCGGTCCAGCGGCCGGGTGGAACCGTCAAGGCGCCGCAGTTGCTGACCGAGATCGACCCCGATTCCAACGAATACGCGCAGAAGAACAATATCGCCGGAATGGTGCTGCTACAGACCGTGGTGGGCGCCAATGGACGGCCGAGGCAGGTCACGATTGTGCGGCCCATCGGCTTTGGGCTGGACGAGGAGGCGGTCGCGGCGGTGAAGAACTCGCAGTTCCGTCCCGGCACTCAGAACGGCAAAGACGTACCGGTGGTGGTAAATCTGCAGGTGACTTTCCGGATCTACAACAATCGCACCCGCCCGCAAGCGCTGCCCCCAGCCGAGGAAGCGCCCCGGAACCCGGCGCCGGCGCCGGCAAATCGCAATGCGGGCACACCCGTCACCACTGCTACAGTGGGGGAGTGAGCCAGGGTTTCATCGATCTAGTCCGGCGTGGATCGACCAAGGAGATCGCGGAGTGGGTGGCGGACGATCCGCTGATCGCCACCAGCCGCGACGCTCAAGGTGTCTCCGCGCTGATGTGGGCCATCTACAGCGGACAGACGCTGGTTCGGGAGTTCCTGCGCTCGGGACTGCCCGATCTGGATCTGGCCGAAGCCGCAGCCGTGGGCGATTGCGAACGGCTGGGCGTCTTGCTGGCCGGAGACGCGAGTAAGGCCAACTCGCTTTCGCCGGATGGCTGGCCGCTGCTGCATCTGGCCGCCGCCTTCGGACCGCCGGATGCCGTGGACCTGCTGTTGAACTACGGAGCGGATGTTCACCAGGTCTCGTCTACGCCCATGCGCAATCAGGCGCTACATGCGGCCCTGGGGCTGGGGCGGGAGTTGGAGACCGTCCGCATGCTGCTGAAGCGCGGCGCCGATCCGAATACTCCCCAGGCCGCCGGTCTTCGCCCGCTGCATCAGGCATCCGCTGCCGGCCGTCTCGATCTGGTGAAGCTGCTGCTCGATGCCGGCGCCGACCCCACGCAACGCTGCGACCGGGGCAAGACCGCCGCGGAATACGCAGGAGAGCGGGGCCACCCCGCGGTGGTAGCAGCGCTCGAAGCCTGGACGCCCTCCCCGCCCCGCACCTCAGCCGGCTGAGATTCCTTCACGCTTCTGGGGCAGCGTTCCAATTGGTCCTCCAATCAGGCAATTTCTAGCTGCGATTCCTTCGCCCAGAACCGTTTCAAGACGGGAATGAGGCCTAATTATCGCTCCCGTCTCTTTTGCCGCCCCGCCAGCACAACCCCGCGCGCAGGCCCATCCTCTACTCATCCAGCGGAACGATTTCTGTCGTACTTCTTTTGGGCGGCGAATGAAACTCCCCCACTGCCAAGCCAAACAGCGCAACCAATCCAGTGACACACGGGTTCTACGAAACACGCATGCAGACGATCCTCTCTCTCGTCCCCTACGCCTCGCCGGCATCCCGGCTGGCCGGCGGCACACCTCGGCGCCCCCTGGCGACGGTGTGGGCGTATTGCCTTGTGATTACCCTGCTTCTGGGCACGGCGCTTGGCTCGATCGGCTGCGGATCCGGACAGGGCGCCGGGTCCACGGGGGGGAGTGGCGGCAGTGGGGGCACCGGTGGTAGTGGGGGCACCGGCGGGACCGGCGGTAGCGGCGGGACTGGTGGTAGCGGCGGCGCCGGAGGGAGCGTGTCCTATGCCCCCGCCCAGCTTGCCTTTCCCAGCCAGGTGATCGGAACCGCCAGTGCCCCAGCAACCGTGACTCTCACCAATGGGCAATCGGCAGCGATCAACATCCTCAGTATTCAGGTTGCCGCTCCTTTCAGCCAGACCAACACCTGTGGCGCCTCGGTGGCGGCCGGCGCCAGTTGCACCATTGCCGTAACCTTCACCCCGACAGCCGCTGGACCCGCCAGCGCTACCCTCACCATCAATGACAGCGGCATCGGTTCGCCGCGCACCGTGGCGCTTTCCGGAACCGGCGTCAATCCTCCGGTTACCGGCAGCGTCTCCTATTCCCCGGCACAGATTGCCTTCCCCAGTTCCACAGTAGGCAGCACCAGCGCTCCTGTCAGCGTTACCCTGACCAACGGTCAATCGGTCGCGCTGAATATCGCCAGCATCCAGGTTCCGGCCCCGTTTGGCCAGACCAACACCTGCGGAACCGTGCTCGCCGCAGGCGCCAACTGCACCATCAGCGTTACATTCAGTCCTACGGCGACGGGCCCGGCCAGCGCCAGCCTGACCATCACCGACGATGGAGCCGGTTCGCCGCGCATCGTTGCCCTGACTGGCACCGGCATCCCAATCGGCGGCCTCAGCGTGACTCCGCAGGCCGGCGGCCTCACGTTTTTTTCCCAAATCGTGAACTCCAGCAGCACGCCGCTGCCGGTGACGCTCACCAATAATCAATCGAACCCCGTCGCTATCAACTCCATCACCTCGTCGGCGGATTTCCCCTTCACCACCTCGTGTGTGGATAGCTCAGGATCGGGATCGCTGGCGGCGGGAGGCAGTTGCACCATCAACGTGTCCTTCCTTCCGCAGGCGCTCGGGCCGCGGTCCGCCGCGCTTGCCATCGCGGCGAATGTCACCGGCAGTCCTCTGGCGCTGCCCCTCGCCGGCACGGGAATCGCCGGCGATCCGGGTGTCGCTGTCATCGTTGCGCCCTTCCAGCCTTGCACGCTACCCTCGGGAACGCAGCAGTTCTCGGCCACCGTCAGCGGCACCACGAACACCGCTGTCTCCTGGGCGGTAGATGGCGTCACTGGCGGCAGCCCGACCATCGGCACCATTACCCCGGACGGCCTCTACACCGCTCCCGCCGCCGCCGGGAGCCACTACGTACGCGCGCAGAGTCAGGATCCATCGCAGATCGTTGCCGGAACCATGCTGACGGTCACCAGCACACCGGCTTTCACCGTCTATCCCTTTGCTTCGTCCCTGCCTCCCGGAGGGCAGCAGACCTTCCAGGCACAGGTCTGCACTGTACCGGATAGCGCCCCGGTTACCTGGACAGTGGACGGCATCCCGGGTGGCAACGCTGCTGTAGGCACCGTCACCAGCGCGGGCGTCTATACCGCCCCGCCAAGCGGCGGCCATCACACCGTGCAGGTGACCGATGCGGCATTAAAGCAATCCAGCGCCGCCGGAGTCACCGTATATTCAAACATCTCCGTGGATTTCGGTTCGCGCACCAATACCTCTCATCCCATTCCGGCAAATCTCTTCGGCTATGGACGAGGGGAATCTATCCAGAGTGACGCCGACCGCGGCCTGATCACGCAGGCGGGAATCACCGTCTCCCGGGTATATGCGCAGGTGCCGGCCGTCTACGCGACGCCCACGCCGGACTGGACGCAGGTCGATCCTCTCATTCAGTCCATCCTCAACGCGGGCCAGCGGCCGCTTATTCAGATGTCCCAAACACCGCCATTCCTGCAGCCCAACCCCAATCCCTGCAGCACCAGCGACCCCACGACTGCTCCGCCGGTCAATGTCAACGCCTGGGCACAATTGGCCGCCTCCTACGTGGCCCACTTCGACGCTACCTTCCCCGGCATGGTGCAGGACTACGAGATATGGAACGAGCCGAATGCGCGAGGACTATGCGAGGGTTCCAGTGACCAACTCAACACCTATCTCGCCATCTACGCGGCCGCCGCTCCTCTGATGAAGCAGCAGGCGGCGACCGATGGCGCAGTGATTCACGTCGGCGGACCGGCAGTCTCCAATGGCTATGCGGCCAACTGGATCCGGACGCTGCTCTCCACGCCGACGACTGCACCCTACGTCGATTTCATCAGCTACCACCAATATCCCTACGGCCCCGGAGACCTGAACGTCCAGTGGGATACCTACAACGGCAACATGTCGCTCTATCAGGAGGAGCAGGCGACCAACACCGGGCCGAGCGCCATCTACAACCAGGTCTACGCCCTGGTGCAGGCGGGCAAGCAACCGCTGGGCGCGCAGACGCCGATCTACATCACCGAATACAACACCAATTTCTCCTTCTACGAGGACTGCTGCCGCAACGATCCGACCTACGCGCCATTGTGGAATGCGCTCTATGTCACGGACATGCTCAACAACGTGTACCAGAGCACATCTCCCACCGTTCCCGGCCGGCTGGTCTACTTCGCCGGCTCGGCGTATCCATACTTCTGCCTCATCGGGGTGCAGGACGCCAACTCGGATTGCCTGTATTCCGAGGGCGCCACGCCGGTGCCCTACCCGCAGTACTATGCGTACCAGTTAATCGCATCGCCCAACTATCTCGGGCTGGTCAGTGGGGGCGATATGGCCGCATCGGTTTCGCCGCCCACCGGCAGCGGAGGCATCGCCGTCACGGCGTTCTACGACGCCACGCAGGATGCCATTCTGATTACCAACCCCACCGCTGCAAGCTACCCATCCATACAGGTGGTGGCGCAGAACCTCGGGCTGGCATCACCGCAGGCCACGCTCTTCCAGATCGTCAACGGCCAATCGATCAACTCGTCCTCCCTGGCGCTCACCGCACAGGGCGCATCCTACACCGCCACCATTGCCGCGCCCGCGTATTCCGTCCAGGCGATCTCGCTCAAGGGCCAGTAGACAGCGGTCAGGGCTCAGGGATCAGTAGTCAGGGTTCGAGGGATCAGGGGTCGAGGAGTCAGAGTTTAAGGGTGAGAGATCAGGCTGGGTGCCCATCCTGAGCGCAGCGAAGGGTGGGAGACCACAGCAATCCCGAGCGCGGCCGAACCTTACGTGCCCGTTCCATGCGCCGCGTCCGGCTTTCCGATCACACACTGCTGGAGCAATCCAGGACTCCGCAATCCACTCACGAGATCGCGCTCCGCTTCTCCAGCTCCAGCAGTTTCCGCTTGCGCTCCGTGCCCCAGCGATAGCCGGTGATCGCTCCGTTGCGCCCGATCACGCGATGGCAGGGGACCACCAGCGCCACCGGATTGCGCGCGCAGGCCTGCGCCACGGCTCGCACCGCGCGTGGCTGATCGATCTCCGCGGCAAGCTGCGAGTAGGAGCGCGTCTCGCCGCGCGGAATGGCGCGCAGCGCCCGCCACACGCGCAGTTGGAAGGCCGAGGCGCGCAGATCGAGCGGCAGATCCAGCGCGGCCGGGTGCTCGGTCAAGCTGGACAGTATCGCCGCCACAGCGTCGCGCACCGGTGCACTTCCACCGGGATGCTCCTCGTCCGCAGGCACGATGGTCGCGGCAGAGAAACGGCTGCGCAGCTCGCCTTCGAGCGATGCCGCATCCTCACCGAGCGAGACGCGGCAGATGCCACGCGCGGTCGATGCGACCAGCAGCTTGCCCAGCGGACAATCGGTCACCAGGAATGCGATCGTCTCCCCCGCGCCGCCCTTCTGGAAACGCCGCGGATGCATACCCAACGTGGTATCCGCGTCCTCATACATCCGGCTGGAGGACGAGTATCCCGCATCGTAGAGAGCGTCCGTCACCTGCGCGGCCAGCGGCAGCCCCGCCCGCAAGCGTTGCGCGCGCAATTCAATCTGGTAGTGGCGTGGACTTACGCCCAGCACCCGCTCGAACATGCGCTGCACCGTGAATGGGCTGAACCCGGCCTGCGTGCCTAGTTCTTTCAGCGTCACCATGCGGTCGAGATGCTTTTCGATATAGCCGCACAGCCGTGTCACCAGTGCGGCCTCGGCATGCTTGCCCGCGGGGTGGCAGCGCTGACATGCGCGGTAGCCCGCGGCTACTGCCCCGTCCGCATCCGCGAAGAAGCGCACCTGCTGCGGCGACGGGCGCCGGCTGGGGCAACTCGGCCGGCAGAAGATGCCGGTGCTCTCCACCGCATACACAAAGCAGCCATCCGCCGCCGCATCGCGCGCCAGCACCTGCTGCCATGCCTGTCCTGCATCCAGAGGTAGATGATCGATGTTTGTCATGCCTTCATCATGCTAGCGCCTGCGGAAGACCGCTATCCGGATCTTGCGCGGGAATTTGAAAGATGCAGCCGGCCCAGCGGAGCGCGCTGCGGTAGGCGATCGAGCGGTCGCTCTGATAGCCTTGGCAGCGCGTTCCAGGTCGGCTGCATCGCGACCTTACAAACCCGGAGGACTCCCCCCATGAGCAACACCATCTCCCGACGCAACTTCTTCGGCCTGACCGCGGGTGCGGTTGCAAGCACCGGCCTCGCCCCCCTGTTCTCTCCCGGCATCGCGCAGGCGAGCAGCACCCCACAGCCCGGCAATTCCTCCTGGAACGATCCGGAGACCTTCCGGGCTTCCATCGATCGCGCCTGCGCTTTTCTCGACACCATGATGGACGCATACGCGCAGGGCGCCACCCTGCGGCTTATCCAGAGTTACTCCGATCAGGGCGGTCTTCTCTCCACCGCTTTCACCTATGACAATGCAGTCGCCATCCAGGCTTACCTGCTGCGCGGACGGGCAGACGACATCGAGCGCGCGCAGGTTCTGGGCAACGGGCTGATCTATGCCCAGGCAAACAACTTCCCGGTGAGTGACGGCCGCTTCGCTCAGGCCTACTTCGTCAACGTGCCCGCCTCCGACGGAAGCGGTGCTTACATCACTCCCGCCGCCGCGCCGTTCTACTTCTACGGCAGCGCGGTCGGCGACCAGGCATGGGCGGGCATGGCGCTTGCGCAACTCTATCGCCGCACGCGCAACAGCGCCTATCTCAATGCCGCGCTCAAGGTCGCCAACTGGATCGTGACCAACACCTATGACACGCGCGGACCTGGCGGCTATACCTTCGGGGCCACGATCAACCAGTTCAATCAGTCCGTGCCCTCCACCAACGGCAAGTCCACGGAACACAACATCGATACCTATGCGTTCTTCACCATGCTTGCGGAGCTGACGCGCGACGGCGGTGCGAACAACGGTACAAGCTGGAGCCGCCTGGCCCACCACGCGTTCCTCTTCGTGCAGGCCATGTACAACGCCGAAGGACACTTCTTCTACACCGGCACCAACGCCGACCAGGTGACCATCAATACCACCAACATCCCCGAGGACGTGCAGACCTGGTCCTACCTGGCATTCCTGGATGACCGCTACGAGCGCTCCATCGACTACGCGCTCACGCATCTGCAGACCACCGACTCGGCCACCGCGCCGCGCACCTCGCTCACCGGGAATGAGCGCATCACCGGGGAGACCTTCGCATCGGCCAGCCTCATCTCCACCACCGGCGATCCGGATGCCGTATGGCTGGAGGGGACCGGGCACACCGTGGCCGCGCTCATCGCCCGTGCCTTCAGTGAACGGAATGGGGGCGGCGACGGGCTGCACGGTATTCATCAGGGTGTCACCGCCGCGGTTACATTACTCGGAAATATCGCCAAGGCCCAGGCGCAGCTCGGCGTGGGGCAGACCATCCACGGCGTGGCCCTGGCTCCGGACCACGGCATCGTCGCCTCCACCAGCCAACTGGATACCGGCTTCGGCTACAACTACTACCCCAACCTCCACGTCGGCGCCACCGGCTGGTACGTGCTCGCCGCCCTCAGCGGCAATCCCTTCCAGCTCGGCCGCGGCAGCGAGCGCGACTGAGTGCGATAGACGCTCTACGCAAGACGGCCCATCCGAAAAGCGGATGGGCCGTCGCTGTCTGCTCTGTTGGATGCAGCAGGTTCGAGTGAACGCCGTTACACGGCCGCGGTTGCCGGCGCCTTGGCGGCCTGGCGAAGCGCCTCGGCCTTGTCCGTCTTCTCCCAGCCGAAGTCCGTGCCCTTACGACCGAAGTGGCCATAGGCAGCGGTCTTCTTGTAGATGGGACGGCGCAGGTTAAGCCCCTCGATGATGCCCTTCGGCGTCAGCGCGAAGTTTTTCCGCACCAGCGCCTGCAGCTCGGTTTCATCCAGCTTTCCGGTACCGAACGTATCCACCAGCACGCTCACCGGCTCCGCCACGCCGATGGCGTAGGCCAGTTGCACTTCGCAGCGCTCCGCCAGGCCGGCGGCAACGATGTTCTTGGCGATGTAGCGCGCCATGTAGGCAGCCGAGCGGTCCACCTTTGTCGGGTCCTTGCCGCTGAATGCGCCGCCGCCGTGACGGCCCATGCCACCGTAGGTATCGACGATGATCTTGCGCCCGGTCAGGCCGGTGTCGCCCATCGGACCGCCGATAACGAAACGTCCCGTGGGATTGATGTGATACTTGGTGTCTTCGTCGAGGAGGTGTGCGGGAATGACTACCTGGATGACGTGCTTCAGAATGTCCGCGCGCAGTTGATCGTTGCCTACGCTCTCCGCATGCTGGGTGGAGATGACCACCGCGTCCACGCGGACCGGTTTGTTGTTCGCATCGTACTCGACCGTTACCTGGCTCTTGCCGTCGGGCCGCAGGTACGACATCAGGCCGGTCTTGCGTACTTCACTCAGCCGTTCGGCCAGCCGGTGGGCCAGCGCGATCGGCAAGGGCATCAGCTCTTCCGTCTCGTTGGTGGCGTAGCCGAACATCATGCCCTGGTCCCCGGCGCCGCCGGTGTCCACGCCCATGGCAATGTCGCCGGACTGCTTGTTGATGGTTGAGATCACGGCGCAGGTGTTGCAGTCGAAGCCGTAGAGCGCATTGTCGTAGCCGATGGCTGCAACCGTACCGCGCACCAGTGCCTGGAAGTCCACATAGGCCTTGGTGGTAATCTCGCCCGCGATGACCACCAGGCCGGTCGCGGTCAGCGTTTCACAGGCCACGCGGCTGTAGGGGTCCTGCTCCAGGCAGGCGTCGAGGATGGCGTCCGATATCTGATCGGCAATCTTGTCGGGATGACCTTCCGTCACCGACTCCGAGGTAAAGAGAAACTTATCGCGTTGGGACAAAGTGCTTCCTCCTATATCGTCTCTCGCGCCGCCGCCTCCTTTTGCTGCTCCTGGGGGAATGAGGATGTCGGCGGGAACGAGGCGGACTCCAACAAGAAGCGTCTAGAGCCGCATCTTCACGGTACCAGAGGGTTAACCCCCAGGGCAAAGCGCCGCAGGGAACGGCGCGATTATGCTCCTGGACGGCGATTCCGGACGGCGGTTCGGTGCGGCCGGCCGAGCAAACCCGGGGGCACGACCCGTTGCGCCGGTCGCATCCCTCCGGGATACGATTTCCGTTGCCACTAGGCCAAGCCGGAACTAACCTGAGTTCCCCCGCCAACGAGAAAGAGCAACACCCGTGTCTGCCGGCGATGGAAAGGCGTAGACGCGGGAAGCTCAAACTGGAGAAGAGACATGCTGATGTTCAGGAGGGCGCTGGTATCGGCTGTGCTGGCGGCAAGTACGGCGGCCGTCGGGTTCGCTCAGGACGACTCAGCCATGGCCGCGCCGAAGATTGGCCCGGCGCTGATCAAACTGGACGCCTACGTACGCGCGGCCATGAAGAAAACCGGCGTCCCGGGTGTGGCTGTTGCCGTGGTCTACAAGGACCAGGTGGTCTTCCTGAAGGGCTATGGGGTCCGCAGGATCGGATCGAGCGCGCAGGTGGACGCCGATACGGTCTTTGAGATCGCATCGCTTTCCAAGCCCATCACTTCCACCATCCTGGCTTCCCTGGTAGGAACGGGAGAGGTGGGTTGGGACAGCCGGATCGAAAACCTGGACCCGGAGTTCAAGCTGTCCAGCGAACAGGTGTCGGAGCAGGTGACGATCCGGGACTTCCTCTCGCATCGCAGCGGACTGCCCACCACTGGCGGCGACATTCTTGAGAGCCTGGGTTACTCGCGCCCGGAGGTTCTGCACCAGCTACGCTTCATTCCGCTGACGGGCGAGTTTCGCAAGAGCTACCAGTACAGCAACTTCGGGTATACGGAGGCGGCCATCGCCGCTGCGCGGAAGACCGGCGAGCGATGGGAAGATATAGCCGAGGAGCGGCTGTACGAGAAGATCGGCATGCACTCGACCAGTTCCCGATTCTCGGATTACGCCAACAATCCTAATAAGGCCGCGCTGCATTATTTCGAAGACGGTATGTTCAAGAACCGCTTTGTTCGCGAGGCCGACGCCGAAGCGCCCGCGGGCGGAGTGAGTTCGAATGTGCGCGATCTCGCGCAATGGATGCGCTTACAGCTTGGCGAAGGCTCCTTCAACGGGCAGCAGGTTGTCTCACGAGAGGCGCTTGAGGAGACGCATACACCGCAAATTTGCCGAACGGCGCCGAAGAACCCGGTGCCCGGAGAATGTCCGAAGGATCAATACTACGGACTCGGCTGGAACGTTGGTAAGGATGCGGAGGGCCGGAAAGAGCTCAGCCACAGCGGCGCGTTTCTGCTGGGGACCGGAACCAGCGTCTATATGCTGCCGAGCGAGCAGATCGGCATCGTGGTGCTGGGGAACAGCACGCCGATCGGTCTGCCCGAAGCCGTCTGTCTCTCGTTTCTGGATTACTTCCGCTACGGGTTCGCCAAGGTTGATTGGCTTGCAAGAACCCGGCCGGTTTTTGCGGAGCTGCAGGCGGAGGCGCAAGCCTCCTCTCCCAATTACTCGGAGATGAAACCCCCGAAAAACCCGTCGCCCGGCCGCCCGGTCTCTTCCTACAAGGGCAAGTACTTCAATCGCTTCTACGGGACGCTGGAGATCAGCGTGGTACGCAATCAGCTCATCCTGCGGCTTCCGCCGCGGGGCGCGTACTACGAACTCACCCGCTGGGACGGCGATACCTTCACGTACTACATTACCGGCGAAGACATGGGCGTTGCGCGCCGGGGCGTGAAGTTCCTGGGAGGCGGAAAACAAGTCCTCATCCAGAACCTCGCGATCGTGAACAGCGGCATCTTCACCAAAGTCGATTAGCTTGCGGGCAGACCCGGGATGGCTGCTGGACAAAGATCGCAGCCAGGATAGGCGCCACTTTACCGGCGCGCCTCCGCCAGCGAGGATGGCGCCGCGGGTCCGGCCCCAACCTGCGCCTTGTGGTGCACGTAGCCCCATACGAACCAGCTCAAGCCTGCTACCAGGGCCAGCAGTGCGGCGACGCCGGCCCAGCGTACGCCGGCCGCCGGACGGCCGAATTCCCTGGCGCGCGAGCGGCCGACGTTCTGCGCGAATTCGTTCCATGTGTGGTCTTCTTCGTCCGCGGGCTGGCTGGCTACCTGCGCCGCGTCGAGGTACCGGCGTACCCACTCCTCTTCCGGCAGCCCCACCGTACGGGCGTAGCCGCGTACGATGCTCTTGTTGAACAGGCCACCCGGCAGTCGTTCGAACTGCTCCTGCTCGATCGCCTGCAGGTGGCGCACGCTGATCTTGGTCGCCTGGACGATCGTGTCCAGGGCCACGCCCCGCGCCTCTCTTGCCTTCCGCAGATCCTCGCCGAACATGCCCATAGATACCGCCTGCCGCGTCGCTCTCCCGCTCCGCTGCCGCGGTCGTGCCCGGCCAGGCCGACATCACGGGGGAGTGTGCCGCTTCGGAATAACAGACCGTCTACCACCATATCGGCAAAATCTGGCGGTTGGCAGCACAACTTTTGGGGCATCTCAAACGACAACCCGCCCAGTCCCCCTTCCACCTTTTTGTTAAACTCACGTGTATGAACAAGTTAGTGGTCGGCAATCTGCTCCACCGTCCGCTGCGCGCCGCTATCAGCGTGCTCGCGGTGGCGATTGAGGTCATCATGATCCTCTCGATTGCCGCCATCATGATCGGCATGGTCAACGACCAGAAGACCCGCACCAGCGGCATCGGGGCGGACCTGATCGTGCGTCCGCCGAATGCGAGCTTTCTCTCCGGCATCAGCGGCGCTCCGGTGCCCGCGAAGATCGCGGGCGTTCTCGCCAAGCTGCCGCACGTCGCCGTGGCCTCACCGGTGATCACTACCCTCAGCACCGCCGGGACGGTGGAGACCATCTGGGGCATCGACTATCCCAGCTACAACGCCCTGCGGCCCTTCGTCTTCCTGGCCGGCACGCCATTCACCGGTCCCAATGACGCCATCGTCGACGACTACTTTGCGCGCGCCGATCGCGGCCATCACGTCGGGGAGACCATCACGATTCTCAACCATCCCTTCCGCATCTGCGGCATCGTGGAGCACGGCAAGGGCGGCCGCAAACTGGTGCCCATCCGCACACTGGGCGGCTTCATGGGCGCGGAAAACAATGCCTCCGTGTTCTACCTGAAGAGCGACGACCCGAAGAACGAGACCCTGATCCGCCAGGAGATCAAGGCGACGCCCGGCATGTCGCAATATCAGATCCAGACGATGGACGAGTTCATGTCGCTGATGACGCCTTCGAAGCTGCCGGCCTTCAACGCGGCGCTGGATGTAGTGATCGGCATTGCCGTCATCGTCGGCTTCATCGTCATCTTCCAGTCGATGTACACCGCTGTCATGGAACGCACGCGGGAGATCGGGATTCTGAAGTCGCTCGGCGCCAGCAAGGGCTACGTCGTAAATGTTGTGCTGCGGGAGACCGCGTTGCTGGCCATCGTCGGCATCCTGGCCGGCATTGCGCTCACCTTCGCCACCCGTGTCTTCATGAACGATCGTTTCCCCACGCTGGCCTTCCCCATCGAGCCCTCGTGGATGGCGCGCACCGCCGCGCTGGCCTTTGCCGGATCGATCCTGGGCGCGGTCTATCCGGCGCTTAAGGCAGCGCAAAAAGATCCCATCGACGCGCTGGCGTACGAATAGGTACGCGCTTGGTCTCCGCGGAAGCTCGGAAGGAGCGGTTGGCTGAGGGCCAGCCGTCCTCCCCTGCGCGCCTTTTCCTTCAGGCTCCCTCGAATACCGCTGCCAGGCGCAAACCGCTTCGGTGGCGACAGGCCGCCATCGGTCTCTGGCTATGCGCGCTTGCCGCGCTTCTCGTACTGCACTTCGTACACCTCACCGCGGACTTTCCCAACGGCTCTCAGTGGAACGACTGGTCCAAATACACCGATGAGGGCTGGTACGCGAACGCGGCTATCCGCCAGCATCTTCTCGGCTCCTGGTATCTGCCGGGCGACTTCAATCCCGCCGTGGTGCTGCCCGTATGGCCGCTGATGGTGACCGCGCTCTTTCACTTCACCGGCGTGAGCCTGACGGCGCTGCGCGCGCTCACCGGCGCCGTCTTCCTGTGCGATCTGCTGCTGGTATGGCTGCTGGTGCGCTGGCAGACCCGGAACCTGCAAACCGGCAGCACGGAACTCGCGCTGCTCGCCGTGACGCTTGCCGCCTCAAGCGCATTTCTCGATGCATTCAGCCGCATCGCCATTCTGGAACCGCTGGTGGTGGCCTTCCTGCTGCTCGCATCTCTGCTCGCATTGCGGGCGTCCAGTGCGCGCCGCGCCGTCTCGCGCTGCGCGCTGGCTGTCGCGCTGGGAGCGGTCATCGGGCTGCTTATTCTGGTCAAGACCACAGGTCTCTTTCTGCTGCCGGCCATCGCCTGGCTCCTCTGGTATCCGCAGCGCCGCGCACGCATGCAAGCACTTCTGCTCTCGGCCGTCGCCGGCGTCGCCGCGCTCCTGCTTTGGGGCGCATACTATCTGGCGGAGGTGCGGCCTCGCTTTACGGCGGACTTCCAGTACTTCTTCGAGGCCAATACCTGGGCCCAACCTGTCGGGCTCCACGGCTGGATCTTCGATATCTGGTCTACACTCCACGCGCTCTTCTGGACCGGCCGCATCCTGCCCTTCCTGGCGATTGCCGTGCTGCTGCTCTCCCTTGGACCGCTGCGATTGCTGTGGCGCCTGCCGCTCTACACCGCCGCCTGGCTGGGTATCGCGGGCTCGCTTTTCTTCGTGTGGTGGCATAACAACACCCAGCCGCGCTACTACACCGTGATTGCGTATCTGTTGACCTTCGTGGTCACGCTCAGCATCGCGGAGCTATGGCGCCGGCGCACGTTGGCGGCCCGGATCGGTGCATGGCTTGCGCTTGCGCTGGTCTCGGCCGCCGTGGTCGCGGGAGCGTCCCACATCATCGCGGCAGCGCGGCATCCGCAATACACGTACGTGCACGCCGCGCGGGCTCTCACGCAGTACGTGGACACGCATCCCGGCGGCAAGCGTCTGTTGCTCTCCGTCAGCGGCGATCAGATAACCCTGATGACCGGCCTGCCGGCGATCAGCGATGATTTTGGCGTGCTGGACCTGCCGCAACGTATCGCTCGTTATCAGCCGGGATGGTTTGCCGCATGGAATGAGGTGGACGCGGGTACGCTGGAGGATATTCACGAAGGTCACCACCTGCTGCGCGTCGCGGAGTTTCCCGCGCTTGACGACCCGGACCGCAACGTACTCGTGCTCTACAGGATCTTGCCCGGGCCGGGGGCGGATGAAGGCGTGATCGTCAGTCAGTAGAAGTACAGGCCAGTAGAAGCGTCTTCTTGGTGAGGCCAATCTGTGCAACCCCGCCAACGATTACAATTTGGCGGATGCCTCAATGCTTTCGTCGTGCTTCGCTGTCGTTCCTGCTGCTGCTCATTCCCATCGCTGCCGCGGGCCAGGCCTCCACACCGCGCGCATGCACCATCACCTCGCTTCAGGTATGCGCGCTCCACGTCGTGCAGGATGAAGGCGGTATTCTCACCAGTCCGCTGCGGATGGGGCCAGCCGACCTGCTCTGGGTCGCGCCCTTCGGTCTGGCGACGGGGGTCGCACTGGACTACGACGCGCACGCGCTCCGCTCGCTCGGTGTAAATCCCAGCCGCGAGGACAAGTTCAGCAAGATCTCCGATTACAGCGTCTACGGGACGATCGCGGCGGTGGGTGTCGGCTATGCGGCCGGGGCTCTCAGGCATGATGACTATCTCAGCGAGACGGCCGTGCTTACCGGCGAGGCGATGCTCGACGCCAGCATCCTGAACCAGGGGATCAAGTATGCGGCCAACCGGCAGGATCCGCGGCAGGGCGATGGCACCGGCCGGTTCTGGCCGCACGGCACCCGCACCTGGCCGGACGGGCAGTCCATGGCGTCGAATCACAGCACGATCGCATGGTCGTTCGCGCATGTGGTAGCGGATCGCTACTCCGGCTGGGGCACGCGGCTCCTGGTCTACTCGCTGGCATCCACCGTATCGGTCTCGCGTGTGCTGGCCCGCGATCACTTCCCGTCCGATGTGCTGGTGGGCAGCACCTTCGGCTATCTCATTGGCGGGTACGTGATCCATCATCGCGGGCAGGATGAAGGGCCGAGCGGCTTAAGCGTGTCGGCCGTTGAGACCCCGAACGGCCACGGTGTGCAGGTCAGCTACAGCTTCGCCCACTAGGCTCTTGCCTGCTGAATCCTGGCCATCCGCGGAGTGCCACGGAGCCCGGATGGTATCCTTAAGTGGGTCGTACTCTGTTTGAGACGGCGGTGGCTCTGCACGGCAGACGACCCCGCGGACGCTCAACGCATACCAAGCCAAAGCAAAGTGGGGACAAGGAATCGATGGCGACAACAGCAGTTTCGCATGATGTAAAGAATCTTGCGCTGGCCGACCAGGGCCGCAAGCGCATTGAGTGGGCGAATCAGTCCATGCCGGTGCTGGAAAGCATCCGTAAAGAGTTCCTGAAGACGCAGCCGCTGAAGGGCATGCGCGTGGCCGCGTGCCTGCACGTGACTACCGAGACAGCGAACCTGATGATCACGCTGCGCGACGGCGGGGCGGACATCGCACTCTGCGCCTCCAACCCGCTCTCCACGCAGGACGACGTCGCCGCGGCGCTTGCCGCGCACTACAACATCTCCACGTTTGCCATCAAGGGCGAAGACAACGACAGCTACTACTCCCATATCCTGGCGGCGATTGACCACAAGCCCCACGTGACCATGGATGACGGCTGCGACCTCGTCACCCTACTGCACACCAAGCGCCGGGATGCGCTGAACGGCGTGCTCTGCGGAACCGAGGAGACCACTACCGGCGTCATCCGCCTGCGCGCCATGCAGAAGGACGGCACGCTGCAATATCCCATCATCGCCGTCAATGATGCGCTGACCAAGCACATGTTCGACAACCAGTACGGCACCGGTCAGTCGACCATCGACGGTGTGGTGCGCGCGACCAACGTGCTGCTGGCCGGCTCTAAGTTTGTCGTCGCAGGCTATGGCTGGTGCGGACGTGGCCTGGCCTCGCGCGCCCGCGGCATGGGCGCAAGCGTGATCGTGACCGAGGTCGATCCGACTAAGGCGCTCGAAGCCGTGATGGATGGCTACCGCGTGATGCCCATGTCCGAAGCGGCCAAGATTGGCGATGTGTTCGTGACCGTGACCGGCAACAAGAGCGTGCTGCGCAAGGAGCACTTTGCGGCCATGAAGAATGGCGCCATCGTGGCGAACTCCGGCCATTTCAACGTCGAGATCGATATTCCGGCGCTCGAAAAGCTCTCCACGCAGAAGCGTGAGGCGCGCCAGTTCGTGGACTCATACACCATGAGCGATGGCCGCGTGATCCACATTCTGGGTGAAGGCCGCCTGATCAACCTGACCTCTGCCGAAGGGCACCCTGCTTCGGTGATGGATATGAGCTTTGCCAATCAGGCCTTGTCCGCTGAGCACCTGATCAAGAACTACAAGACCATGGAGAAGCAGGTGTACTCCGTGCCGGATGAGCTGGACAAGCGCGTGGCCAGGCTGAAGCTCGAAACCATGGGTGTCAACGTGGACAAGCTCACGCCGGAGCAGGAAGCCTATCTGGCGAGCTGGTCGGAAGGTACGTAACCTGATTTTTGTAGATTGAGTTGCGGACAGAGTCTTGCAACGCAAACGGCCCCGGCGATCCATGCTGGGGCTTTCTTTTTTCTGGGGGGATCGATCGCCTGACGGGCCGTAGGGTCGTGCCTCCCGTTCCCTTGCTGCTGGCAGAATTTGACTAAGCCGGCGTTCGATTCAGATGCCATCTAAGCTCTTGGTCATACCTAGGCATTGCAGGCAAGACGCCTCGGGCCAGATGATATCGAATGCAATGAGAGAGATTTCGGATGACGCACGAGAGAGGGGCCGAACGATGATCAGCAGTTTTCGCGTGGGGCTGTTCCTGCTTGGCCTGTGCGGACCGGCGGCGCTCTGCTCCGTCGCTCAGACCGCCGGAAGCGCCCCGGCTCCTGCGGCCCCGGCAGCTCCGGCGCGGGTGTTCAACGATACGTCCGGGGCACAGCAACAAGCGCCCGCCGCGGGTGGCGCCCCCACTCCCGCACAGAAGGCATCCCCCGCATCCGCTACCGAGGCGCCGGTGACGACCGGACAGCCGCCCGTCCAGACCATCGTCCTCTCTGCCCCGAACACGGCGGCGCTCGCGGCACGGAAGAACAGCTATACGGTGAAGGTGAGTGGCGAGAGTTGGACCGACACGGCCGTGGTGCTCGCTGCCGGAGATCGCGTGGTCTTCACCGCCACCGGCGATGTGGCGCTGTCCGATGGACGCAAGACGACGCCAGACGGCCTGGCGCGCGGCTGGAAGGATCTCCTGCGGCAGTTTCCCGATCCTGCATCGCAGGCCGGAGGTCTGATCGGCCGCATCGGCAGCGACCCGGCCGTGGTGCCCTTCGCCATCGGCGCATCGAAGAGCCTGGATGTGACCACCAGCGGCGAACTCTACCTGCGCATCAATGCCAGCACCGATCTGTCACCTGACGGGACGTACAACGTGACGCTGAAGCTTTCCCGTTCACCGGAGTCAGAGAAGGCCAATGCTGCCTCGGCCGCAAGCTTCAGCGCCTCGCTTTCCCCAGCCGTCTTCGCCGACATTCCCAGACGCGTGCAGGACGAGTCGAAGAATCCCGGGGACATGGTCAACTTCGCCATTCTGGGAACCGACGACCAGGTGACGAAGGCATTTGCGAACGCCGGCTGGGTGAAGGTGGATAAGACCACGCAAGACGCCATCCTTCATGGCCTGCTCTCGACCTTGCAGAAGGAGTCGTATACCGAGATGCCGATGAGTACGCTGTATCTCTTCGGCCGCCCGCAAGACCTCTCCTACGCCCGCGGCGATCCCATCAAGGTGGCCGCCATTCGACACCATCTGCGGGTGTGGAAGACGACCCAGACGTTGGGCGGCAAGCCGATGTGGGTAGGCTCGTCAACCCACGATATCGGATTCGAGAAGGACCAGCGCAACGGCGGCGTTACCCATAAGATCGATCCGGATATCGACCTGGAACGCGATTTCATTGAGCAGAGCTTCGCAGCAGCGGGCAATCTGCTGGCTGCTGCCTATGTGACGCCGACTGACCCCTTGCGTACCGCTCGTACGGCAACCGGCGGAGAGTTCCACTCCGACGGGCGCATTGTGGTGCTCGATCTTCGCTAAAGCTGCCCGCCATAGACCGTAGATGGCTACTTGAAGTTCCCTGCGGCGAGTTCGGAGCTTCTGCCGAGCCTCGCTATGGCGCCCAGAGCGCCGCCGCCGGTATGCAGCCCGCGCCGTATCTCGGAGGCGTCAGGGTTCAGCCGCACAAGAGAGTCTGCATGCGCCGGCTGAGCCGGAAGTTTGGCGGCGAACTCTACCTCTTCGCCGAGGTTCTCGCGCAGGTTCCCCTGCAGCACGGTAGCGACGGCATCAGCCGGCAGCGGCGGAGCGAAGAGGAACCCCTGGACGCGATCGCACTCCAACTGACGTAGCCGTTCGAGCTGGTCCTCGCGTTCGACCCCTTCCGCCACCACCAGCATGCCCAGGCTGTGCGCCAGGAAGATGATCGCCTGGACGATCGAGTAGGTGCCGTTAGGTTCGCAGATGCGTTCGATGAACGACCGATCGATCTTGAGTGTCTGCACCGGCAGTTGGTGAAGATGACCGAGCGAAGAGTAGCCCGTCCCGAAGTCATCCACGGAAAAGTGAATGCCGAGTCGCGCCAGTGTCTCGATTTGCCGTGCGACATGGCTGATGTTCCGCATGACGGTCGATTCGGTGACCTCCATCTCCAGCAGGCTCGGGCTTAGTCCACATTGTTCGAGCGTCTCGATAATGTGTTTGCAGAAGTCGAAGCGGGTGAGCTGCAGCGGCGAAACATTAAAGGCGATCCGCGGCGGATACAGTCCGTCGCGCTGCCATTCCAGGCTCTGGCGGCAGACCTCTTCCAGCACCCAATTGCCCATGGGAACAATCAGGCCGCTCTCTTCCGCGATGGGAATGAAGCGGTCGGGATAGATCATGCCCAGCGTGGGATGGTGGAGGCGGATGAGTGCTTCCAACCCGCAGAGATTTCCCGACATTGTGTACTGCGGCTGATAATAGAGTTCCAGTCCCCCTTCCTTCAGGGCACGGCGCAGGTGCATCGCCAGCTCATTGACTTCGACAGCGGACGAACTGATCTCATCGGAGACGCAGAGATACTGGTTGCCGCCTGCGTGCTTGGCGCGATACATCGCCGTATCGGCATCCCGCCAGAGAACATCTGCGTTGCTTCCATGGTCGGGATAGATGGCGATCCCGATACTCGCCGCAAGATCGATCTCGAACGAGTCGATCGATACGGCAGGCTTCAGCGCCTCGAGCAGGTCCGTAGCCACGCGTTCTGCATCGCTCGCATCGCGAACCTGGTGCAGCAGGATGGCAAACTCTTCGCCGCCGGTACGGGCGACGGTGTCGATCGCCCGCACGCGCGAAGCGAGACGGCGCGCCAGTTCCTTCAGGCAGGTGTCTCCAGCGCTATGGCCATAGGTGTCGTTGATCTGCTTAAAGCGGTCGACATCCAGGCAGAGCAGAGCAGCTTTGTGCCCGTAACGGCTGGCCTGCGCCAGTGTCTGCCGGATTCGATCCTCGAGAAGTCCGCGGTTCGGCAGACCGGTGAGGATGTCGTGGTTCGCCTGGAACACAAGTTGATCGTGGAGCCGCTGCCGCTCGGTAACGTCCTGCATCAGCGCGAAGGTGACTCTCTTCCCTTCATGCCGCAGCAGGTGGCTGGCGATATCGACCTGAATGAAGCTCCCGTCCTTGCGTTGGTGACGCCATGGTCCGGAGAGTTGCCGGGTGCCCGCGGCCTTCAGTTCCGCGACCAATCCTTCAAATTCTTCTCCCGGACGAACATCTGCCATGGTCATGGACAGGAACTCTTCGTGCGAGTATCCGTAGTGCTGTGTCGCTGCATCGTTCACGCGGATGAATGCCAGGGTCTCGGAGTCGAACATCCACATGGGGTGAGGGTTGGACTCAAACAGCAGACGGTAATGTCCACTCGCCTCGCCCGCCGCGATGATCTCTTCCTCCAGCAGCGTCAAGACCATACCGACGGCAACAAAGTACTTCGGCAGATTCCAGACCTCGGCATTGACGGCAATCTGCGGCGCCAGGTGCGCGAGTAGCTCTCCGATGGGCCACACCAGCGCCCAGGAGTAGAAGCTCAACGCGACCGCGCCCGTACCGGCGGACGTACGGCGGACATCGAAGCTGTAGAGCACCGCATTCAGAAGGAAGCACTGCGTCAGCACGACATCGATCGCGACGCCCGCGTCCCCATGCCCCCCACGCAGCAGCCACAGGGTGCAACCGGCGACGGACAGCAGCAGCGGTGCGAGCACATGCTTCTGCCGCGCATAGAAGCCCAGTGCAACCCCCAGTGCGCCGCACTCGCCAAGAAGGGCGGCGAAGACCAGTAACGAGGGTGCATGGTCCATCCAGGGAATCAGGCCCATGCAAAGCAGCCAGGGCACTCCCAGCATGCTTGCGACCTTGAACGACCCTCCGCTAGCTTCATAGATCCGCGGAGCGGACAGGATGAAGCAGATGCCGCAGACCACCAGCGAGGAGAGAATGACGATGTCCAGAACCGCCTGCCCGGCGACGGACCGCGGATGCACAAGCAGCGCCCCGAAGTGGAGCAGCACGAACGACCATGCAATCAGCCAGAAACGAACGCGTGGCGTCGGACGCTTCCGGTAGATGGAAGCGAACAGCAGCACCAGTGAACCAAGGACAAGAAGATCCAAAAAGCCGTTCATGCCTACCCATTCAGCGGCTTCTTCTCTATGGATGGAGAGCCTGCTGACGCGCTTATCTTAACGAAGAATACTGTGGACGACTCTGCGTCTCAATGTCACGAAAGTTTGACCTTTCGCGTGTGGTCCGCGGACTTGGTTCGCCGATGGCTGTTCACGGGCTCACGTGACCACACAAACGCACCGGCCATCTGCTATCGGCAATGCGCTGCGTGGGCCGTGCGCTATTTCGGCGGTTTGGATACCCCTTCTCCGACGATCCCGTCATGCTGGGAACGACGCCGCGGCCGGGTGCGGATGACCTGCTCGGGCATGGCGTACTGCTGTCCCCGGATGGTGATTTTCGATTCATCGACGCGGCCTTCCGTCGGCTGATCGAACACGGCTCCGGGAACCAGCAGATACGTATCCACCTGCTTACCAGGCTCGCTGCTGGTGCGGAGGTCCACGCGCGAAGGATCGATTCCTTTTTCTTTCGAGAGATAGGCGCGGGTGTTGATGGCGCGTTCCGCGGCCAGGATCTGCCCGTCCACCTCAGTCTCCGCATGGTTGCCAACCAGCACCAGGCGGGCCTCTGGCTGGTGCTGCAGGGTGAGCGCGATGTCATCGAGACACGCACGGCCCTCATTGTCCACGCGAGCCGGGCGCGCCGCATCGCGGTTGAAGGTGACGGTGCAAAGCTGCTGCGCCTTAGGGGCCGCCGGGACCGGCGGCGCCGAGACTGTAACTTCAGTCGTGGCTTGTGCCGTCTGTCCGAGATCGTCCTGCACGCGGCAGGTCACGGTGATCATGCCCGGAGGCACGCCGTCCGTGTGCAGTTGAGTGGTCTCGTCCTGTCCGCCGATCTGACCCGCGGACGCACTATAGCTGTAGGTCAACTTGCGTTGCGCGATGCTGGTGGCATAGGAAGTGATCGTTGACGGATCGCCCGGATTGACCGTCGTCGGGTTCGCGGAGCACTTCAACGTCGGAGCGGGCGACGGCTTGATCGTGAACGACACCGAACACTGCGCCAACTGCCTGGATTTCGCGGTCTTGCTGACATGCGCCACGGCGGTATAGTCCCCTGCGGCCATGCCTGTGGTGTC
This sequence comes from uncultured Acidobacteriaceae bacterium, assembly GCA_963830635.1. Lineage (GTDB taxonomy): Bacteria > Acidobacteriota > Terriglobia > Terriglobales > Acidobacteriaceae > CAWHMN01. The sequence goes on along the minus strand of CAWHMN010000002.1, from coordinate 1,105,491 downwards.
GACAAAAACTGACGGGCCGAAGCCATCCACCTTGCCGCCGCTCAGCTCCCAGCGATAGGCATACTGCAGCTTTGGATTGTAGTTCCGGGTCACAGCGGAGACCGTGACCCTCTCGCCGGAATACACGTCTCCGGGATGCACATCGCACGCGAGGCTCTGGTCGAGCTTGGGCTGCATCTCACCCAGCCGCACCACCAGTCCGGCGGAGAGGCGCAGTGCATTCACAGCGGCCGTGCCGCCGTCCAGATCGTATGGCAGTATCGCTCCGTGGTCCACGTGCATGTACTCGTAGTCCGCCTGCACTACGCGAACGGCGAGATGATCGTTGAACTTCGGCAGCACGTAGTCGAACCCGCCGCCGGCCGTGGCGCCGTAGCCCCAGGTGCACTGCTGAAACTTCGGGCCGCCTACCTGGGCGCCGCCGCCCACTACGTGGACAAATGGGGAGAGATGCGAGCCGAGGAAGAAGCGGTAGACCGGGCCGCCCTGTGCGGTAGAGAAGCAGTCCGTTGTGCCGCCTAGCTGCACGTAGGGAAGTGGCTGCGCCGGTCCGGTAGTCCCGAGATCTTTCTGGCTGTGGGCGAACTCAAACTGCACCCCGATGTGCTTGGTGAAGTAGCCCGTGCCGCTGATCACGTACCCGAGGTTGTCCTGCGGAAAGCTGTAGATCCCGATGCTGCCGCTGGGCTTGAGGAAGGCGTATCCGCCATACAGATCCACGCGCGAAGCGGGGGGCGGCTCCGGCGCGTTGATCTGCGGCAACGGCGCACTGGGGTTTGCCGGATCGGAGTTGGCGCTTGTATCGGATGCTGGCGCGGACGCCGGCTCGACGTGCGCGGCTGCCGATGGAGCTTGCGTATCTGAGGCAATCGGGGCGGCCGCGGCGAGCGGCGCGGCCGGCGCGGCCGGCGCGCTGGCCAGACTTGATGAAGCGGGGTCAGGAGAGCCACTCTGTGCCGCTCCGGATGCCGGATTGGCGGCTGTAGCCGAAGGCTCCTGCGCAGACGCCGCGAACCCCTGCACACCACCTGTCACAAGCACCAGGCTGGCGGCGAGCAGAGCTCGAACGATCGTTGGCAGGGAGCGCCTCAGGCGGACGTGCATGCGTGAATCCTCAACAACAAGTGGCAGCAGACGGGTGGAACGACTCACGACAGGGTTCACGAAGTCGCACCCGACACAAAGCAGGACAGCAGAAACGTTGCGGTCGAGCTCAGTTCTTTCACTGGGCTAATGTCAGATCAACGGTTGCAGATTGCGTCAGAACAGTCCCTCCGGTGCTGTTCGTTCCGGTTACGGTGATGGTGTAGATCTTGTAATTCGTCGGCTTGCAGCAGCCTGCCATGCCCAGCGTGAGCAGGAGCAGCACGGCCACCAGCCAGAGCGTTGTGCGGCGTTCTCTCACCCGCTTGGAGGGCCGGATCAGGCCCATCAGCAGCGTACCGGCCGTACCGCCGAACCCGACCGGCAGCATGGTCCAGGCGAGCACCGGCACAGCAGCCACCTGTGTACCCGTCGTGCTCATCTGTCCCGAGGCTGGCGACTGCACCCGCCCAAAGGTCAGCGGAACATTGGTTGAGTCCGCGGTGGCGCTCACCGTCATGGTCGTCGTACCGGTGCCGCCCGCATCCAGCGTTACCGCTGCCGGCGAGAACGCGCAGGCGCCGCCTTCCGGCAAACCGGAGCAGGAGAGCGTGACCGGTCCCACGAAGCCGCTCGCCGAGGTAAGCGAAATGGGAAAGTTCACCGAGCCGGAATGATCGATCTCCTGCTCCGGTGGCGTGGCCGTGAGCGTAAAGGTACCGCCGGTGCCGGGCTGTCCCGAGCTCCCACCGCCGCCCGTACCCCCACCCCCGCCGGTGCCACCGCCACCGCCCGAACCGCCGCCGCCCCCAGAACCACCACCGCCGCCTGAACCGCCGCCGCTGCTGTCCTGGGTAAGGGTCGCGGTACCGTTCACGATCGTGACGCTGTAATTGGTGAGCAGTGTCCCCGGACCGGCCGTGAAGCTGGCAGTAATCGGATAAGCTCCCGCGGCACTGGTGGTCGTCGCGGTAGTGCTATAGGCCGCCACGATCGACTGACCCTGAACAACGCCGGTGATGGTGCCGGTCAATGTCGGATTGGCGGTATTGATCGGCCGGGTGAAGCTGTCCACCTTGATGGTGACCGGCGCCGGGATGATGGTAAGCGAGATGGTCGAGGCGGACGCGGGATAGTTGGCGTCACCCGAATACGCCACATTCACGGTATAGCCCCCTACGTTCTCGAGCGTCGGCGACGGCGAGCAACTCACCGCTTCCTTCGACGGCAAGGGCTGCGGAGCGCACAGTGACACTCCGCCGATGGTGAAGGTGATGGCGCCGGTCGGCGACGGCGACTGATTGCTGCTGAGCGAAGCGTTAAGCGTGTATGCCGTTCCGTAAACCGCAACGACAGCGGGCGAGCTGATGGTCGCCAGCGGCGGTACCGGGGCAAATCCTTTCAGGGTAACGATCTGCACGGGATTGACTGAGCTGTCAGTCAATGTGGCGGTGGCGACGAACGATCCGGGCGCTTTCGGAGTGAAATCAAAGCCCAGTTCGCACGTAGCTCCGGTGGAGATGCTGTTGCCACAACCTGTAGTCCCGTCGTCCTGCGCGAAGTTCACCGTATCGCTGAGGGAGAGCGTCGCCAGCGGCTGCAGTGTGCCGTTGCCCGCGTTCCATAGCGTGGTGACCAGCGGACCGCCGGTTTGGCCGACCTTGACCGTGCCGAAGTCCAGCAGCGGGTTGACATAGTTGATCTCGCGCAGGACATCGTTGCCGTTATCGACGATGTAGACGTTCGCGGCGCCGTCCACCGCCACAGCCGCCGGACCATTCAGTTGTGCCGAGGTCGCGGTGTTGCCGTCGCCGGTATATCCCGGAGTACCGGTGCCCGCCAGCACGGCGACCGCCGGGTTCTGCGCGAGCCCGCTGTACGCGACGAAGATGCGGTTGCTCAGACTGTCAGCGATGTAAACATCGCCCGCGGCATCTCCGCTCAAGCCTGTGATTCCCGGAAAGGCAGTCCCCAGGCGAGTACCAGGATTGCTGCTGGTCTGGTTGCCCGTGCCGGCGAACAGATGAATGATGCCGGAGGGATCGATCTGATAGACGCGGTAGCCGCCGCGGTCCGCGATGTACAGATTGCCATTCGCATCGAAGTAGAGCGCGCTTGGCTGCACGAACTGCGCGTTCGCCGCGGGTACATTATCCGCGCCGGTGACAAATCCCTGGCCGGCGATGATCCGCTGTTGGCCGCCGGCATACAGTTCCAGTACGCCGACGGTCGAGGGACCGGCCTCGGCAATGTAAATGTCGTCCAGAGGATCGATCGCCAGGGCCGAGGGGCTGCTCAGTCCGGTCACGACCGTGGTCAGGTTGCCGTTCACGTCATAGCGGTACACGGCGTTCGTGGTCTTGTCCGCGATATAGAGGTTGCCGGAATCGTCGAGGGCGAGCGCGGTGGGACTCGCAATACTGCCCCCGGCCGGGATCAGTGTGGTGGGCGTAGTGCTGCCCTTCCGCAACACGGCCACGTCGCCGCTGCCGCTTCCATCTTCGGCGTAGTAGATGTCTCCCGCCGTGCTGAAGACAACCGCCGTGGGAGCGCTCAGCTTCGGTCCCAGCGTGTTGATGATGCCAGGAGTAAAGAGCGCCAGCGCGCTTTGACCCACTCCGTTCACCCCAACCTGGTACTGCGTGGCCGGTGCGGTGCTGGTATCCGTCAGCGTCAGTGCGGCGGAGCGAAAGCCTGGCAGCGTTGGCGCGAACTTGATATTCACCTGGCAGGTCTTCAGATTTCCCGTTGAGGCTGCAATCGGGCCCACGCACACGTTGCTCAGAATCTGGAAATCCGCGCCCAGCACCGGCGCCTTCAGATTCACCGCAGCGGTGATGGCGAACTGCAGCGTCTGCGGAATGCTTTGACCGCCGGCAGAGGTAGTCGGGAAGTGCAGACCCTGGGAGAGCGTGCGTACGATGTCGTTTCCGGTGTCTGCCACATACACGTCACCATAGCTGCCGGATGCCAACCCGCTGGGCAGGTCGAGCGGCACGGTGACGGCGGCCTTGCCCTCCTGCGTCTGCGAATAGAGGCCGGAGGCGCCGCTGGGCAGCCCCGCGATCAGGAGCGCGCCTCCGCCGGAGGTCAACTGGACGACCTCCGACATCGCCTGATCGGAGACATACACATGGCCGGCCTGGTCGGTCGCAACGCCAAACGGCGTCTGAAAGCTCGCGACGCCGCTACCGCTGCCATCGTTTGCGCACCGGCCGGCGGCGGTCGACTGCACGACCGTCGTCTGGATGCCCGTGACCTTGCGAATACAGGCGTTCGCGCTGTCCGCGATGTATAGGGCGCCGAGCAGATCGACGGCAAGTCCCTCGGGATTTTTCAAAACAACTGTCGACGTGACCGTCGGGCAGAGATTGGAGACTCTCGCTGACGCCGCGCCATCCACCAGGCAGGGGCTGCCGTATGCGCCGAAGAAGCCCGCCAGCACCTGGTAAATGCCGTCAGTGGTGTCGTTCACCGCGATATAGAGATTCCCCCGCAGGTCGAGGGCCAGCCCCGCGGGCGACGGCGTCAGTGACGTGGTCGCCGGATTGGTGCATGTATCCACCACCGGCACAAGCGCCGCTGTGCCTTGTGCGCCGGCGGGTAGTTCGCGGATGCAGTTATGTCCGGAGTCCGCAATGAACAGGTTGCCGGTCGTGTCCACCGCCAAGCCAGCCGGCTTGATCAGCCCCTTGGAGGGAATGGGAGCGGGATTCAACGATACATTGCAGGTATCGCCCCCTCCCTGCACCAGCCCGGCGACGGTGCTCATGTTGCCGTTTGCGTCCACGCGGCGAATACAGTTGTTCGCGGTATCGGCGATGTAGCGATTCCCATTCGCATCGGCGGCAATGAAGGCCGGCGCATTCAGGGGCAGGGTGCTGGCGCCGCCTGGGCCGTCATTCGAACCCATCGCGCCGGTGCCCGCATAGCGGGTCACGCTGGGAGTCAGACGCAATGACTGGGCATTCGCCTGCGCGGACAGGGCCGCAAGCGCTGCAAGGATGGCGACTCTCATCAGCAAAGTCATGCTCTTGCCCGTCCTGCCGTCCTGGTTCATCGTCCCGCTCCGCATCGCACCCACAAATCCGTCTTCCCGAATCCCGCTGTCGAATCCGCCCGGTTCGGAGATTCAGCGTCGTCCATATCCGTCTGGACCCGTAACACCTAGCGCTGAAGGCCGCTCCCATTGCAAACGCTGGCCGCATGCGAGCCCGACAACACTGGCCACCTGCGGCAATAGCACCCGTACACATCCGCTCGGGAGTTCCGTTAAGCCGGCGCTGGGCCGCCACTTCAGCGGATAGGCCTCCGCCTGTCGGCAGACAGCCGCCTCCGAGTGAGCCCTTATCTAAGCACAGGAACCGTTTCGGGAATATGCAACTAAGGGATCAGAGAGATGCCCGTTCTTCGGGAATTGACCAGCCTTCAGCGAGGTGGTGGCATGGAACGCAGGAGCGTACAGGACTTCTCCGCCAGCACTCGATAATGCGCCACAGCAGCGGGTACGATCACCGCCTGCCCTGCCGGTATGTCTACCGGCGGAAGGTCCTGAGCCTCCAGCACTGCCGCCCCCGCGATCGCCACCAGCGCATGCGGAGTGCCCGTCGGCCCCTCTGAATGGAACTCGCTGCTGGGACTCACCCGCAGCCGATCCACCATAAAATACTGCTCTGCGATCAGCCGCTCTGCCGCATGTGTTCCCGTTCCACGCGGTTCCGCCGGCGTCTTGCCCGCGCGGGTGATGAGGCGGGTGGCGGCCAGGCCGCGGTCGATGTGCAGCGCGCGCGGACGTCCATAGTCGTAGAGGCGAAAAGTCACGTCGCAGTTCTGCTGTGTCTCGAGCAAGGTCACGCCCGGCCCGATGGCGTGCACCGTGCCGGCATCCACGAAGACCATGTCGCCACGCTCGACCGGCACCTTCCTGAGCAGGTTCTCGAGCGTGTGGTCCGCAATGGCGTCGCGGACCGCTGCCAGCTCCACCCCCGGCTTCAGTCCCAGATCGATGCTGGCATCAGGAGAGGCTTCGAGCACATACCAGCACTCGGTCTTGCCCCGCGGCTCGCCCATAGACTGCGCCATGGCGTCGTCCGGATGCACCTGGACGGATAGCTTGTCATGGGGAAACAGGATCTTCAGCAGCAAGGGGTAATCCGTCATCGCCGGGTCGCCCAGCAGCGCCTCTCCATACTCCGCCGCGACATCTCCCAGACGCCGGCCGGTATGCTCACCGGTCTCGACAATGCAGTCGTGCCCGGTAAGCCAGGCCTCGCCGATCGGTTCTTCCGGCTGAAGGCTATACCAGGGAGAAAGGTCCATGGTTCCCCATGGCCGGGGGCTGAACCAGGGAGCCAGGCGGAAGGGCGCCAGTGAAGGGGGGGTACGGCGTTCGTTAGCCATTCCCTATAGCATCCCCCGCTCGAGCGTATGTGACAAGCAGTGCCCGGTCAGTGCCCCGCGCGTGCCCGGTGAGGCGCTCGCGCCAGCCAACAACACTCTGCCCCGAAAAACGATCCAGTCACCCGCACAAATCCACAAGCAGCAGCTTACACGCTAATCGAACTCGTAGGAGGTGACCTTCGTGCAAGCTAAGTGACTTGCAAGGTACTAATGTTTTTTGCCGTTCATGTCCGAATGAGGGTATGTTAAGCGAGCCTTAAGAGTGCCCGGTGCCCCCGAGCTTGTACCACCTCGCGACGCCCTTATGGCCGGGCTCCATTTTGCGAGTGCCTCCTGTTGCCGTACGCACCCGTCTTCTTCCCTCGCGCAAGCGGGCGCTCTTAGCCGTTCTGAGGAAGCACCATGTCCCTTTCTCTTTCTGCCTCTTGTCGAGCTATGCTCGCTGCCTTGGTTCTCCTTTCCGCTCCTCAGCTTCCGGCCATCACCATCGCTCCGGCGAATCCTACCGTCAAGGAAGCCGCCAGGCAGCAGTTCACCTCCAGCGTTCCCGCCACCTGGAAGGTAAGCTGCGGGTCGATTACCAGCGGAGGGCTGTATACCGCCAATCTCTACACCAGCCCCTGCACCGTCACCGCCACGGCGACCAATGGCAGCGGCAGCGCCAGCACAGTGGTGCACATCGTCTCGCCCATCGTCATGACCCCGGTCAGCGCATCCACCCAGCAAAACCTGACGCAGCAGTTCACCGCGAGCGTACCGGTGACCTGGTCGGCGAAGTGCGGCAGCATCACGGCCGGAGGTCTCTATACCGCCAGCGCCGCCGTGGGCAGCAAGTGCACCATTGAGGGCGTCGCCACTGGAACGCCCCACTACACCGTGTGGGGAGGGGACACCATCACCGCCCCCGCCACATCGGGATTTGCTATCTCGCCCACCAGCGCGACGGTAAGTGAGGATGGGACGCAGCAGTTCACGGCGAGCGCGGCGGCCACCTGGACGGCGAGTTGCGGCTCGATCACCAGCGGCGGCCTGTTTACGGCGAACCTCTATGCCAGCCCATGTACCGTAACCGCGACGGCTACCTCCGGTGGCGCCACGGCAAGCGCGGTGGTCACGACGGTGTCGCCCATCGTGATGACGCCGGTCACGGCCATTACCCCACAGAACCAGACGCAGCAGTTCACGGCCAGCATGCCGGTGACCTGGAGCGCGAAGTGCGGCTCCATCACCAGCGGAGGCCTGTTTACCGCGAGCGCCGCCGTGGGCAGCAAGTGCACCATCGAGGGTATCGCCACATCGAGTCCGCACTACACCGTGTGGGGAGGGGACACCATCGTGGCCGCCTCCAGCTTTACCGTGTCGCCCAGCAGCGTCTCGGTGAATGTGGGCGCGACGCAGCAGTTCACCGCATCGGCGGCCGCTACCTGGGCAACCTCCTGCGGGTCGATCTCAAGTTCGGGACTGTTCACCGCGCCTTCCACCACCGGCACGTGCACCATCACGGCCACCAACAGCAGCGGCACCAAGGCCACGGCAACCGCGACGGTCACCTCAGCGCAGTTGAGCGTCACTCCGTCCAGCGTCGCGCTCCACGCCATTGCTAACCAGCAGTTCTCGGCCAACTTCGCCGCAACCTGGTCCACCTCCTGCGGCGCCATCAGCTCGGCCGGCCTCTTCACCGCGCCCGCTACTGCGGGCACCTGCACCATCACCGCCACTTCGGTCAGCGACCCCACGCAGTCTGCCACCGCCGCCGCGACCATCAGCCTCGTGAACTACACCATGTGGAAGAACGGCGTCTCCGGCACGGGCGTTCAGCCCAATGAACTGCTGCTCACGCCAGCCAACGTCAGCTCGGGCACATTCGGCCTCAGTTGGAGCGCCACGGTGGATGCCGGCATCTGGAGTCAGCCGCTCTATCTGAATGCGGTCAGCATCGCCGGCGTGTTGCATAACCTGCTGTTCGTCACTACATCCAACGACAGCGTCTATGCCTTCGACGCCGATACCGGCGCCCAGATCTGGCAGAGGACCTTCCTCTCCACTGGCGTCACCGCCGTAAGTGGATCGAGCGCGGGGATCTCCACGCAGACCGGCATTCTCGGCACGCCGGTCATTGACCCGGTTGGGCTCACTCTTTATGTAGTCGCTGAGACCTCTGAAAATAACGCGACCTATTTCCCGCACCGGCTGCACGCGCTGGACGTCACCACCGGGAACGACACGCTCGGCGGACCGGTGTTGATCTCCGATCCCGCCCTGCCGCCGCTTCTCAAGTTCCAGCGCCCCGCGCTGCTGCTGGCCAACGGCAACGTCTATGTCGGCTTCGGTTCCATCGAAGACCGAACGCCCTACCACGGCCTGCTCTTCGCCTTCGACCAGACCACCCTCGCACAGAAGGCGGTCTTCAACGTGACCCCGACCGGCAGCGAAGGCGGCATCTGGATGTCGGCTGCCGCCCCCTCCGCCGATAGCGCCGGCGACATCTATATCGCCACCGGCAACGGCACTTCAGACGGCATCAATAACTTCGGCGAGAGCGTCGTCAAGCTCAGTCCGCAGTTGCAGCCGCTCGACTACTTCACTCCATTCGATTACCAGACACTCAACCAGAACGATCTCGATCTCGGATCGGGCAACGTGCTCGTCGTGCCCGACCAGACCGGCCCCTATCCGCACGAACTTATCGCCTGCGGCAAGCCCACGCCCATCTACCTGCTGAACCGGGACGCACTGGGCGGCCGCGGCACTACCAGCGACAACGTTCTGCAGCGGCTTGATCATCAGGTGGGCGGTACCGGCAGTTTCCGCGACTCCGGGCAGCCCTGCTACAACTCGCCGGCCATGTGGCAGCAGAACGTCTACTTCGTCGCCAACCATGACGTCATGAAGATGTTCACGCTGAGCGCGAGCACCGGTCTATTGAGCGCCACGCCGGTCAGCCAGGGAGCCTTTACCTACAACTGGCCCGGGGCCGATCCGGCGATCTCGTCCAATGGAAATGCCAACGGCATCGTGTGGACCCTCGACGTGAGCACCGGCACGCTGCGCGCCAACGATGCCACGGACGTAAGCAAGGTCCTCTTCGTCAGTCCCAATCTGGGAACGGCCATCCGTTGGAGCCCACCCACCGTCGCCAACGGGCACGTCTACGTGGGGCTCAGCGGAAAGGTCGTTTCCTATACCCTCTCTGCGCCGTAGGCGTGCCGACCTGGGTGGTACGGCCGCTGAAGGACATTCACCGCCGCGGCGGGCCACGGCTGTATGCATTGCGCCGCGACAGCAGCAGTTACCATTGATTTCCATACCTCGTGTGCCAGTTCCGCCGCGCTCGACTACACTTGACCGTCAGCACGCGACAGCTGTCGACTCCTCCGCTTGCGTGCTTTCCATGCAGTTCTGATCGAGTCTGCTGTTTCTATCGGTCCTTGGAGTCTGGATGTCTACACGGAATTGGGTTTCCTCTTGCCTGGCCAGGCCCTGCTTCATCGCATTCTGCGCCGCCCTCACGTCTTTCAGCAGCATGGCCGCGGCATCCTCCGCGCCGCAGCAGGTCTCGCCGGGCCCTGCGGTCTCACAGCCGGCAGCCGCGCACTATCCTCCACGACTGCCAGCCCTCGGCGGAGCTCGCGGACACTCTTCCACACCCATGGCGGCCAAGCCCAGTGTCAGGCCATCCGACACACTCGCCAGCCCCGCGCCTCCCTTCGCCGGCTTCTACTCCGGCGCCTTCTTCTCTGCCAGCGACAGCGCGACCCCGGCGCCATGGCGCCCACTCGCGGCCGACTTCAATCAGGACGGCAAGGCGGACATCGTCACCTTCGGCCCACATATCGTGAACCTGAGGCTCGGAAACGGGGACGGCACCTTCAGCGCGCCTACCGTCAGCACCGTCGATCCATCGAGCCCCGCGTATAACGCTCTGACCGAGCCGCAGTATGCCATTGCGGCGGATCTCAACGGAGACGGCTATCCGGATATTGTTACCGGCGACGTGTTCGTCATCGTGGTCCTGCTCAACCAAAAGAACGGAACCTTCGCCGTCGGATCGGTCCTCGAACCGGCGTGGATCAATCAAGAAAATTTTGCCGGCATCAGTGACGTTGCCGTGGGAAGGACCACACCCAATGGCAGCCAAGACATCGTTGCCATTTTGCCCGGCCCGGTTGGAAGTACATCTGAACAATATGAAGAGACGTTTCTCAACGACGGAAGCGGGGCCTTTCCCACAAATAAGACAGACAGGTATCCCAGTCAGGGGACGCCGATAACGTCCACCTCCATTGCACTTGCCGACGTAAATCACGACGGCAATGTCGACCTGCTTGTGGAGAACTCTTTTTCTGCTTTCGAATTTGGCAGCGCCGTCGAAGTGCACTTAGGCAATGGTGATGGAAGCTTCCAGGCGAGCGCCCCAGGCGGCGCCGTCCAATTTCCCGGATTTCTCGGCTACGGGTCGAACTTTGTTGTAACCAGCCTTACCGGCGATCCGTCGAAGCTGGACATTATCCTGGCCAATCAGCACGGGCCCTATGTCGCGCTCAGTAATGGCGATGGCACCTATCAACCCGCACAACCGGCTCTGCCGAACGATCCAGTGGCTCCGCCCTTAGGCGACTACAACCCGAAACTTTTTGACCCGATCCTGGGCGTGCAAACCGCCGATATCGACGGGGACGGTAAGCCCGATCTCATTCTGGACGAAGACGGCGGCCTGGTCACGTACCTTGGAAATGGTAACGGCACGTTTGGCCCCGTGGCGGGTACCGCCGCTCTTGCCAACGATGGCTTCGTTAACCAGACGGGCGCTTCGCAGATCGTCATCGCCGACTTCAATGGAGACGGGAAGCTCGATTTCGTATCGAGCGATAATTCCTCCGGCTATCTCGGAATCGGATTTGGAAATGGAGACGGCACTTTCGCAACCGCTCCGCTGCTCTACTCGCCGGCCTCGCCTAAGATCTCTCCCTTGTCCTTTACCGCGGAAGCCACGGCGGATTTGAACGGCGATGGAGTCGCCGACGTCCTTGGCGTCAACGGCATCGACAATTCGATCGTGGCGGCGCTTTCGGCCGGGAAGGGCAAATTTAAGTTCAAGCAAGCCCTCCCTGCGAGCGCATTTAACCTGTACTTCATTGACCCCGCCGTGACGTACTTCAACGGGAATAACAAGGTCGACCTCAACGGCGATGGCAGGCCAGACTTCATCCTGGTCGCCCAGGACAACTCCATCGCGGTCGCGCTCTCGAATGGAGACGGAACACTCCAGACTCCCATACCAATCGCGCTCGGCACGACGCTTCACTGCACGCCCTATTCGATGGCGGTGGGTGACGTGAACGGCGACAGGAAACTCGACCTGGTCATCGCTTATACGGGTGACAGCGGCTGCGTACTGCCGGGCGTCGCCCCTGCCGGCAACACTCCCTCCGGCTACTTTGTCGCGCTCGGCAACGGCGACGGCACCTTTTCGCCCTCTACCATCACGTTTACTCCGTTTGATAGCTCCGTTGAAGCGGTCGCACTTGCCCCGCTTCACGGCCAGAACAAACCGCTTGACCTGATTGTGTCCAATTATGTCGGCGTTAGTAACCTTCCTCCCGACGCCCATGTGAGTCTGCTTCCGGGCAGTGGAGATGGCACCTTCGGCACTCCGGTAACTGTGGATTCAGGGCACTCAACCTACGCGATTCTGACTGACGATTTCAACCATGACGGAAAACCGGACCTGACACTCATTGCCCAATACAATCCCAACTCGGTCTCGACACTTCCCGGCGGCGTGTTTCTCTACGCCGGCAATGGCGACGGAACCTTCGCCAGCCCCATTACGCTGAACATTGACTCAGGTTTCATCGCGGGCGCCTTCGCTGACGTCAATGGCGATGGCATTAGCGATCTGCTCTTATCGAACCAGAATGGCGACGAATTCTATTCCGGGATTTCGGTGCTTCTAGGAACTGGCAATGGAACATTCGCCGCACCCATCAACTACTTCTCGACTCCGGCGAATCCGCTGCTTGTCGGTAACTTTCTCGGCGACAACGTGCCCAGCATCATCACGCCCGGCGCCGGCTCAACTGCGCTGCTGATGAACCAGGGCGGCACATCCATTTCGCTGACACCGTCGGCGCCCACCATTGCTCCGGGCCAGCCAGTCAACCTGGCGGTCGCGCTCACTGCCACACTGCCCAACCGGCCGGCACCCACGGGCGCCGTCACCATCTACGACGGCGTGACACAGATCGGCGCCGGCAGCTTGAGCGATGGGAGCTTCACATTCACCACGTCGCAGCTCGCGCCCGGCGCGCACAGCCTCTCGGCCGCGTACAGCGGTGACGGCAACTTCAATCCCAACCGCAGCGTCAGCATCGCGTTCACGGTCGCCGCTCCGCCGCCACCGGATTACACCGTGACACCTGGCGTTTCCAGCCTGACCATCGCGAAAGGCTCGACCGGAACAGTCGCCCTCAGCATCGCAGCCAATGCCGGCCTGAGCGGAAACATCACCTTCGCCTGTGCGGGCGTTCCCGCAGAAGCGGCCTGCACCTTCGCGCCCGCGACGCTGAACGCCGCTCCCGGGCAGACCGCAACCGACACGCTGACCATCAGCACCACAGCGCCAGCCGCTTCCGTTCGAGGCGTCGCGCGTCTTTCCAGCCATACCCGCCGCTTTGGAAATGTCGTGGCGCTGGCCGGCCTGCTCCTTGTCGTCCTGCCCTTCCGGCGCGGATCGAAGCGATACTTTACGCTCGCGCTCGCGGTGTGCCTGGCCGGGGGCAGCGCTCTAATGCTTGGCTGCGGCGGAGGCGCCGGCCCTCAGCCGCCGGCCACGACCGCGAACCCCGGTACCCCCGCGGGTACATCCGCCGTCACCGTCACGGCCACGGCGCTCACCGGATCCATGACGCTTACGCGCACCATTACCCTGAACGTCACCGTGCAGTAGCCAATTCCGTGACCCCGGGGCTGGTAACGTACTCGTATCGGCGAATTCGTCTGCGGTCTCCCGATTCGATCCAGTGCCCGAGGTCCCGGAGTTCATGTCGCACGAAACAACAGAGTCATCCGCGCAGCCGGCGCTGCCGTACGTATCCGGGGCATCCGTGGCATCGCGATTCCTCAGGCTGCGGCTGAGCGACCTTCTGCTCACGCTCCCCTTCGTCGTGCTCTTCTGGTTCAACCTGGCGCACCATGAGCTATGGCTGGATGAACTGAACGCCTGGGGTATTTCAGCGGCAAGCCCCACCCTCAAAGCGCTGTTCGCGAATGTGCACTATGAGGGTCATCCCTGGCTCTGGTACTTCGTCCTGTGGATACCGTCACGCTTCACCCATGACCCGATAGCGATGAAATGGGTCGAAGCGCTCATCGGGACGGCAATCTATCTCGTTATCGGGCTGCTATCGCCATTCACGCGCCTGCAGAAGGTGCTGATATTCCTGAATTACTTTGTGGCGTTCGAATATACGGTAATCAGCCGCACCTACGGGCTCATGCTGCTGTTTGCGCTGTTCTATGTGTGCCGCCGCACCGCCAAGCCGCGCGCCTTTCTCGGCAACATGACCCTGCTGGGCGCGCTGGCGAATACAGACATGACCGGCATCCTTCTCTCCGGTGCGCTGCTGCTCGAGTATGCCGCCAGCGAATGGTCGCAAAGGCGCGATCTCCCCATGCGGAGAGTGCTGGGCGCTTGCCTGGTGTATGTGGCGATGCTGCTGTTCTCCGTGCACACGCTCGTTCCCGCGCCGGACATCAGTTGGATGACCACCGGCCATATGTTTTCGCAGGCCCGCAACTTCCGCCATCTTGTGCATTCCATCGGGGACGTGGTCGTCGCCGCATGGTGGCCGCTCGCCTCCGGGTACCCGCATCAGTTCTGGAACACAGATGTCGATTTCCATCGCAGCGCCGTGGTCTTCATCCCCTTTGTCCTGGTCGGCCTCTGGTGGGTCTTTCGGCATCAGCGAAACCTGCTTCTCTTAGTCGGCGCCACGCTGGTGTTTGCCACCTGCTTCGCCCATCTCATTTACATCGGCTACGTGCGTCACTGGGGTCTCGGCGTCGTGGCCTTTCTCCTGGCGCTATGGATCTACTGTTCTCCCCTGGCAGATAGACGAGCGATCTCGAGCGTGGGCTATCTATTTCTGGTGATCGCCGCGATCAAAGGGACTGCCGCCATCGCGGCATCGTGGACGCACCCTTTTTCCGAGACCGCCAACGTAGCTCAATGGCTGCGCGAGCATCATCTCGACCACGGACCCATCGCAGGATCCTCAGACTACGATCTCGCCGGAGTGGCCGAGCAGCTGCAACGGCCGGTGTACTTCCTCGATTGCAATTGCGTGGACACCTACATGAAGTTCGCGCATCGGCGGGATGGCCTGACGCCCGACCAGATCCCCGGCCGCATTCTTCGGGCGTACGAGAGCTTGCACGCCCGCCGTCTGGTACTCGTGATGGACTCTCCGCTCTCACCCGGAGATATGGATCGGCTTGCGGTCAACGGTTTGGGCACGCAGCCTCTGGCACAGTTCAGCGGCTCTGAGGACCACTTGGATTTCTATCTCTACCAGGTTGTGAGGCCTGCGGCGCAATAAGGAACGCGCGGCGTGTATGCCGCCGCGCGCTCAACTCGTTCGCTCTTCGGCTCCTCACTCCGTCCGCAGCGCCCGCATCGGTTCCACACTCGCGGCGCGCCGCGCCGGCACAAACGCCGCGAACAATGCAGCCGCGGCCAGCACTAAGGTTGTGATCAGCAGGATCGCCGGATCGTAGGGCTTCACTCCAAACAGCTGGCTCGCCATCGCACGGCCGCCCAGGATTGTCGCGGGAATGCCGATGAGGAGCCCGATGCCCACCTGCACGAACGCGGTCCGTAGCACCAGGCGCAGCACGTCCTTTCGATCCGCGCCCAAGGCCATGCGGATGCCGATTTCGCTGGTCCGCCGTTCCACCGAGTACGCCGTCACTCCGTATAGCCCGATCGACGCCAGGATCAAGGCGAGCGCGCCGAAGAACAGAGTGAGCTTCGCGATCATCTCCTGCTGCGTGAAGTTTCCCTTCACCTGTTCGGCAAAGCTTCGAAAGTCGATCACGGCAAGGTCGGGGTTGATCTGCGACAGCGCACGGCGCACGGCGACTTCAAGCCCCGAGATGTTTCCATGTGTCTCGATCTCGACGGAGTCGAGATAGCTGGAGCGGTCTTCAAACTGCTGATAGCGTGGATCGGGATTATGCGCGCTCTGCCCCTGCGGCAGGAAATACATGGGGCGCATCTTGCTTGTCGGCCCCCAGTAATGCGTGTCCTCGGTGACGCCCACAATCTCGAACGCGCCGGGTTGCTTCAGGTCATCGCCGAAGTGCTTGCCGATGGCATGGCCGTCTTTGAAGTATTTCTTCTCGAAGAAGCGGTTCACGAGCGCGACGGAGCGGGTCTTCGGCGTGTCCTGTTCATTGTTCGCGCGACCCTCCACGATCTTCGTGCCGATGGTGTCGAAGTATCCCGGGCTTACCCGCACCCATGAAGCTCCGTGGTCCGGCGTCCCCGGCGGCGGCGGCGGATCGCCCTCGATAAACACTCCTTCGCCCCAGTTATTTCCCTCCATCGGGCTGTAGAGGGAGAAACTCACCTGCTGCACTCCGGGAATCGCGCTCAGGTTGCTATGTAGTTGCCGGTAGAGCGCCCCCAGTTGCATCGGTTTGTAGCCCGCCATCTGCGGATCGATGTGCAGAATGTAGCGATTGGTGGTCTTGAAGCCGAAGTCCTGGTGCTGCATGTTGCTTAAGCTGCGCGCCAGCAGACCGGCGGCGCACAGCAGCACAAGCGACAGCGCCGCCTGGACCACCACTAATGACTTCTGCCCGCGTGCGCCGTCGCGCCCGGTCGAGCGATTGGCGCCGCGCAATGCTTCGACCGGATTCGCCCGCGCCGTCATCCAGGCCGGAGCCGCGCCGAACAGAACGCCAGTCAGCAGGGACACGACAAACGCGAACCCTAGTACCGGCCAGGAAGGGGTGGCATGGATCGGCACGTATTCTTTCTGAAACGCGAGATGCAGGATGGTGCGCGTGCCCAGGAACGCAATCGCGATTCCGGCCACTCCTCCCAGCACCGCCAGCACCACACTCTCGGTCAACGCCTGCCGTACCAACCGCGCTCGCGGAGCGCCCAGGGCCGAGCGGACCGAGGTCTGCTGCTTGCGAGTCATAGCCCGCACCAGCATCAGGTTGGCCAGGTTCGCGCACGCAATCAGCAGAACGAATCCCGATACCCACATCAACAGATGCAGCCCATCCTTGTATTCGTCGCGCATCATCTGCACGCCGTTGCCGCCATGCGAGAAGTGGAGCGTCTGCTTCGTGATCAGCGGCTTGTCCCGCGCCTCCACTTTGCTGATGGGGCTCAGCAGAAACTGACGCAACTGCACCTGCATCTGCGCTTCCATGGTCTTGATGTTCGCGCCCGGCCCAACGCGACCGATCAGGTCCAGCCAATCGAGCGACGCATCTTCGAGAATCGACCCCGTACCCGCGACCAGCGGCTCGTCCGCCAGCGGTATGAAGAAAGCCGGCGGATTGCTCTGCACGCGGTCGCCGAAAAATCCCGGCGGGGTTACGCCAACCACAGTGAATGGCTGCCCGTTGACCACAAAGCCGGCGCCCACCACGGATCGGTCTTTCCCAAACTTTTCCTGCCATGTGCGGAAGCTCATCATCGCCACGGCAGGCGCACCTTTGGTGTCGTCCCTCGGCGTCAGCGTACGGCCGAAGTACGCAGGGATTCCGAAGGTAGAGAAGTAGTTGCCGGAAACAAACTCGCTCTTATAGGACTCCGAGGACTTGTTGCTCCCATTGCGCCGCACGCCTATCAGCGTCTGCCCGGATTGAAATGCTGCGAGCTCCTCGAATCCCTGGGTATGCTCGCGGAACTGCTTGTACTGCTCAAAGGAAAACAGCGTCCAGTTATCCTGCATGCCGCCGTTCACGCAGCAATTCTCTTCATTGCCCACACGCCACAAGGCCGCCGGGTCGGTCACCGGCAGGGACTTCAGGAGTACAGCATGCACCAGCGTGAAGATGGCCGTGGTCGCCCCGATACCCAGGGCCAACGTAAGCACTGCCGTTGCCGTAAACCCAGGCGCCTTGGCAAACTGGCGCAAAGAGTAACGAACATCCTCCCAAAGCTGCATAGCTCTCCTCAGTCTCGTTCTTACTCAGCCGGCTATCTCACAGACCATTTGTTGCCGGGCCAGCGGCCGATCAGTCGATCAGTCGATTAAGCGCGCCTTGCCATACATCGAACCCCGGCCGTTCCCCTGCACGGGCCATAACTCCACTACCGACCAGCGCTCATCCATCACTCCGCCCGTCTCGCACGCCGTCACCCAGACGTCCATACTTGCCGCATCCAGCAGAAAGCGCTCTATCTCGTGCGGAACTACTCTGTCTTCAGCGGGGCGCTGCCCATCGTCACCCGCGTTGAAGGATCGCAGTCGTGCGTGCCTCCCCACCAGCTCAGGATTTTCCGCGTCCGACTCCCGGTACGCATGCACGATCATGCCGCCGCGATCGAGCATCTCCAGCAGCTTGGCCTCGGCGCTGGAGAAATCGGGCACGTGCACCTCTTCGAGCAACTCCTGATACCAGCCGAAGGACATGCATACGTATCGCAACTCAGCCTCCATCCCTGATCTCTCGCTGGAGACCGCTCGCGGAAGCAGGCGGCCTGGTCGTAGACGTGAGCGCTTCGCACGACGCTCACAAGAACCACATACGCAATTTCCCGCGCACTGGTTCTACATTTCTTTCAGGCAAGCGCCGAAGATGTTGCGTTTCCCCCGCGCACATCCGTTGCACTGTGTTCACAATCGAACACCCGTGTACGAAAGCGGACACCCGCCAGCTAGAACGCGCGTGACTAGATATCGAATATGGGCCGCTTTCGATATCTGCCGTCCTCGCCAAGTGGCCCACGACATGCACCATGTCGAGCATCGGAGGCGGTGACGATGGCGTACTTCGAGCGCATGCGTGATGTGATAGACGGTCCCCTCACAGAGGATCTACTGCGGCAGCGGGCGGACGCCGGCTGGTTGGTGGCATCCATTGAATGGCGCAGAGAACTGCCCGGCGACGCCCCACGCAGCATCGTTCCCGCGGAGGACATTCCCTACGGCCTGCGCATCTCCGTGGACTGCCAGCGGCTCGAGTTCGATCCCGAGGAGAGCAAGGCGCTGATGGTGATGATGGAGTTGCTGGTACAGGACTTCTCCTTTTCGAGCGTAGCCAGCGATTTGAACGAGAAAGGCTACCGCACCCGAACCGGCAAACGCTGGAGCCAGGTCTCGGTGTTTGAAATGCTGCCCCGCCTCATTGAGGTCGGGCCACACATGTTCACGACGGAGGAGTGGGCCGTCCGCCGCGCCCATTTCTCGTCCGTCGGCTAAGCTTCGCTTCCGCCGGCAAGTCGATCGCCCGATCCAGGCTTCGAACGCAACTCCTCCGATATCTGCGCCTCTAGGCCCGGATCACCTGCACGCCGCGCTGCGTGAACTCGGCGACGCTCTCGTCGGAAGCATTGGTATCGGTAATCAGCATGTGAATGTCGCTGACCGGACAGATGAACGCCGGGCTCACGTGCCCCAGTTTGCTGGAGTCCGCCACCGCGATCACCTGCTTCGCCTGCTTCAGCATCGTCCGGAAGGTCAGGGCCTCGTCCGCCTCTCCGGTGGTGGCGCCGCGGGCCACATCGAGGCCAATGACGCCTAGAAATACCTTGTCCATGTACACGCCGCTGAGAAAATTAACGGCCGCCGGGCCGGTCAGCGAGAAGGACCATGCCCAGGGAACAGCGCCGCCGGTGAGATAGGTGCGAATGCGCGGCTGGTTACAAAGTTCCATGCCGATGTTGATCGCGTTGGTCACCACCGTAATGTTCGACCGGTGGCGGATGCTGCGTCCCACTTGTGTGGTGGTCGTTCCCGCCGTCAGCCCGATTGTGTCGTTCTCCGCGATTAACTCTGCCGCCGCCAGGCCGATCCGCCGCTTCTCCTTCGCGCAGCGCTGGTCACGCGCCTGAAACGATTGATCGTAGCGGAAGGGTTCATAGAGCAGCGGTTCCACCAGCGTGGCGCCGCCGTGGGTACGGCGCACTAATCCGCGCCGCTCCAGCTTGGTAAGGTCTCGGCGAATGCTAGGCGCAGAAGAGCCCACTGCGGCAATGATCTCTTCCAGTGACACCTCTCCCTCGCGAAGCAGCAGCTTTACAATTCTCTCCGCGCGCTCTTCGCCCTTTGTGGCCATGCAGCCAGATGTCTCCAGTCGTCAGAAGCCGTCAGTCGCGCAGCGCACGCCGACCCTCGCGCTTGCGTCCGTTCAACTTGATACGGTCAAAAACCACGACGATTCTATAGCACCTGCTCGCGCGGCAAGCCATCCGGCATGGTATGGAAACTGGCGATGAGCGCACGGACATCATCCTCCAGCAGCACTGGCTGCGGCTCCGCGTGGCCGCCGGGCAGTCCGGAAGCAGCATCGGCGTTCACCTTCGCCGGAGTTGACGAGACGGGACGCCGCAGGGACGCGTGCATGGCGGGAACGCCCGTGGACCGCCAGAGAGCCGCCGCGCTCTCGATCGTCACCCCCGCGCCGCCGATCACCTCCAGCCTGTTGCCCGCCAGACGCACCAGTTCTGCCACGCGCCTGGCGCCCAGCGCCAGACTGGCCGCGCCGCCTGAGGTGAGCAGCCCGGTCGCGCCACTTGCAATCACGTCTTCCAGCGCCCGCGGAAGATCGGCACACTCATCGAAAGCGCGATGAAACGTAACCGCCATGGGACGCGCCACTTCAACCAGACGATGCGTGCGCACAACATCGATGCTATTGCCGGCGGTCAGCAATCCGAAGACGACGCCGTCGATCCCCGCGCTTTTGAAGGACGCGATATCGCGCTCCATCGACGAGATCTCATCCTGCGTGTACACGAAGTCTCCCGCTCGCGGACGGACCATTACATGGATCGGCACCGGGACGGTCTCCCGCGCCAGCGCGACCAGGCCGAGGCTCGGCGTTAGGCCGCCCTCCGAGAGAGCGCTGCAGAACTCAACGCGCGACGCTCCCCCGCGGGCGGCAGTGCGCGCGGCCGCCAACGTATCGACGCAGATCTCGATGAGGGGTGGCGGCATCATCCTCCTCCGGATGCCCGGGGGCAAGTCCGTGACCATCAGCCCCCAAGGCGTGATAAGCGTATCGCATTGCGGGCGCCGCGTCAGGAGAATTCGATCACATGGAGCGCTCTCAATCACTAATATGGCACCTCTATCGTTGGAGCAGCCTCTGAGACAGAATGGCCGGTCCGTCTAGGCCCCACATTTCAGGTGGCGCAGTGAACCTGGCTGGTTCGGGTTACGCAGAGATCCACCCTACGGGCATCGCTGTTTTGATTGTTTTTACTAGAAACAGTCGGAAAGATGATCTTCCAATACTTTTCACTTCACAATGTCCCGTGCAATGAACGATAATTCCTCCCGATTGAGAGCACACCCGCAGTTTCGCTCACGACGGAGGCACTCCCATCCATGACACCGTTCCGCTGTATGCGCCATTTCTCTCCCCTGCTGGTGCTATTTGCCGCCTCGGCAGCCATGTGTCAGACCGTCACCGGCAGCGTCAGCGGAGTAGTGACGGACCCCAGCGGAGCCGTCGTAGTGGGCGCCACGGTGACCGCGCAGGACACCACCACGGGCGTCTCCACCCCGACCACCACCAATGCCGCCGGCGCGTACAGCATCCGCTTTCTGCCCATCGGAGAGTACCGGATCAGGGTCAGCGCGAACGGATTTGCGACCTCTGAATATCCGCCCTTCGCGCTCGAGGTGGACCAAACAGCAAAGATCGATGCGCATCTGACGGTAGGCGCCGAGACACAGACCACGACCGTGCAAGGGGAGCTCGCGCCTATTCTGAACACCAGCGACGCCTCCCTGGGGATCGCGCTGACCAACACGCAGATCCAGACGATCCCGCTGAACGGGCGGAATTTTTCCAGCGTGACGCTGTTCCAACCGGGCGCCGTCAACACGGACCCCACTGGATTGACCGGCAACAACGCGATCGAGCGCAGCACGTATAACAGCGGCATCGTCGCCATCAACGGAAACCGCGCCCAGGCGAACAACTACACGCTGGACGGCATTGACCAGAACGAGCCGCAAAACAATCTGATCGCTTACAACCCCGCGCCGGACGCCATTGAGCAGATCAAGGTGATCTCGGCCAACGCGCCGGCCGAATACGGCAACGTGAACGGCGGTGATGTGCTGACTGTGCTCAAGAGCGGGACCAACCACGTCCATGGCTCGCTCTACGGCTATCTCGAGAACCAGAACCTGAACGCAAACAGTTGGAGCAACAAATTTCAGACTCCAATTGTCCCGCGAAATCCGTATACCCAGACCATCTTCGGCGGCACACTCGGCGGTCCGATCAAGCAAAACAAGCTCTTCTTCTTTGCGGACTACGAGGGCGTGCGCGAGCACACCGGTGGTACCGCTCTGGACAGCGTGATTCCCACAGCAATGCGCTCCGGCGACTTCTCCGCCCTGCTGTCCGGCGCCAATCCAATCCAGCTCTACGACTCGCAGAATGGCTATGCGCCGTACGTCAAGAACCAGAACATACCCGTGCTGAACCCAGTAGCGCAGTATCTCTTTGCTCACCCCGAGCTGTATCCACTGCCCAATGCGGCGCCCACCGACGGCATCGCGGCGAACAACTATCAGGGTCCAAGCCGCAAATCGACCGTCAACAACCAGGGTGACATCAAGATCGAGTGGGACCCGCGAGCCGAGGACAAGATTACCGGCTTCTATGGCCAGTCCAACGCATTCGACAACCAGGTTGCTGTGCTGGCGATCAGCTTCCCGCCCCAGAACATCTACCCCACCAAGCTGGGCGGCGCCACCTGGATCCATACCTTCTCGCCTTCCGTGATCAACGAGGCGCGCATCGGCTTCACGCGTGTCCGATGGGACAACAGCATCCCCACCGACCCTACTGGCGCGTTTGGTCTGAAGGGAAATTCAATTGTCGGCGTCCCGTTCGGCGCACAGATCTACCCCGGATTCTCAGGCCAAAGCATCAGTAACAACATCAGCTACATCGGCACGAACGCGAACACGCAGATCCTGCGTGACAACACCTTCAGCTATGGCGATAACCTGACCTGGCAGCGCGGCGTACACCTCATCAGCATGGGCGTGCAGGCGATCCGCTATCAGCAGAACTACATCAACGCCGGTAACTTCGGATCGCTGGGCCAGTTCAGCTACACGGGGCAATTTACGTCGAATCCCAACGTTGCCAGCGATGCCGCTATTCAAGCTCCCGGGTACGGTCCCGCGGACTTCCTTCTGAATCGGGTCAGCGAAGCGACGCTTGGCACGCCCGGCGGCCTGGTAGGCAACCGTCAGTGGCGCACGGCCGGTTTCATTCAGGACGATTGGAAGATCCTGCCCACGCTGACCATCAACCTGGGTCTGCGGTATGAGTATGACCAGCCGTGGTACGAGGTAAACGACAAGACGGCGAACGTGCTGCTGGATACCGGCACCGTGATTTACGCCGGGCCAATTCCCGCCACCGCACCGCCGGGCACGCAGCGTTGCGGCAACCGGGCCTGCTACCAGCCAAACTACAAACAGTTCATGCCGCGGGTCGGCTTCGCGTTGCAGATCCGGCCACAGTTCGTGCTGCGTGGAGGATACGGCGCCACCAGCTTCTTTGAGGGCAATGCCGGCAACCAGCGGCTCACCTCCAGCCCGCCCTTCGTGCTGGTCAGCGACAAGAAGTCGCTGAGTCCTACGACCACCGGCGGCGGCACGCCCTACACGGTGCAGGAAGGATTCAGCTCGTCGCCGGGCGACATCAACTATTCCGGGCAGGGATACGGTGCATGGCCGCAGCACATTCAGCCGGCCTACATTCAAGAGTTCAACCTGACCACGGAATACGCCCTCAACAACACCACCTCGCTGTCGGTCGGATACCTTGGGGAGACCGGACAGCACCTGATCGACTACCGAAACGGCAACCAGTTGACATCGTTCGATGCTGTCGCGCCTTACGTAAACCTTGTAGGGCAGGGCGGCACGCTGCTGGTGACCGAGTCCGAGGCCATGATGAACTACAACGCCGGCCAGGCCACACTGCGCCAGCGTTTGAGCGGCGGATTCGAGTACACCGTGAACTACACCTACGCCCGGGCGATGACGAATAGCTCCGGCAACTACGGAAACTCAGGCATCAACGGATCGAACGGCGCCTTCCAGAATGCCTACAACAGTCACGCGGATTATGGTCCAGCGGGCACGGATGTACGGCATAACCTCTCGGCTGTTGGCGTGTATGCCCTGCCCTTCGGCCACGGAAGACAGTTCGGCTCCGGCGTAAACCAGCTTGTGGACGAGGCGATCGGTGGCTGGTCGCTCTCCGGCTCGGCGATTGCCTACTCGGGCTTCCCCATTACCATCAACGGCCCGGGGGAGAGCAACACCAACAGCTACGGACAGCCCCGCGCCAACCAGTACCGCAAATTCAAGATAGTCAATCGCGGCGTGGCCCACTGGTGGGGAACAGATCCCTCCGTCACTCCCTGCCAGACGCCCGGCGAGGACAACGGAGTGTGCGCGTATGGCACAGCAGCCGTCAACACCTTCGGAACCGCAGGGGTGAACACCGAACGCACTCCGGGCTATGAGCAGATCGATAGCTCGGCGTTCAAGGACTTCCACATCACCGAAGGGCAAGTGATCGGCTTCCGCGCCGATTTCTTCAACCTCTTCAACATCGCCAGCTACAAGAATCCGGACAACACCATCACTGATACCAACTTTGGACAGATTACCGATGTGCGGTCCCCGCCCCGGCAGATCCAGTTCTCCCTGCACTACATCTTCTAGCTGCATGCACAATGGGAGCCTACGCGGGGAGCGAATATCCATTCGCTCCCTTTATTCTTTGAATCAACCAACGAGGATCTCTATTGCGAAGCGCGTTCCACGCTCCTCTCGTTCTGGCGTTTGCCGCGCTGCTGCGGCTGCAGTGCCTGTGCCAAAACGTCACCGACATGAAGCCCAGCCCGCAACAGGTAGCGTGGCAGGACCTGGAAATCGGCGCGATCATTCACTTCGGAACCAATACCTTTCTCGATCGCGAATGGGGCGATGGCACGGCTCCTGCCGGCGTATTCAATCCAAGCGACGTTGATACCGACCAGTGGATGGCGGCGGCCAAGTCGGCCGGCATTCAGTACGTCGTGATGGTGGCGAAACATCATGATGGCTTCGCTCTGTGGCCAAGCGCGCAAACCGCGTACAGCGTGAAGAGCAGCCCCTGGCTCCACGGCAAGGGCGACCTGGTGCGCATGGCCGCGGACTCTGCCCGCAGCCACGGTCTGCGGTTCGGCGTCTATCTTTCGCCCTGGGACCGCCATGATCCGCGGTATCCCGACCCCACCGCTTACGACCGGTACTACCTCGCGCAACTGGATGAGTTAGCCAGCGGCTACGGTCCACTAGAGGAGTTCTGGCTGGACGGTGCGGGCAGCGCGAACCGCACCTATGACTTCGACACCATCGTCGACCATCTGCGCGTATACCAGCCAAACACGCTGGTCTTTGCTGACGTGGCTCTTTTTAAGTTCGCTGACTTGCGCTGGGTGGGCAATGAGAACGGCACGGTAACTTTCGAAAACTGGAACGTCGTCGATCGCAGTGGATATCTTCGCTGGCGGCCGGTCGAGGCAGACACGCCGCTTCACCGCGAGCACTGGTTCTGGCATCCGCACGATGCAGCATCGCTGAAGAGCGTGGATGAGCTGATGGATGTCTACAACAATAGCGTCGGACGCGGCGCCCAACTCATGCTTGGCTTAGCCCCGGATGAGACCGGCCGCTTGCCCGCCGCCGACGTCGCCCGCTTGCAGGAGTTCGGCGCACGGCTCAGAGCCGTGTACGGCAAGAATCTGGCGCTCCATCATCAATCCATCAACAGCGATGCCGAAGCCGCCCTTGACGGAAAGCCGGAGACCTATTGGCCGATTCCGGCCGACGCAGCCGGCGCGGTGCTGGAGGTTCGCTTTCCATCGCCGGTGACGATAGACCGTGCGCTTACGATGGAGCGTTTGAACGACGGGCAGCACGTCGAGGAGTACTCGATCGAAGTATTTGAGCACGGCGGCTGGCGGGAGGTGGCGCATGCCGGCGCTATCGGCCACAAGAAGATCGACATCTTTCCACCGGTCACCGCGGACCGCGTGCGGCTCAAGGTGTTGTCGGTATCCGGCGCCGCCGGCATCCGCGAATTCCAACTGTACAACGGCGCCGCAGCGCACTGACTCCGCTCAGCCTGTAAAGCAGGAGCAAGGAAGGTTGGCGGCGAGCACATCGTACTGACAAACAATATCTGTTACAAAGCGCTGACATCCGCGTGACACACGTGGACATGCTCGGCACCTAGGCTGATCGGCGAGGGTGAAAGCCGCGGAACGGGCCCCTCGGACATCCTCATCCCAAATCCAGCATTGGAGCCTAGTATGAAAAAGGAAGAGTCCTCCCTCGCAGATCCAGTCGATGCCACCCAACCCTCGTCGAGCCACGATTTACAAGCCAGTTGGGACCGCGTAGTACGACGGCGCTCCTTCTTACGTGGCCTGGGAGTGGCGGGCGCCACCGCGGCAGTACTCCCGGCCACGGCGCTCTTTGCGTCGGGGCACGCCGCCCAGAGCGAAGAAAGCGGCGTAGCGAGTGATACCCACAATGGCAGCCTGTCGCATGGCGATGCGGCGATCCTGCGGTTTCTGGCCTGGGCCGAGATCGTCGAAAGCGATCTGTGGTCACAGTACAACGAATTGGGCGGAGTGAACGGCGGCAATCCGTCCTACATCGCGGCGCTCAGCAATCTAGATAGCGATATGCCCCAGTACATCTCGGACAACACGGACGATGAGCTGAGCCATGCCGCATTCCTGAACGCGTACCTCAAGTCCAAGGGGGCGTCACCGGTCAATCTGGAAAAGTTTCGCAGGCTGCCCAGTAGCAGGGCCACGGGGGCGAAGCAGATTGGACGGCTGACCAATCTGCTGAACCTGGATGTAGACCTGAGCTGGTATACGCGGTACCGCAGCGAAGAAAATCCAGACCTGGGCGCGAAGTTCAAGGGACCATTCAGCATCACCAATGAGCCCGCCATTCCCTTGAACGATGCGGACACGCCGCCGGACACCAAACAACCGATACCACCCACCAGCGTTGCCGCACGGCGTATGCAGGCTATCGCCAACACCGCGGGATTCCACTTTGCGTTTATCGAGCAGGGTGGGTCGAGCCTGTACAGTTCGATGACGCTCAAGGCCTCCAGCCTTGAGGTGCTGCGCATCATCGTGAGCATCGGCGGGGTGGAGGTGGATCACTTCTCGCTCTGGCATGACAAGGCGGGCAACGCGGTAGCCCAACCACTGGCCGGCGTGGTCGATCCACATACCGGACTGAAGTTCCCGGATCTGAATGCACAACATTCGCAGCTGACGCAAACCAACCTCATTCTGCCGGAACCCTGCGACTTCCTGAAGGGCGAAAGTCTGCCCCCCTGCTCGGTGATCCGGCCTACGTTAACCGTGAACGCAGGCGCCGTGGCGACCGTCAAGGCCTTTACGGATGACCTGCTCTTTCAGGGACAATCTGACGAATTCTTTGATTTCTCTAACCAACTGGCGCGGGAGGCGGATGCGGCCTTCCGGCGGGTCTAGCCCGGCCTGCACGCTGCTCCAATCAAAAGGAGGAAGACGGCAACCCGTCTTCCTCCTCTCATTTTAGGCACCTGCCAGTCTTGGCAGCTATTGATGGTTGCCCTGCGCGTTCTCAACCGCCGTGATGCTTCCGAACAATCCGTTCTGCTCATTGTTCGGGCCGGCAGAGAAGAAGAGCGTGGTGGCCGGGCCTGCTGTGCTATCGCTGCCGAAGGACAGGCTCCACAACCCCTCGTGTTGAATAGGCTTATTGCTGGCGTCGTTTAGGTGTCCCTTGAGATGGCCGGTCAGCGGATCGTAGACCTGAATGGTGCCGCTGCCAAACTGGCCCACCAGCAGGTCATGGCTGAAGGCGCCAAAATCGCTAGAGGCCAGCGCCAGTCCCCACGGGGCGTTCAGCCACGAACCGTGATCGAAGCGGCGCAGCAGTGCGCCCGTGGGCGTGAAGGCGTCCACGTAGCCCAGGCCGGCGCCGTTCAACTGATCGTGCTTAGCCGAATCCTGGAGTCCGAATGTGACATAAAGATCGCCGCCGATGTTCTGCACATTGAAAGGCGCATATCCGGAGGGCAGCCGGTCGTCCTTGAAGAGCGCTTCCATACTCGGCACATGGTGGAAAGAAGTGTCGAAGACCTGCAGGTGGCCCTGGCGGAAGTCGGCGACATAGAGAAAGCTGTTGAGACCTACGTTGGCAATAGTGGCGCCCTTGAAGACCGATTGCGGATTCTCATTGACCCTGATCACCGCTGTTGCCGGGTCGACGCTGGGGTTCCAGCCGGAGACGGTACCGTCTTCCGTAACGAACAGGAAGAGGGCCGGCTGACCCGGTACAAGCTGAAAGCCGGTGCCTCCGTTGAAGACCGTGCCGGTCGGGGATCCGGTCTTGATGCTCTTGTTCGCAGGGGGAATCGTGACGACCAGCGGGAAGGGGTGGCCTGCCCCGTCATAGAGGGTGGCTTTCCCCGTTCCATTGTCGGAAGCCCACCACGGACTACCGGAGCTGCGCGAAAGTCCCCAGGGATTGACCAGGTTCGAATCGAGATTGGCGGCGATACCCGGCCGGTCGGCAACCAGAAGCTTTTGCGAGTAATGCTGCGCCTTTACCTGCGCGTGTGCGTTCAGAGCGAATGAGAAGACGACGGCCAGTGAAAGCGCCGCAAGTCTCCTGCAGCTACGTATGCCTGTGCTTTGCATGACTTGCTCCTTCAATGCTGTGGGAGTCCCCGGGGTCACACGCGAACTGAGTTCGCGAGCCAGGAGGAAGGCGAGGCTCGCTCGACTCACGTGCCGACCCTGAAGGTAGAGCGAGCACCACGGCCGCTTGTCACGCAATTGTCACTCTTTTGTCACTCTGTGACATAAGCCGCCGGGCGGCGGTAATTTGGAGGAAAATCAATTCGGGCGAAATGAGGTCGCAGCACGATCGTGCTCCGGATCATCGTGCTGCGAGTGATCCGGGTGAGGTTCTATGCAAACGATTCTGGTCATTGAAGACGATCTGCGAATCCAGAAAGCGCTGCACCGCTTGTTCACCGCGGAGGGTTACGAGGTCAGGAGCGAGGTCGATGGATCCGCCGGACTGGAAACCTTCCAGGGAAACCAGCCCGACGCGGTCATGCTGGATCTCATGCTGCCTGGCATCTCCGGCCGGGAGTTGTGTAAGGCGATGAAACGCGCTTCGCCCGATACGCCGGTTATCGTGCTGAGCGCCGTCTCTGAGGTTGCGGACAAAGTGCTGCTGCTGGAACTGGGTGCCGACGACTATGTGACCAAACCCTTCAGCCCGCGCGAACTGCTGGCACGGGTGCAGGCCGCCATGCGGCGCGCCAAGCGATCGCGTCCAAACCACTCGCTCTCCTTCGGCGAGGTCATGGTGGACTTCTCCAAGATGCAGGTCAGCCGAGCCGGCAAACTGGTCGTCCTCACCGCGCACGAGTTCAAGCTGCTGCGTTTCTTCCTGGATAACCCGGAACGCGTGCTCACGCGCGAAGAATTACTGAACGACGTTTGGGGATATAACTTCTATCCCTCCACGCGAACTGTAGACAACCAGATCCTCAAGCTTCGGCAGAAGCTGGAGACCGATCCTGCCAATCCTATGCACTTCCGCACCGTGCATGGGGTGGGCTATAAATTCGTACATTCGCCGCAGGCGTAGCGGCGCATTTGACGGCGGAGGCAAAGCTGGTGGCGATACGGATGCGGACGGCGCTGCTGTTATCGCTTCTCACCGTCTCCGTCGGCCTCACTGTGCTGAGCCTGCTGGTTCTTCGCACCAGCCTGCAGCGGCAGACGCATCGCACTCTCGTCGCCGATCTGAACCGCTCCACGCTGACCTTCCAGAACCTGCAAACACAACGGCGGGAGGTGCTCCGCCGTGAAGCTGCTCTGCTGGCCGACCTTCCCAGCCTCAAAGCTCTGCTGACTACTGACGACCAGCGCACCATCCAGAACGCGAGCGCGGAGTTCGTGAAGGTAAGCGGGAGCCCCTTCTTCTCCCTGGCCAATCGCGACGGGATGGTTATGGCGCGCTATATCGATGGGCGTCCGCTGGACCCCGCCGCTGCGGCGCCGGATCTTCACGATGTCTCGCCGAGCATGTTCTCCAACACCCCTGGCCCGCACTACATCCTGAGCGGAGATCGGCTGTATGAAGTCACCGCTCAGCCGCTCTACTTCGGCCCTGCCGTCAGCGGCACGCTGTTGGGGTACATCACCGTCGGATACGCCATCGACGACCGGCTGGCGGCCGAGGTAAGCGAAGCCGCCGCGGCGCAGGTCGTGTTTTCCGCGGGTGACACGATCGTCGCCAGCACCTTCGATGCCGCCCACCGGGCGAGCTTCACTCGGCAGGCGCTCGCGCAGAGAGCCATCGCTCAGTCCCGGGAACAGACCGCCAATGCGCGAAACGGATCGGACGTGTGGATCGGGTCCGAGCGCTATGTGGAAGCGTCCGTCACGCTCTCGCAGCCAGGCGCGCCAATTGTGCGGCTGGCTGTGCTGAAGTCTTACGAAGAGGCCAGCCGCTATCTGAACCGGTTGAATCAGCTTCTCATCGGTCTGGGCGTTGTTGTCTTTATTCTTGGCGCGTCGTTGGCCGTCTATCTCTCGGGAACCATCACCCGTCCCTTGGAGGCGCTGGTAGCCGGGACGCGCGCGCTGGGCGCCGGCGACTTCGATTATCCGCTGGAGCGCCGGGGCGCCAGGGAACTCCGCCAGTTGAGCGCGGCCTTCGATGATATGCGGACCCGGCTGCGGCGGGCGCAGCAGGACCTGCTCGATGTGGAGCGGCTGGCGACCATCGGCAGAATGGCCAGCTCCATCTCCCATGACCTGCGACACTATCTCTCCGCCGTGTATGCGAACGCGGAGTTTCTCGGCTCATGGACGACGCGGCCGGAGGAGCGCGCCGAGCTCCTGGCGGAAGTCAGAATGGGCGTGCAGGGTATGACAGAACTCATCGAATCGCTGCTGATCTTCAGCCGCACCGGTCAACCGCTTCAGCTTAGCTGCGAATCGATTGCGTTCGTCACCGACCGGGCGATCGCCCTGGTCAAGGCGCATCCCGATGGGCAGAATGTCGCCATCACCTGCGATCCGCTGCCCGCGCTCGACGTTTGGATGGATGCCAGAAAAATCGAGCGCGCGCTCTACAACCTGTTGCTGAACGGCTGTCAGGCCGCCAGTCATGGCGTAAGCCAACCGTCGGTCCGGATTTCACTGAGCGAAACGCCGGAGTGGATCAAACTCAACATTGTTGACAGCGGCCTTGGAGTGTCGGCGCCTATCCGCTCAACGCTGTTTCAACCCTTTGTGAGCGAGGGCAAGCACAATGGTGTTGGTCTGGGACTGACGCTCGCGGACCGCATCGCCCAGGAGCATGGCGGCCGGGTGGTCCTGGAAGAGTCGCAGCCCGGACGCACCGTCTTCTCACTCATGCTGGCGAAGAGTACCTTACGTGCATTCGAAACGGCAGCGCGAACCGAGCGGCCTGCCGCGCCCCTTTCCCCTAATTGACCCATGCATGCAACCATGACAGGCCGCGCGAGGTGAATCCGATGAGCCTTCGGCGACATAGAAGAAGCGGAATGCTGATGATCGCCATGCTTTTGCTCGCCACTACCGCCCGCTCTCAGAGTACGTCCGCCGGCGGACCGGCAGAGGCCGGGCAGAACGCGGCCGCTGCGCCCTCCGCGGCGCTTGAGCAACGGCTTACGCAGGTGCTTACCGCGCTGGATAAGATGCAGCGCCAGTTGAACGATTCGCAACAGCAGATCGAACAATTGCGGGGCGAGCTGCAACAGGTACGCACAGAGCTTGCTGCTCAACGGAGCGACTCGCAGGATGCCGCATCCGCAAGCCATGTGTCGGCGGACCTTGAACGCAGCGTTGAACAATTGCAGGATCAGGATCAGGTGCTGCAGGCGGAGGTGAAGCAGCACGAGCAGACCAAGGTGGAGAGCACGTCGAAATATCCGCTTCGTCTCTCCGGCATGCTGTTGTTCAGCTCATTCTCCAACGATGGCGCCGTGGACGACATCGATCTGCCCATCATTGCGCTGCCACGCGATCAGACCATCGCTCATGGAAGCCTTAGTGCCACCCTGCGGCAAACTATCGTAGGGCTGGACGCGACTGGGCCTGCCCTCTGGGGCGCGCGCTCCGCAGCCAGCGTGCGCGTCGACTTCTTCGGCGGAGTGCCTTACGCCGGCTATAGCACCAGCGCCGGCAACCTGCGTCTGCGCACCGCGCGCGTGAAGCTCGATTGGACCAACCGCTCTCTGCTGGGGGCGCTGGATACGCCGCTCATCTCGCCCCTGGAGCCCACCTCGTTCGTCGGCGTGGGTGAGCCGGCGCTGGCCTGGTCCGGCAACCTGTGGACGTGGTCGCCGCAGCTCGAGCTGATGAATCGAGCTTCTCTGGGCGCGGGCAAGCTGGGCTTCGACTTCGCTCTCATCGATCCCGCTGCGCCGGGTCCGGCGGCGATGACCGGGCTTCGCCAACCCGATGCCTCCGAGCGCAGCCGCCAACCCGGCTACGAAGCCCGGCCGAGCTATACCCTCATGCTTGACGATCGGCCCTTCACCGTCGGCGTTGGCGGATATTACAGCCGGCAACGGTACGCGTCCGGCCAGCGGCTGGATGCGTGGACAGGGAGCGCCGATTGGAGCCTGCCCTTCAACCGGTTCGTTGAACTATCGGGCGAACTCTATCGTGGACGCGCCGTCGGCGGCCTGGGTGGAGGCGTCTTCAAGGATTATGTCGTCGATCCGGATACAGGCCGCATCCAGGGGCTGGACGCGGAAGGTGGATGGGTGCAGTGGAAGGCGCGCATCACCCGTTCGGTCGAAGGCAATGTGGCCATCGGTCAGGACAGTGGATTTGCCGGGGAACTTCGCTACGCGAACGCCATGCCACCATCGAGTGTCTATGCGAACCTGGCGAGGAATCGCACGGTGCTGGGGAATGTGATCTTCCGCCCCAAGACATACCTGCTGTTCTCGGCGGAGTATCGCAACATTCATAGTTGGCCGATCAGTGGCCAGGTCGATACGGCGCAGAGTTTCGGCCTGGCCGCGGGGTATCTGTTCTGATGCGTTGTCCTATGTCATCCCTTCACCGCTTGCTGTTGTTGCTCCTTAGCTGCTGCCTGAGCATCCCTGCGTTCGCACGCGTCGCCGACGCCGATGTGACCGCCCAGGTACAGGTGGTCCGCCAGGGAAAATTGAAGCAGGTTCGGGCGGGAGGCGCCGATAGCGGCTCCGGCGATGTGGTCATGTGGCTTGTTCCAGTCTCCGAATCCGGTGCTCCCGCTGCGGACGCTGCGCCCTCCCCCGCGCCCGAACATTTCCGAATGGTGCAGAAAGACAAGACTTTCACTCCGCATCTCCTCGTCGTGCCTACCGGAAGCACGGTAGACTTCCCCAATCTCGATCCCTTCTTCCACAATGTTTTTTCCCGCTTCAACGGCAAACGCTTCGATCTGGGCTTGTACGAGGCGGGCAGCACCAGAAGGGTGCATTTCGATCACCAGGGCGTCTCCTACATCTTCTGCAATATCCACCCGGAGATGAGCGCCGTTGTCATCGCGCTCTCCACGCCGTACGTTGGCATTTCATCGCCCGACGGAAGTATCGCGCTGCACAGCGTTCCGCCCGGTACGTACGAGATGAAGGTCTGGGCTGAGGGCAGCGATGCCCGGCAACTGGATGCGTTGAGCCGACGCGTCCACATCAGCCCCACGCAGAGAGACCTGGGCGTGCTGCGCGTTCTGGAGGGCGGCACTCCGGCTCACAAGAACAAATTCGGTGAAGACTACCAGCCCGCGGAGCCGCCCTTGTACTAGGGGCTCTGCGCCGCCGCAGCGATCGCGCGGCTTTGAGCTTTGCGGATCAAAGCCGACCACCACGACCGGCCTGACACTCTCCTGACAAACAAGTGACGCAGTCGTGACACAGTGCGCGTCGGCGCTCTTTATGGTTCGTGTAGTCCTCTAAGCCGTCCATCGAGGCGCTTGCAGGCTGAAGCTCAGGAGGAAACGACATGTACCATTTCTTGACACCCACGCCCACTGGCCGCGCAGCATGCCCGGCGCACAACCACACAGGAGCCCGACATCATCGCTGGACCGAATGGCTGGCCTCCGCGTCTGCCACACTCGCCTTGCTGGCACTCTCCTCCTCTCTCGGCCTCGCGCAGACGAATGCCTATCAGCAGACGAATATTGTGTCCGACGGAACGGTGACGGCGCAGCAGACCGATCCCACGCTGATCAATCCCTGGGGCATCGCGATCGGGCAGCAAACGCCATTTTGGGTTAACGACGCCGGGACGGGTTTCTCCGCCGTATACAACTCAGCCGGCGCCAAGCAGTTCGCTGTGTCCGTCCCGCCCAAGAAAGGTGGCACCGGCCCTGGCTTGCCGAGCGGTATCGTCTTCAACGCCCCCGGCACCGGCTTCACGCTGCCCGGCAGCACCTCCGCCACATTTCTATTTGTCACTCTGGATGGCACCATCTCCGGGTGGAATGCGAGTACGCCCAATGCCGTGGTCGCGCTGGACAACTCCGCCTCGGGTGCGGCGTACACGGGCGCAACCCTGACCACGGCCGCGAGCGGCTCCATGCTGCTGGCCGCCAACTTCGCCAAGAACAAGATCGATGTCTTCAATAGCCAGTTCGCCCCCGCGACTCTGGCCGGCACGTTTACCGATCCGAACCTACCCGCGGGGTTCAGCCCTTACGGCATTCACAACATCGGCGGCAATATCTACATCACCTATGCCCAACTGCCGCCCGGGCCGGGACTCGGCTACGTCGACGTCTTCGATACCAACGGCAATCTGCTCAACCGCGTCGCCTCCGGCGGAACATTAAATGCGCCCTGGGGCGTCGCCCTTGCTCCCGCGGGCTTTGGCGCCTTCGCGGGAAATCTCCTGGTCGGGAACTTTGGCGACGGCACAATCAACGCCTTTGACGCGACCAGCTTCGCCTTCAAAGGCCAACTGCAGGATGCTTCCGGGAAACCCATCGCCAACAGCGGCTTGTGGGAGCTGATCTTCGGCGCACAGGGCACTGGCGATCCCAACACCCTCTACTTCTCCGCAGGCTTGAACAATGAAAAGGGGGGACTCTTTGGATCCATCGCTGTGGCCCAGGCAGCGCCGCCGGCCCAGGGCGACTTCACTATCGCTCCGTCGGCGCCCACACTGAGCGTTTCTGCGGGACAGTCCGGCACCGTGACCCTGGACCTCTCCGCGATGAACTCCTTCAACGGAACGGTGGCGATGGCATGCTCCGGGTTGCCTGCCGGTGCTAGCTGTACCTTCGCCCCCAGCAGCGTCCCCCTGACCACCGCCACTGCAAGCACCACCATGACGGTTGCCACCGCAGCCCGGGGTACCGGCCCGGGGCAGAACCCATACCTTGAGGCGCATCTGATGAAGCTCGCGCTGCCTGTTTCGGCGGCGGCGTTCTTCCCGCTCGTATTCGGTGCCGCCTTCTTCCGTCGCAGGCGCCACGTAACCAAACTCTGGATGCTGCTGCTGGTTGTGGCGCTGGGTGGGGCCTCCCTGCTGGCTGCCGGTTGCGGCGGGTCCATGAATCAGGCCTCTCCAACACCAACTCCCACACCCACCCCACAGCCAACCAGTTACCCCATAACCATCACCGCGACCTCCGGAGCGCTCACGCATTCCGCACAAGTCACGCTCACCGTGAATTAGGACCCTGGCGACGTTGCGGCGGATCACTTGTTGCATCCGCCTGCAGCCGTTCCTCCTTGCTCCAGCCAAAACCGGCTGCGAGGATCCCCCGAAGGAGGAACGGCTGCACAGTACTTCTTGCCCATGGATCACGTTAACCGGAACAGTGGTCCAGACAACTGCCGGGCATTGTGGCGGAGATCTGTTACATCCGCCTGCAGCCGTTCCTCCTGCTTCAGCCAAACCAGGCTCGCCGGGAAACGTCCCAGACAGGAGGAACGGCTGCAATCGACTGGCCCGCCAGACAGCCGGGTTCGCTCGCGCTACTTGCCCCGCTCGAACTCCGCGCTCAACGGCGTATCCTCCGACGACGCGCCGGCATAGACCATGAAACGGCCTGGATCCACCTGCCACGCGTGCGCGGCATCGCTCCAGTAGGAGAGCGCCCGCTTGTCGAGCGTGAGCGAAATCTGCTGCGTCTCCCCCGCCTGCAACATCACCTTCTTGAAGCCTTTCAGCTCTTTCAAGGGCCGCTTGACAGTGGCCGAGGGATCGCCGACATAGAGCTGCGCGACAGCAGCACCGGCACGCGTGCCCGTATTCGTCACATCGAAGGTGACATGTATCGGTGTATCCCCACTGCTCTGCTTCGACGACACTTGCAGGTTGCCGTACCGGAAGGTCGTATACGTCAGGCCGTACCCGAAGGGGAATAGCGGCTTCTTGTTCTCCGAAGTGTAATACCGGTAGCCGACGAAAACTCCCTCCGCGTACTTGACGGTCGGCGGTTGCGTGCCCTTCTCCGGATAGTAGTGGTCATGCACCGGGTTCTCCGCCCATGCTGTCTCAAAGGTCATGGGAAGACGGCCTTCCGGCGCGCTCTCTCCAAACAGCACCTCCGCCATCGCCCTTCCGCCGGCCTGCCCCGGATACCAGTTCTGCAGCACCGCGGGCACATCGTTCAACCACGGCTCCATGTTCACACCGCCTCCGGCCGTGATGGTTACGACGACTTTCTTGTTGGCCGCGGCGATGGCCTCAATCAGCGCGTCTTGTCCCCACGGCAGATCGAAGGTGCGATCGAATCCCTCACTCTCCGTTGCCGTGTCAAAGCCCACGGGTATCAGGACCACGTCTGCCGAGGCAGCAATCTTCTTCGCGTCGTCGGAAACCAGATCAGCGGCAGCGTGAATGCCAAAGCCGATGCGTATCGAATCCGAAGACGGTTTGTAATTCAGTTGCACGTCGATCGGCGTGCCCGCCTGCAGATCGAGCTCGGTCGAAAGCGGCGCCTGCCCTTCGCTCTTGGGCTGTTGGAGCACCGGCTTGCCCTGCACGCTCAGTTCCCACGTGTCCTCTCCCCCGGCCGCCACCAGAAAGAGATACTTGCCGGATGTTTGCGGCGTATAGCGTCCCGTCCAGCGCACGCTCTTCGGCTGCTTCGCCGCCGGCGTCCACATGGACGCCTTCCACTCCGCCACACTTGTGGGCATCGAACTGTTGCCTGTTCCGCTGAACTCGGAGTTGTCGAAGACCTCCTCTTTCAGCGTCGATTTCCCGCTGGCGTCCTCGAAGCGCGTCTCCTTGAAGATGTCTTCAACCGATGGCAGACCGCGGGCGTAGAGCACCTTTACGCGCGTGCCGAGATAATCGCTGACACCGGTAAGAAAGCTGACCGGAGCGAACGCTGTGGTATCTGAGCTGCCGCCTGCCCCCGGCACTGCCGGGTAAGCGTCCGGCCCAATGATCGCGATGGTCTTTACCCGGTCCGCATTCAGCGGCAGCAGGCGCCCGTCATTCTTCAGCATCGTCAGGCTCTCGCGCGCGGACGCCAGCGCCACTTCTTCCCCGTGCTGGCTGTAGAGCGGATCCTGAAGATCGAGCTGGCTCCGGTCGAGAAATCCAAACCGCAGCGAAGTACGCAGAATTCTCCGGACCTTGTCGTCGATGGTCGCTTTGCTTACAATCCCGCTCTGGATCGCGGGCAGCAGTGTCTTCTGATTCATGAACTTGCCAGAAGGCATCTCCAGATCCAGACCGCCGTTCGCCGCCGCCACGCCATCGTAGGTCGCATCCCAATCCGACATCACGATGCCGTCAAAGCCCCACTCCTTCTCCAGAAGGTCCACGTTCATCCGGCGATTCTGCGTCAGGTGCTCGCCGTTGAGCAGGTTGTAGCTGTCCATCACCGCACCCACCTTCGCCTCCTTAACGGCGGCTTCGAAGGCAGGCAGGTAGAGTTCGCGCAGGGTCCGCTCATCCACCACGGAGTTGACGTTGTGCCGGTCGTACTCCGAGTTGTTCGCGGCGAAGTGCTTCACCGTTGCGATGACATCCTCGCTCTGTACGCCCTCGATATAGTTCACCGCGATGCGCGAGGTCAGGTATGGATCTTCACCAAAATATTCGAAATTGCGGCCATTCATCGGCGCGCGATAGATGTTCACGCCCGGCCCCAACAGGAAGTTCACGCCGCGCGCACGTGCGTCCAGCCCCAAAGAAGCGCCGACTCTCTGCGCCAGCTCAGGATCCCAACTCGCCGCCAGTGCCGCTCCGGCAGCGTAAGCAGTCGACGGACCCCAGGTGCGGACTCCCAGCGGCCCGTCCGACATCTTCAGCCGCGGAAATCCGATCTCCGGCACCGCGCGTATGAACATTTCGTCTTCACCGCCGATCAGATCGATCTTCTGTGCGAGCGTCATCTTGCCCAGCATCTCTTCCACGCGTGCATTCATCTGCGCATCCGCCTGCGCCGGTTCCTGCGCGTGAGCATACGGTTGGAGGCAGAGCGCTAATGACGCGACGATGAGGGGGATCGATTTGTCCATAAGGCACCAAGCTTAGAGAACACTGCTGCATTTGGCAAAGCAGCGGCCATCTCGGCGTGGCGCGGTTGGCCATCCTGAGCAAAACGGGCCTGCTTTTGGCCTGCGTAGTTGAAGGACTGGCTTCTTCCTTTTTGATTCAACTTGCACCACTACCGCCATGTCCGCACCTCGTCCAGCAGCCTGCCGATCGCTGCGCGTCTGCGTCCGAGTGCGTCTTGTTGTTAGCCACTTATACTGAGAGGACGGGCACAAGCCCGTTGCCCTCATGGCCACCCAGCTTGACCGGATCCTCGACCGCACACGCCGGCACGTAGCCGAGTGCAAGCAGCGCGTCTCCCTGCAAACGCTCGAAGCCGCGGCGGAGCAGCACCATCCGCGTGGATTTGCCGCCGCCCTCCGTGCACAATCGCAGCGCGGTCCCGCAGTCATCGCAGAACTCAAGAAAGCGTCGCCCTCCCGGGGACTCATCCGCGAAAACTTCAATGCCGCCACGCTCGCGCGCACCATGGAACAGTCCGGCGCGGCGGCGCTTTCGGTGTTGACGGACGCCCCGTTCTTTCAGGGCAGTCTCGCCAACCTCGAAGCCGCCTCCGCGGCGACATCGCTTCCCTGCCTGCGCAAAGATTTCATCGTGGACGCCTATCAGATCGTCGAGGCCCGTGCTCACCACGCGGACGCCATCCTGCTGATCGCCGCCGCGCTAACGGACGCCGAACTGCGGGCATTCACCGGCGTCGCTCACGCGCTCTCGCTCGATGTCCTGTGCGAGGTGCACACGCGGGACGAAGCGGCGCGCGTCGCCGATCTCGGCTGCGCCCTGATCGGCGTAAACAACCGCGATCTGCGTACCTTCGAGGTGCACCTTGCAACTTCCATCGAGCTCGCTTCCGCCCTGCCGCCAGCCGCACTGCATGTGGCGGAGAGCGGCATCCGCACGCCGGAAGACTTTGCCCGCCTGCGCACGGCCGGCTACCAGGCCTTTCTGATCGGCGAGTCGTTCATGCGACAGCCTGATCCCGGCGCGGCGCTTGCGGCATGGCTTGAAGGATGCTTCGCTCTGGCTTCATTCACTTCCGCCGGGGTTTAGCGCACCCTCCACTGCAACCCTCGGAACCCTCTATGTGGACCAAAATCTGCGGCAATACCAGTCTCGAGGACGCCCGGCACGCCATCGCCGCCGGCGCGGATGCACTGGGGTTCATCTTCGCTCCCAGCCCGCGGCAGGTCACGAGCGAGCAGGTCGCATCCATCACCACCCTCCTGCCTGGCCATGTGGAGACGTATGGGGTCTTTGGCGAGGCAAGCTTTGACGAGATAGTCGGCGCGGTGAATGCCGCGGGACTCACCGGCGTGCAGTTGCACGGCAACGGCGATGCGGCCCTTCCGCTGCGCCTCCGCACCCACTTCGCCGCCCAGGGAAAACACATCGGCATCCTGGCGGTGGTGCATCTCAGCCCCGACGCCTCCGAATCGCTCGCGGCGGTAACCCTCGAACGTCAACTCACCTCGCTCGCACGGGATCACGCCGTCGACGCCGCCCTGGTCGATACGCACGCGGCAAACGCGATCGGCGGCACCGGGCTCACCTTCAACTGGCAAGCCGCGCAGCGGTCCTTCTCGCGTATGGCGCCGCACCTGCGCATCATCGCTGCGGGCGGCCTGCGTCCGGAAAATGTCGCCACGGCCATCGAGACGCTGCGCCCCTGGGGTGTGGACGTGGTGACCGGCGTCGAAGCGTCTCCCGGCAGGAAAGATCCTGCGCGCGTGACCGCGTTTATTCGCAATGCCAGGGACGCCTTCGCGCAGCAAGGCGGCGCCCTGGAGCGATGAGGCCGCGCACGCGGTAAGCTAGAGGGACGGGAGATGTATTGCAATGGCAGCTACGACAGCAAGTCCCTCCGCCGCCGCGACGCGGCCCGGCCGCTTCGGCGACTACGGCGGCCGCTACGTGCCGGAGACCCTCATGGCGGCGCTCGAGGAACTGGAGGCGGCGTATGAGCAGGCGCGGCAGGACGCCGGCTTCTCCGCCCGGCTGGATGCTTTGCTGCGCGACTACGCCGGCCGTCCCACGCCGCTCTACCTGGCCTCACGGCTGACGGAAAAGCTAGGCGGTCCCAGGATCTATCTCAAGCGGGAAGACCTGCTGCACACCGGCGCTCACAAGATCAACAACTGCCTGGGCCAGGGACTGCTGGCAGAGCGCATGGGTAAGCGCCGCATCATCGCCGAGACGGGCGCGGGGCAGCATGGTGTCGCCACCGCAACCGTGTGTGCGCTCCGGGGCATGGAATGCGTCGTCTACATGGGCGATGAGGACATGCGACGCCAGGAACTCAACGTCTACCGCATGCGACTTCTGGGCGCCGAGGTGCGGGGAGTCTCTTCCGGCTCGCGCACGCTGAAAGACGCGATCAACGAAGCCATGCGCGATTGGGTCACCAATGTACGCACCACACACTACCTGCTGGGCAGCGTGCTGGGCGCGCATCCGTACCCCATGATGGTGCGCGACTTCCACCGCATCACCGGCGAAGAGACACGCCGCCAGATCATTGAGAAGGAAGGCCGCCTTCCCACTGCCATCATCGCCTGCGTCGGCGGCGGTTCGAATGCCATAGGCGCCTTCTACGACTTCGTGCGCGAGAAAGATGTGCGGCTCATCGGTGTTGAAGCCGGCGGCACGGGAAGCCAGTTAGGCGCGCACGCGGCACGCTTCAGTGGCGGCGCTCCCGGTGTTCTGCAGGGAACGTTCTCGTATGTGCTGCAGGATGAAGCGGGCCAGGTGGCGCTCACGCACTCGGTCTCAGCCGGGCTTGACTACGCCTCCGTGGGCCCCGAACATGCCATGCTCCACGACTCCGGCCGCGCCGAATACACCTCCGCCACCGATCAGCAGGCGCTCGATGCCACCGTGATGCTGGCGCGTACCGAAGGCATCGTGCCGGCGCTTGAAAGCGCGCACGCGGTCGCCGAAGCTATCCGCATAGCGCCCACGCTGCCGCCGGAAGCGATCCTGATCGTGAACCTCTCCGGCCGGGGCGACAAAGACATGGGCATTCTGTCGCGCGAGCTGCACCTGAGCGGCGCAGCCAAACCAGGTGATCGCACCGAATAGTAAACCATCCGTCTTCGTCTTCCTGAGCGCAGGTTCGATTCACGCACCGCATTGTCGTCATCCTGAGCATCAAAGCGCGAAAGTACAGCGACACACTCCATGACCATTCGTTTCCAACAACACCCCGGGCTCGTGATTTACCTCACGGTCGGCGATCCTGATCTCGCAACCACGCGCGCCGTCGCGCTTGCCGCCGTCGACGCCGGAGCCGACGTGCTGGAGCTGGGCGTGCCCTTCAGCGATCCCGTTGCGGATGGGCCGGTGATCCAGCGCGCCAGCGAGCGCGCCGTCGCCAACGGCACCAGCCTTC
Organism: uncultured Acidobacteriaceae bacterium; assembly: GCA_963830635.1. Lineage (GTDB taxonomy): Bacteria > Acidobacteriota > Terriglobia > Terriglobales > Acidobacteriaceae > CAWHMN01. The sequence continues at coordinate 1,063,747 of CAWHMN010000002.1, read as the reverse complement.
GCGACGTGCTCGCGCTTGCCGCGGACCTGCATGCATCGCGCCCGCACGCCGGCCTTGTCATCTTCTCGTATCTCAATCCCATTCTGCGCTACGGACTCGACCGTTTTTGCGCCGCCGCGCAGGCCGCCGGAGTGGACGGTGTGCTCATCACGGACATGACCGTCGAAGAGGCCGAAGAAGGCTACAGGCAGGCCATGCGCACGCACGGTCTCGCCCCCATCTTCCTGGCCGCGCCCACCAGCTCTGACCATCGATTACGGCGCATTGCCGGCGCCAGCGAAGGCTTCGTCTATGCCATCTCCCGCACCGGCATCACCGGCACACAGCAAAACCTCGCCGCAGATGCACGCTCGCTGGTGGAGCGCCTGCGCGCCTGCACTGACCTACCGATCGCCCTTGGCTTCGGCATCTCCACGCCTGAGCACGTCGCTGCTGTCGCCGAATTCGCGGACGCCGCCGTCGTCGGCAGCGCCATCGTGGCGCTGATCGAGCAATCCTCTCCCGCTGAAGCACCCTCCATCGTGGGACGGTTCATTGCAGGCCTGCGCGCGGCCCACGCGCTGGTGCAGTAGAGGTGTCCCCTCGTATGGATATCCAAGGCTGGCGCGAGCAGATCGATGCGATCGACCTTCGGATCGTGGATCTGCTCAACCAGCGCGCTGCAGCCGCGCGCGCCATCGGCGTACTGAAGGAGGCGACGGAGCTGCCGGTGTATGAACCGAGCCGGGAGCAGAGCATCTTCGCCAGCGTTCGCTCGCACAACCGCGGACCCTTGCCCGATAGCGAACTGGTCTTCATCTATCAGCGGGTGATCGCCGTCATGCGTGCGCTGCAGCGCAACCAGCTTGCGTCGCAACAGCCTGAAGATTTTCGTCCGGAACGGATGTGACCGCAGTCTATCGGTCCATGGCAGCCGCGCCCAGGCCGCGCGGCAGCGAGGGTAGACTCACCACGTTCCTCTGCTCCGCCTGCTCCATCGCGAGATGTTCGGTCAAGGTCCCGGTGAGCTGGTAATAGCCACGCTGAGACGGCGCCTGCGCTGTTCCTCGCACGATGTTGCCGGCAAAGCTCCACCAGCGGCCATGCACCTTGCGCGTGGCAAACGTGATCTGACCCGGCGCTACGCTTGAATACGCAAAGAAATAGGTCAGCGGCGTGCCCTTATCGTTTGCGCCCACCGCTATGCGCGACACATAGCCCTGCAGCCGGCGCTGCCGCGGGCTCCCTTCAAGGTCCAGTTCGATCACCTCGCCGGAGCCGCCCAGCGCGTACTCGCCCGACACCGCATCCGGGAGATCGCTGCGCCCAGGCAGCATCACTGGAGCATCCGCGTCGCGGTCGGCGTCTGCCGCCGCTCTCGCTCTGCGCTGCAGTTCAGGGCTTCCGCTGCGCTGGGCTATGCCAAAGGCGTCAGGAAAGCCGCTAGCCGCCCATAACAGGGTCAGCACACCCGCCCATTGCAGCAACAGCAAAGGCCGCGCACCGTTCAGCATGCGCGGCCTTGAAATGTGCGGCGATTGGCAGCGAGAGACCACGAAGCACCGTCAGCTTTCGAGCGGCGTTATCATTTGCCGCTCTCGCTCTTGGCCCGCGCCGCGGCGAACTCATCGCCGGATTTCCACTCCACCGGCTGCGGCGCTTCGGAGGCCAGCCATCCCAGCGCGAAGCCGAACTGCGCCATCCGGGCGTCCCCGGTAAAGTTCATGTCCGGCCGGTACTCATCGCTGGGCTGGTGGTAGCGCTGTTGCGTGTACTCCTTCATCTGCGTCTCGCCCCAGCTCGCATCATGTCCAGCGAAGAGCGTACCCTGGCCGATGGAAAACGCCGGGATGCCAAAACGCGCCAGCGAGAAGTGGTCTGAGCGGTAGTAGTGTCCGGCGCCGGGAAACTGGTCCGGCTGAATAGTCAGATCGAACGCCTGTGCCGTCTTCTCCACCGACGGATAAAAGCTGGTGCGCTCGGCGCCGGATACCTCCGCCGATGTGGGCATGCCGATGGGCAGCAGCATGTCATAGTTCAAATCGAGACTGATGTCCTTCTGCGGTATGGGCGGATGCATGCCCAGATACTCCGAGCCCAGCAGCCCCTGCTCTTCCGCCGTCACCGCGGCAAAGTAAACATCGTGCGCGGGAGCAGCGCCCGCCTTGTCCGCATCCGCAAAGGCGCGCGCCATCTCCAGCAGAATGCCGCAGCCAGTCGCGTTGTCCGCTGCACCGTTGTAGATCTTGTCGCTGCCGGTCGCATTGGGATCCATGCCCAGATGATCAAAGTGCGCCGTGTAGAGCACCGCCTGCTGCCCACCGGCGGTCTTCCCCGCCACCTTGCCAATCACATTTTCAGAATCGAAGTCGCGCTTCTGGCTCACGATGTGCGCCTTCAGCCGCCAATCCAGCACCTGCGAATGCGAGCGTTTGCCCGCGGCGTCAATCACCTGGTCAATGTCATACCCCATCGACTGCGCCATCTTCTGCGCCACATCCTCCTGGATCCAGCTCGCGGCCTTCAGCTTTGCATTGGGATCGCCCGCCAGGTAGGACTTCTCACCCGACCATGAACTCCGCACCACCTGCCACGGATAGCTCGCCAGGTCCTCACGGTGAATGATCAGCGCGCCTACCGCACCCTGCCGCGCCGCCTCCTCATACTTGTAGGTCCAGCGGCCGTAGTAGGTCATCGCCGCTCCCTTGAAGAAATTCGGGTCGTTCGAAGGCGGCTCGTTCACGATTACCAGCACCACCTTCCCGCGTACGTCCACGCCCTTGTAGTCGTCCCAGTTGTACTCCGGCGCATGAATGCCGTAGCCGACAAACACCACCGGCGCATCGATGTCTGCCGTCGCCGACCCGGTCTGGTTGTTGGTCACGTAGTCCGCGCCATATTTCAGCACCACGGGCGCGCCATCCTTCGGCACCAGCGTGAAGGTGGTCTGCTCCGGAACCGTCTTCACCGCGTACAGCGGGACCTTCTGGTACCAGCCACCGTTGTCGCCGGCCGGCTTCAGCCCATAGGCGGCAAACTGGTCTTCCATGTACTTGGCCGCCATCCGATCGCCCGGCGTTCCCGGACCGCGGCCCTCCAGTTTGTCGTCCGCCAGGTACTTCACATCCGCGCGGATCCTCTCCGGATCGATGCCGCTCTCCGCCTTGTGCGCGGCCGCGGGAATTCCGGCGATCTGCGGCGCCGCGGGCATCGTTTCGCCGTTCTGGCACCATCCCGCCAAGGGACTCACGACAAAGGGCGCGGCACTTAAAGCAAATGCCGCGGTAATACTAAGGAACTTCCTGTGCATGCTCTCTCCTGGAAAACGCTACTCCGGAAGCCTATCACTCGAAGCCTGCGCTCAACCGCCAGCATGGGCGCGTCCGGCTGAAGGCCACCCTAGCGCTCGCGCGGCGGCTCGGCCCATCCATTCGCCGCAGGCGGGGCGGACGCTTCTCTGGCCCGTTCCGTTCCCTCGCCGGTCTCATCCTCCACCTCAAGTCCGGGGCACCATTGGCGCTGTGCCGCCGATGGTCGAAAGGAAGCCACCGTACGTGGCAGCACCTCACGCAGCGTCCAGTCGATACGCGCATTGGCGTCTTCCACGATTGCGTTCAGGACCGGGTCCTCCCGCAGCACCGCGGAGTACATCACCGCGGTCAAAGCATTGCGCACATGGTGGTTCACGTCCTCCACTGCCTGGATCCTGGCCAGCAGATCGCGCTTGCGCCGCTGCAGCCGGAAGAGCAGAAAGCCACTGAGCACCGCCGCCGCCGTGCCTTCCAGCAGGTCGGAGGTAAAGAGCGGCCGTTGCTGATGCAGCATCCGATCGACGCCGATGCCCAGCAGAGCGGTGATGACGCCGATCACCAGCGCCGCCACAATGATCAGCCAATAGGACGTTCGCGTCGGCATCTTCAGCCAGTGCATGCGCATGCCATGTGCCCCTCCACCGCCGGCCCGTGCTCTTCCGTGCCAAAAACGGCGTTCTTCCATGCTAGAAGATGTGGCCGTCGTGCGCCGCCGTCCGCTCTCCCCTGGCGCCGCTCTCCGTCAGCGGCATCAGCCGCAACAGGATCTTGCGTGCAAGCCCCGTCAGCGCCACGTCGGCCAATTCGCCGCTATGGAACCAGCGGCTTGTGCGGTCATCCTCATCCTCATCCGCCGCATTCCCGTTCCCTATCCTTCGGGCCCAGCTTTCTCCGGCCCAACTATCTCCGCGATAGACGCGCACCGTATAGTTCGTGGTCGTGATGGCATGCCGGACCGTAAGGATCGGTGCAGCATCCACCTCGGTTTCCGCGATATTCCCGGATCTGCCGGCGGCGTCTCGCTGCACCTCCGGCAACTGCCACATTCCCGCCATCAGCGACGCCGTGGGCGAGCGCTGCTCCAGCAGCACCTCCAGCGCGCCGGCCGCTCCCCGTGTCTGGAACACGCACGCCATCTCGCGTGACTGCATTCTCTTTCGGGGCAGCGCGCGATGCTCTCCCCGCGTGCCGCAGAGCGACTGCACCGGGCAGTGCAGGCATAGCGGAGCACGAGGCAGACACACGGTCGCGCCGAGTTCCATCATTGCCTGGTTGAAGTCACCCGGCGCCTCTGCGTCCAGCAGCGCCTGCGCCAGCCTCTGAACCCTGGTTGCAAACCCGCGCTCTGCCACCGGCCAGCCGACCACTCGCGCCAACACGCGTTCCACATTCCCATCCACCACCGCGGCTGGCTCGCCAAATGCGATGCTTGCGATCGCGGCGGAGGTATAGCTTCCAATCCCCGGCAGTTTGCGCAGAGCCTGCGCCGTCTCAGGCATCCGGCCCGCATGCTCCTCTGCGATCGCAATAGCCGCGCGGTGCATCATGCGCGCCCGGCGGTAGTAGCCCAGCCCGCTCCACAACGCCAGCACCTCTGCTTCGGTTGCGGCTGCCAGCGCATGCACCGTGGGAAACCGCTCAAGGAAGCGGCGGTAATGCTCCAGGACGGCGGCCACGCGCGTCTGCTGCAGCATGATCTCCGAGATCCAGATGCGATACGCGTCCCGCGTCTCTCTCCACGGCAGGTTTCGCCGATGCGTGCGATACCACCGCAGCAACGCGCGACGAAATCCGGCGGCCTGCGCGGCGCTGATCTGTTGGGGACCGATCTGTTCGGAGTTCAGAGGAACAACCTGCATCCCCTGCAGTGTAGCGGGGGCGCCCCGCCATTTTCATCCACCGCAAGAGGGAGAAATGGAGCTCAGCGCCCGCCGCGCTCACCTGCGGGCGCCAGGTCCTCCACCGTCAGCAGGTACCCGCGGTACTCCTTCTCCTTGCCCGCTTGCGCCGTGGGCTGCGGCTGCTGCCACACCGCCACCACATGCAGGTTCTGCGGCTGCGTCGCGCTTGGCTGTGGGGTGCCTGCAGATAAGGGCAGCACAGGCTGTGCCGCCGCGACCTGCAACGAGTACACCAGGGTCATGTCGTTCACATTAGCCTTGATCGCGACATCGCTTACCACCGCCTGCTTGATGCCCAGCGATCGCAGCCAGGGAACGACCGACCCGCGGGCAATTACGCTGCTGCCGTTCCGCCACACCGCGTTGGGAGCAAGCAACGCCTCCGCGTCCATCCACTTCCCTTGCTCCACGTCCTTCCAGAAAATTCTCTGCGCTTGCTCCGCGCTCGTGGTGGTCTGGAGCGTCGGGTGGTTTTTCTGCGGGTACAGCGTGCAGCCGGTCAGCGACACGGCAGTTCCGGCGAGCAACGCACAGCAGAGCGATCGGGCTGGTGACATTTGCCTTAGGATGCAGCACGCCGGGCCTCGGCTACAACTCCTTTGGTCGGCATTCATGCGGCCGCACGTTCGATCCGACCGCGCATTACCGGCGACGGTATACGGTGTACCCATCTACGTCACCCACAGCACGCCAGTTGGCCTCGAGATTCGCATAGAAGCGCTCGCCCGCAACATAGGGCGGCCGCTTGCTGCGATACGGCAGCGCGATGCCTGTGATTTGTCCGAGAACGGAAGGCGATTCGCGCAATAACTCCTTCTCGCCCGCTGGAATCAGCGCCCATTGCGATTCGTTGAAATCACGGATCCTCCGCGCCTCGGCGCTCGCGTCCAGGATGCCTACGTAATACCAATAGAAGCCCGGCCGGTACTGCCCGGAGCGTTTCAGCGCTTCTTCCACTTGAAGGGACACGCCGCAGGGCGTGGCCACCGGGCTATCGCCCACGATGGCCTGCAGCTTCGCCAGGTCGAACGGCTGGTCATCGCTAAAGCTGGCGGACATGTAGCGCGAAGCGGCGGTGGGAGAAATCTTTCGCGTGAATCGGACAGCCATATCCTTCATCGCACCGCTGCCATAGTGGAGGACGTCGTAGTGAACCACCATGCGAGCCTGGTACTGAAATACCCGCGCGTTTATGAATCCTGTCCACAGCAGGACCACAAACACCGCAACCGTCCACGCTGTCCGCTGAGAATGCCGGTAGGAGGAGATAGCCACCATGGAGAGAAGATAGATGCCAAGCCCATTGAAGAGAACGTGCCCCGGATCCGCTCTCCCGAACGCGACCGGCAACAGCGCTACGGAGATGACAAACAGCCCCGCCAGTAACGGTGCCTCCGGCCGGTGCTGGCGGAAGAACTCAGCCAGCATGATCGGCGCCAGCCACACCAGGGCAATCAAGAACAGGAGGACATACGGCAGCGGTTCGACGATCAGGTTATAGGCTCCCCGTGAGAACAGCTCCAGCATCCGCAGATAGGCCGGCCCCACGGCCAGGAGAAAGGCCGCCGTTCCAATCACCGGCGCGATTATTGCGGCGATCCACTGCCTTCCTCCGGTAGCCGCCCGATACAAACCGTAAGCCACAGCGCCGGCGCCGAAGGCGAAACCCATCTCCGGAGAAATCGCAAGATTGAGTGCCTGCCCCCCTGCAATCAGGCCTGCCACTGCCCAGGGCCGCCGCCGCTTGGCGGCGAAGACCAGACTGGCAAGCGGCATGGCAAAGCGCAGGAGAGCATAATTCAAGCCCAGTCCCACCTGCAGCATCTGCACGGCGTACGCCAGGAAGACGATCGCTTTCAATCTGCGCGCGATCGGGAGATTGTCCAGCACATACGCCACCGCCCAGACGCCCGCCATCTGCTCCAGCACCAGCACCGTGAAGTACGCGCCGGCCAGCGAGATATGCAGCGGTGAGAGAAGACTTCGCAGCCAGATAGGGAGGTACAGCACCAACGGGCCGTAGGGAAACTCAACGCCGGTGTACAGCGTGCGGTGGTAGTCCGCAACCGCGCTCATCTGCCCTATGAAGTAGGCAGCGTCTCCCGGATAGCGCACATGCGCGATGAACGCGAGCCGGGCATAGAACGCGAGCAGAGCGCCACCCAGAAGCGCCGCTCCGGAGACCAGCCAGCGGTTGAGCGGAGTGGATTGCTCTTCGAGTGGTTCGGCGGAAGACCACCGCATCCGCCACGCCGCCACCGCCACGATAACCGACATGCCGACAGCGGAGATCGCCGCGATCTTGTTATTGAACCCGGCGACATTCGCGGCGGAGACGCCCTCGAAGTAGGGCGGCGGGAAGAGGAAAGGAAGAACGAACACAGCGAAGCAGGTGAACACCGCGACGCCACCGGCCCATATCCATCGTTGCATCGGTCTCGTCACGCTGGCCCATTATATGCAGACCGCGTCTTCAGCAACTGTCGTTGCGGCTTGAAAAAAGAAAGGCCGCCATCTGCTGGCGGCCTGTTAAGCAGTGTAGCGAATGCTAGTCGCCCATCACCGGCTCTTCTGTGCGGGTGACGTTCGTCTTCGGCGCCGGCGCAATGGCATCAAGCGACACCAGGCCTTCGACCGGCTTCTCGCCCAGCACATGCTCCTTGTACATCCGCGCCATGCGGGCGTTCTCCGCGTCCGCTTTAAGCTTCGCGTCGCGTGCCTTGATCTTCTCTTCGCGGCTGTTCTTCGCAATGCCCAGCTTGTCCAGCGTGTCGTTGGCTGCGGCATCCACGTGCGCCTGGTTCAGCATCAGCGTGTGCTCCGCGTCGCCCATGCCCACCTTCTTGCCGCCCGCGAAGATCTCATGCCGGCCGTGCTCCTCATACCACTTGGTGAGCGTCGCCGTCATGTGCATCTTTTCGATGATGTTGCGCCAGCCCACGCCCGTGTTGTACGCGCAGAAGCTGATCTCGCCCTCCTGCGTCGCGTACGGGATGATGCACTGCTCGGTGCGGCGGAAGTCGTAGTTGAACAGGTCCTGGAACCACATGCCCGCGATGAACAGGAAGTTCCAGCGGTCCGCGCGCCGCTGCTCGATGTCCGCCATGGTGCGATCGCCCGTCACCTTGCCGTAGTTGCGGCCCGTGGCGCCAAAGCATTTGTCGAACTTCGCCAGCAGATCGACGATCTTGAAATGCTTCGGCGACTTGCGTGGATCGTAGTTGCGCAGGAGTGCCAGCGTTACGCCGACCACCGAGAGGAACTTCCCGCGCGCCGCGTCGTTCACCTTGGCGACGTCTTTGGCCAGCCGGTCGGCGTTGAGGAATGCGGTCACCGGGACGGCTTCCTTCGTCTCTTTATCGATCATCAGCGCCATGCCGATGCCGCAGTTGGGGTGGCATCCGCAGGAGAGCTGGCCCCAGTCAGCGGTCGGCCCATGCACCAGGTCCGCCCAGTCCGAGAAGGTGCTCATAAAGCTGATCGGGAACCAGTCGCGCGTCGGCTCGCCCAGGCCTGTCTGGTTCTTGACGTCATGCGCCAGATGGCTCAACGTGTAACGCTGCGCCACGCGGCGCTCCTCGCTCACCTCTTCGTCCCGGCCGGTAAAGCTGACCGGCTGAAAGGAGATGAAGTTGATGCGCTTCGGATTGTCGAGCGCGAACTGGATGATGTGACCCACCTGCTCGTTGTTGATGCCGTTGATGATGGTCGTCACCGGCACGATGTCGACGCCTGCTTCATGCAGGTTATGGATCGCCTGCAGCTTCACATCGAACAGGTTGCCGACCTTGCGGTGCGAGTTCGCGGCGTTGCCGATGCCGTCAAACTGCAAGTACGCGTACCGCAGACCGGCCTCAGCCGCCGCGCGCGAAAACTCCTTCGACTTCGCAAACTCGATCCCGTTGGTCGCCGCCTGCACCGAGTTGTAGCCCACCTTCCGGGCATAGGCCACCGCATCCAGGAAGTACGGCGACAGCGTCGGCTCTCCCCCGGAGAACTGCACGGACATCTGACGGCGCGGCTTGATCTGGATCGCATTGTCCAGCATCGTCTTGATCTCGTCCCACGTCAGTTCATGCACGAAGCCCACCTGGTTCGCGTCCATGAAGCAGGGATCGCACATCATGTTGCAGCGATTGGTCAGATCGATGGTCAACACCGATCCGCGCCCGTGCGTCACCGTGGATGTGCCGTGGTTGTGCAGCTTTTCGTCATTGTGCGCGCGGATGTCGCGGCCCGGAAATACCTCTTCCAGATGCTTGAAAAAGGCCGTGTCCATGGCCATCAGGTCTTCGAAGTGCCCGTGCTTGGGGCAGTCCTTCACCATCAGGATCTGGCCGTCGCGCTCGATAATCTGCGCCTTGATCTCGCCTACCTTTTCATTCAGCAGGATCTCGTGCGGCAGCTTGCCGTCGATGATTGCCTGGCGGATCTCCGGCACGCACTTGGGGCAGAGCGAGTCCGTCGACCGCGGCCAGCCCAGTGGCGGCTTCTCTTTCTGGTAACTCTTTAGCAGCGGCTTATCCGACCACTTGGGGGTGAAGGAAGCGTTGGGGCGGATCCTGTTCAGCTTTTCAAACACGGTCCACGCGCCCTGCGCGGCAATCGTTACGGCCCTCTCGGCGTACTTGACGGCTTTCGACATATCAAAGTCTCCTGGTAGTGCAGCCCACGTTTCGCCGGGGCAAGCTCAATTCCGCGGCGCTCCTCGCGCCAGCGGAAAAATCTCCTACTACCGGCATAGATGCGAGGCCGGGAGTGTTGGAAGCAGTTCATCCGCAACCAGTTACATCATTCGTCACCTTCAAGCGTACCCTCCACTTTTCATCCGATGAATCACCCCACGCCGAACGGTATAAATCCGCAGGTGGATGGGGAATACAGCGTGTGAATGGGAGGGTTGCCTCAACGACACTATGAATATTTATCTAGCGGTCACCGCGTCACGAGCTCCCGCCGCCGTTCTGCTTCGCTACCTCGTTGATCACTCGCTGGATCAGCACGATGCGCAGATTGAGCCGCCGCGCCACATCGGGCACGAATTCAGTCACGAAATTGTCGATTGGGTCCGTCGCGATGGCGGTCGACCAGCGCGCCGCTGCAGCTCCCCAGCCGATCTGGCGGCCCGGCACATACAGATTGCCCAACGCGTCGCCAATGCCCGTGGTAAACAGCGTCGCGTAGTTCGGCATGCCGGTGCCGTAGTCGCTCTGCGCCCAGGCCACTGCCGTAATGCAGTGCACCACCCGGCGCTGCAACGACGCATTCGGCATGCGATGGTAGTGCGGGTCCTGGTGCGCGATCGAGGGAATCAGAAACGTGCCGAAGAATTCCCCCACGATGGTCTCTGTATACGCCACGCCAAAGTTCCGTCCGAATCCCGGAAATCCCGGGCCATACGGCGACTGCGGCTCTGCCGCCGTCGATATCCCCGAAATCAGCGCGATGGTCGCGAAGTTGAAGGGATCCACCACATTGCGGAACGCCAGCATTCCCTTCTGTCGCGGCGTAAGCGGGTGCGGATAGCTGGAATCGACGAAACGTTGAAAGAGGTCCGCGGGCGGGGCGCAGCTAATGCGCGCCTGGCTCACGCTCGAGACATTCGGCTGACACGCCAGCGGGCTGGCGGGGATCTCCGGGTGCGCGAGCGGGGTTCCCGGCCGCGCCGGCGGGGGAGCGGGACGCACCGGCGGGAAGCCCGGCGACAGCTCCGGCTGTTGCGCCTGCGGAGCGTCCGGCAAGCCGTTCACCGCCGCCTCCACCGCGGCCGCGGGCACTACGCTTTCCGCCGGCAGCACTTGTGCGGCTGCCCGGCCTGCCACGCCCAGCCACGCGACCCACGCGCAAACACCGGCGCAAATCACCGCAGGAACCCGGCATGCGGTCTGCCCCGGCCCGCGTCCCTGCCACAACGGATTCCAGCCAGTTCCCAGCTTTACAACTCCGCGGCGCTTCCCGGTCAATGCTTCCGCTGGAAGGCCAGATGGTAGAGGTCAGGCCCAAACTCCTGCAGCAGCTTGGTCCCGGCATCAGCGGCTACGGACGTTCCAAACCCCTGTGCTGCCACAGCCCCCGTCGCGCTTACCTGCGGGTAGTATGTCACCGCAAGCCCATTGCCGAGCGCGTGGCCCATCAGTCCCGACCAGTTCGGCTGCTCGGTCCCATTATCGCCGCGCCGCACCAGCGCCTGCATCGCCGATCGCAGGCCGCGATGCACGATCGATCCCTGCGCTACGCGGTAATAGCGAGGATCCTGGCGGAGCAATGCAGGGAACAGGCCATCCCCGGTCAGCCGGTCCGTCGCCTGCCGCAGCATCGCCGCGCCGAACCGCTCCGCAAATCCGTTGCCATCGCTGCCGTAGTGGGGATTTGCGTCCGCAAGGTGCTCGTATCCCGCAGACACGATCGCCGGAAGAAAGACCACCGGCGCCAACTGCTCGCGCCCCGCGAAATACAGTTTGCGTGTTGCCGTCAACGTCGTCACTTGCTGACCCGGATTGATCACCGACGACCATTCGGCGGCCGACGGCGGGTAGTTCCGGCTGTGCGTCACCCAGTCCGGAATGCGTAGAGTGCTGAAGGAAGGCCGCGTCACCCGGGCTTTAGGCGCGTCCGGCAGCGCCAGAGCATCCGCCGTGCGCGATCCGGAGGCAGGCAGCGGCGCAACCGGCGGACCTTCTGCATGGCACGAGAGACAAGAGAGAGCGAAGAGCGCAAAGAGCGCGCGAATGATCATAGAGAACAAGCCATCTCTCCACCTTACATCTGGTCAGATCGTCGGTGCTGGTCAGATCGTCGGTGCGAAGTGTCAGTGCAACTCTAACCAAGTCGGGGCAGAGGACGTGAGACCTTGCCCAAGGAACTGCAGAAGAACGCCGGAATGAGAACGCCCAGATCGCACGCAGCCAGATGGGGTCTCAGATTCGGTTGCGGATCCGGGTCATGGATGCATCCGCCGGCGTTACCCCGTCGGCACCCCCTTCCGCCGCATCGATTGACCCTCGCCCGCCGCTCGCGCAAGATGAAGAATGCAGCGAGGTGACGTCGCCATGCCCGAGCCACCAAAATCCACCAACGGTCCCTTTGAAGACTTCGGACGCAAGTTCGACGAGCGTCTCGGCGGCATCGGCCCGCGTGTGGAGGAGGAGGTTCGCCGCGTCATCACCTATCTCAACGATGAAGTGGTGCCGCAGGTGCGCCGCAACTCCTCTGAGGCGCTCCACACCGCGGCCGATCAGCTCAACCGGCTGGCCGAGCACCTCGACCGTGGCCGGCGCCGGGAGCCTTAGCTTGTCCAGCAGACCATCTCTCCTCGCGCTCGCCGGCCTACTGCTGCCCCTGCTGGCCGGCTGCCATCATCACCCCCGGCAGGCACGATATGCGCCGCCACCGCCTCTGCGCGCGCCCACCGCGCCGCCTGCTACCGTCGCGGAACGTCTTCCGTCCACCATACCGATTGAGCCGCCCGCACGCACCCCCGGCCTGACCACTGCGGCCGATCTCGCCTTCGTGCGCAGCCACACGCCGGTCTTCACAGAGACCGGCACCGCCAGCTGGTATGGACCTCCGTACAACCGCCGGCGCGGCGCCAACGGACAGGTCTTCGATCAGGACGCGCTCACCGCGGCCCACCGCACGCTGCCCATGAACTCCCTCATCCGGGTCACCAATCTCAGCAACGGCAAGTCGGCCATCATGCACGTCACCGATCGCGGACCCTTCGTCCCCGGCCGCGTGCTCGATCTCTCCATGGCATCCGCCAAGGAGACCGGCGTCTATCTGCCCGGAACTGCCATGGTCCGCATCGATGTCTTCGCCGTGCCCGCGCCCATCGAGACCGGCGGCCGCTGGTGCGTGCAGATCGGCGCCTTCAAGAGCGGAGGCGCAGCCGAAAAGCTGCGCGATCATCTTAGCCACGAATACCAATCGGCCAACGTGATCGAGTTCACCGGCCCGACCGGTCACTGGGTCCGCATCCGCCCCCTCCATGACGAGAAGCAGCAGGCCACCGAGATCGCCGCCACCCTCAAGCCCGCCGAAGGCGAAGCCTACCTGGTCCGTCTGGACTAGCGCCGCATCCGTCAAGCAATTTTCTCTTTCAATGTCATCCCGACCGGAGCAAAGCGATGCCGAGGGATCTGCTGTCCGAGCGGCTACACGATAACAAGTCCTCACGCCGTGCGAGTCGTCCGTTACTCGGCCCAGCAATCAGAGTCGGGCCTATGGGGAGCTCACGATTGCTCGGTGAGCGCATTGGCGATTTGGCACCTGTCCAGAATGAGGATCGGTGAAGTGAAGCGCGTTCAAGGAATAATCCTGCCCCTAGCTCTAGCCCAACGGTCCCATCGGTCGGCGAGCAACAGTTGAGTTCATGCGGTCCTGCTTCTTGCAAAGAGGTAATAGCCTCTTCAGTACGCCGGTGGGAGGCCGATACGCTGGATGAGGGAGCGATAGCGTGGGTCGGAATGTAGGAAGTCGTAAGCGGGATCGCATTGGATGTAGAGCAGTTGCGGGGAACGTTGTCGGTAGCCTTCTTCAAGAAGCGACAGTGTCTTTTCGCGCTGCCCAAGTTGCGCATACCACTCGGCAAGCTCCACGGGTGAGACGTATTGGGATGCGGACCTCTTCTCAAGATTCCGCACCCGCCAGGCGACCATTTCCTTATACCCACCCTGCCGAAAGGCTTGTCTCGCGCCCTCGGCAGAGTCCTCCTCGCCGCTCAGCTGCAGACCCTTCTCGAAGAACTGCGCCGCCTCCTTGTCCATTCTCTTGCACCGGTAGATCGCCGACAATGTGAAGTTCAGCCTCGCGTCGTTTGGAGTCCCCTCCAGTTTCTGGAGCCCTTCGTGAAGAGCGGCGTCGTACTGCCGTGCACGCAGGTAGTAGAGAGGTAAAGCGTAGGTGTGCGCGAAGGGATCGAGTTCTGTCGATTTTTTCTCCGCTTCGATCGCTTCCGCATGGCGGTTCAGAGCGGCAAAGATCCGGGCACGGAGTAGATACGTCTCGAAATAGTTGGGATCAAGTTCAATCGCCCGAATGGACTCCCGCTCTGCCCGTGTCCAGTCCCAGCGACTCAACAGGATCGAGCCACCCAGGATCATATGCGCCTCGGGAGACGAATCGTCGAGTTGAACCGCCTTCAAGGCCGCGGCTTCGGCCAACGGCAGCGATTCCAACGGATTTAGGGATCCGACGACAGCACCGACCCCGTAGTACATCGACATACCGCTCCAACCGGGTGCGTAATCCGGCTGCAGATCGGTTGCTCTTTTGAAATATTCACCGGCCTTTTCGTTCTGACCGGCATTCCAGAGGTATCTCCCATGAATGTAGGCGTCATGTGCTTCCGGACTCACATAACGAGGAGGCGGCTGAGCAGTTGCGCTTTTAAGGCGCTTTGCTATGGCCACCGCGGCGTCCCTGGGAAGCGACACGATGGCGGCAGCATCGCGATCATAGCTTTCCGCCCAGATATGCGCATCCGTATCAGCCCGGATCAACTGAACGGTCATGTGGACTCGATCGCCAGACCGGGATATCGAACCTTCCAGAACTCCGTCCACGCCGAGCGCGTTTGCGATCTCGCGTAAGGGGCGGTGTGCGCGTTTGTACTGCATGACGGAGGTGCGCGAGACGATGCGGAGGGTCGAGTTCTTTGCCAGCATGGTGATGAGTTCGTCGGTCATGCCGTCGGCGAAGTACTCCTGGCCGGGGTCGCCGGAGAGATTGTCGAGGGGAAGGACGGCAAGGGAGTGAATCGGAGTGACCATGTGACGCTGACCTTCGACGATCCAGACGGCGATCGCCAGGGCCACCGTTGTGCAGCCGGCGAGTGCATACCACTTCCACTTGCTTCCTATTCGAGTTCCGCCTCCCATTCGGCTCCCGCTTGGTAGACGGCCCGGGGCTTCGACCGCCGTCACCGATGGTGTCTCCTCACGAGGAGCGAGAACCAGCGGAGCGGTCTCTCCGACGACCGGAGCGATGAAGCGGTACCCGGTGCGGGGGATGGTCTCGATGAAGCGCGGCGATTCCGCCGAATCGCCGAGTGCCTCGCGTAGCTTTTGGATCGACTTGTTCAGGCCGTGGTCGAAATCGACGAAGACGTCCGCGGACCAGAGAAGATGTTGAAGTTCTTCGCGCGTGACGATTTGGCCGGGCCGTTCGAGGAGAACACTTAGAACCTGCAGTGGCTGCCGCGCCAGCCTGACACGAGCACCTTTCCTGTTCAGCTGTCCGGCCTTCGGATCAAAGTCGAAGAGGCCGAACCGAACCACGCCCGCCGCTGGCGTGACTGCCACCACTGACCTCCTGAGCGCTGCGAACCCGAGTGTAGCACCACACTGCGAGCGCTCCAGGGGGAGGGACTCGACTAAGTTGCTCGATACAAGGAACCTGTCTGGGGAGGAACAATTCGCCCCGCGGGCATTGTGCATAGGGCTGA
The DNA here is from genome assembly GCA_963830635.1 of uncultured Acidobacteriaceae bacterium. Classification (GTDB taxonomy): domain Bacteria; phylum Acidobacteriota; class Terriglobia; order Terriglobales; family Acidobacteriaceae; genus CAWHMN01. The sequence continues at coordinate 1,048,112 of CAWHMN010000002.1, read as the reverse complement.
ACCGGGAGCAGACTCGGGCGATTTCGATTGTTCGAGATCAGAAAACGGAGAGGAACAAACATGAGCGATGCAAAGAATGACGTACCTCTGCGGTGGCATAGCGACAAGCCGGAAGCCAGAAGTGGACTGAAGCGAATCGGTCTGGCTGTAGCTGCAATTCTGGCGGTGTCCTTCGCCGTAACCAGCGCATACGCCGACTGCGGTTCCATGGCAGGCATCAAGCCCACGGCGATCGGCTTCCCCGCATTGGCATACGCGGATGCACAGATTGCCGGCGAGAACGGGGACGCAGCAGACCCTATCCCCAGCAGTGGTCAGAACCATCCGATTGTGGGACTATGGCACGTGACCTACACGGCGGGCGGTTCGCTCTTCGCTGAGTCACTGAAGCAGTGGCACAGTGATGGCACAGAGTTCGAGAATGTTGACCACAATCCTGCCATTGGGAGTGTCTGCCTGGGAGTCTGGAGGGGAGTCGGCGCTCGGACCGTTCGTCTCCATCACATAGGCTGGTTGTTCAACGCAAACGGTAGTCCCGGTGGATTCTTCTTCCAGGATGAGACAGATACAGTCGCCGCAAACGGCCGGTCCTATACCGGCAAATTTACATTCCGAACGTTTACCCAGCAGGGAAAATTCACCGGTTTTGAAGTGACTGGCACAATTGCTGCACTTCGGATCACCGTAAAGTGACCATGTCTATCCCCACTCGTGGAGCGGTCACCGGCAACACACCGACGACCGCTCGATGTCATTCGAAGGCAACAAGGGCAGCAGATGAAAAGTGCGCGCGTCTTCTCAGTTGACGCATGATTGTCAATGCACCCATTCACACCGCACTACTATTGAGAATCGGCTTGGGTCTACTGATCGCCAGCACATGAGAATCTCAAATGGCGAGAACAGAGCTTAGCACTCGTTCAGTCCTCCGCGAGCGCATTTGCGATTTGGTGCAGATCAAGCTGACGCTTGATCACTGCGGTCAGCGATCAGATCACCGGGACTCGCAACCAGGTCGCCGGTATGGAGGCGAGTAGACGCTTGTTGGAACGCAAGCATCCAAAAACTGAATGGGCATGTCACCGCACCGAACCACTGAACAGGCTCTTCTCGGCAGCGTAGATTCCGATAGTCAAACATTGCGCCGTGACGGAATCGTCGCGCACAAGGCTGCATTCGCGCGCGAATTCGTCGAGCAGATGCGGGAGGATATGATGTCTGCCTTCTGGGAGGCTATCCAGCATCCTGGAAGAGCAGTGAACCGCGGCCCCCGCCGGTGGTATGTGGAAGTGCACCCGCAGGCGATCAGTGGTTTTACGGAATTGGTCTCGCACCCGTGGTTCGTCGCCATGTGCGAGCGCGTACTCGGCCCGGAGTACAAGATCGTCGAGATCGGCTTCGACACGCCGTTTCAGGGTGCCAAGGTGCAGCCCTGGCACCGGGACTTCCCGTCGCCCCCCGAATCACACATGGAACATCGCATCACCTCGCTCGCCTTCAACCTGACGGGCGTCGATGTGACGGAGGATATGGGACCCTTCGAAATCGCTTTAGGCACGCAGTGGGACGATGGCCGCGCCTGGAACCACGAGATGTTTCCTGACAAGGAGCTTTGGCCGCGATTTGAGGAGCGAGCCGTGCGCAAGTTTCCGCGGATGGGCGACATCTCTTGCCGCTCGGCGTTGACGATGCATCGCGGAACGGCACACGCATCGCCGATCGCCCGCCCCGTGCTCGTCCTGGGCGTCGATGCACCCGGAGCCGGTCACGAGAAGCTGCACGACATGATGGTTACGCAAGATTTCTACTCCAGCCTTCCAAGCCAGGTGCGCGAACACCTCATCTGTCGCACCGTGGAGAAACTTGTTCCTGTCATGCAGAAGCACGACATCGAGGGGTTGGTGATGGGATAAGTCGCTTAGCCGGCGAGTTTGGGCTGAGCCGATACGATGGCGTCCTCTCCAATGAAACTTGAGAGTCAACGGGCGAAAACAGGGCAATGCGCTCATTGAGCCCTGAATGGCGCTGGGGCTCCGCTTGGTTTGTCGCCAAACAGGAAGTGATTCCGGTCCCGTCTCCAGACACAATTCCAAGGCGCACCGTCTGGACGCGACAGCCAGGGCGCATCTCCGAGTTTTGCTGAAGTTGTGGCGACCGCGCGTCCACTGCTTGCTTGTGCTGGGAAAGTTATCCGTCGCATTCCGCAGCTATGCCAGAGCCGGTGGTGACAATCGGAGATTCGTGTCCGTTACCGAGACTAGGCGCAGGCAAGCCTGCGATCGCACTACCTGAACACCGCCTGCTAGGCCCGGTCCCGCGTGGCTGACGGTTTATGTATCACTCACGCAGTGCCTCTTGACAAATCATAACCGTGTGGCTATGGTTTTCTCGTGAAACCGGCCGCTGCCAATCACGTCTTCCGCGCGCTTGCCGATCCGACGCGCAGAGCCATCTTCGAGGAGTTGACCCGGCAGGGCGAACAGACGGTCCACGCATTGACGCGCTATGCCGGCGTCTCCCAGCCTGCTGTCTCCAAGCACCTCACTGTGCTCAAGCGGGCAAAGCTGGTACGCGATCGCCGCGAGGGACGCGAAACTCACTATCGTGCACAGCCCGCTGCGCTGGCGCCGATGGTGGACTGGCTCAATCTCTACGGCGCCTTCTGGCGTGACCGGTTTGACCAGCTCGAAAACCTACTGAAAAGGATGGACCCATGAGCCAGGAATCAAGGACGAATCCAGCAGAGTGTCCCCGCAGCCTTGTTGTCGAGAGGGTATTCCCATACCCGCCAGAGAAGCTGTGGCGAGCGCTCACCGAGGGCCCGCTCCTTACGCAGTGGATGATGAACAACGACTTCGAGCCGGTGGTGGGGCGGAAGTTCCAGTTCCGGGCCGACCCCATGCCGAACTGGAATGGCATTGTCGACTGCGAGGTGCTGGTTGTCGACCCGCCCCAACGCCTGTCTTATAGCTGGGGTGTTGGCGATGCCGCCAGCGGCCTGCAGTGGGTGGTGCTCTGGACGTTGACTCCGGCGGATGGCGGCACGCACGTTCGCATGGAGCAGTCCGGCTTCCGCCCCGATCAGCAGGCTGCCTATGGGGGTGCAAAGTATGGCTGGCAGAAGTTCTTCGGCGGCCTCGAGCGGGTGCTGGGAGAGGTGTGAGGTGAACTGGAACAAATCGGTTCGGCAGACCCACCGCTGGTTGTCCATTGCCTTTACCGTGGCCGTCATCGTCAACGCGGTCGCCGTGCTACAGGGGAAGTACACCTCCAGGGTGGGCCTCCTGGCGGTAGTCCCGCTCGTCTTCCTCCTGTTCACCGGGCTGTACTTGTTCGTGCTCCCGTACGCCACCAGGCCGCGCAGAGGGCGACGCACCGGCTGAACCGATCCCCCCCGGGACAGGCTTTCATACTCTTCGGAAAGCAGGCTTTCACCCGCGTAGCTTGCAGGTTACGCTAGGCGCAGCGCAGTCAGTTGCGAGAGAGTTGGAGTTGTCCATGAAAACACCCGTCCCGGCGGCATCTGCCTCCGCATGCATCGACCAGAAGATCAAGGAACTTGGGGACTGGCGCGGGAAGACGCTCGCGCAGGTGCGCGGAGTCATACACCGGGCAGACCCTGAGATCCTCGAAGAGTGGAAGTGGATGGGGACTCCCGTCTGGTCCCACGGCGGCATCGTCTGCACAGGAGAGACCTACAAGAACGTCGTCAAGCTGACATTTGCCAAGGGAGCTGCGCTGGAGGACCCTGCGGGCCTATTCAACTCCAGCCTGGAGGGGAACGTCCGGCGCGCCATCGACATCCACGAGGGCGAGAAGGTCGATGAGGCGGCCTTGAAGGATCTCATCCGCGCCGCGGTGGCCCTCAACCTCAATGCCAGGAGCAAGCCGAAGCGAGCGGGCAACAAGCCCGCCGACTAGCTTCATGGCAGGTCCCAGCCATATCTCCTCCCGCGGGAGCTTTGCATGGAGGCCAACCTATCTCAGCGTTTAGTGTTTGGCTCATAACGGAAGCACTCCTCGATTGGCACACCAAGCACCATGGCCACTTTGAACGCAGTCTCAAGCGAAGGCGAATACTTGTCCTGCTCGATCGCGATGACCGTCTGGCGCGTAACGCCCACCTGGTCCGCGAGTTCCTGCTGCGTCATCTTCCGCCCGGCGCGAAGCTCTCGAATTTGATTCCGGATCGCGGGCATCACAGCGCTCTCCGATACGACACAATCTGGGCGGCCGTCTTCACGATGTCCGCGATCACCAACATGCCGAAGAATACGTTGAGGAAGTGGAGCCCGACCATCCGGCTGTCCAACCGAAGGTGGCCGAAGGCAGCATGAAACCACAACATGCCCAGGCCCAACACCATCAGGGTCGCGAGCGTCACATAGCCTGCACGATACCCGCGTAGCTCGATGAAGCGGTCCCGCTCGTCTGTCACGCGGTTGCGGGTTATGGCTGCGATGATCGACTGCAGGATCACCTGCAGCACAATGATGGCGACGATCATGCCGGCAACCTGGTTAACGGAGTTCTGCCGGTGAAAGAAGAAATAGGTACCGTACACCACAAGCTCCGCCACTAGCGAAGCGTAAAGAGACTTCTCCCGGTACGAAAGACCTGCCATCGCGTCACACTCCAATGTCAAAAATATTTGACACGCGTACCATATCGGAGGTCAGCCGGATATGTCAAACATTTTTTACATTGGATTGAGGTCGGAATTGGCATGCAGTTCCGGATGAAAGCCGCGTGTGCAATTCCGGCATTCTCTACACTGAAATAGGAGAATTCCAGGAACGAGACCCGCGCGGCACCAGGATGCGCGAATCCCTTTCAGTGAAGCTCATTCAAGACTGTATGTTTGAGTTCTTTGTTTTCACGATTTGCAGAATACCCAACGGGAGGAAGTAGCCTGATCGATCTGCGTTCTCGCCATTCGCGCCTGCTCATCCCCGGCGCACTGCTGGGCATCGCGGCCGCGCTGCTCGCCCAGCCCACCCCGAAGCCGGTCGGCGCGGCCCTGAAGCCTGCGGTCCAAACCAGCATCCAGGCCGCCGATGACAACCTGCCCGCTTACACCCTGCCGCCTGCGAAACTCGCACAGGCAGAATCGCTCGATCGCAAAGAAAACCTCCTCTGGGCGGGTTCGACTGTCTGGTCAGTCGTCTCGTTGCTGCTCGTGCTCGGCCTGGGCTGGGCTGCGGCATTCCACCGCATCGCAGGGCGCATCACACCCCGGCGCGGATTGCAGGGATGGATCTTTCTCCCTCTCCTGCTGCTGTCACTCTCGCTGCTCGATCTTCCGCTTCACCTCATCGGCCATCACATCGCACTCAGCTATCATCTGTCAGTCGAGCACTGGCCGGCGTGGCTTTGGGACTGGACGAAAGGGCTGCTCGTCTCTGTGGTCATCGGCACCCTGGTTCTCGCGCTGCTCTTCGCCGTCATCCGCCGCTCACCGCAACGGTGGTGGCTCTGGTTCTGGTTCCTGTCGCTTCCGCTCATGCTGGCCAGCGTGTATCTGGTACCGCTGGTGATCGATCCCCTCTTCAACCACTTCGAACCACTCACCCGCGCGCATCCCGTGTTGGTAGAGCAACTCGAGCAGGTGGTGCGGAAGAGCGGCGAGACCATCCCGCCATCGCGCATGTTTCTCATGAAGGCCAGCGAAAAGGTCACCGGCCTCAACGCCTACGTCACTGGCTTCGGCGCGTCCAAGCGCGTGGTCGTGTGGGACACCTCCATCCAGAAGGCCACACCCGATGAGATACTCTTCATCTTCGGCCACGAGCTTGGCCACTACGTGCTGCGCCACATCCTCTACGGGCTGCTGCTCGGCGCCGCCGGGCTTCTCTGCGCGCTCTTCCTCGGCTACCATGCCGTGCACTGGACGCTCCGCCGGTTCGGGCCGCGCTGGCACGTCTCCGCTCTCGAGGAATGGCCGGCGGTGGCCGTCCTGTTGCTGATCTTCGCTGTTTTCAGCATCGTCGCCGAGCCGCTGCAGAACGCCATCAGCCGTACCATCGAGCACCAGGCCGATGTCTATGGACAGGAGGTCGTCCACGGCATCGTTCCCGACCCACGAAAGACCGCCGTGCATAGCTTTCAAGTGCTCGGCGAAGAATCGCTCGATGTGCCCGATCCCAATCCCTTCATGGTCTTCTGGACCTACAGCCATCCCTCCACCGCCGCCCGCAGCGCCTTCGCCCGCAGCTACGATCCCTGGGTCGCCGGCCGCGGCCCGAGATACTTCCCCAAGCCGCGGAGTTGAGCTCGCATGATATGGCTCAGAGCAGCAGTCATCCCCGGCGGATGTACTCTGTCTGCATGGACTGCCTCTTCTGCAAGATCGCCGCTGGCGATATTCCCGTGCAGAAGGTCTTGGAAGACGATACGACCCTGGCCTTCACTGACATTCACCCGCAAGCCCCGGTCCACGTGCTGATCATTCCGCGCAAGCACATCACTTCACTCGCCCACCTCTCGCCGGAGGACGAACAACTGATCGGCCACATGCATGCACTCGCAAAAAAGGTCGCCGAACAGAAGGGTCTGGAGAAGGGGTTTCGCACCGTAGTGAATACCGGCCCCGAGGGCGGCCAGACGGTCGATCACCTCCACCTGCACGTGCTGGGTGGCCGCCCCATGCACTGGCCGCCGGGCTAGAGCGGCGCTGCCGTCATGCTGAGCGCAGTGCAGCATCCATACAGGTTTGCCGGTGCATGAATCTTCGCTTGTCTGCGCCTCCGGAATCACTGCTTATGCTCGCCTGCGCTTGAACTTCAGGCCCGACCAGTGCTCGTCGACCGCGCATACCTTGTAGTCCACGAACCCTTCGGCAAGTCCGGCGGCGCGCACATCGTTCTGGTTGAAATCACAGCGATGCGGACTGCTCTGCTTGGGGTGAACAATCCACAGCGAGGCATCCGGGGACAGATGCGCCTGCGCCTGCCCGAAGGCATGCGCCAGCTCCGCGCGGGAACGAACGGCGAAGAGCGCGAGCGTTGTCGTCCGGTCGACGCGCCTTTGCAGGACCGCACCCTCGGGTAGCTCGCCAAGAAGTTCACGCAGCCCATCATCCACGCTCACGATTGCAGCGCGCGTTCTGGCTGTGATGCCCAACTTCTGCAGCAGGGGCGTCTTGCCAAAACGATTTGCCTCGAGGTCGGTGCGGACAGCAGTCATGGCGAAGAGTGTAGCGTCACGCCGGAGCGTTTCGAAACGAACCCACAACAAGAAAAAGCCCGCCTACAAGCGGGCTCTTACGTCGAGGCTAAAGAACTGTGCGGCTACGCTTCGACCGCTTCCCTCTCCTCCTGCTGCTCCTCAATACCGTGGCGTCGCAGCAGGTTGGGCAGGTTTTGCGAGAAGGCCGCGCGCGGCATCACCATGTCGCAACCTGCTTCGATGGCCTTCACCTTCAGATCGCCCTGAAGGTGCGAGAGGAAGCCAATCACTGACGTGCCGCGCTTGAACTTTGTTTTCAACTTGGGAATCAACGTGAGCGGCTTCGCTCCGACATTGTTCAGGTCAAATACGATCAGCGACGGGCGCGCATCTTCCCCGCCTTCCGCCAGTTTCGCGACAATGTCCTTGTCCGCTTTCACAAACCCGACCTTGATGCCGAGCTTGCGGGAGACCTCCTGGATCTTCGCCACCAGGAACAGGTCTTCGATAAAGCAATAGATCTTCGTCGGCGCGTCTTCACGCACGGGAACCACGGGCGCCGCGCCGTACAGGTCGGATTCGGCATAGAAGCCGCTGTGCGGCATGCCGCGGAACTCCATGTTGCCGTTGGACGATCCGGCTTCGGCGACGTTGCCGTTAGCTCCCCCGCGATAGCTATGGTCCATGGGACCGACAAAGGCCTGCTGGCGCCGGCCCTTGCTCTTGCGGCGCGCACCGCCCCCGTTGCCGTTCTGCATGGAGCGGCCATTGCCGTTCGCGGCATAGCTTCCGTTTCCGTTACCGGGGTTGTTCTTGGGGAAGAATCGCTTGGATTGCTGCTTTGGCGGCCGCTGGGCCGGCGCTGCCTGGGCCGGCTGCGCGCTTTGGCTCTGCGCCTGCGAGTTCCCTTGCTGCGCCTTGCCCTGTGGAGCGCCTGCCTGGCCCTTGTTCCGGCGGCGGCGGCGGCGGCGATGGCCTACGCCCTGACCTTGCGGTTGCGTGGCGTTCTGCGCTGGTACCTGCATCTCGGGCACTGGCGACTCATTCTGCTCTGTTGTCATCTATAGCACTTCCTGGATATGTGCTGCATCGTGCATTCAATCGGGCATTTTCATGCTGCCGGGGGTGTACATCCCATGTTTCAGTCCAATGCCGGGAAACCTGGCCCCAACTGGCGACCCTTTATGGCTGCTCCTACGCGAGCACGGCCGCGAGCGACGGTGCATCGAAGACTCGCGGCGATAGGCAATGGGGTAATGGAACGAATCGTCTGATCTTCCAACAGCGTTCTATGCCGGTGTATACGGCGCCTTGGAGGTCTGCGCGTCACACTCGCACAGCACTACAACAAGTTGCCCCAGTCAACACGTTCGACTCTCGATAAATAAGGCGAGCCCACATCCAAAACACATCACTGCGACGGAACAACTCTTGCCACGCCATGCAGGTGTTTCCGAGGGGGAGGGCGTCAGCCACTCGATAGGTAAGACTTAGAGTACCGCGTCCCCATGCACAAAGGCAAGATGAAAGTTCCACCCCGCCGCCGGATGGTAAACGGAAGTCACGTGCCCCGCGAAATTGCGAATTCCGGGGAGATACAGCCCCTTTTCACGGAGACTCCCCCCACAAAGAAAGCCGCCAGATCCGGCGGCTCATCTCCGATATGGCCAGTCACTGGCCTCCCTTGAACGCTGCCCATCGCTGCAGCTTGAATTAAAGTCCGGGTGCGGTGCGTTCCCGTGGGTGCGTCACTCTGCTGAACCGGAGGTTCTGCGCCGGACTCTCTCAAATACGGGAGCCTCGTGCGTCACTGGTTGCTTACCGCATTGCAGTTCGCGTGCCGAACAGCGCGGCCATTGGAATGAGCCACTTAGGAAGCCCTGCCGCTCCGTACCTTCCGATTCCTGCAACCTTTCGCGCGGCCCGCTCCGCGTTTTCATAGAAGCGCCCCCTACTTCTGGCAGGCCGGGCAGTAATGCGTTCCGCGCCCCGCCACCACTACCCGCCGGATGGGCCTGCCGCACACCAGGCAGGGCTGTCCGGTGCGCATGTACACCCGGTGCTCCAATTGGAAGAACCCTTTGACCCCCGCTGCATCCACGTAATCCGATACCGAGGATCCCCCCAGCTCGATGGCCGTACGCAGCACCGCATTGAGCGCAGCGTGCAACCGCTCCAACTCCCTGCCTGTCAACCTGCCAGCCGCTTTGCGCGGCCGTATGCCGGCGCGGAACAGGCTCTCGTCCGCATAAATGTTCCCTACGCCCTGCAGCAGCTTCTGGTTGAGCAGCGCCGCCTTGATAGAGCCGCGCCGGCCGCGGAAGAGCTCGACGAACGCCTCCAGCCCGATCAGCAGCGGCTCTCGCCCCGTTCCGCGAAACCCGGCCTGTTTCCCGCCGCCGTCGCTCGCAGCCTCTGCATTGGCCGGCGCCACGACCCGGTGGAGCGCCATGCGGCCGAAACGACGCGCATCCACAAATCGCAGCTCTCGGCCCGAGCTGAGCCGCAGCACGCCATGCGTATGCGGCGCTCGTGGGGCTTCCGCGTCCGTGACCAGGAGCCGCCCGGTCATGCCCAGATGCACAATCCACTGCACCTTCGGCCGCCCCGCGGAGCTTTCCAGATCGAAGACGATGTGCTTGCCCACCCGCCGCACCTGCTCGATGCGGCGCCCCTCCAGCTCGACCGCCATCTCCGGCGCCGGGGTCTTCAAGGGCTCCGGCTTTTCCCCGAACCAGGCCTCCTCGATGCGCTCACCACGGACGCGCTCGTCCACTCCACGCGCGACGGTCTCGACCTCAGGCAGCTCCGGCATATCCGTTCCATTCTCCCATCGCGCGCACTCGCCCTGCCTCCCGGGGTCCATGTCCACCTAGCGCGCCCGTATTATCATCAGCCTTGGCGCGGAGCTCTGCTGGAGCGAAGCCGTGCACACGGCGTGGGCCTGTTTTGATCGATTTCTGCGCGCCCCTTCAATTGAAGCCCCCGGGCAGCGGACGGACACGCGGGTAAGAGTGCGGTCACATGTACGGTCAGGAGAACGAAAGATACGGATGCGAGCAAACACAGCGGTGGTACTCGGCGCCCAATGGGGCGATGAAGGCAAAGGCAAGATCGTGGACGTGCTCTCCGAGCGCTTTGCCGTGGTGGCGCGGTACGCGGGTGGCCACAATGCGGGTCATACGGTCATCATCCGGGGGCAGAAGTTCATCCTGCAACTGGTCCCCTGCGGTGTGCTGCGGCCGGACTGCCAGGCGGTGATCGGCAATGGCGTGGTGCTGGACCCGATGGCCTTGCTCAAGGAGGTGGAGAAGCTCAATGCCCTGGGCGTGCATACCCAGGGACAGCTTTTCGTCTCCAATCGCGCTCAGGTCATCCTGCCCTACCATCGCATGATCGAGCTGGCGAGCGAGAGCGCCCCCGGCCGCACCAAGATCGGCACGACCAGCCGCGGTATTGGGCCGGCCTACGAAGACAAGATGCACCGCAACGGCCTGCGCGTGGTCGACCTGCTGAATACCAAGCTGCTCGAGACCCACATCGAAAACGCCTGCCGGGAGAAGAACGCCATCGCCCACGCGCTCTTCAACACCGACCCGCTCGATCCGAGGAAGATCTACGAGGAATATGCGGAAGCGGCCGAGCGCATCCGGCCCTATGTCACCGACACCGGCGCGCTGCTCAACGACGCCATCGCCGCCGGCAAGAGCGTCATGTTCGAGGGAGCGCAGGGCACCATGCTCGACATCGACCACGGCACCTACCCCTTCGTCACCTCGTCCTCGGCTACCGCCGGTGGCGCGGTCATCGGCACGGGCGTGGGGCCCACGCGCATCGGCACCGTCATCGGCGTTACCAAGGCGTACGTCACACGCGTAGGCGAAGGTCCGTTCCCGACTGAGATCCACGACGCGCAGGGGGAAGATCTCCGGGTGCGTGGACAGGAGTTTGGCGCCGTCACGGGCCGCCCCCGCCGCTGCGGCTGGCTGGACCTGCCACTACTCCGCTACTCCAACCAGATCAACGGCACCGAGTGGCTGGTGGTCACCAAGCTGGATGTGCTGGATACGCTTGCCGAAATCCCCGTCTGCACCGGATACCGCCTCGATGGCCGGCACATCGACACCATCCCCGCGGACGTCAGCGGCCTGGAGTCGATCGAGCCCGTCTACACCCGGCTGAAAGGCTGGCAGACGTCCACCGAGGGCATCCGCGATGACCAGGCTCTGCCGCCACTGGCCCGGGCGTATCTTGAATTCATCGAGCGGGAGTCCGGAGCCCGCATCGGCATGGTATCCACCGGCCCGGACCGGGAGCAGACGATGGAGCTGCCCGCCTTCCGTGACGCCTTGCGCTCGCTGCGCCCCTGATTGCATTGCCAACGCTGCCGCACCCCGGCGGAGCGTTCGAGGCCTTGCTGTCTCATCAAGAATCCAATTCACAGACCGAATGAGGGCTCATGGTTACGTTTACAGTGCGGATGCGCTTTGCCAGTGAAGACCGCGAACAGATTACGGACCTGCTCCGCGAACTGGCCCTGGCCTCGCGTCAGGAACCGGGTTGCGTCACCTTTATCCCGCACTTCGTGGAAGGCGAGCCGGACACAGTGCTCATCTATGAACAGTACCGCGACCACGCCGCGCAGGAAGCGCACCGGGCGAGCAAGCACTTCCGCAAATACGCCATCGGCGGTCTCTACCAGATGTTGAAGGAGCGGAGCAGCGAGAATCTGCGCGCCGTTATCTGACGCCAACCTTAAGAAACGATGCCAAGGACGGAATCGCTGCACCCAAGACACCGATGTGGCCGGACGCGGTCCAACGTAACGCAGAACACTTGGCCACTCGTAACACGCCGTTCGCTGTAACTCTTTGACTGTACCTTTCAAGCCGGACTACCATCCATAGGCTTATGCCTCTCTCCGCAGAGCGACGCGCGCCGGCAGGTACACGCTGGAGATTCTCCTTCCTGCTCGTACTGCTGCTCTGCGCCTACGCGTCCGGCCAAGCCCATGCCAAGATCTTCCCGTTGCCGCACCATGACGATCACCTTCACAAGGAGATCGAATCCCTCGAAGCCGAGTGGCGCCAGGCCCTGTTACAAAACAACGCCGCCGTCTTCGATCGGCTCCTGGCGGACGATTATCTGGGCATCACGCCCAACGGCATGCTCGAGACCAAGGCCGACGCACTGGCGGTGCAGCGCTCCGGCAGCGTGAAGATCTCGCAACTCGATCCCAGCCGGATGAAGGTGCGCGTCTATGGCGACACGGCCGTCGTGACCTCGCGCGCGGAGGTCACCGGCACCAGCGGCGATCGCGACATCAGCGGCGAATACCGCTATACCCGCGTCTACCATCGGCGTTCCGGCGAATGGAAGATCGTCAGCTTCGAGGCCAATCGCATCGCTCCCGGCAAGAAGCATTAAAAGCGGCGCTCTCAGTTCACTCTAATATTTTAGGTCGCCGCGAGCACCGCGTCCGCGATCGCTGCTGCATCCACCGCCGACTTCACCTCGTGGACACGCACCAGGTCTGCGCCATGCAGCACGGCCACAGTAATGGCGGCTACCGTCGCGTAGCTGCGCCCATCCGCGGGAACCTCCAGCGGCGCACCCATGGCCGCATACCGCTGCCCGAGCGTCCGGCCCAGAAACGCTTTGCGCGAGACTCCGGCCAGCAACGGCTGCCCCAGCGATCGCAGTTCGCTGAGCCCGGCCAGCAGCGGGTAGTTGTTCTCGAATGCCTTGCCGAAGCCGAATCCCGGGTCCAGCACCAACCGCTCGCGTCGAATACCGGCGTCCAGCGCCGCCTGCTTCCGCTCACGCAACCCACGCAGCACCAGCGGCGTCACCTCGCCATCTTTGAGCCGCGGCAGTCTCTTCCACTCCGCCGGACGCCCGCGGGTATGCATCGCTACCACGCCGCATCCCAGCTGCGCGCAGGTCGAAGCCATGGCGGTGTCCCATAGCAAGCCGCTCACGTCGTTGACGATCTCCACGCCGGCCATGACGGCGGCACGCGCCGTGGCCGCACGATAGGTATCGATCGACAGCAGCGCGTCCGGCTTGTGCGCGCGGATGCCCTCGATCACCGGCAACACCCTGCCAAGTTCCTCGGCGTCGCTGATCTCCACCGCTACTCCGGGACGCGTGGATTCGCCCCCGATATCGACGATGGCCGCACCCTCGTCGAACATCCTGAGCGCCGTCTCAACCGCCTCCGCAGTGGAGCGTACGCGGCCTCCATCGGAGAAAGAGTCGGGCGTAACGTTCAGAATGCCCATGACCTGCGTAATGCACCCGAGTACCAAAACCCGGCTTCGCAGCTCCCAGGTGGCAGCGTCACGACGGAATTCTCGGCTGGAATGCATGATCGCAATAGGTTACCAACTAGGCGCAGGCTTTGTGCCTGCGGAGCTCGCGGCGCTATATCGCCCCAGTCTCATCGTGCCCCGCCGATGAACCTCCCAAGCTGCACAATCCAGATGACTTGTACCGCGCCGGCCACGGTTTCCGGCTGCCTCGGCTGCGGTCCTTGAAGGGCATTCGACCTGCAAGGTCACGGTACAAACGCGCCAAACGGCGTCAATTTGCCATAGAACGGAGTAACCCGTAGTAATGGAAATTTCATGCCTAAACGGCAAGAATTTGTTGGCCCCGACCCGGCTTCGTGGGATTCTCCATCAGCGCTGTCGCACTGCACAGGAGATCGCAGCCATGAAGACCATCATCACCGTCGTCCTTCTCGTCCTCGCCGCCACCGCCGCCCTCGCCCAGTGCCAGAGCAATCGCCTCACGGTCAAAGAAGAGCTGCACGATTCCGCCGCCGCCATCGTCGGCACGGTCCAATCGGCCCAGTTCGTTCCGGAGAGCTCCGAGCACGTGGACGGCGTCCGCTATGTGGTGCACGTCGACCGGCTGATTCACGGCAAAGCCGCCGGACAGGATACGGTGACCATCTTCAGCGAGAACGACGCGCAGAAGTTTCCCATGCAGATTGGCAAGCAGTACCTGCTCTTCGTGCATGACGACAACGGCACAGCGACCATCGACAACTGCGGCAACTCCGGTCTGCTCCAGGCCTCGGCCTTCGAGAACGCCGGCCAGCTCAAGCAGTACGCCCGCAACAACTAAGCCCGGCCTGCGCGGCTGTGCACCATCTCCAGCCAGCCGCGCAGGGATTGAATCGTTTTGCCATCGTTCTGCAACTCCACATTTACGTCAGAGACAACACTTGAAGGGACTTCGTAGTCGCATCCCGGCGGCTGGGGATTGAACGATCGCAAACGCGCCTCTCGGAATCAATCCGGCCGGGGATTGATGACACCGTCGGATACCGAAGCCACTGCGCATCGGCCTGTTTTCGTCAATTGAAAGCTGCACAGGCGTTGGAGGGCACGGCAACCGGTCCTCATCAGCGCCAACGAATGAAACGGCCGGATCGTATCGATCCGGCCGATCCCAACTGGAGAACAGATCGCTGCCTTTAGTCGTGGTGCTCTGGAAATTGCTTCCGTGCGACGCAGTTGATCACCGTACCGGGGTCTGTGATGACGATCTGCAGTTCGTTCCCGGCCTGACCGATCACGAAAAAGGCGTCGATGGTTATGCCTCCACCCGTGACCGTATACGTACCGGTGCAATCAGGGTTCACCTGGTAAGTGCCAGTTTCCAATCCCGCGGAAACGCTGCCGTTCAGGCTGGAAATTCCACTAATCGTGATCTTCCCTCTTCCATCGAAGGTGTCCACATTGACACCGGCGAACGGCCCGACTCCAACGATGGTTCCCGTGTCCTGATCTGAGTAGGTGCCCCTCAGGGTGGCTTTCGAGCAGCCCCTGTCGGCGGCTTTCGCTGCCGGCGCTGCGGTCAGAGCGAGCGCGAAGACCGCGACGATGGTCATAGCCTTTGCTGTGTTGCTGAGTTTCATGGTCTCTCCTTTGCGTTCGATTGAGTTTTTCCCGTTGCAGCAGGAGATCAGCCGCGAGCCGGTTCTCCGTCCCTCGTTCTCCGCACCCGTTTGAGCATGGAGTTCAGGCAAATGAGAGCAGTGCCATCAGCCGTCTTCGTGTGGTGCAGGTCTGGACGACTCCATCCATGCCTGCACCTCCGCCGGCGGCAGGTTCGAAACCACACCGACGTCATTCAGCGGGATCATCTCCGCCTCCGCGCCGCACTGCGGACACCAGGCCCACAGCGACTTTCGCCCCCGAAGAACCAGAAGCGAATCGGTTTCGATCGTGATCCTGGTGCGCTTTGCCATCGCTCCTGCCTTTGCGCTGTCCCGAGAACCGCCTGCCGGGAAAGCATGGCGGCAGCTTGCCGCAAAGGCGCCGGGAAGTCCTTTGGAGCGGAATGATTATTTCTGATGATTTCTCGGTTTCTTGCTAAGCGGCAGAAACGAGCGGATTTCGGCGCGGTGCGAGGAGCGAGTCGCGTCGCCTGAGTCAGCAGAGAAATCATGCTAAAATCCGTCACTGTGAAGACCGGAGTTGTTTTCCCGACAGCCCATTCTCCAGATTTGAGCCGACCAGCGGGAAGGGATGAACCTCACGGAGGGCTGAGCAGGCCATACACGCCTGGTTTTGCCGGAGTTCCGGTACTGGAGCAGGAACGAGGTGCTTTCCCATGGCCGCAAGCGCTGACCCGAAGACCCGGCAAGCTCTACGAGTTCGGCCCTTTCCGCCTTGATCCGGAGAAGGAACTGCTGCTGCGCGAAGACGAAACCGTCCCCATCGCGCCCAAGGCTTTTCAGATCCTGCTGGTTCTCATCCGCCACAACAAGCAGGTCGTCACCAAAGACGACCTGATGAAAACAATCTGGCCGGATACGTTCGTCGAAGAACCCAACCTCAGCCGGACCACTTCTCCAGGCAAGGCGCCGGCGAGCCGCAGGATCACCAGTACATCGTCACCGTGCCAGGCGCGGCTACCGTTGCGGAAGACGCGCAGCTGGTGCCGGACCGCGAACTCAACGTTGTTGCCGCGATCCATTAACGGTGAACTGCGGTGGAAGAGACCAGGCCCTGGGGATGGATCGCCACCGCGGCAGTCCTTCTCGTCGTGGTGGCCGCCGGCGCCTGGAAACTGTTCGTCCATCGCGCACCGGTGCTTACTGAAAAAGACACCGTCGTGCTCGCCGACTTCACGAATTCCACCAGCAATCCGGTCTTTGATGGCACATTCGCCAGGCCTGGCTGTGCAGCTGGAACAGTCGCCGTTCCTGAGTCTGATCTCCGACGAACGCATCCGGCAGACGCCTTCGCCTGATGGATAAGCCTGCCGACGCGCGCCTGGCTCCGGAGATTGCGCGAAGAGATCCAGCGAACGGACGGGAAGCGCCGCCGCCCTGGACGGTTCGATGGCGAGCATCGGAAACCAGTATGTCCTGGGCCTGAAAGCCGTCAATTGCCGCATGGCGAGATTCTCGATGAGGAGCAGGTCGCAGGCCGCCCGAAAGGAAGAAGTGCTCAACGCTCTAACCATGATCGCGAGCAATGTTCCGTTCCCGCGTCGGCGAATCGCTCAACACGATACGCGAGCACAACACTCCGCTCGAACAGGCCACCACTTCTTCCCTTGGACGCTCTTCAGAACTTACACCGCGGGCCTTTCCATCATGGGCCAGGGTCATTTTCGAGCGGCGATCCCGTTATTCGAGCGGGCGATCGCGATCGATCCGAATTTTGCCATGGCCTACTATCTTCGAGGCATCGCGTACAAACAGGCCGGTGACATGGAGCGCAGTGCCGAAGATGCGAAACGAGCTTTCAGCCTCGTCGATCACGTATCCGAGACCGAGCGGACCGATATCACGCGCCTATCTATTACAGGTTCACGGGTGAGCTGGATAAAGAGATCGACGCCTAGCAATTGTCTGCCCGCAACTATCCCCGCAATTGGGGTCCCCACAACCAGCTAAGCGTTACTTACATCGACATGGGGCAATTTGAAGATGGGCTGAAGGAAGGTCAGGAATCAGCTCGCCTAGAACCCCATGTGGAGCCGCCGTGGCGCCGTCAACTGGATGCGCTGATGTGCCTGAATCGGCTGCCTGAAGCTGAAGCCGTGGCAGCGAAGGTACGGGCGCTGGGCATCGACGGTTCGAGAATTCACCAGCGCTTTCTCGAGTTGGCGTATCTCCAGGACGATCAGTCAGTCGATTGCCCGCGAGATTCAGTGGTTTTCGGGCAAACCCGAAGAATACCTCAGTTTCGGCCTGCAGGCGGCCTACCTGAACATGCATGGGCAACGACGTGAATCCAGTGAGAAATATCAGCGCGTACGGAGACGGCCAGCAAGCAGGGCCTTCGATACGTCGCTGACGATTTCGAGGATGCCGACGCGCGTGCCGATGCGCTGGCCGGTAATTGCCAAAGGCGCGCCGGCTCGGGCGTCCGGCTCTGGCGCTGGCAATGTGCGGTGAAACCGCCAAGGCGAAAAAGCTCGCCGCCGAAACTTCGAAGCTCTTTCCCAACGGAACAATTTGGAATGCCGTGCAGTTGCCCGAGATTGAGGCGATGATCGAACCGGCCAAAGGCATCGAGCTGCTGGCATCCGCCTCGCCGTACGAGCGTGCTTATCCCGATGCGGTTTACGTGCGCGGGCTGGTTTATTTGCACATGAAGAGAGGCGCGGAAGCGGCGGCGGAATTCCGGAAGATCGCGGACCATGAGGGCGCCAGTTGGGGAGCCACCTGGGTTCACCCGTACTGGGGACAATACTATGCGCTATCTTATCTGGGCATGGCACGCGGCTACGTGCTTGCGGGCGAGGGCGCTCAAGCCAAGGATGCGTACGAGAAGTTCTTCGCGTTATGGAAAACAGCCGACCCCGATCTTCCTGTCCTCAGGCAGGCCAGGGCGGAGTATGCGAAGCTGCGGTGATAAGGACAGTGAGCCCCAACGCGCAAGAGAGATCTCGATTCCTTCATAGCGACTGGAAATACACTCGCTGAGTGCGTTAATCGGCGAAGCACTGATCAAACGCGGCCGCGCTGAAGAGCCAGCTCGGTTATCGAGGGCGAACGCAGCGCGATTAACTCGGAGCATCCTGCTCCGCGACCATTCCGATGGTCCGCAGTCCACATCTTCAATAACTCAGGCCATGCGGTTATCGGAAACTTCGTGCGCCGCAGGCCGAAGGCATGGCCGCCCTGCGCATACAGATGCATCTCCACGGAACCCCAGCGTTCTTCAGCGCAATCTATACCCCAGCGAGTCGTTTACGTTGTCCTCGTGGTCATCCTCCGCCTGCAGCAAAAACGTAGGCGGCGTTGGCGGTGACAGCAATATCGGGATTCAACGCTAAGACTCTCTATCGGCAGTCGCCGGATGAGGAACCACAAACTTTTTGGCGCCTTGCTTAGCATCCCATTCCGCCGCGGAGAGCGACAGATGCCCGGATAGATAGCCACCGCAAAATCCGGGCGCCAACTTTCTTTGTCGGCGGCGTCGACAGCCGGAAAAAAACGCTTCGCATAGAGCGTGCTGATCGCTGCCGCCAGATGCCCACCTGCCGAAAACCCAAGCACGCCAATTTTATGCGGATCGATGTGCCACTCCGCCGCATGAAAGCGCACCAGCCCCACCGTTCTCTGCGCATCTTCCAAGGCCATCGGTGATTCCGGATACGGCCCCGATTTCGGATACGGCCCCACATCCGTCACGCGGTATTTCAACAGCACACACGTGATCCCCCTCGGCGTCAGCCAGTCGCAGACCTCCGTGCCTTCAAGATCGATGGCAAGAATCTGATAGCCCCCACCAGGAAACACGACCACCGCAGCGCCCGTATTCTTTCCCTTCGGCGAATAGACCGTCATCGTAGGCCGCATCACGTTGCTCACGCCGATCGCCGGCCTCCCGCCGGGATGAAAGTCTTCTCCCGACGTCTCAGCGTACTCTGGCCCCGCGACAGGCTGTGGATCAGGCGCCGCTCCCCGGCCATATCGGCATCTCCGTATGTCCCGGCGATGGCTTCCAGGCAGGCTTCTGCGCGCTCACTGTGCAGACGCCAAGAACAGCGCAAATGACAACGGGCTGAATAACAAAGTATCCACGGCTTCATCACCATCTCCACAGCTCATCGATACCCAGCCCATTACCCGGGCTGAAACGAGTGTAGGGCTGCCTGCGAGGGACCTCTCCTGTGAGGATCTCTCTTCTAATGGGGCATCGACTCAGTTAACAGACATTCGCAGGTTACCAACACCGAACGAACAAGCAGGACCTCGTCGCCATGCCGAAAGAATCAACATGGAAGTGAACCCACTCAACGAACGTCTGATCTAAGCTTTCGTACAACCCGTCGGGCTCATACAGCCCGATGGGCTTTCGGACAACTTGCCGGGGTTTCGTACAGCCCACCGGCATCATGAGGTTCAGCAGATGTGCCGCAATATCAAGACGCTATTCAATTTTGACCCTCCCATGACTGATGAAGAGGTACACGCTGCGTCGCTCCAATACGTGAGGAAGATCAGCGGCTTCCATAAACCGTCGAAGGCAAACGAGGACGCTTTCCTGGCGGCAGTGGAGGATGTGGCCCGCGTCTCGGCTCGTCTGCTCAGTTCGCTCGAGACGAACGCGCCCCCAAAGAATCGGGAAGAAGAGGCGGCCAAGGCCAAAGCTCGCGGCGCCGAGAGATTCGGCGACTGACCCCGCGAGCAGTCCTGCATACGGGCCCTGCTAGACTGCGCGTTGAGATGAATGAGCGCCCCGGTATTGTGCTCGCCCTGCTGCTCGCCGCTTCGTCCGGCTGCATGCAGGCTCACGCTCACGGCCAGATCCACGCCACGGCACGGAAACCGGGACATCCACACCCTGCCGTCTCCCAACCGCTTGCCCGGGCGGTCAATCGGCTGCTGGCTGATCCGGCTGTGGCCGGAGCCCACTGGGGTATCTCGGTCGTCAGCCTCGATGGGCGGCAGGTCTTCTCCCTGAACGACCGACAGCTCTTCCAGCCCGCCTCGAACGCCAAGCTCTTTACGACTGGGGCAGCCTTTGCCCTGCTGCCGGCTGCGCTCACCTACACGACCAACGTGGTGGCGGAGGGTGCGGTCGATTCGGCCGGTACGCTGCATGGACCGCTCGCCATCCTGGGGGCCGGTGATCCGAACATCTCCGGCCGCGCGCTCCCCTACGGGGCCAGAACCGAACGCCCCAACCCTCCGCTCGCTGCGCTGGAGAATCTTGCCGACCAGGTCGTCCGCGCCGGCGTGCACTCCGTTCAGGGGGACGTGGTGGGCGATGACACGTGGTATCCGCTGGAACGGTACGGGGCCGGCTGGGGTGTGAAGGATCTGGAATGGCTCTACGGTGCACCCGTCTCTGCCCTGACGGTCAACGACAATGCAATCTTCCTGAACGTCACGCCGGGAGCGCTTCCGAGCAGTGTGCCCACCGCGCAATGGGACCCGCCGATCAGCTACTACACCCTTTCCAACAGCATGAGAACCGTGGCCCGAGGAGTCGCGGCGCATCCGGGCATTGACCGCACGCCGGGGTCTCTCGAGGTGCGGCTCTTCGGCACCACTGCCCTGGGCACGGATGGCGTGCATGCCGGGCTGGCAATCGAGGATCCGGCCCAGTTCGCCGCCCAGGCGTTGCTGGAGATGCTGCGTCAACGCGGCATCACGGTAAGCGGCCATGCCGCCGCCCGGCACCGGCTCTCCGTGGACACACAGCCGCCGCTGGAGGAGATGAGCGAACCGCTGGCGCTTCGTGCAGTGGCGGCACTCACCGTGGAACCGCCAACGGGCGGCCATCGTATCCTCGCCACCCACGTCTCCCCACCGCTGGCACAGGATCTTGTGGTCACCAACAAGGTCAGCCAGAACCTGCACGCCGAGCTTGCCCTGCGTACCCTGGGCAAGCTGCTCGCGAACGACGGGTCGTTTCCTCAGGGCGCGCGCGTCGTTCGCCAGTTCCTGATCAACGCCGGCGTGCGTCCGCAGGAGTTCTTCTTCTATGACGGCTCAGGACTTTCGGCGGAAGACCTCATCGCGCCGCGTGCCGCCACTATGCTGCTGGCCTACGCCGCGCGGCAGCCCTGGGGCGCCGCCTACCGGGCGACCCTTCCCGTTGCGGGCATCGACGGTACGCTGGGCACGCGCTTTGTGCGCTCCCCGCTCAAAGGCAAGCTCTTTGCCAAAACCGGCACGCTTGCGGAGGCGAGTGCCCTGTCCGGATATCTGATCGCAGCCTCCGGCCGCACCCTGGCCTTTTCCATTCTGGTCAATGACCGGCATCCGGGGAGCGATGCGGAACTCGCGGTGATGGACAAGCTGGCGGAAGCGATCGCGGCGCGGGACTGAACCAGGACGCCGGACTGGGCCATGACGTTGGATTGCCAGCGGTGCCGCTTTGAGGCTCATTTGCCCAGAGCGTACTTGCGGCAGGCGTCCAATTTGAGGCATGCTGATGCCACGCCATACTGCGTTTTCGTTCCAAGGGGCTGTCAGGAGACCCACATGCACCGTCGCTCCAGCTTGCAGTTCCTCTTCATGCTTCTGCTTCTGGCGCCGGTACTGTTGCTGTCCGGGTGTGGTGTCAACATCCCCAAAGCGTCTCCGAGCATCATCGTCACCCTGGCGAACCCTAATCCTCCGGTCAATTCGGGGGCACAGGCGGTCAGCGTGGAAGTGGTCTCCGCCGCGCCGGGACCGGTGCCCACGGGCACCCTCGCCTATCAGGTCACCGATCCGCTAGCGCAGGTCACCACGGGCCCATTAAACCTGCCAGCAGATACTTTTTCGCTGAATATCGCCGAGAGCGGGGCTTACCTCATTCAAGTCCAGTACTCCGGGGACAAGAATTACGCCGCCGGCACCTCCACCTACACGCTGTCGGTTGCGCCCGCCGCCTCAGGCACGCCCGGCGCCGTCAAGCTGTACAAGGGGTACCCTCGCCGTTAGCCAGTGCCCTCGCCAGCCCCTCGCGTCGTGGAGTTGAAGGAAAGAAGCAGATCCTTCGACTACGCGGCAGGGGCGTGCTTCGCTCAGGATGACACACTGCACCACGACCCTGTCATCTAGTCCCGAGAGATTCAGCCAGTTAGAATGGGAACTTGCGCCGCCTCCTTTTAGCTCCTGTGCTGCTGTTGCCCCCCGCCGGCTGCCGAACGCTGCCTCCAGGCAAACCGCCGGCTGAGCTCAATGCACAGGAGGCCGCGGGCCGCTCTGTTTTCATCTCGGCCTGTGCCAAGTGCCACAACGCCTATGAGACACAGGCGCTCCATGGCCCCAGCCTGTATGGGATCTTTCGCAAGTCCTACCTGCCCAGCGGCGCGCCATCGCGCGATGACCGCGTCCTTGAGGTCATTCTGCACGGCCGCAATATGATGCCCGCCGCCGGCCAGGATCTCGATCAGCAGCAGCTCAACGACCTGCTGGCCTATCTCCACACCTTATGAAGACGCCGCCGCCGACGCCCGCCGACATCTCCAGGGCCCTGCTGCCCGGCATGGCCGCCATTGCCCTGTGGATGCTGGCAACAGCCTTTATCGGCGTGGTGGGCGTGCTGGGCCATCGCTTTGCGGCCGGCGCACCGACGATCGGCGTCCTGCTGCTCTCCACCTTCTTCGTCCTCGCGGGCTTCGGTCTCATGCGCCGCCTCCGCTGGGGCTGGGCGCTCTCGCTCGCCGCTGTCTTCCTTTCCATGTGTTTCTTCTGCTGGAGCCTCTTCCGTTTTCACCAGTTCCAATACGTGGTCATGGCAACGGTAAACTTTGTCTTCTTCCTCTACCTGGTCCGCCCTGAGGTCCGCGAGCGCCTGCGCTAACCGGCGCCGAGGGCCGAGACGCTAAAATAGCAACAGGTATCCCTGTGGCCGATCTCCAACTGTTCACGCCCGTCTTCGTCCCCACCGCGCCGCCGCTGGATCTGGTGCAGATCAGCACCGCGCCGCGCAGTCCCGCACCGAAGCCGGATTGGCTCAAGGCCCGTGCTCCGGTCGGCGACAACTATCATTCCCTCAAGAAGCTGGCCCGCGATCTCAATCTGCACACCGTCTGCGAATCGGCGCACTGTCCCAACATCGGCGAGTGCTGGAACCATAAGACCGCCACCTTCATGATGCTGGGCAACACTTGTACGCGCCGCTGCGGGTTCTGCGCCGTGCCCAAGGGACGCCCGGAGGCCATCGACTTCGACGAGCCGCGCCGTGTGGCCGAGGCGGTCGCCACCCTCGGACTCAAGCACGCCGTCATCACCAGTGTGAATCGCGATGACGATATCCTTGGAGGCGCCCGCGCCTTCGCGCTGGTCATCGAAGAGGTGCGCCGCCAGGCCCCCGGGTGCCAGATCGAGGTCCTCATCCCGGACTTCCAGGGCCGTGAAGATGCGATCAAGGTTGTCGTCGATGCCCATCCCGAGGTCCTGAACCACAACACCGAGACGGTACCGCGCCTCTACCGCGCCGTGCGCTCCGGCGCGCGGTACGAGCGCACGCTCAAGCTGCTGGAAGCTTCCAAGCGCATGGATCCGACCGTGGTCACCAAGAGCGGCGTGATGGTGGGCTTGGGCGAGGAGACGGAGGAGTTGCTGGCCGTCTACCGCGATTTGGCCGCCGTCGGCACGGATATCCTGACCATCGGCCAATACCTGCGGCCCTCCAGAGATCACCTGCCCATGACCCGCTATTACGCGCCCGATGAGTTCGCATCGATGAAGGCGGAGGCGCTGCGGATGGGCTTTCGGCATGTGGAATCCGGCCCGCTCGTCCGCTCCAGCTACCATGCGCACGAGCAGGCGGCGAGCACGGGATTGACCACGTCGGCTTAGCTCGCCAGCGGCCTCCGGTGCGTGTGTGAGGAGCACGAGATGCAAGATGAGGTGACCATGGCCACAGCGATCGCCTCGGTTGTCACCTCAGCTAGCGGATTGGAACAGCAGACGGTCTTTTCAGTCGAAGGCACTCCCATGTCCATGGATCTTCCCGCCGTCTTCGCCATGGCCGATGAATCCCGGGCCGCGCAGAGCGTGTAAGGCGCTCACGCGAACAGAAGAAATGCCATAAAATCTCCTTTTGCATCACTTAAGGGAGAACACACACCATGGCAGTCTCGGCAATGGGCAGTATCCCGGCTCTCAAATCGGTTCAAACCCAGCTCAAGACGCGGATGGAGAAGGCCGTGAAGGACTTCGGGCAAAACCTGCACTCCACCCGCACCGGACGCGCCAACATTC
Organism: uncultured Acidobacteriaceae bacterium; assembly: GCA_963830635.1. GTDB lineage: Bacteria > Acidobacteriota > Terriglobia > Terriglobales > Acidobacteriaceae > CAWHMN01. The sequence goes on along the minus strand of CAWHMN010000002.1, from coordinate 1,023,757 downwards.
AGATGCTCGACCAGGTGCGCGTCGCCATGTACGGTTCGGAGATGCCGCTGAACCAGGTCGCGCAACTCTCCACGCCCGACGCGCAGACCATCCTGATCCAACCCTTCGATCCCGGCGGGATCGCCGATATCGAGAAGGCCCTGCGCCTCGCCGACTCAAGCTTCAATCCGCAAAACGACGGCAAGGTCGTCCGCCTGAAGATTCCGGCCATGACCGAGGAGCGCCGTAAAGATGTGGTCAAGCAGCTCAACAAAGTACTGGAAGAGCATCGCACCGGTATCCGCAACATACGCCGTGACGGCAACGAATCGATCAAGAAGGCCGCCAAGGACAAGCAGATCTCCGGCGATGAAGAGAAGCGCGCGCTCGAGGAGATCCAGAAGCTGACCGATGAAGAGATCAAGCGCATGGAAGAGATGAGCAAGGCCAAGGAGAAAGAGGTCATGCAGGTCTGAGTTTCGCTTCAGCCGGTGCTCGCTTCAGCCGGTGATAGACTGCCCTGTGGCCAGGACCTTCCAAGAGATCGCGGCGGGTGTTAAACGGCACGGGCTGCTTGCGGCGAACCTCAAACGTGCATGGTATCGTCGCCGGATGGCCACTGCGGTTGCAGGCAAACGAGGGCTGGAGATCGGCGGCCCCAGCAGCGTCTTTTCACCGCAAAAACCGAACTATCTCGTGCCTCCGGTGTACGCGCTCGCCGCCTCGGTGGATAACTGCAATTACGCGGCCAGCACCGTCTGGTCGACGGGCGCGGCCGGGGCTACCTTCGAATACCTTCCCGGCGCACCGTCCGGCCAGCAGTACATTGCAGATGCTACCGGGCTGGCCTTCCTCGAAGACGAGACCTACGACTTTCTCCTCGCCTCGCATGTGCTGGAGCATGTTGCAAATCCGCTCAAGGCGCTTGGGGAATGGCGGCGCGTGCTGAAGCCGAACGGCTGCGCTTTGATTCTTCTGCCGAACAAGGCGTACACATTTGACCGCCGCCGGCCGAATACCACCTTCGCTCACCTTGAGCAGGATCTCCGGAACAATGTGCAGGACGACGATCTAACGCATCTGGACGAGATCCTCGCGCTGCACGATCTGGAGATCGATAAGCCCGCGGGCACGCCGCAGCAATTCCGGGAGCGCTCGCTCAAGAACTTCGAGAACCGCTGCATGCACCATCACGTTTTCAGCCCGGGTGTGCTCACAGAAGCACTGCACAGCACTGGATTCGAGGTCGAATATCTGTCGACGGTTCTGCCTCCCCATATCCTGGCATTCGTTACGCTGCACAAGCCCTCTCTGCGAGCGGTCGCGGTCTGACCGGCGAAGAGCCTGCAGCTCGATCGCCTTCAGCGCAGGTAGCTACGCGGCGAGCCGAGAGGGATTGAGCTCGAACACGTCCGCCAGCAAGTCATAGGACCGCAGCCGCGCCGCATGGTCGTGCACAATGGAGACGCACACCATCTCGTCCACCTCGAGTGCCGCTGCCATCTGCTCCATCCTGCTCCGTACCTTTTCCGGGGTGCCGATGAAGTAGCGCGGCCACTCGCCCTGCTCATCCGAATGCCGCGACGTCGCGCCCAGCTCACGCAGCGCCTCTTCCGGCGATGGCACGGGTCGCCGATCGCCCTGGCGGATGCGGCGCATCAGCAGGCGCACGCTCAATGCCAGATGCTCCGCCTCTTCGTCGCTATCGGCACAGATCACGCCCACGGCCACCGAGCTATGCGGCTCTGCAATCTCCCCACCCATCGCAAAGGAGGTGCGATATATCTCCATAGCGGCACGCGCGGATTCCTGGCTGAAGAAGTGTGCGAAGGAGTAGGGGAGTCCAAACTGGGCTGCGGCGTGCGCGCTCCACATGCTTGAACCCAGCAGCCATACCTCGGGCATGCCCGGCGCATCGGGCGCCACACGCAACCCGCTGAACGGATGCTCCGCCGAGAAGTCTTTCTTGAGAAACGCGAGCAGCTCCGCCAACTGATCGGGAAAATCTTCCGCCGGCCGTCCCACGCGCTCCCGCCGCAAGGCCAGCGCCTCTACCGGCCCACCCCCAGGCGCGCGCCCTATGCCGAGATCGACCCGGCCCGGGTAGAGCGCATGCAGCAGGCGGAAGCTTTCAGCTACCTTGTAGGCGCTGTAATGCGGCAGCATGATGCCGCCGGAGCCGATGCGGATCCGCCTGGTCTCCGCGCCGATGCGCGCCAGCATCACCTCTGGCGCCGTGCAGGCCAGCGTATCCATCGCGTGGTGCTCCGACATCCAGTAGCGGTGGTAGCCCCGGGCGTCCACTTGCCGCGCCAGGTCGATCGAGTTCTGAAGCGCCTCGCCCGGAGTCGATCCCGAGGGCACCGGAGATTGGTCCAGCACCGAGAGCGCGAGGTCTTTCTTTCGTGTACCCATGCTCTTTAGATGAGCACGCCGATGCAATAGGCGCAGAGAACGGCCGGGCCACGCCGGCTAGACTGGTTTTCCTGTAGATGTGAGGCGGAGCCGCAAAAGAACGCGAGGCCTTTCCGTCAGGAAGAGCCTCACTCCACCAGCCTGCGTGATACACGGCAGCAGGGAAACCGGTTTAGAAGTGCTGCCATCCCTCGGCGGCAAGCGCCCGCCACACGCCCCCTTCCCGCAGCTCGACCGTGGGCTTGCCGCGGCCCTTCGCCAGCATGCGGCCGATGCGGGTCACGGCGACGCCGCCCATCCGTGCCGGCACCCGTGTCTCCGGCCGTGCGGTGAAGAGCAATTCGTAGTCGTCGCCGCCGTGCAATGCGTCCGTCAGGAGCGTGCCCGGCCCGAGCGGCAGCGCCTCGGCTTCAACCTGCGCACGTACTGCGGACTCTTCGCACACGTGCGCCAGATCCACCGAAAGGCCATCGCTCACGTCAATGGCTGCGGTCGCCAGACGACGCCGCACCAACGCCTGCCCCGCCAGCAAGCGCGGCTCCGGGAAGAAGTGCGGGTGGTTCGCAGCGGCCTTCGTCAGCTTGCGGAAGCGTCGTGGCGTTCGCTCCACCTGGCGTAACTCCGCCGCTGCTCCACCGAGCGATCCGGTCACGTAGACAGCATCGCCGGCGCGCGCTCCCGAACGCAGCAGTGCGCGGCCTCGCGCCACGGCGCCCACCACAACGATGTCGGCGACGGCCCTGGCGCCTGCACCCGGCAATCCGGATCCGGGCGACTGCGCCAGGTCCCCGCCGGCCAGCGGGGCTCCAGAGCGCTCCGCCAGCGCCAGCAGGCCATCGTAGAAGCGGCTCACCCAGCTCTTCCCCGCTCCTGCAGCGCCGCCTTCCGGACGCACGAACTCCCGTGGTACGGCGAGGGAGATGAAGACGGCGACCGGCCGCGCACCCATGGCCGCTATATCGCTCAGTCCGCGTGCCAGGCATTTGTGCCCCACGGCCTCCGGCGCATGCCAGCCACGCCGGAAGTGGACGTCTTCGAGCGAAAAGTCGGTGGTCACCACCATCTCTTCCCCCTGGCGAAGCGCGAGGACGGCTGCGTCGTCGCCAATGCCCACGCGCACCCCACCGCGCCGCATCCCCGCCCGATTGCGAATGCTTTGCAACAGCGCCCGCTCCCGCTCACCCATGCTGGCCAGCATACGGCAAGCGCCGCCAAATGCATCCGCGTGCGCAACGACCCTCATCCGTGACAGACTTGCTTGCGGAGAGCAGATGAGCATGAGCGAGGTTTCCGTTTCGCCGACGGCCGGGGTGCTGGGCAGGGTAGGCCTTCCGGCGCCGATGCGTGAGCTGGCGGCCCGCGCCTGGGACGTTGTCATCGTGGGCGCCGGGCACAATGGACTCGCCTGCGCGGCCTACCTGGCGCGCGGCGGCCAGCGTGTTCTGGTGCTCGAAGCACGGGAGCGCGTGGGTGGCGCGTGCACCGTTGAAGAGCCCTTTCCCGGGGTGCGCATGTCGCCCTGCGCCTACCTGGCCGGCCTGCTTCATCCGCTGATCATCGAGGAGCTGGAGCTGCCGCGGCGCGGCTTTGCTTGGACGCCCGCGGTCAACGGCCTGTTCGTTCCGCTGCTCGATGGCGGCAGCGTCCAGTTGTGGGACGACGACGATCGCTGCGAAGCGGAGATCCGCCGCTTCAGCCCCGGCGATGTAGAAGGCTGGCGCGCCATGAGCGGCGTCATCCGTCGCCTGCGTGACGCGCTGCGTCCGGCAAGCGATCGCGACACATGGATCGGCGATGCGCCTTCGCGCGAAGAGCTGGAGCAGCGGCTGGGGCAGGACAGCGAAGCCAGCCACGTCCTCTTCGACTGGTCGATGGCGGAGTTCGTGGAACACTACCTGCGCGATGAGCGGCTGCAGACCGCCCTGCTCGGGCAAGGCGTGATCGGAACCAATGCAAGCCCTTTCGATGCGGGCACGGCGTACATCCGCTTCCACCATTCCTCCGGCCGTCTGGGCGGTATGCCGGGTATGTGGGGATACGTCGCAGGCGGCATGGGCATGGTGTCGTTCTATCTCTGCGATGCCGCGCGGGAAGCGGGTGCGATCGTGGCGGCGGGTGTTCCCGTAGCGCAGATTCTGCCCGGCGAGGGCGTGCTGCTCGAAGGGGGAGAGCGCATCGCGGCGAGGACCGTGATCTCGAACGCCGACCCCCGGCGCACGCTCCAGATGCTCGGCACGGCGGCGGACGCGGAATGGCGCGCGAAGGTTGAAGGCATTCCCATCCAGGGATGCACCGTGAAGCTGAACGTGCTGCTGCATGAGCTGCCTAATTTCACCGCGCGTCCGACTACGCATGCCGGCGCCTGCGAGCCGCATCACCTCGGCCAGATCAATGCGCCGCTGACCAAGGCGGAGTGGAAGTCCGGCTTTACCGCCGCTTCTGCCGGCAGGCTGCCGGAGCAGTTCTGGTGCGAGCTCTACTTTCAGAGCGTGCACGATCGCAGTGTCATGCCTTTAACCGATGCAGGTAAGTCCCTGCACACCATGAGCGTCTTCGCGCAATACGTCCCCTACGCGTTTGCAGAAGGCACGTGGGATGATCATCGCGATCTGGTGCGGCAGCGTGTGCTCGGCTCGCTCGCCCGCTTCTGCAGCAATCTGGAGGAGGCGGTGATTGACGTGCAGGTCCTCGGCCCGCCGGACATCGAGCAGCGCGTCGGCCTCACCGGCGGTCACATCTTTCAGGGAGAGTGCCTGCCGCCATACATGTGGCGCAACCGGCTGAGCGCACGCACACCCATGCCCGGCCTCTACATGTGCGGAGCCTGTACTCATCCGGGCGGCAGCGTGATTGGCGTCAATGGAAGAAATGCCGCGATGGCCGTGCTTGCCGACACTCGCGCCGCAACCAGGCCTCTCCAGCCCTCCATGGCAGAAAGATAGATAGCGCCCGAGACCGCGGTGAGCATATGCTGGGTCCGCCTTCACAAGGGGGATACAGCATGGCAGACGATTTGACCCGGCGAAGCATATTGAGGGGCGCCTGCGGCCTGGCAGTGGGAGCCGCCGTAACCGGGATGCGCGGCCTGGCTCAAACGGCCGCTTCCACCCACGACCAAACATCACCGCAGAACGCCATCACCCCCGCGGCGGCGCTCCAGCGGCTGGTCGAAGGGAACGCGCGGTATGCGCGCAATCAACCCACGGCCAAGGACTACTCGGCCGGCCGAGCCGCCCGCGCCATCGCTCAGTACCCAGTGGCCGCCATTCTGGGCTGTGCCGATGCGCGCGTCGCCCCGGAACTGGTCTTCGATCAGGGGCCCGGCGACCTCTTCGTCACCCGCGTGGCCGGCAACTATATGAACACCGACAACCTGGCCAGCCTGGAGTACGCAGTGGAGGTTTTACGCGCGCCGCTGGTGATGGTCCTGGGACATACCAACTGCGGGGCGGTCGCCGCCGTGCTGAAGAATGCGAAAAAGACCGAGGCGCTTCCCGGACACATTTACCTGCTGGTGGACGCTCTGCAGCCCGGCATCGCCGAGGCGCTCAAGGAAGGCGAGAAGGACCTGCAGGTGCATGCGGTCGAAGCGAATGTTCGGCACAACGTCGAGCGGCTGCGGCGGGCCCAGCCAGTGCTCACGCAGCACCTGGCGAACAAGAGCATTAACGTGGTGGGCGCCGTCTACGAACTGGATACCGGGAAGATACACCTGCTCTGAGCTCGCGAACCTCGTTCCGGCTCTACTGTCCGGCCGCTGCCGCTTTCTCCCCCGGAACAAGATCCTCCATGACCGCCTTGCGCATCAGGTCCGGCGGCAGCAGTCCCTGCGCCAGCAGAAAGTCGTGGAACCGGAGCTGATTGAAGTTGCCACCCAGCGCCGCTTCCGTATCCTTGCGCAGTCCCACCAGCTTTGTGTAACCGTAGAAGTAGCTATTGGCCTGTCCGGGAGCTTTCAGCGTATAGCGTTCTACCTCTTCGCGGGCGAAGGCATCGGACTGCACCACATCCTGCGTCAGCACGCGCATGGCGTCTGCGGGCTGGATCTTCCCCGCCTGCAGCTCAGGATCGAGAAACGCCCGTGCCGCGCGCAACAGGCGATAGTCCAGCGAGACAAGCTGACCCTCCAGCGGCATGTAGGGCAGGATGATGGACTCCGAGTACAGCCCCCAGCCCTCCACATTGGTGGAGTTGAACGCATACAGCGCACGCGCGCGCGAGACTCCGTGCTCCACCATTGAATCGAACTGCAACTCGTGGCCGGGACGCGCTTCGTGCGCGATCAGTGTCCAGGAAGCGGCGTCGAAGGTGAAGTCGTCGTACTTCTCTGTATTCTTCTCCCCTGCGACCGCAGGCATGTTCAGCGGCAGCACAAAAACGCCGCGCTGGCCGGTGTTGTGCAGAAAGGGCGGCGGCACCATGTGCGGTGCGGGCTGTTGCGCCGTCTCTGCCGCGGTCGCCAGCCGGATGATCGCCGGCCGATTCGGAAGCGTCACGATCCGGTGCTGACGGATGATCTGCTCGATATCGCTCAGGTGGCCTTTGTACAGCGGCAGAATGGCGTCGCCGGTGATCTGGTCTTTCTTGAGACTGCGCATCACATCGCGGTAATCGGCGGAGGGCAGGTGCCGCTGCTGCGCGATCTGCGCCGCGATCGGTTGCATCTGCGCCTGGATATCTGTGAACGACTGATGCGCCATGTTGGCTAACTGCGCCGGCGGTATGTCGATCCCATACCCTTCGAGGGCAAGCGCATACTGCTCCGGCGGCAGACGGAAGTCCGCGCGCGCCTTGGGCAGCACGGTCTTCGTCGTCCACGCGTCATAGCCGGCAAGCTGCGTCTTTAGCGTGGCGTAGGCCGGCTCCCACCCTGTGAGTTTGTATTTGCGAAAGAGCTCCGCGATACCGTCGACGATCGCCGGATCGCGCGACAGGTACACCTCCATATGCTGCTTCGACGGATAGACCATATTTGGCTTGGCCATCTGCAGCGTTACATACTCCTCGAGAATGCTGGTGATGGGTCGATATCCCGGCGCCAGGCCTGCATATTTCTTCAGGCGAACGACCGCCGCCTGGCGCCGCGCCGGCGCCGTCTGATCGTCAAGCAGCGTCTGTATGCCGTAATACACATAGCTGCTGGCATTCGAAAACGGCACCTGCCGTTGCAGTTGGTAGTCCTCTCGCCGGTCTTCGTGCTGCGTGCTCTTGATCAGGATGGCGAGATCTTCCGCCACATACTTGTTGGCCTGGCTGGCCTCGGCCGACTGCAGCCTGGCCAGCACAGCGTCCCGGTCCTTGCGCTCGGCCAGCTCGTTTGCCAGCGTGGGCACGGAGATTTGCTCGTCAAATTCGGCAAGGCCCTCAGCCGACTCCTGTTCCGGCGAGTACTTCTTATCGATGTCGAGCAGCATCTGCGTGTACTGGTTCGATTGCGCAATCCACGCCTTGTCTCCGGCCGCGGCGGCAGGCGCGGCTGTGGGCTTGCTGGCGGCCGGAGTGGCCTGAGCGAGCGCGGCGGAGGCGCAGAGGAGGAGCGGGAGAATAACAGTTTTTATGTGCATGGCAGACGCAACCGACGATACAACAAAACCTGCCCGCATCGCACAGCATGGTGACAATGGCAAAAGGAAAACGAGAGCGGCATCCCGGCGTTCGGCGCGTTCCGGATTTACCCTAAGGATGTGAGCGGCCGCTCCGCCGCACAGACGCCATGCTCTTCAACTCCTTCGGATTTTTGTTCATCTTTCTGCCGCTGGCCCTGCTCGGCTATCAGCTTGCCGGCCTGATTGGACGGCGTGTCGTCATTGTCTGGCTTGCGCTCATGTCGCTGGCGTTTTATGCGGTATGGCGGGCGGAGTTTCTCTGGCTGCTGGGCGGCTCGGTCCTGTTCAACTATCTCTGCGCCCGGCTGCTGGTCCGGTTCCAGCAGCGCGCGCGGCTGCAGACCGCGCTGATGTGGATCGGCATCTGCGGCAACCTGCTGCTGCTCTTCTATTACAAGTATCTCTTTCCGCTGCTCTCCGGCCTGGGCCGCCTGGTTACGCTGCATCACCAGTTCGCCGGTGTGCTGCTGCCCTTGGGTATCTCGTTCTTCACCTTCACCCAGATCGCCTATCTGGTCGATCTGCGCCAGGGCGCGGCGGACCCGCAGGACCTGCCCAGTTATGTCCTGTTCGTCACCTTTTTCCCGCACCTGATCGCCGGACCCATCCTGCACCACAGCGAGATCATGCCGCAGTTGCAGCAGCAGCGCCGTTATCGTCTGCGCGCGGACGATGTCAGCGTCGGCCTGAGCTGGTTCATCATGGGGCTCTTCAAGAAGGTGTTCATCGCAGATGCCATCGCGCCCTACGCCGACGAAGCGTTCGCGCATCCGCATGCCCTCGGACTCGTGCCCGCATGGCTGGGCGTCCTTAGCTACACCATGCAGTTGTACTTCGACTTCTCCGGCTACTCTGATATGGCGATTGGCCTGGCGCGCATGTTCTCCATCCGCTTTCCGCTCAACTTCGATTCGCCTTACAAAGCCACCAACATCATCGACTTCTGGGCACGCTGGCACATGACGCTCACCCGCTACGTGACCACGTACCTCTACAACCCGGTCTCGCTTGCCATCAACCGCCGCCGTCTCGCGCATGGCAAGAAGGTCTCGCGCAAAGGCTCCGCCACGCTCGAAGGCTTTTCCGAGATGGTGGCCGTGCCCACGCTCTTTTCCATGCTGATCATCGGCATCTGGCACGGTGCTGGACTTCAGTTTCTGCTCTTCGGACTCTTCCACGGCGTCTACATCACCATCAACCACGCATGGCGCATCTTCCGCCGGAAGAAGCCGGAGCCGGGCGGCGCGCAAATCCGATGGGCCCAGCATGCCGCCAGCGTGCTCCTGACCATGTTCTGTGTGGTCATCGGCCAGGTGCTCTTTCGCGCCGACTCAACCCGCGGCGCCTTCGCCATGCTCGCATCCATGGCCGGTGCGGGCGGTATCCGGTTCTCAATCACTGCGCATGCCAAGCTCATCGCGTGCCTGATGGCGCTCTTTGCCATCGTCTGGTTCCTGCCTAATACCCAGGAGATCCTGGCGCGCTTTGGATCGGCGGAGGGCGTTCAGCCGCCAACCCGATGGCCATGGCGCCGTCTGCTCTGGCAGCCGAACCTCACCTGGGCGCTGACCCTGGGCGTCGCGCTGCTGCTCTCGCTCGCCTTCATGGAGAACACCAGCCGCTTCCTCTACTTCCAGTTCTAAGCTTCAGCTACTTGCTGCCGACTTCCAGCCATTCTCAGAAATACGGGGGTCTCCCACCCTCCTGACAGTCATCCTGAGCAAGCAGTCTGTGCAAAGCGCAGGTCGCGAGTCGAAGGATCTGCGTCTCCGTTCACTAGACAAATCCACGCGGCTTAACGTCCCGCATGGCGGCTGCGCTCCAGCATCGCCACAGCTAGCGCCTCGGAGTTGCGCGCCGCACCGTCCACATTCAGGTGAAAAGCGTCTGTAAAGTCGTTGATGGGATAGACCGCGGACTGAGGGATTCCGACGGCCCGCTCAGAGGCGTGGTACTGCTGAATGTGGGTGTCGCAAACGCGGCTCGGATTTTCCCAGATGATCACCTGTGTCTCCGCTGTGCTGTAACGCGAGATCAGTCCCTGGATATATTGACGATCGTATGGAACGGCGGGCGGCTGCCACCCGCAGACCACCTCCCATGCCGTGCCTACCTGAGCCATCCAGCCGTTCAGCGCCCGCTGCTGCGCCGTGTCGTGTTCATAGGCTTGTCGGGACCAGTCCGGTCGCAACAGCTTGTTCGTACTCAGGAACTCATGCCATAACTCGACAGCGAAGACCAGGCTTTTGCGAGGATGACGAAGAAATAGCGGGAGCGCCTGACGTAGAGGCATATGTTCATCCGCCGCGAGCCACGCATCGACAGTGCCATTCGGCTCGTCCATCTGCGGTGGACGCAGATGAGTGCCACTGAAGTGAAAGACGATAAAACGAGGAGCCTTGTTGTGTGCGAGATATTGATCCAGCAGAGAAGTACCGAATACCGACGTCACCATATAGGGCAGCGCGAAGTCGCAGGTCTTCCAGCCAGTTCTGGCCTCTATCACACGCGTGTCGACGCCAAGCATGCCGCTGGAATCGCCGGCGATGACGACATCGCACCCATGCATGTCTCCGCTGAACCGGTAATCCGTCGCATGCCATAGCGGGCGCCGCGCTATCTTCAGATAGAAGCGTGTATGCGCTGCGGGAAACGCCAGCAGCAGGCAGGCCAGCGGAAGCACCAGCAAGACCAGCAGATAGGCCGCATAACTCCGCCGCCGGCTCGCGCGGGGATGGGTCTCTACACTTTCCAGGATCTCCTGCATCGCTACTGCATTTTCATCATGAATGTCAGTTCATCCCAACCAGTGTGCCACCCGGAGCGCAGTGCGGAATCGACGGGCTGCTTCTCGCCTACGGCGGCGCCGGAATATGCGAAGCCGTCAACGTTGCTGCGCGGCCAGCTTCTTCTCGATCAGCTCGACAAAATGCCCCACATTCCTCAGCGACTCGATCTCCGACGTCTGGAACTTGATGCCGAACTTCGCCTCCGTCGCCACGATGAGGTTGATATGGTTGAATGAGTCCCAATCCTCGATATCGGCCGCCGTCATGTCGGGACGAAGCACGATCGCGTCGTCATCAAAGATGTCGCGAAATATCTCAGTAAGTTGGCTGTAGATCTTTGCCTGGTCCATCACCTGTCCCTGTTCCTGCCCCGTCCGTTCCTGCCGCGCCGGCGTCTTCCTGTTGCGTGACCCGCATCACCACCGCCTTGGGTGTCCAGCCGCTCAGCTCCAGCGACCACCGGGTGTTCCCATCCGCGTCGCTGCTCTCCAGTGTAAAGCCCAGCCTTCCGTAGAGCTCCCGCACCATACCGTTCTTCCCGGTAGGGCGGTATTCGCCCACGATGCGTTCGGCCCCGAGCGCACGTGCTCCTTCCGCCAGCACGTTCAGGCAAGCCTCCTCCACCTCGCGGCCAAGCACGCGGCAGCTCATCAGCCACGTGTCTATGTCGAGCGACTGGCCGTTCTTTCGTCCAATCAGCAGCGCGATCACGCCGTTGTCGCCGAAGCGATCGAGCAGCCGCATCTGGTACGTCACCGTATTCGGATCAGCCATCATGGCGCTCACCTCGGGCTCCAGATAGCGCCGGGTGGTCAGGTTGAACTGGTTCGTCTTGTTGATGAGCTGCACAATGCGCGCCAGGCCGATGCGGTCGAAGGGCCGCACCACCAGCTCCATCTCCAGGCCGCGCAGGTACCCCGCCAGATCCGTAGTGCTGCCGCGCAGCGTCTCGCGGGCGGCGTTCTCCTGGTATTGTTTGCTGCGCTCGCGGTCCGCTTCTGTAACCGCTACTGCTTCAAAGTATCCGGCATCGGCCAGGGTCTGCGCATAGAAGGAAGGGTCCTCCGGCAGCTCCGGCACCAGTACCTGCGGCAGCGCCTGCCGCACCAGGTTGCGTTCGAACGGATTGTCGTCGGCAAATACCAGCGCGTCGAGCCCCAGATGTAACGTCGCCGCAATCTGTCGCAGGTTGGCGGCCTTGTCCTGCCAGTTGGCCGTCATGCAGGCGATGTCCTTGCGCCGCAGCACCATCTCCGGATGCTGCTCGAAGGGCGCCAGCGCGTTGACCTCATCGTTCTTTGAACACACCGCGAGCACGATGCCGCGCTCCGAAAGCCTCTGCGCATACCGCTGGAATGCCACGTAGGCCTCGCCGATCGCGCTTCCCTGCCCCAGCAGAATGCCCTCGAGACCATCGTCTCCGATGACGCCGCCCCATAACGTATTGTCGAGATCCAACACCAGGCACTTGGCCGAGCGCCCGCGCAGCGCGCCTAGCATGCGCCCTACCAACTCGCCGTAGATATGCGAGACGCGCGGATGCACCTCCTGCTTGGCCCGATGCCACAGCACCGGATCATGCCACAGCCGCGTTCCGTCCTCGGCTGCGCAGGCATCGACCGCCAGCAGGTGCACGCCCGCCGCATCCGCGGCGGCCCGCAACTGGCTATTGATGCGCTCGACGGTTGCGGCGGGGGAGTCCGTAAGCCGCTGCTCGTTGTTGCCCAGCAATCGTGGAAACACCGGCAGCGCCGTCTGCTGCAGCACCGTCGCTCCCATGGACTGCGCCATCTGCCAGCATGCGCGCATGCTCTCCATTGCCGCTTCAGCGCCGCCCTCCGCCAGATGGTAGCTATCCAGCGCCAGCAGCACCACGTCGGGATGGAACGCGTGCAACGCCGAGGCGCTGTCCATCAGCTCATGCCGATACTGGCCGTACTCGCCTTCGAAGACCTCCACCCACAGGCCGCGCCGCAGACCAGCGACGCGAATCCCGGGCACCAGATGCTTCAACGTGGACGAACCGAGCAGCGCCAGCCGTATCGGGGGAACAGGCGAAGCAGGCGCACCGCGCTGCAGGGCAAGCTTCTGCGCCGTGCGATCCAGCTTCCCTGTTTCGATGAAGTCGATGCGGCTGTTCGCCAGCCGCTCGAGCGCGCGCCACGCTTCGGCGGCGTCCGGCAATGCCACGGCCGTCCTGATCGCCTCACTCCACCCGTCGATCCGTGGCAGCCAGCTCAACTCAACCAAAATCGCTCCCTGCCGCAAACTCCTCGGCCTCTCTATTCAGCCACAGCGGCTGGGCATTTTCAATCAAGCGGCTGACCAGCGCTGTCCGGCCCCGCGCTCCTCCGGGCGATTACTCCCGCTCACATGATCTATTCCATCTGTCAGACTGGCGTTTATCCAACCCAGCCATAGCAAGCCTTGTCCCGATAATCCAAACCAAGAAAGAGGGCGGCCGTTCATATGGCCGCCCTTGTATTTTCTTTCAGAAAAAACTACGCCTGCGCCATGCCCGACGCCACACTCGTATTCGCGCTGACGCGGAAGCGCTTCATGGAGATCGCCAGCTTGCGCTCGATCTTCTTCACGTCGCCGCGCTCTTCCGGCATGGCGAAGGTTGAGGCGACACCGCTTCTGGCCGCGCGTCCGGTACGGCCCACGCGGTGCACGAAGTCCTCCGCCTCCCGCGGCATGTCGTAGTTCACCACGTGTGCCACGTGCGGTACGTCAATGCCGCGCGCCGCCACATCGGTGGCCACCAGGATGCGGTGGTTGCCCTGCGCGAAGCTCTTCAGCGCCGCGCTGCGCTGCGACTGGCTGCGGTCGCCGTGGATGCGTGTGGCCGACCAGCCGCCGCGCTCCAGCTTCTTCGCGATCTTGTCCGCGCCGTGCTTGGTGCGGGTGAAGACCAGGAAGCTGCCCTGGTCCCGGCCAAGCAGGTGCTCCAGCAACTCATGCTTCTTCTCCGCCGCTACCTCGAACATCTGCAGTGAGACATTCTCCGCGGGCTTGAGCGTGGTGCTGATGTCGATGCGCGCCGGGTTCTTCAGATACTCACGCACCACCTCCCGCATCTGCGTATCCAGCGTGGCCGAGTAGCACAGCGTCTGCCGTGCCGGGGAGAGCTTCGCAACGATGCGCTTGATCGCCGGCTTGAAACCCATGTCCAGCATGCGGTCGCACTCATCCAGCACCAGGATCTCGACCTGCTCGAGCTTCACCAGCTTGCGATCGAGGAAGTCTTCCAGCCGCCCCGGAGTCGCAATCATCAGCCGCGCGCCGCGCCGGATCGCATCCAGTTGCGGCCCTTCCGCCAGGCCGCCGACCACCAGCGCGGACCGCATGCCGTCGCCGGACATCAGCTCCCGGTAGACCTTCTCCACCTGCATCGCGAGTTCCCGCGTGGGCAGCAGGATCAGCGCCGAAAGCGGCTTGCTGGGGCCCTGGTTCATGCGGGCGCTCCTGCCATGCGCAGTTCGCCCGCGTCCGCCCTGGTGCTGCGGCGCTGGCTGGTGCTGCGGCGCTGACTGCTGCTGCGGTTGCGGCGCAGCCTGCGGCGTCTCCTGGTCCATGGCCCGCAGCTTCTCCGTCTGCAGTTTTTCGATGATCGGCACCAGGAAGCTCAGGGTCTTGCCCGTTCCGGTCTGCGCCGTTGCCAGTACGTCCCGGCCTTCGAGCGCCGGGGGAATCGCGCCGGCCTGTACCGGCGTGGGTGTTACAAAGTTCGCTGCTGCAAGACGCTTCTTGAGCATCGAGGAGATAGAAAAATCTGAAAATTGGTTCACGTATGTCCTTTAGTCTCGCCGGGCTTGAGCCAGACGAGCTACGAGTGCATCTCCCGCCTGTCGAATGAGCGGGATCATGCGAATAAAAAATGTACGCAGGGAAAACGGTGGGTACTATCAACAACTCGACGAAAATTCTGTCGACTTCCGCTCTACCGAACGATGCCAAAGCCATTGGGCCATTGCCCATGACCGCCGCTCCAACTGCCGTGAGCGGCAACGCTTGAGGTTCGGGAAGGAACGGGCCGGGAGCGGTTTCATGCATGGAAACTGCTGCTGGCGCTTTCTGGGCGAGAAGCTCTCGCAACCCAAGCTAAGCGTTAACCTAGTGTACCATCTCCAACTCTTCCCGCAGGAAGCAGCGCTGCAACTTAGGTTGCAGTGCGCTCAGGACGGGGCACCCGGCCTAATCGCATTGCAAAGATTGAACAAACCACGGCTCGCGGGTGCCCCATCCTGAGCGGAGCGAAGGGTGGGAGACCACACAGCCCGCCCAGTCAGAAGGTCTCTTCTATCCTGTCCCCGGAGGCTTCTGCCCTTGGCGTATACCCTGCAGCAAGCTCTTACGGAAGCGACTCAGCGACTCAGCCCTTCGCCCACAGCCCGCCGCGACGCCGAACTCCTGCTGCTGCACGTCACCGGCACCACCCGCGCCGATCTGCTCACGCGTCCGGAACGCCCGCTCTCCGAAGCTCACCGCGCCGACTATGACGGCGCCATCGCTCGCCGCCGGCAGCAGGAGCCAGTCCAGTACATCATCGGCGTGCAGGAGTTCTTCGGTCGCGCCTTCCGCGTCACCCCCGCCGTGCTCATTCCACGGCCAGAGACCGAACACCTGATCGAAGCCGCCCTTGCACTCCCGCTGGGCTCGGGCGAACGCCTCCGCATTCTGGATGTCGGGACGGGCTCGGGCATCGTCGCCGTCACCCTGGCGCTTGAGTGCCCGCACGCCACCGTCACCGCTACAGATATCTCCGCCGACGCGCTCGCCATCGCCCAGCAGAACGCACGCAGCCAGAGCATCGAAGGCCGCATTCGCTTCCTGCAATCCGACCTGCTGGCGGCGGTCGGAGGCCAATCATTCGACCTCATCGCCGCCAACCTGCCCTACGTTGCCGATAGCGAGCCGCTCGCGCCGGAGGTCGTCCGTTTCGAACCGCATACCGCGCTCTTCGCCGGACCCGACGGCCTCACCCTCTACCGCCGCCTCATTCCCGCCGCCGCGGCAGCGCTCGCCCCGGGCGGCCATCTGCTGTTGGAGATTGGCCAGGGACAGCAGCCCGCGGTCGAACAACTGCTCGCCGCTGCACAACTCACCGCGATCCATTTCCTACCGGATCTACAGGGCATCCCCCGTGTCGCGGCGGCCGCCAAGCCGCTCTGACGGCTGCTCAGGTAGAACGACGGCTGCTCAGGTAAAATGAAGACTCCGAGGTGATTTCCGGAACCTCACAAGCCGCGCATCCCTTCCGCGGGTATCGCAGTTCACCGTCGTCCATCCTTTTCACCCAAGGAGCACAGCCTGAGATCCACCCTCGTATACGCTGCCAGCCGCGAAATACCCAACCGCTACCAGCTTTGCCAGACCGCCGCGAAGGCCACGCGCAAGCTCCACATCCCGTCCACTCCCACGGAAAACACCATCAATCGCGTGCTGCAGGACATATCCGAGCCGGTCGCGGAACCCCTGCCGTAACGCAACCAGGCGGGTGCCCCATTTGAGCGAAGCTGGGTGGGTGTTTCGGCTTACGCCCCCACCGCCACCTCCGGCCGTACCACCTCAAACAGCAGCCGGCTGTTCAGCGGGTCGGCATCCACCCGCACATGGTCGCCATGCAGCACCTCGCCATCCAGGATCTTGACCGCCAGCGGATCCTGAATCAGCCGCTGAATGGCGCGCTTCAGCGGACGCGCGCCGTAGGCCCGGTCATACCCTGTCATGAATAACTGGTGCCGTGCCGCATCGGTCAGCTCGATGGTGATCTTGCGGTCCGCGAGCAAGCGCTTGAGATCCTCAAGGCGCAGATCAATGATGTGCACCAACTGCTCCTCGTCCAGCGGACGGAAGACGACAATGTCGTCCACCCGGTTCAGGAACTCCGGCCGGAAGCTTGCCCGCAACACCTCCATCACCTGCTCACGCGCCTGGTCGAAGGCCGACTCGCTGCTCAGCGCATCAGCATTCAGCGCATGCGCTCCCAGGTTGGACGTCATGATCAGCACCGTGTTCTTGAAGTCCACCGTGCGTCCCTTGGAGTCGGTCAGCCGGCCATCGTCCAGCACCTGCAGCAGCACGTTGAAGACATCCGGGTGCGCCTTCTCGATCTCGTCGAACAGGATCACCGCATACGGTCTGCGCCGCACTGCCTCGGTCAGTTGGCCGCCCTCGTCGTAGCCCACGTAACCCGGCGGCGCGCCGATCAGCCGCGCCACCGCGTGCTTCTCCATGTACTCGCTCATGTCGATGCGCACCATGGCCTGCTCGTCGTCGAACAGGAACTCCGCCAGCGCGCGCGCCGTCTCGGTCTTGCCCACGCCCGTCGGCCCCAGGAAGATGAAGGAGCCAATGGGCCGCTTGGGGTCGCTCAGCCCGGCGCGTGAACGGCGAATCGCATTCGCCACTGTCGCCAGCGCCTCGTCCTGCCCGATCACCCGCTTGCGCAGCCGCTGCTCCATCTCCACCAGCTTGTGCACTTCGCCCTCCAGCATCTTCGATACGGGAATGCCCGTCCACTTGCTCACAATCGCGGCAATGTCCTCTTCGTCCACCTCTTCCTTCAGCATGCGCCGCTCGCCGGACGCGGCCTTGTCCTGCTCCTGCTCCAGCTTGCGCAGCTCCGCCTCGGCCTTGGGCAACTCGCCGTACTGGATCGCCGCCGAGCGCTCCAGGTTGCCCTTCCGCGTCTGCTCCTCCATCTCAAAGCGCAGCGCTTCGATCTTTTTCTTCAGGTCGCTCACCCGCGCAATCGCGCCGCGTTCCGTCTGCCAGCGCGCCCGCAGGCCGATGGTCTTCTCCTTCAGCGCGGCCAGCTCCCTCTCTACCACCTCCAGCCGCTCTTTGGACGCAGCATCGGTCTCGCGCTTCAGCGCCGCCCGTTCGATTTCGAGTGAGGTGGCCTCACGTTCCAATTGGTCGATCTCCGTCGGTACGGAGCCGATCTGGATGGCCAGGGAAGCCGCGGCCTCGTCCACCAGATCGATGGCCTTGTCCGGCAGGAAGCGATCGGAGATGTAGCGGTGCGACAGCGTCGCCGCGGCCACAATGGCCGAATCCTTGATGCGCACATTGTGGTGCGCCTCGTAGCGCTCCTTCAGCCCGCGCAGAATGGCGATCGTGTCCTCCACGTTGGGCTCGCCGACGTAGACGATCTGGAAGCGCCGCTCGAGCGCCGCATCCTTCTCGATGTACTTGCGATACTCGTTCAGCGTGGTGGCGCCGATGGCCCGCAGCTCTCCCCGCGCCAGTGCCGGCTTCAGCATGTTCGAGGCATCGATCGCCCCTTCGGCCGCGCCCGCGCCCACCAGCGTGTGCAGCTCGTCGATGAACAGCACGATCTGTCCGTTCGACTCCTCGATCTCGTGCAGCACCGCCTTCAGTCGATCTTCGAACTCCCCGCGATACTTCGCGCCCGCGAGCATCGATCCCAGGTCGAGCGAGATCACTCGCTTATCCCGCAGGATCTCCGGCACATCGCCGGACACAATCCGGCGGGCCAGCCCCTCGACAATGGCTGTCTTGCCCACGCCCGGCTCGCCAATCAGCACCGGATTGTTCTTGGTGCGGCGCGACAGCACCTGCACCACGCGGCGAATCTCCTCGTCGCGCCCGATCACCGGATCCAGCTTGCCGCGCCGCGCCAGCTCCGTCAGGTCCTTGGCATAGCGCTCCAGCGCCTGAAACTTCGCCTCTGGATTCTGGTCCGTCACCCGCTGGTTGCCACGCACGCTGCTCAGGCCGCGAAGGATCGTATCGTAGGTCGCACCTAACGATGCCAGCAGCGCCTGCGCTCCGTCGTTCTTCTGCTGCGCCAGGGCCAGCAGCAGGTGCTCCGTCGAGACGTACTCGTCCTTGAAGTTCGCCGCTTCCTTGAAGGCCTGGTCCAGCACCTTCTGCATACTGTTCGAAAGTCCGGGCTGCGAGCTGCCGCCGCTTACCTTGGGCAGGCGCGCCAGCGCCTCATTGGTCCGGGCCAGCAACTGCTCCGTCGGTACGCCTACCTTCTGCAGCAACGGAACGATGATCCCGTCCCTGTCCTCCAGCAGCGCCGCCAGCATGTGCAGCGGCTGCAGCTCCGCATTCCCGTGCTCCAGCGCGAGGTTGGTCGCCGCCTGCACCGCCTCCTGCGACTTCACCGTGAATTTATCCCACCTGATCGCCATACTTCATCCTCTCGTTATCCTCTGGCCGCCATCTGCTCCAGCACCGTCCGCAACTCTGTCCGGCCACGGACGTGCTCGGCGCCCGCTCCTTCAAATTGAATCCACCCGCTGTTGAAACCCGCGATCATCTCCGCGAGCAGATTGGCCGCGCTCGGCGTCATGCCCGCGGATTCGTACAGGCCCATGTGCTTCTCCGGCGGCACCACCTCTGCCTTTACCGTACGCCCCAGCACCGCCCCTAATTCCGCGGCTACATCGCGCATCGCATACCGGCGCGGCCCCTCGAGCTCTACTATTCGCTTACCCGGCCACTCGGTCGCCAGCAGATCCGCCGCCAGTCTTCCGATATCGTCGGTCGCAATCATCGCCAGCGGCCGGTCGACGTCGCTGATGACGCTGGGCAACGTTCCGTGCTCCCGCGCCACCGGTATCAGGCCGCGGAAGTTCTCCATGAACCACGCCGCGCGGATCGAGGCCACCGGCAGTCCCAGCTCCATCCAGTGCACCTCTTCCTCGTGCAGCTTTCCGATCGCGCCCGTCCCCCGGTCGCGCTGCGCGCCCACTGAGGACAGAAACACCAGCTTGGCCAGACCAGCCTCATGGGCCGCTTCCGTTACCGCCGTGACCGCACGCCGGTTGTCGGCCAAAGGATCGTCGGAATCGGAATACGGCGGCGTCATCACGAAGGCGCCCTGTGTGCCCGCAAACGCTCGCTTCAGGGAAGCCGGATCATCCAGGTCGCCGATCGACAGCTCCGCGCCATGCTTCTTCAGGTTCTCTGCTCGCGCGGCATCACGAACCACCGCCCGCACCTGCTTGCCCTGCGCCAGCAGATACTGCACCACCGCTCCGCCCACCTGCCCGGTTCCGCCCAGCACTGCGTACATACGGTATGTCCTCCGCTTCGATGACTAACCAACAGCCGCTTGGATGTTGGCCGACCGCCCGGAGGCTCAACTCGGATGGACTTCCTGCCCACACAAAAGCGCCCCCACCTTGGGCTACACGGTGGAGGCGCGTTTTTCGCTCGCAAAGATTATGCGGCGGGTTTACCGCTGTCCTTGCCAGCTGCCTGGCTGGCGCCCGGCTGAGTCGTTCCCTGCACCTGTTTCGGCGCAGCGCCGACGTTCACCTTGATCTGCCGCGGTTTGGCCTCGGCGCGCTTGGTCAGCTCCAGCTTCAATACGCCGGCGTCATAGCTCGCGGCCACTGATTCCGGATCGACCGTGCTGGGCAGACTGAACGACCGCGCAAAGGTCCCGTACCGGTGCTCCACGCGATGGAAATTCTCCTGCTTCTCTTCCTTCTCCAGCCTGCGTTCGCCGCGCACCGTCAGCGTCCGGTTCTCGATCTGAATATCGAGATCCTCCTGCCGGATTCCGGGCGTCTCCAGCTTGAGCACCAGCTTGTTCTCGTCCTCGTAAATGTCCACCGGCGGCGCGAAGCTCGCCGCGCTCAAGGCGTCCGCGTCGCTCTGCCCGCGGCCGTAGTCCTGAAACAGCGAATTCAAGCGCGATTGCAGCGAAGTAACATCCCGAAACGGATCCCAGCGTGTGATTGCCATCATCTTCCTCCACTCCTCCATAGAAATGGCCCAAAACCCTGCGAGGGTTGACCTGCACTTGAATAGATGGCGGATCAGGCATAAGAGTTGCATATAATCTGCTGGTTTTTGACTCACATTATCTGATGTGCAGATCCTGGTGTTCTCTCCTGGGAGCAGACGTATGGATTTGCGGATTTACTTCTGCGCCGCGACGATGGCCCGCAGCAGCGCCTCCAGCGCTCCGGCGTCCGCATCGGTCACGCCCACTAGGCGAAGCGTTCCCGTCTCCCGCACCGCCAGGTGGAAGCCGGAGCGGGAGAAAGCCCCGTCCATCAGCCACATACGCGCCCGGTTCTCGGTCACAAACACGGAAGCGCGATGCTTGCGGATGCGGTAGATCAGCTCGGCCGCAGGCTCGCCCTGCACATAGGTGACATTGGCGCCCTCGAGGGTGGTATCGGGGGGAAGGGTATCCGGCAGGCTGAAGGCAAATGGGAGTTTGCCCTGGAACCACGGGCGCACGGTGTGCTTGTCGGAGGAAAGCACCTCCGGGGCAGCGCCGCCGGCGAGCATGGCAATATGTTGATCCAGCACCTCCGCCGCCAGCGCGTCGCGGCGGGTGATCCGGTTGCTTCCCAGGACCAACGCAGCCCCCAGTGCGACCACAATCAGCAGGGAGGCGGCTAGAGGCAACATCCATGGCAGCCACCCCACCGGCCTGCTCCGGCCGCGCTCAGGCGCGTGCGGCTGCATCATGCGCCGCTGAAACGCCGGCGACGCCTGATACCGCACCGCACCCTCGCGGACGGCCCGCTTCAACCGCTCGGCCATGAGCGCCCGCCTGGCGCACTCCGGACAGGTCGCCACGTGGCTCTGCGCCAGCGCCGATTGCTCCTCGTCCATCTCGCGATCGACGAGCGATGCGATCTCTATCTCACTCAGGTGTCCGGTGGTTCCGCTCATTGCGGTCGCTCCGTTCGCTCTCCCCGGCGTTCAAGTGCCATTGACCGGCGCAACGCCTGCCGCGCCCGCGAAAGCCGCGACATGACCGTCCCCATAGGCAACGAGAGAAGCGTCGCGATCTCACGATACTTCAGCTCTTCCACATCGCTGAGCAGCAGGATCTCGATCAATGGCGGCGGCAGCCGTTGCAGCGCATCCTGTACCGCCGCCTGATCGTCCAGCCGCAGCAGGATGCTCTCCGGCGTCGTCTCATCGACGTTGCCCTCGACGGCCTCCGGAACGTCGTCCAGGGAAACGGTTTTGGTATATGCCAGCCCGCTCTTCGACGTGAGGAAGCAGTTGCGCAGGATGCGGAAGATCCACGCCTTGAAATTGCTTCCACGCTCGAACGAATCGAAGCCCCGCAGCGCCTTTGAGTACGTCTCCTGCACCAAGTCCTCGGCGTCGGCGTCGTTGCGCGCGAACCAGCGCGCCAGGTTATACAACGCCGGAAAAAGCGGCAGCGCGAGCGCTTCGAACTCCTCCGAGCGCGCGCGTAGTCTATCGAACGGCTTCACGAGGCGCGTCCCGGGTCGGAATTCGCATTCTTCCCACTGCTCATAGACGTAAACCGCGGCTGGCGTGAATTATTCCGCAGTTTCTTACGCGCGCGGGAATAAATCGCAGGAATGCCCGGTTCTCAGGCTGGAGGGATACGCATGACGATACACGGCGGACGATCCACCAGGCCCTCGCCGCTCGGCCTGCAGTCTCTTGGCCGCCAGAGCCCACCCCGGGTAAGGCGGCCTCCTTTCTCCAGCCTGCAGCGATGCCTGCAGTGGTTCTCAGCAGTCCCCGACAAACATCCTCCAGGCATAGCCGCCTTGCTCGACCGGCTTCCAGTCGGAGCGATATTTCTCGTCGAAGGAGTGCTCAAGTTTCGTTCTCCTGCTGAATTCGGAGTGGGGCGCTTCACCAGGATCGGGATTGTCGCTCCCCAGTTCTTTGCGCCATTCGACGGCGCCTTTGAAATCGGATGCGGGATATTGCTCCTGCTCGGCCTTCTGACGAGGCTGGCCGTAATTCCCATGATCATCAACATGTTGGTGGCGATCTACACCACCAAACTCCCCGTGCTTTTCGAAGCCGGCATTTGGAAGATGGCCCATGCCGCGCTTCTCGATTACGCCATGCTGCTCGGATTGATTTCCTTGCTCGTGGTTGGCTCCGGGACATGGTCACTGGACGGGGTCCGGTGCGTCAGATCAAGACGCCTTCAGGAATGAAGGAGCGAGCGGATCGAATGCGTTCTTTCCGGCGCCTTCGCTGATCTGGCGGTCCACTCTTCCGATCGGGTTTTTCATTCTCCGCAGTGCTTCCTTCTCTCCGTCACGCACAGGTATAAAGCCGCGGCTGGCGCGAATTCTTCCGCAGTTTCTTACACAGGCGGGAATAAATCGGCGGCATGCCCGGTTTTGGGAGTGGAGGAAGACAGCCATGACCACCCGCGATACACATTCCATCGATCCTGAAGCTAACACCGATCCTGGGCTTCAAAAGCCTGACGAAACCACACCCGCTGTCGCACACGACGGCATCGACCGCCGCCACTTCCTGAGCTGCATGGCGTGGGCGGGAGCGGGCATGCTGTGGACCATGGCAGGAGGAGTTCCCACCTCGCGCCTGTTCGCCGCGACGCCCGACGCTTCTGGCCCGGCGCACGGCGGCTCCTTCAGCTTCGTGCAGATCAGCGACAGCCACATCGGTTTCCACAAGCAGGCCAATATGGATGTGACCGGAACTCTGCAGATCGCCATCGACAAGATCAACGCTTCCCAGGCGAAGCATCCCGCAGACTTCCTGCTGCACACCGGGGACATCAGCCAGATGGCCAAGGCGGCGGAGTTCGATACCGCCGAACAGGTCATCAAAGGCGCACGCGTCGGCCGGGTCTTCTATGTGCCCGGCGAGCATGATACGGCCACCGACGACGGCGTTCTGTACCGCGGGCGCTTCGGCAAGGGCAGCCTGGGCAGCGGCTGGTATAGCTTCGACCACAAGGGCGTGCACTTCATCGGTCTCAACAACTGCGTGAAGCTCGATGCCATGGGCGAGCTCGGCCACCAGCAGCTCGACTGGATGAAGCAGGATGTTTCCGGGCTCAGCGCGTCGACGCCCATCGTGGTCTTCGCGCACATCCCGCTGTGGATGGTCTATTCGGACTGGGGATGGGGCACGGATGATGGCGCGCAGGCGCTCTCGCTCCTGCGGCGATTCGGCTCCGTCACTGTCCTGAATGGGCATATCCACCAGATCGTGCAGAAGGTAGAGGGCAACGTCAGCTTCCACACGGCGACGTCCACGGCCTTCCCCCAGCCGGCTCCGGGTAAGGCGCCGCATCCCGGGCCGATGACGGTGCCCGCGGGAGAACTGCAGAACGTGCTGGGCGTCACCACGGTCAACGTCGTCAAGCACCGCAGCCATCTCGCGATCGTTGATTCTTCCCTGGCGGCGAAGTCATGAGACGAGTCCTGCTGGTATTGGCACTGTTGGCCGCGGCGGTGCTCCTCTCGCTCGCGCTGGCGCGGGTGCATCCGTTTGGCGATCCGCAGATGACGCGGCCGCATCCCTCACTCACCCCGGTGCTCGATGCCCCTGGCATCCCTCCCGACGCACGAGCGATCCTCACGCAGAAGTGTGCGGACTGCCACTCCGAACAGACACGCTCGCCATGGTACGGGCGCTTTGCGCCCGCGTCCTGGCTGATGGAACGCGACATCGTCGAAGCGCGCGAACGGATGGACCTGTCTCGCTGGCAGTCTCTCCCTCCGGACGAAATCGCCGTCCTCAAATCGGAGATTGCCCAGCAGGCCCGCTCCCGCACCATGCCGCCCCTGCAATACCGCCTCGTGCACACCAGCGCCGCGCTCACCGATGCGGATGTGCGGACGCTGACGGCATGGACGCGCAGCGACATGGTGGCTGCCGCCCAGACAGGCGTGCCCGCAGCACCCGCGGCGCCCGGAGATGCCACCCGCGGAAAGGCCACCTTTGAAGCCCGCTGCACCGGCTGCCACAGCCTGAACCAGAACCGCGAGGGGCCGAGGCTGGCCGGCGTCGTGGGCCGGACCAGCGGCACTGCGGAGGGATTCACCTACTCCGCCGCCTTGAAGAAGGCCGCCATCCGCTGGGATACGCAGTCCCTGGACCGCTGGCTCACCGATCCGGAGTCATTGGTGCCCGACACCGACATGGATTTTAATGTCGGGAAGGCACAGGAACGCAGCGACATCATCGCCTACCTGCAGGCGTCAAAACAAGTATCGCGGTAACGCCGAGGAATAAGGCGACGGGCTCGATTTCAGCAAACCGGCGGCTAAGCCACTCCGTTGAGGCTTGCACCGTAAACCGCTAAACCCAAGCGGCTTGGGTTATAATCGTGATGTGGGCTCAGTGCAGCACAAGGGCGTTCGGTTCACAGTCTTCCCGAACGACCACCCACCTCGACATGTGCATGCGTATCTAGGGGACGCCATCGTCATCATCGATGTTCGGCTGGACGGCAATGTCAAGCTGGCCAATCGTCCCGACGCGGTACGGAACGCAAAACGTAGCGAAGTGAAAAAGGCCCTGGAGCGAGCGTCCGAGATTTTCGCGAAACTCGTGACGTTATGGGAGAAACATCATGGCAAAACATCGCGTATTGAGCACCCCCACCGAGATCGACAGAGCGATCGAAGTGGGAAAGCAACTCCAGGCAAAAGAAGTTCTAGTCGAAAGCGTTGACTATGATCCGGCACCTGGTCGCGATTACCTGACATTGCACCTGAACAATGGACATCGGTACTTGATTCCGCGCGAGGATCTCCAGGGCATGGAGGAAGGAGCCATCGATGCCATTCGTGACGTTAGGGTGATCGGAGGTGGAACAGCCCTTCACTGGCCACAGCTCGATCTCGATTTTTATGTCCCGGCTCTCCTCAAGAACACCTATGGCAATATGCAGTGGATGCAGCATCTCGGACGTAAAGGCGGTTCTGCCAAAACGGAGTTGAAGAGAAGATCTGCACAGGAGAATGGCGCGAAAGGCGGTCGGCCTCGAAGAGCACCGGCCGAGCGAAATCTACTTCGTACTGTTTAGCCGGCTTTTCCGCTCAGAAGATATGCCACTCCGGACCGGCTCGGCAACGCACCCGAATCAGTTTTCAAAACAAGCTTTGGCAGGGACGCCGACTGCGCTACGCTTCACTCCGCAGGAGAACGCTCAATGGAAGCGCTTACCTTCCTCGGCGATGGGCCGGGGCGCATGGTCGTGCTGGTGCTCGCGGGGTGCGCAGCGGGTCTGGTCAATACTCTGGCCTCCTCCGGCTCGGCGATCTCCCTGCCTGTGCTGATGCTGCTTGGGCTGCCCGCGGGCGATGCGAACGCCACCAACCGTCTCTCCTGCATGCTGGGGTCGATGATGGCCATCCGTACCTTTCATTCGTCACACATGATCGATTGGAAGGCCGGACGGCGCATGCTCGCGCCTGCGGTTCTCGGCAGCGTCATCGGGGGCTTCGCCTCTGAGCGGATTCCGGGCCGCGATCTTGGCCTCATCATCACCGCCGCGCTCATGGTCGCCCTGCTCCTGCTCTTCACCAAGATCAAGACCGTTCTGGCACGCCCGCAGACCCAGCCGAGTCATGTGACCTCCGCCGGGCTGGTCATGCTCTTCGCGGTCGGAATCTGGCTCGGCTTCATCGCGCTCGACGGCAACACCTACCTCCTGCTGGTGCTCATGATGATCTTCCACTTCGACCTGCCCCAGGCCAGCGCGCTCAAGATGCTGCTGATGTTCGCCACCACCGTCCTCCCGGTCGTCATCTTCGCCTGGTCCGGCAGCATCTGGTGGAAGGACGGCCTCGCGCTCTCCGCCGGAAGCCTCGCGGGGTCCTTCTACGGAGCGCGTCTGGCCGGCTACCCCGGAGCCCGCCGCTGGGTGTTTCGCCTGCTGGTCGCGGCCATCTCGCTCGAGGTGGTCCACCTCGGGGCCGCCTACTACGGCGACCTGCGGGCACATTTCAGCATCACCAGCCAGACCCACCCCTACACGCAGTCGAGCCGTCACCAGCCGCCGCATTGAGATCTCCCGCGCCTGGCCCGGGTTTGGGAAGTGGTGCAGTTTGCATTGAAGGAAGGAAGCAGGTCCTTCGACTGCGCTCAGGGCCGCGTTTGGCGCGTCGCCCGTCCTGCGCTACGCTCAAGCAGCAGGAGAACCCCTCATGAAAGTGCTCATCCTTGGCGGCGGTGGCCGCGAACACGCGCTCGCCTGGGCCATTGCCAAATCGCCTCGCGCCCCGGAGGTCGTCTGTGCCCCGGGCAACGCCGGCATCGCCAAGGTGGCCCGCTGCGTGCCAGTGGACCTGGCCAGCATCACGTCGATGCTCGACCTGGTCGCCGCCGAGCAGCCCGATCTCGTGGTCGTTGGGCCGGAGCTTCCCCTCTCTCTCGGCCTGGCCGACGAACTCACCCGGATCGGCGTCCGCGTCTTCGGCCCCGGCAAAGCGGCCGCCATGCTTGAGACCAGCAAGGCATTTGCCAAGCGCTTCATGCAGCGCCACACCATCCCCACCGCTGCCTACGCCGTCGTCACCACGGCCCAGGAAGCCCGCGACGCGCTCGACCTCTTTCACCCGCCGCTGGTCATCAAGGCCGATGGTCTCGCCGCCGGCAAAGGCGTGCTCATCTGCGCGACGCGCGACGAGGCTGAGGCCGCCATCGATGGACTCTTCTCCGGCGCACTGCTCGGCGCAGCCGCCCAGGCGCTGGTCCTGGAGGAATGCCTGGAGGGCGAGGAAATCTCCTTCCTGGTGCTGACGGATGGGAAACATGCCGCGCCGCTCGCCCCGGCGCAGGACCACAAACGCATCGGCGAAGGTGATACCGGACCCAACACCGGCGGCATGGGTGTCTACTCCACCGACTCCATGCTCGCGCCGGAGATGCGCGACTGGATCCTCCACCACATCGTTCAGCCCACGCTCGACGGCATGGTTGCTGAGGATGCGCCCTTCGTCGGCGTCCTCTACTGCGGCCTGATGATGACCGCCCGCGGCCCCATGGTGCTGGAGTACAACGCCCGTTTCGGCGATCCCGAGACCCAGGCCATCCTGATGCGGCTGGACTCCGATCTGCTGGAGGCGCTTGAAGCCGCCGTCGACGGCCGCCTGAGCGAGACCGAACTCCGCTGGAAGCCCGGCGCTTCGGCCTGCATTATCGCCAGTTCCGCCGGCTACCCCGGCAGCTACGCCACGGGCCACCCCATCACCGGGCTGGCGCAGGCTTCCGCAGACGAAGTGGAGGTCTTCCACTCGGGCACAAAGGAGACCCCGGATGGGCTGGTCACCACAGGCGGCCGCGTGCTCGGCGTGACCGCTGCCGCCCCCTCACTCGAGGAAGCCCTCGCCCAGGCCTATGAAGCTATGGGCAAGATTCACTTCGACGGTATCTACTACCGTCATGACATCGGTCATCGCGCCGTGAAGGCCTGAGCGCAAGCAGGCCTGCTTTTGGCCTGCGTAGTCGCAGACCTGTAGTGCTCCGGTAAGAGCAGCGAGGCACGTCAGCCTCGACGGCAGGCCTTCATCTGCACGCGCGGGCATGCATCTTATACTCGATACCATGGCCACGGCTCCCGCGACAGAATCGGTCGACCTGCCGCGCCGCGGAAAGCAGCTCTGGTATTACTTCGGGCCGGCTTTCGTCGCCAGCATCGCCTATATCGATCCGGGCAACTTCGCCACCAACTTCGACGGCGGGGCGGAGTTCGGCTACAAGCTGCTCTGGGTGCTGCTGTGGTCGAACGCCATGGCCATCCTCATCCAGTACCTGTCTGCCAAACTGGGCATCGCCACGGGCAAAACGCTGCCGGAAAACTGCCGCCTGCACTTCTCCCGGCGCACCTCCATCGCGCTATGGGTGGCGGCGGAGATCTCCGCGCTGGCCACCGATCTGGCGGAGTTCCTGGGGGCCGCGCTCGGCTTTTACCTGCTCTTCGGCGCCAGGCTCCTGGGGATCGGCCTTACCCGCACGCACGTCCTGCTGATGGCGGCCGTGGCCTCGGCGGTGTGCGTCTTTCTCATCCTGGCGCTCGAGGTCTGGGGATTCCGTCGTTTCGAGGCCTGCATCATGGCCTTTGTCGCAGCCATCGGCGTCTGCTATGCGGCGGAGATGTTCTTTATCCGTCCCGACTGGCAGGCCATCGCCTTCCACACCGCGGTGCCTCTGCTCGATCACCAGAGCGTCTACCTCGCCGTCGGCATGCTGGGGGCCACCGTGATGCCGCACGTGGTCTATCTGCACTCCGGCCTCGTGCAGCCGCGCGTCCGGCAGGAGCGAGCGGCCAATCCACAGCGCCAGTATCTGTTGCGTCTACATCAGCTCCGCATGGAACTGGTCGATATCGTCGTCGCGATGAACGCGGCGTGGCTGGTGAACTCGTCCATGATCGTCGTAGCCGCGGCCGCCTTCTTCGGCCGGACCAAAGGCCCTCTCGGCATCGAAGGCGCGCACGCGACGCTGGGCCCCATCCTCGGCCATCTCTCCGCTACCATCTTCGCCATCGCGCTGCTCTGCTCCGGCCTCTCGTCCTCAACCGTCGGCACCATGGCCGGGCAGATGATCCTCGACGGCTTCATGCAGGTGCGCTTCTCCGTCTTTCTGCGCCGGCTGATCACGCTGCTGCCCGCGCTGTTCGTCATCGCCATCGGGCTTGACCCCTTGCGCATCATCGTACTGTCGCAGGTGCTGCTCAGCTTCACGCTGCCCTTCGCCCTGGTTCCTCTACTGCTGTTGACCGCGCGTCCTGCGGTCATGGACCGCTTCACCAACAAGGCGCTTACCCAGTCGCTTGGCTGGCTCACTACGGCGATCGTCCTTACCTTGAACGGCGTCCTGCTCTGGCAGACATTCACTGGCAGTTCATAGAATCCTGAGTGCGTTCGCCTCGGGTCGGTAGCCAGCATGGGGTCGGTTTGAATCGTACTGCGGGTCATTTGCGTCGGGACTGCTCAGATCGCTTTCGATAAGACGACATGTCGGTACTAATCGATTCATGGCGGGAATCGGCTGAAGTTTCAGGAGGTATGTCTTTTGGGATCCAGTGCAGTAGCATGGCTTGACACGATTGAGAGGAAGCAGGCCTAACAGATGAATATATGGCGCATGAAACTGCGAGCAGGAAGCCATGGCCCTGATATGTGGGAGCAGTGCCGTAACCGCCGGATCGCTTCGATGACCGATCCGCCGATCCTAAATACTGATTTGACTAATCTGACTCCCGAGCAAGTCCATCCAGACGTGAAAACGTCTTCAAGAGTGAGTATTCGCCGATTTGCTTGGGAGATGCGGGGAGGCGACATGATCTATGTAGGAGACTCTGGCGCTAAACAATTGATTGCTAGAGGCTGCATTGGCGGCGAGGTAGGAGCGAGAGCATATCGATACAACTCGAGGAACGCCATGCGTCCTGAAGGGAGACCGAATGAGCCGTGGAGGCATGAGATTCCTGTAGCTTGGGATTCAGAGTTTGAGCCGATCGACTACAAAGACATGTCATACCTCATAACGGTCGCCCCGATAGAGAAGGCATGGAGGGAGTTCGGGGTGGTCCTAGAGACCGGCGATAATGCAGAACACCTACTGAGCGAGGATGACTATGAGCGAGAAACAAAGTCATCGAAGAAGAACGTGATGAAACTTCATTCCGCCTTATCCAATCGTTTCAAGCTATGGGCTCAGGCACGATGGAAGATCAAGATCGTTCAGGAAGACGACTATGTCGATACGACCTTCGAACTCTTTGGGAAGAGAACTATGGTCGAGTTTAAGATCTGCTATGGCTCACATACGCGCAGAGCCATCCGCGAGGCGTTAGGGCAAATCCTCGAGTACAACCATTTTCCTAAAAGAACTCAACGAGAGTCATGGTGGTTAGTGCTCGATCATGAGCCATCGCACGACGACCTCCGTTACGTCGATACCTTGAGGCAGAAGTACACCTTCCCACTTCTACTCGGCTGGGCAACGGATTACGGATTTGAGCTGTCTCCCCCAGTCTCAGGCAAGTCCTCCTAAATGGCTAACGCTCACTTCGGCAGGGTTAGGTCTTCGACAGACGGGCAAAATTAGTTCTGATAAACGCCGTTGTGGTGAGCGATCGGGAAATCGATGCCTTAACGGGTACGGTCGACCTGTAGGCTCAACTGACCCACTACCCGGCAGCCGGGTGTATTGTCAGGCTGCTTACCATTTCGGTACAATCCGCGCGGACACCGCACTGCAGAGATCTGACCGCCGCTCTGGCCCATGCCGGTGTATGTTGTTCATGAACCTACTGCGTATGTACTTCGCGTGATTCTCGACTTGAAGGGCCTCTCAACCGGCAACAGACTTGGCAGCACAGGAGAATCGATAATGAAGGTAGGGCGTTATCTCACCGCGTTTGTTCTTGCATCTGCGTCGCTGATGGCCTTTGCCGCCGCCAGCAGCAAGGCCGATCTGAAAGACCGCGTCGACGCGGCGAATGCCGTCATCAAGGAGATCTCAAATACGCCCGATCGCGGCATTCCCGATGTCATCGTGAGGCGGGCCACCTGCGTCGGTGTCATCCCCGGCGTCAAGAAGGCCGCGTTCGTGGTCGGTGGTTCCTACGGCCAGGGCGTGGTGACCTGCCGCACCGCCCATGGCTGGAGCGCTCCGGTGTTCATCCGCCTGGCCGGCGGGAGCTTCGGATTTCAGATTGGCGCTCAATCCACTGACCTGGTGCTGGTGGCTGTGAATCACAAGGGCTTCCAGGACCTGCTCAAGTCCAAGTTCAAGCTGGGCGCCGATGCCGCGGCTGCGGCTGGACCGGTCGGCCGGAATGCTGCCGCGGGAACGGACTGGAAGCTCAACGCCGAGCTTCTGACCTACTCGCGCTCGAAGGGCCTGTTCGCCGGCATCGACCTGAACGGCGCCGTGGTATCGCAGAACACCGATGACACGACAGCCTTCTACGACGGGAACTCCATGAGCTTTGAAAAGATCCTGCATGGAGGCATCGCCGTGCCCGCGGACGCCAAGACCTTCGTGAGTACGGTCGCCCACTACTTCCACTCGGCTCGCGCCAAGCAATAAGGGTCGCGCGAGACGGCGCTGCGCACCGCAGCACGGACGATCTCGACGGGACTGGGCCGCACGGTCCGGTCCCGTTTTTGTCAGCTCGCTGCATCCTGCTACGATCCCCGGGGCGCGTTTCCTCGCGCATCGAACCGCGCACAGCCTGCATTGGCGCTAAAATAGGGTACGGATATGCGAGCGTCCGTCCTTCTGCAGGCTACCCACCCCAAGCGCTTCCGCCACGGCAAGCACGACCGTGGACGCGTCGTTCCCTCCTAGAACTTTGACGCTGAATAGCGTCGTGCCTGGGTACCGCTCTGCATCGGCCATCCTGCATAGACCACGCTGGTCCCTGCGGCAGGTCCCCAAAGCTGACCGCACTCACCCTTAGGAGATGACACGCGTGAATACATTCGATAGCAAGGCCACCCTCACCGCCGGCGGCAAGACCTACGAGATCTTCCGTCTGAAGGCCCTCGAATCCAGGGGCGTCAAACTGAGCAGGCTGCCCTATTGCCTGCGCATCCTGCTTGAAAACCTGCTGCGCCAGGAAGATGGCAAGAGCGTCACTGCCGGCGACATCGAGTTCCTCGCGAATTGGCAGCCCAAAGCCGAGCCCGATCGGGAGATCGCCTTTATGCCCGCCCGTGTGCTGATGCAGGACTTCACCGGGGTTCCGGCGATCGTGGACCTGGCGGCCATGCGCGACGCCATGCGGCAGTTTGGCGGCGATCCGGAGAAGATCAATCCCCTGCAGCCGGCCGAACTGGTCATCGACCACTCCGTGCAGGTGGATGAGTTCGGGAACGCGAATGCCTACCAGGTAAACGCGATGCTGGAGTTTGATCGTAACCGTGAGCGTTACGCATTCCTGAAGTGGGGCCAGTCCGCCTTCCGCAACTTCTCCGCCGTGCCTCCGGGCATGGGCATCTGCCACCAGGTGAATCTGGAATATCTGGCGCGCGTGGTCTTCACCACTGAAGACGGAGGCACGCTGCGCGCGTATCCCGACACGCTCGTCGGCACCGACTCCCACACCACCATGATCAACGGGCTGGGCGTGCTCGGTTGGGGCGTGGGCGGCATTGAGGCCGAGGCAGCCATGCTCGGCCAGCCGGTCTCCATGCTGGTGCCGCAGGTAGTCGGCGTCCGGCTGACCGGCAAGCTGCGCGAGGGCGCGACCGCGACCGACCTGGTGCTCACCGTGACCGAGATGCTGCGCAAGCATGGTGTCGTCGGCAAGTTCGTCGAGTTCTTCGGCGCCGGGGTGGCCGAACTGCCGCTCGCCGACCGCGCCACCATCGGCAACATGGCGCCGGAGTATGGCGCCACCTGCGGCATCTTTCCCGTCGACGCCGAGACTCTGCGCTACCTGCGGCTCACCGGCCGCGGTGAAGAGCACATCGCCCTGGTTGAGGCCTACTACAAGGAGCAGGGACTCTTCCACACCCCGGGCTCCGCAGAGGCCGAGTATTCGCACACCCTCTCGCTCGATCTCGGTACCGTCGAGCCCAGTGTCGCGGGGCCCAAGCGTCCCCAGGACCGGGTGCTGCTCAAAGATACCGGCCAGAACTTCCGCAAGCTGCTGCCCACCCTGCTGGGGCCGGAAGGCAACAAGTCCGCCGCACGGCAGGTCAAGCGCTGGGAAGGGGAAGGCGGCCACCCGGCAGTGACGGTAGCTTCCTCCCATGGACGCGCGGAACCGGGCGTCGCGGCCAGCGTGCAGGAGCGCTTCGGCGTCGATCCGGACCACTATCTGCACCATGGCTCCATCGTCATCGCGGCCATTACAAGCTGCACCAACACCTCGAATCCATCGGTGATGGTCGCGGCTGGGCTGCTCGCCCGCAAGGCAGTGGAGAAGGGCCTCACCGTGCCGCCCTGGGTCAAGACCTCACTTGCGCCCGGCTCCCGCGTCGTGACCGACTACTACCAGAAATCCGGTTTGCTGCCCTACCTGGACAAGCTCCGCTTCAACGTCGTGGGCTACGGCTGCACTACCTGCATCGGCAACTCCGGTCCGCTGCCCACCGACGTAGCCAAGTCCATCGAGGACCACGGACTGGTTGCCGTCTCCGTGCTCAGCGGCAATCGCAACTTTGAAGGGCGCATCAATTCCGAGGTACGCGCCAACTACCTCATGTCGCCCCCGCTGGTCGTTGCCTACGCTCTGGCCGGCCGTATCGATCACAACTTCGATACCGAGCCGATCGGCCAGACCAACGGTACGGCGGTCTACCTGAAAGACATCTGGCCGACGCAACAGGAGGTCGCCGATACCATCGCGCATGCCATCAGTTCCGATGCCTATCGCAAGGAATACGCCACCGTGACGGACGGCGACGAGAACTGGCAGCACCTGAAATTTTCAACGGGCGATACCTACCAATGGGAGCCGGACTCCACCTATATCCGCCAGGCGCCTTACTTTGAAAACATGGCGAAGACGCCCGCCCCGGTCGAGGACATCAGCGGGGCGCGGGTGCTCGCCGTGCTGGGCGACAGTGTCACCACCGACCACATCTCGCCCGCGGGCTCCATTAAGGCCAACGGGCCGGCGGGCAAGTACCTTAGCGAGCATGGCGTCAAGCACTTCGACTTCAACTCCTACGGCTCGCGCCGCGGCAATCACGAGGTCATGGTGCGGGGCACCTTCGCCAACGTCCGGCTGCGCAACAAGCTGGCCCCCGGTACGGAAGGCGGCGTCACTCGCCTGTTGCCGGAAGGCGAGCCGATGAGCATCTTCGACGCCTCGGTCGCGTATGCCAAGCGCGGGGTGCCGCTGATCATCCTTGCGGGCAAGGAGTACGGCTCCGGTTCCTCTCGCGATTGGGCCGCCAAGGGGCCTCGGCTGCTCGGCGTCCGGGCCGTCATTGCCGAGAGCTACGAGCGCATTCACCGGTCGAATCTGGTCGGGATGGGCATTCTGCCGCTCCAGTTCGAGACCGGCGATGACGTGAACTCACTCGGCCTGACCGGCGAGGAGACGTTCAGCTACCCGGGGCTGAAGGCGCTGCTGGACGCGCGCTTTGCCAACGGCCGGCTGCTCACCGTTAAGGTCACCCACGGGCAGGGACATGCCCGCGAGTTTCAGGTGAAGGTGCGCATCGATACCCCGCAGGAGATTCTGTATTACGAAAACGGCGGGATTTTGCAGTATGTTCTGCGGCAACTGGCGGCGCAATAGGCGCCGCGCCTCTTAGAAACCAGTACGAGCAATTTGAGATTCTGGATCCGGAAACATTGGAGTAGATGCGAAGATCCCGAGCAACCGCCGTGGTCGCTTACACACCCATCGCGTAATCCGCCGGCGGCTGGTCGCCGGCGTGCGTGTAGAAGTCGTAGGGCGTCCGATGATTGAACTTGTACCGCAGGCGCAGCTCATGGCCGACATATAAACCGAGCGCCGCAATGCTGACGGCAACGCCCGCCCAACCGAGTGACCGCACAAGGCAGTTTTCTTTTCGTCTGAAGTGCAACAGATTCGCCACGGCAATATCCTCTTGCTTGCTTGTGATGCGGCGGGAATCCGCAAGCGATTCGCGGCCACATGCCGACATGATAGCGCAGGCCGCCGCACCGGCGTCACCGTTACCGGGGTGGGAGCGCCCCGGACTTTAATGCTACAGAGGCGGCCCAGCGCAGCGCCGGAGCACAGCTTCAGCGGAAGGTTTCGATCTGCCGCAGGACGGCCACCTTTTGCTCCGGCGGTAAAAAACTTGCCTCGATCGAGTTCGCTGCCACCTCCCGCAATTGCTCGTCGGTAAAGTCGAAACGGCCGCGCGCGAGCCGGTACTCCCCCAGCAGATCGCTGCCAAAGAGCGTTGGATCGTCGGAGTTCAACGTGACCATCAGTCCGGCATCGAAGTACCGGCGCAACGGATGGTCCGCGAGCGTGCTGCAGCATCCTGTCCGGATATTCGATGTTACGCAGACCTCGACCGGCACCTGGCGCTGGACCAGCACCTCCATCAACTCCGCATCGTGCTGGGCTGAGAGACCGTGGCCGATGCGCTCCGCCCCGATGTTCAGCGCAGCCCATATCCCCTCCGGGCCCACCGTCTCCCCAGCGTGCGCCGTCAGCCGCAACCCGTTTTCGCGGGCTTCGGCATATAAATCCCGAAAGGGCTCAGCGCCGGTGCGCCGTTCGTCTCCGCCGATGCCGATGCCTACCACGGACGCGTGCTCCCGCCGCATTTCGGCCGCCTTGCGAAAGACCTGTGCCGCCTCTTCCTGGCCGAAGTGCCGGACGGCGTCGAAGATCCAGTACACGGTAATCCCAAACTCCGCCTCGGCTCGGCGGCGCCCACGTTCCATGCCGGCAAAGAGCGGCTCGAACTCCACCCGCCGCCAGTAGTAGACGACGCCCACCGAGACATATACCTCGGCGTGCACCACTCCCTGCCGGGCCAGCGCCTCCATCATGCGATAGGTGATCAGTTCGTAGTCTTCCGCTGTCTGCAGGCGCTCGGTGATGGCTTTGAACGCCAGCAGAAAACCGGAGAAGTCCACGTACCGATACAGCGCGCGCGCCTCCTCGATGCTCAGCGCTCCGCTAGGATGCCGCTCGCTTAGCTCTACCAGTGTCTCCGGCGTGACCGTACCTTCCAGGTGCAGGTGCAGTTCTGCCTTGGGCAGGCGGCGGATGAAGTCTTTTGATTCAGGCATTCGTGTTTCGAGAACGCCCGATCAACTGGATTCCTCTGCGTAAGCAGACATCTGCGAAGTCTCCCTCATTGAAGGTGATGAACGCCCCCATACTCAGCGTTGGCGCCAGAATCATGAGGCGAACCACACGATCCACTAGACTCAACGAGCGGTATGCCGGTGTTCCCATATTTGTCGATAGCGAGTCATCCAAGGCTCTACTCCGAAAGGCTTCATCGTCCGCAAGAATTAGACGGTTGCGCCGCTGAAGGAAACCCAGCTGATCTCGCAGTCTGGAGTATCTGTGATGCCCTCGCGCAAAGCGGGTTGAGAAGCTTTCGTATAGCACGGGCCAAGGAAGTATAAGAACGTGCCTGCTCTCTTCGTTGAAGAACTCTGCGAAATAGGATGTTGCAATCTCATTCCAAGCATCTCGCTGGTCGTAGAGAGCAATAAGGAAGCATGTGTCGACTCCGATCCTCATGCCTCAACTTCAGTTCCCGAAGTGACGGTGGCGAACCCGCGCCATGGCGCCACATGCCTTCTCCCGGCGACAAACTTGCCGCCCCATCTGCGGCTGATCAGGTAAATCCTCGCTTCTGAAGCGTCGCCCAGAAAAGCCTTTATCTCATTTTCGATATCGACATTGCTTTTCTCAGATTCAAAAGTGGCAACGCCCTCGCCGCACTCCTCGGCCCCATGATGATCCAGCCACTCATAGAACGACCGATAGTTCCCACGCAAACCGAAGTCAAAGCAAACCCAGAATCTCTTAGAATCAGATATATCCTCGGCCATCTCGTCACCTCACGTTTAGTTTAGTGGGGAACTACCCTTTGCGAACTCGCTACGGTGGCGCGAGTAGAGGAAGTAGATCACCAGACCGATGATCAGCCAGCCGAAGAACCGGAACCACGTCATGATCGGCAGACCGGCCATCAGCAACCCGCAGAAGCCCACGCTCAGGATGGGGATCACCAGTCCGCCCGGCGCGCGGAAGCCCCGATGCCGGTCCGGCTCGCGGAAGCGCAGAATGATCACCCCGACCGAGACCAGCACGAAGGCGAACAGCGTTCCGATATTCGACAGGTCGGCGAGCGTTCCGATATCCAGCAAACCCGCCGGAATACCCACCACCAGGCCAGCTACCCACGTGGCGATCGCAGGTGTACGAAAACGCGCATGCACCTTGCTGAAACAGTTAGGGAAGAGCCGGTCCCGAGACATGGCAAACCACACCCGCGCCTGCCCTAGTTGGAAGACCAGAATGGACGAGATCATGCCCAGCATCGCGCCGATCAGCACCACCAGCCGAATCCACTCCAGGCTGCCGCCTCCCGGCTGATGGGAAAGCTTCTTAAGCGCGTTCACCACCGGCGCCGCGTCGTCCACCAGCGTGCTCCACTGCACCAGCCCGGTCAGCACCACGGCCACGGCGATATACAGCAGCGAGCACGCAACCAACGTGCCGATGATGCCGATGGGCACATCGCGCTGCGGCCGCTTACACTCCTCCGCCGCGGTTGAAACGGAGTCGAAGCCGATATAGGTAAAGAAAATAATGCTGCCGCCGGTCAGTACGCCGGACCAGCCATTCGGATAGTACGGATGCCAGTTCGACGGATGAATGAAGTGTGCCGCTCCGATGACAAATACAATGATGGCGGCAATCTTGAGCAGCACCATGATGTTGTTCGTCTCTGCTGATTCCCGAATACCGCGCACCAGCACGACCGTGATCAGCATGACGATCAGGAAGGCCGGGATATTGAACCCCATGTGCCAGCCCGAGGTATACAGGGTCGCTCCGGTCAGGTCCTTCATCCCGCCCGGCAGGTATGCCGGCGAGATCCACCGCGGGCTCGGGTGCACGCCAAACCAGTCCAGAAAATCGATCAGGTGCGCGGCAAAACCGACGCAGACCGCCATGTTCGAGACCGCGTATTCCAGGATCAGGTCCCACCCGATGATCCACGCGATCAGCTCGCCCAGCGTTGCGTACGTATAGGTGTAGGCCGAACCGGCGATAGGAATCATCGACGCCAGCTCCGCATAGCACAGCCCGGTGAAGGCGCATACCACCCCCACCAGCGCGATGGACACCGCAATCGCCGGCCCGGCTCCCGGACGCCCGATGAGCGCCTGGTGATGGATCAGGTAGTCGAGCAGCGGTGTATTCAGGATGGAGGAGGTGTCGAACTTCTCCCCCGCGATGGCCGTGCCGATGATGGTGAAGATGCCCGCGCCGACTACCGCTCCGATACCGAGCAGAGTCAGCGACACCGGCCCCAGTGTCTTCTTGAGTGCGTGCTCCGGCCGTTCGGAGTCGCGGATCAGCTTGTCGATGGATTTGCGTGCAAAGAGTTGCGACAGGGTCCGTGACTCCCTCGAAAGACATTCGCCGGCCACCGCTAACCGGCAGACCTGAAGCGACAGAGCCGCTCAAGCGATCTATCAGATCGCTTCTACCCTACCGTTTGGTCTGCCCGCGCGCCACCTTCTTCAGCTTCTGCTTGTTTTCCCCGCGTGCCGTAGTGCGTTTGCCTTTGGGTGCGGCCTTCTTGCGAGCGGCGCGCTTCACTGCCTTGCGCTCCTGCTTGTCTTCCATCTTGGTCGTGTTTGCCATTCTGTTCTCGTTTCCTCTTATTGTGTGCCGGAGTTGCTAGGGAACAACGCTAGCCCTGACGGATGTCATCCTGAACGAAGCGGATCGGCTGGCGATCTGCGCAGTCGCAGGACCTGCTCTTCTCATTACGCTCCGCTCAACCCTCAAACCCGCTCAAGCTGGGCAAACTTCTCCACCAGCTTCTTCACCCCGAACTTTGCAAATTGTACTGTAATCTTTGCATCGTCGCCGTCGCCCTCGCGGCGGAAGACCGTGCCTTCTCCATACTTCGGGTGGCGCACCCGCTGGCCACTCCGGAATCCCGTCGCGCCGGTTGGCTCCTCTACTGGCAGCTTCGGCCGCGGCACGTGCTTGCCACGCGTGGAGAAGAAGCTGGCGATGTTGTCGATGGAGTTCGGATTCCTGGGAGACACGTGACTGGCACGCTGCGGCCGCTGGTCCTCGTCCTCATAGCTGTAATGCCGCTCGCCAACTTCGCTGGAACGGCTGCGCAGATTCGAACTTCCGCTGCTGTACTGCGCCGCGTAGCCGCCCCAGCTCGTCGCCCGCTCCCGCCCGCCGCTCAGGTCTTCGAGCAGGTGCTGCGGTATCTCCTCCAGAAAACGCGAGGGCAGCGCCGCGTCCGGCATGTCGTTGCCGTAACGCCGCCTGTAGCGTGCCCGCGTCACCACCAGGGTGTCCTCGGCCCGCGTCATGCCTACATAGCAGAGCCGGCGCTCTTCTTCGAGGCCCGTCGGGTCAGTCAGCGTGCGCGAGTGCGGAAACAGACCCTCCTCCATTCCCGTTAGCAACACCAACGGAAACTCCAGCCCTTTGGCCGAGTGCAGGGTCATCAACGTCACCCGGCTATCCGGTTTGTAGTGGTCCGTATCGCTCACCAGCGCCGCGTGATCCAGGAACTCGTGCAGCGTCTCACCGCGCTCCTGCGCATCCTGCGCCGCGTTGGCGAGTTCCTTCAGGTTCTCAATGCGTGAGATCGCGTCCGGCGTCCCCTCTTCTTCGAGAGCGCGGATGTAGCCGCTGCGGTCGATCACAAAGCGGATCAGCTCCGGCAAGGTCGCGGCATCGCCCGGCTTGCGGAAGGGCTCGCGCTCGGCCGTCTCTGCCGGCCGCTCCTCCGGCGCCGGCCCCTGCGCGCTCAAGCCGTTCTTCTTCATCGGCTCCTCGGCGAACGGATTGAAGCTCATCGCCTGGATCTGGTCCTCATGCGCGGGATCACCCCACGCCCCCGGCGCAAAGGACGCATCCTCATCCAGTTCGAGCACCCCCTGCTCCGCACCGCCGAAGTCAAAGCTGGTGGCGTCCAACGCCTCATCCGAGCCGTCTTCCGCGTCCGCGCTCTGGTCGTAGCCGCCCTCCGGCAGCGCCTCTGGCGAGTCCCCTGGCGGCTCCGCCGGCGCAAGGTCTCCACTCAACTTGTCGGCGAAGTTCGGTTCCAGCAGCGCCCGCGCATCGCCTATCATGCGCTGGAAACCCTCGAGCGCATGCAGGGCGCGCTGCGGAATCAGCCGATTGGCAACCGCATGGCCAATCGCCGACCAGGTGCTCGCTCCCGTCTCCAGCGCCAGCCGCTCCAGCGTGTCGAGCGTTGCCCGTCCGATACCCCGCGCAGGCGTGTTGATCACCCGTTGCAGCGCGATCGAATCATGCGGATTCTGCACCAGCTTGAGATAGCTCAGCAGGTCTTTCACTTCAGCGCGATCGTAGAACGAGAAGCCGCCGACCATGGTGTACTGAATGCCGTAGCGCCGCAGCGACTCTTCCACCAGGCGTGACTGCGAATTCGTCCGGTAGAGCACCGCCGCGCGCGGCATCTCTTCCGTCTCACCGGCCTTCCGCAGGTACTTCTGGATATAGTCAGCCACGAACAGCGCTTCGTTCTCGCCGTCCGGCGCCTCGTAGTAGCCGATGCGCGAGCCGCCCTCCCGCTCCGTCCACAGGTTCTTGCCCTTGCGCTGCGAGTTGCGCGCCACTACCGCCGATGCGCCCTCCAGGATCACCTGCGTCGAGCGATAGTTCTGCTCCAGTCGGATGGTCCTGGTCTCCGGAAAATCCTTCTCGAAATCGAGGATGTTGCGGATGTCCGCGCCGCGCCAGGAGTAGATGCTCTGGTCCTCGTCGCCCACCACGCAGATATTGCGCTCTGTCCCGGCCAGCGCCTTCATCAGCTCGTATTGCGGCCGGTTGGTGTCCTGGTACTCGTCGATCATGATGTAGCGATAGCGCCGGTTGTAGCGCTCGCGCACTTCTGCCGAGCTCTTCAGCAGCCGCACGGTTTCGAGCAGCAGATCGTCGAAGTCGACCGCATTGTTCTTGCGCAGCTCTTTCCGGTACGCCTCATAAAGGTGTGCCACCCGCTCTCCCAGCGGGTCGGACGACCCCAGATAATATTCCTGGGGGTCGATCATGTGGTTCTTCGCCCAGGAAATTTTCGACAGCACCACGCGCGGCTTTAACTGCTTGTCATCCAGGCCCATGCGCCGCATCGCCTGCTTGATGATGGCCTGCTGATCGTTCTCATCGTAGATGGCGAAGGTCCGCGTCAGCCCTTCGTTGCCGATGCGCAGCGCTTCGACATCCCGCCGCAGCACCCGCACGCAAAAAGAGTGGAAGGTGGAGAGCGTCGGCTTGGCCAGTGTGGTCCCGGCCATGAGCTTCTCCACCCGCTCCGCCATCTCGGCCGAAGCTTTGTTCGTAAACGTGACCGCTAGGATCGAGTCGGGCGATGCGCCCTTGGCTTCAATCAGATAGGCGATGCGATGCGTGATCACACGCGTCTTGCCCGAGCCCGCCCCGGCCAGGATCAGCACTGGCCCGTGCGTCGCTTCCACCGCGGCACGCTGCTGCGGGTTCATCTTTTCCAGGAGGTGATTCAAGGGTGTACGTCTCAGAGGCTTTCACCTCCAGTGTACCGTCTGGAGCAGGCACGCCCGGACGCACGCGATTGATACCATGTGTAGGTCGCAGGAAAAGTACACCGGAGTGCGGCTAAATCGGTCTGACGCTCGTCTTCAACTTCGT
Organism: uncultured Acidobacteriaceae bacterium; assembly: GCA_963830635.1. Lineage (GTDB taxonomy): Bacteria > Acidobacteriota > Terriglobia > Terriglobales > Acidobacteriaceae > CAWHMN01. The sequence continues at coordinate 981,875 of CAWHMN010000002.1, read as the reverse complement.
TCCTCTCTGCCAGCCCGGCTCGCCCGACCCAAGGAGTTCCCCCAAGGAATGAGTGTTTCCAAGTATCTGCGCCCGGCCCTGGCCATCGGTCTTGCCATGCTGGCGCTCACGCCGGCTCTGCCCCTCACCGCCCAGACAACGGCTGCTGCCGATGAGGCCAGGACCAGCCTGCCGGATGCACCGGACGTCTTGCTCGCCGCCGTTTCAAGCTCCGCCGCCCAGACCACGCCGCCCGCGGCGCCGTCCAGTCAGGGTCCTGCAGCAGCGCCCACGCCCGCTCCTCAGAAGCCTTCCGCGGCGGATCAACTCAAGCGCGAAGAACGCCAGCGCATCCTGGGCGTGGTGCCGAACTTCAATACGGTCGACAACTCGGAAGACATTCTGCCCCTGACGCGGAAGCAGAAGTTCGATCTCATGTGGAAGAGTTCGACCGATCCGTTTATCTTCTTCGCCGCCGGTTTCGTCTCCGGCATCGGTCAGGCGCGGAATACCAATCCGGGCTTCGGACAAGGCGCCGAGGGGTACGCCAAGCGCTTCGGCGCCTCCTACGCCGACACCTTCGACGGCAACTTCTGGGGTAATGCCGTCCTGCCCATCCTTTTCAAGGAGGACCCGCGCTACTTCCGCCTCGGCCGCGGCACCTTCAAACGGCGCTTCGTCTATTCCCTTTCGACTGCGGTATGGACCCGCTATGACAGCGGCAAGTGGGGACCGAACTACGCCAACGTGCTCGGCAACTTCGTCTCCGGGGGCATCTCCAATGCCTACTATCCGGCGGCTGACCGGGGTCTTTCGCAGACGCTGACCGGCGCTGTGACCGTCACGGCCGAGGGCGCGATCGGGGCCGAGTTCTACGAGTTCTGGCCCGACATCTCGCGCCACCTCTTTCACAAGCGGGAGCAGCAGGTACCCGGCGTACCGGTTACACCGGCGCCTCCGGTGGTGCCGTCCGCACAGCCGGCGCCGTCGCAGACGCCCTAACAACGCCGCGCTGGTCTACCGTGCGGCCGGCGCTTGCAGCTCGTCCTTGTACACCACGCCGCTCTTCATCACGAACGGCACGTGCTCGAGCAGCCGGATGTCCTCAAGCGGATCCCCCTCAACGGCGATCACGTCCGCCCACTTCCCCGGCTCGATCGCTCCCACGCGGTCTGTCCAGCCCATCAGATCGGCCGCGTTGATGGTCGCGGTCTGCAGTGCCGCTACCGGAGTCATGCCGAACTGATTCACGTACACATCCAGCTCATGCGCGTTCAGTCCATGCGGATACACTGCCGCGTCCGTACCCAGCGCCACCTTCACCCCGGCCGCGATGGCATGCTTGGCATTCACCTTCTCCACCGCCGAGACATCCTGCATCTTCTTCGCATAGAACGGACCCAGGTGTGCGTTCTCCTTCGCCCAGTCGATGAGATAGGCCGTCGGCACAAAGTAGGTGCCGTGCTTCTTCATCATGGCGATATCCTCGTCGTTCATGTAGGTGCCATGTTCGATGGAGTCGACACCCGCCTCGCTGGCCCACAGGATCCCCTGCGCGCCGTGCGCATGCGCGGCCACCTTGCGCCCCAGCCGATGCGCGTCGGCAACAATCGCCTGCATCTCTTCCAGCGTGTACTGGCTGGCCTGCGGATCGTCGCCCTTTGACAGCACGCCGCCCGTCGCGCCGATCTTGATCAGGTCTGCGCCATACTTGATGTTCTCCCGCACCTTGTGCTGCACCGCCGGTATACCGTCCGCTACTCCGTCTGCTGTCACGTGATATTCGAACGGCAGCAGGTTGTCATCCATGTGACCGCCGGTAATGCCCAGCGCCGGTCCGCTCACCTGCATGTGCGGGCCTTCCACCAGGCCTTCGTTGATCGCATCCCGCAGATCGACATCTGCAAAGCCGTCCGCGCCCACATTGCGCACCGTCGTGAACCCCGCATCGAGCGTGACCTTGGCGTTACGCACACCGATGATCGCGCTCTTTGCCACACTGGTCGAGAGCTCGTGATATGGATCGAAGTTGGTATCCATGGTCAGGTGCGTATGCACGTCGATCAATCCCGGCAGCAGCGTCGCCTTGCGCAGGTCGATCTCCCTGTCGCCGGGCTGCGCAGGCGTCGAAGCCGAAGGCCCGATGCTCACAATGCGGTCTCCGCTCACCACGATGGTCTGGTCCGCTGACTCCTTGCCCGTGCGCACATCGATCACGTGTCCGGCGCGCAACAGCGTGCGTTTGGGTGCGTCCTGCGCCAATACCGCTCCCGCCATCATGAGCGCAACCGCCGAAAGAAAAACCAATTGAGTCCTGTGCATGCCTCTCCCATGTACCGCAGATTCAAAGACGCCAGTGTAGCAGCGGTCTCCGGCTGGCCCTCTGCCTGCATGACTTGCCGTTCGGTTGACTCGCTGTCTGGCTGACCCGTCCGGCTGACTCGCCGTCTGGCTAACTCGCTGTTTGGCTGCTTTTGCCGATTGATTCCCTCTCTTCTGCTACTCTTGGAAGAGAGCATTTACCTGCATCGAAGCCCTTCTCTCAGTCCATCTCACCGACGGACTTTTTCATGCTCGCGTGCGCTAAGTCCTTTGACTGGAGGAATTTGGCCGTAAGTCTCATAGATGGAGGAATTTACCGGCCCCTCCTCGCCTAAGTGCAATGGCTAGAGGAATTTAGCGGATTTGTATGGGGGGGTAGGGGGGGTCGTTATGCCCGGGCCCGTGCTGCGCGGCACTCCGCGCACTGGCAGTTGCGGCGCAGAAAGTCCCACGAATAGATCCCGCTCTGATGTCCGTCGTTCCAGTGGAAGGTCACGGCATACCGCCCGGTCGGCTCTACGCTGTTCGGCCGCGGCGGCGCTGCAAACATGGGCAGCAGTTGCTTCGGTTGCGGTTTCGGCTCGCCCGGCTTGCGTCCGCTGCCTTCCCGCTCGTCATGGCACAGCGCGCAGGGGCAGGCGTCGCGCAGCCAGCGGAAGGTCCACGCGCTGCGGTGCCCGTCGCGCCAGTCGATCTCCATACCGGTGCCTTCGGTCTTGTGTACGCGCACCTTCGCCGGCTCCACGGCTTCTTTCTGAAAAGGCCGGTTCACGGCGTCGACGCGGCGAGCTTCCCGCTCGTCCACAATACGGATTCCCTCATGGCTGCTCATACCTCTCCAGTGTATGTCGCCGAGGCGGCCGCTAATCGATCGCGCAGATGAGACATTTCAGGTACTCGGTCTCGGGAAGCGTCAGGACCGCCGGATGGTCGGGAGCGGCGCCGCGCGTCTCCAGCAGCCGCACCCGCCGTCCCGCATCGGCCGCCGCCGCCGCCACGATCCCGGTGAAATCGGCCAGCGGGACATGATGCGAGCAGGAGCAGGTCACCAGCACACCGCCCGGCCGCAACATCTTAAGGGCCCGCAGATTCAGCTCCTTGTAGCCACGCGCCGCACCCTCAGCCGCCCGCCTGGATTTGGCGAACGCCGGCGGGTCCAGCACGATGGTGTCGTACTCCGCGCCGGCATCGCTCCACTCCCGGAGCAGGTCGAAGGCATTCGCCTCCACCCAGTCCACCTCGGCGGTTATCTGGTCGCGGTTGTCCTGCAGATTGCGCTCCGCCACCTCGAGCGCCGCCCGGGACACATCGATACCCGTCACCTTCGTGCAGCCACGCGCTGCGCGATTCTGGACCCCGCGACTTTCGGCCCCACGACTGCGACCCCCGCGGCTTTGGGCCCCGTGGCTTTGGGCCAGGTGCAACGCAAAGCCGCCCTGATAGGTGCACACATCCAGCGCCTCGCCGTGCGCATAGTGCGCGGCAGCCGCGTAGTTGAGACGCTGGTCCAGAAAGGCTCCCGTCTTCTGTCCGGACCTGGCGTCGAAGTGAAAGCTGAGCCCATTGATGCGGAAGCTCGTCTCGGTCAACGGATCTTCCGGATGGCTCGCGTACAGCACCGCCATGGCGGGCGAGCTAAGCTGTTCGAGCTCTCGTATCCGCGGATCGGAACGCTCGATGATGGCGGCAGGTTCCAGCTCTTCCCGCAAGACGCGTGTCACCGTCTCACGGACAGGCGCCGTATCCAGTCCGTGGACCAGCAGTTGCAGCAACACCAGCTCGCCGTACTTATCGACGACCAGGCCCGGTAAGGCGTCGGCCTCGCTGAACACCAGCCGGCACGCGTTTGTGCCGTCGCCCGCTTCTTCCAGCATCTGGAGCCGCAGATCGATGGCACCCCGCAGCCGCCGCTCCACCAGCGCCAGCCACTGCGCCTCGTCCTCCAGCAGTTCTTCTGAGATCAGGCGAAGCGCAATCTGGGAGTGGGGGCTCCAAAGCGCCGTACCGGCCGGGATCCCCCGGGCATCGATGACCGGCAGCAGTCCCGGAATCAGCGCCTTCTCGGGTTCCAGCACCTCCAGCAAGTCGGACGCGTAGACCCATACCTGTCCCGCGCGCAGCCGCTCGGAGGCGCGGCGCGCAACCACCGCTGCCGGGCCTGCAATGTTCAACGATGGAACTCCTTGGCGCGACGCTTCCAAACGCGGCGGAGCCGCTGCTGCGGTCTTGCGGCTGCGATCGCGGGATGGGCTGCGTTTGGGCATACTGAACAAAGCTCCTAATCGCGTCTTCAAGATAGAGCTGCTGCAGGAGCGCTGAAGCGCAACTCCTTCGCAGGCTGCATTTGGCGGGAACTCCGGCCGCGAGCTGCGACTGGAAACAGGATAATCCGCCACGGCTGGCGTCACGCTTGCCACCCGCGGCGCTGGTGCGCAGGCAGTCGGCGAAGCACCGGTAAGCGACGGGGCACCACCCGTTGCTTGTGCTAACAGCCTATAATCAATCATGGCGACTGCGCGCACGACGCCGCAGAAGACGTTACCCAAGGCGTCGCATACGATCGACGAATCCGGCACTGGCCCTGCGGACGCCCGCAGTATGGCCGACGCCAAGTTTCGCGAGCTGCTCGACCGCGTGCGCGCCACCCGCCCTAACGACGACCTCGAGATCATTCGCCGCGCCTGGGACTTCTCCCTCAAGCACCATGAGGGACAGTTGCGGAAGTCTGGTGAGCCCTACGTCCTCCATCCCCTTGAAGTCGCTCTGGTGCTGGCGGAGATGAAGCTGGACTCGACCGCGATTGCGGCGGGCCTGCTGCACGATGCTGTCGAAGACACCGCGGTGACCACCGCCGATATCACCACGCTCTTCGGAGACCAGGTGGCGCATATCGTCGAGGGCGTCACCAAGATCGACAAGATCCAGTTCGCGAACGCCAACGTGGAGGAGCGCCAGGCGGAGAACGTGCGCAAGATGCTGCTGGCCATGGTCAGCGATGTGCGCGTGGTGCTCATCAAGCTGGCCGACCGCCTCCACAACATGCGCACGCTCGAGCATCTGCGCCCGGAGCGCCAACTTGCCATCGCGCGCGAGACGCTGGACATCTACGCCCCGCTTGCGCACCGCCTGGGCATGGGCAAGGTGCGCGGGGAACTCGAGGATCTGGCCTTCCGCTACGTCGACCCGGTCGGCTACGAACAGATCCACAAAGCCATCGAGGAGCGCCGCAAGGAAGGCGAAGACTTCCTGCAGCACGTTGAGGGCCTGCTGCTCGAAAAGCTGCGCGAAAACGGGATCAAAGCGCGGGTGGAGTGGCGCATCAAGCGTCTCTACAGCATCTACGGCAAGCTGCAGAAGCAGCGCACCACCGTCGATCAGGTGTACGACCTGCTGGCGCTCCGGGTCATCACCACAAGCGTCAGCGACTGCTATGCGGTGTTCGGGCTCATCCATGCGCTGTGGCGCCCGGTGCCCGGACGGATCAAGGACTTCATCGCCATGCCGCGACCCAATCTGTATCAGTCGCTGCATACCACGGTAATGGGCGAGGGAGGTCACCAGTTCGAGGTGCAGATACGCACCGAGGAGATGCACCGCCTCGCCGAGGAAGGCATCGCCGCGCACTGGAAGTACAAGGCCAGCGGAACGCCGATCAGCAGCCGGGATGAGCAGCGGCTGGCATGGGTGCGGCAGCTTGTCGAATGGCAGCGGGAGATGACCGATCCCAACGAGTTCCTCTCCACGCTCAAGATCGATCTCTATCCTGAAGAGGTCTACACCTTCACGCCCAAGGGCAAGGTCGTGGTGCTGCCCAAGGATGCAAGTCCGATCGACTTCGCCTACTCCGTGCACACTGAGGTCGGGCATAGCTGCACCGGGGCCAAAGTCAACGGACGCATGGTGCCGCTGCGCACCCGGCTGCGCAATGGCGACATCGTCGAAGTCGTCACCCAGACCGGCCACGTTCCCAGCCGCGACTGGCTCACTTTCGTCAAGAGCTCACGTGCGCGAAACAAGATCAAGCACTGGCTCAACGAGCATCAACGCGAGCGCGCCATCGAAATTGGCAAGAAGCTGCTGGACCGCGAAGCGCGTAAGTACAAAGTCGGACTTGCGAAGCTGGCTCAAGCTGACTACGCGCGTGTGGCCAGCGATTACGGCGTGAGCGGCGAGAACGATCTGCTCGCGGCTATCGGCTTCGGAAAATTCTCCTCGCGCCAGGTCCTGAACAAGCTCGTGCCTGGCGTCATCGCGCAACCGCCGGGTGAGAGCGAAGGGCCGCCGGAGAACAAGCTCGGCAGCGTATCCGACGCGGTCAAGCGCGTCCACCTTAATCCGCGTTCGGATTCACTCGAAGTCGAAGGCCAGAACGATCTGCTCGTGTATCGTGCGCGCTGCTGCAATCCCATTCGTGGGGAGGAGATCATCGGCTACGTCACCCGCGGTAAAGGCGTGGCGGTGCACGCGCGGCGATGTTCCAACGTCCAGAACCTGCTCTATGAAGCCGACCGGCGCATCGCCGTGGATTGGTCGCGGGAGACCGACGAAGTGAATGGCCATCACCAGACGTACCCGGTGAAGCTGGTCGTCTACTGCGATGACCGTGCCGGCATGCTCAAGGAAATGACCATGGTCATCAGCGATGATGGCACCAACATCCGCGGCGTTGATTCCAAGGCCGGCAACAGCGCCGAAGCGGTGGTCGAATTCATCCTCGAAGCCGAAGACCTCCCGCACCTGAACCGCATTGTCAATGGCCTGCGCCGCGTTCCCGGCGTTCGTGACGTGCAGCGCGCAAGTAAGATCTAGCATTACAGTGGAAGCTGCTGAAGAGGATTGCACAGTAAGAACCAGCGCATCAGGTCTATCGCGCTTACCGGTATCGTCCGCCAGCCATGTCCAGCCTGAATAAGAGGAAGGTACTGCAGGGCTCTGCCTCCAACCTGGTGCGGATGCTGCTGTCCATGCTGGTTTCGCTCGTGCTGCCTCCCTTCCTCATCCACCGCATGTCCGCGGCGGAATACAGCGCGTGGGTGTTGATCCTGCAACTCAGCGCGTATGTTAACTTCCTCGATCTTGGCCTGCAGACGGCCATCAGCAAATTCGTAGCCGAATACCTTGCCACGGGTGACCGCGATGGCAGCCGCCGCGTCGTGAGCACGGCATTTACCCTGCTCGCCATCGGTGCTGCGCTAGGCGCAGCGGCCATCTGCATCATGGCCTGGCAGGTGCCGCATCTTTTTCACCAGATGCCTGCGGCGCTGGTTCATGACGTGCGTCTTGGACTGCTGGCTGTCGGCCTTTCAGTTTCGTTTTCGCTTCCTTTCGGCGTCTTCCTCGCCATATTCACCGGATTGCAGGAGTATGGATTTCCGACGCTGCTCCTTTCCATCTCCCGCGTCGTCTCTGCTGCCGCGCTGATTGCGCTCCTGCTCCTTGGCGGCTCCTTGCTGGAGTTGGCGCTCCTGATGGCCGCGCTCAACCTGCTCACAGCCGCCTTCGAGTACCTGGGCTGGAGAGCCTACGCACGCGAACGGACCGGCTTCCGCCTCTTCACCCTGGACTCGACCGCTTCCCGGCAATTGCTGGAGTACTGTGGCATTCTCACCATCTGGACGATGGGCTTGCTCCTCGTCAGCGGCCTGGATACGACCATCGTCGGGCACTTCGATTACAAGAACACAGGCTTTTACGCTGTCGCAGGAAGCGCCACCAATTTCATGCTGCTCCTGGTCGGAAACCTGCTCGGACCCCTGCTCCCGGCCATCTCTTCTTTGCAGGTCAACCGGACAGCCTCCCAAATCGGCAACATCCTTACCAAGACCACGCGCTTCAACGCAACGCTGTTGTGCATGCTTGGGCTGCCACTGTTGGTGGGCGGCTATCCTTTGCTCTCTCTCTGGGTGGGCCCCACGTATGCACTGCACTCGGCGTTCTATCTTGAAGTGCTGGTCTTCGCCAATATCATTCGCCAGCTTGGCGGCCCCTACTCTCTGGTTATCGTCGCCCTGGGCAAGCAGCGGTATGCCACGGTCTCCCCGGCACTCGAAGCAGCCGTTAATTTATCCGCGAGCATCTGGCTGGCGCGGCGCTACGGCGCAGCCGGTGTTGCCCTAGGAACATTGATCGGCGCAGTTGTCGGCCTGGCCGCGCATTTCGCCATCAGCATGCCGCTCACCGAGTCGTCCATCCAGTTCCGGCGCATGCATCTGGCGGGAAGCAGTATGCTTCGTCCCCTGGTGAGCTTCGTCCCTTCGCTCCTGCTGCTTCCGCTATGGCGTCGGCATGCCATGCTTCCCTTCAGTTCGCCGTGGCTGCTGATCTGGGCGGTGTCTACATTCCTGATTCTGTGGCGGATCGGACTGAACAGTGAGGGACGACGTGACATCATCAACGTGTATGCGCGGGTGCTATCCTACGTCAAAGGCCGGTATGTCTTGAACGGCATGCGGCCATGAGCATTGAGCTGCATGCAAGATAACCCTTCGGCATCGATTCCTTCCATCAGCGCCATTGTGGTCCTGTATCAGCAAAAAGCCTGCGAGAGTGAAGCCGTCGTATCGTTTCGTCGCGCGCTCCATCAGGATCCGGAACTCGCCGCCCACTTCTCGTTGCTCATCTTCGATAATTCTCCCGAATCGCAAGCGCTCCCCGGAGATATCGGGTGCCCGGCGGAGTACGTGCATGATCCCGCGAACGGCGGCCTTGCTCCCGCATACAACTATGCGTTACGACGCGCAGGCGAGTCCGGGCAGCAATGGCTGTTGCTGCTGGACCAAGACACGACCTTGAGCCGAGACTACCTCTCGGAACTCGTGGAGTGGGTCCGGACCCTGGTCGCGCAGCCTGCGGTGGCGGCCATCGTGCCCAAGCTGTGGGCGGGCAGCCGGCTCTACTCGCCCGAAGCTCCGTTCCTGTTTCAGATACGGCAGCAGCTTTCTAGCCGGCACTACTCGGTCGCAATGGAGGCCACGGGCGTGCAGCAGGAGCCGCTTACCGCCTATAACTCGGGCGCGGCTTTACGCGTGCCGGCATTGCAGGCCATTGGAGGGTTTCCCGAAGAGTTCTGGCTCGACTATCTGGACCATGCAGTCTTTCAACTGCTCGCCCTTCGTGGATTCCGGCTCTGCGTCATGCAGACCGTGCTCCAGCAAAAGCTCTCGCATATGGACCTGAACGAGGTACCGTTCTGGCGTCATTGGAGCGTGTTGGCGGCACAGACCCGCTTCGTCCTGCGTTTTGGAAATACTCTGGACCGCATCTTCTTTCGCTGGTGGCTACTGAAAACCAGCAGGGCTTTCCGCGCCTCCTGCGATGACAAGCGTGTGTGGAAGGCGCGCGTCAAACAAAGCTTCCTGCTCGCGCCCCTTCGCCCCAGGTGGAAAGAGTGAGCCCAGCGATCGAAGTTCCGTGCGCCTCCGCAACAACGGCCGCGACACCGCCGGCGGGAATCAGGCTCTCGGTTGCTCTCTGCACGTTCAATGGCGCGCGCTATCTTTCCCGCCAACTTGAAAGCATCGCCGCCCAAACGCGACTGCCCGATGAACTGGTGATCTCCGATGATCACTCCACCGACGAAACGCCGGCGATCCTCGAGCGCTTTGCCGCCGAGGCGCCCTTCCCCGTACGTCTGTTTCTCAACGATCACAACGTCGGTTCGAACCGGAACTTCGAACAGACCATTCGCCGCTGCGCAGGCGATCTGATCGCGCTTTGCGACCAGGATGATCTCTGGTTCGCCAACCGGCTGGAGCGCTCGGAGCAGGCATTTCTGGCCAACCCGCAGTTGGGATTGCTCTTCTCCGACGGTGACATCATCGATGAGAACGACACTTTCACCGGCGACAGGTTGTGGACCGCTTTTCGGTTCAACTCGGAGATCCGGCAGCGTATCCGGTGGGGAGACTGCCTGCCCCTCTTACGTACCCGGTTCGTCACCGGAGCCACCGTGGTGTTTCGTGCACGCCTGCGTGACTACTGCTTTCCGGTCGCGGGCGAGTGGGTCCACGACGGATGGATGGCCGCCATCATCGGCTGTATCGCGCCGATCGATTTCATCGAAGAGCCCCTGATCTCCTATCGGAGACATGCGGCCCAACAGGTCGGTACCGGGCCGGAAAATTCTAAGTGGTGGAATGGCATCGCCAAGGTCATCCGCGAACATTGGCTCGGAATCGACTGGCATCGCAACAGCATCGAAGAGGTGATGGCGGCGCTCGGCACGGTTCCGCCGGAGCAATTGCAACCGGCAGCGCGGGACTTCGCACGCCAGCGGGACTTCCTCCGCATGCGGCTTACCCTGCCGCGTCTGCCGTGGTTGCGCTTGAGGCCAATGCTTCCCTATCTTCAGGAGTACCAACGCCGCGCAAGCGGCCTGCTCAGCATCGTCATCGATATCGTTCTGCCGAAATCGCACAGTGAACTGGGTGCGGCCGCCGCTGTGGGGTTTTCTGTAAACCGGCCGGACCGCACACCGCCGCCTAATGCAAATGGGACTGCCACGCACACCTGAGGCCGAATGACAGACGAGAAACAGCCAGTCGCCACCGCCCAAGCCCCCGCCGCCATTGGCCCGTATTCGCAAGCCGTTCGTATCGGCGATCTCATCTACACCTCGGGCCAGGTCGCCCTTGATCCGGCGACCGGTCAGATGGTCACCGGCGGCATCCAGGAACAGACCACGCGCGTGCTGCAGAACCTGGAGGCCGTGCTGCAAGCGGCGGGCGCCAGCCTCTCCCACGTCTGCAAGACCGTCGTCTTTCTCAAGGACATGCAGGACTTCGCCGCCATGAACGAGATCTACGGCCGCTTCCTCGCGCCTCAGGGCATCGTCGCTCCCGCCCGCTCCACAGTAGAGGTCGCACGGCTCCCGAAAGACGCTCTGGTGGAGATTGAAGTCGTCGCATACTTGTAACCGTGCGGCATCCGCATCATCTAACAAGTTGGAATTGGAGGCACGGCATGGCCGAGACAAGTGAAGGGACTCCGGCGAACAAGGTAGAGAAGACGGATGCGGAGTGGCGCGCGCAGTTGACGCCCGAGCAATACCACGTCACGCGCGAGAAGGGTACCGAAGCGCCCTTTTCCGGAGCGCTTTACCACAACCACGCGGATGGAATGTACCACTGCGTTGCGTGTGGGGCGGAACTCTTCAAATCGGATACGAAGTTCGAATCGGGTAGCGGCTGGCCCAGCTTCTATTTGCCGGCGAACTCAGATGCCGTAACGACGCATGAGGATACGTCACTAGGCATGCGCCGCATTGAGGCTACGTGCGCACGCTGTGGCGCGCACCTTGGCCACGTCTTCCCGGACGGCCCCAAGCCAACTGGGCTGCGCTACTGCATCAACTCGCTCTCGCTGGACTTCAAGAAGGAGTAGGGCGGCGCAAATCTCCCGCTACGACAGAAAAAGCTCCGGTTTCCCGGAGCTTTCTTCTTTCTGTTAACTGTGCGCGCCGTCATCCTGGGCAAAATCGAAGAGCCTGCCCTGAGCGCAGCCGAAGGTGTCTGCTTCTGCTCCTTCTGGGTAGAGAAGGCCTTCTAAGCTTTGGTGATCTTGCCCGCCTTGATGCAACGCGTGCACACGCGCATCCGCTTCGCACCGCCCTCAACCTTGGCCTTCACCGGACGCAGGTTCACATTCCAGCGGCGCTTGGTCACATTGTGAGCATGAGAAATATTATTGCCGAACTGCGGACCCTTGCCGCACACTGCACAAATCTGAGCCATCGCTAGAACTCCATCTTGTCTAGAATCGTTCGCCGGCCGGAATGAGCCGATGCGTGCCTACTGCCGCACCAGAATGCCTGACCCTCCGGCGTCCGCGCACTTGACACAAGTACGCCGCTACGCGGACACGCGCGAAGTTCAAGTCTAACGCAACCCGGCGGATGACGGCAACATCCAGCCTCCGCCGGTAAGTGGTGCAGTTTGTCATGCTGAGCGAAGCAGGCCTGTTTTTGCGCTGCGCAGACCGGAGGGACCTGCTTGCTTCCCTGAAGGAACTGCATCACTACCCGTCCGCCGTTACGCACGAGTGCCATGTAAGATCGATTCCGATGTCGCATCCATCTCCGGCCGCTGTGACCGGAACCCTCCATTCCCAAAATGGCCCTTCCGCGCGCCCGCCCGGTGCCCCATGGTCCATCTTCTGGATCGCGTGGCTGCTCCGCGTCCTCTACATCACGGTCGCGCACACGTATCGCTTTCGGCTTTACGGCTTCGGCCTGCACTTCCAGTTCGGCTGGGAGATGGGCCGCATCGCCCGCGCTCTGGTCACCGGCCATGGATACGCGGATCCCTTCTCCGGCCACACCGGCCCCACCGCCTGGGTGACGCCGCTCTATCCGTTGCTGCTGGCCTGCGTCTTCAAGCTGTTCGGTATCTACAGCCTCGCCTCCGGCTGGGTCATCCTCACGCTCAACAGCCTTTTCTCCGCGCTCACCACCCGCACCGTGTGGGAGATCGCCGTCCGCTGTTTCAATCTGCGCGTCGCGCGCTGGTCTGCCTGGATATGGGCGCTCTACCCCGCGGCCATGCAGTATGCCGTACGCTGGGTGTGGGAGATGACCCTCACTACGCTGCTCTTTACCGCGCTGCTGGTGGTGGCCCTGCGTATGCGCCGCATCGGTGAGGCAGCCGCCGGCGGATCACCCCCGGCGCCCTCGGCCACGTTGCGCCGTTGGGCTATCTTCGGAGCGCTCACCGGCCTTATCGCCCTCAGCAATCCCTCCCTGCTGCCATTCTTTCCGCTCTGCGGCGTGTGGATCCTGACCGGCTCCTGGCGCCAGCCGCGGCAGGCTGCCGGCGTTCTGCTCTCGGTGCTCGTCTGCATCGCCCTGGTCGCTCCGTGGAGCTGGCGGAACTGGCGCGCCTTCCACGCGCTCATCCCGCTGCGCAGCAACTTCGGCGCCGAGCTTTACATGGGCAACGGCCCCGGCGCCTTCGGCATGCTGATGGAGTACGACCACCCCAACCAATCCGTCCATGAGCTGGAGCGATACAAACGTCTGGGGGAGATCCGCTACTCCCAGGTGCAGGGGGAGCGCACCAAGGCCCTGATAGGGCAACAGCCGGGCCGGTTCGCCGTGCTCTCGCTCAAGCGCTTCTACTACTACTGGATAGGCGTTCCGCGGCCTTTTGAGGACCACGGCGTGCTGAACGAGTACGGCCGCGATCTGAACTTTGCCTTCGCCAGCCTTGCCGGCCTGTTCGGTCTGGCATTGGCTCTCCACCGCCGCGTTCCCGCAAGCCCGCTCTTCGCCATGGCGTTCCTGGTGCTTCCGATTCCGTATTACCTGGTGTCCGTGCAGGCGCGCTTCCGCCATCCACTGGAGCCGCTGATCACCATCCTGGCGGTCTACCTCTTTCAATCCGCCAGTCCGTCGGGTCGCCGCAAGTCCATGGCAATCGCGGGGCCGCAACCCAGCCGTCTTGACCCGCTGCCACCAAGCCATTAAACTGATGGGAGTCTGGCGATCCTGCCCCGGTCTCTCGTTAACGAAAGACCTCCTGGCCTGCTCCGCTCATCTTTGAATGTGTTCCTGGAGACGAAGTCTCCGGGCGTTTGTAGATTTGCAGCAAGCGGCTGGGGAGTGAAGCATGTATCCGCCCACATCGAATCGAGTTCAAGCGCCAGCGCGCTCGGAGGAATTATGTACGCGGTGATCCGCACGGGTGGTAAACAGTATCGCGTCGCTCCTGGCGATGTGCTGCGCATCGAGAAGGCGGCGGGGGACGAGAACGACACGCTCGAGTTCAGCGACGTCCTCGCCGCGTCCACGGAAAACGGCGCTTTGAGCAAGCCACAGTCCGCGAAAGTGACCGCAACCATCGTGGGCGAAGGGCGCGGCGATAAGATTCTGGTCTTCCACTACAAGCGGAAGAAGCAGTATAAGAAGCTGCAAGGGCATCGCCAGGCCTTCACCTCGGTGCGCATCCACGAGATCGAAGTAGACGGCACTACCTACCGCGCCGAGCAGTAATTCCGCGCCGGTCCGTCCGAATCCGGTTCTACCGGATCGCCAGGCGGCGAGATTAAGACAAATCCAGCAGCGTGACAGCACAGCGCGACTCTGGAATGAGGATCAGAGGATCAGCAGATGGCACATAAAAAAGGTCTGGGAAGTTCCAAGAACGGCCGCGACTCCAACGCACAGCGGCTGGGTGTCAAGAAGTTTGCCGGCGAAGTGGTCACCGGCGGCTCCATCCTTGTCCGCCAGCGCGGCACCAAGCTGAAGCCCGGATTGAATGTGGGGCGGGGCAGCGACGACACGCTCTTCGCCAAAATCTCCGGGAAGGTCCAGTTCATCGATCGTGGCCGCGCAGGCCGCTTCATCGCCATCGATCCCGCCGCTGTCGAGGCTGCCGCAAGCAAATAGCTCAGCAGCGCAGCTTGTAAAGTGGAAAGGGCCGAAGCATCCGCTTCGGCCCTTTCCGCTTTGGGCGGCACTCGGAACTCCTGACTTCTAACGTAGGGCGTGTACCTTCCGGAGCAGAAGGCGCTCGAGGGCGAAGGTACTCAAGGAGGCGGGACTCAGCTGGCGCGCGGTTTGTCCAACGCGTTCTTGGCCAACACCTTGTCTACCGCCTTTTCGACGTCATGCAGGAAATTCGCTGAGGCCGGCGGGGTAAGCACCACCTGGCCCGCGGGGTGCCCGAGCGCGTTGGCGATCTCATTCCACCGCAACAGAGGCGAGGTGACAGGCAGCGTCACCATCGCGCGCTCCGGTTCCGCCCGCAGGAAGTAAAGGATCCAGGTGCTCAACGCCAGCAGTATGCCCAGTTCGCCGAACAGGTTTCCGTAGGAGACCATCTCCGGATGGCGCTGTTGGATCGCGGAGAAGATGAGATCGATGGCTGCGGAGATTCCGAAGCCCAGGCCCACCCCGAAGATACGGCTACGAAAAGAGAACCCCAGCGCATGTACGGAGAGGGCCAGGAATACCAGCAGGCAGATCTCCATGATGCTGATGCTGCGCATCGCGCCGTAAAGCGAAGACTCCAGTGCGGCAAAATGCAGGCCCATGGGCAGCACCGACGAGCCTATGGCAAATACCAGCGTAGCGAGCGCGATCCAACGGAAAACTACCAGTCCCAGCCGCCGCAGGCCCGGCAGTGGGCTTAAGGACTGCTGGAAGATCTGCTGCATGACGTAATAGATGGCTACAGCTCCGGCGAAGAAGGTAAGCCAGTACACGCCGAAGTAGGCAATGTACCGCCGCTCGGGGGACATCACGTGGAAGTTAATCAGGATGTTCATCAGGAGGCTTCCGACCGCCTGGACCAGCAGATACGCGCGCATCGCAGGGATGTGGGTGCCGGGCCGGCTGCGGCGCGAACTGTAGAAACAGACAATCAGCGCGACCCAGGTGAGCAGGGTCTCGACCGCAGTCGCGCTTCGAAGCAGATCCGCTAAAGACATAGGGAGGAACGATGGCTCCAGTTCAGAGCATAGCTGGAGCCACGGCGGTCCTCAAGCAAACTCTTGCACTCCATAGTGACCAGTGATGATTACCTAAAGATCTTCCCCCAGCCGGATCCGGTACCGGGGCAGGAGGTGGGCGCGGGCTGTACGCTGGCCACCATCTGATGGCTCGCCATGGGCGCGTTCTTGGGCGTCATGGCGCCGGCTGCGGCTCCTGCTACACAAAGGGTCAAGACGGCGGCGCGAACGAGGAATTTCATGGATGTGTCTCCAGGTAGGGGGATTGGTCTACAACTTTAGGGGTATTGCCCACTCGCCGGAGTATAGGCCTAAACGCAGGACAGTCAACTCTCTTTGTTACTTTAGGAACTGGTTAACACTTAGGTACTCTAGAATTGTCTTGACTTGCCCTTCGTCCTGTGTATCCGTGCCGTCACCGGCTCTCCGCCAAGCCGCCCGGAACGCACTCCACCCGGGTCTTCATTCATGTTAGAATTGAGGAGGCGAACCGGTAGACAACTTGCTGTATTTTCAGCGAGTTAGCCGCTATCAGCAAGGATTGGCGGCCGACCCGGAGGCCCTGGAGTTGCATGTCCACCAAAGAGATCGCTGCAGCAGTCCTCCCGCCGCTTGAAGAGAGCGCGGCCACCCAGAACGGCGGTGGCTATACCGGGAGCAATATCAAAGTGCTCGAGGGCCTGGAAGCTGTCCGCCTCCGCCCCGCCATGTACATCGGTTCCACCGGCGACCAGGGATTGCATCACCTTGTCTACGAGGTCGTCGACAACTCCGTGGACGAGGCGCTGGCGGGACACGCGTCGCGCGTCGACGTCATCATCCACGTGGACAACTCCATCACCGTCTCCGACGATGGCCGCGGCATTCCCGTGGACGAAATGGTGCTGCCCGGCGGCGAGCGCCTGCCGGCGGTCCAGGTGGTGCTGACCAAGCTGCATGCCGGCGGAAAATTCGACTCGTCCAACTACAAGGTCTCGGGCGGCCTGCACGGTGTGGGCGTATCTTGCGTGAACGCGCTCAGCGAAGCCTTCGACGTCGAGATCTGGCGCGACGGCCACACCTACGAGCAGGAATACTCCCGCGGCATCCCCACCTCCAAGCTGCGGCAGACCGGCACCAGCAAGCGCCGGGGCACGAAGGTGCAGTTCCTGCCCGACCGCACCATCTTCAGCGTCACGGAGTACAACTACGACACTCTCGCTCAGCGTCTGCGTGAGCTCGCATTCTTAAACAAGGGCCTGGAGATTACACTCACCGACGAGCGCCTTACCGACTCCAAAACCGGTGAGGGCAAACGCGCGGAGTTCAAGTACGCCGGCGGGATCTCGGAGTTCATCAAGCACCTGAACAAAGGCAAGCAGGTGCTGCACGACAAGCCCATCCACATGGAAGCATCGCGCGACGCCGTGGAACTCGACATCGCGCTGCAGTACAACGACAGCTACTCTGAAACCGTCTTTTCCTTCGCCAATAACATCAACACCGTTGACGGCGGCTCACACCTTTCGGGCTTCCGCACCGCGCTCACCCGCACCATCAACAGCGCCGGCCAGCAGCTCGGTCTCTTCAAGGACGTCAAGGAAAACCTCTCAGGCGACGACGTGCGCGAAGGACTGGTCGCGGTCATCAGCGTCAAGCTCTCACAGCCGCAGTTCGAAGGGCAGACCAAGGGCAAGCTCAACTCAGACATCGCCGGCACCGTGCAGGCCTTCGTCAACGAGCGCCTGGGCATGTTTCTGGAACAGAACCCGCCGATCGCAAAGCGCATCATCAACAAGGCGATTGAAGCCTCCCGCGCCCGTGAGGCCGCCCGCAAAGCGCGCGACCTGACCCGGCGCAAAGGTGTGCTCGACGGCGGCGGCTTGCCGGGCAAGCTCTCCGACTGCAGCGAGCGTCAGCCCGAACGATGCGAGCTCTACCTGGTGGAGGGCGAGTCCGCCGGCGGCACCTCGCGCCAGGGCCGCGATCGCCGTTTCCAGGCCATCCTGCCGCTTAAGGGCAAGATCCTTAACGTGGAGAAGGCCCGCTACGACAAGATGTTGGGCCATGAAGAGATCCGCGCCATGATCACCGCGCTCGGCTGCGGCATCGGCAAGGATGACTTTGATCCTTCCAAACTGCGCTACGGCAAGATCATCCTGATGACCGATGCCGACGTGGACGGATCCCACATCCGCACCCTGCTGCTCACCTTCTTCTTCCGGCACATGCAGGAGCTTATCAAGCGCGGTCACGTGTACATCGCGCAGCCGCCGCTCTATCGCATCAAGAAGGGCAAGTTCGAGCAATACATCAAGGACGATCGCGAGTTCGTCAAAGTCATGGTCAAGCGCGCCTCCGAAGGCATGATCATTCGCTATGGATCGGGCGGGAAGACGCTCGAAGGCGGCTCCCTCACCCGCTTCATGTCGCAGCTCAATGACTATCTCGGCTTCTTCGATAAAGTCGACAAGCGCCTGCGCAATGAACACGTCACCGGACTGCTCGCCAAGCTTGAGCTCATGCGCCGTCCGGACTTTGAGTCCAGCGATGGCAAGGCGCCGCAGAAGCTTGCCAGGCTGCATGCGGAGCTTGAAAAGGTTGCGCGCACCTATCAGTTCAAGTCTGTCGCCGCGCCGGGGTACGACGAGGAGCACCAGACCTGGTCCGTTCGCTTCACCGATGCGCAGGGAGCCGAGCGTCGCGTCGACTGGATGCTCGCCTCTACGCCAGAGTATCGCCAGATGATGGCCAAGTACTCGCAGATCCGCGAAGAGCTGCAGCCGCCGTTCTCCATCGAATACGCCCCCAAGGGCAAGGCCGCGCAGGCTGAAGAGCCCAGCGACGAGGTTGAGACCGGCTCCGATACGGAAACCGGCCAGGTGCTGAGTGAAAAGGCGCAGAAGAAAGCGCCTCGCGGTCCTCAGGAACCGGTCGAGAAGACTACGGCTCACGAGCTCTTCGATTACGTCATCGAGCAGGGACGCCGCGAGTACCAGGTCCAGCGCTACAAGGGCCTGGGCGAGATGACCGCGCCGCAACTCTGGGAGACGACCATGGATCCAGAGCGCCGCACGCTGCTTTCCGTCAAGCTAGAAGATCTTGCCGAAACCGAGACCATCTTCAGCACACTCATGGGTGAAGATGTCGAGGCGCGCCGCAAATTCATCGAAGAGAATGCGCTGGACGTAAAGAACCTCGATATCTAATCGCGCCATCGAGAGCCGCACATCGAGCATGCATCTCCGCACGCGCTAGAAGCCGCCGACTCACTCGGCGGCTTTTCTTGCCCCGCTCTTTCTTGCCTGATCCATCTTGTCAGTCGCCGCCGCTTCGGAGCATCATAGTCCGCGGCTTCGAGCCGATTCCCCTTCCGCTCCCCACCTCAGCTCGCGAGCCGGGCCGATCACCCAGGCTATTGCTCAGGAGGCACGCACATGTCGTTCAAGACCGCTCTAAGGCACATCTCTTTCTGTCTGCTCATCGGCTTCACCGTTGCAGCCGTCGCACAGAATCCTTTCGTCGGAAAATGGAAGTTCAACCCGGACAAGAGCCAGCTCACCGGCGACCTCATCCACTTCGCGCCGGCATCCGGCGGCGCCATGGAATATAGCGCGAGCGGCCGCAGCTACAAATTCAAGACAGATGGCAACCCGTACACCACCTCCACTGGCGCGATGGTCACCTGGAAACAAGTGGATGACCACACCTGGCAGAGCTCGGCCACGCGCAACGGCACGTCGCTTGGCAACGACACCTGGACCGTTTCGCCCGACGGAAGGGTGCTCACCGTCGAAGATAAGGGCACCACGCCCGACGGCACGGCATTCGACGATACCTCCACGTACGCGCGCGAGGGAACCGGGAGCGGGCTGATGGGAAGCTGGCGCAACATCAAGACGAACGTCAACGAAGCGACGGTGATGGAGATTCAACCCAACGGCACGGACGGATTGACCTGGTCATTTCCATCGATGAAAGCTACTGCCGCGGTAAAGATGGATGGCAAGGACTATCCGGCGCAAGGCCCAACGGTTCCGGATGGGTTAACGCTCGCGCTTAGCTCGACCGGCCCGCACAGTCTCCGCCTGGTCGAGAAGATGAAGGGCGAGCCATTGAGCTACATCGACTACACCATCTCCGCGGATGGCATGACCCTGACCGATGTCTCGACGCCCGCGAAGGTGCACCAACCGACGACGGAAGTATGGGAGAAGCAATAAGACGATCTGTGAGATGGGTAACACTTCCTTGTGGCCATAGGCTGACGGCCCATTCATGCGCGGGTGGTGGTGCAGTTTGGAATGGCAGGAAGGAGATCCTTCCACCACGCAAGCCAAAAGCATGCCTGCTTCGCTCAGGATGACGAACTGCACCACTACCCATGCGAGAGATCGCTTGTCAGTAAGCCCGAATCCGGCGTAAGGTAGTCGGCGACTTCGAGCCGGTGTTCCGTGCCGCTCCCTCAGCTCGTGAGCCGGGCCCCATCACCAGTCCAACGCTCAGGAGAAACCCAAATGTCGCTCAAGACCCTAATCAGGCCCACCTGTCTGTGCCTGCTCATCGGCTTCACCGTCGCCGCCGTGGCGCAAAGTCCGTTTGTCGGCACTTGGAAGCTCGATCCGGCGAAGAGCCAGCTTACTGGCGACACCATGAAGTTCAGCCAGGGCGAGAACGGCGCCATGGCGCTGACTGCAGGTGGACACACCAACAACTTCAAGACCGACGGGCAGAACTACCCCACCTGGGATGGCACCGACTCCACCTGGAAGCAGGTGGACGACCATACGTGGCAAAGTTCGTACAAGCGGAACGGCATGGAGCTTGCCGTAAGCACCTTCACGCTGTCGCCGGATGGCAAGATGCTGACCGAGGAAGACAAGGGGACGCGCCCGGACGGCTCCGCCTTTGACGATGTGGCAAAGTACGAACGCGTCGGCGAAGGTAGCGGCTTGATGGGCACCTGGCGCAGCACCCAAACCAAGCTGAGCGAGAGCCGGACTTTCATGATCCAACCGAACGGTAATGATGGATTGACCTGGACCCTTCCGGAGCTCAAGGCGAGTGTAGCGATGAAGTTCGACGGCAAGGACTATCCCGCCGAAGGCCCCACAGTGCCGCCCGGCTTCACGCTCGCGCTTACCCGCACAGGCCCAAACAGCTTGAAGATGGTCCAGAAGCTGAAAGGCGAGCCGGTGTGGTCCGGCGAGTACACCGTCGCCGGCGATGGAAAAACGATGACCGACACAGGCTCCGCTTCCAACGTGAACGAGCCGACCACGGAAGTTTGGGAGAAGCAGTAGCGCGATTCATCGGACTAGTCTGAGGATGGACACACACGAAAGGCCGCCGGTTCCTCTGGCGGCCTTTCCGTAACATGTCTGGTTACATTCTCAACTTGCGCTTGTCAGCTTCTTTGCCGCAGGCGGATCCTCCCCCAGCCAGTCTGCGTGTTTCGCCGTCGTGTCGAAGTGCGCTGTTGTCTTGAAGAGCTCGTATTGTCCCGTCATTGCGGCCTGCTGTGTCTTCGTAAGCAGCGCCGCCACCTGCTGCTCATTCATCAATTGGAAGCTCTTCACCGCGGCAAATGCCTGGTCGAGGACCTCCTGTTTGTCGATCCCGCAGATGACCACGGAGGTCGGCAGGTTCATCGCGTAATGAATGCAATCAATGGCCGGCACGGTATTGCTCTTGAGAAGAATGCCATCTCCGCCGCCCAGCGACTTCATGCCCAGCACACCGATGCGGTCGCTCACCAGGCGCGGCACCACCAGTTGCGCGAAACTGCGGTAGTGCGCGTCCATCACGTTCAGCGGCATCTGCGCTGTATCGAAGTGGAAGCCGTGCCGCTGCGCTACATCCAGCATGTACAGGTGCACATGCGGATCCTTGTGTCCGGTAAAGCCGATAAATCGCACCTTGCCGGCCTTCTGCGCCGCCACCACCCCCTCCATCGCGCCACCCTCGGCGAAGATGCGGTCAGGATCGTCGAAGCGGAGCACTTCATGGTGTTGCAGCAGATCGATGTGGTCAACGCCCAGCCGCTCCAGACTGGTATCGATCTGCTGCTCCGCCAGTTTCTTTGTACGGCCATCGATCTTGGTCATCACGAAGGCCTTCTGCCGATACCCGCCCTGGCGTAGTGCGATGCCGACCAGCCGCTCGCTGCGGCCGTCATTGTAATCCCACGAGTTGTCGAGGAAATTCATTCCGCGATCCAACGCCTCATGGATCAGCCGGATCGATTCGTCGTCCGGCAGAGTCCATTTCCCCACGTGCGAGCCGCCGAGACCGATCGCCGAGACCTCGACACCGGTCGCACCCAGCGGGCGGTAGAGCATCTCACCCCGCATCGTGCCTGCAGAGGTGGCCCGCGGCAGCCGTGCCGCATCGTCCGCTCCGGCTGTCGTATCGAACATCCGACCCAGCGGCTCAGCCGCAGATTGACCGAAACCCTGCGTTGTCACCGCCGCCATCACCGCCGCCCCACCCGTCAGAAACACTCGCCGCTTCATAGACACCCCACAACTTCCTGCACTTTGAGATGCGGCCTGACGGGACATCCGGGTTCCGGTGAACTGCATCCGCCTAAACGGGAGCGCTTCGCTATGGTCTTCCAGGACCGCAGAGATGCCGGCCGGGTGCTCGCGCGAGCCCTGCAATCCCTCCACCGTCACCCCGGCGCCATTGTGCTGGGGCTGCCACGCGGCGGGGTGCCGGTAGCCTTTGAAGTGGCCGCGGCATTGGACCTCCCGCTGGATGTCTTCGTTGTCCGCAAGCTCGGCGCACCGGGCCAGGAAGAGCTGGCCATGGGCGCCATCGCGAGTGGAGGAACGGTCGTTATCAACTCCGACGTCGTCCGCGAATTCGCCATCTGCGGCGACACGCTGGAAAGGATCGTCAATCGTGAAAAGCTGGAGATCGAACGCCGCGAGCAGGAGTACCGTGGCGGGCGGACTCCCGCGCGCATCGAAGGCCGCACCGCCATTGTGATCGACGACGGCCTCGCCACCGGCGCCAGCATGCGGGCCGCGGCCCGTGCCCTGCGGCCCCGCGCTGCACGCGTCATCGTCGCGGTGCCAGTCGCGTCAAAGAGCACCTGCGACGAACTTCGCGTCGAAGTCGACCAGATCGTCTGCGCGACCACGCCCCAGCCCTTCTTTGCCGTAGGCATGTTTTACCGCAATTTCGACCAGACCACTGACGAAGAGGTGCGCGCATTGCTGCTGCAGGCGCGCAGTGATGCAGACGCGAGTTCAGCGGCGTAGTGCATGCGCTGAGAGGTGCGAAAGGCGGTAGACGGGATAACGCGCCCTCTGCTTACCCGTATTTGTCACAGTTTCGGATGCATTTTCTCAAATCGCGTCGCTTGCTGATAGGCGCGCGCGAAGGCGCACAGCTTCGCATCTTGATAGAGTCCGCCCAGAAAGGTCAGGCTCACCGGAGTTCCCGGTCCGCCGATGCTGTCGTCATCGCCGGTGTCGGTCGCCGGCGGCATGGGGGCATCCTTTCCACGGATTCCGTTCGGCACGATGACTGCGGGATTGCCCGTAAGGTTCGTCGCCACTAGCTGCTCGCCCGGCGTGGGCGTCACGATGACATCCACCTGCTCGAAGATCTTCGAGAGCTCGCGGATCGCAATCGAGCGGGCGCGGTTTGCCTGGATGTATTCCACCGCAGGATAGAAGCGGGCCACGCGAAAGGTATTCGGCCAATCCTCCGGCCCTTGCTCAGTCAGCAACCGGTCGCGGCCGCTCATCGTCAGGTCATCGAAGGCCGCGGCCGCTTCGGCGGTCAGCAGCGGTGTCATCGCGCCCCACGGTAGCTTCGGCAACTCCACGGCCGTGAGCGCTACACCCATGCTGCGCAGCTTTTCGAGCGCTGCCACGTCGTACCTGCGGTCGTACTCACGCCGCACCCGCGCTGCCGCCGTCTCACGTTGGTCCGCCAGCCGCTTCTTCTTCTCTTCTTCCGTTTCGCCCGCAGGCGCCTTCACGTCTTCTTCCGCCTTTTGCGGAGAGGCCTCGAACTCGCTTTTGAAATACCCGATGCGCAGCTTCTTCCAATCGGAATCGGCATCCCAATTGAACGCTGCGTCGCGTGTCGCCAGGTCCTTGCCATCCGGGCCGGAGATGGCGCTCATCACGATGGCGCAGTCTTCCACCGCGCGGCAGATCGGCCCCAGCTTGTCCATGGTCCAGCTCAGTGCCATGGCGCCAGTGCGCGGCACGAAGCCGAAGGTCGGCCGCAGTCCGGTCGTGCCGCAGCGCGTAGACGGCGAGGAGATCGATCCCAGCGTCTCCGATCCGATCGAGAACGCGACGCATCCCGCGGCTGTTGCTGCCGCCGGCCCCGCAGAGGAGCCGCTCGAGCCCTGCTTCGGATTCCATGGGTTGCGAGTCCGGCCGCCAAACCACTTATCTCCCATGGCCAGCGCACCCAGGGTCAGCTTCGCCACCAACACCGCACCCGCGGCATCCAGCCGCTGCACCACGGTCGCGTCTTCCTCAACCTCCTGGTGCTCGAAGCCGCCTGCGCCCCACGTGGTGGGATAGCCCTTCACTGCGAGCAGGTCCTTGGCGCCCCACGGCAGCCCGTGCAGCGGCCCACGATACTTGCCTTTCGCGATCTCCGCGTCCGCCGCGCGCGCCTGGGTCATCGCGCGCTCCTCCGTCAGCGTCACCACGAAGTGCAGCAACGGATCATACCGCTTCAGCCGCGACAGGTACATCTCCGTGAGCGCAACCGAAGATACCTTCTTGCGCCGGACATACTCCGCCAGCTCCCGCACGGAGAGAAAGGCCAGCGCTTCGCGATCCGCGGGGCTGGCCACGATGACGGGAGCCTTGCTGATGCGCATGGGCTCGCGCTGCGTGTTCACGACCGCGCCCTGCGGCAGCGGATCGAATATGTACGCCGGAGCCACGCTGTTGGGTATCTGCAGCTTGCGTATGTCGGCGTAGGACTCACGCTGATGGTTCAGCCCGTCCAGCATCATCTGCTCCTGCGCAGGTGCGATCGTCACCCCGGCCAGCGCCGCGGCCGCGTGAATCATCTCCGGCGTGATCTTGTTGGAAGCTGCGGCAGGCGCGGCACTCGGGGATGCGTCCTGGGCCTCCGCCTGCGCTGCCATCGTGTACAGCGCACCTGGCAAGAGGGTCGAAGCAAACCCCGCCCGCCCGCAAACCGCAAGAAACCGCCGTCGATCCAAGCCCATCGCTCTGTGTTCTCCTTTATGTACGAAGGGCAAGTATAGCGGCGGCGGACCGTGCTCAAGTTCAGCGTGAGAAAACCACACCGTGCGGCGCGCCGGAGCCGGTCCATCCCTGCGGCCACTCACGATTGTCGAAGTCGAATCCCGGCTTGCCGTGCTGATCGTGGAACGCTGTATCCATCGTGAGCCTACCAGTGGATTGATCGATCTTGACTAGATACAGACGGTGAGTTGGCGAATCCGCATTCGGCGTCACCACCAGCCGCCCTGTCTTTGCATCCCATCCCGTCCAGTGCGGGCTGTAGTCGCTGCCCAGGTCGAGCCGTGAAACCTCAACCGGCTTCGCAGGATCCGCGATGTCCAGAACAATGAGGCCGTGAGTGATGCGATCGCTCTGTATCCAGTAATGTCCCACGATAGTGGGTACGCCGCAGCCTCCGCCCGGGAAGGTATAGACGAGCTGCGCCTTGGGCCGGTCCTCTGGCAGACCGGTTATGTGCTGCACTCCGCAGGAGAATGTCTGCACCAGCACGGAGCCATCGGGAGCAAGCCGCGGCTCTTCGGGATCGGCATGACCATACAGGTTGTCGCCAGGATCGAAGGACTCCGTCCTGAGCAGCTTCAGGTCCGACAAGCGCCAGACCTGGTACGTCGTGCCATAGCCATCCGCGAATTCCATGGATGAATCGGTGGACACCACGCGGTCGATTTGGGGAAGCACGACCAGACTGTACGGAGTGAGGAGCGCGTTGGGGAAAGCGGGGTCCGCGGTGCCGCTGGCGCGAACGAATCGCCCCTGCTCATCCAGTTCGACGAGCCCGCCGCTGTGGTGTGACGTGGCTTTGTCATTTACATGATGCGTGTGCTGATACGTCGCCAGCACATGACCGTTAGGCAAGCGGAGGTATGAGTGCGGGTGCATGTAGCCGTCCATCTCCATAGAGGAGCCGGCAAGCGTGGGGTGGGTGGGATCGCGCAGATCGAAAAGGAAGGTGCGGCCGGCCTCATGATCGTTCGCGAAGAGCATGCCTCCTTCCGGCATGACGTATTCGGTATGGTGGACCAGCTTCGTTGGCTGGTCGGTCGCGAGCGTGGCGATCAGCCGGCCATACGATGGAGACGCCGGATCGGCATCAATGACAGCGAGAAAATCATTGCCCCTTTTGCTTGAACTCCCTGTATCCGCGTCTCCTGTCCAGGCAAACAGGAAGTGCCCGTGTGAAGGAGCTGCCCGGCCCGCGGTCTGCCCATGCAGGGAAAGCATGACCGCGCAGAAGAGGAAGTAGACAGGAAGGGCGCCGAACCGACTGGCAGATCTCGCAATCATGGAAATCCTCGAACCAGGACCAAGGGAAACGCTTGCGCAGTATAGCTCGCCTAAGTCTGGTCTTTGCACAGTCCTCGAGTGCTACTCTCCCCTCATGCCCTTGCTGGAAGTCGAGCACATCTCCAAGAGCTACCCGCGCCCGGGCGCCCTGCTCGGCGGCTCCGCCACAGAAAACCTCGTCGTCGATGACGTATCGTTCAGCATCGAGCCCGGAGAGACACTCGGCCTGGTCGGCGAGTCGGGCTCCGGCAAGAGCACCATCGCACGTATAGTGCTGGGCCTGGTGCCGCCCACCAACGGCACGGTCCGCTTCCGCGGCGAACAGCTCACCGGTGTCTCCTCCGGCAAGCTGCGCCGTCTGCGCCGGCACATCCAGCCCGTTTTTCAGGATCCCTACGCCGCGCTCAATCCGCGCATGCGCGTGGAGCAGATCATTACTGAGCCATTCACCATCCACCGCGGAGAAGTGGGACTTCCCTCCACCAGAGGCGCCATGGCGCGCGAGGCACAAGCGCTTCTGCACAGCGTAGGGCTGGAGGAGTCAGCGTTACAGCGCTACCCGCATGAATTCTCCGGGGGCCAGCGGCAGCGCATCAACATCGCTCGTGCTCTGGCGCTGCGGCCCGAACTGCTGATTCTGGACGAGCCCGTCTCCGCGCTCGACGTCAGTGTTGGCGCGCAGGTAGTGAATCTACTGCGCGATCTGCAGCGCGCCCAGGGCCTCTCGTATCTCTTCATCACGCATTCCATGCCGCTGGTGCGCTATCTGGCTGCGCGCATCGTGGTCATGCAGCACGGGAAGCTCGTGGAGCAAGGCAACGCCGAGGAGATCTGCCGCACTCCACGGCAGCCCTATACGCAAGCCTTGCTGGCCGCCACACCCACCATTGCAGTGGCTAGCTCTGGATGAACGCCAAGAGGTCGGCGTTGACCGTGGCCGCCTCCGTAGTAGGCATGCCGTGCGGGAAGTTCTTGTATGTTTTCAGGATCCCGTTCTTCAGCAGCTTGGCGGCGAGCGGCCCGGCGGCAACATAGGGCACGATCTGATCGTCTTCGCTATGCATGACTAGAACCGGGACGGTGATCTTCTTGAGATCTTCCGTGAAATCGGTTTGGGAGAAGGCCACAACGCCGTCGTAGTGCGCCTTGGCGCCGCCCATCATGCCCTGACGCCACCAGTTTTGGATAACGGCCTCCGATGCTTTCGCGCCGGGGCGGTTGTAGCCGTAGAAAGGGCCGGATGCCACGTCGCGATAAAACTGTGAGCGATTGGCGGCGAGTTGCGCCTGCAAGTCGTCAAACGCTTCTTTGGGAAGGCCGAGCGGATTGGCCGCCGTCTTCAGCATGAGCGGCGGCACAGCGCTGATCAGTGCTGCTTTGGCCACCCGGGTTTCGCCATGACGGCCAAGATAGCGCGTCACCTCGCCCCCGCCGGTGGAATGACCGACATGGATGGCGTTTCTCAGGTCGAGATGCGCCGTAAGCGCCGCCAGGTCGTCGGCATAGTGGTCCATATCGTGACCGTCGCCGGTCTGGGTCGAGCGACCGTGTCCGCGGCGGTCATGCGCGATCACGCGATAGCCGTGCTGCAGGAAGAACAGCAACTGCGCATCCCAATCGTCGGCTGACAATGGCCAGCCGTGGCTGAACACGATCGGCTGACCCGAGCCCCAATCCTTGTAGAAGATCTCCGTACCGTCATTCGTCGTAATAGTGGGCATATGGAACTCCCGTAAGAGGGATGGCTGGCTTCCCGTGAAGGGTACAGCGATCGAACCCTCCTGCGGATGTTAATTGCCAATGAATCCTGGACGAACATTTGCCCGACATGCTTTTGACGCGCTACCCGGCCGAAGAGGTGAAGTGAGTGTGGGACGCGATTTAGTGGCTATGTCCGGGATGGTGGACGTGCGCGTGCTCTTCTTCGACTGCCATCACGCAGCCATGGGCCACTTCGCAGGCCGCATGCTCGAACTGGATGGTGGTGTGGTGGATCTGAAATCGCGACAACAGCGTGCTGCGGATCTCCGCCAGAATGCGGTTGCTCTCCGAAGGCGGAATGTCGGCGATGGTCACATGGCTGGCCAGAGCGCGCGTTTGCGAACCCAGGCTCCACACGTGCAGGTCGTGCACCTCTTCCACGCCTTCGATCGCGGCCAGGCTGGCGCGGATCTGGGGCAGCGAAACCCCGGCCGGCGTACCCTCCAGCAGGATGTTCAGCGTCTCGCGCACGATCGAAATCGAGCTCCACAGGATCAACGCCGCAATGATCAGCGACAACGCCGGATCGATCCAGTTCATTCCCGAGAGCAGAATGCCCGCGCCGCCCAGGATCACCGCCGCGGTCGAGAGCGTATCGCCGAGCATGTGCACGAAGGTGCTGCGAATGTTCACGTCCTTCGCCGCCGACCACAGCAGGGCTGCGATGACGCCGTTCATGACAACGCCCGCCGCCGCCACCAGCATCATCACCCGCGGCTGCACCATCACCGGGTGGCTGAGGCGATGCACCGCCTCGACGGCGATCACCACCGCAATAATCATCAGCGTCAATGCATTCAGGAACGCCGCCAGCACCCCCGCGCGATGGTAGCCGAAGGTCTTCTGGTCCGTAGCCGGACGCGCCTGGAAATAGACCGCCACGAAGGAGAGCAGCAGGGCCAGCGCATCGGAGACGTTGTGGCCGGCCTCGGAGATCAGCGCCAGCGAATGCGCGCGCAGCCCCGCGACAAAGGTGACCAGCACGTACACGAGCGTAGCCACCAGCGACAGTTGCAGGATGCGCTGCGTCTTCTGCGTGGACGGGCCATGCACGTGCATGTACTAAGTTTACCGCGCCGTACGCCCGCCTCGCTGCGATTGCGGTGCGGGGGGATCTGGTAGGAGATCACTTCCTCGGCTTCCGGGTACGGCCTTGCGGACACTGCTCCGCAAGGATTCGAGCATGCCCCGCACGGCCGTTGCATCAGCGGCCTGGAACAGGCACACGATATCCAACCGACACTCCACGCCACCAACAAGGGAGTCCAGATGATCCATCCTCTGGTGCCGGAGCTTCCGTCCAGGACTGTCCACCTATGCCGAGGCGTGGCGGCTGCGCCGCAGCGGATGCAGCGGCACCGAGTTCGCCGTGTCTCTGAGCCCGCTCCACGCTTCCGCCACAATGATGCTGTTGCCGGGGCTGTGCTGGTCGTAGCGCACGGACGCGGGAAAGCCCAGACGGATAGCATGGATGTCGACCACGTGCTTGAGCAGCGTCACATCCTGCGAGCACTCATAGGTGACGCCGGACACGTCGTATTGATAAAGGATGAGCTGCAGCCCCATGCTGCGGCCGCTCTCCTCCGGCGATAAGTCGGAGATGTCCAGCACCGTGGCGTCAATGATGCGGCCACTGCGGACCAGCTCCAGGCGCCGGTCCCGCTCCAGCTCATCCGGGCTGGGGGTCTTACGCATCAGCGCGAAGGCGCCGGCGCATGCCGCCACGATCCCGGCGACGGCGAGCGTGGTGAATATCTGGGTTTCGCGCAGTGAGATGCCGAGCATCTGGACTCCGGGGGGATATTGGTGCGACGGGGGCTCGTCGGACTAAGCATAGCGCAGCGCCTCCCATCGCGGATTAACCATCGCAGCACCCTCTCTGCCCGAAAGGTGGCATACCCGTTTGGCAGGAGATGTGGCCGGGGAGCGGAGACGGACGCTGTCTGCTTTCGCGTATACTTGGAAGAAGCATGAAAAGGCGTTCTTTCGCGCCGGTGAGCGGCGGCCGCTCTCGCTCCCGGGTTCCAGTTTCTGAGACTCTCCACTCCTCCACCCCCGGCTCGACACCCCGGATTCGCTCGACCACCGTCCTGTGCGTGCGCCGCGGCGATAGCGTCGTGATGGCGGCGGACGGTCAGGTCACGCTCGGGGACAGCGTGATCAAGCACTCCGCGCGGAAGATTCGCCGTCTCTACCAGGACAAGATTCTCGCCGGGTTTGCCGGGTCCACAGCCGACGCCTTCTCGCTCTTCAGCCGCTTCGAGGGCAAGCTGGAGCAGTATGCCGGTAACATCGGCCGCTCCGCGGTAGAGCTGGCCAAGGACTGGCGCACGGACAAGATGCTGCGCAATCTGGAAGCGCTGCTGGTGGTGGCCGATCCGCACCAGACCTTTCTCATCAGCGGCTCGGGGGACGTGATTGAACCGGATGAGGGCATCGCCGCCATCGGCAGCGGCGGGTCCTTCGCCCTGGCTTCAGCGCGGGCCCTGATGCAGAATACGGAGCTTCCGGCCCGCGAGATCGCGGAGAAATCGCTGCGGATTGCCGGGCAGATCTGTATTTACACCAATGACCAGATCACCATTGAAGAATTGCGGGCAACGTAGGTGTAAGGCGGCAATCGTAAGTACACGTAGCGTTGCCGGCGCGGAACGAAGGCCGACTCGCGCTCGTATACCCCGAACCGCAAGATGACTTAGCCGCAGCAAGTTGCGCACAACGTTTCAGCCCGGAAGGAGATCAGGGGCTATGGCAATCTATTTACCTGGAGCGGCAGAAGACCAGGAACTTGCACTCGAAGAACTCACGCCACGGCAGATCGTCGCCGAGTTGGACAAGTATGTCGTCGGCCAGCGCGCCGCGAAGCGGGCCGTCGCCATTGCCCTGCGCAACCGCATGCGCCGGCAGAAGCTGGACCCGGATCTCGCCGAAGAGATCATGCCCAAGAACATCATCATGATCGGCCCCACCGGCGTGGGCAAGACGGAGATCGCGCGCCGCCTGGCGAAGCTCACCAACTCGCCCTTCCTGAAGGTCGAAGCCTCGAAGTTCACTGAGGTTGGCTATGTAGGCCGCGACGTGGAGTCCATCATCCGCGATCTTGCCGAGATCGCCATCGACATGGTGCGCGAAGAGAAGCTCGAAGAAGTCGAAGACAAGGCCGAGCTGAATGCGGAAGAGCGCCTGCTCGATGTGCTGCTGCCCGCGCCGGTTGCGCCGGCTGCTGCGCCCGCGCCTGCCGCCGGCATCTCCATCGTGGACAGCGGCGCCAAGACCATCGAGGGATCGACGAATGCCACGCACGATGGCCCGGGCGCGAGCTCCCATGAGCGCACCCGGGAGAAGCTGCGGCAGCAATTTCGCGAAGGACGGCTGGACGAGCGCATGGTGGAGATCGACGTGCGCGAGCGCAGCACGCCAAGCTTTGAAATCATCTCCAACCAGGGCATGGAGGAGATGGACGTCAACCTCAAGGACATCCTGCCCGGCCTCTTCGGCCAGCGCACCAAGAAGCGCAAGATGAAGGTTAGCGAGGCGTTCGAGTACCTGGTGCAGGAGGAAGAGCAGCGCCTGATCGACATGGAGCAGGTGACGCGCACTGCGGTCGAGCGCGTGGAGAACTCCGGCATCGTCTTCCTCGACGAGATCGACAAGGTCGCCGGCCGCGAAGGCGGCCACGGACCCGATATCTCACGCGAGGGCGTGCAGCGCGACATCCTGCCCATCGTCGAAGGCACCACGGTGAACACGCGCTACGGCATGATCCGCACGGATCACATCCTCTTCATCGCCGCCGGCGCGTTCCATGTCTCGAAGCCGAGCGATCTTATCCCGGAGTTGCAGGGCCGTTTCCCTATCCGCGTGGAGCTGCAGTCGCTCACGGTGGAGGATTTCATCCGCATCCTGACCGAGCCGAAGTCGTCGCTGACCAAGCAGTACACCGCGCTGCTCGAGACCGAGGGCCTGAAGCTGGAGTTCACCCGCGAGGCGCTGGAAGAGGTGGCGCAGTTCGCCTTCCGCGTCAACGAGACGACGGAAAACATCGGCGCGCGCCGTCTGCACACCATCATGGAGCGCGTGCTGGACGAGATCAGCTTCCTCGCTCCGGACCTGGGCAAGGGCGAGAAGACGGCGGAGGGCGTGCTCGACTTGGCGGCTACCGCCGAAGACGGCATGGGCGCAACCGTGCCGCTGCCGGTAGTGGAACGTGGCAATGAGCATGGGGTCGAGAAGGTGGTCGTGATCGACCCTGCCTATGTGCAGCAGATGGTCGCGTCCATCGTGAAGAACCAGGATCTATCGCGGTACATCCTGTAACTTTACCCTTCACGATCATCATTCTGAGCGCGGATCTGCACGAAGAATTCAAGCGAGGCCCGGCCTCGCTATGGATTCTTCGTCCCTTGCGCTCCTCGGAAATGACGGCCTTCCATGGTGCGGCCGGCACTTACATCAAATGCTTCTGCGGCGTGGGCGAGAACGGCAGCGCTCGCCGCTTGTCCAGCTCCGCGCGCACCAGGTTCAAACCGGCGACGCAGGTCTCAAACTGTGCGGCCAACCGCTCGAACAGTGGCGCCTCGCGCGCGTACTCGAACAGATCGAACGACGCCACAATGGCGTAGCTCTCCTTGCCTGTCTCGATCAGCCGCGTAAAGCTCTGCGGTTGCAACAGCGGGTGCATCGACTCCGGATACATTCCGGTAAAGAAGAGGGCGTAGTCGCCGATATGCTTGCGTGCCTGGCGCTCAGCATCGAACGACGGCGCGCTACCGTGGATGGGATCGGCCGCTTCCAGCATGGCCGAGAGCTCTTTCACCGGCCGCCCGATGGAATCGCGGATGGCATAGATCTTCTCGCTTTCCGAGAAGTCTGTCAGCAGGTCGCCCATGTAGCTTGAGATCTCGGCATCATCCATGCGGAGGTCTCCGCGGTAGCAGTCGTCCACCAGCTCATGGAAGAGAGCGCGAAGTGCGTGCTCTTGTGAAATCACGGGCCACCTCCCTCGGGTTGTGATGCCCTTGTCTGGGCTGCTACAGCAGCCTTCCGGTATCTGTTGGACGAATCTATCGGCAGAAATGAAAGCTGCCTATAACTAACTTGTGTCATTCGCCGAGATTTCTGGCAATCCTACTTCTCGATTGCGAACGACCTAGAGCAAATACCGCAAAGACAAAGGGCAGCCCCGATGGCTGCCCTTTGTCCCCTTGATTACATTTCTCGGAACTATCGTGCGCCCACAAGTTCTTGCTTATCCTTCTCAGTTCCCGCAGCCTGCTTTTCAGCGAGTGCCTTCTTCGCCTCTTCCCAATCCTTGGTGAAGTTAGCCAGCCCTTTGTCCGTCAGCGGATGGTTGTACAGCGCATCCAACACTTTGAACGGCATGGTGCCGACGTGCGCGCCTATCTT
Organism: uncultured Acidobacteriaceae bacterium; assembly: GCA_963830635.1. Lineage (GTDB taxonomy): Bacteria > Acidobacteriota > Terriglobia > Terriglobales > Acidobacteriaceae > CAWHMN01. The sequence continues at coordinate 948,441 of CAWHMN010000002.1, read as the reverse complement.
GGCGCACTGCGCTACATGCATCGGATGACGCAGGGATGCGGCCAGCACTTCAGTCTCATAGCCGTAGTTCTCGTAGATCAGAACAATATCCTCGATCAACTGGAGACCATCCTCGGAGATATCGTCGAGCCGTCCGACGAACGGGCTGCAGTAGCTGGCGCCGGCCTTGGCAATCAGCAGCGCCTGTGACGCGGAGAAACAAAGCGTCATGTTGATCTTGATGCCTTCGTCGGCAAGGGTTCTGCAAGCCGAGATGCCCTCCCGCGTCGTCGGCAACTTCACGACAATGTTCTTGTGCCACTTGGCGTACTCACGGCCCTGGCTCAGCATCTCTTCCTTGTTCATCGTCGTGACTTCCGCGCTGATCGGTCCGTCGATCAAGCCGGTAATCTCTTCAATCGTCTGCTTGAAATCCCGCCCCTCCTTTGCCACCAGCGAAGGATTGGTCGTCACTCCATCCACGATGCCGTACTCCGCGCCCTTGCGGATCTCTTCGATGTTCGCCGTGTCCAGAAAAATCTTCATACGCGCTCTCCTTCGCGCAGCCAAGCCGCGCCTCGCCTTCTATTAGATTCCAGAACGAGGAGGAATGTGTCACCGGGTGCGCGAAACACACGGAATTCGTTCGGACGACGCAAAGAGGCGGCTCAAAATCGAGCCGCCTCTTCGAACGTTGCATCCAGCCTGGATCTCCAGCCTGGATCGTGTGCCTATCGCGACGCAACCACTTCCTGCTTGGACGAGCCAATCTCGTTCAGCAGCTTGGCCAGCAGTTGCTCCAGCTCTTCGAGCGCCTTGCTGAAGCCTTCGATACCCTCCTTCAGCTTGTCGTGCGCCATGCGATCTTCCGCATGCATCTTCTCGAAGATCTGCTCGTTCATCTCTATCTTCTCGATGTTCATCGCCTTTGCCGCTGCCGGATCGAGCTTACGCGGCAGCTCGCCCTGGGTCGACTCGAGCTCCTCCAGGAACTTGGGAGAGATGGTCAGCAGATCGCAGCCGGCCAATTCCTTGATCTCGCCCGTACTGCGGAAGCTCGCGCCCATCACCTGCGTCTTGTAGCCGAACTTCTTCAGGTAGTTGTAGATCCGTGTCACCGACTGCACGCCGGGATCGTCCGCACCCTGGTAGTCCTTGCCGGTGTCCTTCTTGTACCAGTCGAGGATGCGGCCGACGAACGGCGACATCAGCGTCACCTTGGCCTCGGCACAGGCCACCGCCTGATGCATGCCGAACAGCAGCGTCAGGTTGCAGTGGATACCCTCCTGCTCCAGCTTCTCCGCCGCGCGGATTCCGGCCCAGGTGGACGCGATCTTGATCAGCACGCGTTCGCGCGAGACGCCCCTCTTCTCGTACTGCCCGATGATCTCGTGCGCTTCATCGAGCGTCTTCTGCGTATCGTACGACAGGCGCGCATCCACTTCGGTCGAGACGCGACCGGGAACGATCTTCAAGATACGCGAGCCGAATTCGACCGCAAGATGTTTGAATGCCTGCTTAGCCACGTCCTTGTCGGACGCATTCTGGCCCAGTTGCTGGCGGGCCTGCTTCAGCACGCCTTCCACGAGGTCCTTGTACTGCGGCATCTGCGCCGCCGTGGTAATCAGCGACGGATTGGTCGTCGTGTCCTGCGGCTTAAACTTCTCAATGGACTCGAAGTCGCCGGTGTCCGCCACCACCGTAGTCATCGCGCGGAGTTGATCGAGCAGTGTCTTTGCCATATTGACTCCCACTTCCTCGCATTCAATCTTGCCATAAGTCTATCAATTTTTTGGGTGCAGCCGCGATCCCGCCCCTTGTCGAAGTCTCGCAGATCCCACTACGCCGCGGTGCCGACCACGGGATTCCGCAGGACTCCCAACCCGCGCACCTCGACCTCGACCACGTCGCCTGCCTGCAGCGGCCCCACCCCCGCCGGAGTTCCCGTGGGAATCACGTCTCCCGGTTCCAGCGTCATCGCCGATGAGATGTAACGCAGCAGCTCCGCCACGGGGAAGATGAGGTCGCGCGTCGAGCCGTGCTGCTTCACCTCGCCGTTCACCCTGGTCTCTACCGTGACTCCCGCGTCTACATCGATCTCATCGCTGACGAAGGGCCCCATGGGGCAGAAAGTGTCGAATCCCTTGGCCCGCGACCATTGGCCATCGCTCTTCTGCAGGTCCCGTGCGGTCACGTCGTTTACGAGGGTGTAGCCGCGGATGTACTCCCGCACATCTTCATCCGGCCCAATCCTGCTGGCGCGCTTGCCGATCACCACACCCAATTCGCCCTCGAAATCGACCCGCTTCGAATGTGGCGGCAACACGATGGCCGCGCCGGAGGCGATCACGGCCGACGGCGCCTTCAGGAACAGCAGCGGCTCCGCTGGCACGTCGTTTCCTAATTCCCTGGCATGGTCGCGATAGTTGCGGCCGATGCAGACGATCTTCCGTGGCTCCGCCGGAGGAAGCAGGTGTGCATCCGCCAGGCGGATCGGCCACCAATCGATGTCGTGCGCATGGTACAGGCGGCGCACCTCCTCCTTCGGTGGCAGGATGCGTTCCACCCACAGCTCTCCATTGCGTTCCACCACGTCGGCGTATCTTGGCCCGGCCTGGGTCAGAATGCGGCAATATCGCATGCTAGCTCCTGTCTGTTCTTCCCTCGCCTGCTACCTGGGCAGCGACTCCTCAACCTCTGCCGAGGGCTGGCTCTCGTTTCCTCGCAGATCTACCGCCGTGACCGAGTAAGCATACCGTTCCCCCGGCTGCGCGCCGCTGTCCCGGAATGCCGGCGTCTCGACCGGCGCGCCGGGCGGTGAAATTCGCTGCCGCGCCCCTGCCCCTGCTTGCGCCGCAACGGTTCGCCGGTAGACGACATAGCCCGCCAGGTCCGCCTCGGTGTCCGGCGTCCATGAGAGATCGATGGCCTGCGCTCCGGCATCCGCAACGGCAGCAAGATCGGCTGGCGCCGCCGGCGGAAATACGTCCTTCAACTCAACCGTAACCGGCTGGCTCGGCGCACTCCACGTCAGCACCGTGTGTCCGTCGAGATTCGCCTCTTCCTGCCGCGCCACCACATACCGATAGGTAGCGCCGAACACCGCGCTCTGATCCAGCGCCTGCTGCAAGCCCACTCGCCCGCTCGCCTTTACCAGCAGCACCTGCTCACGCCCTTCGGTCCGCCGCTCACTCTCCCTGCCCGCTAAAGCCGCTTTCGGGATCACGTCCGGGGCGGGCTCGCTCACCCGGGTGCGCTCGATGCGTACCGCGTATTGCGAATCCGTTGGAGCCGCTGGCGCCCACGCCAACACCACGCCGTCCGCTCGCGCCTGAGCACGCAGCCCCTGGATGACTGGCGGGGCGCTGCCGCCCCCAACAAACGTGGCATTGGAGGGCCCGGCGGATTTCCCCCCATGGTTCTGGAGCGCGACCGTATAGGTCACCAGGCGCGCTACGCCGCTGGCCAGGTGAGGCGGCAGCAGATCGTCGTATGCTGCGGCGGCGTTTGCGGCAAACCGCTGCTTCGGCAGCAGATCGCACGGCCCCTTGCCCTCCCGCCGGCAGATCTGTACCGCCACCTGACCCTTCAGCGGCAACTTATCCGTGGTGCGCGCCGGCATGGTCCAGGCAAGCGCGACGTGGTCCCCGCTGCGTTGCGCCGAGAGATCACGCACCGGCTCAGGCAGCGCGAGCGTCGGCGGCTGCGGTGCGGCGGGCGCAGCGCAACCCATTGCCAGACTCAGGCCCAGGCCTAGCATGCAGGCACGCAACAGACCGGTTGCTCGCGGGACATATTCGCTGTTCTTCGTTCTGCTCTGCCGCTGCGGCCTTCCGGTCATTCCGGTCTAAGCCTAGCAGAGCGCCCGGCAGAGCCTCTCGCCTACAGCATCGCCTCCAGCGCAGCCTGCAGCCGCGCATGATGAAAGCGGAAGCCCGCCCTCTGCAGTGCGGCTGGGATCGCTCGCGTGCTGGCCAGCACTGTGTCCTTCGCCATCTCTCCGAAAGCCGCACGGAGTGCGAAACCGGGGACACGCAGCACTGCAGGCCGGCGCAGCATGTGCGCCAGCGTCCGTGTGAACTCCGCATTGGTTACCGGCTCGGGCGCCGTCACGTTCAATGCTCCCGACACTGTGCTTTCTTTGAGCGCAAAGACGATCGCCTGCACCGCGTCCTCAAGCGACACCCAACTGATCCACTGCCGCCCATCGCCCAGCCTGCCGCCGAACCCCGCCCGAAAGGTGGGCAGCATCTTCTCAAGAGCGCCGCCCTCCGGCGTCAGCACCACGCCGAAGCGCAGGTGCACCACACGTATTCCCTTGTCCGCCGCCACGGCGCTCGCCTGCTCCCACGCCTGGCATGCCTCGGGCAGGAAACCGCTCCCCGCAGCGGATGTCTCCGTCAATACCTCGTCTCCCCGCTCGCCGTAGATGCCCACCGCGGATGCCACCACCAACACGCGCGAGGGCGGCCACAGGCCGGCGACGAGTTCTGCCAGCAATCGGGTGGATTGCACCCGGCTCTCGACGATGGTGCGCTTGTAACTTTCGCTCCAGCGATGCGCCGCAAGGTTGGTTCCGGAGAGATGCACCGCGGCTGTGCACTCCCGAAGCTTCGTTTCGGAAAGCGGGTCGGAGATCAGGGCCCGCCGTCCGCTGGGGTCCCACTGCATCTCATCCGGTCCCGCCGGCGATCCGCGCGTCAACCGCACCACCCGTGCGCCGGAATTCACTAGCGTTGGCTGCAGAGCGCTCCCGATCAGGCCACTACCGCCGCTCAGCAAGACCGTCGATGTTCGTTGATCGCTCATCCCCGCAGTAGGAGGGCACGTTCTAACGCCTCGCCGCCGGGCACGCGAATCCACCTTTATTAGGCTTCACATATGCAATACAAATTTTGATATAATCAATAACGCCCCTGTGCATTGCATCGAAGCTTGTGTGCTCGCACTGAAACCGTTTCGTATTGAGGGGTGGCTCGTGATGGAAGCAGGATCGAAAGTGAAGGCCGAGAAGGCGCAAGGAGCGCCGGAAGTTGATCCGGTCAGTGCGGAAGCAATCATCTGCGAGAAGCACATCGGCGAACGCATCAAGCGTCTGCGCCTTAAGAAGTCCATGGGCTTGGTGGAACTGGGAAAACACACCGGCCTTTCGGCCAGCTTTCTGTCCCAGTTAGAGACCGGCCGCGTGGTGCCCACCCTGCGCAACCTGGCGCGTATCGCCATGGTCTTTAGCAAGGACCTCTCCTACTTCTTCGAGTCCGAGCCGCACACCCTCTTCCGCATTCATCGCAGGAAGGAACGTGTCCGCCTGCCGCAGACCGGTGTGGACGATCCCACCTATTACTTCGAGAGCATCGGGTACATGGTGCCGGACCGGCAGCTTGATCCCTACTTCGCTGAGTTCGTGCCGGTGAAGAAAGCGCAGGAGATTCGGCCCCACGTTCATCCGGGCTTCGAGTTCCTCTACATAGTGGAAGGCGAGCTGGAGATCCAGCACGCCGACAAGCAGCACACGCTGGAGCAGGGAGACGGCGTCTACTTCGATGCCAGCACGCCGCACAGCTATCGTTGCGTGAGCCAGCAGCCGGCCAAGGCCATCATCGTAACCATGCACCAGCAGCCTGTCGCTCAACCCGCCATGAACCTGCGTCCGCTCGGATCCTCGCTAGCGACTCCGCGTCCCGGCGCGCAGACACCCGCGCTCGCAGCCAAGCCTCCAGCAAAAGCGGTGATCGCACTCTCCCCGCCGATCCCCGCCAAGAACCCGGCTCCTAGAAGCTCCGGCAACGTCTGAACTCTGTCCATCTCAGCTTGCGCCTGAGGCAAATAGAATGGTTCTCCGAGAAGGAGCCCAAACGCATGCCCAGAACCGAGCTACTTGCTTTCGTTGTTCCGAACTGCCAAGCGCGCGCACGGCGGATGGCCAATAGCATTGTGGCCTTCACTCTGTTCGCGCTTTGCTTTTGCTGCATGAGCCCGGCTGCGGACCAAACGGCGTCAGCCGTCAAACACCCCTTCAACGCGAACGACTGGGCAGCCCTGCGGAGCGCCCGCGCCGTTGCCATTTCTCCTGACAGCGGCGGCATTCTGTATCGCGTCAGCTTCGGCGGCGACGAGGGACAGACGCGCACGGAATGGTGGTCCGTGCACAGCGATGGGGCCGACCCACGCAAGCTGGACCTGCCGGCGGACTTCACGCCCTTCGGTTTTACCCGCGATGGTAAGAGTCTCTACGGCTCCTACGAGATCAATAAACAAAAGCAGTTCGCGACCTTTCCCATGACTACTGCCGCCGGCGCCGCGCCGGCACTGGCGCTGATGCTTCCGCGCGGCATCGATTCGGCCGTCCTGTCGCCCGACGGTTCGCGCTTTGCTATCCTCGCTGATCCGCGTCCTCCCGACCCGCTTGCCGCAGTGCGCGATGTGATCGAGCCCGATGAGAGCAGCGTGTATGTCGTGAGCGCCGATGGCACCGACGGCAAGTGGCTGTGCCAGGATCTGAGAAACATCTCCGGCGAGGCCTCCAGCACCAGCGGCAACGCAGGAATTGTCTGGTCTCCTGACAGCGCTTCGCTCGCGGTGCTCTCCAGCACCCCGAAGATCGGCTTCCATTCCGTACGGTCCTTCATCGACGTGTGCGGCGCCTCAGGTGTACACCGCGTTGCGGAGATCGCGAATGCGGCAAGCAGCATCGCCTGGACGGATGCCGGGAAGCAGATCGCCTTTCTCAGCACCACCAGCGACGTACTCACGCCCGATCACGTCTGGACCCTTCCCGCTGCGGGCGGCACGCCCGTGGACCGCACGCCCAGGCTCGACGCTTCCGCCGTGGGGCTTGCGGCGGATCCGCAAGGTCACACCTGGGTGCTGCTCAATCGCGGCGTGCGCGGCGAGGTGGACCTGTTCGATCCCCTGCACGGCGCGCTCGCTCCCGCGTACACCTGGCCTGCGGGCTCCATCTCCGGCGTGCCGGTGTTTCCGGAGCTGGCAAGCGCGAAGGAACAGCTTGCCTTCACGGTAGGCGATCCCGAGCACGCGCAGAACATCGCCGTGCCGCAGGCCGGCAAGCTGAACAAAATCACGACCGAAGGCGACAAGCAACTCGCTAACATTGACATGGGCACGGTACGCGAGGTCCATTGGACAGCGAAGGACGCTACATCCAAGGCCGGAGTGCCATTGGAGGGGATCGCGACCTTCCCGTCGGGCTATGTCGAAGGAAAGAAGTACCCGTTCCTGGTACTGCCGCACGGCGGCCCGGAAGCGAACGATGTGCTGGATCTGGATCCGCTCGCGCGGCTCATCGCGGGTCTCGGTTACGTAGTCCTGCAGCCCGAGTATCGCGGCTCGACTGGCTACGGAGAGGATTTTCTCCAAGCCATTTACCAGCACTTTGGCGACCGCGCATACCACGACGTCGACAGTGCCACCGACTACGCCATTGCCCAGGGCTGGGCCGACCCCAACCGCCTCGCCATCTTTGGCTGGAGCGCCGGCGGATTCATGACCTCCTGGACCGTGACCCAGACCGGCCGCTATCGCGCCGCGATAGAAGGAGCCGGGATTACCGATTGGGGCAGCTTTATCTGGACCAGCGATCTGCAGCAGATCGACTACGACGCCCGCTGGCCGGAGCAGGACCCTCAGGCCTTCCGGCAATTCTCAGCGGTTGACTTCGCGTCAAAGGTGACGACGCCGCTGCTTATCCTGCATGGTGCGGCCGATGTGCGCGTCCCCACCTATCAAGGCCGCGAGTTTTTTGAAGCGCTCGCAGCGCGTGGTAAGACGGTGCGCATGGTCACTTATCCTGGCTCACCCCACTTCCCGGTGCTGTGGCAGCAGCGGCTGGATGTCGCGCGCGAGACCTGTGCATGGCTCGCTCGCTACAACAAATGAGTATTCTGCGATGCGCATCGTGCGCTTGCTGAATGGAAGTTGCTCACGTAGCGAAGAAGTATCGCTCCACCGCCAGCCAGTCATCCATGCGCACGAAACCATCGCGCGGGCTCTTCTCCCGCGCATTATGCGGGGACGTAAAGAGCAATCCTCTCCCGGCGAAGTGATCGAAATGGCGTGGCATGTCGTCGATCAGGTAGTCCGCGTGCAGAATGCTCTTGTCTCCGCAGAAGACGAAGCGGCGGGGCGACAGGAACGGGAAGTGCCGCTCCAGCCAGCGGAACTTAGGTGTAAAGGAGTTGGGGAACTCCATCGCCGCGGTTGCGATGAATACCTCGAAGCTGGCGTTCAAGCGTTGCAGCACTGGCTGGCTTCCGGGGATTACATCCAGATCGGTGAAGAAATCCGGGGAATGCAGATAGCTCACCAGCCGGTCATGCCGCTCCGGCGGCACCGCATCCCACATCCATCGGCCGTGCAGATCACGCTTGCTCAGTCGCTCGCCAAATTCCGCGTTATAGCGGCGCAGCAGCTCTCCGAGCGCATCCGCCAGCACCTCATCCATATCGACGGCGATGCGCTCGACTCCTCCGCGCCCCTTCGCGATCGCACGCTCCCGGTTGTCCAGCCTCAGCGTCAATCCTGCTTCGCCTTCAATCCTGCTTCGCCTTCAATTCTGCATGTCAGGCGCGGTGTGCCGCCGGCCCGTTGCCGCCCGTCTCGATTTGGGGCTCCATCTTCGTACTGAAGTAGAGCAGCCGGCCGCAGCTCTCGCAGGTGAGCCGCGCTCCGTCACGTAACTGGTTCCACAGTTGCGGACGCAGGCCCATCTGGCAGCCCATGCATCGCTGATCGCTGGCCCGCGCAATGCCGGTTCCCCGCACCCGCGCGACGCGGTCGTACTGCTGCAGCAGATCCTCCTCGATCTGCGGCCGCAACGCGGCACGCTCCGTGCGCCACTTCGCCAGCGACGCCTCATGCAGTGCCGTGGCCCGTTCCGCGGACGCCTTCTCGGCCTCGAAATGGGCACTCGCGGAAGTCTGTTCCTGGCGCGCCTGCGCGACTTCTTTCTCCAGTCCGTCCGAGCGCTCCATACTCTCGAGCTCGCGGTCCTCTATGCGCGCAATCTCGGCCTGGGCAAAGCTGATCTCGTGCTGTAGCGCATGGAACTGCTCGTTGTTCTTTACACTGCTGCTCTGGCTGCGGAACTTCTCGATCTTCTGCTGCTGGTCCTTCAGGTCGCTCTCGCAGCGGCGCCGCTGCGCCTCTTCCTCCCGCAATTTCCCTTCCGCTGCGGTCACGCGTGCTTTCGCCGCTGTCAGCTTGGCTGCGATCTGCTCCACGTGTCGCGGGAGCGCCGCTATCGATGCGGTCAACTGGCGGATCTCCTCATCCAGTTGCTGCAGACGCATCACCTGTTCCATTGCGGTATCCATGTCTTGGTCGGAGTCTAGCATGTGGCCGCCATCCTCCGGCGGCGTCATCCTGTACACTTTGCGGTTGGAACCCCCACCCTCGCATCCCGGAGCTACCCGCGTGTCTTCTGCGTTCTCGCGCTGCCTTGTCCTCGCTCTCGTCGCCGCTGCACCCTTCACCTCCTTCGCGGCGCAGTCCTCCTCCCCGGGCAAGCCGCTTACGGTCGAACAGATCTTCGGCGATCCGGCGCTCAATGCCGAGCCTCCCGCAGGCGCGCTCTGGGCGCCGGATGGCACGCGTCTGGCCTATCGCTCCGAGACAGGGGACATCATCGCCGTTACCGGCAATACCGGCCAGAGCAGCGTGTTGGTTCCGCACGGAAAGATCAGCAGCTTCACCGGTCCGGCCGTCAATGAGCAGGACCGCGACCACCGCGCGCGCTACCACGAAGCCAGCTACATCTGGGGTCCGGATTCACAGCATCTCCTGTTCGATGTCAACGGTCAGCTCTGGCTCTACTCGCTCCACAGCGGAGTCGGCATCGGGATCGCGCAGACCGGTTCCGGCAGTGGCGACGATCCCAAGTTCGCGCCGGACGGCAGCTCCGTATCCTATATCCGCGATCACAATCTCTTTCTCCGCAAGCTGCCGGAGACGCAGACTCCGATTCGCCTGACCAACACGCGGGAAGAGACGCTGCTGAATGGCGAGGTGGACTGGGTCTATCTGGAAGAGCTGGACGTTCGCAGCAATTACTTCTGGTCGCCCGACTCTAAAAGCATCGCTTACCTGCAGATGAACGAAGCCGCAGTCCCGCAATATCCGATGGTCGATTGGATTCCGACTCACGCCACCGTCGAGCAGCAACGCTATCCCCAACCCGGCGACCCCAACCCCGCCGTGCGCGTCGGCGTGGTCGGCATCTCGAATGGTAAGACGGTGTGGATGAAGGTGCCGTTGGAGAGCGGACAGGACTACATCCCCCGCTTCGGCTGGCTCAATCACAAGACGCTGTGGGTGGAGACGCTGACCCGCGACCACAAACATCTCCGGCTCTACTTTGTCGATGCTGGTACGGGCGCCGCACGCATGGCTATCGAGCAGGCCGACGACAAGTTCTTTGACGAAAGCTACGACGTCACCGTCTCCGGGCCGCACATTTTTCTCACCAGTTGGCGCGACGGCCACACTCAGATCTACTCCTACACTTACGACGAAGCCCGTCCGATGGCCGGCGAAGCCAAGCTGGAGCGGCAGCTCACCAGCGGTGACGGAGAGGTCAGCGCGATCAAAGCCGTGGACACCGCCGCGGGCATCGTCTATTACCTGTCCAACGAGGGCGATCCGCGCCAGCAACAGATCTGGTCCGTGCACCTGGATGGCACCGGCAAGCAGAAGATCAGCGAGGCGCCGGGCTTCCACGATCCTGACTTCTCACCCAACGCCAAGTACTTTATCGACACCAGCAGCACCGCGACGACACCGCCGAGCGTCAGCATGTGCAGCGATCCGCGTGACTGCCACGCGTTCTGGCATGCGCCATCGCTCGACGCCTACGGACTCACGCCACCGAAGCAGCTTGAATTGAAGGCCAGCGACGGCACCACGCTCTATGCCTCGCTCCTGCTTCCCCCCGGCCATGAGGCGAACAAGAGCGTTCCCCTCATCAACAACCCTTACGGCGGTCCGCACGCGCAAACCGTCGCCGATCGCTGGAGCGGCCGCGGCCTGCTGTTCGATGAACTGCTCGCGCAGCATGGCTTCGCCGTCCTCCACGTGGACAACCGCGGCATGGGTGGGCGCGGCCGTGCCTTCGCTCAGGCTGCGTATCACAATCTCGGCCCCATCCAGCTTGAGGACCAACTCGCGTCCATCGATCAGGTGTTGGCGAAGTTTCCGCAGCTTGATCCTCAGCGCCTTGGCTGGTGGGGATGGAGCTGGGGCGGCAGCTTCACGCTTAACGCACTTACCCATTCCGATCGCTTCCGCGCCGGTGTTGCCGTGGCCCCGGTGACCGACTGGCGCAACTACGATTCCATCTACACCGAGCGCTACATGGGCCTGCCCGCGCAAAACAGCGATGCCTACCGTGACGACTCCGCCGTTACCACCGCGGACAAGCTGCACGGACGCCTGCTGCTGGCGCATGGCACCGGCGACGACAACGTGCACATGGAAAACTCCATTCAGTTCATCCAGAAGCTCATTGACGCCGATCTTCCCTATGACCTGCAGCTCTACCCGCGCAAGACGCACTCCATTGCCGGCAAGGCCGCGCGCACCCATCTCTACAACCGCATCCTGGCGCAGTTCGAGACCTATCTGATGCCCTCGGCACAGCAGCCCGGAGAGCAACCCGGAGAGAAGCCCGAAAGGCAGCCCGGAGAGAAGTCAGAAGGGGCCCAATGAGCGCTGCGCCCTCGCGCCATCCGTCGGCCAACGAAACCACCGGCGATCTCATCCGCGCCCGCACCACGCTCGGCGACTTCGAACTCACTGTGCTGAGCGATGGCACCTACTATCTCGACGGCGGCGCCATGTTCGGCGTGGTGCCCAAGCCTCTGTGGGAGAAGCGCGCTCCCGCCGACGATCTCAATCGCATTCTGCTCGGCACCAACACCGTCGTGGTGCGCACCGGCCGGCACACCGTCGTCATCGAGACCGGCATCGGCAACAAGCTGCCGGAAAAGCTGCGCGCCATCCACGACGCGAAGCAGTGCCTGCCGGACAGCTTTCGCGCCGCGGGTATCGATCCTGCGGAGGTCGATATCGTCATCAACTCACACCTGCACTTCGATCACTGCGGCTGGAACACCACGCGCGCCGCCGATGGCGCAATCGTTCCCACCTTTCCCAACGCGCGCTACTTCGCGCATCGCGGCGAAGTGGAGCACGGCCATCTGCAGCTAGAGCGGGACGCCGTCAGCTATGTCAGCGCGAACTACGATCCGCTGGTCGAAAGCGGCCAGATGACGCTGGTCGATCCTGCGCCCGGCCAGGCGCTGGGGATCGTTCCCGGCGTCTCCGTCGAGACCTTCCCCGGCCACACCGACCAGCTCATGGGGATTCTGCTTGAGTCCGCCGGGCAGAAGGCCTGCTACATCTCGGACCTGCTTCCCACCAGCGCGCATCTGGATATCACCTGGGTGATGGGCTACGACCTCGACCCGGTACGCTGCATCGCCGAGCGCAAGCGCTTCTACAGCCGCGCCATCCCCGAGCAGTGGCTGGTGCTCTTCACTCACGACCACCACTCTCCCATGGGCTACATCGCACTCAACGACAAGGGCAAGCCAGTACTGCACCCAAAGCGGCAAGCATAGCAATCTCTCTGCCTGGAGCCTGTCATCCGCGCGCCTATCTCTTGCAGGCCTGTCATCCTGAGTGGAGCACGCAGTGCGTAGTCGAAGGATCTGCGTCTCACTGCAAGCGACCCGTCGCGAACTCCGTCCCGCGAAGCAGCCTAGCTGCCTCCGCTCAGAACCGCTGCGATCTTCGTCCCATCCGGGCTGCCCAATCCGGTGCACGGGTCCCAGCCCTTCGCCGCGCTGAAGCTTCCGTTGCTTCCCTTGGTCACGTCAAAAAAGCCGCTCTCGCCCGCGGCATAGAGGGTCGGATTGATGAACCCCGCCGGCTTTCCCGCCTTCTGATTTGACAACGCAAGCAGCCCAGCCCACAGCGGGGCCACCGCGCTGGTGCCGCCCACCGTCTCGCTTTGGCCGTCCACCAAAATTTGGTAACCGGTCGCGGGGGCCGCATCGCCCGCCACGTCGGGCGTGCCGCGTCCGCCGGCACTGCTGGTCGGCTTGGGCACACTCACGCCTGACTGCCAGCTCGGCTTCGCGAAGAAATCACTGACGCCACCGCCGGTTGCGCCGCCGCCCTGCGACAGGTCGTTCCATACCGTCTCGCTCTTCCGCTCGCTGCCGCTCACCGTCAGGTCCGTGCCGCCGCAGGCCAGCACGTGCGGGCTGGACGCGGGAAAGTCCACATGGTTCGCGCCATCGCTCACACCATCGGTCGACCCATTATCCCCGCATGCCACCGTGATCGTGATGCCTAGGGCCGCCGCCGTCTGCATTGTGCTGTCGAAGCTGGTCAGTGCATTCTGCGGCCATGTCGACTCCGGGCCGCCCCACGAAATCGAGATCACGGATGGATTGTTCGTGGTGTCGTGGATCGCCGTCGAGATCGCATCCTGAAAGCCCTGGTTCGTATTCGGCGCAAAGTACACCGCGATCCGCGCTCCCGGCGCAATCCCGCCCGCCACCTGGATATCGAGCGCCACCTCGCCATCCGCGCCGCTCGGATCGCCCGGCGCATTGCTGCCTCCATCCACCGGCACCGCCACCACTGTCGGCGGCGTAAGCCCCAGTTGCTGGAAGTACGTCTGGATGTCGCTGTCAGTGAAGCCGCCGCCTAACTCAATCAGCGCAATGCACTCCCCCGTGCCGTCCACCCCGGTGGGGAAGTCATAGACCTGCGCCACCTGCGGCGGCGTATAGCTCACCGCTGCCGTCGCCTTCGGGTTAACGTTGCCCATCTGGCGCAGATACCGGATATGCGGTTGCGCGATCGGACGCGTGTCCAGCCCCAGCACCGCCTCCACTACTGGAAGCGCCGTCTCCGGCACGGAGATGGGGCCCGTGAGCGCGTGGAATCGCCGGCCGGCATGCTCGTAGTCATTGAGCGTGACGCCGAACGCCGCCTGCATTTGCGCGACCGTTCCACGCAGAAATACTCGCCGCCGTGCCCGGCTGGTCTCCACCACCGACAGGCCGTGTTGTGCTGCGAATGCGGTGATCTGGTCGATGGCCGCCTGGCTCGCGCCATATTGATCGGTATATTCCTGGCGGCTCATCCGGCGCCCGCGCATGCCGGCGAGATCCAAAGGCTGACGGCGTTTGAGCACCACCGTTACCATCACCTCCTGGTTGGCGGGCGTCGGACCGATGGACGTGCCCTGCTGGGGCCGGTGATGTTCGCTGTTGGGGATCGGAGTCATGCGTACTTGTCTGGGAGATTCGGGGGACATGGATTACTCCTCTCGGGAAACTATGCGTCACCCTGCATGGATGCTTGTGGATTAGGGGAGAGCCCGGTCAGAGCGGAATATTCCCGTGCTTCTTCGCCGGGTTCTTGTCTCGCTTGCCATCCAGCATCTCCAGGGCGCGGATCAGTCTGCGCCGCGTCTCGCGTGGCAGGATCACCGCATCCACATACCCACGCTCTGCCGCGATGTACGGATTGGCGAATCGCTGGCGAAATTCGTTCACTTTCTCCTTGCGGGCTGCCGCTATCACCTCGTCACGGCGTTCCGCGCTGAGCGGCCCTTCCTGCGACTCGGTCTCCTCCACCATGCTCTGCAGCTCCCGCCCGTACACGATGTTTACCGCGCCCTCGGCGCCCATCACGGCAATCTCCGCCGTGGGCCACGCAAAGTTCACGTCCGTCCGGATATGCTTCGAGCTCATCACGCAGTACGCGCCGCCATAGGCCTTGCGCGTGATCACGAGCAGCTTGGGCACCGTCGCCTCGGCATAGGCAAACAGCAGCTTCGCGCCTTGACGGATGATACCGCCATACTCCTGCGCCGTTCCCGGAAGAAATCCCGGCACATCCTCAAGCGTGATGAGCGGAATATTGAAGGCATCGCAGAAACGCACGAAGCGCGCCCCCTTCACACTTGCATCGATATCCAGCACGCCGGCCAGATAGGCCGGTTGATTGGCGACGATCCCCACCGGCCGCCCGTTCATCCGCGCGAAGCCGACCACGATATTGCGCGCGAAGTGCTCATGCACTTCGAAGAAATAGCCGTCGTCCACGATGGACGTGACCACCCGCTTGATGTCGTAGGGCTGTGAGGCGTCCGCCGGCACCACCGTGTCGAGCCCGCGGTCTTCGCGGTCGATGCTGTCTTCCGTCGGCTTGCGCGGCGGGACATCGAGATTATTCGAAGGCAGAAAGCTCAGCAGCTCACGCAGCAGCGCCAGGCACTCGGCGTCGTCATGGGCCAGGAAGTGCGCAACGCCCGAAATCTCGTTGTGGGTCGCGGCTCCGCCTAACTGCTCCTTGCTCACGTCCTCATGTGTCACGGTCTTGATTACATCCGGCCCGGTCACGAACATGTGCGAGGTCTTGTCCACCATGATGATGAAGTCCGTAATGGCCGGCGAATACACCGCGCCGCCCGCGCACGGGCCCATCACCGCCGAAATCTGCGGCACCACGCCGCTCGCCAGCGTATTGCGCAGGAAGATGTCCGCGTAGCCCGCCAGCGAGACCACGCCCTCCTGAATGCGTGCGCCGCCCGAGTCGTTCAGTCCGAGAATGGGCGCGCCCACCTTCATCGCCGTCTCCATCAGCTTTACGATCTTGGCCGCGTTCGTCTCGGAGAGCGATCCGCCGAAGACGGTGAAGTCCTGCGCGAAGACGAACACGGTGCGGCCTTCGATGCGGCCGTATCCGGTGATAAATCCATCACCCGGAATCCGCTGCTTGTCCAGGCCGAAATCCGTCGCGCGGTGAGTGACGAACTTGTCGGTCTCTTCAAATGTGCCCTCATCCAGCAGCAGGGCAATCCGCTCGCGCGCGGAAAGCTTGCCCGCCGCATGCTGGCGTTCGCGCCGCTCCTCGCCGCCTGCCTCTTCGGCAAGCGCGTGGCGTCGTTCCAGCTCTTCGATCAGCGGGGTATGTGCCGGGTGGTGGTGAGGCGCACGAACGTGCGCGGCAGACGAGGATGTGGCAGGTGCGGATGTATCAGTCGAGGACGTATCGAGAGAAGGGAGTGTGGCCGAGGACAGGGGAATAGTGCGTGCATCGCTCATCGAGCGAAATTATAGAGCGGGCGTGCCTGCCCTTGCACGGAGGCACCCTGCGCACGTCGTGCGAAGCGCGGTCCTAGAGGACATGCCGGTGGAAGATCTCGTCCTTCTCTTTACATGGAGAGCAAAGGGCGCTCACTCCCGATCCCAGCAACAACGCTGCTCCGACGGTGATCACGATTGCCGGCACATAGCTCTCGAACAGAAAGAGTGTATGTGCGATGAATGCGAAATGCGTGGATAGCATATGGACCCACTCCACAGTTCATAAGAGCGCAAGATCAGACCACTTGGTTTGCTGCCTTCTTCAAAATACCTTGCTAGCTACTTGACAACATCCCCAGAAGGTGGAATCCGCGCTCCCTAAACATGCGCAGACCAGAGTAACGGTTGCGGGGCCACAAGGGGAAGAGCAGAATTGAGCTGCTTGTCCAGCGAGTTTCCCAATTCGGAAAAGGTCTTCGTTGTCACGCCGGTTTTCCCGGCAACGGACGGCAAACCCTTGCCGCAGAACCTGCCTGCGGAGCCCCGTCTGCGCTGGCTCTTCGTCGACCTCAACTCCTACTTCGCCTCCGTCGAGCAGGAGCTCCAGCCCACCCTCCGCGGGCGCCCCGTCGCCGTCGTCCCGGTCATGGCGGACACCACCTGCTGCATCGCCGCCAGCTATGAGGCTAAGGCGTTCGGGGTGCGCACCGGCACGCAGGTCGGCGAAGCCCGCCGGATGTGCCCCGGCATTCAGTTCGTGGAGGCCCGGCACGAGATCTACGTGGACTACCACCACCGCATCGTCGACGCCGTGGAGCGCTCCGTGCCCGTCTCTTCCGTCCTCTCCATCGACGAGATGGCCTGCCGCCTCCTCGGACGCGAGCAACCGCTGCTGGCCGCGCTGGCCCTGGCGCGGCAGGTCAAGGCGGCCATTCGCGAGGTAGGCGACACCCTGCGCTGCTCCATCGGCCTCGCCCCCAACCGCTACCTGGCTAAGGTGGCTTCGGACATGGAAAAGCCCGACGGCCTGGTCGCCCTTACCCCGGACATCCTGAAAGACGCTCTCCTCCGCCTCACCCCGCGCGACCTGCCCGGCATTGGCGCCCGCACGGAAGCCCGCCTGCACGCCGCCGGCATCCGCACCATGGAGCAGCTTTACGCCCTCTCGCGGGAGGAGCTCAACGAGCTTTGGAATGGCGTAAGCGGAGAAAAGCTGTGGCACTGGCTCCGCGGCGAGGACTTCGACGATCCGGAGCTGGAGCACGCCAAGTCGATCGGCAACTCGCACGTGCTGCCGCCCGAGCTGCGCACGCCGGATGGCGCATACGCCGTGGCCAGCAAGCTGCTGCACAAGACGGCCATGCGCCTCCGCGCCGGACGCCTCTGGGCCGCCAACCTGCGCCTTACGCTGAAGTTCGCCGTGCCCCGGGAGGCCGCCTCCCGCCAGCACACCTCCGGCATCCCGCAGTCCGCCTGGTCGCAGAGTACCCCGTTGATCGAATGCCAGGACAACCAGACCCTGACTGAGGGGCTGAAGAAGCTCTGGGCGCTCCGTCCAGACAGAGCCGCCCACCAGAAGCCCTTCTTTGTCGGCGTCACGCTGGGCAATCTGGTGCCGGACCACCTCCACACCCTCAGCCTCTTCGCCGGTCTCGAAACCGAGGCGCGACGCACCCGCCTCTCTTCCACCATGGACCGCGTCAACGCCAAGTACGGCACCTCCACCCTGTGCTTCGCCAGCATGCTGCCCGCGGGCGCCGCCGCCGCCACCCGCATCGCCTTCACCAGCATTCCGGACCTGTTCTAAGAGGTGCCGCTTAGGGATGATGACAAATGGATCGACATGGATTTGGACACGGGCTGAGCAGAACTCGAATTTTGTGATCTGGGCAACATGGCACAAGTACCGCAATGATGAGGGTTAGCGCGTGTTATGCATAGCCTCTCCAATCCACCCGACCGCACGGCCCTCCGCGCGCGCCTCGTCCGCGTCACGCCTCAGGCAGAACGCCGGTGGGGGCGCATGTCCGCACACGGCATGCTCTGCCACCTCACCGACTCCTACGGCATCCCGCTGGGTGAGAAGTTTGCAAGTCCCGCGACCGGGCCCCTGCAACGCACCCTCGTCAAGTTCATAGCGCTTCACACCTCTATGCCCTGGGGCAAAGGCTTTCCCACACGGCCGGAGGTCGATCAGGAGTGCGGCGGCACCCAGCCGGCGAGCTTCGGCGCGGACCTGGACCGGCTGCTCTCGACCTTCGACCGCTTCTGCAGTGCAACGTCGCTCGAAGGCACACTGCATCCGTTCTTCGGCCCGCTCACGCGCGCCGAGTGGCTGCGCTGGGGATTCGCCCATGCCGACCACCACCTCCGCCAGTTCGGCTTCTGAAGTGCCCTCGTCCGGCAAGCTAGGATTATTTCCTGAACATCCACGCACCGCGAGACCCGTACCTCTTCCGATGACCACGCCTTACCGTGGCCGCCTCGCGCCCTCACCCACCGGTCTGCTGCACCTCGGGCATGCCCGCACCTTCTGGATCGCCCATCAGCGTGCGCTGGCAGCCGGCGGCTCCCTCATCCTGCGCAATGAAGACCTGGACCCGCAGCGGTCGCGGCCGGAGTACGCCGGGGCCATGCTCGAGGATCTGCGCTGGCTCGGCATCCGCTGGCAGGAGGGACCGGACGTAGGAGGCCCCTGCGCGCCCTACCTGCAGAGTCAGCGCTACGCCCTCTACCGCGCTGCCTGGGAGCGCCTGCGGGCGGCTGGATGGATCTATCCTTGCCGCTGTTCGCGCCGCGAGCTGGCCCAGGCCGCACAAGCTCCGCATGAAGACGAGCATGCAGACGAGCCACTCTACCCCGGGACCTGCCGCCCCGACCCCCAAACCATCGTCGAGGCCCGGGAACCGCGCGGGGCCAACTCGCGCTTCCGGGTACCGGATGGCGAAATCATCGCCTTCACTGACGGACGCCTCGGCCCGCAGCAGGCCATCGCCGGCCGCGACTTCGGCGACTTCCTGGTCTGGCGGCGCGATGACGTGCCCGCCTACCAGCTTGCCGTTGTTGTCGACGATGCCGCCATGGCCATCACCGAAGTGGTTCGAGGCGCGGACCTGCTGCTCTCCACCGCGCGCCAGCTTCTGCTCTATCGCGCGCTCGGCCTCGATCCTCCGGCCTGGTACCACTGCCCTCTCATGCTTGATGCCGCAGGCCATCGTCTGGCCAAGCGCAGCGATGCTCTGAGCCTGCGCGCCATGCGCGAGAGCGGCGCCAACCCCGAGCAGATTCAACGCACCATCTCGGCATGACGAGTGTCCGCTCCCCGACACTAAGCTTCCCGACACCGCTTTGGCGGCAAATGTGCTTTCATGATTGGCACTGTCGCGCTTTCGAGAGGACTTCATGCAGACGCTCCTGCAAGATATACGGCTCAGTCTTCGCCAGCTCCGTCAATCCCTCGGCTTTACCTGCACCGCGATCCTTACGCTCGCGCTCGGCATCGGCTCCGTAACCTCGGTCTTCAGCGTCGTACACTCCATCCTGCTCAAGCCCTTTGCCTTCCCTCACCCGGAGCGGCTGGTGGTCCTGCGGGAGACGCTCAAGGAGCTCGGCGACGGTGCTCCACTGCCCGCGAATTACAAGCACTATCTCAACTGGCAAGCGCACTCCAGGAAGCTCGAAGGCGCGGCCATCCTGCGTCCTGACAGCTTCAGCGTGGGCGCCGGAAGCGACCATCCCCAAGTCGCCGATGGGCTTCTCGTCTCGCCCAACTTCTTCTCTGTGCTTGGCGCCGGGCCGGTCCGCGGACGCAGCTTCCGCCCCGAAGAAGCGGTGAGCGGCCACGGGCACGAGCTGATTCTCACCTGGGCAGCATGGCAACGCTACTTTCCGGGCCGGACGGACGCGGTCGGCCGTACACTTCAGGTCGGCGGCGAGCCATATACCGTCGTTGGCATCCTGCCCAGAGATTTCAAGGTTCCGCAGTTCAGTGTCATGCCGCTCGCCGGGCCTTCCGGGCAGGGGCAAGCCTACGAGATCTTTGCACCGCTCGTCCCCGGTACCAACCAGATGGGCGATATCGGCGACTTCGACTTTGTCGTCCTGGCGCGGCTGAAACCGAACGTCACCATTCTCCAGGCGCAGAGCGAACTGGCAGGTTTGCAGCAGGCCTTCATGGGCGCGGCGCATCTGCCGGAGCACCTTGGGATTCAGGTGGAACCGCTGTCGCAGGAAGTGACCGGAAGCGTCAGCACCGGCTTGTGGCTGCTGCTTGCTGCCGTGGGAGCGGTGTTGCTCATAGCCTGCGCCAACCTCGCCAATCTGCAACTGGCGCGGGCCGTGGCGCGGGAGCGCGAAATGGCCGTGCGCGCCGCGCTGGGCGCTTCGCAGCGCCGTCTGCTGCAGTCCGCGCTCATGGAGAGCCTGCTGCTCGCATTGGTTGGCGGCCTGCTCGGCATTCTGCTGTCGTTTGCGGGGGTCTGGCTCTTCGTCGCAGCCGCGCCCGCCGGCCTGCCGCGCCTGCATGAGGTCCACGTAAGCTGGGTGGTACTGCTCTTTGCTGCGGCGCTCTCCATCCTGACCGCGTTGCTCTTTGGCACGCTGCCTGCTCTGCGATCGATGCGCGTCGATCCACACGCAGCCATGCAGACCAATCTGACTCGCATGTCGGCCGGCCGCGAGGGCCTGCGCACCCGCAGTCTGCTGGTCGCCGCCGAGGTCGCCTGCACCGTCATCCTGCTGATCGTGACCGGCCTGGTGGTGCGCAGCTTCGAGCACCTGCTTTCCCAAAATCGCGACTTCGACCCCGACCACGTCATCCTGGCCGAGGTCGATCTCGACAATCCCAGCTATGGCGATCGGCGCCCCGACTCGCAAACTAGGAAGGCCGCCTTTATTGATCGCGCGCTCACTGGGCTGACCCAGATACCCGGCATCCGCAGCGCCGCCATCACCAGCGAACTGCCCATGGGCGGCGAGACCTGGGTCAATTCCATCCACCGCCCGGACCATCCCCTTCCGCCCGCGCAGACACCCACCGCAAATATCCGCTGGATCAGCCCGTCCTATGCCTCCACGCTGCGCATTCCGCTGGTCGAGGGGCGCCTGCTGCAGCCGTCGGATAAGGATCATCCGGAGAACGTGCTGATCTCCGAGCAGACCGCGCATGCCGTGTGGCCCGGTGAAGACCCCATCGGCAGGACCTTCAAGTCCGGCGACACCACCCTCACCGTCGTCGGCGTCGTCGCCGATGCGCGCATCAACAACCTGAAGCGCACCGTCAACATGGTCTACATACCCTATTGGCAGCAAGCGCCGTGGACCGTGTTCTTTCTCGTCCGGAGTTCGTATCCCACCGCAACCCTGGCGGACAGCATTCGCCACACCATCTGGAGCATCGATCCCCAGGTGCCGATTCCGATGCTGAAATCCATGGACGCTCAGGTGGACGAGTCGGTCGCGACCGATCGCTTCCAGACGCTGCTTCTATCCAGCTTCGGGGCCGCCGCCCTGCTGCTCGCCACCCTCGGCGTCTATGGCGTGCTGGCGTACTCGGTCTCGCTCCGCCGGCACGAATTCGGCATTCGCCTCGCGCTCGGCTCGGGAAAGACGGCCCTGGCGCGCGTGGTCCTCGCACAAGCCGCCTATCCTGTCGCCGGCGGTCTGGTTGCCGGCCTCATCGTGGCATTTATCGCCACCCGCTGGATCGAGAGCCTCCTCTACCAGACACAACTCGCCGATCCTGTGACGCTCTTCGCCAGCATCGCCCTGCTGCTCGCCGCCGCGCTGCTGGCAGCCATCCTGCCTGCCCGGCGCGCTGCCGCCACCGATCCCATGCAGGTCCTCCGGGAGGAGTAAGCCGGGTTCGCGGCCGCTGCTCTCCGGAATTCGATCGGCGACACTCGCGCCGGAATCGAGAGAGAATAGGGCTGGCCTCGCTCTTCCATGCCCTCCGACTTCGCCCAATCCGTAAAGCAGCAGGCGGACATCGTCCGCATCATCGGCGAGTACATCCAGCTTAAGAAATCCGGCGCGCAGAACTACTCCGGTCTCTGTCCCTTCCATGGCGAGAAGACGCCCTCCTTCTCTGTCCACGCAGTCCGCCAGTTCTACCACTGCTTTGGTTGCGGCGTCTCCGGCGACGTCTTCAAGTTCGTGCAGGAGCTGGAGAAGGTCAGCTTTCCCGAGGCGGTGCGCGTCGTGGCGCAGAAGTGCGGCATCGCACTGCCCAAGCGCGAGTTCCACTCCGAAGAGGAGGCCGCGGAGAGCCGCCAACGCGCCCGTCTGCTCGACCTCCAGGAACAGGCCACCGTCTGGTTTGAAGAGCAGCTTCGCGCTCCTGAAGGCGCCCGTGCGCGCGAGTACCTGACCAGCCGCGGGCTGAGCCAGGACACCATCCGGAAGTTCCGCATCGGGTACGCTCCGGAGGGCTTCAATGGGCTGCGCGACCGCCTGGCCAATGGCGTGGCGCCCGATCTGCTGCGACTCTCCGGCCTGTTCGGCTTCAAGGAACAGCCCGACGGATCGCCCGGCCGTCTCTATGACCGCTTCCGCAGGCGCGTCACCTTCCCCATAGCCAATGAGGCCGGGCGCATCATCGCCTTCACCGCGCGCGCGCTGGACGCGGCGCCCGAGGCCAACGGCAAAGCCGGACCCAAGTACCTGAACTCGCCCGAGACGCCGCTCTATTCCAAGGGTCAGGTGCTCTTCAATCTGGACAAGGCCCGGCAGCCCATCCGCCAGGGCAATTTCGCGCTTCTGGTCGAGGGGCAGATGGACTGCATCTCCGTCTTCGCCGCCGGTATCCACAACGTGCTGGCCACCAGCGGCACCGCCTTTACGGAACACCAGGCCCGGCTACTGCGCCGCTACACCACCCGTATCGTGGTCAACTTCGACCCGGACACTGCGGGCGCCAACGCTGCCGAGAAGTCCATCTCCCTGCTCACCGAAGAGGGCTTCGAGGTGCGGGTGGTCACGCTCGAGGGAGGCCTCGACCCCGACCGCTTCCTGCGCGAGCACGGCGCCAAGGCCTATGCCGAGGCCTTGCGCGGCGCCGTTCGTCACTCCGAGTACCTGATCGAGCGCGCCCGCAAGCTCTTTCCACCGCGCAACCCTGAGGCCAAAATCGCCGCCGTCAACTACCTGCTGCCGCACATCCGCCGCATGCCCTCAAGCATCGCGCGGGACGAATTTGCCGCGGACGCCGCCCAGAAGCTGGGCATCGACTCCGCGCTGGTCCGGGAAGAGCTGAGAATGGCTGCCTCCCGCCGCCGCGAACAGATCGCTGCCCCGCTCACCGATTCGCTCAGCGAATGTGAGCGGGTGTTGCTGCGCGCGCTCGCCACTCCGCTGGAGGGCGTGCTCTTCCGCCAGGCCGCGGCCGCCGTTGAACAGCAACCTGAGTGTTTTGAGGAGCTTGGCTCGCTCTCCGCCTTGCAACTGCTGTGCCGGCGCGCTTGCGCGGACCCGCTGGACGCCCTCTCTCAAGCGGCTGAACAGGATGGTGGCGCCGGCCGCACCCTGCTGGCGCAACTGCTGATGCAGGAACAGGCTCCGGTCGAACCGCACCACCTGGAGGCGGCCATGACTACCCTGCGGCATCAATACTTCGAGCGCCAGCAGCGCCGGGTACGAGCGGCCATCGGCGACGCGGAACGCCATGGTGATCTGGCCCGGGTGACCGCCCTCACGGGTGAGAAGTTGAAGCTGGATCGCCTGCTGAGGGAAATTCAATCACCGAAGTAATGGCCCGCTGGAAACGAAAGTGCCGCTCGCACATCTAATACTTGGGCGGATCATTAGGCTGGAAGGGAGCTGGGGACCGCGTCGTGACGGGGCAACGCGTCATCCCGGCGTGGTATCCTACACTTCTCTGGTGGAGTGCGTCTACACGTCCGGAAGCGGCCCGCGGGAGCCCGGACACACGGCAGAGAGCCCACATCGCGCGCATCCATTCGTACTGCTGGTCGTACTGGCATCGATCCGAAAACGCAAGCCGCTCCAAGGCTCATTCATGAGTAGCAGGAATGAGCGCGGCAAATTTTGTGCGGGGAGACTGAACTCGCTTGGCAATTGAAGACAAATACGAAGAAGACATTCAGAAGTTGATGGATGCCGGCAAAGAGAAAGGCTATCTCACCTACGGCGAGGTTAACGACCTGCTGCCCGGTGACATGCACTCCGCCGACGATCTGGACGACTTGCTGACCACCATCGGCACCCAGGGCATCGACGTGCTCGAAGGCGAGCCGAAGTTCGGGACCGAAAAATTCGATCGCGAGGCCGAGAGCGAAGAGGGCGAAGACGTTGAGCTCGACCTGACGCCGGGCGCGCTCGAGAAGACCAACGACCCCGTCCGCATGTACCTGCGTGAGATGGGCACCGTGCCTCTGCTCACCCGCGAGGGCGAGGTGGAGATCGCGAAGCGCATCGAGCGCGGCCAGCTCCGCGTGCTTAAGGCCATCTCCCGCTCCTCGATCGTCATTCGCGAAGTCATCGGCCTCAGCGAAGACCTGAAGCGCGGCGTGCGCAACATCAAGGAAGTGGTCATCTTCGACGAAGAAGAGATCACGGAAGAGGTGTTGCAGGCGCGCGTCAAGCAGACGGTCGCCCGCGTCGATACGCTGGTCAAGCACCAGAAGAAGGCGGCCGCGCTCCAGGAGAAGCTGGAGACGCTCAACCCCAAGACCAAGGCCAGGGACTATCGCAAGACGCGCTGGCTGATCGGCCGGGAGCGGGTCTACGTCTCGCGCATTGTCCGTGAGCTCAAGTACACCAACAACGAGCGCAAGCGGCTGCTGGACAAAGTCAACAAGACGGTCGACTCCATGCGCACGCTCGAGCGCCAGATCAAGTCGCTCGATCAGAAGCACGACGCTTCAAAAAGCGAAGAGCTGCGCAAGGAGTACCGCCGCCAGCAGAAGAACTGCCGCACCGATCTGGAGCACCTGGAGATCGAAATCGGCGTATCCATCGCCGACCTCAAGCGCACGCAGCGGGAGATGATCCAGGGCGACATGGACGCGGAGCGCGCCAAGCGCGAGCTCATCGAGGCCAACCTGCGGCTGGTCGTCTCCATCGCCAAGAAGTACACCAATCGCGGCCTGCAGTTCCTCGATCTCATCCAGGAAGGCAACATCGGTCTGATGAAGGCGGTGGATAAGTTTGAATACCGCCGCGGTTACAAATTTTCCACCTACGCCACCTGGTGGATCCGCCAGGCCATCACCCGCGCCATCGCCGATCAGGCCCGCACCATCCGCATCCCGGTGCACATGATCGAGACCATCAACAAGCTCATCCGCACCTCGCGCCAACTGGTGCAGGAGCTGGGCCGCGAGCCTACCAGCGAAGAGATCGCCCGCCGCATGGATATTCCGGTGGCCAAGGTCCGCAAGGTACTCAAGATCGCGCAGGAGCCCATCTCGCTGGAAACACCGATCGGCGAAGAGGAAGATTCGCACCTGGGCGACTTTATTGAAGACCGCCAGGCCGTCTCGCCCTCTGAGGCTGTCATCAGCGTCAACCTCAAGGAATACACCTCGCAGGTACTGCGCACGCTGACGCCGCGCGAGGAGCGGGTGATCAAGATGCGCTTCGGCCTAGAAGACGGCTCCGAGCACACGCTTGAAGAGGTAGGTCAGAGCTTCCAGGTGACCCGCGAGCGCATCCGCCAGATCGAAGCCAAGGCGCTGCGCAAGTTGCGGCACCCCTCCCGCTCTCGCCGGCTTAAGGCCTTCGTGGACGGCGTAAAAGAGATGTAGCTTCCGCGCTTATTCAGCAATCAACAAGAAGGGCCGCGATCAATCGCGGCCCTTCTTGTCCCTCCAGCTACTTCTTCGTCTTCGCCGCGTCCTCGATCGCCTTCCACTCCGCGTCGTTCAGTGTCACACCCGCCGCCGCGACGTTCTCCTCCAGGTGCTTTACCGAAGAAGTGCCCGCAATCGGCAGCATCACCGGTGAACGGTGCAGCAGCCAGGCCAGCGAAAGCTGCGAGACGGTCATGCCATGCTTGCTGGCGGCGCTGTCCAGCGGACCGCCTGCCTTGGCCAGCTTGCCTGCGGCCACCGGAAACCACGGGATGAACGCCAGTTTGTGTTCGGCGCAGTAGTCCACCACATCTTCATGCTGGCGGTCGCCCAGGTTGTACTGATTCTGCACGCTCACGATCTCGACCACCTTGCGCGCCTGTTCAATCTCCTTCGGCTTCACCTCGGACAGACCGACGTGGCGGATCTTCCCCTGATCCTGGAGCCTCTTGATTGCGCCCAGCGACTCCTCCACCGGCACCTGAGGGTCGATGCGATGCAGTTGCCACAGGTCGATGCGCTCCAGTTTCAGCCGGCGCAGGCTCATTTCCACTTCCTGGTGCAGATACTCCGGCCTCCCCACTGGCTCCCATCGGTTGGGTCCGGTCCGAACCAGGCCGCCCTTCGTCGCGATGACCACCCCGTCGGCATAGGGGTGGAGCGCCTCTCCGATCAGCTCCTCGCTCACGTATGGCCCGTACGAATCCGCCGTGTCGATGAAGTTCACGCCCAGTTCGACGACGCGCCTCAACACCCGCTTCGCCTCATCCCTGTCCTTCGGCGGACCCCAGATGCCGTCGCCCGTGAGGCGCATCGCTCCGTAGCCCATCCGATGTACCGACAGGTCTCCACCAATCCTGAATGTGCCGCTCGCTTGCGCGTGTACTGCTGTTGTTGTGCTCATATCCATTGAGATGCGGCGAGGCAAGCTGAAGAAGCGGACCGCGCAGACCAGGACAGCACCGGTAACGCATGTGCTTCAGCAGCCAAGCGCCACCACAGGACCCAGCAGATCCCCGCGAAGCAGCAGTCATGGTCGACCGCAATTTATTTCCCTTGTACGTTGGGCTCACCCCCACCGCGCATGTTGCGAATCGAGCCGGGGGAACATTCGCGGCCGATCGCGCGTATCGTCGGAGTACAGAGTACGAGGTAGGCCCCATGACTCAGCCCGTTGTGCTTCCGTCGATGACCGATCAGCAGCGCGCTCTCTTTGAGACGAACTACCGCGCCGCCGCGAAGGATGAGCTGGCCGGCGTCCTGCTGGCCTTCTTTCTCGGCGGCTTCGGCGCGCACCACTTCTACCTGCGCCGTAACGGGCTGGGCGTGCTCTACCTGTGCTTCTTCTGGACCGGAATCACGTACCTGATCGCCTGGATCGAGTGCTTCTTCATGCCTGGGCGTGTGCGCAACTTCAACGCCGAGCTGGCCATGGCGCTGTCCTCCGCCGTGCTCGCTGGAAGCCCCATGCCCTTTGCGCCGATGCCCCTGCAAGCCTCGCCCATCACCTGCCCCGGCTGTGGCGCGGCACAGCCCGCGCAAGCTCGCTTCTGCGCTCACTGTGGGGCTCCGCTGGCGTACTACCCTTCAGCCACGTAGATCTGTCACCGACAAGGTATACCTGTCATCCCCGGGCCGGAGCGCAGCGAAGTAGAGAGACCTGCCTTCAACTCGCCCAACTCATGACTGCTGTAGCGACGATCGTAAGCGAATGCTTAGCTTTGCTTGGGCGCGCGCGTGGATCAATGCCCCGCTTCGATGCGGTATCCAGCGGGCGGGTAAAACATCGCCGGATCCGGCTCTCCGCGATGGATATCTGTCAATTCAAAGTCCGGGATCGGGCTGGCCTCCTTCTTCGGCTTAGGTTCCGGAACCTCTTTCATCTCCAGCATCTCTTTCAGCCCGGGTGAATACCAGAGGTCGCTTACCAGGCGGCTGACAATGCCAGTCTCAGGTTGCGTGGTCGTCACCGTACGTCGCACCCCAACAGCTTTCCATTCGCCAAACATCCGAGCTCCCAGTGGAACCGAGCGATACACCGTATTCAAAAAATGCTCCTCACGTGGTTCGGTCACAATGCCCTCGGCAAAGACGTTCTGGTTGGTGTAGTGCACGGTTCGGGGCATGCAGGTCACAACCGCTGTGGGCTCGCCTGGAGCGGTCCACGGCTCCTGCCACCGGAAGCTGCAGTGCGATACGGGATCGCTGATGGATACTTCGTGCGCCGAGATGGTCCCGCCATGGCCGTCCGGCCGCGGCATGTCGACCTCATCTCTCTTTCGCCCGGCTCCATCGCGGGCCTGCAACGTGCTCAGACTCACGCTCTTCATTTCACCCGTTGCTTGGTCAAGATAATGTACGGTGGTCACCAGTGTCGCCGTGTACGGAGCGCCAGTCTCGACCGCCATTGTGTAGGTCTCATCGTTGTCCGCTGGATACCAACTCGCCGGAAAGCGGACCGACGGAGACGGGGCAACATCCGTCACGATGGGTGTTTTAACTTGTCCCTGGCACCGAGCAAGGAAGCAGCAAAGCAGAACCCCGTACCATTTCGCGAAAGATGGTCGACCCATGAAGTTTTCTCGATCCAAGATTATTCGCTGGCTGCCGGACCGGAGATCATACCTGAACCCCATGCCAATCTATAGCTTCCCCAGTCACCCCGGAGGCCATGGGCCCGGAAGCCATGAATCTGCAGGTTTGCGCGCGGTCGCCTTTAGTCCCGCTCCTCGTGATACTCCTGCTCCGTGTTGATCTCCCACAGGCTTGTCTTGTCGAAGTTTCCGGCCAGAATGTTGTCCACCGCGGTCATGGCCGTCAGCATGGAGTGATCCTGGTTGTTGTACTTGTGCATGCCGTTCCGCCCCACCAGGAACAGGTTCTGAAAGCGGTCGAGATAGCCGCGGATCTCGTCGAACCGGTCGTACGTTCCAAAGTACGCGGGGTAGGTCTTTGGCACGCGCACCACATGCCCATCCAGCACGTCGCTGGCTTTCAGAATGCCGATCTTCTCGATCTCGCGGATCGCGAATTCCTTGATCTGCGCATCCGTCATCCCCCACAGCTCGTCGGTCTCGTAGCAGAAGTACTCCAGCCCCAGCCACATCTTGCTTGTATCGGCCACCATGTAGGGGCTCCAGTTATTGAAGATCTGTAACCGACCCAGTAGCACATCCGGTTCCTGGATATAGATCCACGTATCCGCGAGCGGCGATCCGTCCTGCTCCGTGACCGCAAGCTTTCGCGCCAGCAGCCCCACGGTCACGAAATCGCGGTACATCAACCCTTGCGCGACCTCCGTTACATTCGTGGGCACCGGCTGATCGAGCGCCGCGATCAGATCTTTCACCGGCATGGTGGAAAAGAAATAGTCGCCGGCAAAGCGGCGCTTCTCTCCCGAGCCGGACGTCGACACGGCTTCCACCGCCACAACCCGATCACCGCCGTCCGTCTCCACGCCGGTCACCCGCCAGCCCTTCAGCACCTCTCCACCCTTCTGCGCGATCAGCTCGGCGGCGTGCTCCCAAAGCTGACCCGGGCCGTATTTCGGATAGAGAAACTGTTCGATCAGTGAGGTCTCCGTGCCCTTCTGCGCCAGGTCGTTCCCGCGCTTGGATCGCCCAAACACAACACGCAGGAAATGCGCAATGGCGCTTGACAACGATAGGCCCTTGATACGCTGCGCACCCCACTCCGCGCTGATCTCGTCGCAGCGCACCCCCCACACCTTCTCGGTGTAGGACTTGAAAAACGTGAGGTAAAGCTGGCGGCCGAACCGGTTGATGAGGAAGTCTTCCAGGCTCTTCTCCGGCCTGCGCTGGCTGAACTTTGCGAAGAGGTAGCTGATCCCCACGCGGACCGTACGCCACACCCCCAGCTTGGCCACCGTGTCCGGCGTAAGCGTGATGGGGTAGGCGAAGAAGCGCCGCAGGAAGTAGATGCGGCTCTTGCGCCGCCGCACCAGCATCACCAGGTCGGGGTCGGCGCCCCGGTCGGCGCCCCGGTCGAGGCCCGGGTCAGCGGGCGTCCCGGGCTGCGGCGCGAGCGTGTGCTGCCGGTTCTGGTAGGAGATGGTTGTGTGGGCGGCGTCTTCGATCACCGGAGGCATCAGCGCCATCCACCACTGCATCACCCGGTCCGACTTCGAGAAGAAGCGGTGGCCGCCGATATCCATGCGATTGCCCTTATAGCGGACCGTTCGCGAAATGCCGCCGATCTCCTGGCTGGCTTCGAGAACAATAGGACGGATGTCGGACTTGCGCAGGAAATCGAGCGAGGCGGTAAGCCCGGCGGGTCCCGCGCCGATGATGATTGCGGTCTTCTGAGTCATGTTTGGACGGGATTTCGCGCCCCAGCCGGGCACAGACCTTTGTCTCCGCAGGCTACCATGTTGCGGCGGCAACCCGCGGCGCGGCGGCGCGACAGTTTTCGCTGGCGCTTCCTTCCTGCTAAAGACTAGAAACGCTCTGAGCGCCTGCCGCGAGCGAGGTACATGCGATGCAGCCAGTAAAAATCAGTCAGAAGAGCAGCGAGAGCAGCAGCGAAGCGCCGCTCCTGCAAGTGCTCGGCGAGTCGAGCACCGAATCAGGCCGCACGCTGCTCGAATTGCTCGATCAAGCGCCGATGCTGCTGATCTTTCTGCGCCACTTCGGCTGCTCCTTCTGCCGCCAGTCCCTGGATCAGGTGTCCGGCATCCGGAAGGAACTGGAATCGCGCGGTGTTCGTCCAGTCTTTGTGCATCTGGGGACGCCGGAGCGCGCGAGGCCCTACTTCGACTACTACCAACTTAGCGACGTGGAACGCGTCAGCAATGTCGATGGATCGATCTACGCGCATCCCTGTTTCGCGCTGCCGCGTGCGCATCCGCTCTCGCACTTCCTGCAACCGGCCGTATGGAAGGCGTGGCTTCGCACCACCATTCGCAAGTATCACATCGGCATGATCCATGAGGATGGCTACCAGATGCCCGGCCTGTTCTTCCTTCGAAATCGCGCCATCGTCCGCGCATTCCACTACCGCACCATCGCCGACGAGCCCGACTATCTAAAGCTCACCGAGGAATGACGCTCACCGATCGGAGCAAGAGCGAGGGCACGAGAGCGATCGGCTTGGGAGCAAAGGCACGCCGGTTCATTCCTGGCGCAGCACCTGCATCGGCTCCACCTGCGTGGCGCGGCGCGCCGGTAACAGCGCCGCGACCAGGGCCACTCCCAACAGCAGGCCGATGGCCGCACTCAGGGCGACGGGATCGAGCGTGCTGGTCTCGTACAGCAGGCTGCGCAGCAGATGCGTCGAGAGCAGCGCAGCCAGCAGTCCGGCCGCCACGCCGCCCATCACCGGATAGGCAGCCTCGAGCAGAACCAGCCGCGCCAGCCCCGCCTTGTCCGAGCCCAGCGCAAGCCGGATCCCGAACTCCTGCATGCGCAGCGACACCGAATAGGCGAGCACGCCATAGATCCCCAGCATCGCCAGCAGCAGTGCCGCAGCGCCAAAGCTTGAGAGCAGCAGCGTCTGGAAGCGCTCCGTCGCCACCGAGGTCCCCACCTGCGCATCGAACGACGTGACGGTGGGGATGGCGATCGCGGGATCGATGCTCCACAACTCACGCCGTAGCGGGGGCGCCAGCGCATCCACGGCCTGCGTGCTCTGCACTACGAAGATGGGGCTGAAGGGCGGGTAGTTCCAGTATGGAAGGTAGAAGACCGCTACATCCTGCTTTAGATTGTTGATGCGCGCATCGGCGGCTATGCCCACCACCGTGTACACCTGGCCCCAGTGCTCGATGGTGTGGCCCAGCGCACTCTCGCCCGGCCACACGGCCTTCGCCGTCTTTTCCGAAACGATCACACTGCGCGAATTCTGCCGTTCGCGCATATCGAAGTCCCGGCCGGCAAGCAGCGGGATACGCATCGCCTGCAGATAGCCGGGGCTGATGACGCGCAGATTAGCCAACGGAGTCTCGCCCGGCGGCAACGGGTGATCGGGCCGCGTCATGGAGTCCACGCTGATGTCGCCCGTAAGCGGCATCACGCTGGTGATCCCGGCCGCCTGCACACCCGGGAGGCCACGCAGCCGTTCGAGCGCGCGCTCGATGAAAGCATCGCGCGCGACGCTGCCGGGATCCGCGCCGAAGTTGTCCGGCAGCGTACCGCCGTCGCTGTAGCGCCGGGCGTAGAGATCGGCCTCCGCCAGCACCACATGCGCGGCATTGAAGGCGCGATTCTGCGTCAGCACGTGCGAAAAGCTTTGTGCGATTAGGCCCGTGACCACCAGCAGAACCACGCTGGCCGCCACTTCCACGGCCACCAGCAGGCGCCGCGTCAGGGTAGCCTGCCGGGTGCTGGACACGCGGACGGTATTTGCTTGCAACGCCTGCTGCGGATCGATGCGGACCGCATGCAGAGCGGGCAACAGTCCGAACACCACGGTGGTCAACGCCGAAACAGCGAGCGCCAGCAGCAGCACCGGGCCGCTTACGTGCACCTCGTTCAGCCGCGGCAGGCTCTGCGGCGCAATCAGCAGGAACAGGCGCACCAGGCCGGGCGCCAGCACGATGCCACCCAGACCGCCGCCGATCGCCAGCAGCAGGCTTTCCGCCAACGCCGACTGCACCAGCCGCCGCTGCCCTGCTCCCAGAGCGGTGCGGATGGCTATCTCGCGATCGCGGGACACGGCGCGCGCCAGTTGCAGGTTCGCCAGGTTGACGCAGGCGATGAGCAGCACCGCGAGCACCGCAGCCAGGAGCAGCCACAACGCCTTGCTGACGTTGCCGGTGATCTCCTCTGCCAACGGCTCGACGACCACACCCAGATGCACGGTGACATGGTTTGCCTTGGCGGCGGCCTTCTCCAGGCCATCCAGCTCACTCTGGGCCTGGCCTACTGACGCCCCGGGTTTGAGCCGTGCTATGACCAGAAAATTGAAGTCCGAGTCGTCGCTGGTGAGTTCCGATTCCGATGGCACCAGCGGCTCGAAGATCTGGTAGCGTTCCGTGGAACCGGACTTCGGGCCGCCCGCCATCTCCGAGACCGCGGGAAAGCGGAAGCTCTCCGGCAGCACGCCCACAACCGTCTCCGGCATTCCGCCGATGCTCAGGGTCTTGCCCACGGCTGCCGGGTCACCATGCAGAAAGCGCTGCCAGGCGGACCACGTCAGGATGACCTCTTCGTTGCGGCCTCTCTGCGCCTCGCCCGGAAGGAAGCTGCGCCCCAGCGCGGGCCTCACGTCCAGCACGGAAAAGAAGTTGGGCGAGATACGCAGCCCGTGCTCGATCTGCGGGTGATCCGCCCCCTGCGCCACGCTGAACAGGGTGTTCTGCAAAATGGCCGCGTCCGCCACTGTGCCGGCATGCTGCTTCAGGCTCAGATAGTGCTTATAGCTGTCGGGTAGCAGCGGCCCCACGCTGCTCATCTCCTGATCGGTCTCGCGCCAAACCACCAGTCTGCCCGGATCGTGGAAGGCATACGGCTGCAGCAGCACTGAGTTCACCACGCTGAACACGGCCGTGACTCCACCGATCCCTACCGCCAGCGTGAGTAGCGCAGTGACCGTGAAGCCGGGCGCCTTACGCAACTGGCGCAATGCGTAATGAAGATCCTGCAGCAGCGTGGTCATCAATCTCTCTCCGCGAAGGCCTCTGGGGCAGACCCGCCCAGTCATGAGGGAAAGCAACTCTGCTGCCAACGCGAGCATTCAGCCAAATGCCCATGGGCATTTGCCTTTCACCCGCACATCCACCTTTTGCAGGCACACACAGAGCGTCCGTTCCCGGAAAGCCCTGTCCAAAGGTGGACACTGCCGCGCATGCGTCGCCCGCCGCCTACGCGGTGGATTCCCCGCGCAGACTGTCCCGCCGCCGAGGCTCGATCCAGGCGCCCGGAATGAAGTAGATGATGGCGACAAAGAGATCGAACAGCAGCGCTATTTCCGGTGAACGGAACGCCAGCACGACGGCCGCGATGTAGACGGCTACGGCGAGTAATCCCTTGCGCCGGCCGGCGCGATGCGTCCCCTCCATCGCGGCATCTGCACGCGTTTGCCGCGCGACGGCTCGGAGCAAAACGTGGTAGCTCAAGCCGCAAAGCAGCAAGGCTCCGGAATACACCGCGACCGCGAAGGAGCCGCCGCGGCACTGTCCCAGGTACGCGGTGGCAAACGGAACCAGCGAAAGGAAGAAGAGGAACAGAATGTTGGCCCACAGCACGCGGCTCTCGGCGCGACGCGCCTGGTGCAGCAGATGATGATGGTTCACCCAGTACTCGGCCACCGTGAGATAGCTGAGCGCATAGCTGAGAAACGTCGGCCACAGCGCATAGAGAACGGAGGGATGCAGATCCGCAGGCGCCTTAAGCTCCAGCACCATGATGGTGACGATGATGGCAATGACGCCGTCGGAAAACGCCTCCATGCGGGCCGTCGTCATTTCCGCTTCTGGCAAGGGACTCCTCCTCACATCCTCATGGAACGCTGGCCGTCTAGACGCTCTGCGGCCGGCCTCCCAGGAAGGTCGCCACCACGTCTCCGGTCGAGGCAAACACCGCAACGTCGGCACGGCTGCCCGGCGCAAGCGATCCATGCGAAGTAGAAAGGCCCAGCAACTCCGCGGGGTTGCGCGTCGCCAGCCGCAAGGCGGTCGGCAGCTCGGCTCCGGTAAAGCTGGCGAAGTTGCGCACTGCACGATCGAGCGTAAGCACGCTGCCCGCGATCACTCCGCCGGAGAGGCAGCGCCCGTCCACCACCTCCACGTCCAGCCCTCCGGCCTTCGCGCCGCCCAGCCGGTAGTGGCCATCCGGCATTCCGGCCGCGCTCAACGCGTCGGTGATGAGGATGCCCCGGTTGGCGCCCTTGGCCTTGGCGAACAGGCGCACGATCGAAGGGTCGAGGTGCATGCCGTCGCAGATAATGTCCGCGAAGAGATCGTTGTCATCGAGCACCGCGCCCACAATCCCCGGTTCGCGATGCTCCAGCGGGTGCATGGCGTTGAAGGTATGGGTAGCGGATCGCGCCCCGGCTTCGATACCGGCCCGCGCCTCGGCCGCCGTGCCGTCACTATGCCCCAGGCTCACGCGTACGCCGAGCGACGATACGTGGCGGATGAGCTCAAGCGCCCCCGGCACCTCCGGCGCAATGGTGATCAGCTTCACCGTGCCGTGTGCCGCCTCCCAGAAGCGGTTGAACAGCGCCACCGACGGAGGCTGCAGGTGCTCCGCCGGATGCACGCCGCGCTTGGCATGCGACAGGAACGGGCCTTCCAGGTGGATGCCGAGCGGCTGCGCACCTTCAATCGAAACGCCACCCTCAATGATCTTGGCAAGCCCCTCCAAGGCATGCAGCGTGGTATCCACCGGCGCCGTCACCGTGGTAGCGAGATAGGCCCCGGTGCCATGCTTTGCCAGAAAGCGCCCGATGGCGCTGAGCGAAGCGGGCGTGGCCTCCATCACATCGTGGCCCATCGCCCCGTGGATGTGGATGTCGAGCAATGCCGGCGCCAGCATCGCATCCGGGAAGTCGTAAAGAATGTCGTGCTCCGGAAGATCGTTCGCCGTACGCGCCCCCAGCGAGGTCACCATTCCATCTTCCATAAGTAACCATGGATGTTGCAAAGCCGCATCGCCGAGCACCAGCGACGCAGTGGTAAGCAGGCTACGCATATCGGGGGCCTCCGGAGCGATCTCCACCACTCTCTACCAACGCATAGTATCCTCCACGCCCGTCGCCCCGCTCGTGGCCGCCTACGCTCACCCGCTGCGTGCTCGCCCGGTAAAGGCGCTGTGTCATGCTTGACGGGACCCCGGGGGTCGCGTACTCCTTGCAGGTAGGCTGTCCCACTTCCGGCAGCGTCTCCGGGCCGTAGTTTGGCCTACGTGCCGAGGCGACCGCAGGTTCAGACCCCGGAAGCGCCACGTGCAGACGGGGACTGCGGTTGGGTCCGCACTTCAGTTGGAGCAGAATCGACCATGACCACCACACCTGATACCGCCGCCTCACCCGCACAGCCGCGGAGCTTTCCCCATGCCATGCTGCGCGAGATCTATGAGCAGCCCGAGGCCCTGCTGCGCACCGCTCAGCACTATATCCAAAATGGCAAGCTGAACCCCGAGGCCTTTGCGCCCGTGCATGCTGCCCTGGCCGGACGACGCCGCCTGGTCGTCGCCGCCAGCGGTTCCAGCCGCCACGCCGGACTGGCGGGCGAAATCATGCTTGAAGACCTCGCCGGGCTGATCGTGGACGTGGAGTACGCCAGCGAATACGTTTACCGCTCGACGCACACGCTGGAAGATCCCGGCGCGCTGGTGCTTTCCCAATCCGGCGAGACCGCCGACACCCTCGCCGCCCTGCGGGAAGCCGCCGCGCGCGGCGTGCCCACGGTGGCCATCACCAACAACCCGCAGTCCACCATGTCGCGCGAGGCCGATGCCTCCATCCCCACCTACGCCGGCGTCGAGCTCGCGATTCCCGCCACCAAGAGCTTTACCACGCAGCTTCTGGTCCTCTACTGCCTCACTCTGTCGCTGGCGCGCACGCGCGGCCGCATGACCGTGCACACCGTCGAGGCGCATACGGAGGAACTGCTGCGCCTGCCCGGCCTGCTGGAGGCGGCGCTGCCTGCCTGGGAACAGGCTGTCCGCCGGGTAGCGGAAGAGATGGCGAACGCCAAGGCATTCCTCTATCTGGGCCGCGGCATCCACTACGCCATCGCGCGCGAGGGCGCGCTCAAGCTGAAGGAGTCCGCCTACGTGCAGGCCGAAGGCTATCCCACCGGCGAGCTCAAGCACGGACCGAATGCGCTGGTGAACGCCGATTCGCCCCTGGTGGTGCTGGCTACGCATGATCCCGAGGATCCAGACTCCATGCTGCGCTACCGCAAGACACTGCAGTTGATGAGCGACATGAAGACCCAGGGAGCCACCCTGTTGACCATCGCGAACGAGGGCGACCAGGAGGCGGAGCGGCTCAGCCGCTCGACGATCTTCATCCCGGGGGCCAGCGATCGCCTGTTGCCTATGCTCGAAGTGGTTCCGCTGCAACTGCTCGCCTACTTCCTCGCCATCCTCAAGGGCATCGATGTGGACCGTCCGCGCAACCTGGTAAAGGCTGTCGTCGCCGAGTAGCGACACGGGCCCATGAGTCTTTGATAAGAGAGGTGTCATCCTGACCGAAGCACGCAGTGCGGAGTCGAAGAGCCTGCCCTGAGCGGCGGACAACTGGCGGTGCTTTCATGTATAAACGCTTGTTCCGGAGGGCACGATGGCCGAGTTCCACTACCAATCTGGATTTCTGAACGAATTTGCCACGGAGGCGGAACCGGGCGCGCTGCCGCAGGGGCAAAACGCGCCGCAGAAGCACGCACTGGGGCTTTACGCCGAGCAGTTCAGCGGTACGCCCTTCACCATGCCGCGCGGCCAGAATCGCCGCTCCTGGCTCTATCGCATCCGCCCATCGACCGTTCACAAGCCCTATGTGGAGATACCGAGCGGCCGCTTCTGCACCTGGCCATGCGAGAATGCCGTCGCCACCCCTAACCAACTGCGCTGGAATCCCCCGCCCATCCCGACCGAACCGACGGGCATGCTCGAAGGCTTGGTCACCATTGGGGGCAACGGCAACGCCGCCATGCAATCGGGCGCGGCCATCCACGTGTACGCCTGCAACAATACGGTACCGGGACGCTTCTTCTGGAACGCCGACGGCGAAATGCTGATCGTGCCGCAACTCGGCCGTCTGTTGTTCTCCACGGAGATGGGCAACATCGAGCTCGAGCCGGGCGAGATCTGCGTCCTCCCGCGCGGGCTGAAGTTCCGCGTCGAGCTGCTGGAGAAGGAAGCGCGCGGGTACATCTGCGAAAACTACGGCCAGCAGTTCCGGCTTCCCGACCTTGGACCCATCGGCGCGAATGGACTGGCGAACCCGCGCGACTTCCTTACCCCCGTCGCCGCCTACGAAGATATTCACGAGAACTTCCAGGTGATCGCCAAATACCAGGGGCGCCTGTGGCGTTCGGAGATCGACCACTCTCCCCTGAATGTGGCGGGCTGGCACGGCAACTACGCGCCTTACAAGTACGACCTCGCAAACTTCAACACCATCAACACCGTCAGCTTCGATCACCCCGACCCCTCGATCTTTACCGTGCTCACCGCGCCTTCGGAGATTCACGGCACGGCGAACATCGACTTTGTCATCTTTCCCCCGCGCTGGCTGGTGGCGGAGGATACCTTCCGTCCGCCCTGGTTCCACCGCAATGTCATGAACGAGTTCATGGGGCTGGTCTTTGGCCAGTACGACGCCAAGGCCGAAGGCTTCGTGCCCGGCGGCGCGAGCCTGCACAACTGCATGAGCGGCCACGGTCCCGACGCCGAGACCTACGAACGCGCCACCAAAGCGGATCTCAAGCCGCAGTACCTCGCCGACACGCTGGCCTTCATGTTCGAGACCCGTTTCGCCATCCAGACCACCAGGCACGCGCTCGAAAGCGAAACGCTCCAGAAGGATTACTTCGAATGCTGGCAGGGCCTGAGGCGGCGCTTCACGCCCCCCGGCGCAAGCGGCAAATAATGAGCAGTCTGCGCCCCCTGCTCGCCGGGCTCATCGACTACGCCGGTCTGTTTCCTCCCGCCTCCCTCGGCATGCGCGAGGCCGTGGACGCGTACGCTGCCTATCTGGCCTCCGAAGATGCCTGGGCGCTCGGCCGCTTCATTGTTCCGGTAGCGCGCCTGGAAGAGTTGGCGTCTACCAGACAAACGATCGCTGCTGAGAGCACTCCCTCCCGGCTGTGGAAGCTGAGCGTGCTCGCGACCGCTGCCGATGCTCCGGCCATCGCGGAGTTCAATGCTCGTCACCTCGGAACGATGACCATCGACGCCGCGGAGATCAAAGCCGGCAGCGGGGCCGAGATCCGGGATGCGGCCAAGGTGTTGCGTACGCGCGAGCAGAATCTAGACCTCTACTTCGAAATCCCCTCCACCCAGTCCTATACCCTGCTCCCGCTCATCGCGGACTGTAATGCCCGGGCCAAGATCCGCACCGGCGGCGTGACCCCCGCGATGATCCTGGCCACCTCCGAAGTTGCGGCATTCCTTGAGGCCTGCCACGCGCACCAGGTCGCGTTCAAAGCTACCGCGGGCCTGCATCATCCCGTGCGCTCGGTGCGTCCGCTCACTTACGAGCCCGGCTGCGCCGTAGCCACCATGCACGGCTTTCTCAACGTCTTCCTGGCTGCGTCGCTGATCTACTCCGGAGGAGACATCGCCGATGCTCGCGCTTTGCTGGACGAGACCGATGCAACCGCCTTTCGCTTCAGCGATGATGCTGTGCACTGGCGAAACCGCGCCTTTCCAGCGAGCCTTCTCGCCGAAACCAGACTGCGCTTCGCCACCAGCTTCGGCTCCTGCTCCTTCACCGAGCCGATGGAAGAAGTGGAGACTCTCTACGAGTTGGGAGTTCAGGAGCAGCCCGCGCCATGACCTACCACGATGGAACCTGCGACCCGAAACTCCGCAGTTGGCTCGCGTCCGCCAATCACGCCGGCGCGGATTTCCCCATCCAGAACCTGCCCTTCGGCGTCTTCCGTGAAACCGCTCAAGGCGTAGGCCGCCCCGAGGCCGGCCACGTCGCCGTGGCCATTGGAGACCAGGTGCTCGATCTGGGCGCGCTCGCCGATGCCGGCGTACTCGACGGGCTGCCCGCCGCCGTCCTCGCCGCCTGCCGCCAAGGCTCACTGAACCTGCTGATGTCTCTGGGCCGGGGAGCCTGGCAGAGCTTGCGCCGCCGCATCAGCGCCCTGCTTGAGGAGGCGAATACCGACACCATCCGCTTCCGCCGCAAGATCGAATCCGCCCTCCATCCCCAGGCCGCGGTGCAGATGATCAAGCCGGCGCACGTGGGCGATTACACCGACTTCTACGCTTCCATCTTCCACGCCACCAACGTCGGCAAGCTCTTCCGGCCCGACAACCCGCTGCTGCCGAACTACAAGCACGTGCCCATCGGCTACCATGGCCGCGCCTCCTCCCTCGCTATCAGCGGCACGCCCGTACGCCGCCCGCATGGCCAGCTTGCCGGCGCGGAAGGCGCCGGGCCCACCTTCGGCCCCACCCGCCTGCTGGATTACGAACTCGAGGTAGGCGCCTTCATCGGCGAGGGCAATCGCCTGGGGGAACCCATCCCCATCGGTGAGGCGCGCGAACATATCTTTGGGCTCTGCCTGGTGAATGACTGGTCAGCGCGCGACATGCAGGCATGGGAATATCAGCCGCTGGGGCCCTTCCTCGCCAAGAGCTTCCTGACCACGCTCTCTCCCTGGGTGGTCACGCTCGATGCGCTTGAGCCCTTTCGCGTGGGCGCCTTCGATCGGCCTTTGGGAGATCCTGCACCCTTGCCCTATCTGCTCGGGGAGGATGACCAGCAGCGCGGCGGCCTGGACATCACGCTTGAAGCGCTGCTGGTCACGGCGCAGATGCGCGCGCATCGGGTTCCGCCGTTCCTGTTGAGCCGCGGCAACTTTCGCGAGCTCTATTGGACGATCACGCAGATGCTCACCCACCACGCCAGCAACGGCTGCAATCTGCGGCCCGGCGATCTTTTCGCCAGCGGCACGGTCTCCGGCCCGGAAGACTCCGCGCGTGGCTGTCTGCTCGAAATTACCGAGCGCGGCACGCACCCTGTAACCCTGCCCAACGGCGAGACACGCAGGTTTCTGGAAGACGGCGACGAGCTGATCCTGCGCGGCTACTGCGAACGGGAAGGTGCAGTCCGCATCGGCTTTGGCGAATGCCGCGGCCGCATTGAACCCGCTGCTACCACTTAGTACACTGGCAGAGTGCATCTGACCCATATGCGGCTATGGCGACCGGCATCCCTCGCAACGCTGGATCTACGCCTGGCGGTATCTCGTCTCCTGATCCTGTTGACGGCCCTGCTTGTCACCGTAATGCCCGTGACGGAGCATCTCTGGATATGGGACGGCTTTCTGCGCGGCGGTCAGGACCTGGAATTCGGCCTGCTTGCCATCGCCTCTTTCTTTTGCCTGGTAGCCGTGCTCTCACATCACGCCAGGCAATCCATCACCGTCATGCTCATCGTGGGATGTCTCGGGTGGTTTCGATCGAAGTTGGGCTGCTTGCCGATCCTGCATGATCTGAGCAGGAAACGCAGGGCTTCTCGCGCGGAGAAGGCTCTCGCTCCGGATTGCTGTCTCGTTCCACTTCGCATCTGATCGTTCGCTCAAAACGTGTGAACATATCGGGCCGCTCGGCAGAGCCGGTACCGTCCCCGCTTGCGCGCCGGGCAATATCTGGCCACACTGAATGGAGAGCACATGAAAACGTCAGAGGTCTTACACGCTTGGTCCAGCATCCTGGCCGGAAGAGCGCCGTCCCTGTCCATCGAGATCACTAAGGAATGCCCGCTGCGGTGTCCGGGATGTTATGCCTTCGATGCTGCCCATCTCAGTGGCGCTCAAACCCTGAGGAGCCTGTCGGATTTCCGCGGCGAGGAACTGGTGAGACAAATCCTATCGCTGGTGGATACGCATAAACCGCTCCACGTATCGCTGGTCGGCGGCGATCCTCTCGTTCGCTATCGCGAGCTGGAAATGCTTCTGCCGGAACTGGACAAGCGCGGCGTGCATACACAGGTGGTCACCAGCGCATTCAGGATCATTCCCCGGGAATGGATGAGATTTTCCCGCCTCAACGTCGTGGTCTCCATCGACGGTCTACAGCCCGAACACGACGAACGCAGAAAACCCGCCACCTACGAACGCATCTTGAAAAACATCGCCGGGGCCAGGATCACGGTGCATTGCACCATCACGGCGCAGATCGCGGCACGGCGTGGCTATCTCGAGGAGTTCCTTCGCTTCTGGCACGCCCGGCCGGAGGTCGTGAAGGTGTGGTTCAGCCTCTTCACTCCGCAGCGCGGAGCCACCGATCCGGAGATCCTTTCCCCCGCGGCACGCCTGGCGGTGATCAACGACCTTCATCGGCTGCGGGCTTTGTACCCCGTCCTGGATATGCAGGAAGCCGTGCTGCGCGAACTGAGTGCGCCGCCCAGCAGCCCGGAGCAGTGCATCTTCGCGCGCACCACTCAGACCATCTCCGCCGATCTGAAGACGAAGATCACGCCCTGCCAGTTCGGAGGGGATCCGGATTGCGCGCAGTGCGGGTGTATCGCTTCGGTGGCCCTTGCCGCCGTCGGCCATCACCGGGTGGTGGGACCGCTCACCGCCGGTCATCTATTTATGGCGTCCGATCGTCTCGGACGTGGCTGGGCCAGGCTGCGGAGCCGCGCCCGGACCGTCTCCGTACCGCCGGAGCCGACGCCCTTCAAGATCCTGGATAGCCGGGCGTCTCTCAAAGACAACGGTAACGTGAAGGCCTCCTAGAACCGCGCCACCAGCATCTTCTCCTCCATCATGGAGTCGATGGCCGAGCGCACGCCCTCGCGCCCCACGCCTGACTCCTTCACCCCACCGTATGGCATATGGTCCGCGCGCCATGCCGTGGACTCGTTCACCAGCACCGCCCCCACGTCGATCTGTTTCCAGGCCTGCATAATCCGCTGCCAGTCCCGGGTGAAGACCGCCGCCTGGAGGCCATAGCGCGAATCGTTCACCGCCTCGATCGCCTCGTCGAAGGTGTCGTATGGATTGAGGAACAC
The DNA here is from genome assembly GCA_963830635.1 of uncultured Acidobacteriaceae bacterium. Taxonomy (GTDB): domain Bacteria; phylum Acidobacteriota; class Terriglobia; order Terriglobales; family Acidobacteriaceae; genus CAWHMN01. Next base: position 905,870 of record CAWHMN010000002.1, on the reverse strand, counting down.
CACCGGCGCGAACACCTCTTCCTGAAATAGCTCCGTGGTGCGCGGCACCTTGGCCAGAATGGCCGGATGTAGCCGCGCGCCCTTGCGTTCTCCGCCGGTCAGCAGCCGCGCGCCCGCATCCACCCCGCGCTCGATCCAGGCCTCGGCCCGCTCCGCCGCGGCGACGGAAATCATGGGGCCCATCTGCACCTCTTCATCCAGCGGATCGCCCACCACCATCTGCTCCACGCCCTCGGTCAGTCGCTGGGCCAGCGTCTGCCAGCGCATCTTGTGCACAAAGACGCGCTGCACGGAAATGCAGCTCTGGCCGGCGTAGCTGAAGCCTCCCTGCAGGATCGTCTGCGCCGCCAGTTCCAGATCGGCGTCCTCATGCACGATCATGGCCGCATTCCCGCCCAGTTCAAGCGTCACCCGCTTGCGCGGTGCGGCGGCCTTCAGCGCCCAGCCCACCTTCGCGCTGCCGGTGAACGAGAGCATACGGATGCGGTCATCCGCGATCATGCCCGCAGCCACCTCGTTCGAACACGGCAGCACGCTGATGGCGCCCGCCGGCCAGCCGGCATCGACCACCATCTGGCCCAGGCGCAGCGCGGTCAGAGGCGTCTGCGGCGCCGGCTTAATCAGGATCGGGTTGCCTGCGGCGATGGCCGGCGCGATCTTGTGCGCCACCAGGTTCAGGGGAAAGTTGAACGGCGTAATGCCCAGCACCGGCCCGATGGGAAAGCGGCGGATCAACCCATTCCGCCCGTCATTGCCGGCCGTCCAGTCCAACGGCAGGATCTCGCCGCCGATGCGCTTGGCTTCCTCCGCCGCAATGCGGAAGGTATCGATGGCGCGGGCCACCTCCGCGCGGCCGCTGTGCAGCGGCTTGCCTGCTTCAAGCGCCATACCGCGCGCCAGATCGAGCGCCTCCCCAGCCAGCCTGTCGGCAACGTGGTGCAGGATCGCCGAGCGGCGCCACGCCGGCAATTCGCGAGTCTCCGCGAAGGCCACCTCGGCTGCGTGGATCGCCTCCAGCACATCGTCGGGCGTGGCCTGGCACACCGACGCGATCAGGTGGCCGTCGAACGGGCTACGTACCTCCGCCGTCGCTTCTAAATTGCGTCGGACACCAGCTAACAGGAGAGGAGTGATCGCGGAGGTGCTGCCGCTTTCAGGTTTACCGGCGCGGGCCTTGCCCGTTCGTTGCATTCGCATCGCTCCCCATCCTATGGCAGGTGTTCGGTTGTTGAAAGGAGCAAACCAGGCTCGCCCATGAAACTTATCCGCGATTCGCGACGCACCTCGGCGCCGAAGCACGATCACAGCAGGAGATAGGCGGGCAGGCAATCACCCAAAAGCGTTGTGATGATGCGGGGAATCTCATTTTGGACTTCCCGATGTGCTGCGATTCCCGGATTGGGTCGAGGGCGGAAGCTCTGACAATAAATTGCTGACTCCGCCCCTCCGCATCGCTATCTTTCCCCTCAAGCAGCCGGTAACGCTTCAGGAGATATCCCGCATGGCCACCAGCCCGCATCCCGTTCCCATCACCCACATCGTCGCCGCCACCCTGCATCTGGCCGCGGAACACCACAACGCCGGCCGCCTGCAGCAGGCCACCGCGCTCTATCGTGACGTCTGCGGCATGGACCCCTGGAACGCCGACGCTGCGTTTCTGCTGAGCGTGGCCATGCGCGAGCGTGGCCAGACCGAGCAGTCGCGGCGTATGCTCGACCGCGCGCTCGCCCTCGATCCCAACCGCACCCTCTTCCGCCTGCAGCAGACCGCCTCGCCCTGCGCAGCACCCCACGGCCACGCCTAGGCTCCCCGGAATCGGGTCGGGGGGTGTTGTCTTTTGGGTGCCCCATTCCAGCGAAGCTGGGGTGGGGATGTTGCCGGGTGCCCCATCCTGAACGCAGTGAAGGGTGGGTTGGTCGCTGTTGGCAGCAGCCGCCACCCCTCAGCCAGAACCGGTAATGAGACCTGGCTGAACGCACCATCACCCTCCACAAAGATGCGCCGGTACAATAACGGCAGGACTCCTGCCCCATGACCATGACCGCATCCCTTTCCCAGACCATTGAAGACGCTGCCGGCGCGGCGCATCTCACCATCCTCGAAACCCGGCAGGGTACGGACTTCTCCGGCAAGCCCACCTCCGTATTTCAGTTCGGCCTGCCTACCGCGCCGGACGCCGGACGCAGCCTGACGCTCGAGTTGAGTGACAGCTTTACTCCCACCGGCCGGACCGACCTTAGTGATGGCTTGCGCGAATATCTACGCGACGCGGCCCTGCGCCTGCGCAACCCACGCCCCGATGCGCATGTGACCCTCGCAGGCCTGCCGCTGGCTTTCTCCGACTTTCGCTGGCCCTTCCATCTCTCCACCTCCGGTGCCGACACCTTCATCGTGCACGGCATCGTGCGGCTGGACGACGGCAGCAACTCGCCCCTCCACGCCAAGATCTCCGCCAGCATGACCGTGACCTTCGCCGAGATCGTGCCCGCGCCCGAACAGCCCTATGCGGAGAACTTCATCTTCAACGCCATCCGCAAGACCCTGGATCAGGGCCAACTGGAGATGCTGAAGTCCGGCAACCGGCAGCCCGTTCCTGTAACCACGCGCTACTACAGCCGTTGGCAGAAGCGTTTCATCTTTGCCGACACCACGGATGCGGCCCGCCGAGACTTCCTTGCGCTCAAGACTTACTGGCTCTCCGGTGTTCTTGGCGGCAAGCAGCCGGTATGGATCGCCGATCCTCGGGACGCCCAGTACCTCAACACCACCGTCGAGAACCTGAAGGCTACCGCCCTGGACCAGCAAGCCGCCGGACTGCTGCGGCTTTCTCCCGATTTCGGGGATGACTTCGCCGCTCCCACCGAACAGTTGCTCGCTCTCGGCGAGCGCTTCCGCGAGCGCATGGCCGAGGCCCTTCTGCTCACTAAGCCCGTCTTCAACGAAGAGATGCGCTCCGGCCACACCAACATGTAGGTGCTGCCGCACGGCCATACACGCTTCGCGCTTGAATCGGACGCCCTCTGTCTCCGTCGCGAACGCCGCGTGCCCATCCTGAGCGCAGCGAAGAGGGAAGGGTGGGAGACCACGGAGCTACGGCGTCCCGCCAGCTCCGCCGGTGCGTGATCGGCAACTTCGACGGCCGGGTGCCGGGTGCCCCATCCTAACGAAGTTAGGGTGGGGTTGTTGACCATTCGCCCCGCGAGGTATGGTTGGCCAACGCCCGCGTTACACGCCGCCCGTCAGCGCCTTCAGGTAGCTGTAGTAAAAATCCACGCCGCGATAAAACGATGCGACCGGCACTCGTTCATCCCGCCCATGGGCGCGCACATCATCGCGATCGATCGCCACGCCGGAAATGCCATAGGTGGGTAGCCCCGCCGCGTTGGTGTAGATACCGTCCGAAGCGCCCGCGGCCATGGTCGGCACGATGGGCGTATCCGGCCACATGCGGCTCACAACCGGCTGCAGCGGATCCATCACCTGCGGCAGCAGTTTCGCTTCCGGAAGCGCCTGCTGGGCCGGCGCCCGGTCAAAGACCTGCCCTGCATTGTCGACGTAGCGCACCGTCACCTTGGGGTCGTTCAATACCCCGATGAGCTGCTGCCGGATCTCCTCCTTGGAGTGGCCGGGCAGGATACGGCAATTCACGTTTGCTTCCGCCCGCTGCGGCAGCGCGTTATTGGCGTGGCCCGCGTCCAGCCGCGTGGCCACGCAGGTCGTGCGCAGCAGCGCGTTGTACTCCGGATTGGCGGACAGCCGCTCCACCGCGCTCGCAGGCGGCGGCTGTTGCGCCATGGCGCGCATGTCCTCGGCCACCTGCCCGCCTTCGAGCTTGCTCTCGGCCGCGAAGTACGCACGCGTCACCGGATTCAACTCCGTCGGAAACGTGAACTGCTGCAGCCGCCCCAGCGCATCCGTCAGCGCGTAGATGGCGTTGTCCGGCCGGGGTAGCGAGCTGTGACCGCCGGCATTCGTCACCACGAGCTGGTAGTCGGCGTACATCTTCTCGCTCGCGTCCACGGCAAAGATCTCGGGCTTGCCATGCTCTGTCTCCACGCCGCCGCCGTCGGGGTTGAGCACGAACTCCGCATCCATCAGCTCGCGATGGTTTTTCAGCAGCCAGTCCACGCCATTCGATTTGCCGCCCTCTTCATCGGCGGTCAGCGCCAGCACGATGTCGCGGCTGGGTTGGTAACCCTCTTGCTTCAGCCGCAGCAGGTTTGCCACCAGAATGGCGTCGCTGTCCTTCATGTCCTGCGTGCCGCGTCCGTAGAAGTAGCCGTCCTTTTCCAGGAACTGGAAAGGATCCGTCGTCCAGTCCTCACGGCGCGCTTCAACGACGTCGAGATGCCCGATCAGCAGGATCGGCTTCTGCGCGCTGCTGCGTCTCGAGTCGCTGCTTTTTCTGAAGCGCACCACCAGGTTCTGCTTGCGGTCGTTCGGCCCCAGCAGGTGCACGTCGCCGGCGGCAAAGCCCGCATCCAGAAAGCGCTTCTGCATCGCGGCTGCCGCGGCCGTCACACTGCCTACGGAATCTGTCGTGTTGATCTCGATCAGTTGCTGGAAGATGGCCCGCGCCAGAACGTGCGATGCCCCCGTGGCGTCCTGCGCCTGTGCGGTGGTTACAACGGCGAATGCGACGGCAAGTGCCAGAGCGGCTACAGTGGCCAGCACAGAGCTGCGTGGAGCAGTACGTATCAGTGAAGTCACAGAAATCGGCGAAGTCATATGCGAGGTTGAGAGTACCAGACACACTCGGGTACTCGGCATAGCCGCCCCGGTAACCTCGAAAGATACTCCGAAGTGACCCCACATTCGCGAGCCAATCCCGGCGCGCCGCGCATCGTATCGTAGAGTGAAGTGAAAGCGGTGAAGTTCACTCGGCCCGGAATGCGTTGCTACACCGGCAGCTGAGTTTTCGCTTGCCGCACCCGATTTCGATTGAAGTATTTCGCAAGGCCGCGCTGGAAGGCTGCTCCCGGGAGTCCGGTAACGCAGGCGACAGCACCGCGGCGAACGCGTTTCTAATCCTGGTTCTCACGCAAAGGAAAGCAACATGCAGCAGGACAACACCACACAATACTCACTCCAACTGCGCCCGGTCGAACCCACCACCGAATCCCGCCATGGCTTCTCGGTCCTCGAGGTGGTGGCGCAGCCCTCAGGCCCCGGCAGCGTGATCAAGGCGCGGTTCCGTCAGTGGGAACCCATCTTCGACCGCATCTGTGCCTTCGTCAGCAGCTCACCCTTTCACCGCAAGGCCATGCACCGGACCCTGAGTGCCGGTCTACCCGCGCACCTCATCGACCGCGTTACGGGTGGCAAGCACATGTTCTCGCAGGAACAGATCGCCGCACTCCGCCTCAACGAGGAGTTTGATGAGGAGATGGATTCGGCCGCTTGATTCGATAGCGGCCTTCGTGCGGAAGGCCGCTACGCCTCGGCCGCGACCAGACTCGCCTGTTCTCCCGTAGGCCGCGACCCCGAGAATCCGTAGTACGCAACGAATACGTAGCAGAGCGCCGGCAGAATAAAAGCGTGGTGCAGTCCGATGTGGTCCGCCAGTATGGCTTCCAGCTCCGGAATGATCGCGCCGCCGACCACGGCCATCACCATCAGGCCCGAAGCTTTGCCGGTCAGCGGCCCCATCCCCACCAGACCCAGCGCGAAGATGCTGGGGAACATGATGGAGTTGAAGAGCCCCACCAGCAGGATCGTCCACACCGCCACATAGCCGGTGCTCAACATGGAAGTGACCACCAGCAGACACGCGACGATCGCCACGATCCCCACCGTCGGCCCGGTCTTCACCCGCTGCAGCACCGCGGAGCCGATGAAGCGGCCCACCATAGCGCCGCCCCAGTAGAAGGAGACCAGCCCGGCCGCGGTCTTGACGTTCATGCCGCCCGTATTCGGCTGGCTGAAGTAGTTCACCAGGAAGCTTCCGATCGCCACCTCTGCGCCGACGTAGGTGAAGATGCCGATCGCGCCCAGCCACACATGGCGGTGCTCCCAGATACTCCCCAGCGGCTTTTCCGGGTTGCCGCTCGGCCGGAACTCTCGCGTGGTCTGAATGCGGGGCAATTTGAGAATGGCGATCGCTACGGCTAGAAACACCAGCGCGATGCCGATGCCAATATACGGCAGCTTTACCGAGGAGGCCTGTATCTGCTTATAGGCCTGCGGGCCCATCGCCTGGATCTGCGCGGCCGTATAGGCGATGCCGCTCAGGATGAGCACGCTGCCGAACTTCGGCGCGATGGTAGTGCCCAGAGAATTGAACGCCTGGGTCAGGTTCAGCCGGCTGGACGCGGTGCGCGCCGGGCCGAGCACGGTCACATATGGATTGGCCGCCACCTGAAGCATGGTGACCCCGGCCGCCAGCACCACCAGCGCGGCCAGGAAGAGCGGAAACGACGGAACGCTGGCCGCGGGAACGAACAGGAAAGCGCCCGCCGCCATGACGAACAGGCCCACCACCATCGTCCGCTTATAGCCCACCCACTCCACAACTTTGCCCGAGGGCAGCGCGAAGACAAAGTAGGTAAAGAAAAAGGCGAACTGCACCAGCGCGGCTTTGGCGTAGTTCAGGTCGAAGATCTCTTTGAGATGGGGGACGAGGATGTCATTCAGGCTCGTCAGGAACCCCCACATAAAAAACAGCGTGGTGACAATTGCGAGCGCCTTGCCGTAGTGCCCGCTCCCACCATCGGAGTGCACGGATATCTGCTGTCCAGAAGGGCTGCCAACGGCCATGATCGCTCTCAATCCTCGATGAGGACACTATCACAAAGAATCGCCCCGGACAGCCGCAAAGCACTGCTTCCGGTAGGGACAGCGGTTAGAACCGGGGCATGCACCGCTGCTGTGGGAACGCTTCCTTCATTGCCCCCATTGAAGGGTACGGGCTTCAGCCCGTACATCCAGAGCCGGAGGTCCGGCGGCTTTAGCCGGTGAGGACCAGCTCATTGAGATTCATGCAAGCAGTCCCAACTACATAACCCAACTACATAACACTGATACTTACAAATACTAGCTGGCGGCTCTTGCCTTTGCGCCCTGCCCAGCGGTGTGGCGCGCCGTGTGGTCGGGCTCATACAGATGGTAGGCGGCGCCCAGCAGCGCGATATGTGAGAAGGCCTGGGGGAAATTTCCCACCAGCCGCTTCTGCTTGACGTCATACTCCTCCGATAGCAGGCCCACGTCGTTACACAGCGTGAGCAGCCGATCAAATAGGCGGTGCGCATCGGCCTCCCGCCCGATGAACTTCAGGTTGCTGACCATCCAGAAGCTGCAGGCCAGAAACATTCCTTCGCTGCCCTTCAGCCCGTCCTTGGTACGGCTGGTGTCATAGCGCTTCACCAGCCCATCTTCGGTCAGGTTCTGCTCGATCGCCTCCACCGTACTCTTCACCCGCGGATCGTCCGGAGGCAGAAAGCCGACCATGGGAATCAGCAGCAGGGACGCGTCCAGATCCCTGGAGCCATACGTCTGTACGAAGCTGTTCACACGCGGGTTGAAGCCCTTGCGGCAGACATCCTGGTGGATGGTGTCGCGGACCTTCTTCCAGCGGGCCACCGGCGCATCCAGGTGCGCGCGCTCGGCAAGCTGCACCGCCCGGTCGAAGGCCACCCATGCCATCACCTTGGAATAGGTGAAGTGCTTCGGGCCCCCGCGCACCTCCCATATCCCGCTGTCGGGGTCCTGCCAGATGGTCTCCAGGTGATCGACCACTTGCGCCAGCATGCCGAAATCGAGGGCGCGCTCCTGTTCCAGGCTGTCGAACTCCCAGAAGAACGCATCCATCACTTCGCCGTAGATATCCAGTTGCAGTTGCGCATGCGCGGCGTTGCCAACGCGCACCGGCTTGGAGGCCTCGTAGCCCGCCAGCCAGGCCACCTCCCACTCCAGCAGCGTGCGCTCGCCCGCGATGCCGTACATGATCTGCACCTGGTCGGGACTGCCGGCGATGGTCCGCCGCAGCCACTGCATCCACTCCTTCGCCTCCTGATGGAACCCGCCGTTCATCAGCGCCAGCAGCGTAAAGGTCGTGTCCCGCAGCCAGCAGTAGCGGTAGTCCCAGTTACGCGGACCGCCAAGCTGCTCCGGAAGCGACGTGGTGGGCGCGGCTACCACACCGCCCGTCGGCTTGTAGGTGAGCGCCTTCAACGTGAGCAGCGAACGCTCGATGATCTCGCGCTGCGGTCCGCGGTAGGTAGTACGGGCCGCCCACTCCTTCCAGTACGTCTGTGTCTGCCGGTACGCCTCATCTACATCGATGGCGTGCGGCGGCGGCGCGTGGTATTGCCCATACGCGCCATAGGAGAGCACGAAGGCGACGGACTCCCCCTGCTCCACGGTGAATTCGCCCACCGTGCGCATCTTTTCACCCTTCAGCTCCACGGTCGTGCGCAGTACTACGGAGTCCGGTCCCGCTTCCAGACGGTAGCCGCCGTCTATCCTGGTCACCCAGGGCACGGCCGCTCCGTAGTTGAAGCGCATAGCAAGCTCGCTGCGCATTCGTACCGCTCCGCGCAGCCCGCGCACGATGCGCACGATGTCCGACTGGCTTCCGCGCGGAGGCATGAAGTCGATCACCTGGACGACTCCTGCTTTCGTCTCGTGCGTTGTCTCCAGGATCAGCGTGTGTTCCTCGTAGCGCCGCGCAGACTGCTTGACTTTCGCTACGGGGGCGAGCCGCCAGAACCCGTTGTCTTCCGACCCCACCAGTTTGGCGAAGCAGGCGCCGGAGGCGAAGTTGGGCCAGCAGAGCCAGTCCATCGACCCGTCTCGCCCCACCAGGGCCGCCGTCTCGGTGTCGCCGATGAGTGCGTAATCTTCTAACTTTGCCATGCAGGATGAGCGTCCTTATTGTTCGTGATAGCTCCGCATCAGGCCGCCGTCGATGACATAGGTCGACCCGGTGATGTAGCCGGCCTCGTCAGAGGCAAGAAATGCCGCCAACGACGCAACATCGTCCACTGTTCCCAACCGGTTCAGCGGTATGTTCTCAAGCAGCGCGCGCATCTCTCCCTTGTTCGCCATCAGGTTCCTGTTGATGGGAGTCTCGATCGCGCCCGGAGCGATATTGTTGACCGTGATGTTTCTGGGGCCAAGCTCCACCGAGAGATCGCGCATGAACATGCGCATGCCGCCTTTGCTGATGCAATAGGTCGAGAATCCCGGGAATGCCATATCCTCATGCACAGAGCTGATGTTCACGATCCGCCCGGGTTTGTTGGCCGCTATCAGCTTCTGCACGAAATACTGCGTGAGGAAGAACGGCCCCTTCAGGTTGACCGCGAGCACCTTGTCGTAGTCCGCCTCCTGCACGTCCCAGAAATCCGCTCGCTTCTCCATACCCGCGTTGTTTACGAGAATGTCGACCGAGCCGAACTCACTGTACGCGGCATCGATCAGCCTGCGCGTGTCTTCGATCTTGGTCACGTCTGCTTGACAGATGATCCCCTTTGAGCCCGCCTGCTCCACCATCTTGAGCGTCTGGTCCGCGCCGTCGGGATGTCCCACGTAGTCGATGATCAACCGGGCGCCCTCTTCCGCAAACCGTTTGGCGATCCCCTGCCCAATGCCGGAGCTCGACCCCGTCACCACTGCGACACGGTCCGTCAATCGTGCCATAGCTATCTCCTATCCCTGCGCACTCCTGTCCCGGAGCTGAGATTCGAGCATAGGATGCCGCGAGCGATGCCATGCGATGTACATTCGACGCTTGCCGCCTCCTCAGCGGGGTTCCGGGCCGGCTGTTCGGCCAGGCGCCGGGTGATTAGAACTTTTCCCGCAAAGCTGCTGTAATAGTAGGGAGAGCACGCCATGCTTTCCGTCGCGCCCGATCTCACGATGCACTCTAACTCTCCAAGACGAACCTTGCTGGGGCTGCACCTCGCGGTCTTTGCGCTGCTCGCCATGGCCGTCTTCGGTTGGGGTCTGCATTACAAGCTGTCGCTCTACCACCCGGCGGAGCGCACGTCCATCCAGGGACCGGTCGCCAAGCTTCTCTCGCAGGAGGAGCGGGCGCATCCTGTGAAGTCACCCGCGGATCAGGCTGCGGATATGGGACACACCCCCGTTCCCGCCTTGCCGTGGCTGGCGCTCGCGGGCTGGAGTCTGACCGGCCTGATGCTGGCCTGTTTGCCCGCCTTGATCTGGAGCAACCCCGAGTACAGTTCCTCGATCTTCCGATCCTCTGTGCTGCGTCTCCGGTTGCAACACTGGCGCGCTGGGTGTTCGCTCCGGCCGCCGCCCGTCTTTCTGCCCTCCCGATAGCGTTCTGCTGCGGCAGCGCACCTCCTGCTTCAAGGAGCGCGCACCCGCGGCTATGAATCCGTGGCTTGGCTTCATCGATGGGGAAGAACGATCATGCGTTACCAGCAACGTCCGCTTCACTCCGCGTTCTGCATCTCGCTCGCGGCATCCTGCTTTGCCTTCTCCGGCTGCTCGAGCAGCGACTCTCACGTTTCCGCGCAGCAGGTTCCTACCGCCAACGTGGTCACCGTACAGCGCGGCGACATCGCGCACACGCTCTCCCTGGCCGGCCAGTTCGAGCCCTACCAGGTGGTGGACGTCCACGCCAAGGTCTCCGGCTACATCCGCCGCATCAACGTGGATATCGGCGACAAGGTGCACGCCGGAGAGGTGCTGGCGACACTCGAAGTGCCGGAGCTGAGTGCGCAGCTCAAGGGCGCCGTCTCCGAATTCGCGCACAGCAAGGACGAGATCGCCCGGGCAGCCAAGGATGTGACCCGCGCCGAGTCCTACCATGCGGCGCTGCACGCCAACTACATGCGGCTGCGCCAGGCGAATTCCGGCAATCCCGGTATCATCGCGCAACAGGAGCTCGACGACGCGCAGTCCAAGGACCTCGCCTCCGAAGCGCAGGTGGAGATGGCCAAGTCGTCCCTCTCCGCGGCACAGCAGCAATCCGATGTCGCCGGCGCCGATCGTGAACGCATCGGCGCTCTCGAGAGTTACACCACCGTCACTGCCCCCTTGAGCGGCGTCATCCTGTGGCGCTACGCCGATACCGGCGCGCTGATCCAGTCCGGCACCAGCTCTGACACCCAGTCTCTACCCATCGTTAAGCTCTCGCAGAGCGACCTGCTCCGCCTGCGCGTTCCCGTACCGGAGAGCGATGTGCGCTTCGTGCACATCGGCGCTCCCGTCACTGTGCGCGTCGACGCGCTGAACCGCTCGTTTGCCGGTACGGTGGTCCGCTTCACCCGCAACGTGAGCCTGCAGACCATGACCATGGAGACCGAGATCGACGTCCCCAACAAGGACCTCGCGATCACGCCCGGCATGTACGCAAACGTCGTGCTTAACCTGGAGCAGAAGAACAATGTGCTCGTGGTTCCGGACAGCGCCATCGTCCAGGGCGCATCGCAAGCCACCGCGCTGGTGGTCGACCGCGACAACCACGTCGAGATACGGCCGGTAGAGATCGGCTTGCGCGGCTCCGCCCTGGTGGAGGTGACCGGCGGCCTCCAGGCGGAGGACCGCGTCATCAACGGAGGCGAATCCAACTACCGCGCCGGAGAAGAGGTGCATCCGCAGGCCGAGCACGCACCCACCTCCGACACGAAAAATGAAGAGAGCAGCGAAGCGCCAGGAGGTAAGAAGTAATGCCTAAATTCGCGCTGCGCTATCCCTACTTCATCATCATGGCTTGCCTGATCGTGCTGCTGGTCGGCGTGGTCAACGTCGTGCGCATGCCCGTCGATCTGTTCCCCAAAATCGACATCCCCGTCGTCGTTGTGGCCACGTTCTATTCCGGCATGCCCCCGGAGCAGATCGAAGCCGACATCACTGATACCTTTGAGCGCTTCTTCACTCTGGGCTCGAACATCGATCACATCGAGTCACGCTCGCTTACCGGCGTCAGCCTGATCAAGATCTACTTCAAGCCCGGAACGGACGCGAATGCGGCCTTAAGCAATATCTCCAATCTCGCCATGGCCGATCTGCGCCGCCTGCCGCCCGGCACGTTGCCACCGGTCGTTCTGAGCATGGACGCCTCCAACCAGCCGGTCTGCCTCGTAACGCTGAAGGGCGAGGGGCTCAACGAGACTCAGCTCAAGGATCTCGCGCAATTTCAGGTGCGGAATCAGATCGCGAACGTGCCCGGCGCGTCCGTGCCGCAGCCCTTCGGCGGCCGCTATCGCCAGATCATGGTCTACGTGGACCCGCTGAAGCTCGAAGCCCACAACCTCGGGCTGATGGATGTGGTGAAGGGCGTCAACGAGTCGAACCTGATCCTGCCTGCCGGCGATGTGCGCATTGGCACCAAGGACTACAACATCTACGCCAACAGCCAGGTGCCCACTCCGGACGAGATCAACCAGATCCCGCTGAAGTCCGTCGGCAATGCATCGATTCTGGTGGGCGATGTCGGCAAGGCCGAGGACTCGGGTACCACGCAAACCAACATCGTGCGCATCGACGGGCAGCAGTCCGTTTATGTGCCGGTGCTCAAACAAGGCGGCGGCAGCAACACCATCACCATCGTGAACGGCATGCGCGCTGCGATCAAACACCTGGTCGATATCCCCTCCTCGCTCAAAACGGCGGTGGTGTTCGATCAGTCCGTGTTCGTGAAGAGCGCCATCAAAAGCCTGGTGAATGAGGCTGGCATCGGCCTGGTGCTCACCGGCGTCATGATCCTGATCTTCCTCGGCAGCCCGCGCGCCACCATCGCCGTGCTGCTCTCCATCCCGCTCTCCGCGCTGGTGTGCCTCATCGTCATGAACTTCACTGGGGGCTCGGTCAACACCATGCTGCTGGGAGGCCTGGCTCTGGTGTTCTCGCGCCTCATCGACAACAACGTCATCGTGCTCGAAAACATCTTCCGCTACATGGAGGAGGGCGAAACCCCCGCCATGGCCTCCGAGAAGGGCGGCATGGAGGTGTCGCTTGCCGTGCTGGCCGCGACTCTCACCACCTCGATCGTCTTCTTCCCTGTCACCTTTCTCGGCGGCGTCAGCAAGTACATCTTCACTGACCTGGCGCTGGGCGTCGTGCTCTCCATCTTCGCCTCCTACGTCTTCGCCATGACCGTGGTGCCGCTCTACTGCGCCCGCTTCGTGCGCGTCACGATGAGCGAAACCGAGCGCAAACGCAGCGTCTTTGAGCGCGTGGTGGAGCGGTTCAATGAATCCTTCCGCAGGATGCTGGACGCCTACGAGCGCGCGGTCACGCGCATGCTGGCGCGTCCCGGTCTTGCCGCCGGAGTCATCCTCGGCGGCATCACGCTTATCTGCGTCTTGCTGTTTCCCCTGCTCGGGCTCTCCTACTTTCCCCGTACCGATCCTGGCCAGTTCGTCATCAACATCAAGGCGCCCAACGGCTCGCGCCTGGAGGTCACGAACCAGCTCATTGCGCAGGTCGAGCAGGAGATCCGCTCGACCGTGGCCCCGAAAGATCTCGGCATGATCGTCTCCAACATCGGCATTACGCCGGATCTCTCTGCCATCTACACCAGCAACTCCTCCATGGACACGGCCTTCGTCCAGGTGAGTCTCAAGGAAGGCAATTCCGTTGGCAGCTACAAGTACATGCAGCGCGTGCGCCGCAAGCTGGCCCACGACATGCCCCAGCTTCAGACCTACTTCCAGGCCGGCGGTCTGGTGGATTCGGTCATCAATCAGGGATTGCCCGCACCCATCGATGTCCAGATCAGCGGCAACAACCTGAACGACTCTTTTCAGGTCGCGCAGCAGATCGCGAATGACGCCCGCGGGCTCTCCACTGTCAGCGACGTGTTGATCCCGCAGAACCTGAAGTATCCCGGGCTGGAACTCAACATCGATCGCGAACGCGCCAGCCTCATCGGGCTCTCTCCCAAACAGGTGGTGGATAACGTCATCACCGCCCTCACCTCCAACGGCGTTATCGCGCCGAGCTATTGGATCGATCCCAAGACCGGGAACAACTACATGGTCACCGTGCAGTACTTCAACAAGAAGATCGAGAACATGAGTCTGGAGGACCTGAAGCAGATCCCCATGCGCGCCGACGCCTCCCTGCAATACACGCCGCTGCAATCGGTGGCTGCACTGAAGCAGATCAACACCCCGACGGAAGTCGATCATTACCAGCTCCGGCGCATCATCGACGTGTACATCATGCCGTCCAGAGAGTCTCTCAAGACCGTCAGCCGGCAGATTAACCGCATCGTCGCGCACACCCAGCATGAGAAGAACATCCGCATCACCGTGCGCGGCGCGGTGGTGAACATGAGCCAATCGTTCCAGCGCTTCGGCGTCGGTCTGATACTGGCGGTGGTGCTGGTTTACCTCATCCTGATGGCCCAGTTCGCTTCTGTGCTCGATCCGCTCATCATCCTCATGGCCATTCCTCCCGGCATCGCCGGCGTCGTGCTCATCCTGCTGATGACCGGATCGACGCTCAACATCATGTCACTGATGGGCGTCATCATGATGACCGGCATCGTGGTGTCGAACTCCATCCTTATCGTCGAATTCGCGGGCCACTTGCGAGAGCACGGCCGGAACGTGCGTGAGGCCATCGTGGAATCCTGTCGCATCCGTCTGCGCCCCATCCTGATGACCTCGCTCGCCACGCTGCTGGGCATGATTCCCATGGCCCTGGGCATGGAGGCCGGCAGTGAGCAATACGCGCCGCTGGCCCGCGCCGTCATCGGCGGCCTCACCGTGTCGGTCGTGGTTACCGTCTTCCTGGTGCCGGCAATCTATCTGCTGGTCCACGGGCGCCATGCCGAGCAGACCACCACAGCGCCGCACAAGGAGGTGTTGGCATGAGCGCTCTTGCCGGCATACTCCTTGCGCGTCTCTGCTTGTTCGCCGTCGTGAGTTCCATCGCGCTCGGCGCCGCGCCTGCAACTGCGGCAGCCCAGGCACTTCCCAGCGCACCGCCTGTGTCTCTGCTGCTGGCGCAGTCCGCCGCGCCGGCCGCCTCTTCCCCTCCTGCGCCGGTTCCGGCTGCGGGTCCGGCACAGGACCGGCTTACGCGCGGGCAGGCGGAACAACTGGCCATCCAACACAATCCGCACATCAGCGTCGGCCACTTGCTGGCACTGGCGGAGCACCAGGTCGTGCGCGAAACACGCTCCACTGAGCTGCCTACCCTGAACGGAGGTATCACTGCCCAGCAGGCGAATGAGGGCGGCCGTCTTTCCTCCTTCGGCATCAGCACCACGCGGCTGCTCACCCACGCCGGCGCAGGGGTCAATTTCTCTCAGCTCATCACCGACTTCGGCCGGACCCCCAATCTGGTGGGCGCGGCCAGGCTGCGCGAAGCCGCCGCGAAATCTGACGCGCAGGCCACCCTGGAAGACATCGTCCTGGCGACGGATCAGGCCTTCTACTCGGCGCTGGAGGCGCAGGCCGTGCTCCAGGTTGCGCAGCAGACCGTGGCCACGCGCCAGGCCACCCAGGGGCAGGTAAGCCAGCTCACCACCAATAAATTGCGCTCCACTCTGGACCTCAGCTTTGCTCAGGTGAATCTGTCACAGGCACAGTTGCTTCTCCTCGATGCGAAGAACAGCGCGGATGCCGCGATGGCCGCGCTCAACGAAGTATTGGCCCTGAACACCGCGGTGACCTATACGCTGGTCGATGACTCGACCGCACCCGCTGCTCCTCCCGTCGACATCAACGCATTAACCGCCGCGGCTTTGCAACAGCGGCCCGATCTGCAGGCCGCCAGTCTGCAACAGCAGTCTGCCCTCAAATACAGCCGCGCCGAGCACGATCTGCGGCTGCCCACCGTCACCGCGCTAGGTACGGTCGGCGGTACGCCGGTGCGCGATGGTCGCTACTATCCGTCGAGCTGGGATGGCGCGATCGGACTGAACCTCAACGTGCCCCTGTTCAACGGGTTCCTGAATTCATCGCTCGCCCGGGAGGCGGACCTGCGCGCCCAGAGCGCAGGCGAACAGCAGCGCGCGCTGCGCGACGTGATCGTGCGCCAGGTCCGCACGGCGTGGCTGGAGGCCACGAGTTCCTACCAGAGGGAAGGCGTCGCCGCGCAACTGCTGCAGCAAGCCGACGCCAGCCTGCGACTGGCGACCTCTCGTTACCAACTCGGACTCAGTTCCATCGTGGAGCTGAGCCAGGCGCAGCTTGCACAGACGCAGGCCGCGATCGCCAACACCAACGCGCAATATCAGTACCGTCTCTCGCTTGCCGCGCTCAACTACCAGACCGGCGTGCAGCCGTGAGTGCAATCCGCCCCGGGGCTCCGGCTCCGCGTGGCGTAGTAATTCGCGAATCTCTCGACGGCGGCGGCTACTTCGAGTGCAAAGCCGATGCTCCCACGCTCGGGAAGTCCCCCGGTCTGGCGATCGGCCCCGGCAAAGCGCGACGGCTCGTCGTATCGAACGATGCGAACTGCGGCAGTTCCAGCATGGCCAGCATGGCGGCAACCGCGAGCAGCGGCACCAGAAGCCCCGCGTGCAGCGAACCCGTGCGCGCCGAGACATGGCCGGTAAGCCAGGGCAGCACCGCGCCACCCACTCCGGAGACGGCGAAGAGCCAGCGCGTACGGGAAGACTGGCCCGAAAGCGCGAGGAACATGGAAACGCAGACGGGGAACACCGGCGCGAGGCCCAATCCCGCCAGCGAAGCTCCCATCAGAACGCCTCCTGCATTGCCGGAGGTGAGCAGGAGGAGTATGCCGAGACCGGCGAGAGAGAGCGATCCCACCAGAAACCGCCGTTCTTGGACGCGCAGCAAGAGAGCGGGAGCGAGCCCGCGGCCGGCCAGCAACGAGAGCCAGAAGCACGACACGGCAGCGGAAGCATAGAAATCCCGTCCCAGCGGCATGCGGTGGACGTAGCTCAGCACCCATCCGCCCATGGATGCCTCTACCCCGACATACAGCATGGCGAAGCCGGCGAAAAGGATCACGAGGTCCCGCCGGACCTCGGCCTGGCCACCGGAAGGCGCGAGGCTCCCATCGACCGCGAACGAACGTGAGCGATCGAACCTGTCCAGTGCGCCGATCAACACCAGCGCCAGCACGCCGGCGACCGCCGCCACCGCCAGAAACAGTCCCTGGATGGCGCCGTGGCGCAGCCACACGCGCGTCGCCAACGGGCACACCGTGGCGCCAACGCTCCAGCAGAAGTTCAGCAGCGTCAGCGCCGCTCCGCTGCGCTCGGGGAAGGCGCTGCCCACCAGCAAATTCATGGCCGTCATGGACCAGCCCAGTCCCACTCCGTAACAGAAGAAGGCGGGGAGCGCCCCTGCAGGCCAGAACGCCAGCGCCGCCGCGCTGACCGCGTTCAGCAACAAGCCCGCAACAACGGAGCGGCTGAACGCTCGGCTTACCAGCAAAGCGCCGCACGCTGAGCCGGCGAAGAGCGCCAGCAGCAACTGCCCGGAGCGCTCGTCTCCCAGATGCCATTGCGCCGCCAGCGCCGGCAGAATGCAGCCGAGCAATTCCAGGGCGGCTCCGGTAAACGCAAACGCGGCGAAGATGGCGATGGCCCCGAAGCGGCGGCCCGCCCAGGAACCCGGCGCAACCGCCGCGCCGGTCACGCCTGCCTCTCGCCGCGGCAGCATCAGCCCGCCTCGGTGCCTGGATGCGCCGGGCGATGGCGGGAGTGTTGCCCGGGCGCCTTCTGGTCCGCGCTGCGAGTCGATTCGCGGACCACCAGCTCCGGCTCAATCGCGATCTCATCCCCAAACTCATGCTTGCCCTGCAGCCTGCTCAGCGCAATCCGCGCGGCGGTCCTGCCCATCTCCTCCAACGGCTGGCGGATCGTGGTGAGGCTGGGATTGTTGAATGCCGCGCCCCGGATGTCGTCGAAGCCCACGACCGACACATCCTCGGGCACGCGAAGACCGGCATCCTGCAGCGCCCGGATTGCCCCGATAGCCGCCACGTCGTTGAAGGAGAGCAGCGCGGTGAAGGGCTGATGGGAGGAGAGCAACTGCTCGACCACCGGATAGCCCAGCTCCGGAGACGTGAGGTCCCGGTCGAGTTGCACGACAAGTTCCGGCCGCACCTCCAGCCCAAGCTCCTCCGCTACTGCCATGGTGCTGCTCCAGCGGTCTTCCGAATCAGAGCTGAACGGCTGTCCGCGCATGAAGGCGATCTTGCGATGCCCCAGATCGTACAGATGGTGCAGTGCAAGCTCGGCAGCGCGATGGTGGTCCAGGATCACATTGGTGACGCCGGGAATGTGACGATGCCCGGCGACCGCAACCACCGGTACGGGAAAGTCATGATCGAGCAGCGTATCCACCACAATCAGCGCTTCGGCGCCACGGCCGGTGAGCAGCCGGCTGTACTGTTCGATCAGCTCCTTCTTGTGCCGATGGTGCGCCGTGAAATAAAAATAGCCCTGCTGCATCAAACAGTCGCCGATCCCGCTCAACACCTCAGTGTGGTAACCCTCGCCCAGCTCCGGCACCAGAATGCCGATCGTGAGTGTCTGACGATTCCGCAGCGAACGCGCCAGCAGGCTGGGCTGATAGTTGAGCTTTTCCGCGGCAGCCTTGATGCGGTCGCGTGTCGTCTGGGGGATGGAGCGGCCGGGTACGTCGTTCAGCACCACGGAAATGGTGGCCGGGCTCAGCCCAAGATGCTCGGCCAGTGTCTTCAGGCTCGCCGGCTTCACTGCCGCAGTGTCGCCATCTTTCCTGCGCTTGCCCGATGGGCTCATGCTTCTCCTCGCTGCGATCGATTCATGGAGCACTGTAGCAGTTTGCACCCGCTCGCCGATGTGATTTTTGGCCCTGCGCCGCATCCCCATTCCCATCGTGGTGCGGCTGTATCCTAACCAGCATGCAGGGAAACACGGAGCAGCATCGCCCCCGGTTCCACACCTTGGTTGCCCTCGCCTTCGCCTGCTGCCTTCTGCCGCTCACACTCGAAGCCCTCGCACAGCCAGCCCCGGATAGCTCCGCGGTTCGTTCGCTTCCGGCGCCTCCCTCGCTTGAGGCGCTTACCTGGAATACGGATTCGGTAGAGCCCAGCCGCTTCGCCGCCGCCCACGGACGACGCGCTCTGCTCCAAGGCTATGCCGAAAGTGGCCTGGAGGCCTGGGCCTACCCGGTGCAGATCGCGAGCGGCTATCATCCCGGATTTCTCGTTGAAGGCGCGTCCACGGAGATCGACGGACGTACCCTGCTCCGTCGCATCGCCTATACGCCCCAAGCCATCACACGCGTCTATGTCGGGCCGGATTTCGTCATCGAGGAACGGCTCTTCGTGCCTTTGCAACTGCCCGGTGCACTCATCACCTATACCGTTCATGGCCGCAAGTCGGTGGACATCGCAGTGCACTTTAGCCCTGTGCTCAACCTGATGTCGCCCGCGGGCATCGGCGGACAAAGCACACAATGGGACGCCTCCGCCAACGCCTATCGGCTCACCGAACTGCTGCACCGTTTCTCTGCCGTGGTTGGCTCAAAGCAAGCGGTGGCCCACAATCCCATCGTCAACAGCGCTCAACCTCTTTACGGCTCCGGCGAGAGCTTCACCATCCGTCCACGCGAGACGGGCCAGCGGGAGACGCGGCAGGCTACTGTCTTTCTCGCCGGTAACGATGGCGCAACTGATCCAGCAGCCGTGGCTGACGCCATGCTGCAACAGCATGCACAGCTTGAGAGGGAAGCCGCGGCCCACTATACGCATCTGCTGGATACAGCGCTGTCCATCGAAACCCCTGATCCGCGACTGAACCGCGATCTTGCGTGGGCCACGGTCGCTCTCGATCAGGCCTGGGTGACCAATCCGCAACTCGGCAGTGGCCAGTCTGCGGGCTATGGCGCGTCGCGCGCCGGACGGCGCCCACAGTACGACTGGTTCTTCGCCAACGATGCCCTGGTCGCTCTCCCTGCCGTGGTGGACGCAGGCGAGGTCTCCCGCGCGCGCGAGCTCCTCACCTTCCTCATCAAGTACCAGGACCCAAAGACGGGCATGATGTGGCACGAGATCTCGCAGAGCGCCGGCTACCTCGACTGGGCTGGAAAATACCCCTACATGTTCGTGCACGTCGATATCACCTTCGACTACCTCATCGCCCTGGACAACTATCTTCTGCGCACCGGCGACATCGCATTTCTCAACGAGCATTGGCAATCCATCGAAGCCGCGTATCGCTACTGTCAGTCGGTGGTAAGCGCCCAGGATGGATTGCCGCACGTGCCAGCGGGCAAGGAAGCCGCGAACGAGCAGGACCGTCTCAGCGAAGAACTGACGCTCTCCGCCAGTTGGGTGGGAGCGGCACAGGCGTACGCACACCTGTCCGCAGCCACCGGGCACAGCTCCGAGGTCGCGGCGGCACAGCAGGCCAGCGATCGAGCACGCCGCGCCGTCGCCACGCGCTACTGGAACGACCGCACCGGCTTCTGGATCGATGGCTTCACCGACAACGGCAAGCCCGTGAACAGCCGCTCCAGCGCCGCCGCCGGCGTGCTGGAGCGAAACATCTTTACGCCGCAACAGACGGCTGCGGCGCTCGCAGCGCTGGCGTCGCCTGCCTTCCAGACCGACTGGGGCACGCGCAGCTATGCCAGCGACAGCACCGCGTATGACCCGGACGCGTATGCCAAGGGATCGGTATGGGCCACCGGCACCGCCCGCATCGCGCAACTCTTCTGGGAGCAACACATGCCCTATCCGGCCTGGCAGACGTGGAGCTCTCTGCCGGCCTGGAGCTCAATCGACTCCCTCGGCCATACGCCGGAGGTGCTGGCCGGCGACTTCTATCACGAGGAGGATGAGTCCGTCCCGGAGCAGACCTGGTCCTCCGCCGGGTTCCTGTCCTCCGCGATCGAAGGCCTGCTGGGCATCGATGTCGATGCGCGGAAACAGCAGCTTCGCTTCGCGCCGCATCTCCCGCAGCAGTGGGACCATGTCGCAGTGGAACGGGTGCAAGTCGGTGGATCCACGCTGTCGCTCCGCTTCACGCGTACAGACGGCAACCTTACGCTCGATGCCGACAATACAGGACCGGCCGTGCATCTTCTGTTCGAGCCGTCCCTTGCCGCCGGCGCAACGCTCAGCCAGGCCCGGTGGAAGGGCAAGGTAGTCCCGGTAAAACTGGAGGAACAAGGGGAGGAGACGCAGGCGCGCTTCGATCTTGCACTGCCCGCAGGTAAGAGCCGCCTGGATGTACGCACAGAGGGCGGCATCGCTATCCTGCTTCAGCCGCCGCAGCCGCTGCTTGGGGCAGCCAGCCATGAGCCGCGCATTCTGCACGCGCGTTTAGAGGGAACAACCTACACCATTACGGCGGCAGTCCCGGAGGGATCGGAGGCCACTCTCACCCTGCGTACGCCGTGGACGGTACAAAGCGCGCAGGGAGCATCTGTCTCCACATCCGGCACCGCGACAAACACCTACAACCTCAATATCCCCGCCAGCCCAGCCGAACCGGGCAACGAGAGCGCACCCGCAACCGGCTATCGCACGCAGATAGTCATCGTCCACCTTGCGCGCACGTTGAGGCGATGAAGCATTTCCTGCACTAAGCAGCAGTCAAGACGACTGGGGAACCTGCTTCCGCAGTCATCCCGAGCGAGGTCGAAGGATCTGCTTCCGCTCTTCGCACCCACGATCCACGAGGGGAGTTGTTTACGGCGGTAGCGGCCCCCCGCACGCTCTTCTTCCATGAAGCCCCGCAAAATCCAGGCAATTGCACAATGAGTGGTGCGGATTCTCGATACCCTAGGCAGCAAATCCCTGCCCAGCTGCCCGCGGCTGATCCCGCCCGGTGGTACCCGCTTTACAACTTCCGTCGGGTTGCCCCATTGCCTGGGGTTTGTTAGCGTTAGAAATGAGCTTTGCCGGACGGCATTTGGCCTGATGGCATTCCAGCGGAGACGTGTGTGCTCCCCGGAACGCTCAAAATCTCAGAAACGGTGCACTGTTTGCGCAGACGCTATTACATCATCTTCGTGGCACGGGAAGAAGACGGCCGCCTGCGCAAGATTCCGGTTCCCCTGCACTACGCCTACATCTTCGTTGCGGCGGCTATCGTCGGCCTCTTTACCGTGACCGGTATGGCCGGCTCCTACAGCCGCATGCTGCTCAAGACCGCCAGCTTCGACCAGGTGCGCTCGCAGAAGGAAGCGCTGCGCCACGACTACCTGCATATGGAAGAGGTCGCCAAGGAGAAGGATATCCAGGCCTCCTCCCTTGGTTCGCTCGCCAACGAGGTGACGGCGCTCTACGGGCTGCGCCAGAGCAAGCTCGCCAAGGGGGCGGCGGCGGCCGGAGCCAATACCCCTGCGCTCACCACTGAAATCAGCGACGACTTCAGTCACCAGCAGTACGCCCGCTCGATTGACCAGTTCTCCGCCCTGCGTTCGTCCGCGCTCTCCGGCCACATGCGGCGCGTCCTCGAACCCACGCTGGGCGAGCTATCCACCTGGGGCAGCTCGCAGGACGTCCCCACCCTCTGGCCGGTAATGGGCCCGGTCACCAGCTCCTTCGGGGAACGTCAGGACCCCTTCAACGGCGAGGGCGCCTTCCATAAGGGCATCGACATCGCCTCCGCCTACGGAGCTGCCGTCCACGCGCCCGCCGATGGCACCGTGCTCATGGCAGGCCCCGCCAGCGGCTATGGCCGGGAAGTGCTGATCGACCACGGCCATGGCGTCCACACCATCTACGGCCATCTCTCCGGCTACTCCGTCACCGCCGGTCAGGACGTGCGCCGCGGCGATATTATCGGCTACGTCGGTTCCGCTGGCCGCAGTACCGGCCCGCACCTGCACTACGAGATCCGTATCCACGAAACCCCGGTCAACCCGCATAAATACATGCGCGAGACAGTGCAAGAGTTTGCCTCCGCCGCCGGCAGTTCCTCCTCCGGTCTGGGCATGCCCTAACTCTCTATCGGGGATGCGGCGCCGTCGTCACCCGTTAAGCTTCTTCACCACCAGCTCATTCAACAATGCGGGATTCGCCTGCCCCTTCGACGCCCTCATGACCTGTCCAACGAAGAAGGCGGCGACGGTCTTCTTGCCGCCCCGGTACTGCTCCACCTGCTTCGGATTAGCTGCAATCGCCTCATCGATCAGCCGCTCAATCGCGCCCGAGTCGGAAATCTGCTGCGGCTTCTCGCGCTCGTAGATCACCCCGAAGTCTTCGCCCTTCTCAAACGCGCTATCGAAGAGCTGCTTGAGCTGCTTGCTGGACAACTCGCCCTGTTCGGCCAGGTCCGCCGCGAGCACTATCCCATCCATGGTCACCGGGGACTGCTCCAGACCGAGCCCTGCCGCCCGCAATCTCCCCATCAACTCGCTTTGCGTCAGGTTGGCCACCCGGCGCGGATTCCTGGCCCGCCGCGCCGCCGCCTCAAAAGTATCGGCAAACTCCCGGGTCGCGGTCAGCGTCGCCGCATCCTGCTCGCTGATCTCGTACTCCGCCACCATGCGCTTGCGCCGCGCCTCCGGTAGCTCCGGCAGCGCTTTCAGGATTTCGCTCTTCCACGCCGCCGAAACCAGCAGAGGCGGCAGGTCCGGCTCGGGAAAATAGCGGTAATCGTGCGCCTGCTCCTTGGAGCGCATCGAGAACGTGCGACCCTCGGCTGCGTTCCAGGAACGCGTCTCCTGCACTACCCGGCCGCCACTCTCGATCAGCTCCACCTGCCGTTCGATCTCGTACTCCAGCGCCGCGCGAATGAAACGGAAGCTGTTCACGTTCTTGACTTCGGCCTTGGTGCCAAACGTCTCCTGCCCGCGCGGACGAACGCTCACGTTCGCATCGCAGCGCAGCGAGCCCTCTTCCATATTGCAGTCGCTCACGCCGGTGTACAGCATGATCTCCTTGAGCCGCGTCAGGTACTCATAGGCCTCGTCCGGCGTGCGAAGGTCGGGCTCGCTCACAATCTCCACCAGCGGCGTGCCGCAGCGGTTCAGGTCCACGTAGGTACGGGTAGCGGAGTCAACGAAGCCTTCGTGCAAACTCTTGCCTGCATCCTCTTCCATGTGCAGCCGCGTGATGCCGATGCGCTTCAATCCGCCCGCGGCGGGCACTTCCAGCCAGCCATGCTCTGCTAGCGGCAGGTCATATTGCGAGATCTGGTAACCCTTCGGGGAGTCCGGGTAAAAATAGTTCTTGCGCGCAAATACCGACCGCTCATTCACGCGGCAGTTCAGCGCTGTTGCTGCCAGCACGGCAAACTCCACCGCACGCTCATTCAGCATAGGCAAGGCTCCCGGCAACCCCAGGCACACCGGGCAAGTTTGTGTATTCGGACTGGCGCCGAAGCGCGTGGAGCAGCCACAAAACGCTTTACTGGCGGTCAGGAGCTGCACATGCACCTCCAGGCCGATCACCGGTTCATATTTGCTTAAGAGGGCCGGAGTTACACTGGAAACGGTCGCTGCCATGGTGCTTACAAGTGTACCGCGCGTTCCATTCGCAGGACGCGCCGCCACGGCTCTCTCCTGCTCACTCTAACGGGACGCTCGTAGACCCCTCATCACGAAAGTATTGGTACCTCCAACGGGTTACCTTGGGACGGAAGACGGCCACTTGCCATTTGACCGCTTCTAACCTTGCAGACGATAGATAAGATGTAAGGGCAATCATGGAACTTGAGATCCTCGAATCCAGAGATGCGGTCGCGCGGCTTTCGCCGGCGATAACATCGCTGGCACATTCGACCATTCGCGACCCCGATGTGACCTACACGCCCGATTACTTTCTTCCGCGGGTCGGGTCGTCGCGGGTACCTCGCGTGGTCGCATGTTATGAGGGCGGCAAGCTCATGGGTGTGCTCTATGCGGAGGAGCTTCGCATCTGCGGGGTCCGCACAGGCTGGGCCTTTGGCGGCGACTTCATGGGCCGTGGGCTGGTGCTGGCCGCGCCCGAGCGTGAGGCCGAAGTGGTTGCGATCGCCACCGAACATCTGCTGTCGAACGGCATTCACGCCCTGCGTTTTACCTGGCGGGCCAGTGGCCATGAGATGCTGCCCGTTCTGGCGATCCAGAAGTCGAAGGTTCAGGTCTGGTGTAAGTCGGAATACAAGGACGAAGGCGATTGGCTGCGGCTGGCTCCCAGCTATGAAGAGTTCCTGACGCGGCTCGGTTCCCATACCCGGCGCAACCTTCGCTACTACCGCAGGAAGGCAGAGGCCCAGGGCTATACCTATGTCCCGTCGCTGTTGCCGCAGGAATATCACGCGGCCATCGTCCGGCTGAATGACGTTGCCGATTACCCGACCCACCCCGGCCGCAATCAGCGGGACGACCGCTTCTTCGAGCATTTTCCCAACCACATTCTGGCCGGGCTGCGCGGCCCGGATGGCCACCTGGTCTCCGTCATTGGAGCAGTGCGGTCCGGAACCCATCTGCACGTGCTCACCCAGCTCAACGACGAAAGCCTGCGCAAGCTCAGCATCTCGCTGGTGCTCCGCGGCTATCTGATCGAAGACCTCATCCGCGACAGCTTCACCTCCATCCATTTTGTCAACGGCACTTCGCGCATGCTGGGGCGGTTCTGCGAGCCGGTGCTGATGCGCACGTTGACGATTGACCGGACCCGCTCGGTAGTCCACCCCTTCAAGCAGCTCTGCGCCCGGTATGCCCGCCATCTCCGCGACAAAGGACGCCGCGTTCCCGTGCGCCTGCTCTTCCTCATCGGCAGCTATCTGGTCGCCTGAAGGCTAGGCTGCGCCGCCGCGTACGCGAAAGTTTACGAACAGCTCCGCCCTCGCCTCCGTCTTAGCGTGTGAACGGTACATGCCCCGATGGAACTGGCGACAAAGACCGGCTGGAGCTCCCACTTGCTTGCAGATGCGTCACGCACGGACGAAGCGGAGTTCCAGTCGCTGGTGCAGCGGCAGACCCGCTTCGTGTTCCGCGTCGCCTATGCGCTGTTGCGCAACGCCTACGACGCCGACGACGTGGTGCAAGAGACGTTTCTGCGCATCTACCGCAAGCGGCTCTGGCGAAGCATCCAGGATGAGCGTGGCTTCCTGGCCCGCATGGCATGGCGCATCGCCCGCGATCGCCAGCGTCAGCCACGCATGGAGATGAATGAACCGGAGATCCACGAGGCGCGCTCCCGCGATGCAAATCCCGAGGACGCGCTCATCTCTGGCGATACGACGTCGATCATCCACCGCCTTATTGCCTCTCTGCCGGACGAGTTACGAAATCCGCTGGTGCTTTCAACACTGGAGGAGATGACCTCGGCCCAGGTTGCCTGTGCGCTGTGCATTCCGGAAGGCACCGTGCGTACCCGCATCCTGCGGGCGCGGCAGATGCTGAAGCAGAAACTAGGAACCATTCTGGAGCAACACCATGCCAAGTGACCGCGAACTTGAAGACCTGCTCGCTGCGGTGCTCACCACCTATGTAAACGAGGAGCCCGAAAGTGGGCTCTCATCCCGCGTGCTGGCGAGGACGGCGCTGGAGGAGCCTGCACCGATGCGGCATTGGCGATGGCTCGCCACCGTACCCGCTTTGGCGGCGATCCTCATCGTCGCCATGATGCTGCAGAGGCCGGCGGCGCGAAGATCCGTACCTGCCGCCGTTTCAAATGCTTCCGCCGCCTACTCCGCGCCTCCGCCTGCGCCGCAACGGGCGACGGGACCCCTCACGACAGCGATGCCCGGGCCGCGGCGTGTGCTTTCCGGCCACGTGGCAGGTCCGCGCCCCTTGCAGCACGCGGAGGTGAAACAAGCTCGATTCCCGGCACATGCTCCCCTCACGCCGGCGGAACTCTCATGGTTCAGGTTCACGACCGAGCAACCCGGGCAAGCGGAAGAGGAGGTCGCCATAGCTGAGCGGCAACGCGAGCCGTTGCAGACTTCCCCCATCCGCATCGACCCCGTACAGATTGCTCCGCTCGGACAACAGGCGATCGTGGATGAGTAGCGATATGAACCCGGGAACTATGAGCGCAGACAGTCAACTGAACATTTGCAATCACAGGAGAACAGGTATGCGGACATCACACGCAATCGTTACAAGCGTCCTGGCGGTCTTGCTGTGCCAGGCAGGCGCCTTCGGCCAGGACAGTCCTGGAAAGAAGGTGGACCAGCCCTCGGAGCCTTCGCACTTCTACAAGCTGGTCTATCGCGTACTTGAGAAGGATGCCGGCGGAAAGATCACCAACAGCCGGAGCTACTCAGAGTGGGTTGAGTCAAACCTCAATTCAGGTAAGGTCATGAACTCGATTCGATCGGGTGACAGGCTGCCGACGCAATCCTCGGCCGGGGTCTACACCTACATCGATATGGGCGTGAAGATCGACACGCGCGAGGTAGCCGATTCCAGTGGGTCGCTTCATATGAGGGTCGCCGCCGAGATCAGCGGCAGTGTGGCTCCGCCGTCGAGCACCAGCACCGTGCCGCCGTTGATCCGGCAATCGAACTGGGACTCGCATGTCACCGTGCCGATTGGGCGCCCCACCGTCATCTTCTCTTCGGACCACCTTAGCGATCGCGGCAAAACAGAAGTGGAGCTTACCGCTACGCCCGATCAAGATCAGTAGGCGCCGGGGGGAGGCGGCGGCCGGCACGATTCGTCCGCCGCTCCCGCTGCTAGAATCATGCTTAGCATGATCCTGCCGTTCGTTCGCGATGCCCTTGCGAGCATGGAACATACTGAGGGCTTTGAGCGCGTTCGCAGGCATTTAAGCCTTGCGAAGGGGCGGCGGCGCGTCTCCGGCCTTACCGCGACCGCCCGGGCGCTCTATCTGCCGCTCTTCGCCCGCGCCGCACAATCGCCCGTCGTCGTCCTGGTCGCCGACAACAAGGCGGCCGAATCTCTGGAACTGACGCTTCGCGCCACTGCCGAGCTCACCGGCGCCATCGAGCCCAAACGCATCCTCCGCCTGCCCGCGCACGATGTGCTGCCCTTCGAGAACCTGTCGCCACACCCGGATGTGCAGGAACAGCGCGCGTCCGTTCTCTGGAAGGTCGCCAGCAACCGGGCGGCCATCGTGATCGCTCCCATTGAAGCTGCCAGCATGCGTCTGTTCCCCGCCTCCTACTACAACGGACTGGCGCAGGTGCTCCGCCGCGGGGAAGAGGTCGACATCGATCTGCTGCTGGAACACCTGCGTTCGATCGGGTACGCGGAGCTTGACATCGTCGAAATGCCCGGCCAGTTCACCCGCCGCGGCGGCATCCTCGATGTCTACTCGCCGGAGATGGACCGGCCCGTGCGCATCGAGTTCTTCGGCGACGAGATCGAATCCATCCGCAAGTTCGAGCCGGAATCGCAGCGTTCCTCCACCCCGCTGGAAGAGGCGCTGCTGCTGCCGCTCACCGAAACGCCGGTCTCTGAAAAGCTGCTTGCCGCTGTGCATACACGCCTCAGCCGCAGCCGCATCGCCACCGCGGACGGCGAGGAAGACCCCGAAGTACCAGACGAAGCGGACGACCTGGTCACCCGCGCCATCGCTGCCGGCGGCGTAACTGTCTTTCCCGGATGGGAGTTCTTCGCGCCGGTCGCCGGCGCCGACCGCACGCTCTTCGACCTGTTCCCGCAGGTGCAGGTCTTCGTCGAAGAGCCCGCCATGCTCAAGAACCAGGCCGAGCGCTGGTGGACCAAGGTGGAGCAGCGCCACGAGCGCGCCGGCATCGGCACCCTCATTGCGCCCCCGGACATCTACCTGCCGCCCTGGGAACTGCTGCCGAGACTGGCCTCACTGCCAGGCCTCGATCTTGATCAGCTCGGCTCGGTCGATATTCTGGACGACGATCTCGACGCTCTGAGTGAGATCCAGCTCTCTTCGCGGCCCACTTTACGCTTTCACGGCGCCATTCCCGCATTTATCGAGCAGATCAAGTCACTGACCTCGCCGGAGACGCCGGAAGACTCGCAACGCGTGCTCATCGCGGTGCCCAACCAGGGCGAAGTCGAGCGGTTGGCCAACCTGCTGCGCGAATACGGCCTCGCCTACCGGCTGGGTTCGCGTCAGCAGCACACCGGCAGCGAAAACATCTACGACGAATCGAGCTACCTCGCGGGTGACCTGCGCACCCCGCTGATCGTTCGCGCCGCCATCGCGAACGGCGTTGTCCTGCCCGATGCGAAGCTGGTACTGATCGGCGCCAACGACCTCTCGGACGATGCCGATGTCGCCGCACGGCCAATGGTCGCGCGCAGCAAGTCGAAGACCGCCGCCTTCGTCTCTGATTTCCGCGATCTCACTCTCAACGACTACGTGGTGCACGTCGAACACGGCATCGCCCGCTATCTCGGCCTCAAAGAGATCGATCAGGACGGCATCAACGTCGAATTCATGGTGCTCGAGTTTGCCGAAGGCGCGCGCCTCTACATCCCGCTCACGCGGCTCGATCTCATCCAGAAGTACCGCTCGACCGATGCCGGACCCGCGCCCGTGCTCAGCAAGCTGGGCGGCCAGCAGTGGGCCAGGACCAAGGCGCGTGTCAAGAAGGCCATGGCCGACATGGCCGACGAGCTGCTCAAGTTGTACGCGCAGCGCAAGGCTGCGGAAGGCCACGCCTTCCCCGGCGATAATGAATTCCAGCGCGAGTTTGAAGATAGCTTCGACTACAACGAGACCGACGATCAGCTTGCCGCCATCGCGGATATCAAGCGCGATATGGAATCCACCATGCCGATGGACCGGCTGCTCTGCGGGGACGTTGGCTACGGCAAAACCGAAGTGGCCATGCGCGCCGCCTTCAAGGCCGTGCAGGACGGTCGCCAGGTCGCCGTCCTGACGCCCACTACCGTGCTCAGCTTTCAGCACTTTGAAACCTTCAAACGGCGTTTCGCGCAGTTCCCCATCAACGTCGAGATGATCTCGCGCTTCCGCACGCCGAAGGAGCAGAAGCTTATTCTGGAGAAGCTCGAAGCGGGGCAGATCGACATCCTCATCGGCACCCATCGCGTGCTTTCCAAAGACCTGAAGTTCCAGGACCTCGGCCTGCTTGTCGTCGATGAAGAGCAGCGCTTCGGCGTCCGCCACAAGGAGCTGCTCAAGCAGATGCGGCAGCAGATCGACGTACTCTCCATGTCGGCCACGCCCATCCCGCGCACGCTGCACATGTCGCTCATGGGCCTGCGGGATATGAGCGTGATCGAGACGCCGCCCAAAGACCGCATGGCCATCCAGACCGTGGTCGCCAAGTTCGATGAAAAGCTTATCCGTACGGCGCTCGAACTGGAACTTGAGCGGGGCGGGCAGGCCTACTTCGTCCACAATCGCGTCGAGACCATCTACGAGCTCGCCGCCAAGATTCAGGAGCTGGTGCCGCAGTGTCGCGTCGTCGTCGGGCACGGCCAGATGGGCGAAGCCGAGCTGGAGCGCGTCGTGCTGGCGTTCATGAACCGGGAGTACGACGTCTTCGTCGCTACCACGATCATCGAGAACGGCCTCGACATCCCGCTCGCCAACACCATCATCATCAACCGGGCGGACCGTCACGGGCTCTCGGAGCTCTACCAACTGCGGGGGCGGGTTGGCCGCTCCAACCGGCGCGCATACGCCTATCTGCTGATTCCGCCGGAACAGGAGCTCACGGACGTGGCGCGCCGCCGTCTCGCCGCGCTGAAGGAGTTCTCCGACCTCGGCGCCGGTTTCAAGATTGCGGCGCTCGATCTCGAACTGCGCGGCGCGGGCAACATGCTCGGCGGCGAACAGAGCGGCCACATTGAGGCCATCGGCTTTGAGCTCTACACCTCCATGCTGGAGGAGGCCGTCTCCAAGCTGAAGGGCGAAGACCAGAAGCAGCAGATCACCACGCAGCTCAACCTGGGCATCAGCCTGCGCATCGACGAAGCCTACATCCCCGAAGAGAACCAGCGCCTGCGCATCTACAAGCGCATTGCCGGCGCGCAGAACGAAGCCGCACTGGTGGATGTGCGCGCCGAACTGGAAGATCGCTACGGCGAGTTACCGGAGAGCGTGCACCATCTGCTGGAAGCGGCAACCCTGCGCCTTACCTGTGAACGCGTCGGCGTCTCGCAGGTAGATCGCAAACGCGACCAGTTGCACCTGCGCTTCACTGAGCATGCCGGCGTCGATCCCGGACGCCTGATGCATCTGGTCTCCCGCAACGCCAAGAAGGGCGCGCAGTTCACGCCGCAAGGCGTGCTTCGCTTCCCGCTCGCCGGGGCACGTCCGGCGGAGATCTTCGCCGCGGTGCATGCGTTGCTCGACCAGCTCACGCTGGAACCCGCGCGTGCTTAGGCCTCCGCAAAGATTGCATTGCCCGGTTCTGCGGGTATCATTCCGGAACACGCATTTGTTGTAGCAGCCGATGGATCGGCTTTAGCTTGGAGCCCAGAAGACTGGGAGAGAAGAGGGAAGATCCTTACATGAGCAAAGTGAAAGTCAGCGCGTTCTCAGTTTCATTGGATGGTTTTGGCGCAGGGCCTCGGCAGGACCTTGAAAATCCCCTCGGCGTTCGCGGACGCGAGCTGCATACGTGGTTTCTGAAGACCGCGGCCTTTCGCAAGATGCACGGCTTAGAGGGCGGCGAGCAGGGTGTGGACAACGATTTTGCCATCCAATCGTTTGCAAATGTCGGTGCCTGGATCCTTGGGCGCAACATGTTCGGTCCGATCCGCGGCCCCTGGGAGGACGATTCCTGGAAGGGCTGGTGGGGAGACGAGCCGCCGTACCATGTGCCCGTCTTTGTCCTCACGCATCACGCGCGTGCGCCCTTACCCATGGACGGCGGCACTACCTTTTACTTCATAACCGACGGGCTCGAATCCGCTCTCAAGCAGGCTAAGGATGCGGCCAAAGGCAAGGACGTGCGTATCGGCGGGGGCGTTTCGACCATTCGCCAATATCTGGCGGCGGGGCAGATCGACGAATTGCATCTGGCGTTCTCACCCGTCCTGCTCGGCGAAGGAGAGAATCTCTTCGCCGGCCTTCATCTGCCGAATCTCGGCTTCCGGCCTGCCCAGGTCACCGCCGGGGAAGACGCTACGCATGTCATCCTGAAGCGGGCGTAAATCTATCCGCGCGGCGGCATACCAAACATTTTTCGCAGCAATCATGGCAGTGCCAGTTCCCTACAAACGAGAGGACCTCACCCTTGAAGAAGTCCAGCATGCGTGTGACAACATCGATGATTTACATAGGTCTTGGCCTTGCGCCTTTGTCCCTCCTGGCACAAGCTCAACCAACTGCGGCCGCAAGCGCTCACGGAGAAGCAGCCTTTCGCGGGCTCGCCGATCGGTACTTCGATCAGGCTTACTTCAAGTACCAGCCCACGCTGGGCACGCTCGCCGGCTTCCACCAATACGACTCTCAGCTTGAGAGGTTCGATCGGCCGACCATCGCGAAGCAGGTCGCGACGCTGCATGACTTCGAGCGGCAGGTCTCCGCCTTTTCTCCAGACGGCTTGAACCAGGAAACGCGCGCGGATCGGCAACTGGTCCTCAACAGCATCCACTCTCAATTGCTGACGCTTGAGACTATCGTGCCCTGGGAGAAGAACCCGGATGTGTACTCCAGCGGCGCAACCGGCAGCGCCTTCACGCTGATGGAGCGCAAATTCGCCCCGGCTGACGATCGTCTGCGTTCCCTCATCGCGCGCGAGAAGCAGATGCCTGCCGCCTTCACAGCCGCCCGCCAGAACCTGCGCAAGTGCCCCCGCATTTACACCGAGATCGCGCTCGAACAGCTTCCCGGCGATATCCGCTTCTTCCAGAGCGATGTTCCCGCGGCCTTCACCGACGCAAAAGACCCGCAGCTGCAGACAGCCTTCAAACAGAGCAACGCCGCCGTCATCGCCGCCATGCAAGGGTATGAGGAGTGGCTCAAGAGCGACGTCCTGCCCGAGTCCAACGGCGACTTCCGCATCGGGAAGGATACCTTTGCCCTCAAGCTGCTCTATGACGAGATGGTTTCAACGCCGCTCCCCAAGCTGCTCGACATCGGCTACGCAGATCTGCACAAGAACCAGGCCGCCTTCAATGCCCTGGCCAAGGACGTGGACGCGAACAAGTCCCCGGAGCAGGTGCTGAATATGCTGGGAGACGACCATCCCGCGCCCGGCCAGCTTCTGCAAAGCTTTCGCAATACCTTCAGCGGGCTGATCCAGTTCATCCAGCAGAAGCACATCATCACCATCCCCTCGCAGGTGCGGCCAACACTCGAGGAGACGCCACCCTTCATGCGCGCCACCACCCAGGCCTCGATGGACACGCCGGGACCCTTCGAGACGCACTCCACCACTGCCTATTTCAACGTGACCCTTCCCGATTCTTCCTGGAGCCCGCAGCGCACCTCCAACTACATGCACGCCTTCAACGTCGGCACCATCATCAGCACCTCGGTGCACGAAGCGTATCCGGGCCACTATGTGCAGTTCCTGTGGGTACCGCAGGCGCCCAGCAAAGTGCGCAAGCTGCTCGGCGCCAGCTCCAACTCAGAGGGTTGGGCGCACTACTGTGAGCAGATGATGCTGGATCAAGGCTTCGGCCAGCCGGGCACCGGCGCGAAGGATGTGCGCGAAGCGAAGATGATCCGCCTCGGCCAGCTCCAGGATGCGCTGCTGCGCGACGCACGCTTCATCGTCGGCATTAAGATGCACACCGGGCAACTGAGCATGGACCAGGCCAGGGACTTCTTCGTCAAGGAGGGGTATCAATCCCCTGAAATCGCGAGCGTTGAAGTCAAACGCGGCACCGCCGACCCCACGTATCTCTATTACACCCTCGGCAAGCTCGAAATCCTCAAGCTGCGGGCCGACGTCCAGAAGAAGCAGGGCTCCAGCTTTTCGCTGGAGAAATTCCACGACGACTTCATGCGGCAGGGATTCCCGCCCATCAAGATCGTGCGTCAGGCCATGCTCGGGGATGTTCCCCCGGCACTCTAACAGGCACGTAAGAACTCATGCTTCGAAGGATGGGGCTGTTGAAGGGACGAGCTTACGCCCGTCCCTCCCCGAACGCCCGCTCTGCTTTCGTATAATGCTCGGTTGCGTTCCTGGCGGCATCCCAGCGAACTGAGATTGAGAACGACACACCTAACCCAAGACGATCAAGGACCCTTACCCCCATGCACAAAAAGGTTCGCAAGGCAGTCTTCCCGGCTGCCGGTCTCGGAACGCGCTTTCTCCCGGCCACGAAATCAATTCCCAAAGAGATGCTGCCACTCGTCGATAGGCCTCTGATCCAGTACGGCGTCGAAGAGGCCCTCGCCGCCGGCTGCGAGCACATCATCATCGTCACCGGCCGCGGCAAGTCCGCGATCGAGGACCACTTCGATATCAGCTTCGAGCTCGAAACGCAGCTCGAAGCTCGCGGCAAGACCGAGCTCCTGGCCCTCACCCGCCAGGTCTCGAATATGGCGCGGCTCTCCTACGTGCGCCAGAAGGAGGCCATGGGATTGGGACACGCCGTGTTGATGGCCCAGGATCTCGTCGGCGATGAACCCTTCGCGGTCGTGTTGCCGGATGACATCATCGCCGCGGAGGTCCCCTGCCTCAAGCAGATGATCGATATCTTCGATCAAACCGAGTCAAGCATTCTGGCCACCCAGGTCGTCGAAGGACCGTCGATCTCGTCCTATGGCGTTCTCGACTGCAACCCGATCAAGGACAATCCCCGGCTCTGCGCCGTCAAGGGCCTGGTAGAAAAGCCTCTTCCCGCCGAGGCGCCCTCGAAGAACGCCATCATCGGGCGCTACATCCTCACCCCACGCGTCTTCG
The DNA here is from genome assembly GCA_963830635.1 of uncultured Acidobacteriaceae bacterium. GTDB lineage: Bacteria > Acidobacteriota > Terriglobia > Terriglobales > Acidobacteriaceae > CAWHMN01. The sequence goes on along the minus strand of CAWHMN010000002.1, from coordinate 871,255 downwards.
ATCTGCTGGAACACACGCCGCTGGGCTCCGGGGGAGAGCTACAGCTCACCGACGGCATCAAGGGACTGCTGGAGCACGAGAAGGTCTACGGGTACAGCTTCGAGGGAACCCGCTACGATGCCGGTGACAAGAGCGGCATGCTCAGAGCCACCATTGATTTCGCTCTGAGACGCGACGATGTCGGCCCCGGCCTGCGCGAGCACCTGAAAACACTGTCGCTCTAGACGCCGCTGGCATCCCTGCTCGTTGCAATGAGCAGCGAACACGCTGTCGCCCTGGATAGTTTGCCTCCGATTCACAAAGATCCATTCGACCACATCCTGGTTGCACAATCGATGGTTGAAGGAATCACGCTGCTGACACCGGATCGTGTGCGCAGTATCCCGGGGCGGTGCGGCGAGTCTGATGGCCTGCAGGAATTTTGGTGGCGTAGCTTGGTGGGCCTGGAGGGATTCGAACCCCCAACCAAGGGATTATGAGTCCCCTGCTCTAACCATTGAGCTACAGGCCCTTCGATGATGTATGTGACCGCAGAATGGGCGGGGTGGAACTTCCCGCGTGCTGCAGTACCTGCGCCATCGCACATCCGCTCCCATGCTCACTGGACAGCTTCGGAGTGGATGAAAACCGTAGCGCAGAGAGATTGTGACGCTCGGGTGCCCGGCCGGTTTCCTGATTGTAAATGCATGGCTAGGCCGCCTCTTTCCATACAGGCGGACGGCCGCTTCCTAAGACTCACGCGAAGAAGACGCGACCCTGCCGCCGGCGAGGCAGGACACGAACGCTTACTCCGAGAGCTGCGGATAGAGCAACCGTGGCTGGCCCATCCAGAAGCGATTGTTTGCCAGCGTAAGCGGTCCCGGAGAGCGGCCGCGCAGCCGCGACTCCGCCTCGTGGAACGGGCCGACAAACCGCACAGTACGGGGAGTGACGCGATAGAGCCGGGGCAGCCAGCGAGTAGCGCGAACCAGCGCTGCTTCTTCCGGTGCGCCGAAGGGCAGCGCAAAGGCGGCGCGCAGCCGCGGGGGCAGCCAGAAAGCAGTCAGCGCCCGATACCAGCGCGGCGGGTGAACGCAGGTTCCAACACCCGACAAAACGCTATGGCCCAGCGCGCGCCCGTCCTCGCCGACCACCAGCAGCGGCGATTCCAGCATCTCCGCCGCATACGTTGTAAAGCCGTCCCAGTCCTCCGGCAGCGCTCCCGGCGGGATGCCAAACAGTGCGGCCATACGCTTGCTCTCGGTGTAGTACTGCTCGCGTTCCCTGAGCGACAGCGGCGGCATAGCGAACTCGTAGGCGAGCACCGCGCTCTCCACCAGTGTGGCGTACACCCAGCGCAGGGCAGCGACCTCATTCGCCTCGTACTGCTCGCCGCGAGGTCGAGCCCCTATGGCGCGCGGCAGTTCGCCGCGGATCTCGGTGTGACGCCGGTAGAGCTGTCGGGACGCCGCGATCGCCTGCGCGCGGGAGCCGAACAGCATGGTGTAGATAACGCGAAAAGTGGAGTGAAATCGGCCGATGGCGTTGGTCATGAGCCTGGAGTGCTGGGCCAGCGACGCCGCTACCCAGGGGTGCGCTAATTGCAGCAACGCTGCGCGCCCGGCGCCGAGAAAGACGGCGCACTCCCGATTCACTTGCCAGGTCACCGAACCCGGCCCGAAGAAGCCATCGCGAGGCTCGCCCGGCAGCTTTTCGAGCCCGGAAAGGAGAGCCTCGATGGCGTCGCGCGACACATACTGCGGGATCTCAGATCCGGACATGATGTTTGCTTAGACGCAGTGGCAGGAGGTCAGGGGTTCGCGGCGTGAATACCGGACGCGTTCTGCTCTACGAACACCCGTCATAATCAGTAGGTGCCCGCGCAAGCCTCTGAGCATCGCCTGGATGTCCTCGTGCTCGGCGCCGGCGCCGCGGGGCTGATGTGCGCGCTGGTGGCCGCGCAGCGGGGGCGTCGCGTCGCCGTGCTCGACCGCGCGGAGCGCATCGGCAAGAAGATTCTGATCTCCGGCGGAGGCCGCTGCAACTTCACGAATCTCTACTGCACGGCAGAGAATTTTCTCTCCGCCAATCCCCACTTCGCCCGCTCTGCCCTGGCCCGCTATACACCGGCCGATTTCATCGCGCTGGTCGAAAAGCACGGCATCGCGTATCACGAAAAGACGCTGGGACAGCTCTTCTGTGACCGCTCCGCCACGCAGATCGTCGACATGCTGGAGCAGGAGTGCCGCGTCGCCGGCGTGCAGTTCTTCCTTTCGCAGCGAACCATCGATGTACAGCGGGCCACCGGCTTCCTGGTCCGCACCGCCCAGGCCAACTTCCGCTCCGCCACGCTCGTCGTCGCTACCGGCGGCCTCTCCATACCCAAGATGGGCGCAACCGCCTTCGGCTACACCGTGGCGCAACAGTTCGGCCTCGCGATCGAGCCCACGCGCCCGGCGCTGGTCCCGCTTACCTTCAGTCCGAATGACCTTGAGCGCTTCGGCGGGCTCAGCGGCATCTCCACTGAGGTTGTCGCCGCGTGCGGCGCCGCCCGCTTTCGCGAGAAGCTGCTCTTCACCCATCGCGGCCTGAGTGGCCCCGCCATCTTGCAGATCTCTTCCTACTGGGCGCCCGCATCTCCGCTGCGCATCGACCTTGCTCCCGATTGCACCTGGACAAGCGAACTGCGGGCACGCACGGACAGGCGGGATGCCGATGCGGCCAGGGCCGCGCTGCGCCAGATCTTTCCTCAGCGGCTCGCTGACCGCTGGTTTCACCTTCATCCTCCGCCAGACTGGACCAATGGCTCGCTGACGCGCATGGAGGAGCAGGTGCACCGCTGGGAGCCGCAGCCCGCCGGTACGGAAGGCTTCGAGAAGGCAGAGGTGACCGCGGGCGGCGTCGCCACCCAGGAACTCTCTCCGCAGACGCTCGAAAGCCGCCGCGTTCCCGGCCTCTTCTTCATCGGCGAGGTAGTAGACGTCACTGGCCACCTCGGGGGTCACAATTTTCAGTGGGCGTGGGCCTCAGGCGCGGCGGCCGGCGCGGCCGTGTAACAGGGGATTATTCGGGAGCTAGTTCCGGATTCAGCCAGCCCCCATCGGCTGCCGTCAGCGCCTGGGCCTCTTCCGGTCCCCATGTCCCGGGCTGGTATGGATGCACCGGCGGCAGATTCTTCAGCAACGGATCGAGAATGCGCCATGCCTCTTCAACGTAATCCTCGCGCGCAAACCGGGACTGATTGCCAACCATCGCATCCGCCAACAGTTCCTCATACGGCAGAATGTCCTCCCGATTTGGGCGCTGCGTCACCTGCATTTCCACCGGAATGCCCACGGGCAACTCGCCCGCCTGCCGCACATGCACGCCCAGGCCGATGGTCAGATCCGGGCTCACCTGAAACCGGATATGGTTGGCCGGTGGAGGATTGTTCGAGAAGATCGCCGGCGGCTGCCGCAGCTTGGCCACCACCTCGGTCGCGGTTACCGGCAGAGACTTGCCGGCCCGGATGTAAAACGGAATGTCCTTCCAGCGCCACGAATTGATGCAGACCTTGATTGCGACAAAGGTCTCCACCGTCGAATCCTTCTTCACGCCCGGCTCCTGGCGGTAGCCGTCGAACTGTCCGCGCACGACTTTCTGCGGCTCCAGACACTGCACGCCCTTCAGCACCTTCACTCGCTCGTCCCGCAGCGCCTCGGCGCCCGCGCCAATCGGCGGCTCCATCGCGACATTGCTCAGCAACTGCATCAGGTGGTTCTGCAGCACATCCCGAATGGCGCCCGTCTCGTCATAAAACGCGCCGCGCCCCTGCACGCCGAAGCTCTCGGCCATGGTGATCTGCACGCTCTTCACATACTGCCGGTTCCAGATCGGTTCAATGAAGGTGTTGGCAAAGCGGAAATAGATCAGGTTCTGTACGGCGTTCTTCCCCAGATAGTGGTCGATGCGGAAGACATCCTTCTCGGCGAAGACCTCATGCACGATCCGGTTGAGTTCCACCGCCGAGTCGTAGTCATGGCCGAATGGCTTTTCGATGACCACCCGTGCGCCTTCGGCACAGCGGGACACCTTCAGCTTCTCCAGCACCATGCCAAAGAGGCTCGGCGGAATCGCCAAGTAATGGATGGGGTGTTTGGCGCTATTCAGCTTCTCCCGGACCTGCTGGAATGTGCGCTCATCGGAGTAGTCTCCATCGACATACTCCAGCCGGCTCATCAACAGGTTGTAGCCCTCCGGGTCGATGCCCCCGTGCGACTCCAGGCTGTCCTTGGCTCGCGCCTTCAGGTTGTCCAGCGTCCATCCAGATTTGGCCACTCCAATGACCGGACCGAGCAGCTTGCCCCTCTTCGCCAGCCGCTGCAAGGAAGGAAAGATTTGCTTGTAGGCCAGGTCGCCCGTGGCCCCGAAAAAGACCAGCGCATCTGATACCGGTTGTTCCATGCACTCCCCCTCGTCCAGACTACGTTCCCGTCAGTGTAGCCGGAGATGGGGTGTTTACGGCGGTTAGTCGACCGGTTTCGCCTTGCCGTTGTGAAGAGCGTCGCTAAACATGGCCTTCATCTTCTGTGAATTTTCTTCGGCCAGCTTGGATTGCTGTTTCCCGAGCTTCGACTGCTGCTCGCCCAGCTTGGACTGTTGCTCCCCCAGATTTGACTGCTGCTCGCCGATCGCGGACTGCTTTTCTCCTGCCTGAGACTGCAGGTAGCTGAACTTTCCTTGCATGTCCTTTACCCGCTGCTGAATCGTCGTCAGCTCATCCTGGGTGAGGAACTGCTTGTTCTCAAGCTGCACCTTCTTCATGGATTCTGCCGCAGCGGCAATGTCCTTCGAGATGTCCGGTATCTGCACGTTGAACGCACCTGACCGTTGCAGGTCCTGAAGGGACGCTTGGGCAGCGGCCATTTCCTTGGATATGTCCGGCATCTGCACGTGGATGCTATCGCGCAAATCGCTGAGCTGCAGCTTGCTCATTGCCACCTGGGCTTCTGCCATTGCCTCAGCCATATCCGCCATGGGAACGCTGGCGTGGGCCTGCATCTCACCCAGCCGCGCCTGCTCCGCTCCCAATCGCGCCTGTTGCTCGCCGAGCTCTGCCTGCTGATGCCCCAGCTCCTCCATGGGCTTGAGAAGCTGCTTCGCCTGCGCCACCAGCGCCGGATCGTCGATCACATACGACTTGCCGTCGTGCTTGAACCAGATAAAGTCGCCATGTACTTTGTCATGTGCCTTCGCGAAATCCGCGCCAAAATCTCCCGAGGCGATGATGCTGGAACCGCCGCTGACCACCGCGTAGGAGTCCTGGTCGCCGTCGCCGGTGTGGATCATGTAGGAGTCGCGGCTGCTCACGCTGTTTGGGGCCTCCGTTTGTGTGGCGTAGGCCACTACAGGCCAGGAGGGTGCTGCGACGACCGAGACCACTGGAGTCACTGATTGCGTGACGATGATCGCCGGTCTGGGATCGAGGGCCGGCATTGCGGGAACCATCGGGGTCACCGCGACTGAAGTTTGCGCGGCGATATTCGGTGTCACACTGACAGCCGGTGTTGCACGGACCGGCGCCGCCTTGATCACCGGCGTCGCGCGAAGTGCGGGAGCTACCTTGACGACGGGAGACGGTATGGCGGACGGCTTTGCCGGTTCTGCGGGAGCCATCGGGGCCTGATCCTGCGCTGCGGAAACCTGTGGCGACTCCAGCGCCTGGGCCGCTTGCACCCGCACCAGCGAAGTGGCCGCCAGCAGCGCGCACGGAACCAACGCGGCTGCGAAGACGATGTGACGCTTTCCGCCCATGAACGCGAGCCGGAAATGCCGCTCGTTCAGGAGACGATCGATGCGCCTCTGGATGTTACTGGAGCGCGCCATCGCAACTCCGGGCGCGAGCGCGACTCCGGCGTAGGGGCGACGGGGCATAGCCGCGAACTCCAGCAGCAGCTCGGCATAACCGGTGCGTGTGGACGCCTCTTCGAGCGCCGCATGGTCGCTGGTGGCCTCACCGAGCTCTGAGAGCTTGCGCACCAGCAGCCATCCCAGAGGACTGAACCATAACGCCGCCGTGTACAGGCTGGCGACGAGCTGTAGATAGAAGTCTCCCTGGCGCACGTGAGCGCGCTCATGCGCCACCACCATGCGCAGCTTCGCCTCCTCCCATTCGCCATAACACTCCGGCAGAAGAATGCAGGAACCGATGGTGACCGGTGTGTCGATCGCGGAGCTGACGCGCACCGCATGGCGCTGTCCCAACGGCGGAGACGCAGGCTGCGCGCCGCGCCATAGACCGAACGCGACGGTCAAACCGCATAGCAGCCGCAGCAGGAAGATACCTGCGACGACGAGATAGATTGTCGCAACTGCAGCCATCGGCCGCACCGGAGGCCAGCTACTCTCATGAACGAAGCGTCCGCGTAGCGGCGCTATCATCAGCCCGCTGGGTACTGCCGGGTCGGACGGGTCGGCGCTCGGGTCGGCGCTCGGCTCGGCGGTCGGCTCGGCGGCCGCTGCATCGCTCACCGTGGGCGGCGCTTGCATCGGCGGGACTGCCGCAACCGGCGCGGACGCGTGCGCAGCCTGACTGAGGCGATAGACCGGCAGTACCAGCGCGGACCGGGACTCGACTACATGCCAGCGCATCAGGAACGGCATGGCCAGCGCCGCAACCAGCACCAGCCCCCAGGCGACCTTCTGCACCACCACATGGCTGATGCGCAGCAACCGGAGACCGGCCCACACCGTGGCGGCCATCAACAGAGAACGCAGAGCGGCTTCCAGCATTACGCGCATCATCATTTCTTCCCCCTCTTTGCCGTCGCTATCCGATCGGCAAGTCGTTGCAGTTCCTTACCGTCCAGCACCGCGGAATCGACCATTCCCACCAGCAGCGCCTCGACCGACCCGTCGCAGAACCAATCGACGATGCGCTTCACGGCTCGACCGGCAACCATCTGCCGCGGCTCCGCCGGGCTGTACAGAAAGGTACGGTTGTCCGTGGTGTGGGTGACGTAGCCCTTTTCTTCCAGTCGGCGCAGCACTGTGCGGATGGTGGAGTCCTTAAGCGGCCGCTCCAGTCCTTCGCGCACCTGCTCCGCCGTGAGCGTGCCCTGCTGCCAGACGAGTTGCATGATGGCGCGTTCCAGATCGCCAAGCTCCGCCGGATCGTGACTGCTTGTAACGTTACTTTTCATACTGCTACGCAGCGTAGCACATACGCCGGAACAGCTGTCAAGGCCCTCCGTAAGAATTATCCGGAGCACGGTCATAGCTGGCCGGCAGTGCCTCCTCGTATTCAGTACACCCCGCGCCGGCTGCCGTGCTTGCCCGGTCCAACAGCCCGGTATCATGAACGCAGCGCGTCCACCTGCATGCACCTTCTCCATCTCATCTCCTCCGTCAGCTCTGCGGGTGGCGGCCCAGCCGAGGCGGTTCGCCTGCTCTCCGCGGTGCACACCCGCGACGGCCACTCCGTCGAGGTCGCCTCGCTCGATCCTCCCGACAGCCCGCAGGTGCAGGACTATCCCCTGACGCTGCACGCCCTCGGTCCCGGCCGCACGCAGTATCGTTACTCTCCCCACGCGTTTCCCTGGTTGCGTCAACACCGTCAGCGCTTCGACGCCGTCGTCGTCAACGGACTCTGGCAATATCACAGCTTCGCCGCCTGGCGTGCGCTCCACCACACTTCCACGCCCTATTTCGTTTACCCGCACGGCATGCTGGACCCCTGGTTCGCACGCCAGTTTCCCCTCAAGCACGCGAAGAAGTGGCTCTACTGGCCCTGGGGGGATTACCGCGTACTGCGCGATGCCGCCGCCGTCTTTTTCACCTGCGAAGAAGAAAGGCTGCTGGCGCGGCAGTCCTTCTGGCTCTACCACGCAAACGAACGGGTGACCGGCCTCGGCACATCGGAACCGCCGGGCGATCCGCATGCGGCCAGCGCATCGTTCCTCGCAAGCTATCCCGCGTTGCCGGGCAAGCGGCTGGCGCTCTTCATGGGGCGTCTTCACCCCAAGAAGGGCTGCGATCTCCTGCTCGATGCATTTGCCGCTACGCTGGCGCGGGATGACGCCTGGCATCTGGTCATGGCCGGTCCCGATCAGGAAGGATGGGGCGGTCAGCTTCACGCCCAGGCTGCCGCGCTGGGGATCGCGGAGCGCGTCACCTGGACCGGCATGCTGAGCGGCGAGATGAAGCGGGGAGCCTTTGGCGTCGCGGAGGTCTTCATCCTGCCTTCCCACCAGGAGAACTTCGGCATCGCTGTCGCGGAAGCCCTAGCCTGCGGCCTTCCCGTGCTCATCACCCGCCCGGTCAACATCTGGCGTGAGATCGACCGGGCACGCGCCGGATTCGTCGGCGAAGACACCGCCGCCGGCACGCGCGACCTGCTCGATCGCTGGCAGCGTGTTCCGCTCGAAGAACACGCCGCTTATCGTGCCCGTGCCCGCGCCTGCTTCGCACAGCATTTTCAGATCGACGCAAGCGCCGGCCGCCTGCTCGACGCCATCCGCTCCATTGCAGCAGCGCGGCCGGCTAGCCCAGGCCGGCGCGACCAGCGTTCAAGCTAAGCACCCGCCGGCAGCAGCCGCGACACGCGATCGTGCAACTCCTGTCCCGTACCCGTCAGCAGCGCCCACGGATCGGCATGCCGCACGATATGCAGCGGCCCATCTTGTTCGACCACGCGAAACTCCGTCCGGCCATCCTCCTGCCGGATGAAGTCCAGCGTCACCATCGCGCTGCCCACCCGCAGCCGTTCTACCCGAATCGAGGGCAGCCACTCCGGCAGCGCGGGGCACAGAAAAAGCACGCCCAACGGCGCGTAGGGAACGATGCCCAGCATCGACTGCATCATCTGAAACGGCGCCGATGCCGACCAGGCCTGTGGCCAGTCCGCTTTGCTGTACATGCCGGGAAAGGCATGCTCCGCATCCCGTGGATGTCCGGCAAACACCTCCGGCAGCCGCCTGTGCGCGAACAACGAGGCCGCCTCGAACATCGCCTTGCACAGCGCCTGCATCTCGCGCGCACACCCATACCGCGCCAGGCCCAGCGTGACCATGCCGTTCATCACCGGCCACACCGTGCCGCGGTGGTAGGCGAACGGATTGTAGGCCGGATGGCTGGACGCGAGCGTACGTATGCCCCATCCGGAGAACATGTCCTCCGCCATCATGCGCCGAGCGACCCGCGGCGCAAGCGACGCATCGACGATGCCATGCGTGAGACACTGCCCCGGGTCGGAGGCGATCGAGCGGATCAGCCGCCCCTTCCCGTCGATGCCCATGGCCAGGTAACCCTCCTCTTCCATCCAGAAGGTGGCATTGAAGCGCCTCTTGAGGTCCTCGGCCTCGCTGTAGAGTCGTGTTGCGCGATCCTCATCGCCAAGCCACCACAGCAGTTCCGCAAGGCGCAGCTTCGAAGCGTAGACGAAGGCCTGCATCTCGCAGGTGCCGATCGGGGCTTCCGCCTGCGACCCGTCCGCGTGCACGATCGCATCTCCCGAGTCCTTCCACCCCTGGTTCTTCTCTCCCTGCTTTGAGCGCGTCTTGTACTTGTAGAAGCCGTCTTGATCCAGGCTGTACTTGTCTGCCCAGTCCAGCCCTTTGAGTGCCGGTTCGATGAACGGGCGCACCAACTCTTTCTCTCCCCGCCAACGCCACAGATCGGCGACCACCAGCGGATAGAACATGGAAGCCGTCACGCCGCCGTAGTACAGGCCGTGCGGTGTGTAGTTCAGCTCGGCAGTGGGATCGGTATGGACTTCATGCACCATGCGTCCCGGCTCCGCATCGCGCCAGTTGTTCGTCTCCGTCGCCTGGTATTTCGGCAATGTGATGAGCGCCCCACGCGTCATCCCGGTCCCCAGCATGGCGCTCTCCCACGCGGTCATCAGGGAGTCGCGTCCAAACAGTGCGAGATAGGTGGGTATGCCGGCCGCCAGAATCCAGCTGTCGTCATCGTCCGCGGCCACGCCGTCATTTTTGTGCGAATCCAGGTCGTACAAGCGCAAATACGCGAGATCGCGCTTCGAGCGCTCCAGCACATCCAGCACGAGCGGAGTGAGCGTATTCTCCTGCGCAGGAGATCGGAACCGGGTCGATCCATCCAGAAACCTCGTTCGTTTCGCATCCCAGCCGGTTTGTTCCTGTGCGGACCTTTTTAGCAAGGACTTTTCCGGCGCGGAGTTTTCCGGCGCGGAGTCTTCCGGCACGGGACCATTTGGTCCATGCGCGCGGCAGACATATTGCAGCGGCAGCGGATGTCCGTCGACCTGCGGTATCCAGTTCAGGCACGCGTGCCACGCGCCATGCGGCGCGAGCTTCACCGTAAATACGATCGAACGTCCGGTATAGACGGGCTCGGAGTCCGCATGTTGCAGTCGCAGCTTGATCCCGCGGTGCAGCTTTGCTGTGCCGGTATCCCCCTGGTGTGCATATGCGTGTTCGGCCCGGTAGTCGTACTCCAGCTCCCACACCTTGTCTTTGCTTTGCTGCCATCTGCGGGATAAGTGCCCGCTCTCGCCGCGCTTGCTTTGCGCCGGATCACCGAAATCGCAATCCGCTTCCAGTTCCAGCCGAAAGGAGGTCTCGATCTGAGTGTGGTTGGTAACGTCCACTTCCTCATGCATCCCGCCGCCGATCGCGCGAGAGATACGCAGCTCAATCGTCTCCTGTAGCGGGTCGCACTCTTCGGTCGGCGTCTCTTTGCAGTTGGGCGGCGTCTGGATGTAGTACCCCATCCAGGTATGCTGCTCGACATTGGAAGAGGCGCTCAACACCAGCGGTTTGCCTTCCATCAGCCAGCGATAGCGCGAGAGCATACACGTCTGATAGACCCACAGTCCCTGATACGCAATCTCCTCTGAGACAACGCCTTCCGGGCCCGTCACCAGTACAACCCGGCCCTGGCTCGTCTGTGTGGTTTCATCGCGAGGTTGCAGGTGAATCAGTGAACCAGGCGCTGTAAAATTCTTCATCGTGACGCTCCTGAAATGTGCAGTCCAGCTCGGCCGCATGACGTCACGCAGCTATGCCACGCGTACTCACCAGACTGAGATGCTGAGCATGCGACCGCACCCGATCGCTCGCAGCGCGCTCCGGCTCACGGCTGTCACCCTGGCCGTAGCCATCTCGCGCATACACAAGATCGGCGGAGCGGAGGGATCCGCTCCTTCTCGTGCCTGATCCGAACCCGTGACCCGATCCCTGACGGCCCTTACCGCACCTCGGTCTCGTTCCACAGGAACGACAGGATGTCCCCATAGTCCGCCACCTGCTGCGTTACGGACACGCCTGCGCTGTGCCCGCCCTTCATGCTGTAGTGCAGCAGCACCGGCCGGTCGCCGCCGTTTGCCGCCTGTATCTCCGCCGTCATCTTGCGCGCGTGCAGCGGATCGACTCGGGTGTCGTTGTCTCCGGAGAAGAACATGATGGCCGGATACTGTGTGCCGGCATGCACGTTCTGATACGGCGAGTAGGCGCGGATGTACTTGTAGTCCGCCGCGTTCTCGGCTGATCCGTACTCCGTGGTCCACAACCGGCCGAACAGAAAGTTCTGATAGCGCAGCATGTCCAGGAGCGGGTAGCCGCAGACGATGGCGCCGAACAGCTCAGGGTGCTGCGTCATCGCGGCGCCCATCAGCAGGCCACCGTTGGAGCGGCCCCAGATCGCCAGATGTTCCCGGTCGGTGTACTTGTTTCCGATCAGATACTCCGCCGCCGCGAAGAAATCGTCGAAGACATTCTGTTTCTTCTCAAACATTCCGGCCTTATGCCAGTCTTCGCCGTACTCTCCACCGCCGCGCAGCTCCGGCTGGGCAAAGAAGCCACCCTGCTCGATCCACCACGCGTACATCGGATTCCAGCCCGCGGTCATGCTCACGTTGAACCCGCCATACGCCGTCATCAGGAGCTGCGTCTTACCGGTCAGCGTCATACCCTTCCTGCCCGCGATGAACATGGGTATGCGCGTGCCATCCTTTGACGTATAGAAGACCTGGCCAACCTCGTACTTCTGCGAGTCGAACGGCACCTTCGGCGCAGCGAAGATCTCGGACTTAGCCGCCTCTGTCTCATAGCGGTAGATCGTCGGCGGCACATTGAACGACTGAAAGGTATAGAAGCCTTCCTTTGCCAGCGGCCTGCCATACAGTCCCGAACCCGTGCCGATTCCGGGATAGCTCAGGCTTCCGGCCCGCGTGCCATCGAGCGCGTAAATGGTGGTCTCGCTCTTCACATCCGCCAGCCTGTCCACAAACAGCTTCCCGCCCACCACGCTGGCCGACTCGATGACGTTCTTGCCTTCCGGCACAATGGTCTTCCACTGCTCCGGTTTGGTCTTCCGGTCCGCCAGCAGAATGCGCCCGTTCTGCGCCTTCCAGTCGGTCTGCATCAGGAAGTCGTCCGTCCCGGCGTCCAGCAGGCTGAAGCGGTTGTCGATGCCGTACACCAGCGGCGTCACCGGCGCATCCGGCTGGCGCAGGTCCTTGAGCAGAATGTCCGCGCGCTTCGCGGGCACACCGTGATCGATGGTCAGGATCAGCCAGTGGCCGTTATCGGAAATTCTCACGCTCACTAGGTCAAGCTCGCCCAGCTTCTCGCCCTGATACTCGCGGCCGAAGATCACCTTGTCCGCTGATTGCTCGGTGCCGAACGCGTGCCAGTACACCAGCGTTCCCGCGTGCGTGAACAGCGAGTAGTACAGCCCCTTCTTGTCCGGACTGATCTGCACGCCCATGTACCGCTGGCTCACCAACTGGTCCGGCAGCTCCTGCCGCTTTGCCACATCCAGCACATGGATCACGACCTCATCCGCGCCACCCTGCCGGATGCTGTACACCAGCAGCGCGCCGTCGTTGCTGATGTCTTCAATATCGATCGAGGTGTTCTGGTCCGCGCTCAGCTTCGCCGCATCCACCAGCTTTTCGTCTGGGCCCGCAATGCCGCTGCGCATGTAGAGCGATCCCTGGTTCTCCTCGGGCAGCCGCTTCTTGAAGAAGTAGTGATCGCCGCGAAGCTGCGGAACCGAGTAGCTCTCCACCCGCATCAGCCGGGTGAGTTGGGCTTCGACCGCCGGTCGCATCTTCACCTGCGCCAGATACTGCTGCGTGTACTCGTTCTGCTGCTCAAGCCACGCGCGCGTCGCTGGCGCCTTCTGGTCTTCCAGCCAGCGGTAGTTATCGGTGATAGCGTCGCCGTGCAGGTTGTCCGTGACCGGATGCTTCTCCGTCGGCGGAGGGGTTGGCAGCGTGATCCCATTCGCGCCATGCACCGGCCGGGCACCATTCTGCGTCTGCGGTAGCGTCGCCCCGGTCTGTGCCTGCGTCACGCCCGCCAGGCTCATCGCTCCCGCCATCCACACCACCGCGCACAACCGCCTGTATCCATCACTCATCCATCTCTCCGTTTCCGCATTCCAACATTCCTGGGTGCCCCATCCTGAGCGGCCGTTATCGCGAAGGGGGAGCCACCACACTGCACGCAAACCTCTCTATTCCTGCACCTCTGCCGGGTGCCGGGTGCCCCATCCTAGCGCAGCTAGGGTGGGACTCTTGATCACTCCGCAATCATCGCCAGCTCGCCACCGGCTCTGTCGCCGCGCGTCGCCAATAGGCAAACGTGCGCTCCGTGATGCTATACCGTCCCGCCGCCGCCTCTCGCGCGTGCACTGCCTCCAGCGCTCTCCACAGGCGCTCCGCCTCGCCGCCGAGCCTCAGCACCCGCAGCGAGCGCAGAATACGCGTGAGGCGCAGATGGTTGTGGTTGCCGGGAGTAAGCCACTCGCGCGCGTGCTGCTCAAAATGCTCGCCCGGCACGATCTCTCCTTCCCGTCGTGCAAATCCATAGAACGCAAGCATGCGTTCGAACGCCTCCCGCAGCCGGCTGCGCAGCGCCTCATCGGCGCCAAACGTCGCGATGGTCTCCGCATCGAGCACCGGCGCCGATGGATTCGCGCCGCTCGGCTCGGGCAGTGGAAACAGCCACTGGATGTAGTCGTGTACCTCTTCCAGCCGCCGATCCGACCAGCCAAGAATCTCGCGCAACGTTCGCCCGCTCCCGTCAACTCCCGATCCCGCATAGAAATCCGTAATCGCTGACATGGCCACCCTCGCTCTCCCGCCCACTCGCTAACCCTCGCCCGTGCCCGCTCCCACTTCCCTCGCCGACCGCTGTCTTTGAGATGCTTTTGCATCTCGTCGCCGGCGAGCTCATCGGGTTCTCTCCATTGAACAGTCTGGCTCCATCTCGTTCGCTCTGCCGCATTATGCTGTACCATCCAACCCGGCAGCGGTTCCATTTGTCTCCCTTGCAGCCAGGAGTTCTCCCATGTGCTTTTCAGCTACCGCGAATTTCGTCGGAGGCGCCGTGCTCGGCGCCATCGGTGTGGCCACGCTTGCGGAGGTGAAGCACCGGCGGCAACTGTTGTTCGCGGCCATGCCTTTGCTGTTCGCTGTCCATCAAGGGATCGAAGGTTTCGTCTGGCTGGGTCTCGATCACATCCTGCCCGGGAAGGTGGCGCACGACGCCGGCGCTGCCTTCATCCTCTACGCGCAGGGATTGCTGCCGTTTCTGCTGCCGCTCAGCGTGCTGCTGATCGAGCCCACGAAACACCGGCGGCACCGCATGCTCGGCTTCTCGCTGCTCGGCGGCGGCCTCGCGCTCTACATCCTCTGGGGACTCATCGCCTATCCCATGCAGGTCTTCGTGCGCCATCACAGCATCGTCTACGTCAACCCGGTCACCACCACAACCGCCGTAGCCGTGCTCTACGTCATCGCCACCTGCGGCGCGCTGTTCTTTTCCGGTTTTCGCGATCTCGTGGTGCTCGGCGCAGCAAATCTCGTGGGCCTCATCGTCGTGGTGCTGGTCATGTCGTATGCATTCACGTCGGTGTGGTGCGCCTACGCCGCCGTCATCAGCGTAATCATCTACTTCCACTTCCGCCGCAGGCGCCACCTGCCGCCCACGCACTACGCGCCGGCTACCTAAAGAACGCGCCGCATTGTTGCCCTTCTCTCCACTCCCGTCGCGCGCCATCGCCCGATAGAGTAGGGGAGGAGCTACGTCACCACAGCGCATGCCCTCTTCGTCCACTCCTCCATCCCGCAAGCCCACCGGCCGTGCCTCCGCCCTCGCGGTGGCCGCCGGCATCCTGCTCAGCCGTCTCATCGGGCTGGTGCGGGATCGCGTCTTCGCGCACTACTTCGGCAACTCCGATGCGGCAGACGCCTTCCGCGCCGCGTTCCGCATTCCCAACTTCCTGCAGAACCTCTTCGGCGAGGGCGTGCTCTCGGCTTCGTTTATCCCCGTCTACGCGCGGCTGAACGCCGAGGGCCGACACGAGGAGGCCTCCTCGGTAGCCGAGGCCATCTTCGCGCTGCTCTTCCTCGTTACCTCGCTGCTGGTGCTGGCCGGCGTCTTCGCCACGCCCTGGCTCATCGACGCCATCGCGCCCGGCTTCCACGGAGCCAAGCGCGAACTCACCATCCTGCTGGTCCGCATCCTTTTTCCCGGCGCGGCGCTGCTGGTGCTCTCCGCCTGGTGCCTGGGCATTCTCAACAGCCACCGCCGCTTTTTTCTCTCCTATGCCGCGCCCGTGGTGTGGAACGCCGCCATCATCGCGACCTTCTTCTGGAAGGGCGGCCACCAATCGGAGCCGCGACTCGCGGTCAGCATCGCCATCGGTTCAGTCGTCGGCAGCGCGTTGCAGTTCGTAGTGCAGATCCCCACCGTCCTGCGCTTCCTCTGGCCCTTGCGCCTGCGCGCGTCGTTCATCTCGGATCACGTCCGCACCGTGACCCGCAACTTTTTCCCCGTCTTCCTCAGCCGCGGCGTCGTCCAGATCAGCGCCTATATTGACTCGCTCCTCGCCAGCTTTCTCCCCACCGGCGCAGTCTCCGCGCTGGCCTACGCGCAGACGCTCTACTCGCTGCCGGTCAGCCTCTTCGGCATGGCCGTCTCCGCCGCCGAGCTACCCGCCATGTCCAGCACCCTGGGCACCGAGGCCGAGATCGCCGCGACCCTGCGCGCACGCCTCGGCCACGGGCTGCAGCAGATCGCATTCTTCGTCATTCCCTCCGCCGTCGCCTTCGTCGTGCTGGGCGACGTGGTAGTGGCCACCATCTACCGCTCCGGCCACTTCACCGGGCGCGACGTCATCTTCGTCTGGGGCGTGCTGGCGGGTTCCGCCGTCGGCCTGCTCGCATCAACCTCCGGCCGTCTGTACTCGTCCGCCTTTTATGCGCTGCGTAACACCCGCACCCCGCTGAACTTCGCACTCATCCGTGTCGCGCTCACACTGGCGCTTGGATACTTCTTCGCGCTCCCCCTGCCGCGCCTTCTCCACATCGACGCGCGCTGGGGGACGGCGGGCCTTACGCTCTCTGCCGGAATCGCCGGCTGGGTAGAGTTCACGCTGCTGCGGCGCTCGCTGCACACCCGCATCGGCCACGTTCCCTTCGCCGCGTCGCGCATCGCCCGGCTGTGGCTCGCGGCGCTGGTTGCCGCCGGGGCATGCCTCGCCCTCAAGCTGTACCTGCCCTTCCACCGTCCCCTGCTGGTGGGCGCCGCTGTGCTCATTCCCTACGCCGTCCTTTACTTCGCCCTCACCTCCTGGATGAAGGTCGAAGCCGCCGGTGGTCTCCTGCGCCGCCTGCGCCGCCGTCCCGGCTAACTCCAGTTGCCGCCGAGGTCTGAGGCCCTGCCCATTTCCGTGCGGCGATGTCCAATCCCGGACAGCCGCGCCGCATCTCCAGAACACGTACTCCCTTCCATGCGTATGCTTTTCATCAACTTGCACACAGCCACGAGTGGTCGCGGGCGTGCACATACGCTGGCTAGCTGCGAGCCAAATTATGCATACACTGACCCAGGATCTCGCTTACACCTTCCGCCAGTTGCGCCGGACGCCCAGCTTTGCCCTCACCGCCATTCTCACGCTCACCATGGCTATCGCCGCCAACGTCATTGTGTTCGGCGTAGTGAATGGGTTGGTGTTGCATCCACTGCCGGTCCCGCAAGCGCGGCAGCTTTACCAGATCCAGGGCCGGCGGTCCGGCGAGCTCTCGGTCTCCTATCCCAACTACCGCGACATCCGCGACCGCAACAGCACCTTCTCGGCCGTCAGCGTCTACCGTCTGGCGCGGGTAGGAATAGGCGTTCGTGGCGCGGCACAGCCGGTCTGGGGATACGAAGCCAGCGGCAACTACTTCGACATGCTAGGCGTGCAGCCTCTGCTCGGCCGCTTCTTCCATCCCGCGGAAGATGCCAAGATCAACGGCAGTGCGGTCGCCGTCCTGAGCTACTCCTGCTGGAAGGTGCGCTACGGCGGCGATCCGCGGATCGTCGGCAAGGCGATCGCGGTGAACAAGCACCCTTACACCGTTCTCGGCGTCGCTCCCAGGAACTTCAACGGCACAGAGCGCTTCATCTGGCCGGAGATCTGGGTGCCCATTCAGAACGCCCCGGAGATCGAAGGAGAAAACTGGCTGGAGCGGCGCGGCGACTCAAACTCCTGGGTTGTGGGAAGGCTCAAGCCTGGAGTGACACCTGCGCAGGCAGACGCCGACCTCGCGCATGTGGCCGCGCAGCTTGCCCATGATTACCCCTCGAACGATAAAGGTCTTACCCTGCGCGTAACCACGCCCGGCCTGCTGGGTGATGCGCTCGGCGCTCCGGTGCGCGGCTTTCTTGCCGGTGTCATGCTACTGGCGCTGTTGGTGCTGCTGGCGGCCTGCGCCAACCTCGGCGGCTTGTTCGCGTCGCGCACCGCTGACCGCGCCCGCGAGCTCGGCATTCGCCTCGCGTTGGGTTCCAGCCGCGCGCGCATCCTCCGCCAACTGCTGACCGAATCGGTGGCGATGTCGCTCATCGGAGGCGCGGCCGCGGCCCTGCTGGCAGCGGCGCTGCTGCGCGCTCTCAGCCAGTGGCATCCGGCCCGGGTGGAGATTCCCGTGCAGTTCCTGGTTCCCCCCGGTCCAATGGTCTACCTGTTCGCGGCCTTGCTGGCCCTGCTCACCGGACTGCTCTTCGGCATCATGCCCGCGCGGCAGGTGTGGCGCACCGATCCCAACCACACGCTCAAAGCGGGCGGCAGCACCGGGGAACCGCAGGGCCGTTTCGCCTTACGGTACGCGCTGCTGGCGGTGCAGATGGCGCTCTGCTGCCTGCTGGTCACGTCTTCGTTTGTCGCCGTACGCGGGCTGCGCCGCACCTTCACCATGCCGCTCGGCTTTAAGCCCGGCAACGTTACGATAGCCACCCTCGACACTCAACTCGGCGGGTATACAGATGCCCAGCGGGCCATCGTACAGCAGCGCCTGCTGCACGCCGTGGCCTCTATCCCCGGCGTCTCCGTGGCCGCCTACGGGAACACCACGCCCCTGAGTCTTAACCAATCGAACAATTCGATCTTCGCGCCGGGGACGACAGATTTCAGCGCCGCTAATTCGAAATTCCAAGCAAACTATTTCGAGATATCTCCCACCTACTTCGCTGCCGCTGGAACCAGGCTCCTGGCTGGACGCGCTTTCAACGAGGAGGATGATGCCAATTCCCCCCGGGTGGCGATCGTGAACCAGACCTTCGCCCGGCGGCTCTTTGGAACCGAAAACGTGGTCGGGCTGCACTATCCAACCTTCCCGGGCAAGGAGACCGAAATCGTCGGGCTCGTGGAAGACGGCAAGTACACGACGCTGACCGAGGATCCCTCCCCCGCCGTTTTCTGGCCCATTCTGCAACGTCCGGACAACGATACGGTGCTGCTGGTGCGCTCCCCGCGCGACCCCGCGGAGATGATCCCCGCCGTGCGGCATGCCATCGCGGGTGTGGACAGCGGCCTTCCCGTCTTCGCGGTGAGCACCTGGCTCGATGCCCTCAGCCTGATGACCTTCCCGGCCCGCACTGCCACTGTCGCGCTGGGCGTGCTGGGCGCCCTGGCCATGATGCTCGCCATCACCGGCATCTTCGGCCTCGCCAGCTACACCGTCTCCAATCGCATGCGCGAGCTGGGCATTCGCGTTGCCCTGGGTGCGCAGAACAGGCAGGTGCTGCGCGCGGCGCTGGGACGTACCGCCACGCTGCTTGCCCTGGGATCGCTGGTCGGGCTGGTCTTCGGCATCGCGGCCAGTCGTCTGCTGGCGAGCATCGTTTATCAGGCCACCGCATCCGATCCGGTGGTGATTCTGGCGGTCGCGCTCACCATGGCCGGCGTGGGGCTGATCTCCGCGGCTATCCCGGCGCAGCGCGCCCTGCACATCGACCCCGCGCGCCTGCTGCGGGAAGAGTAAGCTTGCGTTCCATGCATGTCTGCTGAAGACGCGGCGGACGGGCGTCGGGACGGGCGCGTGTAAAATCCTCGGCGGATGCTCCGCATGAACCCGCTCGACATCTCGCCCTATCAGTTCCGGCGCCTGGCGGAACACATCACCACCCTGGCCGCCGATTACCTGCAGACCATCGACGCGCGGTCCATCGCTCCCAGCGCCGCCGGGCAGACCACCGAAGCGGCTTTTCGGGGCGGCTTGCCCGAAAAAGGCCTCGGCGAGGCAGCCTTCGACGCTCTCAACGATGTTCTTGAGCACTCGCGTGCGCAGAACGGCCGCTTCTTCGGCTACGTCCTCGGCTCCGGAGAAGCCGTGGGGGCGACGGCGGACCTGCTGGCCAGCGTACTCAACCAGAACGTCACTGCCTGGCGGTCCGCGCCCGCGGCGGTCACCCTCGAGCGTACAGTCGTGGGCTGGCTGGCCGAGGCTATCGGCTGTCCTCGCTTCACCGGCAGCCTCACCGGCGGAGGCTCGTCCGCCAATCTCATGGGCCTCGCAATGGCCCGCGAAGCCAGGCTGCCCGCGAATGAGAGCGGGGCAGGCGCGCATGGAACGGTCTACGCCTCGGGGGAAGCTCACATGTCCATTCCCAAGAGCGTGGCCCTGCTCGGCATCGGGCGTGACAACCTGCGGCTGATTGCCACGGACGCCTCCTTCCGCATGGTCCCGGAAGAGCTTGACCGCGCAATGCAACGGGACCGCGACGCCGGCAAACATCCCATCGCCATAGTCGCGAGCGCCGGGACGGTCAACACCGGCGCGATCGATCCGCTCCCCGAATTGGCCGAGATAGCCCACCGCCACAACGCATGGCTGCATGTCGATGGCGCGTATGGCGCTCTGGCCGCCATGGTGGCGCCCGATCAGTTTCGGGGACTCGACCAGGCCGACTCACTCTCGCTCGACGCGCACAAGTGGCTCTACCAGCCGCTCGATGCCGGCTGCCTGCTCTATCGCGACCGCGCTGCGGCGCAGACCGCCTTCGCGCACAGCGGAGACTACGCCCGCTCGCTCAACACCGATCCGGTCGAGGGTTTCGCCTTCTTTGAGGAATCGATGGAACTCTCGCGGCGGTTCCGCGCTCTGCGCCTGTGGCTCTCATTGCGCTATCACGGGTTCGCGCTCTTTCGCGACGCCATCCGCCGGGACTTGGCGCACGCGCAGCAGTTGGCAGCGCGGATTCGCGCCGACTCTCGACTGGAGTTGCTCGCGCCCATTCCCTTGAGCGCGGTGTGCTTCCGGTATCGCGGCGCCGGCGCAACGTCCGGCCCTGAGCTCAACCGCCTGAACGCCGCTATCCTCACGCGGGTGAACGAACGCGGCCACGTCTACCTCTCAAATGCTACCCTCGCGGATACGTTCTGCCTCCGCGCCTGCATCGTCAACCACCGCACCACCCACGCCGATATCGACAGCATCGTCCCCGAAGTGCTCGCCGCAGCAGCGGAGCTCTAGTTTTCCATTTGCCCGGCACGAATGTCGGGTGCCCCATCCTGAGCGCGACGAAGGGTGGGAAACCACGACTCTTCACCAATCCCGGCTATTCTTCGTTGAGGATCTTTCGGTCGAATAGAGTCTCGAGCAGCAAACTGCGGACGTCCTGGACCCACCTACCGGCAAAGCGGGACGGCTCGGTCTAACGATGGAGTGTGCAGGTCCAAATGTGTGAACCACCCAATCGTTGGAGGGGTTGAGTGGTTCACCTCTGGAGTGATGACCTTATTTGCGGCTGGCCGGGGGAGTGATGCCGCTCATCCGCAGATATTCCACCAATTGACCGTAGTGGTCCCAGGTATGCGCGGTGTCCTCGACCGCGAGACCGAGGCGTGTGGCTGTCCCCTTCGGCCAAGGCGAAATCTCCGGCGTGGAAATCGGCGCGTTGGCATCATCAATCGCAGCCGCCGCCCGGTGCATATAGGCGAAGGACGATTTTACGTACGCGATGATCTCCGGCTTGGTGCGGAGCGCATTCGAGCCGCTTTCGCCTGTGCCCACGTCGACAGGCGGATCTTCGCCGAGAATGCCCGCGCCCAGCAGATAGTTATCGGCCGCAATGTGCTTGAGCTGCTCAGCGAAGGTTCGCACGCCTTTGAACTCGCCCCGGGTGGGAGCGAACGAATAATTTTCTGCGGGCATAGCCTCGGCCATGTCGACAATCGTCTGCTCCTGTAAAGACAGGATGAAGTCGATCACCTGCGTGTCCGTGCGGTGTGCACCCGCATGTGCGGTTTGTGCCGGCGCAAGGCCGATGCCGGCCAGGAATAGCAGGGAGACGAATATCCAACTTGCTCTTTTCATACATGCTCCTTGAAAACAAAGGTTGCGTGTGAAGACAGTCCCGCGAGCAGACACAGGTCGGCTTGGGACGCGCACTTGGCTGTTTTCAGGAACGGGGAGGGCCTCGATCCGTCTCAGGAGAACCGATCGAGGAAACGATGATGACTGCGTTCGCCGGCCGCAGGACACTACCCACCGGACCCGGGAGCGGAACCCGAAACTCGGCCGGCTGAAGCTTTACGCAATGCAGAACGACAAAGCTGCGCAAGCCGCACGCGGGTTTCTGTGAGCTGAGCGAAGGACCCGCAGCCGCTCCGGCGCTTGTTGCCCTTCCTGTGCAAGCATGCTGCACGCTGCGACCATTGCAGGCCGGCGCAGGCTCGTAGCTCCATCCGGCCACGCAGGACGGCGCCATGGTAGCCAGCACCAGGACCAGCAGCACGGCAGTGGCGGATGCGCGGCGCATGGATGGAGATTAGACAAGCGAAAATGTGAAACATCACATCTCAGCTTGCGCATTCTTCTCGAACGCAGAAAAGGCCCCGCCGAAGCGGAGCCTTGCTGCATTCTGCGTCGTTTGCTTAGACTTGGACCGGCTTGTGCACGTCCGCGGCGAGCACCGAACTGGTCGCCTTGCTCTCCACCGGGGCTGCGTCCTTGTTCGGACCGCCGGGCTTGCGGATGTCGATGCCGCCCTTGAAGAACGCGCCGTCTTCAATCGAGATCCGCTGGGCAATGACATCGCCGGTGAGCGAGCCCTCGCTGCGAATGTCCACGCGATCGCTGGCGTTGATGTTGCCGCGCACCTTGCCGAGAACAACAACCTCGCGGGCGGAGATGTTCGCCGCGACCTGACCGTTGCGGCCCACCGTCACGCGGTTGCCGGGCAGGTTGATCGCGCCCTCGACCTTGCCGTCGATGTAGAGCGATTCGGAACCCGTGACCTCGCCCTTGACCACCAGGCTCTTGCCGATAGTGGCCTGGTCCGCGGCGGCCTGGGTGGCTACAGGCGCGCTGGGACGGGAATTGGCCGGGCTCGGTTCAACACCGGAAGAGTTCGGAGGCACCGTTGAACGATTGGGCTCGGCGCTGGGAGATTGGGGAGAGGTACCGGGCGTGTTCGGTTTCCACATTGCTTGGGCGTTTCCTTTCTACTGCTGCTGAATGTTTGCCACTCCGGAAACACTGCCGCGCGGGAACACCTCGCCCGCTCTCGTGACCGGCCTTGTCCCCGGAAGATGTGCGGGGGTCGATCTCTATCCTAGCGCCTGCATGCGACAGAAGCATGCCCACATCGCTGGTCTTGCCTTTGTCTGCATATTACCCATCTCTCAACGAAAAGGGCACCCTTGTCAACAATCTTTTCGCCGCCCTGGCACTTAAGTGGTAGGTTTTCCCTCCCTGTACCATCGTGAAAGAGCTATGGCGACGGATCGCGAACTCCTCAATCGCATCGGGCGTTCCCCTGGACAACGCGCGGGATACAAGCAACTGGTGCGCGAGCTCGGGCTTGGCGGGGGACGCGAGCGCCGCCTGCTGCAGGAGCAACTCGCCCGGCTGACCCTGCAGGGCGCGCTGGTGAAGACCGACGACGACCAGTGGAGTCTGCCCCGCGCGGCTGCGGCCCGGTCGAATCTCATTGCCGGCCGCCTGGACCTGCATCGCGACGGCTATGGCTTCGTCCGTCCCCAGCTACAGAACCAGTCCCGCGCCGCGGTTGCAGACGAGGACATCTTCATCCCGCCCGCCGAACTCCACGGGGCCATGCAGGGCGACCAGGTGCTGGTGGAGATGGCGCCTCCGCGCGCCGGCGGTGCGAATGCCGGCCGCCGTTACGGCCGCATCGTGCAGGTGGTCACCCGCCGCAACACCACCGTGGTCGGACGCTTCCAATACGCGCGTGGCGGCCGCACGCCGGGCAACTACGTCGTTCCCTTTGACGAGCGCATGACCCAACCCATCCTCATCCCCTTCGGCGACGAGCACCCGTCCACTTCCGTTGCCCCGCATCGCGTGCTCGGCGATGAGGCTCGCCACGCGCAGCACGCGCATGGCGAACGCGATCTGGAAGGTCTGGTGGTGGATGTCGAGATCACCGATTGGCCCACCCTTACCCGCCCCGCGCGCGGCCGCGTGATGGAAGTTCTGGGCGATCCGGATGACTTCGGCGTTGACGTCGAAATCGTGATCCGCAAGCACCGCCTGCCGCACATCTTCCCCGAACAGGTGCTCGCGGAAGCACGGGATCTCGCGGCCGTGGAGCACCAGCCTCCCGATACGTCCCACCACGCGCCCGGCGAAGGCGAATCTACCTCCGCGGCCAGTCGCAGGCGTGACTTCCGCGATCTGCCCATCGTCACCATCGACGGCGAAACTGCACGGGACTTCGACGACGCCGTGCTGGTCCGAGAGACAGAGACCGGGTACGAACTCCAAGTGCACATCGCGGACGTAGCGCAGTACGTCACGCCGGGTTCGGCGCTCGACCTCGAAGCCCACCTGCGCGGCACCTCGGTCTACTTCCCGGATCGCGCGGTGCCCATGCTGCCGCAGGAGCTTTCGAGCGACATCTGCAGCCTGCGTCCGGACGAGGACCGGCTGGTCCTCTCCTGCATCGTGCAGCTCGATCGTGAGGGAGCGGTGCTCACCTACGAGGTTCTGGAAGGCGTCATCCGCTCGGCGCGGCGCATGACCTACACCCAGGTGCACCAGATCCTCGCCGGAGACGAGGCCGTGCGCCGGCAGTTTGCGCCACTGGTTTCGGAGTTCGAGCGCATGCACGCGCTCGCGCTCATCCTCAACCGCAAGCGCGAACGCCGTGGGTCCATCGATTTCGACCTACCCGAAGCCGTGATCGAGTTCGACGAGCAGGGGCTGATGCAGGGCGTCGTCCGCGGCCAGCGCACCTGGGCCAACCGGCTGATCGAAGAATTTATGCTCGCCGCGAACGAGTGCGTCGCCGCGTGGCATCAGGCGCTCGGCGCACCCTCGCTTTACCGCATCCACGAAAAGCCGGAGGCTCGCCGCGTCATCGACTTTGAAGAGACCGCCGCGCACTTCGGCTACTCGCTCGGCCTGGGCGCATTGCCGGTGAAGCGGGTGCAGTTCCGCTCGGAGCGGCGGGAGTTCCGCGCGCACAACGCCCGCGGCCGTCAGCATACGGGCAGTCGGCAGCACAGCCAACCCCGCACGCACGAGATTCCGCAGGATATCCCGGTTACGCCGCGCATGTATCAGAAGCTGGCGGAAAAAATAGCCGGCACGCCGGAGGAGCGCATTCTCTCGCATCTGATGCTGCGCTCGCTCAAGCAGGCCCGCTACAGCGAGAAGAACGAAGGCCACTTCGCTCTGGCCACGCCCGCCTACACCCACTTCACATCGCCTATCCGCCGCTATCCGGACCTTGTCGTGCATCGCATCAGCAAGGCCCTGCTCCGCGCCGGCGTCTCAGGCCGCTCCGCAGATCTGCCTGCACCGCAACCGGGCCGGGTGCCCCATCCCGGCGAAGTCGGGGTGCGAATCGATCTGCTGTCTCCATACGCTACAGACGAGCTCGCCAACATTGCCAAGGAGACCAGCGACACCGAGCGCCGCGCCGCCGAAGCGGAGCGTGAGCTATTGGAGTGGAAGAAGGTCAAGTTCATGCAGGACCGCATCGGCGAGGACTTCGATGCTATGGTGATGAACGCGACGAAGTTCGGCCTCTTCATGGAGTTGAACGACCTGTTCATCGAAGGCCTGGTTCCCATCGATGCCTTGCAGGGCGACCTCTACACCTACCGCGAGAACACACGGCAGATCATCGGCAGCCGCCATGGCCGGCGCTTCTCAATCGGCGACCGGCTGCGCGTGGTGCTCGATCGCGTTGATACCGTGGAACGCCGGCTGCAGTTTTCTCTTCTTCGCGATGAACAGCCGGATCAAGCGAAACGTGCTGCGTCCAAGCCCAGGAAAAGCAAAAAGGCAGCCGCCGCGACGCACCAGGAAAAAACCAAAGCGAAGAAGCCTGGCAGGAAGGACAAAGGCAGGAAAAAGAAGCGCGCCTCCTGATGGGCATTCTGATGGGCTCAGTGCTCGTCCGCTCGGACTCGACACTCTCGTCGTCCCGAGCGCAGTCGGCATGGCCCTACTGCATGTCGTCCCGCTCTTGTTTGGCGTCCTCATTCGCCGCGTCATCCGCCGCGTCATTCGCCGGATCCAGGCCCAGCCTCTGCCTCGCTTTCGGAATCGACGAACTCCGCCCCCGCTCCAGTCGCTTTCTCTGCTGCTGCAGGTTGTAGAAAAACAATCCTGCACGCAGCACCAGAATGCCGAGCAGCACGGCCACCAGTCCGTACTGCGGCCGCCCATGTTGATGCAGGAGCCAGTAGATCGCTCCCAGCAGCACGATCACGAACAGTCCGAAGGAAGCCGTACTCGCCTGATTCCGCATACCGTCCACTGTAGATTCTCGCCCGGGACTTTGTCTCGCTCGGAGCGTCCTAGAGAATGTTGACCGCGCGCGCCGCCAGCAGTGCCACGGTCGCAAACGAGATGGTGGATTGCGTCATCATCAGCAGCTTGGCCCAGCGCGACAGGATGGGTACATCCGTCGGAGAAAAGGCCGTGCTGGTGTTGAAGGCGAGGAACAGATAATCGACGAACTCCGGAGTCCACCGGCGTTGCTCTGCCGGCAGCTTGGCCGCGGGGATGGTCATCTGCGGGAACAGGAAAGCGCCATCCTTGTGCGTCTCTCGCTGTTCACGCGCGTACGGTCCGCCAGCATCCAGCCGCCAATACCAAGACGCAAACACCAGGATGTTGCTCACCCAAAGCACCGTGGCCGAACGAAGCAGATCTCTCGGTGCCTCCACATGACCGGGCAAGGCCGCAATCAGCCCCCACAGGGACCAGATCAGCGCAACCGTGACGAAGATGAGCATGACATAGGCGATGATCTGACTGGCGGTGAAGTGGCCTCGGTACCGCGCAATCACGGTGGGCACCGTCAGCACCGCGACGGCCGCGATCAATAGCCAGCTTGGCCCCATACTCAGCGCGTCCGGCAGCGCCAGATGCAGCGCGCCCACCGCCAGCAGAGCCAGAATTGCCGGCCATCGCGGCTCAGGGTCATAGCGCATTCCCGGCGTGTTGGAAATGTCGGATGTGTTGGAGCTATTCGCCATGTAGGCATCCTATGCTGGCTGCCCCGCAGGCAGCACAAAATCGTCGCGTGTCTCCGGTCGGCCGTATGTGCCCCAGCAATTCGCAGCCGCGCCTTCCGCTACAATCTGGAAATACGTGAGTCTAATGCATATGCCCGTCTCCTCCCGCTTTCGTCTTCCCCGTCTCTCGACCTTTGCCCGTCTCGCCTTGGTGGTTGCTGCCGTGACAACCGTCACCGGCGCGCATGCCCAGTTCGCCGGGCCACAGCAGGAGCCAACAACCCCCGTGCATGACACTTCGGCGCTCCATCCGCCGCCCGGAGCGCGCGTGGCCATCGTGGAGTTCGAAGATCTGGAGTGCCCGGACTGCGCTCGCGTGAACCCCATGCTGAAGCAGGCGACCGAGCAGTACCACATTCCATGGGTGCGGCATGACTTTCCCCTGCCGCAGCACGACTGGAGCTTTCAGGCAGCCGTGAATGCGCGCTGGTTCGACACCAAGTCCAAGAAGGTGGGAGACGAGTATCGCGACGCCGTCTTCGCCAACCAGAACAACATCACGGTGCTTGAGGATGGCGTGCCGAACGGCGATAAGGCGCTCGCGAACCTGCGCGACTTCACGCAGAAGTTCGCAGCCGGCCACGGCATCGCCTTGCCCTTCGTGATGGATCCGCAGAAGAAACTCGCGGCCGAGGTGAAGGCCGATTACGCTCTTGGCCAGCGCATCGGAATCGAGCACACCCCGACCTTCTGGGTGGTTACCAACTCCACCAAGGGCGTGCCGTTCGTGGAAGTGGTCGACCGCTCGCGGCTGTATTCGATGATCGAAGCCGCCTTGGCGGATACCAAGGGCAGCACTGGCGCCGACGCCAGGCGGGTTGCGGCCAAGCACTAGAAGTACGGCGTTGCACAAAAAAAATAAGGCCCTGCGATCCACGCCGGGCCCTAAGGGAAGATACGAACTTAGGAGAAGACCTCGATCCGGCAGCTACATCGCCACTTTGAGCTCTTCCGGATGCGACTCCATCTGCACCACCGAAGACGTACGGTCTCCGGCGGCGATGGAGGTCTGCGCAATAGCCAGCCGCGCCGCGGGAATGCGCGCCGGCGAGCAGGACACGTAATTGAGATCGAGCGTTTCCAGGAACTCGATCGACTCCGGATCGCCGCCGTGCTCACCGCACACACCGATCTTGATCGCCGGGTTGGCCGCTCGCGCGCTCTCTACCGCCATCTGCATCAGCGCTCCTACCCCCTCGCGATCCAGCGTAATGAAGGGGTCCTTCTCCAGAATGCCTGCCTCGATGTACGCGTCGAGATACTTCCGCGCATCGTCGCGTGAAAACCCGAACGTCATCTGGGTCAGGTCATTGGTGCCGAAGGAGAGGAAGTCCACTTCGTTCGCGATTGCTCCCGCGCACACCGCAGCGCGCGGCAGCTCGATCATCGCGCCGAATTTGTAGGGCGTGGACTGCCGCAGTTCGGCAAAAACCGCCTCGGCCGTATCGTCCACCAGCTTGCGGATGGCGCGCACCTCGCCCAGCCCCGCCACCAGCGGCACCATGATCTCCGGTGTCGTGCGTACGCCCTTTCTCTGCACCGCAATCGCCGCTTCCAGGATCGCCCGCACCTGCATGACGATAATCTCCGGGTGCGTGATCCCCAACCGGCAGCCACGGTGACCCATCATCGGGTTCGATTCCTCGAGCTCTCGCGTGCGCGCACGCAGCCGTTCCAGCTCCGCGATCTCCGCCTCATGCCGCGCATTGAGCCGCGCATGCCGCAGCCGTTCGTCGATCTCCTCCAGCCGCGGCAGAAACTCATGCAGCGGCGGATCGATCAACCGGATGGTGACCGGCAGCCCATCCATGGTGCGGAAGAGCGCCTCGAAGTCGGCGCGCTGCATCGGCAACAGGCGGTTGAGCGCCTGCCGGCGCTGGTCCAGATTCTCCGTCAGAATCATCGCCCGGATCCACTTGAGCCGCTCCGGCGCGAAGAACATATGCTCGGTGCGGCATAAGCCGATACCGGATGCGCCGGCACGGCGTGCGCGCGCCGCATCCTCCGGCGTATCCGCGTTGGCGCGCACCGGCATCACGCTGACGCACTGTGCCCATTCCAGAAACTCGTCCAGCGTCGCATTGTTCAGCGCGGCAGCACGCAGCGGCACCTTGCAGGCGAATACCTGCCCGGAAAGCCCGTCGAGTGACAACCAGTCGCCTTCGCGCAGCGTCAGCTCGCCGATCTGCACGCTGCGTGCCTGGTCGTCCACCACCACCGCCTTCGCGCCCGTGATGCAGCACTTGCCCATGCCGCGCGCCACCACCGCCGCGTGGCTGGTCGCTCCGCCATGCGCCGTCAGAAACCCGACCGAGGCCTCCATGCCATGGATGTCATCCGCCACCGTCTCCTGCCGCACCAGGATCACCGGCGTCTCGCGATGTTTGCCGGCCATGCTTACGGCACGGTCCGCGGTCAGCGCAATCTGTCCCACGGCCGAGCCTGGAGATGCCGGAAGTCCCCGCGTCACCGGCGCGACGTCTACCTCGGAGAGATCGAGCTGCGGTGACAGGATCTCGCTGATGAGCTCCGGCTTTACCCGCTGCAGCGCTTCGGTTCTGGAGATCAGCCCCTCGTGCGCCATATCCACCGCGCACCGCAGCGCCGCCAGCGCACTGCGCTTCGCGGTTCTCGTCTGCAGCAGGAACAGCTCGCCCTTCTGCACCGTGAACTCGAAGTCCTGCATGTCGTGCAGGTGCGTCTCCAGCCGCTTGGTCACCGCGCGAAGCTGCTCGTAGATCGCCGGCATGGTCTTCGCCAGTTCGGAGAGCGGGAGCGGCGTGCGAATGCCCGCAACGATGTCTTCACCCTGCGCATTGGGCAGGAACTCGCCGAAGATCGCACGATCCCCGACGATCGGGTTGCGGGTGAAGCCGACCCCGGTTCCGCTGTCCATGCCGGAGTTTCCGAAGACCATGGCCTGCACCGTAACGGCCGTGCCCGCCTCCTCCGGAATGTTGTACATCCGGCGGTAATGCTGGGCGCGGGTGTTGGTCCACGACTGAAACACCGCCTCCGTCGCCATCAGCAGTTGCTCGCGCGCGTCCTCAGGAAACGGGCGGCCGGCGTGCTTGAGTACGCACGCCTTGAACCCGGCGATGATGGTGCGCAGCGCCTCTTCCTTGAGCTCGAAGTCGAACTCCACCCCCTGCTCGTGCTTCACCCGCTCCAGCACCTGGTCGAACTGGGCCTTCGGCACCTGCAGCACCACGGACCCGAACATCTGTATCAGCCGCCGGTACGAATCCAGCGCAAAACGCATGTCGCCGTTGGCCGCGGCCAGACCTTCCACGTTGCCGTCGGTCAGCCCTACGTTCAGAATGGTGTCCATCATGCCGGGCATGGACACGGCGGCGCCCGAACGCACGCTCACCAGCAGCGGGTCCTTCGCTCCGCCAAAGCTCTGCCTCTGCTTCGCCTCCAGCCAGGAGACCGCCGTATCGACGGCATGCTCCAGTTGCTCCGGCAACCGCTTGTATTTCAAGTAATGGCGGCAGGCGCTCGTCGGAATCGTGAAGCCGGGAGGTACGGGAACGCCGAGCCGCGTCATCTCCGCCAAGCCCGCGCCCTTGCCTCCAAGCTGCGCCTTCATGGTCCCTTCCCCATCGGTGATCTCTGCACTGAAGCGATATACCGCATACTTGTCCACGGGTGCGATGAGCATTGCTGACTCCTGGGATTTTGGAATGCTCGCTGGGGAACGCGAGGGCAAGGCGCGTCTATGGAGCGCCTCCGCCATGTGCCAATGCGAGGAGTAGATGCGAGCACGGACACCTTCGGCAACCGCTGGAGGACTCCGTGGACGCTCGTCCGATTCGGACGAGTAACCTCCGGCTGGCACGAAATGCCATGCTGGGCAGCTTTTTGCTCGACCGTTCCGGATGCCGGCTCTTACAATCAGCCCGCATGCCTGTCTCCGTGCCAACCCCACCAACTGTGCCCGCTCCCGTTTTGGCGATCCCCATCACCGAGCAGCTCATCGACGAGCTGAATGGCGCCATCGAAGAACGCCGCGTCGGAGATGGCGTCGCGCTGCTTGCGCGCCTGGATTGCAGGCGCGCCACGCTGAACGGCCTGGGACCCGCGCCCGCCGCCTTCCTGCTCTGCCTGGCGCAATGGGTGGACTTGGGGTACGAATCGCCACAGCTCATCGATGACCTGCTGCAACAGCTCTCGCCGGATTCCCGTTCCCACATGCCTCTGCGCGACTTCCTGATGGTGCGTATGGCCGAGGCGTTTACCGCCATGGCGCATGAGGATGCCGATCGCGCCATCGAACTGCTCGGTTTCGTGCTTGGGGCGGAGCGCGAGCTGGGCAGCGAACGGCTCAGCGTGCTGGCGCATTTCTGGAAAGGCCGGGCGCACCGCAAAAAAGGCGAGTATGAGCGAGCGTTTGAAGACATCTTTGCCGCGCGCCAGTTGGCCCAGCGCCTGGGGCTGAACAAGCTCGCGGCCGCCATCCAGATTCAGGAAGCGTGGCTGGTCTTCCAGCGCGCGGAGCCCAGGGAAGCGTGGTCACTGCTCGATCGCGCGGAGGAAGACCTCCGCACCACCGATGACGGCATCTCCCTCGGCAACATCAGCTCCGCGCGTGGCCGCATCGTGCGCCGCACCGGCGAATACGCCGAGTCACTTGCCCACTATGAGCGCGCCATCGCCCAGTATCAGCGGCGCAATCCCGATCACCGCAACCTCGCGCGCACCCTCGTCAATGCCGCCTATGTAAAACGTTTGCTGGCGCTCAATTTGCGCAAGCGGCTGGACGCCCGCGCCGGCAAGCGGCCCCCCGCCAGGCCTCGTCCGGCAGGCGGCAGCGGAAGCGTGCAAAGCCGCTACATGGCGCTCTGCCACCAGGCGCTCGCCGACCTGGAATGGGCGGGTAGGATCTACACCTTGCACCAGCACCACGGCGGCAGCGGATCGGTGCTGGTCAACGGCGGCTACCTGCACCTCGATCTCGGCGACATCGAACGCGCCGCGGCGGAAGGCGCCAAAGCCTACGACCTGGCCTGCAGCAAGCACGACCTCATCCTGATGGCGCGTGCGCGCATTCTTGAGGCCTATGCGGAAAACGCGCGCGTGGACGAGGAACTGGGCGAGGACGCCGACATCGCCACCCACGCGCACCAGGCCCGCCGCTACGCCGAAGAGGCGGTGCAACTGGCGCGGCAGACCCAGAACCGGCGCTTGCTCGCCGGCGCGCACATCGTCGGCGGCATGGTGGCCGCGAGCGATTTCTTTAAAGAATGGGAGGAGGCGCGGCGTTGCGAAGTCGAATCCGCCGCCCTGCTGCGCTCCTACGACCGCGACCATCTCGGGGAAGAGCTCTCGGCCTTGAAGTCCCGCATCATGCGCTCCATTGGCATCGACGAGACACTGCGCGCCTGGTCGCAAGGCATTGTCGGCCACAAGACCTTCCAGCAGATGACCGAAGAGTTCGCCGAGGTGGTCATTCCGCAGGTATGGCTGCGCGAAGGCAAGAAAGTGTCCCGCGTCGCTGAACGCCTCTCCATCTCACCCAAGAAAGTAAGGCGGATCCTCCGCAGCGTCGGCGCGCTGCACACCAGCTAAGGGCATGCATCCGGCTGGCGGCGCTTACGCCATGGAGGGCAGAGAGACCGGGTGGAAGGCCAGGCGGTGGCTCGGGTCATCGGCGAGGAATGCGGGGTTGACGAGACCCAGCCGCTTGAGGCGGAAGTCGCAGGCGGTACGCAGGACGCCAAAGCCGTAGGTGACACTTCTGCGGAAGTTGATCGAGGAGGCTTCCTCGAAATACTTGGTGGGGCAGGAGATTTCGCCGACGCGGAAGCCGAAGTGCACGGCCTGCACCAGCATCTGGTTATCGAAGACGAAGTCATCCGAGCAGCTCAGCAGCGGCAGGCGCTCGAGCACGGCCCGGCTCCAGGCGCGGTAGCCGGTGTGATATTCAGACATTTTTTCGCCGATGAGAAGGTTTTGCGCAAACGTGAGGGCGCGGTTGGCCACGTATTTGTAGAGCGGCATCCCGCCGCGGCGGGCGCCCCCGCCGACGATGCGGGAGCCGAGCACGCAGTCGTATTCCCCGTAGACGATCATGGAGGCCATGGCGGAGACCAGGCGCGGGGTGTACTGGTAGTCCGGGTGCAGCATGACGATGACATCGGCGCCGCGCGCCAGCGCGGCGGTGTAGCAGGTCTTCTGGTTGCCGCCGTAGCCCATGTTGCGGTCGTGGCGAATGGTAGCAAGGCCCAGCCGCTCGGAGATCTGCGAGGTGTCGTCGGAGCTGGCGTCATCGGTGAGGATGATGTCGTCGACGATCTCGCGAGGAATCTCGTCCACCGTCCGCTCGAGGGTACGGCTGGCGTTATACGCGGGCAGAACGACGGCAATTCTCTTCTGATTCAGCATGGGGATCGTGCCTTGTCTCGCGGCCAAGCCACGCATATGCGTGTCCCGGCCGCCCGAGTCTGACGAGATGAGCGATCAAGTCTTCATGGTAGCCCAGCGGGAGACCGCGGCCAAGCAGGCCCAGATGGCCCGAAAGGGTCAGGTTTCGATGGCGGAGGGGCTTGGGGCGCTCCGATGGGGCTGCTTCAGCCAAAGGGGATCGATGAATATCCTTGTCTCGCGTGGTCAGGAGCAATATAATGCCACCCTTCCCTGAAAGCGGTGCCGCGCCATGGATTCGAACGACCAGTCCACGCTCGGGATCCTTGCAATACTCTTGCTGCTGTTCTTAGTGTGCTCCAAGTTGGTCAAAGAGCGCGCGCGCTTTCGCGCTACCGCGCCGGTCACGATCCTCCTCTTCGGTGCGCTCCTGAATGAGGCGTACTTTTTCCTGCTCGGCGCGATGCATTCGCAGTACGCCTATTTCGGGCGTCTTTCACTCCAACAGCATGGATTGCTCATGCTTCGCGGGGCTCTCTCGGCTCTCATCCTTTACGCGGTCATCCGGAAGGGCGTATCTCACGCGCATTTCTCCACCTTAGCTATCCTGCTGATCGTTACCTGGTATCTGCAGAGGATTGTCGGGATCGGTGTGTATCTCCTCACCGCACGGCTTACAGGTTCCTCGAACGCAGCCGTCCTCTCGTACTATGCGCGGCTTAGCCGTTGGATAACTCCGCAGGTCCGCTTCCCCGGTGTCCTCTATGACCTGGCAAGCGCCGGCTGCTTAGTCGCGATCACGTGCTATCTCCAATCTGACTCGACCTCGGCTGCCGCAGTGCACAGAGCGGAAGCACCAGCCGCATATGGAGGCTCAGCCATGTCCACCGACGAAACGACGCGATTGCTTTGCGCCAGCGCCATACTTTCGGGACAATTCCGGAAGAAGGTACTCGATCATTTTGAGGACAGGCATCGGGCCTGCGCCCCTGAGATCGGGGTCGATGTCCCTCTCGTAGCGCAGGTATGCAAGTTTGCGGATCACCGCGAGAGGCGCTACGTCTGGTTCTTTCTGTTGACGGTAGTGGTGGCCGTGATCGTTGGACTCGCAACCGTTCCGGGCTTGGGCCTGGTTGTCCTGATCCTTGCCGCAGGGGGACTCTACCTGCAGAAAGCCGCGCAGGAGCGAGGGTTCGTGCGCCGCTATTACCAGAGAAGCAACTTCAACGCCGCGGAGGTGAAAGACCGTTTCCACGCGCAATTGGACGATGGGATCGCGGACGCTTTCCCGTTGAGCAAACAGAATCTGATCGTCTACCAAGGCTTCACGCCGTTTGTCGGGGCGGGCGTGAACCTGGGAGGATGGTCGTTCACCGTCGATATCAACAAGCCCAGCGAGCGCGAGTTCGGGCGCATGCAGTCCTCCAGGCCGATTCCCTTCACGGCGGAAGAGTTTTACTCGGCTATCGATCGAAAGATTCAGTCGCTACGGCTGGAGCGTTTAGCCATCGAGGATTACTGTTTCGTGAGCGGAGCGGATATCCGGGACGATCGGCAGATCCTGCCTGACGTCTTCGGACGGCCTGTCCAGCGACTGGACGATGCCGTAGCGGGCGAGTTCAAGAACATCAGCGATCCCCGCGTCCGTCACTATCAATGGATTCGCGTCCACGACTGGGGCAACGATCTCGTGATGTCGTATTTCTTTCGATCTGCGCTGCGAGGTAGCACCCTGTTCGTGGAAATTAACCGGTTTCTCCTGACCCCTTTACTCCCTAAGTATCGTGAGGCTGACAGGTTGGCTCCGCCCAGCATGGCAGGACACGTGGCTCACCTGGTAAAGAGCCTGGTGGTTGGGCCGTTCTACGCCATCGGCTCTGTAATACTCGTTCTTGCGCGTTTCAGCGAAGGCCTCGCGAAGCTGTTCGGTACCAGGGAACGTGAGCGCCGCCGGATGATTGCGTGCAATCCGCAGTACAACTACGGGGCACAATCCAGCCTGCGCTATGGACTGGGCAGCGACTCGTTCTCGCACTACTTTCAGAAGCTGGATGGCGATTTCTACACCAAGGTTCTGGAACATCAGATTCTGGATGGGATTGTGGACTTCCTGGACGAGCACAACATAGATACGTCTGAGATTCGCGAACGGCGGACGACCATCTTGAACAGCGGCGTGATCGTGCAGGGCGGGGACGTGAAGGCTGAGAGCCTTGCGGTCGGATCCGGAGCCACCGCCATGAAATCGCAAGCTGGTCCGAGGAAGAAGCGGGCTGCGGCCCGGGAGGCGGTGGCATGAGCGCTACGCCGAGGTCGACGTCCAACTCCGGGATTCAAGCCAACAGCGTTACGGCAGACGTGATGGCGGTCGGGAATCGCGCACAAGCCAGCAAGACGGTGTACGCGGGAGTTAGCGGGCAGGAGCTAGCCGGATTCGTTACCGAACTACGCAATTCAATTTCTGAGTTGCCGTTGCAACCCCCGGCGAAGAAGGCCATTCAGGAAGACCTTACAAAACTGGACGCAGCGGCCGGGAGTGAGAAGCCGCAGCCTCAGGAAGTAGGGGGCTTGCTTAATAGCATTGCCGGTAAGCTGAGCATGGTGGGTGTGGTCGTGAAAGACGTCGTGACCATAGCGGAGCCCATCAGGAAGATTATCGATCTATTCGGCTTGCAGCTTCCCTGGTAGCTCTCGGAGCGTTTCTCGCTGGCCGCCCCTTCTGTGCGAATAGGCTGAATCTATTCCTGTCCAACACATCCGCGCATGCGGATATACTTGAGACATGGCGGCCAAGCACAGCTTCAACATCGAGCGATTCTTTCAGGCGCTGGGCGACACTACGCGGCTTCGGCTGCTGAACCTGATGGGCGAGCAGGAGATATGTGTCTGCTACTTCACGGCGATTCTGAAGGAGCCGCAACCGAAGATCTCCCGTCACCTGGCGTATCTGCGGAGCGCCGGCATTGTGGCCGCGCGGCGCGACGGCAAGTGGATGCATTATCGGACCGTGATGCCGCCGCACGCGGGAGCAACGCGGATTCTGCAGCAGACTCTGGCATGGCTGAAGGAAGATCGCGCCATGCAGAGTGACCGTGCACGCCTGGCGAGGGCTTGTTGCAGCCCGGCGAAGTCTGCCGCGCTCGAGGGTGCGCCTCTACCCACTCCCACCGAGCTTCGGGCCGCGTCTGCTGCCGGCTAATCGTCGCCCGCGCGGCGCCGATGCCGCGCTGGTATGGTGATGCTAGCTGCGCGCCCAGGCGGCAGGCGAAGTCGCGCCGGTAGATCCGAGCGGCCCTTCGGACCCGTTCGCTGCCGGCGGGCGCGGTCGAGGAGGTTCGATGAAGGCGGGAGGGCGCATTACGGAGGCGGAGATCGGGGAACTGGTGGAGCGTTTTTACGCCAAGGTGCGGAAAGACGCGCTGATTGGGCCCATATTCAACGATGCGGTGGCGAATTGGGATGCGCATCTCGGTCTCCTGAAGGACTTCTGGTCGACAGTGTTGCTGACCACGGGCCGGTACAAAGGCAACCCAATGCTGGCGCATATCCGGCTGCCGATTGAGGAGCAGTTCTTCGGGCGGTGGCTGGCGCTGTTTCGCGAGACGGCGCACGAGGTAATGCCGGCAGCCCATGCGGTGACCGTGGTGCGCAGGGCGGAGCAGATTGCCGTGAATATGCGACGTGTGCTCGCGGCGCAGGAGAACTGAGCGGCTGCGGCCGGCTTCGCGCTCCGCTCAGGATGACAGCATTCCCGGAGCGGATCACAGCAGGGCAAGCCTGCGCCGAGCCTGCGCCGAGCGTGCGCCGAGGTGGAGAGACACATACATCTTTGGTTGGAAGACATGCTGCCACCGGCCCGCTAGAGTTGCGCTCGTGACGTCGCGCGACACGGGCGAGGCTCCGTATTGGTGCGCGGCGGTCATTCCTGCTGTTGCGGTCCTGATCCCATCCTGCTGAACGGAGAACGAACGAAATGCGGAAGATTGCGCTGGCTGGTGCGTGGGTAGCGCTGTTCTTTGCAGCGGTTCTGGAGGCGCAGGTGCCGACCGCGTCCGCAAACGGCAGGGTGCGCGACCCGCAAGGGGCTGTGGTGCAGAACGCGCAGATCGCCATCACCAGCAAGGCGCAGGGCATCACGCGCATGGCGAAGTCCAATGCCGACGGGCAGTACGCCGTCTCCAACCTGCTGCCGGGCAACTACGACTTCAAGATCTCCGCGCCGCAGTTCGTCACCATCGACTACGCGAACGTTGCTCTTGAACCCGGACGAACAACAACGGTGGATGCGACGCTGAGCGTGGCTACGCAGCGCACGACGGTGCAGGTCACCGCCGCAAACCGCGAGCTTGATCTGACGCAGTCGATGATTCAGGGGCAGATCACGGCGACCACGCTCCGGAACATGCCCCTGAATGGACGGAATTTCCTGGAGCTGGCATACTTGGTTCCCGGCAATCGCCCGGCGCCGACCTTCGACCCAACCAAGACCAATACGCTCGAGGTGAGCTCCGCGGGCGGGTTCGGCAGGGGCGGCAACATCCGCGTGGATGGCGGCGACAACAATGACGAGGTAGTGGGCGGGACACTTGCTAACTTCCCGCAGGACTCGATCGGACAGTTCCAGATTGCGACCGGCCGCTTTACGGCGGAGGTGGGGCGCTCCGGCAACAGCATCATCAACGTCGTGACCAAGTCAGGTACCAACCTGCTGCACGGGTCGGCGTTCGTGTATGAGCGGAACCGCAATCTGCAGGCGCTCCCGGCGACCTTTGCTCACGATCAGCCGACGCCTCCGTTTGACCGGGAGCAGTTTGGCGGGTCGGCCGGTGGTCCGTTCCGCACGGACAAGGCGTGGTGGTTCTCATCGATCGAGTATCGCGACCAGAATGCGTCCATCCTGACCGGCACGCGCGACTTCGGGACCGATACCATCCTGCATACGGCCGCGCCGGCGCCGCTGCGCGACCTGCTGTGGTCCAATCGCGTGGACTACCACCTGAACAGCGCGAATAACCTGATGCTGCGCTACAGCTTCAACCGCACCACGGATACGGCGCAGGCGGACGCCTCCTCCGCCACACCATTGAGCACCGCGGCGGAGCGGCAGAATTCGCTGAACCGGTTCAATTCGCTGGTAGCTGGCTGGACAACCATCCTGGGCACAAACCGGCTGAATGATCTGTCATTCCACTATGACAATTTCTTTAACAACATTCCTCCATTTCCGGACAGCGCGTCCCTCACCAATCCACAGCTCAATCTAACGAACGAGCTCATCTTCCCTGACCTGGCGGACGGAGCGAATTTCAATCTGCCGCAGGCGACGCGCCTGAATCGCTACCAGGTAGGCGACACCTTCACCTGGACACCCGGCAAGCACACGCTGCATGTCGGCGGCGAGGTGCAGAAGTACGGGGCGAATGGGCTGATCAACGTGTTCGGCACAGGGACCATCATTCTGACTTCGGATTTCGGCTTCCAGGATCTGAATGGGGATGGCAAGGTGGACGACCTCGACATTCCGGTCGCGGTCGGCATTCACAGCAGCGCGCCGGTCGTGCCGGTTCCGATTCCGGACGTAGGCGACACGTACACGGCGTTCTTTGCCCAGGACGACTGGCGCATACGGCCGAACCTCACGCTGAATCTTGGCTTGCGGTGGGAGTATGACTCCAACCTGACGGGCAGCAGCAGCGACCACGATCCATGCCCCAACCTCACCAGCGAGCCGACGAAGCCATGCGTATGGATGGCGAATGTCATCGACCTGAAGAAGCATCCGGACACCAAGGATTTCGGGCCGCGGGTGGGCTTTGTGTATGACCCGTTTGGCCACGGGAAGACGGTGGTGCGCGGCGGGTACGGCATCTACTACGACCGCATCATTCTTGAGTCCGGATCAGAGGAGTTGGTGCAGAACGACCGTGCGTTGACGGTGACCCAGTATGCGGGCTCAAGCTGCGTGCTGCCCGGCACCCCTGCCCCGCCCAGCCTGAATCTGTGCTTCGCGCCGGGCGCAACGTTTGCTCCCGGCAGTCCGACGATCGCCAGCGCCTTCAGCGGCCCGCACCAGACCGGCGGCGTGGGCATCATTGCGATGGGCCCGGACGCGCACCATCCCTTGTTCCAGCAGACATCGCTGGGCGTGCAGCAGGAGTTCGCGAGCAATTGGGTAGTCAGCGCGGATGGCCTGCATGTCTTCGGCGACCGGCAGCTTATCGGCAGCCTGCTGCGCACCACCGATTCCACGTCTTCCGATATTCAGTGCCCGGGCGAGAACATCCCTTGCACCATCACCGATCCACTCTCGGGAATTTCGGACAACGTGACGCTGATCCAGTCCGCCGCCAAGTCGTGGTACGACGGACTGATCGCCAGCCTGCAGCACCGCACCACGCAACTTGGGCGCATCAGTTACCAGTACAACGTGAACTACACGCTCTCGAAGACCTTTGACTACTCGGATGACGACCAGTTGACGAACAACAACAAGGACGAGCAGGTGAACCTGGCGGAGGGCACGGCCGGGCTGCGCAAGGAGAAAGGGTACGCCATCACGGACGAGCGCCATCGCATTACGTTGTATGGCGAGGCGCAGCTTCCCTGGAACTTCATGGTCGCGCCGATTTACACATTCAGCTCCGGCGTTCCCGCGGACACGCTTCTCCCCAGCACCGCGGTGAATGGCGCGAGCGGCGCGCGGCTGCCCATTCTGCCGCGCAATGCCATCGGCCGCGAGATCAGCAACAGCAATCAATTGAACGCCGCCATCGACCGCTGGAATGCTTTGCCTGCGTGCCCCGCAGCCTACCCTTGCCTCGCTGGCGGCCCGGTGGCGCACGTACCTGCGGGCATCGGGTTTGGCAGCCCCTTCAGCTCGTTCGACCTGCGCCTGCAGAAGACAGTGGCTCTGGGAGACCGGGTTACGTTGAAGTTGATCGGCGAAGGCTTCAACCTGGCGAACCAGACGAATGTGCGCGGCTCGTCCAACGCAAACTATTCCGGACGCAATATCTCCATCGGCCCCTATCAGAGCTCCGCACCCGTGCAGACCAACTTCTTCACGCCCGTGAGCGTGGCCGGGGGATTCTTCGGTTCGGGCGGACCACGCGCCTTCCAACTGGCGGCGCGGATCGATTTCTAAGGTCCTCCTCTACTGCGATTTACCGTGCGACGCGCTTGAGGATGTCTGCGGAGTATCCACTCGTTCCCAGACTTCATCTCCGGTGGAGAAGCTCCTGGTGAGCCGATAGTGCCGGTATAGATAGTCCTGAAATGGCTGGAGATGATCGGCGGCATAGCCTAACGCGTGCGGGACGTACATGGACCGGCGCAAGATCATCATCGGCACGCGGTTGGCTTCGAGCGCCTGGATCACGGCGGCGATCTGCTCCGGGCGCGTGTATTCCGATGGGCCGGGCGCGTCGATGGGAGCCGGGTTGCGCAGCTTGAGCGGCAGATACATCGGGGGCATGCCAAAGTACATCTGCCCTGGTCTGGTGTGCTCCATGGCCCAGCGGTAGACCTCGCATACGGCAGGATCCTGGATCGCGGCGCGGCCTGCCGGCAGATCGAGGTAGCCCCAATGCCGGGCCTGGATTCGCAGCGGCATGGCCACGCTCACGGCAACCGCCAGCGTGCCGAATGATCCAGCCGCGATCCTCCCTGATCTACCGTGCCGCGTAAGAAGCCACGCCAGCAGAATCATTCCGGGGGGGCTGACAGTGGATATGCGCTTGATCGAGAGCGCCGTCGCAACGGCCAGGAACATGGCAAGGCCTGTACATGCCACCAGGAGCAATTGGTTCCATGTCTCGGAATTTGATACTTCGTGATCTCCGGTTTCAGGAAATCTCAATTCACCCCGGCCTGGCTTTCGTCTCCTTTGCATCACCCAGAAGAAAACCAGATAGACGAGTGGGACCGTGGCATACATGAAGGGAAAACAGACCCACTTCAGAAAGCCGTTGCGGGTCTGGAAATCGCTCCAGGTGCCGCGCCAGTTGTTGATGGGAACGGAAGGATAGTATCGGGCTGGAAATACCAGGACGTTATCGATCCAACGGCCGGAGCCAGCCGCCAGGATGAACGGGCCATTGATGATGGCGAAAGCCGCCAACGCTGCTGTGCAGAGCAGCAGATAATTCCGCCAACTCTTGCCCCGCTCTTCCCGCTCCTTCGCGGATCTCCAGGCCAGATAAACGGCAAAGCCGAGCAGCGCGGCGGCCCCTTTGGCTTGCGTGAAGCTTGCCGTCACGCCGCACAGCGCCCCTGCGGCCGCAATACGTGGGTAGGACGGCGGCTTGAACAACAGCAGCATGGCCAGCATGACGACAACCGTGCTGAACCAGTGATGCGTTGCGTCGAGTGATCCATAGAGGACGAATCCAGTAAGGAGCAGCGCCGGCAGAACGACAGCCACGCCGCGCACCAGCCACGCCGCACACAGCGTCATCAGGAATGAGGTCGCGGCCCCGAGCAGAGCCATGACCATGTTGGGAATCCAGAGTGAGACGCCGAAGCACTTGAAAAGGAACGCGTACACCAGATCGGTTCCGGGTGTGAGGAACTGGAAGTAGTCGCGATAGGGCATCTGGCCGGCGAGAAGCCGGCTTCCCGTGGTCGCGAAGCCAAGTTGATCGCCCCACAGGAGGATGGGCACATGCGGCACAACGAAAGACCGGAGATAGCAGATCGAGAAGGTAAAGCAGGCTGCCACGACTGCAATCCAGAGGCGGCGCCTGGTCACCGGCGGAGGCGCTTCCACGTGCGCTGACGCGATGGTTGGCCTTCCCGAAGCCTCTCGCGCGGATAATCTTTCACGTCACCTCGTTCTAAGAGCGACCGGATGATCGCCGACTGCGCGCACACAGATGCAGGCAGAGTGGTCTGACTGCGCTGTGTAGCGGAGTGTACAACCGCGTAGCCGGGTCGGAGCGAGCGCACGGGGGAACAGGAACGGGCATGACAAACAAATGACAATCCTCTCGCAAAGCTCGGCTGACGCCGGTTCATAGTCTCTGTATCGAGTGTGCGGCGAGAAGGCTCTGGACGCGCGCGCAGGGGCAGCGAAGTCAAAAACATGCTGTTCCCACGCAGCACA
Organism: uncultured Acidobacteriaceae bacterium; assembly: GCA_963830635.1. Classification (GTDB taxonomy): domain Bacteria; phylum Acidobacteriota; class Terriglobia; order Terriglobales; family Acidobacteriaceae; genus CAWHMN01. The sequence goes on along the minus strand of CAWHMN010000002.1, from coordinate 829,014 downwards.
TATACAAGTTGCGGACAATCGACATCAGAGTCAGACAGGAGACCCGCTGGAAGCGGCTGCCGAGGCGCCGGATTCCGGGCGGTATACTGACAGCTTGATGAAACCAAGGTTGGGGCAACCCTGTCAGCCCGGGGCTCGCGGGGTTCTGTGACAGACCTGGCGACCACGACGCTGGACCGCACCGAAGCGGAAGTCGAGGTAAGGACCCACGCGCCAATCGCACCTGCGGGGACGGTGGAGCGACCGCATGCTTCTCGCCCGCTGGGACGAATAGCGGCCCTGCTGCTGTTGACGTGCGCCGCGGTGCTGATCCACGGCTATCACCTGGGCGCCGATGACGCGGAGATCTTTCTACCCGCGATCAAACGAGTGGCGGACCCGCATCTCTATCCTTTCAATGCGCAGTTCTTCCTGGCGCACAGCCATCTGTCGCTGTTCGCGTGGCTCACCGGCGGGTCTGCGCGCTGGCTGCACCTGCCGGTGGATGTGGCGATCTTTGGCTGGCAGGTGCTGGGCATCTTCGCCCTGATGGTTGCCGCGTGGCGCATGGCGACCCTCTGTTTCACGGGTGCGGCGGCGCGCTGGGGCGCAGTGGCGACGCTGGCCGCCACCCTGAGCGTGCCGGTGGCGGGCACCGCGTTGCCCGTCATGGATCCGTACCTGGATTCGCGGTCGCTGTCGACGCCCATGATTTTGCTGGCCATTGCGGCATACTTCGGCGGGCGAAAGAAGAGCGCGCTGGCGTGGCTGGCGGCGACCGTGCTGGTGCATCCGTTGATGGCGGTGTATGGCGTCGGGCTGGTGGTGGTCTCTGAGGTGGAGGGCTGGCTGGGGCGGCACAGCACCCGTCGCCGCGCTCAGGATGCGGCTCCATTACCCGAATTCGCGAACAACTCCACCCTGGCTCCGCTAGGATGGGGCACCCGGCTGCTGCCTGCGGCGTTGACTGCGGGGCTGGCGCTGGTGGTAATGCTCGCGGTGCCGCTGGCGCTGCCGAAGGCGTTTCCGGTGGAAGTGGCGCAGGGCGCCTATCGGGAGGTGCTGTACAGCCGGCCATTCCTGTTCGTCTTTGCATGGCACTGGTTTGAGTGGGTGGGGATCTTCGCTCCGCTGGCGATCCTGTATGGTCTGGGACGCTGGACGCAGCGTGGCACCCGGCGCCCCTTTCGCATCATCGCCGCGGCGCTGATGCCGTTCGCAGCGGCTGCGGTTACGTACGCGGTGGTGCTGGGCTCGACCCACCGGCTGGACTACTGGGCGCGGCTGCAACCCATGCGTTCTTTTCACCTCATCTACATCTTCCTGTTCCTCTTTTTGGGCGGAGTGCTGGGCGAGTATGTGCTGAAGGCGCGGATGTGGCGATGGTTGGCGCTGTTTCTGCCGCTCGGCGCCGGCATGTACCTGCTCGCGCACGCTGAGTACCCGCACAGCGCCCAGGTGGAATGGCCGACCGGACGCGCGCAAGGGAATCCGTGGATGCAGGCTTTTTTCTGGATCCGGCAAAACACGCCGAAGGATGCGGTGTTTGCGCTGAACCCCGTATATCTGCGGCATGACGACACGCACGGCTTCCGGGCGGTGGCGGAGCGCAGCGCCCTGGCCGATGAGGTGAAGGACAGCGGCGCGGTCTCGATGTTTCCTGAACTCGCGGACGAGTGGAAACGGCAGCAGCAGGCGCAGGCGGGATGGACGCACTTCGGGGTCCAGGATTTCAAACGGCTGCGGCGGGAATATGGCGTGAATTGGGTCGTGCTGGAGAACCCGGCGGCGCCGGGGCTGGAGTGTCCATATCGGAATGCGGCGGTGTCGGTGTGCCGGGTCGGCGACGATTGAATGGGCAACTCATCCTGGCCGCGCCGGGATGGGTACCCAGGTTTGTGGTTGCCTCGCAGTGTTTTGATTGCGCAGCGTAAAGGCACGGGTGTAGTTTTCCGTTGCGACGGAGAATGCCATGGCGCTGCATCCGCATGGACCAATCCATCCCGAGAGCACAGGTCTCCTGGAGCCGGAGAGGAACCAGCTTCTCAGCGGTCTGGATACCGAAGCTGAGCGACGGTTGCGGCCGCACCTGAAGCCGGTCACCCTGCAGGCGCGGGAGGTGCTCTACCCTCCGGGCGCGCAGATCCGGCAGATCTACTTTCCCAAGACGGCCGTGCTGTGCATGCTGACGGTGATGGAGGACGGACGGACGATCGAGTCCGCTACGGTAGGACGCGAGGGCGCGTCCTGGATCTCCGGCAGCATGGCCGCGCCAACCATGCCTTGCCAGACGATGGTAGCGATCGCCGGCGCGGGGCTGATGGCCGATGTGCGCTTCGTGGAAGAGGAGATCCAGCAGAACGGGAGCTTCCGCCAGGCGCTGAAGCGCTACTTGTACTCTCTGCTGATCCATACCTTGCGGACCGGATCGTGCAACGGGCTGCACTCGCTGCGGGAGCGCTGCGCGCGCTGGATGCTGACCACGCTCGATCGCACCTCAGCAGAGGATTTCGCGGTGACGCACGAGTTCCTGGCCTCGCTGCTGGGCTGCACCCGGCCGGTGCTGACCGGCGTGCTGGGTGAGTTGGAGCAGCGCGGAGCGATTGCGCTGCACCGGGGGTCGATTCACATCGTAGACCGGAAGCAGTTGGAGGCGTGTTCCTGCGAGTGCTACTGGGTAATCCGGCGGTACCAGGAAGGGCTGCAGAAGAAGCCGGAGCAGCAAAGCTAATTCCGCGTCGGGTTAGAATCCTCGGCAGGACCCGGCATCCAACGCGGTGAGGCGCGTACGTTATGCGCATTTCGAAATACCTGCATTCATGTCTACTAGTGGAAGAGGGTCGGGACAAGCTCCTGTTCGATCCCGGCAAGTTCTCCTTCATCGAGCGGCGCGTGACGCCGGAGCAGTTCCAGGACCTTACCGCGATCGTGCTTACGCATGGGCATCCGGATCACCTGGACTGGGATGCTCTGGCGCGGATCGTCGAGCGCAATCCCGCGGCCTTGGTGCTGACCAACACCGAGGTCGACGAGCAGATGGCGGCCAAGCAGATGAAGGGTTCGGTCTTCGAGTCCGGCACGCGGTCGATCGGCGGATTCGAAGTGAAGGCGATGGATGCCCCGCACGCCTGGATTCTGGGCTCGCAACCCCCGCAGAACACGGCCTACCTGGTAAACGGGATGTTCCTGCACCCGGGGGATTCATTCGACGAGAGCCTGTCTGCCTGGGCAGGGACTCGAGTGCTGGCGCTGCCAGTCATGGCGCCTTGGGAGACGGAGTTGCAGGCCGCAGCGTTCGCGGCACGCATGAAGCCGCAGCAGATTGTTCCAGTGCACGACGGGCAGGCGCGGGACTTCTTCATCGACCAGCGATACGCGACGTTCCAGAAGCATTTCTCGGAACACGGGATGCGCTTCGAGATGATGAAGAAGCCGGGGGACTCAATCGAGGTCGGCTCGTGAGGCCTTCGAGGAGGTGGTCATGATTACTGGCGGAAACGCAACAATCTTTGTGGCAGATATGGATCGAGCGGTTCGCTTCTACACGGACACGTTGGGGCTGACGCTGAAGGAGCGCTACGGCAACGACTGGGCCACCGTGGATGCGGGCAAAGGGCTCACCATCGGGCTGCATCCGGCCTCGCCCAAGTACCCGGCGCCGGGGACCCGGGGCGCGACCATGATCGGGCTGGAGATCGATGAGAGCATCGATGGCGTGGTGAGCCGGCTAAAGGAAAACGGCGTGCGGATGGCAGGCGAGATTGTGCGTTCGGAGGCCGGCAATTTCGCGCACTTTGAAGACCCGGACGGCAATGACATGTATCTGTGGGAGACCGTCTCGTGGGATGCCGGCGCGGAGACAGCGGGGGCAGGCTCAGCGCAGGCGTGAAGAGAATTTCGACTGCGATTCGCAAAAGGGTCGGGGAGAATTACCCCACCCTAGCTTCGCTAGAATGGGGCACCCGCATTGTAACAGTGGTCGTATCTATTGCAGTAACGTGCCGTTTTCCAGTTCCGCCTTGGTTTCTTCAGGCGGGATGACGACGGCGGCAGCCACCTTGTCCTCGTCTTCAAGGTTGAGCAGCTTGACGCCCTGGGTGGAGCGCCCGGCGGCGCGGATGGTCTTGGTGTCGATGCGGATGATCTTGCCGTACTGGCTGATGACCATAAGCTCCGAGGTCTCATCGACCAGCAGGATGGCGTTGACCTTGCCGTTGCGCGCGGTGGTCTTGACGTTGATTACGCCTTTGCCGCCGCGGGTCTGGAGGCGGTACTCGTCCACATCCGTGCGCTTGCCAAAGCCGTTCGAGGTGACGGAAAGGATGAGGCAGGGGCAGTTCCGGCCGCCGTTGTCCTTGCGCCGCTCCTTATCGGTAACGGCGAGACCGACGAGATAGTCGTCCTTTCCGAGACCAATGCCGCGTACCCCGTAGGCGGGACGGCCCATGGAGCGGACATCGGTATCCGGAAAGCGGATGGCCATGCCGTTGTGGGTGGCGAGGAAGACGATCTGGTTGCCGTCGGTGATCTGCACACCCACCAGTTCGTCATCGGGCTCGATGCCGATGGCGATGATGCCGCGCGCCATCACATTGGAGAAGTCCTTCAACGGCGTGCGCTTGACGGTGCCCTTCCGCGTGGCAAAGAAGACGTACTTGTTCTCCTGCTCCAGATCGCGCACGGCGAGAATGGTGCGCACGCTTTCGCCGGGCTGCAGGTTGAGCAGGCTGGCCATGGACTTGCCCTTGCCCGCGGCGCCGACATCGGGAACCTCATAGACCTTGAGCCAGTACACCCGGCCAGTGTTGGTGAAACACAGCAGGTAGGCGTGGGTGGAGTCGACGATGAGCTGCGCGACGAAGTCCTCTTCGCGCGTCTTCATGCCCAGGCGCCCGGTGCCGCCGCGCCGCTGCTGGCGGTAAGTGGAGATGGGCGTTCGCTTCAGATAACCGGAGTGCGATACCGTGACGGCCACCTGCTCATCGGCGATCAGGTCTTCCAATTGCAACTCCGCGGTCTCGTCGAGGATCTGCGTGCGGCGAGCGTCACCGAAGTCCTTCCGGACCTGCTCCAGTTCCTTGACGATGACCGCGCGCAGCTTCTTCTCCGAGGCGAGGATGGCTTCGTACTCCTCAATGCGGGCACGTACCTCGCGCAGCTCGTTCAGCAGCTCGTCGATGGAGAGCTGGGTGAGACGGTAGAGCTGCAGCTCTAGGATGGCGTCGATCTGACGATAGCTGAGGATGAGCGTGGCGCTATCTTTGCCAGAAGAGGCCTGCTGCGCCAGGTCGATGCCGTACTTGGCCGCATTGAGCGTGATGCCGGCGAGCTCCGTGCCGCGTAGCTGGACCTTCATGCCGGAGAAGAACTGAAACAGGTTCTGGCGGGCATCGGCGCGTGAGGACGATCCGCGAATAATGCGGATGACGGAATCGAGGTGATCGAGCGCGATCTGGTAGCCGAGCAGGATGTGCTCGCGGTCGCGCGCCTTGCGCAGCAGGAAGGCGGTGCGGCGGCGGACAACATCGACGCGATGGTCGATGAAGTGGCGGATGGCGGCTGGCAGGGAGAGCTCGCGCGGCTGGCCATTGACCACCGCGAGGAAGATCATGGAGAAGCTCTCCTGCATCTGGGTGTGCTTGTAGAGCTGGTTCAGCACGATCTGGGGCTCGGAGCCACGCTTCAGCTCGATCACGATGCGCATGCCGTCGCGGTCGCTCTCGTCGCGCACGTCGGAGATGTCGTCGACGATCTTTTCGTGGACCAGGGCCGCGATGCGCTCGATGAGCTTGGATTTGTTGACCTGGTAGGGAATCTCGGTGACCACGATGGCGCTGCGGCCTCCGGAGATGTTCTCCGTAGCGGCCTTGGCGCGCATCAGAAAGCGCCCGCGGCCGGTGCTGTAGGCGTTGGCGATGCCCCCGCGCCCGTAGATGAAGCCGCCGGTGGGAAAGTCCGGCCCCTGCACGTGCTTGAGCACCTCGGCGAGGCCGGCGTGCGGGTTGTTGACCAGCTCGATGGTAGCGTCCACGATCTCGGTGAGGTTGTGGGGCGGAATGTTGGTGGCCATGCCGACCGCGATGCCGTTCGAACCGTTGACGATCAGGTTAGGGATGCGGCTGGGCAGGACGGCCGGCTCCTGTGTGCTCTCGTCATAGTTCGGCACCATATCCACGGTGTCCTGGTCGATGTCGGCGAGCATCTGACCGGCGATGCGCATCATGCGGGCTTCGGTGTACCGCATGGCCGCGGGCGGGTCGCCATCGATGGAGCCGAAGTTTCCCTGGCCGTCGATCATGGGATAGCGAAGGGAAAAGGGCTGCGCGAGGCGCACCAGCGTGTCATAGATGGAGGCGTCGCCGTGGGGGTGGTACTGGCCCATGCACTGGCCCACGACCTTGGCGCACTTGGTGTACTTCTTGTTATGCTCCAGCCCCATCTCGTGCATGGTGTAGAGCACGCGGCGATGGACGGGCTTGAACCCGTCCCGGATGTCCGGGAGCGCACGCCCGATGATGACCGACATGGAGTAGTCGAGATACGACCGGCGCATCTCGTCTTCAATGTTGATGGGCAAGATATTGGCTGCGCCGGGACCGGTAGGCGGCGTCGTGCCGTCGCCATCGTTGCCGCCGAGAGGAAGCTGGGGATTCTGATCGTCTGCCATAGGGAGAAAGCGGGCTCACGGGGGTGCAACGTATTGATAAGAGAGCCTGTTGCTCTATTTTACCGTAGTAGGACGGTGCGTGCCGCGGTGGTAGACCACCGAACGGAATGCAAAGTATCTGCAATGAGCTACGGACAGGGGAGTGTCCGACCGGTCACTGGAGAAGGATCGGGGCCGGGGTTCCGGCGAACCACCCGGTGACAGGCGCGGTGCCGGAGGCCCTGCGGAAGCGACCCTACATGAGCGTAAAAAACGCTCTGGAAGCTACGGGGAGAAGCCAGCCTGGAAATCCTGAGCGAGGGGACCGAGCTTTAGATTTGGCGATTCAGTGCGGGTTCGCATCGGGTACAGGGATCCCTGTTGAGCTGGTTCCCGCAACGGAATAGAGTTCGTCATGAGCTTGTGCGAAATGTGGAGGACGGGCATGTCATCGTCAACCAGGCAGGCAGACCCTGCTTTCACTTCCAATTCTGTTTCCGACGGTATGTCGCGCCGGTCCTTCCTGCGGGCTGCGTCCGCGGCGGCAGTGGCGGCCCCGATCCTCACTGAGGCGCATCTGGCCTGGGCGGCACGGGTCGGATTCGAGACGCCGGGGAGCCAGACGGCGGCAGAAAAGGCGAGCCGCTTCCATGGCGGCCAGGTGACCGAAGTGCCAGCGGACGCGGTGCTGATCGACTCCAACGAGAATCCGCTGGGGCCGTGCGCGGCAGCGTGCGACGCGGTGACGGCGGCGGGTCGGCAAGGCGGGCGCTATGCCTTCCCCAAAACCAACGCGTTGGGAGCCGCCATTGCGGAGCGCGAGGGGCTCAAACCGGAGTATGTCGCAGTGTACGCCGGGTCGAGCGAGCCGCTGCACTACACCGTGCTGGCGTTTACCGGGCCGGGGCGGCCATACGTGACCGGCGATCCGGGGTACGAGGCGGGGATGCACGCGGCGGACAAGGCGCGGGCGCAGACGATCAAAGTGCCGCTGACCAGGGACACCTATGCGCACGATATGCGGGCGATGGTGGCGGCGAGCCCCAACGCCGGCGTGCTGTACATCGCCAATCCGAACAACCCCACGGGGACGGCGACGCCCAGGGACGATATCCGCTGGGCCCTTGCGCATAAGCCGAAGGGATCGGTGCTGCTGATCGACGAGGCGTATATCCACTTCACGGATAACGAGTCGTGCATGGACATGGTGCGGGCGGACGAGGATGTGATCGTACTGCACACCTTTTCGAAGCTCTACGGGATGGCAGGGCTGCGCTGCGGCTTTGCCGCGGCCCGTCCGGAACTGCTGGCGAAACTGGAGACGTATGGGATGAATCCCATGCCGGTGACGGCGGTAGCCGCGGCGAGCGCCAGTCTCGAGGATGGCTCGCTGATTGCAGCGCGCAAGAAGATTACCGCCGATACGCGCAACGAGACCTTTGCCTGGATGAAGACGAAGGGCTACCGGTTTACGCCGTCCGAGAGCAACTGCTTCATGCTGGATTCCGGGCGCGATGGCCGGCAGGTGATCGCCGCCATGCGGCAGCAGCACGTGTATGTCGGGCGCATCTGGCCGGTGATGCCGACCTATGTGCGCATCACCGTCGGCACGCCGGACGAGATGGCGCGCTTCCGCACCGCATGGGAGCGGGTAATGGCGACGCCGGTGGAGAAGGCAGCACGGCTGGCGGAGCCCTGGAGCCGGATTCCGCAATGGCAACTGAGTTGAGAAGAGCGGAGTGCGGGGTTGAGCGGCGCTTCGCGCCGATTTTCTAGACCAAGATGAAGCAGGTCCTTCGACTCTACCTTCGGTCACGCTCAGAATGACAGAACGCGATTCGCACGCTATCGAGACAATGCCACGTTGACCGCAGGTGCGGCTACGGTCCCGATGGAGAGTGCCGCCTGCAGCAGGATGAGCCCGACGATGGCCCAGCGGAAAAGCATGCTGCGAGGGCTTTCAAGGGTATCGGCGAAGACCCCGCCGATGAACGTGAAGACGAATGGCAGCGCCCACAGAGTGGGTTCGCCCAGCGTGCCGGTGGTGACGAGCGGCAGCAGCAGCACTGCGGTGATGAGCGGCGCGGTATTGCCGAAGTAGTGCGAGCGGCGAGTAAAGAGATATAAGACCACAGCCGAGAGCAGCGCCAGGGTGATGCCGGCGTTCGACAATCCGCTGAACAGGTGGCGCACGGGCAGGAGACTGACGCCCAGACGGCCGGCTCCGGAACGGAAGTAGTAGCTGAAGGCGTCGGGATGGAAGGCGTAGCAGGCGAAGACCAGCAGAAACGCGCCCAGTATGCTGACGATGAGGACGATGGGCACGATGGTCCGGCGGCGCTCCGCCAGGTAGAGCATGAAGATGGCGGCCAGCGGCAGCGCGATCAACAGCGCGGACGAGTGGGAAGCGGCGACCAGACCAAACGCCGCGGCCAGCAGCACGATGCGCGGGCGCCATTTGCGGCGCGGTCCCTGCATGGCATGGGCGACGCCAATCGCGGTGTAGATGGCGGCGAAGAAGCCGAGCGACGTGAGGATCTCGGGATTGGGCGAGGTGGCGGCGCGGATCACCGGCGGGGCGACGGAGTAGAGCGCCAGCGCCACGTACCCGCCGGGGTTGCCGTATAGGCGGCGCGTGACCCACCACAGCGCTCCCCCCAGCAGCACGGCGGCAAAGGTAAAGGGCAAGCGCAACAGAAGGCTGACGAAGCTGAGCTCGTGGCGCATCTCCCAGGTGGAGGTATCGGCGGATTGCCCGGCGAGGACGCGCTCGATGGTGAGAGGCAGGCCGGCGAGACGATAGGCGAGCGCGCCGTCATGGATGTTGCCGCAGGTGGTGAAGTAGCCGGCGATCGGCGAGGGGCGCTCCCACATCTCGCGGCCGCAACGGGCGTACTGGTAGTCCGCATCCGTGAGCGGCCGGCGCGCGATTACGCAAAGGCACTGGCCGAGCAACAGAACCAGCAGCAGCGCGGCGAACTGTTGCGGGCGATCGAAGCGGAAACGGCGGAGACGCGTCGTCGCCTCAGGGACGGCGCGCGCCGGGAAGGCGTCGAGTTGATGGGGGGTTGTGGACATGCGGACGGCTCTTACTAGTGTAAGTGCTGCCGGGCACGATAGGACCACCCACTCTTCGCCCCTACCGCAGGACGCAAGCCCGAGAACCGGATGGCCAGTCCCGCATGCCCAGTCCCGCATGGCCAGTCCCGCTCGCGAGTCCTGCCAAACCGGCGTGGGCGTTCTGCCGGTCACCACGAGACTGTCATCCTGAGCGAAGCGCAGCGAGTCGAAGGATCTGCGTTTGTGTTCCTCTCGCCCGCAACCACCCCCCCACGCCACTACCCCTTGGCCATGGCCTTCGCGCGCTCCTCGATCTCTTCGAAGCTCAGCTCCTCGATCTGCGTCGAGATCCACCAGCTATTCCCACACGGATCGGTAATGCCGCTGTTCCGCTCGCCATAGAACTGGTCCGCCGGTTCCATCAGCACCGTGGCGCCCGCCGCCACCGCCCGCCGATGCATGCTATCCACATCCGGCACGAAGTAGCGCAAGCCCATGCGCGTCACCTTCGCCGGATCATCCGCCTCCCCCAACTCCACCGCGGAATCGCCCAGCCGCACCTGCGCATACATCACGCGCCCGTCCGGCGTAGTCGAGCGGTGCTCCGCTTCCTTGCCGCCGAATCCCTCCACCAGGAACCGGATCAACGTCTCCGCCCTCCCCTGCGCCACCACCAGGTACGGAACCACGTCGTGGAAGCCATCCGGCTTATAGTTCTTGCTCGGTTTCATCGCTCACCTCGTTCGCCCGCGTCCACTCCTCGGGCATGGGCATGATCATCGCAGTTGGCGGTCGGCCTGGATTGTAGAAATTTGACCCTTCTCGAGCGCTAAGCCTCCACCGGGACGTGGCTGGGGTGGCGGCCCCGCTGCGCCAGGTACACCGCCGGCGTCAGCCCGCAGAAGTCCTTGAAGTCGTGGATGAAATGCGCCTGGTCGTAGTACCCGCATTCGCCCGCCACTCCCGCCCAGTCCACCTCGTCGTGTCCCCAGGCCGTCCGGATGACGCGCTGAAATCTGCGCACCCGGCAGTATGCCTTGGGCGTCATGCCCACTTCGTTGCGGAAGGCGTCGATGAAGCACCGGGCGCTCATGCCGATCTGTTCCGTCACCTCGGCCACCGATGGCAGCACTTCGCAGCCGGAGAACTGCCGCAAGGCGAAGCGGACCGCGCCATGCCGCTCCATTGGCCGGGCAAGCTGGCTCACCAGCGTCTCTTCCAGTATCGTGAGCCGCTCTTCGAGCGCGGGCGCACTCAACAGCCGCTCCCACAGCCACCCCGCCGGATGTCCCCACAGATCGTCGAGCGCCACATGCTGGTTCAGCAGTTCGCCCGCCGGCTCCCGGAAGAAAGGAAACGCGCCTCCCGGGCGGAAGTGAATGCCGGCCACCGTCTCCGGCCGCGAGGTGTCGATGAGAAAGGAATGCATGTGCGGGCCGCACACCACTCCGCCGCGCACCGATGTGTCCACGCCGTCGGCGGCGCCCCGGCCGAAGCGGGAGACAGGCCCGGTCAACGGCAGCACCAACTCCACGCCTCCATCGGGCAGAATGCGCTCCAGTGGGGTCGCGGGAGCGTAGCCTTCGTACACCCAGATCACGTGAACGAAGGCATTGAGCGGCGGCGGCGGCTTCCTGTATGCCCACATGCAGACATGGAAGCAAACCGCCGCATGCTCTGTCTACGGCTGCGCGTAGTAGCCGGTACTGGTGCGCGCCGTAAGCCCGGGTTTGTCGATCACCACCTGCAACTTGTGGTACTCGTCGCGATGTTCAGTCGTCGCCGCGGCAATGGATATCCGGTAGTAGGCGGTCGCATCCTGTGCGCATCGGGCAATCTGGCCGGCTACATCGTTGCTCGAAGTCAGTACCAGGCCGCCGCTCTGATCCGCCAGAACCTGCAGGCCCAGATTGCCCGCTTCCGCCTGATTCGGCGCCGAGACCCCCTTAAGGAACTCCTCGTAGTAGAAGGTCCGGAACCCTGTATCCCCGGCTCCTACCGGATCCACGCTGTACAAGGTGACCCGGGCCTGGCGTAATGCCTGCGAAGTCTGCACGATGGATTGAAAGAGGCCCTGCTGCTCCCGTGGAGTCAGCTCCACACGCGGTCCGGTGAGCAGCGGCCAGCCGGGACTGATCCAGATCAGCAGCTTCCTCCCGGGGTACGTGGCCTCCCTGGCGGTAAGCGATTGGAGGGTCCGCAACGAAAGCTGAAAACGCTCGACCGCTCCATAGAATCCCGCCGATCTCCGCAGGATACGCAGTTGAATCTTGCTCTTCTCGAGCGCGGCGATCAGGCCATCGCGGTCCCGGGAGAACCCGCTCAGGATTTGCGTTCCGGTGTCGGTAAACAACATGATCGAAATCGGCTGCGGAAGCTGGGCATTGCTCTGCCGCAGAAACCTCTCGATCTGTTCCCGCTCGTAGGAAACGCTCTGAAACGAGGTGTTGACCGTGTCCAGGAGAAGCACGATCTTCGTCTCTTCCTGAGCCGAGGACCCCTCCTTAGCCGCCGAAGACGTCCCGCTGATCGCCTGGAACGACAGGATGTCCTGGCGGGTCTTATCCGAGAGCACGGTGAAGTCCCGTTGTTCCAGCCCCGGCACAGGCTTGCCGGAGCGGTCGTTCACCACGACATCGAGCGCGATCCTGTGAGCCTCGCCCCTGGCCGGGAGAGACGCGGGTGTCTGATGCTGGCCGCCTGGCCCATCTGGGGGGGCAGGTTGCTGGGCCCAGGCGGTCAGCGAAGAACACACCAGGGCTATCCAGAGGCAACAGAAGCCTCTCATGCCAACCCACCTCAACCTCGATCCGGACATCGGCCCTCCTTCGACGAACGCCGCTTCTCTCTTCTCTATGTTGATCGCGTGCTCTGACCTGCATCGCGTGCGCTGATTGGTTAGACGCTAGTCTTTCGCAATGTGGCGACGGCATAATGCCGGTGTCACTTCGGCGCTACCACCCGCCTCCGGCGTACCCTTGACCAGCCACGCCGGCGCGCATAGAGTAAGGCCACCATCGGGCCTTTCCTCGGTTCCTACATAGGTTGGAGTACGTATGACCGATTGGCTGATCATCCTTTTCTTCGGAATCGCACTGGTGATAGGCATCTATTTCACCTGGGTATTGTTGCGCGTCGAGATGCGCGGCAAGCCTCGGCCTCCGGATCCGGACGACGACTTCGGCTTCGCTCCGCACCCCCCTGCCCTGCGGCCTCCCGGCACGCATCCGCACTCGCATCCTCCGCTGCCACACTCGCGCTCCTAGCCTTCCCGGCAGCGCGCTCCTGGCCTTCCCGGTAGCGCGCTCCTGGCCTTCCCGTAGATGGAGCCAGCCGGCACTAACACTCCCGTGGAGTTGTGCGGCCGGCACCGGGCCGCTAGCCTGCACCAGCATGCGTTCCCTACGGTTCGTCGCTTTGCTTCTCGCCCTGCTCGCCTTGCCCGGGTGGCCCTTCTCCGCGGCCGCGAGTGGCCGGGCCAAGCCGCATACCGTCGGCATCGGCGCCGGCCGGCGCGTCCCTTACTCCATCAAGACCGATCCGGCGGGCGCGATGGCTGAGCAAGGCGCCACCGGCGAGGAAAAGACCCTGCGCGTGCGCCCCCTGGTCGTGGATGACAAGGTGAAGGAGTGGACCACGGGCGATTCGCACGACGTTACCGATCGCAGCTTTGTGGTACGCCGCGCCCTGCGCCTCAACGATGCCCTGCCCGGCGATAAGGCCGAGCACTGGATCTGGCAGCGCGGACCGTGGCTGATGGTCGACCGCACCACCGGCCACGTCCTGGCGCTCAAGCTGCCGGACTACGATCCCGCCGTCTCGAACGTGATCTGGTTCCGCGACTACGCCGCCTACTGCGGCCTGACCTCCGGCGGCAAGCAACTCTACGCCGTGGTGGCCCAGGTGGGCGCGCGCAAGCCCATACTCTCCCGCAAGCTGGAACCCTGGTCGCCGGGTGAGAACAACACCCCCGCCTGCGTGCCTGCCGCATGGCAGCGGGACCCCCTGCGGGTCACCTTCCAGCCCTCCGGAGCCACCCCCGTCAGCTTCGACCTCGTCGGCCTCTCCGCGGTTCTGGTGGAGGACGGCGACAGCGACGACGGCGGCGGCAATTAGTTCGCCCTCGCAAGCAGATGGCCCGTTCCAGCCCGCAACCACGGCGGCAGTTTCAGGATGCGGCAATCGCCGGCTTCCCGCAGTACGATGGTTCCCATGGATTCCTTCGACGAACTCTTAAAGCAAGCCGAAATCGCGCATGGCCACCTATGCGCCGGGCAGATTCTCGGCGTGCGCATGGCCATGCTGGGGTGCCAGCGGCTCGACATCGAGGATCCGCGCGGCCGCGATCGCAAGCGGCTGGTCACCTTTGTGGAGATCGATCGCTGTGCCACGGACGCCATCGGCGTCGTGACGGGCTGCCGGCTGGGCAAGCGCGCACTCAAATTCCGCGACTGGGGTAAGATGGCGGCCACGTTCATCGACGTGCCGTCCGGCAAGGCCATCCGCATCGCCGCCCGCGAATCATCCAAAGCGCTCGCCCGCCAGATGTACCCGGAGATCGAGAACAAGAACCAGCAGCAGATGCGCGCCTATCGCGAGATGGGCGAAGCGGACCTGTTTACCGAGGAGTGGGTGCGGGTGGATCTGCCGGCGAAGGAGTTTCCCGGCTACAAGGGCGAGCGCATTGCCTGCGATATGTGCGGAGAAGGCATCAATTTCGACCGCTTTGTGGAGCGCGACGGCCGCATGCTATGCCAAGGCTGCGCCGCGCCCGACGCACGTTATTACCAGCCGCTCGAGTAGACAGTTATGATCCTGGAGCGAAGTTCCGTGGTCTCCCACCCTTCGCCATGCTCAGGATGGCGTACCCGAGTTCCACTCCTGTGAAACAAAGGATCTAAGAAATCCCCTGCCGTCCGCGTTCGATAGCAGCGCCTACGCGCAGCACCGTCGCCTCATCGAAGTGCCTGCCCAGCACCTGCACGCCGATGGGCAGCCCCGCCCGCGACACGCCGCCCGGGACCGAGAGCCCGCAGATGCCGGCAAGGTTCGCGGTGACGGTATAGATATCCGCCAGGTACATGGCCACCGGGTCGTCGGCCTTCTCGCCCAGCTTGAACGCGGGCGTGGGCGCGGTCGGCGTCACCAGCACATCCACCTTGGCGAACGCGCGCAGGAAGTCGTCCGTCAGCAACCGGCGCACCTGCTGCGCCTTGCGGTAGTAGGCGTCATAGTAGCCCGCACTAAGCACGTAAGTGCCCAGCAGAATGCGCCGCTTGACCTCCGCGCCAAAGCCTTCGTCGCGCGAGCGGCGATACATCGCCGAAAGGCTGCCTGCATCGGCCGCGCGGTATCCATAGCGCACGCCGTCATAGCGCGCCAGGTTGGAGCTGGCCTCCGCCGTCGCCAGCACGTAGTACGTCGGGATGGCATACCGCGTGTGGGGCAGCGAGACTGGCTCGATGGAGCAACCCTGGGAGCGCAGGCCCTCGATAGCCTGCTCGACCACCGACCGCACCTCGGCATCCAGCCCCTCGGCGAAATACTCCTCCGGAATACCGACCTTCAGGCCCTCGACCGGACGCGCGCAGGCGCCGACATAATCGGGAACTGCTTCCTTCGATGAGGTGGAGTCGAAGCGGTCATGCCCCGCCATGACGCCCAGCAGCAGCGCCGCGTCTTCTACCGTATGGGTCAGCGGCCCGATGCGGTCGAGCGACGAGGCAAAGGCGATCAGTCCGTAACGCGAGATGCGCCCGTAGGTGGGCAGCAGCCCCACCACCCCGCAAAACGAGGCCGGCTGGCGGATGGAGCCGCCGGTGTCCGTTCCCAGCGTAGCCATGGCCATGCCGGCCGCGACCGCCGCCGCCGACCCGCCGCTCGAGCCGCCCGGAACGCGGTCCAGCGCCCAGGGGTTGTGCACTGGCCCGTATGCGGAGTTCTCGTTCGATGACCCCATGGCGAACTCGTCACAGTTGAGCTTGCCCAGCAGCACCGCGCCGGCCGCCTTCAACCTCTGTACCGCAGTCGCGGTATAGGGCGGCCGATAATTTTCGAGAATCTTCGATCCCGCCGTCGCCGGCATGCCTTCTACGACCAACACGTCCTTGAACCCCATGGGAATGCCGGCGAGCAGCGGCAGGGACTCGCCACGCGCGGCTGCCGCATCCACCGCGGCAGCCTGCTCCAGCGCTGAATCGCGGTCCACCGTGAGGTAGGCATTGATCTCCGGGTTAACGGCGTCAATCCGCCGCAGGCACTCCTGCGCAAGCGCAACCGCGGTGGTCTCACCGGACGCGATACCGGCGCGCACGGCCGAGATCGGCCTGGGCTTGGCTGGCAATTTCATTGGCATGGTCGTCATTACGTCTGAATCTTAAGGCTTTCTCACCCCGGATGCGCGGAGAGCCCGCCGCGGGAATCGGTGCGGATCGCTTGCGCTAACGCTCGATCACCCGAGGCACCTTGAAGAACGCCCCGTCCGTCTCCGGGGCAGCGCTCAGGACGCGCGCTCGCGGAAGAGACGCTTCAACTTCGTCCGGGCGCAGCGCGCAGATCGCGCCCGGATCTGTGCCCAGCACCTCCGATACCTGCGCCATAGGCGCCAGCCCCGCCACATCCAGTTCATTCAGTTGATCCAGATGGCCAAGAATGGCGTTGAGGTCACGGATCATCGACTGTTCTTCCTGCGCCGTAAGCTCGAGATTCGCCAGGTCCGCCACATGGCGGACATCTTCGGCTGAGACCTTGTTGGAGTTTGTCGTCATACGGGAGAAATCGTAGGTACTACCGAACTGAAGCTACCGAACTGAAGGTGCCGCCTCCCAGTGGCCGGTCGCGGGCGGAAGAGGTCCGATCGGCGCCAGCCGTGTCACCCCGCAATTCGCCTGGCTGCGTTCAGAGCAGTGAAGCGGGTTGCGGCAACTCGCACTTGCTGCGGCAGAGGCATACTTGTGCGGTCTTGTAGAGCAGTTGCAGATCCGTTGCCAGCGTAGCGTCTTCCGCGTAGTTGAAGTCCAGTCGCGCCTTGTACGGCGTCAGGGTATTGACGCAGAACGCTTCCAGTTTCTCGTCCGGCAACTGGCGCAACATCTCTTCCTCGCGCCGGAATACCAGGGTGGCCGCGCCCGTGATCCCGGGCCGGTAGGGAACGCGCACGATGTGTTCATCCTGATGATGGTCCGGCAGCTTGGGGCGGGGTCCCACCAGGCTCATGTCTCCGTACAGCACATTCACCAGTTGTGGCAGTTCATCCAGCTTGTAACGGCGCAGCAGCAGACCGGCCCGCGTAATGCGCCGGTCTCCATGCCGCGTGACGGAGAGGCCGTCGCACTTGGGGCCTGACTCCATGGTGCGGAACTTGTAAATGGTAAACAGTTCGCCCATCCGCCCCACCCGCTCCTGGCGGAAGATAATTGGTCCCGGCGAGGAGAGCCGGACGATCAGGGCGATCAGACCGAACACCGGCGCGAAGAGTACCAGGGCCGCGGAGGCGAGGCAAAAGTCCAGCACGCGGCGCGCGCGCGAGAGCGTCCACGCGCTGGCAGGGAAAACCTGCTCCTCCACCTCTTCCGGTAACAAGACTGCGCAGCGCGCGGAGCCGTTCCGCACGCGTTCTTCCCGGGGGTAGGGCAATGTGTTGTCGGCTTGAAGATCATTCCAAAGAACCGGTACTGAGATCGAGGTGTAAGTTTCCATAGAACTCATTCAGTTTCCCTTGGTGCCATGGTCTTTTGCTCCGCTTGAGGGATCATGAAACTGGCGGGCCCTCACACAATACGATGCCTCCAGAACCGGGCCCGCTGGCAGTCAGTGCAAATCAACTACCAGTCCGTTCGGCCTGCCCTGTTCGCTATTGTAGCCTGCCGCTCCCCTGGGGAGCAGAGCAGGTTACCGCGCGAAACTTAGTAGACACTGGTCTGGCCATGAAGTCGCGCACAGTTTAGGTCGCGCGTGCAATATCCCTTAGACAAACCTTTGTCTATAATTGGCCCGCAGAATGGCTGACCGTGGGTTACTGAGCCGTCATTAACAATTTTCTATATATTCTTACGGCCGAGGCAACCCGCCAGGCAATTCCGGTTACAGCAGACAACCACCGCCGCGCGGCTCGATCGATGATCCTTTCTTAGAAAGGTCTCATCCGCACCCGATCCAGTTGGGAACGAACGATCGCGGTGGATCAGACGGAGCGATTGATGTGGTGCCGCTCCCGGTCGATCAGCCATCCCCACTTCGAGAAGTATCGGATCGCGGACTGCAGATGGTAAAGCGCCAGCTTGACGCTCTTGTACGAGCCCTTCTGGTATTCGTGACGTATGCAGACTTCGGGGTAATAAAACGTTCGCGCCACCTGTCGGATGCGGCGTACGAGATCGACATCTTCGAAGTACATGAAGAAGCCGCGGTCGAAGATGCCCACCCGCTGCAGCGTGGAGACCCGCATCAGCATAAAACATCCCGAGAGCGTGGGCGGTTCCATGGATACATCGTAGTCATGGTCGCGCATCTCGTATCTTTCCAGTACACGGCGGAAGCGCCTCCGCATCCATGGTGGAGCAAACCTGCGCAGGATCAGGTCCCATGGAGTCGGGAGCCGCTTGCACAGGAATTGCGTAGCGCCATCGGGATACAGCACCTTGGGCATGATCAACCCGATGTCCGGCTTCTCCTCAAGCACAGTCAGGAGCGCCTCGAGCACTGAGCCATCGAAACTCACATCCGGGTTCAGCACCAGATGGAAATCGGAAGCAGGCAAAACCTCTTCCAGCGCAAGATTGTGACCGCCTCCATAGCCCAGGTTTGCTCGCGGACGGCGATACGTCGCTCCATGCTGTTCAGCCAGACGGCGCACCGCGGGGTCGCCCGCATTGTCCACCAGGATGACCTCCACCGGGATCGATTGCAGGTTCAGGCTTGCGAGCGCCCGGTCTATCTGATCGACCGGATTTCCGTAGGTGACGATGGAGGCGCTAAGCCGTGGCGTGGCCGGGTAAGGAGAACAGGCGACACGGTGATCCATCCTGTCAAGCACTTCGTGCATATTTTTATGGATGCCGGGAAGCAGCGCTCAGGGCGGTTGGATTCAACAGATCCGGCTTTCGATTACGCCCAGGCCTGTCGCTGTGAGAATACGTGATCTCCCTGCCTGCTGCAAGGAAGTGTCAGCATCGTCCCGCCAATCCGCGCATCTGTGATGGCTTCACCGAAGTGAGGTCCGGACGACCGGGTCTGCCGGCACCGGGGGGTCAAGGCATCGCGCTTAGAATATCCTTCAAGATCCATCCACGTCTGAAGGGAACATCTTGCGCGTTTTGATCGACCTGACCCAAGTCCCGCTGGGACGCATGGGCGTGGGCAGTTACGCCGAAAATCTGTTGGAGCAGTTGCACAGCCAGGGCGGCGATCTCGAGTTTTTCGCGGTCGCGCAGTCGGATGATTCAGCCCTGCTGGCCGCCATTCCCCCGCGCGTTAAACTCATCCGGCTACCCGCCCGGTTGTTCCGTAGGCTGGGTTTGCGCCTTCTGGCGGAGCAGATTTACATCCCCTACCTGGCGCGGCGATACCGGATCGATGTAGTGCATTCGCTGCACTACTCGTTGCCTCTTCTTCCTCTCAGAGCAGCGCGCCTGGTCACGATGCACGATATGACCGCATTCCTCTATCCAGCGGTGCACACGCCGTTCAAGCGCGCATACATGCAATTTTTTATAAGGCAGGCGCTGCGCAAGGCAGACTTCCTGGTGTTCGTCTCTGCTTCCGCTCTCGCGGACTGCCGGCAATACTTCAAGCAGCCGCTGCCCAACGCCACCGTGATCCATCACGGAAAGAGCCCCGCGTTCAGACCGGCTCTCGATGCGGGAGAGATCGCTGCGGTTCGCCGGCGCTATGACTTACCCAGCCAGTACATCCTCTATCTGGGCACCCTTGAGCCGCGGAAGAATGTCCCCGCTCTCATCCGCGCCTTCGCGGCCTTGGCTGAACAGCATCCGGAAGCGCGGCTGGTGGTGGCGGGGAAGAAAGGTTGGTATTACGACGCAATCTTCCAGACCCTCGCGGAACTGAAGCTGGCCGGGAAGGTGCATTTCCCGGGCTATATCGACGAGCGCGATAAGCGTTTCCTGCTGGCAGGCGCGACTCTGTTCGTTTACCCATCACTCTACGAGGGATTCGGCATCCCTGTGCTCGAAGCGATGGCCTGCGGCATTCCGGTCATCACCAGCAATGTGTCGTCGCTGCCGGAGGTGGTCGGCGATGCGGCCCTGCTGATTGACCCAGCCTCCCTGCCCGACCTGACCCGCGCCCTGGAGCGCGTATATGCGGATGCTGATTTGAAGGACCGGTTGGTGCGCGCGGGGCTCGCCAGGGCCAGCCAGTTTACCTGGGAAGAATCAGTCCGGCAGTTGCTGGACGTGTACCGCGATGTCGCTACGAGACACGCAAGGCCGTATCAGTAGACCGCTTCCTCTCTTCTAACGGATGCGCTGCGCTCCCCGCGAGCGGGCGATTCGCTCCCTTCTGCTGCTACACACCCACGCCCGCAGGCTTTGCCACGTCAACCGGGAGAACGCTGGATCGCGGTACTTGCGCTGCCGGAGCGCCCTGGCCGCAAGCCGGGGAACGTGGAATGCGCGTGCTACCCAGCCGCGGTACAGGTTCAGATACGCGGCCTCGGCCGCAAGGAAATTGCCGTAGCGCTCCGGGGTCATGCGCCGGTCGTAGTCCAGCATGGCAACCTCATGCTGCAATCGCAGGTCCGCGGCAACAAAGACCGCCATCCGCTGCTGGTGGAACTGATGAAACACGTAGATGTCCGAGTGGTCCAGCCAGAAGTCCAGGCTGTAGCCGCCGATCTTCCGCAAGGCCGCTACGCGCATCAGTGTTCCGCTGTTGGCGGCAAACATCCGCCGCCGCTCGATGTAACTCCCGCGAGGAGTGATCGGCGGTTGGCCCCAGACCGTGAGCCTGCGCGGAGAAAGCTGAAAGCCGCCCGCATAGAGCATCGGAACGATGGCCGCGATCTCCTCATTGAGCGCAAGCTCCCGGCCGTGCGCCTCCATTCCGCGCAGAAACTCCGCCGTCACGCTGGTGTCCTGGTCGAGCAGCAGCATCCAGGTGTGGCCGCGCTCCTCGGCCAGCGACGCGGCCCCGTTGTATGCGCCGGCTACACCCTGGTTCTGCTCAACATGCCGATAGGTGAAGGCAAATGGCAGTTCGGGATTCGAAAGCGCCGCGGGGCTGTTGTCCCAGACCAGCACCTCCATACATTCAAGCAGCGCAGGGTTGGCTTGGAACGAGGCGGCCAGGCCGGCCAGTGTGTCGGAATCGGCAAACGCCATCCGATAGAGAACCACCACCACGAGAATGTGCGGGCGAGACTCCGGAATCATGGCCGCTCAGCCTGTTCCACATTCACCTCTGCCGTCGCGGCGCTGGAGCAATCAGCATCGGCCCGCCACTGCGCCAGCCGCCTCTGGCGTGACCACGTCAGCCGGTGCAGCAGGTGGGTGAAGGTAACTTTGCGGATCTCCGCGGACTCCCTGCGCTGCGTCTGTGTAAGCAGCCGGGCTCCCAGACGCGCGGTATAGAGAGCGCCTTCCAGCCACCCGCTATAGAGATCGTGAAAGGCCGATTCGGCAGAGAGAAAGCTGCGGAAACGCGCCAGCGATAGACGCTCCCGGTAATTGAGCAGCGAGAGCGTGTGTTCGGAGCGAACGTTCCCCAGCACGAAGACCTTCTTGCCACGCAGATGGAACTCCCGATACAGCCACCCGTCCAGGTAGTCGAGCCAGAAGCATGGGTGGAAGCCACCCAGTTCCTCGAGCGCCGACACGCGCAGCAAGGCTCCTGAATTAAATGCCCGGGTTTCGCCATGCGCTACTCCGCTGAACCCGAGAGGAATCGATGTGGCGTGCGCGAACCGTATGCGCACCGGGGATACCGGGACGCCTGCGTCCACCAGGTGAGGAACAATGGCGGCAATGGTCCCATCCTCGCTCAGCCGAGT
This sequence comes from uncultured Acidobacteriaceae bacterium, assembly GCA_963830635.1. Taxonomy (GTDB): domain Bacteria; phylum Acidobacteriota; class Terriglobia; order Terriglobales; family Acidobacteriaceae; genus CAWHMN01. The sequence goes on along the minus strand of CAWHMN010000002.1, from coordinate 807,322 downwards.
CGCGGCGTCGCGCATCGACTGCAGGAAATGCGCCGGCACTTCCGTATCCTGATCGAGCGTCAGCAGCCAGTCGCAGGCTTGTAAAACAGCCTGCCGCAGCCCGTAGTTGTAGGCCCCCGCCAGCCCGTGATTGCGAGCGGCAGCATAGTACTCGACGCCGTCGGGGAGGGATGCCGAGGCAGCCGCCTCAGGCCCGTTATCGAAGAGAATGCACCGGATATCCAGACCGGCCACTACCTTGACCTGCGGCAGTAAAGCACGAAGGGTTATGGACTCGTCGGCTCGCTGCTTGTATAGAACCACGACCGCCAGGATGCGGATGGTGCGCTCGGAAGGCTCGGAACTCACGCTGTTCCCACCATGCATGCCTAGCTATGAAGGCGCAAGGCCTGCTTGACCGCTCTGAACTTGCCGTTCAGCCGCGGATCCGTGTCGGCATAACTGTACAGAAAGACCATGGTGCACCGGATACATCCACAGACAAACCCGAGCACCGCGCCCACCACCAGGAAGAGAGACGTAGACGGCCAGGACTTCGCGTCCGGCACCTGCGGCTGATCGACCACCTGAATGGTGGGGCTCGCCTTGGCCTCATCGATCCGGGCTGCCTCAAGCTGTCTCGCCAGAAGCTCGAAGAGCGTCTGGTGATACTGCACGTCGCGCTCCTTGCGAATGTACTCCAGCCCGGCCTCCGGCAATCGCGCCTGGGTCATGCCTCCGGATGAGGCCTTCTGGCTCTTCTGCATGGCCTGGAGCTGGGAACGCAGACCGGCAAGTTCCGTGCTCAGTCGTATCACCTCCGGGTTTTCCTCGGTTGACCCGGCCCTGGCCGCGGCAAGCTGCACTTCATGGTTGGAGATGTTCGCCTCCATCATGGCCTCCGCGCTGATCACGGTCTGCATCTGCCCGCTCAGTGTCAGGACTCCGGTCGACTCCTGCGTCTCACGCAACGCCACCTCGGCATCCGCCAGCCGGTCCTTCTCCGCCGCAAGCTGCTGCTCGAAGAACTGCCGCCGTTGTGCGGCCGAGCCGATGGCCAGTCGGTTGTTCAACCGGTACAACTCATCCACGTAGCCGCTGGCCAGCTTCGCTGAGAGCTGCGGGCTCTTGTCCTCCACCGAAATGCTGATCAATCCGTCCTTGTCGGCAAGGAACTTCGAGCGCTTCGCCAGCCTCCCGGCAGCCGCATTCTTATTGTTGATCTGGTACACGTCCATCAGATGAAAGCGCTTCACGATGTCATCCGCCACCGAACGGCTCTTCAGCAGACCGATGTAGAGGTCGGAAGGATTCTTCAGGCCCAGCCCCCCGCCGCCTCCGGCCAACCCGGCCAGAGCGCCGATCTGCCCCAGAAGCGCGGAACTGGACTGCTCCTGTTGCGGCGGCATGATGACAGCCGTCGCGCGGAACAGCTTGTCTTGCTGAAGCAGGAAGAACAGCCCCACCAGCGCGCCACCAACAGTCCAGAGAACCAGCCGCCACTTCTGCCGGGCGAAGATCAGCAATACGTCCAATACATCCAGTTGTTTGCCCTCCGCGAACGGGGCATCGGTCAACCGGGTTTGAAGTTGGTTCACGCGGTCATCCTCAGAAATTGGTGATTACGGCCAGCGATGCGGCGCCCAGCGCTAGCTGCGAGAAGAGCTGCGAGTAGTCGAGGATGTTGCGGACGCTCGAACCGCGATAGACCTTCTCCGGCATCACGATGGTGTCTCCGGGGTTCATCCGCACCTGGTCAAAGGTATTACCCCAGAAGCTGCTCGCGGCATCCCGGCTGATCACCGAGCCATCCGCGCGGATGATGAACGCGTGCTTGGGGTCGGCATCGCGATTCGCGCCGCCGGCTGAACGCAAATACCCGTTCACGCGGCGGTCCCGGGTGAAGAGAAACGAGTTCTGGTCGTACACGGCTCCGACCACATTGATGCTGGAGGGCGCTGAAGGCACGATGAAGCGATCGCCATCTTCCAGCGGCAGGTTGGGCAGGCTGGAAACGGAGTGCGCGCCCGGAGGGATATCGAGAACGATGCGGCCGCTGGCCCGCAATTGGCGAAGCCTCGTCACCAGCACCTGCGAAGCGGCCAGGGAGCTGGAAGCCGCAGCCTGGTCCTGGGCGGAAAGCGCTTTGGCGGAGGTGGAGGCGCTGGCACGGTCTACCTCCAGCTCCAGTTGGGCAACGTAGTCATCGAGCCGCTGCTGTTGCGCCACGCGCGTCGATGCGCGCGTCAACTCCGCGCCGAATAGATACGCACCCGGGGTTAGCCCACCCGCCCGCTCAACTACCTGGCGCAGCGTCTCTCCCGGAGCGACGCTATAGTAGCCGGCATGCGCGACCTCGCCCTCCAGCCGCACCAGCTTGGTTTGCTGCGACTGCGGCACGTGGATATCGGCCTGCGAAAAGATCGTGATCACGTCGCCCGGCTGAACCGCCAGATCCTGGCTCATGTCGTGATCCAGCACCAGCTTGCCCAGATCGAAGGGGATGAGGCTGGTACGGAGCGTTACCGGATCCAGCCGCTCGATCACCGCGTATGACCAGTCGATCTCCGGAGCGGGCAGGTTGACACTCGTGATGGAGGTTGCGCCAGCGGTATTCTCGGTTTGCGTGCGGCGCTGCTGATCTGCCAGCGTTCCGCCGCCGATGTAACTGGGCGGCTGGTCCTGGCTGCTGGTGGAGCCCGAGTTCGGCTGCGTTTGGTCGGCCGCAGCTCCGTTGTTCTGGTACGGCGGATTGTACGAAGAGCCGTTCGCATCCGGATATTGCTGGCTGGATTCCTCGGATACGTAGGGCTGTGGACCCATTGGATACTGCGCGTAGGGCTGGCCTTGGGGATACCCGTAATTCTGCCCGTACCCATATCCCTGCGGGTACCCGGTTCGCCCATTCGGCGCGGTCTGGCCGTATGGATTGTAGCCATACCGGGAACGGGCGTACATGCTTTGCTGGTACGCCGTGAACCGCTGCGTGTAATCCGGCTGAAAGCTTGGCGAGGGCAGCCCGAGCTCGTTGCGGTGCTGCCAATAATTGCGCGTCACCAATGATTGGCTGTTCGGCAGCAGTTCGCTCAGCTTCATCCCCTGGCGCCAGCCGAAGCGGCCGGGGTCCGCGAGATTGCCGCGCAGCGTCACGGTCTTGTCGAACTGAGGCGAAATGGGCAGCACGCGTAGGATGTCGCCGTTCTGCAGCGGCGTGCTCAGGCCCGCCTCGTTCAGCGAAATATCGATAGCCTGCTGGCGCTGCTCCACATCGATCCGTTCCAGGGAAGCGCGGCTCAGCGAGGCCAGCGTGGAGAGACCGCCCGCATCCTGCAGGATCTCGCCCACGGTCGTCGTGTTCAACAGCTCATAGATGGCCGAGGTGTGAACGCTGCCGAAGACCGCCACCTGCGGCCCTACCGGCGGAATATAAATCACATCGCCGGGCAGCAGTTGCACGTCTTTCGATTTGTTGCCGTGGATCAGCAGCTCGTACAAGTCGAAATCCGTAACCGTCTTACCGTCTCGACGTACTTGGATGTGCCGCATCGAACCATACGGTGAAGGCCCACCGGTACTGAAGATGGCGCTTACCAGAGTGCTGAGCGAACTCACGGTGAAGCTGCCCGGACGCCGCGCTTGTCCGGTCACGAAGATGCGGATCGAATGCAACTGCCCCAGATTGACCGAGATATTGAAGTTCTTGTAAATCCGGCTGATGCTCGAACGGATCTGGTCCTGCAGGTCATTGAACGAGATCCCGCCCACGTGGATGGCTCCGACCTGCGGCAGATAGATGTTGCCGGTGCGATCGACCGTGACCTCTGCATTGAAGTTGATCTGGCCCCACACCCGCACCAGCAGTTGGTCGCCCTCGCCTACGATGTAGCTCGACGTGACCGGCACCTGATCTACCGGGGCAAACGTGCTGGGGCTCCAGAGAAACAGATTTGCCCCGAAGATCGGGAGAATGCGTCCGACAGACGCGGCAACCAGCCGCTGGAATTCCGTTGGAGGCGCGGCGGGTTGCGAGTAGCGGAATGCATTCGGATACTGGCTGCTGTACTGGCTGAGTGCCCCGTATTGGCCGCTCAGGCCGTTACCTTGGCGCGTACCCAGTCCGCCGCTTAGCGTGCCCGGCCCACCGTTTAAGTTGTCGACATAGTCGGGGACCGGCTGCAGGGACATCGCTCCAAAGCCGCCGCCTGCATATCCGCCATACCCGCCGTTTGCCCCATAGGCGCCATAGCCGGGCGCGGAGCCCTCCCAGGGCGCGCCGGTACTCAGGTCGCCCGTCGGCGACGGCGGCTGGTTGGAGTAGGGAGCCTGATTCCCCAGACCGATCCCGGTCTGCCCGTAGATGTTCCCCATTCCCTGTGTCTGGGTCTGCGGACTACAGGACGCAATCGTGGGATCGCAGGTGGTCTGCGCCTGCAATGACGGTACGAGGACGGACGAGGCGTAGACACCGAGAGAGACAGCCAACAGCAGAGCGCGACGCTTGCCCATATTTGCTTGACCCGCACCCGAAGCAATCTGTCGCTGCGCGCAGCGGACACTCCTGCAACAACGGTACGGTCTTCCACTCCTTATTGCAGCCGGGCTCTGCCCTCAACTGCGCTTCCGTCTATAGTGTAGAGCCTTCACTAGTGTAGAGCCTTCACTGACAACTCCACAGACAAAGACAGAGCGCCGGACTCTAATCCGGCACAGCGACCGCTTGAAGCGGTCTCGTACACCTGAAACGCCTGGGAAGCCAGGGGTGCGACCCGCCAGCGAAGCGGTCTCAGGTCCTCCACCGAAGCCGCACAAGCAAATAAGAGATCGCTTCTAAGAGCCGCCCGGAATGCTGCCCTGTGCGGACGATCGCCGGTGAAATGCGAACGCGGGCATGCCGCGCCACCGGGAGACGGGCGCACGCGACAGCACAGCGCTGGCGCGCGGCCCCAAAAGCTCCCGCCTGGATGCGCACATCATGAAAATGACGCACACGGAAAAGGAGTTGCCGAAGCTGAAGAGATAGCGGGTGCTGACGTTATTCAACAGGTACACGATGAGGGTGCTTAAGAGCATCAGATGATAGCGCAGCCATGCATTGTTCTCCCCGTCGCGTGTCGCCCGCCATAAACGGAAGACAGTAGCCAACATGACGCTGAGGATGATTCCGCCGGAGATCAGCCCCGATTCAAACAGGAGTTGAAGATAACCATCGTCGATCGTTCCTACCAGACGGTCTCCCATGCGATAGCCGAAGCCGAAAAGCCAACGGTCCTGTTCCCGCAAAATGTGCAGGGTCAGCGCCCAGAACTGCGTTCTGCCCGACAGGCCTGAGCCGATCCCACGCTGAGAGCTGGTCAGATTGAGCGCGGTGTTAAAGAAATCGCCAAGCCGTTCCAGGCGGCCATGCTGCGCAAAGTAGGCTGCCAGCAACGGAATCAGAATAAGCGCAAGGATCACATGGAGATGCCGCACCCGGAGGATCCGCTGTATCCGCCCGGCAGCGGCGAAACGCAGGATGAGTACGAGGGCCGCAAACAGCACCGCGAAGAGTGATCCACGCGAGCCGGAAATGAAGATGAGCAGGAAGTTCAAGGCACATACGCCCATCATCAGCCGCCGCTGCCGCGGGACACGGTACTCCAGAGTGCGCCAGATGAGAACGGGAAGAAAACCCGCGAGCACGAAGGCGACCAGATTAGGGTGAGCGACTCCGTTGCCGTTGAAGCGGGACCCGGCGCTGTAGCCGGCGATGCTCTTGCGGCCTGCCACTGCCAGGAAAAGCGTGATACCCACGCCTGCCCGGAAAAAGGAGTGCAGTACCTCCGGCAAACCGATCTGCTGCAGAATCAGTCTGGCCGCAAAGATGATTCCGATCAGCGTGAAGCCATATAGCAGCGAATAACGATCGCCGTCATAGTAGGAGACGATCTGAGTAAACATCACCGCCGTGAGCAGCAGCGCGCCGCCGCTCAACAGGTGTAGCAGGCGGTCCCGGCGCGCGCGCCCAGCCAGCACCACCAGCGCCGCCGTGAACACCAGCACCACCGGAATGTATTCCGAAATGGAAGACTGGATCCAGTACTGCAGAATGGCGGTTATGAAGCTCAAGGTCAGCAATTGGCGCACGATCCACGACGCCCCGATCGGCGGACCCAGCCGGATCGACGCCGCCCCGCTGCTCATTGGCTGTTGACGCTGTCTGCTCACCGTGACCGGACTTTCGTCTCTCTATAGTAGCTGCCTCTTCCCTCCTGGGGCATGCAGGCTTACTTCTACATGTGGCTCGCGTGCGGCCGGATATCGCCCGGCGGCCATGCAACGAGCCCCTCATTCAATGGTCAGCGTCAGAGCAACCGAATGTTCGACTCCCGGGGCACCGCCGGACACCGTCACGGTGAAGTTGCCCGATACCCCACTCGAACCGGAACCGCTGCCGCTCCCGGCGGGCGAACCGGCCCCGCCCTTGACCGTCAGCCCGCATCCCATGGCAGCGATGCCCAGCACGACCAGCAGCAGCACGCCATACATGCTGGTTAGGCGGCGGAATCTCCAGCCCAGCGGCAGACCGAGCGGCAGCAGCAGTGCCAGCAGCGCTCGGGTCGTCCGCCGGAGAGCCGGCGCGGCCGTCGCCGTCGGCGGCGCGGTCGCTATGCTCACACTGAGCGTAGTCGTCGCCCCCGCGGTGAGCGGCGCGGGCGCAGGGCTCACCGCGCAGGTGGATCCATCGGGGAGTCCGGCACAGGTAAACGTGACCGTCCCCGCCGAATCTCCCACTGCCTGAAGCTGCAACAGGTACGTAGCGGTAGCTCCACCGGTCACGGTTGCATTCGCCGGACCCACCACCGACAACTGGAAATCGATGCCCATTCCGCTCAGGCCGGCCTGGAAAGGCTGGGGCAGCGACGCGCCTCCAAGCGTAAGACTTCCGCTGCGTGCGCCCGTGCCGCTCGGGGTAAATGTCACCTGGATCGTGCAACTGCTCGCCGTTGCAAGGTCGGCGGTACACCCGTTTGCTGTAACGGCAAAGTCTCCACTCACCTGCACCTGCAGGCCGCTCAGCACGCTTCCACCATTGTTGGTTAAAGTAAGGGTCTGCGGCGCGGAGGTGCCATTCACCCCCTCTTCGCCAAAGTCCAGCGCTGCCGGGGAAAGCGAAAGCCCCGCGGGCGCGGCCCCCGTGCCACTCAGAGAGACCACCTGGGTTCGCAGCGCATCCACCACCGTGAGTTGGCCGCTTGCGGGCCCTGGCGACTGCGGCGTGTAGACCACCTGCAAGGCGCACTGCGCATGCCCGGCCAGCGAACTGCCGCAGCCATTCGTGACCGTAAAGCTACCGGTGACCGTTGCCTGGATCTGGGCCAATGCGACGTCCCCGTCATTGGTCAGCGTCACGGATTGAGGCGCGCTCGTGGTGTTGATCACCTGGCTGGCAAAGCTGAGCGACATGGGAGTGAGCGTATCCGTAGCCGACAGCGTTCCGGTGCCGGAGAGCTGCGCCGTCTGCGTTCCCGCATCGTCGGTAATTGTGAAGGTGCCCATCGCAGCGCCGGCGGTGCCCGGTGCAAATTGCACCCCCGCGGTGCAACTGAAGCCGGGATCGAGGGTGGCCCCGCAGGTCTCTGTTGTGAGCGCGAAGCCCGCGCCCGAGACCACCGGAGCCTGCAGATGGACCTGCGCCGTGCCCGTGTTGGCGATCGTAATGTACTGCACCACGGACTGCGTTCCCACCAGCACATTCCCGAACGCCAGCCGAAGCGGCGTGAGCATCACCACTCCGCCGGGCGTCGCAGAGCCGCTGAGCACGACCGTCATCTGGCTGCCCCCATTCACGTTCGCCGGAATGGTGAGCGTTCCGTTCGGCGCTCCCGGGCTCAGGGGGGAAAACGTCACCTCAATACTGCAGGTCGCGCCGGCAGCAAGCGTCGCCGGGCAGGTGTTTTGCTGGACGAAGTCATCGTCCGAGATGCTGATCGTCCCGATGCTGAAGTCCTGCGTGCCGGTATTGGTCACAACAATGCTCTGCGCCGCGCTCGCCGTGCCTACCGCCTGCGCGCCGAAGCTGAGCGAACTAACTGACAGGCTGGCGGTCGGCGGACTGATCTTCGGCGGTGAGCTGGCCAGCGCCGCCTGCCACACACCGCGCCCATACGTGGCCGCCTGCAGCAGCGGCTGCGCTCCACCGGTAAAGGGCAGAAGCTGCATGACCGGCGAGTTCGGCAGGCCCGTACCGTACAAATTCCAGCAGCTTCCCGTCGGCGCGCATTGCGTCACATCGCCGGTGACAAACACGCCTAGATCGGTGGCCAGATACACGATGGACGCGCTGCCCGGATCCACGGCGATGCTGTGTATCGGAGACGCAATGGGCAGGTTGGCGTGGATCGACGTCCAATGTTGCCCGGCGTCCGTGGACATATACACCAGCGGTTGGCTCACGTTCTTCAGCAGCCCATTGCCGCTGAAGCCATCGAGTCCCACGTAGAGGGTCTGTCCGGTGGTGTCATGCGGATCGATGGCAATGGCTGAAATTGCGAACCCCGCTTTGTTGAAGCGTCCGTGATTGACAGAGTCATTGGCTACCGGCGAAAGCGAGAGATCGGTCCAGGCGGTGAGCACATTCGATGCCGGGGTCAGCAGCGCGCCGTAGAGATGCCCGGGAGCCGTGGCCGCGCCATCCAGGCCTCCGGCCATCCCGGCGTAGACCCGCTCACCGCCCGCGGTCTGCCCGGCAACTGTGCCGCTGGCGGCGATCGTGCGTACCTGCGCATTCAGCGGGTTGCCTTGCGCGTCCGCCTGGCAGGAGGGAGCATTGTCTCCGTCCAACATGCCGCTCACCCGGCTCGCCAGCGACCAACCGCTGCCGCTCGCCGGTCCGCGCCAGATGCGGCAGGTGGCGACGATCATCTCGGCGGTATTCTGCGGATCGAGGATCCACGCCGCGGGATAGCTGAGCCCGCTGTTATCTCCCAGTACCTGCGCGGCGCCGACCGCCGGGGCTGCGCCAAAGCCGGCCGCGTTGCATCCTGTACCCAGCGTGCAATCGTTCACCGAGACGCCATTGCCGGCGCTGGCGAACCAGTTCTGCCCGCTCATCGGGTCGATGGCGGCCGACTGCATCCCGTACTGCGTCGATTGCGGAAGTACCTGCTGCCACGCGCCGGCCGCCCCATTGCTCGCGAGCGTTCCGTTCGTTCCTGTCGTCGCCAGCAGGTTGGCCACGTTCGCCGGGTCCTGAGCCAGATAGCTGATGTTGGCCATCGACGGTAGTCCGCCGTTCAGGTTGTCGAAGTGGGCGGCGTCGTCCGGGGTACACGTGATCGCGCTCTGCGCCGCGCCGTCCGTGGTACGCCACAGGCCGGCGTCGTTGCCGAAGAACAACGTGCCGGTATCGTTCGCGCCTGTCCCGTGGACCCAATCCACGGCATGCTGCGCCGGGCCGACCCTGGCTGCAGCGCAGCCATTCGTGTTCGTTGCATTCCGCCAGGTACATCCGGCGGCCAGACTGCAACGGAAGATGTCCCTGGTGCCCGCGAAGAGCAGGGTGTCGGCGCCCGAAGGCACTGCCTGCAGCCAGAGATCGTACGATGCCTGGGCAATGCGATGGCTCGTATCGCCCACCTCGAGAGCCGCGGATGCTATCTGCGTGGAGAAGGTCGCGGCGCTGCTTCCACACGCACCGTTCGCCACTCCGCAAACGTCCTGCCAGAGCCCCTGGTCGATGTTCTTCCCATCGGTGGTGAGCGCGAACATATCCCCGGTCACCGGCTGGACCGCCAGCGCGCCGCGATAGATGGGGCATGCGGGAGAGCCGACCCCGTTGGGGTTGGCGGGACAGGCGGTTGCGGTCAGCCCGCCGCCCGGCTGCTGCGCCAGCCTCGTCCAGGTAACGCCGTCGGGCGACTGGTAGTAGCCGTGATAACGCACCGCCGCGAAGAATGCCTGACGCAGCGGATTCCAAACGACCGAGGTGACCGCGTTGCCGCTAAACCCGGAGAAGCTGCTGGATGGAGACTGCAGCGTCTGAAATGCACCGTCGGTGATGGTGGAAAGATGCCAGGTCTGTCCCGCGTCCTGGGAGTAGTAGAGCCCCATGGCGCTGTTGCCGTTGGAGCCCGCGTTCACAATGCCGCCCATCAGGGAACTGGATAGCGCGGCCACCACCAGGTTGGGCGAATCCGTGCTCCATGCAAAGCCCGCAAAGCTTAGCCCGAAAAACGAGAACGGATGCCCGGGTGCGCCATCGCTCGATTGGATGGTCAGCTTCCAGGTCTTACCGCCATCCGTCGAGCGCAGAATGCCGTCGCCGTAATAGGAATCGAGTGCCCCGCTGGGATCCCCGGAGCCGGCCAGAACCACTCCCCCGCCACCCGGCTGCACACTCAGCGCGCCGATCGTCGAGGAGTTGAGCCTTTCCAGGGTGGGATCGATGGACGGCATACCGTCGGTTACCGGGACGAAACTCACGCTGCCGGGGCCGGCCAATGCGTTGGTGGACTTCCAGACTCCCCCGCCGGTCGTTCCCAGATAGACGGTATTTCCGCTCGCGTCCGCGGGATCCACGGCAATGCTCAGGACGCGACCGGCTACCGGACCGAAGGCGGCCGAGGAGATCTGTTGCGGGCCGGCGAAGCTCCAGGGCACGTTGAGCGTGAGCGTCGCCGCGAACGGGCGCACACTTGCCCCTGAAGCGGGGAGCGGTCCCCGCGGTACGGGCAGCGAAGCAGCGGCCTCAGACCGGGGCAAGCGCGCGCTGCTCTGCGCTGGCAGCGGTAAAGCTGCGCAAGCCGCCAGCAGACACAGCGTGATGGAACGGAGAGAAGCTCTGCTCACCTGGGTTCCAGCTCTTCGAGCTCTCAGAGCGTTCGTCTCCGCTCGACGAATGCGGGAAGCGCTGCGCTTTCAGGCCCTTGGGAAACACTTCCCGTCGATTATGGAACCCTGCTCCCGTCTGCATCAGCGTTTTTTGCCCGTTGCCGGTTACCAAATGGGGATGACTCTTCGAGTAACCGTGCCGGACTTCTTCGCAGGTGGCGGACGTCCGGATCGCTTCCTCAGTCCGTTGCCCGCGAGGCCGGATCGTACAGCTCGGCGATGGCCTGTTCCGGATCGCCGATCAACGCAATGTATTGCCTGGAGTTGAACTTCCGTCCGGTCGATGCGCCGGACATGTAGCGAATCTTGCCGAAGATCGGGCGCTCGGCCCAGGCGCGGTCGAACTTCCCGGCGATGGCCCAGGCAATCCCCGCATAGCCGCCGGGTTCCCGCCCATCCATCTCGTATTTGTCGTTCAGGTACACGGCGTATTCGAAGGCCTTCGCGGGGTTGGGCGACCATTCCAGGATCTTCTTCGCCCAGTACATCCGCATGATGTTGTGCATCCAGCCGAAGCGCACCATCTGGAGCTGCGAGGCGTTCCACAGCTCATCGTACGTTTCGCCCTTCTCCAACTGTTCCAGCGTGTACAGCGGATCGCGGCGGTCGCGCACATGCTCCCGCAGCGTCTTCGCCGCCCACGGATCGGCGCACTCGATGCTGTCGTAGCTCCGGGTGTACTGGACGAAGTTCACCGACAGCTCACGCCAGCCGATCAGCTCGCTGATATATGCGTCATACGAGCTCTGCGCCACTTTGCCCTGCTCCATCGCTCGCTGCGCTGCCAGCGCAATGGTCAGCGGGCTGATGTGGCCGAAATGCAGATAGGGCGAGAGCTGGCTGGTGCCTTCCTGCTCCGGATGGCGGCGCGACTGCTCGTAGCTGTTGAGTTGATGTTCCACGAAGTGCCGAAGCCGCCGCATGGCCACCCGATTGCCTCCGCAAAAGGTCTCTACCGGCAGCACCGAGCGATCCAACTGACGCCAGCCCTCCGTGATGTCGTTGTCCAACGGGAAGGACTCGATCGGTCCGGCGTTGTCGGGCCCGGCGCCATTCCAGCGCGCGGCGGCCTGCGGCTGCATCGGCTCTACCAGAAAGCGAGGCAGCTCGGCGTAGAGATGGGGGCGGAAGTGATGCAAGGCGTAGTAGCCCTTCTGGAACAGCCTTGACGGCACCACCACGTCCGCGTCCACCGTCCAGTACGGAATGCGCAGGCGGCTAGCCAGCACTTTGCGCCAACGCTCCGGCTCGCGCGTCGGGTTTTCGTCTCCAATGATCAGCGCCGCTCCCACCTCCGACGCGAATTTCTCCAGCGCATTGTGCGGCGGCCGCCGCACCACGAACCCGACGCCGCGCTCCGCCAAATCGTGCTCCACATCGAGCAGTCCCTGCTGCAGGAAGACGTAGTGGCGCAGGTTGGCATGGGGAAAGTTGGCGATGGCGGAGAAGAACACGATCACCGGCAGGCCCAATTCATTGCCGGCGTGGATCGCCGTATCGAGCGCGGCGTTGTCCACCCCGCGCTGGGCGCGCTGCATCCAGTAGACGACGCACTTGCCGCTGGGCTCCGGCAGACCGCCGCGCCGGACACGGACCCGCGGGTCCGCGGCGATCGTCTGGAGCGTTGTCGGCAACTCGCGCAATGCCGGTGGCGGCTCAGTACCGGCGGGGTCGGTCGCCGCGCGCTGTTTGCTCGTCGTACCCGTTGTCTTCACCGTCGTCTTCACCGCCGTCGTCCCGGTGGTCTTCACCATGCGTTCCTTGGAATGCCGCAACTTGCTGAAGCTTTGCCTCAGCCGCGATGTGTATGTGCGTCCCGCGAAAGAAGCGGCGCAAAGCAAAGGGGCAGCCGGACGGCTACCCCTCTTGCTCGAGTCGATCCTCTCGAGCCAATGCGTTCCCCAGGCCTACCCGCTCCGGCCGGTACGGGTTACCACAGGCCCCAGGCACGGCTCATATAGTCGCTCAGGGTCATGGTGATGAGCACCAGGAAGGTGAAGAAACCCGCCGCCACCGTCATCATCATCAGCCGCGAGCTGTAGCGGATGTGCATGAAGAACAGGATCACCAGCACTGCCTTGATGCAGGCGATGCCCACGGCGATAATCGGATTGAGGATGCCGAGATCGAGGAAGGCGACGCCTGTGGTCGCAGCCGTAAGGATGAGCAGGCACAGCAGAATGGTGCCGTAGACCTTGGGTCCAACGATGTGATGTGCGGTCAGTGTGGGGTGCGACACGGCATTTCTCCTGGGCGTAGCTTCTGGGCGCGGCTTACTTAAGCGGGTGACGGCTGATGAGATAGAGCAGGGGGAACAGGAAGATCCACACAATATCGACGAAGTGCCAGTACAGCCCGAAGTTGTCGATGGTTGAGGTATGCCCCGTCGTATACACCCCCTGATACGCCCGGTAGAGCAACACGAACAGGATGGAGATGCCGATGACCATGTGCAGCGCGTGCATGCCGGTCATGGCGAAGTAGAGGAAGAAGAAGAGCTGGGCATGCTGCGCCATATCGGGAGCAAGCGGCACATCGCGCGCGTCCTTGGGGTGGACGAAGTCGTCAATGCTGAAGCTTGCGCCGGGAATGTGGTGCTCCACATATTTCTCGTGGTACTCCACGGATTTGATCCCCAGGAAGACCAGCCCCAGCAGAATCGTCAGCGTGAGCGAGATCATCAGGCCCTTACGGTTGCGCATCTCCGCGCAGAAGACGCCCATGGCCATGGTGAAGCTGGAGACGATCAGCACTGCCGTGTTGGTGGTGCCGAGCTTGATGCCCAGGGTATTGCTCGCCGCGACAAAGGCGTCGTAATACCAGTTGCGATACAGCAGGTAGGCCATGAACAGGCCACCGAAGAACATGATTTCGGTGAGCAGGAACACCCACATACCGAAGGAGGCAGCCTCCTTCTGCTGCTCCACCGTCTCGAAGTGGTGACGGAGGTACGGCGGGTGCTCGTGTTCGTGGCTTGCGATCTCAGCCTGGGTTGCCGCGGCGATCGTTTGACTATCCAACGGTCTGCACCTCGTGTTCGGTCTTATTCGCCAACCACTCGTAGTCGTAGGCTTCGTGGTCCATGATCGGCGTCTCCAGGAAGTTCTCCGTAGGCGGTGGAGAGGCGACCTGCCACTCCAGCCCGGTAGCCTGCCATGGATTGGCGCCCGCAATGGCTCCATACTTCAGCGACCAGGTCATGTAGATCATCGGCATCAGGTAGCCGACGCCCAGCACCGTGGCGCCCGCTGTCGAGAAGACGTTGAGCACCTGGAACTCCGGCGGATACGCATGATAGCGCCGGGGCATGCCCATATAGCCCAGGATGAACTGGGGAAAGAACGTGAGAATGAATCCGATGAAAGTGGTCACCGCGGCCAGCTTCGACAACGACTCCGGATACATGCGCCCGGTCATCTTCGGCCACCAGAAATGGATGCCTGCGAGATAGGCCATCAGCATGCCGCCCACCATCACGAAGTGGAAATGCGCGACGATGAAATAGGTCTCGGTCAGGTGGATGTCCATACCCAACGACCCGAGGAACACGCCGGTGAGGCCGCCGATGGTGAACAGCCCGATGAAGCCGAAGGAGTAGAGCATCGGCGTCTCGAAGGTAATGGAACCCTTGTAGAGAGTGGCCGACCAGTTAAAGATCTTGATCGCCGAGGGCACCGCCACCAGCATGGTGAGCAGCGAGAAGACCAGCGCCGAGTAGTTGGACACGCCCATGATGAACATGTGGTGCGCCCAGACGAAGAAGCCGAAGACCGCAATCGCCACGGAAGAGAACGCCACCGCCGTGTAGCCGAAGACACGCTTGCGGGAGAAGGTGCTGATGGTCTCGGAGATCACGCCCATGCCGGGAAGAATCATGATGTAGACGGCGGGGTGCGAGTAGAACCAGAAGAGGTGCTGGAACAGGATGGGGTCCCCGCCCTTGTTGGGGTCGAAGACGCCGATACCGACGGCGCGCTCAAGGGCCACCAGCACCAGCGTGATGGCCAGCACCGGCGTTCCCAGGATCATCAGGATGGACGCCGCATAGTGCGACCAGACAAACAGCGGCATGCGGAACCAGGTCATGCCCGGCGCACGCATGCGGTGTGTGGTCACGATGAAGTTCAGCCCGGTGAAAATAGAGCTGAATCCCGCGATGAAGACGCCCATGGCCGCCGTGATGACGTGCGTGTTCAGGTAGTGCGTGCTCAGCGGTGTGGTGAAGGTCCAACCCGTATCGACGCCGCCCAGTATCAGGGCCGCAAGGGTGAAGATGCCGCCGGCAACGTACAGATACCAGCTCAGCAGATTCACCTTGGGGAAGGCCAGGTCCTTCGCGCCCAGCATGATGGGCAGCACGAAGTTGCCGATCACCGCCGGCACCGACGGCACCAGGAACAGGAACACCATGATGATGCCGTGCATGGTGAACAGCTTGTTGTAGGTGTCCGACGCCACCAGGTCGGGCAGAGGCGTCAGCAGTTCAAGGCGGATCAAGCCCGCGAACGCGCCTCCCACGAAGAAGAAGAACGTGATCGATATCAGGTACAGGATGGCGATGCGCTTGTGATCACCCGTAAGCAGCCAGCTCTTCAGGCCGTACTCGTTGTTCAGGTAATGGCGCTTCGGCAGGCTGGCATCCTGCTGGTTTGGGAGACGGACGATTGTGCTCATTGCGGCGATATCCCCAATCCTTTGGAGGTCGATGTGTCCGGCACGGAGTCGGGCATGTGCTTGGACCCGTCCAGTTGTTGCGAGCGGTAGTTGCCGGCCGAACCGCTTGCGCCTGTCTGGCTGGGCGAGAAGGTGGTGGTGTTGATGGTCTGCTGCAGGCGGTAATTGGAGGTCAGACCCTTGATGTACTCAACCAGATCGATCAGACCCTCTTCGCTCACCTGCCCCTGGTAGGTCGGCATGATGGGCAGGTAGCCGGCCACCTGGTGCGTCGTAGGATTCAGAATACAGCCGCGCAGGAAGGCGTCGTCGACAGTGATCGCCTGCCCGTTCTGCAGGATCTCTCGCTTGCCGTAAAGGCCGTACAGATTGGGCCCGCGCGCTCCGTCGCCTCCGGTATGGCAGGCGCTGCAGCCGAGACTGGCATACAGCCGCTCGCCGTTCTGAGCCAGGGAGGCGCCGCTGGTCGCGCCTGATGCCCACTTCTGGTAGTCGTCCGGGCTCAGCACCACGATCTCCCCAATCATGGCCGAATGCAGCGTGCCGCAGTACTGCGTGCAGAAGAGATGGTAGGTTCCCGGCTTGGTGGCCTCGAACCACACCGTCGAATAGCGCCCGGGAATGACCTCACGCTTCACCCGGAAGGCGGGGATGGAGAAGCTGTGAAAGACGTCCTGCGAGATCATGGTCAATTGCACCGGCCGGCCTGACGGCACGTGCAGGGCGTCGATCTCATGCTGGCCGCCCGGGTGCTCGGCCTTCCACATCCACTGCTTGCCCACGATGTAGACGTTCATCGCGTTGGTGGGCGGGTTGTAAATGCGGAAGTACAACAGTGCGCCCCATACAAAGCACACCATGAAGAGCGCCAGCGGAATAATGGTCCAGGTCGCTTCGAGCAGGGTCGAGCCTTCGATATGCGTCGCCACCGGATTGCGGTCCCGGCGATACATGATCGAGAACGCGGTGATCATGACCCCGACCACCACCAGGCCGATCAACGAGATGAAGATCAGGAAAAAGTAGAACGCGTCCGTATAGGGCGCAATCGCCGAGGCCTCCGGAGGGAAGATCGCGAAGGAGGTAAGCCACTTGATTAAGAACTGCCAAAGAACCGGACTAATAAAGTGCATCGTTCCCTTTACCCGTAATCTGTGTGCTCTGCTTCGTTAGAGCCTGCTGGCGCTCCGCCAATCGGCTGCTCTGTAGCTTGAGTGCCGCCATGGCCGCGTCATGTCCGCCGCCATATTTGATGTCGCGGCGGAACATCACCGCCATAAAACTGCCCAGCACAAGAATGGTGAGCAGGCATCCCAACTGAACCACCCGCGCGACCACCAGGCTGTGGCGGTTCAAGGTCGGATCGTAGCGGTAGCAGTAGGTGAGAATGGTATCCACGGGCGTGCCGATGCGGTGCTCCGAGGCTTCGACCAGCCCCAACCGGAGGTCGTTCGGCGAGTACTCCACGCCCAGATAGTATTGGGCGATTCTGCCTTCCGGCGTCACGATCTGGATGGCGCTGGCGTGCGCGAACTGGTCCATCTTGCCGTCAGGGCCCGGGGATCGCGTATACCCGAAACCGGCCGCCTGGGTCACGGCATCGATAGAGCTCTGCTGGCCGGTGAGGAAGTGCCAACCCCCCGCCGTCTCGGGGTAGCCGTAGTACTTCAGGTACTCCGCCTTCTTGGCGTGGGCAAGGCTCGGCGTCTCCGCCGGATCGATACTGATCACCACCACATTGAAGTCTTTGCCCGGCTTGAACTTGACCATCTCGAGCGCGCCGGTCAGGCCCTTCAGCTCCTCCGAACACAGGATGGGGCAACTGTAATAGACCAGCGCCAGGATCGCCGGCCGCTGGCCGAAGTATTCGCCCAGCCGGACCGTCCTGCCGTTCTCGTCCTTGAAGATCGTATTCAGGGGAAGCTGCTGGTTGAGCCGCTGCTGAATCTTCACCTTGTCCAGGATCGTGGGCAGGTGATCGCTCGCCGGCTCACCCATCTGCTTCTCTCCCGGGGAGGAGACCTGCGCGTGCGCCGCCCGAGGGGGTAAGACACCCAGACACAGCAGGCACACCACCGCGAGCGCCCAGAGAAAGCTCTGATGGCGGTGATTCGCGGTGCGTCTCTGCGTCGGTGTCGGTTTCGGTGTCATCGCTTCGGCTCTCATCGACTTCATTCCGGGGCACTTCATTCTGCGGGACTGCGTTGCGGCCCACTCCGCTCTGCTTGGCTCAGCCGCCGTAGTCATGGCTCAATCCTGGCGGCCATGTCTTCGGCGGTGTCGTTCCGGACTTGCGGGACGACGATGGTTGTACCCGGCCGTCGAAGCCGCCGGGGTCGACGCTCTAGTGAGCGGGAGCGAGCGAAGCCTGCTCACCGGTATGCTGCCGATGGCTCTCCTGCTTCCGCGATTCCTCCGTCGCCAGTTCCTCCTCGAATCCGGTACGTGCAAAGCCGTTGGTCAGCGGCACAGTCAACCCGTCTCGCTTGTCCGCCGTCATGGTGGGCTCCGCCGGAGCCGCCACCACCGGCAGGCCGCGCTGCGCGATCAGTTCCATGGCGCGTCCGATGGGAATGCGCAGCGCGCCCGTCTGCCGGTTGATCCAGGTGTAGTGGTCCAGCAGCAGGTCTTCGCGCGCATGCATGTCCGCAACATCCTGATCGCCGTCATCGGTCTGCAGCCGGGGCGTGGGAAACCGCGCCGTCACCAGCTTGAGCTGCTGCTGCTCCATCGCCGCGCTCGACTCCAGGTTCTTCAACTTGCCATTCGGCGGAGCCTCCGCCATCTCGTTCCACTTGTTGGGCGGCCCATCATGCTTGATCAGCGCATTGTTGATGACCTTGCCCATGCCAAAGCAGAAGACAAAGAAGATCCCCAAAAAGATGGCCAGCGAGACCAGGAACACCAGAATGCCGCCCACTTGGACGTCCGACGTCTCATAGCCGGGCGAGGGGATACCGCGGCCGCTCGGTGTCAGACCGTGTTCGCTGCTGTGCGGGGCGTGCTCGCCGTGCGAGGCGTGCCCGTCCTGCGGATTATGCGTGGGCATGTTCAGGCTCCAGAATCTCTGCCAGGTGCGGATCGTTGACCTGCACCAGAGGCCGCTGCTGCAGTTGCGTCAGATAGTAGGCCATCCAGAAGGCGATCATCGCCACCGGTACGGCGGCATACTCCAGAATGCCGAAGGAAAAATGGAGATTGCGGGCGGCGTCCGGGTAGCTCGGCTCGATCAGCCAGAACATGTCCCAGCAGCGCGCGAAGATCATCCACTCGCACACCATCACGATCTTGCGCTTATTCCGTTTGATATCGCGCGACAGCAGCAGCGAGAACGGGATCAGCCAGTGGAAGATGAAGTTGAGCGAGATGATCCAGCCCCAGTGGCCGCGGATGCGGTCCAGGTACCAGGGAATCTCCTCCGGCAGATTGCCCGACCAGATGATGAGGAACTGCGAGAACGCGAGGTAGATGTTCAACATGACGAAGGCGAAGCACAGCTTGCCCAGATCATGCTGCTCGGTGGTGCGCAGGATGGTCTTCATCGGCTCGGCCTTCGAAAGCTTCACCACGGTGATGACCGAGAGGGCCAGCACCGCGTAGCCCTGGCCCACCAGGAAGAGCAGGCCGTACATGGTCGAGAACCACGTCACGTCCGTGGACATCACCCAGTCGATCGCGCCGACTGTCAGCGTAAGCGAGTAGATCACCACGCCAATGCCGCTGACATTCTCCAGCCGCTTCTGCCAGAACGGCACATTGGGCGAGCTGTCGGCATCCCGCTGCAGTCCCCAGCGGTTGAGCACCCACATGAACAGGAACCAGATGGCGAAGCAGACCACGGTCTGGATCCAGACGCTGTGGATGCTGAGCATGGGCCGCTTCCAGGCAATGGCGTGCGCCTGCTCCTTGGTGATCAGGTGGTCCTTCAGCGCCTGCGCCGGGTTGGAGATGCGCGCCCAGAGGTAGAGCTGCCTCATACCGAAGCCGACGGGAAGAAACATCAGCGCGACCAGGGGGAGCGTACGGCTCATGGCCTCGAGCGGCCGCCGGATGAGCAGTCCCCACTTGCCGCCGGAGAGGTACTGCACCATCAGCAACGCCAGCCCTCCGACACTGAAGCCGAAGCAGATCATGAAGCCCATCAGCCAGCTGCGCAGCAGGTGATTGATGCCGTCGTGCTCGACAAAAGCCGCGATGAGGGCCAGGGCTGCTGAAAGGACGGTAAAGATGACGCCCACGATCAGCGCGCGCCGCCGCCCGGCGTTCACCATGGCCGGCGACGCGAGATCGGCGGGCAGCTCCCGCAATGCATGCCCGTGCCCGTGTTCCTGCCCGCGCCCGTGGGCTTTTCCGTGCCCGTGTCCGTTTCCGTGTTCCATGCTGTCTTCCGTTCTCACTTCTGCGGCGGCAGGGCCGGTGTAGGTGCGTTGTTCATCGTCGGCGGCTGCTCCTGTTTCTGGCCATAGCGGCCGATCCGGGAGCTGATGTGCGCGCTCGATGGCGGCATCACATCGCCGTTGGGCAGCTCGAGCAGCGGACGGTTCTTCTCCGACGGATTGCTCACCGGCATGGGCGGCGCCATCCCGGGGTAGGTCCCGTTCGGTGGCAGCGCATAGACCGAGGTCGAAGTCGGCATCTCCCATGGCTGCGCGTAGCTGGGCGGCAGACCCTGCCGCTCCGCGACGGCCTGCAGTTGCTCCACCTGCGCACCCTGCGGCACGTCCGCGGCCTTGGCGTTCTGGCTTAACTGCAGTGCGCGGATATACGCGGAGATAGCCCAGCGGTCGGCCGGCGTGATCTGCGAGGCATAATCCGGCATTGCGCCATACCCGTTGCTGATCACGTAATAGAAGTGGCTCAGCGGCTCGGCGAGTATGCGCGCGTCGTGGAAGTTACCGGCGGGCTTATAGCCCCGCTGCACGATCATGCCGGCGCCGTTGCCCACGCGCGAGTGGCACGGCGTGCAGTAGATGTTGTACCGCTCCTGCCCCCGCTGCATCACCGCCATGGTGGCGGCGAAGGGCATCGCATCCACTTCCTTGCCGTCTACCAGCCCGGTGTAGAAGAAGTCGGCCTCGTTCTCCTGGCCGCGAGCCACGGTGTGCTGCACCTGCGGACGCACGGAGCGCCCATCGGCAAAGAAGCTGGTTCCGCGCTGCGGCACAAACTTCGGCTCGTCCTGCATGTCCTGCCGGCAGCCGGCGAGCAGGGCCATGGCGCCCAGCGCGGCGATGCACGCGAGGCGGCCGGCCAAGGCGCCTGAGCGCGGCCCCGGACGTGAACCCTGACGCCGTTCCGCGTAGGCTTCGTTCATCCCGGAGCGGGCCCCAGGCCGTCCGCCGGAAGCCACAAAAGCGTGTTTGCGAACGGTATTAATACTCCACCTCCACCAGCGAGATCGGCTCGAAGCCTTCGAGATAGGCTCGCGACTCGGCGAGCGAAAACTTCGGATCGCGTGCCTCCAGACACAGGAAGAACTTGTCCGAGCTGGCGCCGGTGCGGAAGTTCGGCGCGTTGAACAGCGGGTGGTACGGCGCCGGAAGCCCACACATGGCCAGCATGCCGAAGGCCGCCGTCAGGCCGGCAAACAGAATGGTCCACTCATAGGCGGGGACAATGAAGGCCGGCCACGCATAGTACGGGCGGCCGCCGATGTTGAGCGGGTAGGCCCACACGTTGATCCAGGTCTCCATCAGAAACATCGCCGCGCAACCCATCAGTCCGCCCACCAGGGTGATCAGCGGCACGAAGTTGCGGTGGAAGCCGATGGCCTCGGCCGCCTCCTCGCAGGGAAAGGGCGTATAGCAGTCCAGACGCCGCCATCCCGCGTCATAGGCCGCCTTGGCAGCGTGCGTAAGCTGCCCCACAGTGTCGAACTCGGCCAGCAGGCCGTAGGTACCGTCGGGAATCGACATCAGTCACCTGCCTCCGGCAGTGGTTCACCCTGCGCCTTGACCTTGGACTGCGGCAACAGGACGCGCAGCTCCGACATGGGAATCATGGGCAGGAAGCGGATGAAGAGGAAGAACAGAAACGTAAACAGGCCGAGCGTTCCGATGAAGGTGCCGTAGTCCCAGCGCGTAGCTTTGTACGTGCCCCAGGAAGAGGGCAGGAAATCGCGGTAAAGGCTGGTCACGATGATGACGAAGCGCTCAAACCACATACCCGTGTTGATCACGATGGACATCACAAACAGCCGGGAGGGGCTGGTGCGCACGCCGCGGAACCACAGCAACTGGGGCAGCGCGATGTTGCAGGTGATCAGCACCCAGTACGACCAGCCTATGGGGCCAAACATGCGGTTCCAGAATGTGAAGTACTCCCAGTGGCTGGCCGAGTACCAGCTCATGAAGAGCTCCATCGCATAGCCGTATGCCACGATCAGGCCGGTTGTGAGCATGACCTTGGCGCAGTTGTCCAGATGCCGGATCGTGATCAGGTCTTCCAGGTGGTAGAACTTGCGGATCGGAATCGCCAGCGTGAGCACCATGGCAAAGCCCGAGTACACCGCGCCGGCCACGAAATACGGCGGAAAGATGGTGGTATGCCAGCCCGGCAACTGGGCCACCGCGAAATCAAAGCTGATGACCGTGTGTACCGAGAGCACCAGCGGCGTAGCCAGCCCGGCCAGCAGCAGCGAAGCCGTCTCATAGCGCATCCAGTGGCGGACCGACCCGCGCCAGCCCAGCGCCAGCAGGCCGAAGAAGTACTGCCCCACCCGCGACTGCGCGCGATCGCGCAGCGTCCCCAGGTCGGGGATCATGCCGATGTACCAGAAGACCACCGAGATAGTCGCATACGTGGATACGGCGAAGACGTCCCACAGCAGCGGTGAACGAAACTGCGGCCACACGTTCATCGAGTTGGGATAGGGGAAGAGCCAGTACCCCAGCCAGGGACGGCCGACGTGGATGAGCGGGAACAGGCCGGCGCAGACCACCGCGAAGATGGTCATGGCCTCGGCGAAACGGTTGATGGAGTTGCGCCAGGTCTGCTTGAACAGCAGCAGAATCGCCGAGATCAGCGTGCCCGCGTGGCCGATACCGATCCACCAGACGAAGTTGATGATGGCGAAGCCCCAGCCCACCGGGATGTCCAGGCCCCAGATGCCGACGCCTTTCAGCATCAGCCAGGTGAGGCAGGTGAACAGCAGCATCACGATGCTGCCGGCGATCACCAGGCCGAAGTACCAGCCCATCGGCGTGTGCGTGGTCAGCACGATCCGCGAGATGATCTCCGTCACCGACTTGAAGGTATGCCCGGGGGCGATCACCCGAACCTCGCCGGTGATCGGGTCCAGCATCGGGTCGTTTACCGGAATGTCTTTGGTTGCCATATCTCTCTGGTCCAGACCTCTTCGCTTGCCTTGCTGCTTAACCTTCTTGCGACGCGGGCTCCATCATGCCGCCGGAGAGCTCCGTGTTGGGATTGATCACTTCCGCGATGTAGCTGGTCCGCGGACGCGTGTTCAGGTCCGCGATGACGCCATAGCTCCGCTTCTGCGCCTTGATTTTGGCCACGCGGCTGGTCTTATCGTTGATGTTGCCGAAGACGATGGCATCGGTCGGGCACGCCTGTTGGCAGGCGGTCACGATCTCTCCATCGCGGATGGCGCGGTTCTCCTTGTCCGCCTGGATCTTGGCTCCCGCGATCCGTTGCAGGCAATAGGTGCACTTCTCCATTACGCCGCGGCTGCGCACCGTCACGTCGGGGTTGCGCATCAGCTTCAGGCTCTCGGTCTCGTAGTCGGAGAACAGCAGGAAGTTGAAGCGGCGCACCTTGTAGGGACAGTTGTTGGAGCAATAGCGCGTGCCCACGCAGCGGTTGTAGACCATCACGTTCAGCCCTTCGGGCGAATGCACCGTGGCCCCCACCGGGCAAACCTGCTCGCAGGGCGCGTTCTCGCAGTGCTGGCACATCATCGGCTGGAAGTGGGCGCGCGGCGCTTCGAGGTCGCCCTCGAAATACGTGTCGATGCGGAGCCACTGCATGTCGCGGCCGGTCTTGACGTTGTGTTTGCCCACCACCGGGATGTTGTTTTCCGCATAGCAGCTCACCACGCAGGCGTTGCACCCGACGCAGGAGTTCTGGTCTACCGCCAGTCCCCAGGCGTTCTTGTCGTAACGGTAGTTGGCGAACATGCTGGTGTCCGGCTCCGGGTCCTCCGGCCAGATACCCTCGTGCGCAAAGTCCGGGTTCTTGCGGAACTCCTCCAGGGTGGCGTAGCGCACGATGCCGCGGGTGAGCGCCTCGTCGCCTTCAAGCGAGTTGCCCGGGCCTGCGGTCTCTATCGCCCCGGCCAGCGCCCGCTTGCCGCGCGTGTCGTTGTAGTGGCTCTTGGTCAGCGCCACCTCGTAGCGGTCGCCCGTCTTCTTCACCGTCGCCCCGTCCGCGAAGAGCGGCGCGCCGGACGGCCGGATCAGGAATGCGTTGTAGCCCATGCCGCTGCCCACGCGCCCGGCATGCTGCCGGCCATAGCCGACTGTCAGGCTCAGCGAGCCGTCCGCATGGCCCGGCACCGCCAGCGCCGACCCGCGCACCTTCTTGCCCTCCAGCGTGATCTCGAGCACGTCCGATTCTTCCGCGCCCAGCTTCACCAGCGTGCGCTGGCTCATCATCACGGTGTTGTCCCAGGATGCATTGGTCACCGGCTTGGGCAGCTCCTGCAGCCAGCCGATGTTGGAGAAGCGTCCGTCGTAGACCGTCGGATCGGCCCGGAAGACGATCTCGTACCCGCCAGAGGAAGACGTCGCGGCCTTCGCGGCCGGCTGCGACCCGGCGTTCTTCGGCGACAGGTTCCGGGGCTGGAAGGCCGTGTTCTCAAGGAACCCGTCATGCAGCGCCTTACGCCAGTTCGTCTCGAAATCGCCCTTGCCGAGCTGTTGGGCCCAGGTGTTCTTGATGGTCACGAACGCCGACTGCTGGGGATCGTCGAGCAGCGTCTGCATCACCTCATGCGCGGACTTGCCGCCGTAAAGCGGCGCAATCAGCGGCTGCACAATCGAGACCGTGCCGTCGTATGCGCGCGCGTCGGACCACATCTCCAGGTAATGGGCGCTGTTCACGTGCCAGGTGGTGATTTGCGCCGTCTCGTCGAAGTGGGAGCCCAGGTGCATGCTGTTGGGTACGCGGCCGAGCGCTTCGCCGAAGTTCAGGTCCGCCGGAGACGAGTACACCGGATTCGCATCCAGAATGAGCAGCCACTGCACCTTGCCGCTGTTCATGTCCGCGACCAGCGACCGCAGGTCGTCCATCTGGATCGAGGGCATGGGGTTCACCGTCGCGGTGTACACCACCGTCTTGCCGGCGTTGCCCAACGCCTGGTTCATCGCCATGGCCGCCAGGTGCACCTCCGGCGACTGCTGCTCGCCGGGGATGACGACGCATTTGCCGCCATTGGCCTTCAGGTCGGCCGCGGCCGCCTGCAGGAACTTTGCCTCGCCCTCGCTCCAGCCGCCGTTTTCCGGCGCACCCGCGCCCGCGCCCACTGCGCTCCCACCCAGAGCACCCTGTAACGCCTGCGCGAACGCGGCAACGCGTCCCGCCTGCATGGCCAGACGATGGTCCGCCTTGAAGCCCGTAGTCGAGGGAACGCTTTCGATCGCGTACAGGCGATTCATCGCGATCGATGGATCCATCAGCTTGCGCCGATTGGCGTAATCGCCCGCCAGCTTGATGAAGCCCGGATGCGCGATCCCGGAGAGGAAATCCGCGTCCAGCGAAACGATAACGTCGGCCTTGTCCAGCATGTACTGCGTATCGTAGAAATCGCCGAAGGCGGCCTTGGACGCCACCCGCGCCGAGTCGCGGTTGACCGGGTCGTACTGTACGAATTTGGCCTGCGGAAAACGCTTCTGCGCATCCGCCCATTGCCCCGCCAGCGTGGGCGAGGTGACGGTGGAGCTGAGCACGTAGAGTCCCTGGCCCGATCCCCGCATGCCCTCGAGCGCCGTCAGCAGCGCATTCTGGAAGTTCACGAACTGGCTGCTCTCGCCGCGGTAGACCACCCGCGCGGAACGGTCCGGATCGTACAGCCCCAGCAGCGAACCCTGGGTGAACGGGTCGGAGCCGCCCTTGCTCAGGGGGTGCTCAGGATTGCCGTCCACCTTGATCGGCCGGTAGGCGTCGCTCTTCACCAGCAGGGGAATGGCGCCGGTCGGGAAGGGGAATGCGGTGGCGAAGTACGTTGGCCGGCCGAGGACTAGGTCCTCCGGCTGTTTGATATAGGGGTAGATCGGCTCATCCGGCTGCTTGGTGCAACCGGCCAGACCGGCCATGGCCAGCGAGGCGCCCATCAGCTTCATGAAGCCGCGGCGGGAGACCGGGTCCACCCACTCCTGCGCATGCTGGGGAAATTCGCGCTCCACCATGCGGTCGAAGCCCGGCTCACTGGCAACTTTGTCCAGGCTCCTCCAGAAACTCCGGCCCTGCTTGCCGTCGAGCTCCGCGCGCGCCTCGGCCAGCGTCATGCCGCCGGCTGCGCCTTCACTGCCCATCGCCACTCCTGGCTCTTCGTTCCGGCGTGGCCTGCTGCCGTCCCGTTCGCTCCGGTCGTTCTCCACCATCGGTTCGCCTGACTCGTTTCTGTTCATCACTCGGTCGGTCCCATCTGTTTCATCCCGCTACTCGGGCTGAGTGGCTACTGGCATCGGCTGCTGTTGTAAGGGCTGCATGGTGCTGGTTGGCTTACCGGTGACAGGTTTCGCAACTGCTCAGCTCGTGCGGGGTGCGGATGTGATACTGCTGCACCAGAAACTTGCCCAGCGCTTCCTGGTTGGTGAATTTGGTGTAGCGAATCGATACCGCTCCCGTCGGACCCGCTCCCCCATCCGGATGCGCGGCCACATCCAGCATGTTGATCTCCGGCCCGGCGGTCGG
Organism: uncultured Acidobacteriaceae bacterium; assembly: GCA_963830635.1. Lineage (GTDB taxonomy): Bacteria > Acidobacteriota > Terriglobia > Terriglobales > Acidobacteriaceae > CAWHMN01. Next base: position 780,922 of record CAWHMN010000002.1, on the reverse strand, counting down.
CGGCAGCATGTCGATCGATGCCGTCCGCGCGCCCACTTCACCCGGATTCACGGTGCTGCAGCTCACCGTTTGCGCCGTGGGCGTGCCGAATTTATCTCCCGGCGTTCCGCACCATACGGGCCTGTCCTTGCTCGGACCGTCCCAGGCCATGTTGTAGATCTGATTGGTCGGGCGCAGGTTCTTGCCCGGATTGCGATGACAGTCCAGGCACCACTCCATCTGCAGCGAATTCTGCTGATACATGATCGGCATCAGATCCACCCGCCCGTGGCAGGAGGAGCAGCCCAACCCCTTGTTCACATGGATCTCATGGTTGAAGTACACGTAGTCGGGAAGATCGTGCACGCGAATCCAGCGGATCGACTCACCCGTGGCCCAGCTATTCCGCACCGGTTCGAGCAGGTTGGCATTGGTCCAGATCTGCGCGTGGCAGTTCATGCAGGTCTTGGTCGGCGGAATCCCGGCGTAGCTGGATTTCTCGACCGAGGTATGGCAGTACTGGCATTGGATACCGAGCCCCATGACGTGGTGCTTGTGACTGAAGGGCACGGGCTGATCCGCCCGCTGTCCCTGCCGCGTCACCCAAGGCGAACGTTGCAACTGATCCAGCGTGACCCCCAGGGCGATCACGATCAACCCTGTCAGGACCAAGCTCATGCGGGCCAGCGCGTTTGAGCTGCGGTCAAAAATCTGCGCCATCGATTGCCTACCTGCCCCTATCCTTCCGCCAAGCGGAAACCTGCTGCTGCAACCATCGGAGGACTCGTTTGGTCCTATTTATCGCGTGTGTCGCGGTGGGAAATACTCTGCAAAGAAGGACTATAGCAGCAATTTCTTCCTCGCAAGCGGCGTGGGGATTCCGTGCGGCTTTTTTGGCCGGAGTTCGCTTTCGTCCAGTCCACGCGCGACGGCGCCGTCCATCGCCGCGCGGTCGCTGTTCGTGCCGATTCGCCACTCACCGCATACCCGCATCGCCGCCGCGGCCAATCCTGGTTGCACATTTGGTTCCGCTTCCATCGCAGCCGTCGGCGAAGCCCTCGCGGTACACTGCGTGTCGGGATGAGAGCCCCCACGCCCGCAAAACAACATGGCTGACGGAAAGCGCCAGGTTCGCTACGACATCGAGCGCGCACGCCTCGAGCTTGCCGCCGCCGATCCCCGGCTGGGCGTGCTGATGGAACGTGCCGGGCCGTTCACGCTGCGCCTCAAGAGCCAGCATTCGCCCTTTGAGGCGCTGCTGGAATCGATCGTCTATCAGCAGATCCATGGCAAGGCCGCCGCCGCGATCCTCGGGCGTCTCATCGCCGCCTTCGGCGAGTACCATCCGCAGCCGGAACAGGTGCTGGCCGCGCCGGACGAGCTGCTGCGCGGCGCCGGTCTCTCCGCCAACAAGGCGCTCGCGCTCCGCGATCTGGCACGCAAGACCATCGACGGCACCGTGCCCACGCTCGCGAAGATCCGCCGCATGCCGGACGCCGAAATCATCGAGCGCCTCACCGAAGTGCGCGGCGTGGGCCAATGGACGGTCGAGATGCTGCTGATCTTCCGGCTCGGCCGCCCCAACGTTCTGCCCGTCACCGACTACGGCGTGCGCAAGGGGTTTCTGCTCACCTTCGGCCGCTACCGCAAAGCCGAGCCCATCACCGTCGCCATGCTTCCCAAGCCCGAGGTCATGCTGCGGCGGGCCGAGCGCTGGCTGCCCTGGCGTTCCGTAGCCAGCTGGTACCTATGGCGCGCCTGCGATCTGCACGGCAGCGCCTCTCCTCCGCCGGCCTAGCGCGAGACGGCTCGTTTGGATGAGTGCGTGGGCCTGAATTCGCCAACTGATCTCAACTCCCGGTTGCTCGTCATATTCGGGAGTGATAGTAACTTCCTACAAGCCGACTTATCGTTACGTACGTGCATGAGTAGATCGATTTCGAGGGGAGTGGCACGCTATCATTTCCAAACGGTGAGGAATCCTCCAGAGCGCATCACTGCCCGCGAAGGTATCAACGCAGCTCAAGCGTTCTTCGAGCACCATGGGTGCGTCTTTCAGGAAGTCGCTCAACAGAATGACTTCGGAAAAGATGCCTACGTGGACATCGGGGAAAACGCATCTGTCTCGTTTCTCTGCGTCGCTATCCAAGTGAAGGCTGGCGTCTCATACCGCAGCGCCAAAGGCGACTATTTCATCCCAATTGATGACCACGCCCACAACTGGCGCTATTCCACAGTGCCGATCTTCGGCATTGTATATGACCCGGACGACCAACTGATGCGCTGGATTGACATCACCGGGCATCTTCGGGCGAACCCGCATAAGCAGACCGGCAGTGTTCTCGTGAGCCGCGAGGCGATTCTGACAGAAGCGAATCTTCGAGGAGCTTTCACGTCAGCCCTCGCGGAACTTCATCTGCCGGGTGGAAGGCAAAGCCATCTGACCCGCAGCCTTCACGAAATCTCTACTGCGTGCCTACATCAGTGAAGCTGGCTACCCCGTCCTCACCAAAGGCCACGACGTCCGCCCTCATGCAGTCCGGATTAGTCCTCACAAACGCCGTTCTCGTCACTTGGCACTTCGTCTGAGTGTGGATGAGCGCAGAATCGCCGAGGCGCTCATTGGACTGAGTTTCGTAACGCCCTCCCTCACCGGAGCGCAAAGGATGGGCCCGCAGGCCATCGTCTTTTGTCATCCAGCGTGGAGCCAGCCGCATTCCCCGATCTCCGGCCTCCGCCGTCCACCGTCCGCCGCATACGCGCGCGCCTGCCGGATTACCCATAGCGCAAAATAGTCATGGCTCTCCCGCGCGCCGATGCTGTTTTAATACCTCCTATGCCCGCCGCATCGCCTTCCGCCCGCCGGTTTATCTGTATCCACGGACACTTCTATCAGCCGCCGCGCGAGAATCCCTGGCTCGAAGAGGTGGAGACACAGGATTCGGCCACGCCGTACCACGACTGGAACGAGCGCATCACCGCCGAGTGCTACGCCACGAACGGCGCGGCCCGCATCGTGGACCGCGAGAACCGCATCATTCGCATCGTCAACAACTACGCCCGCATGAGCTTCAACTTCGGGCCCACGCTGCTCTCCTGGCTGGAGGAGAATGCGCCCCTCACCTACCGCATGATCCTGGACGCCGATCGTCAGAGCCAGACCCGCTTCAGCGGCCACGGTTCGGCGCTGGCGCAGGTGTACAACCACATCATCATGCCGCTGGCCAACCGGCGCGACCGCGAAACCCAGATCCTGTGGGGCATCGCCGACTTCGAACACCGCTTCGGCCGCAAGCCCGAAGGCATGTGGCTGGCGGAGACGGCCGTGGACACCGATACGCTCGATCTGCTGGCTCGGCATGGCATCCGCTTCACCCTGCTGGCGCCGCACCAGTGCGCGCGTGTGCGGCCGCTCGAGCGCCGCAAGCGTCCCCGGCAGACATCCGAGCCGCTGCCCCAAGCGTGGACGGAGACCCCTGACGCCGCCGTGGACACCACCCATCCCTACCTGGTGCATACCCGCGAGGACCGCAGCATCGCCGTGTTCTTCTACAACGGTCCGCTGTCGCGTGCCATTGCGTTCGAGGGGTTGCTCAACAGCGGAGACGCCTTTGCCCAGCGTCTGCGCAGCGGCTTCCGCACGCATACCTCCGCCCCGCAACTGGTGCACGTGGCTACCGATGGAGAGAGCTACGGGCACCACCACCGCCACGGTGAGATGGCGCTGGCCTACGCCCTGCAATCGATCGATTCCGGCGGCAAACCAGGCAGCGAAGCCGGCCGCGCTGATCCAAGTGAAGCCCGCCTGACCAACTACGGCGAATTCCTGGAAAGGTTCCCGCCCGCGCACCAGGCGGAGATCAACGACGACACCTCCTGGAGTTGCTTCCACGGCGTGGAGCGCTGGCGGGCGGACTGCGGCTGCAATGGCGGCGTCGCCGGCTGGCGCCAGCAATGGCGGGAGCCGCTGCGCCTGGCGCTCGACTGGCTCCGCGACCGTATCGCTCCGCTGGTGGACGAGGCGGCGCGGGCTCTGTTGACCGATGCAGACGCAGCCCGCAACGACTACATCCACGTCCTGCTGGATCGTTCGAGCGCCAGAGTTGACCGCTTCTTCGCCGCCCATGCCACGCGCACGCTCGACCCCGGGGAGCGGATCTGCGCCCTGAAGCTGATGGAGCTGGAGCGGCATGCCTTGCTCATGTACACCAGTTGCGGATGGTTCTTCGACGACATCTCGGGCATCGAGACGGTGCAGATCATCGCCTATGCCGCGCGTGCGCTGGCGCTCGCCGCTGACCTGTTCGCGCTGGACAAGGCATCGCTCGAAGCCGAGTTCATCGAGCGGCTTGCGCTCGCCAGAAGCAACAAGGAGCAGTGGCGCGATGGTGGCGTCATCTACCGCGAGCTGATCCAGCCGCTTGAGGTCGGCCTGGAACAGGTGGCCGCCCACTACGCCATCAGCTCGCTCTTTCCTCCGGAGGCGGACCGCGTCCCCAACGGCCACCATGGGCTCTTCTGCTACCGCATCGAACGCCAACGCGAGCGCGAGCTCAACTACGGCACCGGCCAGCTCAAGCTGGGGCTCATCCGTATCTGCTCCACGCTGACCGAAGAGTGCGAGCCGGTGGCGTTTGCCGTGCTTCACTTCGGCGACCAGAACCTGACCGCCGCCGTCAAACGATGCGACGCCGATGGCGAGGCCGCTCTCCGCGAACTGGAAAGCGCATCCCGCCGGGCCATCGCGGAAGGAGATCTTCCCGAGGTGGTCCACCTGCTCGACCGCTTCTTCGGCGCGGCGCGCTACTCCCTCACCTCGCTCTTCTCCGACGAACAACGCCGCGTGCTGCAGCGCATCCTTTCCCCTACCCTGGAAGAGCTGGAGAACAACCTGGCCACCTTCTACGCCGAGCACGCCTCGCTGCTCAACTTCATGGGCCGCACCGGCCTGCCCAAACCGCCCGCGCTCCGGGTGGCGGCGCAGTTCGCCACCAACGTGCAACTCCGCCGCGCCATGGAACGGGATGTCATCGACGGCGAGCTGATCCTGGAGCTGATGGAGCGCGCCCGCAACGAGATGGTAGTGCTCGATACCGACACCCTCAGCTTTCTGGCCGATGCGCGCATGAAGAGCGCCATGCTGGCGCTCGAGCAGCGGCCGCAGGATGGCGCCGCCGTCGAACACGCACTGCTGCTTGCCAACACGCTGCGGTCGTTGCCCTTTGCCCTCAACCTGTGGCAGGCACAGAACATCTGGTATGGCCTGCGCAAGCTTGCAGCCGCGGACGGACATGCCACCGCCTATCAGGAGAGCTTCAAGGAGCTGGGGCGGCGGCTCTCCATCAACGTGGAGGAGCTGGCCGCCCAGGACCATGCGGATAGCGCCGCCCAGGATCGCGCGGATAGCGCCGCCCAGGACCGCGCGGATGGCGCAGCTCAGGGTCGCGCGGATAGCGCTCCGGATGCGGTCGCGGCCGTCACCGCGCGATGATTACCGCCGGTGTACCGGAGCGCGCCTCCGCGCTCGCTCCCGCCGGAGAGAGATGCGATGATTGTCCTATGCCGGATGCCGCCTTTCTTCCTCGCCTTCGCCGTGCGGCGCTGTACATCCTCGCCGTTACGCTGAGCGCGGGCGTCGGCTATGCCCCCGCCCTCCTGGCCCAGGACATCACGCCCTTCGAACTGCGGCACATGAGCGCGGCACAGTTCCAGCACCACCTGGACACCGAAGGAGTGCAGCGGTTCGTCACGCGCATGCGTAAGGATCTGGACCCGCATAGTCCGGAGGAGCCGAACTACGACATCGTGCTCGAGCATATTGCCGAGGGCTCGAACGGCTGGATCAGGATCGCGGGCGAGATCGCGCCCTACACCGACGCCACGTTCAGCGAGGGCCTGCGCGTTGCGCTCGCCGATGCGCTGGTGGAGAATCCCGCCGGCGTCCTCCGCTTCATCGGGAGCGAGGAGCACTTCGATCAGGCGTGCGGCTATCCCTTCGTGCGCCAGACCGACCACTATCTGCGGCAGCATCAGAAGGCCGCCCTGGCAGCGCTGAACCGCGTCCGCACCCCGGCCTTGGCCGAGAAGAAAGAGGCCTGCCGCAAACAACTCCTCGACCTCCCCACCTCCAGCGCCACCGCGGCGCCGTAGGCCCACACCTGCGGGTGCCCCATCCTGAGCGCAGCGAAGGGTGGGAGGCAAATTCGGATACCCCATTCTTTGCGCCCCACCGCATCCGGCGTCCTCCACACCCCCCGAAGCGCAAAGGGTGGGTCATGCGCCAGCGGCGCATGCCGATCTACATCCACCAGCACTCGGCCCACGTCTCGCCTCTGAGACGTGGGCCGGGTGCGTACTCAGGTGCCCCATCAGGGTGTTCAGAGGGGAGTTCCTCTTTGAACAGGGCTCAAAACAGCCTATGGCTCAAGGCGCAATTCTTCAGACCGTCCAGTTTCTCGTGAGGAGACCTTGCGGCAAGCCGGCTTACTGTTACGGATCGGCCTTCAATGAGTGCATTGGCGATTATGCATCCATTCAGGATGCCCTGCGCAGACGCCGAAAAAGTCGCATTATTCTGTCCGCAAAGCCTCCATTGGATCAATTCTCGCTGCCAGTCGCGCTGGCAGCGCACACGCCGCCAGTGAAATTGCAATCAGTGCCCCCGAGGCCGACACGAGTGTCACCGGATCGAGCGCCGAAATCCCATAAAGCAGACTCGTCAGGTTCCGCGCCGCCACCAACGTCCCAATCATTCCAATCCCGACACCGGCCAGCGCCATCCGCAGTCCCTGTGACGACACCAGCCACAACACCGCGCCCCGCGGTGCGCCCAGCGCCAACCGTATTCCGATCTCTTGCGTCCGCTGCGCCACCAAATACGCGATGACGCCGTAGATGCCCATGACGGCCAGCAAAAGCCCCAACCCGGCAAAGCAGGAAAGGATCACGCTGGTGGACCTCTGTATGGACGTCAGCTCGCCAAGGTAAGCGCTCATAATCTCAGCCTCCGAAAGCGGAATCCTGGGGTCGAGCGCATGTAACTGCCGTTCGATGGAGCGCTCGAGAGCCTCCGGCGCAAGGTCCGACCGCACCAGCAGATCCTTGAATCCAGAATTCACCATAGGTATCTGCCGGAACAGCCCAATTAGCTGTGGCGCCACGGGCAGCGCCAGTCCCTGATCTCGGTTGTCGCGCATCACGCCGGCAATGGTCAACGTGACACGCTGCGAACCCATCCACTCGTCCTCCGCAAGCAATCTCGTCGGCGCACCCAACTCGATGCGCCGTCCAATCGGTTCCTCATCCGGGAAGAACTTCTTCACAAAGGCCTGGTTCACAATCGCCACCGGGAGTGTTTTATCTCCATCCGATTCCGAAAAATCGCGGCCTCGCACCACGGCGATCCCTGCCGTGCGCAGATAGTTCGCGTCGGCCACACCAAAAACTGTGCTCGGGATGTCCTCGAGCCGAGAAATCCCCTGCCCCTCAATCGAGAACATCATCCGCCACCGGTCAGTCGGCGGAACAATTTCTGTGATCGACGCTGCCTGCACCCCAGGATCCGCGTGCAGCCGCTCGGTCAGTCGATCGCAAAATTCAGTGATCGACTCCGGCGTCGCATATTGTGCCGGCGGCAGATACAACTGACCGTGCATCAGGTGATCAATGCGAAATCCGAGATCCTGATTCTGCAGCCGCTCCAGCGTCCGGATCAGCAAGCCCGCGCCAACGAGCAGCATCAGCGAGAGCGCGATCTGCGCCGTCACCAGCATCTTCCTAAATCCCTGCCGCGAAGCCCCGCTGCTCGCCCGTCCGCCATCCTTCAGCACGCCCACCGTATCCACCCGCGTGCTCACAAGCGCTGGCGCCAAGCCGAAGAACAAACAGGTCGCCAGCCCCGCCACCAGCGTAAACACCACCACTCGCCAGTCGAGCGTCAGCTCCAGCAACTGGGGCAAATGTCCCGGATCACTCAGCCGCAGCACTCGGGTCGTTCCCCATGCCATCCCGAGCCCCAGTCCGCTTCCCATCACCGACAGCACCAGAATCTCCGCCAGCACTTGCCGCACCAGCGCTGCTCGTCCTGCGCCCAACGCCTTACGCATTGCAAACTCGCGCTGCCGCGCCGTGTTCCTCGCCAGCAGCAGAGCCGCCAGGTTCGAGCATGCGATCAGTAGGATAAGTCCCACGGCCCCCATCAGCAGCAACAGCAGCGGTTTCAGATCGCCGCTACGCATGTTTTCGAGCGGAATCACCTCGACCCCCATGTCCCGATCGGCCGGGTAGGTTGCCGCGAGATTGTGAGCGATCCTCGCCAGATCCGCCTGAGCCATTTCCGTCGTGACGCCGGGCTTCAGCAGCGCGATCGTCCCGTAGCCGCGCCCGCTTCGCGATTGTTCGCTCCACACGTTGGGCATCGGCAGAAATGGCTCCCACAGGGCTAGCCCGCGCAGCTGGTTGTAACTCGCATTGATCCATCCCGGAATCACATCGGGGACTATCCCGATGATCGCGTACGGCTGGTCGTTGATGGTCAGCGTCTGCCCCAGGGTCTTCGGGTCGCGCTGAAAGCGCGTGCGCCAGAAGCTTTCGGTGATCAGGGCCACATGATTCCGCCCTGCGAGCCCCTCCTCGGCGGTAAATAGCCGGCCCACCAGCGGGTGCACGCCGAGAGCCTCGAAGAGTTCCCGCGGCGCCAGACCGACCAGCAGTTCCTGAGCGTTTTTGCCCCCCGGAGAGGCGCTCACGTTTTTGCGCCACTGGTCGTACACCGCCATCTTTTCAAAGGTGCGGCTCTGCGCCGCAAAATCTTTCACATCTGGGGCCGATGTTCCCACCGGCTTCCCATCTTTCAGTGACGAAATCTCAACCAGACGATTCGCGTTCGGAAATTCCAGAGGCCGCAGCAGCACCGCGTTCAGCACGCTGAATACCGAAGCATTCGCCCCAATCGCCAGCGCTAACACCAGCACCACCACTGCGGCAAAGCCCGGCGATCTCCGCATCTGCCGCAGCGCATAGCGCAGGTCCTGCCAGATCCGCCCGAACTGCACCGAGCCCCAAGTCTCGCGCGTCTGCTCCTTGATGAGGGTCGGATTACCGAAAGCGCGCCGAGCTGCATAGCGCGCTTCTTCTGGCGACAAGCCGCGTTCCCGTTGCTCTTCCTCTTCCAGTTCCAGATCAGATCGCAGTTCTCGTTCTAGGTCTGCATCCTTTCTTCTGATCTGCCACCATTTCATCTCAGACCTCCTCGACGGCGGGCCACATCACGCGGGCCACGGCTTCGGACATCTGCTTCCACTGCGACTCTTCGACCAGCAGTTGCTTTCGGCCCTTTTCCGTCAACCGGTAATACTTGAATTCACGATTGCGGTCCGGTGCCGTTTCCCATTTGGCACTTACCCAGCCTCGTTCCTCCAGACGATGCAACGCGGGATAGAGAGAACCGTGCTGCATCTGCAGAAAATCATTCGTGGTGCGCTGAATGTGCTTTCCGATCTCGTGGCCGTGGGCCGCCCCGTAGAGAAGCGTTCGCAAAATGAGCATGTCCAACGTGCCCTGAAGCAGGTTAGCGCGTTGCTTTTCTCGTTTCTCCATAGAAGACATTCGACCCTCGACAGAAGGCGATGGTAGATTGTCGACCATTGAGTGTCAAGGCGGCAGGCTTACTTCAGTTCTGGAATGGTGACTCCAGGCCGATGCGCTCATTGAGTTTTCGGTTTGAACGGCGGCGCCTGTCTTTAATCGGACTATTCCACGGAAAACGCGTTTGTGTTGACCTGTGGGCAGGTTAGGCGACACGGCACATCCCCATCTCTGAATCGATCCTTCACGCAAACGTGACCATCGTCACGTCCCCCTTGGCGTACCCTTACCTGCAACCCGATACACTCGAAATAGAGAGTGCTCCCATGCCCCATTTCCGATTTGGATTAAGGGCTATAAGTCTTTTCTTTGCAATAATTTGGCTCTAACTCCCATGGTTGGACGAATTTAGCGGAGAACCCCCTATCTAAGTACCTTTAGATGGAGGAATTTAGCGCATCCATACCGGGGGGTATAGGGGTGACCTCAACTGCGCCAATGCAACGTGACCGGGCCGGTCATGGGATGCTGCATCGCTTCCCCCGTCGCTGCCGCGCGCAGCCTGGCCTGCTTGAGAGCGAAGTACCACTTCGCCGGCCGGTCGGCATCGTCGATCAGCATCAGACTGGGATTGAACTTCAATCCCTCCGCCTGCTGGATCATCGTCTCCTGGTCCTGCCGGACGAAGCGCGCTCCGAAGAATCTGGCGATGGACGTGACCAGCGGCACACGATAGAAGACGTTCCATGCGGCAAAGACATCGATGCGGCAGCTCTGCGCGGTGGTCGGCGTCACCGTGGTCAGGCTGGCAAACCACTTCTCGCCGCAGCGGATGGTCTCCCAGCGCCGGTTGGGCAGCACGAAGTCGATGGTGGTGGTGATCGGCTCGCCGTAGACGCCCAGCAGTTTGTAGGGCGCGCTGTTGCCGGAGGGAGCGTGCGCGGACATGCGGAAGCCCTGCGCGATCGGCTCGAAGGATTTGTGCTTTTCATGGATACTTTTGCGCGAACGCCACCACCACGCCTGGTGCACGAAGGGCCCGTGCGCCGGATCCATCAGACCAATGATGCCGTGATCCACGTTGCAGGGAAGGTCCGCGGCCAGGTGCGCGGAGCGGAAGCGTCCGCTGAACTTCATCAGCTCCGGCACCGGCGGCAGTTGCGCCAGGTCCTCCGCGTTCACGCGCCCCCGGCCGGCGCCCGGCACATACACCCACGCATAGCCGTCGCGTTCCACGCAGGGAAACGCCGTCGCATGGATCTTGGTCGGATCGAGCGCGTCCTCAGCCGTGAGCGACGGAATGGCGGTGCACTGTCCCGAGCCTGGCTCGAAGGTCCAGCCGTGGTATTTGCAGGTGACCGCGTCGCCGTCAAACCAACCGCAGGAGAGCGGGATGCCGCGATGCGGGCAGCTATCGCGCATGGCGAAGAGGCCGCGGTCGCGCTTGCGCCCGAGGACCAGCGGCACGCCCAGAAGCATGGCGGTCATCATCCTGCCTGCGCGCAGACGACTGCTGCGCAGCGCCGGATACCACTCGTCGAAGATCAGCGTGGTCGATGGCGATGTGCCGGCCAGGGCACCGGACGATGAGCCGGCGGGGGGCGCGGCTGCCGAAGCCCCGGCTGCCGAAGGTAAGACCGGGAGGGTCGCGGAATCCTGTGCCATGCACCAACCTGTGTGGACGATCCTGCCCCTACTATAGCGCCGGGTGCGCAGTCCCTTACCGAAGAACCAGCGCCCTATAATCGCCCTTGTTTGATCGTCTTGTCCTCCGGAGTCTTCCTTCTGAACGAACGAGCTTCGCCGCGCCGGCCACGCACCGCGCTGTTGATGACTACCATCCTTGGCGTATGGCTTCTGCTCTACGGCAGCTTCACGCTGTTTACGCCGCCGCTGCTGGATGACGCCGACTCCGTGCACGCCGAGGTGGCGCGCGAGATGCTGCTGCGTCGCGATCCGGTGACGCTCTACGCTAACGGCATCCGCTATCTGGAGAAGGCGCCGCTGCTCTACTGGAGCATGGCCGCCAGCTTTCGCCTTCTTGGCGTGTGCACGGCCGCTGCCCGGCTGCCGCTGGCGCTCTATACACTGGCGCTCTTCCTGGTGGTCTTCGCCTTCGGATGGAGGTTGTTTCGCGGCGACGTCGCGGGCTTCTACGCCGCTCTCATCCTCGCGACTTCCTTCGGCCTCTTCATCTTCACCCGCATTCTGATCCCAGATGCGATCGTCTGTCTGTGGACCACGCTGGCCTTGCTGCTCTTCTGGCGCTCGATGGAGCAACGAGAGCCATCCCGCGCGACCATGGTTGGCTTCGCGGCAGCCTGTGCGCTCAACGTGCTCACCAAGGGACTGATCGGCATCGTCTTTCCTGTGCTCATAGTCCTTGCCTTCCTGGTGCTCACCCGCAATCTGCGGCATCTGCGCCGCTGGCATCCGTTGCTGGGTGTCGTGGTCTTCCTTGGCATGGCAGCGCCGTGGCATATCGCCGCCGGCCTCGCGAATCCCACCCAGGGGCATCCCACCGGCCTGCTGCCGGCATTCGGAAACGTCCGTGGCTTCTTCTGGTTCTACTTCGTCAACGAGCATCTGCTGCGCTACCTGAACCGCCGCGTGCCGCGCGACTACGATACCGTTCCGCTGGCGTTGTTCTGGGGACTGCTGCTGGTGTGGCTCATGCCGTGGTGCGTCTTCCTCGCGGGCGTGGTGGGCAGCGGGCTGCGTCGCGCCGCAGCGGGACGCGCCGGGCCGCCCGCATCCGCAGACTCAACGCAGCAGAAGCGATGGCTGATGCTGGCGCTCTGGGTGGCCATCCCCATGCTCTTCTTCAGCTTCTCCACGCGCCAGGAATACTATGTGCTGCCGGTGCTGCCGCCGCTGGCGCTGGCCATCGGCGGGTGGCTTCCCCAGGCGGAAGACCCGGAACAGGCTGGGCTGCAGCGTATGACGAAGCGCATAGCTGTGGCTCTCTTCGTGCTGGGTACGCTGGCCGCCGCTGCCGCTGGATTCTTCGCCCTGCACGCAGGTACACCCGGGGGTGACCTGGCATCTGTGCTCAAGCAGAATCCGAGCGAATATGCGCTCTCCTTCGGCCACTTTCTCGACCTCAGCTCGCAGGCCATGGCGTTCTTTCGTCTGCCGCTGATCGCGGTAGCGATTGCGAGCTTCCTGGGCACCCTCGGGCATCTCGTCTTCCGCATCTCCCGTCGCCCGCGGCTGGCGAACGCCTCTCTTGCCGCGATGGCCGGTACGTTTCTGCTTGCCGCCCATGCCGCGCTGGTCACCTTCTCGCCGGTGCTTTCGTCGGAGCGGCTGGCGGAGGCGATCCGCCCTGACCTGCGCCCGGGCGATGTCATCGTCATCAACGGCGAATACGAGAGCGGCTCGACGCTCGGCTTCTATCTTCACCGTCAGGTGCGCATCCTGAACGGCCGCAGCTCCAATCTCTGGTACGGTTCTTTTTTTCCGGACGCTCCGAAGATATTTGAGGACGACGCGTCGGTCGCCCGCTTGTGGAGCGGTCCGCAGCGGGTCTTTCTATGGACGGAGCTGGATCATGTGCCGGCTCTTCCATCCGCCGCATTTACGATAGCCAGCAACGGCGGCAAGGCCATCCTGTCGAACCGGCCCGGAGCGGCAAACACCCGGCATGCCCCGGGAGAGCCGGCGCGCATCGAATAGGGGCTGTAACAACGCGAGTGGGAGAGGTCGAATGCCACCAGAAGCGGTGAAGATCCGAACCTTCTTCCTCGAAAACAGGATGATGTGGCTGCTGGCGCTGATACCGGCGACCCTGCTCATCCGCTATCTCCATCTCGCGAGCGACACATGGATCTTCATCCTGGCCGCGCTTTCCATGGTGCCGCTGGCGCGCTGGCTCAGCGAGGCCACGGAACACCTGGCGGCGCGGACAGGCCCCAGCCTGGGCGCACTGCTCAGCGTCACATTCGGCAATGCCGGCGAGTTGATGATCGGCTTCTTTGCCCTGCGGCAGGGTTTGCAGCCGGTGGTGAAGGCCTCCATCGCCGGTTCCATCCTGATGAACCTGCTGCTGACGCTCGGCGTCTCCATGGTTGCCGGGGGCATTCGGCGCAGGACGCTCAGCTTCAACCCGCTGCAGGCGCGCACCCGGGCCACCATGCTGACGCTGGCCGCCATCGGACTCATTTTTCCAGCCGCGTTTGTCTTTCTTGGAGGTTCCACTGCCGCCAGCCGCGAGGGCGACCTGAGCCTGGAGTTTTCCATCATCCTGCTCATCACCTACGGCTGCGGGCTGCTCTTCACCTTGCGCACGCATCACGATTTGCTGACCGGCGGCAAGCTTCCGGAGCCCGACCACTCCGCTACCTGGCGGGCGGGTCCGGCGCTCCTCATGCTGCTGCTGAGCGCTGCCGCGGTCGGGTGGATGAGCGAAGTACTGGTTGGGTCGATCGAAGTTGCTGCCCACACCCTTGGTATGACGGACCTCTTCGCCGGCTTGATCGTCGTCGCTTTAGCCGGCAACGCCGCCGAGGCGACGGCAGCGATACGGGCATCCATGCAGAACCGCATGGACCTGTGCGTGGGGATCGCTACCGGCAGCAGTCTGCAGATCGCGCTCTTCGTCGCACCGGCCCTGGTGATCCTGAGCCACTGGACCGGACCGCGTCCGATGGACCTGGTGTTCACGCCGGCGGAGTTGCTGTCACTGGTGCTGGCTATCGCCATCAACGGGCAGATCGCGGGCGACGGCGATTCGAACTGGCTGGAAGGCGTGCAGCTTTGCGCCGTGTATCTGATGCTCGCCGTAATGTTCTACTTCCTGCCCGGCAGCCGCTGAGTGCCCCGCCGGCGCGGATGGAGCGAAGCGGAGTAAACCAGGCCTAAACGGGGATGCGGTTCAGCTTGCCGTCCTTGAGCGCGAAGCGCTGCCCGCGCCAGGACACGGTATCGCCGGCGAAGCTCCAGATCCACAAGCTCAACGCCACAACGTCGCGTGGGAGCAGCAGCCACAGATCGCGGAGCACCTGACGATCGCCGAGCACGCCCACGCCGACCGCAAGCGCCAGAGCGGTGCGCCCCAGCAGAGCCAGCACAAACAGTGCGATGCTTTCTAGGCTGAGACCGCTCGCCAGCAGGTTGAGCAGCGCCCAGGGCAGGCCGAAGGTAAACAGCAGTCCGGCATAGCCCCACTTGCGCGAATCGCGGGTGGAGCGGCTCCAGCGGATCTGGTGTTTCAGGAAATTGCGAAAGCTGTACGCGGGCACAAAGGTTTCGACGACCTCGCCGCTCAAGGCGACATCGAAGCCCGCCGCGGCCACGCGTGCGCCTAGCTCGTAATCGTCCGCCAGGTGATCGACGACCGGCAACAAGCCGCCAATCGCGTCGAGAGCTTCCCGGGAAAGGGCAAGTGTGGACCCGAGCCCGAAGCGGATGCCCCCCTCAAGCAGGCGCGCCGTAAGCACGCCCGCCATGAAGTCCGTTGCAATGCCGAGCGCCTCCATCTTCGAGCCGACGGTGCCGTTTGAGGCTACGGCGCCGTTCGAGGCTACGGTGCCGTGCGCGCGTCCGCGATAGGGAGCTGTGACCATACCGACGCGAGCCTGAGAGCTCTTGCTTCGTGGATGCGTGGCCGGCGCGAAGCGTGCCATCACGCGCTCCAGGTAATGCGGCGACACGCGGATGTCGCTGTCGTTGATGAGCACATGCGCGTACCGTGCATGCGGCAGCATCTGCACCAGGTTGCTGACCTTCCCGTTGGTGCCCAGCAGTTGCGGACACTCCACCAGGCGAATGGACTGCTGCGGAAACTCTTCCCGAAGCCGCGCTACGGCAGCTACCGCGGGATCATCGAGAGAGCTGACGCCGAACAGAATCTCGAACTCGCCCGCGTACTGCTGCAGGCAGTGGCTGGCGAACGCCGCATACATCTCATGATCCAGGCCATTGACCGGCTTCAGAATACTGACCGGCGGCGTAAACCGCGGCAGCGGGGCCCGCACACTTCTGTCAAACGAGCGCGCGCTCCACAGCGCGAGGACGTAGTAGCCCAGCCCTGCCAGGGTGAGGATGGTGGTGATGGTGCTGATGATCGTGGCCAGCATGATGTGGATGTTGGATCGAATCTCCTGCTGCTGTCCGCGCCCGGCGCCACGCGGCGCGTTCTGCGGCTGCACATACGGCGACAGATCAGAAGCAGTCCTGTTCCAAGTGTAGCTTGCGCCACTCCGCGCGTATTCCGCCAGGTCCGGGCATCCAGCCGCAGGCTGGCCTACTCGTAGCGCAGAGCCTCGATAGGATCGAGCGTGGACGCCTTCCAGGCGGGATAAATGCCGAAGAGCAGCCCGATGGCGCAGGATACGGTGAAGCCAACGACGGCCCATGCCGTGGACATGGTGGCGGGCAGAGAGCTGACGATCAGCCGGATGGCAAGCGTGAGCAAGCCGCCCACGACAATGCCGATTACGCCCCCGAGCGCACAGAGAGTGATCGCCTCCAGCGTGAACTGCAGCAGAATGTTCTGCTTGGTCGCGCCCAGCGCCTTGCGGATGCCGATCTCCCGCGTTCGCTCCGTCACGCTGACCAGCATGATGTTCATGACGCCCACGCCTCCGACCATCAGGCCCACGCTGGCCACCGCGACCATGAACGCGAACAGGCCACCGGTGATCTGCGTCCACAGCCGGCCGAGCGAGTCCGGACTGAAGATGGCGAAGTTGTCTTCCTGTTCCACGCGCACCTTGCGGCGGCGGCGCAGCAGTTCGCGCAATTCGTCTTCGACGATCGCCTTGTTCTTGGCGTCGTCATACTTCACGGTGATCCAGTACTCCTTCGCCTCGGGGTGGATCTTGCGGAAGGTGTCGAGCGGGAAGTCCGCGATATTGTCTTCGGCATTCCTGCCGCCGCCAAAGGGCTGCTTCTGCTTGTCGAAGACGCCCACGACCGTGAACAGCTCACCCTCGATCTCGACATCTTTGCCCACCGGATCGTTCGACCCGAAGAGCTCCTCGGCGGTGTCATGTCCCAGCACCACCACGTTGGCGCGTCTCGTCTGCTCGTCATCGGTGAACATGCGCCCGCTGGTCAACTGCACGTCTTCGGTATCTTTCAGTGCGGAGGTGCTGCCTTCAAGGATGGTGTTCTGGATCTTCTTCTTGCCGTACTTGACCGCCACGTCGCCCACGCCAAGCTGCGGCTGAAAGTAGCGCAGGCCGGGATCGACGGCGAGCACATGCGGGAGCGTGCGCATGGCCAGGGCATCGTCATAGGTCAGCTTCTTGCGCGTCAGCATCTCCGTAGTGGGCCGCACGCCGATGACTGGCATGTGGAAGCACCAGAAGACGTTCGTGCCGAGCGAGTTCACCCAGTTCTGCACATTGTTGTTGAGTCCGTTGACGACAGAAGAGATGGTGATCACGGTGGTGACGCCGATCACGATGCCCAGCACCGTCAGGCCGCTGCGCAGCTTGTTGGTGCGCAGCGTGTCCATCGCCATACGCACGGACTCTCTTGCATCGATGAAGCGCATCCCGGCCTCCTCCCTATAACTCCGACCGCAACGCGGTAATGGGATCCAGCATGGCCGCCTTGCGCGCCGGGTACACCCCGAAGAAGATGCCCACGCTGACCGCAACCAGCAGGCCCACAATCACCGACCAGAGCGCGACGTCGGACTGCCAGCCGACCGCTATGGTGATGCCCTTGGCCACAATCACGCCGCCAATGACACCGATAAAGCCGCCCACCAGAGACATGGTGGCCGATTCGATCAGAAACTGCAGCATCAGATCGCGGCGCTTGGCGCCCAGCGCCTTGCGCACGCCGATCTCGCGGGTGCGCTCCGACACGCTCACCAGCATGATGTTCATGATCACCACGCCGCCGACCACCAGCGAGATGGCCGCGATGGCAATCGCGACGAAGGCAAAGTTCTTCGTCAGGCTCTCCCACAGGCCCACGAAGGTGGCGTTGGTATCGATGGAGAAGCTGTCATCGGCGCCGATGGGGTCATGCCGGCGCGCACGCAGGATGGCCCTCACCTCATCGGCGCTGCGCTCCAGCGGTTCGCCGGCGGCGCCGGAAGCGGCATAGATGACGATGCTCTTGTTGGACCCATGCGAGCTGGTGTAGGCGGTGATGGGGATGGCGACCCAGTTGTCCTTGCTCTCCCCCAGCGTCTTGCCTTGAGCGGCGCCTACCCCGATCACGGTATAGAGTTCGCCATCCACGCGAATCTCCTTACCGAGAGGGTCCACCGCGCCCATCAGGTTATCCACGATATCGGTCCCGATGATGGCAACGTGCGCGCTATGCTGCTCTTCGGCCTGCGTAAACGGGCGTCCGCGCGCAACCTCCTGGTTGGCGATCGGCGGCATGGTCCAGGTCCAACCCAGGATGTTGGTGTCTTTGCTCGATTGCGAGCCGAAGACCACGTTGCCGGTGGAATGCACCTGCGCCCCGACCTCGGCACAGCTCTTGCACTCCTCCGAGACAGCCTCGTAGTCCGCCATCTTCAGGTCTTTGCGCTTCATGTATCGCAGGTACTCTTCCGCGCTGAAGGTGACATCGGGCTGCTTGGCAGCGGTGAAGACGTCCGCGCCATACCCATACAGCCTGGTGGCGACGAATTTATTCGCGCCATTCACCAGCGTCACCACCGCGATCACGGAGGCCACGCCGATCACAACCCCGATCAGCGTCAGGATGGTGCGCAGCTTGTTCGCCCACAGCGATTGCAAGGCGATTCTGAACGCTTCGCGAAGTTCCATACACGTCCTCGTCCGCAGACGATGCCATCCCGGAGAATGTGTCGAGTGTAGCAGCGTTCAGGCCCTGTCCGGCTGCCGGGTGCATCTCCTCCGCACTGCCTGGGGCAACTGCAATCCACCCCGCTTACTCCTAGGGAGACAGGAAGGATTCAGCGCAACCCTGGGAATGCGCCGGGCATCGGTGCGCACGCCATCGCCCTGTTGCGAGTGGCAAAGCTCTCTTCGTTCAGGAAAGGAATACCGCATGGCCAGCAATCGTGGTGTCGTCTACCTCGGCCCCAATAAGGTCGAGGTGCAGTCTATCGATTTCCCCAGGATGCAGGATCCGCAGGGCAAGTCCATCGAGCATGGAGTGATCCTGAAGATCGTCTGCACCAACATCTGCGGCTCCGACCAGCACATGGTGCGGGGGCGCACCACGGCTCCCAAGGGCATTGTGCTCGGCCATGAGATTACCGGGGAGATCATCGAGAAGGGTAAGGACGTCGAGTTCCTCAACGTGGGTGACCTCGTCTCCGTACCCTTCAACGTGGCCTGTGGCCGTTGCCGCGCCTGCCGTGAGCGCAATACGGGCGTCTGCCTCAACGTGAACCCGCAGCAGCCTGGCGGCGCGTACGGCTACGTGGATATGGGCGGCTGGGTGGGCGGCCAGGCTCAGTATGTCCTGGTCCCCTACGCGGACTTCAACCTGCTCAAGTTCCCGGACAAGGACCAGGCGATGGCCAAGATCAAGGACCTCACCATGCTCTCGGACATCCTCCCGACCGGCTTCCATGGGGCGACATGCGCGGGTGTCGGCGTCGGCTCCACGGTGTACATCGCCGGCGCGGGGCCGGTGGGCATGGCCGCTGCCGCTTCCGCCTATGTGCTGGGGGCAGCCGTAGTGATCGTGGGCGACAGGAATGAAGAGCGGCTGGCCCACGCAAAGAAGATGGGCTACGAGACCGTGAACATCAGCCGGCACGACAAGTTGGGCGAACAGATCGCGGAGATCCTAGGCGAGCCGGTCGTGGATGCCGCCGTGGACGCAGTCGGCTTTGAAGCCAGCGGTCACGGATCGAAGAACGAGCCCGCGCCGGCGGCGGTGATCAACGATCTGATGGACATCACCTTCGTGGCCGGCGGATTGGGGATTCCCGGTCTCTACGTCACCGAAGATCCCGGCGCACCGAACGAGGACTCAAAGAAGGGCATTCTCAAGGTGCGCTTCGGCAAGGGATGGTCCAGGTCTCTGCACTTCCACACCGGCCAGGCTCCCGTGCTGCAATACAACCGGCAACTGATGATGGCCATCCTGCACGATCGCCTTCCGATTGCGAAGATCGTGAACGCGACCATCATCTCGCTGGACGACGCGCCGCAAGGCTACAAGGATTTCGACCAGGGCGCCGCCAAGAAGTTTGTGCTGAATCCGAACGGCTATCTGGGCAAGGCCGCCTGATGCGCTCTCCGCACGCCCTTCGCCCGCGGCTCGTCAGGTCGCGGGCGTTGTGTGCCGGCCAGAAAGCTCGCAGCTGATCCCTGACCCCTGACCCCTGACCCCTGACCCCTGACCCCTGAAAAACTGTATTTCGCAGGTGAGCCTGTAAGCCGAATTCTGTCGTGGACGGCCATTCCTCTAGATGCGGCATCGCTGCCGGCATTCATCAGCGACCTACCCGGAGGTTTCCGCTCCCGCCAGCCGAAGCTGCCGGAATGACCCGCGTTGGCGCACCGGGCCGGTACGCATCTGCAGGCGCTCGGGTCGGCCTGCGGATTCCCTCCCTATTTGGTCTTGCTCCGTGTGGGGTTTACCCTGCCTCCGCGCTTTACAGCCGGAGCGGTGCGCTCTTACCGCACCTTTTCACCCTTACCGCCTTGCTTGCGCTCGGCGGCGGTATCGTCTCTGTGGCACTAGCCGTCTTTGCGCCTTGACGCGCAAATCCCGGACGTTATCCGGCACACTGCCCTGCGGAGTTCGGACTTTCCTCCCCCGGACCACGCCGAAGCGGACCCGGCAGCGGCCGTCCGGCTCACCTGCACTTCCATGGTAAAGCAAAACGACCGCGCGTCTGGAGCCGATCGCAAACGCCAGACCGCAGCGAAAGGGGGCCGGGTCGTTACCGCGCGAGCAGCGAACCCTCGAAGCGCTCCAGCAGATCGGCGGCGTCGGCATACACTTCGACGCATCCAGCCTGCTCCAGCTCCTCGCGCTTCCACCCGCCGCTCATCACGCCGATGGTACGGACGCCGATCTTCCCGGAAGCGATGGCGTCCCACGGTGTGTCTCCGACCGAAAGCGCCTCCTCCGCGGACACCTTCAACCGCTTGAGGGCAACCGCGAAGATGTCCGGCTCCGGCTTGGACTCCTCCGCGTCTTCGCTCGTCGTGTTCGCTTCGATCAGGTCTTCCACATGAGCAATGCGCTTATACTTCTCCAGCTCCTCCCCGCTTGCGCTCGACGCGATCGCGATCTTCTTGCCGGTCCGCTGGATCGCCAGCACCAGATCGCGCACCCGGGGAAACGGCTTGATCCGGCTCAGGTACTCGCGCATGAACAGGTCTTTGCGCCACTTCTGGATCTCCTCTCCGAACTCCTTTTGCTGTGCCTGAGAGAGAAAGACCGGAAGCAATTGATCTCCACCCTTGCCGATCTGGTGGAGCACCGTGTCGAAATCAGCCTGGACCCCGAAGTGATCGAACGCGCGCTGCCACGCCTCGGCATGCAGCGCATTGCTGTCGATCAGGGTTCCATCAATATCCAGAAGAACTGCTCGAGCCATGGTCGCGCTCCTCCTTCGCTCTGGTTGCGTCTTCGCTCTGGTTGGATGACAGGCGCGGAGGAATCGGCGGCGCACAACGCAAGAAGACTAGCGCAGCACCAGCTCGTACCGGATGTAGGCGAAGCGGGTCGAGTCCGGGGACCATGAGTTCACATTCATGGTGCCCTGGCCGCCGAAGAGCCGCACCAACGTCCGCACGTGCGGCCGATTTGACCGGTCGAGATTGTCGCCGGGTGCGGCCATCAGACGGATCTGCACCGGGAGGTTGGGTGGATGCTCTTTGGTGCCGGCGGGATAGGAGAGGAAAACAATCCACTTACCATCCGGCGAGGGATGCGGAAACCAGTCCTCGAGCGTGTCGTCGGTGACCCGCTCGGAAAGCTCGTCATCGGGACCGGCGCCGTTGCTCGGGAAGCGCCAGATGTCGTATCCGCCGGAGCGGGTGGAGTTGATGTAGATCCACTTGCCATCGGGCGAGTAATCCGGGCCGTCTTCGAAGGACAGACTCATCGTGAGACGCTGTTCCGGCGGCTGCTGCGCGGACGCTGCATTGGCCGTCGGCAGACGGTAGATATCGAAGTTCCCGCTACGTTCGGCGGTGTATACCGTCCACTTGCCATCCGGCGAAAAGGTGTGGAAGTAGCTGGGAAAATTAGGCGTCAGCATGCGGCCGCCGCGGCCATCGGCATTTGCCAGGAAGACCTGCGAGCCGGGCTGCTTCACCGTCGCGGAGATGGCCAGCGTCTTGCCGTCATGGGAGATGCCGTGGTCGTTGTTGCAATTCGTAACCGCGCCGGTGTCTATCAGCCGCGGCGCATCCACAGCGTCTCCATTGCCGTGAATGCCGAGCCGATAGAGATGGCCGTCTCCATTCACCAGCAGGTACTTGCCGTCGGGCGACCAATTCGGCGCTTCCAGGTGGCGATCTGTCTGGTACACCACCTTGCCGACCTGCGTCGTCAGATCGTAGACCACGATGTAGCTACGCACCGCGGGCGCCTGCGCGCGATGCGCGACGGGAACGGCAGCCTGCGTCGCGACGCGCTCACTCGGCTGCTGCTGCGCATGCGCGGTGCAGGCGAGGCAACCACCGATCGCCAGTGCTCCCGTCGAGAGCAGGAGAGTACCACCCACACGGCGATCCCGGCTGAAACGACCCCGGGCGGGCGCGGTCATCGTCACCGCGGCGTTCCTGCCATCGCCGGTTCCCTCAGCCAGCCGTACAGAGGAAATTGCTCGGCCATCTCCCGCACCCGGCCACGAATGCGCGCCAGCGCGTCGGCATCGTTGCGCTTTTCCAGCGCCTCCGCGATCCATCCGGCGATGGTGCGCATCTCGCTCTCGCCCATACCCCGCGTCGTGAGCGCCGGCGTTCCGATGCGAATGCCGCTGGGTTTGAGCGGAGGATTCACGTCGTACGGGATTGCGTTCTTGTTCACCGTAATGCCCGCCTCGTGCAGCGCGTTCTCCGCCTCGCTGCCCAGCATGCCCTTCTGGAAGACGTCGATCAGCATCAGGTGCGTATCGGTGCCCCCCGAAACGACGCGGAAGCCCGCGGCGGCGAGCGCCTCGGCGAGCGCCCTGGCATTCGCAACAACCTGCGCAGCGTAGCGCTTGAAGTCAGGCTGCAGCGCTTCACCGAAGGCCACGGCCTTGGCCGCCATGATGTGTACCAGTGGCCCACCCTGCTGGCCGGGGAAGACGGCCCGGTCGATCGCCGCCGCAAACGGCGCCTGGCTCAGGATCATGCCCGAGCGCGGGCCGCGCAGCGTCTTGTGCGTGGTTGTGGTCACGATCTGCGCGTGCGGTACGGGCGACGGATGGGCGCCCCCGGCGACCAGGCCGGCGAAATGCGCCATGTCGATCAGCAGCAGCGCCCCTACCTCATCCGCGATGGCGCGCATGCGGGGGAAGTCGAAGATGCGCGGGTAGGCGCTGCCGCCGCCGATGATCATCTTCGGCCGCTCCCGCCGCGCCGTCTCCGCCAGCTCGTCGTAATCGATGCGCTCCGTGTCCTTACGGACGTGGTAGAACACGGGCCGGTAGAGCTTGCCGGAGAAGCTCAGCTTGTGCCCGTGGGTCAGATGTCCGCCGTGCGCCAGATCGAGCCCCAGGATGGTGTCGCCCGGCTGCAGCACCGCCATGTAGGCAGCGGCGTTCGCCTGCGATCCGGAGTGTGGCTGCACGTTGGCATGTTCGGCGCCGAAGATCTCCTTGGCGCGGTCGCGCGCCAGGTTCTCGACGGCATCGGAAAACTCGCAACCGCCGTAGTAACGTTTGCCGGGATAGCCTTCGGCATACTTGTTGGTGAAGACCGAACCTGCCGCCTGCAGCACCGCGCGGCTCACGAAGTTCTCTGACGCGATCATCTCGAGGCCATCGTGCTGGCGTTCGATTTCCTGCTCGATGGCGTGCGCCACCTGCGGGTCGGCCTGCGCCAGTGGCTGATTCATCATGCTGCTTTGGGCATTGTTTTCGAGGCTTGGCATACGCCAATGATTCTACTGCGCGGCACTTCTATTGCGCGACGAGCGTCGCAGACTGGCCCCGTTCGGCGTGGCTGGGGGGTTTCGCCGCCAGGCTCTTGAACGCGCGATAGACGAACGAACCCAGGTGCCAGCCATCGATGTACTTGTAGGGCGTCTCGCCGGTGGTGTAGTGGCCGCACGGCAGCACCTTCGACTCAAAATCCACGCCATACTCAAGGAACTTGCGTGGGACTTCGAGCGAATACTCCGGCAAAAATGTAAGGTCGTAGGTCGCGTGCACCATCAATACCTTGCGGTAGTGCGCCGCGAAGCGTCCGATGTACGACGATGGGCTGACCGCCGCCCAGACCTCGTTCAGCCGCTGCTGGGTAATGCCCGCCTGTTCCAGCGCGGCGCGGATGTGGCGGGTGCTCTGCCCCGTCCAGGTCACATCGGCAAAGGACATCGAGGCGTGATTGAACGCGCAGACTTGAAGGCGGGGATCGTGCGCGGTGGCGATGAATGCATACGCCGAGCCCAGGCTCGTACCCAGGATCCCGAACTGCTCATAGCCCTGCTGCTCAAGCCAGTCGAGGCAGGAGCGGATATCGACCACCGCCTGCCGAACCGCCGCGATGGTGCGGCCGATATTCGAACTGACGGCGTAGTCGGAGCGCTCCAACTCCGCGGGGCGGCGGATGTCGTGGTAGGGCTTTGAGAGGCGCAGGGCCGAGATCCCGAAGCGATTGAACAGCGAACAAAGCGCGTTGTGGCTGAAGGCGTCCGCGTTCCACTGCGGCATCACGATCATGGCCTGCTTCGGCTTGCCGCGCTGCTTCTCCTCAGGCGCCGGATACCAGCGCGCATTCACCAGATCGTTCTCGGGGAAGGGCGTGCTTACCGGAGAGGTGAAGCGGAGAAAGCGGGCCGGCCTTACTCTTCCCGCGGCTGCATCGGCGCGCAGTTGCGACGCCCGGCGCAGCGTCTCCGGGCGCACGTTGGTAGGAAAAAGTTGCGGGTGCCGCTCCTCCAGCCGAAAGTCGGCAGGCGTGCGATAGCCGTAGAAGGCATCGCTCTCCGCGATGATGCCGCGGTTCAACGCCTGCATCGCCGCTTCCGCCGCCGCTGCGTCCTCTTCCATCGGGAACGGCATCAGGCCGCGGGAACATGCAAAATCAGCGACCCACTCGAAGCCCCATTCGACAGGACGCACCACACGGTTGGTGTCCCGTGTCGTCAGCGCCGTCTCCCAGGCGTACATCCAGCGCGCATACCACTGCTTCAGAAGGGCTTTCATAGAAGATGACTGGTCAGCACAACGCGGGCCCGCTTCGCAGGCGGGTCAGCCTCGCTCCTGTCTCTGCGATGCGCGCACTCAACCATTGGACGCTACTCAACATCTACTTTATCAGCGGCGCGCCCGCGTTCGGTGCCGCCCGCACAGCCTTCGGCCGCGTGCTTCGCGTGTCATTTGCCCGTATCATTGAAGGTCACGCTGAACTTTCGCGGCGTGTCCATCGTCTTACTCTGTAAGCGCCTGCTGCGTCTGATTGCAGCTCACTCCCCATCTGGAAACCTGATGACCTCTCGGCCCCGCTTGCTCACGTTCTTTCTGTTGCTCGCGTTCCCTCCGCTTCTGCCGCATGCCCTTTCTCAGACCGCCGGCGCGGCACATGCCCACGCCAACGGAGCGCTCCACGGCCAGGTTACGGACCCGAGCGGCGCCATCATCCCCGGAGCCACGGTTCAGCTCTCCTCACCCACGCAGAACTACACCGCGCACACTGGCGCGGACGGAGTCTACACCTTCAAGGGTCTGACCGCGGGCACCTACACGCTCAGTGTGACGGAGACCGGCTTCACGCCCTACGCCGAGCCCGGCATCATCGTGGTCGGTGGCACGTCCCGCGCGCTGAACGTGCCCATGGCGATTGCGGTCGAACAGCAGGAGGTGCAGGTGACCGCCGAAGGCAATACGGTGGACACCAGCCCCGACAACAATGTGAGTGCCATTACCATCACGGGGAAAGACCTGGATGCCCTCTCCGACGATCCGGATGAGCTGCAGAACCAGCTCAGCGCGCTGGCCGGCCCGGCGGCCGGACCCAACGGCGGCGAGGTCTACATCGACGGCTTCACCGGCGGCCAGCTTCCGCCGAAGTCCGCCATTCGCGAGATACGCGTGAACCAGAATCCCTTCTCTGCGGAATATGACAAGCTGGGCTATGGGCGCATCGAGATCCTCACCAAGCCCGGCACGGAGAAGTTGCACGGCTCCGTCCAGGGGAGCGGCAATACGTCCGCCTTCAACGCGCTCAATCCCTTCGCGAACCCGAACTCGGACAACCCCAACATTCCGCCGCAGCCTCCCTACCACTCCTATCGCCTGCAGGGCAGCGTCAGCACTGCGCTCTCCAAGCGGTTGTCGGTATTCGTAAGCACCTTTTACCGCACGCGCCAGGACCAGAACATCGTGGTAGCCAGCGTGCCGGCGGCCGACCCAAAGACCGACCCCGCGGGCCTCGGCGTGGCCTTCAACCAGGCGTATATCAACCCCAACTCGCGCACGGAAATCAGCCCGCGCTTCGACTTCCAGATCAATGACAGGAACACGCTGACCGGCCGCTACTCCTTCCATCGCGTGGAAGACAATAACGACGGCTTCGGCGGCAGTACGCTGCAGAGCCAGGCCTTCAGCCTGCATAACGTCGAAAATACCTTTCAGCTCGGAGATACCCAGGTCATCAGTCCGCGGCTCATTAACGAGATGCGCTTCCGCTACCGCCGCGTGCGTGACGATGAGACCTCCGCCAACAGCGCCCCCAGCGTCAACGTACAGGGCGACTTCAGCTCCGGCGGCAACAACACCGGAACCGTCCGTGACAATCAGGACCAGTACGAGATCCAGAACTACACCACGGCCACGCTGAAGAACCACGGCCTGCGTTTCGGCGCGCGCCTGCGCATCCTGCGTGACAGCAACTATGCGAACTCCGGGCAGAATGGCAACTTTATCTTCCCCTCGATGAGCAGCTACTATGCCGGCGCGCCTACGCAATACTCGGCAACCATCATCAACAATCCATCCGCGAAGGCGACTATCTTTGACGCCGGCCTCTTTTACCAGGACGACTGGAAGGTCAACCAGAAGCTGACCGTCAGCTACGGGCTGCGTTTCGAATCGCAGAACCAGATCAACGACCACGCCGACTGGGGTCCGCGCCTGGGCATCGCCTACGCTTTGGATGGAAGGGGAAAGAGGCCGGCCAAGACCGTGCTGCGCGCCGGCTACGGCTGGTTCTATGACCGCTTCATCGTGCCGAGCTACTTCAGCTCCAACAACGGAACACCGTACGCCATCCAGACCATTCAGGAGAACGGAATCAATCAGCAGGACTACGTGGTGAAGAGCGGTCTTCCCGCGTCGAATGGCGCGCAGTACATCGACCCCCGCACACTTCCGGGAGCCGGGCAACGGCAGCCGACCATCTACAACATCGACCCTCACTTCCGCGCCGCGCTCAACATGCAGACGGCCGTTGGCGTGGATCGTCAGATCAGCAGGAACATCACCGGCAATGTCACGTATCTCTACTCGCGCGGTATCCACCACTACCTCAGCGAGAACGTAAATGCACCGGCTATCTTCGATCCGAACACCGGCGAGGGTACCGATCGGCCATGTGAGACCAACCCCCTGGCGGTGCCCGGCGGCTGCCCCGCCGGTTATACCGGAAACGTCTATCAGTTCCAGTCCGGCGCCGTGTACAACCAGAGCGAGCTCATCTTCACCGGCAACGCGCGCATGAAGCGCTTCAATCTCTTCGGCTTCTACGTGCTGAACAGCGCTAAGGCCGATACCGACGGAGCTACCTACTTTCCATCGCACCCCGGCCAGCCCGGCCTCGATTATGGGCGGGCCGGATGGGATACGCGCAATCGCCTGATGCTGCTGGGCAACTTGCAACTGCCGTATCAGCTTTCACTCACGCCCATCTTCGCCGCGAACTCGGGCAATCCCTTTAACCTCGTCATCGGTCAGGACATCAACGGCGACAACCAGTACAACGACCGTCCCGCGTATGCTCCGGCCTCCGCCTGCCAGAGCGGCGCCGCGGGCAACTACGCCACGCGCTTCGGCTGCCTCACCTCGAACGTTACTGCCGCCTCTCCCAGCGTTCCCTATGACCTGGGAACCGGGCCATCGAACTACAGCCTCAACCTGCGCGTGAGCAAGGTCGTCGGCATTGGTCCGCGGGTGGGCGAGGGTGCGGGCGCAGGTACCGGTGACGGCGGCGGCCCTCACGGCGGCGGGCATGGCCTGGGCACGCGCGGGCTTAGCGGCAACAGCGGGGGTCCGGGCAAGCTGGACCAATCGGCGCCACGCAAATACAACATCGTGCTGGTCGCCTATGGCGCAAACCTGTTCAACCATCTAAACCTGGATACGCCCAACGGCACGCTGACCTCGTCGCGTTTCTTCGACCGCTCTCAAGGCCTGGCGGGTGGCTTCTTCTCCCCGCCCTATCCCGGTAACCGCGCCATCGACTTTCAGGCGAGCTTCAATTTCTGAGTGGAACGTGTACTGCCGGCTCTGCCGTCCCCAACCGCCGTAGTGGGTGCGGTTTGTCATCCTGAGCGAAGCAGGCCTGCTTTAGGCCTGCGTAGTCGAAGGATCTGCTTCCTTCCTTCGATTCAAACTGCCCACTGCCCAACCGCCGCCGCCGCTTCAGTCCACCGCAACCCGCGGCACCCGCGCATTGATGTTGCACAGGATCTCGTAGGCAATCGTGCCCGTAGCTTCCCCGAGCTCGTCAGCGCTGATCGCATCCTCGCCCTGAACGCCGAGCAGCACCGCTTCCTCGCCGATGGCCGCTCCGGATATCTCGGTCACGTCGACGATGATCTGGTCCATGGAGACTCGCCCGGCAACCGGTGCGCGTTTTCCATGGACCAACACAGCGCCGCGATTCGAAAGCAGGCGGTAATATCCGTCGGCGTAGCCCACCGGCAGCAGCGCGAGACGTGTGGGGCGGCTGGCGCGAAACGTCGCGTTGTAGCCCGCGGTATCGCCGGGCTGCAGTGTGCGCAGTGAGTTGATGCGCGTCTTCCATGCCAGCACCGGCTGCAGGCGGGCGAGCGCGTCCTGCGGCGGAATAAACGACGGGGCGTAACCATAAAGCGCAAGGCCCGGCCGCAGCATCAATCCCATGTTTGCGGCGTCTGCCATACGTTCGAGCGCCGCGCAATCCGGGCCGGCGAGCAGCGTAGCAGAGTTGCCCGCATGGAGGATCGACGGCTGCAAACCCCGACTCCGGATGAGCGCAAGCGCCGCGCTCAGCTTTCCCATGTGCGGGTTCGGTGTGGTCAGCACCTCCGGCGAATGGAAATGCGTCATCACCGCCTCTAGCCGCAGCGGCGACTCCGCGCGAAAGCGCAGCACGATGGCACCCAGTTCGGCGAGCGCGCCGGGGCCTTCACTCGCGACCGGAACTCCCTGCCGCGCCATCCCGGTATCGAGTTCCAGGTGCACCGGCACGCTGTGCGGCGGCATGCCGCGTCGGGCCGCTTCGGCCTCCAGCAGATCGAGATGGTAGCTCTCCCACACGACCGGGGTGAGTCCAAAGTCAAGCACCGGCGTGGCCTCATCGTCGTGAATGCCGGACATGACCAGGATGCGCGGCTGCGGGCACAACGCACGCACGCTCACGCCCTCTTCCACCGAGGTGACGCCGAGCCAGCCGGCGCCCGCGGCCGCGAGCGCGGGCGCGCAAAGATCGACTCCGTGGCCGTAGGCATTGGCCTTGACCACCGCCAGCACCTCCGCCGAAGCAGGCGCGAGCGCTCGCAGAGCGAGATAGTTGCGAGTCAACCGGCTGCGCGAGATCTCCGCCCAGACGGGTCGCGTGAAGGGAACGCGAGACGCAGATGCTTCGACTTGCTGCGCTCGCTCAGGATGGCAACTCATAGGTGTGTGAACGAAGGGCTGGGGCGGCTGAGAGAAATCAATCTTAATACGCGTCCATCTCAGAGGAGTGCGCCAGGTTTTCAAAGCGCGTGTACTCCGAGAGATACGCCAGATGCACGGTGCCGGTGGGGCCGTTGCGCTGTTTCGCGACGATGATCTCGGCCTTGCCCTTGGATTCGGGATCTTCTTCCCCGTTCTCGTCCTTGTTGTAGTAGCTCTCGCGGTGGATGAACGCGACCACGTCCGCGTCCTGCTCGATTGAGCCGGACTCGCGCAGGTCCGACAGCATCGGCTTCTTGTCGCCTCCACGCTGCTCGGAAGCACGGCTGAGTTGCGACAGGGCAACGACGGGCACGCGCATCTCCTTGGCGAGAGCCTTCAGCCCGCGCGAGACCGCCGAAACCTCCTGCGTGCGGTTCTCGTGCCGTTTGCCGCTTCCCGCAATGCTGGCGGACATGAGCTGCAGGTAATCGACCACGATGAGATCGAGCGCGCCCGCCTGCTGCCGCAGACGCCGCGCCTTTGCCCGCATCTCGGTCAGCGAAATGCCCGGGGTATCGTCGATGAACAGCCGCGACTCGGTCAGCTTCTCTGCCGCTTCGATCAGCTTCTCCTGGTCGTCGCGTCCGATAAAGCCGGTCTGGATCTTCTTCATGTTCACGAAGGCCTGCGAGGCGAGCATGCGCCGCAGCAGCGACTCCTTCGACATTTCGAGCGAGAACACGCCGACCACCTTGCCGTCGAGCACTGCTGCGTTCTGCGCGATGTTAATGGCCCATGCGGTCTTCCCCATGCTGGGGCGCGCGGCGATGATGATCAGCTCCGCCGGCTGCAGGCCGCTGGTCATGGAGTCGAAATCCTTATAGTGCGTGGCCAGGCCGGTTACATCGCGCTTCAGCTTCCAGATGGCATCGATGGTGCCGAAGTGCTCGCGGACGATCTCCGGAATGCCGGCGAAGCCCCGCGTGATCCCGCGCTCCGACACCTCAAGCAGGGCGGACTCGGCCGCGTTGAGTACCTCGAGCGCCTCCTCTGACTGGTCCGCCGCCTGTGTCATCGCCGTGTTGCAGATGCCGATGAGCTGGCGCAGCAGAGACTTGTCCTTGACGATGCGGACGTATTCCTCAATGCTCAGGCGCCGCGGCAGGCCCTCCGTGAGCGAGGCGATGTAGGCTACACCGCCGACGGCCTCCACCTCCTTGCGCCGCGCCAGTTCCTCCACCAGCGTCACGATATCGACAGCGCGGCTGGCGTCCATCAGGTCCGCCATGCGGCTGAAGATGCGGCGATGCGAGTCCAGCGAGAAGTCGTCGGCGTGCAGCTTTTCGGCCGCCTCGTTGTAGTGGCCGTTCTCCAGCAGAATCGCGCCGAGAATCGAACGCTCCGCGTCCGGGCTGGCCGGCAGGCCGCGGTCCAGTGTCAGTTCAGGAAGGGTAGCCATGTGTGTGTTGCGTTCAGTGTAGGCGTACCGGCCGGCGAATAACATCTGTTGGAAACAGGTGCATCAGGGTGGGAAACGTCGTTTATCTCACTGTCACGGAGCGGCTGTAATATTCCTGCAACCATGAAAATCTTGAGTTCCATGTTCCTGCTCGCGGCTCTGGCGCCCTTGCCGATGGGGTGGGCCCAGAACGGCGCGCCCTCACCGGAGATCCAGAAGATGCAGCAGGTGGAGGACGCCTGGGACACGGCCGTGACCAAACACGACCAATATGCACTCGAAAATGTGCTGGCGGCGCAGTTCGTCGGCATCTCCGCCTCGGGCGACGTGACCACGCGTAACCAGCAGGTCGCGCATCTCTTCGTGGCCGGCGCGGAGCCCGTCTCCCTCACGCAAACGGTGATCGGCGCTCGGGTGTTTGGCGATATCGCGGTAGTGAACGGCACGTATGTGATGGAGTGGAAGGGCGGGGGGGAGAAGGTCGCGGAAAAGGGCGTCTTCACCCACGTCTTCCGCCGGACGAACGGCGGCGCGTGGCAGTGCATCAACTCCCAGCGCACCGTAGTCGCCGATGAGACCGAACAGCGAAAGAAGGCCGCGGCGCCGAAGACCAGGAGCAATGCCGAGTTGCCCCTGCATGTGCCTCTCGTCTACAAGGGACCCCAAAGCACGCAGCCCGCGCCGAAGCCGGGGACGACCGAGACGCAGCCCTGAGCATTCCGGCCAGCTCCAGCACGCGATCTCTGCGCTGCCGGGAAGCAAGCAGCGCGCAGTCGCAGGACCTGCCGGTTTCCGCGGCTGGTTCCGCCCTGAAAAGTGACAGGCGGGACAGGCGCGGCATGACCATCGTCACCTTGCGCTTGGCGTACCCTTTCTCTGCAACGGATACACTGGAAATAGAGCTGCTTTCCCTTTGCGGTCCAATGCGCAGGCGAAGCTCGCCGTTTCCTCTAAGCCCATTGTTTGCAGGAATTTGGCCGTAAGCCCAATAGTTAGAGGAATTTGCAGCGGTAATTATATACTTGACTCAGTACGACATTTGACCTATTGTTGGATTCATGAAAGCGCCACAGACCCTTCAAGAAGCCATTATCTACTTCGCCGATCCCGACCGCTGCATCGCCTACTTCGGAGCGCGGCGCTGGCCGAACGGGGTAGAGTGCCCCACTTGCGGGCGCAAGGACGTGCGCTACATCTCCACCCGCCGGATGTGGGAGTGCAAGGCCAAGCACGCCCGCAAGCAGTTCTCGATCAAGGTGGGCAGCATCTTTGAAGATTCCGCCCTTGGCTTGGACAAGTGGCTGACCGCCGCATGGCTGATCTGCAATGCGAAGAACGGCGTCAGTTCCTGCGAGATTGCCCGCTCCATCGGCGTGACCCAGAAGACCGCGTGGTTCATACTTCACCGCATCCGCAAGGCCATGCAGACCGGCTCCTTCATGAAGCTGGGCGGCAGCGGCGGCCCGGTCGAAGTGGACGAGACCTACATCGGCGGCAAGGTCAAGAACATGCATAAGGAGCGCCGCCTCAAGTACCAAGCGAAAGAACGCGGCTGGGGTGGCAAGGCTATCGTCATGGGACTTCTGGAGCGCAACACCAAACAGGTCCGGGCCGAAGTCATCAGCGATTGCGGCAAGATCAACCTGCATGGGCAGGTGCGCAAGCACGTCGAGATCGGCGGCCACGTCATCAGCGACAACTGGGCTGGCTACGATGGCCTGCATACCGATTATGCCCGTGATGTCATCAACCATACCGAAGCCTATGTACAGGGGCAGATTCATACCAACGGCATCGAAAACTTCTGGAGTCTGTTGAAGCGCGGCCTGAGCGGAACCTATGTGAACGTCGAACCCTTCCACCTCTCGCGCTACGTTGACGAGCAGGTGTACCGTTACAACAACCGCAAGAACATGAACGACGCGCAGCGGTTCGACGGCGTGCTCTCCGGCGTCGCTGGCAAGCGGCTTACTTATGTCGAACTCACCGGGAAGGGTGAGGAAACCGCCTTCTAAACCTCGGCAAGGACGAGGAAAGCGGAGGCGCCAAAGTATCGTGAAATAGAATAGGGAAGAGGTGGACATCATGCTGACCGCAGAGCAGCGCGAAACCGTGGGTGACAGGATGATTTCCGCTGAAGTGCGCTCCCTGTATTTTGGTGATCTGGCAAGCCTGTACAGCAGGAGAAAGCACTGGATTACGGGATTGTCGTTTTTCCTCTCATCCGGTGCAGCAGCTACTCTAATCGCCAAGGCTCCGGCATGGGTGCCTATTGTTCTCTCGGTCATCGTGGCAGCTATCACAGCGTATTCAATGTCCGTAAATCTGGATTCGCTGACGCGCCTAATGGCTAAGCTGCACTATTCTTGGAACGAGATTGCCAACGATTATGAGCGCCTTTGGAGCAGCCTAGATGACGAGGGCGCTGAAAGTACGTTCGAGCAGTTGAGTAGGCGTGAGCGCGACCTTTCCGAGTTGGCCACTACGGACGCACCACACGACAAACGAAGACTTGAGAGGTGGCAGGCATACGTGTGGGATCAACGCCAACTACCAACTGCATGAAACGAACTCCACCGAAGTGCCAAAAGTCATGGCCTCCCATGCCGAAACGAAATCCTGCTCCGAAACCGCCCACGCCAAAACCGCCCGCGCCAAAACCCCCCACTAAGAAGGCGTAGGCTTTCGCTTTTTCTTTGCTTTCTCTTTTTTCTCCGCTTCTAGATCGGCCTTTAGTTCGCTATGCGGAACCTTGGCGAGTTTGTCCATGAAGGACGTGAAGCGGTCATATTCGTCTGATGGCTTTATGGCTGATGTCATTGTCGTTTCCCGTGTTTCTTGCGAAATGCTCGCTTTAGCTGCTTGTAACAGCTCGG
The DNA here is from genome assembly GCA_963830635.1 of uncultured Acidobacteriaceae bacterium. Taxonomy (GTDB): domain Bacteria; phylum Acidobacteriota; class Terriglobia; order Terriglobales; family Acidobacteriaceae; genus CAWHMN01. The sequence continues at coordinate 747,099 of CAWHMN010000002.1, read as the reverse complement.
ATGATTCCGCGTCTCGATTACACCTGGAATGGTCCTGAACGTCGCTGCGCTATTTTCCAGCGCACTTCGAGGGATGTGGACTTCGCCGCCCTCAAGTTCATCTATCCTCATGCTTGACGCAAGTTCCGGATCAAGACCACCAATCTCCTTTCGTCTGCGCTTGCGCCACGCGATCAAGTCCGCGGCCTGTAGAGGAAGAACCTCCTCGTCATTGCGAAACACAGGAGTGCTCCCCAGTACCCCCTGTATATCTTTTGGAAATGTGTCTCGTATTTCCGAATACCACATCAACGCCTCGTAGCCGATGTCTCCCTTCTCGTCAAAGATGAAGTCTGCTGGCGTGGTGATACCTCGCCAGACTTGGTATTCTGCCACCTTCCTTATGATTGCCAAGAAGCAGGTGAAGTACGCATGTTGTAGATCGGGAGGACCATGCCTCCTAATCGTCTCGGCATAGTCCTCTTCACTGATCCAGCAGGTGACCACTTTTGGATCGTGCCGCACGATGACTTCGGTCAAAGCGATGATCTTGTGGTCTACGTCGATAGCCTTCCAGCCCTTGAAGTCGCCTTCTAGCTTTCGCGCCTCTCTGACATGAAATGCGTTGACCGAGGGTTCAGCGTGTAAAACTTTGTGCCAGTCGTCACTGAATTGTGCCCATACGGGATACGTCTGAATGCAAGCGGAAAGCAACAAAATCTTCCCCTGTCCCGACCCAGCTGATTCATCAACATATACCGCATGGGTTGAAGGACTCTCATACTGCATGATGACCAGCACCTTCTTCTCGCGAACGGGGGAAGCGTAGCCGCAAACTAATGCGTCGAGCGCGTGATGGGGGTTCAAGACGCACCCCCATCCTCACCCCTTGCCGGTACTGAGTCAAGTATATATTTGCCTTTGCAGCAACGCGCGCGCGTAAGCCCTTTATCACGAGGAATTTAGCAAATTCATACCCGGGGGGTAGGGGGGCTGCTGGAGGGCGGCAGCTCTTACGGAGCTACGGCCGTGTCCTGCTGCTTGCCCTGGATCCCGATGAACACGTTGATCAGGGTCAGCGCGGCCGGCGTAACACCGGGGATGCGGCTGGCCTGGCCCAGGGTCCGCGGACAGACCCGCTGCAGCTTCTCCTGCATCTCGCGCGAGAGGCCGCTGACCGTCGTGTAATTGAACCACGCCGGAATGGCGCGCCCTTCTGCCTGCTTCAGCTTTTCAATCGACTTGCGCTGCTGGTCCAGGTAGCCGGAGTACTTCACCGCGGTCTCGATAGAGCGCAACTCGTTGCGCGTCCGCGCCGGCAGGTGCTCCGGTGCGAGCAGGGGACGAAGCAGCGCATACGCCTCGTCTTCGGCGGCGTGCCGGCGGAGTAACGGCGCCAGCGCCTCGATCGTCACCTCCGGCCGCCTGAGCAATTGCGCGTAGGTTTGCCCGGCAACGTTGCCGAGCTGCGCAGCCAGCGCGGGCAACTGCTGCTGCATACACGCGAGATCCACCTTCGCAGTAGACAGGAGCGTGTCGAGCGCCGCGGCGCGCGCCTGCTTGGCCTCATACGCCTCCCAGTCCGCGTCGCCGATGAGTCCGAGCTGGCGGGCGAACGGCGTAAGGCGCGTGTCAGCGTTGTCGATGCGCAGGTGCAGGCGGAATTCGGCGCGCGAGGTGAACATGCGGTAAGGCTCGTCCGTGCCTTTGCTGATCAGATCATCGATGAGGATGCCGATGTAGGCGTCGGTGCGATCGAGCGTGAAGGGAGGCTCACGGCGAACGTGCAGCGCCGCATTGATCCCGGCCATCAATCCCTGGCACGCGGCTTCTTCGTAGCCGGAGGTGCCGTTGATCTGGCCCGCCAGGTACAGGCCGGCGATGGACTTGACGCGCAGACTGCGGTCCAGCTCGGTGGGATCGATGGCGTCATACTCAATGGCATAGCCGGGCCGCAGCATCTCCGCATTCTCCAGGCCGGGGATGGAGCGCACCACCTCCGCCTGCACCTCCATCGGCAGCGAGGTGGACATGCCGTTGACATACACCTCGTGCGTGTCCAGCCCCTCGGGCTCAAGGAAGAACTGGTGCTGCTCCTTATCGGGAAACTTCACCACCTTGTCTTCAATCGACGGGCAGTAGCGCGGGCCCGTCGCGTGGATCTGCCCGGAGTACATGGGAGAGCGGGAGACGTTTTCCCGAATGATGCGCAGCGTCTCGGGCGTGGTGAACGCGATATGGCAGGAGACCTGGCGCTGCGGAAGCTCCCGCGTGCGGAAGCTGAAGGGTGTGGGGTCGGCATCTCCCGGCTGCTCCGCAAACCGGCTCCAGTCGATGGTGCGGCCATCCAGCCGTGGCGGGGTTCCCGTCTTAAGGCGGCAGCCGCGAAGGCCCAGCCGCTTGAGGCTCTCCCCCAGCAGCACGCTGGCCGGCTCACCGCTGCGCCCCGCCGGATATTGCTCTTCACCGCAATGGATCAGCCCGTTCAAAAACGTGCCTGTGGTGATCACAGTTGCGCCGGCCAGAACGGTGCGGCCATCGCGCAGCTTGACGCCACGGACAATGCGCACGCCGGCAGCATTTTGCTCGCCACTCTGCTGGGAATTCTGCTCAAGGATCAGGTCGATCACTTCAGCCTGCTTGATGAAGAGGTTGGGCTGGGCCTCCAGCACCTGGCGCATCTTGACGCGGTACTGCTGCTTATCGCACTGCGCGCGCGGCGACCATACGGCCGGGCCGCGTGAGGTATTCAACAGCCGAAACTGAATACCGACCGCATCGGCGACTTCCCCCATGACGCCGCCCAGCGCATCGACCTCGCGAACCAGGTGCCCCTTCGCGATGCCCCCGATCGCGGGATTGCAGGACATCTGCGCGATGAGGTCCAGATTCAGGCTGAACAGGGCGGTACGCTGGCCCATGCGCGCCGCGGCCATTGCGGCCTCGCAGCCGGCATGGCCGGCGCCCACAATGATCACGTCGTATTGTTCGGTGAAAGCCATACGTCCTCCCCCATTCTAGAAGAAGAGCGCAGGTGCGGCCCAGGTCTTGCGGTCAGAAGTGCAGGCGCAGCGCGAGCTCCAGCTGGCGTTCGCGGTAGAGTGTGGTGCTGTTGGCATTGGTGACGCTGCCGAAGTTCTCGTTCCAGCTCAACGTAGGGCTGGTGGTGGGACTGGAAGCACCGCTGATGTAGTAGCCGACGGTGCTGATGGACGTAACGTTCTGATGATTGATGAGATTGAAGCCCTGGACCAGGAGCTCCAGGCGCGCCCGCTCGCTCAGCCTGGTCTCTTTGGAGAGGCGCATATCGACGCTATACGTCGCGGGATAGCGGTAGGTATTCCGCCCCACCTCAGCGATGCGGTTGTCCCCTCCTGAGCCGTTGATGCTGGCGCCTAGCCCGCTCAGTTTCTCCAGGCGATTGAGTGAATCCACGAAGCTGATGGACGGGATCGATCCGGCAGTGCGCAGGGTGTAGGGCAGGCCGCTCTGGATGACCACCATGGGCGCGGCCGCATACCCGTTCACCAGCGCGCCGAGTTTGCCGTGGATCTTCCACGGGGCGCGCACCACGGCGCCGCCGGTCGCGCGATTGCGCACGTCCAGATTGGATGGGCCATATTCGAGCTGTAAGTTGGTCGGATCGAGCACATCGTCGGCGTCGATAAACGTGCTCTCGTTCTGGTTGTCGTCCCAGGCATGCGCATAGGTATAGCTCGCGTGCAGGTGTAGATCACGCCCGGCGGCGTGGGTCACCTTGACCACGGCGGCGCGGTAGGTGGAGGTCACATCGCTGGTGATACTGGTGATCGATCCGTAGCCGGGATCGATGCGCTGGGTAAAGAAGCGCGTGGTGTAGGTAGGCCCCGGCAGCGGTCCCGCGTGGGCCGCGTCCTTCACCGCATAGGTGATGGTTCGCGGCTGCGATAGATCGATATTTGTGTCGATGAAGTTCGGCAGGGATTCGCCGTTGCTGAGGAGATAGCTGAATGTCACCTCTGTCCGCCGCAGGAGTTGCTGCCCGACCGAGAACTCCATCTGCTGGACGCGCGGGTTCTGAAAGTTCGTCGCGAAGTAAACGGCGTTCGGCTGCACCGGCAGGCCAACCCCGCCGGAGAAGACATGTGGAAATGGCGGCGCCCCCGTATCCACCGGCCGGAAGTAATAGCTGAGCTGACTGCCGCTGGAGCCGGTCCGCGTGAGCGCCGCGAAGACCGTGGAGTTGATGATGCGGCCGAAGTAGATACCGTACCCGGCCCGCACGACAGTGTGCCCGCTGCCGAAGATGTCCCACGCGATCCCGGTGCGAGGGCCATAGTTGTTGGTGTCCGATGGCGAATGGCCGGTCTGCGGCAGCGCGGGGTTGGCGAGTTGGCGATTGGTGTTGGGCAACTGCTCATACTCATAGCGAAGCCCGTAGGAGAGGGTCAGACCGTGGCGCAGCTTCCACTCGTCGGAGGCGAACGCGGCGTAATCGTTGGTAGCGAAGTCGAAGAGCTGCGGACCCAGCGCCTGGGTGAAGTAGGAGTAGCACGGGACGAAGCCATAGCCGGTGCCACCGCCGGCGCAATGGCTGGGCGCGAGCACGTCGGAGACGAAGTTGAGCAGGCTGTCGTAAACGTACGTGCCGGTGCCGTTGTAGAGATTGTCGACGGTGTCGTCTACGTGATTGAAATCGTAACCGAGCTTGAGCAGATGATTGCCATGCACCCAGATGAGGGTATCGACCGCCTGATTGCGCAGCTCGTCCGGAAGCGCAGGGCGGTCGAGGGTGGCGGGTTTGCCGATGCGCATGCCGGAGCTGCCGCTGAGCAGCGAGATCTGCGGCGAGCGGCCATACATATTCTGGCTGAAGGGCTGCTCAAAGGCCGAGGGTGGCTGGCTGTACTCGGATTCGAAGTCGCGTCCATACTGATAGCGAAATTCGTTCATCAGGTTCGCCGTAAGAAAGTGGTTCCAGCGCCCGATGATCCAATCCTCGGCCACCGTATCGTTGCCGAAGCTAGCCGTTCCATAGGTCTCGGAGGTCTGCGTGAGTGCGCCGTTCGGCGAATTCCACCGCATGTGGTTGTACTGCACACCGACATGGTTGCGTTCGTTCACCTGCCAGTCCAGCTTGGGAAAGAGGATGCGCTGGTCGGCCGTACGCGGCACCAGACCGGTATCGCTCGCCAGTTCCGCCAGCACCTGCTGGTATTTCTCCAGGGCATACCCGGGCAGCGGTGCACCGATCCGCTGGCGCAGCGTCTCCAGTTGCGATGAGGTCAGCGGCTTGTCAAAAAACGTGACCACGTTACCGGGCCGTGCAATGGCGGGGAAATTCCGGCTGTACTGGTCATAGGTGAAGAACCAGAAGAGGCGGTCGCGGCGCAGCGGCCCACCGGCAGCAGCGCCCCATTGCCGGCGTGTGTCAGGCACAGCGATGGGGACGGCGGCGTAGACGCCCGGCGCGGTCTGTTCCGCGAGCTGGGTATATGGATTTTGCGCGCCCCAGGCGCTGTCCCGATCGAAGAAGAAGGCGCTGCCGTGCAGTTCATTGGTGCCGCTGCGCGTAACCGTGTTCACCACGCCGCCGGCAGCGCGGCCATATTCGGCCGAGTAGTTGGAGGTATTTACCTGGAACTCGCGCACGGACGCTTCCGAGGTGGAGTAGCCGATGCGCGTACGGCCACGCTCTTCGGAGAAGAACGCCTGGTTGTTGTCCGCCCCGTCCAGGGTGCTGTTGTTCAGCAGCACGCTGATGCCGCGGAAGCTCAGCAGTCCGTCGCCCGCCAGGTCCGGCGTCACCCCGGGTGTGAGCAGCGCGAAGTTCGACCAGCGCCGGCTGTTGCTGGGCAATCCCTGAATTGCCGCCTCTCCCAGGTTGGTGGCCAGCGCGGGTGAGTTTGCATCGAGCTGCGGCTGTTGCTCGCGCACGTGCACCACCTCCCGAACGCGCGCCACCGCTAACTGGGGTGCGAGCGAGGTGAGCCGGCCCACCTCCACCAGCACTGCCTCCACCTCATAGCGGGCAAAGTCGGTGCGCGTGATGTAGACGCGGTAGGTTCCGGGCGGAAGAGTGGCGAGCCGGAAGTTCCCCTGCGCATCGCTCTCGGCTTCCACCTCGCGGCCGGTGTCGTTGCTGATAGCAACCACCTCCGCCTGGGCTATGGTCGCTCCACTGGCGTCGCGCACTGTGCCGCCAATTGCGCCTTGCGTATTGGATTGCGCGTGGAGTGGCGACACCCACCAGACCAGCAGCATTGCGGAGATCGTGCCTGCGAAGATATGGGCCCAGTGACACAGTCTGCCGCGCGGCAGCATTCGCCATGCTCCTTCAATCCACTCACGCTACCAGCGGCTCAGATGAGACTGACTTCAGCAACTTGCCAGCACCAGCATTGCCCTTATGGGCAAGTGTGGCGATGGCCCATTTGGGTGACGCATAGAGTGCATCCGATAAACTGGAAGATCGCGATGTTTATCGATGAGGCACGGATCCGGATCAAGGCAGGAGACGGCGGCAATGGCTGCATGGCATTCCGCAGGGAGAAGTTCGTCCCGCGGGGCGGCCCATCCGGCGGCGATGGCGGCCGCGGCGGCGATGTCTTCATGGAATCGTCGCAGCGCCACAACACCCTGGTGCACTTCCGATTCAACCCGGAGCACAAGGCGGAGCGCGGGCGGCATGGCGAAGGCTCCAACTGCAGCGGGCGCGAGGGTGAAAGCATCGTGCTGAAAGTGCCGGTGGGCACAGCCCTCTATGATGAGGAGACAGGCGAGCTGGTGCATGACTTCGCCACGCCCGACGAGCGCATCGTCATCGCGCGCGGCGGACGCGGCGGACGCGGCAACCAGCACTTCGCCACGTCGACACACCAGGCGCCGCGTGAACACGAGGCCGGCAGGCCGGGCGAAGAGCGCAATTATCGGCTGGAGCTGAAGCTGCTGGCCGACGTAGGCCTGGTGGGCTATCCGAACGCTGGCAAGTCGACGCTGATCTCGCGCATCTCCGCGGCCAAGCCGAAGATTGCGGATTACCCGTTTACGACGCTGGAGCCGAACTTGGGCGTCGTCTCGATCGGCGAAGCGCCGCACGAACAGAGCTTTGTGGTGGCAGACATTCCGGGGCTCATCGAGGGGGCACATCTGGGAGCCGGACTCGGCGTGCAGTTTCTCCGGCATATCGAGCGCACGCGCCTGCTGGTCCACCTTGTGGACGTATCGGACGGGAGCGGCCGGCCCGATGCCGTGGAAGACTTCAAGGTGATCGCGGGCGAGCTGCGGGCCTTCGGTCATGGGCTGGATGAGAAGCCGGTGATGGTTGTCGCGTCCAAGGTCGATGTTGCGAACCCCGAGAAGCTCAAGAAGCTGCAGGCCATGGCCAAGCGCCGTAAGCTGCCCTTCTATGCCATCTCCGCGGTGGTGGGTACGGGGGTGGAAGCGCTCAAATACGCGGTCGGCAAGCGTGTGGAGGAGTTGCGCCAGGAAGAGTTACAGCCTGCGGAAGCAGCTTCGATCGCCGCTCCGACGGAATTTTAGGAAGACCCCGACCTAGCTGCGCTCGAACGGGGCACCCGCTTGCGTGCGAAGGGGAGGCATCAGCTTCTGCTTCGCGTTCAACAGCAGTCAGGCGGTGAGCAGTTGCGGCCGGGCTCTCAGCGGCCTGCGTTCGCGTTGCGGGGTTGGAAGGGTGGTCAGCTCCCACGCACTGCGGTCGGCGAGAAGCCGTGATACCAAGGCAGTATGCATGGCATGGCCGGCGCGTTCGGCCACCACGCGACCAAGGATGCGGTGACCGGCCAGCGCCAGGTCGCCGATGAGATCCAACACCTTGTGGCGTACGAACTCATCCTGGAAGCGCAACGGACCGTTCTGTACGCCGTCCCGGGTCAGGATGATGGCATTGGATTCACTCGCGCCCCGGATGAGCCCCATGTCCCGCAGCGTTCGCTCGTCTTCGCGGAAGCCGAAGGTGCGGGCAGCGGCGATTTCGCGACCATACGCGTTGGCAGCGATGTCGACGGTGAACTCCTGCCGGCCGATGGGGACGGGAAAGTCTATGTTGTAGGTGACGCTGTAACCATCCCCGGGATAGACCCCGATGAACTTATTGTGATCCAACACCTCGACCTTCTTGAGAATGCGCAGGTAGGAGCGACGGCGGCGCTGGACCTTGATGCCGACCTGGCGAAAGGCCTCGACATACGGCAGCGAGCTGCCGTCAAGAATCGGTAACTCGAGATTGTCCAGCTCGACGATGACATTGTCGATGCCAACGCCAATGCAAGACGACAGCAGGTGCTCCGTGGTGGAGATAAGCACACCCTGCCGCATCAGACTGGTGGCGTAGCTGACTTTCGCGACGTTCCGGCCAATCGCCGGAATCTCGAAATTATCCAGGTCGGTGCGGCGAAAGACAATACCGGTTCCCGCGGCGGCGGGCAGGAGACGCATCTGTACGGGGGCGCCGCTATGCAGGCCGATGCCGGCAAAGGCTACCGGACCGGCGATCGTCTGCTCAAGCTGGACCTGAATGGGATTTCTCGCGGACTGTGTCATCTGGGCGCTTATAACGGAATAGACTACGCAGTCAGCGGAAAAGTTTACTGTGGCATATATGCCACACATTTGTGGGTCGACCAACGGTGCGGCGCGGGAAGGCGAAGCGGAGGAGATCGTCTAAGTGATTGCAAAGGAAGAAGTTTCTGGGCTGATGGCGCTGCATGCGAGGGTCGCTGGATATGAACGCTGGATGATGAAGATATTGGCGGAGCTGGTTCGCATGGAGTCACCCAGCCATCAACCAGAGGCGGTGAACCGGGCCGTGGACCGGGTTGCTGCCGAGATCAACACGCTAGGAGGCCGGGTGCGGCGGCATCGGGTCCGGGGCTATGGGAACCTGCTGGAAGCTCGACTGGGGAAGGGGCACAAGGGCACCAAGCCCGTGATGCTGTTGGGGCATCTGGATACCGTCTGGCCGCTGGGAACGCTCCGCACTATGCCCTTCCGTATCGAAGCGGGGCTCGCCTATGGCCCGGGAGTCTTCGACATGAAGGCCGGGGTTGTGATGGCACTGGCCGCGCTACGTGCGCTGCGGGAGGGGGCGGCGCTTGATTCCGCCGGGTCTGAGGTGGTGCTGCTGCTCCACAGCGACGAGGAGGTGGGTAGCCCAGCATCGCGCCCTCTGACGGAGAAGCTGGCGCTCGCCTCCAGTACGGTCTTCGTACTGGAGCCGGCACAGGGAGAGCAGGGCGCTTACAAGACAGCGCGCAAGGGCGTGGGCCAGTTCCGGGTGCAGGTGACGGGGCGAGCGGCACACAGCGGGGTGGACTTCAGCGCCGGACACAGCGCCGTACTGGAGCTGGGTCGGCAGTTGGAGCGCATTGCGTCCCTAACGGAGCTGGAGCGTGGCGTTACCGTGAATCCTGGTGTGATCGGCGGAGGAACCCGGGCGAATGTGGTGGCCGCGGCCGCGTGGGCCGAGATCGATGTCCGCGTGAAGACGAAGGCCGATGCGAGCCGCATCGAGCGGCGGCTGCGGGCATTACGGCCGTTCGATAAGCACTGCCGGCTGGAGTGGAGCGGCGAGCTGAACCGGCCGCCGATGGAGAGGACACCGGGAACGGTGCGGCTGTTCCGCCAGGCCCGGGCGCTCGCACATCAGATGGGGATGCCGCTGGAGGAGGCAGCAACCGGCGGCGGATCGGATGGCAACTTTACCTCGGCTCTGGGCATTCCGACGCTGGATGGCATGGGCGCGGTTGGCCATGGGGCACACGCGACGGATGAATCGATTGAGCTCGCTTCGCTGGTTCCCCGTGCGGCACTGCTCGCAGGCATGATTGCGCAGCAGTTTCCGGCTAAGAGCTAGACTCGGCGGCCATACGAATGCACGCGCCTTCGATCATGGCGGTGACGAGCGAGATGGGCAGGCCGACCACGTTGAAGTAGCAGCCCTGAATGCGCGGGATCCAGCGCGCGGCATAGCCCTGAATGGCATAGGCTCCGGCCTTGTCCAGCGGTTCCCCGGTCGCCACGTAGGCCTCGATCTCCGCCGTCGAGAGAGTCTGGACGGAGACGTAGGTGACGGCGGCTGCGGTGTCCTCGGTTCTCCCGCTAGCGCATTCCCCCATCAGGCAGACGCCGGTGACCACGGAGTGTGTACGGCCGCTGAGCAGGTGAAGCATACGCGCGGCATCGGCGGGAGAGGCGGGCTTTCCCAGGACGCAGTCGTCTACCACGACGACGGTATCTGCCCCGAGCACCATCAGGGGGCGGTCTCCGCACGAATGCGCGTTACTGCGCAGGGCGAACACGGCGGCAGCCTTCTGCCGCGCGAGCCGGGTGGCGAAGGCGATCGGGTCTTCCTCCGCTGCACGGACTTCAGGGACATTGGCCGGCACCACATCGAAACGGAAGCCAGCCTGGGTGAGTAGTTCGCGACGCCGGGGCGATGCAGAGGCGAGCACCAGCATGCGCTAGGCTCCGGGCGGTACGTCGGGTGCGATTTCCCGGTTGATATCAGTGTGGACGGCCACTTCGGAACCCGTGTGGATGCCCCAGGCCATACGCGGTGTGTTGTGCGCCACGCCGTAACGGCCATCGGGCCCCAGCAGGATGATGCCGCCGTGTCCGCCCAATCGTCGAAAGAGGTACGAGATGGCGTCATCTGCCGCTGTAACGGGCGCAGCGCCCGCCTGAACGCGGTCGACCGCCCATTTTCCCAGCACCAGCTTCATGATGGGCTCGCCCCAGCCGGTGAGCGAGACTGCGGCGCTGGCGTTGTCCGCGTAGCAGCCACAGCCGATCAGCGATGAGTCACCCACGCGGCCGGGCGCTTTGTTGAGCGTGCCCCCGGTGGATGTCGCCGCCGCAAGGTTGCCATGCGTGTCGAGCGCCACCGCGCCTACGGTGTCATGCGATGACAGCATGGACGTTGCGGTGATCGGGGAGGCATTGACAGGCGTGAGCGACCCGGAGAAGGTCTGATCAGGCTCACCGGAGCGTTCCTTCTGCTGCGCATCACGAAGACGCGCGCGCTCACGGTCGAGCACCAGCTCACTGTTATCGACCAGCGACATGCCGTGCTCCTCGGCAAATTGCTCTGCATCGCGACCGACAAAGTAGACGTGCGGGCTGAGGTCGAGCACCAGGCGCGCGGCGTGGATCGGATTGCGCAGACGCTCCACACAGGCGACGCCGCCGGCCCGCATCGTGCCACCATCCATCAACAGCGCGTCGAGCTGGACCTTGCCATCGCGGGTAAGGAAGCTGCCGCGACCGGCATCGAAGGTCTCATCGTCTTCGAGGATGGCGACTGCGGCTTCGACCGCATCGACTGATGTCGCGCCCCGCTCGAGCAGGGCGTAAGCGGCCTTAAGCGCGTTGCGCACGCCGTTGCGATGCGCTTCGAGAGCGTCGTCGGGAATAGCCCACGCTCCGCCATGGACGACCAGTACAGGTTTGGCTTTCATAAGTGAACTGGCTATAGTACCGGATCGCGAGCGAGCGATGCAGGGCTCCCTCAGCGGAGAAGGTGTATGTTCAGCCCGAGGTCTAACCTCGCCCAGATCCGGTCTGTCGTATAAAGCGGGGCTTCCAGAATCATGGCCAATGCCAGACACGCGCGATCTCCGAATGAGAGCCCAAGCGCGCGCGTCGAGGAGATGAGCGCGCCCGCCGCCCGCGCATGCCGGCTATCGAAGACGACCACCTCGCGGGCAAAGCTCATCGCTGCATCCCATGCATCACCGGCTGGGAATCCGCGTTCGATCAACTTGCTCTGCACTTCCGCCAGGTTCACGGTACTGACGGCGGAATCGGACATGTTGGCAAAGACCACGTCTGCTCCGGGCTCATCTCCAATCGCCGCCAGGATAGCCGAAGCATCGAGCACGACTTTACTCACCGGCTGATTCCTTGCGCCGGTCGGCTACCAGCTCATCAGAGAGACGGACGCCCTCCCCTACATACTTCTTGAAAAGGCGTTGCGCCCGCTCCGCTCGTTTCCTTGGGGTGGTCACGCGCAGCTCGTCGTCTTCGACCCGAAGAACCAGTTCATCACCCGGCTCGAGCCCTAGAGCGCGGCGGATCGACGCTGGAATGACCACCCTGCCGTTTTCGTTCAGACGCGCATGCGCTTCTTCGAGGGTCAGCATAGTGTCACCTAAGCGAGGATTATGACACGAATGAGTGAAAATGACAAACTTGGCTGATACAGACAGGTAGGTGCAGCATCTAGCATTCTTACCGTTTTGGCCCGGCGATTACGCCCGAGGAGTCTGGGAGGCGGCTAGCAGCTCCGGTTGCTGCGATAGGACGGGCGCCGGCTGGTTGGCGTCGCTCAACTTCCGGTGCGGCATGGCCTTGGTGATGCTGTAGGTGTAGGCGATGCGGTGGACTACGGTAATGGTGGAGAGCACGGCCAGCACCCAGAGGGCCGGCGCCATAACACCCCAACGTTCGCCGAGGGCGCCGAGGATGATGAGCACCACCCGTTCCGGACGCTCCATAAAACCGACCTTGCAGGAGCCGATCAAGGCCTCGGAGCGAGCGCGCGTGTAGCTCACCATCAGCGAGGTGACCATGACAAAGGCGGCGAGCACAACATAGAAGAAGCGGTTTCCGCGGGCGTAAAAGACCAGCAGCCCGAAGAACAACACGACGTCGGAGTAGCGATCGATGACCGAGTCGAAGAAGGCGCCGAAGACCGTTACCTGATCCGTCTGGCGGGCGACACGGCCGTCCACCATATCGAAGATGCCGGCGCCAATGATCACCAGTCCTGCATAGAGAAAGAAGCGGACGTAGTTATGCGCGTTCGCGAAGCCGAAGAAGATGGCGGCGACGGTGTTGATGATGAGCCCGATGAAGGTGAGGACATTCGGCGAGATGCGCGTGAGCGCCAACCCGTTGACGATCGACTGCAGGATGACGCCGCAGCCGCGACCGAAGCCTCCCGTCCAGCTCATTTTGCGTCTTCCTGCCCGGCTTCGTCGTGAATGGTGGTGAGCTTCAGCACTTCCAGGTCACGCTGGCCATTTGGCGTAACCACCGTGGCAGTATCGCCCACCTTCTTGCCGATCAGAGAGCGGCCAATCGGCGACGTGGTGGAGATAAACCCTTTGGCCACATCGGACTCTTCACTGGTCACGAGCTTGTACTCGATCTCTTCGTCCTTGTTGCTGTCATAAACGCGCACTGTGGAGCCGAAGGCGATCTTGTCATGAGGGATATTCGCGAGGTTGACCAGCGCCAGCTCGGCCATGCGCTTCTTCAACTGACCGAGACGGGCATTGACGAAATCCTGCCGCTGCTTGGCCATGTGGTACTCGGCGTTCTCGCTCAGGTCGCCCATCGCGACGGCCTTCTTGATCTCCTGTGGCAGCTCATGGGTGAGCTCGTGCTCGAGGAGCCGGATCTCTTCTTCTAACTTGTTCTTGATGTGTTCTGGCATGCAAACTTCCGTGACGGCTCAGAGGAATGGCGAGCCGCAAGGAACGGCAATGCCGGGATACCGCCAAAGCTCGATTATACGACGATGCGGACAGACATGGGCCAGAACCGCCGGCTAGGGCGCGTTGGGCGGGAGCAGCGTGACGGCGCCGGATCGGGCGTCAAGAAAGCCTTGAAGAATGAGGACGGCGGCTACCTGATCGACGATTTGCTCACGGGCGATGCGCTCCCGCGAGTGGCAGCGCCGCCGACGGCCACTCGCGTCCAAGAGGGCGTGGGCCTCGGCGGTGGTCAGACGCTCGTCCCAGAGATGGATGGGCAGGTCTGTATGCGTGCGCAGCAGGTCGACGAAGGCCTGTACCTTTGCGGCCTGCGGGCTGAGGTTGCCGGAGATGTGTAGCGGATTGCCGACGACGATGCCCGCGCAGGCGTGCCGCTTGGCAAGACGGCCGAGCGCGCGAAGGTCCTGGCGCCGGTTACTACGCGTCAGCGTGAGCAGAGGTTGCGCGAAGCCCAACGGATCCGACAGGGCCACGCCAATGCGGCGGTCTCCGATGTCGAGACCCATCCAGGGCAATCGCAGGTCATTGGGCGTGTCATGCAAAGCGAGACCCACCACGTCGGTCATAGGACATGGTAGTGGACGAGAGATGTGGCAGCGCAGGTCCTTCGACTTCGCTCAGGATGGCAGGAGGTGACGGCTGGATGGCAGGAGAGATGCCGGGCCTTCCGCGAACAACCCCACCCGAGCTTCGCTTGCATGGAGCACCCTGCGCACAGGAACGCCTACAATAAACGAATGTCTTTCTTGGAGGCCGACGCCGACGCATGCGCCGCCTGATTGTTCTGCTGATTCTGCTGGTTGTGGTGGCTGGCGCGTATGTCCTGCTGATGCCGGCCGGCTCCCGTCGCGAGACATTCGTCGAGATTACTCCCGGCATGGGAGCGCAGGCCATTGGTCGGCAGCTTGAGCAGCACGGCGTCATTCGCAGCCGGTTGGCCTTCGATGCCGTCCGGTTGATGAAGCGGGGAACGCTCAAGGCGGGCGAGTACCGGTTCGACCATCCGGCGACGGTGTCTGCTGTCTACGATCGCCTGCGTCGCGGCGACGTGTACTTCCGCACAGTCACCATCCCGGAAGGCTACAACCTGTTCGACGTGGCTGCGGCGGTCGAAGCGGCGCAACTAGGGACCAAGGAAGAGTTTCTGCTGGCCGCGCGGCGGGAGGTCGCGCTGATCACGGACCTGGATCCGCGCGCGACCAGCCTGGAGGGCTATCTCTTTCCGGATACGTATCGTTTTGAGCGCATGGACACACCGGCAACCATGCTGCGCGCGATGGTGAAACGCTTTCGCGCTGAGGCCGCGCAGCTCGGATTACAGAACAATTATCACGACACCGTAACCATGGCTTCCCTGGTGGAGAAGGAGACGCCGGTGGGAAGCGACCGGCCGTTGGTGGCGAGCGTACTGGCCAATCGGCTGAAGCAGGGCATGCCGCTGATGACCGATCCGACGGTGATTTACGCAGCGATGCTGCAGAACCGGTATCGCGGCACCATCTATCAATCCGACCTGCACAGCAAATCGGACTACAACACCTACGAACATGCAGGATTGCCTCCGGGGCCGATCTGCAATCCCGGGGTCGCTTCGCTGCAGGCGGCGATGCATCCGGCAGCCACAAACTATCTCTACTTTGTCGCGGATGCGGCGGCGGCCGGTCATTCACGATTTGCGGCGACGCTCGACGAGCACAACCGCAATGTAGCGGCCTACCGTAAAGCGCAGCGGGCCATGGGGCCTACCGAGGCCACGCCGTGAGGCAAGGTATACTCGCTGTTTGCGGCGGAAGATGCATAAACGTTGGCTAAGCGCATGCTTGCTGGGGATATTGCCCGCTCTATCGGGCTGTCTTTACCACACCCATAAGGTGCAGCAACCGCGGATTGCAGGACCTTCCATCAATGCCAATGTCGCGCAGCTCGTTGCGGGCGTGAATGCGCGCTATGATGCCATCCAGTCGCTAAATGCCACGGTGGAGTTCACGGCTTCCACGGGCGGCGAGCGCAAAGGCAAGCAGACGGACATCACACCGTTCCGCGGATACATTCTCCTCCGCAAGCCGAACATGCTGCGGGTGCTGGGGCTGGTGCCGGTCCTGCATACGCGGGCGTTCGATCTGGCGAGCGACGGTTCTACCTTCAAGCTGCTGATCCCGCCGAAGAGCAGGGCGATCGAAGGCAGCAATTCCGTGACGCAGAAGTCGAGCAATCCGCTCGAAAACCTGCGGCCGGATATCTTTCTGAATTCGATGTTAGTGCGTTCGGTGGCGCCCGGCCGGCTGGTGTATCTGACCTCGCATGCGGAGGTGCAGCCTGATCCCAAGACCAAGCAGTTGATCGAGACCCCGGAGTACGACCTGCTGATCGGCGACGAGGGCCCTTCGAAGGATGACAGGCTGGGGGTGCGGGTGATCCGGCCGACGCGCGTCATTCACTTCAGCCGTGTGGATCTGCTGCCGCACGGCGAGGACATCTATGACGGGGAAGGCGAAGTAGCGACCAAGGTGACGTATGGGCCCTACCAGAGCTTCGGCACGCTCAAATTTCCTTCATCGATCACCATCAATCGGCCGCTCGAGGAATACCAGATCATGATCAGGCTGCAGAAGGTGACGGCGAATCTGCCGCTTTCCGATGAGCAGTTCCAGTTAAAGGTGCCGGAGGGCTACCAGGTGCGCACGCTGCAGTAGGCGCCGGGCCATGCGCCTAAAAGCGATCCAAGCCGGCGCGGGCGGCGTGGGTCGCAATGGCGCGGTTGATGTCCAGCGCCAAGGCGAGGGCAGCGCGGCCGTCGTCGCCGCTGACGGTGGGCCGCGACCGATCGCGGACGCAGCGCAGGAAGGCTTCAATCTCCAGACGCAGCGGTTCGCCGGGCGCAACGGCCGGCCGGGCGAGCGCCAGTTCGCCGGAGATGCGTGTGGCCGCATCGGCTTTCGGGACGGCCTCGGCATTTACCTTCGGAGCAACGTCGATGAAGAGCAGGTCCTGGCGGGCGTAATCGATGGAGACGTACTGATGCGGCTGGAAGAAGCGCAGCTTGCGCACCCGTTCCGTGCTGACGCGGCTGGCCGTGAAATTAGCTACACAGCCGGATTCAAATTCCACACGCACATTGGCGATATCGACTTTGCGAGAGAGGATGGGCAGGCCCACGGCGTGGAGTTCGCGCACCGAGGAGTCGACGAAGCTGAGCACCACGTCGAGGTCATGGATCATGAGATCGAGAACGACGTCGACATCGAGCGAGCGGGGGGTGAAGACGCTGAGACGGTGCGCCTCAAAGAACATGGGCCGATGGATATGCCGGGCCGCGGCGAGCACAGCGGGATTAAAGCGCTCAAGATGGCCGACCTGTAGGACGCGCTGGCGGCTCTGGGCGATACGGATGAGTTCATCGGCTTCGAAAAGGGTGGGAGCGATGGGCTTTTCCACGAGGACGTCGAGCCCGTTGAGGAGCGCGGCGGAAGCGGTGACCTGATGGGCGCTTGTGGGAACGCAGACGGACGCCGCGTCAAGGCGGAGTTCTCCGCCAGCACACGCAGCGAGGCACTGCTCCAACGAGGAGAAGAGCGCCGCATGCGGATGTTGGTGCTGCAGGTCGGCGACCAGGGCGGCGTCGGCATCCACGATGGCAGCGAGGTGTACGGGCGCGCCGGCGGCTTCCAGATCCCGATAGATGCGAAGGTGGTTCCGGCCAAAGGCTCCGGCCCCGATGACCGCGACGTTTAGAACCGGGCCGGAAGAGGGCGCCAAGCTGTTCGAGTCTCCTGAGCTATCCGTTCGTTGTACATGTTTCGGCCGAGCGCGCTGCACGCGGATGCTTCGTGCAAGCCAAGCAGATCTTGCGACTCATCTTCGGTTTCGCTCAAGAATGACAGACGCAATCCACCAGCCCCGGCGAATCTATCGTTCGGATTTACCTTCCACTGTCCGCAGACAGCGGGTGTAGAGCTCGAGCAGGTGGGCGACCTGATCGTCGGCTTTCGAGGCGGCGGGCGGAGTAAAGCCGGTGGAAGACGATGCGGTGCGTCCTACGTTCGCGGTCGACGCAACGAACTTGAGCAGATCGAGAGCGATGTCTTCATTACGGCGCGCTGCTCCGTTGGCATTGGCGGACGCTGGTGCTTGATCCATGAACTGCCTCCCGAGGCGATGCTACCAGATATGCGCGGGAGAGCAGGCCTACAACTCCGCAACGACGAGGCACAGGCGACCGACGATAAGGTCAGAGGGCATCTCATGCGGGCCGAGCGCGAGCAGGTGCACGGGCGACGCGAGATTGAAGGGACGCAGTACGAGCCGGTTGAGTTCGAACTGCGCATAGCGCAGCAGCAGCGCATTGCCGGCACGGATGGCATAGAGAGACGGCTGCGGACCTCGGTAGGCGTGCAGCGAATTGTAATGGCGGTCGAGCACAACAATGGCATGGACGGGAAGCACCGGATCCATGCCCAGGGCCTGCTGCGGACTGACGCGGGTGGCGACAAAGCGGACCCATCCACGGCGCGAGGGGGCGCGGCGGGAGCGCATGTGCTCGAAGAACTGAGAGGGCACGTGCAGGAGCTCAAGCGACGCATGGGGCGCGGGCACGGCATCATGCATGGCGGCCGCATGGCTGACGAGCGGGACGGGCAAAGGCGGCTTGCCACCCGAGGTGACGGCCTTGGAAACCGGTTGGGCGAATGGAAGGGAGATGAGATCGGTGACGGGGAGCATTTGCGCAGCAAGGAGGCGATCGAGGGCGCCGAGGCTGAGGGTGCGCTTGCGATGCAGAAAGTTTGAGATGTGGGATTGCCGGAACCCTGACTGCCGAGCGAGCAGCGCGCCGGTAAGGCCGCCGCGGTCGATTCGCCGCAGCAGCTCCAGCCGCAGCCGCTCGTGCAGTTCGGAGAAGTTCATGATTTCCAACTTAGCTGGGAGATATAGATTCGACGAGCAGCAATTCTCTGCCGGAAAAGGCAATCGTCACAGTTTCCGAAGTAATTCAGCCTGCATTCCACAATCGGGACGGGTGCCTATACGACCCACAGGGGCGCTGTTGACGAGCGCGATGCGGCTTTTTACATTCACTCTACTTTCAGCCCAGAGGAACGGTATCGCGGCGGCAGACAACCATCTGTTCCGCGCAATCGGGCGATCCGCAGGGATGCCCGAGTGGACAAGCTGTGCGCAGGCAGGATTGCGACCCAGCACACCCCATACTGGGCGAAATGGAGTAGGGCTTTGAATCCTTCAGAGATCTGCGCGTACATGGGTGGTCAACACCCGGGAACCAAGCTGCCTTCGGCCCGCACCAAAAAGAGGCCGGATCAGAGCAGCCCCTTTGAGCTTGCCGCCAGACCAGTGGCGGCAACTGATGAACTGTCTTGGAGAGTAAATGGAGTACTTGCGGGTGCAATTGAAGGTATGCGAGGGGTGCGGGGGTTTATGGTTCCGCACTGAGACGCTGGTGAAGGTATATTGCGCAGGCTGTACGGGCAAGATGGCCGGGCATGCCAAAGGGCGGGTGGAGAACCGGCCGGGACGGCGCCCAAAGCACCGGAGCCGGACGCAGATGCAGGTGCAAATGCAGGGAGGTGCCGAGTGAGCGCAGCCCTGACAGTGAGGTGTCTCCAGGCAAGCTACAGTGCGGCAACTGCGCGGGGAAGAGCAGAGACTCCGGCGCAGGTATCCGGGAGCATACAACCGCCCGAGGAGGTAGCGTTCTATCGCAAATATACGGAGGGTATGTTGCGGAGATACATGTATCGATCGATGGAAATCGGCCGTATTCCATCACTCCTGGGTGAATTCTCATTTCCCGGCAAGTCGAGCAGCCGCAAGCCGAGAAGCTTTGAAGATTCAGTGATCTTTGTGCATGACGTAGAAAAGTGCCTGAAGAAACTGGACGCCTTTTCCCAAGAACTGGTGGGAAAGATAGCGCTGCAGGAGTATACGCAGGCGGAGGCGGCGGAGATGCTGGGGTTGAGCACACGTTCCGTAGTGCGAAGGTACGCCGAGGCGCTGGACCAGCTCACGGTAATTTTTTTGCGCCTGGACCTGATGCAAGTGCCAAGGATGCATTGATGTCAAGAGCTGGCCGCTTGCTCTAACCGGGGTAAGTTGTAGCAAGTGGGAGAGATAGGCGCTGACAGTTTTCTGCCGATCAATTCCCGCTAACTTGATATTCTAGATTTAAGAGTGAAGAAGAGAGAAAAGGGGAGGCGCTTCGGCGCAGCCCCTTTTTCTTTTTGTGGGGCAGGGTGGCTATGGCAAGAGCAACGAAGAGCAAGGCGGCAGCGAAGACCGCCGGCAAGAAGACCTCAAACGCAGTGAGTGAAAGCAGCACAGAACGAACGAGCAACTCGGAAGCGATGAGTGCCGGTGGCGACAAAGCATTGGGGAAGCGGGTAAGGGAGAAAAAGCCGCGACCGGTGCGAGATATCCAGAAGCATACGGACATAGAAACGCGCAGGGCGTACCGGGAGATCTGCCAGGGATTGCTGAAACACGCGAAAGAAGGAGCAATCCCACAGACCAAGCTGCTGATCCACATCGGCAAGCTGGAAGAGACGCCGTCCGGGCGGAAGAAAGCGACCACGAGCTTGAGCGCGATTCTGATGGAAGAGCTGCGGCGGAGCAAAACGGTAGAGGGCGGCGAGAAGGCGGAGGAGACGGTGGAGACCGTGGAAGAGCACACGGGGACGGACGGGATGCAGGGGCAAGCGGAATGCGCGGTCGAACAGACGGCAGAGGATGCAGGCCTAGAGTAGCCGAGGGGATGGACAAGTGAGCATGAAGGTGTTCGGAACAGATGGAACTGCGGGCGGGAGAGGCGCGAACATGATGTTGCGGATAGTGCTGATGCTGGGATGTTTGCTGTCACTGATACCGCTCGAGGTCCGTGCCGCGGTCCAGACGACGACGGTTGCCGGGACGGTCTACAGAGCGGATGGCAGCGTGGCAGCGGGAACGTTGCTCGTGAGTTGGCCGGCATTTGTGACGGCGGACGGCAATGCTGTGGCCGCCGGGACGACGACAATCCAGATTGGAACGGACGGGGGAATGAGCGTGGCGCTGGCTCCGAACGAAGGAGCCGCCCCGGCGGGCACCTATTACACGGCGGTCTATCACCTGAGCGATGGGACCGTGAACAAGGAGTACTGGCTGGTACCGCAGGTGCCGAACGCCACCCTCGCAGCGATCCGCGCCAAAGTGGTTCCAGCGGCGGTGGCGGTCGCGATGACGGGATCCGGATCGGGATCGGTCTCAACGGTGTATCAACTGATGAGCGCGAACTTCCTGCCGCTGGGTGGAGGCACACTGAACGGGCCGCTAACGCTGAGTGGACAGCCGACCGCGGCGGGACAGGCGGTAAGCAAGAGCTATGTGGACACGGCTCTGGGGGGAATCACCGCGGCTTCGCTGGGAGCGCTTCCGCTAAGCGGTGGGACGGTGAGCGGAGACATCATCGCCAAGGACGGATCCCCGGTGGCGTCCGAAGCGTATGTAGCGCAGCATGCGGGCAGTGGAATCGCCGCCGCATCGGGGACGCTCGGGTCGGTGCAGATCAATAACGGACAGGGCAGCCTGGGCACGGACCTAGGCCTGACGATGGATACAACCAACCACATTCTCAGCATCCCGGGCGAAATCACGATGGGCTCGGAGGAGAATGCGCCGCGCGGCACCTACGACCCGATGAACCCGAAGTATGCGGGCGGCCTGGGAAATGCAACCACGCCCGATCAGCAGACGGCGGTGATGAACGCGGTGCTGAATGAGGCGGGCTGCGATGTGCACATGGGCAAGGTGCACTTCGCCACTGTGGTGTACCCGGCGAGCATTACCGGCATGCTCCATGACATTTCGATTCCGGCGAACGTAACGCTTAAATGTTCGGTGGATTCGCAGTATGGCTCCTGCCATGTGGAAGAACCGCTGGCTAACGATAGCGGTGGTCCGGTATCGCAGACGACCGGCCATACCATCTTCATTCAATCGAATCTCACGCACGGCATGTGCGGCGGCGTCGATACGGTTTATGGCTCGAACTCGTCCCGGATCAGCGGCTTCGATCTGTTCGGACAAGGCTCGCCCGCCGGCGCTCTGGATATCGGGATCAATTCCGAGACGACGAGCGGGATCGTCGAGCACATCACCGCCAACAACTTCGGCGGCCCGGCGGTGATCATCGGCGGGATGGACTCGACCGGCGAATGGATCAACGTACAGAACGCGCCGACCTACTTCATCGACAATCCGGCGATTGTGCCGAACGCCGGCTATGCCGGGGCGGTAGAGTGCATTGCCGGGGACGTGATCTGCGAGCACATGGAGATCTCGACGGGGGCGCCCTTCGAGCGCGGGTCCTACAGTCCCCGGCCGGCGAATTATCCCGACGTGCCGGCTCTGGCGATCAATGGAGGCGCGGGGCGCATCTCGCACATCTTCACTCAGGTCTCGGACGTGGGTATGTATCTGGCCTTCGGCACCTCCGGGGCGGTGATCAGCGATTCCCGCATCGACCTGATGGCCGGCACGGCAATCTATTCGGCCTCCGGCGGAAACGTGATTACCGGGGTAGCCATCCAGAACCCTTGTATGGACTCGAGTTTCGTCGATGCTACATCGCACGTAAGCTCGTGCGCGGCGATCACCGACGGCAGCCAAAACAGCTATAGCGGGATAACGGCGTTTCCCATCGCTGGATTCGGCGCGAGCTATGTCGGCGCAATGTTCAGTGCAGGGAACTCCCCGGTATCGGAGTACAACAACGGTTTTCCAGTCGACCAGTATGGAAACGGGAAGGACTTCGACGGCAAGCAGGATCTTTTCGGTGGGGGCGCCGCCGCGGGGACTCCGCAGATTACTTCCAGCTGCTCGTTCAACGCGGCTTCGATTGCGCCAGCGTTTCCCAATGGTCCAATCGTAGTGCCGGTGAATGGATGCGCACATATCCAGTTGACGGACACTACGCCGGTGAATGTGCAGTTCTTCTACGGTATAGGCGACGGCAAGACGATCACGATCGAAGGCACGGCTAAGGACACCCTGGTCTACACCGCCGGCTCCGTGTATGGCGAGGTGGGAGTCGAGACCTGCTCCGGCGCAAACGTGCAGCTTGGAAACGGGCCGCTGGAGTTTTTCTATACGACACGCGATAGCCTGCTGCACCAGGTCTGCGATGGAACGAAATCGACTGCTGCGGCGCCGGGTACAGCCAGCACGACCGACCCGCAGTTCAGCGCAAACGGGAACGGCGAGGCGGAGATGCTCACGGGAACCGCCAGTGTGGGCACGATCTTTACGGTGAACCACAACAACCATAGCTGGTACTGGTACTGCACAGACGGCACCGGCTGCGGCGTGTATGACACAGTGAGCGGTTTGCAACTGATGCAGATGAGGGCGTCGGGGAGCACGCCGTACGTTTCGACGGGCGTGGTGGCGCTCTCGGCGGGAACGCCGGCGTCCTCAACGCCCACGGGCGGATGCGTGGCGAACTCGGTATGGGCAGACGACAGCTATCTCTATCACTGCTCATCCGACGGGGCGACGGTAAAGAGGGCGGCACTGAGCAGCTTTTAGGGCAGCAAGTCAGCAAGGCGGGGATTAGGACGGCAGCGGCGGGGCAGAGGCTCCGCCGCTTTTGTTTGGCCGGGGAGAACTGAATGGGCGATTGGAAGGTGTGGGTGAAGGGCGCTGTAGCAGCGGTGATTGGTGGCGGGGCCAGCGCGTTGGGGGTGGCGCTGGGCGCGCCGGAGATGTTAACCGGAACACATGGAAACGGATTGGCGCTGCTGAGGATGAGCGCGGTGGGCGCGGCGTTAAGCGCTGCGGCGTATTTGAAGAAAAGCCCGCTGCCGACAGCGGGGGAGGAGCAAAAGTAATGACAGGATCGACGGTGTTTGGGTTCGCCGGCATGGATCATTTTTTCGCATCGGCCTTTCACGATCTGCAGAAGGCGCTGCAGTTTGCCGAGCGCGTGGGTACGAAGGCGGAGTCCGAGGCGGGAACGGTGGAGGCGATTACCGCCCTGCTGCCGAACGGCAGCACGGCTGTGGTGCTGGAGCGAGCGGCGTTTGCAGCGCTGGGCCTGGTACTGAGCGCGGCGAATGCAGCCAGCGCGGCGGCAGGGCAAGACGGCGTCAATCTGAAGCTGGATGCGGCCATGGTGGTCGCGTTCCGCGCATTGATTGCCGGTTCAAAGAGCGAGCTGGAAGCATTGGGATACAAGCTCTAGGGACGGAAGTGAATGAGCGAAATGACGGAGGGAAGTAGCTTCAGCGGGGACCTGGAAGAGTTGCTGGGGATTGGGCGCATCTTTGACGAAAGGCCGGCGAGCCTGGAGGGACGCACGGCCGGGGTGTTCCTGGCCGAGGCGCTGCTGAAAGTAAGGACGCGCACGGGAGCACACGAGGCGTTGCTACCAAACCAGGTGCAGCGGGAGTTCGAGCGGAGGCGCGGGCGGCAGAACATTGTGCTCAAGGCGCGGCAGATGGGCATCAGCACCTGGGTCGCAGCGCGATTTTTCCTGAAGACGATCACCCAACCGGGGACGTTGACGGTAGAGATCGCGCACACGCAGGAGGCGGCGGAGGAGATCTTTCGCATTGTGCACCGCTTCTATTGCGAACTGCCGGAAGCGTTGCGCGCGGGGGCGCTGAAGACCTCGCGCGCGAATGCCCGATCGCTGGTGTTTCCGATGCTGGATAGCGAGTACCGCGTGGAGTCGGCAGGCGATCCGAATGCGGGGCGTGGATTGACGATCCAGAACCTGCACTGCTCGGAGGTGGCGCGATGGCCGGGCGAGGCAGGGGCGATCCTTGCCGGACTGCGCGCCTCCATGCCTGGGAACGCGGAGGTGGTGCTGGAGTCCACGGCAAACGGAGCGTACGGGTGCTTCTACGAGGAGTGGATGCGGGCGGAGGAGAGCGGCGCGGTGCGGCACTTCTTCCCGTGGTGGTGGGAGAAGAGCTACCGGCTGCCGCAACCGGTCGAGGCGCTGACGGAAGACGAGCTGCGCCTGGCGAGCGAGCATGGCCTGGGCGGCGAGCAGATCGCCTTTCGGCGAAAACTACGCAGGCAGTTTGGGATGCTGGCCCGGCAGGAGTATCCGGAGACGGCGCATGACTGCTTCCTGAGCAGCGGGAGCGGGGTGTTCGATGCAGAGGCGATCGAGGAGAGGATGCGCGGGCTGCCGCGGCCAATGGCCGCGCGATGGAAGGGTGAGCTGCTGACGTGGTATCCGGCGGTCACGGGGCGCGAGTACCTGGTCGCGGTGGATCCGGCGGGAGGCGGCAGCGAGGGAGACTTCGCGGCGATGCAGGTGGTGGATCTTGCAACGGGACTGCAGTGTGCGGAGTTTCGAGGCAAGGCCGGGCTCCTGGAGGTGGCGGAGAAGGCTGCGGCGTTGGCGCGTGAGTACAACGGAGCACTGCTGGCAGTGGAGCGGAACAACCATGGCGCGGGTGTGTTGGCGTATCTGCACAGCGTGTGCCGGTATGGACGGCTGTATCGGCAGGAAGGGCAGGACGGCTGGTTGACGTCAACCTTGACGCGACCGAGGATGTTGAGCCAGATGACGCGGGTGCTGGCGGAACATCCGGAGGTATGGATGAGCGCGCGGTTGCTGGGGGAGATGAAGACCTTTGTGCGAGACGCGAAGGGGCACACGGGCGCGGCGGCGGGGCAGCACGATGATTGCATGATGGCCATGGGCATGGCGATGGCGATCCGGGCTGAGTGCTAGCCGCACGGCAGCCCGCGTTGCGCGCAAGGGTGGGTGTAGAGGTGAGCTGCCGGTTCGAGAGACGCAGCGGTAGTTGAAGGAACGGGCCCACCCCAAGCTTCGCTAGAATGGGGCGCCCGCGTTCCTGGCGTACGCGGCCGCGAAGGCGGCGCAGCGGGATAGAATGCGCAGGAGAGCGGGGGCGACAGAGCGTGGCGGTAGTAGCGGTACAACAGATCCGAGCGATGCGAGGCGGGGCGCAGAGCCACCTGATGCTGGGCGCGGACGAGCATCTGTATGTGGTGAAATTTCAGAACAATCCGCAGCATCCGCGTGTCCTGGCGAATGAGTTCCTAGCCACGAGGCTGGCGGAAGCGGTGGGGCTGACGGTGCCGGCGTGCGATGTGATGGAGGTGACGGACTGGCTGGTGGCCAACACGCCGGAGCTGCGGATGCAGCGGACCGGCGCGGAGGTCCGCTGCCGGCCAGGGCTGCAGTTCGGATCGCGATTTGTGGGTGGATTGATGCCGGGACAGGTGGTCGACTATCTGCCGGAGCCGCAGTTAATGGAGACCAAGAACCTGCGGGAGTTTGCGGGCATGCTGGTGATGGATAAGTGGACATGCAACGTGAACGGCCGGCAGGCCGTCTTCGGCAAGAAGATGCGGGGGCGACGGTACACGGCGACGTTCATCGACCAGGGGTACTGCTTCAACGCGGGAGAGTGGCGGCTGATCGACACGCCGCTGCGCGGCGTGTTCCCGCGCAACCTGGTGTACGAATCGGTGACCGGATGGGACAGCTTTGAGCCATGGCTGGGCAGGGTAGAGGCGATGGATGCGACGGTGGTGTGGGCGATCGCGGAACAGGTGCCACCGGAGTGGTACGGCGGCGACATTGGGGAGATGGAGCGGCTGGTGGAGCAACTGCTGGAGCGTCGGCAACAGATTCGATCGCTGATCGACGGCTTCCGAGAGTCTCATCGGCTGCCGTTCCCGTTCTGGGGCAGAGCGGAGGCGACGATCCATTTTGGAGCGAGATTCCCTGAAGCGGAGTGGGAGACTAAGACGGGCGCGAGCAAAATGGTGATGTAGAAATGGCGGGCGGACGGCGAATGGAGAATGAGGAGGAGAGGCGAGGGTGGTGAAGCGGAGCCCGTGTGAGTTCTCGCTGATCCGGTATGTGCCGGACCCGGTGAAGAACGAGTTCGTCAACATCGGTGTGCTGCTCCGCAGCCGGGGAGAGACACGCGAGGCGGCCGTGCGCTTTACGCGGGATTGGAGCCGGGTTCGGTGTATCGATCCGGAGGTGGACACCGCGATGCTGGAGGCGCTGGAGGGAGAGGTGCAGCGGCGGCTTTCTGAGGCGGGGGAAGATGGACCGCCGGTGATCGGCGTGCTGGAGGATTCGTTTTCGAATGCGGTGCAGGTGACGGAAGCAAAGGCCTGCCTGGCGGAATCGTTTGCGGCGGAGATGGAAGGACTGATGCGCTTGTACGTGGAGGCGCAACGGCGCAAGCGTGAGTCCAGGAGCACGGGACGGCAGGCGATCCATGCCAGGATGCGCACGCGATTCGAACAAGCCGGGGTGTGGGCGCTGATGCAGAAGCGAATCGGCGCGGCGAAATACACGCGCGCCGGCGACGCGCTGAAGATCGATTGCGGATACCGGCCGAATGGCGTGATCCGGATGTTCCAAGCGGTTTCGCTCGGCGGCGATGCGGAGGCGGCGAAGGTCCTGGCGTTTTCGCGGGCGGATCTGGAGGCGGGCGTGTTGCGCGTGGAACGGGCGGAGCTGCAGTTAACGGCTGTGGTGGAGCCGCTGCGGGAGATCGCGGATGAGGAGACGGAGACGGTGGAACAGTACCGCTTCGGGGTGGAGACGATGGAACGGCACCGGATCAGGGTGCTGACCACGACGGATCTGGAACGGGTGGCGGAGACAGCGCGGCGGGAGCTGCGCGTGTAGCCAAGAAAAGTCGGCAGCAGGGACAGGGCATGGCCAAGTGGCCGTGCCTTTTTCTGTTGATGGGACGAGTGATGAGGTCGGCGACGGCGGCGTTGGCCGGGATGCACCGGTTGGTGGTTTGGGAAGACCCACCCTTCGCTGCGCTCAGGATGGGGCACCCGGAATGCTGAGATAACGGATGTGTGTGGCGAGCCGGAGGAACGATGCAGGCGAGATTCACCGGTTTTTGCTTTTGAAGAGATCCCACCCTTCGCTGCGCTCAGGATGGGGCACCCGGACTGCTGAGCTGACGGATGTGTGTGGGGAGCCGGGGGAACGATGCAGGCGAGGAATACGGAAGGACGGAGGAAGGAATGAACGTACGAGAGAACGTACGCACGGTTTGGAAGCGGCTGAATGCGGGCGGCGAGAGCAGGGAGAGCATGGTGGCTCCGCGCAAGACGCAGCCGCTTCCGTCCATTCTGACGCCCTATGTTACGACGGGGAACCTGCTGCCTAAGCCAACCTCGGAGAACCTGAGGCGCTTTGCCGAGACACCCGTGGTGCGGCGGGCGATCAACCTGATCAAGGACCGGGTGGCCTGCATGGACTGGCAGGTGAAGGTGAAGCGGAATTATGCGGCCGCCTCGGTCGCGGACGCCGCGCAGAAGGCTTCGGTGTTGCGGCTATGCCTGGAGGAGCCGAACGACGGCGACAACTTCCGCAGCTTGATAGAGCAGGTGCTGGAAGACATGCTGGTGGGCGGGTTCGGCGCGGTCGAGATGGAGCTGACGGGGAGGCCGGACCAGCCGGTGGCGCTGTGGGCGGTGGATGGCGCGACCATCCGGATCAATCCGAAGTGGACGGGCGGGAACGAGGTGGCGCGGTATGCGCAGGCGGGAATGCTGACCAGCATGGAGAAGGCCATCCCGCTGATGGATGACGAGCTGATGTACATCCGGATGAACCCGCGGACGCACACGCCGTTCGGGCTGGGGCCGCTTGAGGTTGCATTCGAGACGGTGAACAGCTTCCTGAGCGCGCACCGCTTTGCGGGGAAGCTGGCGAGCAATGCGGTGGTGCAGTATGCGCTGTGGCTGAACGAGACCACGCCGGCACAGCACGATCGGCTGATCCGCTGGTGGCAGGACGAGATTGAAGGCACGGGACGGGTGCCCATCCTGAGCACGGAGCAGAAGCCGGAGGTATTGCGTTTTGGAACGGGGACCGATGCCGACCTGCGACTGAGCTGGCAACAGTTCCTGATACGCATGATCGCCAATGCGTTCTCTCTGCCGCCGATGTTGCTGGGCCTGGAGAACGATGTCAATCGCGCGAGCTCCAGCGAATTCGGCGACGAGGCGTTTCGCAGCGCGATTGTTCCGGTGGCTCGACTGCTGGAGCAGCACATTACCCGGGACGTTTTCGGCAAGCGGCTGGGCTGGCGGGAGTTCGAGTTCGAGTTCACGGATCTTCAGTCGCGCGATGAACTCACGGAGGTGCAGATCCAGACGGAGCTGCTGCGGGCCGGCGTATTGACGGTTGGCGAGGTGCGGCAGATGCGCGGACTACCGGAGCGGGCAAATACGACGGAGAGCCTGCTGCAAGAGGCCCGGGAGGAGGAGATCGGGAACTGAGCGGTAAGGGATGGCTGACAAACAAAACGGGAGAGCGAATGAAGCTACAGGCGATGGCGGTCAACATGCCGGCGGTGCGAAACCATCCGAACCGGGTTGCTTTTGAAGGGGTGTTGACATTTGTGGATGTGCCGAGCGATCGGGCTCCTTCCGGAGCCAAGGGTCATCGGGTGATTCTGACGCGCACAGCGGCAGAGGAGGCACTGCCCTCTTTGATGGGAATGGCGGTGGACTACTGCCAGGGATGGGATGGCCACGACGCACGGCGGAAGTGCGGAATCATCACGGACGCGAACATCGTGGGCAAGCAGATCCAAGTGGCGGGATATCTCTTCGGAAGAGACTTTCCGGAGGTGGAGGCACAGATGAAAAAGGCTTCTACCGGAGAGATGGGCATGAGCTATGAACTGGCGGATGCGCACGTGGAAGACATGCGCGCATCGGTGTGGAAGCTGACCAAGGTGACGTTTACTGGAGCGGCCATTCTGCTGCGGGAGAAAGCGGCTTACGGAGGCACGGACTTCCGGCTGATGCGCGTAGCAGAGCCTGTCCAGCGGACGAAAGCGATGCAGCCTCTGGCGGCGCGCCAGGCGTGAAGCAGTGAACGACAAGCGGCAGGTGGGGAAAGGACAACCAAGATGGATGAGAGCACACAGAATGACGCGATGAACAGCGCGATGGCAGAGGGCATGGAGCGGCTGACCGCGGCTGCAGGCATGCTCGAGCGTGCAGTGGGGCTGCTCGAAGCGCGCCATGGCTCCGCAATTGGCAATGCGGCGACCGGCGATGTGGCGCGGATCGTTGCAACGGTAGAACAGAGCGAAGGCAACCAGCGGCAAGCCGAACTGGAGCGGAAGCTGCGCGAGGCGGAGGAACAGATTGCCGAGCTGAGGGCGCAAGCGATGCCGTCCACTGCGGCACCGGCCGCGGCGTCCGGCCGCAAGACTCTCCCGCTGGCGACCACGCAGTTACTCGCCAAGCAGGGAGTGCATAGCGTGGACGGGCTGGAAGCGGGGGCCCTGGACGCCGCATTGACTGGCTTGAGCCTGGAGCAACGGATCGCGGTGAAAGCGCAGTTGATCCGCACCGGGGCATTGGCCTAGGGCTTGGCGGTTGTCGGGAGGGGCAGAAGCAGTCCCTCGGCTTCACTCGGGGTGACCCCGGCGGCGTGCTCTACGGGTCTACGTGGGGCGCGCCTGTTTCTTTTTGATCTTTATAACCCAAGCTCACCGCGTGAGCAGAAAGCAGACACATGAGCGCACAATTTTTGGATATCCATTCGGCAGCCGATTACATTGGACCCGGCGCGATCGAAGTTCCGTTTTACCAGACCGAGATCACCGATATGGTGCGGCGCCGCGGCATCTTCGGACAGCGCATCAAGCAGGTTCCGGCGACCGGGCATCCATCGCGCTTCTTCGAGCAGACGTCGATTCCGACTCCGGGCGCCGCAGGCTTCGTCGATCCGCGCAATATCGCGCCGGCGGTGGTTGCGCCGACGCGGGTGGAGCGCAGCGTGCCTCTGAAGGCGATCGTGGCGCAGATGAACTACAACCTGTTCGATCTGGAGCTGGGGGCGCAGCAGAAGCAGTTCGCGTATCTGCAGGCCAAGGACCTGGTGGATACGGTGGAAGGCGTGCTGCACACGCATGACATCGCCCTGTGGAACGGGACGGACACCTCGCTGAGCACGCCGACCACGACGCAGTACTATGGCGTGGCTGCGCAGATCGCGAATGGCGGAAACGCCGTGACCATCGCGCAGACGGACAGCATCGTGGACAACCTGAAGTCGACCATCGCGCAGATGGTTTCGAGCAGCAGCTATGCGGTGCGTCCGACGGCGATCTATGCCAATCCGGTGCTGCTGGATCTGATCGACCGCGAGATGAAGAGCGAGTTCAACGTGGTGCTGAATTCGCGCGAGGTCAATGGCGGCTTTACCGTGAAGAGCCTGTCGACCCAGGCGGGCGACCTGCCGCTGATTCCGGACTGGGCGTTGAGCTATACCGGGACGCCTGGTTCTGGAAATGCTTCACTCCCCGCATACATCGTGACCGAAGACATGATCGAGTATCACTGGCTCAGCGATGCAGCGCCGCGGGTGTTCCAGCTCGGGCTACCGAACTCGTTGGCTTCGCAGTATGTCGCGGTCAAGTTCGGAGGTGTGGTGGTCAAGGGCGCGGGCTATGCACATGCACAGGTGACGGTGCAGCGCTAGTCCTATGTTGCCGAAGAGGCATAGGGGCCGGCCGCAATGGCCGGCCCCATTTTTTTCCCGGATGGCGGTGCATAAGGAGACGACGACACGATGGCCTATTTGCAAGCAACGGAGTATGAGAGCTACGGCCTCGCCGCGGATACAAGCGACGACTGGATAGCGGCGGCCTCGTCGATGATAGACGCGCATTGCCGGCGGCCCGGTTTGCTGGCGCAGCAATACGAAGAACGGCTGAGAGTGGTGGAAGGCAGCCAGACGGTGCGGTTGAGTTATCTCCCGCTGCTGCCACTGGCTCCGGCTACCTCGCCACTGGTATGCGCGCAGGGACGGTATGCACGACCGAGGCGCGGTGAGCTGGGAGTGACAGGGTTAGCCGCGGTCGCATATGCGTTCGCGCTGCCGGGGGCGTGGAGCGATCTGGACACCACAACGATCGATTATGTGGCGGACACGGGAGAGCTGACGCTGCCCTACAACCTGTACGGTATTCCGTTCAGCGAGCTGAAGGTGGCATATACGGCAGGGCTGGCGGTGATTCCGGATGCGGTGAAGGTGGCCTGCGCCCAGATTGTGAAGAACGCACAGGCGGCGCCGGGGCTGAACGTAAAGACATCGCGCATGGACAAGATGCAGATGGAGTACTTTTCCGGATCGTTGCTGGATACGCAGGTGCAGGCGTTGCTGCGGCCTTATGTAGCGAATCGACTGGGGTAAGGACATGAGCGACCTGAGTGTTAGACGGAAGAACGATGGCGCGCTGCGCGCGGCGGATGCACTGCTGCGGGCGCTGGGGGGCTGCCAAGTGATGCTGCGCATGCCGGGCGCCGCAGCAGCGGGGGTCGATGGTGAGCAGCTTGGTCTCGCGCAGCCGAGCTTTGTCGACCTTCCGCTGTCGCCGGCGATTATTCGCGATGCCCGCGTGGTGATGACCGAAGGGCCCGCAAAGTTCGAGCTGCTGCTCTCCGCATCCGCCGTGCTCGCGCAGGTAAGTGCGCGCGGCCTGGGATCAGCGGACGTGCTGTTTGCCATGGCGACAGGCTTGCTGATTGGCGGGGAATTCTTCCTGATCGAGTCGACCTCATTCACGGAGAGCATGGGGGACGCGTGCTTATATCGCGTGCTGGTGCGCGAAGCGCAGCTACAGAGCTGCTGAAAGTGAGCAAGGGATGGAAAACGCGAGAGATACGTTCTATGTGGCATTGCGCAATCGCCTGAGCGCGCTGGATCCGAATCGCCGCATGCTGCTGCGGGGAGTGGCAAGGCCGGGGATTCTAGTGGGCGAAAACGAGAGCGTGCCGGTGAAGCCGCCCACCGATGTGTTTGTGCTGCGTTGGACGGGTGTGAAGGTGGACCCACAGCATGCATTGCCATTGATGCAGCAGACGTGCGAGATCAGCTATACGACGGCGGGTAGCGCGAGTGCCGGCGGCCTGGACCGGGGCCGGGCGCTGATGGCCATGGATGGCGAATTGCGGGCGATGCTGCAACCGGCAAGAACGCCGAAGATGAACTACACGGTGACGCCGGCCGTGGCCATGGAGACGCAGATCTTCTGGAATGATCCGGCATTTGGAGCTATGACAAACGGCCAGGATGAGTTGAGCAGGACGGTGGATGTGACGGTGTATAGCTACGAAGAAGCAGGTGAGCAATGAGCACAGCGGCGGTTGCAGTAACCCTGCCCCCGATGCCCCCGGTTTATCGGCGAGTCCGCGGGTACTTCGCGCCGGTGGTGAGAGCGACAGGATCGCCGACGATCTTCGATCCGTCGCAGGCGGCGAGTTTCCAACTGGATGCGCCGCCCGCGCCATGGATTGATCTCGGATACCTGCGTAAGTTCACTCGGACATCAGGCACGAAGGTGATGGCGCTAGAGGGAGGCTCGCCGCGTGCCGCACAGCTACAGGCGCGCGAAACCGTGGGCGCCACAGTGAGCCTGCAGTTCGAGCAGTGGACGAAGCTGACTATGGCTCTGGCGGCAGGCGCACAGCATATGAATGTGCTGGCTGCGGAGGGCCAGGTGGTGACCGGGATCGAGAGTGGCTCCGGGACCAGCAATGTAGCCGCAGCGGCGTCACTCTCAGGCCAGGGATCGACGGCGAGTTTTCTAGCCTTGGACGCGGGCAGCCTGCCGGGGTTCACAGCGGGCGACATCGTCGCGGTCGACCAAGACTATTCCGGCGAGGTGGGCTTCGTGGGCGCGGGAGCAAGCACCGCCTATGTGAAGTCCGCAGCGGCGGTGGGCAGCGATCCGAATTACATCCGCCGGGTGACCTTGAATGTCGTGCGCGTGGCGGAGGTGACCAGCGCAGGCCTGCAATTAGCCACGCCGCTGCCCGCAGGAAGCCCGACGGCGGGCATGAAGGTGCAGCCGGTATCTGGATTTGTGGATCGGGAGGGGGGCACGTTTTTCCATGAGTGGTCGGCGGTCTTCGCCATAGGTGGAGAGCAGGGAGAGGTGGTTTTCTTCCATTATCCCCGGCTGCAAGCGATGGCGGGACCGGCGGAGAGCCCCTCGGTGATGGTGGATCCGCTCACGCAGGTGCTGCTGAGCGCCGAGTTCCGTGCGCTGCCGGTGACCGACCCAATAGACGGCGAACAGGTGTGCTGCTTTCGCACCTTCGTGCCGCCCAGCAATTCATTGGTGTAAACAGCAGGCCCTGACGAGAGGCAAACATTGAAGATCACCATCGACAACAGGGATGGCAACGGCGCTGTCGATTACAGCAGCGCGCTGGCAGGAGCCGCGCCGTTGAAGATTGAACGGAAGCTGAATGCACCGACACTATGCCAGATGAGCCTACTTCCCGCAGGCGTGCCGATCCCGGCCCGGAATGGAAGAGTGATGGTATCGGCCGACAATGGGACGCTGCTATTCAGCGGGTATGTCGTTTGCGAGCCGGAGAGGACCTTCGCGGGCGAGGGATGCGAAGGCACTCTTTATCTGCTGCAGGTATCGGCCGTAAGCGACGACATCCTCCTCGACCGGCAACGCGCTTCGCAGACGACGACTGCGGTGGGGCAAGCGGCCGGAGACGTGCTGAATGCACTGACTCTCCGTGCCGGGAACGGGGTGGCGGTGACGGCCCAGGGCACGACCGCGATGATTGGCAGCTTCATCGCCGAGGCCGGTCAGTCGTGGTCGAGCAACACGGGCTTGCTTGCGTCAGCGGGGCGCACCGCCTACCGGGTGGTGAACGGCGAGGTCTCCCTGACCAGCATCGGTTCGACTGTGCACACGCTGAGCGAGTCGGACGGGACGTTATTGCCGGCGCTTCTGACTGCAAGCAGAGCTCGAGAACTGGTGAACGACGTCACGGTCTGCGGAGCAATCGAAGCGCAGAGCTATGTCACGGAGATCTTCCAGGGGGATGGCATCACGAGCACCTTCACTTTGACGCAATCTCCACTGCTCCACAAAGCAACGATTCTCGAAGATGCATTTACGGGGAGCTCTATCAATCCGCTGGTCTGGGCAGTGCAGGATCCGGGCAACCGGATCACGCTGACGGCTGCTGGCCTGACCGCCAATGGCGGGAGCGGCATTGAAGGCCAGACGAGCGTGAGCTCCGTGGATGAGGTTGAAATGGGCGGCGTGCTGCTGATCGAGGCGGCCGGGTTGCAGGTGCAGGCCGCGACGGAGGGGTATATCGCAGGCTTCTGCAGCGGCGATGTGCAACTGGGAAATCTATTTGCCGGATTTCATGTAAAGGCGACGGACGGCGCTCTCAGCATTACGCCTGTGGTGGAGGGCGCAGAAGCGGGAGCGGGGGTTGCGCTGGTGAGCGGCCACACCTACACGCTGCGTCTGCGTTTTCACTGCAAGGACGTACAGCGCGTGCTGCAGAGTTACTACGTATCCAATGGCAACGCGAGTCAGAGCTTTGGCGGAGGCCTGATCTCCGCGGGTGGCGACCTGTTGCTTGACGTGCAGGAGACGACCGGCGGGACCCCACAGCCGCCGATCACGCTTTACGCCGGGAGTGTGGCGGCCGCACCGTCAAGCTGCACGCTGGTGGCGATCGATAGCGTTGATTTCATAGGCAGCCTCGCATCCATCACTCTGCAAGCTACGGGTAATGTCTGGGCCACGAGCACACCGAGCGGCGCGAACGCGAGTCCAGAGACGCTGCGGTTGGGCGCGATGGCGGAAGGCGCGGACGCGAAGGTGGAGACCGCTGGGAAGTTGGTCTTCTATGCAACGAGCGTGCCGAAGAGCGGCGATCAGGTTACGGTGAGCTATCGCGTCGGCGGACGGGCGGTCGCCCGCCTGGTATCGACAAGCAGCATCGCGGAAGAGGCTGCAGGCGGGCTGCCGGGCACGGCGCAGTGGGTGGGAAGCATGCGTCTTCCGGCGACACGCTGGTCCACAGATTGCGAGAATGCCGCGCTAGCCCTCCTGGATATGGCGAGTAGCCGGGATGCGGCCTGGGCGGGAACTTATTCGGATTTCAACCTCGAGCAGCAAGCTGACGTATGGCCGGGAGATGCGCTGGCAATCGAAGCGCCCTCAGCCGGTATGACGGCCAGCGCGGTGGTTCGTACTGTGACGGTAGAGGCGACGAGCGCGAATCCTGAGGTGCTGCAGTACAAGCTCACGTACGCGAACGACTGGGCGGAGCCGCTCGCCCTGGTCACGTCAAACGCGCTGCCCAACGATGTGGCGCTTCCTGATGTGGCGGCAAGCGCGCCGTTGACCGTCGATAGCTTGCGTGATCTCGCAGTCGGTTCGTTGACAACAACCGTGATCAACGTGAACGCGGGAGTGACGCCGCCCCAGGGTGGCGGCTTCGAGGTAAGGCGAAGAGACTGGATCTTTGGCGCGGGGGACACGGCGGACGTGGTGCTGCGGAGCCCGGTACCAAATTTCACCATTGTTCGGGCGTTCCCGATCGAACAGTACTACGTGCGGATGTATGACGGAGCGAATCCGCCGAACTACTCACGTTTCTCGAGCGCAGTGTTTGTGAACGCCATGATGTAGTGGGTATGAGAGCAAGAAATCTTCAGAGTGTGTTCGGTGTGACGCGGTGCATTGGCAGGTCGGGGTGAGAGATGAACGAATTTGAAGCACGGGTCCTGGCGGACCTGTCGGTATTGAAGAACCAGATGGTTTCGTTGCTCGGCGATACGCAGCCCGGGCGCCTGTCTGTGCTCGAGCAGCGAGTGGAGCACCATGAGGCTAGTCTGCAGCGAGCCAAGGGCTTCGCAGGGGCATTTGGTGTGCTGTTTACGTTGATGCATATCGCAGTGGAATGGCTCCGGCATAGCTAGCGCGAGAAGCGCGTCCGGTTTCCAGCTTTATAATCACGCAATGCAGCGATCTCCTCTGGTTGGCGTGGTGATGGGCAGTAAGAGCGACTATGACACGCTGGAAGCGTGCACCGCGTTGCTGAAGGAGTTCGAGGTGCCGTTCGAGGCGCGGATTGTCTCGGCGCATCGGACTCCGGATTGGCTGTTTCGCTATGCAGAGACGGCGGAGGAGCGGGGGTTGAAGGTCATCATTGCAGCCGCCGGCGGAGCAGCGCATCTCCCCGGGATGCTGGCAGCGAAGACGCTGCTGCCGGTGTTTGGCGTACCCATTCCTGCAACTGTTCTGAACGGGCTGGATGCGCTTCTCTCGATTGTGCAGATGCCGCGAGGAGTGCCGGTAGGAACCTTGGCGATCGGCAAACCCGGAGCGGCCAACGCGGCGCTGCTCGCCGCACAGATTCTTGCCATGGAAGATCCCGCTCTTCGAACGAGGCTGCGGGCGTGGCGTGAGACACGCCGCGATGAAGTGATGCGCGAGGAGTTGCCGCAATGAGCGCGATTCTGCCGGGCGCGACCATCGGTATCCTTGGCGGCGGCCAGTTGGGACGCATGACGGCGATGGCCGCGCGATCGCTCGGGTACCGCGTGCAAGTGATGGATCCAGATCCCTCCTGTCCAGCCAGATTCGTGGTGGATGCATGCTTTGAAGGCGGCTGGGATGATGCCAAGGCGGCGGCAAACCTGGCGCGCGGTTGCGACGTGGTGACGCTGGAGATTGAGCAGCTCTCGCAGGAATGCTTGCTGGCCGCCGCGCGATTTGCTCCAGTGCGGCCCGGGGCACGGCTGCTGGAGATTATCCAGAACCGCATCACGCAGAAGGAGTGGCTGCATGCGCATGGGTTTCCGGTTGGGCGCTTCCACGTAGCGACGTCGGCTGATGACGTGCGCGAGGCGTTACGTGTGTTTGCCTTCGATTGTTTCGTGAAGAGCGCCCGGGGGGGCTACGACGGCAGGAGCCAGGTGCGCGTCACGCCGAGAGACGCCGCAACGCCAATCGAGGAGTTCGCACAACAGGTATGGATGAGCCTGGGATCCGCGCCGTGCGTGGTAGAGCAAGGCGTCGCTCTCGATATCGAGATCTCTGTGCTGGTGGCGCGCAATCCGAGCGGTGCGTTGAAGAGCTTCACGTCTGCCGAGAATCATCACGAGCGGCAGATCCTGTCCTGGAGCGTGATTCCATCGTCTGTCTCAGCCACTCTGGAGATGCGGGCGCAAGCGTACGCGTGCGATATGGCGGAGAAGCTGGGCCTGGAAGGAATTCTGGCGGTGGAGATGTTCGTGACGACCACGGGCGAGCTTCTGGTGAACGAACTGGCGCCGCGACCGCACAACAGCTATCACGCGAGCGAACGGGCTTGCGTCACCAGCCAGTTTGAACAGCACGTGAGAGCAGTGTGCGATCTGCCTCTGGGACAGGTGGACGTCGTGAAGCCGGCGGCGATCGCAAATCTACTGGGCGAAGCCTGGAAGGATGGGGAGCCACGCTTCGACCGGGCCCTCGCAGTGCCCGGCGTGGGACTCCATCTCTACGAGAAGCACACAGCTCGTCCGGGACGGAAGATGGGCCATCTATCGGCGGTGGGCGACACGGCCGAGGAGGCGGTTCGCCGGGTGATTGAAGCGCGCGCTCAACTCTGAGAATGCGCCATGAAAGATGAAGAGGCAGACCCTTGGTCTGCCTCTCGCGCTAAGTATTTTCGCTCGTACGCCGGATTAGCCGATATCTTCGGACCAGTTCTCGAGGTACTTCTTTACCTCGGCCATGAACTTGCCGCCATCCGCGCCATCGATGATGCGATGATCGAAGCCCAGCGTGAGCCGGATAATGCTGTGGATCGCGATCGAATCGGTCCCGTACTCATCTGTCACGACAACCGGCTCCTTGAACAGGCCACCCACGCCCAGGATCGCAGACTCCGGCTGATTGATAATCGGCGTGCCGAACTGCTCGCCGAAAATTCCCGGATTGGTGATGGTGAAGGTGCCGGAACCAACCTCATCGGGCTTGAGCTTCTTGGCGCGGGCGCGTTCGGCAAGGTCCACGATTGACCGGGCGATACCGAGGAAGTTCTTCTCCTCTGCCTGCTTGATCACAGGAACGATCAGCCCCCAATCCAGCGCCACCGCGATACCGATATTCACGTTCTGGTGGTAGCGGATGCCGTCACCTTCCATGGATGCATTGACGATGGGCATCTTGCGCAGCGTCGCCACCACGGCTCGCGTGATAAACGGCATATAGGTCAGCTTCACACCATTGCGCTGCTCGTATTTGGCCTTCTCCTTCTCTCGTATCTTCACCACGCGCGTCATGTCCACCTTGAAGACGGTGTGAACGTGCGCGTTGGTGCGCTTGGAGTCCACCATGCGCTGCGCGATGATGGAGCGCATACGAGTCATCGGCACCAGCTCGCCGGCGGCTGCGGAAGAGGTCGCGGCGGCCTTGGGCGCCGAGGAGCCGGGCTGGGCTGCCGCAGCGGGCATGGGAGCGGGAGCAGCCGGCTTGGAAACGGCTGGCGCTGCTTGCGGCGCGCCTTGCTGCGACAGGAACTGCAGCACATCTTCCTTGGTGATGCGACCGCTGGAACCACTTCCAGACACCTGGCGCAGGTCGAGATTGTTATCTTTCGCGATGCGCCGCACCAAGGGCGAAGACCGGAGGCGATCGCCGACCGAGGCGACGGCCGTCTCCGGCTTGGAGGCGCCGGATGTGACGGCCTGAGGCGCTGCGGAGGCGGCCTCCCGCCCATCGCCGGCCGCCGTGCCTGCCGTCTTTGGCGCTGCCCCCGTTGCAGGAGCGGATCCCCCGATGACGGCGACGACCGTGTTGATTTGCACCGTGGCTCCGGCCTGTACCTTGATCTCAGAGAGGGTGCCGCTGGCCGGAGAAGGTATCTCCGCATCTACCTTGTCGGTTGATATCTCGAAGAGCGGCTCGTCCCGCTGAACGGAATCCCCTACCTGCTTGAGCCACTTGGTGATGGTTCCTTCAAAGATGGATTCACCCATCTGCGGCATCGTCACATCGGTTCCACCGGAGGATGGTGAAGGCGCTTCCTTTGCAGCAGGCGCCGGCGCTGCCACCGGGGCCGTCGGCGCAGGGGCCGTCGGCGCAGGGGCCGTCGGCGCAGGGACCGGAGGCTTGGCATTCGAGGCGGCCGTGCTCTCCGCGGACTCTGCTTTGGCGGGCGCGGCCGGCGCAGCCGAACCACCGGCAGCTTCGCCGATCACGCCAACGACGGTGTTGATCTGGACCGTAGCGCCTTCCGCGATCTTGATCTCCGTGAGGTAGCCGCTTGCCGGCGCGGGAATCTCGGCATCGACCTTGTCCGTCGAGATCTCAAAGAGAGGCTCGTCGCGCTGGACTGCATCGCCCGGCTTCTTGAGCCACTTCGTGATGGTTCCTTCAAAGATCGACTCGCCCATCTGGGGCATGGTTACGTCCGTCGGCATCGTTCCCTCTCAACAACTCGTTCGCACTGCAAATAGGCTCGACAAAATCAGGTACGACTCTCGCGGCAGCCCGATCAGTACTTCACCAGCCTCCGCGCCTCGCGCACCACATCTTCGACGTTGGGCAGGAACGCCTTCTCGAGCGGCGGAGAGAAGGGTACCGGCGTGTCCATGGAAGTGATGCGTACGATCGGTGCGTCGAGGGAATCGAACGCCTCTTCATTGATAATGGCGGCGATTTCACCCGCGATGCCGCCGGTCTTCGTATCCTCGTGCAGCACGATCACGCGATTTGTCTTTTCGACCGTCTGCACAATGGCTTCGTTGTCCAGCGGCAGCAGCGTCCGCAGGTCGAGAATTTCCAGCTCGATGCCCTCCTTCGCCAATATCTCCGCCGCCTCCTGGGCGACATAGACCATGGCGGCGTAGGTGATCACCGACAGATGTTTGCCTTCGCGATGAATACGCGCCTTGCCGATCGGAACGGTATAGTCCTCTGCCGGCATCTCCTCCTTGACGCGACGGTATAGATACTTGTGCTCGAAAAAGAGCACCGGATTGTTGTCGCGGATAGCGGACTTGATCAAGCCCTTGGCGTCGATCGCGGTCGCCGGACAGATTACCTTGAGTCCGGGCGTGTGCACGTAGAACATCTCGGGGTTCTGTGAGTGGAAGGGGCCGCCGCTCACTCCGCCGCCGGATGGTCCGCGCAGCACCAGCGGCGCCGGCGCGCCCCAACGATAGTTGGACTTCGCCAGGATCTGGACGATCTGCGAATGCGCGGAGCTGATGAAGTCCATGAACTGGAACTCACCAACGGGGCGCAGCCCGGTGAGCGATGCTCCGTAGGCCGCGCTGGCAATGGCCATCTCCGAGATCGGCGTATCCACCACCCGCTCGGTGCCAAAGCGGTGCACGAAGCCCTCCGTGACCTTGAAGGCGCCGCCATAAATCCCGACGTCTTCGCCCATCACGAAGACACGCGAGTCGCGTTCCATCTCTTCCCACAGGCCTTGCCGTATTGCTTCCAGATATGTGACAGGTGCCATTCTCAAAAAACCTTCTGTTCTCTTGTAAAAGGAGTGGAAGTGTACCGTGAAGAACGCGCTATTTGTAATGCGTGGTGGCGCTGGCCTCAGCGAGCCGGGCGCTCTCATTCGCATTCTTCACCCGCACCTCGCCATATTTCAGCGGAATATCGACAGCATTGTCGAAGTACACATCCGTGGCGGCATCCGCCGGATCCGGCATGGGCGACGCCTCGGCGAAGTCGCGCTCCGACTCCATCAGCGCATCCACCTCCGCGCGTATCTGTGTGGCCTGCTCCGCCGTCATCCAGCCGCGCCCGATCAGGTACTCTTCCATGCGCTGGATCGGGTCCCGGCGCTTCCAGTATTCCTTGACCTCAGGCGGCACATACGTCGCGGCGTCATGCATGGCATGGCCCTTCATGCGCATCAGCTTGGCTTCGATCAACGATGCGCCTTCGCCGCGATATGCGCGTTCGACCGCTTCATGGGTAGCGTCATACACCTGGTTGGCGTCGGTTCCATCAACGATCACGCCCGGCACGCCGTAGCCGATCGAACGGTCTGCCAGGTCCTTGCACGCAAACTGTAACTCGACCGGTGTCGAATAGGCCCACAGGTTGTGCTCGACCACCAGCACGACTCCAAGCTTCTGGACAGCAGCGAAGTTGAAGCCTTCATAGGTTGGGCCGGTGGATTGGCCGCCATCCCCGATGTAGGCCAGGCAAGCTATGTTCTTGCCCTGAATGCGGGCGCCCAAAGCGACCCCGGCGCACACCGAGATGGAATCGCCCAGGTGCGAGATGGGAGCAATGACATTGAGCTTCTTGTTATCGCCGTAATGCGAGCCGGACTCACGGCCCCGGGTCGGAGAGCCTCCCTTGGCCATGTACTGCATCATGGTGTCGCGTGGCCTGAACCCCTTCACGATCATCGATCCCTGATTGCGAATCATCGGTCCCAGCCAGTCGTCTTCGCCCAGCGCATAGGCGGACGCCACCGAGCACGCCTCCTGCCCCTGGCTCAGATAGAGGCCGCCGATCACCTTCGACTGCTTGTACATGCGCTCAAGCGAATCTTCCATGCGGCGATTCGTGATCATCAGCCGATAGATGTCGATCGATTGTTCCGGAGTCAGGTACCTGGAAGGGCGGATTGGAGGCGCGGGAGCCGTCGTGTCGCCGATAACGCGGTAACGATAGTCCCCATCCTTCCACTCGCCTTCGATGTGGAAGGGCAACTGCTCCAGCCGGTAATCCGGAATGCCGTGCCGATTCTGCGTCGGCGGAGTCTGCGGAACGCCATCAGACCGCCGCCCGTTCGAAGTCTCAGCGACCCCGTTGGCCGGCGCCTTTGCTTTCTCTACTGTCTTTGCTTCGGGTCTTCTACTCGCCATGGACTGCTATTCCCCAGAGCCATCGGTAAGAACCCTCCATTCTATTCCATAACTCCGGGATCCAACCGATCGCGATGAAGGAGGCGGAAGCTCAACTGCCAGCGGCGGTCAGGCTCGCAAGCGACTCCAGCCACAACATCTGCGTGCCGAATACGCGGCCAAACTGCCGCGATATCCGCTCCGCAACCGCTGTCAGCTTCAGCTCGTCTCCGGATAGCACGCTCTCCTGCTCCAGGCTGGTTACGCCGCGGTCCGTAATGCCGCAAGGGACGATCCAGCCGAAATCCTGGAGATCGGTTGTGACGTTGAGCGCAAACCCGTGCGAGGTGACCCCATTGGAGATGTGAACACCGATGGCCGCAATCTTCCGTTCCACCAGCGACCCGCTTGGTTTTGTCCACACACCGGTACGGCCGGGCACCCGCTCCGTCAATATGCCGAACTCCGCGCACACGCGGATGATCGCCTCCTCCATACGGCGAACGAAATCCAGCACGCCCAGGCGCGGCTCGAAGCCACGCAGATCGAAGATCGGGTAGCCGACCAACTGGCCCGGGCCGTGATAGGTCACGTCGCCGCCGCGGTTCGTGTCCACCACCTGCACGCCGCGTTCCACCAGCTCCTGGTCGGTCAGGAGAATGTTTTCACGGCGAGCATTCCGCCCCATCGTCAACACCGGCGGATGTTCCAGCAGCAGCAGCACGTCTCCGGCAATGCCCTCCTTCCGCTGCTGTACCAGCTTCTGCTGCAGTACCAGCGCGGGTGCATAGTCCATGCGGCCGAGATAGAGAACGGAAACGACCTTCACGCCTGGCTCTGTCTTCCTTCCAGCGGGGTTTTCGATGCGCCACGTTCTTCCTGCCTCGAGTCCATTCCCTATCCTCTTTCGGCATCTATATGGAGGAGGCCTTCGCCATGAAACCGGTCTGCGCCCTCGCCACTCTTTCGGCCCTTCTAGTATCCGGTGGCCTGCCCTTGACCCTGCATGCACAGACCGGCGTTTACGCCGAGTTCAGCGCCTCCAAGGTGAACGCGCCGAACAACGACTGGATCTACGGGCCCACCTTCGGCGCGTACTTCGATCGGTTCCATATTCCGTTCTTCAGCGCCGGGCTGGACCTTCGCGGGGCCGTGCTCGGGCCAGGGGACTCCACCCAGCTCTACAGCGGCCTTATCGGCCCGCACGTCGCCTTCCGTCCGCGCGTTCTCCCCATCCAGCCGTACGTTGAAGGCCTGGTAGGCGTCGGCCATATAGATTTCGGCAGCGGCAACGGCAGCGATACTCAATTCGAGTACCAGTTCCTGGGAGGCATCGACCTCACCATCCTGCCGCGCATTGACTGGCGCGTGGCCGAGTTCAGCTATGGCGCACTCTCCGCTTTCAACGGCAGCCTGCACCCCAAGACCATCAGCACCGGCATCGTTCTACGACTGCCCTAGGTCCCGCGATCTTCAGCTCCAGTGCTCGAAAATGACAATCCGCGCGCGCGCCCCATCCTGAGCGCAGCGAAGGGTGGGTTCTCCTAGCGCCCACCTCTCATGCTGAGATCAGCCGTCCCTGACACGCCGCACCTACACATTGATCGCGAGGTTCTCCACCGCACCAAACCCATCCAGCATCGCCTCCGCCAGCGTCGGATGCGCATGAATGATGAAGACCATGTCGTCAATCGTGGCTTCAAGCTCCATGGCCACCACCGCCTCGGCCACCAACTCCGTCGCCTGCGGCCCGATGATGTGCACGCCCAGTACCTCGCCGTATTTCGCGTCTGCGACGACCTTCACGAAGCCGTCGTGCGAGTCCACAATCGAGGCCTTGGAGTTCGCGGAGAACGGGAACTTGCCTACCTTCACCTGGTAGCCCTTCTCCTTGGCCATCGCCTCCGTCAGCCCTACGCTGCCGATCTGCGGCTCGCAGTAGGTGCATGCGGGTACGCGGTCGCGGCGCACGGGGCGCGCCGGCTTGCCTGCAATCTTCGAAACGGCGACGATGCCGCACATCGAGCCGGTATGCGCTAACTGCGGCAGCCCCGCCACGATGTCGCCGATTGCGTAGACGCCCGGCTCCTCCGTCTGCATCCACTCGTTGGTCTGGATGAACCCGCGTTCGAGCTTGATTTTGGTCTTCTCCAGCCCGATGTTTTCCGTGCGCGGCGCGCGACCGACCGCCACCAGCACCCGCTCGGCCTCCTTTACCACCGGCTTGCCGTCGGACGCGGTGAAGCTCACCTTCACGCCATCCTTGGTCTTCTCCACCTTGTCGACCTTGGCGCCTACATTGGTCTCGATGCCCCGCTTGCGGAAGAGCCGCGCCAGCTCCTTGCTCACATCCTCATCCTCGTTGGGCACCAGCCGTGGCAGATACTCCACCA
Organism: uncultured Acidobacteriaceae bacterium; assembly: GCA_963830635.1. GTDB lineage: Bacteria > Acidobacteriota > Terriglobia > Terriglobales > Acidobacteriaceae > CAWHMN01. Next base: position 702,538 of record CAWHMN010000002.1, on the reverse strand, counting down.
CCGTGACCTCGGAACCGAAGCTCTTGAAGATCGAACCAAACTCCACGCCCACCGCGCCTGCGCCAATCACCACCAGCGACTTCGGCACCCGGTCGATGTTCAGTATCTCGATATTGGTGAGAATGCGGTCGTCCGGCGTCAGCCCGGGCAGCATGCGGGCATCGGACCCGGTCGCCACGATGACATTCTTGGCTTTCACGGAGCTGGGAGCGCCCTTCGCTCCGCCCGCGGCCGACACCTCGACCGTATGCACGCCGTCCTTGGCCCCGCCCGTAAGCCGCCCATGGCCGGGCACCACCGTGACCTTGTTCTTGCGCATCAGGAAATCGAGGCCCTTGGTGTGCTTGGTTACGATCTGGTTCTTGCGCTGGAGCACCATCGGCCAGTTGACCTTGACCTCGCCCACGCCGTCGATGCCGTACTCCTTGGCATGCTTCAGGTGGTCCCATATCTCGGCGTTGAAAAGAATTGACTTGGTCGGAATGCAGCCCCAGTGCAGGCACGTACCGCCCAGCTTGCCTTCTCTCTCGATCAAAGCGACCTTCAGGCCGTACTGCCCCGCACGAATGGCGGCCGTATAGCCCGCGGGGCCGCCGCCAATGATTGCTACGTCGTAAAGTGTCTCTGCCAAAGCGTCGCTCCGTATTGGATTGGCCGGGAATTGTGCATGACAGATGCAACCAGTCACGCAGAAGAGCCAAACATTCCATTTTACGTTAGAGCGTTTCCGCCGCCGGTGAATGCCCGCGGCAATCCCGGATGCATCACTCTAGCGCAGCCAGGGGGGGTATTTTGCGGTTGGCGCGCTACATCCCCTTCGCGTCATCGTGGGACACTGGATGCTGTGCGCCCGCACCTTGCCACGCTCCTGGACGATTTCCGCCGCCATGGCGACCAGCGCGCCGTCGTTGCGCATATCGGAAACCGCCGGCACTCCTCCACCTGGGCCGAGCTCGCCGTGCTCACCGCCCGCTTCGCCGCGGAACTCACCCGCCGCGATATCAATGCGGGCGATCGCGTCCTGCTGTGGGGCCGCAACAGCGCAGAGTGGATTGCCGCGTTCTTGGGGTGCGTCCTTCGCGGCGTCATCGTTGTCCCGCTCGATGCCGCAGGGAGTCCCGCCTTTGCCGAACGCGTAATCCGCGAGACCTCTCCCAGGCTGCGGGTGGGCTCTGCTGCGCTGCTCGACTCCCTGACCCCCTTCCAGCCCGATTCGCAGCAAGCCGAAATTCCGAAGCTTGCCTTCGAGGATTTTCCCCGCTCGCTTCCCGCTCCCGATTTCACCCCGTCACCGGGCCTCAATCGTGCCACACCCTTGCAGATCATCTTTACCTCGGGCACCACCGCCGAGCCCAAAGGCATCGTGCACACGCACGGCAATGTGCTCGCTTCGCTTGACCCCATCGAACGCGAGATCGGCCGCTACCTCAAGTACGAGCGCCTGGTCCATCCCTTGCGCTTCCTGCACACCCTGCCGCTCTCGCATGTCTTTGGCCAGTTCATGGGCTTGTGGGTGCCGCCGCTGCTGGCGGCGGAACTGCACTTCGAAGCTCGTCTGGAAGCGCCCCGGCTCATTCGCCTCATCGAGCAGGAACGCATCTCGGTATTGGCGGCGGTGCCGCGGGTGCTTGAGCTTCTGCGCTCCCACCTTCTGCACGTCCAGCCGCAACTCGGCGAGAAGCTTATGGCCGCTGAGAAGGCCTCCGCCCTCCAGCGCTGGTGGATCTTCCGCCGCCAGCATCGCCTCTTCGGCTTCAAGTTCTGGGCCTTCGTTTGTGGCGGGGCCACACTCCCGGACAATCTCGAGCGCTTCTGGACCGGCCTCGGCTTCGCGCTCATCCAGGGCTACGGCATGACGGAAACCACGGCTCTGGTTACGCTCAATCACCCCTTTCGCAACGCCCGCGGCACCATTGGCAAGCCGCTCGCCGGCCGCGAGGTCAGGATCGCTCCGGACGGTGAAATCCTGGTACGTGGCGAGTCGATATCCGGCGCGGAGTGGCGCAACGGCGCTCTCCAGCCGCGCGGTGGAGAAAACGGCTGGCTGGCCACCGGCGACCTGGCAGCCCAGAACGCGGATGACGCGCTGGTCTTCACCGGCCGCAAGAGCGACGTCATCGTTACCGCAGCCGGACTGAACATTCATCCGCAGGATCTCGAAGCGGCGCTCCTGCGCCAGCCCGGGATCCAAGCCGCCGCGGTCGTTCCCTATGCCTCCCCAGCCGGACCGCAGCCGGTCGCGGTTCTCATTCTCAACGATCACGGGGACGCCGCGGCGGCCGTGGAAGCGGCAAACCGCTCGCTCGCCGACTACCAGCAGATACGGCGCTGGCTCCTGTGGCCTCAGGCCGATCTGCCCCGCACCACGACGGGCAAGGTGCTGCGGCGCCAGTTGGTCGCCTGGGCGGAGCAGTCCATCGCCGCCGGCACGCCCGCCAGGCCCGTCGGGAATGATCCTTTGCTCGCCGCGATCGGCTGCCTGGCCGGTGTCACCATGCCCGAGCGCACATCGGACAACACGCGCCTGAGCGAAGACCTGCACCTGGACAGCCTCAGCCTGGTCGAGCTGCAAAGCCTGCTCGAATCCACCTTCGCCCTGGAGTTGGACGACCAGCAGTGGCAGGATGTGCGCACGCTCGGTGACATCCGCCGCCTGTTGCAGCTTCCCGCTTCAGCGCGACCCGCCGCCGCCGCTATGCCCGCGCAGGCAGCTCCCCCGCCTACCCCGCAGCCACGTCCTTCCGTATCTCATCCCGCCCCGCGGAGTGCCAAAAGTGACTACCCGCACTGGCCGTGGTCTCTGCCCATCCGCCTGCTGCGCGTCGTCTTCCTCGAAGCTGTCGCGCGTCCGCTGGTTCGTCTGCTGCTGGCGCCGCGCATCGATCGCCAGACCACAGCCGCCGATCTTCGCCAGCCCATGTTGATCGTCGCCAACCACGTCACCGCTTTTGACGCACCTCTGGTGCTCTACGCCCTGCCCGGACCCGTACGCCGCCGCGTGGCCATCGCCATGGCCGCGCACATTCTGCTTGGCTGGCGGCACGCGCGCGCCGAGCGCCACCGCCTGCTGCGGCCGCTCACACCCATCGCCTACTGGCTACTCACCGCGGTCTTCAACCTGTTCCCGCTCCCGCAGGGCGCCGGTCTGCGGCGCAGCTTCGCCCACGCCGGCGAGGCGCTCGATCGAGGCATGGATGTTCTGATCTTCCCCGAAGGCCGCCGCGCTCCGGATGAAACCCTCGGCGCCTTCCAATCCGGCATCGGACTCCTGGCTCGCGAGTCTGCCGTACCCGTGCTGCCGGTGTGCCTCGAAGGTCTGGGCGCGATCAAAGCCGCCCTGAAGAATCAGAGACGGCGCTGGTTCCGGCCCGGCAGCGTAACCCTTCACGTGGGCACGCCGCTCGCGATGACTCCGGAAGAATCGCCCCAGGCCTTCACCGAACGCCTGCGCAGCGCCGTCGCCTCACTGGCCACAGATCCGGGTGCCCCATCCTGAGTGTCACCCGCCGGCGGAGGACGTTCCTACCCCAGCAGCCTCGCCGCCTCCAGCGCAAAGTACGACACGAGAAAGTCCGCGCCCGCCCGCCGGATCGAGATCAACGACTCGAGCACCGTCCGCTCCCGCTCCAGCCAGCCCCGCGCAAACGCCGCCTGCAGCATCGCATACTCCCCCGATACCTGGTACGCGCCTATCGGCAGATCGAAGCGTTCCCGCGCCGCACGGATCACGTCCAGATACGGCATCGCCGGCTTCATCAGGATCATGTCCGCGCCCTCGTGCACATCCTGCTCAATCTCGCGCATCGCCTCCCGTACATTTGCGCCGTCCATCTGGTAGCTGCGCCGATCGCCAAACTGCGGCGCCGAATCCGCCGCCTCCCGGAACGGCCCATAGAACGCGGACGCGAACTTGGCCGCATAGGAAAGAATCGCCACACCTTCCTTACCCGTCTTGTCCAGCGCCTTGCGTATGGCGCCGACGCGTCCATCCATCATGTCGGATGGCGCAACGATGTCCGCGCCCGCCTCTGCCAGCGACACTGCTGTCTGGGCAATCAGCGTCACACTGGCGTCGTTATCCACGCGGTACTCGTCGCCCTCGCGGCGCACCACGCCGCAGTGGCCGTGCGACGTGTACTCGCACAGGCATACGTCTGCGATGAATACCATTTGCGCCGCCGCCCCAGTCGCCTTCAGCGCACGCAGGCCCATCTGCACAATGCCGTTCGGGTCATGCGCCCCGCTTGCGTGCTCGTCCTTCGACTCCGGAAGGCCGAAGAGCAGCATGCCTCCGATGCCATGGCTCGCCGCCGCTTCCGCCTCCTTCACCGCCTCGTCGATCGAAACATTGAAGACGCCCGGCATCGACGGGACCTCCCGCCGCACACCCTCGCCCGGACACAGGAACACCGGCAGAATCAGAGCGCCGGGATGGAGGTGCGTCTCCCGCACCAGCGAACGCATCGCCCCGCTCGAGCGCAGACGGCGTAGACGTGTCTCCGGAAAGTTCATGGCTTCATTCTATGGCTTCGCCGGACAGCATCGGTCGCCGCGGAGCAGGTACAGTGCCCGGGCGAAGCAGGTAGAGTGAGGGTGTGACCCTGCTGTCCAGCGTTCCGTCTTCCATCGCCGAGATGAGCCGAGCTACGCTCGACTGGGACCGCCTGCTCGCGCTCATCGCCGAGTACGCGACAGCACGCGTCACACGGGATTGGCTACTCGCGCTCTCGCCCTCCGCCGACCCGGAGTGGTCGCGCCGCGAGCATCGCCTGATCGGGGAGATGCGAACGCTGGTCGCCGCCGGTAGCCGCCCCGCGCTCGCAGGACTCTTTGACGCCAGTCAGGTGCTCGCAAAGTCGCGCATCGCCGGCGCCGCCCTGGAAGCCGAAGAACTGCGCGCTGTCCTCGCGCTCGTCGATGACATCACCGCATGGCAGGCCGCGGTCTTTGCGCCCGCGGACGATCTAAGTGACAGGATCGCCGGACTGCAGGAGCTGAGCCGACCGCTGCAGGGCACGCACTTAGCCCAGCTCGCCGGCTCTCTGCGCCGCCGCATGAACCCCGACGGCTCACTTGCCGATGATGCCTCCCCCGATCTGCGGCGCATTCACCGCGAGCTGGAACGCCAGCAGCGCGTGATCGAAGACAGCTTGCGCCACGCCCTGCGCAGCCTCGCCGAAGGCAGCGCCACCCAGGACGAGCTCATCACCATCCGCGGCGAGCGCTTTGTCATCCCGGTCAAGGCGGAGTGGAAGCGCCGCGTCGCCGGCGTAGTGCACGGCGCCAGTTCCAGCGGCCAGACCGTCTATCTTGAGCCGCTCGAAACCATCGAAGCCAACAACGAGCTCATCCGTCTGCTCGATGAAGAGCAGGCGGAGATCCATCGCATCTTCCTTGCCATGACCCGCGAACTCGGCGCGCAGTCCTCTGCCGTTGCCGCCGGCGCATCCATCCTCGCCGAAGTGGATGCCCTCCAGGCCCGCGCCCGTTTTGCCGAGGTCTACCACTGCATCGTGCCCGAATTCGCCCCGGCGGAGTCCTCCGAATTGCACCTCGAAGCGGCGCGTCATCCCCTGCTTGAGCGCCGTCTGCGTGAAGAGACCACAGGAGGAACACCGGGCAAGGTCGTCCCGCTCACCCTGGCGCTGCTGCCGGATGCGCGTCAGCTCATCATCAGCGGCCCGAACACGGGGGGCAAGACGGTGGCGCTCAAGACCACCGGGCTGCTCGCCATGATGGCGCAGGCCGGCATACCCGTTCCCGCGGAGCGCGCATCCCTCCCCGTATTCGACAGCTTCCTGGCTGACATCGGAGACGCGCAGTCCATCGAACAGAACCTTTCCACCTTCTCTTCGCACATCGTCAACCTCAACCGCATCGCGGCCATTGCCGACGCGCAATCGCTCGTCCTGCTGGACGAACTGGGCTCCGCGACCGATCCCGAAGAGGGCGCGGCGCTCGCCGCCGCCATCGCCGACTACTTCCGCGCGCAGCGCTGCTGGTGCATCATCTCCACCCACCACACCTCGCTCAAGGTCTACGCCGCGCAGACGCCCGGCGTGCTCAACGCGGCCGTGGGTTTCGATGAGCACACCCTCGCGCCCACCTATGAGCTGCGCCTCGGCGTTCCCGGCGCGTCCGCCGGCATCAACATCGCCGAGCGCCTCGGGCTCAACAGCTCCATCACCAGCGCCGCCCGCGCGCGCCTCTCCCGTCAGACCGAAGACATCGCCAGCTTCCTCGACCAGCTCCACGCGCAACTCACCGCCGTTGATAACGAGCGCATCCACCTGCGTCAGCGTGAGCAGGAGGTGGCCCGCGAGAAGAGTCGTCTGGAAGTGGAAGGGCTTAAGGAATGGCGGCTGAAGGTGCGGGACCTGGAGCAGCAGATGCACTCTCTGCTGCGCGATCTGGAGTTCCGCATGCGCGAGGCAGTGCAGGCCGTGGACGACCGCGCCGCCAGGCAGAAGCTCTCCCGCGACGCCGAGCGCCGCATCGCGCAACTCCGCCGCGAGTTCAGCGATCAGTTCAAGGCCACCGCCATCGCGCAGCACACCGGCGCGGACAAGGGAGACGTCCACGCTCAGCCCCATATCGTGCGCCACGTCGCCGCCGGCGATACCGTCCGCCTGAAGTCGCTGGGTAAGGCCGCGGTCGTCCAGCGCCAGATCGACAACGGCAGCTTCGAGGTCGCCGTCGGCCCCATGAAGATGCGGGTGCCCCGCGAAGACATCGCCGAGGTGCTGCACTCCGCCCAGGCCGGCCCGGTCGCCGTTACCCCGGTGGAGGCTGCGCGCCGCCGGCAGGGCGTGACCGTCACCGTCTCCTCGTCCTCCGGCGACCTGCGCCCGGAGATCAATGTCATTGGCAAGACGGTCGCCGAGGCGTCCGGCGAGGTCGAGAGCTTCATCGACCGTGCCTTCCTGGCCGGGCTGCCACGGGTGCGGGTGGTGCATGGCAGCGGGATGGGTATCCTCCGCCGGGCGCTGCGCGAGATGCTGGGCAAGCATCCTCACGTTGCCCTGGTCAGCGAGGCCCCGCAATCCGAGGGCGGAGGCGGCGCCACCGTGATCGAGCTCCGCCAGTAGAGGTAAGGCAGCCGTGCCGTTTGTCATCCTGGCCGAAGCAGGCATGCTTTTGGCCTGCGTTGTCGAAGGACCTGCTTTCTTCCTTTGCTCCAACCACTGCCAGCCGTCTGTGCCACTGGCACTCCGTCTTCGGGCGGTGCTAGCATCGTGTCCCCAGCAGAAAGGTCCGGGAGAAAACGCCATGGTGCGAATCATTACGGTAGAGCGCGAATACGGCAGCCAGGGCGCTGAGTTCGCGCATCGTCTGGCGGAGCGGCTAGGCTGGCGGCTGGTAGACCAGTGCATCGTGGAAGAGATCGCCCGCAAGGCCCGCGTCACCAAGGCCATGGTCGCCAACTGCGACGAGCGGCTCGATCCCTGGTATTACCGCATCGGCAAGTCCTTCTGGCACGGCAGCGTGGAGCGTCTTCCCGCCATCATGGCGGAGAGTGAGGTCTTCGACAGTGAGCGCATGGTGACGCTGGTCCGCGAATACCTGAAGGAGCGCGTGGCCGAGGGCAGTTGCGTGGTGGTTGGCCGGGGCGCCGCCTCCGCGCTGGCCGGCGTTCCCGGCGCCTTCCACATCTTCGTCTACGCGTCCATGCGGCGGAAGATCGAGTGGTTCCGGCGCGAGTTTCCCGGCCACGCCGACCAGGCGGAAGAAGAGTTGATGGCCACCGACCACCGCCGCGCTGCCTACGTCCGCAACTTCTATGACCAGGACTGGGCCGACCGCCGCCTCTACCAGCTCATGTTGAACTCCTGCATGGGCTTCCGCGCCATGGTCGCCGCCACGCTGGAGGCAACGGCGCTCTCCGCGTCCGTGCACCACCGGGGATAAGGGGCGGCAGCGCTTGCAATTCCGGCGAGAGGATGCGGCAGACATGGAAATCGGCTCGGCGCCGCAGGGTTCTCTGCATCCAAACTGGTGAGGCCGACGGGTTCGCCTGCAAAGGGGTGAGAGATGGGACTACTGGGAAGCGTGGCAAGGAACACTACCCTATCGACATTGGAAAATAAGCTGCCGAAGGTGATCAGCCCGGGCGCGCACAGTGTCATCGATTATGCGCATGCGGCGTTCTTCTTCACCACCGGTCTGGTGCTCTGGGGCAGGAACCGGCGCGCCGCCATCGCGGCGCTGGGCACAGGCGCCTTCGTGCTGACGCAGTCCATGCTGACGGACTATCCCGGCGGAATCTGGCCCCGCATCAGCTTCCAGACCCACGGCCGTATGGACGCCGGCTTCGCTTCGGCCTCCCTGATCGTGCCTAAATTGCTGGCTTTCGATCAGACCTCGGCGGCCCAGATCTTCCGCACCAACAGCGTCGTCGAAGCGTGCGTTGTCGGCCTGACCGACTGGGACAGCGAAGAGGCGCGCCAGGAGCGGGCGGCCGCTTAGGCGCACCTCAACATCGCACGTCACCAACGATCCGCAAGCCGCGCGGTCTCTCGGCCGATCTTACAGATGACGGACGGTCGCGCGTGACGGCGTCAGGCACTGCGGGTCGATATACACCAAACCATGCGGTTCCACGTACGCTGCCACGGGCTCGCGCTGCATACCGGACTGCAGTTCGCCGTTGAGCCACACCACTCGCCCATACCCGAGCGAGCCCACGGCTTCTCCCGCCTTACGTCCATACGCTGTTTGCTTCACTACCAGATACTCAGCCTGATACTCCGACGGTTTCGCCATGGAACTGCTCCTAGCGGCGCTATTGTTACGCCGTAAGAGACCATAGCCCCACGGAAAAAGCCAGGGAATACCACTAAAGGTGCGGGCGGTGGAGGCTGAGACGAACGCGAAGAGCCCATACTCCGGCCAAAACACCGGGTCTGCGCCAGGTTCGGTCAGTATTCCGCGGTCCCGAGTCTTGGGTTCACCGTACATTCTTCGAAGTCTGCTCGAGGCGAACGCGGGCCGTTAGTAGACTAGTGCGTGGGTGTGCGCGAATAGCCGCAGTAGAACGTCCAAAAGGATTTGCGTGCACATGCCAAGAGCGAACCAGGGAGCGGAGCGGAATAGCCACGCCTTCCTGCGAATCTGTTGTGAAGAGCGAATGGTCAGACCGGTCGGGTCTCGATTCATCTCACTGAGGAGCATGTCTCCAGAAGGCCAGCGGTGATCGTCGATGATCACCCAGCTGGAACGGTCTGGGGGCTCCCCACCCGAGATCGTTTCTCCAAGCGCAACACGAATGCTTCTGCGAGCAAGCTGCACGAAGCCACTGCTGTTTCCGAGTATTCTGAATCGAGTGGTGGCGGGCTCCAGCACGATTGCGGGCACGATTTGAAGAGTTGCTACGTCGTCGAGGAGCGTCAGCGCGGAGCGCAGCTTCTGCTCGGCTTCCGGCGTCAATTCGAATGGCACTTATGTGTCCTTTTTGTGGAGAGACTCAAATCGATCGCAGTGAAGTAAACGGTGGTTTGTTTGGCTCAGAGTGAATCCAAACAAAAGCCACCTCAACGGTGGCTTCTTTGCTCTTTGGCGCGCAGCGCGCCCGCCCGTGCGGCCAGCACCTCAGATGCGCATGGGCATGATGATGTAGCGGTAGCGGAAGTCGTCCTGGGGATCTTCGGGGCGCATCTGGCCGGCGGACTGGGCGTCTTTGAACTCCAGGCGCACCTCGCCGGTATTGCTGACGGCCTTGAGGAAATCGATCATGTAGGACGAGTTGAAGCCCACCACGAGCGGATCGAACGTATAGGGCGACTCGATGGTATCCTCCGACTCGCCGCTCTCGGTCGACGAGCTCGAGATGCGGAGCTCGTTCTGTTCCAGCCGCACCTTGATGGCGCCGGAGCGCTCGTCCGCAAACTGAGCCACGCGCTGGATGGAGCCCATCAGGTCTTCGCAGCGCACGATGATGAACTTGTTGTTGTCCCGCGGCAGTACGGCTTCGTAGTTAGGGAACTGGCCGGTGAGCTTGCGCGAGGTGAGCACGCGGTGGCCGATGCGGAAGAAGAGCTGGTTCTCGTCGTCGGCAAACTCCAGGAACTCGGCGTCGGAGTTCGAGAGCAGTGACTGCAACTCCGCCAGCGCCTTGCGCGGAATCAGCGTCTTCTTCTCGCCGCCGGGAATCGCGCCCAGGGTCTCGCCGGTCTTCTCCACGTGCGCCAGGCGGTGGCCATCCGTCGCCACCATGGCCAGCGACTCGGGCTTGAGGATCAGCAGGGCGCCGTTCAGCGTATAGCGCGACTCCTCGTTGGAGATGGCGAAGATGGTTTTCGCAATCATGCCCTTGAGGGATGCCAGCGGGATCCGCACCGTCGCGGCCTCCGGAAACTCCGGCACCTGCGGGAAGTTGGCGCGCGCCATGCCGACCATCTTGGTATTCGAGCGGCCAGAGCGGATCTGCACCCAGTGGTTGTCCATCAGCTTGACCGAGATCTCCCCCTCGGGCAGCAGCTTGATGTAGTCATAGAGCTTGCGCGCTGGAATGGTGCACGAACCGGTCTTCTTCACCTTGGCCGCGCAGGAGGTCTTGATGCTCTGATCGAGATCCGTCGCCGTAATGGTCAGCCGCCCGGTCTCCGCATCCGCTTCCAGCAGGAAATTCGACAAGATCGGAATCGTGGTCTTGCGCTCGACCACTGACTGGGTGGCGGTCAGCTCGCGGAGGAGGTCGCCGCGGCTGACGCCGATCTCCATGGCAAAGCCCTGAACGGTGTGCTTGTCTGCTTCGAGTCCTACGCCAGGCATGCGATGTGCTCCTGTGGGATATGCATCTTCGACGGGGTTGCCCAAACTGTACACCAGCGCGGCGGGACAGTGGGCACGCTTTTGATTGTAGTGGGAACGGCGGCGTGGAAAGGGAGTTCCTTTCTCGGAAAACCGGGCCTTCAGCACCCCTCACACCGAGCTGGCCCGGGGGTCCGGATCAAACGGCTGCGACGGCTACGGAAAAGCTCTCTAACACCTTGGTGAAAGTAAATACTTCTATCGTCGTAGCCGTCGTTTGGTCTGGAAAAGTGGGAATCGGAAGGAAAATCGCAACCCGAAGGGCAGCGGGCACGCGGACGGTTTTAGAAAACCGGACGCCCGGCGTGAGGACGAGCAGGAAGACCGGTGCGCCAGCATGAAAACCTTGCCCAGTTCTCCTCGGCGTGCACAGCCGCTGGCGAACACTGTGCAGCGGAGAACCCGCCCTGCGTGGGAAATGGCAGCGAATTAAAGAGCGGCGCGGGCCGCGCCTCATCCCGCTTTCCACAACATCTCGGATATCCGCAGTCTCCACTGCCGTGAGCAGGCTGCTCGGAACGTCAGACGGAGCATTCGGCGGAATAGGATGGATGAGCGAAGCACAACTCCGGGAGAGCGCGCATGAGCAAGCTGACGAACACATCCATGGCAGGTCGATCCACTAGCAGGAGATCGGCACTGAAAGGGCTGGCGGCGGTCCCGCTGGCCATGGCGGCGCGCGGATGGGCGAAACGGGTGCACTTCGCCGCACGGCCGGAGGCGCTGTGTTTGGTCGGCACCTACACGGGCAAGGGAAGCGATGGCATCTACGCATACCGCTGGCACGCCCGGGCCGGAGAGCTGGAATCCCTCGGCCTCGGGGCCAAGACCGAAAACCCGTCCTTCCTCGTCGCCAGTGCCGATGGCGCGAGCCTCTATGCCGCGAACGAGATCAATGCCTTCCGTGGCAAGCGGGATGGCTCCATCTCCGGCTTTCGCGTCGACGTCGCAGCCGGCAAGCTGACCGCGGGCACCGTGGTCTCCTCAGGCGGCTCGGGTCCCTGCCAGGTATCGCTCGACCACACCGGCCGCATGCTGTTTGCCGCGGACTATGACGCCGGCAGCGCTGCGGCGTGCCCCGTTCTGGGTGCAGGGCGTATGGATGAGCCGGTGTGGAATCCGCATTACGAGGGCCACGGGCCTAACCCGAAGCGGCAGGAGGGTGCGCACATCCATTGCACCACTGTCTCGCCGGACAACCGCTGGCTTCTGATCAACGATCTGGGGCGCGACCAGATCATGATCTACGCGCTCGATAAGTCATTGCGGCCTGGGGCGGAGCCGTCCTCCATCTACCGGGGAGCGCCGGGCTCCGGTCCCCGCTCCTTCGCCTTTCATCCCAACGGACGCTGGGCTTACTCGACCAATGAGCTGGCAAACACGGTGGATGTGCTGCGCTGGGATGCCGCACATGGCAGCCTCACGCGCAGCGCAGCGGTATCCACCCTGGCCACCGACTTCCACGGCGAGAACACCCCCGCCAGCGTCGTGGTGTCCCCGGATGGGCGCTTTGTCTATGTTTCCAACCGGGACGGCGCTCCGGCTTCCGAGCCGGGCAACGACAGCATCGCCGTCTTCACCGTCAGCAACTCCGGAGGCACGCTCACTCCGCTCGAGCACACGCCTACAGGCGGTCGCATCCCCCGCCACTTTGCGCTCGACCCCAGCGGCCACTGGCTGGTGGTGGCGCACCAGGAATCGGCCAGCCTGGTGGTGCTCGCCCGCGATCCCGCCACCGGTCGCCTCAAGAACATCGACCGCACATACGAGATCAACCAGCCGACCTGCGTCGTCTTCTGCTGAGCACGCCATTGCAGGCGCCCTGATCCGCCTCGCAGGTGTTGACTACTGTCGTGACTGCGAAGCGGCCGGGACCGGCTTGCTGGCCATCTTCTCCCAATGCTCGTCATGGCGGTCGTCATGGTACAGAATGCCGGTCACACGGCCGCTGGCATCTTTCTCAAATGTCAGCCGCACCGAGCTTCCGCTGGGATAGAAGAAGGTCACGTTGTTCTCCGGCAATAACTCCGTCAAGTCATTGGTGCGGTTCTTCGAGAACAGCCGGTCGCCTTCTCGCAGTATCGTGACCTGGCGCACCTCGCCGTCGTAGTACTCGCCTTCGTACGTGGTGTAAATGCCGGGATCGACGTGCACCGCCGGCGGGTGCAGCGGGATGACGCGCTTCTCCGCATCCGGCCGTGAGTCGGCGATCTGCGACAAGCGATGCGCCAGCAGCCACGCCGGTAGCGACGGATCGGCGTAGGCCTTGTCCCACGCATTGTGGTGCCAGCCCTCGTACTCCCACAGCCGCACGTTGCCGCCGTTGGCGCTCAGTGCCTGATACATAATCTCCGACTGCTTGGGCACCACTACCGGATCGAGCAGGCCGTGGAACATCCATACCGGCGTCTTGCCGATGGGTTGCGCGTACGTCGCGGGCAGCTCGTTCTGCAGCCTCCAGCGTCGCGGCTCATACGACCAGAAGATACCGCCCGAGACCGGCACGATGGCGGCGAACAGACCCGGGTGCTCCCTCGCGATCTCCCATGCGCCGTAGCCGCCCAGCGAAATGCCGGTCAGGTAAAGTTGCTCGGGGTTGCCATGGAACTCCTTCACTTCGGCATCGAACGCCGCCAGCGCCATGGCCATCATGTCCGGGTCAGTCCAGTGATGATGGTTGTACGGCACCTGCGGCATCACCACCACAAACGGCCAGCGCTCCGGATGCGCGCGGATGGCGTTCGGCAGGCCCACCTGTGTTTCATCCAGACCATCCGAGCCACGCTCGCCCGAACCGTGCAGGAACAGGATCACCGGCCAGGTGCGGTGCGCATCGTAGTCCATCGGCAGATACACGTCATAGCGATAGACATTTCCGTTCAGGCCGATGGTGCGGTTCAGGAAGCCGGTGTCCTGCCGGTGGGGCGGATCCTTGCGCGCCTGGGCAGCCCAGGGGAGCGCGAAAGCGAGGCAGGCGACGATCTGGGGAGCGAACCGCATCCGTGCTGAAAAGGATAGCAGCAGCTCCCGGAATGCAGCATTTCCCACGTCTGTGCCAGTTCTCTGAGACGAAGCCACTGAAGACGGCCAGACCGGAACGCGCATCACTCCGCTCCGCCAGGCTCACTCGCGACGAATTCGCATAATTGCCTCTGAGACGCCACAGTAGAATGCGAGCCATGAACAACCCTGACCTGGCCCGCCTGTGGGAAGCACATACGCGCTATGAATTCGCGACGCCGGACGTGGAAGCGACATTGGCCACCATGGTGGAAGACGCCTATGTGAATCACGTCCCGGTGATGACCGGCGGCTTGGGTAAGCCCGCGCTCCGCCAATTCTATGGCCGCGACTTCATTCCGTGCATCCCGCCTGACTTCCGGATGCGGTCTCTTTCGCGCACCGTCGGAAAGGACAGCCTGGTGGACGAGATGCTGACCTTCTTCACCCATTCGATTGAAATGCCGTGGATGCTGCCGGGTATCGCGCCCACCCACCGCCCGGTGGAGGTCGCCATTGTGGCAATCGTGGGTTTCCGGGGGGACAAGCTCGCGCATGAACATATCTACTGGGACCACGCCTCCGTGCTGAAACAGATCGGCTTGTTGACCGACGCCGCGCTACCGGTCTTCGGCGCCGAGGCGGCGCAAAAGCTCGTGGAGCTCCAGTCAAACTGCGCCGACTCCGAAGATGCGACCTCTGCGCGCCAGCGTTCATCTTATGGAGTATGAGCACGTACCCGCATCTCCTCTCCCCTCTGAGCCTCGGGCCATACGAACTGAAACATCGCGTGGTCATGGCGCCCCTCACGCGCATGCGCTCCGAGCAGCCCGGCGATGTCCCTCAGCCGCTGAACGTCGAGTACTACGGCCAGCGTGCCTCTGAGGGAGGCTTCATCATCAGCGAAGCCACGCAGATCTCCCGCCTTGGCAAGGGCTATCCCGGAGCGCCCGGCATTCACAGCGCGGAGCAGGTCCAGGGCTGGCGGCCGGTGGTCGATGCGGTTCACCAGAAGGGCGGCATCATCTTCCTGCAGCTATGGCACGTCGGACGCATGTCGCACAGCTCCCTGCATCCCGAGGCCGGACTGCCGGTCTCCGCGTCCGCCATCGCGCCGCGGCAAGGCAAGACATTCAAGGCGGATTTCACCTACACCGATTTTGAGACCCCGCGCGCGCTGGAACTCGACGAGCTTCCCGGCATCGTCAATGAGTACCGCACCGCGGCCATCAACGCCCGGCAGGCAGGCTTCGATGGAGTCGAAGTGCACGGGGCGAACGGCTATCTGCTCGATCAGTTTCTGGAAGACAATTCGAACCGGCGCACCGACAACTACGGCGGCTCCATCGAAAACCGCGCCCGTCTTATGCTTGAAGTGGTCGATGCAGTCGCGGAGGTCTGGGGCAGCGACAAGGTGGGCGTGCGCCTCTCCCCCTATGGCACGTTTGGAGACATGGGCGATAGCAATCCTGAAGCGCTCTTCGGCTACGTGCTGCGCGAGCTGAGCGCGCGCAAGATCGCCTACACGCATATCATCGAGCCGCGCTCAACCGGCGCCGGTGGTGGCGCTCCGACCAACGAAGCGGCGCCCCGTACCGCGGAGATCTTCCGCAAAGCCTTTCCGGGCGTGTTGATCTCGGCCGGCGGCTACACGGCGGCGGAAGCGGAGAAGACCATTGCGGCGGGCAAGGCCGATGCGGTCGCATTCGGACGGCTATTTATCGCCAACCCCGATCTGCCCGCACGTTTTGCGCAGGACGCACCGCTGAACGAACCGCACCGGCCAACCTTCTACGGCGGCGCAGAGGAGGGCTACACCGACTATCCTGCGCTCGAAGAGACGATGAGCCGGGCATAGGCATATGCAATTAGCAACTTGAGCAACCACAAACCTGGTGCCCCATCCTGAGCGCAGCGAAGGATGGGGGGCCACGCTACTCCACGTCTCCATCATGAGCAGCGCTACCTCTGGCCAGCCGCAAGCCTGCTAACTGCTGAGCGTCTCCTGCAGCTTGTTCAGCGTCCGGTTCAGGTCCTTGTCCGAGCGGCGCTCTTCATCGATCTTCGCGATCGAGTGCATCACCGTCGTGTGGTGTTTGCCGCCGAACTGCCGTCCGATCTCCGGCAGTGACGCTTCCGTCATCTGTTTGGCCAGATACATCGCGATCTGGCGGGGCACCACCACCGCGCGCGAGTTGTTCTTTTGCTTCAGCTCGCCGATACGCATCCCGAAGTGCTCGGCGACCACGCGCTGAATGGTCTCGATGGTGATCTTGCGTACCTGCGTGTCGATGAATTGCTTTAAACACTGCTGCGCCGTAGGCAGCGTGATCTCGACACCATTCAGGCTGGTCCACGCCAGCAGCCGCACCAGGGCGCCCTCCAGCTCGCGAATGTTGGTGCGGATGTTCGATGCCATGAACAGCGCGACGTCGGTCGGCAGTTGCACCTGCTCGCTCTCTGCCTTTTGTTGCAGAATCGCGACCTTCGTCTCAAGATCGGGCGGCTGGATGTCGGCGATCAGTCCCCACTCGAAGCGCGAGCGCAGCCGCTCTTCCAGGCCGGAGAGATCCTTAGGCGGCCGGTCCGATGCAATCACGATCTGCTTCATGCTCTCGTGCAGCGCATTGAAGGTGTGGAAGAATTCGTCCTGCGTGCGTTCTTTCGAAGCGATGAACTGGATGTCGTCGATCAACAGCACATCCACCCCGCGATACTTGTCGCGGAAACTGGACATCCCCTTCGCCGACTCGTTGCGCACATGCGCGATCAGCTCGTTGGTGAACTTCTCGCTCGACGCATAGCAGATGGCGGCTTGCGGTTGCCGGCGCTTCACCTCGTGGCCGATGGCATGCATCAGGTGCGTCTTGCCCAGACCCACACCGCCGTAGAGGAAGAGCGGATTGTAGGCCTTCGATGGCCGCTCAGCCACAGCCTCTGCCGCCGCACGCGCGAACTGATTGCCCGCTCCGGCCACGAAGCCGTCGAACGTATAGCGCGGATTCAATTGCGCGGCCGAGTTCCAGTCGAAACGCGCCTGCTGCGGTCCGCCATTCGCGGCCGTGGACGATGCCGGCGGCGCTGGCGTCCCAGGCCTCACTCCACCCGCTCCTGTTCCGTTCATTCCCGCGGCATTCGCTCCCGGGACACTCGGCCCGTGCGCAGAGGAGGGCGGGTACCCCCCATCTTCGCGCAGCCGTGGCGTGGAAGGGTCGTTCTCCGGCGTCACAAAGTTGACTTCATCGAGATCCAGCCCCAGCTTGTCGATGGCCTCCTGAATCAGGTCGCCATATCTGTCCCCCACATGCTGGAACTCCGGCGCGGGGATGCGCACAAACAGCGTTCGGCCGCTCAGTTGGCTCATTCGCGTGGGCTTGAGCCAGGTGTTGAATGATTGTCGATTTACCTTCTTCTCCAGAGCTCCGAGGATGCGTGTCCAAGGGTCGAGTACGGCCGAAGCTGTTGGTGCAAAAGACATACACTTCCTTCATGGCAGACGCCAGGAAACCTGCGCGAACCTGCATCGCGTCACAAATAAGAGAAAGCGTTGCCGCTGTCGCGAAGAGTGGGAAGACGGGACAGGAGTGAGGCCTGTCGCTGCTTCCTCATCCTCTTCGGGGACTGTGGGTGTCCCGGTTCAACACCGGGGCCGCAGACTCAGCTCGATCCGAGAACGGGCTTTGGGACGTAGCAGAAATCAGTTGTGAACGGAGCCGATACTAGCACAATCCGGCTTTGAAAATCTGGATTTGTCAGCCGTCCTACAAATCATTTCTAAGTTGCACCGTGCGCTGTGAAACCCGCGCCTGACATGGAGAAAACGATTATCGAACTTGTGCTTTCCGCCATCTGGTGCTAGCAGGCGCACGCCGTGTTCGCGCGGCATCTCCTGCTCTCCGCGCGCTTGATGTCCGTCTCCGAAATAACTTGACGCCTCTACAGGGAGGCCGCCCTTTGGCCGTTTGCGGCGCCATCGTCTATACTCAAGACTTGCCCAATCGGCAGATTTCTCAACGAAGGAAACAGG
The DNA here is from genome assembly GCA_963830635.1 of uncultured Acidobacteriaceae bacterium. Classification (GTDB taxonomy): domain Bacteria; phylum Acidobacteriota; class Terriglobia; order Terriglobales; family Acidobacteriaceae; genus CAWHMN01. The sequence continues at coordinate 684,702 of CAWHMN010000002.1, read as the reverse complement.
AGCACCGCGTCCGATGCCCAAGCGTACATTCCAACCCAACCGCCGTCACCGCTCGAAGACCCACGGCTTTCGCGCGCGCATGAAGACCAGGAGCGGAGCAGCGGTTCTCTCGCGCCGCCGCGCCAAGGGCCGTCATCGCGTCTCCGTCTCCCCCGGCTACCGCGACTAGTATTGCGGGCTGCTGCGGCGCCGCCGGACACGGTGTTCTCAACAATCCCGGCCGATGCCCCATCCCGCACGCCACCCGTACTATGGCAGACCCGAAGACCATTGCGGCGGAAAATGTCCCGGCAGATGAAGCGCAGGGTTCCGGCATGCTTCCAGTTCTTTTGCGTCCGTCTTTGACATGGCGGCTGCACCGGCATGCCGACTACCAGCGCGTCTACAAGGCGACCCGCAAGCAGTTTGCCTCGCTCATGAGCTATTTCGCAGTAGCGCGCAAGTCTGAGCTCGCGCACGTGGCCGCGCCGCCTGGTACGGGTCCGCGCATTGGGCTGACCGCCGGGCGTGTGCTGGGCAATGCCGTGGAGCGCAATCGGATCAAGCGGCGCATGCGCGCGGCGGTGCGCCAAAACCTCTCGCGTCTCACCGTCGACGTCGACCTGGTGCTCCATCCTAAGCGCACCGTGCTGGAGGCGGAGTTCGGCGCCCTGAACGCAGAGGTCCGCCGCATCTTCCTCAAGGTCGAGCAGCAGATACGCGCCGAGCAAGCAAAGGGTCTGGCGCAACGGATGACACCATGACCGCCGAACCGCGAGGCCGGCGCCGCGAGGCCGCACTTGGGGCGGCGTGGAGCGCTTTGCTGCTTCTGTACAAGCGCGTCCTTTCGCCATTGCTGCACGCCGCCGCCGGTTCTAGCGGCGCTTGCCGTTTCCAGCCCACGTGCTCGGAGTACGCCGCCATCGCCGTGCATGCGCGCGGCCCGGTCCGCGGACTCGCTCTGACCCTGTGGCGGCTGCTGCGCTGCCATCCGTTCAGCCGTGGCGGCTTCGATCCAGTGCCTGGCACTTGGCCAGCCGAAGCTGCTCAGACCGAGGGCGCCGGTCCATTCGAAGGTCCAAAGCAAGCCGTGCATTTACCATAGGCATAGACGCACGCGGTGGACGTGCAGGGCCCCGCGAGGCCTCCGCCTCATTCAGGTGCGCACCCCGGAGCACCATCGCACCCTAGCTCTATACAGAACAGGAAGCTTCATTGGCAGAGATACGCAATCCTAACCAGTCGGGCGGCGGTGGCGGCAAGAATGACTCCCGCTCCATGCTCGTCATCTCACTCGTATTCCTGGTCGTGCTCTTCGGCATGCAGTACCTCAAGCCCAAGAAGCCGGCGCCCACGCAGAAGCCGCAGCAGCAGGCCGCGATGCAACAGCATCCCGCCGCGCCGGGCGCCTCGAGCGCCACACCCGCATCCTCCTCCTCCGCTCCACCCGCGGCCGGTGGCGTTGCAACCGCTCCGTCCACTGAAGCGAAGAGCGAGTCCACCATCACGGTTGAAAACGAGCTCTATCGCATCCAGTTTTCGAATCGCGGCGCCGCCGTCAAGAGTTGGATCCTCAAGAAATACAAGGATGACGACGGCAACCCGCTCGATCTCGTGAATGCCGCCGCCGCCGCTAAATTCGGCTATCCGCTCTCGCTCTACACCTATGACGCCGGCCTGCGGCAGCGCCTCGCGTCCGCGCTGTATGTGCCCTCGACCACTCAGCCCATTACCGCCCCCGGCGCGCTGACCTTCACCTATGTCAGCCGTGGCCTGAGCGTTACCAAGACGCTGCGCTTCGACTCCAGCTACGTAGTGCATGTGGAGACGAGCGTGACGGATAACGGCGCAGCCGTCCCCGCCATGGTTGCGTGGCCGGCGGGCTTTGGCGACCAGGGAACCCTGGCGCACTATGCCACCGCGCAGTTCGATACCTCGCAAACCGGCAAGTTCAACCACGAGGCGCCGAAGAAGGTAAGCGGCGGCCAGACCATCAACGGCCCCTTCGACTATGCCGGTATCAGCGACCAGTACTTCGCCGCCATCTTCCTTCCTGACGCGCCCGATGTCGCGAGCGTGGTGAGTTTGAATAACGCGCTGACCATTCCCCGCGACCGCAAACGGGCGGAGAGCGGCATGGACAACGTCTCCGTTCTCGGCGCAGCTATGGGTTCGCTCAGCGGCCCCACGGCGGTCCGCGTCTTTGCCGGACCGAAGGTCATCAGCGTGCTCAACTCCGTCCGCGCCACCGCGCTCAACGGCACGCAGACCGGGCCCAGCATTGAGCCCATCCTCAACTTCGGTTGGCTGGGTCCGGTCGCCAAACCGCTCTTCGTAGTGCTCGAATTCTTCCACCGGCATGTTTTTGGTGGCCCGTGGGGTTGGGGCTGGTCCATCCTGCTACTCACCCTCATCCTGAACATGGCCATGCTGCCCACCCGCGTGCAGATGATGAAGTCCGCGCTCAAAATGCAGCGCGTGCAACCGGAGATGCAACAGATCAAGGAGAAGTACAAGAAGTACAAGGCCACCGATCCGCGCCGGCAGGAGATGAACAAGGAGATCATGGCCCTGCAGAAGCGGGAAGGCGTGAACATGTTCGGCGGCTGCCTGCCCATGCTCATCCAGTACCCCTTGCTCTACGGCTTCTACCGCATGCTGATGTATGTCATCGAGCTGCGCCATGCGCACTGGGGTTGGCTGCATGATCTTGCTGCGCCGGACCCACTGCACATCCTGCCCATCTTTGTCATCATCTCCATGTTCCTGGTGCAGTACCTGTCGCCCTCGCCCGGCATGGATCCGGCCCAACAGCGCATGATGGCCTTCATGACGCCGGTGCTCTTCGGCTTCTTCATGTGGACCATCGCCTCCGGCGTGGCGCTCTACTGGGCCGCCGGCAATATCATCAACACGGTGCAGCAGGTCATCATGAATCGGACTGGCATGGGCAGGCAAATGCGCGAGATTGCGCTCAAGCGAGCCGCGAAAAAGAAATTGGGAAGACCCGCGCCCGCTCGTCGATGACACGCATGTTGACGCATCGATGCGTCGTCACTGAGCAGCGCCAAGCATCCATGCAAGGTCATCGCTGCAGTAGACTCGACGGAGCTTCTGCCTATCCGCGCAGCGGTCCCGCCCGGGCGGCGAGTACCACGGAGTACCATAGACAACGCCATGCCGATTGAAGATTACCGCGCCGCTGCCGGCACCATTGCCGCCTTCCTCAAGCTGTTGACCACGACCGGCGGTCTCCGCCTGAAGTACCGCATCACGGCGGGCGAGGGCGCAGCCGATCCGGACCAACTGGAAGCCCGCGAGATCTACGTCGAGCTGAGCGGGCCCGATACCACGCTGGTTACGCAGCGCAACGGCGAACTGCTGCGCGCTCTCGAACACATCGCGGCCAAGATGGTGCGCCTCGAATCGGAAGAACACGACCGCATCTCCTTTGACGCCGACAACTTCAAGGCCCTCCGCGCGCGCGAGATGAAACTCGCCGCTGAAACTGCGGCCGAGCGCGTGCGGCGCAGCGGCGCCCCCTACAGCTTCCAGGCTATGAGCTCGCGCGAACGCCGCATGTTGCACCTCGCCTTCCGTGCCTTCGACGATCTGGAAACGGAAAGCAGCGGTCAGGGTCTGCAGCGCTTTGTCGTCGTCTATCGCAAAGGCGATAAGCATGAGCCGCCCCCGCAGCGTGATTTTTCCCGCGGCCGTTCCTCCGGTGGCCGCTCCTCCGGAGACCGGCCCGGCGGACGCTCCGGCAATCGCGGCCGCTCCGGTGGGCGGGATGACCGTCGCGGCGGCCGCAGGTAGTCGAATCAGTGATCCCCGCGTGCCCCACTCTAGCGCAGCTAGGGTGGGATCGTTCACACCCACTGACGCGCCTGCCCTCTGGGGCGAGTCGGATCCGGCGTTTCGCCAGCTTCTCTCGCCAGGCGAACACGTGCATTCAATCTGCCGGATTCCGTCACGCGGCCACATCGATCCATGCAGCCTGACCCTCCCATTCCGCAGCGCGGACCAATCGCGCCATCGGCCAACGACACCATCGTCGCCATCTCCACGCCCCCCGGCCGTGGCGGCATCGGCATCGTGCGTCTCTCCGGCCCGGACGCCCAATCCATCGCTGCACCGCTGCTCCAACTCAGGACCCCGTTAACTCACGCACAGGCGCGCTACGGAGCCATTGTCGATGACGGCGCGCGTCTGGACGAGTGTGTCGTGACGCTCTTCCGCGCGCCCCATTCCTATACCGCAGAAGATGTCGTCGAGATCGCCGCCCATGGTTCGCCCGTGGTGCTGGACCTGCTCATCCGCCGCGCACTCGAGCGCGGCGCTCGTCTCGCCCGTCCGGGAGAATTCACCGAGCGGGCCTTCCTGCAGGGCCGTCTCGATCTCACCCAGGCCGAGGCCGTGCGTGATCTCATCGAGGCGCAGACACTCTATCAGGCCCGTGTCGCCGCGGAGCAGTTGGGCGGCGCGCTCAGCCGCCGCACCCAGCCCATCAAGGAACAACTCGTCGCGCTCATCGTCCTGCTCGAAGCTGGCATCGATTTCGCCGAGGACGATATCGACGTGACGCCCGATGCGGAGATCTCTGCGCGCATCACCTGTATCCAGGCTGCGCTCGATCCCGTGGCCGAGAGCTTCCGCGAAGGCCGCCTGCTGCACAGTGGTTTCTCGCTCGCCATCGTCGGCCGGCCGAACGCCGGCAAGTCGTCGCTCTTCAATCGTCTGATCGACCGGGAGCGCGCGATCGTCACCGCCGCCCCCGGCACAACGCGCGATCTGGTGACCGAGCGCATCGCACTCGGAGGCATTCCGCTGGAGCTCATCGATACAGCAGGGCTGCGCGAGACCAACGATGAAGCCGAATTCCTCGGCATCGAGAAGACCCGCGGCGCCATCGCGGACGCCGATGCTGTTCTAGTCGTTCTCGATGCAACTGTGTCTGTTGCAGATGCGGGTACCCAGAGCCCTGCGCTTCACCTGAGCGCGGACGAGATGCGGCTGCTGGATGATCTAGAAGGCCGTCCTCTGCTGGTAGCGCTCAACAAGGTCGACCTGCTGTATCTTGACCCTTCGGATCAGCCTCCCGGCGACTGGGCGCTTCCTTCCGGGAGCGTCGCGCCGGTCCTCGCGACCTCCGCCATCAGCGGTGCGGGTGTCGACGATCTCCGCTCGCGCATCCTCGAGCGCGTGCGCGGCGGAGATCCCGGAGAAAGCGGCGGCATGCTGACCAGCCTGCGGCACTTCGAAGCCATTACCCGCTGCCGCGCGTCGCTGGAAGCCGCACAGGCCGCGGTTGCTACCCGCACCCCACATGAGATGCTTCTGCTCGACCTCTACGCATCTCTCCGCGAACTGGACAGCCTCACCGGCGCCACCACCGCCGATGACATCCTCAATCGCATCTTCTCCTCGTTCTGTATCGGAAAGTAGAGTGGAGTCAGCGGTCGAAAGGCGCGCGAAAGGAAGCCGGAATGGCACAGTACAGAAGGAAGCCGGTCGTCGTCGATGCAATCCAGTGGCTCGGGAAGGTTGAGGACATCGAGCCTCTGCTAAGGCTGCCTCGCACCGCAAGCGACAAGAGCAATTGGAAGGTTGATGGCCAGCAGCTCTTAATCCACACACTCGAGGGCACCATGACGGCCGAACTCGGAGACTTTATTGTGTGCGGCGTAGCTGGTGAACTCTACCCGTGCAAGCCTGCGATCTTCCAAGTCACATACGAGCCGATTACCCGGGAAGAGTAGAGCATCCGCCCGGCGTGTTCGCCCTCGTAGCCGAACCAGCCGTACCTGACTTGGTGCAAGGATGAGCACAGCACGGCTGCCCTCTGCCGCTTCGGCGGGCGCGCCATGCCGTTTCTCTAGAGTCGCCGGCGGCCGCTCCCAAACAGCAAATAGAGAATCACGATCAGAAGAATGAGGCTCACGGCGCCACCGCCGTAGTAGCCGACGCCCGGCCCCATGTAGTAGCCGCCACCGCCAAAGATCAATAGCAGGATGATGAGAACCAGTATGAGAAGCATGCGCGGAAGTCTAGCACATGGTCATCACATAAGGTCGGCGACCCGGAGGCTGGCCACCGGCCGCGTTGCAACTTCTTATGCCAGCGGCATTGCGCGCCCATGGAGCCAGATGCGGATCGGGATGGTATGATTCCCTCGTTTTCGCAAACCATCCTGTGCCCTTGGCGCCGAAAACCTTCAGGCCTCTGGGCCGCACTGAGCACTGACTCTCCATGGCTTGGAATCGTGCAGCTTCAGTCGCCATGCTTGGCCTGCTCATGGCGGGAGTTCGCGGCGATGCGCAAAAGGCGCCCCCCGCCCCGGACAAGCCGTGGATTCCGCCCGCGGAGCAACGCCTCGCGGCAGAGGCAGCCCGGCTGCCTGCCGCGCCCTTGGTAATGGACCCTGTCCGGCAATACACGCTTGCTGAACTCGTCGATCTGGCCGAGCAGCACAATCCGGCAACCCGGGCAGCCTGGCAGAACGCGAAGGCGCGTGCGGCCGATCTGGGCATCGCCAGAGCCGCTCTCTATCCCACATTGGCCGCCGCGGCCCTGGCGCAGACGACACGCGTCAACATCTTCATCAACACCAGTTTTCCCCGGCAGACGCAGGGCACGTTCTCTCCCGCTCTCGACGTGGACTACACCATCTTTGATTTCGGCGCGCGCAACCAGCGCATCTCCATCAGCGGCAGCAACCTGCTCGCCGCAGACCTAGCGTTCAATGACACGCATCGCCGCATTATTTTCGACGTGGAGCAGGCATACTATCGGCTGCTGAACGCAAAGGGCCAGCGGTCTGCGGCGGAAGCCAGCCTGATGAATGCGCAGACCGATCAGGAGGCCGCCGAGGCGCGGCTTCAGCAAGGGCTTGCCACGTTGCCGGATGTGCTTGAGGCCCGCAGCGCCAGCGCGCAGGCGGACTACGATCTGCAGACCACCATTGGCGCAGAGGACATCGCGCACGGAGAGCTGGCCACCGCGCTCGGCCTGTCGCCCACGGTTGTCTTCCAGGTACAGAGCATTGCGGATTTGAAGATCCCCGGCGACCTGGATGAGCCGGTCGAGCAGGCGATCGATCGCGCCCTGGCACAGCGCCCTGACCTCTTGGAGCGCGTTGCCGACGTGCGGGCCGCGAATGCGCAGATCAAGGTCGCCACGACCGCGTTCTTCCCGCTGCTAAGCTTCACCGGACGAGGAGGGCTGGTGCGGGCCTATGGCCAACAGGATCTGTTGCCCGGCGTCTACTCCCGGACGAACGAGAGTTGGGATGTGCAGCTCAACCTTACCTGGACGCTCTTTGATGGAGGGGCGCGCGAGCACGCGCTGGCGCAGGCTCGGGCGGCCCACAAACAAGCGGAAGCCCAGGTGGAGACGGCGCGCGATCAGATCGAAAACGAGGTGTGGGCAGCGTATGCCAACACCCGCACGGCCCTGCGGCAGCAGAAAGCGGCAGCGGCCCTGCTGGAGGCCTCGAGCGAGTCCTACCAGGCGGCGCTCGAGTCGTATAAATATGGAGTCCGCAATCAGATCGATGTAGTCTCCGCACAGCGTGCGCTGGCGGTGGCGCGTACCTCCGACGTGACCGCGCGGACGCAGTTGCTCTCGGACAAGGCTGACCTGGCGTTTCGCACCGGCGATTTGCTGCGTGCCGGAGGACCCTGAACATGCAAGAGAAGCCCGTCACGCAATCCAGGCGCCGCGCAGGAGCACTCCTGCGTCACCTGGCGTCAGGCTCGGCGACGGCGCTGCTTACCGGCTGCACGCGCTCGCCATCCTTCAACATTCTGGGGTCCATCTTTCCTGCATGGATCTTCTGTATCCTGCTCGGCATTCTCTGTGCGGCCGCCCTGCGGGTGGTCTTTGTCCGCACCCGGTTTGAGCACCAGTTGGCTCCATTGATTTTGATCTATCCCAGCCTGGCCGCTTTCTTTGCATTCACGCTTTGGCTGTTGTTCTTTCGCTAGAAGGAGGAGAGCATGCCCGATCCCGTCAGCCCCCAGCACAGCCTTACCGGCCGCCTGGTAAGCGTGCTCATCGTGCTCGCTGCTATCGTCACCGGGCTGCTCGTGGTCTATGAGACCGATATGTACCCGCGCACGGATGATGCGGAGGTGTTTGCGAACTATATCGGGATTGCTCCGCAGGTGGACGGGCCCATCTCCGAGTTGCACGTTCGCGACAATGCGTTCATCAGGCAGGGGGAACTGCTCTTTCAGATTGATCCGCGCCCCTACCAATACGCGCTGGAGAAGGCGGAATCCGACCGGGCGGCGCTCGAAGGGCAGATCGCGGATGAACAGAGGACAATTGCGTCGCAGATGAGTGCCGTGGGCGCCGCCAAGGCGAACAAGCTGAGCTCGTCCGCGAATATTGATCGCGCCGCGGCCGCGCTGGGCGAAAGCAAGGCAAATGTCGCAAACGCCCAGGCCGCGCTCGATCGCGCCAGCGCCGAGCTGCTGTACCAGACAAACAATTTTCATCGCCTCGAGCCGCTGCTGGCCAAGCAATATGTAACCGTGGATCAGATAGATCTAGCGAAGACGGCGGTCGCCACGCGCGAGCAGGCTGTGCATCAGGCGCGCTCGCAGCTCGCGCTGGCTGAGGCGCAGGTGCAGTCCGCCCGCGCCCAGTATGAGCAATCGAGGGCTGGTCTGCTGCAGAGCACCGCGCAAGTGACCCAATCCGAGCACGGCGTGGGCATCCTCGCTCCGCTCACCGCGCAGCGGGAGGGCCGCACCTCCGCGGTACGCAATGCGCGCTACAACCTGGACAACTGCAGCGTGTACGCCCCCTTCGATACGCGTGTGACCAACCTGACAATCTCGCAGGGCGCCTACGCCCACGTCGGGCAGCAGATGTTCACCCTCATCGATGTACGCACCTGGTGGGCGGTAGCGAACTTCCGCGAGACCCAGCTCCGGCACATTCAGCCCGGCATGCACGCGGACGTCTACGTGCTGTCCAGGCCGTCGGTGCGCTACGACGGGATCGTGGAGAGCACCGGCTACGGAGTCCAGCCGGATGACACGCTCATCGGAAAGATCTCTCCCGGATTGCCCGACGTGCAAAGGTCGCTGAACTGGGTTCATCTGGCGACACGCTATCCCGTGCGCGTGCGCATCAACGCGCCCGAGTCCGAAATGTTCCGCATCGGCGAGTCCGCCGTGGTCGTCATTCGCGGCGAATCCAGCCAACGAGCGCGCTAGCCATGGCAACCGCTGTATATTCACGCGCACGCCTGGACCGGGCAGGAGAGTGGTTCTGGGAATTTCTCAAGCAGGAACTCGCCCCCTACCCCGGCCGGCTGTGGACCGTCTCCCGCATGGTCATTGCTTCCACCATTGCCATGGTGCTGATCATGACCTTCCGCCTGCCGAATGCCTTTCAGGCGGCGTTGTTTACGCTGCTGCTCTCGCGCGAGAGTCCGCATGCCACCCTGACCGCGGGCATCCGGATCGTCGTGGCGTTTGTGGCTGGTACCGCCTACGCCATCGTCGGCATCATGCTGTTCATCGGCGACCCGATGCTCCACTTCCTTTGGATCATCGCCACCCTCTTTCTGGCTTTCTTCGTCATTCGCATCGTGACCGACTACGCCAGTGCCGTGGGATTCGGTTTCCTGCTCGCGGGCGTCATTCCTCTGTGGGACGGCAACCTTGTACCGGTGAACGTGCGGGTGGAGGGCACGCTCTGGCTTGTGGGCTCTGTGGCATTGGGTGCGGCCATAACCGTCGCTGTCGAATTCATCTTCCAGTCAGTCCATCCCGAGAGCGTCTTTCTGGAAGGTGTTCAAGATCGCCTGCAGACCGTAGGAAAGGCCCTGAGCGCGCTGGCGATGGAACAGCCGGTCGATACCGCGACCGACAAGAAGCTCTCGCAATATGCGACCGTTGGCCCCTCCGGTCTGCGTCGCCTGCTGAACCGCTCTGGGTACGAGCCAAACTTCAAAGCACAGATGAACGCCGCGATCTCCCTGACCGCCCGCCTGGTCGACCTCGCCGCGAGCCTGCAACTGTTCCAGTCCGAGCACCCCCCGTCCCCGTCGTCCGAACCCTCCGCGAACGGCAACGCGGCGGATCGAGAGCGCATAACGCACCTCGCGGCGGAGATCGCTGAGCTGCACAACAATCTCAGGCGCCCTCAGTTGTTCCAGCGGTCACGCGTGCACCTGCGGCAGAATGCCGGCACACTGCCTTTCGTGCCGGAGATGGAACGAGTGGTCGCTCTCATTCCGCACGCATTCGGCTCCGGCGCGGGACTCGGCCAGCTCGTCGTGGATATCGATCCCGAAGAACGACCCCGCCTCTTTGTGCGCGATGCGTTTTCCAACCCCGAGCACGTGCGCTTTGCTCTGCGCGGATGCCTGGCCGCCATGATCTGTTATGTCATCTATACCGGGGTCGCATGGCCTGGCATCAGCACCGCCGTCGCCACCTGCATCATCACCGCCCTTTCCACCACAGGCTCTTCGCGGCAGAAGCAGTTTCTGCGTCTCGCCGGCGCCCTCACCGGCGGTTTTGTCTTCGGTATGGGAGCACAGGTCTTTATCCTGCCCTACCTCGATTCCATCTCCGGATTCTCTGTTCTGTTTGCCGCCGTCACCGCCATTGCCGCATGGTTCGCCACTGCCAGCTCGCGGCTGTCCTACTTCGGGGTTCAACTGGCGCTCGCGTATTACCTCATCAACCTGCAGGAGTTCACCATCCAGACCTCGCTCGCCGTGGCCCGCGACCGCGTTGCCGGCGTGCTGCTTGGGCTCATGGCCATGTGGTTTGTCTTCGACCGCCTGTGGGTGCGGAATGCCGTGGATGAGATGGAGAGCATCTTCGCTCACAACCTGGAGCTTCTCGCCGAACTCGCCCAGCAGCTCATGGAAGAGGACCGGGTCAAGGCATTGAGCCGGATCCGCAAGTTACGGGATGAGATCAATCAGAATTTTTCCGCGGTCAACGCTCAGGCCGACGCGGTGATCTTTGAGTTTGGATCGTCGCGGCGCCACAAGCTGGAGATTCGTGACCGGATTAGTCACTGGCAGCCGCGCCTACGCACCTTGCTTCTGGTGCAGATCACGCTGGTGCAATACCGCCTGCCTAAGCCTCCCAAGGACCTGCCGGACCTCATCACCGCTGCCCAGCGTGGCTTCGATCAAGCCGTCTCCGACATGCTGCACGTGCTCGCGCAGGAGGTCAACCACAAGCCTGTCTCCGCTCCGGTCGATCTCCGCGCTGCGCAGGCGCGGCTGGAGCACGAGATCCGCCAGCACTTCGAGCGCCTCGGCAGCCCGCTCTCAGGCCGCGCCCATGACGTGCTGAACCTCACCGAGACCATCACCTCCGTACTGGAGTCGCTGCATACCGACATCCATCGCGCTCTGTCGCAGCCCCAGTTCGCGGATGCCACCCCGCTGCGCCTGCGCCCGGACGAAACCGCCTCGTGAAGACGAAATATTTAATGCTCTACAGCGACGAGCTGGCCGGCAACAGGATGGTGGCGCGGCAGCCTCCCTGCAGGCGGTTCACCAGCGTCACCGAGCCTCCATGCGCTTCCGCAATCTGTCGCGCCAGCGCCAACCCCACGCCGCTGCCGCCGCTCTTGGTGGTGTAAAACGGCACGAACAGATTCGATGGATTGGTGATGCCCAATCCGTTGTCCTCGATGGCAATCGCAATCTGCGAACCGGAGATCTGCCAGTGCAGCGCCACCCATGGCTTCATCGCCGGCACGCCGGGGCGCCCTTCGCGGTAGGTCTGCGCTGCCTCTACGCCATTGCGCACCAGGTTGATGAGCAACTGCTCCATCTGGTCCGCATCGATGCGCACCGTCACCTCGGGGCCGCCTCTCAACTCCACCGCCAGGCGTGTCTCCAGCGCAAGTGTGCGTTCCACCAGCGGCCGCAGCGGCACGGCCGTCAGCTTGGGCGGAGGTAGCTGCGCCAATTGCCGATATGCCTGCACGAAACGATGCAGCGACTCCGCCCGCCCTTCGATGATCCGCAACCCATGTTCCAGATCGGCTCCCTCGTCGAGGCCCTGGGCCAGCGCCCGTGCCCGCAGGCTGCCGGCGATGGACTTGATCGGAGCCAGCGAATTATTGATCTCGTGTCCCAGCACTCGGATCAGCCGCTGCCACGCCTGACGCTCTTCCTCCCGCAGCGCGGCGCTTACGTCTGAGAGCAGCAGCAGCGTGTGCGGCACTCCGCGTTGCCGAAAGGTTGAGCGATGCACCATCCACCGCACCGACCGATGGTCTTTCTCCAGCACCACGATCCCTTCATCTTCTTCCGCCAGCAGCGAGTTCAGGCCAAGCGCCGCGGCGCTGTTGCCGGTGCTCATCATCGACGATAGCCCGAACAGCCGTTCCGCTGCCGGGTTCACCAGCCGCAGCACTCCTGCCGGATCGAAGCCCAGCACCGGCGCGTCCATCGCGACCACCACGCGACGCAGCAGCGCGGCGGCCTCCAGCGCGCCCACGCGCTGCTCCTGCAGCATATCGGCTAGAGCGTTGACCTCATGCGCCAGTTCTCCCAGCGCGTCGTTGGCGCGCTCGCCCCGCGCGCGGAAGGCATAGTCTTCCTCGCGCAATGCGCCGATCACGTTGCTCAACGTCTGCATGGGGCGCACCACGTGCTCCACCAGCAGGCTGGAGAGCAGCAGCCCAAGCAGGAGCAGACCGCCCACGGTAAGGAACAGGACGTACGGCTCTGCCTTGTGGTAGAGCAGCAGGCCCAGAACCACTCCGGCGCCCGGTCCCAGCAGCGCTGCGCACAGCAGCTTCAGCCGCGTCTCAAAGGCCGTGCGCGGTTGCCGGCGGCCGTGCGGCGTTACCGGTCTGCGTTCTGACCTGCCGTCTTGCATCCATCGCCCAAACCATTCCAGCCAGCGCAGCCGGCCTTCAGCGGAGCGCCGCATGCAGCGGGTTCCTCAGCAGGCGGTGCAAGCGGCAGAGCGGACACCCGCGTGGAGATGGCCTAGATACCATGCTTTTCCATCCGCCGGTACAGCGCGCCACGGCTCAGTCCCAGCGCCTCCGCGGCCTGGCTCACATTGCCGGAAGCGCGTGCCAGCGCCTTGCGGATGAGAATACTCTCCACCCCTTCCAGGCTCATCTCTTCCAGACCTGCCGCTCCCCCGGCCGCAACGCTGCGGTGCGGAGCCAGACTGAGGTCGCCGGTATCGATATGCGTGCCGTGCACCATCAGCACGGCCCGCTCCACTGCGTGATCCAGTTCGCGTACGTTCCCCGGCCACGCATACGCCAGCATCGCGCTGACCGCCTTGGGCGTGAAACCCGCCAACGGCCGCCGATAGCGGCTGCTCCAGCGGCTCAGAAAATGGCCGGCAAGGAGCGGAATGTCTTCACGGCGGTCACGCAGCGGCGGCAGGTGGATCTCCACCGTGTTCAGGCGAAAGAGCAGGTCGGCGCGAAAACGGCCCTCCGCGCTCTCCTGCTCCAGATCGGCGTTGGTGGCGGAGATCAGCCGCACATCCACCTTGCGCGTCTTTGACGAGCCCACGCGTTCCAGTTCCCCTGTCTCCAGCACCCGCAGCAGCTTGGCCTGTTGCCGCATCGGCACATTCGCGATCTCATCCAGGAACAGCGTGCCATGGTCCGCCAGTTCGAACCGGCCAATGCGATCGGTGCGTGCGTCGGTGAATGCCCCCTTCACGTGGCCGAAGATCTCGCTCTCGAAGGTGCCCTCCGGCAGGGCTCCGGTATTCACCGCCACCAGGTTGCGGGTGCTGCGCGCGGAGATCGCATGCAGCGTCTGCGCCACTACTTCTTTGCCGGTGCCGTGTTCCCCCGTTATGAGCACGTTCGCGTCCGAGGGACCAATACGCGCGATCATCGCCAGCACGGGCCGCATCGAAGGCGCCTCGGCCAGAAACGCGGGCCGGCTCTCAGCGCGCAGAAAGCGGTTCTCCGCCTCCAGCACCTCCGCCTTGCGCAGCGCATGATGCAGCTCGATCTGCGTGCGTAGCACCGTCAGCAGGCGCGCGTTGTCCCACGGCTTCTGGATGAAGTCGCAGGCCCCCCGCCGCATCGCCTCCACCGCCAGGTCCACGCTCGCCCACGCCGTCATCACGATCACCGGCAGACGGCTGTTGTATCCCAGGATCTCCGCCAGCAGGTCCAGCCCCTCTGCGCCGGAGGTGGTGTCCCGCGCATAGTTCATGTCCATCAGCACCGCGTCGTAGCTCTCGCTGGCGATGCACTCGATCACCGCGCGCGGCGAGGATGCCCGCTCCAGCCGATAGCCCTCCGGCCGCAGCAGCATCTCCAGTGCATCCAGGATGTGCGCCTGGTCGTCAGCCAGCAGCAGCCGCGGCTGGTCCGCCGGTGCGGTGCGCGCCTTTGCGGCGTGTGCGGGTTGCTGTGGAACCGTCGACATCGTGGTTCACTCTACTACGGCGTCGTCGCCGGCGCAGCCGCCGGTGGCGGTATGTTGGGAGTGGCGGCGCCCGGCACCACACCCGCCCTGGCCTGCTCCAGCGAGATGCCCAGCCGGTCCAGCGTCTGCCCGGTCACACGATACAGCTCCACCCGCGACTTTTGGTACGTTGTCTCCGCCTGCGCCAGCGTGGAGCTGGCGATGGCCAGGTCATGCTCTGCCGAAAGGGTCTGGAAGTTCGATCCGGCGCCCAACTGCTGCTCCTGCTTCATGATGTCGAAGGTGCGCTGCGCCAGGTCGCGCGACTTGCGTGCCGCTTCAACGCGCGCCTGCACCTGCTGTAGCGCATAGGCGGCGTTGCGCACGTCGATGCGCACGTTCTTCTTCTGCTGTTCCAGCGCCAGCTCCGCCTGCTTGTACTCGAGTTCCGAGCGAAACTGGTCCGCCTTGGCCTGCCGGTTGCGGATGGGAATGTTCAGTTGCAGCTCCGCCAGATAGTCGGGCGAGGAGTTGTTGAAGGCGTTCTGCAGCGCACCGCCGTAGCCGCTCGGCACGTTGACCGTGTTCGGTCCGCCGCCGGTGTTGAAGTTGGGATTGGGCTGGCCGCCCAATCCGTAGCCTGCGTAGTAGGCGGTGGCGGAGAGCGTCGGCAGCAACTGGTTGCGCAGCGCCCGCCGGGAGATCTGGTAATTGTCCAGGTTCACCTGCGATTCGTACAGCTCCGGCCGGTTCTTCAGCGCCTCGGCGATCAGGTCCTGTACCGGCTGCATGGTCTCCGGCACAAAGGCTTGCGTCGCCGCCGTCGGAATCACCGGTGTCTCTTCCAGCGCCGGATCCAGGCGTTTGGTCAACGCATTCTTGATCAACGATTCCTGGAACTGCAGCGACGTCTTGGCGATGGTCATGTCCTGATCGCGCGTGGCCACCTCGGCCTCGGCCTTCATCACGTCCATGGCCGGTACCGCTTGCAGCTCGAGCTGCTTGCGCTCGTCATCCAGCGACTTCTGCGCGAACGCCAGCGACCGCTCCTTCACCTGCACATCCTGGTAGGCGTTGACCAGGTCCCAGTAGATATCCTCGATCTGCGTCGCGGTGGCGATCACCTGCACCTTGAACGCGGCGGCGGAGATCTTCCGGTTGTTCTTCGCAATGCGAATGAACCGCCTGTTCGGCGTGAAACCGAAACCCTGCAGCAGTTGCTGCTGCAAAAGAAAGCGGTAGTTCGTGTTCAGCGAAGGGTTGAGCTGCTGGAATGGACTGTTAATGGTCTGGCGCTGATTGTTGAAATCGAACTCCAGCGACGTTCCCGTGCTGAAGGACTGCAGATACGTGGCGTCGAAGATGCCGGTGTTGAGCTTCAGCGACGGCACGCCATACGTGACCGTGTTCACCAGGGGCTGCGTCAGATGCTCCAGGCTGCCCGTCGCCAGAATGTGTGGATCGAAGTTGGGGATCGGCGGTCCTTCACCCAGGGTGGACTGGAACAGGCCGCCCGCACCGGCGCCCGCGCCACCCGCGCCGCTGGACGTGCCGCCTACGCCCGCTGATGGCGCCGCCGTGCCGCCCTCCGTGTTCTGCACCACGCCGGTATTTACGCCCAGAATCTGGAACCCGGCCTTCGCGCGCAACAGGTCCATCTCGGCCATGGGCAGCGTGTAACGGGCGATCGCGAGATCCAGGTTGTTTTCGAGCGCCAGGTCGATCGCATCTTCAAGCGATAGATAGAGCTTGCCGTCGCGAATCAACTGGTCCAGCCGCGGTGAGTTGGCCAGGTCGGGCTCCGGCACCGTAACCGCCGTGTAGCTGCTGAATGGGTTGTAGGAGTGCGGCAGCGCGACGTGGAATGGCTGCTGTTGGGGCGCCGCCGGCGCTTGCCCCGTCTGTACCTGCGCTGCCGGCGCGGTTGTCTGGCTCAGCAGCGGCGGCGCCCCCGTAAGCACCAAGCAGGCCAACACGAGGAAGGTGGCGGGGTGCCCCATCCTGGCGCAGCTAGGGTGGGTTTCACGCTCTCCACGTTGCGTCTCATCCCGAGCGTCGATGGATCTATCTCTACCCTCCACCTTGTCGTCAACAGGAAATCCATCCAGCATCTGCGGTCCGGTCGCTGTCATCGTGCGGCGCGCTCCTCAGTAGAGTGCAGGTGGGGATTCCCGCTGTCCTCGACCAGCCAGCCATCGCGCACATCCAGCAGGCGATCGCCATACGCGGCGTTGGTCTCCGAGTGCGTTACCTGAATGATCGTGGTGCCTTGTTGGTTCAACGTGCGAAACAGTTCCATGATCTCCTTGGCCTGCGAGGAGTGCAGGTTGCCCGTGGGCTCATCCGCCAGTAGCAGCGAGGGATTGTGAATCACCGCCCGCGCAATGCCGACGAGCTGCTGTTGTCCGCCTGAAAGCTGGTTGGGAAACAGGTCCTTCTTTCCGACGATGTTGAAGCGGTCCAGCGTGTCCGCCACCAGTGCCTGCCGCTCGGCGCGCGGCATGTTCTTATAGGAGAGCGGCAGGTCGATGTTCTCCGCCACCGTCAGGTCGTCCAGCAGGTGATAGCTCTGGAAGACCATACCGATGCTCCGTTTCGCCAGCTCCGCGCGCTCCTTGCGATTCATGCGATGCACCGGCTGCTGGTGAAAGAAATACTCGCCGGCCCACTGGTCGTCCAGCAGCGCGATGGCATTCAGAAGCGACGACTTTCCCGCGCCCGACGGGCCCATGACGGTTACGAATTCTCCCGGCTTGATGTCGAGATGAATGCGGCGCAGCACCCACGTCTGCCCGGCGCCCGTCTTGTAACTGCGTTCAAGATTACGAAGTGAGATCATCCTGTCCTTTATGTGCTCAGTTCCTATTTGCCGCAGCCCTTCACTCTCCATACCAATGGAGCGAATCCGGGTGCCCCATCCTGGCGAAGCTAGGGTGGGTCTTTCGCTTCACACCACCGATCATCCAAGGACAGCCAAGCATCCGGTTTTCCCTCCGATGGAGCGAGAATCAGCCCCATCCTGCGCGGACTACTCATTGCGGAGCGCCTGCATCGGCTGAATCGAGGCCGCCCGCCGAGCGGGCAGAATGCATGCGAGAACCGCCGCACCCAGCAACACACCGGCGCCCCCTACCAGACTGAGCGGATTGTTCGAGCTGCTCTCGACGATCTCCCGCAAGGTCCGGTTCAGCGCTATGCACAGCACAAACCCTGTCCCCAGTCCCGCCGCCACCGTGAAGACCGTGCCCTGCATCACCGCGCGCACCACATCCCATCGCTGCGCGCCCAGCGCCATGCGGACGCCGATCTCTCGCGTGCGCTGTCCGACGATGTACGACACCACGCTATAGAGCCCGGTCGCCGCCAGCGCCAGCGCCAGCGCGGCGAAGATGACAAACAGTGCCGCGACGAAGCGCTGCCGTCCCCACGCCAGGCTCTCCAGGAACCACTCGAGCGTGTGCGCCCGGCCGACCACCAGCTCACCATTGAGGTGGGAGAGTTGTTTCTGGATCGCCGGCATCGTGGCCTCCGGGTCTCGCCGCGTGCGCACCAGCAGGCTCACAGCCGGCGCAATCACGAAGGAATCCGGCAGGAACACCGCGGGCTGCACCGGCTGGTCCAACCCATCGTTCCGCGCATCTGCCGTCACGCCGATAATCTCCAGCCAACCGTCGGGCTCCGGACCCAACAGCAGCATGGGCCGGTCGAGCTTGAGTGCTTCGCTGCGCACATGTTGCCCAATGGGATCGGTCCCGGGCAGGTAGCGACGCACGAAGGCCTGGTTCACCAGAGCCAGATGGGCAGCGCGCGTCCGCTCCGCGTTATTGAACACGCGGCCCGTGAGCACGGGAATGTGGAGCGTTTGAAAGGCCTGTGGACTGACCAGGCTAAGCTCTGCCTGCGCGCCCTTGATGTCTGCCTTGCCCTCCACCTCCACCTTGGCCATGAAGCCTTCAAGGGGCGGCAACCACGTGGTCGAGACCGCTGCGTTCTCCACCCCCGGCGTTCCCGCGACCGTCGCGCGTACTGCTTCCTGGAGGTTCGCTCGCCCCTCCCACATCGGATGTGCCTCCCGGGGCAGCATCACGTCCATCAATTCCATGTTGTGCGGATCCATCCCCAGCGGCGTGTGGTACAGCACCAGAAAGCCCTGGATGGCCGCGCCCGCGCTGGTCAGCAGCAGCATGGTCAGCGCCACCTGGCCGGCAATCAGGAGACGATGGGTGCGGCGGTTCCCGCGGCTTCCGCTCTGGCGCGTATTGCTGGACTGGATCATCTGCCCGACTGCCGAGCGCGACAATTGCAGCGCCGGCGAGAGCCCGAACAGCAGCGTGGTGAGCAGCGCCACCACTAGCGTGAACAGCAGCACCGCTCCACTCACATGGATGGAGGCCTCGTGCGGGAAGGAGTAGAACGGCATCGCGCCCGCCAGCACCTCCACGCCGAAGTACGCTGCCAGCACCCCCAGGCTGCCCCCCACCAGTGACAGCGCGAAAGACTCCGTCAGCAGTTGGCCGATCACCCGCGAACGGCTGGCGCCCATGGCGGAGCGTAGGGCAAACTCGTGCTCGCGGGCCGTGCCCCTGGCCAGCAGCAGAATCGATACGTTCGCGCACCCGATCAGGAGCAGCAGCAGCACCGACGCAAACAGCAGGTAGAGCGGGCCGGCAAAGCCGTGCAGCACCTCCTCGTTCAAGGTCACGACCCCTACGTGCAGGTCCCGCGGAATGTCCTTCGGCGCCTGCTCGAGGAAGCGCGGCAAGAGCGCGCCGAACTCCGCTCCAGCCTGCGCCCGGGTGACACCAGGCTTCAGCCGCACGAACACCTGCCACAGCTCCGCTGGATCCGCCGTCGCCAAGGCTGGCGTGTACACGTCGGAGTCGCCCCAGGTGAAGCGTGGCGCCGCCACCCCGATGATGGTGTACACCTTGGCGTCGATCGTCAGCGTCTTTCCAAGCACGTCCTTGCTGGCGCCGAACTGCCGTTTCCAGAACAGATAGCTCAACACCGCGACCGGGTTCGCGTGATGGCCCGCTGCGTCCCCCGGCGTAAACTCGCGCCCCAGCTGCGGCGGTACTCCCATGAAGGTAAACAGGTTCGGCGAGTAAATGCCCAGGTTTACCGTCACCGGCACCGTGCCGCTGGTCATGGTCCCATTCCCGCTTTGGTTGGCCATCAGGAATGCATCTTCCACGGCATGGGCGTGCAGCACGTCCGCATACTGGGTGCCGTTGACCATCAGCAGCCCCCACTCGCGGTTGTCCGGGCGCCGCAGCTCCACATGCACCATGCGGTCAGCGTGCTGGTACGGGTAGGGATCCAGCAGCACGGCATGGACCACGCTGAAGACGGCCGTCGTCGCGCCGATGCCCAGTGCAATCGAAAGTATCGCGGTGATAGCGAAAGCCGGACTGCTGCGCAGTTGCCGCACAGCGTAGCGAAGATCGTTCGCAAGGTTCATGGCCGTCTTACCTCCGTTCCGGTCTGCCGATTTTCGTCCCCATTACTCCGAACGCAGCGCTTCTATTGGCTCGATCGACGCCGCACGCCGCGCCGGAATCATCGCGGCCATCGCCGCGGAAGTGCCCAACACCGCTACGGTGATCAGCACAATCGCCGGATCGAAAGCCGGCACGCCATACAGGTGCGCTGTCAGGGCGCGTCCTGCCGCATAGGCCAGCGGAATTCCGATCAGCAGGCCCAGCCCGCATTGCCGCAGCGCCCGTCCCAGCACCTCCTGCAGAATGCGGCGGCGATTCGCACCCAGCGCCATGCGCACGCCGATCTCCCCCGTGCGCCGCTGCACCGAATAGGCGGTCACTCCATAAAGACCGATCGACGCCAGGATCAGCGCTGCGATCCCAAACAGCGTAGTCAGGCGCGCGAGTAGCTCCTGCTGGTTGAAGTTCGTGCCCACCTGCTCGGCGAAGCTCATGAAGGAATCCACCGGCAGATTCGGATCGACCTCGGCAAAGGCTCGCCGTGCCGCGGCTTCGATTGCGGAAGCGCTGCTCCCCTCGACGTGCAGTGTCACATTCCGGGCGTAGCGCGATGTCGGCTCGAAGGTGGCGTAGTCCTTCTCGTACACCTGGAAGCGCTGCGCGAACGGCAGGAAGTACATGGGCTGGGCCGGTTTCTCCGGGTCGTCGTACTTGGTGTTCTCCACCACGCCGACAATCTCGAACTGCGACGCCAGCTCCGGCTCGAAGCCGAAGTGCTGCCCGATCGCATCCTTCCCCTTGAAGAACCGGTTTGCGAACGTCTCGTTCACCACGGCGACGGGACGCGTATGGGCATTGTCCGCATCGGTAAAGAGGCGCCCGCGCAGCAGCTTCGTTCCGATCGCGTCGAAGTAATCCGGCGTCACGCGTACCCACCACCCGTCATACCAGCGGTTGCTGGTTGTGCTCGAGGGCTGCCCGGGCAGCGAAATGAACTGGCTCCAGTTGTTGCCCACCATCGGTGTGTAGAGTGATAACGCCGCTTGCTGCGCTCCCGGAATCTGCATCAGCCGCGCTTGCAGCTTGCGATCCAGATCATCCATCTGGTCTGGTTTGTAGCCGGCCACTTCCGGGTCCATCTGCAGGATGTAGCGATGGTCGGTCTGGAACCCGAAATCCTGGTGCTGCAGGTTGGCCAGGCTGCGCAGCAGAAGCCCTGCCGCGCACAACAGCACGACAGACATGGCAGCCTGCACGATGACCAATGCCCGTTGTGGAGCAGAACTGCTGTCACGCGTGGAGCGCGTGGCGCCGCGCAACGCCTCCGCCGGGTCCGCGTGCGTGGCCAGCCATGCCGGCGCCACGCCGAAGATCACGCCTGTCAGCAGCGAAACGCCGAGCGCGAACGCCAGCACCGGCCAGGATGGCGTCACGTCGAGCGGCACATACTTTGCTCCCCGGAATGCCAGCGCCATCATCGACTTCGCCAGCGCCAGGGCCACTCCGGTCGCCGCCACCCCTCCCAGCACACTCAGTGTCACACTCGTTACCAGGGCCTGACGGATCAACTGCCGGCGGCTGGCGCCCAGCGCGACGCGCACGGCCGTCTGTTGCCGCTGCGCCACGGCGCGCACCAGCAGCAGGTTGGCGACGTTCGCGCAGACGATCAGCAGCACGAAGGCCGCCGCCGCCATCAGCAGTTCGAGCGCGCGTCCGTAGTTCTGGCTCACGTTGTTCACGCCGGTTCTCGCCGAGACCAGCGCCGTTCGCTGCTGGTCGATGTGGGCGCGGTCCTGCGGGCGCAGGTCCGGATCACGGCTCCGCAGCCACTGCTTCAGCTCCACATTGAGCTGCGATTCAATCTGTTTCGGGTCGGCGCCGGGCAGTGTTCGCCCCAGGATGTTGAGCCACGCGACCCCGCCCCGGTTCAGCCTGGGCGTATCCGTCGTCAGTTTGGGCTCCTGCCCCAGCGGTAGCCAGAACTCCGGCGGGTCGGCGCGCAACATCTCGCCATAGAAGCTGGAGTCCGTGATTCCCACGACGGTCACGGCTCTACCGTTCAGCAGCAGTGTGCTCCCGACGACCGCCGGGTCCAGCCCGAAGCGCCGCTGCCACATGCGATAGCTCAACACCGCTACCGCGGGCGCGCTCTCGAGGCCGTCCGCCGGGGTGATCGGCCGTCCCAGCAGCAGCGGTGCCCGCAGTGTGGAGAAGTAATTGCCAGATACGAAGCGGGCAAACGTGGACTCGGCGGGATGCGCGTCTCCGGCCCTTCGCATGGAGAACGCTGACTGCCCCGCCTGCGATGCCGCCAGGCTTTCAAAGCCGCGCGTATGGTCTTGGAAATACCGGTACTGGTCGTAGGAGAAGATGCCCCAGTTGTTCTGCAGCATGCCGAAGTTGCAGCACAGGCTGTCCCGCCCGAGCTTGTACAGGGCGCTCGGGTTCTTGACCGGCAGCGGCTTCAGCATCACGTTGTAGATCAGGCTGAAGATCGCCGTGATCGCGCCGATCCCCAGCGCCAGCGTCAGCACCACCGTGATGGCAAACCCCGGGTTCTTCCGCAGTTGGCGCACAGCATACTGAAGATCGTGGCCAATGTTTCCGAGCCGAGCTTCCATCACGTTCCTCCCTTGGCTACTGCACCTGCATCAGTTGTTCGGGTGACAGCTCGCCTTCGGCGATCACCTTGCCGTCGAACAGGTGAATGTTGCGCTCGGCATGGCGCGCAAAGCGCGGGTCGTGCGTCACCATGCAGATGGTGGCCCCCTCGGCGTGCAGGTTGGCCAGCAGCTCCATCACGGCTTCGCCATTCTTCGAGTCCAGATTGCCGGTAGGCTCATCGGCCAGCAGGATCGACGGCGCGCCGGCCAGCGCGCGCGCTACCGCCACGCGCTGCTGCTGGCCGCCCGAGAGCTGCGATGGATAATGCTTCATGCGATGGGCCATGCTCACCCGTTCCAGTGACTCCTGCACCCGCCGCCGCCGCTCCGCCGCCGGCATGCCTGCGCGGTACGTCAGCGGCAGCTCCACATTCTCCGCCACGGTAAGGTCGCCGATCAGGTTGAAGCTCTGGAAGATGAACCCGATCTCCTGGTTGCGAATGCGCGAGCGCTCCGCGAAGTTCAGGTTCTCCACCGGCTTGCCGTTCAACTGATACTTGCCGCCCGTCGGCGTATCCAGCAGGCCGATGATCGACAGCAGCGTGGACTTGCCGCAGCCCGAGGGGCCGGACATCGCCACGTAGTCGCCGCGCCCGATGGCCAGGTGCACCCCCGCCAGCGCGTGCGTCTCGATCTCGTCCGTGTAGAAGACCTTGGTGAGCGCCTCAATCTGTATCAACGGCTGCATCGTTTCCGTCATTGCCTCTTCCTCTCGTCGCTTGGTCTCGTGCTGGATCGTCTTCAGAACCGCTGTAAGCCTGCCACTCCTACTGCAGCCGGATCTTGTCCGCGTTGTCCCAACGCGACATATCCGAAAGAATCACCACGTCGCCTTCATTCAATCCGTTCAGCACCTGGATGGCATTCACCGATGCGCGGCCCACTTTCACGGGCACCCGCGTCGCCGTCTTCCCATCCGGGCTCAGCTTGAACAGGCTGATGGTCGAATCCTCGTTGCCGAACGCCGGCCTCCCCACATAGAGCACATCCTTCAGCCGCTGCAGGTCGATCGTTCCATCGACACTCAGGTCCGGCCGCTCGCCCTCCACATGGTTATTAAGCTGTACGTCAACCGTGACCGTTCCGTTCTGTACCGCTGGATCAATTCTCGTCACGCTTCCATCCAGCACGCCGTTATGCGTGTCGATGGAGGCAGGCTGGCCCATCTGTACATCGCGTGCCTGCGTCTCCGGAATCTTCAATTCGGCCTTCAACTGGTCCGGCTCCACCACCTTCGCCAGCATGGTCCCCGGCGTCACGTGCTGGCCCACCGCCAGCGGCAGATCCGTCAGCACGCCGTTGATGCCGGCACGCACCCGCAAGGCATCGAGCTGCTGCTGCTTCAGCGCCGCTACCGCACGCGCCTGGTCCACCTTGGATTGCTGCACCGCAAGCTGCGACTCCACTGCCTTCTCGTTCATCGACACGACGTTCTGCTGCATCTCGTTCTGCGTCGTCAGCGCGTCCGCCTTGCCCTGCGAAGCCTTGTATGCCAGCCCGGAGATGACACCGAGCTGGTAGAGCGACTTGTCCGTCGAGGCCTGGCGCTCCGCCGTGTGGTAGTCCGCGCCCACGCTCGCGGCGCTCGAGCGCTGTCCCGCCAGGTCGCTCTGTACCTTCACCTGCGCGTTCTTCAGGTCAGCTTCGGCTTCCTTCAACTGCAGGTTTGCATCCAGCGCCTGCTGCGTCAGACCGGGATCGCTCAGTTCCACCAGCACCGTGTCCGCCGTCACCCGCGAACCCGGCAGCTTCAAAATGCGCGTTACCGTCGCTTCGGTCTGTGCCGGAATCTGGCGGATCATGTCCTCGCGCGGCACCAGCGTTCCCAGTCCGCGCACCTGCCGCACCATCGGCCCGCGCTTCACCGTGTCGGTCCACACCGTGCTGCGCTCCACTGACGGCGCTGCCGGCTTCAGCCGCAACGCCATGACCGTGACCGCCGCCAGAACGACAATCGCCACCGCTATAACCGCAATGCGCTTGCGTATCCTCTTCGCTTTTAAGTCCGGACGTGCAATATCCATCGTGAACTTCCTTGTGCATGCGTCACGCCAAAGCCTTGGCGGATCTAAGTTGCGCTGGGCGCTTCACTTACGCCTTACTTCCTGCGAAGACATACACGCCCGGCTGTTCACTTGCGCCGCGGGGGTGTCCATTACCGGACACTTGCACTCTGTCTTCCTCTCCCGCCGAGACTTTGCTGCGTCAAGCAACGAAGAACAGGCCGCCCCGTTCTAAGCCCGCATGACTCCAGTAGCTAAGAACGAAGGCGGCAAGGCGTTGGTTCCCCGCGGTGCACTCGCCGGGCACGCCGCAAAACATGTTCCCAAAAAGCATGCACCCGCAAAACACGCCGGCAAAGGCCACCCCCGCGAAAATCCCGAAGATGCTCCCCACCCGCATGATCTCGCCGGGCTTGTTGCCCCAAACCACGGCTCCGGCGGGAAGCGCGCGCGCAAGAAGGATTCGGGAAAGAAGGGCCCCGGCAAGGACCTCCGCCGCGCCTTCGAGCATCTCGCGCGCGTCGCCGCACTCACCCAAGGCGTCAAAGGCGATGCCGCTCTGCTCGCGCTCACCGGCCAGTTACGCGATCTCGCCATCGGCGGCGTCGAGAGCGCCGAGCACGCGCCCGACCATGCCAAGGCAGCGGCCGACCTCGCCCGCGCCGCCGAGCACGCCGCCTTTGCCGCCGTTCTCAGCAAAGTCGACGCCGATTCCATCGAATGGACAGAGGAGTTGGCACGCGCGTGGACTCGCGACTTTACCGCGCTCGAAGACGAGGCCGCCCTGCCCAATCAGAAGAAGGCCAGAAAGCGCAGTCACATTCAGGAAGACGACGAAGCCGACTCCGAACTCCGCGCCATGCTCTCTGCCTTCACCGGAGCAGCCGCCAAAGCCCGCAAGGATGGGCAGCATGCCCAGGCCATCGAATGCGTGCGCGGCGCTGCCGCCCTGGTCAAAGCCGCCATCCACCTCGGCTACGGAGAGTAGGCCGCAAAACTCGATCGCGCGGCTATCGGCATCCGGGGTTGTTTGTTCCTGCTCCCCTGCCACCAATCCGGGTGCCCCGTTCTAGCGCAGCTAGGGCGGGGTTGTTGGTTCTGTTCCTCTACACCACCAACCCGGGTGCCCCGTTCTAGCGCAGCTAGGGCGGGGTTGTCGGTTCTGTTCCTCTACACCACCAACCCGGGTGCCCCCATCCTGACCCCTGAGCGCAAGCAAAGAGGAGAGGTCGGTCGGGCGCTCTCAGCCCACCCTCACAACTCCGTCGATTTCCCCGCCACCAGCGCCTCCGCCTTAGCCAGAAACTCCGCCAGCGGCATCGAACCCTGATCACCCTTGCCCCGCACCCGCACGCTCACATTCCCGGCCTCGGCCTCTTTGTCGCCGAACACCAGCACATACGGCACCTTCTGCAGGGTGAAGTCGCGGATCTTCGCATTCATCTTTTCGTTGCCGCGGTCCAGCTCCGCGCGCAGCCCCGCCGCCTTCAATTGCTCCAGCAACTTTTCCCCGTACGCCACATGCCGCTCGGCAATCGGCACCAGGCCAATCTGCACCGGCGCCAGCCACAGCGGAAATGCGCCCGCGTAGTGCTCGATCAGCACGCCGAAGAAGCGCTCCACTGATCCGAACAGCGCGCGATGCACCATCACCGGCTGATGCCGCTCGCCGTCGTGGCCCACATACTCCAGCTCGAAGCGCGCCGGCATGTTGAAGTCGAACTGTACGGTGGAAAGCTGCCACAGCCGGCCGATCGCATCCACCAGCTTGATGTCGATCTTCGGCCCGTAGAACGCCGCCTCGCCGGGAATGCTCTTGTATGGAATCCCTTTCCGTTCGAGGGCGTTCTTGAGTGAAGACGTCGCCATCTCCCAGTTCTCATCCGAACCCACGTAGCTCTTGCGGTCTGCCGGATCCCAGGTGGACAGCTCCACCTTGAAGTCGTCGAAGCCAAAGGTCTTCAGCACCGCCTGCGCAAAATCGATGCAGCCCACCACCTCGTCTTCCACCTGCTCCGGCGTGCAGAAGATGTGAGCGTCATCCTGCGTAAAGCCGCGCACGCGCAGCAGCCCATGCATAGTGCCGGAGCGCTCATAGCGGTACACGTTGCCCAGCTCCGCAAGCCGCACGGGCAGGTCGCGGTAGCTCTTCGGCGAGTTCTTGTAGATCAGGATGTGGAACGGGCAGTTCATCGGCTTCAGCCGGTAGTCCGCATCGTCCAGCTCCATCGGCGTAAACATGTTCTGCGCGTAGAAGCCTTCGTGCCCGCTGGTCTGCCACAGGTTTACCCGCGCCACGTGCGGCGTGTAGACTAGATCGTAACCACGACGGATACACTCATCTTTCATCCAGTCTTCCATCGTCTTGCGGATGATGGCGCCCTTGGGATGGAAGAACACCAGCCCCGCTCCGGCCAGCTCTTGGATGGAAAACAGGTCGAGCTGCTTGCCCAGCATCCGGTGATCGCGCCGGTGCGCCTCCTCCAGCCGCGCAAAATGTTCGTCCAGCTCTTTCCTGGAAAAGAAGGCCGTCCCGTAAATGCGCTGCAGTTGCGGATTCTTCTCATCGCCCAGCCAGTACGCCCCGGCGAGATTCAGCACCTTGAACGCCTTCACCCGCGCGGTCGAGGGCACATGCGGCCCGCGGCAGAAGTCCACGAACTCGCCGTTGCGATAGAGCGAGATAGGCTCGCCCGGCGTGGTGAACCGCTCGATGAAGTGCACCTTCATGAAGTCGCCCTGCGCCCGGTACTCCGCCAGCCCCTCCTCGCGCGGAACGTACTCCCGCACAAACGGCTCGTCGCGCGCCACCACCTCGCGCATGCGGTCCTCAATGGCCACCAGGTCGTCGGGAGTAAAAGGCGTCGGCCGGTAGAAGTCGTAGAAGAATCCGGCATCCGTCGCCGGCCCGTGGCCTAGCTTGGTCTCCGGGAACAACTCCAGCACCGCCGTCGCCATCACGTGCGCGGCAGAGTGCCGTGCCACCGGCAGCGCATCCGCATCGCGTTCGGTGAGCAGTTGCAGATGCACATCTTCAAGCAGCGGCGCGCGCAGATCCACCAGCCGCTCCGCCTCCGCATCCGGCGCCGCATACATCGCCAGCTCTCCCGCTTCGCTCGGGGCATTGCCCGCGCCGTTCTCCGTGGCGTCTGCCGCGCCCGCCACCGGACGCACGCGCGCCACCACCGACGCCGCGGCCAGCCGAGGCGAGATGCTCATCGCTACGTCATAGGCGGTTGCACCCGCGGCAAGCGCGCGCACCGACCCATCAGGCAGGTGTACCTGGATCTGTTGTGTCTTCTCTTTGCTGGAAACGGACATGGTCTCTTCCAGCATAGGGCGTACCGGGTGCTGCGTCGAGAGCCCACGCCGCCACAGACCCGGGTGCCACGAAACCAGGTGCCACGAACCGGGTCACGAAACGAGGTCACGAAACCGGTTCATGAAATCGGGTCACGAAACCGGGTGCCCCGTTCTAGCGCAGCTAGGGCGGGGTTTCTCTCATCACGCCTCTACTGTCATCCTGAGCGAAGCCGAAGGATCTGCTTCTTCTCTACCTCACAAAGCGAACCACACCGCCCCTACCATTCGCCCATCCACACACCAGCGCGCTACATTGGAGCAGGACCGCACCAGAGGACCAGACACCCGCATGCGCCCACCCAATCCTCGCCTCGCGCTCTACGCCGCCTTCTCGCTGGCACTGTCTCTGCAGATCGCGCCCGCACAGCAGCCCGCCGCCAGTCACACCACACCCCAAACCGACACCAGTGTCATCGACGCTCACGGAACTGCGCACATCACCCGCATCATTCCCGTGCCCAACACCATCAGCGCCGAGGCGCAGGCGATGCTCGCCAGACCCGCCTCCGATGCCGCCGCCTCCCCGAAGCTGGCGGAGCGTCGCAGCCATACCGACAACTGGCAGCAGCGCGCCGGCCAGGCGTCGCTTGCGCTCTATCCGGTCCACATGGCCGAGGCCTCCATCGCCGGCATGCCCACGCGCATCTTCACGTCCAATGACACCCCTGCCCGGCATTCCGACCGCGTGCTCATCAACGTGCATGGTGGCGGTTTCAACTCCGACTCCGGCTCACTCACCGAGAGCATTCCGATCGCGAACCTCACCCACACCAAGGTTGTCTCGGTGCTCTATCGCCTCGCGCCGGAGCATCCCTTTCCCGCCGCCGTCAACGACACCATCGCTGTCTATAAGGAGCTGCTCAAGACGTACAGGCCGCAGCACATCGCGCTCTACGGCACCTCCGCCGGCGCGATCCTCACCGCGGAAGTCGCGGTCCGGCTCAAGCAGCTTGGTCTGCCCCTGCCTGGCGCGCTCGGCGTCTTTTCCGGTATGGGAGACTTCACCCGCTACGGCGACTCGCAGGCCATGTATACGCTCGACGGCCTCTCCGGGCATCTTGATCCGCCCGACAGCCAGCCCTCCGGCAGCCAATACGTCGGCGCGACCGATCGCAAGGATCCGGTGCTGTCGCCGCTCTTTGCGGACCTGCACGGCTTTCCGCCCACGCTCTTTATCACCAGCGGCCGTGACATGCTGTTGAGCGGCACCACCATCCTCCATCGCGCTTTTCTGCGCGACGGCGTCGATGCCCGCTTGGTCGTCTTCGAGGCGCTGCCGCACGCCTTCTGGAACAACGTCTCCCTTCCTGAATCCAGAGAGGCCTACGGCATCATGGCGTCCTTCTTCGATCAGCAGCTCGCACGCTGACAAACGCACTCGCCTTCAACTGGGTGCCCCATTCCAGCGAAGCTAGGGTGGGGATAGTGCTCAACGTCTCAGAACGCCCGCGCCTGCGGAATCGCTTCTTCACACCGTCCCTGCGCCTTCAAAATCAGCTCGACCGCCTCGCGCGCCAAACCCTTCCCGGCAGCTCGGCCGCAAGGTAGTGTCGTGATCTGCCGTTCATCCCTCGACCCCACTCTACCCATATACAGGCTGCCCGGACTTATGCTACGGTGTCGAGCGTCGCCCGAAGTCTATCGTCAGCAGGTGTCGGGACTTCGATCCGGACAGACCAGCATTGTCGCCCTTATGGAGGCAAAATGAGACCTAAGTTCCGTATACCAGCGCTTGCGCGTAACCTTAGCGTCCTCCATCTCCTTTCTGCTTTGCTCGTCCTCGCCGGCACTGCCAACACTGCCCACTCACAGAACCCTTTGAACTCTGGAACAGACCCGCTGAATCATCGATACAGGGACGCCTACCAGACAGCGGTCGACTATGTAACGACCTTCTACCCGCTCTGGTTCACCTACGAGCAATCCCGGTTTTCAACGCCAAACCAACTGCTCGGCCCCCGTAGCGTTACGCCGCTGTATCAAGTAGTCGTTGCAATCAATGTCGATACTCTCTATGCCAGTGCGTTCATGCAATTACCCGCGAACAATCCAGCCATTCTCACTGTTCCTTCCACGAATGTGGTGTATTCGGTGCTGGTCCTGGACCCGTACGGGAACATCTTCAACTACGACACGAAGTTCCCCGCCGGCGTCTACGCTTTCATCGGACCAGGTGGTTACGATGACTCGCAAGGCCCGCTGCCGTCCGGCGCAACAGTAATCCGCGTGCCAGTCGATCACCCGACGCTCATCTTCCGCGCGGACAAGTACTCGTCCAGCGGCAAAGACCAGACGGAGGAGGCGGATACTTTCAGACGGTCACTTGAGCTTCAATCTCTGTCTGACTATCGGTTGCCGAATCCTCCTCCGTCGAAGACACAGATCAAATCGAAAGTAGTGTTTGCGTTCCCCTTCAAGACACTCGCGGATACTGAAATCGACACGGTTCCTCTGGTTTTTCTGGCGCAGTTGAAGGAAGCGGTTGCCTCGCCCCGCACACCGCCGCTCTCACCGAATGAAGCCGCCCTCTCGAACCAGTTCAATGCGCTTTTCGAGGGACACAAATCGCTTGCTGCCTTGGCAGATGGCACTCAGACTGCTCACCGGAACATCGTCCGGAACTACCGCGGCAACCGCGACGTAAATAATTGGATCGATTTCACCAACATCGGCCATTGGGAAGGCAATGTCCTAGATCGCGCAGGGATCACGGAATTCCTTCAGTACGGCAATGACTTCAGTTCCGCGGCCTATTTCCACGTGTTTGTGGACGCGGATGGGCGGGATCTTAACGGAGCAAATGGGCGTAGCTATGTCATCCATTTTCCGGCTGGCCAGCCCCCCGCGGCCAAGCGGTTCTGGTCGATTACGGCGTACACGCCTGAAGCGATTGAGCTCGTACCTAACCCGCTGCAGAAGTACAACGTGGCGAGCTACACCCCGGAGCTCACATATGACTCTGACGGCTCGCTGACGCTGTATTTCGGAACGAGCAAACCCGACGGAGTGCCCGAGGCGAACTACCTTCCGGTGCCGCCGCGCAAATTCAATCTGATGCTGCGCTTCTACGGCCCGCAAGGAGTCGTAGCGGATAAACAGTACGTGCCGCCGCCCGTGCTTGAGTATTCCGGACGATGATCAAATCGGGTGGTCTAGAATTTGGTCACGAGCAAACTGCTCCAGCTTGGGTTGGCTTGTTCTCAACGTCCTAGAACGAGCAGCTTCACACAGACGTCGTGCCGCGAACGCCGGGACACCACCCTATGCCCGCGCCTGCGGAATCGCTTCCTCCCACCGCCCCTGCGCCTTCAGAATCAGCTCCACCACCTCGCGCGCCGAACCTTTGCCGCCCGGCCGCGCCGTCACATAGTGGCTGATGGCCTTCAGCTCCGGCGCAGCATTGGCGACCGCCAACGCCAGCCCGGCTCGTTCGAGCAGCGGCAAATCCGGCAGGTCGTCGCCCATGTACGCCGTCTCCTCCACGCCCACGCCGGCCTTCTGCATGCACTCTTCAAACGCCGCCGTCTTCGTGGCCTGCCCCAGATAGACGAATGTGACCTTCAACTCTTCCGCGCGTTTTGCCACCGCGGCGGACTTCCGACCCGTGATGAAGCCTGTCTTGATGCCCATTGTGTGCGCGAGCGACAGCGCCAACCCGTCTTGCGAATCGAACACCTTCAGCTCGGCAATCCCGCCATCGGGCAACGACATCAGGCACACGCCGCCATCCGTGATCGTGCCATCCACATCCATCAGGAACAGCCGGATCTTCTTGGCGCGCTCGATCACGGCAGGAGACACCGCAGCTAACTCGGACATGACGCCGATTCTACTTGAGCATTTGTCATTGCAACGGAGCAGGACTCGGGGTTGTGGTGTTGTCATCCTGAAGGAAGCAGGCCTGCGTAGTCGAAGAGCCTGCCCTGAGCGCAGTCGAAGGGACCTGCTTCCCTCCAAACTGCACCGCTGCGGACGCGGGTGCCCCATCCTGACCCTGAGCGTAGGCGAAGGGGAAGGGTGGGGTGGCCACAACACGTCGCACCGTTCTTCGTCTGCCTTGCGCCTAAAAGAAATGAGGGAAGGCGTCCGCCCTCCCTCATAGGTCTCCAACCGCAATCCGCACTTACTTCGTCGTGGGCCCGGTCTGCGGCGCCGGGGCGGCCGGTGTCGCGTTCAGGAACAAGTCCTTCAGCGGCGCCATCTGCTGATCGCGCAGCTCCGGATGCGGAAACGGCTTCCGCGGCATCATCGCGTCGCGCATCGCGGCGTTGTACACGAAGATCGCCTCCACCGTCGCGATCTGCGCCAGGTCCCCCGGCTGCAGCCGCTCGTAGGTATCCATGTTCGAGTGGTGCGTGCGGCTCTCATAATCCAGCGGGTCCTGGATGAACTGGAAGCCCGGCAGCCCCACGGCATCGAACGACAGGTGGTCCGTTCCGCCGGTGTTGCGCATGCTGATGGTGGTCACGCCCAGATCCTTCAGCGGCGCAATCCACTGGCGAAAGATCGGTTCCACAGCCGCATTTCCCTGCAGGTACACGCCCCGCACCTTGCCGCTCCCGTTGTCGATGTTGAAGTACGCATCCAGCGTCTTCCACTCCGGCTTGGTCTCGATGGGCCCGGCCGCCTTGCGGAAGAACTCCGGCAGCTTCATCTGGTCCGGCGCCGTCGAGAGCGGATACGACCCGAAGTGCTGCTTCACGTAGCCCCTCGACCCGAACAGCCCCTCCTCCTCGCCGCTCCACAACGCAATCCGGATCGTCCGGCGTGGATGCACGTTGAGCGCCTTCAGGATCCGCACCACCTCCATGGCCACGATCGAACCCGCGCCATTATCCGTCGCGCCGGTCGCGGAAGCCCACGAGTCTAGATGGCCGCCCACCATCACCACCTGGTCCTTCAGATTGGGATCGGTGCCCGGAATCTCCGCCACCGTATCGAAGCCGTGCTGCTGGTCGCCCGTCGTCTTGGTTTCGACGTTCATCTCCAGGGTCACCGGCACGTTCTGCTTCAGCAGCCGGAAGACGCGGCCATAGTTCTCGATCGCCAGCACCACCACCGGCACCTTCACCGCCTTGTCGCTCTTATAGGGCTGCGATCCCAGCGCGGCGCCGTTGTCATCGAAGAAGGTGCCCCCGCTGCCCCCGCCGTTCTTTCCATCGCGGCTCGGCAGCAGCACGCCCGCTACCTTCTCCTCGGCCAGAAACGCGGCAACCTTGTCACGTAGCTCGCTGCGCTTCAAGTACTGCTGAATGCGCTTCTCCATGTCGACCTGCTTGCCCGCCTCGGGATACTCCGCAATCTCCTCCAGTTCCTTATCGGTGTAGCGCTCGAACAGCGGCTTGTCCACCGGCGGCACCTCGCGCATATCGCCCAGCAGCACGATCTTGCCAGCCAGCTTGCCGCGATACTTGTCGATGTCCTTCTCGTCGTCAATCTGGACATTCACCGCCTGTCCGCTCACCGTTTCATTCGTCGAGGGAGACCACGGCGTCGCCTGCCCGATAAACGGCGCCGTATCCGGTGACGCCATCCGCACCCACGTATTCAACTGCTGCCAGCCCATGCCGAACTCGCCCCAGTCTTCCAGATGCGCGTTCTCCAGGCCCATATGCGTCAGCGTGTCGCGCGTCCACTCGTTCGCCTTCTGCATGTTGGGCGAGCCCGTCAGCCGTCCGCCGATGTCGTCCGCCAGCGCCGACCCGAACTCCATCACGTGCGAATGCGTCAGCCCCTCTTCGCGAATGCGCCCATACATCGTCAGGTCGAGCGCCTCCGTCGTGGGCTGCGCCTGCTCATAGGCCGGCTGCTCGGCCACGGACGTCTTGCTCTTGGCCTTATCGGCAGCGAATGCAGGGGAGAGTACGGCACAGGCGAGCAGCAGGGCCGCTGCTTGGTTGCGGGATGACATCAGGACAAGCCTCCAGAAAGAAATTCACAGAAGCCCGAGCATAGTTCATTTGTTCCCGAAACGTAAGCCGCACCGGTGCTGGGTAAACCCGGAGTGCTGGGTGCCCCATCCTACGCGGCTTCATCGCGTAGGGTGGGAGGCCACAGACGCGTTATCCCCGCTGCGCCCGCCCGAGCCTTCTGAACCGCACCAACGAAAGCGCACAGGGTTAACGCAGCGCACCGCTTCCGCAGCAGACGCACCACTGTCCATCAACGGACAACCGCTGTCCGCTTACACGCGCAAACTCCGCCATGCTCGCGGCGCTCCCTCTGCTAATGGAGTGATGATTCTACGGTTAGCCTTATCGGGATCTCGGCATTCCGATTGCTTCCAGAATGCCTGGCCCTCAGCTCTACGCGCATCGCGAGGTGGATGCCGGTATGCACAGCATGCTTCGGAACCTCCGCTACAGTCTGCGCACCTTGCGCAAGAACCCTGGTCTCACGCTCACCGTGCTGCTGACGCTGGCGCTGGGCATCGGCGCCAACACCGCGATCTTCACGGTCGACTACGCCACCTTGCTCGCGCCCTTGCCCTATCCGCAGCCGAATCGGCTGGTGATGCTCTGGTCCAGGACGCATGGGGAGCGGGTTCCGATCTCTGCAGGGGATTACGTTGACTGGAAGCGGCAGAGCAATGCATTTGAAGACGTGAGCGCCTGGACCGAGGGCACCTTCAACATGGCCAGCGGAGACCAGCCGGAAATCGTAACCGGCCGGATTGCGACTCCCGGCATGTACCGGATGCTGGGGTTGCCCTTTTTCCTCGGTCGCGACTTCCTGCCCGAAGAGGGCCAGCCCGGGCGCGAGCATGAGGTGATCCTGACCCATAAGCTATGGCTGCGGTTGGGTGCGAACCCACGCATCCTCGCCCAGACCCTGCGCCTGAACAATCGGCCTTACACCGTAGTGGGCGTCTTGCCCGCCGGCCTGTACGATCGCGGGCAGGGCGAACTGGTCGTGCCCCTCGCCTTCACTCCGCAGCAACTCAATCACGATGCCCACTGGCTCACCGCGATGGGTCGGCTGAAGCCAGGGGTCAGCATCCGGCAGGCGCAGACCGGCATGGACGCCCTGGTGCAGCATCTTGCGCAGGTCTATCCGCAGAGCGAGAAAGGCTGGGAAGTGTCAGTCGAGCCGCTCAAGAATGATTTTCTGCCCAGCGACCGCATCCTCACGCTATGGCTCCTGCTTGGCGCAGTCGCCTTCGTGCTGCTGATTGCCTGCGTCAACGTCGCCAATCTGCTGCTGGCCAGAAGTCTGACCCGGCAGAAGGAGCTGGCGGTACGGAGTGCGTTGGGCGCCAAGGGTGGCACTCTTTTCGGTCAACTCATCACGGAAAGTCTGGCGCTGGCCATTGCCGGGGGCTTGCTGGGCATCGGCGTGGGTTATGCCATGCTGCAGGGTCTGATCGCGGTCACCCCTCCCGACACTCTGCCCAGCGAAGCGGATCTGCGGCTCAACCTTCCCATCCTGTTGGTGGCCCTGGCGGCGACCACGTTGGCCGGCCTGCTCTTTGGTTGCGCGCCCGCATGGTACGCCTCCCGCATCGATCCCGCCGAGGCGCTCAAGGAATCGGGCAGGTCCGGCAGCGGCCTGGGCCGGCAGCGGTTGCGCCGCATCCTGGTAGTCGGTGAATTCGCGCTTGCGCTCGCGCTGCTGGCCGGAGCAGGACTGGCCATTCACAGCTTTACCAGGCTGTTGCGCGTAGACCTCGGCGTCCGCACCGATCACGTGCTGACGTTCTCTCTGCCCGTTCCCGATTGGCGCTCGAAAGATCCCGACCGCATTGTGGCCTACTACCGCCAGATCCTGTCCAGTATCGCTTCGGTCTCCGGTGTCTCCGATGTTTCGGCGCAGACCGGGCAGCCTCTCTACGGCGCGGGCTTCGGCATGAGCTTCAGCATCGCCGGTAAACCGGTCGCGCCCGATCCATCGCTGCGTCCGGTGGCCGGATTCGGCATGGTTACGCCCGATTATTTCCGGACCTTCGGCATCCGCCTGCTGCAGGGGCGCGCGTTTACTGCGCAGGATACTGCTGCCGGCGTCAAAGTCGCGATGGTGAACGAGGCGTTTGTCCACCAGTTCCTCTCTGGTATGGACCCGCTGCGCCAGCGCGTGGTGGTGCAGCAGTTGATCCCCGGGTTGGCGCAATTAGGGCCGCCCATCGACTGGCAGATCGTCGGCGTCTTTCATAACGTGCGCAGCCGCGGACTGCGCGAGGAAACACCTGAGATCGAGGTGCCGTTTTGGCAGAGCCCCTGGCCCGGGGCCAAGCTCGGGGTACGCACGACGGCAGATCCCGCATCCATGACCAGGAGCATCGCCGCCGCGGTTCATGCGGTGGACCCACAGATCGCGGTTGCTAATCCGCGCACCATGGAGCAGGTGCGTGACGACGTGCTGGCTGGGGACCGCTTTACTTTGATCCTTTTCGTGAGCTTCGCCGGCATTGCGCTGCTGCTTGCGGGCGTTGGCATCTACGGTGTGATGAACTTCTCCGTGGCCCAGCGTTCGCATGAAATTGCCTTGCGTATGGCCCTCGGGTCCACCCGGAATGGGGTTGTGGCGCTGGTGGTGCGGGAAGGCGTCGTGCTCACCTGCGCCGGATTGTTCTTCGGTCTGATCGGCGCCTGCTTCGTAGGCCGCGAGATGCAAAGCCTCTTCTATGGCGTCAGCGCCATGGACCTCTCGGCCTTTGCCGCCGTTGCGCTGATTCTTCTACTGGCGGCCTTGCTGGCCTGCTATCTCCCCGCGCGCAGAGCCGCCTCTACGGATCCCATGCAGGTCCTGAGGACGGAATAATTTCCCCCGCGAGGCACTGCCCTTCCCGGCATCCTATCGGTACACTGTTCCTCGATACATGGTTCGACCGCGGGAAGCCCTCGCCCGCAAGGAGATAACATGCTGATCATCCTCATCGTTCTGCTCTTGATATTTGCATTTGGCGGCTACCGCATGGGTCCCGGAGTTGGCTACTACGGCGGTGGCGGCATCAGCCTTATCCTGCTCATCATCATCATCCTGCTGTTGCTGCGCGTCATCTGACGCCGCATCGGCGCGAGAAGGCCGGCGCTGCCGCCGGCCCGCTCCTCTCAGCGCTCCTCGCGCGGCAGGAACAAGCTGAAGACGGTGCCGTGCCCCACGGCGCCTTCCCGACTGCGCACCATCAGCCGCCCTTGATGGCGATCGACGATGTCCGCCGAGATCCACAATCCCAACCCCGTCCCATTCAGCTCCTTGGTGGTGTAGAACGGCTCGTACACCCGCGCTCGCACGGCAGCCGACATGCCATGGCCGGTATCCGCGACCGTGATCCGAATGCCCTCCCGCCCGCTGCGGTGATCGATCGCATCGTGTGCGCGCACCACCAGGCGACCGCCATTCCGCATCGCATCGATCGCATTCGCGATCAGGTTATTCAATACCTGGCGCATATCGTTCTCGAAGCACAAAACCTGCGCTTCGGTCTTGTACGTCACATCCAACTGAATGTTCGAGTTGGTCAGCCTGCCCAGGTACAGGTTCAGCACCACGCTCACTAACTGCGCCGGACTCACCCAGGTCGGCCGTTCGGACTGGCGATGAAAACGCAGCGTCTGCGTGGCGATCTGCGTTACCCGCGAAAGCTCCGATTGCGCCGTGGCTACCAGCGCGCTCAGTTCTTCCGGAAGACTCCTGTCCGTCGCGATCAGGTACAGCAGGTTCGTCACTGCCTCGAGCGGATTATTGATCTCGTGGGAAATTGAAGACGCCAGCCGGCCCACCGCCGCAAGCTTCTCGCTCTGCAGCAGGGCCGCTTCTGCTTTCTTCTGTTGCGTAATCTCGAGCGACGCAGCGCTGATCGCCTGGATGGATCCATCCGCGTCAAATACCGGAAAGTAGTTGACCGTCCAGTAGCGATGAGAGCCCGGATCCGTCACCAACTCTCCTTCCAGCAACTGGTTCCGCACCGGCTCTCCCCGCGCCACTTGCTCGAACATCTCGTGCAACCCCGGAATGGGCGCGATATCGGTTACGCGCAATCCCAGAATCTCCTCGATCGGCAGTCCCACGATCTCCGCCTGCCGCGCGTTCAGGCGCAAGTACCGGAACTCCACCGGGTCAAAGAGTGCGAGCCCGATCGGCGCCGTTCCATACACCGTCTCCAGCTCCGCGTGCTGCCTCTCCGTCTCCAGTTGCTTTTGGCGGAGCGTCTCCTCGTTGCGCCGCTGCTCGGTGATGTCGCGAAAAAACACGATGATGCCGGCTTCGGACGGGCGCACCTGGATCTTGAAGAGCAAGTCCAGCGGCGCCGGATAGAACGCCTCAAATTCGCCGGGCAGCCCCAGGTCCATCGCCCGGTGGTAGTGCTCCACATACGGCGAGCCTTCGTACACTGTGCCCGGAAAGCTCTTCCAGATATTCGTGCCCAGCACCTTACCGCTCGGCGCCAACAGTTCCCGCGCTCGCCGATTCAGAGAGGTAAAGTTCCAGTCACGATCCAGCGATACGACGGCATCCGTTGTCGCTTCAGACACCTGCTGCAGTTGGTGCACGGAGGAGGCCCGCAGGCGGTCGATCTCCTTCTGCTTCGTCACGTCCTGGCAATGGATCGCGATCCCTATCTCAATGGGTACGCTGCGCAGTCGCAGCCAGATTGCGAAGCGCGCATAGTAGAACTCCATCTGTTCCTCGGTGCGCTGCTCCATCGTGCGACGGTACTGGCGTTCTACTTCGGTGCCGAGCGTATCGGGGAAGAGTTCCCAATGCGTCCTGCCGTTCAGTTCTTCCGCGGCTACGCGGCTGATGCGCACCGCTTGCGCATTGGCATAGGTGATGCGCCAGTCCCGATCCAGAAAGAGGATGGCGTCTGGAAGATGGTCCACAATCTGCGCCAAATCGCCAGCCATCTCCGCGGCGCTGGTCCCTTGCCGAGCCTGATCGTCCGAGTGATGATTCAGCAGAATGCTTTCCGGCATCGGTTCGTGACCAAGGGTCCTGGGATCTGCGTATCCACTGTGGCGGCCGGCCGCAGCGGGAACAGGTGTCTGTATATATACACGGGAAGGCTCCTGGAGGCGCGGTGGGTTGCTCTTTCCAGCTACACCAGCCGCGCGCCGCTCATCTCTTCCAGCACCGTCAGCGGCGAGTGCTCTGGCGCCACCATCGCCGCATGCTCCACCAGGAACGTTTGCTCCAGTGCGTACTGCCCCGCCAGCACCGCATGCGGCACCATGTCGGTGTACACCATCCAGCTTGATCCCGCCGGAAACCGGTAGTCGTACTTCGCGCAGGTGGTCTGGAAGCTGTCGTTCTCCTTCAGGAAATTATGGAAGCGCATCATGAAATCGTCATACGGCGATCGCTTCAGCGAAGGCACGGCCGCGCCCAGGCCGGCCGTCCGCGCCAGCGACTTGAAAGCTCGGCCCGCGCCTGACCCTGCCTTCGGCAGCGCAATCTCTCGCGGAGCATATCTTGCCGCGGTCGCGCGGAAGGGATCGCTCACCACCCAGTCCCGTGTGCGCGTGGCGTGAATGTTGTTAAAGAACCGCAGGATGCGCGCCCCCTGCGTCGGCCGCGTGGGAAACGCATCCGTGTGCAGCAGGTCGTTGCGCTTCCGCCGCGGCAGGTCGCGCCCCTCCTCCTCCTGCGGACGGAAGCTCGCGTAGTCCAACTGCCAGCGTCGTGTGTAGGGCTCCAGAAACTCCGTCAGAAATGCCGTCACCTGCTGCGAATACTGCCGCAGAATGCCGTGCAGCCGTTCCACCGCCGCCGCATCCCCCGTCTTCGCATCCACGCCCGAAAGCGCGTCCACATTAGGCTTGTACGCAATGTTCTTGTGCAGCGAGCTGTCCGTCTGCTGTTGCCCGCGCAGAAACTCCACATCGCTTGCCGCCAGCGCAATCGGGGTCCGCGGAAAGAACAGGATCTCGCCCGCCTCCAGCCGTTCGCACCACACGCGCCGCTGCTCAGGCGTCGATTTCGTATCCGTGATCGCTACTAATTCCACTTCTTGCTCCGCTTCACCGCCCGAGACCGGGCGGGAGACGAACAACACGTCCGCGTGCCCCATTCTAGCCAATCGGGGTCCCCGACACGCGTTCGCCGCCTGTTGGGATGAGACGCTAGGGTGGGGCCGTTCAGGACTCCGTTCCTCTACCGTCCCGTCACCTTGCGCCGCACCCAGATTCCCATCAGGACAACAAAGCTCACCGCCAGCACACCAATTCCCACCGGCAGCGCGATGTACTTGTAACTATCGGCGAGTGTCACCTGGTGCCGTCCCACAGCGTTATAGAGCATCAGCCCGAAGATGCTGACGAACGTCGTGCCGAAGAATGCGATGAAGCCCAGTGCCACGGCAATGAGGGTGCTGGCGAACAGGCCGAAGTTGCCGATCGGCACGCCGAACAGCGTGGCCGGAGCGGGTGAGTTGGCAGGGAACGATGAGGTCATGGGCATGGCTGCTTCCTCAGCTAGAATAACGAAGGATGGCTGAGACCGCACAGATCGACCTGTTGCCCGCCGCGCAGGTAGCGCGCGAAATTCCCGTGCAGCAGGCCGCCAACGGCCTCTGCTACACCGCTTTTGCCGAAACCAGGCTCCCGGACGGAGAGCTGGAACACATCGTCAATGCGGTGCCGCGCGCCATTGCCGCCGCGCTCAACCACCGCGCCTACTACTTCGTCCCCCTCACCATCCATCAGCACGAGGAAGGTGCAAATGCCGGAGATGTCATGGACGATGCGGACAGCGGTGGCGAAACCCTGATCGCACCCCACTACACCACCGAGCTGAGCGATCGCGCCATCTGTCATCGTAACGTCCACTTCGCCGGCGCCGATTGCATCTTCATCTCCACCCGCCTGATGCAGGACAAGTTCGCGCTCGCCTTTGAGCTCTTCATCAACATCGGCCACCACTTCGTCGAATCCGTCGGTGCGCCCCGCAGCTTCGAGGATCTCGTCCTGCGCCAGATCGACACCGCCGTCCGCGGCGAAACCAGCCACGACGCATGGGAGAACCGCGGCCGCGCCTTTGGGGAAACTCCCGTTGACGACTCCAGCCGTGGCGGTCGCCCCGGACGTACTCCCGACCGCACTCCCGACCGCACTTCCGATCGTACCTCCCGCTCTTCCGACCGCGAAGCCTCCTCCGCGCCTGCCGCCCGTCCCGTGCTCGACGAGAAGGCGAAGACCGCCTACGTCCACGCCGCCTTCGCTGACACCATCGCCATCTACCTGCTCTCCCTCACGCTGGACTTCGATTACATGGATCTGCGCGAGCGCGAATACCCGCTGCTGGCAGCTCCCGCGCTGGCCGAGCGCCTCCGCGCCGTCGCCGCCCTCTTCCCTCCCAACCCCAGCTACGACTTCCAGATCCTCTACCGCCGCCGCTAATTCTTCATCGAATCGTCTGGCACAAACATTGGGTGCCCCATCCTGAGCACAGCGAAGGGTGGGAGTTGCGCACTACCGTCACCCACAAACCCCGGGTGCCCCATCCTAGCGGAGCTAGGGTCGGAGCTGTGATCTACCGTCACCCACAAACCCGGGTGCCCCATCCTAGCGGAGCTAGGGTGGGTCTTTCACGACCACTCGAATACCCATCCGGAACGCAACCCAACGAGTCCGTTGCCTTTGCTCCTGCGCGCAGCGCGTCTGCCTCGACGGCAGGTCCCGCGTCTGCCCCCGCGGCAGTCCCCCGTACAATGAGCGCATGATTGCGCACCTTCGCGGCCGCCTTCTCGCCAAGCACCCGCAGCAGGCCATCGTCGAAGCGGCCGGCGTTGGCTACGACGTCATGCTCAGCGTCACCACCTTCACCGCGCTCCCCGCCGAGGGCGCCGAGGTCGCGCTGCA
The DNA here is from genome assembly GCA_963830635.1 of uncultured Acidobacteriaceae bacterium. Taxonomy (GTDB): domain Bacteria; phylum Acidobacteriota; class Terriglobia; order Terriglobales; family Acidobacteriaceae; genus CAWHMN01. The sequence continues at coordinate 643,068 of CAWHMN010000002.1, read as the reverse complement.
CATCCACACCCAGGTGCGCGAAGACACCCTCGCTCTCTATGGCTTCCTCGACCGCAACGACAAGCGCATCTTCGAACGGCTCATCACCGTCAGCGGCGTCGGCCCTAAGCTCGCCATCACGATCCAGAGCGGTCTGCCCGCCGACCAGCTCGTTGCCGCCCTGCGTGCCCAGGACCACGCCACACTCACCCGTATCCCCGGAGTGGGCAAGAAACTCGCCGAGCGCCTGGTGGTCGAGCTCAAGGACAAGCTCGACGATCTCGCCACCGCGCCGCCCGCGCTCGTCGCCGGCGGCCCCGCGGCTGCCGACGTCCTCTCCGCGCTGGTCAATCTCGGCTATCAGCGGGCCTCCGCGCAGAAAGCCATCGAAGCCTCGATCGCAAAGAACCGGGCCGCCGGCGACGACTTCGAACTGCTCTTCCGCAGCGCCCTCGCCGCCATCCGTTAACCGCCACAAACCCCGGTGCCGGGTGCCCCATCCTGGCGCAGCTAGGGTGGGCTTCATCTTGTTCCCGGATATCGGCGCGAAGCGCCGCTCAACTCATCCTGCATCGGCCTTTCCCTTCCGTTGCCCTGGCAGCCGTTTCTTCTATTGCATGCCACGGCCCTTTGTCTAAAATCAGCCTCGCAAGGAGGCCCCATGGCGACTCCGGCTCTTGCTTCTGCCCCGCTGCCCCTCACTATCCGCCCCGCTGTCCCGGCGGACGCCGCCGAATGCGGACGCATCTGTTACCAGGCGTTCTACGCCATCAGTACGAAGCACAACTTCCCGCCCGACGTCATGCAGCAACAGGAGGCCGTCGAGTTTTTACATGCCATGTTCTCGCACCCGCAGATGTACTGCCTGGTCGCTGAGGAGGGCGGCCGCATCATCGGCAGCAACTGTCTGGATGAGCGCGACCGTATCTCGGGCATTGGACCTATCACCATCGACCCGGAAGGCCAGAACCGCGGCGCAGGTCGCGCCCTGATGCAGGCCGCGCTCGAACGCATTCGTTCACAGCGCCAGGGTGGCGCACGTCTGGTGCAGGCGGCATTCCACTCCCGCTCCCTGGCCCTGTATGCGAGCCTCGGCTTTGTGGTTCGCGAGCCGCTGGTGGTGATGAACGGTCCCGCCCTGCATCTCAGGCTGGAAGGGTGCACCGTGCGTCCGGCCGTCGAGCCTGACCTCGAAGCCTGCGCGTGCGTATGCCTCCAGGTACACGGTCACGATCGCACGGGCGCGTTGCGCGATGCCATTCAGGAAGGCTCAGCCGTCGTCTGCGAACGCGCCGGACGGATTACCGCGTATGCGTCAATCCTCGGCTTCTACGGCCATGCGGTCGCCCAGAGCACCTATGACCTGCAAGCGCTGATTGCCGCGGCCGATGGTTTCGCCGGATCCGGCATCCTGGTCCCCTCCCGCAACGCGGAGCTCTTCCGCTGGTGCCTGCAAAATGGTCTGCGCGTCGTGCAGCCGATGACGCTCATGTCCCTCGGCCTGTACAACGAACCCCAAGGTGCGTACCTGCCGTCCGTTTCGTTCTGAGTCAACGGGGAGCCAATTCCTTTTGTTCCATTCACGCCGGGTGCCCCATCCTGAACGGAGTGAAGGGTAGGAGACCACGACCCTCGTCGTGCTCGGTTGCGTCGCCTGCGCGCTCCGGCGTATCGTGGACTCGCCTCAAAGAACGCCATGTATTCGGGAGGTATGTATGCGTTCACGTTTTCTGAAGGCTTTCGTACTCCTGCTCTCCGCGGCGCCTCTTGCCTTCGCCGCCCGCACCCCCTCTCCCCGGCTGGACGCCTGCCCCATCGGCCTGAGCGCGCAGCAGGACGGCAACCAGGCTCTTCTGGCAGCGCGCGCGCATCCCGGCGCTCCCGCCCAGCTTCTGCGCCTCACCATCCAGAACAAGCGGCTCCCGCGCATCGTCGAGGCGAAGATCGACATCCACGGCACCGCGGCGAAATCCCGCCTCCTCGGCAACGATCCGCATCCCGAGGACACCGTGAAGCACGTCACCCTCAAGTCCTCCGTGCGCGGCGATCAGAGCGTCAGTGAAACCGTGACCGCGGAAGACCTCACCTCCGTCGGCTCGCTTGAAGTAACGGAGCTTCGCTACGCCGACGGCACCGTGTGGCACGTCTCCACCGCCGCGCAATGCATCGCCGACCCCGACAGCTTCATGCTCGTCGCCGGCAAATAGCCGCGCCGGCTTTGCGCTGCTCCGGGTGCCCCATCCTGACCTGAGCGCAGTCGAACGGGAAAGAATGTGGGCGTCCGCTTATCCTCACCCAACGAGGGAACTTCAAAGGCCGCGGCTGCGTAGCTCATACCGAATGGTCGGTACGTCTCTCTGGGTGCGTGTCCCAAGGAGAGGAGATCCGCATGATCAAATTCCTGCTCTGGTGCCTGCTGCTGATCCTCTGCTGGCCCGTGGCCCTGATCGCAGCCCTGCTGTACCCCTTCGTCTGGCTGCTCCTGCTGCCCTTCCGGCTGCTCGGCATCGCCGTGCATGGCGTTCTGGAACTTGTTGCCGCTATCGTCTTCCTGCCGGCCCGCCTGCTTCGCGCCATCTGACGCGGCGTATCTCATCCGGCTGACCGCCCCGCATCCAATACCCAGCACGTTCTCGCCGGAGGCCACACATGCCCGTCATCCGCGCCTGCACCCACTGTGGACAAAAGAACCGCGTCCCGGCCAGGCGCCTCGCCAGCGCCGGTCAATGCGGTGCGTGCAAGTCGCCCCTGCCGCCACTCGCAGCGCCGCTCGCCGTCGACACCGCCCTGTTTGACGAAATCGTCGAGAGCTCTCCCGTTCCCATCCTGGTCGACTTTTGGGCCGAGTGGTGCGGACCCTGTCGCAGCGCCGCTCCGGAGGTAGCGCGCGTGGCCGCCGACATGGCCGGCAAAGCCATCATCCTTAAGGTCGACACCGAGCAGCACCCCGGCCTCGCCGCGCGCTTCCAGGTTCGCGGCATTCCCAACTTCGTCGTCCTCTTCGCCGGACGCACCGTCATGCAGCAGCCCGGCTTGGTCAGCCATCAGGTCATGGAGCAGTGGCTCAGGTCCGCCATCCCCGTCTCCGCCTGAACTACCCGCTCACGCCTCTAACGCGTACCGCCGGCAGTGCTCCAGGTACGCCGCCTCGTGGCTCGCCACCAGATCTACCACGCTCGTCCACAACCAGCCCGGTGCATCAAGTTTGGCTGACCAGCTCTTCTTCAGCTCCGCCGACCAGCGTCTGCGCGTCTCCGGCCGCATCTGCCGCGCGTGCGCTGTCCCCACCACATGCGCCAACAGCCCTGCCGTCGCAATGGCCTCATCCTGGGTAAGCTCCTCCATCTCGAACTTCAAATCCTGCGGCATCAGCTCTCGCAACACCACCTGCCGATCCAGAAACTTCGCCGCCAGCATCCGCTCTCCCAGAAACGGCGATAGGGACCGCGCCCCCTGCACAATCCGTTCGGCGTTCCCGCGCGGCATCTCGGCTTTGTTCCACCGCGGCGATGCGGCTTGTGCCGCTTCCTTGATATCGATCAGGCACAAGCCCTGGCCTCCGTTCTTTCCCACCTGCGCCAGCACCGCATAGCGCAACCTTCCCAGAGAACTGCAGCCCTTCATCCAGTACGCCGCATCCAGCACTTCGATCTCGTCGCCCTGCTCGCGCCCCTTCAGGCACGTCACCAGCGCGCGCCCCTCTTCTGTCTTGAAAATCCGCTCAATCTCTGCCTTCTCCTCCCGCGACAGCGCCCAGAAGCGCTTTCCCAGCGGGATCGCCGGCCTCACATCCTCAATGCGCTCTTCCGCCAGATGCCGCCACTTCCGCTTCAGCGCCTCCTTCATCACCAGGCGCAACGGCTTCGCGTCCTTGCCATCCGTCTGCGCTGATCTCCGTCCCAGCGCCCGGCCATACCCCTCCACCATCTGCTCGATCATCCGCGCCGTCGTCACCCCCGGCAGGTCGGAGCTGCGCGCGGCCATTGCCAGCGACAGTCCCAGGCGAATCAGGTCATGCGCCGGATTCCCCACCACCGTCTGGTCCAGGTCCCGGATCTGTATCTCCACCTCGCCGTCGCTGTTGGCCACCGGGCCCAGATTGCCCACGTGGCAATCCCCGCAGATCCACACCGGCGGTCCGTCGGGCATCATCTTCGCCGCACTCGACGACTCCAGCCACTCATAGAACTTAGCGGTATTTCCCCGCACATAGGCGTGCGCCGACTGTGCCATCTTCAACCGGCGACGATTGGTTAAGTGCTCTTGACGATCAGAAGGCTTGATCCGCAGGCGAGTCATTCATCTGAATGTAACAAACGCCTGCCACTGAAGAGCGGCTTCTTGCGAGCCTCGATGAAGTCCCTGCTCGCTTCCATTCCATCCTGGCGCAGTTGCCTCCCAGCGGCGATTCATGTGTCACCAGTTCGAGCCCCGCAGCAACGACGGCGCGTGGCCGCTGCTGCCGGTGCAGCAGGGGTCGAACAACTATCTTCCCTTCAACCTGTCCGGCTCCTAATCCCTGACCTCGCCAGCCGAAATCCAGCCGAAATAAAAGACATGCGGCAAAAGGCCTCGATACTATCCTCTCTAGGGCACTCGGCCGAAAGAGGAATGCGTGATCGATTTTGAAGGGAAGGTTGCGTTGGTTACCGGCGCCACATCCGGCATCGGCGAAGCTACCGCTGTCATGTTCGCCCGCTACGGCGCCAAGGTGGTCGTCGCGGGCCGGCGCGAGGCTGACGGCCATCGCGTGGTCGACAGCATCACCGCCGCCGGAGGAAGCGCCATCTTCGTCCGGACGGATGTGCAGCAGGAAGAGGACGTGAAGAAGCTCGTCGATACCACCAGGAGCACCTTCGGCCGGCTGGATTGCGCCTTTAACAACGCCGGAGTCGACCACATCGCGCCGCTGGACCAGCAGACCACCGCCGATTTCGACACCATGATCAGCACCAATCTTCGCGGCGTCTTCCTGTGCATGAAGTATGAGCTGCCGGTCCTCGCCACGTCCGGCGGCGGCGCCATCGTCAACATGGCATCCATCGCCGGCGCCGTGGTCGGCATTCCCATCAACGCTCCCTACTCCGCCGCGAAAGCCGGCGTCGTCGGACTCACTAAATCCGCCGCCCTCTCCGCCGCGAAAGATAAGATCACGATCAATGCTTTGTGCTGCGGCAGCGTCGCTACGGAGCTAGCGCTCGACGTCTGGAAGTCGCTCAATTGGAGTCTGGAACAGGTAGCCGCCTACAACCCGCTCGGCCGCCTCGGCAAGCCCGAGGAGATCGCCGCCGCCGTGCTCTTCCTCTCGAGCGCCCACGCCGCCTACATCACCGGCACCACCCTGGTCATCGACGGCGGCTACACCGCGCAATAACAGCCGCCGCTGCAGGCAGAAACCATTCTCAAGTGCCTTTTTCGACTCAAGCATCTGAAGTTTCGCAATCGCGAGATATCACGAGCTATTCAAGCTGTATTGGCAAGTGTTGATAATCTATGCCTGCACGTCAGTGCGATGTGGAAAGAAAAGCGTAAAAACCGTGCCACTGCGCCCAGCTTCATTGTTGGTCCGCACCCGAATCACTCCTTGATTGTTCCCCACGAGTTGCTGTGCAACCCACAATCCCAATCCCGTTCCCGCGATCCCCTTAGTCGTAAAGAATGGTTCGAAGATTCGTCGCCGCGTCTGTTCGTCCATTCCTGCCCCGGTATCAGCTACCGTGATTCTCACGCCGCGCTGGCCAGAGGACCACAATGTCGCATCACGACTTCGGAGAACGACCCGTCCACCGGAAGGCATTGCATCAACGGCATTGCCTACCAGATTGAGCACGATTTGCCGGATTTCGCCCTCGTAGCAGTACAGCGGCGAAGAATCGGGCCTGTCGATCTGTGTAGTGATGCCGGAATTCTGAAGCCGTGCGCGATACAGACCGAGCACGGATACCAGGAGCGAGCCAACGTCAAGCTCTGTACGTCTGGTACTTTGCCGATGGAACCGCAGCGTGTGTGTCGCAATCTGCGAGACACGCGCCAGCTCCTCCTGGGCTGTCTGCACCAGAGTCTTCATGTCGGGCGTATCCACCCGGGACTCCAGAATGTATAGGAGATTGGTGACAGACTCGAGCGGGTTGTTGATCTCGTGAGCAATTGAGCTCGCGAGGCGACCCACGGAAGCGAGCTTCTCGCTCTGAAGGAGAGCTCGCTCAGCCAGTTTCTCAGACGAGATATCGCGGATCACTGCCGAAAATGCGACTAAGATCCCGGGTGGTTCCATATGGGGCGTCAGAGCCACGGCCAAATCGATTTCGCTCCCATTCTTGCGGAGACCCTGTATCTCATGTTTGACCTGCAGTCCCTGCGCGAGAACCCTGACCGCCTCGCTGATCGTGTCTCTCTTTTCTTCGCGGAACAAGAGCAATGGCAACGATCGCCCTAGAGCTTCGGCCGGACTGTAACCGAACATCTGCTCGGCTCCATCGTTCCAGCTCTGAATTGTGCCGTCCGGGCCAACCTTGAAGATTGCCTCAGAAGAACGACGGACAAGCTCTGCCAACTGCTCCGAATTCTTGCGCGCCGTGAGGAGATCCCGCTCGTAAAGACGTCGTTCCATGGCTTCAAATACAGCGAGATCGATGCCGGTTGGGGTGCCGTCCGCAGAACGGCGGAGTGTCGCATTGACCAGAACTGGAACCCGTTCTCCGAAGGGGCGCACCAGATCAAACGCTATCTCGCTGAGGCCACCCTGCAGTAAAAGGGCTTGGATAAACTGCGTCTCATAGAAGATAGCTCCCGCTCGCGAAAGCACCTGCTGAAAACGAGAAGGGCATGGTGAGCTGGCTGGCGCGCCACAGGATTTGAGAAAGGCCGGATTGGCTTCGCGAATGCCGCCATCCAGATCCAGCAAAGCATAACCGCAGGGGACATTCGCAAAAAACTGGCGAAGGCGTTCACACTCTACGGCCGTTTCGGTTATAGAAAGCGGAGCATCGCCGCTGCCACTTCCTGGGGCGCGCTCATCTGCGGGCAGTGTCCCGTCGCGTGCATCATCATGAGTTGGCTGTTCGGCAGGCACCGGTGCAGATATTTTCCCACGCTTACCGGCGCAATCACGTCTTTATCGCACTGCAGGATGAGCGTGCGCGTCTGGACCTTTGGGATGTCGGCGCGATTGTCCGAGAGAAACGTGACTCGGGCGAAGTGTTGCGCGAACATCGGATCGGTCCGGCAGAAGCTCGCCTCGAGCTCACTGGCCAGCTCCGGATGCTCAGGATTTCCCATGATGAGCGGTGCCATCGTAGCCGACCAACCCAGATGATTGCTCTCAAGCAGGTCCAATAATCCTTCGATATCGGCCCGCTCGAAGCCGCCCACGTATTCCCCATCGTTGATGTAACAGGGCGAAGGCCCAATCATCACGATACTTTCGAAACGGTCGGGTTGCTCGATCGCAGCGAGTGCTCCAATCATCGAACTGACAGAGTGTCCAACGAAGTTGACCGCCTCCAGGCCGAGTTCCTCGACAATATCAAGCACATCCTGCGCATAGCCGCGGAGCGTACTGTAGCGGGCACGGTCGAAAGCTGCAGGATCGGATAAGCCCGCGCCAACATAGTCGAAAAGAACGATACGATAGCTATCTTTGAAAGCCGGAGTAACAGCACGCCACATGTTCTGATCGCAGCCGTAGCCGTGCGCAAACATTAAAGTCCGCTGGCCAGTTCCGAACACTCTTACGTTATTGCGCTGAACCGTAGTCATTGCATGCCCGTCGTAGCTGCCGGCCAAACGCCGGCTGCCGCACGACCCTCTATGCTACCGGTTCTCGTGCAATCTCGCCTCGCGTGCCTCCGCGCTTCGTGCTTCGGTCAGACAAGCTTTGATCGATAGCCGATAGCTGGGAAGGGGGCCGCACTACACGAAAAAGCATATGACAATGCTATGAAGCCCAGCGGCCGCTGACGCACCTACCGCTGCTTCAGCGCAGCCGGCGGCTCCGGGCCGCCCGCCGCGCCCAGGTGCGTTATCTCCGCCGATCCGATGTGTCCACTCTCCTGGTCCCGCACCACCACGCGCACGTGGTCGATCGGCAGATGTATCGGTAGCTTGAAGGAGAAGGCCACCTGGCCTCTCTGGACGCGGGCCAATTCTTCCCGTGTGGCATCGAATTCAAAGCCATCGACGTGCTGCGTCTCGACCTTGCCCGACGCCGCGATTCCCCCTGCCGCTACCTCGATGTGCGCCGTGTTCCCGCCGCTGGCGTTCAATTTCCAGGTCAGTGCCGAAGCCGGAACCTGCAGCTCCAGGGACACGTGGTCTGGTTTGCTGTACAGGCGGGAATAGATCACCGGAATGGGCACCGCCATGTAGGTCAGCGAAGAGTACACCGCGCTGCCCAACTCCCGATTTACCTGGTCCTGCGGCATGCTGGCGCCGCCCGGCAACGCATAGTAACCGTCACGGGTACGAATCAAATATTCCGGATGTCCTGGCACCGTGAGCAGGACCTTGCGGAACTTGCTGTCGTAATCCCGGTTCGTCGGCGTGTAGGAGAGTGTGTAATACGTGGCGGCATCGGCCAGCGTCGTCGCGATCTCCGCGTCCACGTCGTTACGCCCGTAGAGAGCGCGGCCGCCGGTCTGCACCGCCAGTGTTTGGATCGCCAGATCGCCGAAGGCCGCCTGGTTTGCGCGCGTCAGCGCATCCACATACGCGCTGAACTGCACATTGTTGGTGAACGCGATTCCATTGAAGACCCCATACACCCCGCGCGGATCGATGCTGTAGACGCTGATCCGCGCCTTTAGCAACTTATCGGACAGCCTGCGGATCGCTTCGAAGATCTTCTGCTGGTTCGCGGCCGTGAGGTTCAGCGGCGAGAAGATCGGAAATCCCGGGCTGATCCAGACGATATTCTTCCGGCTCGGTACCCCGGCGTTGGCCGCTGCAATCTGCAGCAATGCCGTCAGCGAAATGTTGATGCGATCGACCGTGTTCCAGAAGCCGCGGTGAAGACGCCACGGCAGCACCGCCGCATGCTGCTTCAGCGCCGCATCCAGCACCAGCGGATCACGCGTATAGTTCGCCAGAATCTTGATCCCGCCATTCGTCAACACGTAGAGCGCCGTCGGCTCGCTCAACGCGCTGCCACGCTTCAGCAGCTTGTCCATCGAGTACCGCGCGAACGCCATATCCGTGAATTCCGTGTTCATTTCGTCGATGAGCAGGATGGTGTGCGGCGTCGATTCCGAGGACGGCTGCCCCGCCGCAACCGCCTCGAAGCTGCGGATGGTCTGCGGCTTGCCGTCTTCCCGCAGCGCGAAGTTCTCCTTCGTGAGCCCCGCGACCGGGTGGCCCGCCTTATCCGTCACCACCACATCCAGCACTACCACGTGAGTGCTCGCCTGGAGCGTCGTGACCGGTGCGTTCGCTTGAGCGGGCGGCGCTGGAGTCTGCGCTTGGACAAACGGGCCGCATACGAAGAGACAGGCAAGAAAGCAAAGCCGTAACACAGGCGTCCTCCCGGACGGATCAGCGAGCTCGACGACAGGAGCAAAGAGAACAGAAAGCCGCGTCCCGGATGAGACCTGCGCTGGTAGAGACGGGGCGCGGCACTTATCCTATTCGAGACCCATGCCCGCCCGAAAGAAAATACCCGGTAAGCAAGCCCGTTTGGTAACCAGCGCGCCAACCCATCTCTCCGAAGCTGCCCTGCGGTTTCTTCGCGGACTTGCCCGCCACAACGACCGCACATGGTTCGAAGAGCGGCGCGAGGTCTACGAGACCGAACTCAAGCGGCCCATGCTGGCCATCATCGCCGGCGTCACCGATGCCATGTCCGGCTTTGCGCCCGGCCACGTGCGTCCGCCGGAAAAGATCCTCATGCGGATCTACCGCGATACCCGCTTCGCCGCCGACAAGCGCCCGTACAAGAGCCACGTCTCCGCCTGGTGGACACGCCGCGGTCTCGAGAAGACCTCCGGCGCCGGCTTCTATTTCCATGTCTCCGGCAAAGAGGCCGTGATCGCCGCAGGCGTTTATATGCCGGAGGCCGCGCAGTTGCTCGCCATCCGCCGCTACCTGCTCGAGCACCACGCCGCCTATCGCTCGCTGGCTGGCAGCCGGGCCGTGCGCAAACTCTACCAGCCGGACGATGGCAATTCGCTCACACGCGCTCCCAAGGGTTTCCCCAGGGAGCACCCCGCCGATGATCTGCTGCGCCAGAGACAATGGGGTCTACACGCCTCGCTACCGGCTGAGGTCGCCTGCGAGCCCGGCTTTGCCGCCACACTTGTGCGATACTTCGCCATGGCCGCGCCGCTCGTCGCCTTGCTCAACACGCCGCTGGTGAACGAGCTCCGGAACCAGGCTGAAGCGCGTCGCAAACCGCTCTTTTAGGTGCCGGAAACGCCTCATTCGCGCACATTTCTCACGCGCATTCCGGTCAGTTTCGTACAACGAAAGTGGCAGCAAACCGGCAGAACTCCCGCCGAAAAAGGTACAAATCCTTCAAAAAGCTGTGGAAATGGCGCTTTTGCCGTTGACAAGAGGCCGCGCCAAGCCGCAAGGTTACGGCGGTGGGGTCGCTCAGACCCGCATAAACACAGGGTTTTATTCGCATCGGAGGATTAGACAACATGGCAACAGGACTCACGAAAACTCAACTGGTTCGGCAGATGGCCGAAAAACTCGAGCTCACCAACAAACAAATCTCGGGATTCTTCGACCTGTTAGCAGAGACCGCGGTCAAGGAAACGAAGAAGAACGGTGTCTTCGTCATACCCGGTCTGGGACGCCTGGTAAAGGCCGAGCGTAAGGCGCGCATGGGCCGCAATCCGCAAACTGGCGAGCAGATCAAGATCAAGGCGAAGACCGTTGTGAAGTTCCGCGTAGCGAAGGCCGCGAAGGACACGATCGCTCCTCCTAAGAAATAGCTTCAGGGGCACGACGGAATCGAGTTAAACGAGATAGGCATGGCCATGATAGCCATGCCTATCTTAGTTTGGCCTCGGCGTCTTCGAACCTTCCCATTTGCGAGTTCGGACGCCAATCGGCCGGCAGCACGGCGCGGACTACCAGCGAAAGCCCAACGCAGATAAGTAGACACCGGAGAAGAAGATGTGGATTGTAGCGCCAGGCAAAGATCCAGAGGCACATTGCATACATGATCGCAAAGCTCTCAGATGCCGCCGCTGCTCCCCAGGCCATCGCGGCGTGCGGCCGGGCTGAGATTACTTTAGGATCATTCTGATCCGGCGCGAAGGCGACTGTGGAACGCCTTGCGCTGAAATAGATAAATAGCTGCGCGGCGGAAAGAAAGATTAGAAAGAAAATTGCTCCGCTGGGCGGCATCAGGATAATGACTCCCAGGGACACCAGCATGGCGCCTATAGAAGTTAGTGTCAGTTGATTGGTCCTTGTAGGACCAATAGTGATCCTCTTTAGGTCTGAATGGCTGGAGGATCCACAATTATGGAGGCGGAGTACAGATGCGTTCGCGAAGACTCTCAAGATCGCCCCGGCAGTTACAAGACAAAGCACGAAAAGTGTAACCGATACAGTTGCGAATGAGAACGACAGGTCAAGATAGCGGACAAGCAGGCCAGGTATGTAGAGCCAAGTCAGTGTTGTTGCAAGCGCTCCAAAGTAACGATCCCAGGGCGCCCACAGACCGAGGATGCACGCAACGGCTGTGGACGCCTGCAGCAGCCATTGTCCAACCGGCCTGCTAGAGGATGCACTCAAGCCTCATCTCCCACAATCCGCAGCATCAGCGCGTCGAAGCCCTCGACACTCGAATATTCAATGGTGACTCTGCCTCTGCCACCCTTGTCATCAATCATCACCTTCAGACCCAACGCCCGTTGCAGAAGATCCCGCGCCTCGCGCACGTTAGGATCCATCGGCTCTTTGAGTTTAGGCTCCGTCTGCTTTTTTTCCGGATGGTTGAGGTTCTGAACGAATGACTCGGTCTGTCGCACCGAGAGCGACAGCGCCAGGACCTTCTGCGCTGCCTTGTGGATCGCATCCGGCGATTCGAGCGATAGAAGTGCCCGAGCATGCCCGAAGCTGAGGTCGCCCGTCTCCACCTTTGCCTGCACGTCTTTGGGGAGTCGCAGAAGGCGCAGCGAATTCGCGATCGATGTGCGATCTTTTCCGGTTCTCTTGGCGATCTGTTCTTGAGTCAGGTGGAAGTCCTGGCTCAGACGATCGAATGCGCGCGCCTGCTCCATGGGGTTTAGATCTGACCGTTGCAGGTTCTCAATGACCGTCATCTCCATAGCTTGCTGGTCTGAGACTGGACGCACGATGGCCGGTACCGTGCTCTTGCCGGCTTGGCCGGAGGCGGTCCAGCGGCGTTCGCCGGCGATCAGTTGATAGCGCCCGTTCGCGATGGGGCGGACGAGGATCGGCTGGACCACGCCCGTCGCAGCAATAGACGCGGCGAGTTCTGAGAGCTGCGCTTCATTGAAGTGACTCCGCGTCTGGTAGGGGTTGCGGTCGATGAGATCCAGCGAAATCTCGCGCGGTCTTCCTTCGCTGGATTGCGCATCGGCTGATGTCGCCGCCTGCTGAGGGGCCGCCGGTCGGTTGGGCAGAAGGGACTCGAGCCCTTTTCCCAGGGCGCGGCGTTTTGTTATCTCGGGTATTTGCATCGCGTTGTACCCCTTGTCTCGAGCTCAATTTATGTGGCGTTGGCTACGCATACGGCCAGAACCGGACATCCGATTTCTTTTGCCTGCCGGCGAGCTTTGCTCGCTGCGACGCGCGAGGGCTTACCACTCCTTGCCGGGCAAGCAACTCCTCGGCGAGTTCGCGGTATGCATCGGAGCCGCGAGAACGGGGGTCATACAGCATCACCGGCTTGCCGTGACTCGGAGCCTCTGCCAGCCGAATGTTGCGCGGAATAGCTGTCTTGAAGAGCTTCTCGCCGAAAAACTCCTTCAGGTTTTGGGTCACCTGCTGGGCGAGGTTGGTGCGCTCGTCGTACATCGTGAGCACTACACCCTCAAGTTGCAATGACGGATTGAACGCCTCTTGCACCCTGGCGAGGGTACCCAGTAGCTCGCTGACGCCCTCCAGCGCGAAGTATTCCGCCTGAATAGGAACGAGCAGCCGGTCTGCGGCGACAAGAGCGTTGAGGGTGAGTAGATCGAGCGCCGGGGGACAGTCAAGCAGGATGTAGTCGAATGCTCGTGCAAGAGATGAGAGTCCCTGCTTCAGCTTCAACTCGCGATCGTGCGCCTCGACCAGTTCCACATTGGCCCCGATCAGATTCCGACTCCCCGGGAGGACCTTCAGCGTATCAACCTCAGTAGGCAGCAGAATGCCGGCCGGGTCAGCCCCGTCGATCAGCAGTTCGTAGATGGACGAGCGCTGTTCGTCGCGCGCGATTCCCAGACCACTCGTGGTGTTTCCTTGCGGATCGCAATCGACGACGAGGCAATCGAGGCCTTCGAGGGCAAGGGCGGCTGACAGGTTAATTGCCGTAGTAGTCTTGCCGACGCCTCCCTTCTGGTTGACGATGGCAAGGATTTTGGCGGTGTGCATTCTATCCACACCTTAGAGGCTCACCGGGGAAGAAGCAATTTCGCGATGTGTGGATGTGGTGGATTTCAGGTGCGCAGCCACATTCCACGTGGAACATCTCGCCTAAATGTTCCACGTGGAACAATCAGTCTGTCTCGCACGGGGAATCCTCAACTCGCTCTCCGATAAGAGCTACTCCTCGGCGATTACCTGGAAATTCTCGGCGCTTCCAGGAGAACTTGGCGCGAAGCGAGCGATCAACGTCCCTCGGAAGAACCAACCCCTGCGTCAGACTTACCAGGAGCATCAATCTACCTCCGCAGCCGAGTTGACGGGCCGCAGGCAGCAGCATCAAGCCGAACCGATCGACTGCGCGCATCGCAACTAGGTCAAACCCGCCCTCACGGATGGCATCCTCCACCCGCTCCGCGTGCACGGTGATCGGCAGGCCGATCTGTCGCGCCACCTCCCGCAGAAACGCAGACTTCTTCGCGCTCGATTCGGCCAATGTAATCGTTAACTCTGGCTTGAGTATCGCAATTGGAATTCCGGGAATTCCGCCGCCGGAACCGAAATCGAGCACCGTCTGCACCCCTGCAGGCATGAGCGAAGCCGCAAAGGCTCCTTCCATCAGGTGGCGATGGAGAATCCCGTCCTCGTTGCGTATGGCTGTCAGATTGATCTTGCTATTCCACATCTGCAGCAACGCCGCGTAGACAGTGAGCCGCTGCAAAGCATCGGCGTCCGGAATCGGGAGGTCCCAATCCTCTAGTGCTCTCTCGATGGCGTCGGGGGTAATTGCCAATTTTCGGCCTCGTTCCTTGGAATTGACTCGAGGATTGGCCCGCACCGTCCGAATGCGGCGCTCGGACGCGGATCAACCAACCGATGTTCGCAAGGGCGCAAGCTCCCAGCGGCTTGCGGCGTCAACAAACTCCTGGAAGATCCGGTACGACAACCGGCTGTCGTTCAGCGTGCGTTCGGGATGCCACTGCACCCCGAGCACAAACCCGCCGTCCCCTTCAAGGGCTTCGATGGTGCCATCTCCCTCGGCGACTGCCGTCACGCGCAGCCCATCTCCCGCACGCGCGACGGCCTGATGATGGCTGGAGTTAACGCCGGAGGCTTCTCCCGCGGCATCCAGATCTGCAGCGTCCGGTCCGCCCGCGCCGGGTGTGCTCGCATCTATCCTGCTTACATTCAGCGTCGACTCTAGCGCGACAAGGCGCTCAAGGCGACTCGTCGCCGCAATTACCAATACATGGGCGCGGCGCACGTCACGACCGGCTGTGTGGTTGATCTGTGTCTGCAGGTGCTGGTTCAGCGTACCGCCCCGCCATACATTCATAGACTGCATCCCGTAGCAGATGCCGAGCAGCGGTTTACGAAGATTAAACGCATCCTGCAACAGCAACTCGTCCGCAGCCTCCCGGAAGGCATCCGCACGCGCACACTCAGGAGCCCGTCGCTCGCCATACTTCTCGGGATTGATATCCGCAGGGCTGCCTGGAAGCAGAATAGCTGTGCCGCCAGCAAGAATTCTCGCTTGTTCCGATTGATTGAGCTCCAGCGGGAGTGGAATGGGATGCCCGCCAAACCGATCGCAGGCGGTAGCGTACTGCGGCCAGGAGCGGGCGTTGTACTCCTCGTCGAACGATGTCGGCACCGGGATGATGATGCGTGGCCTGCTCATGCCACTCCACTTGGCGGCATCGCCGAGTAGCGGTAATAAAGAGCATGGATGATCTCCCGCACGCGGCCAGTGAGCGCTTCCGCCTCCCTTGAAGTGCGCCCGGCCGTCGGCACGGGTTCGCCGACGATCAGCTTGATGGTTTGCGGGCGGAAATGCCGGCCATGCATGGGCAGCAGTTCGTACGTTCCGACCAGAGCCATTGGCACGATGGGCACTCCCGCACGGATTGCCATGTAGGAAGGTCCGCTCATGAAGGGCGCCAGGTGCCCGTCCTCGGCGCGGCCACCCTCGGGAAATGCAAAGAGCGGCATCCCGGCTTTTAGCGCGCGAACGCCGCGATTCAGGCTGGCGATCGATGCTCGCGGATTGTCCACCGTCACCGGGATCTGTCCTGAACGATGAAGATGCCACCCGATAAACGGAAGCTTCCACAGATCGCTGCGCGCCAAAATGCGGAATTGGAAGGGCATCGCGGCAAAGATCGCCGGGGTATCCATATAGGAGAGATGATTGCAAACATACACCGCCGTCGGATGCTGCTTCAGGACGTCTCCGCCGATGATCTCCAGAGAGGACCCACTGATTCTCAGGCCCACCTTGGCCCACGCTCGGGCGATCCGATGTTGCCACGCGCCATTCTTTTCGATCAGCGATGCGGCCAGCGAGGCGGACCCAAACAGCGCCGTGGCGAGGAAGAACGCGGGCGCCTGGATCAGGTTCGAACATAAGCGCGCGCCGATGGGCGGCAGCGTCAACGGAGAGTCGTCTCCATGCGTCGCCGGCATATCAGGCATGCACCTGTGACTCCTGCATCAGCATGGACCTTATGGCACCCACCAGGAAGACCGATCCGGTCACAACGATCGCCCCTTCCTTATGCGTATTCGCCCTCGCCAGGCGCATCGCCTCTTCCAATGAGGATGCGGCAAGCGCCTCCGTTCCGGTTACCGCGGCCGCGTTCCGTAATCGCTCTAGGGTAGCAGCGCGTGGCGAATTCACCTGCACCAGGACCACTGTCTCGAAGATGGGAAACAGAATCTGTGCCAACTCCTCCACCGGTTTGTCCTGCAGGCACCCGAAGATGAGGGTGGAATTCCTCGAGTCACGCGCGGAAAGAGCCGCGCGCAGCGCCCACGCTCCCGCCGGATTGTGACCGACGTCCAGCAGGAAACCGGGACTGCCGGGCTCTCCCGGTATGGCCTCCAGACGGGCCGGCCAGCGGGTCTTACGTACTCCGCGCTCGATTGCGCTTGCGCTGATCACGTAACCGTGATGGCTACATAATTCAACAGCGGCCGCGAGCGCCAGAGCCAGGTTTCTGCGCTGGTGTTCACCGGCCAGGGGAGAATGAATCCAGAGCCTCTCGCCATTCACCATGACAGCGTAGTCGTTGCCCGCATGGGTCCCCCGTAGCGGGACCTCGAAGGGTAGGTAGGCCGCGGCATTGATGCCTCGCACATGAAGTGCTGTCGCAATCTCGCCGATCGCTTCGTTGGCCTCTGGATGCTGCGGCAACGTGATCAGCACGCCGGCTTCGCGCAGGACACCGGCCTTCTCTCGCGCAATCGCGCCGATGGTGGTGCCAAGCCATTCCATATGGTCGAGCGATATGTCCGTAATGACCGAAAGCAATGGATCGACGATATTCGTAGCGTCCAGCCGCCCGCCCATGCCAACTTCGAGCACGGCGATCCGAACCTCGTGTTCGGCGAAATAGCAGAAGGCCATCGCCGTCAAAGTCTCGAAGAAGCTCGGCATTCCGGCAAGCGTCTGCTGCTCTACCAGCTTGCTGCCCGCATCCGTCACGCGTGAGAAGAGATCCGCGAACGATGGATCGTCAATCTCTCCTTGCGGCTTGCCGGTCGTCCTCGCCGCTGGCTCCATCAGGCCATCCGTATGCCGGGTCTCGCCGCTCGGCGGGTCCCCCTCCAATATCCGGATGCGCTCATTCACTCGCTCAAGATGCGGCGACGTATAGAGTCCGGTCCTATATCCGGCAGCCGACAGGATGCTCGCCAGCGTAGCCGCCGTCGAGCCTTTGCCATTCGTGCCCGCGATCAGGATCGAAGGGAACTTTTGCTGCGGATCGCCCAGCTCTGCCATCAGAGCGCGCATCTGGTCGAGCTCAAATTTGCGCCGTGCTCCACCCGCCGCGGTATGCAGCTCGGCCCCCAGCGCATGCAGTCTCTCGGTGGCCTCGGCGTATTGCATGGGTTCTATTCTACTGGGCGGCAGCTTCGCACCTGATCTTCGTCCCTGCCCAGTTACGCTGTCATCCGCCCTTGCATGAAGCTCAAAGCGCGGTCCAGATAGCCCTTTAACTCGCTCCGTGGAACCACCGCATCGAGCATGCCATGCTCCAGCAGGAACTCCGAACGCTGGAAGCCTTCGGGTAGCTTCTGTCGCAGCGTCTGCTCGATCACCCGCGGGCCGGCAAAGCCGATCAGCGCGCCGGGCTCCGCCACATTGAGGTCGCCCAGCATCGCAAAGCTGGCGGTTACGCCTCCGGTCGTTGGATCGGTGAGGACGGAGATGTAGGGAATGCCGGCTTCATCCAGCATGGCCAGCACGCTGGAGATCTTCGCCAGCTGCATCAGGCTTACCACGCCTTCCATCATGCGCGCTCCGCCCGAGGCCGAGATGACGATGAGCGGATTCCCCGAAGTGAGCGAACGGTCGGCTGCGCGGGCAATGGTCTCGCCCACAACGCTGCCCATGCTGCCGCCGATGAATCCATACTCCATTACGCTGAGCACCACGTCGTGCTGACCCAGCCGTCCCGTCGCATTCACGATGGCATCGTTCAGGCCCGTATCTGCCTGGGCCTTCTTCAGCCGCGCGGCATACGGCTTGATGTCCGTGAAGTGCAGCGGGTCCGTCGATTTCAGTTCGAGATCGACCAGTTCGTAGCCGGGCTCGAGCAGGCTGGCCACACGCGTCCGCGCATCCAGGCGAAAGTGGCGGTCGCACTTCGGACAGACCTGCTGGTTTGCCGCCATGTCTGCCTTGAAGATGAACTGGCTGCAACCCTCGCATTTGACCCACAGGCCCTCGGTCCTGACCCGTTTCTCCTGCGAGCTCTCAATCTCGTGTTCCTGACGCTTGAACCAGGCCATCTCGTCCTTTCTCTTCCGCGCAGCGACCCGGCGGTATCAGTGGGTCGCCGGCTATGCGCAGCACAATCGCATCAGTATTCAATGCCCCGCTGTGCCAGGACTCCACCCTCGTAGGCGTGCTTTACCTGGCGCATCTCCGTCACTGTATCGGCAATCTCAATCAGGCTGGGGTGGGCATTGCGTCCCGTGAGGATGACGTGCACCATCTCCGGCCGGGCTTTCAAGGTTCTGGCCACCCGTTCGGCATCCAGCATGCCGTAGCCGATGGCATAGTTGATCTCATCCAGCACGACCATATCCCAATCGCCGGAGAGGATGGCTGCCTCGGCATCTGCCCACGCCGCCTCTACCATGCGGGTGTCCTCCGGATCGGTCTCAGCGCCGCCCACCTTCACGAAGCCGCGCCCCATCTGCTTCATCGTGAAGTTTTCCCCGAAAGCCTTCACGGCGTCCAGCTCTCCGTAATGCCAGGAACCTTTAAGGAACTGCAGCATCAGCACGCGCATGCCATTGCCTACCGCCCGCAGGGCCGTTCCCATGGCGGCCGTGGTCTTGCCCTTCCCGGGTCCGGTGTTGATCAGGATGAGCCCACGCCTTGATTCCGTCATATAGGTTCGGGCACGCGGTCGCCGGCGCTAATGGCCGCGGTGATACGGATGCCCAGCAAGGATTGTAAATGCCCGATAGACCTGCTCGGCCAGCATCACCCGCGCAAGCTCGTGCGGAAACGTCATCGGCCCGAAGGACAGCAGCAAATCGGCGCGCGCCCTTGCCGTCTCCGACCATCCATCCGCCGGGCCGACGGCGAACAGGATCTCCTGCCTGCCTGCATCCCGCTCCTTCTCCACAGCGCGTGCCAGTTGGTCCGAGGACAGCTCCCTGCCGCGCCCGTCGAGCAGCACCAGCCAGGGCGCGGTCCGCCCCGTATGGCTGGTGACTCTCTCCAGCAGGGCCCGTTCCCGCTTCTCCCGCAGCACGTCAACC
This sequence comes from uncultured Acidobacteriaceae bacterium, assembly GCA_963830635.1. Lineage (GTDB taxonomy): Bacteria > Acidobacteriota > Terriglobia > Terriglobales > Acidobacteriaceae > CAWHMN01. The sequence goes on along the minus strand of CAWHMN010000002.1, from coordinate 623,769 downwards.
GGCGCATAGCTGCTCAACCGGCGGACGTAAAGGTCAAACTCCTTACCGAAGGAGCACTCCTGTCTGGCCTCGGAGATATAAGCGATTGAGATTCTCATGCGCTCGCCCTGTTGACCCGTCCCTGATGATCCGCCCCTGAAGATCCGCCCCTGAAGATCCGCTCCTGATGATCGCTTGATGCTACGCGTCCGGGACGAATGGCCGGAAACCCGTGATGAAGGCGCGCAAACCCGTGACCAACGGCCACAATCTATGGAATCCCACGAATCCGGCCATCCTGCCCTACAGAAATCGGGAAGTAGGCAGCTTTTTGCGCACTGTTCACCCCGATACCGCCCCTGCGCCCGTTTGGCCCCGGGATTGCAAGACGAGCTGGATAGCATTTCTAACGACAATCGTAACAACGTGAGGGAGCTTTACGCCTGACGTAGTTCCGCAAGAATCTTTGCTGAATGCGATTTGTGGTGTTGGGGACATTTCTGGGAGGCGGTAAAGATGAGTCTTGTAAGACATGTACGTGGGCTCTTGTTGAGCGCAACGTTGGTTCTGGCCGGAGTGTCTGTGGCCCTTGTGCCGCAGATTGGCCATGCACAGACGGTCAGCGGCAACGTTACAGGAATCGCCACGGATGCGAGCGGCGCGGCGATCCCGAAGGTATCCGTCGATGCGACCAATCAGGGTACGGGCGTGAAAACGACCACCGTTGCGAATGAGCGCGGCGAGTTTCGCTTCGACAACCTGCCGGCAGGACGCTATACGCTGACGGCTACGGCCCCGGGCTTCTCCACATATGCCTTGAAGGATTTCGAGGTCGACCTCAACAAGACCTCCAATGCCAAGATGGTGCTCCCTGTCCAGTCGGCCTCCCAGACGGTCGAGGTGTCCTCGATCGCTTCTGTCAATATCGATACCACCACGCCGACCCTTTCCCAGACCTTCACCACCAAGGAACTTCAGGACCTGCCCACCGCCTCTCAGGGGCTGGGCGTGCTGAATCTCTCACTCCTGAGCCCGGGCGTCGCTTCGAGCGGCGGCATCGGCGTGGGCACCGGTCCGTCAGTGGGCGGTCAGCGCCCCCGCGCCAACAACTTCATGATTGAAGGTATCGACAACAACAACAAATCGGTGACGGGCCCGTTGGTGTATGTGCCCAACGATGCGGTCGGCCAGTTCACCCTGATCACCAATCAGTTCTCCCCGGAGTTCGGTCACTCGGCGGGCGGTCAGTTCAACACCATCGTTACCAGCGGCACCAACAGCTTCCACGGCCGCGCGTACGAGTACTTCCAGAACCGCAACCTGAATGCGATCGACGCGAATACCTCCAGAAGCTTTGGCAGCCCCAACGCCAACGGCACGTACACGGATCCCTTCGGGAATCCCAACAAGCAGATCTATAACCTGCGATTTGACAACAACCGTTTTGGCGGGCAGGTCGGCGGCCCCATCATTAAGGACCGGCTGTTCTTCTTCAGCAATTTCGAGAAGAACCAGAACGGTCAGGTTGCGCCCTATCCCGCATGCGCGCCCACCGCCGCCGGTCACGCGGCGTTGGCGGCGCTGCCGGGAATCAATGCAACCAACCTTGCGATCTTCGAGAAGTACGTCCCGGTTGCTCCTGCGCAGGCTATCAATAGCAATGACCCCGGTTGCGGGGCAGTCAGTGCGACTGCGTTCAACGGCACGGTGATCCCCATCGGCAGCTACGGCGTTGCGGCGCCCCAGTTCGAAAACGACTACTACTCCACCAACAGCGTGGACTACACCATCTCTCAAGCGGACAGCTTCCGCGCCCGCTACGTGTATAACCGCCAAGCGCCTCAGGATACGGCGGCTGAACTGCCGGTCTTCTGGCAGCCGATCCCATATCGCTACCAGCTGGTGACCCTATCGGAGTTCCACAACTTCGCTCCCACGCTTACCAACGAGCTGCGGGTGGGCTTCAACCGGTACTACAACATAACCCCGTCGGGAAACTTCGCTTTCCCCGGTCTTGACTCCTTCCCCAATTTAACGTTTGCGGATTTAGGGAACCTCAATGTCGGTCCCGACCCCAACGCGCCGCAGTCCACCATTCAGAACCTCTATCAGCTGGTGGACAACGTCAGTTGGACCAAAGGAAACCACACCTTCAGCTTTGGTTTTGATGGCCGCAAATACATCTCTCCTCAGACCTTTACACAACGCGTCCGTGGAGACTACCAGTGGAACTCCGTCAGCGATTACTTGCAGGACTTGAGCCCCACGCTCTTCGGTGAGCGCAGCGGCGGCAACTTCGTCTACTACGGCGACCAGTCGGCACTCTATGGCTACGCGAACGACGTGTGGCGCATCTCCCCGACGGTAACGTTGAACTATGGACTGCGCTACGAATTCACGTCCGTCCCCGTGGGTCAGCGTGCACAGGTTCTGAACGCCGCGGCGAGCGTTCCGGGGTACTTGACCTTTGGCAGCCCTCAGCCCCAGACCACGAACTTCACCCCACGTCTCGGTGTCGCCTGGGCCCCCAACCAGGACACCTCCGTCCGCGCCGGCTTCGGCATGGCTCAGGACGTCCTGTTCGATAACCTTGGCATCCTGTCCTCGCCCCCACAGTATTCTTCGACCGAGGACGTTGACCCGAACAATCCAACGCCGAACTTCCTGACGAATGGTGGACTGCCCCCGGGCAAAGGCGGATTCCAGACCTTTCCAACCTTGGCCGCGCAGCGGGCCGCGACCTCGGCCTATGTCCCCAATCAGGTCCTTCCGTATTCGGAGACATGGTCTCTGAGCGTGGAACGCGTCTTTGCAAAGAACTACACGCTGGAAGCGCGATATGTCGGCACTCGCGGCATTCACCTTCCCACCCAGATCCAGTACAACAAGCAGTCTCCCGTCACTACGGCGAATCAACTGCCCACCTTCCTGGCTCAGCCCTCACAGGCGCAACTGGACGCGCTGACGAATACCGTCGCTTCGATTCAGCAGCTCGATGCTGCCGGTCAGGCGACGGCGGCATTCACCCCTGCGGCCCGCGCTGCGGGATTCGGCCCCACAGGATTGTCAGACAGCACGGCTTACTCCAACATCACGTCCTATCAGCCCTACTCGGAATCCAACTACAACGGTGGAGCGCTGAATCTGACCCGCCGTTTTCAGAGCGGGCTGCAGATGAACATCGCCTACACCTACAGCAAGACCATGGATGATGCTACGGCCGAAGTGTTCTCGACCGTCCTCACACCCCGCCGGCCCCAGGATTCGCAGAACGTGGGCGCGGACTATAGCCGCTCGGCGCTAGATCATACCCATCGCCTTACAGCCGAGGCAGTCTATGATCTGCCGTTCTTCAAGAATCGCGGCTTTCTCCTCCGGAACGTGGCCAGCAACTGGGAGATCGCTCCCATCTACACTTACGAATCGCCGGAGTACTTCACCGCCCAGAGCGGTGGTGACTCTAACTTGAATGGCGATTCGGCGCCCGACCGCGCGATCGTGAACCCGAATGGAGTGCAGGGTACGGCATCCAAGATCACTGCGCTGAAGAACTCGAACAATGTAACCGTCGCCTACCTGGCGGCGAACCCCAGCGCTCAATACATCACGGCGGGTGCGGGCACCGTCGCGACTGCGAGCCGCAACACAGTGCCTATCCGCCCCATCGATAGCCTGGATGCGACAGCAGTTAAGCGCGTGAATCTCACAGAACGATACGCATTCGAGTTTCAGGCGCAGGCGTTCAACGTTCTTAACCATCAGCAGTTCGTGCCGGGTCACATCAGCGCGGTCGGTCCGGATCTCAACGCTACTAATTCCAATTACACGAACTTTGTAAGAACCAACAACGGCCTGTTCAATCAACCGCAAGACGCTTTCAACAACAACGCACGCACCATGCAACTGGTCGCGAAGTTCATCTTCTAAGACCCCGCAGCAAACGCGAAGGGCCGGATCCTTGATCCGGCCCTTCGTCTTACGTACGTGCGTGCAGCAGAGTCTTGGCAGCAGTTCACCTTCCGCGCGGCACTCGTTTCACCGCCGCGCGTTTGGCCGGCGCACGCTTACCGGCGGGCCTCGCCTTTGCACTCTTCTTCGCAACCGCTTTCTTCGCGCTGCTCTTCTTCGCAGCCACCGCCTTCTTGGCCGGAGCTTTCTTAACCGGCTCCTTCGCGGCTGCGGTCTTTCTCGTCGAAGCCGATTTTGCCGGCGCCTTCTTGCGTACGGCTGCTACCTTCTCTGCCAGCGCCGCCTTGAGCTGCGCAACGTCGACTGGCGTGGCGGACTTTCGCAGGCGTTCGATGTCATAGAACGCGCGGCGTTCAGCCAAAAACACGTGCACCACGAAGTCCACGTAGTCGAGCAGAATCCATTCGCCCTGGCGCTTGCCTTCGACCGAATTTGGAAAGGTGGCGAAGTCGCGCTTCATCCGCTGCTCAATCTCTTCCGCGATCGTCTGCGTCTGGCGCTCGTTGGTCCCGCTGGTGATCAGGAAGTAATCCGTGAAGCCGGAATCCATTGGGTCAAGCTCCAGAATGCGGGTGTCCTCCGCCTTCTTGTCCTCACAGACGGAAGCCGCCGCCAGAACCATGCGCCGCGTTACTTCCTTGTTCGTTTCAAGTGCCATAGAGTGGTTTCCTGTTTGTCCTGATGGAAGATGAGATGTCTGTTCGGTGAGGGACGCTCGCAGGCGTCGCGTCTGCCAGCGACCATTTCATCGTAGCGTGCGCGCAGGGCATCCGCCAGCGGGAACCCTGAGACGGCTCATGGCGCTATGTCCGCTGATGCTGATAGAGACGATGTTGGCAGGCGTAGCGGGCCACGGATGGAGCGAGGACCGGCTGGGTCTCCCCACCAGCGCTGCAGTCGAGCGCCGCACGAACGGCGGTTGCGGAGATGTCGTATTCCAGATCTGGCAGCAACCACAGCCTGCTGGTGTCGCCCGATACACGATCGCGCAGCAGCCACTCCGTGCGTTGCGTGGTCACATGCGGACCCTCACACGCGATCGACGGCGGCAGGTATGCATCCAGGTCTGAAAGCGGAAAACCGGGCCGCCCGGCGATGATGAAATCGCAGAGCAGCAGTAACTCCGGCCCGCGGTGCCACCGCTGCACCATGCGGAAAGAGTCCGCACCCAGCAGACAAAAGAGCTCGCCCGCGGACGGGAGCTCCGCGCGCAGGCGCAACAACGTGTCGTATGTGTAATTTGGAACAGGTCCATGGTCGTCCGCGCGCAGAGGCGCGTCCAGTTCGCTCGCCTCCAGCCCCGGGTGCCCCTCGCAGGCCAGCCGGACCATGGCAAGCCGGTCGGCAAAGCTGGCGCTGGCCGCTCCCTGCTTGAGTGGCTGGCTACCGACCGGAGCCATCCACACGGCATCCAGCTCACAACGGTCGCGCGCCGCTTCGGCAATCGCGATATGCCCCAGGTGCGGCGGGTCAAAAGTGCCGCCAAAGAATGCGATGCGCATAGCAGCATCGTATCTTGAACGCAGGCGAGCCTGAACTCAGGCTGGACGGAACTCAGGCTGAAAAGGAACTCAGGCTGAAAAGGAGCAGCCGCATCGATGCGCCACACCTCGCTGATTCCAGAGAACACGCGGCGCCCGGCTCCGCAGCATGCTGCGTTCATCGCGCTCGGAGCGAACCTGCCATCGCTGGCCGGAGAGCCTGCCGTGACCGTGCGCGCCGCCACGGAGCAACTTGCCGGGTTAGGTACGATTGTGGCGCGCTCGTCGCTCTATGTCACTGAGCCCGTCGGTTACAAGGACCAGCCGCCCTTCATCAACGCGGTAGTCGAGATGCGCACACCGCTTGCTCCGCAGGCCTTACTGGAGAGCCTGCTTGCCATCGAGAAGTCCTTCGGCCGCGACCGTCGCCGGCAGATCGCCAAGGGTCCGCGCACGCTCGATCTGGACCTGCTGCTGTTTGACGATCTGGTCTTGAACGTCGCGGCACTGACGCTGCCTCATCCCTCCATGCACGAGCGCCGCTTCGTCCTGCAACCCCTGGCGGAGATTGCGCCGCAGCGCATGCACCCGCTGCTCCATCGCACCATCGCGGATCTGCTGGCCGGCTTGCCCGGTGAGGCGCGCCCGGATGTTACAGCCTGACGCCGAGCTACGCTCCGTCGAACTACTCCACGCGGAGAGCCTCGATCGGATCCACGGCGGCTGCCCTGCGCGCGGGAATGTATCCGGCGAACAGGCTGATGAGCGCCACGGTGAGCGCCGCTGCCAGAAGGATGAGCGATTGCAGGCTCTGGACGCCTTCCAGAATGTTGGTGAGAACGCGGCCGACCTGCAGCGCGAGCAGCAGCCCGGCGGTGAGCCCCAGCGCCGTAACCATCAGGCTGCGGCGGAGCAGGAGCCGCATGACGGCGGAACGGTCCGCCCCTACGGCGATGCGGATGCCGATCTCGTGCGTTCGCTCGGTGACCAGATTCGCCATGACCGCGAAGATGCCCAGCGCACAGAGAAGCAGCGCGATGCCCGCGTCCACGGCCAACGTGACCGCGACATACCAGAGCCCGATGAGTGACGCGTGCAGGTACTGTTCGTACGTCTGCGGGGGATCGAGCGGCACCGTGCTATCCAGGGCTGCGATGACCCGCCGCGCCGCCGGAGCAAGCGCCAGTGCGTCCCCGTTGGCCCGCAGCAGATACATGCCCGAGGAGGTGGGAAATTGTGCGCTTGAGAGGTAGACGGTAGCCTGCGGCTTCTGATCGACCCACGTGTAGACCACGTCAGCCACAACGCCCACGATGGTGATCGGTGGCGTCAACTCCTGCTGCTTGCCAAGCTGGATGGCGTGGCCGATAGGGTCCTTGTCCCCGAAGTATCGCCGCGCCAGCCGCTCGCTGATGACGGCCACGCGCGGCGCATGCATGCCGTCACTCTGCGACAAGAGGCGGCCACGCCGCAAAGCAAGACCGAGACTGCTGAAGTATCCCGGGCTGACGGTGAGGCGCTGCGTAGTGCGCGATTGGCCGGGGAGCACTGGGTCGCCGGCGATGGTGAGATCCTGCCACCACACGCCGGTGTTGTTGTAGGGCACGGCGGTAGTGAACTCGGCAGCGCGAACGCCGGGCAGACTACGCATGCGGTCCAGGCTGTCACGCACGAAGGCGGCCTGCTGCGTGGGCGTCGCGTAATGGGCCGTGGGCAGGTATGCAGTGACGATGAGCGTCTGGCGGGGAGCGGACCGTTCCGTCGCGTGGAGCATGGTGTACATGCTGGCGGCGATGCATGCCGCGCCGGCGACCAGCGCAGTCGCCAGCGTGATCTGTGCGCCGGCAAAGACATTGCGCCAGGTATGCGAGCGGCTGGACGCACTGACGCTGCGGCTGCCGGCCTTCAACTGCTCCACCAGATTGACCCGCATGCCGGCCAGAGCAGGGGCCACGCCGGCCAGCAGCCCCGCGGCCACGGCCACCGCTATGGAGTAGGCGAAGGTGCGCAGGCTCAGATGAATGTCGCTCCACCCGGCAAGAAACCGGCTGACCTCAGCCGGCATCGCTACCACGATGTAGTGCAAGGCAACGCGGCCCAGCAGCAAGCCTCCCAGCGCGCCGAGCATGCTCTGCGCCAGGCTCTCCACCAGAAGCTGGCGCACCAGCCGCCGCCGTGACGATCCCAGCGCCGAACGGACCGCCATCTCCGGCGCGCGCCGCAGCGTGCGGGCAAACTGCAGGTTGGAGATGTTGGCGCAGACCACCAGCATCAGCAGCCATGTGCCCGCGAGAATAATCCGGGTGAAGGTAGGCGTGAGCTCTCCATTGATGGTCTCCACCAGACGCCGGACGCGGACCGCCCACCCCTGGTTGGAGAGGGGGTACCGCCGGGCGATGCCGGCGGCGATCACGTTGAGCTCCTGCGCCGCAGCATCGGCCGTAACGCCCCGGCGCAGTCTGCCGGTCACGGTGTAGTCACGATTCATCCGATCGTTCCGCTGCTGCGGAGTAAGCGCCAGCGGCAACCAGAGATCTGTGAAACTTACGTGATCAAAGCTCTGCGGCATGACGCCGACAATGGTGTAAGGTCTGCCGTCGAGCACGATCGGCTGTCCGATCGCGTCCGGCCGGCTGCCGAAGTGAGACTGCCAGAACGCATGCGTAAGCACCGCTTCACCATCGCTGCCGGGCTGGTCTTCTCCCGGAGCGAAGGTGCGGCCCAGCAGCGGCTGCAGGCCGAATAGCGCGAACAGGTTGCTGGTGGTGCGCGTTGCTTCCACGTGCTCCGATTGGCCGCTCCGGGTCAGCGTCCGGTCGTCCGCGGCGCGCGCGGCAAGCTCGGAAAAAGCATGGCTCTGCTGCCGGTAGTCCTCATAGTCGGCGAAGCTAACGTTCCGCGGGTGTTCCAGGCCGCGCTGCTCGGCCACGGTGACCACGCGATCCATCTGCGGCACCGCAAGGGGCCGCAGCACCAGCGCATCCATCACGCTGAAGATGGCGGTGTTCGCGGCAATGCCCAGCGCGAAGGTGGCCACGATGGTCACCGCGAAGAGCGGAGACCGGCGCAGTTGCCGCAGGGCAAAACGCAGGTCGCCGCCGAAATCCTGAAGCAGCTTGGGAAGCAGAGTGGGCATTGGACGCGCTCCAGCATGGCTTGTGCACGTTTGTGCCCAACGGCCGGCGAAGCCGAAATCCAAACCGCAAGGCAGGCGCCCGGTTCTCGAGTGACCTTGCGCAACGTTAAGCTGTCCGGTTATGGACACGACAGTGCGGAAGTGGACAAGTGCCGAAATGGACAAGTGGCCCGTCTTAGAGAGCGAATCTTCAGGATCGGGGGTAGGATCGGCGGTCGAGCAGACGGTCCCGTCCGATGGCGTCATCGTGCCGAACTGGGTGTCACTGAATTGTCAGCAGTTTGTCACATGTATCTCGCTCGAGGCAGCGCCCCCATTCGCGCGGGACAATCGACAGTACACTTGACATCCGCAGATAGCTGAGAAATCTTTGAGCCGCGCTGCGTCACGCCACGAAGCCGACGCTGCTTGAACTACGGGTTCTATGTCACGGAGTCTGGAATGTGGAGCCTGAATGAGCGCGATCGCCGCGGTCTTGTTAACTCGTTAAGGTCGAGTTCGCGCGTCGTAAATTTCCAGTCATATCTTCCTTCGATCGAAACAACATGCCTTGTAGTTCTTGCCGCCCTGCTGTTTTGGAAGGGAATCATTCCCGCCTGGCGAGTGCTCAATACGGACTTTCCCAATTACTATCTCGTCGCCCGGCTGACGCGGGAGGGATATAGTCTTGATCGGATCTACGACTGGGTCTGGCTGCAGAGAGTAAAAGATCATTGGGGACTCGATCAGGACCTTGTGGGTTTTGCTGGACTCACGCCCTTCTCGGCGCTCCCGGTCCTGCCGCTTTCCTTCTATTCGGCCATCGTGGCCAAGCGGCTGTGGATCGTTGTCAACATACTCCTGTTGTATGGGACGGTTGAGTGCCTGAATCGTGTAACTAGTCTTGGCAGGCGCCGTATCTGGCTACTCTGCCTGCTTGCAATCTTTCCCCTGCGTACCAGCTTCCTCTATGGCCAGATGCATCTGCTCGTAATGTTTCTCCTTGCGCTGGCCTATTTCTTTCACCGGCGCGACCGGCCCATCGCATGCGGAGTTTGCCTGAGCATCGCGGGCGCGTTGAAGGTGTATCCGCTCTTCCTGGGCGCTTATTTTCTATGGAAACGGCGCAAACGCGAAGTACTCGCGATGATCTGTTCAGCTCTTCTGCTGCTGGGCGTCGGCTGGCTGTGTATGGGCGCTCATGTAATGCACACGTATGTGACGGAGGTTCTTCCCCGCAGCCTTCGAGGCGAAGTGCTGGATCCTTATAGCGCCCGGGCCGCGTCCGGTGCGGCGCTGTTCCATCGATTGTTTATCTTCGAACCGCAGTTGAATCCCACACCGGCACTCAGGTCTCCCTTGCTCTATGCAATGCTCTATCCCCTATGGCAGATAATGGTGCTGCTGCCATTGTTTTCGAGCATCCGCCCAGGATCTCGCCGGGCGGACACCGAGCAGCTTGAGTGGGCGGCAGTCGTCTTTTCGCTGCTGGTCTTGTCGCCCGTGCCGTCGAGCTATCACTTCGTTGTCATGAGCTTCTCGGTCGTGTTGCTGGTTGATGTGCTCGCGCGGCGACACGAGCGTGGCCGCGTGGCCATCGCTGTGGCGCTCTATCTCGCCATCAGCATGATAGAGTTCTCGCCCGTCGCAGCGACAGACAGGTTCTCGCTTCTCACGCTGCTGGCGTTCGCGCGATTGTGGATTGCGATACTGCTGTGGATATTATTCGTGCTCAGTGTGTGGCGTGAGCGCGCGCCGTCGCGATCTTCAAAGGGCGCGCGCTACGCGTGGTTGCTTGGTCTGTCTGTGGCTTTGTGGGTAGCTGGATTTATTGGCTATCGTCGGCATTTTGCATATCTCGAGCGAGATATCAGCAGACGAATGCCTGTGAAGGCGCACACGTACCTCGCGACCGGATTGCGGGCCTATCCAGGGGGCTATCTATTCATAGGAATGGTGCCGGGCGGATACCACGTACTGGATCGAAGCGGGAGTGAAATACGAACCAACAATCAAAAAGAAGACCATGTGGATCAACTTTCGTTTGCCGTCGGAGGGCATCACCCCTCGCTATTGCTGGAACTAGCGGATACGACCGGCTCACGCATCGTTCCGGGGGGCGCGACTACAGAAATTCCCACAAACGCACCGGACAGTTGGCGCCTGCTTTCAAATGCAGAGAATCCTGCTATCTCACCGGATGGGGCCAGGGTGGCGTTCATCAGAGAGGAGAGAGGCAGGGGTGAGCTCTGGTTGGCCGGTTCACAAACTGAATCTGGCGGTGCGAACATGGCGAAGCCGCCTGCTCAGATCGTTGCGAATACCTACGACGTTCGCGATGTAACGTTTGCATCGGACGGAAGTCTCCTGTTCACCGCCATGGTGGGCGGGAAGACGAGCATCTACACGGTGATTCCCGGGAATCAGCCGAGCATGTTCATCTCAGAGAACGATGATGTGGGCTCTCCTGTCATCTCGTCCGATGGCCGGCTGGTGGCGTATAGAAGAATGGTGCACCGCCGATGGCAACTAGCCACGCTCAATCTCGTCAATCGCCAGAAACGATACCTCACCTCTGGAGACTGCAACGCGTATAGCCCAACCTGGATGGACGCAAGGACCATCGGCTATGCGACAGACTGCGGTCGGGGCATGGGGCTTACCGCCCTGGCCGAGGTGGACGCCGGACCGTGAAGTGTCCGGGCAAGTGTTCGGGGTGCAAGCAAGCGCGGCGAGAGACCTACATCGCTGCCACGTCGGGTGCCCGCGCGACTCGGTCAGCCGCTCGCCAGGCCAGTACTACAATCGTCCCGTGTCCCTAGAATTTCGCCTACAGGCCACAGATGGTGCCGCGCGGCGCGCCGCCATGCTGCTGCCGCATCAGGCGGTGCAGACGCCGGTGTTCATGCCGGTAGGCACGGTGGCATCGGTGAAGGCCGTCCCGCAGGGGTTGCTGGAGCAGCTCGGCGCCCAGATCATCCTTGGCAACACCTATCATTTGTATCTGCGCCCCGGCCATGAACTGATCCGCCGCATGGGCGGGCTGCATCGCTTCATGAGCTGGCCGCGGGCCCTGCTCACCGACTCCGGCGGCTTCCAGGTCTTCAGCCTCAACGAGCTGCGCCGGGTGTCGCCCGAAGGGGTCAGCTTCCGCTCGCATCTTGACGGCTCTTCGCACTTCTTCTCGCCCGCACGGTCCATTGAGATCCAGATCGCGCTCGGCGCCGACATCCTGATGGCATTCGACGAGTGCACCGAGTATCCCGCGGACTACAGCCGCGCCCGCGCGTCCCTCGATCTGACGCTCGCATGGGCGCGGCAGAGTAAAGAATATTTCGAGGCGCATCGGCATGAGACGCCCTGGAATCTGAGCAGCGCTCTCGAAGGGAGAAGCAGATCCCTCGACTTCGCTCGGGATGACAGGCATTTGGATGGAGATCAAAGCCAGCAGCCGGGAGGTGAAGTGTTGCCGCCCTCCACCATTCGCTCCCAAAGGCAGGTCCCTCAGGATGGCACGCCCGGCACCGGTGAAGGGGACTTCGCGGGCAAGACGCAGTCGCTCTTTGGCATCGTGCAGGGCGGCATGTATCCGCAACTGCGGAGGGAGGCCGCGGAGCGGCTGGTCGAGATGAACTTCCCCGGCTACGCCATCGGCGGGCTGAGCGTGGGGGAGCCTCGGGAGCGGACACGCGAGATCATCGCAGCCACTCTGCCGCATCTCCCCGCAGACAAGCCGCGGTACGTGATGGGGGTCGGCTACCCGGAGGAGATCGTCGAATACGCGGCCATGGGAGTGGACATGATGGACTGCGTACTGCCCACCCGCGCGGCCCGGCATGGCCTGCTCTTTACCTCGGAGGGGCGGCTGAATATCAAGAATCGCCGCTTTGCGGAGGATCAGTCTCCTCCCGACCCGGAGTGCTGCTGCCTGGTGTGCCGGCGCTACACGCGGGCCTATCTCCGGCACCTGATGGCCGCCGCGGAACCACTCGCCGCGGTCCTGAATACGCTGCACAACCTGGCCTTCTACCTTGACACCATGCAGGCCGTGCGTGATGCTATTGCGATAGGTACCCTTTCTTCCCTGGTCACACGTGTGCGCGCTCGGGCGCGGGATTCCGCGGCGCGTGCCGGTTCGAGGGAAAGCTGAGAGGTAGGGTCAGGCGCCTGTCCGCACGTGGAGCAATCCCGGAGATGCGTAGCAGGAAACCTGGCCAAACCGGCTGATCGAACCGGCATAGTTTGGCTCATTGATTCGGAAAGACTAGCGGCTCTTCCCGTGACCTGTTCCCGGATGTTCCATGCATGCAGCGCCCGCAGGCGCATGCTGGCGCGTCACGGGAGGCGGGGATGCGGCGGCCGCTCTAGAAGGAACGCGTTTTGACCCACATTCCGCTACTGCTGGCAGCCGCAACACCTCAGGGATTCGTTGCCTTTCTTCCATTTGTTCTCATCATCGCAGTCTTCTACTTCATGCTCATGCGCCCCAACCAGAGGCGTCAGAAGCAGTGGACGGAGATGCTGGGTAACCTGAAACCGGGAGACAAGATCACCACCACCGGCGGCATGCGCGGTACCATCGTGGCGCTGCGCGAAGATTTCATCCAGTTGAAGCTTCCGCCCGACGGCGTCAAGGTTGAGGTGGTCAAGAGCGCCATCGCGTCCGTCACCACTAACACCCCTGAGGACATCAAGTAGCCGCTCGCTTCCCTTGGATGAGGAAGCGCCCGCACCCGGAAAGCAACCCCGAATACATCATGCGCAAGAACCTCTCTGCAAAAACCGCCCTCATCGTCGCTGTTCTCCTGGTCTTCGTCTTCGGCATCTTCGGCCTGCCCCATGGTCTTGGCGGCCAGGCGTGGAAGACGGCGCTCGCCGACCGGATCCACTTAGGCCTGGATCTTAGCGGCGGCACGCACCTGGTCTTGCAGGTGATGGTCGAGGAGGCCGTCGGCGCGGTCACGGATAACGATGCCGCGCGTATCCAGAGCGATCTGCAGCAGGCGGGCATCACCGCCGGATCGGTCACCAAGCCCAATCCGCAGCAGCCGGAGCTGATCCAGATCCAGGGCACCCCGGCGGACAAGACCGGCGATGTCCGCAGTCTGCTCGACTCCAAGTACGGCCAGCAGTACACCGTCGCCTCCGGGGCGGACAATAGCTGGACCTTGACCATGAAGGCCACCGAGGCGCAGGCGATCGAAAAGCATGCGCTCCAGCAGGCGATCGAGACCATCCGCACGCGTATCGATTCGCTCGGCGTCAGCGAGCCCACGATCCAGGAGTACGGCCTGGGCAAGAACCAGATATTGGTCGAGCTCCCCGGTGTGGACGATCCCGGCCGCGTGCGCGACATCATCCAATCCACCGCGCGCCTGGAGATCCACCAAGTCACCGGCGGCCCCTTTCCGGACGAGCAGGCGGCGCTGCAGTCCACCAACGGCGTTGTACCGCCTGACCAGGTGCTGATGCAGTATGGGGGCACCGAGGCCGGCGAGCAGGGACAGTACTTCCTCCTGCAACGGCTGGCCGTGGTGGCGGGGAATGACTTCCGCGATGCCGAGCCGGGTGTGGACGAGAACCAGCGGCCGGACGCTACCTTCATCCTGACCAACAGTGCCGGCAACCGCTTCTACCAGTTCACCAGCGCGAACATCGGCCAGCGGCTGGCCGTGGTGCTGGATAACAAGGTGCAGGAAGTCGCCAACATTCAGCAGGCCATCCGCGACCAGGGGCGCATCACCGGCCTGGGCAAGCAGAAGGCGCAGGATCTTTCGCTGATGTTGCGCACCGGCGCGCTGCCGGCGTCCATTCACTATCTCGAAGAACGCACCGTCGGCCCGTCCCTGGGCGCAGACTCCATCCGCAAGGGCGTCCTGGCGTCCATCGTCGGCATGCTGGCGGTCATGGCCTTCATGCTGGTGTACTACAAGGGCGCGGGCATCAACGCGGACCTGGCCTTGTTCTTCAACCTGGTCATCCTGCTCGGCTTCATGGGCTTTACCGGCTCCACGCTCACGCTGCCGGGCATCGCGGGCGTCATTCTCACCATCGGTATGGGCGTGGACTCGAATGTGCTGATCTTTGAGCGCATCCGGGAAGAGCTGCACGCGGGCAAAAGTCCCGGCGCGGCGGTCGATCAGGGCTTCGCGCACGCCTGGACCACCATCATCGACACCCACGTGACCACCATCGTTTCGGCCGCGATTCTCTTTCTCTTCGGCACCGGCCCGGTGCGCGGCTTTGCCGTCACCCTGACCTTCGGCCTGCTTGCCAACCTGTTTACGGCAGTCTTTGTTTCGCGCGTCATTTTCGATGGGATACTCAACCGGAAGCAGCGTGGTGAGGCTCTCTCCATATGACCGGCGGAGACAGGTACGCCCTGCCGCCCGGCTTGCAGGCATTGTCCGTCACGGATTCTCAAGATCGTTCGCATCACACGCTTTCTAATCGCTGATCAATTTTGAAAATGGGCGCACGCGTGGCATGTGCCCGGTCAACGGAGTTCAAGTGGAACTGTTTCGCAGCGTAGACATCGACTGGTTAGGGAAGAAGTGGTACTTCCTCGGCTTTTCGCTCATCTTCAGTGTCGCCGGCATTCTGTCGATGCTCTTCTGGCACCACATCCCGCTGGGCGTGGACTTCAAGGGCGGGACGCTGGTGTACGTCAAGTTCGACGCGCGGCCTAATACCGACCGGATTCGTTCCGCCATCGACCACGCCGGCATCCACGACTCCCGTCTGCAGAACTTCGGCCCCGTCTCGAATAACCAGGTCATCATCTCCCTGGCGCAGAAGGAGACCCGGGAGGCCAACCTGGAGCAGGGCCGCACCACCATCGTGCAGGCGCTCGAGCACAACTACTCCAAGACCGGCGCGGTTGCGCAAGGCAAGCTCGACCTGGACAACGTGGGGCGCCGTTCGCTCGCCGATTACATCGCCCAGCAGGATCCGGAGCATCTGGGCGCGGCCGGCGAGTCGAGGTACACCCAGCAGGCGAACGCCATCCTGGACTACCGGGATAAGCAGCACGACGGGATCATTCCCAGCTTCGACGGCTTACGCAGCGTCGCCGATCCGGCGGTCGTCAATGCGCTCCAGCAGACCGCCTACCTCTCGGGATTCACCGTCTTCAACGTGGAGATTGTAGGGCCGCAGGTGGGCGCGCAACTGCGCAAGCAGGCGCTGCTGGCCACGCTCTATTCGCTGCTCGGCATGCTGGTGTACCTCTGGATACGCTTCGAGCTGATCTACGGCATCGCCGCCGTGGTCGCGGTCTTCCATGACACCATCATCACCCTGGGCGCGTTCAGTCTGACCAACCAGGAGATGACGCTGACCGTGATCGCGGCCATTCTGACCCTGATCGGCTATTCGATGAACGACACCATCGTGGTCTTCGACCGCATTCGCGAGAACCTGGTGATGTCCCGCCGTGAGCCGATCGCGACCGTCGTCAATCGCAGCATCAACCAGACGCTGAGCCGGACGGTGCTGACCTCCGGGTTGACCTTCCTTACGGTGCTCTCGCTGTTCATCTTCGGGGGCGAGGTGCTGCACGGCTTCTCCTTCGCCCTGGTGGTCGGCATCCTCATCGGCACCTATTCCTCCATCGCGGTCGCCGCTCCCATGCTGGTCGCCTGGCAGCAGTGGCGGGCCGGACATGGCCGGGCGGCGGCTTTGCCTGCCGGCCGGAGGGCGCGGATCTAAAATCTTGCATCCTACTTGCCTGGTTGGCACGCCCGCGGCGGCCTGTCCCCGTTTTTGGGTAGTGGTGCAGTTGTCATCCTGAGCGAAGCAGGCCTGCTTTTGGCCTGTCGAGTTGAAGGACCTGCTTCCTTGCTTCGATCCAGGCTGCAGCACTCCGGGCTTTCGCGAGCATTTGCCAGAAGCGGTCCCGGATGTGTTACAAAGCCTCACGAGTTTCATTTTCCTGGGAACAATACAACCGGGCTCCGGTGTCTATAGCAGGGAAGTCGTAGAAACGCTCGACCGAGGTAAGGCCATGTTTGAAGATGCGCTTATGGAGTCCGGCGGCAGGATCAAGACAAAGAGCAAATGGTGGTCCATTGCCGCCTTTGTCTTCAACGGTTCCATCCTGCTGCTCCTGATCCTCTGGCCGCTGCTGCATCCGGAGGCGCTGCCCAAGCAGATGATGGCAACCCTTCTGGTCGCGCCGCCGCCGCCTCCACCACCCCCGCCGCCTCCGCCGCCGGCCGCGCCCACGCCCAAGGTGCAGGTCAAGTCGGAGATGCTCAACAATCAGCTCCAGGCGCCCAGCAAGATTCCTAAAGAGATCAAGATGATCAAGGAAGAGGCGGCGCCTCCACCCAGCACCGGCGGCGTCGCTGGTATGGAAGGAATGGCCGGCGGCTCAGCCGGTGGTGTCATCGGCGGCATCCTCGGCGGCGTCGGCAGCGCTCCAGTGGTCAAGCAGGCTGCGCCCCAGAAGGTCAGGATCTCTTCCGGCGTCATGGCCGGTAACAAGATCGCTGGCGTCAACCCCGTCTATCCGCCGATCGCCAAGGCGGCGCGCATTCAGGGAGTGGTCAAGCTCCAAGCCACCATCTCGAAAGCCGGCACCATCCAGAACCTGCGGGTGATCAGCGGGCCGCCCATGCTGCAGCAGGCTGCGCTCGAAGCCGTGCGTGGCTGGCGCTACAAGCCTTACGAACTCAACGGGCAGCCGACGGAAGTGGAGACGACAGTCGACGTGAACTTCACCCTGGGTGGTTAGTCCTCAACCTTGGTGGCAGCTCACCAACGAACCACTGGCCTCTTCGGGTCATTTGGCCCCGAAAAGGCCGGTGCTAGCATCGGGATGTTTCGCAAGGGCGTCTCGGCCTTCAGGCACGGCAGATCAGATCTATCAATTGACAGCAGTAGTACCCCAGGAGGAAAGATTCAGTGATTCTCGCTCAGCTCACTCAACTCGCAACGCATCCGGCAGCGCTCGGAATGTTCTTTCAGGACCAGGCAACCACCGGCTTTGGTCCCATGGACCTGTGGGGCCACATGGGCTACCTGGTTCGGGCGGTTGTCATCATCCTCTTCATTATGTCCATCTGGTCTCTGGCCGTGATCATTGACCGTGCACTCTATTTCAGCGCCGCCCGCAAGCAGTCCCGCGACTTCGCACCCAAGGTTGCCGGCGCGCTGCGCGAAGGCAAGCTGGACGAGGCCATCAAGGTGGCCGACCGCAACAAGAAGTCGCACCTGGCGGAAGTGGTGACGGCCGGTCTGCAGGAATTCCGCAGCTACGGCAGCGGCGGCGCCATCTCCGAGGACCAGATCGAATCCAGCCAGCGCGCGATTGAGCGCTCCGAAGCCATCGTCCACGCCAAGCTCAAGCGGGGTCTGGGCGGGCTCGCCACCATCGGTTCGACGGCTGTGTTTATCGGCCTCTTCGGCACGGTGGTCGGTATCCTGCACGCCTTCCAGCAGATCGCCACGCAGAAGACGGCCGGTATCGGCGCCATCGCCGGCGGTATCTCGGAGGCGCTGGTGACGACGGCATTCGGCCTTTTGGTCGCCATCCCGGCCGTTATCCTGTTCAACTACTTCACCAATAAGGTTGAGGCCTTTGACGTGGAGATGGACAACTCATCGAGCGAGCTGATCGACTACTTCATCAAGCAGTCGCACAGCCGCCGGTAGCCCGCAACGACGTACTTGCGTTGACACCTGACGAGAATCCGGGAGTGGCGGAGGGTCATCCCTCCCCACTCCTCCTGGTTAGGGTAATCGGCGGAATCTAGTGATCGCTGAAGTCGGGTGATCGGCGGGACGCGCAGTCGGAATTTTGCGGAGCCAGGTAACTGGAATACTCTGGAGTAGACGAACCTGGAGTAGAAAGTCTGGAGTAAAAATTATGGCAATAGCCGTACGGGACGAAGGCAAGAAGGTCAACGCCAACATCAACGTGACGCCCATGGTGGACGTCATGCTGGTGCTCCTGATCATCTTCATGGTGATCACGCCGATGGTGCAGAACAAGGTGAACGTGGACCTCGCCAAGAGCGTGGACGCGACGCCCATGCCAGACGCGGACAAGGAAGACGCCGTCGTGGTGGCGGTGACCCGGGATGGCAAGGTCTATCTCGGCGCCAATCAGATCGCCATGTCGGATCTCGGTCCGAAGGTCAATACGCTGCTGGAGAACAAGAACAGCAAGCAGATCTTCCTTCGCGCGGACGCGCGCTCCAAGTACGGCGTGGTCATGGATACCATTGACAACGTCCGCACCGCCGGGGTCGATCAGCTTGGGGTGCTTACTGAACAGCCCAACGTCAACGCGGGCGCGGCCGGCGTCCAGTAACTATCTCTACCTTGCGCCAGGCGCAAGGGGTTTCACGAAGCGAGGGATCTTATGGGAATGTCTACGGGGAGCAACAGCAGCGGTCTGGCGTCCGACATCAACGTCACGCCGATGATCGATATCCTGCTGGTCCTGCTCATCATCTTCATGGCAATCACGCCGGTCTCACCCAAGGGTCTGGACGCGCTGGTTCCCCAGCCCCCCAAGAACCCGCAGCAGCAGAAGCCCGACGATCGCACCATCGTGGTGCAGATCAACCACAAGGCGGGCGGCGCTCCGACCTACAAGATCAACGACCAGGATGTCACCAAGAACGACCTGCAGAACAAGCTCACGGCCATCTTCGCGTCGCGGGCCGAGAAGGTCATGTTCATCAAGGGCGATCCTGATCTCGACTTCGCTCCCATCGCCAATGTCCTCGATATCGGCACGGCGGCCGGCGTGGACCACATCGGCCTGATCACGCCCAAGGTGGAAGCGGGGCAGTAGTATCCTTGCAGCCGCATACGCGAATCCGCGGCATCGTCCATGCCGCGGATTTTGTTTGCCCCGATCTTTGCCTTCCGATCTTTGCCTTCCTCCGGGCGCGGCCGCCGGCGGAGAAAGCACAGTCCTCTCACCATGACCACAGGATCGTCCCTTCCCCCGCGGCGCTCTCAGGAAAACTGGTCGATTCCCTTGCTACGCCTCAGAAAACAGTTACAATCACTGCGCAGAGTCAATTCCGCTTTTCTGCCCCAGTACGCAGACACGGATGTCCGGCGCCGTCTGGCACCATAAGGAGAAACAAAGCAGAATGAATCGAATCGCAAGATTTTGGGTGCCGGCAGTTGCCAGCCTGTCGCTCCTCGTGTCGATTACCGGGTGCAGCAAACTGGAAGCTCGCGATCAGTTGAACAAGGGCGTGCAGGCGTACAAGAGCGGCAAGTATGAGGAAGCGATCGATCATTTCCAGGAGGCGGTCAGCAAAGACCCCTCGCTGAAGATGACGCACCTCTACCTGGCGACGGCGTACGCGCAGCAAGTGGTGCCAGCCACGGACAACCCTGCCAATAACAAGATCGCCCAGCAGGCCATCAACGCCTACCAGGACGTTCTCAAGGAAGATCCGAACGACACTACGGCGCTCAAGGGCATCGCTTCGATTTACTTCAACACAAACAAGTTTGACGAAGCGAAGAAGTGGCAGCAGAAGGTCATCGCCGCCGACCCGAAGGATCCGGAGGCGTACTACACCATCGGCGTGATCGACTGGGGTCAGGCGCGCAAGAATTCGTTGCCCGTGCTCTCGGCCAATGGCCTGACGGACAAAGGCGACGGAAACCCCGGCCTGCCCAAGAAGGAGTGCCAAAAGCTGGTCACGCAGAATACGCCCCTGGTGGATGAGGCGCTGGACGTGCTGCATAAGGCCGTTGACCTGCGGCCCAACTACGAAGACGCCATGGCGTACATCAACCTTACCTATCGTCGCAAGGCCGAACTGGAGTGCGGGGATGACGCCGCGCGCAAGGCCGATCTCCAGCAGGCGCAGGATTGGACGGAGAAGGCTATGGCGGCGCGCAAGGCCAATCAGCAGAAGGCGCTGCAGGCTGCTCCTACTGGCATCTCCACCACGGGCAAGTAGCTGGCGGATACGCGGGAAGAGCCTCCATGGCGGGGGCTCTTCTTCTGTTTGCCGCTCCGCAACTCACCTATCCTTCGTCCATCGCCCAGCCTGGAAGGCGCCCACGTGGTCTCCATCCGTGAAATCCTGATTGCTAACCGCGGAGAGATCGCCCTGCGCATCATCCGCGCGTGCCGCGAACTAGGCATCCGCAGCGTCGCGGTCTACTCTGATGCGGACCGAGCGGCGCTGCACGTCTTCCACGCGGACGAAGCGTATCGCCTGGGCCCGGCACCGGCCTCGGAGTCCTATCTGCGCGGTGACCGCATCCTTGAGATTGCCCGCCGATCCGGCGCTGACGCCATCCATCCCGGCTACGGCTTTCTCTCTGAGAACGCTGACTTTGCCGAGGCGTGTGAGGACGCAGGCATAGTCTTCATCGGGCCGCCGTCCGCGGCCATGCGGGAGCTAGGTTCGAAGACGCGCGCGCGTCAGGCTGCCGACCGGGCGCAGATGCCGCGCACTCCGGGCTCCACCCGCGGGCTGGCCTCGCTCGCGGAAGCCATCGCCACCGCGCAGGATATCGGCTATCCGGTGATGCTGAAGGCGGCCGCAGGCGGGGGCGGCAAGGGCATGCGCGCCGTGGCCGGCCGGGCAGACCTGGCCTCGGCATACGAGAGCGCTCGCAGCGAGGCCGAACGTGCCTTCGGCTCGAATGAAGTCTATCTTGAGAAGCTGATCGAGCGGCCCCGCCATGTTGAGATTCAGGTGATGGCCGATCATCACGGCAACGCCCTCTATCTGGGCGAGCGCGAGTGCTCCGTGCAACGGCGTCACCAGAAGGTGATCGAAGAGGCTCCTTCGGCCATCCTCGATCCCGATCTTCGCCGCCGCATGGGGGAAGCCGCATGCCGTCTGGCCCTGGGTGCGGGCTACACCAACGCCGGCACGGTCGAGTTCCTGGTCGATGCCGAACGCAACTTCTACTTCCTGGAGATGAACACCCGTCTGCAGGTCGAGCACCCGGTCACCGAACTCGTCACCGGCCTCGATCTGGTGCACCTGCAGATCCATGTCGCCGAAGGCCGGCCGCTTCCGCTCACGCAGGCGGATGTCTCGCTGCGCGGCCATGCACTGGAGTGCCGAATCTACGCGGAGGACCCGGACAACAGCTTCTTTCCCTCGCCGGGCAGGATCACCCGCCTGGTGCAGCCCGCCGGTCCCGGCATTCGTGAAGATAGCGGCGTCTACGAGGGTTGGACGGTGCCCATCGATTACGATCCCATGCTCTCCAAGCTCATCGCCTACGCGCCTACCCGGGCGCTGGCGATCCGCCGCATGCTGCGCGCGCTGGATGAGTATGTGATCGGCGGCATCCGCAGCAACCTCTCGCTTTTCAAACGCATTCTGCGCGATCCGGAGTTTCAGGCAGCACAGATCGATACCGGCTATCTCGACCGTCTGGTAGCGGCGGACTATACCGCGCCCGACGCTTCAGCCATACCGGAGGATCTTCCCGGCGCGATCTCCGACGTGCAGGTGGCGGCGGCCGCCATCTTCGAGCTGCTGGCGGAAAAGCCTCGCCTTCCTTCCTCTGGTTCAGATAACGAGCGGGCCTGGAAAACCGCGGCTCTGCGCGAGGCCCTTCACCCGTGAGCTTCCATTCATGCCCGTGAGCTTTCATTCATGATCGTGCAACTCGAAATGGACGGAACTTCCCGCAAGGTGGAGGTCACGCCGGCTGCGGCCGAGGGCCAGTACCTGGTCCGCGAGGCGGGGCGGGAGATCGAGGCCGATGCTCGCCTGCTCCAGCCGGGAGTGCTTTCGCTGCTGGTGGATGGCATCTCCTATCGCTGCATGCTGGAGGCGACGCCGGACGGCGCATCGCTTTTGATCGAAGGCCGCGCCGTCGCCTATCAGGTGAACGATCCGCGGTCGCTGCGCGCACGCCGCTCCCGCGCGGAGACGCACCAGGGCGCCCGGCCGCTCAAGGCGTCCATGCCGGGCCGCGTAGTGCGGCTGCTGGTGGAGGAGGGAGATGCCGTGGAAGCGCAGCAGGGCGTGCTGGTCATTGAGGCCATGAAGATGCTCAATGAGTTGCACGCGCCCAAGGCAGGACGGGTCGTCGAATTGCGCGTCTCCGCCGGCGAAACCATAGCGACGGGTCAGGTTCTCGCCGTCATCGAGTAACACTGCAGTCGGCACTACAGCAGGACGACCCGGCCGCTGCGCCAGCTTGCGAACGCGGCATCGAGCACACGCTGGTTGTGGATTGCATCTTCTCCGCTTGCGGCAAACACGCCGCGGCCCTGTGCAGCGAGCGCGAAGGCATCCAGCATGTGGGTGTAAGCGTCCGCATTCAAAATCTCTTCAGTGGAGACAATGCGGCCCTCCTGCCGATGCACCAGCTCAACCGGATGATCGACCGTGAGGCCGCTCTCCGCCGCCAGCAGGCCCTCGCTGCCGGTGATCTCCACCAGCGTGCGATAGCGCGCGCGGAAGCTCACCTGGATGCAGGCGAGCGCGCCCCCATCGAAGCGAAGTGTCAGCGCTGCCGCGGCTTCGAGCGGTCCGGACCCGGCATCCTGCTCCGCCAGGGCAGCCACGGCGGTGACCTCCTGCGCGAGCACAAAGCGCAGGGCATCGATCGCATGGATGCCGACATCTCCGATAGGGCCGCCACACGCCAGTGCGGCGTCGTAGATCCACTGCCGCGGGCTCTTGCCGGCGAGAAAGGAGAAATGCGCAGACGCGAAGACTGCCTCGCCGATGGCGCCGTCCCGCACCAGGTCGCGCATCCGCTCCAGTGAGCGGTTGTAGCGGAAATTCTGCGCGACGCCGAATGTTCGCCCCGCCTCCTGGGCCGCACGGAGCATCTGCTCCGCCTCGCCGCTGTTCATGGCCAGCGGCTTCTCGCATAGGACGTGCTTTCCATGCCGCAACGCCAGCAGCGTGTGCTCACAATGGAGCGCATCCGGCGAGGCCACAAAGACCGCATCGATCTCCGGCGAGGCGCAGAGTTCCTCCGGTGTCGTGAAGACATGGGCGACGCCGTATTGCTCGGCGTTCTCTCGCGCCTTCCCCTGATCCCGCCGCCAGATGCCTGCCAGTCGGGACTCCGTGGTCGCGGCAAACGCCGGCGCCAGGCGTCGCTGGCCATGGTGACCGAAGCCGAGAATGCCGTAACGGATCATGCTGCCGCCCTCCCGGCCCGGGTGCCCCAGTCCGGCGAAGCCACGGCGGGAGCTCGCCTACTGCGCCCCATTCTTGAAGATCTCCTCCGCGAAGTAGTTATGCACGGTCGCCTGATCGCGAAGCATCTCGTAATACGCGTTCTTCAGGAGTTGGGCGCGGCTGTCGCGCAGTTGCTGCCGGATCGCCTGTTGCACGCGGGGATCGTTGAGCTCGCGCTGCCCCGCGGCCTCCTTGGAGATGAGCTTGAAGATCTCATAGCCGATCGTGCGCTTGCTGTTGTCGTACACCGGCAGCACGTCGGTGATCTGTCCCGGTTTCAGTTTGGTCACCGCCGCATAGACGCTGGGGTCGCCGTGGAGCTGCGATTCCGTCACAAAACCCATGTCGCCGCCGTTGCTGGAGGTATTCGGCTGCTCGGAGAAGTTGGCCGCCAGCGCGCCGAAGTCTTCGCCGCTCTCCAGCCGGTTGTGCAGCGTCTCGATCTTCTTCTTCGCTTCGGCGTCGGTGGTCGCCTTGTTGTTCTGCAGATTGCCCGGCTGCTGTGACGGCAGGGACGTGACCACGATCTGCGCCAGATGGTATTGCGGTTCAATCAGGTTGAACTCGCTCTTGTTCTGGTTGTAGTAGTTCGAGATATCGGCATCGGTGATGTTGATCTTGGAATTGATCTCCTTGTTCAACAGCTTCTCGCTGGTCAGGGATCGCCGCACCTGCCGCTTCAGGTCGTCGAGCGTCATGCTCTTGGACTTCAGCCGCGCGTTGAACTCCTCCTGTGTGAACGGCGCCTTCAGCTCGGCGATCTTGCTCTCCACCTCTTCATCGGTGGCTACCAGGTTCAGCTTGGCCGCGCGCTCCTGCAGAATCTCATCGTCGATCAGTTGCCGCAGCACTTCCATGCGCGCAATGCTGGCCTGCACCGGTCCCGGCTCACGCTGCCCTTCGCCCAGATTGCCGCGGTAGTAGCGCTCCAGCTCCGCCCGCTGGATAGGATGCCCGTTGACCGTGGCCACCACATCCGGATGGTGCTGGCGGTTGCATCCCGTCACCGCAATGGCGCAGGCCAGCACGGCGGCCCAGGCGGGCAAGAGACGAAGTGTGTTGGAAAAGGGACGCGGGGTGCTTAGGGCACGCGGTGCATCGATGCGAACAGCTACAGGCACTCGATCTCCTTGAAGACAGGCAGCGCTCTCACGATTGACTGTCTTCGCTCCTCCAGTCGGGTGACGGAGACAGCATAAGAATACTCTGCGTGCGTGCCTCTCAAGAAGAAAACCCCGGCGCGCGGGTAGGGGCGCAGTGCGTCATCCTGAGCGAAGCAGGCCCGCTTCAGGCCTGAGGATCTGCTTCCTTCCTTTGATTTGGACTGCACTAGCACACCGCGCGCGGGGCTTCTATCGCCTGAGCCCCTTCGCGGACCTCACTGTTTGGGCGCCGCCGGCGGGTGCTGCGCGTCGGCGGTTGGCGCGGCTTCCGTGCGCGGCGGAGGCTGCTCACCGACGGCGCGCAAGGCCCGGTCGATGGCGTCCCACACCAGGTCGGTCGCGACTGCGCCCGCCGTAAGCCGCTCCCCGTTGATGAAAATCTGCGGCGTGCCTTCGATGCCCAGTTTCTCGCCATCGTGCATGGAGGCGCGTACCGTCGTCTGGTCCTGTTTCTGCAGGCACGCGTTCAGCTTATCGGCGTTCACTTGCTGCCGCTTGCCCTCATCGCGCGCCGCCTGGTCCAGGTTCAGGAAGGCCTTGGCCGGGTCCTGCTCACCGCCGCTGATCTCCTGCCCATGGGAGTGAACGTAGTCCACAAAATTCCAATAAGCCGTCGGGTTCTCCTCGGCCAGGCAATTCGAGTCCACGGCCGCATGCATCGCCCAGGGATGAATCTCCACTAACGGAAAGTCCTTATAGATGAAGCGCACCTGGTCCTTGTAGTGATCCATGGTGCCGGGAAATAGCTGCTCGTGCATGCGCGCGCAGAAGGGGCATTCCAGATCGTCGAAGTTGACCAGCGTCACCTTCGCCCCGGGATTGCCGCGGATGGGACGCTTGTCGATTGACAGCGCATCCTCCGGGTCCTTGCTCACGTCGAATTTTTCCAGCCGCGCCAGCGTGTTGCCGTCGGTCGAGATCAGGAACTGAACGGTCGTCTGCTTCCCGTTATGCGAAAACGTGATCGGCAGGTTGTCATATCCGGCGATATCGCTCTTGGTCTTGCCGCCCAGAATGACGTCGTAATTGGAGGGAACGTTGAACTGCGAACGCACCAGAACCTCAATGCGCCGGTTCACGGTAGCGTGGGGTGGGGTTTGCGCGCGGCAACCGGCAGCCAGGGCGACCAGCGCACAGCACAGCAGAAGACGAATTCGGAACAATACAGCCGCCTTTCACATACGGTCTCTCGATTATTGCAGGAATGGAGCCGGGCGGTGAAGCGCCGCACGCGCAGACCGGTCACATGCCGGATGTATGCCGTCAAGCTGGAGGACTACGGTGTGCCGGCGACCTACACGCTACCTCGGCGCCACGCATGAGTCGCCTGGCTGCGTTGGTCGTCTGCTCGCGGCCACCATCATCTTGTCATTCCCGACCGCAGCCGGTCTCGCAGTCCGCGAGACCGGCGGAGCGTAGGGATCCGCTTTTTCCGCGAACTTCAGTCTTCTAGTAAATCAGTTGCGAGCGGTTGATATTCCCCGCGGTACCCACGCCGGCCAGGGTGAAGTTGAAGCTTTCGTAGTTCTCGTTGCGCTCCTGGCCGAGCGCAAGCCGCCGATATTCCACCGTCACGCCGCAGCACTCCCAGTTGTAGCTGGCCTGCACGCCACCATACTGCAACTCGCTGCGATTGAGATCGAGCCCCGTATTCAGCCCGGCGCTGAACCCCGGCTTGGTGCCGTACCCGTACCCGATGAGCAGCCGTAGCTGATCGTAGTTGGTGGCCTCGGATGCCTTATCGGCGGTGAACACGGCGTTCAGCTCATCCAGACGAGCGTGGCTGACAGAGGCGAAGTAGCTGTTGTGGCGGACATCCGCGTACACATTGCTGCCGTTGATGCGTCCCGCCTTCGGGTCGTAGTCCAGGTCCCACCCGAAGCTGACCTGCTGATCGGTATGCACGGCCAGCCGCGAGATGATGGGGGAGTAGTTTCTCGGGCCGGCAAGAAAAGAGATACCGGTGAAGTCGAGTGTGGAATCGATCACGTTGCGCCGGTCGGCAAACACCGCCCCTCCGAAATCCGGCTCGAAGAAGTGCTTCTGCGCTACCGTCCAGCTCACGCTATCGCTGGTTGCGCCGGCGCACTCCCGGTACTCGATGGGCAGGAAGATCCGCCCCGTCACCGGCGCCGGGACCTCCGGATTGCTGCAGGGCTTGCGCTTGAGACGCTTGAAGTAGAGCCGCTGCGTCAGCGCGTACTCCACCTCATTGGTGTCGGTCGCGATATCGACCGGATCGAAGCGCAGGATGGAGCTGAAGTTGTCGATGCCGGCGACGTAACGGTAATGGATCTCCGGCTCGATGGTGTGGCGAACGGAGCGGTTATAGCGGGCTAGCCACGCCGGCGAGAAGTCCCGCTCGAGCACCGGCGGCCGCAGGTCGAGGTCCGCTTCCAGATCCTTCCGGTTGGCGCTGGCGCTACGGTACACCGGGACGAAGGAGTCGGAGCCCGGGGGAACGATAAAGCTCGGTGCCTGGCTCTTGGAATAGAAGGTGTCGCGGACACCGAACTCCGGCCGCACAGCCCATCCGGCAAAATGCAGCGGGAGTGACACGGTGGGACGCCCGTCAATGCGGCCCACGTAGTCAGCCGTATTGAAGTACGGCTCGTGCCGGTTCAGGCCGGCGACGGAACCCAACGCGTTCCATACCAGCGGTGTGCCTTCCAGCCGGTGGTCCACTGACCCCAGGTCGAGCGTAGGCAGGTGCGCGATGACGATATCGCTGACCGGGGAGACCGAAGCGTAGTTGATATACCGGTTGAACGTGACGTTCTGCGAAAAGCCGTTGCCATTATGGGTGACGAAGACATTGGAGTTCACCTGCGATGCCGTCGCCTGCGAGAAGCTCTCCGCAAACGCCTGCCGGTACACGATGGAGCTGAGATACTCCGCGTTGGCCACGAACCGCGTACCGTCGCCCAGCCCGTGCCGCGCGTTCACCAGGACGTCCTGCCCTCCCTGGTTCTGATAGCCGGTGCCCAGGATGATGCCACGATCGAACAGCGCGGTAAACCGCAGATCGGCAAAGTCCTCGCCGCGTCCGCGATAGCGGAATTCGCCGCTCGGCGCCCAGCCGCGTTTGGAGTAGTAGTCGGTGCCCATGGTCAGGTCCATGCTCCGGCTCAGCACCAGGTAGCCCTGCTCTCCGATCACCGTGCCTTTGGTAGAGGAGTTGGAGTACACCGGAATCAGCAGCCCGGACTGGCGCTGCGAACTGACCGGATGCGTGACGTACGGCAGATAGAGCACCGGAATGCCGGCCAGGCGGAAGAACGCGTTCTTCGCGCTGGCCATTCCTTGGCTCACACGAATCTCGCCCGCGCTGAGCCGCCAGTCCGGATGCGGCAGCCGGCAGGAGGTCATGGTGCCATCGATGACTTCGTATTGCTCCGGGCCGGACTTGATCACCACTCGCCCGGTGAAGATGAACGGATTGATTCCGGTGTAGATCACCTTGCGCCGGCTGGAGTTTACCCGCACGCCCACGCTTCCCAGCACGTTATAAAAGCGCCCGGTGTCGAGATCGAGATTGAGCGTGCCGTGGTCCGCCTCGATCCGCTCATCGTCCGGACCGCCTTCCACCTGCAGATGGCCCTCCGCCTCCACCTCGCCCGTATCCTGGTGATAGCTGACCTTGTCCGCACGTAAGATGTAGCCGCGGTAAGTGATCGCCACCTCACCCAGCAGCGTGTATGTGCTGCCCGTCTTGCGCTGCTGCTGCGCTTCTATGCGGACGAGCCGGCTCTTCTCCGTGGGCGGGACCGGCTGCGCAATGGGAATTGTGCCCGGCGCGTCGGGTAGGGAGTCCGCTGCCTTGGCGCTCTCCTGCGCCGCGTCTGTCTGCGGATCCTGTGCCTGCGCAAGTGACTCGCTGGATGCCGGTGCCATCGTCGCCAATGCCCAAACTGGAAGCTGCGGATGACACAGCCCCAGGAGCGTGATACACAGAAAACTGCGAAGGATTTTCGGCACGGGCGAACTCAGCATAACAAACGCACATGTGCGCTCCGCGTCCCTTTCCGCGCAGCTCTGGCTCTTGACGTGCGTCTCCGCGGGCACGTGTCATCGTGCGCCGGGAGGCGTGTGCATCCGCAACCTTCAACCCTCCATACGCCGCAGGGCCCTCCCGGTTCAGCTTGACCGATGGGCCTTCGCGGCGAGTCTTCCCTGATTCTTTGTGTGTAGCGAGAGGATCGCGCCGTGAGTACCGCATCTCCGGGACCGAACACTAACCAGGCAACCAGCGTCCCCCGCGTTTCCGATCTCGAGCCGGCCTGGAAGATCGAGCTACAGCAGAAACTGGCGGCCAGTCGCGCGCGCCGCGGCAGCCTGGCCGAGGGTCAGCCGTCCGGGCACGATGACCGGCGCTCCCGTGGTGCAGACCCGGCGAACGAAGTCCGCTCGCAGCAAGGTGCGGGCGACGCGCGCGCCTCTCTGGCCGCTGCTGTCGCCGCCCGTTATTCCAGCCTGCCCAGTTACCGCGAGGCCCTGGCGCAGCAGGCCCACGCCGCCGCGCAGGCCGCCGAAGACGCGGCGCTGCACGCCCATGCCGCCGCGGAAGCAGTTCTGGCGCAGATTGAAGAAAGCCGCGCCATGGAACGCGCCGAACACGAGGCGCGCGAGGCCGAGGAACGCGCCAGAATGCATGCCGCCGAACAACCAGCCGTGAAGCTTTCGCTCGACGCCCGTACGCAGCAGCATCTGGACCAGCTCCGGGCCGCCCTCGAAGCAAGCCAGTCCGCGCGCCAGCCTTCGGGCGAGCAGGCGGTCTTCACCCCCTCGACACCCCGGCTCAGCGATCCCATTGAAGAGGTTCTGGTTACGCCCGCCGTTCCCCTGCCGGCCAATCTCATCGAGTTCCCCCGTGAACTGATCGCCCCGCGCAAGGCCCGGCCGCGTCTGGCCGAGGGTCCGCTGCGCGACGCGCCCGGCGAGCACGACGAAAGCTCCAGCCAGGACCCATCGCAGCTCCGGATATTTGAAGTAGACCCATGGGAGGCGCGCCCGGAGCAGATGCAGGCGGAACGCGCGGCGGGTCGCGCAGCCTCCCGCACCGGGAACGCACCAGGCAGCACATCGGGCAGCGCATCGGAGTGGTCGGCCATCCGGCTGGACTCCGGGCAGCCCAGCCGGGAGCAGCCGCATCCTCCCCAGAAGGCTTTGTCTGTCCCCCTCAAGACCGCATCGATCCAGGACCGGCTCATGTCGGCGCTGGTCGACTTCTCACTGGTGAGCGCGGGCTTCCTGCTCTTCGTGCTGGTCTTCTGCGCCTGCACCGCACATCCGCCCACCGGCAAGGCCGCGGTCGCTGGGTCCGCCGTCGTGCTGCTGGGGTTCTTTGTTCTCTATCAACTGCTCTTCTTCACCTTCGGCGAAGCCACGCCCGGCATGTCTTACGCCCATATCGCGCTCTGTACCTTTGAGGACAACAACCCCACGCGCAAGGCCATGCGCCGCCGCGTGGGCGCCTTCTTGCTTTCCGCCCTCCCCGTCGGCCTCGGCCTGCTGTGGGCGGTCTTCGACGAAGACCGCCTGGGCTGGCATGACCGCATCAGCTGCACGTACCAGCGCAGCTACCGCTAGGCTTCGCTCTCCGGCTGCGCTGCCTTAACGAGCGCAGGTTCCGAAGCTCGCATACTGCACTTGAGGCGTTCGGCGCATCACGATGGAGACACCGGTTGTCTCAATACGAAAGGCCTCGCACGATGATGCTCAAGGCATTCTGGAGTGCCTTACTGAAGCTTTCGAGGCAT
Source organism: uncultured Acidobacteriaceae bacterium (assembly GCA_963830635.1). Taxonomy (GTDB): domain Bacteria; phylum Acidobacteriota; class Terriglobia; order Terriglobales; family Acidobacteriaceae; genus CAWHMN01. The sequence continues at coordinate 593,148 of CAWHMN010000002.1, read as the reverse complement.
ATCGTGGCAGCTACACCTCGGACGCATTCCGCGACACCGTGCCGCCCCGGGAAGAGATTCAGAATCGCGTGGCGAAGATGTGGGTGTTCGTCGCAGTAAAGCCTTCTGGCGAGATCGTTGGCACCGTCGCGTGTAACGTCCTCAGCCCGAACGAAGGCCATATCCGCGGGATGGCTGTCCGCACGAGCTGGCACGGCGCTCACGTCGCGAGTGGCTTGCTCCGCTCGGTCGAATCGGAGCTGCGTCATCAGAGATGTTCACGAGTAACGCTGGACACCACTCTGCCTCTCAAACGAGCGATGCGCTTTTATGAAAAGCAGGGCTTCCAAAGGTCGGGCAGAATCACGAATTTCTTTGGCATGCCGCTGATCGAGTACGTCAAAGCCCTCTAGGGCGAAGGGTGGCATGGCATTAGCCACGCCCATCGCTTAGCCGGCTCCCGGCAGCCCTCCGCAGCTTGCTCCCGCCTGTCGGTTGTGGTCGAATCGCATGCGATGGATCGTCGCCACTTTCTTCAGCTCTCTACCCTTGCCGCCGGCGCCACTCTGCCGCGGCTGCGCGTCTTCGGCCAGCAACCGCCCGCGACTGCGGCCGAGCTCGTCATCGACACTGCGAAGCCCGGCCACCGCATCGCTCCGGACTTCACGGGCCTGAGCTATGAATCGGCGCAGCTCAGCGATCCGCAGTTCTTCGCCGGAGATAACGCGCAGCTCATCGGCCTCCTCCGGCGCTTAGGCAACACCGGTGTCCTGCGCATTGGCGGCAACACCAGCGAGTACTGCTTCTGGAAGAGCGATCCGCAATCTGTATCAACTGGTGAGCAGGCCCCAACGCACGGCCCCGTCGGTCCCGATCCCGGGCACAAGGTGCCACCGCGGCGCATCATCCAGCCTCAGGCCATCCGCAATCTGCGCGAGTTTCTGGACGCGACCGGCTGGTCATTGATCTACGGGCTCAACATGGGCCTGGGCACGCCGGAGGCAGCAGCCGACGAGGCCGCGTATGTGACCGATACCATCGGCGAGCGGCTGATCGCCTTCCAGCTCTGCAATGAGCCGGACCTTTTTCACAACAACGGCATCCGTCCGGCGGGATACGACTATGCGCAATTTGCGGTGGAGTGGGAACGCTTCTTCCGGGCCATCCGCGCCCGGGTTCCCAAGGCCAGCTTCGCCGGCCCGGATACCGCCTTCAATAACGAGTGGCTGGTACCCTTTGCCCGGCAGTTCAAGCAGGATGTGCGCTTCGTCTCTCAACACTACTACGCCGAGGGCCCGCCGAGCGATCCATCCATGACGCTCGATCGGCTCCTCCATCCTGATCCCAAGCTGGAGCAGGAGTTTGCCGGTATGCGGCAGATGACCGCCGACACTGGCCTGCCGTTCCGCCTGGCCGAGACCAACTCCTGCTACGCTGCGGGCAAGCAGGGTGTGAGCAATACCTTCGGAGCGGCGCTCTGGGGAACGGACCTGATGTACCGCCTCGCCCAGGCCGGAGGTGAGGGCATCAACTTCCACGGTGGCGGCTACGGCTGGTACACGCCCGTCGCCGGCACGCGGGAGAATGGCTTCCTCGCACGCCCGCTTTACTACGGCATGCTGCTCTTCGCGCAGGCCGGCGCTGGGCAGTTGTTGGAGAGCACGCTCACCGCCAGCGGCCGCCCAGTCACGGGCCAGCTTCGCGCCTATGTCCTCCGCACAGCGGATGGCCGTTACAAGGTGCAGGTGCTGAACCTCAGCGACAGCGAGAGCGTTCGGCTGGCAATCCCCAGCCAAGGCGCCAACCACGCCACCGTCCTGCGGCTGCTGGCTCCGCGCCTCGATGACACTACAGATGTGACCCTCGGCACGTCCGTCGTTGGCGGCGCCGGCGCCTGGACGCCGGAAGCGCCGCAATCCCTGCCGGCGACGAACGGCTCAGTGACAATCGAGATACCGGCGGCAAGCGGCGCGCTCGTCACCTTCGGCTAGTTGGTGTGGTGTAATTTGTCATGCTGAGCGAAGCAGGCCTGCTTTTGGCCTGCGTAGTCAAAGGATCTGCTTCCTTTGATTCAACCTGCACCATTACCTGCGAGCTAGAACGGATGCGGCTCCTCGGTAAATAGCTCCCTGCTCTTGTCCGCCTTGTATTCCGGCGGCTCTTCCGTGGGGCTGGCGTAAAGATCGAGCAGATTGCCCACCAGCCTCCAGGTGTCGCGCCGAGCCGTGCCGGAGACGAACGGCGGCAACGGCATGCACAGGAAGTCGCTGAGCGACGCCACCTGGCCTTCGTACATCCAGCGCAGCTTGCGCAGCAAGGCCGTCTGCGGCTCATCCAGATTGAGCCGGTAGCCGGCCTCCTCCAGCGCGGCGCATAACTCGCGGAACCCGCCCTCGGGCAGCCGTTCCGTTTTGCAGGCCGGAGCAGGCAATCCAAAGACCTTCAGCAGATCGACCACCGCGTGCCGTGCCATCGCGAACGTCAGCTGCGCCTGCCGCGCGGAACCGCTCTCCACGATCGAAAGCTGCAGCGCGGTCGTATCCAGCATCGCGGTCAGGGCGCTCAGCCAGCTCTGGTTATCGTGCTGAGAGCGAAAATAGCACAGCAGCGGATACGAGATGTGGCTCTCCAGCAGCTCCGCCGCCCAGCGCTCCCACTCCGCCATCAGCAATGACAATGCCTCCGCTCCGCCGTCGTAGGTATGCCGCCGCAGCAGCTCGGCTGCGGTCGGCGGCGATCCCGCGCGCGCATCGAGTAGCGCGATACTCACCTCGCGATGCGAGAACGAGCCGTACAGCACCGGAAGATAGCCGATCACCACCGCGACAAAGCCCAGTCCCATGCCTGACTCGATGACCACCAGGCTGCGCGCCCAGTGGTTCACCGGCACCACATCCCCCAGCCCCAGCGTGAACAGCGTGGTGCCGCTGAAGTACATGCAGGTGCGCAGCCCATGCAGCCCCACTACGTCATGCACATAGGCGCCGATTCCGTAAAACATAAACCCGAAACCCAGCACCAGTCCGCAAGCCCAGGTAGCAATCAGCAGCAGCAGGGATAGCGGCCCATAGAAGCTGTAGGCGGTCTCCCGCGTCCGCACATCGCGGATGCGCGATGCCACGGCGCGCCAGGGCCTCCAGGTCGCGATGTAGAAGAGGCGGGTGAGGCGGATCTTACCGCTCGCCCGGCGCGGCAGGATCATGGTCTCGAACGCATCCAGCAGGACCACGCCGATGGCAAACAGGCCGACGATAACGCTTAGAACGTGCACGCCTCATTGTGACCCCGAAGCGGGTGTTTCGCTAGCCGCGCGAAGCAACATTCACTACCGCGGACCGGCGGCGCACAGGATGTCCGCGGGGGCGGCGACTCAGAACAATGCAACCGGCGATGGCCGTCCGGGATCTCCGCTGAGTGATACAAGAGTGCTGTGAGGCCACGATGAAATCCTTGCCTTCCGCTTTGCTGGGCTTAGGGCTCCTGATGGCATCCTCTTCCGCCTGGCCGCAGGTCGCGACAGGCTCCTTCCCGGCGCACTGGAACGAGGGCGCAAAGGATTGCAAGGCCAGCCCCCAGGCTCCGCTTGAGGTGCATGCGTACAATCCGCGGACATTCATCCTTCGGGAGAGTCTCTGCGCCACCTTCGAGGCCCCCTTCATGTATCTCCTCATCGGGTCTGGAAAGGCGCTCCTGATCGACACCGGCGACGTCGCAGATCCGACCCGGATGCCCCTTGCCACCACGGTCATGCAGCTATTGCCCGGGACCGGGCCGGCAAAGCTCCCATTGCTGGTGGTCCATACCCACCGCCATCTGGACCACCGCGCGGGCGATGACCAATTCGTGCACCTCCCCAATGTGCAGGTGGTGGCGTGGGATCTCGATAGTGTTCGGCGCTACTACAACTTCACCGATTGGCCGAACGGGCTTGCTCAGATCGACCTCGGCGATCGAATCGTCGACGTGATCCCGACTCCGGGCCACAACGCGACCCACGTCGCCTTCTATGACCGGAATACGGGATTGTTCTTCTCGGGAGACTTCTTGATGCCCGGCCGTCTTCTCATCGACGATGCGGATGCCGATCTCGCGAGCGCACGAAGGGCTGCCGGATTCGTCAAGGACCGCCCGGTTAGCTACGTGCTCGCGGCCACATCGAACTCAGCGCTGCAGGAACGCTGTTTCCCTGGGAATCGCAATATCATCCCGGCGAACACGTGCTGCAGATGACCAGAGCTGATCTGCTCGCATTGCCGGCGGCCGTCAGCAGCTTCAACGGCTTCTACACCGTAAGCGGCAAGTTCACCCTCATGAACACGACGCACATCCTCATCGCCTCGGCCGTTGTTGCCGCTGTGGTACTGGCTGTACTCGTGCTGGCGCTTGTTCTGCATCTGCGGCGCCGCCGGAGAGCGCGCCGGCTGCGAGCGCCGGTCCCTGGCTGATTCGAGCTTCGGGCGAGCTCGGGTTCAAATGTCAGGCTTCCCCGCTATGCGCTTTTTCTGCTCGATCAGCTCACGGTAGAGCGCGATCGTCTGATCGGCGATGGCATCCCAGGCGAACTTGGCCTCTACCCTTCGCCTTCCGGCATCGCCAAAGCGGCGGCACTTCGCCGGATCGGCCAGCAGGTCGCTCAATTTCGCCGCCAGATCGCGCGCAAAGCGCTCCGGGTCCTTGGGAAAGCTGGTGACTGGATCCTGCTCGAACGGCACCAGGTATCCGGTCTCGCCGTCCACCACCACTTCCTTGATGCCGCCGGTTGCGCTTGCCACCACCGGCGCGCGGCACGCCATCGCCTCCAGATTGATAATGCCGAACGGCTCGTAGACCGACGGACAGCAGAAGACCTGTGCGTTGCTGTAAAGCTGGATCGCCTCTGGCTTCGAAACCATCTTTTCGATCCACACCACTCTCGGATTGAAGGCGCGCGCCTCGTCGACCTTGGCGCGCATCTCCGCCGCGATCTCCGGCGTGTCCGGCGCGCCCGCGCACAGCACCACCTGCGTCCCCGGCGGCAGATAGCGGATCGCCTCAACTAGATGGGTCACGCCCTTCTGCCGCGTAATGCGGCCCACGAAGAGCACATACGGGACTGCCGGATCGACGCCAAAAGTACCGAGCGCCGTGGTGTCGGCAGTCTTTTGGTACTCCGCCAGATCAATGCCGTTATAGATGACATGCACGCGCGCCGGGTCCACGTCATAGGCGCGCAGCACGTCTTCTTTGGTGCCATTTGAAACCGCGATGATCGCATCCGCATCGTGAATGGCGGTCTTCTCCATCCACGAACTCATGGCGTAGCCGGAGCCCAGTTGCTCCGCCTTCCATGCACGCAACGGCTCCAGGCTGTGCGTCGTCAGCACGAAGGGCATGTTGTAGAGCTTCTTCGCGAGGAAGCCCGCCATCGACACGTACCAGGTATGCGTGTGCGCCACGTCGATCCCCTGCAGCGCCTTGACCTGCGTCAGGTTCAGGCTCATCGCCTCCAGCGCGCCCTTGAACTTGCCCGTAGTCCCTTGGCTAATCTCCGACCACGGCTCCGCCCCGCGCACGTGCAGATTGCCGAGATCTTCCTGCTGCGTTCCCCAGCAATGCACCTCGACTTCTATCTTTTTCGCCAGTTCCCGGCTCAGATAGTCGACGTGGACGCCGGCCCCTCCATAGACATCCGGTGGAAATTCGCGCGTGAACAGGCCTACTCGCAAAGGATGCTCCTCGTGGTCGAGGTAAGCATATGTGCTGCGCCCACTGCCCGCAAGCCGCAACGGCAGGAGGCACGGCACGCGGTACCGGTGTGTTGGGGTGGGTAGCGAAAGGGTGGGGAGCTATGGGGGGAGATGTGCCCGAATGTATTACTGAGGAGCCCCGCTGGCTCCGGGGGAGAAGCCAGCGGCAGGAGGCAAGCAGAGGATCGGGGAAACGGGTTAGTTCACGCGGGCATACTGCTGCACCAGCTTGGCGCTATCGGAGTTGGTGTTCTGCAGCATGGCCGAGTTGCCGCAGTTGTCCACCTCATAGGTGTTGTAGTTCAGGTGGACAAAGAGCAGGTACTGTTTGCCAACCTGCATGGGGAACTGCGTCGGGCTGTTTTCGCTGAAGATGTTGACCTGGTCGACGGAGATCAGATTGCCCTTGATCACGCGGTCCACGTGGACAACATAGTTCACGCCGTCCAGATGAAACGAGGAATCGGGAACTGCCTGCGCTGCTCTCACCGTAGCCACGACAGTGGAACCGGACTCGTGCAGTTCCTGGCTCACGGTCATATGGTTGCCGCGGCACTGCGCTAAGGCGGCGGTTGTAGCGAGGACGAGGACGGCGGCAGTAAGAATGTTTTTCATGGGGGACTCCTGTATGTAATTGGCTCCGATTGCGTGAATGGAGAATCCCACGGAGCTCGCGCAGCGCCAACAAAATCTTGTTAGTTTGAGGGCAATTTTCCATTACCTCGGGTTACTCCAACCAGGCGCAAACTACCCGTCTCAGACGCTCTCGTACCGTGACTTCGGACAGATCGCAGGCCTGTTTCGCCAACCTCTATGAGGCTGCACAAAGAGTCCACGTAGGCCGCAAAATACTATGAAGACGAGAGTTAGCGGTGTTATAGAAGTGTCCGCGTAACGCGCAAGGAAAGTTGCGCCCGCTCCGTCTGTTTGAGGTATGTCAGGCCAGGGTGTGGTAACTCGCCGCCGGGCGGCAGCGCGCACGTCTAATTCGTGGAGATAGCAGCCTTCATCGCGATTTCAGTACCTGCGTGTATCTCCAAGGTACTGTGCGATGAAGCCCTTCCATCGCCGGCCTGCAAGACCCCACGCTTCCGCAAACGCAGCCGCAGCTCCGCCGTGGCTCTGCGATGACAAACCAGGCACAGCGTGCGGATATTCGCGAGATCGCATTCCCCGCCACCCTCGGCCACGGGCAGGATGTGGTCCGCGTCCCACAGGCTGCGCCGTGTCACCCGCTTCAGCCCCCAGCGCGCCAGCAACTCGGCCCGCCGTGTGCCGCGCGCCCTGCGCATCTGCCGGTAGGCCGAAAGGGTATCGATGCCGCAGTCGCGGCAGATGCCCTTGTCGCGCCGCAGCACCTGCTCGCGCAGATATCCGGGATTGCTCCGCAGCCGCCATTCATGCACGCACCAGTCGGAGCAGAAGGTGAAGCGTCCGCGCGGCACCTCGAGCGCACACCAGCGGCACAGGCAGCGGCCGGTCTCGCCCGTCGGCAACTCGCCCCGCGTCGCCCGGCCGCCCTGCATCGCCCGTTCGTAGCTCATCCTTCGCTTGTAACAAAAGTGCGAGTGCCTGCCGCACGAGGATGAGCGCTTTCTAGCGCCGGGAACTCTTCTTGCTACTGGCAGACTTTCTACTCGTCGTCTTCTTGCGCGCGGACGACTTCGTCGCAGAAGATGCTCGGCCGCCGGAGGCTTTCTTCGCCGCCGTCTTTCTGGCCGCGCCCTTCCCGGCCGTGCTCTTCTTCTTGGCCGTGCCCTTCTTGGTTGTGCTCTTCCCGGCCGCGCTTCTTTGCGTTGCGCCAGAACCGCGGGACCCGGTCTTTTTCGCAGCCGTCTTCTTGCCGGCGGCCTTCTTCGTCGCCGTCTTCTTGGCCGGTGCTCTTCCGCCGGTTGCCGCGGCCGACTTCTTCCCTGCGCTCTTGCGGCTTGTTCCCTTGCCACCGCGTGCAGACTGCGACTCATTTTCGGGATAGATCAGCTTGTTGAAGTTGCTCTTCTCTCCCTCCGCGGTCTGCTCCTGGTAGATCAGCTCCAGCCCGCTGTCGTCGAACTTCTCAAAGAACTCTTCCCAGGAGATCTCCTCGAGCGCACTATCGTTGGCTTGAGAGGCGCCGGGGAACTGGAAGCGCAGGATGCCCGTCTTGCTACGGCCGGAGGTGCCCTCGGTACTGGCTACCTGGGAGGGAATCGCGCCGCGGGATTCTGCCCATCTCTGAATTTCGTTGTGATCTTTCGTTGTCTTTGAAAGCGCCATGGATATCTCGATTCGCGGAAAAAATAGAACTACCTGCGTGACATAGATGGCCCGAAGAGTCTTTCATTTGCCGCAGGCGGAACTTATTTTTCGCCCGCTTCCTCTGCGCTGAATGGAAACACCGGGTCTATCGGCGGGAGTGAAGCCAGATCACGCAGCAGGCCCCACATAAAGACGGCCAGCAGGAGCAAGGACCATATCGAGAAATAAACGGCGAACGCGGAATACAGCTTTGGAAGATACGCCGACATGCCGGCCGTCGCGCCGGAAGAGGTATGCTCAAGCTGCGTCAGGATGCGAGCGCGCACCGACGGGACCAGCGTCGTCAGCGACGAACATGTGTCGAGGACCAGCAGCACCATGGCCAGGTGGTAGGCCGGCTTCAGCCTGCGCCATAGCCCCACTGCGGCCACAATCTGCAGGCTGGCAAAGAGCAGGAGACCAAAAAAGGCCGATTCGCCGTGAACCAGGGCGCCTATGAAGAAAAATGCAGGGTGGTGCATGGAACCGAAGCCCAGCTTCCACAGAGCCCCTAACAATGCGTGGGCAGCGTAGATGAGAACGAGAATGCGAGCAGCCGGCGTGCTGGTGCTTTCACCTGGGACCGGTCGCGTCGGCTCAGGCTCAACCGCCGCGGGCGGACGTCCGTCGTAGCTGAAGAACAGACGCACGTTGCGGGTGTTCAAGTAGACGACCATCCAGATGGCTGAGGCCGCGATGACCCCATAGATCGCGAATGGCAATACGAGCGGCCGGAAGGAATGAAAGCGCGCCACACCCACCCACCCCGTCATGCACTCAGCTCCCAGGCCGAGGAGTGCCAGCAGTACCCCGATGACCATGGCATGCATCTGTGCCGAGTCCCTGCCCTGGACGAGACCGACCGTCACCAGGCTCGCGAAGACGGCAAAACCGAGGCAGCCAATGCCGACGATACGGAGCAATATCATCGGGCCGTGCAGCGTATGCGGATGAATGTAGAGGCTGACCAGCAGCATCGCCAGGGATGCAGAAAATAGCCCCAGAGCCAGCACTCCCAACAGCACAGCCGCGACCACCACACCAGCGGGGCGCTTCATCATCGTGTCCGGTCCGTGTACCTGCGGAGGGTCCCCGCTCGCAAAGAGCAGCGGGCGCACACGATCGTACACGTCCCCGGCTCTCACCAGGCAAGAGATTTCTCGATGGGCCAGCGATCGAGTCAGGAAGGTTCTGCCGCGTCTACTTGGCCAGCTCCGCCGCCGCGCCCGCGCCAATCACCGCCAGCTCCGGCGTCTCCGGCAGCGCTTCCAGCGTGTAGCTCTGCAGCGGGCTCATCTTCACCATGTCCCAGAGATATTGCTTCAGTAGCGAGATCTCCAGAAAGCCGATGTTCATGCCGGTGAAGTAGAAGCGGCCCGGCCCGTCGATGTGGATCGAGGTTGCGGTCGCGGCCGCCAGTGCGCGGTGCCACCGCTTCACGAAGTCGGAGCAGCGCGTATCGCCCTGCCGCGCGTTGGCAAAGATCTCTTCCGGTTCCATGTCCATGAAGCGCAGCCGCATGGCGCGGTGGCCCATGATGCCTTCCAGGTGTCCGACACCGGTGCAGCCGCAGTAGGTCTCCTTGGGATCCAGGCTCACGATGGTGTGGCCGCCTTCAAAGGGCCCGTCGGCGTCGGGGTAGCGGCCGAAGCCGATCCCGTTGCCCAGCGTCCACACGCGCACCACCTTGTCCAACTGATTGCGCGTGGCCGCCAGCCCCGCGGCGGAGGCGTCCGCGTCGTTAAAGAGCGCCAGCGGCGCCGTAATTCCGCGCGCCCGCAGCATGGCGGTCATCTTGTCTCCAATGCGCGCGCCCTTCAGTTGCGGCAGGTTGGGCGAGTCTTCCACTACACCGTTGCGCACGATGCCGGGCATGGCGATGCCGATCGCGTCCAGCTTGGCATCCGCCGGTTTGAGCGCGAAGATCAGGTCGCAGATCACGTCGCACAGCGGATCGGTCGGCAGATCGATCAGGCCGTGCATCTCCTCCGGATCGTCCGGATACAGCACCAACTCGCCCACCAGATTGTGGTTCTCAATGAGCCCCGCGACGATGTTCGCTGTCATTACCACGCCGATGCTTCTGCCCATGCTGCCTTCTCTCAGTTCCCGTCGCCCATGCGGCCCAGCCGGTTGATGCCGTTGTATGCGGCTGTCTTATAGGCCTCGGCCAGCGTGGGATAGTTGAATACCGTATCGACGAAGTAGTCGAGCGTGCCGCCCAGCGCCATCACCGCCTGCCCGATGTGCAGCAGCTCGCTGGCGCCTTCGCCGATGATGTGCACGCCCAGCAGGTGCCGCGTCTCGCGATGAAAGATGATCTTCAGGCGGCCGGTCGTGTCCCCGCGGATCTGGCCCCGGGCGATCTCGCGGTAGTAGGCTACGCCCACCTCGTAGGGCACATCCTCGTCGGTAAGCTGCTCCTCCGTCTTGCCGATGAAGCTGATCTCCGGGATGGTGTAGATGCCGTAGGGGTAGTAGCTGGGATTGGACTGGATGGCATTGTCGTTCAGCGCCCGCGCCACCGCGATACGCCCCTGCTCCATGGACACGGAGGCCAGCGAAGGGAAGCCGATCACGTCACCCACTGCGAAGATATTGGGCGTCTTCGTGCGGTAGTCCTTGTCCACCGGAATGCGGCCGCGGGCATCCGCCTCGATGCCCGCGTTCTGCAGCTTCAGCGCATCCACGTTGCCCGAGCGTCCCACCGCATAGAGCAGCGCGTCGCCGGAGATCCGCTTCTTGCTCTCCAAATTCGCCACCACGCCGCTGCCGTCCGGCAGCTCTTCCACGCTCTCCACCTCTTCATGCAGCCGCATGGTCACCCGGCTGTCCCGCAGGTGGTAACTCAGCGACTCCACGATCTCCTGATCGGCGAACTCCAGCAGCTTGGAACGCTTCTCGATCAGGGTTACGCGCACGCCCAGGGCTGCGAACATCGACGTGTACTCGACCCCGATCACCCCGCCGCCCACCACGATCAGCGTCTTCGGCAACTGCGGCAGGTTCAGCACCTGATCGCTGTTCACGATATTGCGGCCATTGACCGGCACCGTGGGGGAGTAGGCCGGATGCGTGCCCGTCGCGATCACCACATCCATCGCTTCGTACACCGTCGAGCCGCCGTCCTCCTCCACGCGCACATGGTGCGGATCGTCGAAACTCGCCGTGCCGTAGATCACATCGACGCCGTTGCGGGAGAGCTGCGCCTCCGTCACATCCACTTCCGTCTTGATGACGTGCTGCACGCGGAAGGCGAGATCGGCCATCGTGATCCGCTCTTTCACCCGGTAGTTCATGCCGTAGATGGAGCGGTAGTTATAGCCGGAGAGGTGCAGCACCGCCTCGCGCATGGTCTTGCTCGGAATGGTGCCGGTGTTGATGCACACCCCGCCCACGCTGCGCATGCGCTCCACCACCGCAACCTTCTTGCCCTGTTTGGTAGCGAAGATCGCGCCACGCTGTCCCGCCGGGCCCGAACCGATGATGATGAGGTCGTAAATTTGCATGCTGTGTCTGGAGGGTACAGAAAAGTTACGGGCCGCGCATGGCCGGGCGTGCCATCAACGCACGCGAGACCGCCCATACACTTTAAGCTGGAATGCGCCCCTATAGCCATCCCTGAATGCCATTACTGATCGCCATCACCGACCGCAGCCTGGCCCCCGGGAAGCATGAAGCCGGCCGGCTCAGCCCCGCCGAGCAGGCCTGGCTCGTGGCCCGCGCGCAGGCCTGGGCCGCGGGTGGGGTCGAGTTCCTGCAGTTACGGGAGAAGGACCTGCCGGCGGCGGACCTGCTGGCCCTGGCGGGCGCCCTGCAGGAAGCGCTTGCTTCCATGGACACCCGGCTATTGCTGAACGGACCGCCTGAGTTGGCGTTGGCCGCGCACGCCGATGGTGTCCACCTGCCCGGCGGCTGGACGGCCGGAAGCATCGCTCAAGCACGGCGAACGCTGGGTGAGCGCGCGGTCATCTCCGTCGCCTGCCATAGCTGGCAGACTCCGCGCGAGGCGCGCGATGGGGGCGCGGATCTCGCCCTCTTTTCGCCAATTTTCAGCAGTCCGAAAGGACCCGGTCTGGGCATCGAAGCACTGCGGCGCGCCTGCGCCGAAGCGGCCCCGCTCCCGGTTTATGCCCTGGGGGGCATTACCGCCGAGAACGCCCTCGTCTGCGCTACTGCCGGCGCATGCGGCGTCGCCGCCATACGCCTGTTCGCCGGGAATTGGCGTTAGCTTCTCCCTTACGTTCGCTTCAGTCCAGGTCGGCGAAGAGCCCCGTGAGATCGAGGAAGATCGGCGTGCTTTCCAAACGGAATGTGATGGTCGGTGTCCAGTGCTTCGGATTCCCGCCGGCACAGAGGAAGCCGCCCGCACGAGGATCGATAAGCCAGACGGCCTTCACTCCCAGGGAGAGGTATTCGTCGATGCGCGCCTCCATGCGTCCGTAACGGTCCTCAGGCGACAGAATTTCGATGCACACCAGGGGCGCCTTTGTGATCACCTGTTCGATCGGATCCTCACGCCGTAGCAGCATGACATCCGGAACCCGATAACGCGTGGCAGTGGTTTTGAGACGCAATTCTGGGATCACCCGTATCCCCCAGTCTTTTCTGTGCGCGCGAAACCATGCAATCAGAGCCGCCTGGACAGCACCATGATCGTATTCGCCCATATTGCGCTCCTGGAGTTCGCCATCCACGAAGTCCACGTCCGGCCGAAATGCCGAGTGGAGATATTCATCGACCGAGACCAGGACAGTGCTACTCATGGCGCCTCCGATGCCTTGAAAGTAGCACAGTGCTGTGCCTGCGCATCAGGTTCGCTCCGGCGGATGGTGCCCGCCCTCCAGGTTGACGCGCGTTTGACACCGCCGTACTCTCAAACATAGAGCCGTCTTATGTTGATCACCGTTGCAGATTTAAGGGTCGAGCCGCTTGAGTTCGACCAGCACTTCCCTCCCGCAGCCATCGAGTACGGCCCGGAGATCACACAGATCGGCTTGCTCGATGCTCAGGGCCGCGCCGATCTCATCGAGGAACATCGCAGCCCCCGGGAGATCATCCCGGACATCCGCGTGCGCGCCCGCTACCAAGGCAGCTTCGAGATCCCCTGTGCTCGCTGCGTGGAGCCGGTGATCCATCCGCTTGCCGGCGAATTCGATCTTCTCTACCGGCCCATCGGCGCGGACAGCGGCTCGGCCGAGCGCGCCATCTCGACCTCGGAGACCGAAATCGGATATTATGAAGGCGACAGTCTTGTGCTGGAAGATGTCCTCCGCGAGCAGGTGCTGGTTTCCCTGCCGGAAAAGACGCTCTGCCGGGCCGACTGCAAAGGGCTTTGCCCCGGGTGTGGCCAGAATCTGAACGCAGAGACCTGCACATGTGGGGAGGCCGCCGCCGATCCTCGCTGGACTGCTCTCTCGGACCTCCGCAGCCGGATCGAACCTTAGCTCTAGACAGCGTAGCGTGTTTTGCGTCCCACCCGTTCTGCCCGGGCTTGCCGGAGAAAGCGGCCTTCGAACGGGCGTGTGCCGCGCATGAAAGGATCTTCCAATGCCTAATCCCAAACGGCGTCATTCCAAGCAGCGTACTGCCAAGCGCCGCTCCCACGACTTCCTCACCCCCACCGGGCTTTCCGAGTGTCCCAACTGCCATGAGCGCAAGCTGCCGCATCGCGTCTGCGCCAAGTGCGGCACATACAAGGGCCGCGAAGTTGTAGAGGTGAAGGAAGCCTGAGGCCGCTGGTGCCCCGGTTGACGGACATCGCCCTCGACGGCATGGGCTCCGATACGGCGCCCGACCCGGAGATCCGGGGAGCCATCCTTGCCTGCCGCTCCTATCCCGTGCGGGTACACCTCATCGGCCCGGAAGCGCGCTTGCGCCAGGGCCTGGGGAACGTTGGCCGCCGCCTGCCCATTGAGGTGGTGCCCGCCACCGAGTGGATCACCATGGAAGACAAGGCGGCCACCTCCTTCCGCAAGAAACCGAACAACACCATCCGGCTGGGCTTGAAGATGGTGAAGGACCGCACGGTCGCGGGCTTCTTTACCGCCGGAAACACCGGCGCCGCCATGGCCATGGCCAAGATGACGCTGGGCACGCTGCCCGGCGTCGACCGGCCGGCGCTCGCGGCCGTCATGCCCACCTCCGCCGGCTCGCCCTGCGTGCTGCTGGACGTCGGCGCCAACGTCGATTGCAAGGTGCAGAACATCGAGCAGTTCGCCATCATGGGCGAGATGTACGCCCGCAGCGTGCTCAAGATTGCTCGTCCCCGAGTGGGCCTGCTCTCGATCGGCGAAGAGGAGATCAAGGGCAATGAGCTGACGCGCGAGGCCTTCGCCGCCCTGCGCCAACTGCCGCTGCACTTCATTGGCAATGTCGAAGGCCGCGATATCTACAACGGCCGCTGCGATGTCATCGTCTGCGACGGCTTCGTCGGCAACGTCACCCTCAAGGCCTCCGAGGGCCTGGGCCGCCTAGTCCGCGATCTGCTGCGCGAGTCACTCAGCTCCACCGTCACCGCGCGCGCCGGTGCCCTGCTCTCCCGCCGCGCCTTCAAGGACTTCAAGAAGCGCCTCGACTACTCCGAATACGGCGGCATTCCGCTGCTCGGCGTCCGCGGCCCCTGCATCATCGGCCACGGCTCCTCGAACGAACGCGCCGTCATGAACGGCATCCGCGTCGCCGCCGAGTACGCGCAGACCGCCGTCCATGAGCGCATCGGTCAGGAATTCGCCGTTCGCCAGTAGCCCGGGGCTTGGTTCGGGTGCTGCTGCGGGTGCCGCGCCCTGAGCGGTCTTAGCGAAGGTTGGGCCGCATGCGCCGTCAGGCGCACCCGCGGCCATGGAGCCCTTACCGAATCTGGAAGCTCGCCCGACAGCCCCTATCCACCCAGATACCCCCGTTGTCATAGCCCCAGGTAGATCCCTGAACGCACGGAGAGCCGCTCAACTGCTGCGCCAGGCGCACGCCTCCGCGTGAGATCTGGGCCGGACAATACTGCCGTCCGCCATTGTTCGACGAGCAGGTGATCACTCCCCTGGGTCCACCGTTCCCGGGGTTTCCCGGACGCCAGCCATTGCCGGAGTAGGCCGTGAAGTCTGCCCGGCAGCCTCGATCGACCCAGATACCGCCATTGTCATAGCCCCAGGTCGAGCCCTGTGTACAGCGGGCATTGCTGCGTTGCCGGGTTAACTGCACCCCGCCGGAAGTATTCACGGGACAGTATTGGCGGCCGCCGTTGGACGAGCAGGTGATGGGTTGCGGCGTCCCGTTCCCGCCCCGCCCGGAACCGCGATTGCCGCGCGCGCCTACGATAAAGTCGGCGCGGCAGCCTCGATCGACCCAGATGCCGCGGTTGTCATAGCCCCAGGTCGAGCCTTGCTGACAGGCGGCGCCGCTGCGCTGCTTGCCCAGCGTGACGCCGCGGCTGGTATCGGCAGCGCAATACTTGCGACTCCCATTGTCGGATGAACAGGTCACGATGGTCTGCGCCGCTGCGGGCAGGCAAGCCACCAGGCCAAAAAACAGGAGCAGTGCCGCATACATGCGCAGCCCGCGCCCGCGGCGCAGGCACTCCATTGAAAACCCGTCCGCCGCCATGCACTTCGGAGCCGCAAAAAGAACGCTCGTAGTCCTGTCCTCGCCCAATCGCATCATCACTCCCCCTTGCCGGCGCTGAGGCGCGCATACGTCGCACGTGCACTCAGCCCTGTCCGCGCATCACAGGAGATGCATCCGCGGCCAACCTGAGTTGCGGGGGCATGGCAAAATAGTCTCGCATGAGCGCTTCTCAAGGAACTCCGAAGATCGCGTTTCTCTTCCCCGGTCAGGGATCGCAGGCCGTCGGCATGGGCCGCGATCTGGCCGAGCGGTTCACCGTCGCCCGCCGCACCTTCGAGGAGGCTGACACCGCGCTCGGCTACTCGCTCTCGCGCCTTTGCTTCGAAGGGCCGGCCGAACAGCTCAAACAGACCGAGTTCACCCAGCCTGCGATCTTTGCCGTCTCCGTGGCGGCGTGCCGGGTACTGGCAGAACGCGGCGTGGCGCCCGGATATGCGGCCGGCCACTCGCTAGGGGAGTACTCCGCCTGCGTGGCCGCGGGAGTCATGGGATTCTCCGACGCCATTCGCGCGCTGCGCTCCCGCGGTCAGTTCATGCAGCAGGCCGTAGCGGAGGGACAAGGCGCCATGGCCGCCATTCTGGGACTCGATGCCGAAGCTGTCGGGAAGGTGTGCGTGGCGGCTGCAGAAGAAACCAGGGAAGTCGTATCACCCGCCAACCTGAACTCGCCCGAGCAGATCGTCATCTCCGGCACCGCGCGCGCCGTCGCCCGTGCCTCCGAACTGGCGCGCGAGGCCGGCGCCAAAAAGGTAGTACCGCTGCAGGTATCCGCACCCTTTCACTGTGCGCTGATGCAGCCCGCCCAGGATCGCCTCGGTCCGGTGCTGAAGGCCATCGACGTCCACAATCCGCGCTATCCCATCCTCTCCAACGTCACCGCGGATGTGACAAAAAATGGCGACCAGGAACGAGACGCCCTGATCCGGCAGGTGACGGCGCCTGTGCGCTGGGTCGAATCCATGCTCAAGCTCATCGATCTCGGCGTCACCAACTTCGTCGAGGTCGGCCCCGGTAAGGTCCTCTGCGGACTGCTGCGCCAGATCGACCGCAGCCAGCGCTGCGTGAACGTAGAAGACGGCGCCAGCCTGGAGAAGGCACTCGCCGGCTAGAACCGCTTGGCCAGTCTCATTCTCCTTTTCTGTGTCGATCTCCGCGCCGCTTGGTCTCGTCAATCTGCTTGCGTGCGGGCCCCTGCTCCTGCTCTCCACCCGGGCTCGGTACCTGTTCCGCGAGCTCCCTGATGCGGAGAAGCTCGCTTGACCAAAGCTCCTGAAACGGGCTGACCCAGCGCTCGTAGATCTGGCGAATGGGCACAGCGTTCAATGAGTTCACCCGTTCTCGTCCCGATTCACGGGTATGGACGAGCTCGGCTTTGCGCAGAACGTCCAGATGCTTCATCACGCCGAAGCGCGTGAGGTGGGGGAAACACTCCACGATCGCGGTTGTGGTGCGCGGACGGTCCCGCAACAGGTCCAGGATCGCCCGCCGCGTCGGGTCAGAGAGCGCCTTCCACACCGGGTCAAGTCCCGTCTCGCTCCCCACAACCTACTCGCAGTCCTGCTTCAGCCCCTGCAGTATGTGGTCCCATCCGCTGCCAACGCCCTTGCGATGCTCGGGATCGATCATGCCGAGCGCGCGGTGGCGAAGAACCACCTTGGAGCCTCCGGAGACCTCCTCGATCCTGACTTCGAGGTGGTTGACCGCTGGATACGACATAAACATAGGCCCGCTCAGCTCCAGCAAGGTTGGAGGCTTGATGGTCTGTACAAATCCCCAAAGGTGGCCAATGCCATTCCCGCGATCGCGGTACCAGCGGCCACCCGGGTGGGGCTCCAGCAGCATATGCAACGATTCTCCATCAGGCCGCACGCTACCCTCTCCCAGCCGGTGCAGCAGAGCGGGAAACAGCTTATCCGGCGCGGCCTTGATGGTGATGTGTTGTTCGATATCGAGCGTGAGATCGTCGAGGTTCATAGACTCATCTCCTGGGGCTGCTCGGCAGCCCATATGTGAGCCGATGATAACGTGAGTGATTGGTAACATCAATGAAAATCGCCGTCCGCCCGATAGGAGTCATCCTGAGGGAAAACCGGCGCAGAGAACCGCGCGCAGGCCGAGGATCGGCGTTCGGCTGTTTGCCACTGCGTTTGCTGTTGCCGTTGCCCCTGCGCGCAGCGCGCCCGCCCGTACGGCGAGTACCCTAGTGGTAGCTGATCTGGTAGTAGGTCATGCCGATCCCGTTCTTCTGCTGCACGATGTCATACGGGGTGAAGCTGATGGTGTGTGTCTTGTGCTCGACGAAGAGTGGCAGCAGGGTCTTGCGGTCATTCACAATGACCGCCGTCAGCACGCCGTTGCCGAGTGTGGTCGCGTAGATGATCTTGTGGCTGGTGATCTTGCCGTACTCGCTGGAATCATCCCAGTCGCCCAGGAAGCGGCCGTAAGGATAGCCCGCCTGCACGTACTTCTGCGGGTGCTGCTGCCAGTCCGGATCGTTGTTCCAGATGCTGAAGGCCTTGGGAAAATCCTGCGCCTGCACCGCTTCGAAAAACCGGTCCACCCGATGCTTCTCCGGCCAGTCCCAGAAGATGTACAGGAAGATGGCCGCCGCCAGACAACAGACAAGGGCGCCGATTACAAGATTGCGCCGCTTCCGTGCGCGGGCGGCATCGTATGCGGGTGCATCGAGCAGGGTCATGTTGCCCATTATCCTTTACTGCTCGTAATACTGCTCGAAGGATGCAAGGGATTATAGGTTAGGACACCGCGGGCGCTTGGCTTGTTCCCACCCCCTGTGCCGGATTAGACCGGTTTTCTTGCCGGCATCACGGAGGTTGGTGGAGTAAGGCTTGCCTTGACGGAAAAGCCTCGCGTTCTCTTGCGGCTTCACCTTACACCTGCCGGAAGTCCGGATTAGCGGCTGTACTGGGTCTCTTCCTTCTCCGCGCGCAATTCGAGCGCGAGTTGGATCAGCCGGTCGATCAGGTCACTGTACCGCAGGCCGGAGGCCTCCCACAGCTTGGGATACATGCTGATCGAGGTGAAGCCGGGCATGGTATTGATCTCATTCAGATAGAGCCGCCCGCTCTTGCCCGGCTCCATCAGGAAGTCCACCCGCGCCAGGCCTGCGCAGTCGCATGCCTTGAAGGCATCGACGGCCATCCGCTGAATGCGTTTGGACTGCTCCCGTGTCAGCCTGGCGGGAATGATGGGTACGGAGCTGTCGCTCTCGTACTTGGCCTCGTAGTCGTAGAACTCCTTGCCGGGCACGATCTCGCCCACCACGGAAGCCTCGGGCCGGTCATTGCCGAGCACCGCCACTTCCAGCTCCCGCGCCTTTTTGCCGCCTTTGCCCCCGACACCCTGCTCTACCACAATCTTGCGATCGTAGCCCGCTGCCAGATCGATGGCCGGCGCTAACTCGGAGCGGTCGTGCGCCTTCGAGATACCGACAGATGAGCCCAGGTTTGCCGGTTTTACGAACAGCGGGTACTTGAGCGCGGCCTCTACCTGCCCCACTGCCTTCTTCGGGCTGGCGTGCCACTCGCTCCGCAGCAGCGTCAGGTGCTTGACGATCGGCAGTCTGGCCGCCGCAAAGAGCCGCTTCATCACGTCCTTGTCCATGCCGACGGACGACCCCAGCACACCCGATCCGACGTAGGCCTTACCGGCCAGCTCCAGCAGGCCCTGCATGGTGCCATCTTCGCCAAAGGTGCCGTGCAGCACGGGAAAGATGACGTCCACTCCGAGCGCCTCAGCGTGGCCCGGGAACTGGAGCGCGGCGGCATCGGTTGCGCCGCCGACCGCAGCGTTCTTCCGCCCGGCTGCCTGCTGTCGAGTTGCCGCTTCGGTCGCCCGGCCGCCGGCGACGGACGCATCTCCGGTCAGCAGGCGGTCGGCCTCCCCGCCCAGCACCCAGCGGCCCTGCTTGGTAATGCCGACCGGCACGACCTCATATTTCCTCGTATCGATCGCATGAAGAACCGACGCAGCCGAACGCAGCGAGATTTCGTGCTCGCCGCTTCGTCCGCCAAACAGAACGCCAACACGCAGTTTCTTGGTCATTGGGGGATATTGAGACTGAACCGGGGGTATCGCAATGCACGGATCTTACAAGCCCGGCGGCTGTACTGACAGTACACGCTTGTGTTCCTACCAAATGGTATGGATGGCCTCGCACCGGCGGATCGCTCCATCCGCGGTGACCAGCGGCAGGCCTTCGACAATGGAGGTGGCGCCGATGATGCGGTCCATGGGGTCTTGCGGATAGCTCTGCGGAAGCTGCATGGCGTGAGCGGCAATGCGGCCGGTGATCGGTTTCACGATGAAGTTCGCTTCGACCGCCTGCAGAAAGCTATCGGGCGACATGCGGGTCGCAATGCGGCCCCTGGTGATGGCCATCGCCAACTCAAACAGGGTGATGCCGGAGATCGCCAGCCCAACTCCGCGCGCGCGGGCGTCCTCGATGATGGCGTGTGCCGTCGCTGAAAGCTTCTCCGGCCGATCCGCCATCCAGACAACCACATGCGTATCGACCAGGATCACTTAAGGCATTCCCAGTCTTCCAGGGGAACAATCGGTCCTACGATGTCGCCATGGATTGCAATAATCTCACCCTTCAGGAAACCGAAGATGGGGTCCGGCTGATCGGTGATGGGAACCAGTTTGGCGACAGGTCTCCCGCGCTTGGTGATGACCACGGGCTCGCGCTTCTTCTGCACCTCATCCATCACCGCCAGGCACTTGGTCTTAAATACTCCCGCAGCCATAGTCTTCATAGCCAACCTCCGTTGACCATGGTCATCATATCATGGTCGCGATGGGGACGCCGGTGAGCTTGGGGATCGGTAGGTAGACCAAACCTAGAGGATCTTCTTGCCGAACGCGGACGAGATCAGCTCCACCGCCAGGTGCGCGGTGCGGTTATGTTCATCGATCACCGGGTTGACCTCGACGATCTCGAAGCTCAGCATGCGCCCGTGGTCGGCCAGGATCTCCATCGCCAGGTGCGCCTCGCGGTACGTGGCGCCGCCGCGGACCGGCGTGCCCACTCCGGGCGCGTCCTCCGGGTCAATCCAGTCCATGTCCAGCGACACATGGTAGCCGGCGGTGCCGCGTCCCGCCGCGCGCAGCGCCTCTTCCATGACGGTCCGCATCCCGCGCTCGTCGATGTCCCGCATCGTGTAGACCTCGCTGATGCCCGCGCGTTTGATGTTTTCCTTTTCTGTAGCATCGATGTCGCGCACGCCGATCAGCACCACGTTGTCCGGTGACACCTTGGGAGAGAAGTCATAGATACACGCAAGCTGCTCGGGCCCCAGTCCCATCAGCGCCGCCAGCGGCATGCCGTGTACGTTTCCGCTGGGCGAGGTCTCCGGCGTATTGATGTCGGAGTGCGCATCGATCCAGATGAGCCCGATCTTCTGCCCCTTGCGCCGGTAGAACTCCGCCAGCCCCGAGACCGAACCGGCCGCCACCGAGTGATCTCCGCCCAGCACTACCGGCGTCATGCCCTCTTCGAGCGACTTGATGACCATCTCCGCCGTCTTGACGCAGGTCTCGCGGATTTCCTTGATGTACTTGGCGTTCTCCTCGCCCGGCTTCTTGGTCTCGGCGATGGCCACCGCGATGTTCCCGCCGTCCGTCACCACATGGCCCAGCGCCTCCAGATGCGCCTCCAGGCCGGCCACCCGCACCGCCGACGGGCCCATGTCCACGCCACGGCGCGACTGCCCCAGATCCAGCGGCACGCCGATCACGCGGATCTGGCGCGGCGGCAGCGACTGCACTCCGCTGTACATGGGTTGGTGGCCGCGCGTGGTCTCCAGGTGCAGTGAATCTTCGTTCTTCGGCATAATGGCTTTCCCGTCAGTACCTTGAGCAAACCTCTAAGGATAGATACGGTTCAGCGTGCGGGCAAACGGAATCGTTCTAAAATGGTGGATCAGCCCAATCCGCAGGGCTTTGAATGAACGCTTTCAGGAATAGATGCAGAACCTCGAGGCAGCTGCAGCCCTTCCACGTTACCGCTGGGATGGCGTCGGGGCTTTCAAAGCCATCTGGCGATTTGAGGAGCTTGTCGGCCCCTTGAAGCCATCTGATGAATGGACCGAGGCAGACGGTCAGAGATCGAGGTCAGAGGCAACAGTTTGCCTCCGTTTGCGGCTGTACAATAGAGGATAGGTACAACTTCGGTGACCAAGAAGGGTGCCTCTACAAACCACGACGCCCATTGATCTCTGTATGGTAGAGTTCTGCTTCCACCCACATCGCGCTTTTCTGGCGACGCGAAGAGCGAATGGTTCGTCGAATGGAGCACTAGCGGGGAGAGATGAAATGACCAGAGCAGCCATGAAGCAGGCCAGAGCGATAGGAAGGGCTACTCAAAAGCGGTCTATAAAGATCGCGCGTGCTATGAAGGGAAAGGGTAAGGCGGCCGACAAGGCGGTTTTGTTTACTAAAGCGAAGTACCAGAACACTCTTCAAGAGCTTGCCAGCAAGTAGCCTCCACAGGCCATTAACCTCCGCCTACCTGGAGTACCTCCATGATGAAGGCATCGCGATAGGCTGGCCGAATAAGGATCGGGTCTAAGCAGGAACCTGCTTGGACCTTAATCTCCTGGAGTCAGCCCCCATAAACCCCTTTCAGACTTTTGGCCAAGCCGATCTCAATCCGACAATTTACGACAAAGCCGCCTGTATGTTTTTGCATACGGCAGGAGGTCACATCTTTGATAATGGCAACAAGCGCGTAGGGGTCTTAGCCCTTGACCAGTTTTTCTTACTAAATGGCATTTTTCTCTTTCTGGCGGAGCCGAGCATGACCCTCCTTGCCGAACGAACTGCCGACCGTCGAAGGCTTGGCGTTTCTGACGATGAAATGCTCCTAGAGATTCGCGCTGCTCTTGAAAGCAACAGTGCACCATTTCGAAAATTCCGGAAAGAAGACTTGCCGCTTTACCGACGCCTCCTGCGCGTTAGAAGAAGAATCAGAGAACATCCCCTCAATCAGAAAGGCCAACGACCGGTTCAGGTCGCGCGTTCACGCCGACCCCTCTCCGATTAAGCGTGGTCTGGCTCTAGCTGGCCCCCACCCCTGTGGGTTCAAACTGATGCGCTACCCGTTTTGGTGGCTCACGTTTCAGCAATCGTCATCCTGCCACGATGTTTCAGGCGTGACCACACCCTCGATCTCTTCAAGCTTTTCGTAAATGCGTGCGAGTGCCTGTAGAACCGCGCTTAATTGGGTGCTGATACCGTAGATCTCCCACGCCAGGAAACACCAGCCAATTACTAGTGCAGTTATCCACTTCCAGTTCATGCTCAGAATCCTATGGTCCCTCGCGAACACGATCTGGTCGCCAATCGGACAGTTAAGTTGTCGCTGGTGTGGGCGCTCGCAGCTGTCTTCTATGCTGACTAAGGATAGATACGGTTCAGCGTGCGGGCAAACGGAATCGTCTCACGGACGTGTTCCAGACCGCAGATCCAGGCCACCGCGCGTTCGATTCCCATACCGAACCCGGAGTGCGGCACCGAGCCGTAGCGGCGCAGATCGAGATACCACTGAAAGGACTCGAGCGGCAGCTTGTGCTCTTCAATCCGCTGTTTCAGCAGGTCGTAGGACGAAATACGCTGCGAGCCGCCGATGATCTCGCCGTAGCCCTCCGGCGCCAGCACGTCGACGCAGAGCGCGAACCTGGGGTCCGCCGGATCGGGCTCCATGTAGAACGCCTTCACCGCCGCCGGGTAGCGATGCACCATCACCGGCCGGTCGAACTGCGACGAAATGTAGGTCTCATCCGGCGAACCGAAGTCATTGCCATATTCGAACGGGTGCTCGATCAGCCCCTTCGCATGCGCGTCGTTGAGCATCTGCGCGGCTTGGTCATAACTGATCTTCGGGAACGGCGCCTGGATGGCCTGCAGCCTGGCCACATCGCGGTTCAGCACCTTCAGATCGGCAGTGCGGCGCTCCAGCACCCGTCCGACAATGAAGCTGAGGAAGTTCTCCGCCAGCCGCATCAGGTCGTCAAGGTCGGCGTAGGCCAACTCCGGCTCTACCATCCAGAACTCCGTCAGGTGCCGCCGCGTCTTCGACTTCTCCGCGCGGAACGTCGGCCCGAAGCTGTACACCTTGCCCAGCGCGAGCGCCGTGCTTTCGATATACAACTGGCCGCTCTGGGTCAGGAAGGCTTCATCGCCGAAGTACTCGACCGGAAAGAGCGTCGAGGTGCCCTCGCACGCCGCCGGGGTCAGCACCGGCGAATCGGTGAGGATGAAGCCGTTGTCGTCCAGATAATCGCGCGCCGCCTTAATGATCTCCGCGCGGATGCGCAGGATGGCGGACTGCCGTGGCGTGCGGATCCACAGATGCCGATGCTCCATCAGGAAATCGACGCCATGCTCCTTGAGGGTGATGGGAAACGGGTGCTCTTCCGCCACCCGCTGGATCACCTCGACGTTCTCGAGATCGAGCTCGAAGCCGCCCGGCGCGCGCTCGTCCGCCCGCACCTTCCCGGTCACGATCACGCTCGACTCCTGCGTGAGCCGGCGCGTTGACTCGAAGATCTCCGCGCTCACGGCAGCCTTGGCCATGACGCCCTGTACTGTGCCCGTGCCGTCGCGAAAGATGGGGAACAGCAGCTTGCCGCTGGCCCGCATGTTATAGAGCCAGGCGTGCAGCGTCACCACTTCGCCTTCATGCCGGGCCAGCGTCGCGATGGTCGCCAGTGTCGTCGTCGGTGTCGTCTGGTGTGTGTCGTCTGTCTGTTCTGTCATGGGTTCTGTCGTCGGTTCGGTCATGGGTTCTGTCATGGTTCCTGTCACGATCGGTGTCATCCTGAGTGAAGTCGAAGGATCTGCTGTTGGACCGGCAGCCGTTCTAAACCCCAAGTCTCCGGAACGCCGCCGCCGCCTTGGTCGCGACCGACTCCGGCGCGTCGCCCAGGTTGTAGTGGATCTCCAGCAGCGCGGCCGGCGTGCGCGGCGCATCCCGCAGTTCCTCGATCGTCGGCGGCCAGTCAATCGTCCCATCCCCCGGCCAAAGATGCGTGTCCTTGTCGCCCCCATTGTCGTGCAGGTGCGTGGAGCCGATCAGCGGCTTCAGCTCCGCCAGCGTGGCCGCCACGCCTTCGTCCAGGTGCGCGTGTCCGGAGTCAAAGCACACGCCCACGTCCGCAAAGTGGCCCACGCGGATGATCTCGCGCAGGTTCTTCGCTTGCGTGATCTCGTTCTGAATATTCTCCAGCAGAAGCCGCACGCCCAGCGGTCGGGCAAAGGCCTGCAGGTGTTCGACGGCCGTCAGTGCGTTCTCGAGCGTCCGCTCATTCCAGCTTCCATCCCGCTCGCCCAGGTGCAGCACCAGAAAGCGGAACGGCAGCACCTCCGCCACTTCGAGCGCCCGCTTTACCTCGTCCATTCCCTCGATCCGCCGCGACTTTTCGGTGTGCACCACGTTCACGGCCGGCGTGCCGCTGCGTCCCATCTCGGTGTCTGGATACATCGGCGCGTGCATAGAGTGCGCCGCGATCTCTTTCGATCCAAACCAATCGGCCATCTCCTTGATGTGCTGGCGGCTGGTGTAGTCGAAGTGCTGGCGCGCGGCGAAGAGTTCGATGGCCTGCGCCCCACCGCGCTCCAGTAGATCGAGCAGTCCGGGATGCAGCCGCTGATTCAGAAAAACATGAGTCGATAAGGCTCGAAGCATAGGGTTCCTGCGTCTATCTTCTCACCTGGGCCGAGATCATCCTGAGGAGCGGGCCTGGCCTCGCGTGCGGTGCGCATTCGAAGCGTCTGCTGTGAGCACTCTGATGGAAGCGGAGCGGAAAAGATCTGCGGCTACCTTTCGGCGGACTGCAAATCGCGGTTGCTCAATACCCCGCGGCCTTGCCATAGTGCTGCCGGTGATCCTGCCCACCCTCGAGCATGCCGGTCTTCGGATCGATTGCGATGCACTCGCCATCGGACCACTGGCCGCCCTCCTCCACGGTGTAGCCATCGCCCGTAAGGCGCTTCGCTACGCCTTCGGGAAAGCCTGCCTCCAGATACAGCACATCCGGCAGATACTGGTGGTGGAATCGTGGCGCATCTACCGCCTGCTGGATATTCAGGCCACCCTCGGCCACGCTGAGGAAGATGTTGGCGACGGTCGTCGTAATGCGCGGGCCGCCGGGCGAGCCCAGCACCATGCGCACCTTGCCATCGCGCAGCACGATGGTCGGCGTCATGGCTGAGAGCGGGCGCTTCTTCGGCGCGATCGCGTTGTTCGGTCCCTGGATCAGCCCGTACATATTCGGCACGCCCTGCTTGGCCGCGAAGTCGTCCATCTCGTTGTTCAGCAGAAAGCCAAGTCCGGCCGGCGTTACCTTGGAGCCGAACCCATCGTTCAGCGTGGTAGTCACGGAGACGGCGTCGCCCGCCGCGTCCATGACCGAGTAATGGGTGGTGTCCATCGAGCCCGCCTCCGGCGCCGAGGCCGCCGGTGGGGCCGGCAGAAATCCCACTGGCCGCTTGAGCTCGGCCGAGGGGGTGGCCCGCACCGGCGCGATGCTCTTCCGCCACGCCGCGGCGTAGGCTTTGCTGGTCAGCGCCTCGGCCGGGATCTTCGCGAAGTCCGGGTCGCCCAGGTAATCCGTCCGGTCCATGTACGACCGGCGATAGGCCTCGGCGATCAGGTGTACCTCCGGAGCGGTGCGGTCGCCCAGCCTGCTCAGGCCACCCCTGCCGGAAGTGGCGGCCGCGAGGATGTTCAGCGTCTCCACCAGCGCGATCCCGCCGGAGGAAGGCGGCGGCGCGCTCACGATCTCGTAACCGTGATAGCTGCCAAATATCGGCCTGCGCTCCTTCACCCGATAGGCGGCAAGGTCGGCCTTCGTGATCAGGCCTCCGTGCGCCTGCATGTCCGCCGCCAGCTTCTTTGCGATCTCGCCGCGATAGAAATCCTGGGGATCGTCCGCCAGGCGCCGCAGGGTGGCCGCCAGCTCCGGTTGCCGGAAGGTGTCTCCCGCCGTGTAGAAGCGGCCATTTCGCTGAAAGATGCGGGCCGATTCAGGGAACTTGGCCAGCCCCTCATCGTGCAGCTCCGCGGCCTCTTCCGCGCTGAGCATGAATCCATCGGAGGCCAGGCGGATCGCCGGCGCCATCACCCGTGCCAGCCCCAGATTGCCGTACTTTTTCTCCGCGAACGCCAGGCCGGCGACCGATCCCGGCACTCCCACGGCGCGATATCCCAGGGTGCTGGCGCCGGGAATCACCGTGTGCTGCGCATCCAGGTACATATCGCGGGTTGCCGCCAGCGGCGCCTGCTCGCGGAAATCCACGAAGACATCGCGTGCCGGGCGCCCGGTGGCATGTGCTCCCTTGCCGAGTCCCACACGCGCGCCGGCACGCAGATGCACCAGCATGAAGCCGCCGCCGCCCAGATTGCCGGCGACCGGATGCACCACCGCCAGCGCAAAGCCCGTGGCCACCGCCGCATCCACGGCATTGCCTCCCTGCTTCAGGATCTCCACGCCGGCGTCTGTCGCCAGGTGGTGCACGCTCACTACCATGGCATGCCGTGCAAGCACCGGCTGTTCCGTACGCCAGGCCGCCGCATCGGGCTTCGCCTGCTGACCCACGAGGAAGATCGGGAGAGCGAAAACGCAGGCAGCCGTACCTAGAGCCAGGACAGGGGCCAAGAGGAGACAGCGGGCCGGGAGAGAACGGCGAACCGAGGACATGCCAGCAGTCTAGCGCGCTGATTCAGTCCGGCCGCGCTGGTCCGCTCTCCCTGTCACTCCGCTTTCGGTCGCTTGGCTCGCGAAACCCCGCCCATGCCTGCTGGTCGACCGAGCGTAGATGAATATCGCGCTGCGGGAACGGCATCTCGATGCCCGCGTCCGTGAACGCCTGAAAGATCGAGAAATAGAGATCGCTCTTGAGCGTCGCCGGAGATGCCACCATGGTCTCCGTCCACACACGGAGTATGAAGTTCAGCGAGTTGTCTCCCAGGCTGTCAAAGATGACCATTGGGGGTGGATCCTTGAGCGCCGCGGGATGTTCACCCGCGATGCGCAGCAGAATGTCGCGCACCGCCGGAGGGTGGCTGTTGTAACCCACGCCGATGGGTACCGCGATCCGCACCTGCGGATCGTTCACCGTCAGGTTGGTGACCGGATGGGTGATGAAGTCAGAGTTGGGCACAATGATCACGATGTTGTCATTGGTGCGCACCCAGGTACTGCGGCCGCGGATGTCCACAACATCGCCGTAGGTATTGCCCACCTCAATGCGGTCGCCAATCCGGATCGGCTGCTCGAACAACAGGATGAGTCCGGCGACGAAGTTGGCGACGACATTCTGCAGGCCCAGTCCCACGCCCAGTCCCAGCGCGCCGCCTACCACCACCAGGCTGTTCAGGTTCACGCCCAGGGATTCGAGACCGATAACCAGGCCCAACGCGAAGACGAGATAGGAGACGACCTTGGCCGCCGCATACTGCTGCGCGGGCGCGAGCGGTGTGTGTTTCAACACGCGCCGCTGCAGAATGTGCAGCATGAAGCTGGCGGTCAGTCCCAGCAATATCAGGAAGATGGCTATCTTCAGCAGGAACAGGACCGTCACCGGCATCGTGCCGAGCAGGAAGATAGGCAGGTTCAGGTAGTGGTGCGCCTCCATCCCCGCCGAGCCCAGCAGCCGGGCATGGTAGCTGCCGAAAAAGGCGACGGCCAGCAGCGCGGCGACGGCCACGAAGCCCAGGATCCAGACTGATCTGCGCGATAGCGGCAACGCGTCTTCCTCCCCGGCCATGAACCGCAAGGCCAACCGTAAGATGCGCGACGCGGGCAGAGGTGCCGTTCGTCATTCTGAGCGAGGCAGGCCTGCTTTGGCCTGCGTAGTCGAAGGACCTGCTTCCTTCCCTTGATGCGAACTGCACCACTACCCGCGCCGTGATAGAGGTGCGGTGTCCAGCATACGCATGGCTACAATCGAAGCTGCATGGCTACCACCGTCCGCTCGTTTTCCAAGATCAACCTCGGCCTCGCCATCGGCCCGGTGCGCGCAGACGGCTTTCACTCCCTCGCCACCCTCTACCAAACGCTGGCGCTCTGCGACCACGTGCGCGTGGACGCCCAGCCTGCGGGCGCGACGCGTATCCGCCTCACCACCAGCCTGCCGGAGGACGATCGCCGCGTGCCGCGCAGCCCCAGAAACACCGCCTGGAAGATGGTCGAAGCCGCGCTCGGTTACGCGGGCGTCACGGCCGAGGTCGACATTCACATTGAGAAGCATCTGCCCATCCAGGGCGGCCTGGGCGCGGGCTCGGCCAATGCGGTCGCGGCGCTGGTTGGTCTGGCGCGCGAACTCGACCTGCCCCTTCCCGGCGCGGCCCGGCTGGAGCTTGCTGCGGCCATCGGCTCCGATGTGCCGCTATTTCTCATCGGCGGCGCGGTTCTTGGCCTGGGTCGCGGCGAGCAGGTCTTCCCCCTCGCAGACCTTCCGCCCGCGCCCTGCGTCATCGCCGTTCCGGAGATCGGCGTCTCCACCCCGCAGGCCTTTCGCGACTGGGACGCGCGCCACGGCAGCCCCGCCGCGCCGTTGACGCAAGCCGATACGGCAGTTACACTTGAGGGGTTGAGTCGGTCGATCGCTGCTGCATGGAGCGAGCCGCACTCCTCCGGTGTCTTTCCGCCACACGGTTCTTCGGGCCCGGTGAAGCTGAGAGACCTGGCCGAGACTCCGCTTCTCGCGCTTGTCCGCACCGGGATCGCCAACGACTTTGAAGAGGTCGTCTTTCGGCAGCATCCTCCCCTTGCTGATATCAAGCGTCTGCTTGCGCGTTCTGCCAATCCTGAGGACGAGGCTCTCTGTGCGGGACTCTCCGGGTCCGGTTCGGCGCTGTTTGGCCTCT
The DNA here is from genome assembly GCA_963830635.1 of uncultured Acidobacteriaceae bacterium. Lineage (GTDB taxonomy): Bacteria > Acidobacteriota > Terriglobia > Terriglobales > Acidobacteriaceae > CAWHMN01. The sequence goes on along the minus strand of CAWHMN010000002.1, from coordinate 563,652 downwards.
ACCGTTCCCCGCAGGCGGCAGACCGCGCAGCAGGGCGTCTGGCGGACCATGGGATTCGCGCGTTGCGCACGGAGACCTTGCCCCGCGGGCCCTACTGGGACACGATGATCGTGGCGGGCTGAGACGACCATCGGCAATTCTGGCCGGGCCAGCAGTGTTGGGCGATCGACTAACGGTAGGTCAAGTGCCTTTGGAGCACTTTGTCTAGGTTCGAATCCTAGTCGCCCAGCCAACCTTCAGCGCCGGAGTGGCAGCACCACCGGCATGCGGGCGTCGCGGCAAACCACACCGCGATGCGTGAACTTGGGAGCAGCACAACCAGCGCCAACCAGCGTGGGAGATCTGTGCGATGAAGCAGGAGACAGCGGGGACCGTGACTCTGGCAACACCCAATGTGGACATGGACCAGGCGCCTGCCGTCGCTGCGCCGGCCGTCAGCAGCAATTTCCGCCCGGCGCCCGAACGTAAGCGCGCCCGCACTCTGAGCGAGGACCGCCGCTTCAAGATCTTTGCCGGCTCGGCCAATCGCCAGCTTGCCGAAGAGATCTGCCGGCAGATTGGCGTGCCGCTCGGCGACACCAAGATCCAGCGCTTTGCCGATGGCGAAATCTACTTCCAGTTACTCGAGAACGTGCGCGGCGTGGATGTGTTCATCGTGCAGCCCACCTGCTTTCCCGTCGATTCCAACCTGGTCGAGCTGCTCATCATGATCGATGCGCTCAAGCGCGCCTCCGCCGGCCGCATCACCGTGGTCGTTCCCTATTACGGGTACGCCCGGCAGGACCGCAAGGACCGTCCCCGCGTCGCCATCTCCTCCAAGCTGGTCGCCGATCTGCTGACCACCGCCGGCGCGAACCGCGCACTGTTTATGGACCTGCACGCGGCGCAGATCCAGGGCTTCTTCAATATTCCCGTCGATCACCTGTTCGCGAGCCCCGTGCTGGTCAGCTACTTTCGCGAGAAGAACCTGCCCAACCTCACCGTGGTCTCGCCCGACGCCGGCGGCGTGGAACGCGCGCGTTTCTTCGCCACCAAGATGGGCGCGCCCATGGCCATCGTGGACAAGCGCCGCACCGACATCAACGTCACTGAGGTGATGAACGTCATCGGCGACGTGCGCGGACGGACTTGCCTCATCATCGACGACATCGTGGACACCGCTGGCACCCTGGTCAAGACCGCGCACGCGCTGCTCGACGAAGGCGCAGCCGAGGTCTACGCCTGTGCGTCACATCCCGTGCTCTCCGGCCCCGCCATCGAGCGCATCGCGAGCTCGCGACTGAAAGAGCTGGTCGTCACCAATTCCATTCCGCTGCGCGATGAGGCGAAGCAGGTGAACAAGATCAAGGTGCTCTCCATCGCCGGCCTGCTGGGCGCGGCCATCGAGAGCATTCACATGGAGACGAGCGTCAGTTCGCTCTTCAATTAACAGCAGCTTCTAGCCAACGGCGGCTACTAGCTTCGAGCTAAAGCCAGCCGGGACTGGAGCTCAGTAGTTTCACGAGGCTTTACCAGACGAAAGGGAGCGGGACCGCAGTCGCAGGGGCTTTTAGCTAGTAGCTGGAAGCTGCTTCATCGCTGCCCCACCCCGTGCCCGAAAGGAAGAAGTAGACCATGGCAACAACGGAAATCGTCAGCGCAATCGCCCGCGAGGGCAAGTTCAACAAGAATGCGGCGCGGCGTGTGCGCGTCGCAGGGAAGATCCCCGGCGTGATCTACGGCGCCAAGGAGCCTTCGATCGCCGTCGAGCTCGACCCCAAGCAGATGCAGCGCATCCTGCACTCCGCCTCCGGGCACAACAGCATCTTCGACGTCGAAGTCGCCGGTGGCGCGCGCGTCAAGGCCATGATCGTCGACTGGCAGTATGAGCCCATCAAGGACAAGCTCATCCACGTCGACCTCAAACGCATCGCCATGGACAAGCTGATGACCGCGGAGGTCCCGGTGTCGCTCGAAGGCGTGCCGGTCGGCGTCAAGGTGGAGGGCGGCATCCTGGAGCAGGTGTTGCGCGAGGTCGAGATCGAATGCCTCCCGTCCGACATCCCGTCCAGCATCACGGTAGACGTGACCGGGCTCAAGCTCAACGACGTTCTGCGCGTCTCTGACCTGCCGCATGGGGGCAAGTTCAAGTTCCTCACCGGCGAGGACACCACGGTCGCGCATATCACCATCATCGTGGAAGAGGCAGCGCCCGCGGCCGATGCGGTTGCCGCTGCCGGCGCCGTGGAGCCGGAAGTCGTCAAGAAGGGCAAGACCGAGACCGAAGCCGCGCCTCCGGCCGAGGCCAAGGGCGGCAAGAAATAAGCAGTGGGCTCCGATGGCAAGCGGCGCGCCTTTGTGTTGGTCGGTCTCGGCAACCCCGGTATCGAGTACGCATGGACGCCGCACAACGCCGGGTTCCTGGCCATTGACCGGATGGCCGCGGATCTCGGCGTGGCCCTCACCAACCGGCGATGCCGGGCGCTCACGGCCACCGCGTCCATCGGCGGTCAGCCGGTGGTGCTGGCCAAGCCGGAGACTTACATGAACCTCAGCGGCGTGGCGGTCCGGGCGCTGGTGGAGGAGTTCGATGCGGACCCGGAGCGGGACCTGCTGGTGCTCTACGACGAACTCGATCTGGCGCTCGGCTCATTGCGGGTGCGGGAGCGAGGCTCCTCTGGTGGACACAACGGGGCCGGATCGATCTCCGGAGCCTTAGGCTCCGACAACTGGGGACGGATTCGCATCGGCGTGGGCCCGGAGAGCGGAGATGGACCCGCGGAATCCGCGCGGCGGCGGGGCAAGGACTACCTGCTCACCCCCATGCGGAAGCAGGATCTGGCGGTGCTCGACGAGGTCCTGGATCGGGTCGGGCGCGCCGCGGAAACCGTGGTGATGCGCGGCATCGGCGTCGCCATGAATGCGTGGAACCGGCGGGAACCGCAGCCCGGTTGAGCAGCAGCAGAATCAGCAACACCGCACCATCGAAGAGCAGAAGTCAGCGAAGTTTCGGGAAGAGAGAGAACAGTATGCAACGTACTTACGAAGTGATGTTTATCGTGCGGCCGGACATGGAAGAAGCCGATGTGGACAAGCTCATCGCCGGGCTGGATCAGACCATCACCAACGGTGGCGGCTCGATCAAGACGACGGAGAAGCTGGGCCGCCGCAAGCTCGCCTATATGGTCCGCAAGTTCAACGACGGCAACTACGTCCTGCTGGCGGTTGAAGCGGATGGCGGCCTGATTGCCGAGATCGAGCGCCGTCTCCGCGTTACCGAGCCGGTGATCAAGTTCATCACCGTGCGCACCGACGAGGAAGACAAGCGCGCCAACAAGATCAAGGCCATTCGCGCCACTCGCAAGAAGGTTAGCGCGGAGCCGCCGGCTTCGCAGGCACCGCAGGTGGAAGCTCCGGCGCCGCCCGCGGCCGTTGCAGCGCCGGCCCCGGTCGAAGCCAGCGCTTAACCGGATCCTGCCCGATGCCATCGTCGCGCTCGTCTCCGCAAACGCGGAGGTCCGGCGCGCAATGGTTCACGGGCGCACAAGCAGCCGGTCCAGCAAGCGGCATGCCGCAAGGCTTATACGCAAGACTGGGTCGATCCCCGCTCCCTCACTGAGGCGTACGGGAAGAAAGAAGAAGGGAATTCATGGCTGACGAAACCAGCACCGCAACTCCAGCGCAGCGGCCTGAGGGCAGCGCGCCTGCAACGAACCCGGAGAACAGCCCGGCAACTAACACCGATCGTCCTTCGGGTACCGACCGTCCTTCGGGTACCGATCGTCCAGCCGGTGCAGACCGTCCCTCCGGCGATCGTCCCTCCGGCGGCCCCGGTGGACGCGGCCCCGGCGGCCCGGGTGGTCGCGGCCCCGGTGGCCCGGGCGGGCGTGGTCCCGGCGGTCCCGGTGGCCGCAAGTTCTTCCGCCGCAAGAAGGTGTGCAAGTTCTGCGTGGAGAAGATCGATTCCATCCACTACCGCGATGTGCGGCTGCTGCAGGGCTTCGTCGCCGAGCGCGGCAAGATCGTGCCGCGTCGTCTGACCGGCGTCTGCACCAAGCATCAGCGCCGCCTCACGCGGGCCATCAAGCAGGCGCGCAACATCGCTCTGCTGCCCTTCGCCGCCCGCTATTAAAGCGCTCGGCCGTTCATTCACCGCCGCATTGTCATCCTGAGCGAAACCGAAGGTGGAGTCGAAGGATCTGCTTCACCTTGTTCTTGGATATCGGCGCGAAGCGCCGCTCAGCCCATGCGACGCGGCAGTTTCACCAAGTTTGAGGAGAGTTCCATGGAAGTGATCCTGAGAGAAGATATCGACAGCCTCGGCCACCGCGGCGACGTCATTAAAGTCGCCGACGGCTATGGCCGCAATTTCCTGCTGCCCAAGAAGCTCGCCATGGAGGCGACCGCAGCCAACAAGAGCGTCATCGACCAGATGAAGCAGTCCGCCGTCCGCCGCTCCGCCAAGGAGAAGACCGACGCCGAGCAGCTCGTCGCGCAGCTCGACCAGGTCGAGCTCACCTTCGAGCGCCGGGTAGGTGAGAACGAGCACCTGTTCGGCTCCGTCACCTCATCGGAGATCGCGCAGGGCCTCGAATCGAAAGGCTTTCACATCGACCGCCGCAAGGTGCAGCTCGAAGAGCCGCTCAAGCAGCTCGGGGAATTCCACGTGCCAGTCAAGCTCCACCGCGAGGTCACGGCGCACGTCAAGGTCACGGTCAAGGCCGAAGAAGAAGCATAGAGAGCGCCGCTTCAGCGGCCCCGCGACAACGCGGAACAAGAGTCGGGTGCCCCATCCTAGCGAAGCTAGGGTGGGTCTTTTTTTAAGAACGAAAATTAAGAACGAACACTTAAGGAACATCGACCTTGCCGCAACACTGGATAGAACGCGCCTTCGCGTACGGCTCCCGTTTCGCTGTGGCCACTACCAATCTCGGATCGCGGAATGCCCTGCGCACCTTCGCATGCATCCGCGGTGGATCGCAACTGCGCAGCCTGCACGTCCCTCGGCTCGGACGACGCGTCTTCTATCGCAGTGGCGCCGATAGAGGCGCGATCTCCCATCTCTTCTATCCCGGAGCCAGAATCATCGACACGCCCGCATGCCCGGTGCTGACCATCGTGGACGCCGGCGCGAACATCGGCATGGAGACCATCCGTATGCGGCACTTTCATCCCCGGGCGCGCGTATGGGCCATCGAGCCGGATGCGCAGAACTACGCGGTGCTTCTCAAGAATGCAGAACAGGACGCGCCATGGATCGAGACGCTGCCCCAGGGCGTGTGGCCCAGCGAAACCGGGCTGAAGATGCTTCCCGGTGCTACCAATGAAGGCTTCTCGGCGCGGCCCGTAGCGCCGGATGAGACCGCCGACGTCTCCGCCATCACCATGAACGCGATCCTCGCACGCGTAGGAGGAGAAATCGACCTTCTCAAGATGGACATCGAAGGGGCGGAGTATGAAGTCTTCGGCCGGAACACCGAATGGGTGGACCACGTAAAGGCCTTCATCTTCGAGTGTCCGGACCGGGACCGTCCGGGCGCGGCATCGCAGATCTTTCGCACCGTCAGCCACCTGCCGCTGGATACTTTCATCAGCGGAGAGAACCTGGTAATGATCCGCAGAGACACAGGCTGGCAAGTGGATACAACCCCGTATCTCTAACGGATAGTCCCCCTCATCGCTCTCGCGTCTCGCAAGGTAAGCTTGAGCTGTGCCCCTGCTCTCGGTTGACCATCTTACCATCCGCTTTCGCCAGCAGGAGGTGGTGCGCGACCTCAGCGTCTCCATCGGCTCCGGCGAAGTGCTCGGCCTCGTCGGCGAATCCGGCTCGGGAAAATCCGTCACCTCGCTCGCCATCCTCGGCCTGCTCGATCCCTCGGCGCACATTCAGGGCAGCATCCGCTTTGATGGAACGGATCTGCTGGCGCTGCGCGCGGAAGCGCTCCGCTCCTATCGCGGCCGCCGCATCGCCATGATCTTTCAGGAGCCCATGACTGCGCTGAACCCCGTCATGCCAATCGGCCGCCAGATTGCCGAAGCCGTCGAAACCCACCAGCCCACGCTCACCGGCAGGCAGGTCAAGCAGGCGGTGCTCGCGGGGCTCCATGCGGTGGCGCTGCCGGAGCCGGAGCGCCGGTATCGCGACTACCCGCACCAGTTCTCCGGCGGGCAGCGCCAACGCATTCTCATCGCCATGGCGCTGGTCAACCGCCCGCAACTGCTCATCGCCGACGAGCCTACCACCGCGCTCGATGTCACCGTGCAGGCGCAGATCCTCGCGCTGCTTCGCGATCTTCAGCAACAGTTTGGCCTGGCCATGCTCTTCATCTCGCATGACCTCGCTGTCGTTTCTGAGATCGCCGACCGGGTGGCTGTCATGCGCCACGGCCTGCTGCTGGAGCAGGGCTCGCGCGAGCAGGTCTTCCGCAACCCGCGCCACCCCTATACCCGCGCGCTGCTCGGCGCCATTCCCACCCTGGCTACAGATCGCACGCAGCCGCTCGCCACTCTGCCGTCCGCCGTCTCTGCCGCCCCCGGCCTCCTTAGTGAAGCGGCGCCGGGCCACTGGGTCCGCGCGAGCGCCTAGCTCACCAGACCTTTGCCCGGCCTTGGCCACGCTCCATGGCTTGCGCAGTGTCGGAGTTGGTGATGGGGGTGAGGTGTGTCGTCCCGAGCGCAGCAGGCCTCCGCAGCCTGCGTAGTCGAGGGATCTGCTGTTTGCGTGCGCTACAACGACTCTCACCGCCGAAGGTCACCATCCCGTGCATGCGCCAACCTGGATTACCGGGGTGCACTCGCATGCGGTACTGCTGGTGCGCCTTCCCATCTTCTCCGCGTGCCATTCGCCTACATGCGATCCAGAATGAGCGCATGAACTACTTATCCGAACTGACCGCGAATCTGTGGCGCTGGCTGTTACCTGCCTCCGACTCCGAAGACGTGCCGGCTTGCACATCGTCCAACCTTGGAGCCGCCTCGATGAGAGATACATTCGCCGCCGCCAAACCCGAGGGATCTCATCGCCGAACGGTGTAGCGGAATCAGACCGACGCCTGACCCTGCTCCGGATGCCGGTCTCTGACTCTCGCGCCGCATCCCTGCTATGCTGGCTCCGCTTCCGCATGCGCGCTCTCATTCTCTCGGATATCCACGCCAACCTCGACGCGCTCGACGCCGTGCTGGCTGCTGCACCGTCCCATGACACCGTGTGGAACCTGGGCGACATCGTCGGCTACGGCCCGCAGCCGAACGAGGTTATCGAGCGCGTTCGTGGATTGGGGAAGGTCTTCGTGCGCGGCAATCACGACCGCGCCTGCTGCGGCCTCACGTCGCTTGACAGCTTCAACGCGATCGCCGCCCGCGCGGCTGAGTGGACGCGCCGTCATCTCACCAGGGAGCACGCCCGCTGGCTGCGCGCGCTGCCGCAGGGGCCGGTGGTCGCCGCCGAGGGCGTCGCCTGCATGCACGGCTCCGCGGCCGATGAGGACGAGTACCTGCTCTCCATCCGCGACGCCATTGAAGATGTGGCCGTCGCGCCTCTTCATGCGTCGCAAACCCGGCTGAACTTCTTTGGCCACACCCACGTGCAGGGCGGCTTCGCCACCAATGGCGAGGAGTGGTTCCGCCTGGTTCCCATCTTCGGCAAATCTCAAATCGGTGACCGTCACAGTTACGAAGAGCACGAGCTGCAGTTGCGCGCGGGCGCACGCTACCTGCTCAATCCCGGCTCCGTTGGGCAGCCCCGCGACCAGGATTGGCGCGCCGCATGCGCGCTCTATGATGAAGAGACCGCAACTGTTACGTTTCTGCGCATTCCCTATAACATCCGCGCAACCCAGGCGCGTATCCTCGAGGCCGGCCTCCCGGATCGCCTCGCCACCCGCCTCCGCACCGGCCGCTAGGCGGGGTGCGCGCCGATCCGGGTGCCCCATCCTAGCGAAGCTAAGCGGTGTGCGCCCCGATCCGGGTGCCCCATCCTAGCGAAGCTAGGGTGGGGTAGTTCGTTCCTCACTGCGCCTGCAGCGGCGTCCCTGCGCAATCATCACGGGCTATGGCAAGAGCTCCCAGCCGCCTGAATCGAGACTGCCGTCAGGCCCCTTCCCGCGTTCCCATCACCTGCTGCGCAAAGCGCTCCATCTCTTCCCGTTGCGGGCTCGACTGCAGCAGCACCAGGTCCACGCCCGCTGCCTCGAAGGCGTCAATGCGCTCCCGCACCTGCTCCGGCGTGCCTACCAGCCCGCTGCGCAGCCCACGGTTCGACACCGAGTAGTCCTCAAGCGATATCTTCTGTTCCAGGTTCGAGCCCGTGATCCATTGCTGATAATTCGCGTAGCCGCGCGCGGACTGCTGCACATCGGTGATCCTTCGCACCTCCCGCTGCGCCTCGGCCTCGCTGTCGCGCACGATCGCATAGCCGGCCACACCGAAGATCATCGGCGGCAGGCCGAGGCGTTCGCGCCGGGCCCGCATGTCCGCGATCTTCCTGCCCACCGTCTCCGGCGGATCGCCGTGGGTCAGGTACGCGTCGCACTTGGCCGCGATCAGGTTCTTCGCCGTCTCGCTCTCGCCTCCCGCGTAGATCGTCGGCCGGGGCCGCCGCACCGGCTTAGGGGAAAGCACGTTGTCGTCCACGAAATAGTAGTTGCCGCTGTAGCTAAAGTGTTGTTCGATCCAGCAGCCGTTCACCACGTCCAGCCACTCCGCCGTCCGGGCGTAGCGGTCGTCATGCGTATCGAACTTCACGCCGTACTTGGTCGCCTCATCGGCCCACCAGCTTGACACCACGTTCAGCGTCAGCCGCCCGTTGCTGATGCGGTCGATATTCGCCGCCTGCTTGGCCAGCAACGCCGGGTTGTGGAAGGTGGGGCGCACCGCCACCATCAGCTCCAGCCGCTCCGTCACTGCCGCCAGCGCCGCCGCGGTCGACCATGCGTCGAGCGACGGCGCCTCCACGCCCTTGATGTCGTTCAGATTCAGTTCGGCGATCAACGTCAGGTCGTAGCCCAGATGCTCCGCGCGCTGCGCCAGCGAGCGCACGTACTCCCAGCTCGTCTCCATGGCCTCGTCTTCCACATTGCGCAGCCACCCGCCAAACACCGGCATCCAGAACCCATATCGCATCCGCGTCTACCTCAATCCCCCAAGGAAAATCTCTTGCCAGATCTGGCTGCTACGTTGGACTTGTACTAAGTAACAGGTTCCGCGGCCTGGAAGGAACGGGCTCAGCCCGTCCAACGATCCCAGCAAATTGACCGCGGCTTTAGCCGCTGAGGCATCGCGGGTTGCCACCGAAGATTCCAACCGGACCTCCTAAACCAGCCCGTGCACCGCCTCCGTCACCTGCGAGAACTCACCCTTCTCGGCGTGCGCGTGCATCTGCTGCGCCTCCGCCTCCAGCCAATCCGCCAGCCGCGCGAACGGGTCGAAGCCGACTACATTCTTTCCATCGGAGACGAAGTTCGAAAGCGCGTTGATGTCGTAATAGAGCCGCCGCCCGTCGCGCTCGTCCGTGATGTACTCGACCCCGCCGATCTCGATCCCGGCATGCTGCATGATGCGCTCTACATCCGCGATCACCTCGGCCGGCGGATCGAAGCCCTCAACCCGCAGCCCGCTCTTTGCCGCCTCCACCGTGCACGCCGCGCCTGTCAGCTCCACGCCCGTTGTGGTGCGGCAGATGTCCGCCGGGCACAGATCGAAGGTCTCGCCCGTGATGTGGACCTTGATCGCGTAGAGATACTTGCCATTCAGCACCTCCACCCGCACGATATGCGCATCGCGGGCCGGAATGAACTCCTGCACCAGCGCGGTCGAATCCATGCCAAACGCCAGACCGCCGGTCTCGCGTGACGCAGCCTCAAGCTGCTCCGGCGAATCGAAGCGCTTTACCCCCGCGCCGCTGCCGCCTATATTCGGCTTCACCACCACCGGCCAGCGCAGTCCCTCGCTCGCCGCCACCGCCTGCGACGGCCGATGCATCACGCGCGCCTTGGGATACGGCAGCCCCAGCTCTTCCAGCAGCGCAAGCTGCGCCGCCTTCGACAGCTCCGTCCGGTACGCCTTCAGTCCGTTGATCACCCGCACGCCGCGCCGCTCAAGGTGCTCCAGGTAGCCCAGCGTGTAGAAGATCTGGTCGCCATGCTCGCGGTTCCATGCCGAAGGGCTCATGCGATTGAACACCAGCGCGTACCGCCGTTCCGGATGGTCCTCCGGCGCGAAGCTATGCTCCACCGCATGCAGCTTCACGTACTGCGTGCCACGCCGGTCCAGCTCCGCGAACAACGGCTTGAACCAGTTCGGCTGCTCGTAATAGATGGCGATGGGTAACGTGGACGGCGCAGTATGTGCAGACATCGAAATCCTCTCCCAGGCAAACCTTCTTCGTTATGTCTTCGAGCAGAGTGGAAAGGATGTGAGCGCTCGCCCTTACCTCATCCAGTCCCTACCCGTCATCCTGAGCGGAGCAGGCAGTGCGCAGTCGAAGGATCTGCTTCTGCTCTCACATCCAACATGCGCGATCTCGGACATCCACTCCGGCCCGAAAACAAAAGCCGCAATTCCTTGCGGCTTCAGTCTTATCCCTAGATGCACGAGGACCCCTGTTGGTAACAGAAAAGCCGCCGCCCTACTGCGCCACCACCGGCACCCACACATCCGTCGTGTCCCACTTCACATGCAGTTCGGTGCTGCTGCCCTGCGTGTTATCGAAGCTGATGGTCATCTGCTCCTGGGGCGTCGACAGCGCCTTCTTCTGCATGTCCACGCGCGCCAGGTCCTGCGACTGGTCGTACTTCGTTCCCCACTGGCCCGTCTGCTTGTTGATGATCAGCTTCCAGGTGCCGTCCGATGGCAGCGTGTACAGGGTGTACGTCCCGGCCGGCACGGTCGCGTCGCCCACCTTCAGGTCGGCCGCGGTCTTCAGCGTCGTCGCCGCATTGGCGCCCGTCCGCCACACCTTGCCGTAAGGCACCAATCCCCCGAAGATCTTGCGCCCCTTCATGAACGGAGAGCTGTATACGACGCTCACGTCCTTGCCGCCCAGTTGCACCTCGGCCTTCGCCGGCGGACTCGCTGGCGGCTTCTGCCCGCCGCCGCTCATCTGCGCTGAAAGACCGGGCGCCAGCACCATTGCCGCCGCCATCGCCCACACCTCTGCCATTCTCTTCATCCGTTTCCTCCCCGAATGTTCAATCCATCACGTGCACCAGTGTCGGCTTGCGGCCGCCCGCGTGTCAAAGAGCGAGCCGTTGTCGAAGGGTCACACGGTAGTGGTTACGGTCGCACGCTGTCGATTGCCTTTCTATCCCGGCGTGCCTGCACATGCTGATAGCCTGTGGCTCACCTTATGAGACGTCTCACGCCGCTGTTCCTCGCATCCATCCTGTTCTCCGCACTCTCTGCAGCCCATGCCGACGATGCCAGTAAACGCGCCAAGGCGGAGGAGCTTATGCGAATCACAAAGCTCGATCAATTGACCAATCAGATCATGGATCAAACCATGGACCAGATGAAGTCTGGTCTATACCAAAACATCATGGGCGTTGAGCTGACACCGCAGCAGCAGGCAACGCTGGCGATGTTTCAGGCCAGGATATCGGATGTGTTCAAACGGGAATTCTCGTGGAACTTGCTCGAACCTGAATACGCAAAACTGTATGCGGACACATACACTGAGCGGGAGCTGGACGACATCCTTGCCTTCGACAAATCTCCAACCGGGCAGGCTGTGATCGCGAAGAACCCCGAGCTTCTCAAGCAATCTTCTGCCATTGCGCAGGCGCGGCTATCGGCCATGATGCCCGAACTGCAGCAGCTAACCAGGGATTTCATTGCGCAGGCGGCAAAAGCGTCCCAGGAGCAGAAGCAGCAGCACCAAACGTCTCGTGTGGATTAGAACAACAACCCCGCCTTGCGCGGCAGCGGCAATCCGAAATGCTCGTAGGCCAGCCTGGTCGCCACCCGCCCCCGGGGCGTGCGGTCCAGAAATCCAATCTGGATCAGGAACGGCTCGTAGACTTCTTCGAGCGCGTCCTCTTCCTCCGCCAGCGTTGCGGCCAGCGTGTTCAGCCCCACCGGGCCGCCGTCGTACTTCTCGATGATAGTCAGCAGCAGCCGCCGGTCCAGCTCGTCGAACCCATGCGCGTCCACCTCCAGCAGCTTCAGCGCCGCCTGCGCCGTGTCACGATCGATCCTGCCCGATCCCCGCACCTGCGCGAAGTCCCGCACCCGCCGCAGCAGCCGGTTGGCAATGCGCGGGGTACCTCGCGACCGTAGCGCGATCTCTGCGGCGCCATCCGCGTCGATCGGCACCTTCAGCACCTCCGCCGAACGCTCCACCACGTAGCGCAGATCTTCGTCGGTATAGAATTCCAGCCGCAGCAGGATGCCAAAACGTGACCGCAGCGGTGACGAAAGCAGCCCCGGCCGCGTGGTCGCCGCCACAAACGTAAACGGCTTGATGTCCATCACGTGTGTGCGCGCCGCCGGGCCCTGCCCGATGATGATGTCCAGCTTGTAGTCCTCAAGTGCCGTGTACAGCTTCTCTTCCAGCACCGGCTGCAGGCGGTGGATCTCATCCAGGAACAGCACCTGCCGCTCCCGCACGTTGGTGAGGATCGCCGTCAGGTCTCCCTGGATCTGCAGGGCCGGTCCGGAGGTCTGCTGAAAGCCCACGTCCAGCTCATTGGCGATGATGCTCGCCAGCGTCGTCTTGCCCAGCCCCGGCGGCCCGAACAGCAGCACGTGGTCCAGCGCCTCGCCGCGGCTCTTTGCCGCCTCGAGCGCAATCGCCAGTTGCTCCTTGGCCTTCGTCTGGCCGATGAACTCGTTCAGCCGGTTGGGCCGCAGCTTCAGCTCAAAGGAGCTGTCTTCCTCTCCGCGCGTGGCGGAAACCAGCCGCTCGGGATCGTTCTGCCCGCGGAGCCCGTCGCTGCGTGTCATATCGCTGCGCTTCACAATCCGGAGTCTAGAACATTTTTGCTGCCCCGGTTGCCCCCCGGTTTGTCGTTCCGGCGGCGGCCCCGAGGATCTACTGCACCACCAGCGTCAGCTTCTGCGTCAAGGAGGCGGTCGCCGCACTGGCTGTCACCGTCAGCGTGTACGTTCCCGGCGCTGTCAGTGCCGCCGATGCCGGCGCAGGCGTGCTCCTGTCAGACACTCCGCCCCCACAGCCGCCAACCGCCAGCGTGCATGCAATCAGCAGGCACAACCCCAGCCCCAGACTCCACGCCCGGCGGCGCAGCCGGAAGAGCGCGAACATCGCCGTCAGGGATAGCAGGCTCGCGCCCGCATACCGCGTTCTTGGATCGCCGGGCGCGGACCTCGGCGCGATCTGCGTACTCGTGTGCGCCACGGTGTGTGCCGCGGTTTTGACGGTAACGGTGAAGCTGGCGCTCGCGCCCGCGGCCAGCGTCAGCGACGCCGGGTCAAGGGTGCAGCTTGCGTTCGCGGGAGCGCCGCTGCACGCGAGCGTTACCGGCCCGCTGAAGCCCGGCCCCGCCGCCATCGCCAGGTTGTAGATAGCCGGCTGCCCCGCCGCAACCGTGGCCGTGGTGCTGCCGCCCGGCGGCGCCGTGATGGCCAGCGGCGGCGCTTCGCCGGTGCCGGAGAGCGCCATGGTTTGCGGGCTATCCGCCGCATTGTCAGTTACGGTGAGCGTGCCCGTAGCCGGCCCGGCAACCGTAGGCGTGAATGTCACCTGGATCTGGCAGCCCGTCGCCGGCGGCAGCGTCTGGCCGCCGCAGTTGTCGGTCTCGGCAAAACCCGCGGACGTCTGAATGCTCGCGATCGTCAGATTGGAAGTGCCGGCACTGGTCAGCGTCACGGTCTGCGCCGCGCTCGGCGTCCCCAGCGCCTGCGAGTCGAAGGTCAGACTGGCCGGACTGAGCGTAGCGGCCGGAAGAGCGGCCGCAGGCGGCAATGTTGCGGATACGCCCGTCAACCCGGTGCGCATCACCAGCAGTTCGGACGGTCCGTAAATCAGGAGCCCGTTAGTGGAGAATCGTTCCACACCGGTGGGGAGGAGAGACAGTTCCGGGAAACCGATCTGATTGAGCGTCTGCTGCGTGTTGAGGTCCGCAGCCGCCAGCATAAGGGTGTTATTGGGAAGCCCGGAGTAGGGCGAATCTTCGTTGACGAAATAGATCCGGCTGTTGGGAGCGTCCACATGAAATGCATCGCCGACCAGGCCAAAATCACTTTTGACGGTGAGCGTCGATGGGTCGACCACCTGCCCGGTGCCAAAGTAAAGAAGCCTTCCGTCAGTTCCCATAACCCCGTCCTGCCCACTGTCGCGCGCGCCGGTCTTTGCCAGCGACAGGCCAACGGCGTCAATCTTGTATTCCAACAGGGTAGGCGGCCCGACGTAGAGTTGCGTGGAATAGAAAATGGTGGGGTCGCTGACGAATTGAAGCACGTCATCGCCATCAGTGCCGTTCCCGGTCATCGTGGGCCGCGGCACAGCGTCGTCGTATACCTGAATCCCCGCCCCGCAGGGCGTGCAGTTCGCAACTCTGCGAGAAAGAATAAAGCTGTGCGCCGCGCCGGGAACCGCGGCAATGGCCTCCGCTATCAATGGACCTGTGGAATTGCTCCCCAACGAAATGGTGAAGTTCACAGCACCGCTCGGCAGGCCTATCTGCGCTAAGGACGAGGTTGCATCCAGGCCCACATAGAGCAGCGTCCCGTCGTCGGAGACGGCGATGGCATCCGGCGTGTTGCCGGTCAACAATGTCTTGACAACCTTCTGCGAGACCGGATCGAAGGCTACCACGCTGTTCGAATAGGTGTAGCCAAGTCCCGGCAGGCTTTGGCTTACCGTGGCGTAGAGAAGCTGCGCATGCGGATCGAAGACGGCATGGTTGATTTGGATATTGTCGATACGGTCATACAGCAGGCCCAAGGTCGAAGGTGTCACTCCACCACCCGGCGCGGGCGTGCTCACCGTTACCGGAGCCTCTCCAAGCTGGGCCACGTCGGCCGCCGACAGTTGCGCGGTCAGCGCCCGCTCATTGAGATACGTCGTGGTACGCGCGCTGCCGTTCCACGAGACCACTGATGTGGGAAAGAAGTTGTTGCCGATTACCGTCAGCGTGGCCCCCGTGGGCGTCCTCAGCGTCGCCGGGATGACGGTGATCGATGGGATGGTCGCGGAGGTGAGCGCGTTGCCGGTCAATGCGACGGTCTGCGTGCCGGACTGCAGGTTATCCACCAACGTCAGCGTGCCGGTCCGCGTCCCACCAGCAGTGGGGGCAAAGGCAAGAACGATCTGACAGGAGGATGGCGGGAGCACCTGACCTATAGGCGGCACCGGCGTGGCGCACTGATTCTGCACCACCTGGAAATCTCCCGTCGCAGTGGCACTTGTCACAGTGAACGATACATTCCCGTCGTTCTCGAAGGTCAGCTCCCCCCCGCTCTTCTGTCCCACAAGCTGATCGCCAAAATCCACGGAGGGCGGCACATACACATCCGGGTAACCACCACTGCCGCTGAAGTTGATCCTTTGCGGCGAGGCGCCCATGTTGCCGCTGATGGAGAGGGTTCCCCTCGCAACGTTCGTGTTTACAGGGGTATAGGTGAGCTCGACTTGGCACTCGCCTCCCGGCGCTATCCCCGTGCAGGTATGCTGCGCCGTTACGGTAGGGTCGCTCGAACCAAGCGTTTCCACGTTCAATGGGGCATCGCCGCAATTTGTGATCGTCACGGTGCTCTGCTGACTGGTATTCACCAGCACCAAGCCAAACTGCACCGTCTGGGTGCTGAAGCAGAGAGACGGCGCCGCTATCGAGGGATCGATGCTGGCGACGAAAATGCCGCCGCCACTCGCCGGCGAGTCCGGGGTGCCAGGAGGGGGAACGCTTTGAAAACTGCCAACTGTGGTTGGAAATATGGAGGAGACTGTTTCTCCCGTCACCACCATGCGGTTCTGCGGGTCAACCGTGAGCCCCTTCAGTTGCGCCGGTTCATCGGCGGCATTGAAATAGCTGCCGAACAGGAGTGAACTCAGGTCCGGGCTAAGTTCCGCCAGCACCGCTCCCTGCGCACCATAGCCCGCGGAGAGCACTGGATTTCGGGTGGGAAATAGCAGCGAGCCGGCTTTTCCCGCCACCGCCACGTTGCCGCTACCATCCAGCGCGATGTCAGACAACGTCACGGGTGGCGCCGCGTTCGACTTGCTGTTACCTAGATACGTAGCGGCGAGCGCTTTGGTGCCGTCCACGCTCAACTTCAATACGTATCCAGAACAGGTACATCCTGTTTCCGTCGCGGTGCTATACGCATTTGGGCTCACCGGCAGGGTTGTCTCCTCCGTGTATCCGGCAATATACGGATTCCCGCTGGGGTCCAACGCAAGGCCATTGGCGGTATCCGTGCCCGGCAAATAGGTGGCGAACAGGAGGGTGGACCCGGAGGCATTCAGCTTGAAAGCAAATCCGGCTGTAGCAAACTGCGCATCCGCGGTCGAATTCGGATATCCAGGTGAGAGCGAGCCCGATGTCGCCGGCAGACCCGGCCCTCCGCTGCCGACCACCACGGCTTCGCCTTGAGCGTCGATCTGTATCCCGCCGTTCGTGAATGCATTGTTCGTAGTTTGGATATCCACGGGTGCGTTGCCCGGGATCGTCGCCGCATACACGATGCCGCCGTCAGCTGCTACCTTGGCTACAAAAAGCGTGTTCGCCGGATATCCGGGCACAGCGCCGCCGTACGCTCCAGGTGTCACCGGGAAGTTTGTGTCATCGGTTGTACCGGTCAGGTAAGCCGCTCCTTCCGCGTCCACCGCGACATCGGTAGCGCGGCTGGGATTTGGAGGAAGAGCGCTTGTAATGCCAAGGAAACCGGAGTAGCGCAGCGACGAGCCGTCACGCGAAAGTGAGAGTAGAAAGTTGAAGCTGTCGGTGTAGCTCGAATACGTCTTGGCCAGCTTGCCCACTTGGGGAAAACCAGGTGCCAGTGCCGTCCCGGTGACGATCACGCTTCCATCCGGCGCAATTGCGAGATCCTGCGGCTCCGCGTCGGCCATTCCGCCCAAATACGTGGAAAAGATCAGCGAATGCCCGCTGGAGTCAAGTTTCGTAACAAAAGCGCTGGAACACGGCGGCCCGGAGTTGGTTGCACAGGTGGATTGCTCGGGATTCTTGAGCGGGAAGTCCGTCGAGGTCGTCGAGCCCACCACATACACATTGCCCGCCGCATCGGTCTTCACCGCGGAAACGCTGTCGTTGCCGGTTCCATCGAGGTAGGTGGAGAAATGCAGCACCGGGTCAATGGTCAGCGCCTGGCTGCGATCATACGCGCCTGTGTTGAACGCAATCGTGTGCTCGTCCACCAGGCGGAAGCCGACTTCCACCGCCCGCCGTTCCCCCTCGGGCCCCTGCCATGCCACGGGCTTCTTCAGCACCATGTGCGCCGCGCCCTGCGCCGCCCCGAAGCGCACGTCAAGATCGCTGCCCGGTAGAAGCGTCAGCCGGGCAGCGCTGTCCAGGGCCAGCGTGATCCGCGCCGGATCGGCCCCCGGCGCGACCAGGAAGTCGTGCTCCAGATTCCGTTGGCCGTCCCCGCCGGCCTGGTGGAAGACCAGATCGATCCCCGCATACAGATCGCGATAGCGCACGCCGGCGAAGGTCGGCACGCCCACGACCCAATCGGCGGCATGCGCTCCTCGCAGATAGTTCACCCGCCCTGCCTGCGGCGACTCGCCCAGCAACTGCGCCTGCGCATTCGCGCCCGGAAAGCGCAGCGTGAGGCGCGCCGTCCTGTCCTGCGCGGGCATCGCGAACTCGATGCCGCTCTCGCCAAAGAAGACATCGGCGCCGGCATGACGAGCCAAGAAGTGGAAGCGCGGGTCAGCCTGCCCGTCATTGCGCTCAAAGGTAAGCGGCAATGCAGCTACGGAAGGGCGCACCGGAGCAGCCGCGGCAGAGGCCGCAAGAGATCCAAATTGACAGAGCAGTGCTACAGCAAAGACTTTCCAGGCAGAAAAGGGCACGGATCAGCTCCCGTTGGGGATAAGTGAGCACTCGAACCAACCGCAAGCGCCCTGATCGTACCCTAGTCTGCGCTGTACGCAACTGATTTACTCGCGCACACGCTACCACTCGTGCCCGGAACGGCCCTTATGCGCGCACCGGAGTAACTCTCGACGTCACGCCCGGCGAGATCGAACTCGATCGATTTGCGCCGGGTACCCGCAGACGAGATCTCACCGCGAATAGTTCTGCATGTACGTATCCTGCGGCAGACCTGCCTCCCGCGCCTTGTTGCGCAGGAAGTACGCATCTCTGCGGTTCATCCCGCCGCCCAGCGTCACGAAGTATGGCGCTCCGCCCGTGGGCGTGAACACCTGCGGCTGCATCGCGCCGTACCGCGCGCCCATGATCTCGGCCCGGTGCTGCGCCTGCTCCTGGTGGTTGAAGGTATAGACGATCACGTGCCAGACTCCCCGCTCCTCGCCGCCCGCCGGAGCCGGATTGGCGACCGGCGTCGCGGGGCTCGCTCCCGGCGCGCCCATGGCCTCGCTCACTGCCTCGTTCGGCTCGACCACATGGCTCGCATGGCCCGGCCTGGTCACCGCCGGCGTGGAGACCGGCGGCGGCGGTACGGCGGCGGGCGCAGGGGCCTGCTGCTTCGGTCCTGCTGCTGCCGGAGTCGCCATCGATTCGGCCGGATTCTCGCGCCCGGTCAACGAAGTCGGCGCCGGCCGCCGTGCAAAGAGCCACCAGAAGAACAACAGCAGCACCACCATGATGGCGATGGCCGAAACCGTCACTCCGGGCCGCTTCTTCTGCGCGTTCGGCTGTGCGCGCTCGCTGCCAATCTCGCGCTGCACCGCCGCTCTCGGAATGCCCGCTGCTGTTTCCGTGCGGCTGGCCACGTTCTGCGCCGGCCGGGTCGTCCCCGCACGCCCCGCATCCTCCCTTGCCCCGATACTCCTCCCCGCGCCCACGGCTGCCGCGCCCGCCGTCTCGATCGCCGGACCCTCCAGCACCCGGCGCATGTCCGCAAGCCGCGCATTGCCGCTCAATCCGGTGCGCACCAGCGACGCATAGGGAGGCGGCAGCTTGGCCGCGTCGCGCTCCGTGCCCGTTCCCGCGCGGCGCTGCGTCAGCGCCTCGTACACCGTCGCCGCCAGGCCACGCACATCCGTGATCTCGCCGTCTGCCCCATCGCGTGGCGGAACCCGCAGGCAATCGCTGCGCAGCTTCACCTGGTCACCCACCGCCAGCACGCTCGCCGGCTCTACATGTCCATGCATCATGCCCGCGCTATGTACCGCCTGCAGCGCGCCCAGCATGCTCCCCACAATCTCGCCCGTCTCCTCGCGCGTCAGCGGACGGTCCCGCAGTGCATCGCCCAGCGTCTGCTCGAACGGCTCCATCACCGCGTACACCAGCGGCCCGTCTTCCAGCCGGATCGATCCCGTCTCCAGTATCGTCAGCAGGTTCGGGTGCCGGATGCGCGCCGCCGCTTCCATCCGCGCCAGCACCGACTCTTCATCGTTCAGCGACTCGAACAGGCTGATCACCGCCGGCTGTCCGCCGGCATCTTCCGTGGCAAACCACGCGGTCCGTCCCTCGCTCCGCATCAGGTGCTTCAGCGGATACTTCTCCGCCACTCGTGTCCCCTCAAGCTCGTTCCACAACGGCATCTGGTCTTCCCATCTCTAAGTGGATTTGCGGCAGACGTACCCGGCGCACCGCGAATCACAGCGCACGCAGCGCGCCCGCGGGTCGCGGATGTTCATGCCATACGACGCACAACCCCGCCACACTCTTGATTAGGGAAAGTCTAGTTCATTTTCCGCGGCCGCCGGTATCGGCAGCACGCAAAGCGCAAGTTCATCGCGCCCGGGCCGCCTACGCGATCTTGACCTCGCCCGCTCCGGCGAACGTGGCCTGCTGCGGCGCACTCACCACCACCCGGCCTCCCGCACCCGCGCGCGCCAGCAACCGCATGCCTTCGCTCGCCATCTCCCGCGCCATCTGCCGCAGTTCCTCCGGCCGCTCGTTGTGCTGGTTGGTCAACTCCACCAGCGCCGCCGCCGCCTTCAGCTTGGCAATCCCGTCAAAGGACGCCAGCCCGGCCGCGCCCCCCTGCGACTCGATGATGCTGTCGGCGGTGATCTTGAAGACACTGTCACCCTGGATGACAAAGGCGACCAGGTACTTTTCAGGGGCAGGTGTCTGCGGCGAAGTCATGGCTCGGCGTGGTTCCTCTCGCGTGTGATCGGTTTACTCAAAGAACACGCCGTCAGCCGCCCCGCCGTCAACAATGGATCGCATCTTTCCCGTATCCATGCGGATACCCCTGCGCCCCCGCGCACCGCTGCCTTCGGCCCAAGACTGCACGATCACGATCGCGTTTGCTTCGCCGGCAAAGCCGCTGCCAGGCCTCGATAACTGTTCTCACCTTTGCAAATCTTAATAGGACTGATTTAGTCTCCCTTTATTCGGACGCTTTAAGTCCTATATCGAAATCAGATTCAGAGGCATTTCGCACTTGCTCCCACCCGCTCATACAGGCCGCCCGCCGCGCCTGCTCTGCTTTTGCCTCGGACTGGCCCTCGCGCTGGTCGGCCTTGCGCCCGTAGCCCAGGCCCAGGAACCGCCCTATTTCGTCACCTACTCCCAGGATCTGGAGGAGCCCGGCAACCTGGAGATCGCAGAGAAGAGCGTGACCGCGGCGCCCAGGGATGCCAACACCTTCCTGACCGGGACCCTGGAGCTCGAATACGGCGCTACCGCCTGGTGGACCACCGAGGTCTACGTCGAAGGACAGACCACCGCCAACGACTCCAATCTCTTCACCGGGTTCCGCTGGGAGAATCGCTTCCGGCCCATACCCCGCGAGCTCCCTGTAAACCCTGTGCTCTATGTGGAGTACGAAGACACCAATGGCGCCACTAAGAGCCTGCTCGAGGTGGTCGGCCACGACAGCATCGCCGACTTCCAGAACAACAATGCGCAGGCCCGCCTGGAGGTGGAGCGCGAGTTGGAAGGCAAGCTCATCCTCTCCAGTTACACCCACGGCTGGAACTTCTCGGAAAACTTCATCGCGGAAAAGAACGTCCGGCACGAGCCCTGGGAGTTCGGCTACGCGCTGGGCGTCAGCCGGCCGCTCTCGCTCGTGGCCACCGGCAATCCCTGCAAATTCTGCCGCCAGAACATCAGCGCGGGCGCGGAGCTCTACGGCGGCCTCGGCACCTCGACCGGCTTCGGCCTGGGCCAGACCTCCCAGTACGCCGGGCCCACCGTGCAACTCGACCTGCAGCGCGGCCCTACCTTCAGCTTCTCGCCGCAGTTCGGGCTGAACGACAACAGCGTGGGCGTGCTCTGGCGCTTCAAGGCCTCCTACGAGGTCCAGCAGTTTCGTGACCTGTTCCCCGCACTCTTCCATGGAAAGGCAGTTCGATGAACCTCCGCCCCCTCGGCCGTCCCGCGCTCGTAGTTGCCGCCGTGCTGCTGCTTGGCGCGGCAAACGGCGCCTGGCTCACGAAAGTTCCTGATGCCGACCGCATCCGCATCAACCCGCTGGCGGGCCAGCCGGAAGCCATTGCCGCCGGCGCCAAGCTCTACCGCAACAACTGTGCCCAGTGTCACGGCGCGGACGGCAACGGCCGCGGCGGCCGTCCGTCCCTGCGCACTCCCCGAGTGATCGCCAGCAGTGATGGCGAGTTGGCGTGGCTGCTCAAGAACGGCAGCCCCTGGAAGGGCATGCCCGGCTGGGCCAAGCTGCCCGAGCCGCAGCGCTGGCAGATCATCGCGTATGTACGCACCATCCAGCCCCGCGATCCAGACGCCGCGCCGCCCGCCCCCGGCGTCTCCACCTCCGCCTCATCCCACGATCCGCCACGCCTCTGGGAGGAGTCACGTCTTCGAGTACTCCCTCGTGACCATCGCAAAGACCCGGACGAGCCACGCCTCTGGGTGCCCCATTCTAGCGAAGCTAGGGTGGGGTCGTTCCCTCTTCAGCCAAGCCCGGGCGTGCAGCCGTGATCTCGAACCCGCCCCGTCTCCTGCCGCGCCGCTCTTCGGCCTGCGTCAGCCTGCTGCTCCCGCTCGCCCTGGCACTCGTCATCGGCTGCGGCTCCGGACAAGCCCCCGACTTCCGCCAGGAGGCGGACGCCACGCCACCCGCCGACACCATCGGCGAACGCCTCTTCCTGGACACGCGCTTCTCGGAATACTTCGCCTCGCACATGACCGCCATCAACGCGCCGCTCTCCACCGGCGATCCGGTGGTCGCGCAGGTGGAGACGCCCGGCGGCGCTCTGCCCGGGCCCTTCGCTGGCCAGGCCATCAACTGCCGCTCCTGCCACTTCGTCACCGAGTTTCAGGGCGTCGCTGGCGCTGGCAATCGCACCTACTCCGACTTCTCCCAGCACAGCCCCATCCCGCGGACCATCTCCGGCTTCGACCACACCCCGCGCAATGCCATGCAGATGGTCGACTCCTTCACGGCGCGCTCCGGCCCCCTGGCGCTGCACTTTGACGGCGAGTTCGCGTCAGGCGAAGACCTCGTCCGGGGAACCATGGCTACGCGCAACTTCGGCTGGCTGCCCTCGCAGTACGATCAGGCGGTGCAACACATCGCCCGCGTCATCCGGGAAGATGACGGCTCCAGCCAGCTTGCGGCCGACCGCACCGCCGGTCTCTCCTACGCCACGCTGATGCTGGGCACCGATCCGCGGATAACGCCGGGTCTGCAACTGCCCGCGTCCCAGCGCCTCGATGTGACCACCGCGACCGACGACCAGGTCTTCGACGAGATCGCCATGATGATCGCGCAATATATGAAGGACCTGCTCTTCCAGCGCGATGAGTTCGGCCATTACATCGGCTCGCCTTATGACAACTTTCTGCGCGTGAACCACCTGCCGCTGGAGCCGCTGGCCGGCGAGACCAAGCCCCACTACAACCAGCGTTTGTACTCGGAGCTGATCGCGCTGCACAATCCGGTATTTATCTCCTCCGCGGATGGCTCGTACAAATACCACGCGCAGACCTACCAGTTCGGCGCGACAGAGCTGCAAGGCCTGCTCATCTTCCTGAAGTCGGCCGACGCCGGCTCCGGAGACGGCCAGCACGCCGGCAACTGCGCCGCTTGCCACCAGGCGCCGGACTTCTCCGACTTCACCTTCCACACCACGGGTGCGTCGCAGGAGGAGTACGACGCCCTGCACGGCGCCGGCGCCTTCATGCGCCTGCACATTCCCTCGCTCGCCGAGCGCACCGCCAACTACGATCTCTACCTGCCCGCCACCGCCGCCCACCCGGACGCGTCGGAGTCCATGCGCCGTCCCGCGTCTGCCGCCAACCCTGCCTTCACCGACCTGGGTCTGTGGAACATCTACCAGAACGCCGACTTCCCCCATCCGCAGGCCACGCTGAAGGTGCTCGTCTGCCCTCCCGGCGTCGATTGCTCAGTCGACGGCGGCCTGCCCAACACCGTCGCGCAATTCAAGACGCCGGTGCTTCGCGATCTCGCCGACTCCGCGCCCTATCTCCACAATGGCAGCAAGTCCACGCTCGAAGATGTAGTGACCTTCTATATCAATAGCTCCAGGCTCTCGAAACAGGGTGCTCTCCGCAATGCTCCGCCGGAGTTCGCGAACATGTCCCTCGCACCCGAGGACGTAACCGCGCTGGTGGCATTCCTCAACTCCCTCACCGAAGATTACGATGACGCCTAGCCCCACGAACCACGCCGCCGGGCCTCTTCCTGGGTGCCCCCGAAGAGTGGATTGCCTCGCTGTTACAAATCCGGGTGCCCCATCCTAGCGAAGCTAGGGTGGGTTAGTTGCCGCGCTGTACCGAACCCGGGTGCCCCATCCTAGCGAAGCTAGGGTGGGTTAGTTGCCGCGTTGTTACCGAACCCGGGTGCCCCATCCTAGCGAAGCTAGGGTGGGGTAGTTCCCGGTACTTTCGCCCCGAAGCCCGCCCAGCACCCAGCCCCCCGCTACCATGGTGATGTCTATGTCTTCCCCATCCGCCGACCCCACCCTCGCCACGCTGCTCACCGAAGCACGCAACCCCGCCTCCGCGGGCATCGACGAGCTCTCGACCATCAAGCTGCTGCAGGTCATCAACGCGGCGGACGCGGAGGTCGCCGCGGCCGTCACGCTCGAACTGTCGCAGATTGCCCGCGCCGTCGACGCGATCGTCGAGCGCATGGAGCGTGGCGGTCGCCTCGTCTACATCGGCGCCGGCACCTCCGGCCGCCTGGGCGTGCTGGACGCGTCCGAGTGCCCGCCCACCTTCAACGTCTCGCCGGAACTGGTGCGCGGAATCATCGCCGGCGGCGACCACGCCTTGCGCCACGCCGTCGAAGGGGCGGAAGACGCGCCCGAGCAGGGCGCCGCCGATCTCACCGCGCATGGCGTTGGGCCCAAGGACGCGCTGGTGGGCATCGCGGCCAGCGGGCGCACGCCGTACGTGCTGGGCGCGCTCGCTCACGCCCGCGCCGCCGGCGCCCTCACCATCGGGCTGAGCTGCGTCCCCGGCTCTGCCGTCGCCGAGGCAGCGGAGATCGCCATCACCCCTGCCGTCGGCCCCGAGATCATCACCGGCTCCACCCGCATGCGCGCCGGCACCGCCACCAAGCTGGTGCTGAACATGCTCTCCACCGGCGTGATGGTGCGGCTCGGCATGGTTTACGGCAACCTGATGATCAACGTCCAGCCCACCAACGCCAAGCTCGCCGACCGCTCCGCGCGCATCGTCGCGGAACTCACCGCGCTCGACCGCTCGGCCGCCGCCGCGCTCCTCGACCAGGCCGGCTCCGTCAAGACCGCCGTCCTCATGCACCGGAAGGGCCTGACCCGCGCCGCCGCGGAAGAACTCCTGCGCGCCCACCACGGCCATCTACGCCGCGCCCTGGCAAGCGCTTGACCGTACCGGCACCCCGTCATCCTGAGCGAAGGCGAAGGGCGGCTGGAGGCCACATCATCCATACCGGCACTCTGTCATCCTGAGCGAAGTCGCTCCAAAGAGCGACGGAGTCGAAGGATCTGTGTCCCGTTTATCTCAGAACGCACGCGCACAGGCCACTTTCCATTACCTCCGGGCATTACCCCAGTCACAAAATTGCCCTGAAGCACACGAACGCGAAACCTCGACCAGCGTCGCCAGGGGATTGACAAATCAGGTGCTCACCGGCACGCCTCTCACCGAAAAGCCCGGTTCCGGGCCGCACGAAAGCCCCTCGTTTCAGGACCAAATCGCGCTTCAAAACGCAAAAAACGCCGCGTGAGCGGCCCCTTTCGCAACGTCTTGAAATCGGCATTTCTGGAGAACGGAGGCAGAGTGTTAAAGCGCTTCAGGCCCTATTTCCTCGCGTATTCCTTGAGCTGGCGAAGGCTCTCGAAGTTCGAAGCCTCCAGCAAGCCCGAGTTGCCGCAATTATCCACTTCGTACGTGTTGTAGTTGAGATGCACGAACAATACATACTGTTTGCCCACCTGCATCGGGAACTTGGTAGGGCTGTTTTCACTGAAGATATTCATCTCATCGGTCGAAACCATCTTGCCCTTTAACATGCGATCGACGTGGACGACATAGTTCACGCCATCCATGTGGAAGGACGAATCCGGCACCGGCGCCGCCGCATAGACGGTCCCCACGATGGTTGCGCCCGAGTCATGCAGCTCCTGGCTCACAGTCAAGCGTCCACCCTGGCACTGCGCCATGCAGGTCGCGACAGATACGGCAGCAAACGCGAGCGACACAATCAGTTTGTTCAAGACTTCCTCCACAATTTCTTTCTTCACCCGCAGCATCCCATGAAGGCTTGTTATTCCCAACAAATACTTGTACTGAGAAGCGGCGCAGACCCTTACCTTCGAGCACTCTTGACTGGCCCTATCCAGATGAAAACTAGCACTCAGGTAATGGAAGAAGATAGAAGAGGCGCGATGCCAGCGTCTTAGACACTTAATTTCAATTACTTGCGAGCCGGGCTTATCAAAACGTCAATGCGACGGTTACGTGGTTACCTGGAAGGCCTGTGTACCGCGAGAAGTAAATACCCGGGCCATCTGTCGCGCTCTGCGCCCCGCGTTTGCGTGGCGGCGACTTTCCCAGTAGAAACAATCCATGCTTTCAAAACGCGCACTTCGCGGATGGGGTCAGATGCTGGTCAACCAGGGCGTGACCGCCACGGCCCGCACGGCGGTCGACCGGCTCCGTCAGCGCGTTCGTCCAATGCAGGAAGCGCAGAATCGCGAGAGCGAAGCCTGGCAGCCTGGCTCACGGCACCCCTTCGATCTGCAATACGGAGTGGACACCAGCGGTCTGATCTGGGGAGAGGACCTGCCGAGCGCCGGCAAAAACGGCCGCTGGAGCACCGCTTACTATGGCATCGCGCCCTCGGTCTTCCACGCCGCCTTGGCGAGGCTTCCTGCAGATTTAAGCCAATACACGTTCGTCGATATCGGTTCCGGCAAGGGACGGGCGGTGATGCTGGCCACACGCCATCCGTTCGCTGAAATTTACGGCGTCGAACTCGCACCCGCGCTGCATGCCGTTGCCGAAGCGAATCTGCGCAGCTTTCGCGGGAAGACGGAAATCCTGACGCCGGTCCATCTCAAGTGCATGGATGCAGCCGCGTTTCCGCTGCCTGAGCAGCCTCTGGTGCTCTTCTTCTACCACCCGTTCTGCAAGCCGGTGCTGAAGCGTGTCCTGCGCAATCTCGAGACTTCGCTGCGCGCGCATCCGCGGCAGGCGTATGTCATCTACATCAACACAGAATTACGGGAGACCCTCAACCACGCCGGATTCCTCGAGAAGATCGCAGAGGAGACGCTGGGCATGAGCCCCGAGGACCGGCTCGCGGACCGCATAGGATCGAGCGTGGAACAATGCGCTATCTACAAGAGTGTGCTTCGCAGGCCCTAGCTGAGAACACGTCTTTCGCGGGCGGCTCGCATCGAAGTAGAAGGAACAGGTCTCCGCGCGTCCTTCTGGCGCGCGCAATGCCACCCGCACAAAGGAGAAGATATGGCAAGCAGTGTGACACTCGAGGACGCTCGTCGCGTCATCGCCGCAGCCGAAAAGAAAGCTGCTGAGATCGGACAGCCCCAGAACATCGCCGTCGCCGACGAGGGTGGGAACCTGGTGGCCCACGTGCGCATGGATGGCGCATGGCTGGGTTCCATCGATATATCGATTAAGAAGGCCTGGACAGCCCGGGCCTTTGACATCACGACCAAAGACCTGGCCGGCAACTCGCAATCGGGAGATCAGTTTTTCGGCATTCACGTGTCGAACAACGGCAAGGTCATGATCTTCGCTGGCGGCATTCCACTCAAGCGTGGTGGCAAGGTCGTCGGCGCCATCGGCGTGAGCGGCGGCTCCGGCGAGCAGGACCACGCGGTCGCGGAAGCAGGGGCGGCGGCCTTCTCATAGGGTCGTAGCCTCGGTTTCGAGGGGAAGCTTGCCGGGCTTTCCCTCGGATGCTTTGGACCACGTCGTCTCAGCAGAAAACTGACCTGCTGATGGCAAGGCCGGGGGTTCGCCCGCATCACGTAATCCGTCATTCACAGAAGTGCAAGCGCGCGTACCACCTTTGGCACTTTGTGGATCTGCCGCGCGACGCTACAGTGAAATCTCTGGCGTTCTCTGCGAACCTTCCACATGCGTTGTCTTTATCTGTTGTGCTTGTTCTTCGCTGGTTCTCTCACCAGCCTGGCGCCGTTCAGCGCCGGTGCTGCAGTGCGGCATCATGCGGTCCACCGCGCGCGTTCTCTGCGGACGCGTGCAGCCGCTACAGGCCGCACACACCACGTATCTGCGTCCACTCCGCACCTTCGCTCGGGGGCATCGCCGGGAGCCGTCCAGCACGCCCGAGGAGCCGTCCAGCATGCCCGAGGACCCGTCCAGGCCGCCCCATCCGCGAGAATAGTGCGCGTGCGTGATGGCCGGTCCCGGCGTCGGAGGCACACCCACACTGCTCTGGCCATCCGCCGGGCACGGAGTCATGGCACGGAAGCCGTGCGCGCTGCCGCTCGCCAGGCCGCCATCGAGTCGGCCGAGGACCAGTCGCCCGAGGATCAAACGCCAGCGACGGCTTCGCTAAAGCTTCCGGAGCAGCCGCTGCACTTCATCAATCTGCCGCCGCTACGCGGATCGCACGAATCCCTGGTGCGGCAGAACCAGCGCGCGGAGCAGGATGGCTTGCTGCGCGTGCGTGACGATGATGACATCGAAAACCTCCGTCGGCTCGGCAGCCTGGTGGCGCTGCCCATCGCCAGCGGCCTGCGCGTGGATGAGCACCTGCCCTCAGATCGCCGCTACTGCCGCGCCTGGACCGGGCGCTTCCTCGCCGATCTCGCGCGTGTGCACTATAACCGGTTCGGCAGATCGCTGCAGGTGAACTCTGCTGTGCGCACGGTCGAGTATCAGCGGCATCTGCTCCACATCAATGGAAATGCAGCTCCGGCGGAGGGCGATATTGCTTCGCCGCACCTGACTGGCGCGGCCGTCGATATCTCGAAGAAGGGACTCTCGCCGTCGGAAATTGCGTGGATGCGCGCGTACCTGCTTCCGCTGCAGACCGCCGGCAAGATCGATGTGGAAGAGGAGTTCCACCAGTCCTGCTTCCACATCTCGGTCTACAAGACCTACACTCCGGGCGCCGACCCGGGTACACCGTGGCCCGCCATCTCTCGACGGCGCGCCGCGGCATTAGTGGCCAGTCGTTTCCAGTAAGGCCGCGACGTTGCCGGATGCGGTGCGCCTTCGTGCGCGCCGCACCTCCTGGCCCCCTGAGTCGTGCTTCCTGAGTTCCGCCGCCCTGAGTTCATGCCCCCCTGAGTTCGCGCGCCCCTGAGTTCACGCAGATAGAGCCGGGCGACGTTTCCGCATGCCGTACATCCAAGCAAAGGTAGCGGGTCCACATCCCAAGGGAGGACTGCGTCGCAAACTCGCCGCGCATCTTCGGCGAATGACGTCTCACATTGGGAACGGCACCCGCCCAATTCGCAGGATCAGAGAACGGAGAATCGATGCCGCAACAGCAACAGGCTGCCAGCGAGGCGACCGGACAAGTCACCCGGGAACACCTCATCCAGAGTTTGAATGAAGATCTTTCGCGCGAGTACCAGGCCATCATCGCGTACGTCGTCTACTCGCAGGTGCTGAAGGGCGCGCAATACATGAACATCGCCGCGGAACTGGAGAAGCATGCACAGGAAGAGCTGCAGCATGCGCTTATCATCTCCAACCAGATCGACTATCTGGGCGGTATGCCGGCGGTGGTTCCCAAGCCCGTCAAGACTTCCGAAAAGGCGGAAGAGATGCTGCGTTTCGACCTGGACAACGAAGGGGAAACGATCCGCAACTACCGCGAACGGATCAAGCAATGCGATGCGCTCAGCGAATACGCGCTGGCGGAGCAGATTCGCGGCATCCTGGTCGAGGAACAGGACCACCAGATCGCCCTGGCCACTGCACTTGGAATCGAAGTGCCCAAGGTGGGCGTAGCTTCCGGAAGCTAGACGGCACGCACAAACCAGGAAGGCGCCCATCCGTACGGATGGGCGCCTCTTTTCTTAGGGCCGCGTTCTACTCCTCGGTCCAACGCCGAAAGATCAGCGAGCCATTGGTGCCGCCAAAGCCAAAGGAGTTCGAGAGCGCGATGTCGAGCTTCGCTGCCTGCGGCTGGTTCGGCACGTAGTTCAATCGACAGGCAGGGTCGGGATCGAAGAGATTGGTGGTTGGCGGCACCATCTGCTTTTGCAGTGCCAGAATGGTGATGCCGGCTTCCAGGCCGCCAGCGCCGCCCAGCAGGTGCCCAGTCATGGACTTGGTCGAACTCACCAGCAGTTTCTTGCTCGTGGCATGCTCGCCGAAGAGCGCGGCCATGGCAGCGGACTCCAATGCATCTCCCAGCGGCGTTGAGGTCGCGTGCGCGTTGACGTAATCGATCTGGTGCGGCTCCAGGCCTGCGCTCTTCAACGCGTTCTGCATGGCGCGGAAGCAGCCTTCGCCCGCCGGCGCCATCCCGGTCATATGGTAGGCATCGGAACTCATACCGTAGCCGAGGATTTCCGCGAGTATCGTCGCCCCCCGCGTCTTGGCATGCTCCAGATCCTCCAGGATCAGGATGCCGGCGCCTTCTCCCACCACGAATCCGTCGCGGTCCTTGTCGAAGGGGCGGGAGGCGTGGGTGGGGTCGTTGTTGCGGGTGGAGAGCGCCTTCATGGCCGCGAATCCGCCGACGCCCATGGGCGTGATCGCCGCTTCAGCGCCTCCGGCGATCATCACGTCAGCGTCTCCGCGTTGGATGGTGCGATATGCGTCGCCGATGGAGTGAGCGCTGGTGGTGCAGGCGGTCGCCGTGGCTTCGTTCGGGCCCTTGGCCCCATAGCGGATGCTCACCTGGCCCGCCGCCAGGTTCACGATGGCGGCTGGAATGAAGAAGGGTGAGATCTTGCGCGGGCCGCCGTTCAGCATATTGCTATGCTCGCGCTCGATGATGTCGAATCCGCCGATGCCCGAACCGATATGCACGCCGATCCGCGTCGCGTTCTCCTCGGTGACCTTCAGGCCGGAGTGGTGCATGGCTTCGTCGGTGGCCGCCAACGCAAAATGGATGAAGCGCCCCATCTTGCGGGATTCCTTCTTTTCGATGAACTTGAGCGGGTCGAACCCCTTCACCTCAGCGGCAAAGGTGACTGGAAAGGCGGTCGCGTCAAAGGCGGTGATAGGAGCCATGCCGCTCTTGCCGGCCAGGAGGCTCTCCCACAATTCGGCCGCCGTGTTGCCCGGTCCGGCGAGCAGGCCCAGCCCCGTGACTACCACTCTTCGATTGGGACCGACCTGCAAAGCTACTTGCCGCCTTTCGCGTGCTTCTCAATGTACTCGGTCGCATCCTTCACGGTCTTGATCTTCTCGGCATCTTCATCCGGAATCTCCAGGTCGAAGGCCTCTTCAAACTGCATGACCAGCTCCACGACGTCGAGCGAATCGGCCCCCAAATCTTCCTGAAATGACGCGTTCGGCGTCACTTCCGCCTCATCTACCTGAAGCTGTTCCACAATGATCTGCTTCACTTTTTCGTCTACTGCTGCCATGCCTGTCTCTCCTCGCGCACCGTATAAGATGACTCAGAACCCGAATCGTCGCCCGAATGGCGCACAATTACGCCGCGCCGGCCCATCCGCAGACTACCAGCACCCACACTGCGACTTCAGTATGCACAGACGACTCCAGTATGCACAGATCTGTTGCGCCCGTTGTCCGTCAGGTTGGATGCCAGACTCGAAGCCTCAAGTCTACTGAGGGGGCGGGGTGGTGTAAAGCCGGTGTGGTCATCGCATGGACACGCCGCCAGGATCATGCGACGGGGCGGCTGGGGCGCGGGCAGCTTCGATGACGATGCGGATTCCCGTCGCGCACATTCCCATTCCCTGACTCCGATTCGACCGATGCACGCGAACGGACATTCGGTACAGTGGAGCGAGACTCTGCCCAGCATGTCCGGCCCTTCGATCCTTCTCCTCATCCTCGCCTTCGGCCTTGGCGCCATGGTCATGGCCTTCCTGCTCCAGCGAACGATGCGCCGCGAGGCTATGGACCAGTCCGCCGTCCGCAACGATCTCCGTCTGGCGGCGGCGGAGGCCAAGGCCCGAGCCGAGGCGCAGAGCGGGCGCATCGTCCGTCTGGAGGCTGATCTAGCGGAGGCGCGGAGTCTCCATGGCGCGGCGATCGAGGGGCAGGCCCGGATGCGCGCGCAGCTCGGCGGGACGCAGGCAGCGCTCGAGGCCGAACGCGCACAGAGCAGCGAGAAACTTGCCCTGTTGACGGAGGCGCGGCTGGAACTGACCCACCAGTTTCGCTCCCTTGCCAACGACATCCTGGAAGAAAAGTCCCGGCGCTTCACCGAGCAGAACCAGACCAATCTCGGCCGGTTGCTCGAACCCCTGAAGACCCGAATCCATGAATTTCAAACCCGGGTCGATCAGGTCTACGTGCAGGAGGGCAAGGACCGCAGCGCGCTGGCGCAGCAGGTCAGACAACTGATGGATCTGAATCGCAAGCTCTCCGAGGATGCCATCGACCTTACCCGCGCGCTGAAGGGATCGAGCAAGACGCAGGGCAACTGGGGCGAGGTGGTGCTGGAGCGCATCCTGGAGTCATCCGGACTGCGCAAGGGCCTTGAGTATCAAGTGCAGAGCAGCTATACGCGGGAAGACAGGACACGGGCCCAGCCCGACGTCATCCTGCATCTGCCGGAGAATCGACACATCATCATCGACGCCAAGGTCTCGCTGGTGGACTACAACGATCATTGCAACAGCGAGACGGACGCGCTGCGGGAAGCGGCCGCCGGCCGCCACCTGGCCTCTGTACGCGCGCACATCAAGGGGCTCTCCGCGCGTAACTACCAGTCGCTCCCTTTGGCGTCGCTCGATTTCGTGATCATGTTTGTGCCGGTGGAGCCCGCGTTCATGCTGGCCATCTCGCAGGACACCAACCTGTGGACGCAGGCGTGGGAACGGAATGTCCTGCTCGTCAGCCCCAGTACGTTGCTCTTCGTCGTTCGCACCATCGGGCACCTTTGGCGGCAAGAGGCGCAGAGCCAGAACGCCCGCGACATCGCCAGCCGCGGCGCGGATCTTTACGACAAGCTCAGCGGGTTTGTGAGCGACCTGAGCAAGGTCGGCGAACGGCTCGCGCAGGCGCGCGACAGTTATGATACGGCTCTGAACAAGCTCAGCCGTGGGCGCGGCAACCTCA
Source organism: uncultured Acidobacteriaceae bacterium (assembly GCA_963830635.1). GTDB lineage: Bacteria > Acidobacteriota > Terriglobia > Terriglobales > Acidobacteriaceae > CAWHMN01. The sequence goes on along the minus strand of CAWHMN010000002.1, from coordinate 530,935 downwards.
TCCGCCAGGCCGAGATGTTGCGCGACCTGGGGCTACAGCCGACGAAGTCTTTCCCTGCGGATCTCGTTCATGCCGCACTTGATGATGCACCCTCGGACGACGCTGAAGATTCCGCGCTCGAAGATCTGAAACTGCTGTGATCCGATAGATCGCGAAAATTAATGCAGGCGCAATCCCACAAATATGTGAATGCAGCGATTCGCTCCGAGCTTGCAAACGGGCCTGCGGCTCGGTAGCATCCACTTCAGAGACCGGCCTGCAAAGCAGGTACGGAGCTAACGCTGGTAGAACCTATACTTCTTGAACAGGGACTCGACTCGAATAATTGGCTCGGTGTGCAGTGTCCGCCAGTCCGGAATGCCTAAAGAGCTGCGGAGAGTTCCACCGTCTTAGGACGGGTTCACCAGCGCGCCCCGTACGGCCACGCGGGTCGGTCTTTACTTCGTTCTGCTGCACGCTTCCGTGCCCGCCCGTGTGAGCCACATCCGCAGCGCTCCGTTTCTCGTTCCCCGTTTATTCTGGGTGTAACGCCGCCGTGTACCCGCGCTTCCTACAGTTCGGTTCCATCGTCATTCCCAGCTACGGCGTTTTGCTTGCCGCTGGCATCCTTTGTGGATTGGGGTTGAGCGTTGCGCTCGCGCGTCGCGTCGGGCTGAATGCGGAAAAGATCTGGAACCTTGGCCTGATCGCTGTGGTCGCGGTGCTTGTGGGGGCCAGGCTGCTGTTCGCCATCGCGAACTGGTCCTCGTTCCGTGTTGCGCCGTTGCTGCTGCTCAGTCTCTCGAGTGCCCGTGCCCCGGTCTTCGCCTTGGGAGGGGTCGGCATCGCGCTACTGGTCTGCGCTGCCTACGCGTGGCGTGCGCATCTTCCACTGTTGCGCGTCATGGATGTCGCGGCTCCCGGCCTCGCGCTCGGCCACGCTTTCGCGTGCATCGGCTGTTTTGCTGCGGGATGCGATTATGGCGGGCCGAGCGGGCTTCCCTGGAGCGTGACGTTCACCAGCCGCTTTGCCGCGCGGACCACGGGGGTTCCGCTCGGCGTTCCGCTGCATCCGGTGCAGCTCTATGAGTGTGCTGTGTCTCTTGCGCTGCTGGGGCTTCTGCTGGTGCTCTTCCGTCGCCGCCATCAGGACGGCGATGTCATGGGCGCGTGGCTCTTCCTTTACGGCGTCGCGGGCTTCTTTCTCGACTTTCTCCGCGGCGATGCGGCGCCCGGTCCGCTCTTTCGCGGCGCCCTGACGATTGGGCAGAGCGTCGCAATGCTCATGGTGCTCGCCGGCGGGCTGCTGTGGCTGCATCCCCATCATCCGCAGAAAGAGGCAGTCCTTGCCGGATGAGCGCTCAGTAATCATTCCGGCAGAGGCGTCGGGCCAACGACTGGATCAGTACCTGGCGTTCGCGCTTGAGGTGAGCCGCGCGCGGGCGCAGTGGCTGATCGAAGAAGGGCGAGTGTTGCTCGCCGGCAATCCGCCCAGGGCCTCGCTCAAGTTGCGAGGTGGCGAGTCGTTCGTGATCTTCGGGGAGGCCGAAGCGCCTCCGCTGCATGCTGAGGCGGAAGACATTCCGCTGGCCATCGTCTATGAAGATGAATCCCTTGCCGTGGTCGACAAGCCGGCGGGCATGATGGTCCACGCCGGTTCCGGTTCGAGTGACGATGCGCGCAATCGCGGCACTCTGGTCAACGCGCTTCTGCATCACTTCACACAGCTTTCCGGCTCCAGCGACGGTCTCCGGCCCGGCATTGTGCACCGCCTGGACAAGCAGACCAGCGGTCTGCTGCTGGTGGCGAAGAACGACAACGCGCACGCCAGGCTGGCCGCCATGTTCTCCGAACGACGGGTGCAGAAGACCTATCTGGCGCTGGTGCACGGCGCGGTGAAAGCCGAGAGCGGGACCATCAATGCCGGGATCAGTCGCGATGCCATCCGGCGCATCCGCATGACAACCCGCCGCGAGGGTGGCCGCTCCGCCGTCTCGCACTACACGGTCCTGCGCCGTATTGACGGGCCATGGGGCAAGTTCACCCTCGTCTCCGTCCGCATCGAGACGGGCCGCACCCATCAGATCCGGGTGCACCTGGCCTCGCTTGGTCATCCTGTGGTGGGTGACACGCTCTACGGTGCGCCCGCGCAGATCCAGCTTGCGGCGACGGCGCTTCAGCCTGCCCGTCGCCGCGGCCGCCAGCAGCCCGGGCCCACGCTTGCGCTGCCACGCAACTTCCTGCACGCCGCGGAGCTTGCCTTCGCGCATCCGCTTACCGCGAAAGCGCTGCACTTTACCTCCGCCCTACCAGCGGAGCTAGCCGGCTTCCTGGCGAGCCTGGGCGGGCCGCTCATCTCGGCTCAGGCTCCTGGCGCGGCTCCAGCCCCTGGCGTGAAGCCCTGAGAGGCGCTTCAGCATAAAATATCTTTGACACTCCTTATGAAGTTTCCCAACGGTCTCCGCACCCCTGCCGGCGCTCTTCTCTCTGTGTGCACGGTCGTCCTGTTCCCAGCGATGCTCGCGGCGCCATGCGCCCTGGCGCAAACGCCGGCAACACCGCCGCCCGCGACGACGCCACCATCAGCAACGACGCCGTCGTCCGCAACGCCGCCGCCCGCAACGCCACCGTCATCCACCACGTCACCGGGCCAGGCCGCCGCACCTGCGGCGCAGCAGACGTCACCCGCTGCACCGCCCGCTGCCGGCGCCGCGCAGCAAGGGGCCGACCAGCAAAATGTGCAGCAGGATAATAACGGCGCCTTCACCCTGAAGACCACCGTGAATGAGGTAAACCTCATCTTCACCGTTACCGACCGGCACGGGCGCTTTATCAACAATCTTCAGCAGAACGACTTTGCTCTGCTGGACGACCAGCGGGCTCCGGCGCAGGTCATCAGCTTTACGCAGCAGACAGGTCTGCCGCTGCGCGTCGGCCTGCTGATCGATGCCAGTACGTCGATCCGGTCGCGCTTCCACTTCGAGCAGCAGGCGGCCACCGAGTTCCTTCTCGATGTGCTGCGCCCGCAGACGGATAAGGCCTTCGTCATGGGTTTCGACGTGACCGCATACGTCACCCAGGGATTTACCAATAATCCCGACCTGTTGGAAGCCGGCGTCAACAGGCTGAAACCGGGCGGCGGCACGGCGCTCTACGATGCCGTCTATCACGCGTGCCGGGACCAGTTGCTCAATACCACTCCATCGCAGACCGCGGTCCGCAAGGCCCTGATTCTGGTGTCAGATGGAGACGACAACCAGAGCCGCGCCTTTGTCGACGACGCCATCAAGATGTGCCAGCGCGCCGAGACCATCATCTACACCATCAGTACCAACACCAGCCCCAGCCGCGACCGTGGAGACGACGTGCTCAAGAAGATGGCTGAGGCTACGGGCGGGACGGCCTTCTATCCGCACCGCATTGAAGATATGGCCGTCCAGTTCCACGCGGTGGAGGAAGAGCTGCGTTCGCAATATGCGCTGGCCTACAGGCCGGCGGACTTCAAGGCCAACGGCGCCTTCCGCACCATCTATCTCACTGCGCTACGCGGCGGCTATGAGGTACACGCGCGCAAAGGGTATTTCGCTCCCCGTTGAGCCCGGACGAGGGATCCGGCTGCGTTCTCAGGGCTGCTACCGCGGCAGTTTCGGGGCCTTGAAGGTTCCATCGCGCACCGCGTCATAAAAGAAGCCGCAGTGTCCGAAGATCAACATGCTGGGACTCTTCACCAGCACCATATCGAAGGGCAGACTGCCCGGCGCGCCCAGGGTCACAAACTGTACCTGGTTCACGTTCAGCCCCAAGCTGCTTGGCGATCCGCTGGCGCCCAGGTATTTCGCGGTGAAGTCGTAGGCGCTCATCGTAGCCATCTTCGGCTGGGCATCCGCGACGCTCGTGCGGTCGGTTGCCGCGCCGTGCTCGCCCAGGGTAATCAACGTGCCGATCAGCGTCTTGTCCGGCAGGCCGCCCGGGCACTGGTCTACCGGCGGCCCCTGCATACCGAGTAGCTTGCGCACCTTCCAGGAACCCTGCATGCCCGCGGGTATGTACTGCGCGGACACGAAACCGGGCCATGACAGCAGCGCACCGCACACCAGCACACGCAGAGCCGTGGATGTCATGCAAGCATCTCCAGGAACTTGGTTTCGTCGAGGATCGGCACCTTCAGCTCACGCGCCTTGTCCAGCTTGGACCCTGCTTCTTCACCGGCGAGCACAAAGCTTGTCTTCTTGCTCACGGAGCCGGACACCCGTCCTCCAGCCTGTTCGATGCGCTCTTTGGCCTCTTCGCGAGGCAATGTTGGCAATGTGCCGGTCAACACAAAGGTCAACCCCTCAAACTTTGCCGATCGCTTACGCCTCTCCGCCGTGAAGTTGAGGCCTGCCGCACGCAACCGTTCCACTAAATCACGGTTCCGTTCTTCGTCAAAAAATTCCCGGATCGCCTCAGCCACACGCGGGCCTACTTCGTTTACCCGCTCCAGATCCTCGCGCGACGCTGCCATCAGCGCTTGCATGGATCCGAAGGCGTCCGCCAGCAACTGTGCCGTGCGCTCGCCCACAAAGCGTATGCCCAGCCCAAAGATAACGCGATCCAGAGGCGCCCGCTTCGACTGCTCAATCTCCCGCAGCAGCGCCTCCGCGGTCTTTTGCCCAATGCGTTCGAGCGACAGCAGCTTGCCCTCGTCCAGCGCATACAGGTCCGCCAGGCTGTGCACCATCCCGCGTTCCATCAACTGGGTTACCACCGCTTCACCCATGCCATCGATATTCATTACCCCGCGCGATGCGAAGTGCAACAGGCTCTCGCGCAGCCGCGCCGGGCAGTCCACGTTGATGCAGCGGTAGTCGGCTTCTCCTTCACCGCGCACCACCTCGCTGTCGCACACCGGACAATGCGAGGGGAAGTGGAAGACGCGATCGCCGCGCGGATGCTTCTCGTCGGCCACTACCTCGATGATCTTGGGGATCACGTCTCCGCCGCGCTCCACCCGCACCCAATCGCCGATCTTCACGCCCAGCCGTTCGATCTCGTCTGCGTTGTGCAGGGTCGCGCGTGTCACGGTAATGCCGCCGATGCCCACTGCGCTCAGAACGGCTACCGGCGTCAGCTTCCCCGTACGCCCCACCTGGATGGCGATGTCTTCCAACTGCGTTACGCCGCCGCGCGCAGTGAATTTGTAGGCCACCGCCCAGCGGGGCGCCTTGCCGGTAAAGCCCAGCCGCTTCTGCACCGCCGTGGCATTCACCTTGATCACCGCGCCATCAATCTCGTAGCCCAGCGCCGCCCGCTGTTGCTCCGCCTGCGCCACAAAGGCCTGCAACTCTTCCAGCGTATGCAAGGCCTCGCGGTGAGGATTCACGCGGAACCCCGCGGCGGTCAACGCGTCCAGCGTTTCTACCTGCGTTGCGAAGGCGTTTTCTCCCAGCGCGTCCTCGGCAAGCTGCAGTGCAAAGTATCCATAGAAATCCAGCCGCCGCCGCGCCACGATGCTCGGCTCCATGGTGCGAATGGTTCCCGCCGCCGCGTTGCGCGGGTTCGCCGCCGGCGTCTGCCCCAGCTCCTCGCGCTCCTGGTTGAGCTTCAGGAAGGCAGCTACCGGCATCACCACTTCGCCCCGCACCTCAAAAGGTGCGGGCAAGCCCGACTGCTTCATGCGTTTAGCGGGAATACGCAGCGGCACCGAGCGAATGGTGCGCACATTGCTCGTCACATCTTCGCCCACCGATCCGTCGCCACGCGTGATGGCGCGCTCCAGCCGCGCGCTCCCATGATCGCCGCCAGCTGCGCCGCCACCTGCTTCTGGGACATAGTGCAGCGCGATCGATACTCCATCCAGCTTCAGCTCGCACACGTACGACGCGCCAGCATCGCCGGCCAGCGCCCGCACGCGGGTGTCCCACTCCGCCAGCTCCTCCGGCGTGTTTACGTTGTCGAGCGACAGCATGGGCCGGGAGTGCGCTACCTTCACGAAACCTTCCTTCGGCTTACCGCCCACGCGCTGGGTGGGCGAATCCGGCGTAATCCAGTCAGGGTGCTGCGCTTCGATGGCTTTCAACTCGCGCATCAGCGCATCGAACTCCGCGTCTTCGATCTCCGGCGCGTCCACCACGAAGTATTGGTATTCGTGGTGACGGATCGTCTCCCGCAGCTTCTCCAGGTGCACGCGCGCTTGTTTGCTGGCTTGTTCAGGCATCGACTGGATTATAAGAACACTAGCCCTGCTCCGTAAGAACGGATCGGGAATCGCTGGAGGAGGCGTCACCTGAGCGAGGGTCGAAAGAAGTTAGTTATCCGGCTCGCTGTCATCCTGAGCGGAGCATGCAACTCCACTGCTGTCATCCAGAGCGAGCGCAGCGAGTCGAAGGATCTGCTCTTGCCTTGGCCGTTCGGCGAAGATCGACAGCTCCAACGGCAGGCGCCATGGAGCCGGTAACGCACCTGCTTACCGGCGCATGCCTGGGGCGTGCGGGCTTCAACCGCAAGACTGCGTATGCGACCCTGGTCATGGTGCTCGCAGCCGAAGCGCCGGACATCGACGTTCTGTGGGGATTGGGCGGACCGGTCGCCGGATTCGAGCACCATCGCGGCATCACGCATACCCTGCTCGGCGCACCGCTCGTGGCGCTCGTGGTGGTGGGGCTGGTCTGGCTATGGCATCGCGTGCGCCGCAAGCCGCCCGCACTGCCGGCGCGATGGCCGCTGCTCTGGTGCTTCGCGCTCATCGCTGTTTTCAGCCATCTCCTGCTGGACTACACCAACAACTACGGCCTGCGGCCTTTCTTCCCGTTCAGTCCGCACTGGTATGCGGCGGATATCTTCTTCATCTTCGATCCCGTGCTCTTCGCCATGCTCGTTCTGGCGCTGCTGGTGCCGGCCATTCTGGGCCTGGTCGATCGGGAGGTGTCCAGCCAGAGATCCCGCCGTGGACCGGTACTGCGCGGCCGGGGGCTGGCCATTGCCGCCCTTATTGGGGCCGTGGTGCTCTATGCGGTGCGGGCGGGCGAGCACGCCCACGCTCTGCGGCTCATGCAGCAGACCTCGTTCGGAGTCGAGCCCGCAGTGCGCTATGCCGCTGAACCGTATCCCGCCAATCCCTTCCACTGGGAGGGAATCGTGGAGACTCGCGACTACTACCAGTTCGCCGACGTGCGGACCCGGGCCGATGCCCTCGAGACAGATCAGCAGTCCGCGCGCATCTACAAGCCGCCGGTCACAGCGGCGGTCGCGGCGGCCAAGCAGTCGTGGCTGGGGCGGATCTATCTGAGCTGGTCCAGCTTCCCGCTGGTCGAGGATGTTGGCAAGGGCACGCCGCCTGATGCCTTCGGCGACTTCGCCCAGCATCTCGAGCAGGTGGATTTCCACGATATGCGCTTCGGCTACTCCGGCTGGATGGCCGCACACGCAGACCGCAAGCCGCTTTCCGGCTCCGTCTTCGTGGCCCCGGACGGCCAGATCGAAGCGCAATCCTTCGATGGCAAGCCGCAGCGATAAGCAGGTGCGCCAGGGTCTAGCATAGTGGCGAGGGCCGGACGATCGGCATCCGGTCCGCGAATGGAGGGCGCATGCAGTCAGGCATTCAGCCCCGGGCGAAGATTGGAACGCGTCAGGAGACGGTCGTACTCTCCCGCTGGCTGCAGATCGGATTCTGGGCCTGCATCGTGATTGCCGTTGCCGTGGTGCTGCGGCGGGTCATCGCGCTGGCGCATCCTTCTCAGTCCGGACCGCCCCAGCTGGTCGCGCTGGATGCGGTGTTCGCCTCCCATGCCGCGCTCACGCTGGCACATATCCTTCCGGCGTTGGCGTTCGTCGTGCTGATTCCGCTGGTTTATATGCGCAGGTTTGCTGGAGCGGGGTGGGTGGAGCGGTTGCTGTTTCCGCTCGGCGCCATCGTGGGCGTGACCGCCTACGCGATGAGCACGTATTCCATAGGCGGATGGGTCGAGCGCTCGGCGGTCCTCTTTTTCAACACGCTTTTTCTCTTCGCGCTGGGACAGGCGTACCGCTACCGAGGTCGCGGCGAGCCGCTGTTGCAACTGCGGTGGATGACGCGGGCAATCGGTATCCTGCTCGGCATTGCAACGACGCGCCCGGTGATGGGCGTGTTCTTTGCCACCAGTCCGCTCACCCATCTCGGGCCGAGCCAGTTCTTCGGCATTGCGTTCTGGATTGGTTTCTCCATCAACACCGTCACGGTCGAGCTCTGGCTGCGTTCGAACTCCGGGCGATCGCAAACGGAGAGGATGGCAGTGCGTTCCCGGTCCGCGAGGGCGACCGCCGGACACGAACACACAATCTTTTGACGGCATCACACAACCATGCGGCCTCCTGAACAGGCGCTGGGGTTAATATAGAGACTCAATCGGTGCCGGCGTACGCCGCCCCGCAAGCCTCCGAGGTGCGAATGTCCGCTTTCCTGCTCGTCCTGTTTGCTATTTTCACGCGCGTGCTGCCCCACGCCGGCTGGTTCAACTTCACCGCGACCGGTGGCTCCCTGCTGTTCTTCGGCGCGCGCAGGCCGATGAAGCAGGCAGCGTGTGCGCTGCTGCCGCTGATGGCGACCGACTACTTCCTCACCGTCTACGCTTACGGCTATGCGTTCCATGTGCAGAGCTATCTGACTACCTGGCTGTGGTATGCCGCGGTGCTGGTGCTGGGTTCGCTGCTGCTCAAAGGGCGGCCCTCCGCCGGACGCGTGGTGGGCGGCTCGCTGCTGGCCTCGACGTCGTTCTTCGCGGTCAGCAATTATGCGGTCTGGGTCGGGTCGGGCATGTATACCCACACGCTGGGCGGACTGGCGGCTTGCTATACGGCTGCAGTCCCGTTCTATCGCAACGATCTGGTGTCTACGCTGCTGGTCACCGGCATGGCCTTTGGCGCGTCCGCCCTGCTGCGCCGCCACGCCGAACATACCGCGGCGGCTGGATCTAGCCAGGCATCCGCGTAGCCGCGTGATCCGGCCGGGAAGCGGCAATGTCTTCCGCTGTTCCCCTCCCCATGCGGTGTCCGCGGGAGACCAAGATCATTAGATCCCGGCGGCGCTTTGCCGCTCCCGCCGCCGCCGGTGCAGCAGCCATACCAGCAACAAGGCCAGGATCAGCCCCAGGACTGCCAGGGTCGCGGCCAGGTGTTGTTTGAACAGGTCCGAGGCGATGTGGATGATCTCCGGGCCGTAGCGGATGGTGAGCAGCGCCTCCACCCCGAAGCGCACCAGACGGCCAAGGAACACTGCCAGCAGGAAGCGCCACACGGGCATGCCAAAGACACCCGCGCCGAAGGCAAAGAGCTTCCACGGAGTGGGAGGCGGCAGCATGGAGGGTACGGTCATGGCCAGGAACTCGCGCTTCTCAAAGCGCACCATCAGGGCGTCGTACTTGACCCGGTCCACATGCTTCAACAGAAAGAGTTCGCCGCCGGCGCGCCCGAGCAGGTAGGGAATGAGGCCGCCGATGGCCGATCCGGCTGCCGCCATCAGCACATAGAGATAGAAGTGCTTGCGGTCGTTCCAGACAAACGTCGCCAGGATCAGGTCCATGGGGACCGGAATGGTGCCGGAGTCCACGGCGGAGATGAGCCCGATGCCCCAAAAACCGAGCGGCCCCATCATGCTGAGGACGAATGCTTTGTACTTCAGCAGCAGCTTGCCGATCAGCTTCACGGGCGGGTCTGGCCTTCGCGAATGGTGGGTTGCTCGTCATGCGCGTCCAGCCCGCTCAAGAGGCTGAGCGCATGCGGGAGTAGGTCGAGCACCGCGTTGAGCGACGCCACCGCGCCCCGCGGACTGCCCGGCAGACTGACGATGAGGGTACGGCCACGCGTGCCCGCAAGCGCACGGCTCAGGGAGGCCAGCGGCGTCTGCTCACGGCCGGCACTGCGCATGCGCTCCCCGAATCCGTCCAGCACCCGCTCGCAGACCGCGCGGGTCGCTTCGGGGGTCACGTCGCGGGGAGCAATGCCAGTGCCGCCGGTGGTGACGATCAGCGGAAAATCGGCGGACAGTTCCCGGAGCGCGGCTTCGATGGCGGGTTGATCGTCGGCAACCACCAGCGGTTCCGGCACCTCGAAGCCGGAGTCTTTGAGCACCCGGACGACCGCCGGCCCGGAGAGGTCCGGCTGTTCGCCACGGGAGCGCGAGTCGCTGACGGTGAGGACGAGGGCGCGGGCCATAGGTCTGATTGTAAGGGGGAAGGCAGCTTCCAGCTCTAGCCCCGGCTTCCAGCTTCCAGCCGCCGGCTCTAAATCGATTCGGGGAAACGTCAGCTGGCAGATGAGAGGGCTGGTTCCGGAGGGGCGAGGCTTCGCGGATTGAGCTGGAAGCTGGGAGCTAGAAGCTGCCCTTGACCGCAAACAATGAGAGAATAAAGGTGCGGAGATGGGCGCTTCCCAGGAGGCCCGTGGTACGCGTACGTATCCACCATCCAGCGCATGCCGACTACTGAAGTACCAACTCCGCCGGGCCGCACCCCTGAGCCCATCTTCAACAAGAAGCCATCCCGCTACGAAAACATGGAAGCGGATGAGCTGCTGCACCTGATCGACAAGTTGCAGGATGAGCGCTCCCGCTCCCGGCTGCGTGAAGGCATCTACATCTCGCTGCTGGCGCACGTCGCAGTCTTTCTCTTTTTCCTCTTCGGTCCCAAGTACCTGCTGCACCAGCCCAGGGTTCTCCTGCCGTCGGAGGTGGAGAAGCCGCGCGCGCAGCAGCTTACGTATCTTGATCTGCCGCCGGACGTGCTCAAGCGGTTGAAGCCGAAGACGCCGCAGGCTTTGTCAGACAAAGACCGCGTGGCGCAGTCAAAGAATCCCACCCTGGACCAGAAGACGCTGGAGGCGCTTGAGGCCATGCGGCGCGCCGGCCGCCCTGCGCCGCCGCAACGTGCCGCGCCCGGCGAGCAGGCGCCGGCCGCCCAGCCCGCGCCACAGCAGCAGGCCAGCAGGCCGCACCACGGCCCAGTCCGCCGAGTCAGCCTTTGCCGCCGCAGCCGACCGCGAAGCTGGAGGCGCCAAAGCCGCAGCCGACCACGCCCGACTTCAACACCGGCCAGAACGCTGGCGATGTGATCCGGCAGGCGGCGCGGGATGCGGCGCGTGGAGGCCAGACCTCTCCCGGCGACTACGGCGCGGGGCTGACGCCGCGCCATCCCGGCCTCAATACCGGGGTAGATATTCTCAGCGATACGCTGGGGGTGGATTTCGGGCCATATCTGCAGCGGGTGATTGCCGCGACCTACCGTTCCTGGGATCCGCTGATTCCGGAGTCGGTGCGGCCGCCGATCGGCAAGCAAGGCAAGGTGGGCATCGAGTTTAAGATCATGCCGGACGGCAGCGTGAAGCAGATGATCCTGCGCTTCCCCTCCGGAGACGTGGCGCTGGACCGCGCGGCGTGGGGAGGCATCACTGGCGCATCCCCCTATCCGCCGCTGCCCAAGCAGTTCAAGGGGCCGTACCTGGCGCTGCGCTTTGCGTTCCTCTACAACATCAATCCGGACGACCAGCGGTGACGATTCCGGCGCGCTCGCGCCACGCAACTACGCCAGTAGCCGCGGAGGCAAAGGCAGCGCGGGCACGGATGCTGTTCCGGCGGCAGATTGCGGGTCTGCTCATCCTGGCGGCGGTGGTGCTGGCCGTGTGTCTGTGGCGCGCCAATCTGCACGACGTGTTTCCGCCGGGGTGGTGGAGGGTGTGGTAGACGCGCAGGAGCCGCTGCTGCCCGTCATTCTGGGCCCCACGGCGAGCGGGAAGACGGCGCTGGCAATCGCGCTGGCGCTGCGCTTCGGCGGCGAAATCGTAAGTTGCGATTCGGTTGCGATCTATCGCGACTTCGAGATCGGGACGGCCAAGCCGAGCGCCGCCGAACGCGCGCAGGCTCCGCACCATCTGATCGACCTCGCGTCACCGGACCGCGTATACACCGCCGGCGACTACAGCCGTGACGCGCGTGCGGCGATCCGTGAGATTGCACAGCGAGGGCGCCTGCCGATAATCAGCGGAGGCACGGGCCTGTATCTTCGCGCGCTGCTCGACGGACTCTTTGCGGGGCCGCAGCGCTCGGAGGCGATGCGGGAGCGGTTGCGTCGTTCGGTCGCTGGCCACAGCACCGGCTGGCTGCATGGCGTGCTGCGCAGACTCGATCCGGCGGCCGCGGAGCGCATCCACGCCAACGATATGCCCAAGCTCATCCGCGCGATCGAGGTGACGCTGGCGGCACGCGAACCGATCACGCGGGCATGGAGGCGCAGTGGGGAGCCGCTGCGGGGCTTCCGCGTGCTGCGCATCGGGCTCGCCCCGGAGCGGCGCCTGCTCTACGAACGGATCGATGCGCGTGCGGAGGCCATGTTCGCGCATGGTCTGGTGGAAGAGACCGCCGGGCTGATGGAACGCTACGATCCCGGCGTGAAGCTCTTTGACGCGCTCGGTTACCGGCAGGCGAAGGCGGTGTTAGCGGGTGAGCTGAGCCGGGAGGCGGCCATCGCGCAGGCGCGGCAGGGGCATCGAAATCTCGCGAAGCGGCAGGGGACCTGGTTTCGCCGTGAGCCGGACGTCGAGTGGCTCACCGGCTTTGGAGACGAAGCGACCGTTGTTGAAGTCGCGTCATCCCTGGTTGGCGGGCGTTTGAAGGCGGAATGAGGGCTACTTGGTGGGACCGGTCTGAGCCGCCGCCGTCACCGTGAGGGTGAAGGGTATCTGCTGCTGCGTCACCTGCGAGCCGTTGATGGAGATCGCCTCGATGGTGAGCGCGCTGACGCCAAGCGGAGTGCCGAGAGAGGCCGCCGGGGGGTGGTTCAGATAGCTGTAGCGCTGGGCGCAGGAGGTGGTTCCTCCTACCAGCCCGACCATCAGCAACAGCATGCCCAGCCAGCGCGCGCCGCTATGGTGTGCCGTGCGCCGGCCAGTGCGCCTGCCGGTAGTAAGCCCGGCAAGCCCCAGAAAGCCCGGCAGCAGGAAGGCGTAGACCATTCCCTTGTCGCCATGCAGCAGCATAGAAAGCGTGCCGGACGGCGCCTGCGTGCTGATGGTCATGGTGGTGGTGGAGGGAGGGATGGCGCCGGCGGTGGGCGACGGAGTGGCAGTTGCGCCTACCGCGACGTTGACGGGCGTGAAGCTGCACGAAGCCTGGAGCGGTAGTCCGGAGCAGGAGAGCGCCACGTAGTTGCTGAAGCCGTTGGACGGCGTAAGCGTGAGGACGGCGGTGGCGGTGGCTCCGGCGGCGATGGTGGCGTTGGCGGGATTGGCGCTCAGGGTAAAGCTCGGAGTGGTGGTGGCCTCCGCCTGCACGGCGCTGGCGGGAGAAGCGGAGGCAGCGTATGTTGCGTCTCCCGAGTACACGGCTCGGATAGAGTGCTGGCCGTCGCGGAGATTGGCGGTGGTCAGCGTCGCGGTCCCCTCGGGGCTCAGCGGAATCGAGCCAAGCGCCCGCTGGCCGGTGTTGCCATCTTCCATCAGCGTCACGACACCGGAGGGCGGCCGCTCGCCGGCATTCGCGTAGACCTGCACTTCAAAGGTGCCGACGGAATGATGGCCATCGCTGGCGACAGACGTGTGCAGGCTGGTCTCGGTCGGCGAGACGGGGGTGTGCGAGGCGGGAGACGGCGTTTGGGCGGAGGCGCAGAGAGCACCGGCGAAGATCGCCATGCCCATGAGGGCGGCTCGAAGGAACGACGGCCGTACCAGAACAGGGCGTGGGGAGGCGGTACGATCAGGCGAAGCGGTGCGCGATACTGACTGCAAATGCTGTCCCTCTTGAATGGTGCCTTGGATCATGCGGAGTGCGTAAGACACATTGTATCTTCGCTGAGGCCACAATGCTTCACTGCCGCGCGTTTCAGGGATGCGGAGGGGTTGAGCCTTGGGGCTGCGCGTGGTGCGGATGGGTCGCATTGAGCGTGCCTTCCGGGGCGCCGGGCTCCGCGATGGAGCGGCCGGCGACGGCGCTGGGTGAACCGTTGTCGGATGCGGTGGATGGAACGCCGCTGACGCTGGACGCCGGTTCGCTCTGGCCGGACTGGGCACCGCTTCCGTTACCGGAGCTGCCGCTGGCCGCGTTCGCGCCTGCGGGTTGCTTCGCGTGCTGCTGACCGGCGGTTGCGCCGGGCGTGGCGCCGCCTCTTTGCCGGGGACCGCTCTTGCTGCAGGCCATCGGCGTCACGCAGAGAAGCAGAAGCAGCGGAGCGGCCAGGCGACGGCCAAGGGTTGCGCGGATGGAGCACGCATTCATGTCAGCACCCGGATCATCAGTATTCGGATCAGGCCGCATACCAAGGCAGATGCAGCGAGAGCAGGCGGGTTGCAAGCCGGAGCGGCAACTGCTCCAGGGCGCTAGCCTTGGGTGATCATCCATAGCCCGATAACCAGGATCCCGCATCCGGCGATGCGCGTAGCCGAGGCAGGATGGGGCTGCAGACCGAGCCAGCCAAAGTGATCGATGACGACCGAGGAGACGAGAGCGGCGGTGATGTTCAACGCGGTGAAGGAGCCCGAGCCCAGGCGTTGTACCAGCGCGATGCCCGCAAGCGTGGACGCAATGCTGACCACGCCCCCGGTCCAGGCCCACCAGCTTACCTGCGAGATGCGGGCGGCGCTGGGCACGCTCTGCCGCCAGATGAGCTGCAAGAGAAGAACGCCGAGCATGCCGGCGAGATAGACAATGAAGCCGGACCAGAGAACGCTGCCGAGTTGCTTGCGAAGCTCGGCGTTCGCCCCTGACTGGACCGGATTGGCTGCTCCGGCAGCCAGAGATAAGACATAAGCAATCCAGTTCATGCCTGTCCTTTAACTCAGAATCGCGCTCAGGCAGGAGTGTAGCGTTTCAAGGGTCATCGGAGCCAGAAGGTCAGCGGATGAATGGCCGCTCAGTTCCGGACCGGCCGTCATTCGGCAGCAACTACGGAGTTGGGTAATCGATCGGGGATCGCTCCGCTGTGTCGCTGTTCGAATCCCGACCTCAATCCGTATCGCGAGCGTACGAAGTGAGCTTTCCCCCATGCAAGAATTGATGCGAGATGACGCCTGCCTCCCGCTCCCAGACCTCGCCTGACCGAGCCGTATCGTTGCTCACGGTTGTTTCAGCAACAATAGCCATCCTCCTTCTCTTTGCCATGTGCATACATACCGCGAAGCGCGATTCGGTGAGTTGGGATGAGTCACAGCATCTTTATTCAGGATGGCTTTCCTGGGAACGGGGAGACTATGGGTACAACCCTGAAGTCCCGCCGCTGGTGAAGATGTGGGACGCTATTCCGCTGCTGCACAGAAGCATCAGGCAGCCGGCATTCACGGGCGCTGAATTCAAGAAAGAGGGCTTCGTCCTGGGGCAGCGTTTCCTGGTTGCCAATGGTATCGATCAAACCCTGCTACCCGCACGTGTCATGGCTTCGCTGCTTACCGCTCTGCTTGCTACGCTGCTGTTCCTGTGGGCAAGGGAGATGTTCGGTGACAAGCCGGCTCTCTTCGCGCTGCTTCTTTTTTGCCTGGACCCGAACTTCCTCGCTCACGGCGCTTTCGTCACTACGGATATCGGGGCCGCGCTCACGATGCTTGCCGCGGTATATGCGTTCTACCGATATGTGAAACGTCCCACCATCGCCAGAATGATCACAGTGGGAATCGCTGTTGGCCTGGCAATGACGGCTAAGTTCACGGGCGTCTTCATTGTGCCGGTCCTGGCCCTGATCGCAGCGATCGACTGCTGGAGATCGGACGGCAGGTGTCCTTCGCCTCGGAAGTTGATCACTGCGCTCGTGGCTGCTACGGGCATCGGCGTGGGCTGCGTCTGGGTTTTGTACCGCTTCCGCTACGCGGCTCGTCCCGGCCCTTTGCAATTGAACCCAACGACTGAGCATTATCTCCAGAACCTCACTTCGCCCTTGACTCGTGGGGTGCTGACAATGGTCAGCAAGCTGCACCTGTTGCCCGAGGCGTATATCTATGGACTGGCAGACACGAAGATCTCATCGGGGTCTCTCCCGAGTTACTTGTTTGGGCGAGACTACCCGGGCGCCCCGCACTGGTATTTTCCGGCCGCCTTCCTTATCAAGAGCACTTTGCCGTTCCTGATCCTCTTAGCGTTGACGATGGTCGTTTTGTTGCGCCGTCGGTGGCCAATGCGCCGCGAGATTGTCTTTCTAACGGTCCCTCCGATCTTTATCTTCCTGCTGTCAACGTCGTCGGACCTCGGCATTGGGTACAGGCACCTGTTTCCGATGTTTCCGATGCTTTACATCCTGATCGCAGGCTGCGCCGGGTATCTTGTTTCGAGGAAGCCAGGCTACCGCTATGTGTTCGCGGCCCTGTTGCTCTGGCAGTGCATCACTACGGTGGCTGCACGCCCGGGCCTGCTGGCGTATGCGAATGAGGCGTGGGGAGGACCGGGCGACACGCACCTGTACCTCTCCGATTCCAACGTGGACTGGGGCCAGCAGCTCAGAGCCGTTAAGGATTATCTCGCGAGGCAGCCGTCTCAACCCTGCTACTTCGCCTACTTCGCACAAGGTCCTGTCGATTTCCGGGACTATGGAATCAACTGTCGCGTGCTGCCAACCGGATCGGCACTGTGGGCGGGGCTCGATACCATGCGATTCGGGGAGGACCCCAACGTTGCCGGGACGGTGTTGATCAGTGACGGGGTCCTGGCTGGTGCAGACTTACCGGGCAAGGAGAATCTCTACGCTCAATTTGGATCGATTCGACCGACAGCATCCATCGACCGGGGAGTCTATGTCTACCGCGGAAACTTCAGCCTTGGCCCCGCCGCGGCACTCGAGCATGTGGAGGCGGCAAAAGAGTTTGCGAAGCAACACGATGCCGCGGGTACGATCCGCGAAGCGCGCATGGCGGTCCATCTCGATCCGAACAATCCTGAGGCACACATGATCCTGGGTGACGCACTGGCCGTTGCTGGTGACGCGAGCGCGGCCCAACGAGAGTACGCGGCCGCGCTGCACTCGTCAGAATTGGACCCCGTCTTCCAGAAGAGCCTGGTCGTTGAGCTTCTGGGAAAGACGAGACACTGAACCGGCTCCCATCAGCGTAAGAGCTGCTGAGAAATATCGGCCTCCGCAGCACATTCGTATCAAAGAGACGCGCTTATCGCCGCTGAACTCCGGCCGTTGAGGAGCTGGCGCAGGCGAAGTGAGAAGCTGAAGCTTTGATTCACGAAACTCAATCTTGGAGAAAGAAATGAAAGGAATACCGTTTCTCGCTATCGTCCTGCTAGCATTTGCATTTGCCGGCCACGCCCAGGACACGATGAAGAAAGATGCAGCCGTCAAACCTGCCGATCCGGAATCGAAAGTCGTGCTTGATTCCTGGAATGAGATTGGCCGCAAGCTGATAGCGATGGCCGAAGATTTCCCGGAAGACAAATACGACTTCAAGCCGACACCCGCGCAGCGGAGCTTCGCCGAGCAGTTGCTGCACGCGGCGGGTTCAAACTACTACTTCACTGATACGGTGATGGGGCGAAAGCCTCCCGCGGGAGAAGATCCCAAGCGCGACCAGTACAAAACAAAGGCCGATATCGTTGCGTTCGTCAAAAAATCCTTCGCAGACGGAGCCGCCGCCATCCAGTCGAAAGGCGAAAAAGGCCTGACGACGGAGGTTGTTTATTTCCCTCAACAGAAAGCACGCGTTCTCGACATCGCATACGGCATCATCGAACATAGCGGTGAACACTACGGCCAGCTCGTTGTGTACTATCGCCTCGCGGGTCTTGTGCCGCCGGAGTCGCGGCCCAAGAAGTAAAGCTCAAGAGACCATGTACCCCGTCCTTATCGCGCGCCGCTTGCGCGAATGGGCGGGGACTGTGGTTTTTGGGACCTTCAGTATTGCACGGATTGAATTCTGTCGGCGCTTTATCCGGGTTCCGGGCGTTTGCCGTCAGCTCGGAAGCTGACCCACTAACAGCGATGGAAGACGCCCGGCTCTCAGTGCATGCGCTTGGGGTCGTCGGGGTCGATGTAGCGGCCTTCCTTGTCGAAGGAGACCTGGCGGTCCTGTTTGCGCATGTAGACCTCGAACTTGCGGGCTGCGCGGCCGCGCCGCCAACGGTAGTAGTGGTTGCGGAGGCCGAAGTAGCGTTCGCTGGCCGCGTAGCGGTAGCCGCGCTGGGGCGCCGCCTTGGTGTAGAGGAAGCCCACCAGTCCGCCGCCGAGAATGGCGAGATACGTCAGCGGAGAGCCACCGCCGATGAGGCTGACCAGGGCGATCAGCAGGTAGATGATCACCAGATACTTGGCCCGGATGCCGATGGGCAGCGGGAAGAGCATGAACTCCTGGTCGCCGAAGAGCACCGCGAAGGCGGCCAGCAGACCGAAGATGCCGCTGGATGCGCCGTAGGTGAATTCCAGCGGCGACAGATGCAGGACGCCGGTAAATGAGAGCGCCGCCGCCAGCACGCCGCCACCCACCACCGAGAGCATGTAGATCTCCAGCAGCCACTTGCTGCCTTTGACGCCCTCCAGATAGGCGCCGATGAACCACAGCGAGAGCATGTTGAAGAGAATGCCGAAGATGCCGCCCGCATCCACAAACGCATAGGTGACGAACTGCCAGAGGTAGAGGTGCATCACGGCCAGGTCCGGCCGCAGAATCATGGCGCCGATGAAGTACTTCAGCGCCGGCACAAACCGCGACAGCAGGACGGCGGCATACACGACGAGGTTGATCAGGATAAGCTTCCTGGTCATGCCCTCAAAGCGCGGAAACGACAGCATCATGGAGCCGGTGCGAGGCATACCCGTTCATTATCTCCCCTTTGCCGCCGGTTCCCACGCATACGATGAACGACCCCACCCTAGCTCCGCTAGGATGGGGCACCCGGCACCCGGCACCCGGATGCGTTCTGATGCTAGCGTTCGGGGACGGGCGCGACCGCGGGGCTGCATTGCCCCGCGGCATTGCAGGCACGAACGCCGAACAGCACATTGTCCTTGGAGATGGGAAGGGTGATGCTTTGCTCGCCAGGGCTTGAGCCGGGCGGCGCCTTCTCGAAGCGCTCCCAGTCCGGCGCCTGGGTCTCCCGCCACACAATCTCATACCGCAGGTTGGAGCCGCTATCGGCCGGCGGCAGCCACTTGAGCGTGGTGTTGTTATCGAGCGCCTTGGTTTCGACGTGCACATTCTGCGGCGCGCCGGGCGCGGACGCCAGGGTGGCCAGGGTGGCCGCGTTGAGCCTGGCTACGTTGGCGACGTAGTGGAAGTCCACGAACTTCAGCAGGTCGCCGTATTGGGTGCCGTTCTCCACGCGCACGCTTTGATGTTGATGGTTGAAGTTCTCGCGCCATTCGGTAAAGCGCACCGCGGGAAAGCCCTCCTGGTTAAAGGAATAGTGGTCACCGCCGCGCAGGTAGCGATCGAGCCGGAACTCCAGCACCGGCTTGAAATGAGCGCTCTTGCTGGTAGCGCTAGCCTGCACGCGGGCGGGCGGAGCGCCAAAATATGTGCTATCCACGGCGACAATTTCACGTGCCAGTTCGCGGGAGGGCGAGTCGCTTTCATTGCCGAGCGCCAGAATGCGTTTGACTTCCTCCGGCGTCGCGGTAGCGGGCACGCCTTCGGAGAAGACCCGCACCAGCGACTTGTCCTCGAGCTTGTCTCCGGGCGTGGTGTCGCCACCCACAATATCGTTGTTGAGCACGCCTTCCAGCTCCCACCCCTCCTGCTTTGCGAGTGCCGCCAGGTGCTTGCTGCCGTTCAGGCCCTGCTCCTCGCCGGCTACGGCGGCAAAGACCAGGGTGGCAGGCCAGCGATGCCGGCTCAGGACGCGCGCGCACTCCAGACTCGCGGCGGTACCGCTGGAGTCGTCATTCGCGCCGGGGGCCACGCTGTGCGTGTCCATCACATCGTTGACGCGGGTGTCGTAGTGGCCGGTCACCAGATACATGCGCCTGGCCTGCTGCGGGTCAGACCCGCGCAGGATGGCGTAGACGTTGGTGATGGTGGTGGGGCGGGTGATGCGGCTGCGCGGGCCCGTCTGCGGCGGCTCGGTGAAGGTATCCAGCTTCACCTCCAGGCAGCCCCCGCAGGCCTTGGAGTCGTTCTCGAACTGCTGCTGGATCCATCCGGCCGCCGCCGTCACGCCGGTGCCGGGCGGCAGGTCCGTCTCCATGCTGGACAGTGTATTCCGGTTTTTGAATCCTACGAGCGTCGTGATCGTCTGTTCGATAACGGACGGAGAGACCGCGGCGAGCGCCTTGGCGATGGCCGGATCGGCCGGGGAAGACTGGACCGGCGATCCGGAAGCAACGAGGTCTACGGTTTGCGCTTCACACTGCGCAGCGAGGCAGACAATCATCAGCAATGCGGTTCCGGTATATGCCAGTCCGGGATGGCGGCAGGGCCACCTAAAGATGTATGGAGCCGCCTGGCGCAAACGCTTGATAGTCAAGATGTACTCTCCGTGGGTTACGTGGTGCGTGGGTTGGACGCACTGCAATACTGTTTTCATGCGGTGTTTCCGGCAGCCCCAGGACGGCTGGAAACGTTAACTTCAACCATCTTAGAATCGATCCTAGCCGGGAGGGCGGGAGATGCCAGTTTGTCCTGAATGTGAAAGCGCGCTCGACGTCGACACTGAAGATGTCGAGGAAGGCGATGTCGTGTCTTGTGACGAGTGCGGCACCGAACTTGAGGTAGTGGGAACCGATCCATTGGAGCTTTCAAGGGTGGATGAGGAGGGCTATGAAGACGAGGACGACGAGAGTGCGGCGGAAGAAGAAGAGGAATAGCGGGGATGTCGCTGGCGGGGTGAGCGTCCATGTCTAGAGCACGCGGGCGACTTGTGCCCGCATCCGGGTTCCTCTTTCGCTCCACGCTGTTAGGCTCCGCGCTGTTTGGCGCGATAACGCTCGCCGGGCCGATGCTTACCGGCTCGGTTGCGGCTGCGCAGACGGCCGCCAGCACGCAACGCGTCGTCGAGGGCAAGGTTCTGAATTCCAGCGATACTCCGACGCAAGGGGCGATCGTCTATCTGAAGAACGACAAGACGCTCGAGGTGCGCACCTACATCAGCACGCAGGGAGGCGCGTACCGCTTCGGACAGCTCAGCGGCGATGCGGACTACAGCCTTTGGGCGGAGTACCAGGGAAAAAAATCGAAGACCAGGAGTATCAGCTCTTTCGAGGAGAAGCGCGTCTTCGATTTCACGCTCAAGGTGGATAGCGCCAAGTAGTACCTGCCACCCCTCTCGGATCACCGGCTCTTGGGGAAAGAACGACGCCACCCTGGCTTCGCTGGAATGGGGCACCCGGCTCATTGGTGGACAAATGAAAAGGCCACCTCCGATGAGGTGGCCTTTTCGCATTTCCCCCGAAAGCGGGAGCGGTTACTCTCCGCGCTTCCAGTTCATCAGGTCGCCCAGCGTGGTGGTGGAGCTGGAGACCGGCGGACGGTAGGCCTCGACATCCGCCCGGCTGCCTTCCTCACCCACTGCGCGCAGGCTGAGCCCGACCTTCTTCTCCTCGGGATTCATCTTGATGATCTTGAAGTCGTATTCGTGCCCGACCTCAAGCTTGGCCGGAGCGCCGTGCGCATCGGTGGCTTCCGAGACGTGGCACAGACCCTCGATCCCTTCGGCGATCTCGACGAACATGCCGAACTGCGCCGTCCGCAGGACCTTGCCCTTGACCACATCGCCCACACGATGCTGCGCGAAAAAGCTTTCCCAGACATCGGGTTGAAGCTGCTTGATGCCGAGGGAGAGACGGCGGTTTTCCGCCTCCACGCCCAACACCACGGCCCGGACCTTTTCGCCCTTCTTCAAGATCTCGGAGGGATGCTTCACGCGCTTGGTCCAGCTCAGGTTCGATACGTGGACCAGCCCGTCGATGCCGTCTTCAATCTCGATGAATGCGCCGAAGTCGGTAAGGTTGCGCACTCGACCTTCGACAATCGCGCCTGCCGGATAACGCTCCGACAGATGCTCCCAGGGGTTCTCCAGCAACTGCTTCATACCCAGCGAGATGCGCCGGTCGCCCGGGTTGACGGCGAGCACGATGGTTTCCACCTCGTCTCCCGGTTTCACCATCTTCGAAGGATGCTTCATGCGCTTGGACCAGGTCATCTCCGAGACGTGCACCAGGCCTTCGATGCCCTGCTCCAGCTCGACGAAGGAGCCGTAGTCGGTGACGCTGAGGATACGGCCGCGGACGCGCGCGCCCAGGGGGTAGCGCTCCACCGCATCGAGCCACGGATCAGGCGTGAGCTGTTTGAAGCCCAGAGACACGCGCTGTTTTTCGCGGTCGAACTTCAACACCTTCACCTGGATCTCGTCGCCCACATTCACCAGATCGCGCGGGTGCGTGAGCCGCCCCCAGGACATATCGGTGATGTGCAGCAGGCCGTCGATGCCGCCCAGATCGACAAATGCGCCGTAGTCGGTCAGGTTCTTCACCGTGCCGGTCAGGATGGCGCCCTCTTCAAGGTGCTCCAAGGTCTGGGAACGCTTGGCGGTCTGCTCCTCTTCGAGGATCTCCTTGCGGGAGACGACCACGTTGCCCCGCTTCTTGTTCAGCTTGATGACGCGCACATCGATCTGCTGGCCGATGTAAGCGTCCAGGTTGCGGACCGGACGAACCTCGAGCTGCGATCCGGGCAGAAACGCCTTGATGCCGATGTCGACAGTAACGCCGCCCTTGACCCGGCCCAGCACCGTTCCGGTGATCGATGACTTCTCGTTGTGCGCCTTCTCGATCGCGTCCCACACCCGGTGGCGCTGCGCCTTGTCATAGCTCAGCAGATAGCCGCCCTCGGCCTCCTCCCGCTCCACCACCACTTCCACCGTGTCGCCTGGCTTGAGCTTGGATTGGCCAGTATGATCCGTGACCTGTTCGAGAGGAATGAGTCCTTCCGATTTCAGGCCGACATCGACCACCACATGCTTGTCCGTCAGCTTGACCACCGTGCCCGTGACGACGTTGTCGTCGCTGGCCATGGCGGCGGCTTCCGCAGCCTGCTCGCGATCAAAAGATTCGAGCGCCGCGGCGAAGTCTTCCATGCCCATTTCGTCATCGTTGCCGTGAGCAGTCGTCCTGGCGGCGGCCGGCGCAGGCGGATGCGTCTCCGGAACAGAGTTCTCCGGAGAGGAGCTTTGCGGGACGGAGGGGGCTGCGGGCGAAGCTTCCGGTACGTGGGTTTCGCTCACGTTCGCATGCGTCTCCGCATGTCCGTCGCTCGATGGCGCGTCCGCATGGGTGGGGGTGGAATCGTTAGACGGCTCAGCATGCTCCGTCGCGGTATCGAGCGTAGGGGTTTCCAGGTCGGTGTTCAGGGGTGTGCTCTCGGTGTATTCGGAATTTTGGGCGTCTGCCATAACAACCAGCTCGTAGATTCGTCGGCGGCTTCCTCGCAACCGCCCGAGCAGCGAGTAGGCAGGGCCAGCAGGCCAAGACCCTCGACTGCAGGCCATGTTCGCGCTCAAAGAAGGTCTCGTCTCGAGCCTGGTGCGAGGCATACCGGCGATTTCTCCGGCCCGCTTGCGCACAGCAGCCATGCTGGCGAACGATCGGGCACCGCCCTGCCTGCGCTCACGCCGGGTGCGGGCAGCGGGGACGACGAAGGAGGCCCGCGTTGAAGCGGTCCTGCACTACATCTGTTCTCCGGAGCGGGAGCACCCAAAACAACGGGATGAGCAAGAGTGGCGATGCGAACCCTCGCGTGCGAATCCAACACACAAGGCTTCACCTAAAACTATAGCAATGCAGGCGGGAGGCGTCAAACCCGGGCCAGGGAGCGATTGCAGCGCGCCCGTATACTCGATAGCCATGGATTACCTGTGGACGCCGTGGCGGTATGCCTACATCAAGAGTTCCTCCGGCAGTCGACTGGGGGTGCCGGAGGAACTCGCCGCGTGGCCCGGCGACCGGCATTGCGTCTTCTGCAACCTGATCGGGGCGGTCGACTACGCGGAGAGTCAGGGCATGCCGCGGATGGAAGCAGAGCGCGCGGCCAATATTGTTCTGCGCGCGGAAAGCTGCTTTATCTGTCTGAATGCGTTTCCGTATACCTCCGGACACATGATGATCGTGCCCTACGAGCACCAACCCTCTCTGGCCGAGCTAGCCGCGCCCACGGCGCACGAGATGATGGATCTTGCGCAGCGTTCGGCGCGCGTGCTCACCTCCGTCTACTCGCCCCATGGCATGAACTTTGGCATGAACCTGGGAGAGGCGGCCGGCGCGGGCGTTGCCGGACACCTGCACCTGCACGCCTTGCCGCGGTGGGTGGGCGATACGAACTTCATGACCGTGGTGGCTGAGACGCGCGTGATTCCGGAGGGCCTGACTGATAGCTGGCAGAAGCTGCGCGAGTCCTTTGCCCGCATCTAAACCTGTTCCGGCAGACGCTCGGAAGCCTGCGAGCGACCGGAAGGATGTGCGAGCGGAAGGATGTGCATCATGGCCGATGACAGAAGAAACGATCAGAGTGACCGTGAAGGGAACGTAAAGCCCGATTCCACTTCAACGCATCCCGGCGCGCCGACCTCCGTCGAACACACCGAGCCGGAGAAGCACTTCGAATCGGGTGGACAGCGTACAAACCAGAGGCGCGCGCTCGAAGAGAACGTCAAGGGTGGCGCGGGGCACGCGCAGCCCCATCCGGAACAGGTGGCCGGCCAACATTCGACGGGCTCCTTCACGGGAAGCGCGGAAGAGCCGGAAAACCCGTCAAAGTAGTCGCCGCACGGAACAAGCGACTGGTGGTGAGTTAGCTGGCGCGGCGTTCAGCGGTCAGAACGGAGTCGAGCAGCCCGGTAAGGCTGCTGGTACGATTGCGGATTGAGGTCTCCGCCTCCGTTACGCTGCCGGCGAGGGCCTGGTGTCTGCGTTGCAGCGCGAGATACTGGTCGGCGATATTAAGGGCAGCGAGCACGGCCACGCGCAACGAGTCGACGGTAGTACCCTGCGTCGCCACAGCCCGCATCTTTGTGTCTACGATTGCGGCAAGTTCGGCGATGTACTCCGGATCATGGCCGCGCAGATGATAGGCCTGATCGTAGATCTCCACCGTGACGCCATCGTTCTTCAGCGACAGTTCGTGATTGTCCAATCCAGGCTCTCCCTTGCTGCCTTGCACTACGCCGTGAAGTCGTCCAGGTGCTTGAGCAACCGCTCGACCCGGCCACGCACCTGATCCCGTTCCTGCTGGAGCTGCGCAATTTCGCCCGACAACCGGCCGATCTGCTCTGCCTCATAGTCGAGCTGGTGCTGCAGATCGTGGCTGCGCTGTTCGAGGTCCCTCATGCGGGCCTCTGCCGCGGCACGGCCCTCGCGTTCCTGCTTCAAGATCTCTACGGTGCGAAAGACCCGTTCTTCAAGGGCCTGGAGGTCGCCTGCCGCCAATGGCAGATCGTGGGATTCGGCTGCGGAAGTTGACATCTGACCTCACTGCGGAGATGGACTGCTTGTTTCCCAAGTATATCGCTATCGCCTCTGCTCTTTGCGATAGAAGAATGGGCAAAGGGTATTCGGATTGGAACCTCCCGGTTTGTGGATCTACGCGCGCCAGGTTCCGCCGAGCGCCTCGAGGGTCTGGACGATGCGCTGTGACCAGGCCTGCAACTCGTCATCCTGGAGCGTCCGGTCGGGCGCCTGGAAAGTGGCCGACACCAGCATGGAGTAACGTCCGGCAGGCACAGCCTGCCCGGCGCGGAAAATCTCTGCCGGATAGAATTCCTCCAGTTCCGCGATCGGCAGCTCAGCGAGCGCCTGCCGGATCGATTGCCACTGCACGCGTTGGGGGAAGAGGAAGGAATAGTCGCGGCGTACCGGCTGGAATCGCGAGAGCTCCTGCGCGGCGGGTCGCCGGAGCTCATGGCGATAGAGCCGGTCGAGATAGATTTCGGCGAGGTAGACCGGCTGCTTCAGCCTGCGGCGCTCCGCCTCTTCAGGGTGAAGCTGACCGAAAAACCCGACGGTCTCCCCATCGACGGCACAACGCGCTGCGCGGCCGGGATGCAGCCAGGAAGGCAGTAGGTGCAACTCCGCCGGGAACGCGTCGAAGTAGGCGGTCCGATGGGCAAACTCGCCCATCAGAGCTTCAATCAATCCTTTGGCTTGATAGAAATCGAAGGCGCGCGGCGGCTGGTGCGGGTTGTGTGTCAGGCTGCTGCCCGTGGCACCCAGCGCCAGCGACGGCCGTTCGTCGACACGGTCCGGCGAGCCGGAGAAGACCGTGCCCATCTCGAACAGGCGCACGTCGAAGACATTGCGATTGAGGTTATGGGCCAGCATGGTGAGCATGCCCGGCAGCAGGGAAGGGCGCAGCATACTGGCCTCTTCGTTGAGCGGATTATCCATGCGCACCGCCGCGCCGGGCTGCGGAGAGAACGTATCTGCGTCGGTGGCAGAACAGAAGGTGCTGGAGATCGCCTCGTGGTACCCGGATGCCAGCAACAGATTGCGCACGGCCGTCGCCTTATCCGCGTGCGGAAGCGCAAGCACGGTCCCGGAGAAGGCGGGCAGCGTGTTGGCAAAGCGGTTGTAGCCGTAGACGCGTGCGATCTCTTCGATGAGATCGATCTCCGCTTCCAGGTCCAGCCGCCAGCTTGGCAGGGTGACGGAATAGCTGCCCTCGCCGCTGGCGAGCGCGCAGCCGAGCGCGGTGAGCACCTCGGTGCAGATCTCCTCGGAGAGCCCGGGACCGGCTTCCGTGATGCCGAGCAGGCGCCGCACCTCGCTTAGCTGCAGCGAGACCGGCGGCCGTTTGGCTGTTCGCGCCTGGGCTTCGGGAACGATGACGTCCGTAAAGTCGCCGGCCACCTCTCCGCCGGCTTCAAGAATGAGCCGGGCTACGAGTGCAGACCCTGCCGGCGGCGCGTTGAAATCCGTTCCGCGTTCGAAGCGGTGCGACGCATCGGAATGGATTCCGTGGCGGCGGCTCATGCGCCGCACGATCGCTGGATCGAACCATGCGGCTTCAATGAGAATGTTCTTCGTCTCCGGCGTGATCATGGAGTCCCAGCCGCCCATCACCCCAGCCAGGCCGAGCGCCTTCTTCTCGTCGGCAACCACCAGGTCGTCCGGATCGAGTGTGCGCTCCACTCCGTCGAGGGTACGAAGCTTTTCCCCTTTGCGCGCCCGGCGCACGATCAAGGCGCCGTCAACCTTGTCCAGGTCGAAGGCATGCGTCGGCTGCCCCATGGTCATGAGCACGTAGTTGCTGGCATCGACTGCATTGAGGATCAGCTTCTGGCCCAGTAGGGCGAAGCGCTCGGCTACCGCGCCGGTGGACGGCCGGATGGCGACGCCGCGCAGCACGCGGGCGGTGAAGCGGCCGCAGAACTCGGGCTCCTGGATGCGTACCGGAAAGCTCGCTCCGCCCTTTGCGGAAGGCAATGCCATGCTCGGCAATGCAAACCCGAGGGGCGCCAGCGCGAGCCCATAGATCGCCGCGGCTTCGCGAGCCACGCCGTAGTGGTTCATGGCGTCGACGCGGTTGGTGGTGATGTCCATCTCGAACAGGGAGCCGTTCCGCTCGCCGAGGTCGAAGACACCTTCGACCGCGATGCCACGCAGGGTGAGGTCATCGGCAAGCTGCCGGTCGGAGACGGCGAGGCCGGGCAGGTATTCGCGAAGCCATTGAGTGAGAATTTTCATAGTTCAGCAGTTAGGGGTGTAGCAGTCAGCGAGTCGGTCTTTTTCGGAGCGAAGCGCCCTGAGCAGGCCGTTGATGATGCGAGCGACGCCTTCGCACATCTGCGGCACAGAGCCGGCTTGCTGGGAACGGAGACGGCCGATCTCCTGATCTGGCTGGCCAGCCCGAACCGCTCCTGCTGTGGCATGTCGTCGGTCAGACGATAAGCAGAGCGGGCGAGATCCATGCTCTTTTGCCATGCGATCAGATCACGAAAGTGCCGGGCGCGTGGACCACGGTGACTCGCTGATTCGCTCTCCTGCTGGTTCGCTCTTGTCATGCGAACTGCTCCAGAAAGCGCACGTCGCCTGAGTAGAACTGGCTGATGTCGGAGACGCCGTACTTCATCATGGCGATGCGCTCGACGCCCATGCCGAAGGCGAAGCCGGAGATCCGCCGCGGATCGTATCCCGGCCGCTTCTCCGCGACGAAGCCGAAGACGGCGGGATGCACCATGCCGCAACCCAGCAACTCAATCCAGCCGGAGTGCTTGCATTTGCGGCAACCCTTGCCGCCGCAGAAGATGCAGGAGATCTGCACATCGGCGCTGGGTTCGGTGAAGGGGAAAAACGAGGGGAAGAACCGTGTCTTCACGCTGGAGCCGAAGAAGGCCTTCATTGCGTGATCGAGTGTGCCCTTCAGGTCCGAGAAGGTGATGTTGGTGTCCACGCACAGGCCTTCGACCTGGTGAAAGATGGGCGAATGGGTGGCGTCCGCGGCATCGTTGCGGTGCACCTTGCCGGGAATGACGATGCGCAGGGGCGGCGCCTGCTGCTCCATGGTGCGGATCTGTACCGGCGAGGTATGGGTGCGCATCAGCAGCCGGTCCCGCAGCGGCTTGCGTTCCTGCCCGGCCAGGATCAGGGTGTCCTGGGTGTCGCGCGCCGGATGATTGGGCGGAAAGTTCAGCGATTCGAAGTTGTAGTAGTCCGTCTCCACCTCGGGCCCGGTGCCCACGGAGTAGCCCATGGCAGCGAAGACATCGACGATCTCGTGCATGGTCTTGAGGATGGGGTGTTCTGCGCCGACCTCCGGACGCACCCCAGGGAGCGTAATATCCAGTGCCTCTTCTTCAAGGGCATGCGCGAAAACCTGCCCGCGTGGACGCTCTGCCGCCAGCAGGGTCTCGATCCGCTCTTTAAGCTGGTTGAAGCGTTGACCGAGCGGCCGCTTGGCCTCGGGCGGTGCGGTCTTGAGCCAGGCATCGCTGATGGACTTCAGCCGGCCCTGTTTGCGGCCCAGCCAGGTGAGCCGGAACTGCTCGATCGCCTCGGCCGAATCCAGGGCAGCGGCGGAGGTTTCTACCTGGCGGGCAAGGGCGCCGAACGCCTGATCCAACGCGAGCTCACCGTAGCCGTCCAGTTGGGGAATCTGCTCTGCTTGCATGGTCTTTCATGAGGATACCCGAGAGTGATGCCGGGACCGGCTGCTCGCGCCCGCGATCTGATGAATGTGGAAGAAGATGCCGCCCCGGCGCTTGTATACTGGCGCGCGAACCATGCAGGAGGCGCAGTTATGAGCTATCAAACGGTCACACCCTATCTGACAATCGACGGTGCCGCCGCCGCCATCGACTTCTACAAGAAGGCATTCGACGCGGAGGAATTGAGCCGCCATCTGGCTCCGGATGGCAAGCGGCTGATGCACGTGCACATGCGGCTGCTGGGCTCCGATCTGATGTTCAGCGATTCTTTCTCTGAAAAGATGGCCGGCTGTCCGCCTACCCCAAAGGCGCTGGGCGGTTCACCGGTGACGCTGCATCTGCAGGTGGAGGACGCGAACGCGCTCTGGGAGAAGGCTGTGGCGGCGGGAGCAACGGTCACCATGGAGCTGAAAGACCAGTTCTGGGGCGACCGTTACGGTCAGATCCGGGACCCCTTCGGCCACAACTGGTCCGTCGGACAGAAGATCAAGGAGATGAGCCAGGAAGAGGTGGAGGCCGGGGCCAAGGCGAGCTTCTAAGAACTCCCGGACGCGCAAGAGGCACGGCCGGGGCCGTGCCTCTTGCGTTCAGCCGGTATGGGTCAGGCGGCTTTGGCCTTGGCGACTGCGGCCTTTGCGGTTTCCGCGAGAGCGGTGAACGCCGCTGCGTCGTGCACGGCGATATCAGCCAGGATCTTGCGATCCAGTTCCACGCCGGCCTTCTTCAGCCCGTCGATGAAGCGCGAATAGCTGGTGCCGTTGAGCTTGGCGGCCGCGGAGATGCGGACAATCCACAGGGACCGGAACTGGCGTTTCTTCTGGCGGCGGCCGATGTAGGCGAACTTGAGTCCGCGCTCGACGGCCTCCTGCGCTGCCTGGTAAAGCTTCGATTTTGTAAGGAAGTAGCCGCTGGCACGTCCCAGGATCTTCTTGCGGCGATCGCGGCGTTTGGTTCCACGTTTGACACGAGGCATGGGGTGGTTCTCCTTTGCGTGTTTCGTTTAGCGGCTGGAGGCAGGAGGCGCTGATGGCTGGGAAGCCGCGCTTTTGACCTCTTCACTCGCTCTGCAATGCGCTGATCACGGCGGAAGATCTCTTCCGCGGGGCTGAGGAACGCTTTACCTCATGCCCAAGCCTTGCGGGCCGATCAGGCGTAGGGGATCATGCGCGACACCTTGGCGTGGTCGGCATCGGAGACCAGCACAATCTTGCCCAACTTGCGCTTGGTCTTCTTCACCTTCGACGTAAGGATGTGCCGCATCTTGCTCTGGCCGCGCTTGATCTTGCCGGTACCAGTCTTCTTGAAGCGCTTGGCTGCGCCTTTATGGGTCTTGAGTTTTGGCATGGGTTTCCTGTCAACATTGTCGCTTGCGCAACATCGCCCAGTATACGGGATAGAACCCTGGCGCGCCAGCGGAACGGGGCCTCGACGCACCCCGGTCAGCTACGCTCGATATATTAGGCTAATCGGGATTCTATCCTCACCTGCCAGGGAAGCTGCCGAAGGGACAACAGGTTTGAACGAAGATTGGAAGGCAACCGAATACGCGCTCGACAGCCACCGTATGGGCAGCCGTGTGCGGGTCAAGGCACAGAAGGTCCTCTACTATCTGCTGACCGGCTATTGGAGCACCGGCGAGCGTCTGCACCCGTTCTTCGTGACGAATAACTATGTCAATCACATTCGGGTCTACCAGTACCTCAAGCAGTTTGCCGCGGGAAAGCGCGTTCTCGATGTAGGCTGCGGCGTGGGGTACGGCACGGCTTTGCTGGCGAATACGGCGGAGAGCGTTGCGGGTATTGACATTTCGCTGGCGGCGGTGCGGGAGGCAATCCGGCTCTATCCCTACGAGCAGTTCTTTCAGATGGACGCCGAAAACATGACCTTCCCGGATGAAAGCTTCGACATAACCGTCAGCACCGAGAATTTCGAACACCTTCCCAACCAGGCCCGACATGTCGATGAGTTGGCGAGAGTCGTGCGCAAGGACGGATTCTGCTTCATCGCGACGCCCAATCCGGAGTTGTTTGCGGGGCTTAATAATCCCTTCCACACCAAAGAGAACACCTATGCAGAGCTGCGGGATCTGTTCTCCAGGCGCTTCCGGGAGGTTGTCATCGTGGAGCCCACGCATATTCCAACCAGCCCCGCCGGACTGGCGGCGCGCCAGGAGCGATTCGCACGAGGAGAGCACGGGATCACGGTGACGCCGGAATTAGAGATCTTCGGCCGGCGCGTAGACCAAAGATATCTTTCGAATACGCACAGCTTTCATTGTTTTGTGCGCGGACCTGTCGCCTGATGGCGGTGTAGCGCGCCTGAAAAGCCCCACCCTGGTTTCGCGAGAATGGGGCACCCACATTCGCTAGGAATGGACCTGCTGGGCAGGTTGGGGCACTGCGGCTTCGGCCGCCGGTGGCTTGGGGGCGGGCTTAGGCTTCGGAGCCTCAGTCTTCTTGCCGGGCGCCAGGATGGCGTGCAGCGTGGTGCCTTCCATGCGGGGCATGAACTCGACGATTCCGGTATCGCCCATGTCCATGATCAGGCGATTAATGATGGCGTAGCCCAGTTCGCGGTGGGCCATTTGGCGTCCCTTGAAGCGAAGCGAGGCCTTGACCTTGTCGCCCTCGCTGAGGAAGCGCACGGCCTGGTTCTTCTTGGTCTGATAATCGTGCTCGTCCACCGTGACCGAGAACTTCACTTCCTTGACGACGATGACCTTCTGCTTCTTGCGCGCCGCGCGGTCGCTCTTGTCCTTCTCGTAAAGGAACTTGCCGTAATCCTGGATGCGGCAGACGGGCGGAACGGCGGTAGGCGAGACCTCGACCAGATCGAGACCGCGTTCACGCGCAATCTTCAGCGCCTCAAAGGGCTGCATGATGCCAAGCTGCTCACCTTGATCGTCAATGACGCGGACCTCGCGTGCGCGGATGCGATCGTTGGTGCGAATGAACGACTTTGCTGAACGTTTATCGAGTGCTATGGGGATTCCTCCAGAATGCGCCGAGGCACAGCTCGGCCTTGACAGTATATCACTTGGGCAGTACCCGCTCTCACGCGCCGGGCAGCGTCCCGCGGGGCGAACCACGCAGACCGCCGTCCACACACGATGTGATGTATGCCCGCACCATCCGGTTCGGCGGAACTGGCTGATCGAGCTCGACGGTCAGGAAGTTGTCACTGATGGCCCGGGTTCTCCTGCGCGCGGCCTCATCCGGGGGCGTTTTGAGGGTGATCACGGGCAGTTCCCGTCCTGCGAAGGCGGCCCGGTGGGCGTGTGCTTTGGCGGCGATGAGGGTCCGCAGGCGGCCCAGCCGCTCCTTTACCGCAGCCGCGGGGACGGGCGCCCGGCGGTGGAGTTCCCACGCTGCGGTGGCGGGGCGCGCGGAGAAGGGGAACAGGTGCAAGTACGTGAAGGGCAGCCGTTCGATAAAGCGAAAGCTCTCCTCGAACTGCGAGTCCGATTCGCCGGGAAAGCCGACCATGACGTCTGCGCCGATGGCTGCGTGGGGCATCGCGGCGCGGATGGCGAGGACCTTCCCCTCGTAGTGCCAGGGACGATAACGCCGGTACATGGCGCGGAGGGTGCTGTCGCAGCCGGACTGCAGCGGCAGATGCGCGTGCCGGGCCAGGCGAGGTCCGGTCGCCGCAGCCTCGTCGCGGCCAAAGGCGCGGTAGAGATCGAGCAGGCGGGCAGAACAGTCCATGGGCTCGATCGAACTAAGGCGAAGGCGGGGAAGCGATGTCTGTTCGAGAATGGCGGCAATCAGGTGCTCGAAGGGCACTTGCGGATGCGCGTCGCGTCCCCAGCGCCCGAGATTGATGCCGGAGAGCACCAGCTCCTGGCCGCCCTCCTCGACAAACTGACGCACCCGGTCGAGCACCGCGGCGAGCGGAAGCGAACGGCTGCGGCCGCGGGTGGTGGGAATGATGCAGAAGGAGCAGCGATTGTCGCAGCCGTCCTGCACCTTGAGATTGGGACGTGTGTCGGCGCCGGCGAACAGGTGGGTCGAGGCGAGATCGGCGTGCGCGAAGAGCGAGTCCACCAGGATGGAGGAGGCGGGCGGCGCGACCAACGTGTCTAGAGAAACAAACCCGGGAGAGACAGACCCGGGACCGGCAAAGCCGGGACCGACAAGCCCCGGACCGACAAACCCGGGAGAGACGAGGCCGGGGAGCGTGGTTTGACAGGAAGACCCCAGATGGAGGGCGGCCTCGGCGACCCGCGCCTTGTGGCTGTTGCCGATGACCGCCGTGACACCGGGGAGCTTCGCGACCTCCTGCGGAGCGCGTTGGGCGTAGCAGCCGGTCATCACGACGCGGGCCCGCGGGTTGCTGCGCCGCACCCGCCGCAGGAAGGCGCGCGCGGTCTGCTCGGCTTGGTCGGTCACGCTGCAGGTATTCACGATCACGACATCGGCGTCTGCCGGGCCCGCGGAAGCGCTGCCTTGGACGGTGTGCAACTCCGCCGCGATGGCATCCCCATCCGCGTGGCTGGCACGGCAACCGAAGTTCTCTACGTGGTATCCTGCCACGTTGTTTAGTCTAGCCCGTGAGAGGTTAGGCAACGGGCCTTTTCCCCCTGGAATGTACGGATCGTGCTGGACTCTGGCTTTTGCATGATCTTCTGCCGCTACAGTAAGTGCACCACCTGGGAGCTTCCGCACAATGAAACGACGCATTCTATTGGTGGATGATGAACTCGCGATTCTTCTGACATTGAAGGCAATTCTCGAAATGCATGGCTTCGATGTGGAGACGGCCGCGTCGGCGCGGGAGGCGAAGTCCAAGCTGCGTAACGGGACCTACCACATGGTGATGACCGACATGCGCATGGAGAACGAGCGCTCGGGGCTGGAGGTAGTGCAGGCCGCGAAGCAGGCGGAGTGCCAGCCGGCGATCGCGATGCTGACCGCGTTTCCGCTGACCGGGGATGAGTTGCGGGAGCAGGGTGCGGACGAGATGCTGGTAAAGCCAATGAACACCCGCGACCTGTTGATGCAGATCGAGGCGCTGCTGGTGTCGCACGAAGACAAGAAGCACCGGGCCGAGGCCGAGGCCGCCCGGCGTGCCTTCTCCGGCGCCAACCAGAGCGGCGGATTCAAGACGGACGAGCGCGCGGTCCGCGCAGCCGTGGAGAGCAAGGCCGCGGTCAAGCGGAAGCTGGCGACGGCTAAGTAGCCGACGCAGGGCGCGGACCTGCCGCCTTACGCCTGTATCGCGGCGGCCGCGGGCACCCGTTTGAGCTGGAAGCAGGATCGGCAGAGGACAGGCCGGCCCTGCGTGGGCTTGAAGGGCACAGTCGTATCCAGCCCGCAGGCGGAACAGACAGTCCGTGTTTCCGCTCGTACGGAAGAGCTGCCGGCCGCGCGTTTCTGCTTGCAGGGCTTGCAGCGCTTGGGATCGTTGGTGAAGTGCTTATCGTGAAAGAAAAGTTGCTCGCCCGCCGTAAAGACGAACGGGCTACCGCAGTCCATACACATCAGTGTCTTGTCTGAGAACTCCATAACCTGTCCCTTGGGCCTCCTCCAGGAGGAAAGGCCACCGTTCCTTTACGTGCTTGGTGGTGACTGGAACCCGGGGCCGAGCCGCAAAAGAGGAAGCGGCAACAGACTGCAGAGGGTGCAGCGGGGGATGGAGGTGCTTGGTGGACTCGCGACTCGATGAAATACCGGAGACGCCGGTTCGAATTGAATGCGAGATACGTGCGGGCCCCTCGCATGTTGCCGAAGGGGCCGCCGATGGTTCAGTCCTGCTCAGTCCTGCTCTTTACGAGCCTTCTTGCGATTCCGCTTGCGTGCCAGCGCTTCCTTCACGCGTTTGCGTTCGCCGGGCTTGAGGTAAAAGGAGTGACGCTTCACCTCTTTGATGATGTCCTCTTGCTGTACCTTTCGCTTAAACCGGCGCAATGCATTTTCAAGCGGCTCGCCTTCCTGCACGCGAACCTCTGCCAATGGAATGACACCTCCAAACTTCCCAATTGGGCCATTTCAGCTTACGCTACATCGGCTGGTGCACAGCAACTTTTTAAGGATTTCTTCATGAAAGTGCTGCGCACTAGACTGAAAGAGCGGGCGAGGATCGCGCCCGAAAATGCTCGTGAGGAGGGCTTTTTTCCATGATTCGCTCCTACCTTGGCCATACCCCGGTGATACCGCCGTCCTGCTATGTCGATATCTCCGCCCAGGTGCTGGGCGAGGTGACGCTGGGGGAGCATGCGAGCGTGTGGATGAACGCGGTGCTGCGCGGCGATGTGCATTCCATCCGGCTGGGCGCACACTCCAACGTGCAGGACTGCGCGGTGCTGCACGGCATGCGCTACAAGCATCCGGTGGTGGTGGGCGACTGGGTGACCATCGGGCACAACGCCACCGTCCACGGCTGCGTGATCGAAGATGCGTGCCTGATCGGGATGGGAGCAGTCATCCTGAATAACGCGCGCGTGGGCGCGGGCTCGATCATCGCCGCGGGAGCGCTGGTGCCGGAGAACACCATTGTGCCGCCGAATACGCTATGGGCGGGCGTTCCGGCGAAGCAACGGCGGGAGCTGGATGAGCAAGACCGCGAGGCCATCCTGCGCTACGCGAAGAACTATCTGGATTACACGGCGACGTATTTGAAAGAGCGGGAGAACTGGAAGTAACGGAACGCTTGGAATCGGTACGCGTGGTGCATTGAGAAGAGCGAAACGAATCCGGCCTGGTGTTGCCTCTTACCATCTTTCGCTACCGATTCCAACGGGCCAAATGCGTGCCTGTACCCCGGATGCTCAGGATTGGTGCTCCAGATCCACAGGCCTGCCAAGGAAGAGCTTCATCTGCCTGGCTCGTCCTTCTCATAGCGGAGCATCTTCCCCGGTTTGACGTGACTACGAACAACACGTTGGTCGGAAGAAGAGAGGAGGATGCGTCTCTACTGGAGGTCAGCATCGGAGCCGTTTCCCCTGCCGCATGGTGTGTAACTTTCGTATTGAAAGAAAACGCAGAAATCGGTATGGTGCGCGTGATCGTAGATGTCATCGTACCAAACCCGTCCCCAGAGATACATGCGAACCTGACCTGTTCTTAGATTACCTATGAGATGTGGCCCCCAGTTCATCAAGGCTTCTGAATCATAGATGTTGAGCAGATAGGTGCCAGCGTCGTGCCCGGGACTTAGTACATAGTGAGCACTTGGATAT
This sequence comes from uncultured Acidobacteriaceae bacterium, assembly GCA_963830635.1. Lineage (GTDB taxonomy): Bacteria > Acidobacteriota > Terriglobia > Terriglobales > Acidobacteriaceae > CAWHMN01. The sequence continues at coordinate 494,726 of CAWHMN010000002.1, read as the reverse complement.
AGGTCGAGAGTCTGCCGCTGCTCCTTTGCCGCCGGGCCTGGATCCAGACGAAAAAGAAATGTGGGCCACTCTTGCGGACCCATGATCGACGTAAAAACCTGATGATCGAGGTGTCTGGCGGGAGTAGTGCCGAAATTCTGAAGATCTACTGTTAGAACTATCGGCATACCCACTACTGGGTCGCTCTTCGAGTAATGGATCGGCCCAATCCAAGCACGCCTGCTAAGCCTCTGGTCAAGAGTGTTCGATCTTAGCTGCACGGTTGAGACCACGAGCGCAGCTGTAGAGATCATTACAGCAATCGCACTGATGATGACGGTCGGCGTTTGACTCTTATTCGATATAGTTGAGTGCTCTCCGATAAGGCTTGGACACACCTGCGAGGCAGCTCGAGGTGGGCCGTTGTCCGATGAACTAGAGGGGGACACTACGCTTTTCGTGGCCTTCTTTCTAGCTGCCTTGTTCTTACGCGTGTGCGGCACCATCCCCGAAGTCTAGTCTGAGGTGACAAAGTGCTTGAAGAGTAACTTCTGCACGAGTCGCTGAACGTCAGGATTGTGTTCCTGGTATAAGGATCCCCGGCGCATAAAGTCCGCGCGATCTCCCACCGCGCCCACCTTCTCGTCGGCCCGGTGTATCCACCGCACGCCCACACTTGCCCTACCCTCATCGTCATCCGCACTTAGGTGGGCGATGTGTACCGCCCTCGTGACCATGCCAACAGCTTTGATGGTCAAACCGCCAGTTGGCGAGTAGCTCTTCAAATAGATAATGTCGCCTATGGAGATAAGGCGAAGGATTTCGTGGAAGTAAGGAGCGTCTGCTGCGCCCCAACCCATCGAGGCGATGTTCCGTTCGATGAAGTCTTGTACGTGATCCTCGGCGCCATTGAAGATGGCACCCATACCGAAAACTGCCATTATGTACACTCCTGCGATAGGCGATAGTGAGTGATTCTGATTCGGAATGTAGCACAAGATAAATGAGCTTCGCTAGTGAGTCTTCTCTAACGAAAGCTCCTTGCCGCCGGGGCCCTGGATGGGCACGCCCTGCGAGTCAAGCTGCACCAAACGATCCTGTCGCACAGCGAAGTCGCTGACCCCACCGCTGCCGCCCGGGATGAGGCGATAGATGATGACGGTGGAATCCGCCTTGGTGCCGCGCAGCACTTGCCAACTGCCCGTCTCAATGAACGTGGGATTACCCGAAGGCGCGCTCATGTAGGTCTGCCTGAGGACATACGCCGTCTCGGTAAGCTGCGCAGGACTGTCCGCGTAAAGCAGAAGCTGCTGCTGGATCGCGCTGCAGTCCGCGCAGGGAAGCTGGCCTTGATAGCTCGCGATCAGCACGGGATGCTCACCGACGGAAGCCTGTGTGGGCGATGCGCTTGCGGGAAGGATGGGGTCGCGAAGGACCGTAGCGTGGATGGTGTAGGTCTTCGCCGGGGGCACGCCACGCTCAAAGCTGCGGTTGTAGGTGAGCACCAGATCGGCGCTGCCCGCCTCAACGGCCTGCCAGGTGAAGCTGCGCAGGCCTACGGATCCGATGCGGTCATCCAGTACGCGGTGGCTGCTGCCTATCTCCTCGAGCACCGGATGATCGCTCTTCTGCGTGTGCCAGGCGAAGCCGGTCGAAGGTTGCTCCGGCAGCTCCAACTGCAGGCGATCTCCCGCGTGTACGGCGACGCGCACGTCCGGTCCCTCGGCTGCTTCGAGTTTGACGGTGACGCCGTGCGCCGCACGTGGGGCCACAGAGAGAGCCAGCAGCAGGAACAGGACCGGCAATGCCGTATGGGATGGCCGGCGCGGAGAACGAAATGCAAGGAGCATGGAAGACCTCGGTTGGCGCGCACGGGCAGAGCAACGCGCAGTTTATCCCTCCAAACTATAGCGCCGCCGCGATGCTTCAAGACACGTCCTTTGATACACGCCGGGCGCTACGCTTCAGGCGATACACTTCAGGGAGCGCCATTACGGAAGGACGATCTCCCCAGGTATGAGCCAAACCATCCAAGCGGTGCGCGGCACGCGCGATCTGTTGCCGCCGCAGACCGAGTTATGGAACCGCATCGAGGCAACGGCGCGGCGAGTCTTCGCGCGCTACAACTTCGGCGAGATCCGGACACCGGTGTTTGAAGATACGCAGCTCTTCGCGCGCGGGGTGGGCGAGGAGACGGACATCGTCTCCAAAGAGATGTATACGTGGGAGGACCGGGCGCGGGCACAGTCGGAGAGGGCGCAGTCGCTGACCTTGCGGCCTGAGAATACTGCCGGCGTGGTGCGCGCCTACATCGAACATAAACTGGGTGACTCCGGACTGTTGCGGAAGCTCTACTACATTGGCCCGCAGTTTCGCCGGGAGCGTCCGCAGAAGGGGCGCTACCGGCAGTTCTTCCAGATTGGCGCGGAGGTCCTTGGACCGCCGAGCGCCGGCTCGGAATCGCCGCTGCGCGATGCCGAGGTGCTGGAGATGCTCGCGACTTTGCTGGATGAACTGGGCATCACGGGCTGGCGGCTGCTGCTCAACTCCGTGGGCACGCCGGCAGACCGGCCGCGCTACATGGAGGCTCTGCGCGAGGCACTGAAGCCGGTGGTCGGGCAGATGTGCGTGGACTGCCAACGCCGCGCCGAGACCAACCCGCTGCGCGTGCTGGATTGCAAGGTGCCGGAGGACCAGCCGATCATTGCAGGGCTGCCGCGGATCTGGGACTCGCTCGGCGAGGAGTCCAGGCAGCACTTCGCGGCAGTGTGCGCGGCGCTGGACGCCTGCGGCGTTCCCTATGAGCACGATCACCGGCTGGTACGCGGGCTGGACTACTACACCCGTACGGCGTTTGAATTTCAGCATGGCGGCTTGGGAGCGCAGAATGCGCTGCTGGGCGGCGGACGCTACGATGGGCTATCGGAGGCGATTGGCGGGCCGCGGGCGCCGGGGATCGGCTTCGCCATCGGAGAAGACCGGCTGGTGCTGACGCTCGAAGCGCAACAGGCCAGGCACGAGCCGGTACTGGCGGATGCGTTTATCGCGCCGATGGGCGAGGCCCTGAATGCGCCGGCGCTGGCGCTGGCCCGCGAGCTGCGCCGGCAAGGGTTCCGCATTGAACTGGGCGACGGGAGCTTTCGGCTGAAGAAGTCCTTTGAGCTGGGGAACAGGCTGGCGCGCATGATCGTGCTTCTGGGTGAAGACGAGTGGCAGTCCGGTATCTTGACGGTGAAGAACTTTGCCACGGGCGAGCAGACCAAGGTTCCAAGGTCGGAGATTGCGGCTCACCTGGGCGCTCTGGAACCGGCGGCCTTTTAGAAGCGGAACCCTCGACTTCGCTCGTGACAACTAAGAACGCAGGTCCTTGGGCGCGAGGTATGCGCGTGGCGCAGACGTCCCGGTCAGGATGACAATAGATTCGTACGACTAGAGGACATTCACTTTGCTCGACTTTCTAGGCACACTGCAGCGCACGCATACCTGTGGCGAGCTCCGCGCAACGGACGCGGGGAAGCATGCCGTTCTGATGGGGTGGGTCAATCGCCGGCGCGACCATGGGAATCTGATCTTTCTCGATGTCCGGGATCGCACGGGCATCGCGCAAGTGGTGCTGGACAAGGACCTGACGCGGGAGGGACACGCCAAAGCGGAGCATGTGCGGCCGGAGTACGTGGTGGCCGCGATCGGCACGGTGCGGCTGCGCGGCGAGGGTGCGGTGAACCCCAAGATGCCGACCGGTGAAGTGGAGCTGGTAGCCGAGCGCCTGCTGATCCTGAATGAATCGAAGCTGCCGCCTTTCTCGCCGGCGGAGGAGGCGATTGGCAATGAGGAACTGCGGCTGCAATACCGCTACCTGGACCTGCGCCGCCCGGAGATGCAGGCGAATTTTCAGCTGCGGCATAAGATCGCGCTGGCCATCCGGCAGTATCTCTCCGGCCAGGGATTTCTGGAGATCGAGACCCCCTTCATGACGCGCTCGACGCCCGAAGGCGCGCGCGACTACCTGGTGCCCAGCCGCGTGCATCCGGCGCACTTCTATGCACTGCCCCAGTCGCCGCAGTTATTCAAGCAGATCCTCATGATCTCGGGATTCGATCGCTACTTCCAGATCGTCCGCTGCTTCCGCGACGAGGACCTGCGCGCCGACCGCCAGCCGGAGTTTACGCAGATTGACCTGGAGATGACGTTTCCGCAGCAGGAGACCATCTTCGCCGTGGTGGAGGGTTTCCTGAAGGCCGCGTTCCACCAAGCAGGCGTGGAGTTGCGGGGGGCGTTTCCCAGGCTCACGTTCGACGAGGCGATTCGCCGCTATGGCATCGACAAGCCGGACATGCGGCTGCCGGCGATGGTGGATGTGCGCACGGTGTTGGGCGCCGAGACTGCGTCGACGCTGAAGACGGCGCACACGCTCCCCGTGGTGGCGATCCGCATTCCCGGCGTCGGTGAGCTCTCACGCCGGGAGCGGGACGAGCTGCGTGCTGTGTATCCGCAGAAGTTACAGATCAATTGCATCAAGGTGCTGGATGACTTCAAGCGCCTGGAGAAGTCCTTCCCCGATGCGACGGTGCAGATCCGCGAGCGGCTGGGTGCGGCGGAGAGCGACCTGATCGTGCTGGTGGTGGCGGACGGAGAAGAGGTCGCGGAGCAAGTGCAGAGCGGGTCTGCGATCGGCTCACGGCTGCCCGCGCGCGACCGGCAGATCTTTGAAGCCGCCGGGCTGGTACGGCTGGCGCTGGCGCAGAAATTTGCGGACCGCCACAAGCTGTTTGAGAAGAAGGGAACGGCGGCAGACTACAAGTTTCTGTGGGTGACGGATTTCCCCATGTTCGAGTGGGACGAGCATGATAAGCAATGGGTCGCGGCCCACCATCCGTTCACCTCGCCGCATGAAGACGATTTGAAGGCGGGACGGCTGACCAGCGACCCCGGCGCGGTGCGGGCGCTGGCCTACGATATCGTGCTGAACGGCACCGAGTTGGGCTCTGGCTCCATCCGCATCCATCAGCAGGCAGTGCAGGCGGAGATCTTTCGCGCGCTGGGGATGAGTGACAAAGAGGCGGCGGAGCGTTTCGGATTCTTCCTGGAGGCGCTGACCTATGGAACGCCGCCGCACGGGGGCATTGCGCTCGGGCTGGATCGCATCGCGATGATCCTGGCGGGCGCTCCGAGTCTGCGTGAGGTGATCGCCTTCCCCAAGACCGCGAAGGCCGTGGACCTGATGGTGGATGCGCCGACGGCGGTGAACGACGGCCAGTTGCGCGAGCTGCACATCCGGCCGGTGTTGAAGGGGTGAGGAACGTGCCTGGAAGCCCACCCTTCGCTGCGCTCAGGATGGGCACCCGGATTCGTAAGAAACAGAAATCCCCACCCGAGCTTGGCTCGAATGGCCACCGGGGACGCGATAGCGGCGGCTGCGATACCATCGTGGGTTCGCCAACTTCGCATTGAGGAAAGCGCCCATGGCATCCGCGACCCCTACACTCTCCAGCCGCCCGCAGCTTCAGTTCCTGACCGATGCGCTCGATGAACTTCGGCGGAAGGGCACCTACTTCCGGTTGCGCGTGCTGGACGACATGCAGGCGCCGGTCTGCACCTATGACGGCAAGCAGGTCATCAACCTGGCGTCGAACAACTATCTGGGATTGTGCGAGGACCCGAGGCTGCGTGAGGCGGCCATCGCCGCGACCAAGCAATACGGGGTTGGATCGGGCGCCGTGCGGACCATCGCCGGGACCATGCGCATTCACATGGAGCTCGAAGAGAAGATCGCGCGCTTCAAGAACGTCGAAGCCTGCGTGGTCTTCCAGAGCGGCTTCACGGCCAACGCGGGCACGGTGGGGTCGCTGCTGGGGAAAGAAGACTTCATCATCTCCGATGAGCTGAACCATGCGTCGATCATCGACGGCGCGCGGCTCTCGCGGGCGAAGATCAAGGTGTTTCGGCATAAGGACGTGGCGCACGCCGAGGAGCTGCTGCGCGAGGTAGAAAACCAGCCGGGGCGCAAGCTGATCATCACCGACGGCGTCTTCTCCATGGACGGAGATATCGGGCCTGTGGACAAGCTGAGCGCGCTGGCGGAGAAGTATGGCGCCATCATGATGGTGGACGACGCGCACGCGTCAGGCGTGCTGGGCCGCAACGGCCGCGGATCGATCGACCACTTCGGCTGCCATGGGCATGTGGATGTGCAGGTAGGCACGCTGTCCAAGGCTATTGGTGCGCTTGGCGGTTACGTGTGCGGATCGCGCGATCTCATCGACTATCTCTACCATCGCGCGCGGCCGTTTCTCTTCTCCACCTCGCATCCGCCATCGGTGGCAGCAACGTGCATCGCGGCCTTCGACATACTGGAGCAGGAGCCGGAGCGGATCGAGCGCTTGTGGAGCAATACGCGCTACTTCAAGCAGCAGTTGGGCGCGGCGGGGTTCGACATCGGCGGCAAGTCGACGCCGGCAAGCGAGACGCCGATCACGCCGATCATCATTGGCGATGGCCGGACCACGATGGACTTCTCCCGCGCACTGTTTGAAGCCGGCGTGATGGCGACGGGCATTGCCTTTCCGACGGTGCCTGAGGGCAAGGCGCGGGTGCGGACGATCATGACCAGCGAACACACGCGCGGGCAGATCGATCAGGCGCTGGAGATCTTTGCGACGACGGGGCGGAAGTTCGGGGTGCTGGGGTAAGAATCGAACCACCACCGGAGCTTCCCCACCCCGGCACGCAAAGAACGCGTTCCGGGGATCCCGGTTCGCTCGAATGGGGCACCCAGATCGGTGGCAACATCAGCTTGGGTTCGATCCCCACTTCACTTCGCTCGAATGGGGATCCCGGATGACCACGGATGGCCGCTAGTGGCCGAAGCGGAGTTTGGGGTAGTAGTAGGTGAGCTGGATGGAGGCGGTGGTGTCGTTCTGCGCTCCGGGCTTGAGGACGGGCACCTTCCAGCGCTCGTATTGCACGAACGCGTTCAGCTCAAGATCCTTCTTGATGCGCACGAGGGCGAGCGCGGAGATGTCGTTCTGGGTGGTGCCGCCGGGGATGAAGTCCTTGTCGACTTTGGCGTTGCGGTAGCCAAGCTGGATTTTTTCGCGGGGACTCAACCAGTAGGTAAGCCACGCCTGGCCGCCCTTGCCTTCGCGGCCGATCCAGCTTCCGAGCAGGTATCCCTTGTTGGTGTAGACGTCGCGATACACCGTCTCCCAATAGATGTACTGACCGCCGACGCTTCGGCCGCCGGGCGTGTCGGTGTTGACACCCTCCACGCGCAGGTCGAGTTTGCGCGCGCCGGGAAAGTGCGAGATGTAGATGCCGGGATTGACGCCGGCGTGACGCGGCGCGTCCACCGGCGATACGTCGTCGTGCACGATGGAATCGGTGTAGAGCGTGACCCAATTGCGCAAGAAGGGCAGACGGTAGTTGAAATCGAAGCTGGAGTGGCGGGCGCCGGGATCGTTGCGTGAGAATTTCTGCGCGACTGGGACATTCTGAAAGCTGGTGAAGCTGTTCCAGAAGGAGCCGAAGGTGAGCGGCACGTGGCCCTCGCCGGCGAACATGACGACGCGGGAGAAACCGAACTCCAGGTTGCGCGTGGGCTTGAAGTTGATCTTCTGCGCCTGCACCCACGGCTCATTGGGGTACGCATGGCCCTTCAGATCGCCGAACATGGCTTCATACCGGAAGGGGCCGAACAGCTTTGAAAGCAGCGGGATGGTGAGCGGCTCCACGCGATTGATGCGCAGGGCGTACATAGGCTCGGCGTTGTTGCTCCACGCCATGGCGCCACTCTCACCGGGACCCCACCAGTCCTCGCTCTTGCCGACGGAGATCTCATGATTGAGCACGTGGTAGGAGAGGTTGGCGTCGATCAGGCGGAACGCGTTGGTGGACGCGACCGGCAGGGGAGTCTGCAGCGGCGTGAGGTCGGCGTTGGCGATCACCTGGGCCACGGAGAGCGGATACGCGTCGCGCCCCGGAGCGTGTTGATATTCGCCGCGGACCTTCAGCGACAATCGCACGTCTTCGGCTCGCGCGCTGAAGCCATCAACGCTGTTGAAGCCGCTCTGGAAGGGGCGGCCGTAGTCGTCGATCAGCGTCTGGCCGAAGTGATAGGAGTCGTTGATGGGCGTGCCGCCGATGTACTGGCCGCGCGCGTAGAGACGATCGAGTTCGGCGTGGCCGTTGAACTGGCCGGGATCGATGGGCAGGTCGTCATCGTGAAATTCGGTGGCGAGCGCGGCAAAGATCGCGCGCGCCTGCTGGTTTCCGGGCGAGTCCGGCGCCTCCGCAAGTCTGGTCTGCGTCTCTTCGAGCATGTGCAGGATGCTGAGGCGGGTCCAGGGCCGAAGGCCGAGAAAGGCCGAGTCGAGGAAGCCGAGAGAGTAAAGCCGCTCGAGCGCGGGATAGACCCAGCTATCGAGCGAGACATAGACGGATCCGGAGATGTCACTGCCATCCGCGGGCAGGAGAAGCGGGGCTGGCTGCTGCGCCTGGAGCACATTGGGAAGAATAGAGACCGTAGCCAACGCCAGGATGATCGCGGTACGACGGATCAGGAGACCACCTCTTGAGACAGACAGGGTTCAGCGTGCATGCGAGTGGTTCTATTCTAACGGCGGCCGATCGAGCGCGGGGCCGCGCCTCGCGCTCGCGTGCTCACGTTTTCTTAAGGTAGCCGCGATTAGACTCAAGCCATAGTGGCGGCGCAGCGGGTGGTGGAACGTAGCCGGGGCTTGCGCAGTCAGAGTTGTTGTCGCACGCCGGCCTCGCGGGCAATGCGTGTTAACTGCTCTTCCAGACTGCCTTCCATCGCTTGCTTTGCAGAACTGCGGCGGAACACCGGCAGCACGGTCCGCTGTTTCACATCTTCCATCAGCAGCGCCAGACCGCCATACAGGGCAAAGAGCCCTGTGAGCATGCCCACCGCGCCGGAGGCCAGGCCGATGGCGGCGCCAGCGCCGAACTGCACGGCGGCGACCAGCAGGAAACGAAGGGCCGAGAGGAACAGTATGATCGCAATCAGGGGCTTTCCCCCTATCGACACGATCGCGATGGAGAGAATCGCCAGCGAATCCAGAACCATGAACATGCCAAAGGTGACGCTTCTCGCCGCCATGCCGGCATGCAGGAAGTAGAGGCCGAGAGCGATCCACCCGGCGCCGAAGATGGTCATTGCTGTTGCCGCTCCGGCATCCCGCGAAAGAAAGCCGAAGATACCCGCGAGAAGCTCCAGCGGCGCTACATACGTCAGCAAGATAACAACCAAGAGCAGGGTCTCGGTGGGCGGGATCCACTTCAATTCAGCCGCGGCCAGAAGAACGGTGCCGATGGCAAATGCAAAAAACCCGAGAGGCAGTGCGCTGCCCAACGGGCGCACCACAATGCGTGTCACACTTTGAGCTTTGTCTTCCTCACTGGCCATGGTCGATTCACCGCTGCGCGCGACCGTATGTGCATGACCGTCCAGAACGCGGCACACTCGTTTAGGTGGGCAGAAACGGGCTTTCGGTTGCAACCATTCGAAGTACGCGGCTTGATAATTCGTTTCCCCGTATTGCCGGGGCACAGATTGCGGGGCAAGGGTTTCGCGCGGGCAGGCGGCCTCGGCCTTGTGTTCGCGTTGATTGTGCCGTGGGCGTTCTCCGCCGGATGGGCACAGGCGGAAAGCGTAACCATTCCGGCGTCTGTTCCGCTGCGGGTACAGATCGATCATGGCTATCGGCTGCGAACCGGGCAGCAGATCCTGGGGCACCTGACAGAAGCGGTGTATGTATCCCGATCGATGGTGATCCCCGCCGGTGCTCAGGTCATCGGAACGATCACCGCGACTCATCCGGTGGGCCGGGGCGAACGCGCCAACGCGTTGCTGGATGGCGATTTCACGCCGCTCAAGAATCCCGTGGTGCAGTTTCAGACCATCGTGCTTCCCGGCGGCACGCGGCTTCCCATTGCGACCAGCGTGACGGAACGGACGACCAAGCTGATCCGTTTCCGCGCGGGCAAGGAACATGACAGCCTGAAGAGCCAGGCGCAGGCGCAGATCACACAGCATAAGGATGAAGTGACGCGCACCATTACTGCGCCCAACAAAATGGATCGCGTGCGCCGCTTCTTGTATGGACAACTACCCTGGCACCCGCAGGAGATCTGGGCGGGTACGGACTTTGACGCAGAGCTCACACAGCCGCTCGAGGTGCCGGATGCGGCGCCCCCGGTGGCGCCCGCAGACACGGAAGAAAAGCTGGGCGGGACGCTCGAAGCGCGCCTGATTGCCAGCCTGGACTCTGCCACTGCCTCAGAGGGCGAACCGGTGCATGCGGTGCTGACGCAGCCACTGCTCGATGGTGGCAAGCGCCATGTGCTGCTGCCGGAGGGCACCCAGCTCACCGGGTCGGTGCTAAGGACCAGGCGTGCGAAGAGCTTTGGCCGCAATGGCGCGCTGCGCTTCACCTTTCGCGACATCGCCGCGCCCAATAGTCCGGCACAACGCGTGCATGGGCAAGTGACCGCCGCGGAAGGCATGGGCGACCAGAACCTGAGCATCGATGACGAGGGTGGAGTCAAGGCCAAACCGGCGGCGGGGCGCTTTCTCGCCCCGCTGGTGCTGAGCGCGCTGGCCGTCAAATCGCTCGACAACGATGGCAGTGCGGTGGCGCAGGGAGCAGTAGTCAGCAACGGCTTCGGCATCATTGCGCGGATCGTGGGCATGGCGGTCAGCGATCGGAATGTCGGCGCCGGCTTCGCGTACTACGGGCTGGCCAAGTCGATCTACCGGCGCTTTATCGCGCGCGGCCATGATGTAACATTCGGCAGAGACACGCGGATGGAGATCGAACTCACGGAACGTTGAGCATGATGACGATGATCTCCGCCGCCCGTGCCGCGGCGCTTGGATGTCTGGTACTTCCATCTCTGACCCTGGCGTCCGCCAGCGTGCAGGGTCAGGGTTCAGGAGAGCCGCCGGCGGCGCTGATCCAGCGCATGGTCGCGCATGAGCTTGCGGACCGCGAGCAGGCCAGCTACTGGATGTACCACATCGAAAAGACGGTGGACGGCCACACGAACTCCGTAGAACAGGTGGAGACGAGCAAAGGGCCGATCTATCGTCTGCTTGCCGTGGATGGCCAGCCGCTCAACGCACAGCAGCGGAGCGCAGACGAGAAGCGCATCCAGAACCTGCTCCACGACCCGGATGCGCAACGCAAGGCAAAACAGGACCACGACGCCGATGAACAGCGGGTACGCGAGCTGATGGCCAAGCTGCCGACCGCGTTCCTTTATGAATCCGATGGCATGGAAGGCGGTAATGTGCGGCTTCGATACAAGCCGAATCCGTCGTTCGTACCGGCCAACTTTCAGTCGCGCCCGTTCACCAAAGTAGCCGGCACCATCGTGATCGAACCGCAGCAGACGCGTCTGGTTCGCATCGATGGGCGTCTCATCGGCGATGTGGTATTCGGATTCGGCCTGCTCGGCCGCGTCGATAAGGGCGGCACGTTCGCCATCGCGCGGCAGCCGGTCTCGGCCACGCACTGGAAGACACGACTGGTGGATGTGCATGTTTCCGGGCGGGTGATTCTCTTCAAATCCATCAGCAAGGAACAGCATGATGTGCGCAGCGACTTCAAGCCAGTGCCCCTGGACATCACCTTGCAGCAGGCAGTGAATCTGCTGGAGGCGGGAGCAGCGCCGTGACGCGGCGTCGTACTTCAGCGAGTGCTGGTGGATTCGCCGTTGCGATACACCACCCGACCTTCGCTGATGGTGGTATACACGGCGCCCAGCATGGGCCAGCCGTCAAACGGCGTGTTCTTCGAGCGGGAGCGGGAGTCCTTTGCGCGAAAGGTCCATTCTGATTTCGGGTCGATGAGCACGACATCGGCGAAGTCGCCCGCGGCCAGGGCGCCGCGGCCAGGCAGATCAAGTATCCGCGACGGTTGCATATTCAGCAGCGCCAGCACACGGCCGAGCGGAAGCCCATGCTCGCCGTGCAGGACGGCAAGGGCGAGGCCGAGCGCGGTTTCAAGGCCGGTGATGCCGTTGGGAGCGCGCTCGAACTCCTGCTCCTTCTCATGGGCGGCATGGGGCGCGTGGTCGGTGGCGATGCAGTCGATGGTGCCGTCGAGCAGGCCGCGGAGCATGGCCTGCCGGTCGGCAGCAGAGCGCAGCGGCGGATTCATCTTGGCCTGCGTGTCGTAGCCTTCGACAGCCGCTTCGGTCAGCACAAAGTGGTGCGGGGTGACCTCGCAGGTGACGTGGAGGCCGCGATCTTTCGCGCGCCGCACTTGGTTCAGGGCGCGCTCGGTCGAAAGGTGCGCGACGTGCAGGTGTGCGCGCGGATCATTGAGTTCGGCGAGGAGGCGGAGATCGCGTTCGACGATGCCGGCTTCGGCTTCAATCGGCATACCGCGCAGGCCGAGACGAAAGGATATGGGTCCGGCATTCATGGAGCAGCCGCCGGTGAGGCGCGTGTCCTCGGCGTGCTGGATGACCGGGAGGCCGGCCTCAGCCGCGCGTTCCAGCGTGCGCAGCATGGTTTCGTCACCGAGGATCGGTTTGCCATCGTCGCTGATCGCGAGCGCACCCGCGGCCTTGAGCGCCACGTAATCGTTGAGCGTCTCGCCCAGGCTGCCCTGGGTGGCGGCCGCGATGGGAAAGACACGAATGGCGGCGTCGCGTTCCGGGGCCTGCATCCAGCGCGTGAGTTCGGGCGAGTCATTCACCGGAACAGTGTTGGGCATGGCGGCGACGCTGGTGAATCCGCCCGCTGCCGCGGCCCGAGTCCCGGTGGCGATGGTCTCCTTGTAACCCTGGCCCGGCTCGCGCAGGTGGACGTGGATATCGATGAGTCCGGGAGCGACGATGAAACCGCGGGCATCGATCCTTTCGGCATCACGCATTGCAGCGTCGCGCGATTGCGCGGCGTCGAAGCTGCCGGGGTCCCTGATCGCTGAGACACGGCCATCCACCAGCAGCAGATCGCGCGGGGCGTCGATGCTCTGCGACGGATCGATGAGGTGGCCGCCGGTGATGACCGTGGCGCTCATGCCCCCAGCTCCCGTGGTAGTGCGTCGAGTGCGCGGGCGATCAGCGCCATGCGAATGGCGACGCCGTTCCGCACCTGTGCCTCGATGGCGGACTGCGGTCCGTCGGCTACGTCGCTGGTGATCTCAAGGCCGCGAATCATCGGGCCGGGATGCATGACCAGAGCCCGGGGCGCGAGGCTGCGCAGGCGTTCACCATGGAGTTGATACCGGTCGATATAGCCGCTGAGATCGAGTTCCAGTCCGGCGAGGCGCTCTTTCTGAATGCGCAGCATCATGACGACGGTGGCAGAGGACAAAGCGCGATCGAAGTCGCGTTCGATGGAGACGGCCGGACCCGACGGAGTGGCGAAGGCCTGGGCTGCAACGGCCGGCAGCAGGGCTTCCGGGCCGCACAGAACCACCTGGGCACCGAGGCGCGGCAGCAGCAGCGCATTCGACCGCGCTACCCGGCTGTGCAGGATATCGCCGGTAATCAGCACGGTAACGCCGGCCAGGCTGGCGGCGTCTGCGGAGAGCGCGTGCTGGGGGCCGCGAAGCCGCGTGAGCATGGTACGGAGATCCAGCAGGGCCTGCGAGGGATGCTCGTGCATGCCGTCGCCGGCGTTCAGCACCGGCAAGCCGGTAGCGCGTTCGAGCACATAAGGCGCGCCCGAGGAGGGATGCCGCAGGATGATGCACTCCGCGCCCAGCGCGCGCAGGGTCAGGCCTGTGTCCTTCAGGCTCTCGCCCTTCTCGATGCTGGAGGAGAGAGCGCTGACCAGCGTGGTGTCGGCGCCAAGGCTCTTGGCGGCCAGCTCGAAGGAGGTGCGTGTGCGCGTGCTCGATTCGTAAAACAGCAGCGCGACCCGGCGTTTGGCCAGCCGGGTAGCGCGGGCCAGAGGCTCATCGTCTTCGAGCGCCGCAGCAGCGCGCAGAATGGCGGCGAGGCCGTCGAGCGAAAGATCGTTGACGGTGAGGAGCGAACGCATCGCGTCGACCGCGCCGGCGTGTTCAGAGGCGACAGATCCAGCGGAGGGGGACGGCTTCAGCGGAAGAGCAAGATAAGGCAACACGCTAGTCAAGGCGCTCCACCAGCAGCACCTGTTCGTCGGCGTCGATCTCCTGCAGCTTGACCTCGACAATCTCGCGTTCGGTGGTCTGCACCTTGCGCCCGACAAAGGTGGCTTCGATGGGCAGTTCGCGGTGGCCGCGATCGACCAGCGCCAGCAGTTGCACGCGTCCCGGACGGCCGTGGTCGAAGAGCGCATCCATGGCGGCGCGCACCGTGCGTCCGGTATAGAGCACGTCGTCTACCAGGATGATGTCCCGGCCATTGACGTCGAAGCCGATGGCGGCGGGTTGCACGACCGGGCGGATGTCGCGCGTGGAGAGATCGTCGCGATAGAAGCTGATGTCGAGCACACCGGTATCCACCGGGCGCTTCTCGATGGAGCTGATCAAGTCGCCGAGACGTTGCGAGAGCGGTACGCCGCGACGCCGGATGCCGACCAGCCCCAGATGTTCGCTGCCGCCGTTCTTCTCGACGATCTCATGCGCCAGCCGAACCAGCGTTCGCTTGATCTCCGACGCGGACAGGATGCGGCCTTTTTCACGCAACTGCGGGGTAGAGGTGGCCATAAGGGTTCTGGCGGGATGATACGAGCTTCGCTGGCCCGCGGCAAACGGTCTTAAATGGCGCGGCGGCGCGCGAAGTAGCGGACGCCCAGGATGCCGCCCAGCCCGGCGAGCAGCACTGTCATGACGGCGGTGAGTGCGGCGCCGGCGAGCGACATGGCGGCCCGGCCATCGGGCGTGAGCAGGAAGTGGAGGTAGGCGCGCAACTGCGCTTCTGTTTCAACGGTGGTGCGCACCATGGCGGTGGATTGTTCCATCCGCTGGGTGTACTCGCGGTCGATGATGGGGCCAAGGTGCAGGGAGTAGCGCTCGAGCAGTTGCAATCCGCCGACGACCGCGGTGGAGATGTAGGCCGCGAACAGGCCGGTGAGCGCGCCCAGCCGAAAGCCACCGCGACCGTCCAGCGGCGCGCCGGGCCTGCGCCGGCTGTAGAGCACCACGGCAGTTGCGGCGCCGCCGACCACCCAGAAGAGGAATCCGAGCGATACTCCCGGCAATGCGGTGAGCACGCCGATCGGGAGCGCGATGACAAGAGCGACGCGCAGGGCCTTCTGCCAATCCGTGCCTCTGCGTTCGAGGGGACGGCTGCGCTCGGCCGCGACCGCGGTCACCTCGGCGTCCTCCGGCAGATCGACCCGTAGCTGGGGCGCTGCACAGGTGGAGCAGAAGGTGTCCTCGGGAGCGAGGCTCGCGCCGCAGCGATGGCAATGCGCATCCATGGTGACTCTGAAGCTACAGGAAGGGCGAAGGAAGAGGCAATCGTCCGGGATTTCCGTTACATGGAATGCGCTACGTCGTTCTTTTCGGCCGGATGCGCAACAGGATCCCGTAGCCATGCAGCGGGCCGAGAGACACGGCCTTCAGAATGAGAAGATCCAGGGTGCCGGGAAGAATCCGAGCTGGACTTTCATGCTCCTCCTAAGTCGATAGGGAGAGTAGTCCGGCCTCTCCTAAGCTGTCCTGGCGAAGCGATTCGTGGTTTCTGCCCGAATGGGTGACGCTCACGATTGCATCCAAGAGGGGTAACGTTATCGACAAAGTAGGCAAATGCAATCACCAGAAATCGTTACCGATCCTGTTCAGTCCGCGAAAGAAGCAGGACTACGTTACGTTTCCGACACCAAGCCGGGCATCCAGAGAAAACGCGCCGGAAAGGGCTTCCGTTACATCGGCGTGGATGGCCGGCCGGTCCGCGATCGTGAGACCCTGGCGCGCATCAAGTCACTGGTGATTCCGCCTGCATGGAAGGATGTGTGGATCTGTCCCGAGCCGAAGGGGCACCTGCAGGCAACCGGGCGTGACGCGAAGGGCAGGAAGCAGAGCAGGTATCATCCGCGCTGGCGCGAGGTGCGTGACGAGACGAAGTACGAGCGCATGTTGTTGTTCGGAGCGGCTCTGCCCAGGATTCGCGAATGGGTAGAGCACGATCTAGGACTGCCCGGCCTGCCCCGCAGGAAAATACTCGCCACCATCGTGCGCCTCATGGAAGTAACGCTGATCCGCGTCGGCAATACCGAGTATGCCCGCGAGAACCACTCCTACGGGCTGACCACGATGCGCGGCCGCCATGTACAGGTGGATGGATCGACGATCACCTTCAAATTTCAGGGCAAGAGCGGTATACGCCACACCATCGATCTGAATGATCGGCGGCTGGCGAGGATCGTGCAGCGCTGTCAGGACATTCCGGGGTATGAGCTCTTTCAGTATGTGGACAGCGATGGGGAGGCCCACACCATCGATTCCGCGGACGTAAACGACTACCTGCGCGAGGTGAGCGAACAGGAATTCACCGCCAAGGACTTTCGCACGTGGGCGGGCTCGGTGTTGGTCTCGATGACGCTGCGGGAGTTTGAGGCATTCGAATCGGAGACGCAGGCGAAGAAGAATGTCGTACAGGCGATCAAGGCAGTAGCGGAGCGTCTGGGGAACACGCCGTCCGTTTGCCGGAAGTGCTACGTGCATCCGGCGGTGCTGGAATCCTATATGCAGGGCGCGATCGTCAGGGCAATCAAGAAGCAGGTCGAAGAGGAGTTGGAGGATTCATCCGAGGCCCTGCGGCAGGAAGAAGTTGCGCTCATGAAGATGCTGCGGCAGCGGCTAGCCGATGCGAAAGCCGCGTGAATCGGCTGGCGTTTCCGAGTCAGATGGCCGGTTGGTCAGTCGCTCTCGCGCGTGTCGCTGCTGCCCTTGGGCAAGTCGAGCGCGATGAGCGTGAACTGGGTTGGCCCGCCGGTGTGATTGGCCTCGTGTTCGAAGGCCACGATGCGCTGCCGGTGCTTGGAGCCTGATTTCAACGTGAGGTCGTCATCGCCGGTGTGGACTCCCTGGCTGTTGATGTGGTCCGAGCAACTCAGGCCAGCCGCCGTGCGCGCAGGCGAACCGACCGGCTTGTCACCCTGGCATTCGATGACCTCGCCTTCGCTTCCCAGCGCCTTGCGATAGAAGCTGATGACCTTGTCCTGGTCGTCCGGAGTCTGATAGTTGGCCACCTTGATCCGCATCTGCCAGGGACCGAAGCCGAGCTGCACGTCCGCGCCCTTGTCGCCGTCCTTGTCCTGCCTTACCGTAGCGCCGGGATAGACGGAGATGCCGGCGTTCTGAGCGGCATTGTCGTTCTTCGTGACGTGAATATTTCCCAGCGGAGTATCGATCTTCACGTTCTTATCGTGGCCGTCGCCGTCCTTGTTGACGTTGACCGAGCAGCCGGATGCCAGCAGGGTGGCCCCGAGCGCCAGCAGGAAGAGTGCACCGCGCGGTACCTTCGTCATGGACAGAGCCTCCGGCATTACCATACGCACTTTGCCGCTTGAGTGTTCCGTGAAATGCTCGGGCGGAATCGTAACGCGCCGCCGGCCGGCGAGGCAAGACCCGGGCGTATCCCGGCGAATGCCGCTGGTGAAAATAGAAAAAGCGAAGGGACGAACATCCTTCGCTCCGGAATCGGGTCTAAGTCTGAGGAATGCGGGAGCTGCTTCCATGTAGAGCAGCTCCGGAGGAACGACATGAGTAACTGCTGGCAATCTGGTACACCGCGCAAATTCTGGCTGGGACTGCTCCTATTTGCGGTCTCCGTAGCCGGTGCGACGCAGCTTCGGGCCGATTCGGGGGACCCATCGGACCGTGTGGCGCGGCTGGCTTATATCGAGGGCACTGTCTCGGTGCAGCCCGCGGGCGTGGATCAATGGAGCCAGGCGGAGACGAACTATCCGGTGGCCACCGGGGACCGGCTCTACACCGACAAGGATGGGCGCGACGAGCTATCCATTGGCGGGATAGTGGTGCGGATGTGGCACGGGACGGACCTGACCATGACCAACCTGAGCGACCAGTTGACGCAGTTAGGGCTGGCCCAGGGCACAGTGCGCCTGCGCACCTTCGGACTCGACCCCAGCCAGCAGGTGGAGGTGGATACGCCCAACGGGGCGATCACCGTGACGCAGCCCGGGGACTTTCGCATTGATTCCTTTGAAGGCGACGGCGGCACGCAGCTTACGGTGAATAGCGGCTCGGTGCAGGTCACGGGTCCGAATCTTTCGCAGACCGTGGGCGCGGGCACCTCCTTGCGGCTGGTCGGCACCAACCCCATCCAGATCGAACAGTTGGCCATGCCGGGGCTGGATGAGTTCGACCAGTTTTCCGTCGCACGCGACCGGCATATCGAGAACTCTCCCTCGGCGCAATACGTGAGCCGGCAGACGCCGGGATTCGACGATCTGGACGACTACGGAAGCTGGGACTCGGGCACCGAGTACGGGCCGGTATGGTATCCGAGCCAGGTACCGACGGACTGGGCCCCGTATCGCGTGGGGCATTGGGTGTGGACGGGACCCTGGGGATGGACGTGGGTGGAATCGGAGCCCTGGGGCTATGCGCCCTTCCACTACGGGCGGTGGGCGTACATCGGCACTCGCTGGGGATGGGTGCCGGGACCGGTGGCCGTGCGGCCCTTCTGGTCGCCTGCCCTGGTGGTCTTTGCCGGCGGCGGAGGATTCGGTGTCGGCCTGACGGCATGGTTTCCGCTGGGTGTGGGTGAGCCGTTCATTCCCTGGTATCACTGCAGCCCGGGATATATCCGGCAGATCAACGTAACCAACATCAACATCACGCGGATCCACAACACGACCATCATCAACAACTACAACAACTTCGTGCGCAGTTCGAACAACTACACGAATCTTCGCAACGTGAATTACCAGTACGCGCATCGCCAGCAGGGCTTCACGGCAGCGCCGGTTCGGGCCGTTGCTTCGGGACAGCCGATCAACCGGAATCTGGCCCAGGTCCGCCCGGAACAGATCCGTTCGGCACAGGTGATCGCGCATCCATCGATCCAGCCGACGCGTCAGAGCATCGTGCCGCACCCGGTAGCCCATGCGGTCCCGGTCTCGGCGCAGCGGCCTACGTTGCTGACTCGCGGCGGGCGGGAGGCGCAAGCGGTCGCCGGATCGCGGTCGCAAGCGGTGCCCTATCACGCACTGCCCACCAACACCGCGCGTAACGTACAAACCGGTGGCGTACAACCGGGTGGAGGACAGCCCGGAGCTCGCCCCGCACAGCAGAATGTCCGCACTCCGCAGACGGCCGCCGTGCGGCCGGAGACGGGAGGCATGCCGCCATCACGCGGAAACCCGCCGGCAAACGGTAGCGAACGCCCGCTGATCACCCGCAATGGGACGTCCATGCCGGCGCGGACTCCGGTGCCCACGCGCGGCGAGACGGGAATGCAGCCGGGAACTCAGAACAGGCCGCAGAATCAAACCATGCCGGGAAATCGGACTGGCAATTACCAACGGCCGGCCATGACCAGCAGCGGCGGCAATCGCGGCAGCTATTCCGCCCAGCCGCTGGTGACCCATAACGAGCCACCCGCACAACAGCCCTCGTTCCAGCAGCAGCAGCGCGGTCTGCAGCACGATCCAGGACGGCCGCTGGACCCGCAGCAGCGCGCGACGATCCAGAGCGGAAGGACTCCGGGGCCATCGCGTGACCAGGAGTACTTCCCTCATGCGCAGCAGGTGCAACGCGCGCCGCAGCCACAGCAGATGCGCGCCCCGCAGCAGCGAAGCGCGCCGGCACCGGCTTCACGCGGCGAGGGTGGAGAGCAGCACGGTGGGGGAGATCGCAAGGGCCATTGATACGATCCCCTCGCGATCGCCTGGAACGCACGGCAGTAGAAGGGCTGCGCTGGTTGCCGGACAATCCCGGCAGCGAGAGCAGCCCTTTCGCATGTTCCCGCGGCGAGGCCACCATGCGGATGAAGGTGCCACGCTGCGGGTGACTGCGCATCGGCGCGTCCTTCGCTGGGGGCCTTACCGGGCGCGCGAAGCGGCGGAGTCTGACGATTGAGGCGAGAAGACAAAATCTTGACCCCACGAAAACACTCTTCCATGCGCGCCCTGCTGGCCTATACTTCCCGAAAAGACCAGCCATGGCTATACGGAAGAGATCGCAGGACCGGCAGACACCGGCTACGCCCCAGATTCCGGACAAGCTGTATTTCCGGATCGGCGAGGTAGCGAGGCTGTGCGCTGTGCCGGCGTATGTGCTGCGGTTTTGGGAGAGCGAGTTTCCGCAACTGAAGCCCGGGAAGAGCGGTACCGGACAGCGGCTCTACCGGCGCCACGAGGTGGAGGCGGCACTCCGGATCAAATCGCTTCTGTACAGCGAAGGCTATACCATTCCCGGCGCGCGGCAAGCTCTGCAGCAGGAGAGCCATGCCCGCAAGACAGAGGCGCGCGAAGAGCTGCCGCTCGCACGCGCGGGCCTGGAAGCGCCGGAGCGCGCACCCCGGCTTTCGCGCCTGCGGTCGGAACTGCGCGAGATCCTGGGCCTGCTTTCGAACGCTCCCGCGGCTGGAGCGCGTGCCGACCAGAACGGGAAGCAGGAGCAAGGGCAAGCCGACGAGCGGCCCCGCCCCGGTCTGTTCGAGGGCCACGAGCGTTAGCGTCGCAACACGAGTCGGGAGCGCGGCGCGGCGTCAGGGCACGAATAATCAGGATGGGGGAGATCGGCTCGAACGCGCGACCGCCCCGGCCTGCCGCTCTTCCGGATGCCGCTCTTCGGGATCCCGCTATTTCGGATGCCGCTATTCAGGATGCCGCTATTCAGGATGCCGCTATTCAGGGTAGAGTGATCCGAAGGTCATGAAGCGTTCTAAGGCCTGCATGGCGCAACCCTGGCCGCAGAGGTGATGCAGGTCCTGGTCGCAGCAGGTCTCCGCACTCCAGCGCAGCAAGGTGAAGCGACCCGATGGGGTATCATCCTGCAGGTTTTTACTGGGCGCCGGGTTGCTGGAGCGCTCACCGCCGCAGGACGGGTCAGCACCGGCCGGCGGGTCGAGCGTGGCCATCCACCAATGGTTGCTCTCGCCCTTTTGTTTGCCACAGATATCGCAGGTAAACGAGACGTCCCAGACCATCCTGACCCCCACCGTGCCGGGCCGGTCGATCGTCGGCACTTCGTGATAGCGTGTTAGATAGCATAGCGGCAGCCGCAAGGCGACGCCGTTCGATGATTCGATTCCGGATGACCAACGTAACCGTGAGTGTGTTGTGACCTGCGTTCAGTGTGGCTCCTCGAACTTCCGTATTTCCCGCTTCCGGTGGAGAACCGATATGGAGCGCCTGGCTCTGCTGCAGTACCCGGTGCGATGCCGCAACTGCCATGAGCGGACCTATGCCGGGTGGCCTCTGACGCTGGCGCTCTATCAGGCCCGGCGCGCCCGGCGCATGCGTGAAGCGACGCGCACCTCGCACTAGATCGCCTTCCCCAGCGGGCTTGCCCTGCATCGGAAGCGGAGGTATCGCATGACCGGCAGTCTATGCATTGCGGCGGCGCTCGCCTGCCTTCTTCCCGCCGGGGCCGTGGCCGCGACGGACGTCCCGGTACCTGCCAGCTGTACGCCGGCAGTGAACCAGCACCTGGCCGACCTGATTGGCTCAGGGACATCGCAGGCGGTGGACAACGTGATGGTTTGCGGCACGACCGTGAGCCCCTCCCGCACACAGAATGGCGGACCCCATGGCAGCCATCAGATTCTGCCGCTCGGCGTGCATTTTCCGGACGGCAGTCTGCGGCTGGTGGAGGTGGTGACCAACGACGATCTGGATGGCGTGGTGACCGCGCCGAAAGGGGCTGCGGTCTTTGCCCTGGGACAGGCCTTTTTCCCCGGCAAGGGAACCTTCGTGGCCGGGATTCACGATGTGCACTGCGCTACACATGCGGGCGCGGATAATGGCTGGGTGGTGGTGAACGGCACGAAGTCTCCGGCGAGCTGTCCTTCCGGGAGCCGTCGCCGCTAAGCGGGATGCGGCCGCGCGAGACGCGATAGAGAGGGAAGGCCATGGAACGCTTTACGCCCAGCACCATCGCGGCGCTCATCGTGGCGTCGAGTTTCGCGGCCGGCTTGAACGTCTATGCAACGCTGCTGACGCTGGGCGTGCTGGCGCGGCTGCATTGGGTGGAACTGCCCGGAGGCCTGGAGGCGCTGGGGCACTGGTGGGTCATCGTCACCAGCGGGGTGCTGTTTGCCGCGGAGTTCGTAGCGGACAAGATTCCCGGGCTGGACCTGCTGTGGAACACGCTGCATACCTTCATCCGGATCCCCGTCGCGGCGCTGTTGGCATTCCAGGCCAGTGCGCATCTCTCGCCCGGCCTGCAGTTGCTGGCGACGGCAGCCGGAGCGGCGATCGCGCTGGCGGCGCATGGCTCAAAGACCGCGGTGCGCGCGGCGGTCACGCCCAGTCCGGAGCCGGTGTCGAATATCGCGCTGAGTACTGGAGAAGATGCGGCCGCGATCGGGCTGTCCTGGCTGGTGACCGTGCATCCCTGGCTGGCCGCGGCGACGGCGGCGGCGTTGCTTGTGGTTGCGCTGGCCGCCGCGCGCTGGGTGGTGCGGATGGTCCGCGGCTTCTTCCGCCGGACGCAGACTGCGGTCGCCCGCATCGGGTGAGCGGGACCCCGGCTCCCTCTACTCCTACCGGCCAAAAACCTGTCCTCCTGGGTGCATTGAGGCTACTATTGCGGTCGGGCCTGACGGAGACGATGTAGGTATCGAGGAGCGTACGGCATGACGCAGCCCGGCTCGAGCCTTCCCACGGACCATACGCAACCGCCCGCCTACTTCGGCGAAGCGCTGAACGATGCCGAGCGCCTGCTCAAGTACGCGGCAGAGATCGGCATCGACGTCGATCCTGAGATCCGCGGCGCGATTCTCCACGCGCGCGCCGTTCCGCCCCGCGAGTGGACAGAGGATATCGCCGCCAAACTGCTCACGGCGCTCACCCACCTGGCTGCCCGCCTCCGCCCTGTCACTGCCGAAAGCCTCAAGGCCTACCACACGGACACGCGCGCCACCGTGGACACCTACCTGCGGATTGCGATCATCCTGGCTTGCATCATCGTCCCGGTATCCATCGCCAGCTTCGTCTCCTCTGCCCTCTCGAACGCCATCACCAAGGACATTGCTACCGCCAACGATCTCGCCGTAAAGCTTCGCGCACAACTCGGGCCTGCGCCTGCCACAGCGCCTGGCGCGCCCCCGCCCGCACTGCCTCCCGGCGTCAACGAAGCCGAAGTCATCGGCGAGCTCCAGGATTACGCCTCGACGATCCGGGTCATCTACGCCCGCGCGCGGGAACTGCACTGGTTCGTCATTCCCAACGAGAAGGTCCCGTTTGAAAACGAACGAGGCGACGCAAAGAAGAGACGGCAGACCTTCGAACTCGATCCCGGAATCGCCAATATCTATACCGAGCGGGACGCGCGAACCGCCACCTACCAGGAGGTCCGCCATTTCGCGCAAACCCTGCTCAACGACGTCTCCGTCTTCTACGGAGCGATCACGGCGTGTATTCTCCCGGTCCTCTATGCGCTGCTCGGCACCTGCGCCTACCTCTTGCGCACTTTTGAGGACCAGATGAGCACCCGGACGTTCACTCCGTCCGTGGCGAACTCCGCTCGCTTCCTCATCGCCGCGATTGGCGGAGCCGTGGTCGGCCTCTTCAACAATTTCACCATCTCCCAGGAAGCATCGATCCCGCCGCTTGCGCTCGCCTTCCTGGTGGGATATGCGGTGGACGTATTCTTTGCCTTCCTCGAGGGATTGCTCAAGGCCTTCAGCAAGAGCACCGCTCCGGTGCTCTCAGCCCCACCAACACCCGAAGTGAAGCTCCAGATCCCGCACTGACGCATTCGGCGCGACGCTATCAGTCGGACAGAGTACGGCGAGAGCACACGCGGTGCTGCGCGCGGCCATTCCCGGGAATGCGCACGGGTGGGAGATGCACACGATGTGTTGGGAGGGAAGATGGTCGGGACGGGCAGATTCGAACTGCCGACCCCTCGCACCCCAAGCGAGTGCTCTACCAGGCTGAGCCACGTCCCGACGACGTACAGGTGGGGTCTTGCTCGACTAGTGTACAGGACGCGCCGGGCCGGTGCATGCGCGGGAAGAGGGAAGCGAAGGTGTGCGACATAGCCAGCACCCATCCTTCCCCTGCGATACGCTCACGGTCAGGATGGGCACGCGAATAGCTTTAGTGCGTCGGGGGGACATAGTCGGCGGGCAGCGCCGAGCCTTCGCCGAAGAAGAACTGCTGCATCTGCTCGACGAGGAACTCCTGCGCCTCCGGCGTCCAGGGCTGCAGACGGTATTCATTGAGCAGCATCTTCTGGCGCTCGCCCCACTCCTGCCACGACTGCTTGGAGACATTGTGATAGATTTTGTTGCCGAAATCGGAGTCGAAGGGCGTGTCATCGAGCCCTTCCATCTCCTTCTTGTAACGGGAATCCTGAACCATGTGTGCCATGCGGGTCGTTCTCCTCGAAAAGCGGGCTGAAGCTCGATTGTAGCCAAAACGGAAGATCGACAGGGTTAGCCTCCACTCTCTAGGGCACGATGACGATTCTTTTTCCTGTCGTCTTACGCAGCCACGCTTCGGTGACGCTGCTGAGATCCACCTTCTCGACGTCCATGGTCAGCTTGCCTTCGCGAACCCACGTCCAGATCTGCTCCAGCGCTTGAGGCAATACCCCGGGCGGAACACTGCCCACCCCGCTCAGTTCCAACCCGGATGTGCGCAGCGCTTCGGCAGGAAGCGAGATGACTGCACCTGCGGATTGCCCGATCTGGATGTAGCGAGTTCTGTGCCTGGCGAAGCCGACCTCGCTGGGCGTGATCGCCCGGAAAAGCAATTCGGTAGGATGGCCCCACAGGAAATCCAGAACCACGTCGTAGGCCGCACTCGATTCACGAAGGAACGCGTCGTAAACCTCCGCGTCCGGCAGTTTGAGATCGACGATGGCGCTGGCTCCGATCTCCCGCAAAGATTCCAGGATGGACGCCTCTCTGCCGGCAGCTATCACTTTCCTCGCGCCAAGCAGCGATGCAATGCGGACAGCCAGTCTTCCGGAAACACCTGTAGCGCCGAGGATGAGGACGGTCTGTCCTGGCTCCAGCTTCGCTGCCCACTTCAGGGGCAAGTACGAAGTAAGCGCCGCTGCAGGCAGGGCGGCTGCTAATCCCGCGTCCACGCCCGCCGGCACCGGACTCAGATACCCCGCGTATTCCTTGGGGACAACTGCCATCTCAGCCATCGTTCCATAGGGTGGCCGGCTACCGCCAAAGGTCACCAGCGTCCCGTCCGCAAGCGTGCCGGCGCCGCTATGGCCGACAATCGCGGGAAACTGCGGGAACATGCGTTTGCTTGCATAGTGAACGCCCTGCGCCGCCACTTTGTCGAAGTTTTCGAGGGCGACAGCCTTGACATGAATCAACGCATCGCCGGCGGCGGCTATTGGCTCAGGGAACTCCTCATAACGAGGCAGGGATCCAAACTCGTGTAGTACCGCGGCTTTCATGCGTGCCGACCTCCAGGCGAGACATTCGTCGCGCCACATACGAGAACCGATGCACGACGCAATCGTAGCCGAGATCCTGCTTCTCCAACTACCGTGCGGCCATGCGTCACATGGGACCGGCGATTGCGCACCACTGAAACTGAACCACACCGACCTTCACGCAGATGGGCCGGCGGCTGCTGCGATAGCATCAAGGCATCATGGCGAATCCGACGAATCTGTCAACACCGGCTGGGCAGACGCCGCCGCGGGTGCGCTTCGCGCCTTCGCCGACCGGCATGCTGCATGTGGGCAATGCGCGCACGGCGCTCTATAACTGGCTGTTCGCGCGGCATAACGGCGGTGCGGCCGTGCTGCGCATTGAGGATACGGACGTCGAGCGCTCCGAGGCGCACTTTGAAGCGCAGCTCATCGAAGACCTGCACTGGCTGGGCTTGACGTGGGAGGAGGGGCCGCACCTGGCTGGATCACATCCGGCGGGCGCGTATGAGAGCGGGCCGCATGCGCCCTATCGGCAATCGGAGCGCATGGAGATCTACCGCCGCCACACGGAACAGTTGCTGGCCGAGGGCAAGGCGTACCGCTGCTTCTGCACCGCGCAGGAGCTGGAGGCGGAGCGGGCGGAGGCGGTGCGGGAGCATCGGCAGCAGGCCTACTCCGGCCGCTGCCGGTCGATCGCGCCGGAGGAGAGCGCGCGGCGTGCCGCGGCGGGCGAGCCCTCCGCTGTCCGGCTGAAGATGCCTGCGCATCCGATCCAGTTTCATGATCTCCTGCGCGGGCCGCTGGAGTTCGCGGCGGAGACGGTGAGCGATCCCATCCTGGTGCGGTCGTCCGGCGTGCCGGTTTACAACTACGTAGTTGCGGTGGACGATGCGCTGATGGAGATCACGCACGTGATCCGCGGCGACGACCACATCTCGAACACCCCGAAGCAGGTGGCGGTCTACGAGGCGTTTGGGTGGAAGCTGCCGGAGTTCGCGCACCTCTCCACCATTCTGGGCAGTGACCGTGAGCGGCTCTCCAAACGGCATGGGGCGACCTCGATCGCCAGCTTCCGCGAGATGGGCTACCTGCCCGAGGCGCTGGTGAACTATCTGGCGTTGCTGGGCTGGGGCGCGGAGGGCGGCACGCGCGAGACCTTCACGCCGGCAGAGCTGATCCGAGAGTTCAAGCTGGAACGCGTGACGGTTTCGCCCGCGGTCTTTGACTGGGACAAGCTGAACTGGCTGAACCGCCACTATCTGAAAGAGCGGAGCGCGGCCGAGATCGCCGCGCTGGCGTGGCGCGACTTCGAGACGGAGGGCTGGTTGCGGCCGCGCGCGGAGGCGCCGGCGGAGGTCGTCGCATGGTTTGAGCGGCTGCTCGCGGTCTTTCTGCCCGGTGTCGATCGGCTGGATCAGTTGCCGGGCAAGGCGGAGTTTGTCTTCCACATCGATGTGGACGCAGCAAAGGCATTGGCGGAGAATGCCTCACTGCTGGAGAGCGAGGCGGGGAAGAAGGTATTGACGGCGTTTGCCGGGCGGGTACGCGGGGCTGTGGGGCCGCTGACCGCGGAGGGTTTCAAGGCCCTGATGAATGAGGTGAAGGCTGAGGCCGGCGTGAAGGGCAAGGAGCTGTTTCATCCGGTGCGGCTGGTGCTGACCGGCGTGCATGCCGGCCCGGAGTTCGACAAGCTGGTGCCGCTGCTCGAAGAAGGCGCGGCGCTGGACCTGCCGGTGCGCGTACGCAGCGTGCGGGAACGCGTGCAGGCGTGGGGGCTGTAGGGAGCGGTCGCTGCAACAACCCCACCCTAGCTGCGCTAGGAGTGGGGCACCCAATCCTGCACTTTGCTGCTGCAGTCGCGCGGCCGAGTCGTGCCATTCCAGCGTTCAGGAGGAAAGCTGGGTGTGATGCATCGCTGCGACGCCGGCAGCCGCTGCGCCGTTCAACGACATAGGAGCGCCGAGCGGGTCCAGCTTCATCAGCAGCAGGGTCATGTCGTCATGCTGCGGAGCGCCGGCGGAGAAGGCGTCGGCTTTTGCAAAGATGCCTTTCAGGATCTCCGTCGCGTGAGCCTCCGGTTTGCGGATGACCGCTTCGATCATGCGTTCCTCGCCCCACTCCTCGTCGGCGTTGGTCATGGCTTCGCTGATCCCATCGGTATAGGCCAGAAACAGGTCTCCGGGCTGCAGGGCGACGTGGTGCTCCTCGTAGCCCGCATCCGTGAGCAGGCCCACCACCGGTCCGCCGCCGTCCAGCCAAAGGCTTGATGAATCGCGCAGGACCAGCGGTGGATTGTGCCCGGCGTTCACGTAGCGCAGCTCTCGTGTCTGCGGATCATAGGTGGCGAAGAAGAAGGTGGCGTAGCGATTGTTCGCCGACGCCTCATAGACCAGCCGGTTGACCTTCTGCATGACTTTGGCCAGATCGCGGGGACCCTCCATGGTCATGCCGCGCAGAGAGGCGCGCAGGCTGGCCATCAGCAGGGCGGCGGAGATGCCTTTGCCGGAGACGTCGCCCAGGGCCAGGCCCAGACGCCCGTCGTCCAGTTGCATCACGTCGTAGTAGTCGCCGCCGACGCCCTGCGCAGGGCGGCATGCGCCCGCGAGCGTCAGTCCGGAGATGACAGGGATCTCCTGGGGATAGAGACGTTCCTGCACCTCGCGCGCGATCTCGATCTCGCGATCGATGCGTTCCCGCTCGGTATGTTGCCGCGCCAGCGAATGCGCCAGTTCGCTGATCTCAAGCGCGAGACCGGCCTGCGACGCGACCGATTGCAGGAGCCGCAGGTCGGAGGCCGTGTAGGCCGCCTCGGACCGCTTCGCGCCCAGAGACATGAGCCCGAGCAGCCGTTCGCGGCCGCAGAGCGGCAGCAGCAGTTCCGAGCGCAGGATTTCGAGCGTGCTCCGCTCCCGCTCGTCGGCCAGCAGGAACCATCCATCGGGGTCCTCACGATAGAGCGTGGCCGGCTGATTGGAGCGCATCAGGTTACGGACGGTGGACGACCCCTCTTCGAAGTGCAGGGACGCCTCCGCCGGAATCCCCACGGCGAGCTGCAGTTGGAAGGCGCGGCCACGGCGCAGGAACACGGCGACCTCCTGCACGTGCAGAACTTCGGCGATGCGGCGGGAGATGGTTTCAATCAGGGGCCCGGCTTCGATGAAGCGTCGCGCCTGCTCGGAGAGATCGCTGAGCACCACCTCGGCGTCGTAGGCCTCGCGAAAGAACTTGCGGTCGAGCCACTGTTGCAGACGGTGGCTGAGGCTATTGCGGGTGGCAAAGACTTTGATCAGGACGGCGGCGATCAGCACCGTCACCGAGATGGCGACGGTGAGGTTCTGCCGGTGCTCGAACATGGGCAGGAGGAAACGAAGCACCAGGAAGAGGACCACGCCCAGCTCTATGGTAATGAGCGTGGCGCGCGCCAGGGCGTAGCGCGTGCCCATGCGCAGGAGGATGCGCACATCGAGTGCCCGCTGCACCACCACGACGTAAGCAAGGGAGAATGGCAGCGCCAGGGTGAGCAGTGCGCCCACAATGCGCACCGGCTGCAATTTGTCCGGGCTGGTGACAAAGTGCGGCAGCAGCACGAAGGCGATCAGCAGCGAGCCCAGACCGACAACCGAGCCGACGCAGACCACGCGCATGCGCCGGCGCGCATCCGCGGTCGTGGCGGAGCGCAACTTGTCGAGAATGGCGGCCCAGTACGCCAGAATGCACAGCAGGTTGAGCGGCCGCACGACGCGGTCCGCCCACGCGGAGAGCTCCGCCGTCCGGTTCCCCCAGGCCGCCGCATGGAAGTTCTCGATGTGCTGAGTCCAGAGGACGATACCAGCGAAGGCTGCCAGGGGAACGACAATCAGCCACTTGAGCCAGGGATATCTCGCATCCAGGCGCCAACGCTCCGGGAAGTAGATGCCAAAGAGAAGCAGCGCTAATCCAGACAGAACATTGAATGCCGTGTACCAGCCGCCCAGAAAGATCAGCCAGCCGCCGGACCACCACTGTGCGGGGAAGAACAGCACTTCGGTAAGCGTAAGCAGCAGCAGCAGGAGCCAGGCGTTCCAGTCGCGCGGACGCGCTGCTACGACCCAGTAGCCCACCAGCAGGCAAACCAGGGGAGGAATGACATCGATGGCCGCTACGGCGATGAAGTCGCTTGTTCTGGGCGGCCGTTCAGCGACAGTATGGATCTGCGCTGTGTGCAGCTTGCCGTCCGGTTTGCGCGCCACTACGTCCAGCAGGTCGTTGGGGTGCAGGGATCCGCTCCCGGCTCCAGTGGCTGCGACGATCTGGTCATAGCCGCGGTAGGGTTCGCCGTTGATCTCCACCAGCCGGTCGCCCTTGGCGAGACCCGCTGCGGTCGCCTCCGGAGTGACGGAAGTGAGCGTCAAGGGATCGTCTTCGGTCGTGAACGGAGCGCGGATGTGCTCGCCCGCATGGAAGAGGTGCTGGTTCAGGGCCAGCATTCCCATGACGTAGTACGTCAGGCTGGTGGCGATGTACAGGGCCAGCAGCAAGTAGAGAAAGCGGATCTTAGTCCAGCTAGTCATCCGATGCAGCCCATCATAGATGGTGGTAACGAAGATCAGGGTGCGCTTTGTTCCCGCAATCTTAGCCGTCAGGCTAAATTCATACTGGTTAGACAAGTCCGGATATTCCCAGTGACAACGACTATGGAGAGACGTCAACGGTGAACAACAACACGGAAGCAAAGGTCGCCGCCCAGAGCGCCCGCGAACTGGGTGAGCGGTTCGGCATCGAGCGTGTGCTCGAGTTCGAGGGGATGCCCGGCGGCCTTGTGCGGGCTATCGTCAGCACGCCGGCGGCCGAGGCGGAGGTCTACCTTCACGGCGCTCACGTGACGCAATGGACGCCTCGCGGTCAGCGCCCCGTGCTGTTTCTGAGCCAGCGAAGCGAGTTTGTGCCGGGAAAGGCGATTCGCGGTGGAGTGCCCGTCATCTTCCCTTGGTTTGGACCGCGCGGCGATGGGCTTCCCGGGCCGTCGCACGGGTTTGCACGCACCAGCGAATGGACGCTCGAGGAGGCCAGCGCCGCCGGGACGGGCGATTTAACACTGGTGTTTGCGCTGCGGCCTAACGTAGTGAGCCGCGAGTATGGATACGACGCATTTCATTTACGGTACCGGGTGACCGTGGGATTGCAGCTTGCACTCGAACTCGCGGTCACCCATGAGGGTGACGGGTCGTTCCACTTCGAGGAGGCGCTGCACAGTTACTTCGCCGTAGGCGATATCGCGCAGGTAGCCGTCACCGGCCTGGCAGGTACGGAGTATTTCGACAAGGCCGACGGAGGGCGGCGCAAGCGGCAGCAGGGCGAACCGCTGCGATTTGCAGGAGAGACCGACCAACTCCACCTGAACACCGAGGCCGCGTGCATCATTAACGACGCCGCGTGGAGGCGGCAGATCATCGTCGAAAAGAGCGGATCAAGGAGCACGGTGGTTTGGAACCCGTGGGATGAGAAGACCCGCGGACTCAAGGATATGGAACCGGATGGTTGGCGCGGCATGGTTTGCGTGGAGTCCGGAAATGCCGCCGAGAACGCCATTACGCTTGCCGGCGGCGGCACGCATGTAATGCGCACCGTGATCCGGATTGAGAGTGGAGCGCGTGGCTAAACGGCCCTCGTTTGGACGCATAGCTGACGCACCGTGCAAGCCGTCTATCTGCCTGACAGGATTTGAATAACACTCCGATCCAGATACAAATGCCAACCGTCAATCTGACATTTCCGCATAGCTGGGAGGTGGAGTTGCTCGCCGCACGGCCGCTCATCCTGCCGCGGCGGCACTATGTCTATCCGGTGCAGGTCGAAGAGGTCGAGCGCGGCGCGCTGGAACTGCTGGTGCGGCCGCACGGCGCGGAGGCGTTTCTGGCTACCTGCGCCCTGGGATTCGCGAGTCCGGCCGTGCCCACGGGCGTGTGGTCGTGCCCTGACGCCGGCAGCCTGTGCGCAGTCGCCGGGGGATACGCCTACGTCACGAACACGGCTGCTCCGGAGCGCTGGATCCAGATACCATTTCGCCCGGTGACCGAGGTGCGCGCCGTTCGGGATCCCGATCTGCTGCTCTTCGCGAGCTTCCACACGCTGCTGGCCTGGGGGCATGAGGGCCGCGCCTGGCAGAGCGGACGCCTCTCCTGGGAAGGCGTGCGGCTGGGCGAGGTACGGGACGGGCGGCTGCAGGGCTGGGGCTGGGAGATGCGTACGGATAGCGAGGTGGAATTCGCTATCGATCTCGCGACGGGGTTGCATACCGGCGGCCCCGGCTTCTAATGGCCCTCCGAGCTCATGCGAAAGAAGCTGAGCGCGGCGTCCCCCTGCTCGAGCACCCGGTAGCGCGACAACGCTCCGTACTCTTCATCCAGTGGGGCGCTCGCGCGGCGGCGATGTTCGGCGATCACGATCGCGCCCGGAGCGAGCAGGCCGGCCGCCGTTTCTCCGAGCAGAGTCAGCGTGCGGGCATACTCCTGCTGCGCTTCGTAGGGCGGGTCGAGGAAGACGAGATTCCATTGCGGCGCGCGGCGGGCAAGGCTGCGCAGGCTGAGATTGGTTGCGCGCGTCTCTACCGTGGCCTCGGCGCCGATGCCCAGCGCCTTCAGGTTGGCGCGCAGGGCGGCGATGGCGGGGGGAGCACTCTCCACGAAGGTGACCCGCGCTGCACCCCGGCTAAGCGCCTCAATGCCGACGGCGCCCGAGCCGGCGTAGAGATCCGCCGCCGCCGCACCGCGAATGACCGGCGCGAGCACGTTGAAGAGCGTCTCCCGCAGGCGGTCGCCGGTGGGGCGGGTCTCCATGCCGCGTGGAGCGGCCAGGAGACGGGAGCGATAGATACCGGCGATGACGCGCATGGTCCTCCTGCTCGATGGTAGCCGGTTGACCCTGGCGGCGACGAAGGCGGGTTACCTCTGCTCTACAATGGCTTACTGGAGTTGCTTACGGCAGATCCGGGTGCGCCGGCTGCGGTTTCAAACGGGGAAGAGGCACAGGGATACACGATGCGCGGATGGTCACTTCCGTTAGGCCAATGGTTGGGCGTGGACCTGCGGATACACATGTTCTTCGTGCTGATGCTGGGCGTCTGCTTGGCCTACTCCAACATGCTCAATGCATCGTCGTGGCGCGGCTTCGGGCTGTGGATCCTGCTGGTGCTGGTGGTCGCCGTGCGGGAGTTGGCCCGCGCGATCGCGGCTGCGTATAACGGTCTGCAGCTCCGCAGTATCCTGCTGCTGCCGATCGGCGGCCTGTTGTCCTATGCCAACGCGGAGAGCGTGGAGCGGGCCAGCGATGTGCAGATGCAGATGCGCATGGCGCTGGTGGGCCCGCTCGCCAGCTTCTCGTTTGCCCTGGTCTGTGCGCTCACCATCGCCGGGATGGCGCCCGCGTTCCGGATGGTGCAGCAGCCCCTCGTCACACCCGCGCACCTGATCCGCAGCTTCCTGTGGCTGAACGTGTTCCTTGGCGCGCTCCACCTGCTGCCCGCGTATCCGCTGGACGCGGGACGGGTGCTGCGCGGCAGCTTTGGCCGGAGCACCAGGAGTAAGACGCAGGCCACCCGCGCGGCCACGGGCGTGGGTCAACTGCTCGCGGTCGCAGCCTTCGTCAGCGGCATCTTCCTGCAGAATCCCTGGCTGATCATGGCCGGCTTCTTTATCTTCGTGGGCGGCCAACTGGAGGACCAGGGCACGGTCTTCCAGGCGGTGGTGGATACCGTCTACATGCGGGATGTGATGCTGACGGAGTTCTCGCTGCTCTCGCCTTCCGATACGCTCGAGGATGCGCTGGGTAAGGCGATCCATAGCCTGCAGGATGATTTCCCGGTGGTGCGCGGGCGCAGCGTGGTGGGGATCGTTTCGCGGCAGACCATCGCCGAGGCCCTGCGCAGCGAGGGCAACGGCTATGTGCAGGGCATCATGCAGCGCGCCTTCCATATCGCCAAGCCGGACGACTCTCTGGGCACGACCATCAGCCGCTTCCATGGGCGCGGTATGAGCATGGTGCCAGTGACCGAGGGGGAGCGGGTGGTCGGCATCGTGACCTTGCAGAACCTGATGCACTCCATGGGCCTGTTCGCCGAAAGCCGGAAGCTCCGCCGGGCGGAGTAGAGGCGTGGCCGGAGCACAGGAACCGCACTCAGAGAAGAAGCATGCGCCGCTCGCGCCGGGGCTCTACCTGGTCGGCACGCCCATCGGCAACCTGGAGGACATAACGCTGCGGGCGCTCCGGGTGTTGCGCACCGCCGATCGCATCCTGTGCGAGGACACCCGCGAGTCGCAACATCTGCTGCGCCACTTCGATATAAGGACCAGCGCGGCGAGTTGCCATGAGCACAATGAAGAGGCGAGGGCCGCGGAGGCCGTGGCGTGGGTGCAGGCAGGGCAGAGCGTAGCCATGATCAGCGATGCGGGTACGCCGGGAATCTCCGATCCGGGCCTGCGGCTGGCACGGGCCATGATCGCAGCCGGTCTGCCGGTGGTGCCGATTCCGGGCGCCAACGCGGCGGTGGCGGCGCTGGTGGGCTCTGGTTTAGACACGCAGCGTTTCCTCTTCTGCGGCTTTCTTGCCGCCAAGTCTGGAGCCCGGCGCACTGAGCTGGAGCGTTTGGCGGCTCGGGTACGAGCGTCCGGCGAGGCGCTGACGCTGGTCTTCTATGAAGCGCCGCACCGTGTGCTGGAGATGCTGGCGGACGTTGCGGCAACCTGGACCGGCAACTGCCGGGTGGTGCTGGCGCGCGAGCTGACCAAGCTGCACGAGGAGTTTCTGCGGGGCCCGGTCGACGACGTACGGGCCGAGCTTGTCGGGCGCGACCGGGTGCGCGGCGAGTTCGTCGTGTTGGTAGAGGCCACCGCCGAAGCGACCGCCGCCGCAGCCGAGTCACTGGCTGGACACGTGGGACGGCTGATGCGGGAAGAGAGCTTAAGCGAGATGGATGCGCTCAAACGAGCCGCACGCGAGCGGGGAATGGGCAAGAGCGAGGCTTACCGCGAGTGGCAGCGCGAGCGGGCACGCAAGGGATAGAAGCGAGGCTACCCTTTTGCCGGCAAATCCCAGGCCGGGATGGGGCGCTTGGCTACGGGCAGGTCGCGGTTCTTGACGCGGTCATAAAGGTAACTGTCGCTGACGGAGCCGAGAGATTCGTTATAGAGGCTGGGCTCGCCGATGATCTCGCGCAGCTCTTCGGCGAACCGGTGGATCGCCTTCAGGCCGTCGGCCGTCGCCGCCACGGTCAGTTTCGGGGTGGTGAAGAACTTCTGGTAGCCCCGGTCGAGCAGCGTGGACACCTGGCCGCCGAGCACCCAGCCGGGGTGCTGCACCCAGACGACGGAGTGCTCACCCTCCTGGCCCTTGGGATCTTTGCCGCCGAATGCCGGATTGCGCGCCAGCAGGGCTCCGGCTCCGTACTTTGTGACGAAAATGTGTCCGGAAATGTGTTCGGGTGCGTCATGTCCTGCGACGGACGGCACTTCCCGGACATCAAATTGAGCACCACGCAGGAGCTGAAGGATCTCGTCGTAGGAGCGTGCGGTCACTTTGGTTCGCATGGGAGCGGAGCCGTCCTTTCAGAGGCGCCCGCTACACTTATAGGGAGTGCGCGGCGGCTGAAGTCCAATGTCGCATACTTGAACGATAGCCGCAACGACGGGGCTGGACCACACCGGGGAAGCGCAAAGAGGAAGATCGATGGCTGGGACGGAGATGGCAACGCGCACGCTGGGGGCTTCGCTGCTGGAGCGGATCGGCAACACGCCGCTGCTGCGCCTGGACAGCCTGACGGCGCATCTGCCCGGCATCACCCTTCTAGGCAAGGCGGAGTGGGCCAATCCGGGCGGTTCGGTGAAGGACCGAGCGGCTTCATCGATTGTGGCGGCAGCCGAAGGCCGGGGTCTGCTGGGGCCGGGCCGGCATCTGCTGGATGCGACCAGCGGCAACACCGGCATTGCATACGCCATGCTGGGCGCCGCTCAGGGCTTCCCGGTGACGCTGTGCATGCCCTCGAATGTGTCCATGGAACGAAAGAAGATTCTGGCGGCGTACGGCGCGGAGGTCGTCTGGACCGACCCCATCGATGGGTCGGATGGTGCGATCCGCAAGGCGCGCTCTCTGGCAACCGCTGAACCCGATCGATACTTCTACGCCGACCAGTACGGCAACGACGAGAACTGGCTGGCGCACTACCGCGGGACGGCGAGCAACCCCGGCACAGGCAATGAGATATGGCGGCAGACGGAGGGCACGATCACGCACTTTGTCGCCGGACTGGGCACCAGCGGTACGTTCGTGGGCACGACGCGCCGGCTGCGCGAGCTGAATCCTGGAATCGCGTGCATCTCCATGCAGCCGGACTCGCCATTCAACGGGTTGGAAGGGCTGAAGCACATGGCCACCGCGATCGTGCCGCCGATCTATGATCCGCTGCTGGCTGACCGGTCGATGGAGGTGGGCACCGAGACCGCTTATGCGATGGCCAAGCGCCTGGCGCGGAGCGAAGGCATGCTGGTGGGGATCTCCGCCGCAGCCGCGGTGGCCGCATCGCTGCAGGTTGGCGAGGAGGAGCACGGCAAGGGAAATGAAGCCGTGATTGTGACGATTCTGTGCGACGCCGCGGACAAGTACATGAGTGAGCGTTTCTGGAATGAATAAAGGGCGGCTGTCGAGATGGTCCTGAAGATGGCAAAGGAGCACTACGACGCTATGCGAGCGCACGGAGAAGAGAGCTATCCGGATGAGTGCTGCGGGGTGCTGCTGGGGCAGAGCGCGGAAGGCGCGGACGGCCTGGAAAACGGCGTGGAAGAGGTAGTGCGCGCCGGCAACACGCGTCGCGATGCGGCGCATAACCGCTACAACATCTCTCCCGTGGAGTTGATTCGCATTCAGCGCCAGGGCCGCGAGCGGGGACGGGACATCGTAGGCTTCTACCATTCGCATCCGGACCATCCGGCGCAGTGGTCAAAGACCGACTTTGTCGAGGCGCACTGGATCGGCTGCTCCTACGTCATCACCAGCGTGCAGTCGGGCCAGGCGGAGGCGACCAATGCGTTTCTGCTGGCGGGGACGAGCGAAGAGACCAAGCGGTTTGAAGATCAGCAGATTCAGATAGTGCCCTGAACTCGCCCTGAACGGGGCACCGGGCACACGAAGATTGACGAGAGGAACGACGAACGATGAAGATCCTGATTCCCACACCGCTCCGCGCTTTCGCCGGCAAGCAGGACAGCATGGAGGTGAACGCTACCACCGTGCAGCAGGCGCTCGAGCAGTTGACGACGCAATATCCGGAGTTGAAGAAACATCTCTTCTCCGATGAAGGCAAGTTGCGGGCGTTCGTCAATGTGTACCTGAACGACGAAGATATCCGCTATCTGGAAGCGAAGGAAGACACGCGGGTGACGGACTCCGACAACCTCTCGATCATCCCTTCGATCGCCGGGGGTCTGGACAGGGGCACGTCATTCTGAGGAGCGGGGTGCCGCTGAATCCATGGCGAGTTCGCATGGATGCCTCACGCAAACCCAGGCACTCAGAATGACGGTGTTGCCTGGCGGGTATATCTGAAGAGAAGTGGCTTTAAGGAAGACGTGGAGTTTGCCATGGCTACGGTTACAGAAGACCTCACAGCATTGCCAAAGCTCACCAACGAGGACATAGCGCGCTATTCGCGGCATCTGATTCTGCCCGAAGTAGGCATGGAGGGGCAGCAGCGGCTGAAGGCAGCCAGGGTGCTGCTGGTCGGCACCGGTGGCCTGGGTGCGCCGCTGGCCTTCTACCTGGCGGCAGCGGGCGTGGGTACGCTGGGGCTGGTGGATTTCGACACCGTGGATGCGAGCAACCTGCATCGGCAGATCATCCACAGCACGCGGGATATTGGCCGTCCGAAGCTCGATTCCGCGGAAGAGAAGCTTCTGGCTTTGAACCCGGACCTGAAGGTGGTGAAGTTCGAGACGATGCTCACCTCCGCCAATGCCATGGAGATACTGGCAGGCTTCGACATCGTCGCAGACGGCACGGATAACTTCCAGACGCGTTACCTGGTGAATGATGCGTGCGTGTTGAGCGGGAAGCCGAATGTGTATGGCTCGATCTTCCGCTTCGAGGGCCAGGCGAGCGTCTTCGCCACGAAGGAAGGCCCCTGCTACCGCTGTCTCTACCCGGAACCGCCGCCGCCGGGGCT
The DNA here is from genome assembly GCA_963830635.1 of uncultured Acidobacteriaceae bacterium. Classification (GTDB taxonomy): domain Bacteria; phylum Acidobacteriota; class Terriglobia; order Terriglobales; family Acidobacteriaceae; genus CAWHMN01. The sequence goes on along the minus strand of CAWHMN010000002.1, from coordinate 457,052 downwards.
GGTGCCCTCGTGCGCCGAGGGTGGCGTGCTGGGCATTCTCCCGGGGTTAGTGGGCATCATCCAGGCTACGGAAGTCATCAAGCTGATCCTGGGCAAGGGCGAGCCGCTGATCGGGCGGCTGCTGCTGGTCGATTCGCTCGCGATGCGTTTCCGCGAGCTGAAACTGCGTAAGAATCCGGAGTGCCCGTTGTGCGGCCCGCATCCGACAGTGACTCACCTGATCGATTACGATCAGTTCTGCGGCATCCAGCCGCATGCCAAGGAGAGTGCCACGGTGAGCAGCACGGGCAACGCAACGCTACAAAACGGTATTCCGCAGATCGGTCCGGAGGAGTTGAAGCGCCGCAAGGATGCGGGAGAAGACGTGTTTGTGCTGGATGTGCGCGAGCCGCACGAGGCGCAGATCGCGAATATCGGCGGTCATCTGATCCCGCTCAACGACCTGCCGCAGCGCGTGGCGGAGCTGGATCGCGAGCGCAACATTGTGGTGCACTGCAAGAGCGGCGGCCGTAGCCAGAAGGCAGCCGAGTTCCTGCAGCAGAGCGGGTTCAAGCAGGTGGAGAATCTGGCGGGAGGCATCACCGCCTGGTCAGACAGGATCGATCCCAAGCTGCCCAAGTACTAGGGATTGGGATCCGCAGGTAATCCGGCCTTCAGTTCGAAGCGAAAGCGGTAACGAGCGAGGATTCCTCGATCTCCGCCGGACCGTGCAGGATGGCGAGGATGCGCGGATACAGCATGGAGCGCACCTGATGACGGTCCTGGGCGCGGGTGATATAGCGGATCACCAGCTCGATGCCTCCACCTGGCCGCAGATCGATGGTGGGCTGGGCGGAAAAGCTGGCCCCGCTGGTCTTTCGCATCGCCTGCGCCCACTCCGCCTCCGCCTCTTTCGTCTGCTGCCGGGTGGCCTCGAACACCACCGCGCGGATCGCCTCTGCCGCGGCGTAAGCGTTGTGGTCCGCGGGGAGCGCGATGCGCATTTCGTCCCACATCCACTGGCCGCTGGTGGAGAAGTTGAAGTAGTGGCCCTCGATGGCATAGCTGTTCATGAAAGCCACACGCCTGCCGGTGGGCCGTCCGCTCTCCGCCCAATTCCCGGTCTCAAGCAGCGTGGTGCGCAGCATGCCGATGTCCACCACTTCGCCGCCGACGCCGTTAATCTCCACCCAATCGCCAACATGGACGCCGTTACGGCCCATCAGCACAAACCAGCCAAAGAAGGCGACAATGAAGTCCTTCATCACCACTGTGAAGCCGGCGGTCGCGAGGCCGATGATGGTCGGCGTTTGTTTAGGCGCGCCGAAGATCAGCAGCAGAATGACCAACGCGCCCATGACCTGCAATCCGAATGAGAGCAGGAAGCGCAGCCTGTGCGTCCGCTTTCGGTCCACACTGTTTCGACCCAGTAAGCCCCGGAGAGAGGTGTCCAGCGCGAATACCAGAAGCAGCACCAGGACAATGGCGGCGAGGACGAGGAGAATGCGGTGGTGCAGCGTACGCTGCTGGGAGACGACAAGCGCGCCCCACTGGCCATAGACCTCCGCAAGGCTGCGCTCGTCCCGGATGCGGCGCTCCATCTGCGCCATGGATTGCCGGTCGAACGCGAGCGCGTGCATATGCGCGAGTGTTTCTCCGGGAAGGGCGTTACCCGGAGGCACCGGAGCGGCTTGAGCGGCGCTTGCGGGCACGTCTCCGCCGGCCTTCTCCATGGCTTGCGCGAGCGCGTCCCGTTGCGCCAGCAGGGTGGCTGCCATAGCCTCTGCCTCGCGTTGCGCCGAGCCCAGGGCGTGCTGCCGGGCACGAAGCGACTGCAACGCGCGCAGCTTGCCCGGAAGCGAAACCAGCGCTGCCGCGGATTCCAGTTGCGCGGTTTGCGAGCCTGCGGGCGGCCCCTGTTTGTGGACCGCTTCGTGTTCATCCAGGGCCTGCTGGATGAGGGCGTGGCGGTCTCCGCCCATGCGCATCAGCGTCTGGTGCAGCTCATCCAGCTCATCGGAGTCGAGGGCCAGTTGTGCCTGGGCCAACTGAAGCTGCGGATCGGAGTCGTCAGCGGCGACTGCTGCGGAAGCCGGCTGCGGCGCCGCGCCGATCGAGTGAGTGCGGGCGGCCACGGCAAGTTGCTCCGCGTGTACGCGCGCGTTGAGCACTGCGATGCGTTGCGAGATCTTGAGTGCTTGCCCGGTCAACGGCGGCGCATGTTCGGTGGCATTCCGGAGCGCGGCGGCAAAGGCCTGATCCACCTCGCTGTCGGAGAGTTCGAGCGCCTGCTTTGCATATTGCTCCTCCTGCGGCACGGCGGCGGTAGCGGCCAGCGCGCGGGCGGTGCGTAAGGGCGTCTGGTCCACCAGGCCGTTGGAGGAGGGCAGTGCGGCGGGCGCGTTGAACTCAAGCGAAGGGTCGCCGCCGCGCGTGAGAATGCCGCCCACAACGAAGGCCACGAACAGGCACAGTAGAAGGGTAGCCGCCAACGTTCGACGCTGAACGAGCAAGAGGTGCAGGCGATGGCTAACAGTCATGGGCGGGGGAAGTGGGTCCTCAGTTGGTAGTGGCCGTGCCGGTAGCAGTGTGTCTGCCCTTTCCAGATTATAAAAGTTCGCTGCAGGTTCGGGGATTTGGATACGCGGGTACTGGCGCTCGCGGCGCGTCAACTATCGATTTGTGCGGGTCAAAGCGGTCCACTGGACCCGGCCAGATGCGGGTTGACTTAGACGTGGAGGCGGGTAGAATGTCCCCCAAAGGCGGGATCGATCCCGTGACCTTGTACATGGACTCAGTCTGCAAGCATCCCAAAGTGCGCGTCGTCTCGCGACAGGAAGACGCGGAATTCGTCGAATGCCAGGAGTGCGGCGAGATCTTCGATGCCGGCGAATACGAGGATATGACGGCTGAAGTCAGTACGCCGGATGAGGATGAAGACGTGGGCGCCCGCGTTTAGTGCCGGGGCTGCACGAGCGTGGCTGTGACCGGGCCGCCTGAGCTAGTCGTCGGCCGGTAGCCGATGCGTGGCCTGGCTTCCCATCTTCCGCGTCTCCCGCAGCGTGTAATGGAGCCAGGAGAAGAGTGTGAGTACGAAGGTGGCGACCAGCGACCACCTCTTCGCAAATAAAAGCAGGCTTTGCGGATAGAAGGCGGCCCAGAGCGTTACCGTCACGGTGAACACCTGGACTGCCGTGTTGGCTTTGCCCCAGATGCTGGGCCGGAAGTCGCGCGTCCCTACCGCGGCAAAAAGCAACGCCGCGACAACCAGCATGCCGATGTCACGGCTGAATACCAGGATGGTGACGCGGCGTGGAATGAGCCCCTGATGCATGAGCACGAGGAACAGCGTGCTCAACAGCAGCTTATCGGCAACCGGGTCCAGGTACTGCCCCAGCAATGTGCGTTGTTGCAGCCAGCGCGCCAGCAAACCGTCCAGACCATCGCTGAAACCGGCCAGCAGAAATAGCGCGAAGGCGGTGCGATAGTGCGCGTCCAGGACCGCCGTCACCAAAAAGGGGATGATGAACAGACGCAGGAAGGTAAGCAGGTTGGGCGCGGCGCGAAGATCTTTCAGCACGTCGGAAGCTTCATGAAAATAGGGGGCTTGGTATGGCAGGCGACCGGCGGCGCCGAAGTGTCGAGGGCTCAATCACCAGAACCCCATGATACAGAAGCGCTCCCCGCCACGCCACGTTCGCACCTATCGCCGGACGCCGCGCCGGCGGTGGAGAAACTTGCTATCATGGTGGAGCGAACGTTGTTCCCATCGCAGGCGCGTAGCTCAGTTGGTTAGAGCGCTACCTTGACACGGTAGAGGTCGCTGGTTCGAGTCCAGTCGTGCCTACCATCTTCTTAACAACTCTTGCCCGGCTCACGTAGTGCACAATAACGCACGCTAAGACGAGCCTTTGCTTGCCGCCGCCCTATCTCCATTCACCTCGCTGAGGCGGTCAAAAGTTGATCGGTGATGCGGGGGTGACGTACTTGACGACCTCCCGGAGAATGTCGAATGCGGCCGCGTCGGTGGTGGAGTGCTGGCTCTTGGTAGCCTCGACCACGATGGTCACTCCCGTGGCCATGTTGTAGCCGAATGCGCCGCTGTAGCCATTGATGCTGGGGTTCTGCACAATCCACCCGTTGGCAACGACAAATCCATAGGCGAAATAGAGATCGGGCCGGTTGTGACCCTTGCCTACCGATGTCGGAGCGATCTGCTCCCGAAAGTGCTCCGGCGAAATCAGGCGTCCCGTTCCTAGCACCGGGCCCCATTTTCCCAGGTCACGAAGGTTGGACGTCGGCAGCCCTGGCGTCGAGCCCCACGACGGATTCCAGTAGGTGCAATCCTCGTAGGGTCCGCGATCACTTGTGAATGCGTGCAGTACCGGGCTTCGGATCTCCTCATTGAACGGGAAGTGCGTGTCCCTCATGCCCAGCCGCCTGAAGATATTCTCCTCGTATAGCTGAGCTATGGATTCCCTGGTGGCGCGCTCAATCACTTGGCCCAGGATCACGTTGTCCGTGTGAGAGTATTGCTGGCTGGTGCCGGGCGCAAAGTTCATCTCGCCGTCGCGCACCGAGTAGTTGATCAACTCATCATCCGTGAAGGTGCGAAATGGCTGAGCCAACTGCAGCTTCACAAAGTCCTTTACGGTTACGTAGTCGAGGTAGCCGGCAGTGTTGGCCACGAGCATACGCGGCGTGACCTGATCGGCGTCCAGAAGATGCGGGAACCAGCGCGAGATCTTTTCGTCCAGGTTGATGCGTCCCTGCTCCTCCAACATGAGCAGCAGCGTGGACATGAATGTCTCGGCGATGCCGCCGATGCGGTAGTGCATGTCGGTGTTGGCCGGCACCGCAGTCATTGAATTCCCCAGGGCCGTCTTCAGCACCTCGCGGTCGCCCACCCACATGCCAAATTCGACTGCCTTCGTGGCATCCTTGTGCGCCTCGGCCTCGACGATCGCTCGAACGCGGTCCGGGTCGGTGTGCGGCAGGGAGAAGGTCTGCTCCATTCCACCTTGCCCGGCCGCCGCCCCGTCGGCACCGCCGCTCGGTTGAGAGTGCAAGCCGTCGGCTGCCCGGCATGGGGTAATCCACATAAGGCAGAGCACCGGTAAGCTCAGTGCCACTGCGCGACATACAAGTCTCATCTTTATCCTCCAACCTTTAAAAGGGCAAACTCCCACGGCCTGACTGGGCCGTGCTGCCATCCGGACAAGGGCCTCTGCGTGGTTAGTTATCGCGCCATATCATCGCAGAGATAGTGCCCTCATCCTGGAAGATCTGAAGCAGGTCGCTCAGCTCTCGAAATGGAACATTGTTTACCACCACGTGGTAGACCAGCTTTCTCCCGCTCTTTGCCTGGATATAACCAGCAAAGGCCTGACCTCGGATAAATACACCTTTGGGAGTATCTCCGACAAAGCTACCGGGTTTGGCTTGCATGTGCCCTTTCGCCGGTGCGAGCGTACTGTCGGACAGGAAATCGGTCACGAATGCCAGCGAGCCGTCGACCCCGAGGATAGGGAGAGAGGAGAAATACTGCGGGAACGCGGGATGGCTGCGCATATCGGTGAGCATGTGCGTGACCGCTCCGTTGATCGCGGTGGATTCTCCGCCACCGCTGCCGTCAACGAAGAAGTATTCGCTTGGAGCGATGCCGTAATTTGTTGTTAGGTTTTTCTTTTCCTCAGCAAGGGCGGATTTCATGTCGTCAGCACCCTGCGTCACGCCGTAGAGCAGAAGGCTGGTGTCGGCGCCGATGTTGTAGCTGACCTTGAGGATCAGCCTGGCGTCTTCCGCATAAGGAAGGCCGCGAAGCTCAGCTACCCGCCTATCCGGTTCGTAGCAGTCCTTTGCGGGCAGCAGGTGGGTGGGATTCTGTTCCACCGTGGGCGCATCGACCTTAACGCCGGCGGCGCGCAGCTTTTCAATGAGAACCGTGCGCGCGTAGCTCGCAGGATCAACGATGCGGAAGGTACGGATAAGCGGATAGTGATCGGTGAGCGGAGGCTTGAACCCGACAGGGAGATCGCCGTGCAGCGTAACCGTGCAGTCGGGCTTTCCGATGCATGTGGGGAGAGCCGGTGTAATGTTGATAGCGGAGCCGGCTGGCCTCATGAACACATCGTTGTCAACGGCGAGTGCGGCGGAATACGGACGGTGCTGCAGCGAGGCGTGGTCGCCTACGTCCCTGGGATTGATGATCAGGTCGACTACGTCGTCATTGACAAAGATGGGCGTGAACGAAAATTCATCGCGGAAGAAATAAGGCTTGAACAGCCGGTCATCGATGACCACGTCACCCGCCACTTCCTTGATTCCGGAGGCCGCAATCTGACGAGCGAGAGCGGCGTAACCGGCCAGAGGGTCAGGTTTGGTTAACTCGGCGTTCCCCAGCGAATTCGCTTCGTTGTGATCGAAGTCCGTGATGGCTATGGTGCCATCGGGATTGGTGCGACCGCCCATGGTGAGATCGCCCGAAGCGACGAGGATAAGATCGCCACGCAAGGTGCCTCGCTCACTGACCGGGCCTTGACGATAGACAGGCGTGTTGTAGCGGTGGTCCGGACCGATCTGGTTCAAGAGTTCGCCGATGGTAAAGACCTTACGCACGGAGCCGATGAAGAACTGGTGCTGTGGTTCCAGGTCGAACAGCGGTTTGCCGGTCTCGGCGTCGGACACACGCAGACCCCAGATGGCGCCCTTGTACAGCGGCTTATCCATGATGGCCTTGATGTCAGACGGCACACTTGCCTGATCGGCCATGAGTTGTGCGCCGGCCGGCCCGGTAGCGGAGCACACGAATAGCAGGGAGACGGCTAAAGCCGAGAGATACGATCGCATATCGTCCTGTTTACCTTTCACCAAGAGCATTCTTAGGCGAACTTTGCGTTCACGCGCTGCAATATGGTTGCCAACAGGGGATGGCGAGGATCATACGCGTCCGGCGGAGGCGCCGCCAATCGAAAAGAAACAGGATGGAATAGTGGCAAGCGCGTCAGTGCTTCGTTGCGTCCGGTTGTGCGGCGCCTTTTGTATCGCCTTTGGATTCGCCCACAGGCTCCCGCGGGCGTCCCCAGCTAAACCGGCGTCCCAGGATCCCTTTCACGATCAGGTGATCGGTCGAGCTCGTCGCGCCGATGCCTACGCCAAAGTTGATCTCCCATCGGGGAGACAGGTTGAGGTCGGTCACCGCAAAAAATTGCTGCTGCTGGTTACGTACCACGTCGAATCCTGCCAGGCTGCCATACGCGGCATAGTATTCAATGCCTGCGTTCACCTTCCTGGTGAAGTCGTATCCTACCTTCACGTTGGGAGAAAAGGTCACTCCCTGCTTCACGCCTGGACCGTGCCACGAGCGGTCTAGCGTTGGGTTGAAGGACAGATACCAACGCCGGATCGTTTTGTCGATGATGGGGCGTATCTCCCACGTCCAGGTGTCCGGCGAAAACCGTGCCCGCTGATACCCAATCTCGTTGGAGATGCTCAGCCCCACGGGCAGGCGCCAGCTATCGGGAGCGCGCACGCGGGGGCGAATATGGTCGCCCACCCACTGCCACCCCTGTCCATCGCGCAGGCTGGTGAAGATATAGAAACCGACCTCGGACCAGTTGTTGATTCCCTGCGTGATCTCCACCGTCTCGTGCTCAGCGTGATCTGTGGGGAAGGTGCCGATCGCGGTGTAGCGCGAGCCTGGCAAAGGCTTGGAACCGTCCACGGTGAAGTTGCTGTGCAATTCCACCATGGTCGTCCGGGGCGCAACCGTATCCGAGCCGTAGACCTGGATCTCGTAGTTATCCTGCGCCAGGGCAGGCGCCGTCTGGATGATGGGGTACATGAAGAAGAGACAAAGCACAGCCGTAGGCCAACTCATGAACAAGAGCCGGGTTCTGGGTAGCGGCCTATACATCTCTGCCATGCTATCCCTTCTCATGCCGGCTACGGATCTGCCGGGCGAGCAGCCGAGTGGTTCTTCCACTTCGACTGGACATAGAGGAGTCGATAGTCCATAGATGAGACATGCGGCGTCCTGAAGCGAAATCCGCGTAATTCTGAGCATGGCGTGTGCTTGGTAGCCCTGAGGTCGAGGCATCTGGTTCGATGGACCCAGCGGGGTGGCGCAGGAGCGTATCACCTCCTCTTCTGACCAACGGTTTGCAACCAGTGTGCAAGAGATTTGCCAACCTTGGAACGGCGGATTGGCATTGGCGGATCGGCTATGGCGACCTCAGCCTCACAGTCTTCGGGCCGGACCGAAGGGCACCTGGCATGTGCGGCGAAGCCTACAGTCGAAACCCACAGTGGATACATGATTGCAGGCGCAGGGATCGACTGCTCGATCTCATTGCGGGCCCCATTCCGCTGAGGCAGCGCTCCTGAGGAACCCGGCATATGAGTACGTCTTTCGACCAGGAGGTACGGCAGCGTACTCTCGATCCCGAAGACTGGGAACAATTGCTGGCGCTTGGTCATCGCATGCTGGATGACATGTTCCGCCACCTCAGGACGCTGCCGGATCAGCCGGCGTGGCAGCCGCTGCCCAGGCATGTAGTGGCGGCACTTAATGAGCCACTGCCGTCCGAAGGCCAGCCCGCGGCGGATGTTTACGAGGAGTTCCTCGAGAACGTGCTGCCCTATACGAGCGGGAACCGGCATCCACGAGCGTGGGGAGGGGTGCGCGGAAATGGCACGCCGCTCGCGATGCTGGCGGATATGCTCGCGTCGGGCATGAACGCGCATGTGGGCGGCGGGCAGCAGGCGCCCACGCTGGTCGAGCAGCAGGTACTTACGTGGATGAAGCAGGTGATGGGCATGCCCGCTTCGTCGAGTGGGCTGCTGACCAGCGGCTGCACCATGGCGAACATGCTGGGGCTTGCTGTCGCCCGGCACGCCAAGGCAGAGTTCAACGTGCGCAAGCAGGGGCTGCAGGGCGGCCATCCCCGGCTGATGGTGTACACGTCCTCCGAGACCCACATGTGGGTGCGCAAGAGCATGGAGTTTCTCGGGCTGGGAATGGATTCACTCCGGCGCATCGGGGTGGATGCGGCATATCGTATCCGGATAGACGATCTCGCCCGGCAGATTGCCTTCGACCGCGAGGCGGGTTTGTGTCCCATCGCCGTACTGGGGAACGCCGGCACCGTAAACACTGGGGCTATCGACGATCTCGAGGCGCTGGCGGAACTCTGCCGGCAGGAAGACCTGTGGTTCCATGTGGACGGTGCATTCGGCGCCCTGCTCAAGCTGTCGCCCAGATATGCCCCGTTGGTGCGCGGCCTGGAGCGGGCGGATTCGCTGGCCTTCGATCTGCATAAGTGGGTCTACCTGCCGTTTGACATTGGGTGCGTGCTGGTGCGGGATGCTGCCCTGCATACGGCGACCTTCGCAACCGAGGCCAGCTATTTAGAGACAGCGCAAAGAGGTCTGCTCGCCGGAGGGTTGACCTTCACCGACCGCGGGGTCGAGCTATCCCGCAACTTCAAGGCGCTCAAGGCGTGGATGTCGCTCAAGACGCATGGAACCGAAGCGTATGCAGCGATGATCGAGCAGAACATCGAGCAAGCGGAGTATCTGGAATCCATGATCCTCGACACTCCGCAACTGGAGCTGCTCGCACCCCGCACCATGAACGTTGTGTGCTTCCGCTACGCACCCGTCTCCGACTGCTGGACCAGCGCACAAACGAATGCGCTCAATCGGGAGCTGGTCATGCAGGTGCAGGAGTCCGGGAGATTCCTGATCTCCGGCACTCTGCTGGGCAGCCAATATGCCTTGCGGGTGGCGAATGTGAATCACCGCAGCCGCAGGGAAGACTTCTCTGCCTTGATCGAGGAAGTGATCGAACAAGGGGAGCGGATCGTGGAGCTTGAGCGCGAGCAGGTTCCGGCTGCAATCCCGGCCTAGGACTTCGGTGCTCCGGAAACGCGGCTCATGTGGGAAAAATTCCTGCGCCTCCTGCGCCTAGGATGTCTCCCGAACCGCCCGCTCCCGCAGTACCTGGTTTAGCAGCGCGTGCACCTCATCCTCTGACATGGCGCCAAGCTGCGCCATGAGCGCCTCTCTTCCATTCCCCGGGGCGGCCGGCTTACGTCTCGCGGCGATCGGCAGCCGCGCCTTGACACCCTTCGCCAGGCTCTCTTCGACGGCCTTGGCGGAGCGCTCGATGGTCGGGTCTTCGAACAGGCTGCGCACCGGGATTTCGACCTCGAAGACCTTCCGGATGCGCGCGATCACTTGGATCACCATGAGCGAATGGCCCCCCAGCCCGAAGAAATTATCCTGAATGCCGATCTCTTCCAGCCCCAGCACCTCACACCAGACTCGTGCCATCTTCTCTTCCGTTTCCGTCCGCGGCGCGATGTAGCGGCGATGCTCGAGCACGCGCGCAGAGGTGGCGAACGACAGATTCCTGCGGTCCACCTTCCCATTTGGAAGCAGCGGAAGGGCTTCTACAGTCAGATATTGCGAGGGCACCATATGCTCCGGCAGCTTCGCTCGCAGGAAGTGACGCACGGAGTCGGCGTCGAGTGCGAGACCCGGCCGAACCACCAGGTAGGCCACCAGCTTCTGCTGATCGCCGTGCCCGGCCAGAGCCACCACCGCGCTCCAGATCACCGGGTGGGTGGCCAGCGCCGCTTCAATCTCTTCGAGCTCCACCCGCATTCCCCGCAGCTTCACCTGGTTATCCGAGCGGCCGAGATACTCGATCCGGCCATCGGGCAAATACCGGCCTAGATCGCCCGTTCGATACAGCCGGTCTCCCCCGCCCGGCGCAAAGGGGCTGGGCAGGAAACGCGCCTGTGTGAGTTCCGGCTGGCGCCAATATCCGCGCGCCAGACAATCGCCGCCGATGAAGATCTCTCCACGGACCCCGATTGGAACCGGTTCCATGCAGCCATCAAGGATATGCACGTGGACATTGGCGATGGGCCGTCCAATGGGAACGGATGCGCGGTCGACCGGCTGGTTGACCTCCTGGCAGGTGGCATCCGCGGCCACCTCCGAGGAGCCGTAGATGTTGAGTAGCGTTGCCCCGGGCATCAGCTCCGCGAACTGCTGTGCCAGCGTCGCCGGCAGCACCTCTCCGCTGGCCGACCATAACGTCAGATGGGGGAGCTTCTTCCGTAGATCTTCCACCTGCGCAAGCAGCACGCGGAGCAGCGAAGGGACCATTACGATACGAGAAACCTGGTGTGCAGCGAGCACCTGCACCAGGTACCTGATGTCCAGCGCCGCCTCCTCTGGGACGATGACCGAGGGGCACCCGGCGAGAAGTGGCCCGAAGATCTCCCACACGGAATCCACGAATCCGAGTGCGGTCTTCTGGCAGCAGACCTCGCCCGCTTGGAAGGGATGCGCCTGCCACATCCATGCCATGCGATTCATGCTGGCCCGATGTGTGCCCTCGACGCCTTTGGGGGTCCCCGTCGAACCCGACGTATAGATCACGTAGGCTCGGGTCTCCGCGGATAGGCGCAAAGAGGGATTGGCGGAGTCGGCCTCATCCCCCGCGCTTTGCTGGGGTGAGAGAGGCTCGGCTGCATCCAGATCCACCTCCACCAGCAGCACGCCGGCACGGCTGCGGAAGCCCTCGCTGACATCGGCCGAGGTCACAATGGTCCGCACCTGCGAATCCTTGACCATGAAGGCGAGGCGTTCCTCAGGATAAGCAGGGTCGAGCGGCACGTAGGCCGCCCCGGTCTTCAGGATGCCCAATAACCCGGCAACCATGGCGACAGAGCGCCTGAGCGAAATACCCACCAGGTCTCCGGGCCTGACTCCCTGCCGTATCAGCCGGTGCGCCATGCGGTTGGCAAGCTGATTGAGCCGGCTGAAGCTGGTATGCCGGCCCTCGCATAGCAGCGCGGTGGCGTTGAGCGTCAACTCCGCCTGTTGCTCGAACCAGGTGTGGATGCAGCTGTCCCGCGGGTATTCCGACTGCGTACTGTTGAAGACCGAGAGCTGCTGCAGCTCCGGCTCGGTAAGCAGCGGCAACTTCGAGACCCTCTTGTCCGGGTCGGCGAGAATGCCGTCCAACAGGGTCTCGAAGTGGCCCGCCATCCGCTCGATCGTCGTTCTGTCAAACAGGTCCGAGTCGAATTCGAATCTGCAGCGTAGTCCTTCGAGCTCAAGGACCTCCAAGGTTAGATCGAACTTCGCGATGCCGCTTTCGAACTCCACTTCCTGCAGGGTGAGTCCGGAGAGGTCCAGTTGCTGCTTGGGAATGTTCTGGAAGACGAACATCACCTGAAACAGCGGGTTACGGTTCATCTGGCGCTCCGGCTCGAGCACTTCCACCAGCTTCTCGAAGGGCGCCTCGGCGTGAGCAAGCGCGTCCAGCGTGGTGGTGCGGGTCTGCCGCAGGAGCTGGCGGAAGCTCTCCTGGCCTGTAATATCGGCCCGCAAGACCAGTGTGTTCACGAAGAAGCCAATGAGGTTCTCGATCTCGACATCGTTGCGTCCTGCGGTCGGCGTGCCCACCAGAATGCTTTCCTGCCCTGTGTAGCGCCGCAGCAGGACCTGAAAGACCGTGAGCAGCGCCATGAACAGGGTGCCGCCTTCCTCCTGAGCCAGGTTCTTGAGCTGCCCTGTGGTTGCCTCGCTGAGCTGGAGATAGACATCGTCTCCGTGGCCGCTATGGACGGGCAGGCGCGGACGGTCCGTCTGAAGCTCCAGCAATGTCTGCGCACCGCGCAGTGTGTTGCGCCAGTAGTCCAGGTGTTCCGCCAGCAGCTCACCGCTGACCGCCTGCTTCTGCCAATGCGCAAAGTCCGAGTACTGGATAGGAAGCGGGGGAAGAGCAGGACTGCGGCCGGTGGTGAATGCGGTGTAGTGCTCGCCGATCTCGTCGAACAGCAGGCCCATGGACCATCCGTCGGTAATGATGTGGTGCATCACCAGGACGAGGATATGGTCTTCGGCATCGAGCTGGAGGAGCCTGGCGCGAAGCAGGGGTCCGGCGCCCAGGTCAAATGGTTGCCTCGCCTCTTCGCCGGCTACGCGGAAGGCGGCCTGCTCGCGCTCCTGGAAGGCGAGATGCCGCAGGTCGATCACCGGCAGGTCGAGCTCGATGTCGGGGAGGATGATCTGGAACGATTCGCCATCGACGGACGTGAAGACAGTCCTCAGCGACTCATGCCGGGACACGGCGGCCTTCAGCGCCATGGCCAGGGATCGGCCGTCCAGCTTTCCCGTCAGCCGTAGCGTTCGCGGCAGATTGTAGGCGGCCGTACCAGGCTCAAACTGATCGAGAAACCACAGGCGCTGTTGCGAAAAGGAAGTAGGGAAGAGCTGCTCATGCATGGACGCTATCCTCGGTCGAGCTGCATGCCGCTCCTGTGGACGCGCTAGGCAGGGCAGGCCCAACCAGCGTGCAATTGCAAGCCGAATGCCAACCTCCCACGGCCCTCGTGCGGGATTCGCCACGATGCAGCGGCCGCGCTCTCGAACCCGAGCCTCAGCCATGGCGAACGGCAAGCTGATTGCATGGGTATGCGCAAACGCAATGCTACCGATCGCAGACTCGATTCAGGACCTCACTCCGCAACAGCAGATGCGCCTGCTGGCCGACCTCCTCGACCAGCCCGATGAGGAGATCTATCCTCTCTCCCTGGGCCAGCAGCGGCTCTGGTTCCTGGAACAGCTCGCCCCCGGCGCCTCGGCGCACAACGTACCCGTGGCCTTGCGGCTCAAAGGCCAACTCGACCAACGTGCGCTGGAGTGGAGTCTGCAGCAGATCGTGCGCCGGCATGCCATCCTGCGCACCACATTCCGCGCGGAGGAAGGCGGCGCCGTTCAGGTAGTGGCAGCCGAAGGTCAGGTTGCAGTGCCGGTCAGGGATTTGCGGGACCTTGCCGGCGAAGCCCGTGAGTCCGAGGCATGGAGGATAGCGAAGGAGGATGCCGCGAAGCCCTTCCATCTGGAGACCGGGCCGCTGTTCCGCATCACGCTGCTCCAGCTTGGGGAACAGGAACATGTCTTGGTCTGCGTCCTGCACCACATGGTGTGCGATGCCTGGTCCATTGCCATCCTCCTGCGCGAACTAGCGGCCCTTTACGCCGGGTATTGCGAAGGGCAGCCGCCCTCCTTCGCTGAGCTGCCCATTCAATACGGCGACTATGCGCAGTGGCAGCAGGAGTGGGCCGCAAGCGAGTTGCCGGCGGAAGACCTCGGCTACTGGAAACGCAAGCTGGAAGGCACACCGGAGCTTCTGGATTTGGCGACGGACCGCGAGCGCCCGCTGGAGCAGACCTACTTCGGCGCCAGCCAGAGCGTTGCCGTACCCGAGGCGGTCAGCGAACGCCTGAAGGGGCTGGCTCGTTCCAGCCGGGCCACCCTTTTCATGGTCATGGTGGCCGCATTCCAGGTGCTCGCCCATGCTTACAGCGGATCGGAGGACATCGTTCTAGGGGTTCCGGTCGCGGGGCGTAGCCGAGTGGAACTCGAATCCCTGATCGGATTCTTTGTAAACACCGTGGTGCTCCGGACCGATCTTACCGGCGATCCCAGCTTCTTGACTCTGCTGGGGCGCGTTCGCGAGACCACCCTGGAGGCATTTGCTCACGCGGATGCACCCTTCGAACGGCTGGTGGAGGAGCTGAAGCCGCGGCGTTCCATGAGCTACAGCCCCATCTTTCAGGTGATGCTTTCGGCTATCAAAGATGGACGGCCGCCAGATTTCGGCCCGCTCGCGACCGCTCCGTATCCGCTCTCCAGCGGCAGGTCGCAGTTCGATCTTTCCGTGAACCTGATCGAAGACGTGACCGGGCATTGGTGGGTGACGCTGGAGTACAACACCGCGCTCTTCGATTACGCCCGCGTCGCGACGATGCTGCAGCATTACGGAACGCTGCTTTCCGCGGTTGGCGTCCATCCCGCTGCTACGATCTCCGCGTTGATATCGCAGATGCATGCAGAGTGCGGCCCCGGCAATGCGGAGCCGGAAAGGTTGCGAGCTACAACCGGGAACGGCCGCACTCGTCATCACTCCATCGCGAAGACGGCAGTTCCGTCTCCGGCTACCGGTGACGCTTTGGAGCAGATCCTCATCCACATCTGGGAGAAGACGCTGGGTGTCGAGCGAATCGGCGTTAACGATGACTTCTTCGACCTGGGCGGTCATTCCCTGCTTGCAGCGCGCCTGGTGGCGGAGGTGCAGAAGGTCACCGGCCGCACGGTTCCACTGGCGGCGCTCTTTCGCGGCCCTACGCTGGGATCGTTTGCCGAGCTGATTCGACAGGGCCGGGAGAGCAATCCTGATCCGCTGCTGATGCAGATCAAGGCAGGGCACGATGCCGTTCCGCTCTTCGCCATCGCCGCTCCCGGTGTCGACACGCTCGGCTATGCGCTGCTGGCGCGTCATCTTGGCGAGCAGCAGTCTCTGTTCAAGATTCAATCGTATGCGGAGAGCAGTTCGCTGGAGCCTTACACGGCAGAGGAGCTTGAGACCATCGCGCGCGAGTATGTCACCGCGCTCCGTGCCTTTCAGCCGCAGGGGCCTTACTGCTTCATCGCGACCTGCGGCGGGGTCCACATAACGGAACGGATGGTGCACCTGCTGGAGGCCCGGGGAGACCGGGTCGGGATGTTCGGCATCATTGACACCTGGGTGCTTGAAAACCGCTATGTGCGTTGGCTGGCACGGCTTGACTCCATGCAGCGGCGCGTGAGCGAGATCAGTCGTCTGCCCGCCCGGGTGCAGGTCTCGTTCTATCGAAACGCCATCGCCTGGAGGTTGCGCTCCATTGTGCAGCCGGAGTCAGACCATTCCAATCCTTGGGACCGCGCCTACTATCCCGCCAGGGAGTTCCGGCCGAAGCAGTTTCAAGCTCCCGTGCTGCTGTTCAAGCGACCGAAGCAGCCCTATTTCTGCACGCATGATCCACAGATGGGATGGGGTCTGCGCTCGGCCACGGGGGTGGAGATCTATCCGATCGAGGGTCGCCATGAAGCCATGTTGCGGGAGCCGGCGGTGCGGATCATCGGCGGGTCCGTAGCACAGGCTCTCGACCGGCTTCGCCTTCCCCCTGCAGCAGATCATCTTGCGCCCACCAGGCTGCACGGTATTGCTCCGCCGGTGGTGCGCCATGCATGACACGCAGGCGACAACCCTGATGCCGAAGGCCGCCGCTGCTCAGGAGTCCCCTCGCCCCGACCGGCCGCACCGGCCACTGAAGGTGATCCGGCCTGCCGCGTTCTCCGTGTCGACGGTCGTGGCGGGGGTGTTCGCACTCAGCCGCCAACGCGACCTACTGCATACCCTTACGCTCTTCCGGCTCAATATTCGATACAAGCAGTCGGCTCTTGGATGGCTGTGGGCCGGCTTGCAGCCGTTGGCGCTCATGGCGATCTACACATTGATCTTTTCGCGTTTCGCGAAGGTCTCAAGCGAGGGCGTTCCGTACCCGCTGTTTGTCTTCTCCGCGTTGCTGCCCTGGATCTTCTTCTCGTCTGCCGTTACAAATGCGGTCCATGGCCTGGTGAGCTACCCTGCGCTGCTGACCAGGATGTACTTCCCTCGCGAGATCATCCCGCTCTCCTATGTAACCGCGGCGCTCGTGGACCTGGCGATCTCACTTTCGATTCTGGCCTGCCTGATGGCCTACTATCGAACCCCGCTCACCTGGAATGCCCTGTACGCCATGCCCATCCTTGCAGGGCTTTGCATCTTCACCACTGCGGTCGCGCTCGTCTTATCGTCCATTCAGGTACGCTTCCGCGATATCGGCGTGGCGCTACCGCTGGTGCTGCAAGTCTGGCTGTTCAGCACGCCCGTGGTCTATTCCATGGCCTCTGTCCCCGCGCGATACAGGTATGTCTTTCTTCTGAACCCGGTAGCCACATTCATCGCGGACTTTCGCCAGGTTCTGGTGCATGGGTATGCGCCGGACAAGACCGCCCTGGCCGCCGCTACCGCCATCGCTACTCTCTGCCTTGTGGCAGTCTATGCATACTTCAAGGCCACCGACTCCACCATGGCCGATTCGGTCTGAAACCGTATGGTCGATATCAAGCTCGATCACGTCTCGAAGACCTACCTCGTGCCGGTGGACGCACCCTCGCGCAAGAGCTATCTGCATCGCTTCAACCCGGTGGGGAGAACGATGCGGGAGATACACGCCGTCAGTGACGTGAGCTTTGAAGTAGAGCGAGGAGAGTGCCTCGGCATCGTTGGTCACAATGGCTCCGGTAAGAGCTCCGTGCTCAAACTGCTGTCCAGCATCACCGCTCCTACTTCGGGAGAGATCACAATCCGAGGGCGGCTTTCCGCGTTGATCGAGGTAAGCTCCGGTTTTCATCCGGAGTTGAGCGGGCGTGAGAATATCTTTCTCAACGGATCGATGCTTGGTATGTCGCGTGCCGAGATATCGAGAAAGGTCAGAGATATTGCCGAGTTCGCCGGACTTGCCGAATATCTCGATATACCGGTCAAGCGCTACTCTTCCGGAATGTATGTGCGCCTGGGCTTCTCCATTGCCGCACATCTTGAGCCGGATATCCTGCTGCTGGACGAAGTGCTTGCGGTGGGAGACATAGCCTTCCAGGCGAAGTGCCTCAGGCGCATCGATGAACTACATCGGACCCGACGAACGATCCTCCTGATTTCGCACGATCTGGAGGCTATCCAACGACTTTGCGATCGTGCATTGCTCATGCATCAGGGCCGCATCGTTATGAGTGGGTCGCCGCCGGAGGTCATTGACCGATATCAGAAGATCTCGTTTGCGGACGAGGTGGTGAACGAGCTAGCCGAATCCCGAACGAGCAGGCCAGCCGCATGCTCCAGCATTTCTTTCCATGCAGCCGAAAGCGGCCTTCCGGTGCAGACGGGCTATCCAATGATTACGCGGTTTGGGTTCCGAACCACAGAACGGCTCAAGAACGTATCGGCCAGTATCTTTCTCTACTGGCCGAGCGGATATCTTTGCACCCAGATCACGACTGCTTCCTCCGGACGGGATCTGACGCTGGAACCGGCTGCCCACACGCTCGAGTTCCGCTGTCCCGTTCTTGCGCTTCAGCCGGGAATCTACCGGGTCGATCTGCTGCTCGAGTCGAACGGGCAGGAGTTAGATCGCAGGCAGCGCTGCGCAATGCTGCGCGTACAACCGGGCAAGGCCGCTTTCGGCGATTTCTACGTGGATCATGCCTGGAGCCTCACGTCCTGAGATCATGCCCGTCGAGAGGCCGGTAGGCGGAGCGACATCGCCGGCGTACCCCGCGTAACGCACCTGGCAGGTCTGGCTGATACTTCCAAGTCTGATCGTCACCCTGATTGGAAGACCACTCTCCTCCCCAGTAGTTGCCTGTTCCAGGTGCCGCGAATCGATGACAAAGCGATGACATCCCCATGGCAATTGGGGGAGCGAGCTTTCCTATACTCGGCTTGTCTGCATGACTTGTCCGGATACCCGGTTCGGGTACAGCGGACGTCGTCAGCGGCGACAACCTGATAGGAGGCTCCCGATATGAAGCTTGCGCGCGTGATAGGCTTTGTGCTCTTGGCGGCAAGCTGCGGGTACGCCCAGGATGCGGAGCCTCCTCACAGCGACGCGGGCTATACACCGGTCATAGCGGGTGGAGCCGGGTATGTGCACAACGTGAACGGCGGTGTCACGACCCTCGAACCGCAGATCGATCCAGTTCTGCTTGTGCCGTTTGGATCGCACGTGCTGCTCGAGTCGCGGACAGATTTCACTGGGTTCTTTCAGAAAAAGACCGATGGCTCCATGGATTTTGCCGGCAAGGTCTTCAAGACCGTGGAATATGCACAGCTCGATTGGCTGGCGGATACCCACGTGATCGCCACCGTAGGCAAGTACTCGCTTCCATTCGGGCTCTACAGCGAACGGCTGGAGCCGATATGGATCAGAAACCTCCAGGACCCGCCGATCGATGCGTCGATCGGAACACGCACCAGCGGAGCAGGAGATGGCGCCATGTTGCGCGGTGTCGTGCGGCAGACCGCTGGCTACTCGATCCAATACTCGGCATACTTCTCAGCCAGAAGCAACATCAATCAGTTGGAAGCGGCGCGAACTGCAGGCGGAGACACCAGCGTATATCTGACCAATGCGCGGCTGGAGATTGGTACCTCCTATCAGCGTTTCTTGCAGAATCAGCAGATCAATAACGTTGCTACTTATCTTTCCTGGCAACCGTCTCGTACGCCTCTGGATCTGAAGCTTGAATATGACCAGAGCCACACGGGCCGTGGGTATTGGCTCGAATCCGCCTACGGACTGAGAGATGCGCCGAGGGTTCCGTCATTCGTCAGGCATGTGCAGCTCGTAAGCCGGGTGCAGCAGTTTTTTTCCGACCATGGCGGCGGCAATGGCCTGCCCGCGCGGGATACCCAGCGAGTGGACTTTGGAGTGAACTACTACTTTCACGACAATCTCAGGTTCATCTCCAGCTATGGCCGGCAGTTCCAAGCAGGGGCAAACGCCAATGTCTGGAACATCGGCTTCACCTACCGCATGCTATGGCCCTTGTGGCCGGGGAGGAAATAGATGCTCTCGCAACGTATGCAAGCCCTCACGGCAGCTTGTCTCCCGCTGGTACTCTCCGGTGCTATGATGTTCGCCCAGAAGAGCCGGGCCCGGTCCGGTGCACCCACAGACAGCCCCGCGAGTGCTGCCGCCCAAGGTGAATCGAGCCAGAGTGAATCGGGTCAAATGGAATCGAACTCCGGGGAACGAGTGTTCATGGCCAACTGCTCACGGTGCCACACTCCTCCCATGAGCCTGTCTCCTCGCATTACGGGAACGGTGATGATGCATATGCGCGTACGTGCCCGGCTTTCCAAAGAGGACCAACACCTCCTGCTTAAGTACCTCGCGCCATGAGATAGTCAATCTAACCTGACGACAAAGGAAAGCCATTCATGAGAAGAACCATCTGGAGTGCGTGGATGCTGGCTGCTGTTCTGGCCCTCTCCGCGGTAGTAGCTCACGCGCAGGAAGCCACGCGGACCATTGAGATCCACGCCAAGCGATTCTCTTTCGAACCTTCCGAAATCACGCTGAAAAAGGGTGAGCCGGTGAAGCTGTTGCTAAGCTCCGAAGACGTTCCCCACAGCCTGCTGATCCCAAGCCTGCACGTCAACGCGGCGGCGACCAAGGGGCATGTCACCGAGGTTCTGCTGACACCGGAGACCGCCGGAGACTTCAAAGGCAAGTGCGGGCGCTTCTGTGGAAGCGGGCACGGATCCATGACCTTTACGGTGCACGTGACGGACAACTAGACGATGCGGATGCCCCCCTCATGCATGGGGCTGGCGGCTTTGCTCTGCCTGAATCTTACGGCATGCCGTGCGCGCCAGCCCGGCAAGTTCGAAACGAACGTGGTGCAATGGACCAAGCACCATGTGACCATTCGGGGTAACGGTCAACGCAACCCGATCAAGGCGACCGCGGAAAACATCGATGCGGGCAAGCATGTGTTCGGGTTCTACTGCGTGGCCTGCCATGGCCGCGACGGTCAAAACACCGGTGTGCCATTCACGGCCGGCATGTCTCCGCCGATCCCGTCGTTGACATCCCCAACCGTGCAGCGGTACAGCGACGGTCAGTTGAAGTGGATCATTGACAATGGAATATTTCCATCGGGTATGCCGGCCTCCAAGGGGACGTTGAGCGACGAAGAGGTGTGGCAGATCGTGGTCTATCTCCGCCACCTTCCTCCCGCCGGCAGCCTGGGCGAGCCGTGTGCGTACACCGGCGATGAGTACGGAGATAACTGCAGGCCGTCGGTTCGCTAGACCTGCTGTGCGCCGCACTGCTGCTCCACCATCGAAGACCGCGAAGGCGTGCGGCCCAGCAATCGGTGAAACGTGCCGGCGGCGAGGACCACAATGCCCGCAAGCACAAACAGCACGGCGGGATACCCAAATCGCGAGAGCGAAATGCCGGCCACGGCGGCAGCAGCAGCCTGCACCGAAGACATGACCAGAACATTCAGCGCGGAGGCGCCACTCCTCTCCGCTTCGGGCACGCTGCTCATCAGCAGGCTATACATTCCCGGCTCGCACATCCACTGGACGGCCGCGTAGACGGGATACACCAAGGTGGCAAGCCAGGGGTCGCGCGTGAGGGCGAGGCAACCCAGGGCGATTGCCGTCGCGATCTGCGTGCTGACGATGGCCGGGATCAGCCCGAGCTTCTTGAATACAAGCGGAGATAGCAGGACAGCGACAACCTGCATGAGCTGCCCCACGGAGAAGACGGCGCCGATGCGGGGTATAGGCATGTGCAGGTGGCGCGCGAAGTACACGTTCGCAAACGGAGGAAAGGCCGCGGCCGCGATCGTCCATAGAGCGATCGCCGGCAGGAAGCGAAGCATGAACGGATGGAGGCGATAACGCTTCCTCCACTCGACCGGAGGAACATCTCCCACCGGAGGATGGCGCACGCGGAGGCGCGAGAGCGGCCATAGTCCCAGGGCCACGATGCCGCAGGAGATCAGCAGCGCGATACGGGTTCTATCCGCGGCATGAAAGAAAGGCACGATCCAGCCCAGCCGTCCGGGCAGGTTGCCGCCAATGATGCTTCCCAGTGCGCCCAGGCCGATGCCGACGGAAAAGACAAGGCTGAAGGCGAACGGCCGCGTGTCTTCGTCGGTCACGTGCGCGAGCATAGGCGCGATGCATACGGCCCACATGGAGAGCGCGGACCCGGCAAGGAATGCGAGGAGCAGTTGCAGAACGTACGATCCAGCGAGCGCACGCAGGCACGAGGCCAGTGTTGCCATGGTGAAGCACACGAACAGAGCTTTTTTGAGCCCGAACCTTTGCGCGAAGATGCCGGCGGGGATGGTGCTGGCGATGCCGCCAACGGACATGGCGCTGGTCACCAGGCCAAGCGATTTCTCGTTGAAGCCGCGGTCGAGAAGATAAAAGTTGAATAAGAAGAAAAAAATAGAAAATCCGAGATCGAAGAGAGCGGAGGCGGCAAAGAATGTCCAGAACTGCCGCCCCAGCCTGCGTTGCGAGAGCCACCACTTCAGGCCGCCAACACAGGCGGGCAGAAGTGTGCGCGTGTGGTAGCCGGTGCGTGATGCGATGTACTGCAGATACCGGACATGCCGCTGGGAGAACGTGAACTCGCGCACTGTCCGGAATTTGGTCAGGTCCTGACCCGGACTACTGAGACGCGGCAGGCGAGCCGGAACAAGGCTCCTGCGGAGCACTTGGCGCTTATCCCGTGCGGACGCGAGCAGGCTGCGGTGAAGCCAGACCTCATCCTTATTGGGGTGGAACATACCGACCAGGGGAGAGTTAGAGAAACTGCGGAACCACTGCCGGATGGATGCCGGCAAGCTATCCACCTCGGCCTCGATCTCCGGTGAGAGGTAGCAGCCAAACCATTCGCTTGCAAGGCGGAAGGAGATTGCCTCGAGAGAGCGCAAACGATCATCGTGCTGGTCCTTCCAGCGCGACCACAGATCGGTGTTGTTCGCATTCGCGTGGAGGAAGCTGGCAATCTCGTAGACCTGGCGTAGAATCCAGTCTCCACGAAAGAGATTGCGCAGCACATGCAGTGCGCAATATGCGAGATTGTCCACGGGATCCAGGCCGGGAAAGGTCAAGCCTCCTACTTCGCGGGTGACACGCCGGTTCCAGAATTGCTTTACACCGGCGATTGCGAAGCGCTCGTTGTTCTCATTCCACAGGCAGAAATGAAGTTCCACGGAAGGGGGCATTTCGGGATCGAAAGCATTGCCTCGCCACTCCCAGTTCCCCTTGCGCACCATGGTCGGCCGGTGGTCCGCGGCAACATGTTCGAGCGTGCGGTCCGGCTCGTAACCGATGCGAATCAGCGCACCATACGCGCGTTCCATCGACCCTTCGGGGCAGAAGAGATCGATGTCCGACTGCATGCGAAGCAACGGACTGGCGACGTAGCCGGGATACTGAGCGAAGCCTTTGATTACCAGGTGCTCCGCGCCTGCTTGCTCCAGCGCCTCTGCTAATTCCTTATATGCGGTACTGATATTTGCAAAGCGGCGCGCGTTGTCAGAGACATTCTGCACGATTCTTCGTTCCACCCAGCCGGGCAGCAGGTCTCGCCTGAGTTCGCTGAGTTGCAGTGTCAGGTGCGCGAGATCACAGAAGGGGAGCAGGCGATTCCATTCCGAGTCATCCAGCGTGCGGAGTGCGTCCGGTTCAGCTTCGCGGAAGCGGAGCGCGCCTAGCAATGCGGCGACGTAATGGGGTATGCCGCGCGTCGGCTTCACGCCGGACCTGTGTAGGTTTCTCGTGCGTTCATACCTGTGCCCGGGCCAGCATCTCCAGCCGCCTTACGGCCCAACCCAGGTCGCGGTAGCGCAATTCCAGCACTTCGGCGGCGAGCAGGGTGCGGAGCGAGGCGGCTTGCGATGCACGTATCTCCTCGTCTCCAAGGCAGAGGGTCTGCTCCAACCAACGCAGAGCCGATTCCTTCGATTTGGAAACGAGAGCGTTTCCACCTGGCGTGTGCCGATTCAGGAAGACGATGTAGTCGACATACACTTCACTGGTGATCGCGATCTCCGGCAGTTTTGCGGTTGGGACTTCAATGGTCAACTTGCCGGAGGGGCGGGGCGCGACGGTCAGTCCCTCCAACTCCGGGAAGAGCTGAGTGGCCGAAGCGCGAAAGCGCATCTGGTGCGGGTTGCCAACCACGGTGCGTCCCCCGCGATTGCGGATGACGTAGGTGGAATCATCGCAGAGGAGCGTCCAGCCCTGGCGAGCGCAGGCATACGCGAGCGAGGACTTACCCGCACCGGAATCTCCGCACAGCAGGATGCCTTTACCGTTCAACTGCACACAGGCTGCATGGATCGGTGCGAGGTAGCGAGAGGCGAGCAGTCCGAGCACGCTCCCCTCGATGAAGTGATAGCGCAGGAACGCTCTGTCCTGAACCGTAGCGCGTGTGAGCCAGCCAAATCCGAATCCTTGACCGAGATCCGAGATCAGAAAGTTCTCTGCGTCGGCGATGGCGGATTGGAGTTTGCGCTGTTCCCGGCAGACGGGCACCGGAGCGCGTTTGCCGGAACTACCTTGAGCCACCGCGATTCGCAATTCGGCTGGCCGCTCCGGAAAGCTCTTCCTCGAGCCGCGCCATGCCTCCTCCGCGGCCTCCAGCACGCCGCGGCAGTTGGTGGCTATCTCGACGGAAAATCCCAGGGGATGGAACACGCCGAGCAAGGGCAACTCCGTGTTCATCAGGAGTGGGTCCGTTCTAGCAGGAGCGGTGCGCCTATTTATCTCGGCTGGATGTGTCTCGAGATGTATCTTGCCGGGGATTGCCTCGTCGGGTATGGCGGTATCGATCATCGCTCTCCTGGTCTTCAGCTCGATATGTGATGGAAGCTTTCGAAATCTATCCGTGTGGAACGCTCTCTTCAAAACGTGAACTTGAGGGCGAATTGAATGATCCGTGGATTGGAGACCGTGGAGGAGATCACGCCGAAGGCCGGCCCGGCCGCGTAGTCGTTGACCGGTGGTCCGAAGTTAGGAGTATTGGTCAGGTTGAAGAATTCTGTGCGGAATTGGAGAGTGCCCGCCTCCCGGATCGCGATGTTGCGTTGAATGGCTGCGTCCAGGTTCCGCTGACCTGGACCTCGCAGAATGCCGACGCCGCAGCTTCCAAAGCCGGTGCCGTCGCCGATGACCGGGGCAGGAGCGAATGCCGCCGGATTGAAGTATGCATTGAGGCGGTTGTACGCGGAGCCGGAAGACGCAGGATCGGCGCCTGTACATTGCGCCCGGGAGAAGCCCGCAAGATTTCCATAGATCGAGCCGGCAGTGCTGTCGATCGCCGTGATCGGCACTCCAGTCTGCGCCACGGCCACGCCGGAGAACTGCCATCCCGAAAGAGCATGCTGCAGGAGGGGAGAGCCGCTCAGCAGCTTGGGAGTCTGATACACGAAGCTAAGGACAAAGCGGTGCGTACGGTCGAAATCATTGAGACCACGCGCCTGGCTGGGGTTTGTCTGATCGTTGCTCAGGAACTCCAGGTCGAAGTTGGAGAGCCCACCGGTGCCGCTGGTGTAATCAATGTTCTTTGAATAGGTATAGCTGCCGAGAAACTCCAGGCCGTGACTAAGCCGTCTGGTTACGCTGGTCTGCAGCGAGTTGTAACTCGCAGAAAATGTGGTGTGACAGATGTACGACCCCTCGGCGATTCCGGCAAATGGCAGCCGTTGAACGAGGTTCTCGATCGTATTGGTGGTCTCTCCGTTGACCGGAGTTTGCGGACTGGCGATGAGTGCCTGGTTGAACTGCGTGCAGCCGGCGAGATGAGAGGTGACGGCGCCTACATAGCCCACCTGCCATAGAAAGTCGGGCGCAAACTCATACTGGATGTTGAGGTTGTATTGCTGCGCGTAGGGGCTGGTCAGGCGGGGCGCGATGGCCGCCAGGGACAACGCTCCGCCGGAGGTGCGAGGGATGAATATCGGATAGCTGGAGTTCGGTGGCAGAGGCGGATTGTACGGCTGCTGCAAAGTCGCCGCGGCATTCTCCGCACCCTGGAGCGACTGCTTGAGAGAGAAGGGCGGCTGGCCCACGCTCTGTTCGGCGAGCTGGCCGGAGAGCCGCTCATAGTAGATTCCATACCCTCCCCGGAGCAGGAGCGTCGGTCTGTCGAGTAGTTGGAGAGAGAAGCCGAAACGGGGTCCAAGGTCCCGGTACTCGGGCTGCCACAGGCCGGTGTAACTCGTTTTGAGCACGCCTGCGGGCAGTGGGCCGTGATAGTTTCCCGGCAGGGTAAACCCGCTGAATGAACCCGCCGCAGGAACCTGCGCAGATGCAATGGAGGGGTCGAAGTCGGGCAGGCGGCCGTTGATCTCGCTCGGCGCGCCAAAGATCTCGTAGCGCAGGCCGGCATTCACGGTCAGGCGTGGTGACACCTTGACGTCGTCCTGGAAGAAGCCGGCGAAGTCGGAGTACCGCTCATCCTTGCGGAACAATCCCGAGGCGCCAATGCTTTGGAAGATGTTGCTGGTGCTGCTGCCATTCTGTGCGGCGCTCTGGCCAAGCAGAAAATCCGGAAAGCTCAGGAAGAATAGAAAACCGTCCGTAATGAAGGGTACGTTCAGCGCCAGTTGATGACGCTTCGCCTCGCCACCCATGCGGAAGTTGTGTCTGCCGGTGGTGAACGACACCGTGTCCTGCCACACAAATGTGTTGGTGTTCTGGTAGTAAACGGGCTCGCCCGCGGTCCCGATGGTGAAGAGCCCGTTCACCGAAAGTCCGGGAGTTTCGGGAAGCCCGGATGGCGTGGCCATGCCCACATCAGCGGCGCGGATGGGCTGCGCGATCACAGCGTTTCCGTTGAAGCGCATGAAGCCGAAGCGAGCAACATTGATGAGATCGGGTTTGATGATGTAAGTGTCAGACAAGACGAACATCTGGTTCTGGTCGGTCTCATTTGTGCCCCACCCGGGCAGATTGGCGCCAAAGGGGGTAAATGGCTCCTCCGTGGGAGCGTGGGAATAGAAGAACCTTCCGGCAAGCTGGTGATTCGTAAAGAGTGTGCGGTCCAGATTCACGCTGAACTGATCCTCTCGATATCGCGCAGGAATGGAGAAAACGGACCTGCCGATGCCGCCGGGCAGAAGTTGTTGCGGCGATGGAATGGCGAAGCTGCCGTTCGGATACTTGAACTGCAGGAACGCGAGAGCCACCGGGCTGATGTTGCTTCCATCGCACGCCACTTGCACGCCCCCGCCCGCGGTTTGGTAGAACGGATCGTTGGGGTGATTTGCAGCGCAGAACGCCGCTCCCAGCGCCGCGGCCGAGCGGTCGCTGGTGAGTTGGGGCAGAAAGGCGCTTTGCAGCGAGACGCTGGAATCCCCGTCTCGCTGGATAGTGGCCTGGTAGCTTCCGAAGAAGAACGTGTTGGTCTTCGGAATGGGGCCGCCAAGTGTGAAGCCAAACTGGTTTTGCTTCAGGTCCGGTCGCGCCTGGCCATTTCTCTTCAGAAAGAAATCGTTGGCGTTCAGGGCGTCATTGCGGAAGAACTCCCACAGATCGCCGTGCAGATGACTCGAACCTGACTTGCTGATGACATCCACGTTGGCGCCTGCGCCTCGCCCGTAGCCGGCATCGTAATTACCCGTTTGCGCTTTGAACTGCGCGATCGCGTCCGGGGCCGGGATCGCGATGCCGACCTCCGGACCGAAACCGGAGGCGGAGTTTTCCGCGAGATTATTGGCGTCGACGCCGTTGAATTGGAAATTGTTGGAGGTGGTCTTCGCTCCGTTGTCGGATACGTTCTGGTTGTTCCTGCCGAGAGCCGCGGCGTTGGGCAATTCGACGAGTACGCCGGGTGAGAGTGCAAGGATCTGAGAGTAGTTCCGGTTTGCGAGAGGCAGCGCGTTGATCGTCTGCTCGGAGGTTGCACGGCCCAGCGTAGAGCTCTCCCGCTGCGCCAGCTCCGAAGCCTCTGTGACCTGCACATTCGCTTTGAGGGGGCCTATGCTGACCGTCACTTTCACGCCGACCGTCTCGCTGACGACTACAGTCACGGACGGAACACTGGTCTGCTGAAAACCCGACGCATCCACCTGGATGGAGTACTTTCCGGGCTGCAGAAGCGGCACACGGAATTCACCGTTCGAGGCCGTAACGACGGTACGCGAAGCATTTGTCTCCTTATTGACTACGAGAAGGTGTGCATTGGGCACCAAAGCGCCCGAAGGATCGGTCACCTCTCCTGCGATCGCGCCCGTCCCCGGAGTTTGCGCTGGGACCGAGAGTGCTGCGCACAGGAAGACCACTCCCCCCAAAACCATCCGCCGCCGCGCTTCAGCACTGGTCCTCGTCATCATGAGTGTCCACGTGCCTCTTGATCTGCTTACTGCGCTCAGGGTCAAGAAGGGATATTTTGCAGGCAGGGCTCTGGACGATCCCGGACTATCCGGTCGAAGAATCGACGCGGCGCCCCTTCCAGGAAGCTCGCCAGAGCTCTGCCTTGGGAAGACATTAGAGCGGGATGGTATGGCGATTGTCAGGGAAGTGTCAACAGGTTGTAACTTCTCCGGTTAGGCTTCTTTACTCCGGGATTGTCTATCCAGCACGGATCCGCAACCGGATGGGACCGATGGGACACAAGGAAGCCGTACGGGGCACGCGAATGCCCGGGACTAACGGACGAGAAGCTGGGTGATGCGCGCGCGGTAAGCGCGGCTGATCGGCACCTTCTGGCCATCCCGCATCACCACGAAGCCGTCTCCCTCTGCGGCATCTGTCCGGATTTCCTTGACGTGCTGGAGATTGACGATCGCGGAGCGGTGGACGCGGAGGAAGGTCCGGGGATCGAGTTTGGCCTCGAAGCGAGCCATGGTTTCCCGCAGCAGGTGGGCCTCTCGCTCCGTGCAGATGCGGACGTAATTCTCCTCCGCGCCGATCCAGCGGATCTCCTCAACCGGAAGGAAGAGAATGCGGCCCTTGGACTTGAACACCACGCGTGTGGTGTAAGCAGGCTCCGTGTGCGACGTGCCATCCGCAACCACATGCGAACCGTTGCGGGAAGAATCGCGGGCGCGCTGGATGGCCTGCTTCAGCCGTTCACGGGTGAAGGGCTTGAGCAGGTAATCGATGGCGTTGATTTCAAAAGCGCGGAGAGCGTACTGATCGTATGCGGTTGTGAAAATGATCCGCGGGGTGGCTGTGGCTTGAGCCTGGCTCAGCGCGGAGATGATGTCGAAGCCGTCCATCCCGGGCATCTGGATGTCCAGAAAAATCAAGTCGGGATTTGTAAATTGCACCAGATCGATGGTTTCAAGCGCGGACGCGCCTTCGCCAACGATCTCAATGTCAGGTTCATCCTGCAGGAACTGGCGCAGCTTCTGTCTTGCCAGAACCTCATCGTCCGCGAGGATTACCTTCATCGGCATGGGCGTCTTCCAGGGTGGCACGGTTTAGACTGTCTGGAAACGAAAGCGGTAGCAAGAAGATTGCTTGTACTTCGCCGTCCGATACCTCCTGCAGCATGAACTGATGCATGGCGCCATACTGCAACTCCAGGCGTGCCCTCACGTTGGATATCCCGACACGGTCCCGGCCCAGCCTGCGGCGGCCATGCGCACCCAGGCCGCGGCCTGAGTTGCGGACGCATATCCGCAACTGGCCGTCGTGCGGCTGTGCCTCGATCCCGACAAATGCCTGACCTTCCGTTCTAGACACTCCATGAACGTAGGCATTCTCAACAATCGGTTGCAGGAGCATCGTTGGCACGAGTGCATCCAGCACCTCAGGGGCAATCGCGATGTAGTGATGCACAGTAGTGGGGAAGCGCGCCTGCTGGATGGACAGGTAGAGCTGGACGAACTCAATCTCCTCGGCCAGCAGGATGAGCTGCGCCTCGCCTCTGTCCAGCGTCATTCGCAACATGCTGCTCATCCGTTCCAGCATCTGATCGGCCGCCTCCGGGTCGGAACGCATGAGGCTGCTGATGCTGTTCATGGTGTTGAACAGGAAGTGCGGATGAAGCTGCATCCGGAGCGCGCGCAGTTGAGCGGCGGTCAGTTCAGACTCCAGCCGGACGGCGGCATATTCCTCTTCGCGATACTTCTGGTAGTAGTCAATCCCGCGGAACAGGAAGAAGGCGATCCAGAAGATGACCAGGTTATCCAGAAGTTCGGAATCCAGGAAGTACTGCAAGCGGCGAAGATAAGTCCAGTTATGGTGTCCGAGGGGAATGCCGGGGAAGCATGCCACCCACAGCGCCTCTTCCGCAACACTGACCACGAGACTTAGCGGTACCAGGCGGATGAGAATGTAGCGAAGATCCGCGTTGCGGATGGGTCCCCGCAGCTTCCACCACATGCCCTCGCAGATCAGGCCCCAGAAGAGGAAATGGGCGGCCCATGCGCTCAGAATCCTGAGAAAGTGCCCATGGTAGCCCCAGGAGCGCATACCGATATACTCCTGCAGCGCAAAAAGACCTCCCAGCGTCACCCAGGCGGCGAGGAAGATCGCCGGATGCATGAAGAACGGCCGATCGGATCTTGGACTTGCGACAGTCGTGGCCAGGGTCGCTTTATCCTTTCTCGCTGCGTTCGCAGGATTCGCTAAGAATAGTCCTCCGTTTCAGAGTGTGCGCCGCGAAAGCGGCACATCACATCCTTCCGTCAGAAAGGGCAATCAATTGCGGCTGCCATCGGTTGCGTCGGACTGCTGCACCGTCTGGGGCCCGGGTGTGGCTTCTACCTCCTGCATGGGGAAGAACCGCTTCGACGACTCAGCGTCCGAGCGGTAGACATCGTTGTGCGGATGAGCCTGAAACCAGACCAGCGCTTCATCTTCGATCGTCTTACGCTCAGCCGCCGGCACCAGCGGCGCAACCGTCCCGGTCTCCTTTTCGACGAAGGGCCGTGCCGCGTCCTCCGCCTGGAGGTTAGCTACGCGGAACCACCGATAGGCCGCCTGCTGATCTTTGGGGAGCAGTTTGCCTTCGCGCGCCAGAACGCCCAGCATGACCGAGGAGCGCCAGGCTCCGGATTCTGCTGCGGCGGAGAGCATACCGACTGCCTCGTCCGGTCGCTGCTGCAGATCCGGACGCTGTACCAGCAGCAGGCCCAGAGAGTGCTCCGCCGGAACATAGCCCTGGACAGCGGCGAGTCGTAGCAGTCCGACAGCTTTGCCAATGTCATGCGCATGGCCGGGATTGACCGAGTAGAGGCTACCGAGGTCATATTCGGCTTCGGCGCTGTGGTGCTTGACTCCTGCGCGGAACCAGCTTTCGGCGCCTGATGGATCGGCCGGCATGCCTATGCCAAAGTACGTCATCACTCCCAGGTACGCCTCGGCCGTCCCGTCGTTTTCCTTAGCTGCCGCACGCAGACACCTGATCCCTTCCTCGGAATTCCGGCGTACGCCCTCCCCGTTCAGATACATCACGCCGAGATTGACCTTCGCGCGGGCCAGACCGGATGACGCCGCCCGTTCATACCAGCGGACTGCTTCTGCGTCGTTCCGCGGCACGCCGATCCCTGCATGGTAGAAGTAGCCCAACTCCACCTGAGCATTAGGATCGCCCTGGTCTGCGGCCTTACGGTACCAGTACGCTGACTCCGAGACATCCCGAGCTACGCCTCGTCCCATGAAGTAGTCCGCGGCGAGTGCCAGTTGTTGCTGCAGGTGTCCCTGCTCCGCCTTGGTGCGGACATCTCCCGATGCGGAAGTGGGAGGTATGTCCGCGAATTTACTGGCGCTTTGCGGCTCCGCGCGGCAGATCGCCGGCACGGTAAAGAGCACGATGGTTGCTGTCAGCAGGCATGATGACGAAAGGCTTAGGCCCATGGCGTTGCGATGGTTCGGCATGTGGTTCACCTCCGGCAAGTCCAGTGCCTTCACGCATGTTGAAGGAGGATCCTTGACGCCTACCGGACAAGCAGATGGCTTGTATTGTGAATCTCCGCGCGAGCGATGCAAGGCGCTCTCAACCCCGGCTGGAATGGGTTAGACCGAACAGGGTGTGCGCTGATCCCGTCCGCGCCTCGTCTTGTCACAAAATTCGCAGCAGTTACTTTTTCTTTGCGGGTGACCGTAGCAAGAAAAAAGCGGGGAGTCGAAACTCCCCGCTCTGTAGTTGGGCGGTGCGCCTGCACGAGCTATTCAGCGACTAGAGAGATACAGAAGCCAGGCAGATTCCGGCGTGCCGAGAGTACGGGCTTCAGCTCACCAGCCTTGGAGATTCGTCTTCTACCTTCGCCTATATAGGCGGCTCGACTTGCTTGCTATCTGCGTTGGAGGGGTGGCGGCACTGCGTTACGCCGCGGCTTCCGTCTCCGCCTTCAGCCGCTCGGCCTGGAAGTGCGCGACGACTGCGTCGATAACCGGTTGCAGGCGCCCTTCCATGACCTCAGCCAGTTGATGGAGCGTGAGTCCGATGCGATGATCCGTAAGCCGATTCTGCGGGAAGTTATAGGTGCGGATCTTCTCGCTGCGGTCGCCGGAGCCAACCTGCGCCCGGCGCTCCTGGGCCAGCGCCTGCTGCTGGCGCTCCTGCTCCACCTCGTAGAGACGGGCGCGCAGCACGCGCATGCCCTTCTCGCGATTCTTGATCTGTGACTTCTCGTCCTGACAGCTCACGACGGTATTGGTGGGCAGGTGGGTAATGCGGACCGCGGAATAGGTGGTGTTGACCGATTGCCCACCCGGCCCGGAAGAGCAGAAAGTGTCGATGCGCAGGTCCTTCGCCTCGATCTTGATGTCCACATCTTCGGCCTCCGGTAATACGGCGACCGTAATCGCGGAGGTATGCACGCGGCCCTGCGTCTCGGTCGCCGGAACCCGCTGCACGCGGTGGACGCCCGACTCATACTTGAGCTGGGAGTAGACGCGGTCGCCTTCGATGATCGCGATGACCTCTTTCAATCCGCCAATGCCGGACTCCGATCTGGAGAGCACTTCCACCTTCCAGCGATGCTGCTCCGCGAAGCGCGAGTACATGCGGAAGACCTCGGCCGCGAATAAGGAGGCCTCGTCGCCACCGGTGCCGGCGCGGATCTCGAGGATCACGTTCTTCTCGTCATTCGGGTCTTTCGGTAACAGCATCAGTTTCAGATCGTCTTCGATCTTCGGCAGACGGTCTTCGAGCTGGGCGAGCTCTTCCTGCGCCATGGCGCGGATCTCGGCATCTGCCTCTTCGAGCATCAGGCGTGAGTCCGCTATGCCTTGCTGCGTGCTCTTGTACTCACGGAACTTCTCGACGACGGGCTGTAGCTCACGGTGCTGTTTGGCTACCTTTTGATACTTCTGTTGATCGTTCACGACCTCGTCGGATGCCATCTCACGGCCCAATTCTTCGTAACGGTCGGCCAGGCGTTCCAGGCGTTCAAACATGGCGGTTCCCTCAGGTGCGATGTGCGTGTGTGTATGGGAAGGAGGCAGGACAAGGGAAGGCGGCGGGAGCCGCTAGAGCAGCGCGCCGGGGAAGGCCACGAGAATGTCTGTTTGCTGCATGACTTCATTTTACGCGACCGGGCGGTCCCGTGCATCTACTTCCTCGAACGGCGATGCCGTCAGGAGAAGGACCATGCCGGAAGAGTCTCAGGGAGCGCTACAGATCGCGGAGCGCGATCCGCGTGTCTACTTTGCCGCGGAACGAACATTTCTGGCGTGGATCCGCACCGGCCTCGCGCTGATGGGCTTTGGCTTTGTGGTCGCCAGGTTCGGCCTCTTTCTGCGCGAACTGCAGGTCAGGGATATGCGACTGCCCAGCCACGCAACGGGTTTCTCTTTATGGCTGGGCGTCGCTCTGGTTGTGCTGGGTGTAGCCGTGCACGTGAGCGCAGCGGCCGGTCATGTTCGTCTCACCAGGAACCTGCGCGACGGAAACTGGCTGCCGGGGCGGACGTCGACACTGGGGCTGACCGTTGCCCTGGTGCTGGCAGCCGTAGGTCTGGCCATGGCTATCTACTTTCTTCGCGTCCACTAGATACGCGGCGGGGGAGGAGGACGAATGGCGGGATTCGATCAATTTGCGGCGCTGTGCGCGCAGCTTGCGGCCACCAGTAAGAAGCTGGAGAAGCGAGCCGGCATGGCGGACTATCTCCGTGCACTGCCGGTGGAGGATGCGGCGCGCGCGGCGCTCTACCTTGCCGGCGCGGCATTCAGCGAGACCGATCCGCGCGAATTGAATGTCGGGGGCGCCAGCGTAAGCAAGACGCTCAAGGCGATCACCGGCGCGGACGATCACCGCATGCATGCCGCCTATCTGCGCCACGGGGACCTGGGTGCAGCGGCCTTCGATCTGCTCGTCGATCGTGCACAGAGCGTGGGCGCAGCGCCGGAGCCGTCGCTGCAATTGGAGGATGTAGCCCAGGCCTTCGTACAGCTTGCCGCGGCGCAGGGCGCCATCTCCAAACAGAAGCTGCTCCACTCGCTGCTGCACAGCGCGACGCCGCTCGAAGCGAAGTATCTCGTCAAGCTGATGACCGGCGACATGCGCATCGGGGTGAAGCAGGCGCAGGTGGAGGAGGCTATCGCGGTGGCGTATGAGCGGCCGTTGCCGGCGGTGCGGCGCGCGGTAATGCTGGGTGGCGATCTGGCAGAGGTAGTGCGGATGGCGCAAGCGGACCGCCTGGACGAGGTACGCATGCGCCTCTTTCATCCACTCGGCTTCATGCTGGCAAGCCCGGTGGATAGCGTCGAAGAAGCCATGGCGCGCTTCGCCGAAGAGGCGGCGGCGGAGAAGCAGGGGGCGGGCGGCGCGGAAGCTCCGCTGGGTGGTGAAGCGACCATAGCGCCGACCGGCGTGGTGGAGGCTCATGTGCAGGATAAGTACGATGGCATCCGCTGCCAGTTGCATTGCGGCGATCCGGGACAGCCGGGGCGTGTGGCGCTGTTCTCCCGTTCCCGCGATGACATGACGCATAGCTTCCCGGAGATCGTCCAGGCCTTCGCCGGGGTGCAGCGGCCGCTGATTCTGGACGGTGAGCTCCTGGCATGGGATCCGCTGGAAGCGCGCGCGCTGCCGTTTGCGTCACTCCAGAACCGGATCGGCAGGAAACGGGTGACGGCAGAGATGAGGACGGCAACGCCGGTGGTGTTCATGGCCTTCGACGTGCTCTATTGCGGAGACGCATTGCTGTTGGAGGAGCCGCTGAGCATACGCCGGAGCCTGCTTGAAGAGCTGGTCCAGCAAGAGGCAGCAGCTACACGCGTAGGCGATCAGCCGAGCAGGAGGGTGGTGGCGGAGGCAGAGGATCAGGTGGCGCTCTTTAAGGCGGCAGATCCCGAAGGAGTGAGTGCAGACCACGAGGGAGCATTCGCACGGCTGGTCCTGGCCCCGGTGGAGCGGCTGCACTCCGCCGAGCAATTGGATCGCGCGTATGCGGAGGCCCGCGCGCGGGGAAACGAGGGCGTGATGCTGAAGTCGGCCGCAAGCGTGTACCAGCCGGGCCGGCGGGGGCTGGCCTGGTTGAAACTCAAGCGCGAGCTGGCCACGCTCGATGTCGTGGTGACCTCCGCGGAGTACGGCCACGGCAGGCGCGCCGGTACGCTCAGCGACTATACCTTCGCCGTGCGTGATGGCGATCAGTTGAAGAACGTCGGCAAAGCCTACTCGGGCTTGACGGATGCCGAGGTGGACTACTTATCCAGATACTTCCATGAGCACACCATCCAGGACTTCGGCGGATGGCGCACGGTTGAACCGGGGATTGTGCTGGAGGTCGCGTTCAACAACCTGATGCGTTCGGAGCGGCATGCAAGCGGATTTGCGATGCGCTTTCCACGCATCCTGCGCATTCGCGAAGACAAGCCGCTCGAGGAGATCGACACGCTCGCGCGGGTCGAGGCGATCTACAACAGCCAGCCGGACCGCCCTGTAGAGAACCGGGTACCAGGAGCGGCCGGCCAGCCGTCGGAGAGCTAGATCACGGCACAGTCAGCCCCGACCGGCGGCTGATCGCGTGACCGAACGATCTCAGGCGCTGATGTGGTGGTCAGCCCAGGCGTGTTGCAACTGCTCGGCCAGCGCCTCTACCGGCGGTTCGCCTGCTGGCCGGCGGCGCCGGCCGCGATTCTGCCTGCCGCGGTTCTCATCGCCATGCTTCTCATCTCTGTTGAGCCATAGCCATGCTGCTGCCACTGCGAGCGATGTGCCGGTGATCCATGCCAGTCGTGTCACGTTACCCCTTTGCGATGCTGACGAATGAGATGCGCACCAGGGTGAAGCTGTTCCCTGGAAAATTCCGCCTGAGCAGTGCTGGCATCGGCCGTCCGCGCGGTGGTACATAGTGGGATACAGGAGGCGGCAATGGCGCTCCAATTTACCACCAGCTTTGTTGCGGACGCACAAGCGATCTTTGCTTACTATCGAGGGCTCGGCGATGGCGCCATGGCGCAGATCAGCGACGCGGATCTCTTCGCGACCCTCGATCCGGAGATGAATTCGATCGCCCAGGTCGTCAAGCACATGGGCGGCAACATGCGTTCACGGTGGATCGGCTTTCCTGAGACCGATGGAGAGAAGCCGGACCGCAACCGCGATGCGGAATTCGAAGATCCCCCGGCGAGCCGCGCGGCAGTGCTGGCCCTATGGAACGAAGGCTGGGATTGCCTCTTCCGCGCACTCGAGCCGCTTCAGGACGATGATATGTCGCGAGTGACGACGATTCGCGGCGAGCGGCACTCCGTCATGCAGGCCATCCAGCGGCAGGTGGCGCATTACTCCTATCATGTGGGGCAAATCGTGTTGCTGGCCAAGCACTTCCGGGGAGCTGACTGGCAGTCGTTGAGCGTACCGCGCGGCGGGTCGGCCACCTTTAATCAAGAGGTAGCGAAAGGGCAGGCAAGCCAGAGGTAAGAATGGACGGGCATTCCCGGATATCGACGCCGGATCTCGGTGCCCGCTGCGCAGAGCGAGCACCAGGATCCGATGTCAGGATGGCTTTCACGCAAACCTGAAACGCAGCCGCGCTAACTCAGAGCCGCTCGATCGTATGAACGACCTTACGCGCCCCCTCCTGCGTATAGCGCAGGACAACATGCGCGCCCTTCTGTGTTGCATCGCCGGTGTCCGTGCCGAAATCCTTAAGGCCGTCCTTCGTATCGACCGACGCGTCGCTCGCCACGTGATAGGTCTCGACGGCTCCGGCGTCGGTCTTGACCTTCAACGTGTGCGCATCTTTATCAGCACTCAGAATGGTCGCGCGGGTCTCCTTCACCGTGGCATGGCCGAAATCCTCTACCTTGGACGCCGTTTCATCCGCCCCTTCCTTGGTGTAGTGCACCACCACGTGGCTCCCCTGCTTCAGGCCCTTGTCGCTGTCCATGGCGGCATCTTCCGTGTGGTGGCCTATCTGGTCCGCAGTATGGACGGTGGCGCCCTTGGAGGTGTCAAAGACATGCTCGGTGCCATCGGCGCTCTTCACATACAGCTTCTTGCTGCCGTGGTCGACGCGGGTGACGATGCCGGAGATGGAATGCGAGAGCGAGTCGGCAAAGGATGGGGGCACAGGCAAGAGAAGGAAGCCGGTGCTCAGAGCAAGGACTCCCGTGAGTGTGCGGATGCGCATGTGATCGTGTCTCCACACGTGCGGTCGTGCCCTCACGTGTTTGGGCGGTGCCAGGGCGGTGTTCTGGCGTGGACGGGCCGAAGTGAACCAGCGGGACAGCGCGCGAGTTTGCGTGAGCAGGCTCAGCGCGACGCGACCGCGTGCCCTGAGTCCGAACCAGTGTAACTGACGTGCCAGATGGAGTTGGAGCCATCATCGGAGACGAAGAGCGAGCCGTCCGGCGCGACCGCCACGCCAACCGGCCGTCCCCACACATTGCCATCCGGCTTGACGAAGCCGGTAAGGAAATCCTCGTAGGCGCCGGTCGCCTTACCGTTCTCGATCGGGACCGCGATCACCTCGTAGCCGGTGCGCTTGGCCTTGTTCCAGGAACCATGCTCGGCGGCGAAGGCCCAGCCTTTGTACTTGGCCGGAAAGGTCTTGCCCTCATAGAAGAGCATCTCCAGCGAGGCATCGTGGGGTTGCAGCAGCACATCGGGAACGATCACCTTGCCGGCCAGTTCCGGATGCTTCCCCTTTTGCCGCGGGTCCTGGTGATCGCCCATGTAGTACCAGGGCCAGCCGTAGAAGCCGCCCTCCTGCACATGCGTAATGTAGTCGGGCACCAGATCGTCGCCCAGAGCGTCCCGCTCGTTGGTGGAACACCAGAGATCTCCCGTGACCGGGTTGATGGCCTCACCCACACAGTTGCGGATGCCATAGGCATACACCCGGAGAAACTTGCCATCGGGTGTGTACTCGAGCACGTCCGCACGGTGGACCTCGGCCGGGTTGTTGTCCGTGTCGTCGTCATTGGAGTGTGAGCCGACGGAGACGAACATCCTGGAGCCGTCCTTGGAGAAAACGACGTCCCGCGTCCAGTGGCCGCCGCCGCGCAGGCGACCGCCGCCGGGTAGCGACGCGACCACAACCTGCTGCGGCCCGCGAGCCTTCATGTCGCCGTTCTGGTAGGGGAATTTAACCACCGAATCGGTATTGCCGATGTACACCCACTTCGGGTTGGGACCGAGCGGATAAAAGGCGAGCCCGAACGGTTGTTTGAGGCCGGTGGCAAAGGTCTCGGCCTGCTTCGGCTTGCCGTCAGCTCCTACCCCGCGGAAAACTTTCACCGTGCCGTTGCTGGAGTCTTTGCCCGGTTCACTCTCGACGACAAAGAGATCGCCGTTGGGAGCGGTGCGGATGAGTCGTGGATCGCTGACCTGATTGGAATATTGCTCCACCTTGAAGCCGGCCGGCGCCTGCGGCCACGCATCCTTCGGACGCGGCACCAGGTCGGGGCCGTTGTCGACGGACTGGGTGGCGTATGGCTGCGGCAGGTCGGCTACCGTAATCTTGCGCGTGACTCCGGGATGCTCCTGTGAGTAATCACTGAACGCCGCCTTCCCGGTCACCGTGGCCGACGCGTCCGGCGCGGTCTGGGCGAGCAGAGGAAGTGAAGCTCCCGCTGCGGCGATGAAAACGAAGAGCGCTGTTGAAAACCGGCGTTGTTGCAGAAGCATCCATCCTCCAGGATCCCGCGGGGCATGCGTTGCGCAAAGGCGATCCAGTTCCGCGCAGATACAGCCCGCTACGGTTTTAGGATGACGAGAAAAGGTTTATCGATTCCTTCGGCCGAGCCTTATTCGCCCCGCATGCCGTGCCCGCAGGCAGACGACAGCTCGGTTAGCGCTTCTTGGGTGGAGGAGGAGGTATGCCATCCGGCGGGCTGGCTGGCGTATCGGGCCGCGCGGCCAGCGGGCCGAGACCCGCCGCAGGAGCCACGATCTTTTCCAGCAGGTTGACCGGAAGGGTGGCCGAAAGCACCGCCCGATTGCCTTTCTCCTGCACCTGGACGCTGTTCAGCAACTGGCGGTAATCGGCGTTTGCCAGCGAGGCCGGAAGCGTATTCTCGCCCGCGGCAGCCAGACCCAGCACGGTGCGCAGCGTGGTAGCGGTCGCCGAGGCTTCCAGGTCATTGGGCGCAATCTCTTCCACCCGCAGCTTAAGCGTGCCGAGATAGCGCAGCGACGCGACGAACGCCGTATCCGGGTTGATGGGAATGCGCAGGCCGAACATGCGCGGGCCACCGTTCAGCGGGAGCGAGATCTTGCCAATGCCCCAGGCGATCGAGAGCCCGGGCACATCTCCGTAGTACTGCCCCAGAACAGAGGAGCCGGAAAAGGGCAATCCGGCAGTGCGGTAGCGGTCGAGAATGGCGTGGATTTGCTCCGGCGTCGGCGTATTCGAAACCGCCACCATGTCATAGCCCAGGAGGGTGACACGAACAGTGCGGCCGTCGCTGGGAAGATTGAAGATGGTATGCCCGGCGTACTGTTCCTGATTACCACTCGTACCGCCGCCCTCGACCTCGTTACCGCTGACCTGTTGCAGGTAGGCGACCAGCCGCTTGCGGTCAAAGTGGCCGACAAACACCTCGGAGAAGGCGACGGGGCCATTGGGGCCGAGCGGGTTCGGCATGCGGTGCAAGGCGAAGGCTGCCTCATTCAGATCGCGCTCGAAGACGAAACCCGTGGCATCGATGAAGCGCTGGTATGCGGCGTCATGCGGCACCGGATGCTGATCGAAGTGGGTGGCGACACGCAGAGGAGCGAGATCGACGTACAGGATGCCGTCTGATTCCGGCAGCAGGCGCGCCGCTTCCGGAGGCGCCTTTCCGCGCAGATAGATCAGGGCGGCAAGCAAGGCGAGCAGGATCGCGACGATAAGGAGAGTCGACCTGGTGCGGCGTCGCATGCGGAATGGCTGTCACCGAATCGTAGCCATGGAGCGATCGAACTTGAGCGGTTCCAATTCTCGATCGGCTGACAGTGCGGCAAGGATAGCACCTGGGTTTGAACACGGCGCGCGGGCGGCCCCGCTTCCATAGGGATAGACGGAATAACTGGAGCCCGCGTCCTTCGTCGCGAAACGTGGTGGCGTCGCGAAACGTGCTGGCGTTGCGAAACGTGGTGCATTCGTGGGATTTGGCGCCACCAGCGGATGAATATACTGCGCGTCGTGAAGCGCATCTTGTGGATCGTGGGGCTTTCGTTCGCCCTCTTTGTGTTCGGAGGTTGGACGATCGGTATTGCATATGCAGGGGTCAGCCATAGGCACCTGAATAACAGGGGTCTCTTCCTGGTGTGGGCTAACGGCTATATAGCTTGGATCACATTCCGAGAGCTGTGTCAGAAGGTGCGTGAGCCAACGCCGGATCGTTCCTCGGAGGACCGCCCCGCGGATTCAAACTGATCCTTAGGGAACATTGCCCGCGTCTATCTCCTGTGCTAATCTTTCGATGAACGGGTCGCTCGCGCAGCACGCAGAAGTGTGTCCGGCCGGCGGCTTTGAAGAGCAGAAGCGGAACGAAGTGGCAAGCTAAACGAAGTGGCAAGGCAAACGAAGTGGCAAGGCAAACGAAGTGGCAAGGCTGTCCGGGCTGGCGTAGCTCAGCTGGTAGAGCATCTGATTTGTAATCAGAGGGTCGGGGGTTCAAGTCCCTTCGCCAGCTCCAGATATCAGCCAGACAGCCCCTGAAAATCGTAGCTGGGAAGAGAAGAATTTGGGTCGGAGCCGAAGGGTTCCGGAGGTCTTCTCGGCATTTCCATCCAGAGTGTCCCACCCGGCGCAGCTCAAGAGTTCGCAATGTTCGCGTGCAGGACGCATGCTGCGGAGCGCGAAGGCTGCGGTCTTCGGTGATTATGGGTGAGTGACGTTTGCGTCGCCGGACAATGGAGTGTCGAGTGGGTGTTCCCGCGGAATGTGCACAGGTGGCCGAGCGGTTAATGGCAGCAGACTGTAAATCTGCCGCTCCTTGCGAGCTACGGAGGTTCGAATCCTCCCCTGTGCACCAGTAAGTTCGCGAGAGCCTCGTAGTTTGCGTGCCGCCAACGGGGCTGATTGAGATGTGACTGGGATGGATGAAGGCAGCAAGCCGGTGATTGGCCTGGTTTTGTTCGCGGTCCTGGCGGCGATGGCCTGGAAGACCATGGATGCGGGGCCGATGCGAACCGTGGTGCTGGTGGTGCTCGCAGGTTTTGCCTTGCGCGTGCTTCTGGGCATGCGCCGTTCGCGGTACGATGGAAGTGGGCGGTCTGAGCAGTAGAGGGTTGCAGTTTTTGCGTGTGCAGGGCTGATGTAGCTCAGTCGGTAGAGCACTCCCTTGGTAAGGGAGAGGTCACCGGTTCAATCCCGGTCATCAGCTCCAAAGATCAGCTCCAAAGATCAGCCGCTGGCTTTCAGCTACGAGCTTCCAGCTTCTGCAGTGAGGAGCGGGAAGTGATCGAGCTTACAGCAATGGAGCTGGTAGCTATAGTGGCTGGTAGCTGGACCTGCGGGAGTAACTCAGTGGTAGAGTCACAGCCTTCCAAGCTGTTGGTCGCGGGTTCGATTCCCGTCTCCCGCTCCATTCGAGGGTAAGGCCCGGTTCGGGCAAGCGGTGCAGGGAAGCAAGGTTTTTGAGGCGTAAAAAGGAATCGTGAGCGCAAGCGCCATGTACGAGCAGCCAGTTCTTCCCATCCACGATCCTGAGACCTTCGCCGAGGTGAAGACGGCGATCGAGCAGGCGTTTTCGCCGGCGGAGATTGTGGGCTTCCTCAAGCGGATCGAAAGTGCCCGCCTGCGCGCCCGCGACTTCGAGGAAGTACTGGACGAGGGGCTGTTGGGCATTACGGCAGCGAATGCCTACCGCAATCTTCAGGATGGGGACCGCGGGCAGATCCGTGAATTTTATCTGCATGCTGTCGAGCAGGTGCCTTCGGAGCTGCGGGCCAAGTTCCTCAAGGTGTACGCGTATTACTGAGGACCGGAAGCAGCTTCCGGCCCCCGTCTTCATCGTGGTTTGGGAGTACGAGGTCAAGGCGGGATGCGAGGAGCGCTTCCGTGAGGCCTACGGATCCGAGGGCGCATGGGCGGAGCTGTTTCGGCGCTCTCCGGGGTTCGTGATGGTAGAGCTGGTACGGAGTGTGCAGCACCCGGCACGCTTCTTCACCTTCGATCACTGGTCCTCGGCGGATGTGTTCAGGGAGTTTTGCATGACGCATGCCGCGGCCTACGAGGCGCTGGACCTGCGCATGACGGGATTGACGGAGTGGGAGCGGCGGATTGGCGCCTTCCCCTCGGAATGAGTTTGAGACAGAAACAGGAGAGCTGGAGACATGGCGAAGGAGAAGTTTGACCGGTCGAAGCCGCACGTGAATGTAGGGACGATCGGGCACATTGATCACGGGAAGACGACGTTGACGGCGGCGATCACGAAGGTATTGTCGAAGCACAATCCGAACAACAAGTTCCGCAGCTTCGACACCATCGACAATGCGCCGGAGGAGCGGGAGCGGGGGATCACGATCGCGACCGCGCACGTGGAGTACGAGACCAAGAACCGGCACTATGCGCACGTGGACTGCCCGGGGCACGCGGACTACATCAAGAACATGATCACGGGAGCGGCGCAGATGGATGGCGCGATCCTGGTGGTGGCGGCGACGGATGGGCCGATGCCGCAGACCAAGGAGCATGTGCTGCTGGCGCGGCAGGTGGGGGTGCCCTACATCGTGGTGTTTCTGAACAAGTGCGATGCGGTGGACGATCCGGAGCTGATCGACCTGGTGGAGATGGAAGTGCGGGAGCTGCTCTCGAAATACAGCTTCCCGGGCGACGATGTGCCGGTGGTCCGGGGCTCGGCGTTGGGAGGATTGAACGGCGAGGCGCAGTGGGAGGCGAAGATCGACGAGCTGATGGAGGCGGTGGACCAGAACGTGCCGCTGCCGGAGCGCGCGGTGGATCAGCCCTTCCTGATGCCGATTGAGGACATCTTCTCGATCTCCGGCCGGGGCACGGTGGTGACGGGGCGCATCGAGCGGGGCAAGGTCAAGGTGGGAGAAGAGGCGGAGATCGTCGGCTTCCGGGACACCCGCAAGACGGTGGTGACCGGGGTGGAGATGTTCAAGAAGCAGCTGGACGAGGGGCAGGCGGGAGACAACGCGGGGCTGTTGCTGCGCGGCATCGCCAAGGAGGATGTGGAGCGCGGGATGGTGCTGGCGAAGCCCGGCTCGATCACGCCGCACACCAAGTTCAAGGGCGAGATCTACGTGCTGAGCAAGGAAGAGGGCGGGCGGCACACGCCGTTCTTCAACGGCTACCGGCCGCAGTTCTACTTCCGGACGACGGATGTGACGGGGACGGCAAAGCTGCCGGAGGGCACCGAGATGGTGATGCCGGGAGACAATATCGCGCTCGAGATCGAGCTGCACACCCCGGTGGCGATGGAGAAGGGGCTCAGGTTTGCCATCCGCGAGGGCGGCAGAACGGTCGGCGCCGGCACCATCTCCGAGATCATCAAGTAAGGATCCTTGAGTAGTAGCCGACGTTACCTGGGCGCGGGAAAGCGCCGGACATTCCCGGGACGAAACTGTCCCGGCTCAGATAGGATAAAGAGATGCGTGAAATCGTGACATTACAGTGCGGGGACTGCAAAGAGCGCAATTACTCAACCACGAAGAACAAGAAGACGACCACCGGCCGTCTGACGTTCCAGAAGTTCTGCAAGCGCTGCCGCAAGCACACGGGGCACAAGGAAACCAAGTAAGAGCAGGGATCAGGGCTTAGAGATCAGGGTTCAGGAGCGCGATGCCGCCTC
The DNA here is from genome assembly GCA_963830635.1 of uncultured Acidobacteriaceae bacterium. Taxonomy (GTDB): domain Bacteria; phylum Acidobacteriota; class Terriglobia; order Terriglobales; family Acidobacteriaceae; genus CAWHMN01. The sequence continues at coordinate 413,434 of CAWHMN010000002.1, read as the reverse complement.
TACTGATCCCTGACCCCTCTTTCCCTGAACACAGGGGCGTAAGCTCAACGGTTAAACTGTCGGTCTCCAAAACCGAACTTCTCGGTTCGAATCCGAGCGCCCCTGCCAGTCATCGGTTGTGTGAGTACAGTGCACGCGCAGGCGGCGGACCGCTCGCAGCAGCGGGCGATGCGGGATACAGATAAGGATTGTTATGGCGAAGGCGATTGCAGTATCTGGAGAGCGGCCCGAGCAGCAAAAGGGTCCAAGCCAGTTGACCGGGTTCATGGACCGCTCTACGGGCTTCCTGAAAGATGTGCGGAACGAGATGCGCAAAGTCGTCACGCCCTCCCGCCAGGAGGTGCAAACGACCACCATTGTGGTGATCTTTACGGTCTTTGCCTTTGCGTTCTATTTCTACGCCGTGGACCAGATACTCGGCCGCGTCATCCAGGCTCTGCTGCACTGGCTGGGCGCCGCCGGACAGTAGCACTGCCGCTGCATCGTCAGCATCCGGCGTATGGATGCGGCAAAGCCGGAATTGAGAAGTGAAGTGAAGAGAAGAGCGATGACCGACGAGACCAGCAACGAGACTGCGGCGACACCTGCGGCGGAAGCCGGCGAGACGCCACAGGAGCAACTGACGCCGCCCGCGAACGAGCGCTTCAAGTGGTACATCATCCACGCCTATTCGGGATTCGAGCGCAAGGTCAAGGAATCCATTGAAGGCCGCGTACAGGCCTTCGGCCTGCAGACCAGGATCGGCCGGGTGATGATTCCGACCGAGCCGGTCACCGAGCTGGTCAACGGCAAGAAGCGCACGGTCGAGCGGGTCTTTCTTCCCGGATACGTGCTGGTGGAGATGGATCTCGACAACGACCTGTGGCACGTGATCAAGAACACGCCGCGGGTGACCGGGTTCCTGGGCACGGGCGATAAGCCGGTCTCCCTCAGCGAGCAGGAGGTCAGCTCGATTCTCTTCCGCACGGACCTGTCCAAGGACAAGCCGCGGATGAAGATCAAGTTCGAGAAGAACGAATCGGTGCGCATCACCGAGGGCCCCTTCGCGAACTTCAATGGCGTGGTGGATGAGATCAATGAAGACCGCGAGACGCTGAAGGTGATGGTCACCATCTTTGGCCGTTCCACGCCGGTCGAGCTTGAGTTCGGTAAGGTAGAAAAGGCTGTTTAGCACGGAAACGGATTCCAGAATTTAGATCGATCCGGACAGTCTCTTGCGAGGCCTCCGGCGGGAAAACCAGGAAGGTAACGGGAATGGCGCCACCGAAGAAAGTACAGACACAGGTAAAGCTGCAGATTATTGCGGGCAAGGCCACGCCGGCGCCGCCGGTGGGTCCGGCCCTCGGCCAGGCGCAGGTTAATATCATGGAGTTCTGCAAGCAGTTCAACGCCCGCACGCAGACCAAGGACATGGAAGGCCTGGTCATCCCGGTGGTGATCACCGTCTACGTGGACCGGTCCTTCACCTTCGTGACCAAGACGCCGCCGGCGGCCGTGCTGCTGAAGAAGGCGGCGAATGTGGCCAAGGGTGCGGGTGCGCCGAACAAGGATAAGGTGGGCAAGGTGACCGAGGCGCAGGTGCTCGAGATCGCCAGGCAGAAGATGCCGGATCTGAACGCTGCTTCCGTGGAGACGGCGGTGAAGAGCATCAAGGGCACGGCGCGGTCCATGGGTATCGAGGTCGTGGCCTAGGCCGCGCTTCAGGCTCCACTCCCCGCGGAACGCCGGGGCGCTCGCTTGCGAGGTCCCCGGGCATCTGAGATACTAATCAGACGCGCCGCAGTTGCCGGCGCGAGTCACCAGCCATTATCCATTCCAGTGAAGATGGAGATGGCGCAACCACGGCTTGCCGGCAGTCACGGTAACGCGGTGGGAGACGAGGAAACGCATGGCAAAGAAGTTGAGCAAGAATGTAGAGAAGGCGCGCGCCCAGGTTGAGGACCGCGCTTACACCCTCCAGGACGCTGTACCCCTCCTCAAGAAGATCAAGTTCGCCAAGTTCGACGAGACGGTCGATCTGACCTTGCGCCTGGGCGTCGATCCGAAGCATGCGGACCAGATGGTGCGCGGCACGGTGGTGCTGCCGCACGGCTTGGGCAAGACCAAGCGGGTCGCCGTCATCGCCTCGGGCGACCGGCTGCGGGAAGCCGAGGCGGCTGGAGCGGACTTCATCGGCGGCGAGGACCTGGTCGAGAAGATACAGAAGGAAAGCTGGACGGATTTCGACGCGCTCATCGCCACGCCGGACATGATGAAGTCCGTTGGCCGGCTGGGCAAGGTGCTGGGACCGCGCGGTCTGATGCCCAATCCCAAGACCGGCACCGTGACCGCCGACGTGGCTGCGGCCATCCGTGAGATCAAGGCCGGTAAGGTCGAGTTCCGCACTGACAAGACGGCGCTGGTGCATGTGCCGGTGGGCAAGCTCTCGTTTCCTCCGGAGAAGCTGGTGGACAACGCCATGACCGTGATCACCAGCGTCATGCGCGCCAAGCCGTCTGCCGCCAAAGGCAAGTACGTGCGTGGCATCACCTTGAGCTCGACCATGGGGCCGGGCATTCCGCTCGATAGCGCGGTGGCGGAAGTCGCAGCCAAGTAGGCGAAAGGCAGCTTCTAGCCTCTAGCCGCTAGCAAGCATATGTCGAACGGAAAGAACAGGCGCGTTTGCGCGCGGCTCGAGGCTGGGAGCTAGAAGCTGAGAGCTAGAGGCTGATTTCGATGGCATTGACCAAACAGAAGAAGGCAGAGCAGGTGGCGAAGTTGGCCGGCGAGCTGCAAAGCTCGTCGAGCGCCATCATCGGCACCTTTGCCAAGTTGACGGTTGCGCAGGACTTCGCGCTGCGCAAGACGGTGCGGGACGCCGGCGGCAAGTACAAGGTGCTCAAGAACAAGCTGGCGGAGCGTGCCTCCAAGGGCACGCAACTGGAGCAGGCGCTGCGCGGGCTGAAGGGTGTCTCTTCGGTCGCGTACACCAGCGGCGATCCGGTGGCGCTGACCAAGGCGATCTCCACCTGGGTGGGCGAGAACGCGGAGTTCACCTTCAAGCTGGGCATCGTGGATGGCCGCGTGATCAATGTGGAAGAGATCAAGCAGCTTGCCACCATGCCGGGCAAGGACGAGCTCTTTGCCAAGCTGCTGTTCCTGATCAACTCCCCGGCGCAGCGCCTGGCTACCGTCATCAACGCCACCGGCCGCGATCTGGCGGTGGTGCTCAACCAGGCGGCCGAACAAGGCAAGTTTGCGGGTCCTTCGGCTGCGGAGAGCAAGCCGACAGAGAGCAAGGCAGCAGAGAGCACCGTAGCAGAGAACAAGCCGGAGAACATGGCAGGCGCGGAACCGGCAGCCGCCGAAGCGGCCCCGGCGGAAGCAGCCCCGGCGGAAGCAGCCCCGGCGGAAACAGCATCGGCCGAAGCAGCGGGCAGCGCCGAAGCGGTTCGGGCCACGCCTGAGGCGGAGTCGGCGTCAACGCAAGCCGAGGCGGCCGCAACCGAAGCGCCGGCCGAGGGCTAGGCGCAGGTTTTGGATCGAGTTTCGCCGCGAACGTCTTGAGGGGTGCTGGTCTGGGCACAACGGAAACCTCAGGAGGACAGCGGCAATCGGCCTTCTATGGAGGGCCGGCAGTAGAAGGCACATTCAGTCACACCGAATTCGAGGTACATGGAGAAGACATGGCAGACCTACAGCAGTTGGAAGAACAGATCGTTGGGCTAAGCCTGCTGGACGCGGCCGCCCTGGTGAAGAAGCTCGAGGAGCGCCTTGGCGTGTCAGCAGCGGCGGCAGCCCCGGTCATGATGGCGGGCGGCGGCGCGGCGGCAGCCGCTCCGGCGGAAGAGAAGACCGAATTCACCGTCATCCTCAAGGATGCGGGCGCGAATAAGATCTCTACTATCAAGGCGGTACGGGAAGTTACCTCGCTCGGTCTGAAGGAAGCCAAGGACCTGGTGGACGGCGCGCCCAAGCCGCTCAAGGAGAACATCTCGAAGGAAGAGGCGGAGACCATCAAGAAGAAGTTCGATGGTGTGGCCGGCGTCGAGATCAAGTAGTTCCGGGAATCTTCGCTAGCAACTTGCATGCCAAAGCGGGACGCGCTATGATGTGAAGTGCGTCCCCTGGGCATCTAAGGCAGCCTTCAGGGCTGGCCTTTCGATCGGCTGGCGGGAGAGACATAATTTAAGCAAAACTTTTCGGCGAAGTGGCGAGGCCGGCGCGTGACTACCTTGGCGGCGAGGTAGGCTATGCGAAACAAGCTCCATCAGCAGGCTACACGGACACGCGGTTTCTGGATCTGCGAAACGTACAAGGACATTCTGCTTCTGCCAAGTGCACAATCCGGTTGTGGCGCTCGTAAGACTACCTGTCTTCACGAGCGTTTACTGTTTCCGGCAGAAGGTGCCCTGTCGCGGCATTCTTCGCAGCGTTTCCCGCGTTGATGTGAGGCCTCACCGCCTTATCTGTATCACCTTTGCCCGACTCCCGTCGCGTCGCGAAGGTGGAAGGAGCGCACGTTCTGGCGGATCTCCCGCCAGTCCGCGCTGTTCCATGGAGGTAGTTCCAGGGAAGTCGTTCCACGGAAGTACCAGCATTCTTTGAGCGGTTGTTTTCCGGTTGGTGAGGCGACTGGAGAGTGACGCGGCACGTACCTGATGGATCGGAGCAGCCTGCCAGACTCGGGCGGCTGACTCTCATAAGCCTTGCGTATCCGAGTCCCTGAGGAGTGAAGCATGCCAAACGAGAACCGCGCCCTTCGCAGCCGTCTCGATTTTTCCAAGATTCCGACGTCCATCCAGATCCCTAACCTGATCGAGGTGCAGCGCCGCTCCTATGAGCGCTTTCTGCAGATGGACAAGCTGCCGACGGAGCGGGAAGACAACGGACTGCAATCGGTGTTCACGTCCGTTTTTCCCATCACGGATTTTCGCAACATCTCGCAGTTGGATTTCGTCGATTTTTCGATCGGTAACTGGGAGTGCAAGTGCGGCCACCTGAAGGGGCTGCACCACCTGCGCACGACGTGCGTGAACTGCGGCTCGATGGTGATCACCGATCCCTTCCATCCGGGCGACGTGCTCTGTCACCACTGCGGCACCTACAACAAGAACACGCCGGACTTCTGCAACAAGTGCGGCGACCCCGTAGGCCTGCAGTTGAAGTACGACCAGGCAGAGTGCGAAGAGCGCGGTATGACCTACTCGGCGCCGCTCAAGGTCACGGTGCGCCTGACCATCTATGACAAGGACCCGGAGACGGGTGCGAAGACGGTGCGCGACATCAAGGAGCAGGAGGTCTTCTTCGGCGACATTCCCCTGATGACGCAGAACGGCACCTTCATCGTGAATGGAACGGAGCGTGTGATCGTCTCCCAGCTTCACCGCTCGCCCGGCGTCTTCTTCGAGACGGCGAACAACCGCACCTACTTCCTCGGCAAGATCATTCCCTATCGCGGTAGCTGGGTGGAGTTTGAGTACGACCAGAAGAACACGCTCTACGTCCGCATCGACCGCAAGCGCAAGTTCCTGGGCACCATCTTCCTGCGCGCGCTCGGACTGCGCTCGGATGAAGAGATCCTCAAGACCTTCTATACCGTAGACACCATCAAGGTGGATGCCGGCAAGCTGCAGTGGACCATCGCGGGCGACGCCGGCAAGGCGACGCACCTGCTGGGCGCGAAGCCCGCGCACGCCGTGCACGCCGACGGCAACGAGATCGCGCACTCCGGCCGCAAGGTCACGGCGTCCATCCTGAAGGCGCTGCGCAGCCATAACATCGCGCAGGTGGAGGTCGAAGCCGCGGAACTCGACGGCGCCATGACCGCCGCCGATGTGGTGGACACGTCCACCGGCGAGGTCTTCCTCGAAGCGAACCACGAGCTGACGGCCGACAAGCTGCACAAGATTCTCGAGAGCGGCGTGACCCAGCTTCAGGTGTTCTTCCCGGAGCGCGATGATGTGGGCAACATCATCACCAACACGCTGCGGCGCGACTCCGTGCGCAAGCCGGAAGAGGCGCTGATCGAGATCTACCGCAAGCTGCGTCCGGGCGATCCGCCAACGCTTGATACCGCCACCGCGCTGTTTGAAGGCATGTTCTTCGATCCGCGCAAGTATGACTTCTCGCGCGTGGGCCGGCTCAAGTTCAATATCAAGCTCTACGAGAACCAGGATGCGACGCCGCTCGACCATCGGACACTGACGCCGGAAGACTTCTACGCGACCATCCAGTACCTGCTGAAGCTGCGCAAGAACATCGGCCTGGTGGATGACATCGATCACCTCGGCAACCGGCGCGTGCGCGCGGTGGGCGAGCTGATGGAGAACCAGTTCCGCATTGGCCTGGTGCGCATGGAGCGCGCCATCAAGGAAAAGATGAGCGTGTATCAGGAGATGTCGACGGCCATGCCGCACGACCTGATCAACGCCAAACCGGTGATGGCGGCGATCCGCGAGTTCTTCGGCTCTTCGCAGCTCTCGCAGTTCATGGACCAGACCAACCCGCTCTCCGAGATCACGCACAAGCGGCGTCTCTCGGCGCTTGGGCCGGGCGGTCTCAGCCGCGAGCGCGCGGGCTTCGAGGTGCGCGACGTGCACCCCACGCACTACGGCCGCATCTGCCCGATTGAGACGCCGGAAGGTCCGAATATCGGCCTCATCAGCTCGCTCTCCTGCTTTGCGCGCATCAACGAGTACGGCTTCATTGAATCGCCCTACCGCCGGGTGCGGGACGGGCAGTTGCTCGACTTCGTGCAGGTGGTGAACGCGGGAGAGAGCGGCATGCGTGTCGGCGACTCGGTTGAAAAGGCCGAAGCGCAGAAGCTCAATGCGCAGCTCAAGAAGGACGGCAAGCGGCCGATCGACTTCGAGCCCTTCTCCTTCTACCTGTCGGCCTGGGAGGAAGACCGCCACACCATCGCGCAGGCGAACGTGGAGCTCGACGCCAAAGGCCGCATCGTCGAAGATCTGGTGAACGCGCGGCGTCAGGGCAACTTCGTGCTGGTCAATCGCGCCGAGGTCGACTACGTCGACGTCAGCCCGAAACAACTGGTATCGGTGGCCGCCTCGCTGGTGCCCTTCCTGGAGCACGATGACGCCAACCGCGCGCTGATGGGCGCGAACATGCAGCGGCAGTCCGTGCCCCTGCTGGTGGCCGAAGCGCCGCTGGTGGGTACCGGCATGGAAGGGGTCACTGCGCGCGATTCCGGCGCGGTGATTCTGGCCAAGCGCAACGGCATCATCGACTCGGTCGATTCCGAGCGCATCATCGTGCGTGTGGAGGGTGAGCACCATCCGACACAGCTCTCGCGCGAGGTGGGATCGGACATCTACCAGCTCACCAAGTTCAAGCGGTCCAACCAGAACACCTGCATCAACCAGAAGCCGATCGTGCGTCAGGGCGATCGGGTCCTGAAGGGCCAGGTGATCGCCGACGGACCGTGTACCGAACAGGGCGAGCTGGCGCTCGGACGCAACGTGCTGGTGGGCTTCATGCCCTGGCGCGGCTACAACTTCGAGGACGCCATCTTGATCTCCGAGAAGCTGGTGCGCGAGGACTACTACACCTCCGTGCACATCGAAGAGTTCGAGATCGAGGCACGCGACACCAAGCTGGGCCCGGAAGAGATCACGCGGGATATTCCCAACGTCTCGGAGTCCGCGCTGCATGACCTCGACGACAGCGGCGTGATCCGCATCGGCGCCAAGGTGAAGCACAACGACATCCTCGTGGGTAAGGTCACGCCCAAGGGCGAGACCCAGTTGACCCCGGAAGAGAAGCTGCTGCGCGCCATCTTCGGCGAGAAGGCCGGCGATGTGCGCGACGCGTCACTCACCTGCCCTCCGGGCATTGAGGGCACGGTGGTGGACGTCCGCATCTTCTCCCGCAAGGGACAGGAGAAGGACGAGCGCGCCAAGCAGATCGAAGCCGAGCAGGTGGAGAAGCTTGAAAAGAACCTGGCCGACGAGATCCGCATTCTCACCGACGAGCGGTTGAAGCGTCTCGAGGGCATCCTCGGCGGCAAGGAAGTGCTCGCCGACCTGCACGATGAGCGCACCAACAAGCGCCTGATCAGCAAGGGAGCGGTGGTGGATCGCGAGACCATCGAGCTCATCTCGACCCGAAACCTGAAGCGTATTCGCTATGCCGACAAGGATCCGCGGGTGAACGAGCAGATCGATGAGATCGAGGAGATGACCTCGCGTCAGATCGATGTGCTGCGCAAGATCACCAACGACAAGATCGGCAAGCTGCAGAAGGGCGACGAGCTGGCGCCGGGCGTGATCAAGATGGTCAAGATCTATATCGCCATGAAGCGCAAGCTCTCGGTCGGCGACAAGATGGCCGGCCGGCACGGCAACAAGGGCGTGATCGCGCGCATTCTTCCCGAGGAAGACATGCCGTATCTGCCCGATGGCACGCCGGTCGAGATCGTGCTTAATCCTCTGGGTGTGCCTTCGCGTATGAACGTCGGCCAGGTGCTTGAAACCCACCTCGGCTGGGCGGCGCACCGCCTCGGTGAGGAGATCGCGGCGTTGGTGAAGCGGAATCAGGACGCGAATGAAGTACGCGCCATGGTGACGGAGCGCTTTGCCCAGACGGCGACCCTGCGTCAGTTGCTCGAGCTCGATGACGAGCAGTTGCTGCGGGTAGCCGCCGGCATGCAGCGCGGCATCTGGTTCGGCACGGCGGTCTTCGACGGCGCCCGGGAGACGGAGATCAAGGCGTTGCTGGCTTCGGCCGGCCTGCCCAGCTCCGGCAAAACGGCGCTCTTCGACGGCATGACGGGTGAGCAGTTCGAGCAGCCGGTCACCGTCGGCTACATCTACATGCTCAAGCTGTCGCACCTGGTCGATGACAAGATCCACGCGCGCTCCATCGGACCGTACTCGCTCATCACCCAGCAGCCGCTGGGCGGCAAGGCGCAGTTCGGCGGCCAGCGCTTCGGCGAGATGGAAGTGTGGGCGCTCGAAGCCTATGGCGCCGCGCACATCCTGCAGGAGCTGCTCACCGCCAAGTCCGACGACGTGTATGGCCGCACCAAGATCTATGAGGCCATCGTCAAGGGCGAAGCGGCCATCGAGCCCGGCGTGCCTGAGTCCTTCAACGTATTGATCCGCGAGCTCCAGGCGCTGTGCCTGGATGTCGAACTGATCAAGCAGGTAGGCAGTAAGAAAGTCGACCAGCCGGTGCCGCAGTTAGCGGCGGCGGACTAGCTGGCAGCTCCCGGCGTCCAGCCTCCAGCCTTGGTGCTGAAGCTGGAGCCGGAGCGGCAGGACTTTAGTTTTCAGCGGCGCGGAACAAAGCGCCGCAGCAACAGATGAAGTAACCGCAGCAATAGCTGAGAGCCCGATGCTCTTAGCTAGAAGCTGTACTGGAGGACGTCCTTGTACCGTTCCAGCCCATTTGAACTCACCAGCCCGATTACCGACTTCGACGCTATTCGGATCTCGCTCGCCAGCCCGGAAAAGATCCGCTCCTGGTCGCACGGCGAGGTGACCAAGCCCGAAACCATCAACTATCGCACCTTCAAGCCGGAACGCGACGGCCTCTTCTGCGCCCGCATCTTCGGCCCAGTCACTGACTGGGAGTGCCTGTGCGGCAAGTACAAGCGGATGAAGCATCGCGGCGTCATCTGCGACAAGTGCGGCGTGGAAGTAACCGTCACCAAGGTCCGCCGCGAGCGCCTGGGACACATCGAGCTCGCCTCCCCCTGCTCGCACGTGTGGTTCTTTAAGGGACTGCCCTCGCGCATCGGCCACCTGCTGGACATCTCGCTGCGCGATCTGGAGAGTGTTCTCTACTTCGAGAGCTATGTGGTCGTCGATCCGGGTGATGCGCCGGTCAAAGAGCGCGACATCATCAAGGACGAGAACCAGTTCCGCGAGATGGACCAGCAGTACCGCCCCACCGGCTTCAAGGGCATGATGGGCGCGGAGGCCATCAAGGAGCTGCTCAAGCGCGTCAACGTGGAGGAGATATCGGTCGAGCTGCGCGAGCGCATGAAGATCGAAAGCTCGCTGCAGAAGCGGCTGAAGTATGCCAAGCGCCTCAAGGTCGTCGAGGCCTTCCGCAAGTCCGGCAACAAGCCGCAGTGGATGATCCTGGACGTGATTCCCGTCATCCCGCCCGAGCTGCGCCCGCTGGTGCCACTCGATGGCGGCCGCTTCGCCACGTCGGATCTCAACGACCTCTACCGCCGCGTGATCAACCGCAACAACCGCCTCAAGAAGCTCATGGACCTCCATGCGCCTGAGGTGATCGTGCGCAATGAGAAGCGCATGCTGCAGGAGGCCGTCGACGCGCTGTTCGATAACGGCCGCCGAGGCCGGGTGCTGCGCGGCGCGAACAACCGTCCGCTCAAGTCGCTCTCCGATACGCTCAAGGGCAAGCAGGGCCGCTTCCGCCAGAACCTGCTGGGCAAGCGCGTGGACTACTCCGGCCGTTCCGTCATCGTGGTCGGTCCGGAGCTCAAGTTGCACCAGTGCGGGCTGCCCAAGAAGATGGCGCTCGAGCTCTTCAAGCCGTTCATCTATCACCGGCTGGAGCAGACCGGGCAGTGCGACACCATCAAGCAGGCCAAGGAGATGGTGGAGCTGCAGAAGCCGATCGTCTGGGACATTCTGGAAGAGGTCATCAAGGATCATCCGGTGCTGCTGAACCGTGCGCCTACGCTCCATCGTCTGGGCATCCAGGCCTTTGAGCCGGTGCTGGTCGAAGGCAAGGCGATCAAGATCCATCCGCTGGTCTGCACCGCCTTCAACGCCGACTTCGACGGCGATCAGATGGCCGTACACATCCCGCTCTCGCCGGAAGCGCAGGTGGAGGCGAGCGTGCTCATGCTCGCTTCGCACAACATCCTGTCGCCGGCGTCCGGCCAGCCCATCACCGTGCCCACGCAGGATCTGGTGCTCGGTCTCTACTACCTCACCAAGGCCAAGCGGGGCGGCAAGGGTGAGGGCCGCGCCTTCGCCAACATCGAAGAAGTGCTGATGGCGCTTGAGGCCAAGGAGGTCGAGACGCTGACCCCCATCCGCCTGCGCTACTCAGGGCCCGTGCTGGACATGACCACGGCCTACGACGATCAGGACCTGACGCACACCGAGCCGATCGAGTATGACCGGCAGTTCATCTCGACCACGGTCGGACGCGCCATCCTCAACGACTCGCTGCCGGAGGGCATGCCCTACGTCAACGGCCTGCTCAAGAAGAAGGGCATCGGGCAGTTGGTGAACTATTGCTACCTGAACCTGGGTCTGGAAGTTACCGTCAAGACGCTGGATCGCCTGAAGGAGCTGGGCTTCTACTTCGCCACCCGCTCCGGTTTGTCCGTGGGTCTGGATGACATGGTCATCCCCGACTCCAAGGGACCGACGGTGCGCGACGCCGAGAAGCAGGCGGTGGCCGTGCAGCAGCAGTATCTGGACGGCGCCATCACCAACGGCGAGCGCAACAACAAGGTCATCCAGATCTGGTCGTCCGTCACCGAAAAGGTGGCCGATGAGATGTTCGACAACATGAAGAACGCCGATAAGTCCGGCGCCATGAATCCCATCTACATCATGGCCGACTCCGGCGCGCGCGGATCGAAGCAACAGATCCGTCAGCTCTCCGGCATGCGCGGACTGATGGCCAAGCCCTCGGGCGAGATCATCGAAACGCCCATCAAGGCGAACTTCCGTGAAGGCCTCACGGTGCTCGAATACTTCATCTCGACCCACGGCGCGCGCAAGGGCCTGGCGGATACGGCGCTCAAGACGGCCGACTCCGGCTACCTGACGCGGCGTCTGGTCGACGTGGCGCAGGACGTGATCGTCAGCGAGCAGGACTGCGGTACGGTCGAGGGCATCTACGTCACCCCGATCGTTGAATCCGGCGAGATCATCGAGCCGCTGCGCGACCGCATCATCGGCCGCGTATCGCTTGAGAAGATCAAGGACTACGAAGGCAGCGTCATCGTCGAGATCAATCAGGAGATCGACGAGGACCTCGCCTCCGCCATCCAGGCTGCCGGCATCGAGAGAGTGAAGATTCGCTCGGTGCTCACCTGCGAGTCCAAGCGCGGTGTCTGCATCCGCTGCTACGGCCGCAACCTGGCGTCAGGCCGCTCGGTGGAGCTCGGTGAGGCGGTCGGTGTCATCGCCGCGCAGTCCATCGGCGAGCCCGGCACCCAGCTCACCATGCGTACCTTCCACATCGGCGGTACGGCGTCGCGTGTCTCTGAGCAGTCGCACCTGGACGCGAAGAACAACGGCACCATCCGGCTCATCAACATGACCACCGTCCGCTCGAAGGCTGGCGATCTGGTGGCGATGAACCGTTCCGGCAGCATCGCGGTGGTGGACGAGCGTGGCCGCGAGAAGGAGCGCTACCAGGTCGTCTACGGCGCGAAGCTCAAGGTGGAGGACGGCGCACGTGTAACCCTGGGCCAGACGCTGGCGCAGTGGGACCCGTACACCTTCGCCATCCTCACGGAGATCGGCGGCACGGTGCAGTTCAAGGATCTTCAGGAAGGCATCACGCTGAATGAAGAGGTCGACGAGGTCACCGGTCTGTCCCGGCTGGTGGTGTCCGAGGCTTCCGATGAGAAGCGTCAGCCGGCCATCCTCATCAAGGGAGCCAAGGGCAACAAGCGCTACCTGATGCCCAGCCGCGCCCACCTGATGATGCAGGACGGCGACGAGGTCTTCCCCGGAGACATCCTGGCCAAGATCCCGCGCGAGACCACGCGTACCAAGGACATCACCGGCGGTCTGCCGCGCGTCGTCGAGTTGTTTGAAGCCCGCAAGCCGCGCGAAACCGCGATCATCAGCGAGATCGATGGCGTGGTCAAGTTCGGCGAAGTGGCCAAGGGTCAGCGCAAGATCTACGTCACGGCGGATAACGGCGAGGAGAAGGAGTACTCAGTGCCTCGCGGTATCCACGTCAACGTGCAGGAGGGTGAACGCCTGCGCGCCGGCGAGCCGCTGATGGATGGTCCGCTCAACCCGCATGACATTCTCGCCGTGCTGGGTGAGAAGGAGCTGCAAGGGTACCTGGTGAACGAGATCCAGGAGGTCTACCGCTTGCAGGGCGTGGCGATCTCGGATAAGCACATCGAGACCATCGTGCGCCAGATGCTGCGCTGGGTGAAGATCGAAGAGGTGGGCGATACCAACTTCCTGCTCGAACAGCAGGTCGATAAGTTCCGCTTCCACCTGGAGAACGAGCGTGTGATCGCCGAAGGTGGACGGCCGTCGATCGGCCGGCCGCTGCTGCTCGGCATCACCAAGGCCTCGCTCTCCACCGACTCGTTCATCTCCGCGGCGTCCTTCCAGGAGACCACGCGCGTGCTCACCGAGGCGTCCATCAACGGCGCCGTCGATGGCCTGCGCGGGCTCAAGGAGAACGTCATCGTCGGCCGCCTGATTCCGGCGGGTACGGGCATGGAGTACTACCGCAACATCCAGCTCTCGCCCGAGCTCGAAGAGGCCGCTCAGCAGGTACAGCAGGAGGTCACTGCCGCCTACGAAGAGGCCGAGCGCGAACTGGAGCTGATGCGCCAGGAAGGCGAAGCCGAAGAGCTCGCCGCCGAGTAGGCGCTGGCCAAACGGGCATACGCGCCTGCGTCGCACATGCAGCCGCAACAACACTGACGGCGGGGCTTCGGCTCCGCCGCTCTTTTTGCTCTTGTGTAGCGGCTCGGAGCGGATTGGGTGCCCCATTCTACGCGCCGGAACGCCGGGCGGTGTGCAACCGATCCAGGAGCGCGTAGGGTGGGTCTCTGCGCGGTAGCGCAGACCGCTCCTCAAAATCCATGGATCGTCCTCTCAAGCTGAGCTCTCGCCTCGCACGCATCCACGCGCGACGCTCCCGAAGCGACACTCTCGTAACCGCGTACGTGGCGTACACTTCCCCGCGAATCGCTACACTTGAGATAGGCGCTCATTTGCGACGCGCCCGTCCCAGGCTACAGTCCGGGAGAAGCACCGCTAACTCCTTTCCTTGGAGGAATTTGGGCGTAAGTCCAATATCTAGAGGAATTTAGCGGGAACCCCATCCTCTAACTTGTTTAGAAGGAGGAATTTAGACGGAATCATATGGGGGGTATACCCCCGCGGGTGAAGCCCTCTGCCCCGCCCAGTTTGGGATAGATTGCGGCCCTTTCATTACCTGCGTTAGCCGCGCGACGGCTTTTCCGTAATCAATCGAATCATTCGCTGGTCTCCTAGAGCACGTCAGGCTGACTTCGCTCTTCGAGGAGACCTTCATGCGCTTCCGTGCCGCCACAGCTTTGCCGCAGGCCTTCCGCTCGCTTGTCGCCGGCCTCGCCGTCTTCGTCCTGCTGCAGTCTCCGGCGCGCGCCGCCACGGACTGGAGCGTCTTCCAGCGCGCCTTTGGCACAAACGGCATCGAGCTGCCGAGCAACATCCTCCGCTTTCCTCTGGTGCGTCGTGATCTGGCGACCACTGTCGCCGGTCTGCGCGTAAGTCCGGCCTTGCTGGCGAGTGGATTCATCAGCGTGACGCCCACCACCATCATTCCGTTGCAATCCGCGGCGAACGGAACGCCCTCCGGCAATGCGCTCTTCTTTGTGGCGGGAGCGATTCCCAGCGAAGACTGGAACGCCGATCGGGTGGCGCGTGCACTGCGCACCTGCTCCTGCATCAACATCGCCAGCATGATGAATCACGCCGCTAAGAATGCTCCCAACCTGATCTGGGTGCACTTTGAAGGGACGGGGACGGCAACGCAGTTAAGCGCCGCCCTCGCGGGGGCGCTGGCCATCGTCCACCAGCCGCAGCTTAACGTGAGCTCAGGCGCCATCGACCTGTCCTCGTATGTGCCGCCGCAATACCTCGCCCTCTACCAGCAGGGTGAGATGGAGTACTTGAACGACACCTTCGTGTTCACGCTGCCACGCCCCGAGCAATCGCTGATCACCATCGGCGTGGTGCCGGCGCTCCCGGCCTTTGGGGTGGCGCAGAGCGTTGCCATCCAGGCCCCCAACGACGACGCGGACACGCTCATCTTCAATGTGGAGCTGGCACTGCGCAGCGACGAGGTGCAGCCGGTCTCCGATGCGCTGCGGGCCGGCGGCTTCCAGATCGCCGCACAGGGAGTCCACTACATGGACGACAACGTGCGGCTCTACTTCGTGCATGCCTATGTCCGGCCGAAGGATCCAGCGCCGGCGGAGGCGGCCCTGGCCACCGCGTTTTCGCTCATTCACGCCCATGCTCAGTGAGCTGGCAGCGAGGCGGCGGTTGCTCCCGGGGGGCCTCACTCGCGATAGCATCTAATCGACTGTACTTCCCCGGGAGTGCTGCGCATGCCGTTGCGATGGAAGGCGATCTGGGTTGGCGCGCTGACGGCTGGCGTTCTGCTCATTTCAGCAAACGCGCAGGGACAGGGCTTCGCGTTTCTGAACGGCAAGGAGGCGCACGATAACTGCGGGGCCGCCGCCACTGAGGCCGAACGGGCGCAGGCCCTTTGGGCCGCCGAGGCTGCGCTCTCCCGCGCACCGTCTGCCTTGCAGCACATCCACATCGACAAGCTGCTGCCGCATCAGGGCATTCGCGATCAGAGCGAGGCTGCGGTCCGCGACTGGCCCGCGGCGCGGGATCTCGCCGTCGGCTACTGCGTGACGGGACGCGCGGACTTCCGCGATCATGCCACTGCCATTGTGACGGATTGGGCAAAGCGTTACCGTCCTGACTACAATCCGGTCGATGAAGGAGCTATGACGCCGCTCTTTCTGGCCGCGGATCTGCTTGCGGATTCCATGTCTGCAGCGGACGCGCGCGTGTGGCAGAGCTTTGCGCGCAAGCTCGCCGAGGGCTACACGCAACGGGCGGAGCAGCGCAGCGGTGTGGACGTCGATGGCCGCCAGAGCCGCCGTATCGAGCTGGCGGCCATCGCTGCCTACGCCATCGACGATGAACAGCTGGTCGATCGCGTGCAGGCGGCGTGGACCGGCCAAGTGGGAAACAACGTGAGTACCGACGGATCGGTGTATGACTATACGCGGCACGACGCATTACGCCCCGTGGTCGCCGATCTGGAGCCGATGGTCATTGCGGCACTGGCGGCGCACGATCATGGCGCGAATTGGTATGGGGTGCCGGCGGCGAATGGCTCGACACTCGAGTCAGCCCTGAGCTGGCTCGCCCCCTATGCGCGGGGCATCAACACGCACGTCGAATATCAGAACTCCCACGATCCCTTCGACTACGCTCGCAAGAACGCGGGAGAGTCCGGATTCGGCGGCTTGTGGCCTCGTTCGGATGCCGCGCCGCTCTACCTCTTCGCGAGCGCGATCGACTTACAATGGGGTGAGCTCGCCACTCAGCTCAACGGACGGGCTGCGTTATGGCAGCGCTTGATGATGGATATGCCGTAGCGAACTTTGCGTCCTGATCCGTATCCTTTGCTCATCGGCGGCATCCCATGAGGACTCGCCATCTGTTCGAGGAGGCAGCAGCATGCGTTCGTTGTTCACACACGGTATTCAGGTCATGAAGACGGTTGTTCTCTGCAGCGCCCTGTCGCTTCCGGCGTTGGCACAGGGTGGCGCGCAGCCGATCTACTCGGACACGGCCGACGCCAAAGCTGACATCCAGGATGCATTGCAGAAGGCCAGGCAGGAGCACAAGCGCGTGATCCTGGACTTCGGCGGCAACTGGTGCGGCGATTGCCATGTGCTGGATATCTACTTCCACGACCCGTCCAACCTGCACCTGCTGAACCAGAACTTCGAGCTGGTGGATGTAAACATCGGCCGCTACGACAAGAACGTGGATGTGGCGAAGAGGTATGGCATTCCGCTGGAGAAGGGCGTGCCGGCGCTGGTCGTGCTGGCCCCCTCGGGCAAGGTGCTCTACGCGCAGACCCACGGCGAGTTCGAGAAGATGGCCCGCCTGGAATCGAGCGACGTGACCAAGTTCCTGATGGAATGGAAGCCGGAGATGAAGACGGCGAAGGGCGGTCGTTAAAGACGATGCGCGCTTCGCCGCGCTCAGGGAAGGGTGTCCGCCAGGTTACAGCTACTGCAGCACGGTGAAATCGCCCATGTCGGTGGCCTGGGAGCTGCCGCCGATCCATACATCGAATGTTCCGGGCTCGACCACACGCTTGAGGTCCACGTTGTAGAAGGCGAGATCGTCAAAACCCAGATTGAAGGTGACCGGTTTGCTCTCTCCGGGCGCCAGGGTGATGCGCTGAAATCCTTTCAGCTCGCGCACCGGCTGCTCCACGCTCGCGACAGTGTTCCGCAAATAAAGCTGCACGACTTCGGTACCGGCCACCGCTCCGTCATTCCTGACGTCCGCCGTCACGCGGATCTGGCCGACCGCCTGACTCGAGCCGCCGGTGTGTTCGATGCGCACAGGCGAGTAGGAGAAGCGGCTGTAGGAGAGTCCCCAACCGAAGGGAAAGACCGGCGCATTGGGTGAGTCGATGTAACGGGAATGATACTTCTCTTCGCTATTGACTGGCGGGTGCGAGAGGTCGACATCGCCTGCGGGCCGGCCGGTGGGCAGTTGCGCCAGATACAGCGGCTCCTGCCCGACGGAGTAGGGAAATTCAACCGGTAAGCGGCCGCTCGGGTTGGATTCGCCGAAGAGCGTCGCGACAATGGCCGGACCGGCTTCGATACCCGGAAACCACGCTTCGAGGATGGCGGGCACGTGCCTGGCCGCCCAGGGAATCGCGGTGGGCCGGCCATCGAAGAGCACCAGCACGACCGGTTTGCCGGTAGCGGCGACAGCCTCGAGCAGTTGCTCCTGATTTCCAGGAAGCCCGAGATGCGTGCGGCTGGTGGCCTCTCCGGTCATGCCGGGGCCGGACTCGCCCAGCGCCAGCACGACCAGGTCGGACTTCTGCGCCGCGGCTTCCGCTTCCGCGAATCCAGCGGAAGAGTCGCTGAGGATCTCAGTACCCTGGGCATAGATCAGCTTGTCGCCCAGACGTTGCTGCAGCGCGGCGCGCAGGGTGACAGCATCCTTGGCGTCGCCGTTGCCCGCCCAGGAGCCAAGCATGTCCTCCTTTGAATCGGCCAGCGGACCGATGAGCGCGACGGTCTTGGCCGACTTACCAAGCGGAAGCAGCGCGCCCGCGCCGGTCACGGGATCGTTCTTGAGCAACACGAAGCTCTCCTCGGCTGCCTTGCGAGTCAGCGCTCGTTTGTCTGCGGTGGCCTCATACGGCGGCGCGTTCTCCGGCGCATAGGGATGCTCGAACAAGCCCATGGCGAACTTCACACGCAGGATGCGGCGAACGGCTTCATCGATGACGCTGATCGGGACCTGGCCATTCTGCACCAGGCCGGGCAGGCGGGGCCGGTAGAGATCGCTTTGCATATCCATATCCACGCCCGCGTTGACAGCCTTCTGCGCCGCCACCGCGCCGTCAGCGGCAATCGAGTGAGCGATAAGCTCGCGCACCGCGCCCCAGTCGCTCACCACCAGGCCGTCGAAGCCCCATTCCTTGCGCAGCACCTCGGTGAGCAGGAAGGGGTTGGCGCTCGCGGGAACGCCGTTGAGCGCGTTGAATGCGCTCATGACGGAGACCGCGCCGGCGTCAATTGCGGCCTTGTAGGGCGGTAGATAGACCTGCCGAAGCGTGATCTCCGACATATCCGTGGTGTTGTAGTCGCGCCCCGCGATGGCGGCGCCGTATGCGGCGAAGTGCTTCACACACGCGGCGACAGAAGTGGGATCGGTAAGGTTGTCGCCCTGATAGCCGTGGATATAGGCAGTGGCCATGGCGCTGCCCAGGTAGGGATCCTCACCCGCGCTTTCGACTATGCGTCCCCAGCGGGCGTCGCGGGCGATGTCGACCATGGGCGAGAAGACCCAGTTGACGCCGTCGGTACGAGACTCAATGGCGGCCTGGCGCGCGGTTTGGAGGACCAGCTCCGGATCGAAACTGGCGGCGAGCGCCAGCGGCACCGGAAAGGTAGTGTGATCGCCGTGGATGATGTCCTGGCCGATGAGCAAGGGGATGTGCAGACGCGACTTCTCCATCGCGATGTGCTGGAAGTGGTTCACCTGGGCCGCTCCGGGAACGTTGAAGAGCGAGCCGGTGGCTCCCTTGGCGACCAGAGTGTCGAAATCCCCCACGCCCGGTCCCGGCCCGGTGGCGGTGCCGACGGAGTATTGCGAGAGCTGGCCGATCTTCTCGGCGAGCGTCATCTTGCCCAGCAGAGTGTCGACGCGGTCATTCAGCGCTTTGCCGCTCAGGGCCGCGTTGGGGTGCGTCGCAGCGGGTGCTGCCGAGGCCGCGGATGACTTGCGCAGGTGGATCTGCGCGGCGGCTGTGGCGGCGGTGATGCAGGAGAGAATGCCGGCGATAACGGCGCGGCGGTACGTCAAACCAAGCGGCATGGGGAAGGGTCCTCCGCGAGACCCTAGCTATGCTAGAGCATTCCGCCGATTGCGTGCCTCCGCCGGGAGAATGCCGGCGTGGCCCATCGCAGAGTCCGCCACCATCGGGGGCTGGCTTGCGAGCCCTCCAATGGTTAAGAATGGGTCGCCCGGAGCTCCGGTATTCCGGTAGTCTCAAATTGCATATGCTACGCCCAATCAACCAGATGCGGCGCGCCATATGGAAGGCGCTCTCGCACGACGTGCTCACGCTGTCGAAGTCGGCGGCGTACTCGGCGATTCTCGGCCTGTTCCCCGCGCTGCTGGTGGTGACAACGGTGCTCGCTCTGGTGCCGTCCACAGCGGCGCTGATCAACGAACTGCGCGGGGTGCTGTCGGACTTTCTCCCCGGTGACACCATGACCGCGGTACACGGCTACTTCCAGGTGCGGCATGATCGGACCATGCAGGCGATGGTCTCTGCCGTGCTGGTGAGTCTGTTCGGCAACCTGGGCATGATGGGTTCCTTCATGGAGGGCTTCCGCCGGGCATATGACCTGCCCAAAAGCAGCCGTACCGCTCACCGGCAGCGGCTGGTCGCGCTGGGGCTCATTCCAAGCTGTCTTCTGCCGATGGCCTGCGCTACGCTCCTGGTCGCCTTCGGGCATCAGATCGAAAGCTGGATTGTCGCCAATGCCGATCATGAGTTCCGGCCCTACGTACTGGTGATGTGGCGAGTCACGCGCTGGGTCATCGGCGTGGGGACTACGGCGGCCGTGCTTTCGGTCGTCTACCACTTCGGCACGCCGCGGCGGGCAAGCTGGCGCACGGTATTTCCCGGGGCGTTGGGAGCGGCACTCCTGTGGTTCCTCGCCACCCTGGTCTTCGGCTGGTACGTCACTCGTTTTGCCGACTACACAGTGGTCTACGGACCGCTGGGCACGGCGGTGGCGACGCTGGTGTGGCTCTACATCACGGCGTTCAGCGTCTTTATCGGCGCCGAATACAATGCTCAGGCATTCCATGCACGCGGCGTGCTGGCCGGGGGTGCGGTCGAGGACGCCGTTCCGCCCGGGACTGCGCGGAAGACGGAGCCGGCGGGTGGAGAGTCCGCCGACACCGAACTGGCTCTGCCCACAAGCCTGCGGGCCGGGCAGCGCTGAGTAATCCGCAGCCGGCACGGCGAGTAGAATAAAGATGAGAGCGGGCGGCAAACGATTAATGCGAGGGTTTCCGCGAGATCGCTTCTGCCTGCGGGCTATGCTGACGGAGAGATGATGATATTTTCCCCTGCCGACGCGCCGAAGGTGAATGTTCCAGAGCGCCGCCGTGCAAAGATCGTTGCAACACTGGGCCCCGCTTCCAACAATGAGAACACCTTTCGCCAACTGGTGCGTGCGGGCCTGGATGTGGCTCGCCTCAATTTCTCTCACGGGAGCCACGCTGAAAAGCTGAAGCTGATCGAGATGGTCCGCAAGGTCTCGCTTGAAGAGGGCAGACCGATCTGCATCCTGGGCGACCTGCAGGGCCCGAAGATTCGCACCGGCCGCCTGGAGAACCGCATCCCGGTGCAACTGAGCTCTGGCCAGACGTTGACCATTACGCCCCGCGACATCGCGGGCACCGTAAGCTGCATCGGCACTACCTTCCCCACGCTGGCGGAGAACCTGCATCCCGGCGCGCGCATTCTGCTCTCGGATGGCCTGATTGAACTGCACGTCACCGCCATCCGCGGCGGCGACGTCGAGTGCGACGTGATTAACGGTGGCATGCTGGGCGAACACAAGGGAATCAATCTCCCCGGCATCCCGGTCAAAGTGCCGGCGCTGACGGAGAAGGACGAGACGGATCTGCAGTTCTCGATGGAGAACGGCGTCGATGCGATCGCGGTATCGTTCGTCCGCACGGCTGAGGATATTCGCCACACGCGCGAGCGCGTGGCCGTGCAGGGCGGCGATATCTGGATTATTGCCAAGCTGGAGAAGCCGCAGGCCATCGAGCACCTGGAGAGCATCCTTGAAATTGCCGATGGAGTGATGGTGGCGCGCGGCGACCTGGGCGTGGAGGTGGCTCCGGAAAAGGTGCCGGCCATTCAGAAGCACGTGATCCGGCGTGCAGCGGAGTATCGGAAGCCGGTCATCACCGCGACCCAGATGCTGGAGTCCATGGTCGAGAATCCGCGGCCCACCCGGGCGGAAGCCTCCGATGTGGCCAACGCCGTGTATGACGGCACCGATGCTGTCATGCTCTCCGCAGAATCCGCCGCGGGGAAGTATCCCGTGGAAGCGGTGAAGATGATGGCCAGGATCGTGTGTGAGACGGAGACGGAAATGACCTCGGGCACGGGGGTGGGCCTGCACGTTCCCGTTCATCCCCAGGTACGGCTGTCCATCTCCGAGACCATCTGCGAATCGATGGCGCACGCCGCGGAAGATCTGGATATCAGCGCCGTTGCAGTGTTCACGGAAACCGGCACGACCGCGCGGCAACTCTCGAAGTGGCGTCCCAAGCCACCCATCTATGCTCTTTCAAGCGTGGACAAGGTGATCCGGCGCATGAATCTACTGTGGGGCGTACATCCGCTGTGGTGTGCAAAACTGCAGACCGCCGAAGAGATGGTGGAGGTAGCCGAAGATATTCTGCGCAAGGGTGGATACGTGAAACCGCAGGAGATCATGGGGATCGTGGCAGGCACGCGAACCTTGTCCGGCTCGACCAACTTCCTCCGCTTGCATGTTCTGGGCGACCGTGCGCCGGGGCAGGTGGATGCGGCCAAACGCCGGGAGCTGATTACGGCATAAGGCGCGAGTCGTTCGATGTGGGTGAACTACCCCACCCTAGCTTCGCTAGAATGGGGCACCCGGCACCGATTGCTGGGACGTTCACCCGCACACCCACGAAAATTCTATGGGCCGTATCCGCATACTCTCCGATCAGGTGGCCAACCAGATCGCCGCCGGCGAGGTGGTAGACCGGCCGGCCTCCGTCGTCAAGGAGTTGCTGGAGAACGCGCTGGACGCGGGCGCAACCCGCATTCGCATCGAGGTTGAGGGCGGCGGACGCAAGCTGATACGCATCGCGGATGACGGCTGCGGCATGGGGCGCGACGATGCCCTGCTGGCGTTGGAGCGCCATGCTACCAGCAAGCTGCGCTCGAGCGAGGACCTGCTCTCGATCGCGACCCTGGGTTTTCGAGGGGAGGCGCTGCCCTCCATCGCTTCGATCGCACGTCTCAGTCTGGATACACGAGCCGCGGAGGATGCCGCCGGCACGCACATCGAAATCGTGGGCGGCAGAATGCACCGCGTGGAAGATGCCGGCCTGCCGCCGGGCACGACCATTGCCGTGCGCGATCTGTTCTTCAATACTCCGGCCCGGCGCAAGTTCCTCAAGTCAGAGACGACGGAGCTGGCACACGTAACAGCGTTAGTGACGCATTACGCGCTCGCCCATCCGGACAAACACTTCGAGCTGCATTCCGCGACGCACGCGCTGCTGCAGGCGCCTCCGGTCGAGAGTTCGGCGGACCGTATCTTTCAGATCTTTGGGCGCGACACCCTCGATCATCTGCTGCCCGTGGCCGCGGAGCTCGACCTGGAACGCGTGGGGCTGCCAGCCCCGCCGCCGTGGAAGCAGGATGAGGACTATCAGGCGCCAGTGCCCGGTCACCTGCGGCTGAGCGGGTTCACCTCCAAGCCCGAGCTCGAAAAGCTGAACCGCAACTCGATCTATTCCTTCGTGAACAAGCGGCTGGTGCGTGACCGCCTGCTCCTGCATGCCGTCAGCGAGGCCTACCGCAACATCCTCGCGCCCACATCGTTTCCCGTAGTCCTGCTCTTCCTCGAACTGCCGGCGCAGGAGGTCGACGTGAATGTGCATCCGGCCAAGACCGAGGTACGTTTCCGTCAGCCCGGCTTCGTGCATGACTTTGTACGCGATACGTTGCGCCACAAGCTGCTCCGTGCTCGCCCGGCCATGGGTTTTCTTGAGGCCCTCAGCACGCATCCGGAGGCGACGCCGTCCTTGGTGCCGGGGGTATCGCCGCTGCCCGGCTCTCCGCTTGATGGCTCGCCAAATGCGGACTCGACAATTCATGGAGACGTCCTGAACGCGAGGGAACCTGGACACGCGGAGTCTGAACCGGTGGAGTCGTTGCGCGATGCCGAGAGCTTCCAACTGATGGAGCCGCCTCGAGAACCAATGGCCGGCAAGCTGGACTTCTCCGCCAGGGTCGTCGCGGCGCTCACCGCGGAGCTGCCGGTGTCGCCCTCGGCCTGCGCGGATGCGAAGTTGGCGCCACCTGCATCCGTCCAGGAGAGCAACGGCATGGGGGTGACGCTGCACGCGCTGGGCTCGCTGAAGCCGCTGGGGCAGTTGCGTGAGTCGTTCATCCTTGCCACGAACGAAGAAGGTCTGTGGATCATCGATCAGCATGTGGCGCACGAACGCGTGCTGTTTGAGAAAGTCCTGCGTGAAGGCAAAGCCAGGCGGGTGCAGCAACAGCGCTTGCTGATGCCCATGCTGGTCGAATTGACGCCGGCCCAGATGGTGGCGTTTGCCGAGATAGCAGCGGAGCTGGAACGGAACGGCTTTGAGGCGGAGCCGTTTGGACCGCGGACGCTGGCGGTGAAAGCCGCGCCCATCGGCCTCGAAGGCCGCGAGCTCGAACGCATGCTGACCGAAGTGCTGGAGCAGCGCGAGCGCCTGGAGCAGCGAGAGAACCTGGAAGCCTTGCGCACGCGCATCGCGGCCTCGATCGCCTGCCACGCCGCGGTCAAGGTGAACATGCCGCTGGACCGTACACGGATGGAGTGGCTGCTGCAGGAGCTGGGCAACACGGAGCACCCGACAAGTTGTCCCCACGGGCGGCCGATCGCACTGCGGTATTCTTGGAAGGACATCGAGAGGGCCTTCCATCGCATCTAGATTCGGCGCCGTCTCTTCAGAAGGCGCGAGTTGTTGAACGGCCCTCAGGGCCTGCAGATGAGTTCTGGCCGGCCGCACTCGTCTCCACTGCGCCCATAAGCACCGCGTCACACAGATTGGATGAAATGAATTCAGAGCAATTAAAGAAGGCGCGCCAGGAGCATTGGCGTCAGGATGGCAAGCCGCTGCTGACGCTTGAAGAGGCCGGGCAGTGGCTGGAGGAGAACCAGTTATGCCTGTTTCTTCCCCGCCGCGCGCACCTGCCGGTGCCGGCGCCCTCGTTTGCGGAGGCAGTCGGCGGCAAGCCGGATGCGACGCCGGGCCCGGAGATTCTGGCGCAGGCGCGGCAATTGATGGCCCGCCTGGTCGCGTCCGGCGCGGCCGTCCCGCTGAACCTGTTTGGCGCGCCGGGCGAGCACCCGGACTTCCTGGCGACGCCGGAGGCGCTGATGTTTCTCTATGCGCTGCAGGGCGAGCGCAATCCGAAGCATGGACCGCAGAGTTCGGGAGCCGGCAGGGTGTCTCCACTGGCGGTCGAGGTTTGGAAGGTATTGGAACGCGAGGGCGCGCTGACGGCGGATGAGCTACGCGAGCGCGTGGGACGCGAGATCACGGAAGCCGCGGTGTTGCGGGCCTTGTCGGAGCTGTGGCACGGGTTGCGGGTAGCGCCGGCTCCCGGCGAGAACGATGAGCCGGCGCAATGGGAGCCGCTGTCGGCGCGGCATCGGAAAGCGATCGCGAGCGGCAGCACACAATCGCAGACCACCGCCCTCTCCATGCTGGTCTCGTACTATCTGCGCTCGGCGATCATCGCGACCGGAGAAGAGATCGAGCTATTCCTGTCCCCGGTCACTTCGCGTTCGCGGGTGCGCGATGTATTGCGTGGATTGTCAGCCAATCGCCAGCTAGGCACGCTTTCGCTGGGCACGCAGATGCACTTCTATGTGGAGGGCACGCTGCCGGAGTTCGTGGAAGAAGAGACCGCCGCGATGCAAGCGGATGCCGGCCTTGAAGGCAACGAGCCGGACATGCAGGAAGTTCAGGGTGACGTAGCAGGGCGCGGACGTGCCGGCGATCGCGCGGAGCGGGCGCATACTCCGCGACCGCAGCGTGGCGCACGGCCGGAGCGGCCCGCGTATGGTGACGCGGTAAGAAGCAGGCCGGCCTTTGGTCAGAGAGCGAGGCGACCGTCCTTCGGTGAGCGCAGCCAACGACCCTCGCGGCCGTCGTTCCGGCGTGCCGAGGACGGCGGCGCCGCGCGTGCGCCGCGCGGGGCGGAAGGTGCGGACCGGGGCAATACTCGACGCAGCGGCGGTTTTGGCGCTCGACGCAATGAAAGCGCAGAGGAGCCGGCAAAGCGGTTCGGCGGAACTCCTGGCTTCTTCAAGTCAGGTCGTGCCGGCAAACCCTTCAACAAGCCGGGCGGTGCGCCGTTTCTGCGCAAAGAAGCGGGACCGGGTGGTGAAAACGAGGCGCGGCCTCCATTCCGCGGCGCAGGGGGAGATCGGCCGCAGCGGCCGGCGTTTACGCGCGGCGGCTCTGCACGTCCGGGAACGGGCAAGTTCGGGACCGGAGACCGCCGGCCGGTCTCCGGTCCAGGAGAGCGTTCCGACAGATCGCAAGCGAGGCCGCGGAGCTTCGAAGGTCGCGAAGGCGCGCCGCGTCGCGAAGGCACGCAGGGTAGAGAGGGAGGCCGTCCACCCCAGCGGCGTGAGGCCGGGGGACGCTTCGGAGGGCGGGCGGAACGTCCGGCACGGCGCCCGTTTGATGATCGGAACCGCGAAGGCGGCAGCTTCAAGCCGCGTACCCCACGCGCAGGCGGAAACCGGCCGTCGTCTCCGCCCAGAGAAGGCGAGCCCAGAGAAGGCCAGCCCAGAGAAGACCGGCCTGCTCTGAAAGGACGCGGTGACGCACGCGGCTCCGGACGCAGCTTCAGGCCCGCGAGCTTCAGGCCTAAGGGTTCCGGGTCCAGACATGATCAGGGAACGCGCCCGCCGCGCCGCGAAAGCGGCGAGCGGTCAGCACCTCGTTCTTTCGGGGACAGGAGCAGCTTCAAAACACGGGCTCCTCGTTCGGGTGGGGATCGCCCCTCCTTTCCACGGCGGGAGGACGGCCCACGGCGCGAGGAGCGCCCGCGGCGAGGGGATCGCCCGGCGGAGGGCGCGGGAGCTCCACGCAGCTTCAAACCCCGCGATGAAGGCTCACGACCCCCGCGCCGCGAGGGCGGTTTTGGCGAGGGCCCGGGTGCAGGCTCGTCTTACAAAGGACGCGGAGCGCGTCCAGCATCCGGATCAGGAGCACGTGGCGCGAGATTTGCCGGCCCAAGGTCGGCCGGTTCGGGGTCTCCCGGTTCGGGGCCGGCGGGGAGCGCCCCACGGAAGAGTTTCGGGGGCCCCAAGCGAGGCGGATCCAAGCCGGGCGCTCGGCCAGGCGGTCCCGGTGTGGGCGGATTCAAGCCGCCGAAGCGGAAGGGGTCGCGCGGCTCCGATGGCGGCCGGTCTGGCAGTGCGGGGCCCGGTCGGGCTGACGGGGACGCGACATGAGCGATGCCGTTTTCCCCGCTCAAGCAAGGCCTGAGTGCCGGGCCGATCAGCCGGCCCCAACGCAACGGGCCGCAAATCACCCGGCCGCAACTCAGCCGCTGATCGTTACCATCGATGGGCCTGCGGGGGCGGGCAAGAGCACCGTGGCGAAGAGGCTCGCGGAGCGCTTTGGCCTGCTGAACCTGGAGACCGGGGCGATGTACCGCGCGTTTGCTTTGAAGGCGCTGGAACATGGGGCGCCGACCGGGGATGCCGAGGCGTTGGAACGTCTGGCGGCGGAGACGATGCTGGAGTTGCAGCCGGCCGCCGGGGGAACCCGCGTGCTGCTGGACGGGATCGACGTGACGGAGCGGCTGCGGACGCCTGAGGTGACCACGGCGGCGTCTGAGGTCAGCGTGCATCCGGCGATCCGCCGCTGGATGGTGGCGCTGCAGCGTCAACTGGGGGCGCGCGGCAATGTGGTCATGGAGGGCCGGGACATCGGCACGGAGGTGTTTCCCCATGCGCCGGTAAAGATTTTTCTGGACGCCTCCCCGGAGAGGCGTGGGGAGCGGCGTTTCGAGCAGGTGCGCGGCGGTCCGAATGATCCGGCGATGCCGGAAGCAGTGCTGCGCGAGATGCGGGAACGAGACCAGCGCGACCGCACCCGCGCGAACTCCCCGCTGCGACCGGCCGAGGATGCGGTGGTGATCGATTCGACGGAGTTGCCGCTCGAAGCAGTGGTGGCGCGGGCCGTGGCGCTCGTAGAGGACCACCTGGTCCGCTGAAGTTTCATTAGCCGCACCCTTCCCATATGGTGCGGAAGCCTCGGCGAATGAGCGGTTTAGCGATAGGAGTGGCGCTCCATGAGAAGCGGGCGTCTCTGCTTTGCTTCCTTCCACACGGGGTGCCCGCCCTACTGCGCCGTGGGTTCCGGAACGGTGCCGGCGGGGGCCTTCAGATGCGGAGCTTTCGGCGGCAGTGGCGGCCTCTCCGGACGTTCCGGCATCTCGGGTTGCTCCGGGCGTTCCGGGGCTTCCACCGAGCCCTGCTGGATGCGAATATCACCGTGATCGGCTGCCAGCGTGATGCGTGCCATGCTCGCGCCGCTGCCGAAGTCGCCGCGCAACGAGTGGTCCCCGGAGTCGGCGTTGGTCAGCCTGATATCGGAGGAGACATCGCCCTCGCTGGCGGTGGCGTTCAGATGAAAGGACGCGCCCCGCGGCACGGTCAACTGGATGCCGCCGTTGTTGTTGTGCACCTCGATGTCGCCGAAGGGCGCCACCATCTGGAGATCGACATCGCCATCGGAGTTCTGAATGTTTGTGGGGCCGGCGCTCAGGCCGGCGAGCACGATGTTCTTGGCCTTGGTATCGAGGCGCAGCGGGGCGTTGGCGCGGGTGACGTGCAGATCGCCCGAATCGAGCGTGAGATCGCCGGGAAGGTGCTGCACGGTGAAGGTGGTACGGCTGGAGCGGAAGGTGAGCGGGGAGTCGATCTGGGAGAGGCTGACATCGCCGAAGAAGTCTCCGTCGAGCGTGACCTGGCCTTTGACCGCGGTGACACTGGCGTCATTGGTGCGTCCGCTGAGCGCCAGCGATCCGCCGAGCAGGTGGGCGGCAAAGTCGCCCTTGTTCATCTTCGCCACCACGGCGCCAGCGACTTTGTTGAGCGCGATATCGCCCTGGTCCGCGACCACGTTGACGCCGCCGTCCAGACCGTTGATGGCGACATCGCCACGACCGGCATGGATGACCAAATTGGCGGATTTCGGCACCTGCACGGTGAGGTCGGCGCTGCCGCGTGAGACCTCCACGGTACTGAGCGTGCCCTGGTTGGCATTCAGGTGGAAGTGGGGCGCCAGGCGGTCGAGCTGGCGGTCGGCGTCGCGGTCATTGCCGGCATAGACCGTGTCATGCGCGCTGACGTGGATGCGATCGTCACTGGACGCGGCGATGTTGATGTCCCCGCGTGGATTATCGACGCGGAGGGTGGCGCCAGCGGGAAAATCCTGATCGAACTGCGCATCGCGATCGTGCGCCTTACCGAAGAAGTGCATGCCCCAGCTCTGGTCGTCGGGGGAGAAGTGCCAGCCGAACGGGCTTTCCTCCGCCTTATGTCCGACAAAGCCGAGGACGGCGAGCAGGACGATGATGAACACCAGTCCGCCGACCGACGATCGCGCGCCGTAGGCAGAGTTGCGGCTGAGAAACCACTCCAGCAGTGAAAGCAGGCCCAGGGCGATGAGCAGTAACGGCCACCAATGCACATACCAGCCCCAGAAGGTATATCCGCTGATCCTGCCCGTCTGGATAAGCAGCGCGACGACGCCGATGGCGATCAGCACGAAGGGGCGGAGAATGGAGGGCCGGCGCATGGCATACCAGTAGGAGCGTTGCGCCTTCCAGGCTTCGCGTTGGGCCCGGATGGCGTCCTTGTAGGCCTGGCGGCCGGGATAGGGCGGGGGCGCGGAAGCCATCACCGGCCTCCCTTCTGCCAGCCGGACTCATCCGGCGCTGCAAGGTCAGCAGGCGGTTGCGGGACCAGAGATGTGCCGGGCGCTGGGGGCTGAGTCCAGGCGCCGGGCGTTCCTGAGACGGGTGGAACGTAGGAAGGCGCGCCGGGATAGGCCGCCGGCGGCGTGACGCCGAAGAAGGCGGCACGCTCTGCCAGGGAGAAGACCCCGGCGAGGATCAGGTAGAGCGGCCAGCTCTGGCCGAAGCTGAGGATGTCCCACTGGTTCAGCAGGGCGGTAAGCCCGAAGAGGAGCAGGAAGGCCGGTGCACGGAGGCGGCGGAGCATGATCCAGCGGTTCATTGGGGACCTCCGATCGTGGGGCCATGCGTGGGGTCATTGGCCGGCCGGGAGAGGCGCTGCACGTCGCGTGAGCGGCGGACGAAGAGCCAGACTCCCAGACCGATGATGAGCACCGGCCACCCACGGCCGATCCACTCAGCCCGCAGAATGCCGAGGGAATGAAAGAGAAACAGGATTCCCAGCCCGATGAGCAGGATGGCGCCGATGGGGAGATCGCCGGAGCCATGCCCCCGCATCGCAGCGGGACCCGGGTAGTTGGGATCGAAGGCCGGGGAGGCGCCCGTGGGTGGCACCTCCGTATAGGGCGGCTGGGCTCCCGTATAGGGTGCCTGCGTAAACGGGGCAAAGCCGGCGGCGGGCGGCTGCGGATCGGCCGCCGGATTGGGTACAGGCGGAGTGTAGGGCGCTCCGGCGTAGAACCCGCCGCTCGCGGAGGGTGGCTGCGGGGGTGGAACGAACCCCGGTATCGGCTGCAGGCCAAGCTTATGGCCGATGTCGTTCAGACCGAAGGGGTCAGGCAACGGCAGGCCGAGCTGCCGCGCCCGCGCCGTCTGGTAGGCGTCGAACACCTGATAGAACACCCATGCGGCGACCAGGATGCCGAAGACGCTGGAGGCGTTGGACAGGCTGGTAAGCACAGCGAAGATGATGACGTGGGCGATGCCCTTGGCAAACTGCCCGTTGTACATGGCGCCGACACCGGGGATGAGGCCGAGCAGACCGGCGAGAATGGGGTTGGGTCCGGCGGAGACCAGCGGCAGAGAGCCGGGCGCGCCGGGCTGCGCGGTTCCGGTCTGACCGGGCTGGGCTGCGGTACCGGGATAGTTCGCCCCGGGATAGGTCGCGCCGGGATAGGCGGTGCCGGTACCCTGGACGCGGGCCGCGAGACACGGTTCGCAGTAGATCACGCCACCGATGCTGCGGACGCAATCCTTGCACAGCGGCTTGCCACAGAATTGACAGTAGGCAGATACAGGGACATCAGGATGATTGGTGCAGTTCATGCGAGGCTCCTTTCCGTTCTGTCATGGATCCTGCTCATGACGGCAGGGCGCTCGGACAGTCGTGGCGCAGCCGTGGTGACGGTGGAGGGTGGGTAGGCAACGTAGGCGCGGGCCTGCGATTCCGGCCGAGCTGCCGATGCGGATGGTGTAGAGCCGGGGATCGACCATCCGGCGAGGACGGGCTCGGCCGGCGGCAAAGAGACCGGATAGGCCGAGCGGGGGCGGGGGGAAGGCTTGCTGGCTCCGGCAGGGTCTCCGGAGCTGATGCCAGAAGCGGCCCCCGAGCCTGTGGCTCCCCGAGGCGGGGCATTCTGGCTGGAGCCGGAGGGTTTGCCGGCGCTACCGGCGCCGTTGCCGGATCCGGATGGGCCCGCGGAAGGCGTGCTCGCAGGCTTCTGGGCCGGAGCGGAGCTGCCGGTGGCGGAAGAGTCGCGGCGGAACTCGTTGACCCTCGACTCTACCTCGTAGACGAACCGCAGATTCTCGTAGTAGCGCACCACCTGGGCCGAGGTGCTGTAGTACTGGCGGCTCACGCTGCTGGCCAGGGCTGAAGGGGAGAGGTCGGAGAGCCGCAGTTGCTTGAGATGAACGCCCGTAAGGTTGAGCGTGAAGGCAATCGAAAAGAAGGCCATGGCCAGGGTCATCAACAGGCGCGACTCCACGCCGTGGCGCTGCAGGACGGCGACGGAGCGGCCCAGCCAGGGCTGACCTTCGACCGAGGCGACGCCGGTGGTCAGGACAGGGAGGCGCGGCGCGGTCCCTGTGGTGCGGGCGAGGATCTTCTCCACCAGATCTCCAGGGGCCACCGGGGCGTGATGCAGATACCCGAGCCACTCGCCGCCGCGCCGCGTCTCCTCGAGGAGTTGCGCACAAGCGGCGCAATCGCGGGCGTGGAGCGTGAACGCGGCGGAGTCGGTGGACGAGAGCGTGCCATCGAGCGCATCGACCAGAAGCTCCTGCCACTCTTCGCAGCCGAGGCGCCGGATTCCTTTCTGATTGGGGGTATCGTGTGTCATTTACATCACCTGACCTTTGTTGCGGTCCAGCAAGCGGGCGAGCTCGGCGCGTCCCCGGCTGATGCGGCTCTTGACCGTACCCTCCGGGATGCGCAGCACCTGCGCAATGTCCTTGTAATCCATGTCTTCGAGATCGCGGAGGATCACGGCCTCGCGCAGCTCCGGCGATACCCGGGCCAACGCCGCCTGCACCATGACCTCGAGCTCACGAGCGACAGTGTGATCATGGGGGGAGCGGCGGGTGTCTTCGAGCCGCTCGGCCCGGCTGTAGGTCTCTTCCGCCTCATTCCAGCCGAGATCGAGTGAGTCGGTGGAGCGCTCCATTCGGCTGCGGCGGAAGTGATCGACCAGCAGGTTGCGCGTGAGGGTTGTGATCCAGGTGGTGAAGCTGCCCTTGTGGGCGTCAAAACTCTTGAGGTTGCCGTAGAGCTTGAGGAAGAGATCCTGGGTGAGATCCTCGGCATCGTGGGGCGAACCGGTGAAGCGATAACACATGCCGTAGACGCGGCGATGATGGCCGCGGACCAGCTCCGACCAGGCGGTGCTGTCGCCATCCAGGCAACGGCGGACGGCGGCGGCCCAGTCCACCTCGGGGATAGCGGGCGCGGCAGGTGGGACGCGCGTGCCTGCATCGTCCAGCCGCGCCGCCGATTTGTCCCCCGTCCACTGCAAGCCCGCTCCTGCGTTGCTCCGAGCATACGGCCTGGGCTGGGGGGCAGCGACTCTTTTTTGCCGTGGCCGGGGAGCAGAGCGCGGGGTGGAGAGACCACTCAACCCTCCCGGCCATGTGGCTGCCATGCTCATGGGCGGATATACGTGGGAACGAGGGCGCCGGTTCCCGCAAAACAGCGGCCCGCGCGGCACGGAAAGCGGAAGATAGGCGACGAGCGCGGAAGATTTAGCTGGAAGTCTGCAGGAAGTCGGGCTCGACCGGGGATTCATAGAGCGAGAGGTCGCGCGTGACGATGGTGAGGCCGGAGGGAGTGACAAAGTAATTGCGTTTGTCCTCGGCCTGGTCGTAGCCGATGACAGTGCCCTCCGGAAGGTGCACATCGCGGTCGATGATGGCTCGCTTGATGCGGCAATGACGGCCGATGTTGACGTGGGTGAAGATAATGCTGGATTCCACGTCGGCGTAGGAATTGATGCGGACGTCCTGGGACAGCACGCTGTTGCGCAGGGTGGCGCCGGAGACGATGCAGCCCTGGGAGACGATGGAGTTGATGGCCGTGCCGGTGCGGCCGGGCTCGCCGAAGACGAACTTGGCGGGCGGGTATTGACGCTGGCGGGTACGCAGCGGCCAATTCTTGTCATAGAGATTGAAGATGGGCGAGATGGACGCGATGTCCATGTTGGCGTCGTAGTAGGCGTCCAGCGTGCCTACGTCGCGCCAGTAGAGTTCCTTGCGGTTCTCGTCGACGAAGTTGTAGGCGTTCATCTTGTACTTGCCCAGCAGCCCGGGAAGGATGTTGTGGCCGAAGTCGTGCTTGGAGTTCGGATCGTCGGCGTCGCGGATGAGCGCCGGGAGCAGCACGTCGGTGTTGAACAGATAAATGCCCATAGAGGCATCGCACATGTTCGGGTTCCAGGGGGAACGCAGGGTGGTGGTTTGGGGCTTTTCAAGGAACCCGACGACCTCCCCGGCCTTGTTCACGTCGACCACCCCGAAGCGGGGAGTCTCCGAAGGGTCGATGGGCAGCGTGGCGAGGGTTACGTCCGCGCCGACGCGGTTGTGGTGGTCCAGCATGAGCTGGTAGTTCATCTTGTAGATGTGGTCGCCGGAGAGGATGAGCACGTGTTGGGGCTGCTCGGCGCCAATGGAGTAGATGTTCTGGTAGACGGCGTCGGCGGTGCCCATGTACCAGTTGGAGCTGACGCGCTGCATGGGGGGCAGGATCTCGACAAACTCTCCGAGTTCCTGGGCCACGCTGCCGCTCCACCCTTCGCGGATGTGGCGATTGAGGGAGAGCGCCTTGTACTGGGTGAGGATGTAGACGCGGCGCAGATCGGAGTTGATGCAGTTGGAGAGGGTGATGTCGATAATGCGATATGTGCCGCCGAAGGGAACCGCCGGCTTGGCCCTGTCACGCGTGAGGGGGAAGAGCCGCTCGCCTGCGCCTCCCGCGAGCAATACGCCGAGTGTGTCTTTCATGATCTTTGCAGGTCTCCGTCTGCGCTATGCATGCACCAAGCCTTCCCACCATACGCTGGTAGACGGGTATGACGCACATAGTAATCGGAAGCCTGCAAGAGGAACAAACGCCGGAGGGGTCCGGCGCCCGGGTTAGTCCGGCTTGGGCTCTCCCTCGATGGCGATGCGGAGCGAGTGAAGGAATTTCACGTCCTGAACGGTGAAGGGCTGGCCCTCGCAGGAGGTGTCGGCCTCGCCGGCGTCCAGCCTCGCGCTTTCCGCTCCGGGTTGTTGGCCGGGCTGCTGTTCGACTTCATTCAGGCCAATGGTGGCTTCGAGCATCAACAGCACATCAAATCCTTGTCTCCGGATATTCTGCACCACGCCCGCGATCTGCTCAGATTCGGAGACGGACTCGTGAATCGCCTCTCCCAACTGCTCGATGAGCTTGCGTACGCGTGAATTCAAATGCTGCCTCCAATCTACTTTCCGTGGCCTGTCATGGCCAACGGGAATCACCCTACCTTACGTCTGATGATCGCAGCGGGCAATCCGAATCAAACCGCGCTGCTAAACTTTTGAGTATGGAACCGAACTCCTTTGGGCGGAGATTAGGTATCGGAGTGCGCCTGGCATCCAAGATGTTGAAGCAGCGCGCTACCTCGCCCGGTTCGGCTTCCCATGCTGCAGCCGGCGGTAGCCCGGGGCGGCCAGCGGGGTCCCCGGCGGTAAAGCCGGCGGCACGGTCAAGGAGCTATACCGAGCCTGCGCGGCGGGTAGGTCAGGGCACCCGGCGCTTCGGACAGGCGTTCTTCGGGCCTGTGGCGCACGCAGGCGGCACCCTGTGGCTGGAGATCACCGGCCTGTTTTTTGCATTGTTCGCGCTGTTTTTCGCCCAGAACGTGATGCGGTTGCGCGGCGCCTATGCTCACGGTGCGGAGCACACACATTTCCTGCTCTACGTGGTTCTGATGCTGCTGTTCTGCTGGTTTTCGATCAGCTCATTTCTCCGGGCGCGGCGGCGCGGGAAGCGCAGGGCGCCATGACGGATCCCACCGGCACACTCCCGGATCGGGCGGTGTTCGCCCGGGAGGACCGCGAGCGCGCCGGATTCGACCGCGAGCGCGACCTGGGTTTCCCGGGAGACTACCCGTTCACGCGCGGTATCCAGCCGACCATGTACCGCGGCCGGCCCTGGACCATGCGGCAGTACGCCGGCATGGGCGATGCCGAGGAGTCCAATCGCCGTTACAAATTCCTGCTGGCCAACGGGACCGCGGGACTCTCGGTGGCCTTCGATCTGCCGACGCAAATCGGCTACGACTCCGACGATCCCATGGCCTTGGGCGAAGTGGGGAAGGTGGGCGTCGCCATCGACTCCATCGAGGACATGGAACGGCTCTTCGCGGGCATCCGGCTGGATGCGATCTCGACGTCGATGACCATCAACTCCACGGCGAGCATCCTCCTGGCGCTCTATGTGGTGGCGGCGCGGCGCTCCGGGGCGGACACACGCAAGCTCTCGGGCACGGTGCAGAACGACATCCTGAAGGAGTACATCGCGCGCGGCACCTACATCTATCCGGTGAAAGCGGCCATGCGCATTATCACGGACATGTTTGCGTGGGCGCAGCGGGAGACGCCGGAGTGGAACACCATCTCGATCTCCGGCTACCACATGCGCGAGGCGGGCTCGACCGCATCACAGGAGGTCGCCTTCACGCTGGCCAACGGCATGACGTATGTGCAGGCGGCGATCGATGCCGGCCTGGCGATCGATGCATTCGCGCCGCGGCTCTCGTTCTTCTTCAACGCGCACAACAATTTCCTGGAAGAGGTAGCGAAGTTCCGCGCGGCCCGGCGCATCTGGGCGCGGGTGATGCGGGAGCGTTTCGGAGCCATGAGTCCGCGATCCTGGATGCTGCGCTTCCATACGCAGACCGCCGGGTCCACGCTGACGGCGCAACAGCCGGAGAACAACATCGTGCGCACCGCGGTGCAGGCAATGGCGGCGGTGATCGGCGGGACGCAGTCGCTGCACACCAATGGCTACGATGAGGCACTGGCACTGCCCACGGAAGAGGCGGCGCGCATTGGCTTGCGTACGCAGCAGATTCTGGCGCTGGAGTCGGGCGTGGCCCAGACCGTCGATCCCTTCGCGGGCTCGTACTTCGTGGAGTCGCTGACTTCGGAGATCGAGCGGCAGGTGGAGGGCTACTTCCTGCAGATCGAATCGCTGGGCGGCATGCTGCGGGCTATCGAGCGCGGCTGGGTGCAGGGCGAGATCCAGAACGCCGCGTATGACTACCAGCGGGCGGTGGAGAGTGGAGAAGCCGTGGTCGTCGGCGTGAACCGGTTTACGCGTGAGGATGAGCCCGGCGTGCCCATCCAGCGCATGGATCCGGAGCTGGAGCCGAAGCAGGTGGAGCGGCTGCGGGCGCTGCGGCTGCGGCGCGACGCCTCGCGCTGGCAGGCGGGCATCGAGGGTGTGATCGGCCGCGCGCGCTCCGGCGAGAACCTGATGCCGGCGATTGTGGAGGCCGTGGACAGCTACTGCACGGTGGGGGAGATCGCAGCGGCGATGCGCAGGGTGTTCGGGGAGTACCGGGAGACGGTGGTCATCTAAGCGGTCTGGCCGCAACAACTTCGAGCTCGGGTTATCGGCTCGATGTGCATTTCAAATCCTCACCCGCGCGCGTAATGTACGGGACTTGCTCATCTGGTCGCAAGAAGCAGGTCCCTCCACTTCGCTGCGCTTCGGTCAGGATGACGCATTCCTCTCGATTGTCGACTAGACGTGTGCGTGGATGCTTCGCGCCCAAGAGACGCTCAGAATGACGATCGTGCCGGGAGATTCTTCGTTGGGACGGGCGATCCTCCATCAGGCGAGGATGGAGCAGTCCACTTCGCTGAGTTCGCGCGATGCTGCGGCATGCCGGATGGAGGAAAGAGAATCCAAGCTGGGCCGGCGCACATCGATCAACCAGGTTTCTACTGATTTGGGGGCGGCCATGCCTACGCAACTGACAACAGTCTTATCGCGCGTCGAGGTGGCTCAGCAGCCAGAGATCACTGCGGAGGTCAATCTCGAGATCAAGCCCGAAGTCGACGCGGGGATCACCGACGATATGCTGCTGCGGCTGCAGAAGGCCTCGCAGAAGATCGGGTCGGCGCTCGATTTGGATCAGCTCATCGACCGCATCGTGGAAGAGGTGGCGTGTTCCTTCGGACTGGCCGAGGCTAACGTCTATTTGCATGAACAGGAGCGTTCGGAGCTGACGCTGGCGGGGGTGCACGGCTGCACGATTCATGGCAAGGGGGCGCGCCTGAGGGTGGGCGAAGAAGGATTGGTAGGCTACGTCGCGTCCACCGGGCAGATGCGCTATGCGCCGGATGTGCGCAAGGACCAGTACTACATCGCGTGCGAGATAAACACCCTCTCCGAGGTCGCCATCCCGCTCTATGTCGACGAGCGGCTGGTTGGCGTGTTTACCGCGTCGCATCACCGGCTCAATGCATTTCAGCCGCAACAGTTGAAGCTGTTGCAGGCCTTGTGCAACCACATCGCGGTCGCGGTGCAGAACGCGCGCATGTTCCAGACGGAGCGGCAGGAGCGCGAACGCATGACCCGCGACGCGCAGGAAGCGCGCACGATCCAGCAGGCGCTGCTGCCCAAGAGCTCGCCCTACATCCCGGGTTTCGCGATCACCGGGCTCTGTGCGCCTGCGGGAGCGGTGGGTGGGGACTGGTACGACTTCATCCCCATGGAGAACGGGCTGTGGGCGCTGGTGCTCGCCGATGTATCGGGCAAGGGGACGGCGGCGGCGCTGCTGATGTCCGCTACCCGGGGCATCCTGCGCGCGCTGGCGGCGGCCTGCTGCACGCCGCGTGAGGTCCTGGAAAGGCTGAACCGCTTCCTGGTGGAGGACTTCCCGCCGGCGCGCTTTGTCACCATGGTCTATGCGGTCTTCGATCCGGCGAAGCGTGTGGTGACGTTTGCCAATGCAGGCCACCTGCAGCCGTTGTTGATCGAAGGCGGAACGGGGCGGTTCCTGAGCACGGAAGAGGGGATGCCGCTGGGGCTGAGCTCGGGCGCCTTTTCCGAGACCCAGGTGAAGCTGACGCCGGGATCGCGGCTGGTGATCTACAGCGACGGCATCACCGAGGCGGAAAATCCGGAGGAGGAAGAGTATGGTGCGTGCCGTTTGGTCGAGCACCTGCTGCGGCCGGAGGCGAGTACCGAAAGCCTGCTCAAGGATGTGCAGGAGTTCGCCGATGGCCTGGGATTGCGCGACGACGCCACAGTGATCTCAATGCAGATGCTGTAAGCGAGACAACGGGAAG
Source organism: uncultured Acidobacteriaceae bacterium (assembly GCA_963830635.1). Lineage (GTDB taxonomy): Bacteria > Acidobacteriota > Terriglobia > Terriglobales > Acidobacteriaceae > CAWHMN01. Next base: position 375,346 of record CAWHMN010000002.1, on the reverse strand, counting down.
AGACGAAACGCCCTCTCATCGAGTGCTTGTACTTACGCATTTGGACGAGGTGTGACGTGAGCGTTGCAACGATGCAAGAGCTTTTCGTGGATGAACTGAAGGATCTCTACTCAGCGGAGAAGCAGATTGTCCGCGCACTTCCGAAGCTGGCCAAGGTAGTGACATCCGAGGATCTGAAGCAGGCGTTGCTGAGCCATCTGGAAGAGACGAAGGGGCACGTGGCCCGGCTGGAGCAGGCCTTCCAGACGCTCGGCAAGAAGCCCACAGGCAAGACCTGCGTCGGGATGAAGGGTGTGCTCGAAGAGGGTTCCGAGATGCTCGAGGACACGGACAAGGGCGTGGTGCGCGACGCCGGCTTGATCTCGGCGGCTCAACGTGTCGAGCATTACGAGATGGCGGGCTACGGCTCGGCGCGGGACTTCGCGAAGATGCTGGGGCAAGGGGAGATCGCAACCCTGCTCGAACAGACTCTGGAAGAGGAAAAGGCCGCCGACAAGAAGCTCACCCTGATCTCCAAGCAGGTGAACGCCGAGGCCAAGCGCTCGCAGTAGCTGCCGCGGAAGCACGCGTGCGGGCAGTACGGACCGGTCTTTCCCGGCAGGGGCAGGCCGGTGCTACCCTAAGGGGTTCCAGATCTCCCGCCGAAGGACCCTGCCTGTGTCTGCTACTGCTGTGACTCCCGCTGCCTTGCGCAAGACCGCGCTGAATGCTACGCACCGCCGACTGGGCGCCAAGATGGTGGACTTCGGCGGATGGGATATGCCGGTGGAGTACTCGGGATTGATCGCCGAGCACCTGGCGGTGCGCACTGCTGTGGGCGTGTTCGACGTGAGCCACATGGGCGACATCCAGTTGCGCGGGCCGAACTCGCTGGCCGCGGTGCAGCATATCTCGATGAACGATGCGTCGAAGCTCAAGGATGGGCAGGCGCACTACTCGGCCCTGTTGTATCCCAATGGCACGTTTGTGGACGACGTGATCGTTCATCGCTTCTCCGAGAATGACTACCTGCTGGTGATCAACGCCGGCACGCGCGAGAAGGATGTGAACTGGGTGCGGCAGAACGTGGGCCGCATGCAAGGCGTGCATGTAGCGGACTACTCGGACTACTACACACAACTGGCGATCCAGGGGCCGAAGGCGGAGGCGACGCTGCGCAAGCTGACGGACCGCGACATCGGCGACATCAAGAATTACTGGTTTACCTGGGGTACGGTGTGCGGCCTGCCCAACACGCTGATTGCGCGGACCGGCTATACAGGGGAAGACGGATTCGAGATTTATGTGCCGTCGGACCTCGCTACCAGCGAGCGCGTCTGGAATGAAGTGATGGAGGCGGGCCGGGAGTTCGGCATTGTGCCGTGCGGCCTGGGCGCGCGGAACACGCTGCGGCTGGAGTCGGCCATGGCACTGTATGGGCATGAGATCTCGGATTCGATCAATGTGTTCGAGGCGGGCCTCGACCGCTACGCGAAGCTCGATAAGGGGGACTTTGTCGGCCGCGAGGCTCTGGAGAAGGTGAAGAGCGAGGGCGGTCCGAAGCGCAGGCTGGTGGGCCTGGAGATGGTCGAGCGGGGGATCGCGCGCGATGGCTACACGGTGCTCTCGGCCGAAGGCAAGCCGATCGGTACGGTGGCTTCGGGCTCGCCCGCACCATTTTTGAAGAAGAACATCGCGCTGGCGCATCTGCCTATGGAGTTCATTGAGCCGGGCACGGAGGTAGCGGTGGAGATCCGGAATGCGCCGGTAAAGGCGCGCGTGGTGCCGACGCCGTTCTATCGCAAGCCGAAGAAGCCGGCCCCGCCGCCGATCGAGAGCGTGCCGCACCTGCCGGAGACCGAACCGGCCTGAAGCGCCGCCGTCCGACGGACGTTTGCAGGGCGGACGTTTGCAGGGCGGCGGAACGAAGGACCTTACAATACGAGAAGAGGATCGGAACGGAATGGATTATCCCGCAACGTACCGCTATACGCGCGAACACGAATGGATCGAACTGAACGGCAGTCAGGGCAAGGTGGGCATAACGGACTATGCCCAGCATTCGCTCGGTGACATAGTGTTCGTCGATCTGCCCAAGGTCGGGTCTTTGGTGGAAAAGGGTAAGGTCTTCGGCAGCGTGGAATCGGTGAAGGCTGTCTCCGACCTCTATTCGCCGGTGAGCGGCACGGTGAAGGCTGTGAATGAGGATCTGACCACGGCTCCGGAGAAGATCAACACGGATGCGCACGGCTCATGGATTATGCAGGTGGAGATCGGCGATGCCACCGGAACCAATGGACTGCTCTCGCGCGAAGAATACGAGACTTACATCAAGGAAGAGACCCACTAGAGCTTCGACCAGTTCTGAACAGTATTCACACGTTGGTGCACAACCCATAGTTTCGTCAGAGGTGTCATCCTGAGCGAGCGCAGCGAGTCGAAGGATCTGCTTTGCCGACGGCTGTGGAAACAAGGATCAAAAGCCGATCCCTCGACTCTCCACCCCAGGAAGCCAAAAGCGGCACGCGATCACCGGTGTATACACCAGGCTCGAAAGCTCTAGAAGTTTCTTCAACGGGATTTTATCGAGGTCCTTCATGCGCTATTTGCCCAAGTCTGCCGCTGAGCGGGAGGCCATGCTCGCCGAGATCGGCGCCGCTTCAATCAACGATCTGTTCGCCAGCATACCGGCGGAGTACCGCCTCGACCGGGATCTGGAGATTCCCCGGCAGATGGGCGAGTCCGAGATCGTCGATTACTTCCGCAAGGCATCGCAGCAGAACGCCACCGGGTATGCCAGCTTCCTGGGCGCGGGCGTCTATCGCCACTACCGGCCGGTGGTGATCGATGCGCTGGTACAGCGGGGCGAGTTCCTCACCTCCTACACGCCGTATCAGGCGGAGATCACACAGGGTACGCTGCAGGCGATCTTTGAATTCCAGACCATGATCTGCGAGCTGACGGGCATGGAGATCGCGAATGCGTCCATGTACGACGGTTCGACCGGAGCAGCGGAGGCGGTGATGATGGCGGTCCGCGTGACCGGCCGCAGTGGCGCTCTGGTTTCGAAGACCGTCCATCCGGAGTATCGCGAGGTGCTGACCACCTATGCGCAGCATCAGGGACTGGATAAGCAGCTCATCGGATACGGGGACGATGGCCGGCTGGACCTGAAGGCGCTGGACGCCGCGCTGACGGAAGAGGCCGCATGCGTGCTGGTGCAGTCGCCGAATTTCTTCGGCGTGGTGGAAGACATTCCGGCCATCGCGGAGATTGCCCACAGGAAGGGCGCGCTGCTGATCGTCTCGATTGCGGAGGCGGTGTCGCTCGGCGTCGTGCGGCCACCCGTCGAGGCCGATATCGTCTCCATGGAGGCGCAGTCGTTCGGCGTGGCGCTGAGTTACGGCGGGCCGTATTGCGGCGTGATTGCGGCCAAAGAGAAGTATCTGCGGCAGATGCCGGGCCGGCTGGCCGGGCAGACCACAGACAAGGATGGCCACCGCGGATTCGTGCTGACGCTCTCGACCCGCGAGCAGCACATCCGGCGGGAGAAGGCGACCTCCAACATCTGCACCAACCAGGCGCTGGTGGCGCTGATGGCGACCATCTTCATGGCCGTCTACGGCAAGGAGGGAATGCGCGAGCTGGCGACGCAGAATCTCGCCAAGGCGCAGTATGCCGCGCAGGCGTTAACCGCCGGCACGGGGGTGACGCTCAAGTTCCCCGCAACGCCGCGCTTCCATGAGTTTGTAATCACGAGCAAGGAGCGGCCGGAGGCCATGAACGCGCGGCTGCTGGAGCAGAAGATCATCGGCGGCCTCTCGCTGGCCAAGTGGTATCCGGAGCTGGGCAATGCGAGCCTTTGGTGCGCGACGGAGCTGACCACGCGCGAGGAGATCGATCGCGCGGCCGCAGTGCTCGGATCAAGGTCCAAGCGGAGCGGCCAAGCTGAGGATACCGACCAACACAAAGAACTGACGCACGCTTAGAGGTGGCGTCATTCTGAGCAGTGCACCTGAAGAGTCCGCCAAAGTGCGGGGAGATATGCATGGCGACCATACCAGAGACGCAGAGAGCAGAGACAAAGCAGAACGGCAACGGACCGTTTGTGGGCGAACGACGCAAGGTAGCGTCGCACATCACGCAGAACGAGCCGCTTATGTTCGAGAAGTCCTCGCCGGGCAAGAAGGGCTACCGGCTGGCGCAGCTTGACGTGCCCGAGGTGGACGCAAGCGCACTGCTGGGCGATGCGGCGCGCGAGAGCAGCGGCAATCTGCCGGAGCTGAGCGAGATTGAGATCATTCGCCACTTCACGCGTCTCTCGACGTGGAACTACGCCATCGATCTGGGCATGTATCCGCTGGGCAGTTGCACCATGAAATACAACCCGCGCGTGAACGAGTTCGTCTCGCGGCTGGAGGGTATCGCCGAGGCGCACCCTTACCAGCCGGAGTCGCTCTCGCAGGGCGCGCTGGCGATCATGCGCACGCTCTCACGCTGCCTGATCGAGATCACCGGCATGGAGACCATCACGCTGCAGCCTGCGGCGGGCGCGCACGGGGAGTTTACCGGCATCCTGCTGGCGCGCGCGTATCACCAGTCCAAGGGCAATCCACGCAAGCGGATCATCATTCCGGATTCCGCGCACGGTACCAATCCCGCGACGGCGGCGATCTGCGGCTACCAGGTGGAGAACCTGCGGTCGAATGCGCACGGCATGGTGGACGCGGCGGCGCTGGAGAAGATGGTGACGGACGAGACGGCCGCGCTGATGCTCACCAATCCTTCCACCATCGGCGTCTTCGAGAGCGAGATCCACAAGATCGCCGACATCCTGCATGCCAAGGGCGCGCTGCTCTACATGGATGGCGCGAACATGAACGCGCTGTGCGGCAAGACGCGGCCGGGTGACTTTGGTGTGGACGTGATGCACCTGAACCTGCACAAGACCTTTTCCACGCCGCATGGGGGCGGTGGTCCGGGGTCGGGGCCGGTCGCGTGCAAGAAGATCCTGGAACCCTTTCTGCCGACGCCAGTCATCGCGGAGAATGCGGACGGCACGCTGCGGCTGGACTATGACCGGCCACACTCGGTCGGCCGCGTGCGCATGTTCTACGGCAACTTCGGCATGTTCGTGCGCGCGCTCGCGTACATCCTGGCGAACGGCCCGGATGGCCTGCGTCAGACCACCGAAGACGCCGTGCTGAACGCGAACTACATCCGCAAGAAGCTCGAAGGCCACTACGAACTGCCGTACAAGACTCCCTCGATGCACGAGGTGGTCTTCAGCGACAGGAAGCAGCAGGCCAGGGGCGTGAAGACCGGCGACATCGCCAAGCGGCTGATCGATTACGGCTTTCACCCGTACACGGTGTCGTTCCCGCTCATCGTGCCGGGCGCGCTGATGATCGAGCCGACGGAGAGCGAGTCCAAGGAAGAGCTGGATCTCTTCATCGACGCCATGCAGCAGATCGCGCGCGAGGTGGAAGAGAATCCGCAGATGGTGCTGGACGCGCCGCATGAGACGCGGGTGTCGCGTCTGGACGAGACCACGGCCGCGCGCAAGCCCATCCTGCGCTGGAAGGCGCCGGCAGCGAGTACGTCGCTTGAGCCGGATACGGCGGCGAAGGAGTGGTAGTGAGTGCGGCTGAAAATCTTTCCGCCGAGCGCCGCGAGGAACTCGAAAAGCACGAGTTCATGCTGGGCGCGGAGCGGGGCCGCCTGGCGGTCTCGCTGGACATGCTGACCGATGCGCTGATCCTGGTGGGGCAGCACGGCGTGTACTGCGTCTCCAATCGCAATCCGTCGAAGCCCGCGCTGGACCTGCAGGTGGTGCTCGATCAGATCAACGGAGCGAAGCAGTTGATCCAGTCCGCGATGGGCGAGCTGGAGCGCAAGGCGCGGGCTGCCGGATAGTTCCGGCGCAGGCGACGTCCGTAGTATGCTGAGAGCAATGCGCCCGTAGCTCAGCTGGATAGAGCGATTGCCTCCGGAGCAATAGGTCGGGAGTTCGAATCTCTCCGGGCGCACCACACTGCACTCGCGGAACCTGCCCAGCTCGAATGCTTCAACCCTGCTGTGGAGTGCCAGCGCTCCATGCGAGCTCGCTCCTGAGATAGACGACTCCAAGAAAAAGGGCGCACCCGCGAACGGGAGCGCCCTCGACTGCTGTGTAAGCCCGCCTAAAAAGCGCGGACTAGGGGTTGGTCGGCGTCTGTGGAACGCCGGCTACGGGCACGGTTGGAGCAAGGATGAAGTTCTTCCCGTAGACCGTTCCGACACCGACGACGCGGTTATAGTTGCCGGTTGCAGAAAACAGGCCGTTGAAGCCCGGGATGTTGCGATGGTAGACCAGCGGGGCCGAGGGGTTCTTCGCCTGGTTCGCCGCGAGTGAATAGATTGCGAAGTTTTCGTTGCCCTGCCGTCCGCCGAGGCGCTGCACCTTGAGGGCTGTCAAGCCAACGAAGTCCGGTGAGGAGATGCTGGTGCCGATGAGCCCAACGGCCTGCCCCCCGACGATCGTAATGACGAAGCTGCGGTTTGGGGCACACGGCAGGACAGCCCCTTGCGGGCAACCGCCCATCTGCAGTGATACGTCAGGAACCGTCCTGGCAGTGGATCCCGTGGTCACCAGCGTCTGGTACGCCGGCTTGCCAAAGACGATGCTGTTGCCCCCACCGGAGCCCCAGAACGGCCCCTTTGCCGGGGTTCCGAAGTCGATGTCCACCGTCAGCGGGTCACCAAACGCGGCCTCCCTGACATATGTGGAGTCCAGACTGCCGGCAACGTGCCGGGTGATCAGGTTGGTGCCGCCGACTCCGGTCACGTGAGGGCTGGAAGCCGGGAACTCTGCCGATGCCAGGAAACCGCCGCACTTACTCGTGGCGCCCGGCGCAAAGCAGGCAAGCGCAGGTACCGTCTTGGCGCCGGTGTCGCCGGAAGAGCCTACGAAGGTGATGCCTTGCGCGTTGCCCTGCGCAAACAGCTCATCTTCCGCCCGGAGTATGCCCCGGAAGTCCTGGCCGCTGTTATACGAGGGCGCATAGAGCAGCTCGGGGCCGCTGAAGGACATGTTGATCACATCCTCCCGATTCGATTCGTCAATGATGACGAGTGCGGCCTGAACGTTCGCATCGGACAGATCGGGAATGTTATAGAGCGTGATGTTGGCCTGAGGGGCCATGCCACCGGTCTGCTGCAGATCCAATGCCGCCTCGAACGTGGCGCCGGAGTTGAGGTCGAAGGGTGCGCCGCCGTTGATCTTCACCTCCGAATAGTTGGGGGTCTTCAGCTTCTCGTGGGAGAAGTAAAGATTCATGTCGCTGATGCGAAAGTCGCTCGACATCAGCACCCCGATGTTCGCACCCTTACCGGCGAAAGACAGGAAGCTGGGGAAGGAATAGGCCTGCTTCAGGTCGTCAAACCAGTAGCCGCCCACCGGGCTCGTACGATTGTTCGGGAGAGCCACACGATGGGAATTCGGACGCATGCGGATGACGCCATCGAGCCCGCTGACCTGGGCGTTCGCGGAAGCCATGGCCGTCGGCAGCGAGATCTGGCCCGTTGCCACGACGGTCTTCGCGCCGTTGGCGTAGGTGGCTTGGCTCAGTTGCGTCGAGAGGAGTTGCTCTACGCTGCGCGCACTGCCGGAGACGCTCAGATAACGGGGCGAGAGCGGCTTGGCTGTGAGTCCGAAGGCTCCGATCTCCTGCCGGACGGCAGCGACGGTGCCGGCATCCGGACCGAAGCGCGCGTTGAATTGCGCCGGCGTGAGCCATTTGTGATAGAGCGCGGAGCTCGGGTCATGCAACTGCACCAGCAGCGCGTCCACTTGCTCTGGATGCTGTAAGGGCAGGTAGACCCCGAAGGTGACGGTTTCGGTTGGATCTGCCTGAGCGCCGATGGCTGCCTTATCCAGAGCCTGGGCAGTAGGAGTGGAGTACATCTGTGCAGCACATACCAGGCCGAGCGCAAGCGCCGCCAGGTGTTTTCCGAATTTCATGGTGCCTCCGAGAAGAGAAGATCGGGTTGTTTCTTGTTGGGGACGATCTGGAAGGGGACAAACCGCGAAAAGGGCTGGTGGACTGACTCAATTGCATAGGAACAAACAAGCAGGGTAGGAAGAGCGTGGGCGTCAGGTAGGAGTTTGCATAGCTGCCCGTATCTTTCGGCCGAGTGCCGAGGGATAAGGTATATACAACTTTTGTGGGATGCGGCAAGTGCCCTTGCCGGCAGAGAAGATATGCGGATGCGACGATGTCTTTCCGGTGATTGACGGGTGGAAGATGAACGTACGATGAACGGCGCACGCGACATAGGCGCGCTCCGGCCAATCGACCCTCGCGATTTCTGCGCGCGCGATGGCGTGCAGTGCGATGGAAAGAGTCGGGGCAATCCAAAAAAGAAAGGGCAGGCCACATATCGTGGCCTGCCCTTTTCTGCTGGTGCTGCCGTTAGTACTTGGCGGCGGCGTTGATGAAGTTCAGTCCGTTGGGAACGCCATGGCCGGTGACATTGTCCCAGCCGGGACCGGCGGTGAGTGAGGTGTCGGTGCCGAAGCTGAACACGTACCAGCTTCCACTCGAAACCGGGTAGAAGGCGCTGAAGTACTTCGTGGTGTTGAAGAGTGGCTGCACCAGGGCATTGGCTGTGTAGTGGGTCACGCCCTTCGCGTCATAGACTTCGCCGGTGGGGTTGTAACCCTTGGTAAAGTCGGTGATGTCAAAGAGCGCATTGCTGCCACCCAGTTTGGAGACGATCGGCGCTGCCTGACCCAGCGCATGGCCGGCCTTCTGGTTGGCGATGGCCCACTCCGCGGAGAAGATGGGGCAGGCGAGGCTGGTGCCGCCGTAGACGAGAACCTGCGCCTGGCCGTTGATCGTCACGATGATCTCACCGCCGGTAAACGGATCGGCCAGATCCGAGACGTCGGGCTGCTGACGTCCCTTGCCGGGCAGGTTGTTCTGATAGGAAGGCTTGGCGAAGAAGGCGCTCTGGCCGCCGCCGCCGCCCGCATAGAAGCCGAAAGCCGCCGGAGGATCGAGCACCGCCTTGGACGGGCCGCTGTAGATCTCGGAGTAATCGTTGCCCCAGCCGGTCTGGAACAGCAGATTCTGGTTGCCATCGAGGGCCAGGGTGGTGCCGCCGATGGAGGTGGCCCAGGGCGAATCGGAGGGGAAGCTGACGGTCGGTTTGCCGTCCGTGGTGACAAAGCGGAAGTCGCCGTCATCACCGCTGGAGAAGTTCACCGAGATACCGCTGGCCGCGCCAAGCTCGTTGATCGCGTCCCAGACCTTCAGGTCCTCAGGGCTGTCCTCGCTCTCCGGGCCGCCGTAGCTGTTTGAGATGACATTGCCCAACCCATTGCCGATGGCAAAGAGCAATGCCGACTGCAAGTCGCTGTCGTTGAGGCTGGGCGCAAGCAGCAGTGCGATCTTTGCATTGGGAGCGATGGCGTGGGCCCATTGGACGTCGATTGCGGTTTCGATCTGCGGGCCGACGTCAGAGACCGGGCCGCCGGGATAGTAGATCTTGAAGTTGGAAGACGTAAGCCGGGGCAGGGAGTTGATCTTCGAGAAGGTATTCGTGTCGGCCACGATGGTGGACGCGGCATATGCATCGACGATGACGATGGTCTGCCCGGCGCCGTTGAGCCCGGCTTTGTAGGCGGGATTCAGGTTATAGCCGCTGCGGACGTCGTGCGGGCTGTAGCCGCAGGGCGCAAGGTTGCCAAGCTGAGTGTTGGTGGGGTTGGCTCCGTAGCGGTTGCCATAGTAGGTGGCGGTGGGGAACTTGGCGCCGGCGGTCGTGAAGTACTTCTTTTCCGGCTGCGCGAAGAAGCAGTAGCTGGCGAAGAAGGAGCCGTTGGGAGACGCGGCGAACTTCGAGACCGGAACACCGGCGTAGGGCTTGCGGGTAGCGGGATTGATAGCCGGACGCAGGTACTGCTGCAGCGTGTGGCCGCTCAACCCGCCCACATTCGCGACCAGATCGGCGGCCGGGCCGGAGACCTGCGGCGCGGACGCGGCTGCGGTAACGGTATTGCCCTTGATCGTGTATTCGTTGATCCGGGTGTTGAAGGCGGTCTGCATGACGCCGACGGTACCCCGCACCTTGACATACATGGTCTGGGAATTGTCAGAGACGACGGTCAGTCCCTTCGAGGAGAGCTCCTTGGCCACGGTTGCGGCCTGGGCCGCCGTAGGCTCGTACTTGGCGAGCTGGGCCGGCGTGAGCCATTTGTGGTAGGTGGCGGAGCCGGGCTGGTACATCTCGGAGACGGCAGCATCCAGGGCACTCTTGTTGGGCATCTTGAGCCAGACCGTGGCTTCAACGGTCTTCGAGGTGTTAGCCGGGCTGACGCTGTCAGCATGGGCCAGCAGTGGAGAGGTCTGCGCATACGCCAGCGGCGCCAAGGAAAGGCCGAGCGCAAGGGATACAGCCGGGAGGGCACCCAGCTTGTGAAGCTTCGTACGGAAGGTCATTGGCAATCCTTTAAAGCAAAGAGATGGTTCGGTGATCCAGCGGATACCCGCGCCGTCGGGGGTCGGGCTTTCGCAGGCAAGGCAAAGTGAGTGAGCAATTCCCCGAGCGTGAAGGAACCTTGTGTCTGGCTACAAGGTAAGAAGGACAGGACCGCAGATATGACGCGTGGGACGTAGCGCGTCACGAATCCCGGTCAACTGCCGGGAGATAAGGTATATACAACTTTTGGGTAAACGAGCAAGCGGTTTTGGCAGTGTGCAGTTCAAATTAAGGAATGAAGCCGATCCTTCGACTGCGCAGGCAAGAGCAGGTGCTGCTTCGCTCCGGATGACAAACTGCAGCACCACGGCCTGCTGGCGATATGCAAAAAAAGGGCAGATCACGAAGAGCGATCTGCCCGAGCTCGCGCAACAAGCGAAGATATTTATTGAGCGACTTCCTTGATGAAGGAGAGGCCGTTGGGCGTACCCATGCCGGTGACGTTATCCCAGCCGGGACCGACGGTCAGAGACGAGTCCGTCCCAAAGCTTAGGTCGAAGAAGGCGCCCTGACCGTAGTCCCAGATCGCGCTGTAGAACGACCTGGTGTTCTCGAGGGGCGCGACGAGATTGCCGGCAGAGTAGTAGGCGGAGCCGCTCTGATCGAAGATGGTTCCGGCGATGTTGGTGGGTGAGGTGTGGGCCTTCACGTCGAAGAAGGCATTCGCAGGGAGGCTGTAGAGGCGCGGGGCGGCGAGTCCAAGGGGATGGCCCGCCTTCTGGTTGGCGATGGCCCAGATGCCGGAGAAGAAGGGGCATGCGAGGCTGGTGCCGCCGATGGTGCCCACGGTCATCTGTCCATACTGGGTAACCACGATCTCCACGCCGGTGAAAGGATCGGCGACCGCCGAGACATCGGGCTGCTGCCGTCCGCGCCCGGGGAGCTGTTTCTGCCAGCGGGGCTTGGCGAAGTACTGGCTCTCGCCGCCACCTCCGCCATAGATGAAGCCGAGGGCCAGGGGCGGGTCGATGGCGGAGCCGTCGCCGGCGTAGGCGATCTGGGTCGCATTGTTGCCCCAGCCGGTCTGGAAACTGATGTGATTGTTGCCATTGCCGAAGGTGGCCACGCTGGTGCCGCCGACGGCAGTGACGTAGGGCGAATTGGATGGCGCGCTCACCGTCACGATGCCGGTGGCCGCGGCATAGTCTCCGCTGTCGCCGGTGGCGAAGTTCATGGAAACGCCAGACGATGCCGCGAGTTCGGCGATGGAGTTCCAGATATTCATGTCGCCCGCATCCGTGAAGGCCTCAGGGGTGCCGTAGCTGTTGGAAATGGTGTTTCCCAGATGGTTCGTGAGTGCATAGGCGGCGGCCGCCTGTAGCTGGTCGTATTCGAGGCTGGGCACCAGCAGCAGCACAATGTTGGCTTTCGGCGCGGCGGCGTGTGCCCATTCCACGTCGAGGGTGGTTTCCATGTCGGGGCTCGGCGGGTCCGCGAACGTACCGACGGGATAGCGGATCTGGAAGGTGCTGGTGGTCATCTGGGGCAGGTGGTAGTAGGTGTTGAAGGCGGCGAGATCCTTCCGCAGCGTGGGCGAGCCCTGTACGTCGATAATGACGATGGTCTGGCCCTGACCTTCCAGGCCCTGTCCATAGTCTGAGGTCAGGCTGTAGGCGGTTTGGAGCTCGATAGGTGAGTAGCCGCAATCGGGGAGAGTCCCGGGAATGGTGTTGGCAATATCGGCGCCGTAGCGGTTGCCGTAGTAGGTAGCCACGGGGAGCTTCGCGCCCGGAGTCGTGAAGACATGGCTTTCCGGCTCACGGAAGCACTTGCCGGCGAAGAATGCGCCATCGGGCGTAACCGCCGACGCATGCACCCCGGGTGCGGGCACACCCGACGCATGCACCGCCGACGCCAGCGGCACGAAGGGAAGCGGCTGCCTGGTCTTTGGATCGATGGGGCGCTTGACGAACTGCTCCACCTGGCCTCCGCTCAACCCGCCCAAATGGGCCATCAGGTTGCCGGCTGGGCCATTGAGCTTGCCCTCGGATTCGCTGGCGGTGATGCTCTTGCCCTGGTAGACGTAGCGGTTGATCCGGGTGTTGAAGACCGATTGCAGCTCGGCTACCGTGCCACGAACGCGCACGTAAAGGTTGCTGGGCTCCGTTGCGACGACCGTCAGATGGGTGGAAGCGATCTGCTGCTTGACGGCGGCCATATCCTGCGCGGTCGGTTTGTAGGCGGCGAGCTGCGCGGGCGTGAGCCAGTGATGGTAGTTGGGCGAGCCCTCCTGATAAAGCTGAGCCACGGTGGCGTCGAGCGCCTGCTGATTGTGAAGTTTCAACCAGATGGTGGCCTCCATCACCTTGCTCGTGGCTTCCGGCGTAACGCTGTCGGCGTGGGCCTTGAAGGCGGGAACCCTCTGGGTAACTTGAGCGTGGGCCGGGAGCGTAGCTCCCGCACAGAGAGCCAGCGCCAGCGGAAGAGCGGGGGCTGCTCCGAATTTTTCTATGGTCCTGCGAAACGTCATGGCCAAACCTTTCGTGGGGAAGCTGACGCTCCTGTGCTTTCCACCTCGGCGGGGATCGCCGCCGGGGCGCGAAAAGCCGGGAGTCGCCAGGCAATGGTCGAGACTACGTCGACTGAGACTGGCTAACTGATCTGGAATTAGACTGGCCGGAATGAGGCCGGAACGAGAGTGCGGCAACCCGCGGCAGCGGAACTACAAGGAGGTGCAGGGGTGAGGTAACTTTTTCGTCGCTTGGAAACCCGATCTTGGCGCCGGGAGGATAGGTATATACAACTTACGTGGTATAGGCAAGCTACTTCTCTCGATTAGATGCAAGATGTGCGTAATTCTTACGCACCACGAACAAAAAGGCGGCTACCGCGGTAGCCGCTCGGGGTCGGTAAGAATTGCTATGGTAGGAACTACACGCAGCCGGACGGCGCTTGCGGCGACGGAACCGGGCAGCCAGGAACGCGGCGCTAGATGTGGCAGGAGACCGCTCCGCGCTTCTCAAGGTACTTCTGGTGGTAATCCTCGGCGCGCCAGAAGGTCTGAGCGGGAACTACCTGCGTGGCGATGGGCGAGCGGAAGCGCTTCTGCTCCGTCAGCCGGGCGATGGTTTCCCGGGCCGTGGCTTCCTGTTCCGGTGAGTGAAAGAAGATGACGGTACGGTACTGTGCACCCCGGTCTGGTCCCTGGCGGTTCACCTGCGTGGGGTCATGCAGGCCGAAGAAGAGATCGACGAGCTGACCGTAGCTGACCTTCTCGGGGTCGAAGGTGAGCTCTACGACCTCGGCGTGACCGGTACGGTCCGTGCAAACATCCTGATAGCTGGGGTCGTCAAGCGCGCCGCCCTCATACCCGACCGCCGTCTCGATGACGCCCGGCACCTGCCCGAAGCGCGCTTCCACGCCCCAGAAACAGCCCGCGCCAAATGTCGCTTTTTCCATTCTGTCCTCCATTCGATTGCCCCAGGCGCCAAAATGGCGGCTCGGGCCCACACACGCATTGGATGCCCGTGATTAACTGTCCGCTCCGGGAAGGGCGACGGACATGGCGTGTCGGGACGGTTTACCGCGCCGGGCGCCGCGCTGGAGCCCCCGCCGACCGCCGCTGCTGTGGACGGCGGCGCGGCCGCGCGGCGGGCAGGTTCTTTTCCTCCACTTTGCGCAGCGCGCGCGGGGGCTGGATGCTGCCGAGCGGTTTGCGGCTCCTGCGAGCCAGGTGCTGCAGTCCGGCGATCTCCTGCGCATCGAGCTCGCGGGTCTCGCCCGGCTCCAGATCCAGCACCAGAGGGCCATAGCCGACGCGGCGGATCTTCTCTACGTGATGGCCGATCTCCTCGAACAGCTTGCGAATCTGGCGGTTCCGGCCTTCGATCAGAACCACCTCGTACCAGGGGTTCTCCGCCTCGCGCATCTGCCGGATTCGCGCCGGTTCGGTCAGGATGCGGCCGTCGCCCGAGCCCGGCTTGCCGCGCTCGATCATGATGCCGCGGCGAAGCTGGTCGATCGCGGCATCGGTGGGCTGCCCGCTGACCTTGACCAGGTAGGTTTTCTCAATGCGGGCGCCGGCGCGGGTGAGCGAGTTGGCGAGCGCGCCGTCATTGGTCATCAGCAGCAGACCCTCACTCAGATAGTCCAGCCGCCCCACGGGAAAGACACGCACGCCGGCACGCTCGAAGAACTTCATCACTGTAGGGCGCTTCTCCGGATCGGAGAGGGTGGTGATGTAACCCTTAGGCTTGTTGAGCATGAAGTAACGTGGCCGCTCGGCCCCGTGCAGCAGTTTGCCATCCACGCGAATGTGGTCACGTTCCGGGTCGGCCTTCGCTCCCAGTTCGGTGATGACCCGGCCGTTCACCTGCACCCGCCCATCGCGGATGAGATCCTCGGCCTTGCGGCGAGAGGCCAGACCGTTGGCGGCGATGATCTTCTGCAGGCGTTGCGGGTTGCTGTCGGCTTGCGGGCGGGGCGGGCTCTGGCGCGGTTCGCCGCTCTCCGCCGGTGGAGCCGTCTTCCTGCGTGCGGTCATGCGCCCTCTGCGGTGCTGGAGTCGCCCGGGGCGGTCCCGACACTGGCGGCCTGGGAGGCGGAGGCTTCGTGCGGAGACTCGTTCTCCGCTGCGCCCGCAGGCTGGGCGGCCTCGAACTCGGCGTCGCCTTCGGCCAGCTCGCCGGCCATCTTTTCGAATTCCTCGATGCTGGGGAGCTCGTTGATGTCCTTTAGACCGAACCGGAGCAGGAAGTCCTTGGTCGTCTTGTAGAGGATGGGTCGGCCGATGACGTGTTTGCGGCCGGCGGTAGTGATGAGCTTGCGGCCCATCAGACTGCCAAGGACGCCCGCCGATTCGACGCCGCGGATCTCACTGATCTCCGGCGCGGTGACGGGTTGCTTGTAGGCGACGACGGCCAGGGTCTCAAGGGCCTGCAGGGTCAGCTTCATGGGTGGCTTGAGGCTGCGGACGAAGGAGCGCACGGCATCGTGGTACTCCGGCTTGGTGGCCATGCGGTACCCGCCGGCGATCTCGCGAATCTCCATGCCGCGGTCGCTGGCCTGGTACTCGGCGATGAGCGCATCGAGCAGCCGGCGCATGGCCTCGCGCAATCCGCGCTCCTGGAGGCGGGCCTGCCGCTTTGCATCCGCTTCAGGCGGCTCCGCGAGGGTTCCATTACCGGAGGCAGTGTCGGAAACCGGCTCAGGCGCAGCGGTCTCGGCCTCGGTCTGCGCGGCGAGATCTAATTCCTGCTGCTGCTCGGTCCGCGTTTCTACCTGCAACTCCGCACCGAAGAGGGCGACCAACTGTTGCAAGGTAACGGGCTCTTCCGCCGCGTAGACGACTGCTTCGATTTTGGCTCGTAGGCTCATGCTCAGGTTAGGGCGCCCGCAAGCGAGAGCGTCCTGCTTCATAGTATCGGAGGTGCTGATTTCTATCCGGTGGGAACGGTGTGGGAAGGCTGGGTTCGTGGCATCCCACGCTTCCCCTTCGCCGATGCTCAGGGTCAGGATGGGGCACCCAGGGTTCGTGGCCTCCCACCCTTCCCCTTCGCCGATGCTCAGGGTCAGGATGGGGCGCCCGACATCGAGGGTGTCTTCAGAGGGCCCTTACCAGAGGACGCCGTGGACGGGTTGGATAGCTGGAGGAAGATCGGTCTCGCCGAGGGCCTGCCGCAGGTTGATCTCGATGGTGCGAGAGAGCGCGGTCAGCGGGACGTCGTAGGGCTGGTTTTCGAAGGGGTCTTCTAGGTTCTTGCCGATGCGGTTCAGGACCAGGAAGACGAAGCTCACCAGCAGCGTGACCATGGGTGTGAAGAGCTTGGTGTCGCCGACAATGATGACCGGCAGCACGATGCAGTAGAACTTGATGAACAGTTCCGGGTAGAAGTCGTACTGGCGTGGGAGGGGCGTGTTCTTGATGCGCTCGCAAGCGCCGAGAATGTTGGAGAGATCGGTGAAGGTGCTGTCCAGCCGTTGCAGACGCCACTCATCCAGGACGCCCGCGCTGCTGGCCTCGGTAACCTGCACGCCCATCACGTTGAGCAAAGCGGCGGGGATGTTGACCTGTGTTTCAAGTTGAGCGACCGTCGCCGCATCCAGGAAGGAAGAGATCTCGGTGAGTATATTCTGCCGCCGCAGAGCGCACCGGGTCGCATGCACGAATGCGATCTGGCGGTAGATGAGGGTGCGGGTGAACGACTGGCCGGAAGCCTCGCCTGCATCCGTGCCACCCTGGGCGAACGACACCGCCTGGCGGGCGAGCGAGCGCGAACTGTTCACCAGACCGCCCCACAGTGTGCGCGCCTCCCACCAGCGCCCATAGGCGGAATTGGTGCGGAAGACCAGCAGGATGCTAAGCGCCGCGCCCAGCACGGTGACCGTCATCTCCGGGACGGCGATCTGTTGGAGCAGAGCCTGATGGTGCCGGTCGATCAGGACGACGATGATCGAGACGATAAAAACCGTCAGCAGCGTGCGCCAGGTCTGCTTGAAGATGCGAGGCCAGTAGGGGTAGTCCTGCACCACCATCTCTAGGCTTCTCGTCCGAAATCGGCCGGCCTGCCGGAGGATGGCGCTTCTGCCGCCAGGCCACTCTTGAGCCGGGTGAAGACGCCGCCATTCTGACCGCAGATGTCGATCTGGCCCGAGCCGATGTCGTAGTACCAGCCGTGGAGCGCGAGCTTGCCATTTTCCAGTCGCGCCGCTACCTCGGGGTAGGTGCGCAGGTGGGTGAGCTGCACGGCAACATTGGCTTGCGCGGTGAGGCGCAGCAGCTCCTCGCCGCTCTGTTCGGAATGAAGCGCGGCGGTGACGCGGCGGGCGGCATCGGCATACTTGAGCCATTCCCCCACCAGTGGCAGACCTTGGGCCGATGACGGATTCAGGAGGCCCTTCATGGCGCCGCAGCCGGAGTGGCCGCAGAGGACGATGTGCTCGACGCCGAGCGCCTGGACTGCGTACTCCACCACCGTAGCCACGCTGCGGTCGGCCGCGCCGTGAGGCGGAGCGATGTTGCCGATGTTGCGGCAGACGAAGAGATCACCCGGGCCGGTCTGGGTGATCAGATTGGGATCTATGCGGGAATCCGAGCAGGTGAGGAACAGCACTCTAGGAGTTTGGGTGTGCGCCAAACGATCGAAGAGCTCTTTCTTCTGGGGGTAGACCTCGGACTGGAAGCGCGAGACGCCGGCCAGGATGGAGTCCATTGCGGAAGGTTGCGTCGTCATGGGCACCATGATGCATCGGGGAAGAGAAAATCGCCAGAGAGTTGTTCACGAGCCCCGTTGGAGCGGGCGGGAGAGGAGCCTGGTCATGGTTGTCTAGCGAAAGATCTGCCGGAAGGCGATGAACAACGCTCCGGAGAGGACCGCCGCTGCCGGCAGCGTAAAGACCCAGGCGAGCACGATGTTCCGCACCGTCGACATCTGCAGGCCGCTCTTGTTGGCCATCATGGTGCCGGCTACACCCGAGGAGAGGACGTGCGTCGTGGAGACGGGAAGCCCGAAGCCGTCCGCAGCGAGAATCGTGCCCATGGCCACCAACTCCGCGGACGCGCCCTGCGCATAGGTCAGGTGCTCTTTGCCGATCTTCTCGCCCACCGTGACGACAATGCGCTTCCAGCCCACCATGGTGCCCAGGCCCAGGGCCAGGGCGACAGCGAGCTTGACCCAGCCGGGAATGAACTTCGTCGCCTTATCCAGGTGAGCCTTGTAGTTTGCCAGAATCTTGGTGTCGCCCGGGCTGAAGGCGGGATTCTTCTGTTTCTGCATCACGCGGATCGCTTCGCTGGCCAGATACATATCGTTGCGGACGTTCGATTGCTGATTGCCTGGAACGTTCGCGAGAGACTTGTAGAGTGCGGTTTCGTGATCGATTTCGAGAATGAGCTGCCGCTCAGCCAGCAAGGTCTCCGGCGCCTCCTTCTTCGTCTGCAGGAAACTAACGACATCGGCACGCGGATCGCCCACGGACGCGTTGGGCGAGATGTAACTGTTGAAGACGTTTGCGGCCTGCGCTGACACAGCGGTAAAGTCCTGCACCTGATTGAAGCCGATGGCGTGATTGAGCGCGTATGCGGTGGGAACGGTGCCGATGAGAATGAGCATGATCAATCCCATCCCCTTCTGGCCGTCGTTCGATCCGTGGGCGAAGCTGACGCCGGTGCAGGTGCCGATCAGCAGACAGCGGATCCAGAACGGCGGAGGCGCATCGTTCTTCGGCGCCTCGTACAGCCGCTTATCTTTGATAAACGCCTTGAAGATCAGCAGCATGGCAGCGGAGAAGAAGAAGCCCACGAGAGGAGAGATGAGCAGCGCCTTGAAGACATTGACCGTCTGCGCCCAATCCACGCCGCTGGTGCCGGTTCTCTGCGTGATGAACTGGTTTGCCAGGCCCACGCCGATAATCGAGCCGATAAGCGTATGCGAGCTGGATGCTGGAAGCCCGAGCCACCAGGTGCCCAGGTTCCAGATAATGGCGGCCACCAGCAGCGCGAAGACCATGGAGAAGCCCGCGTTTGACCCGACGTGCAGGATGAGTTCAACCGGGAGCAGGGAGACGACAGCGAAGGCCACGGCGCCGCTCGAGAGCAGGACACCGATCAGGTTCCACATGCCCGACCAGACCACGGCCACATGCGGCTCGAGCGAGTGGGTATAGATGACGGTCGCAACCGCATTGGCGGTGTCGTGGAAGCCATTCACGAACTCGAAACCGAGCGCGATGAGCAGCGCGAGCCCCAGCAGGATGTAGGGCCAGACGGTGGGATAGTGGGTCTGCGCGAGATCGGACCCCAACCGGATGCCGGCGTAGATGATCCCGCCGGCGACAGCGATGCCGAAGATGGCCATCGCGATCTTGCCTGGCGACTTGCCCATCTTCTGATCAATGAGTGAGACAGGTGGATCAGCGAGCGTGACGGCCGCAGAAGCCTTGTTCATGCAGAGACTCTCCAAAGACTGAGGGGAGGGTAGCAATGAGAGGTAATCCGCGAATCAATGGCTGTGAGGGTCTTTGTTAAAAGATGGTGAATCGGGGCATTCCGTGCAAGATTGTGCCTGCGGCTTCGAAATCGAGCTCAGCGCCAGTCGTCGCGGGCGGAGAGGGTCTCGCTCATCACCTGCTCGAAGGAGGCGTGCTTCTTGATGAAGATGTCGCTGAAGTTGCGGTCCTGCCGCAGGAGGATGGCCTGCAGCCGCACCAGTTCCAGCAACGCCAGAAACATGGAAATAACGGCGCGCTCCGAGCGGGCGTTGCGCAGCATCTGGCTCAACGCGACCGGCTTGTCTTCCATAGTCAGGCGGCGGCGCACGTAGTCGATCATCTGGCCGACGGTGACGGTGTCCTCATCCACGTCCAGCACCGGACGCTGACGGGCGCGGTCAAGAATTTGCCGAAAGACGCGCACCAGGTCCACAGTGTCGGCGGCGATCTCGCGTTCCGTCCCGGCCTCATCGCGGAAGTCGCGGATGGCTGGGTTGGACCAGGTGGCGTCCTCGATCTGCTGCTTTTGTAACAGCATCTGTGCCGCATTCTTGAAGCGCTCGTGCTCGAGCAGCCGCTCCACCAACTCGCGGCGCGGGTCCTCCGCTTCGGCGTCGGCGCTTTCCGCCGGGCTCCGCGGCAGCAGCATGCGGCTCTTGATGTGGATCAGCAGCGCGGCGGTGTAGATGAACTCCCCTGCGGCGTCGACATCGGTCTGCTTCAGGCCTTCCACGTAGTTGAGAAACTGGGCCGTGATGCGCGCGATGGGGATGTCATAGATATCGATGTCCTGCTTGCGGATGAGGTCGAGCAGCAGGTCGAGCGGACCCTCGTAGACGCGGCCCACGGTGACGGAGAAGGGAGAGGCGTTCTCGGTCTCCTGCCTGCGCGCGGCGGGCGGATGATCCGCAGCCTCGTCTGCAGGCCTGCCTTCCGGCCTTTCATCCGGGGAGTGCTGTGGCACTCCGTCCCTCGATGGCTGATCGCTCATCGCACCGCTCCCTGGCCGGTCAGTGCGGGGCAGGCGGGCAGAAGATGCATGGCGGCCTTCACCTCCTCCATGGTCGCTTCGGCGCGGACGCGGGCGCGGGCTGCGCCGTCCTGAAGAATATCGCGGACGAGCGTGGCATCCTTCTCAAAGTTCGAGCGGCGTTCCCGGATAGGGGTGAGCTCACGCAGGATGGAGTCCGCCGCCCAGCCTTTGCACTCGATGCATCCGATGCCGGCGGACCGGCAGCCCTCGTAGACCTTCGCCAGCGTCTCCGGGGCGGAGAAAACTTTGTGCAGGTCGCCCACCGGGCACTTGTCGGGATCGCCGGGATCGGTGCGGCGCACGCGTGCGGGGTCGGTCACCATGGTCTTCAGCTTCTGCCGGAGGACCGGCTCCGGATCGGTGAGCAGGATGGTGTTCCCGTAGCTCTTGGACATCTTGCGCCCATCGGTGCCCGGGAGTTTGGGCGAGGGCGTGAGCAGGACCTGCGGCTCGGGCAGGATCGGCGGATCGGATGGGCAGACATGATGGAATCTCCGCGCGACCTCGCGGGTGAGTTCGACATGGGCCACCTGGTCCTGGCCAACGGGCACGAGATCGGCCTGGTACATGAGGATGTCCGCGGACTGCAGCAGCGGGTAGCCGAGGAAGCCATAGGTGCTCAGGTCCTTGCCGGTGAGGTTTTCCTGCTGCTCCTTGTAGGTGGGCACGCGCTCCAGCCAGCCAAGCGGCGTGATCATGGACAGCACCAGATGCAACTCAGCGTGCTGCGGCACATGGCTCTGCACGAACATCACGCATTGCTCGGGGTCGAGCCCGGCGGCCAGCCAATCGAGCGCGACATCGAGCGTATTCTGCGCCACCTGGCTGGGGTCGGCGTAGTCGGTGGTCAGGGCATGATAATCGGCGATGAAGAAGTAGCAATCGTACTTCCCGCGGCCCGCGTCGTCGCGCTCGTTTTGCAGGCGCACCCAGTTGTGCAGGGCGCCCATGTAGTTGCCCAGGTGCAGCTTTCCGGTGGGGCGCATGCCGCTGAGGACGCGTTTGGGTCCGCCGGCTGTGGTGACTTCGGCATCGGTGATGGTGCGTGGATCGTGGGAAGAGGTTGGCATGATTGCTGCCTTGATTGTAGTGTGTGGCGTCCAAACAGGTCGGACCTCACGCATGCGATGAACCCACCCTTCGCTGCGCTCAGGATGGGGCACCCGCTATGGTGGTGCGGACGAAGTGCGCTAGAAACTCAGCAGCACGCTGCGGAAGACGCCGAGCGCCGGCGCCATGAAGAATGCGGCGACGCGTCCTCCGACTACGAACATGAGGATGAGGCTGAAGATGCCGAGCCGGTCATAGATGGCGGCGGCCCTGGGTGGCAGCATGTGGCGGAAGATGTGGCTGCCGTCCAGCGGCGGGAGCGGCAGAAGGTTGAAGATGGCGAGGAACAGGTTCAGCAGGATGCCCCAATAGAAGATGATGGTCAGGGGCAGCACGATGGGACTCGCGGCCATGAGCGCCGGATCGAGCCCGAAGCCGGAGACGGCGGCCACGCAGGCGCGGCCCGTCGGCGTGAACCTCGCGATCCCGATCAGGACGATGAGGGACGCAATGGCCAGCACCACATTGCTAACCGGACCGGCGACGGTGGTGAGGATGTCGTCGCGCTTGAAGTTCTTGAAGTTGCGCGTGGTGACAGGCGTGGGCTTGGCCCAGCCGAAGAGCAGGCCGCCGAATCCAGGAAGAAAGAGACACAACAGCGGCAGGATGAGCGTGCCCAGCGGGTCGATGTGCTTCATGGGGTTGAGCGTGAGGCGGCCGAGCATGCGCGCGGTGGGGTCGCCCAGGCGAGAGGCCATCCAGGCGTGCGCCGCCTCATGAAACGAAAGAGCGAACAGCAGGACGATGTATTCGAAGACCTTGGAGGCGATGGAGAAATCCATGTACCTCTATTGTGCCGGAAAAGGGGCGGGCACGGACTGAATTGGAAATCGGAGCAATCGGGGAAGAGAGAGAAGGCAGAAGCTCCGCTCAGGATGAGGGCGGAGCCTGTTTCCCGGAATCGTCCCAGCCCTCGTCGTGAACGTCGCTCTTCCTCTTGATCTCTTTCGCCGGAATGCCGCCGGCGATGCTGCCGGATTCGATGTCGCGGGTGGCCACGGCCATGGCGCCCAGAATCGCGTCCTCGCCGACGTTCACGCCGGCCATGACAGAGGCGTGATAGGTGATGCGGGCGCGCGGGCCGATCTCGTTTGCACGGTTCTGGATGTCCTGCGAGTTCTTCGCATGGTGCGCGTGCGAGTAAACGGAGGCGTAGTCGCTGAGCGAGGTGCCCTTGCGAATGATGATCTCGCCGCGGTCGTCGAGCATGACGTACTTGTGGATGGTGCAGTCATCCTCGATGGTGAGGTTGTAGCCGAAGGAGAACTCGACGCCGTGGAAGATCTTCACGTTCTTGCCGAGCGACTTGAAGATGTGGTGGCCGAGCACGCAGCGCAGGCGGAAGCCGAGCCAGTGGTTGAGCGCGAGCGGGGAGCGGTCGAACATCTGCCACAGCCAGATGAGCGGCTTGCGCTCAGCGTATTTCTCCTCGTCGATATCGCCGTAGTACTCGGGTTCCAGGGTGACGTTTGCCGGGTCAAGGGAGAGCTCGACGCAGTTGAAGGGCAGCTCGGTGGCGAGCTGAAAGTTGAGCTTGCCGCCGTGGGGACGCGCGAACATCAACTGGTGCAGCGTATCGCGAACAAGCTCATTGCGCAGCTTCGGCTCCTTGTGGCGCGTCAGCTCGTCATTGAGAAAGCGCAGCCAGCGGCGGAAGACCTCTTCGGCCTCGGGCGTGGGACGCAGTTCGCGATATTTGTATTCCGGCATGGGTGCGGGATCCTCGGAC
Organism: uncultured Acidobacteriaceae bacterium; assembly: GCA_963830635.1. Classification (GTDB taxonomy): domain Bacteria; phylum Acidobacteriota; class Terriglobia; order Terriglobales; family Acidobacteriaceae; genus CAWHMN01. The sequence goes on along the minus strand of CAWHMN010000002.1, from coordinate 352,043 downwards.
GCGGCGTGCGGGCTCATCGGCTGCGATGCTTGCTCCAGCATACGTCAGGGATTCGATGCGGGAGACGGGCAGCCCGTCGCAACGGCCTGGGGGCTAATCGATAGCGAAGACGGCGTAGATGGTGGCGGAGTCGGAGACCTTGCGGGCGCTTACCGCCAGCGGCGCCACTTTGGACATAGCCATCGGGGCGCTGCTCATCCGTTCAGCCATTATCGGCCGCGGGCCAGGTGAGGGCACCTCATTGCTGGCGTACACCAGGCCGCCCAGTCGGGCGTTCAGGCCGGTGGCAATGGTGCCCGCCTGGGCGCGGGCACGGGTCAGCGCATCCTCCAGTGCTTTGGCGTGCAGCGCGTCCTTATCCGCCACGCTCCAATCGATCTGACCGCCGCTGTTGGCTCCGGCTTTGACTGCAGCATCCAGCACGCCGGTGGCCTGGGCGGCAGTGGTCTTCACGCTCCAACTCTGCTGCACCTTGAACTGGCGCTGAGCGACGACGGCCGGCGCCAGGTCCTTCTGCTCGAAGGGCTCGACCGGGCTGATGCTCTGGTCTTCGCTCTGGATCGCATCCCTGGCCACGCCCGCGGCGGCCAGCGCGGCAGCGATGTCGTTGGAAGCCTTCGAAGCGTTGGCGTAAGCCGCCTGCGAGTTCGGGCCATACACCAGGTAGCCGATGTGCAGGGTCGCGGTGTCGGCAAGCTGGGTGGCCTCACCCTGCGTGGTGATGGCGATGGTGCGATTGTCCTTGCTGACCTGGATCTGCTGACTGAAGCCCACGGGCATCACCGCCGCCAGCAGCATGGCCGCGGCAAGGGTGCGAACAACACATGATGGTTTCATAACACTCCGTGATCTCATTCGACCGCCCCTGGTTTCCCGGAGCCTGGCGAGAAGCAGATCCTTCGACTTGCTACGCTCGCTCAGGGTGACAGCGGATGGCGTGAAGCTGAACGCGGTTACAGGTGACGTTCGCCGAACCCGCGTAGTGTCTCAAGCGTGGCGTACGCAGCGCCAGAGGAAAGCGCATGGGTGGCCTGCTGGACGCCGCGGCCTAGATCGGGCGCGAGGCCGGCGACCACCAGCGCGGCGGCCGCGTTGAACGCGACCACATCGCGCCGCGGTCCAGCCTCGCCCTGCAGAATGCTTTCAAGGATCGCGGCGTTTTCCGCCACGGTTGAGCCGCCACGCAGTGCATCACGCGGAGCGATGTTCAATCCGGACTCCCCGGGGCGTACGGTGTATGTAGACAAGGAGCCGTCCCTTACCTCCGCCAGGAGCGTGGAATCGGCGACGGTCAGCTCATCCATCCCATCCGCGCCGTGTACCACCAGGCCGTGACGTACGCCCAGACGCAGCATGGCGTCGGCCACGAGTAGTACCTTGTCCCGCGCGTAGACGCCCATGACCTGCGCGGATGCACCCGCAGGATTGGTGAGGGGACCGGCAAGATTGAAGAGGGTGCGGAAGCCGAGAGCGCGGCGCACCGGCTGCACACGGCGCATGGCGGGGTGGGAGAGCGGCGCGTGCAGAAAGACGAAGCCGGTCTCGCGCAGGCAGGCGGTGGCCGCCTCCGGCGTGAGGTCGACGGGGACGCGCAGTGCTTCCAGCACATCGGCCGAGCCGCAGTGGGAGGTAACGGCGCGATTGCCGTGCTTGGCCACGCGCGCGCCCGCGGCCGCTGCCACCAGGGCAGCAGCCGTGGAGATATTGAAGCTGCCGGAGCTATCGCCGCCGGTGCCGCAGGTGTCCACCAGGGTGCGGCGCTCATCGTCTGTAAGCGGCAGCGGCAGGATGCGCTCGCGCATAGCGCGCACCAGGCCCACGACCTCGTTGCCGGTCTCGCCGCGCTCGGCCAGGGCGGTCAGGATGGTTGCGATCTCTCCGTCTGTCGCACCTCCGTCCAGCACCTCTGAAAACAGCGCATAGGCCTGCTGCTCCGTCAATGCAATGCGGGATTCGGTGATGTGGGGAAGGAGTGCGCGCAAGCCGCCCATGCTCTCGCTATCGTAACTGGAGTGTCGGGCGAGATAGGCCGGACGCCCAGTCCTTGCTACTATGGTGAGTTCGTCCAACCCGCTATGAAAATTCACGAGTACCAAGCAAAAGACATTCTGGCCAAGCATGGCGTGGCCGTACCGCGCGGCGAAGTTGCCAACACGCTCGATGAAGCGCTCGAAGTGGCCAAGCGCCTCTTCAGCGCTGGAGCCAACGGCGTTGTGGTCAAGGCGCAGATTCACGCAGGCGGCCGCGGCAAGGGTGGCGGCGTGAAGGTGGCGAAGACTTTCGCGGAAGCGGAGGAGTATGCCAAGAAAATTCTGGGCATGCAGTTGATCACGCACCAGACGGGACCGCAGGGCCAGAAGGTGCAGCGATTGCTGATTGAAGAGACGGCGCCCATTGACCGCGAGCTATATCTCGGCATCGTGCTCGATCGTGCGCAGGCCAAGCTGGCTTTCATGGCATCGCAGGCGGGCGGGATGGAGATCGAAGAGGTCGCGGCCAAGGATCCGGACGCGATCTACAAGGAGTACATCGATCCGGCGGTGGGCTTCCAGCCATATCAGGCGCGCAATCTGGCGTTCAAGCTGGGCCTGAAGCCGACGCAGATTGCCGATGCGGTGCGGTTCATGACCGGGCTTTACAACGTGTATATCGACACCGACGCCTCGCTGCTGGAGATCAATCCCTTTATCACGACCAAGAACGACAAGCTGCTGGCGCTCGACTGCAAGATCAATTTCGACGACAACGCGATCTTCCGCCACAAGGACCTGAAGGAGCTGCGCGATGTGGCGGAGGAAGATCCGCTTGAGGTCGAGGCGTCAAAGTACGCGCTGAACTACATCAAGCTCGACGGCAATATCGCGTGCATGGTGAACGGCGCCGGGCTCGCGATGGCCACCATGGACATCATCCAGTACGCAGGCGGGTCGCCGGCGAATTTCCTCGACGTGGGCGGCGGCGCGAACCAGCAGCAGATTGAGAATGCCTTCGACATCCTGCTCTCGGATAAGAACGTGCAGGCGGTCTTCATCAACATTTTCGGGGGCATTCTGCGTGTGGACACGCTGGCGCAGGGCGTGGTGGCCGCGGCCAAGAACCTGAATGTTAAGGTGCCGGTGGTGCTGCGGCTTGAAGGCACGAACGTCGAAGAGGGCCGCCGGATTCTGAAAGATTCGGGACTCAAGTTCATCGTCGGCGAGACCATGCAGGACGCGGCGCAGAAGGCGGTGGAGGCAGCGAAGCAGGGGTCAGGGGTCAGGGGTTAGGGGTCAGGTACCGGGGTGACAAGCCACTTTCGGGAATTGATTGTCTGGCAACGCGCGATCCAATTGACGGTCAGTATTTACCAATTAACCCAGCAGTTCCCTCGTGAAGAGGTCTACGGCTTGAGTGGTCAGCTTCGGCGAGCGTCGGTTTCGGTGGCTAGCAATATCGCGGAAGGGCATGGGCGGCTGAACAGGAAAGAGTACCGGCAGTTTCTCGGAGTAGCACGCGGTTCGAACTTCGAGTTGCAAACCCAACTCGTTATTGCCCGCGAGCTTTCTTTCGGAGATCAGGATCTTCTTACAACGGCCGAAGCACAATCTCACGAAGTTGGAAAAATGATTCACGGGATCCTTGGGGCGCTACGCGAACAGGATTGCTGATCCCTGTTCTCTGACCCCTGTTCCCTCGGAGAAGCTGATGTCAGTTCTTGTAGACAAAAACACACGCCTCATCGTGCAGGGCATTACCGGCAAAGAGGGCACCTTTCATGCGAAGGGCTGCGCGGAGTATGGCACCAAAGTGGTGGGCGGCGTCACGCCGGGTAAGGGCGGAACCACGCACGAGGGCTGGCCGGTCTTCGATACGGTGGAAAAGGCCGTGCGCGAGACGGGCGCCAATGCCACGGTAATCTTCGTACCGCCGCCGTTCGCCGCGGATGCCATCCTGGAAGCCGAGGACGCGGGCCTGCCGCTGATCGTCTGTATCACGGAAGGCATTCCCACCAATGACATGGTGCGGGTGTGGGCGAAGCTGAAGTACTCGAAGTCGCGCCTGGTGGGGCCGAACTGCCCGGGCGTCATCTCGCCGGGAAAGGCGAAGATCGGCATCATGCCGGGCCGCATTCACAAGGAAGGCAATGTCGGCATCGTGTCGCGCTCCGGCACCCTGACGTATGAGGCCGTTTACCAGCTTACGCAGCGGGGCATCGGCCAGTCGACCGCCATCGGCATCGGCGGCGATCCCATCATCGGCACCACGCACATCGATGGGGTCAGGCTGCTGAATGAAGACCCGGACACCGAAGCCATCATCCTGATCGGCGAGATCGGCGGCACCGCCGAGGAAGCGGCGGCCGACTACATCAAGCAGAATGTGAAGAAGCCGGTGGTGGGCTTCATCGCCGGGCAGACGGCGCCTCCGGGCCGCCGCATGGGCCATGCCGGCGCCATCATCTCCGGCGGGCAGGGCACGGCGGCGGACAAGATGAAGGCGCTCACGGCAGCCGGCATTCACGTGGTGCAGTCGCCGGCGGAGATCGGCGCGACACTGGCGCGGGTGATCGGCAAAGCGTAGTTTGGGACGATGCACGTCCTTCTGAAGGCTGTTCTTTTCGCCGGACTGGCGACGGCTCTTCCCGGGTCGCAGGCTGTGGCGCAACAGCCTTCCGCGTCCACTGGCAAGGCCGTCACGCTCACCACGCAGCAACTTGATGCGCTCGTCGGGCAGTACCGCCCGCAAGGCGAGCAGTCGGTCGTCTACTCGTTTTCGAGCGATGGTAAGACGCTCTCGCTCGCCGGTCCGCGCATTATGCCGATGCCGCTCACGGCCTTGTCTCCAGTGCGCTTTACCGCGCCCGACGCAGAGCTGGAGTTCACCTTCACGCTCGGCGCGCAGGGCCACGCCGAGAGCGTCTTGCGCAAGGGCAGCGATACCCCGGCGCGGCTCTCCGATCCACGTCCAGGGCACTACACCTTCCGCCCCTATACCCGGCAGGAGGCGATGATTCCCATGCGCGACGGCATCAAGCTTCATGCCGTCATCCTGCGGCCCACAGGTGATAACGAGCCGCTGCCGTTCCTGATGGAGCGGACGCCCTACGGCGTGGACGATATGACGCCTTTTGCCGTGACGTATCGCTATACCGAGCTGGCGCAGAGCGGCTACATCTTCGTCTACGAAGATATCCGCGGCCGCTATAAGAGCGAAGGCACATTCGTGATGATGCGACCGCTGCTCGATCAGCATCATCCGGATCAGCACAGCACGCCGGGTGCGAAACCGACGAATCCGCCGCCAACAGACGAGAGCACGGATAGTTATGACACCGTGGCGTGGCTGCTCAAGAATATTCCGGGCAATAACGGACGCGTAGGCGTCGCCGGTATCTCGTATCCCGGCGGCATGGCGCAGGACGCCGGCATCGGGCCTCACCCGGCGGTGCGCGCCATCTCTCCCCAAGCGCCGATGATCGACGTGTGGAAGGGCGACGACTTCTTCCACAATGGCGCATTTCGTGAGACCTACGGTTACGATTACGTACTGGGCATGGAGAGCGGCAAGACCACGACCTTCCAGAAGCTCGACCAGGACGCCTACACCTACTTCCTGAACGCGGGCTCATACGCGGCCGCGGCGAAGCAGGGCAAGATCGCCCAATTGCCCACCGCGCAGGCGTTCTTCGCTCATCCGGCGTATGACAGCTACTGGCAGGCACGTGGAGTGGAGTCGCACCTGAACGCAATGAGCGTCCCTTCGCTTGAAGTTGGCGGCTACTGGGATCAGGAAGACATGTGGGGGCCGCAGGCTGCCTATGCCGCGCTGCGGCGGCAGGATCCAACCAGTGGCAACCTGTTCCTGGTGCTTGGTCCCTGGAGACACGGCGGGTGGGCGGGCAGCACCGAGCGGCTGGGTGCGGTGGACTTCGGCGAGCCTACGTCCGACGAATATCGCACGCGTGTCGAAGCACCCTTCTTCGAGCACTATCTGAAGGACAAGGGCAGCTTCGATGCCGGCGGAGCTATCACCTTCCAGACCGGCTCCGATACGTGGAAGCACTATGCGAGCTGGCCGCCGCCGGCCTCGCACAGCAGCAATCTCTATCTGGGCGCGCATGGTTCGCTGGCCTTCCAGCAGCCGGATGCGCCGGATGCTACCAGCTTCGCGAGCTACGTCAGCGATCCGGCGAACCCGGTGCCCTACCGCGCGCGGCCCATTCAGGCCACATATGCTCCGGGATCGAAGTGGGGTCCGTGGATGGTGGAGGACCAGCGGCCGTTTACCAATCGCAAGGACGTGGCGACCTTCACCACGCCGGCGCTCGATCACGATCTCACCATCACGGGCGACGTGATCGCGGACCTCTTCGCCGCGACTTCGGGCACGGACTCCGATTGGGTGGTCAAGCTCATCGATGTCTATCCGCCGGACGCGCCGGCGAAGATGGCCGGCTTCGAGCTTATGGTAAATGGTGAGATTTTTCGCGGACGCTACCGCACCAGCTTTTCGCAACCCGCGGCGCTGCCCGCGAACCAGCCGCAGGAGTATCGCTTCAGCCTGCATGGGGCGGACCATGTGTTCGAGCGCGGGCACCGCATTATGGTGGAGGTGCAGAGCACCTGGTTCCCGCTCTATGATCGCAATCCGCAGAGCTTCGTACCCAACATCATGACGGCGACGCCGGCAGACTTCCATCCAGCCACGCAGCGCGTCTACTTCTCAGCGCAGCATCCTTCCCACATCGAGCTGCCGATTGCAGAAGGTTCGCAGCAGCAGGCGGCAAGATAAGCTTCCGCTATTTCTCCAGGTAAATCTGATAGCTGTGCCGATCGAGTGATCCGTCCGGCAGCCGCTGGTCCTTATACAGCGTGTAGTGCCGGTCCAGGAAGTTGCGCAGCTCAGGCCAGTGGTCAAGCTGCGCATAGCTCACGTGGTTTGGCGTGGCCCAATCCGACGCCACCAGAATCATCACCCTGGGCGGCCGGGCATCTACCTGCGCAAGGAAGCGGGCCTTCAGTGCCTCGAGCGCGGGAATGCGGTCTGGGCTGAAGACGAAGAAGTCGGAGATGAAGCCGGTGGACTGCACCAGGCGCATGCGGTAGAGATCGGTGATGCATCCGAGGCCCATCTCCAGGCACTGCACATGGCCTGAGAGCGACGCTCCTCCCAACGCTTCGAGATCATGCTGCAAAGAGAATTGCAGCGTCTCATCGAAACGGACGGTGGGCACGGCGCGCGCCCAAAGGTCTGCCGCGCCCACGCAGAAGGCGAGCAGGGCCGCGGCGGCCAGAACCCGCGTCGTTCCCGGGCGCCGCAGCGCCAGGTAGAACTGAATCGATACCCAGAGCAGCAGAAAGGCGATCAGCGTGCCTTTGTGATACGTCCAGCCCTTGCGTTGTCCAAAGTAGAGGAAGGCGCCGAACACAATCCCCGTCGCGAGCAGGCTGATCTCGGGACGCTTCCAGGTCTTCAACAGCAGACACAGCAGCACGCCGCATAGGGTGATCGCCCACAGGAAGCGGCCGAACATCATGTGGAGGATGGCGCTCTGCGGCACGTTGCCAACACCTGTGTAGAAGGAGGTCAAACCGCGGAGAATGGAGAAGAAGGCCGCGAAGGCGTGCCATCGCCACAGAAAGAGCAACGATGCGGCGATGGGCAGGCATGCGCCCACGAGGGCCCAACCTAGGTAAGGGCCAAACTCGACCCTCCGGCGGCGCAGGATGAGCCACGCCGCCAGCAGCAGCACAAAGGGAAAGGGAATCGCCAGCGGCTTGATGCTGGCCGCCGCTCCCATGGCTGCGGCGAACAGACCCAGGAATACGGGCTGCTGCCTGCGCAGCGCGTGGAAAAGGCAGGCGTAGCCAAGCAGCAGCAGCACCATCAGAAACCAGTCGCGCTGCCCCACCTCGACCGGGCCGCCCCACAGATGAAACAGCGCCAGGCCCAGACCGCCGACGGCGCCGGCTCGCCAGTCATATGGAAGCGCGATCCAGCAGGCGGCCAGGATGGCGATGATCATGGTCAGCACGTCGAAGACCCGCCACGCTGCGTTGCCCGGGCCGAAGACATGCACCGCTGTCCACTGGATCATGTACGCGCCCGGCAGATTGATGTCGATGATGTCGCGGTACGGCGCCATGCCGTGATCCATGAGGAAGACCACGTAGTGCATGATGGACGCGTCGTGCACGATGGGCCAGTGCCGGGACCAATAGACACAGAGGACGAAGCAGATCAGCAGGAAGAGCGGTGGCAGGTCGCGCACCAGCCGAAGCACGATGCGATCGCCGGTGTGCCGCGCCGCGCCGCTGCCAGCATTGTCCGTGTGGTTTATCTGGGCCTGGTCTGGACCGCGATCGCTCATTTCGGCACGATACACTGAAGACGACCGATATCCACTCAGTCAGGAGACAGCAAGTCAGTGCAACGTACGTTCAGCATTATCAAACCAGACGCCATCCGCAAGGGGTATGCCGGAGCGATCCTTGCCGAGCTCGACAAGGCCGGATTCAAGATCGCCGCGGTCAAGAAGCTGTTTCTTTCAAAGTCGCAGGCGCAGGGCTTCTACCATGTGCACGCGCAACGGCCCTTCTTCGATTCGTTGACGACCTTTATGTCCTCGGGTTCCATCATCGCGATGGTGCTGGAGAAGGAGAACGCCATCGCCGACCTGCGCACGCTGATGGGCGCCACGAATCCGGCGAATGCCGACGAGGGCACCATCCGCAAGAAGTTTGCCGGCTCGATCGAAGAGAACGCCATGCACGGCTCGGATGCGGAAGATACCGCTGTGTTTGAGATCGGGTATTTCTTCGCGGGGATGGAGCTGGTGTAAGCAGCGCTTCTCTTGAACAGAAAGAGGCGGCCTGCGAGCCGCCTTTCGGTTTCATGTGCCAAGGCCGAACAAGAGTACGCACTCCATGCACACTGTCAAAGAGCGATTTGAAAGGTGATGCAGAGAAGTATCATGGCTTCGGCTGGCACCCGGTGATCGGTCGCAGGTCGAAACTTCCATTTCTTGAAAGTATCAACTCCACTAACAAAAAATAGTTTTAAATACATTCACACTGACATATCACACATTGCACTGCTAATCATTTAATCTGATGGCTTCCGCTGACACTCGGTGATCGGTCGCAGGTCGAAACTTCCATTTCTTGAAAGTATCAATCGCAGCTTTCGTGAGTACCGGCCCGGGAGAGGCAACAGGCTCCAAACGGCGAACTGAACCATCGCTGCCAATAACGGCCGCTACCACAACTCTTCCTTGCAATCTCTGGCCGAGAGCCACCATAGGATACTGCGGTGGCACCTCCTTTAGAGGCTTGGGGGGTGAGACGCCCTGCCCAGGAGAAGAGACGCGCTCCATCCTAACCGTTCCAGGTGACGGCACAAAGAGTTCAGTGGGCCAGGACGCGAGTCCTTCGATCAAATCGAGTCGGACAGTCAGAACCGGAGCATGATCTCCTGCGACACTGATTTGTTTTGCAAGATAACAGCTGTCGAATCGGATTATCTGGTTGAAGCTAAGCTGCAACGTGCCTTCGCTCACCCACCGAATAATGGGAGATACTGAGTCGAAACATACGGCCGGCCCCAAAGCGATCGACTCGCCAGAGCTAATGCACGGCAGCTTATCCCCGCCGAATTTGGACGCTACGTTCGATAACTTCGCACTGTTCTCAAATGGCGGCAGCGGGTTCTCGAAAATCCTCGGAAAGAAGTACTGGAGAGCAAGCGGCGGCTCATCTCCTTGCAGATATACTGCAGCTTGTCTCACTGTACATGTACTCTGTTTTCTATAGCTTTCGCTTTCAGCTTCTTTATTAGTGTTGGAATCCTTTTTCTTGCCGAGACCCCGGTCGCGGAACCGGTGGTGTCGGTATATAAAGTGGTCTGCTTTCCATCCAGCGTCCACACTTTCTTTGCCTGCAGATGGCCGGACCACCATTCTTCAAATGTGCCCGTTTGCACCTTCTTGCGGTCGGCGCTTGTGAGTTCGAACTGCGCACGCAGATGCCACGGCGTATGGCTGACAGCTTCCAGCCCGTTCACTGCTTCCAGTCCGTCCAACGTGGCGCTCGGACCTGTCGCCTCCGTCGCCGATGATTTCGGTGCTGTCTGAGAGAGGGCAGCTACCGATAGACCAAGCGAAAGCAGAACGAACAGGGGACGCATACGTCGCCCTTGGGCGTAAACGAACATGAGCGAGTATTGCGAGGCCGTGGGGCGGCTTGCAATCCTTTTCTGCTAACGTCAGAAACTATGGAGTACATCGAAATCAACGGCGAGCAGGTCTCGCGCATTGGGCTGGGCACGTGGGCCATCGGCGGGTCCGAATGGGGTGAGGTGGATGAGGACGACGCGGTCCGCACCTGTCTTGCCATCTTCAACCATGGCATCAACCTCATCGATACCGCGCCCATTTACGGCCAGGGACGCGCGGAAGAGGTGATCGGCAAAGCGATGCGCAAGCATGGGCATCGCGAAGAGTTCTACATTGCCACCAAGTGCGGGCTGGATTGGACCGGCGGCAATGTCGTCACCGATTCCACGCTGCCGCGTCTCGAACAAGAACTCAAGGATTCGCTGTCTCGCCTTGGCACCAGCTACATCGATCTCTACCAGGTGCACTGGCCCGATCCGCTGGTGCCGGTGCAGGAGGTGGCGGCGCTCTTTGCGCGGTTCCTGCACGACGGCCGGATCCGTGCCATCGGGGTCAGCAATTTCTCGGCCGCACAGATGGACTCCTTCCGCTCCGTCGCTCCCATCCACACCAATCAGCCGCCCTACAACATCTTTGAACGCGCCGTGGAGGCGGAGGTGCTGCCGTATTGCCGGGACCATGGCATCCACGTGCTGACCTACAGTTCGCTTTGCCGCAGCATGCTGGGCGGACGCCTGCGGCCGGAGATGCAGTTTCCCGCGGGAGACATCCGCGCCGAAGATCCGAAGTTCCAGCCGCCGCGCTTTGCGCAGTATCTGTCAGCGGTCAGCAGGCTGGATGCGTTGGCGGAGCAGCACTACGACCACCGTGTCTTGGAGCTCGCGGTGCGCTGGGTACTGGACCGTCCCGGAGTTTCGGCTGCACTTTGGGGGGCGCGGCACCCGTCGCAGCTTGCTCCGGTCAACCGCATCTTCGGGTGGCAACTGGATACGCGCGCGCTCGCGGCGATCGATGCCATCGTCGAGCAGACGGTGAAAGACCCGATCGGGCCGGAGTACCTGACCCCGGGCGTGCGGAATACCTGAGGCGAGCTGCGCTGGGTGCGGGTGCCCGCACCTCGGCAGCCGTGCTTACCTGTGCGCTGGCCGCTTGGGGATGCCGATGCGGTAGAGAATGCCGACGGAGATGGCGAACTCGTTCTGGTTGAAGCCGCCGTAGCGCGTCAGGATGTAGTCGGGCGAGATGCGCAGGGCCAGACGGGGCGAGCGATTCAGATCCAGTGAGCCGCCGAGCGCGGTGGCAAAGGTGCCGCCATTGTTGAACAGGCCCAGGCTATTGGGCGGCACGCCACTGAGGGCGTGATCGAAGTTGCCATACCCGCCACCCGCCAGCGCGCGGAAGTTGATGGCGGCGTGCTCATTTTCCATTGCACGGAAGGTTGCGCCGCCCAGCAACAGGTGCTCCATCACGAAGGGGCCGGTGATGTGGTCGGAGTTGGGAATGACCGCCTGCGTGCCGTAGTAGCCGCGTACGTTTCCCGTAACACCCAGCCGCCGCCGCAGCCAGCGTGTGCCTTGCACGTCAAAGCCGCCCAGGTTGGTTCCCTGCACCAGGTTGGGGCCCGCACGGAAGTGCGAGAATGCGGCGCCGCCGTAGACCTCCCACTTGTTGTCATAGTGCACGTCGGCGAGGGTCTCGTTGGCGTTCACGTTGGCATCGATAGTGGGCGGCGGGGGCAGGGGACGGCCGGAGCGGCTGGTAGGCTGCTGACCGGTGGGCTGCTGGCCGGTGGGCTGTTGACCGGTGGGCTGTTGGCTGTCTGTGGCCTGGGACCGGGCGTTGGTGGCGCAGAGGCCAAGTGGAAGAAGGGCCGCCAGGGCGAACGCGAAAGCCGCACGCCGGGGCGATGCGTTCCGCGGGCGGCGAGTGGATCCGGGCTTCTGGCACTCGATCATGCTCTGACCGGGCCCGAGTTCCTGATGCGGACACTGGCTCGGAATACGTCCGAGCGCGTGGCTCGGGGAAACGCGACAATGCTTCAACAAACGAACTGCCTCCACTCCAGAGAACAATCCCACCGAAAGCGGCGGGAACATCCGGCAAACAAGCTGGGGAAGAGCGAGCGCATCCCCTGCCCTTCAAGATACATGGCTGCACCGGCATGTGCGAATTCCGCGCGGCGAGCATGCAGTCGCTGAGTGGTCTGCGCTGTCTGGGTTAGGCTGTCCAGATATGGATGACAGCAGGGAAAAGCTCGCCGCACAGGTATTCGACTCTATCGGCGACATGGTGCGCGGCTACGCACAGGAGGCGGTGCGGGTGGCGCAGAGGCAATTCGGGGTACGTCTGGATTTCACGCCTCACTCGATCGAGGCGCTGGAGCGCCTGCTGGAGGGCCAGGCGGCGTTCGATCTGGACTTCCAGTCGCGGCTGTGGGGCAGCTACTTCGGCGAGGTGATGCGCTTTCGCTGGAACGGCGAGTGGCTGCTGGCGCAGTATCCGGGCGGTCAGGCCGCGGTGCCTACGCTCGAGGTGAGCGGGTCAAGGCTCTATCCCACCATGAAGGTCTATCGGCGGCTGACGCTGGGGCCGGCGGAGAGCGTGCTGACGTTCTACCAGATGGTTGCCGGCCGGCTGGAGGCTTCGGGGGATGCGTCCGGGCGTGCTTCCGAATCGGCACGCGGGGAAGAATAAAGGCGCGAAACATCTGCCAGCCGGTGGCCCGCGTACATCCCATAGACGAACGTGCACCTGTGCGACAATGGGCATAACGCAGGAGATTCCTGTCTGCGGCTCGGATGGGCTGCGGTGCGCATGGCAGCCGGAAGGACATCGATCATGGGCGAACTATTAACACCGACACACCTCATTCTTGTACTGGTCGTGGCTCTGCTGGTCTTCGGACCGCGCAAGTTGCCGGAGCTGGGCAAGGGGCTGGGCGAAGGGTTGAGGGGCTTCAAGGAAGGCATCAAGAACCAGCCGGACGCGGCTCAGAAGACCGACGCGAATGTCGCTGTGACGCCGAAGTCGGATACTACGCCCGAGGTGAAGTAGACGCGTTCCCGGCCGCTCCGTCGAACGACAGAGTTGCCGCGCCAAGCGCCGCGCCATTCCGGTCCGGCGCTTTTTTGCGTCCGCGCAGTGACATCTTTGTGACAAGCCTGACACGTTTCTGACATCTGGAGGGATGCGCAGTCTCTTTCCGTCACTCTTGAGAAGAGTACGGACTTGGCGGTCCTTATCTCCTTTCATTCCTCCGATCGTGAACGCAGTGAAGGTGATTTAATGGCCCGATGAAGATCAAGAGCCCGTATCTGGTGAAGCCGCACACGCAGGTGCGGCTCGACAAGTTGTCCGCGGCAGCAACCGGCAAGTACAAGCACGAAGACGCGGCCAGTGCCGATCTGGAGAAGCATCGACAGGCCCTGGAAGAACTGCAGGAGGTGCTCTCCGCAGAGGGTAAGCACGCCATCCTGGTGGTGCTGCAGGCCATGGACACGGGCGGCAAAGACGGCACGATCCGCCACATCTTCACTGGCGTCAATCCGCAAGCCTGTTCCGTGACTTCCTTCAAAGTGCCGACGCCACTCGAGCGAGCGCACGATTATTTATGGCGCGCGCATCTGGCCGTGCCGCGGCTCGGCACCATTGGCATCTTCAATCGTTCGCACTACGAGGATGTTCTGGTGACGCGGGTGCACAAGACGATCAGCGACAAACTGGCGCGGCAGCGTTTCCGCCAGATCAACTCTTTCGAGGAGATGCTGGCCGAGAATGGGGTCGCGATCCTGAAGTTCTTCCTGCACATCAGCCGGCGGGAGCAGACGGCGCGCCTGAAGGAGCGCTGCGATGAGCAGGACAAGCACTACAAGATCAGCGAGAGCGACTTCCACGAGCGCGTCTTCTGGCCGCAATATCAGCAGGCGTACGAAGACGTGTTGAGCCACACCAGCCATAAACATGCGCCCTGGTTCGTGATTCCCTCCGACCATAAGTGGTACCGGAACGTAGCCATCTCGGAGATCATGGTGGAGGCGATGCGCAAGCTGAAGATGGAATATCCGGCGGCTTCGTTCGATGTGTCGACGGTGTGCGACAAGTTGTAGAAGTGCGATCGGGTGCAAAGGACAGCTCATAGCATGACGGCTGACGAGGTAAAGCGATTACTCGAACTGGAGCCGCTCACGTTCGAGGGCGGCTTCTTTCACGAAACCTACCGGTCTCGCCGGGTGGTCCCGGCGGAATTCCTGCGGGAGGGAACGCGTGGCTCGCGCTCCATCGGCACAGCGATCTACTACATGATCACGCCGGAGGAGTTCTCCGCCCTGCATCGTGTGCCGGGCACGGAGATCTTCCACTTCTATCTAGGCGACCCGGTGATCATGCTGCAGTTGCTGCCGGATGGGAGCTCGCGCACCATCACGCTCGGAAGCGATCTGGCGAGTGGACATCAGCCGCAGGTAGTGGTCCGCGGGGGAGTTTGGCAAGGAAGCCGGCTCGCTCCTGGCGGCAAGTTCGCCCTCATGGGAGCAACCATGTCTCCGGGCTTCGACCTGGCGGACTATGAGCATGGAGACACTGAGCAGCTAATCGCCGGGTATCCGAGCCAAGCGGAAATGATACGAAGTTACAAGAGGGAATAGCGGCGCCACGCGAGTAGTCCATCCTCATCAGGCGCACCGTCAGACGGGGAGGAGAAATGGAACGACCCAACGTCATCGGTGATCGCTCAGGTTCCATACTCCGCGTTGCACTGCTCATCGCCGCAGTGTGTACCTACTTCGTCGACAAGGATGATGTCGTTTGGCGTTTCATCAAGACATCTCCCCATGCACGGCTCCTGGAGCATGTTTGTTTCGGCGCGGCCGCGCTCATGCTTGGAATCGCTCTGCTGCTCAAGATACAGGCCAGCGTCAGCGTTCATGAGCAAGGCATTCACGATCCATCCCGCATCCGAGTTGCTGCAGCCAGTGTGCTGCGGGCAATCGGGATCGGCTCGCTCCTGCCCCTGCCCGGCTTTCTGCTACTTGTTCTGGGTGATCTTGGCGTCAGCCTGCTTCTCTACGGACCACGCGCGGTTTCAGAACGGACTACGGCTCGGTCCAACTTCCGCCCAGCCGACAGGCCCTCGCCTGCTCACCCCTGGAGGGACGCGCTGGTGAGGCACATCGGCCTGTGCTGTGCGTTTGTTTCCATGCTCGTCTTCAGCATTGTGCTGATTGACCGCGTGGCCGACGGGCTATTCGCCGCGACGGCGTTGATCTCTGTTGCCGCAAGCGCCCGAAGTGCTCTACATGCCCGGGCCGGCGAGGCCTAGAGAGCGACACACGCTTGTGTTTCCCCGAAACAAACGGGGAGCCCGGCGATGCAGTAAAACAAACTCGGACGAAGGAGTGACTCTTCCACCCTTCCCCTTCGCCTACGCTCAGGGTCAGGATGGGGCACCCGCAGTCTGCCTTCGCCGTGGTTTGGGTGGACTCAGCGCATTGGCGGCGCGGCCGTGAAAGTAACAGAGCGGCTGGCCGGCGAGAGCGGGCGCCCTGCATTAGCAACCGCCAGCGAAGATGTGACGGCATTCCAGGTAGGCATGGAGTCCAGTGGGGGGTGTGCCCCCCGGTATGAATGCGCTAAATTCTTCCAAACACAGGTACTTACAGAGGGCGATCGGGCTAAATTCCTCTTATCATTTGGCTTACGGGTAAATTCCTCCAAGCAAACGAGTTACGGATGGAAAAGGCCAGACAGGCCCAAAAAAAAACCACCCTGGTTGAGCAGGATGGCGGGTTTCATACTGGTGATGAAGATAGCTGTAGTTTTTAGGATAGCAAAGCAGGCGGAATCAATCGGCACTTATTTACATGGCGGTCGGTTGGACAGCGGCCCCTGCGGACAGTGCGTGGGTCGCTCATGAGGCTACGCTGAGACGAGTAAGGGTTAGTTACTATAAATGGGCGCAGACGCAGATCCTTCGGCTCGCGTTGCTCGCTCAGGATGACGAGCTGAAATGTGAAGCATTACGATATCCCACCCTATGCTACCCAGCCCAACACGAAGGAACGGATACAGGGACCGCAGACGTTCAGGATGACAACACCCAAAACTACCCCACCCTAGCTTCGCTAGGATGGGGCACCCGGTTTTCAATTCGCGTTGCTTCGCTCAGGATGACGGATGGGAAACTACCCCACCCTAGCTTCGCTAGGATGGGGCACCCGATTTTCAATTCGCGTTGCTTCGCTCAGGATGACGGATGGGAGACTACCCCACCCTAGCTTCGCCAGGATGGGGCACCCGGCTCTTCGGCTATTCATGGCTAGCTCAGGATGACGGATGGGAGACTACCCCACCCTAGCTTCGCTAGGATGGGGCACCCGGCGTGGAGAATCAGGAATTCTCACCAGTTTCAGAGCACGAATTCGGTTGCCTCGACTTGCCCGCCCGCGTACACTGCCGTACGCTCAGGGACTGCCGCTATGAAAAAGGCTACTGGATTCATCGCGTTCGCGATCGCGCTGACCCTCCTGTTCTACCTGCTCGCCTATTATCTTTTGCCGGCGCCGCCGCCCTCGGCCGCCATGGTCGCCCTATTCGCGGCGATTGCGCTGGTCATTACATGGATAGGCCAGGTCACACTGGGCAAATTCCGATCGCGCAACAGCGGGAAGCCAGGTTCACATGGCACCCACTTGATGGCGCCGCTTCTGCTGCTGGTCGCGTTGTCGCTGGTGGCATGCGAGCGCGCCCGGCCTCCGAGCAGCGCGCCCGGCTCGGAGAGTGGGTCGTCCGCATCTCCCTCTCCGCCTCCGCCTCCGCCTCCGCCTCCGCCTCCCGCATCGTCGCCAGGGCCGCAGGAGTCCATGGCCCGGGTGACAGGGACGGCGTTCCTGCTGACGGGTGAAAACGAGCAGTCCGGGTATGGGCTGTACAGCTACGTCCTCATGTCTCACCAGCCGGAGGCATCGGAGGCGCCGAGGTGGAAGGCATGCCTGAAGGCGCTGCTCGAGTTGCCCACCGCGGCGGGTCTGGCGCAGTATGTGCCGAAGAGCCGCATCAACATCACCTACATTCCGCTTGACTCGCTTGCGCCGCAATGGAACACGCTGTCCATTGACCGGAAAGTGGACTATGTGATGACTCATTATGAATTTGCGCGCAGCGCGGCAACGCTTGCCAGCCTCTCGGAAAAAACCGGGTCCGGGCCGGTGATCATCTCTCTGCTCCAGCCGCTCAGCCTCTCGCAGCATCCGCATCCCGTGCTGGTGCAGGATCTGACGCTGGCCCAGCCCACCTTGATGGCAACGTACGTCAGCTACTTCGTGCAGCAGGCGGCAAGGGACCAGTTCTGGCAGCAAAGCGCTCTGGCGCAATTCGAATTAACGCTTCGTAATGGGCTTGAAACCGCAGCGGTGGGACTGGGCATGAGCAAGGACGCCGTGCAGGCCTGGGTTAAGTACTTCAAGTGAGGAGGCCGCACTGCGGAAGGTGCGCTGTGTGGCGCGCGCAAGGGGAGGGTCGCACGCAGATCCCTTCGATTACCCTCAGGGCGGGCTCTTCGGCTCGCGTTGCCCGCTCAGGATGACGGCGCTGAACTACCCCACCCTAGCTTCGCTAGAATGGGGCACCCGGCTCTTCGGACTCGCGTTGCTCGCTCAGGATGAAGGGGCTGGACCTACCCACCCTTCGCTGCGCTCAGGATGGGGCACCCGCATTCTGTCTCCGCCGCGGTTTGGTTGACTCCGCGGGGTTCCGCTGGGAGGACGGTATCCGAAACTACCCCACCCTAGCTTCGCTAGGATGGGGCACCCGGTTTTGTGGTTGACTCGGACGGGGTACGAAGGATTGTTCGCCGCTTATTCCTCGTAGTAGAGGTAGCGGCGCCATTTGGGGTCGGAGTGGCCGATCATGCGCATGATGTGGCGGCTGGTGTGGAGGGAGAAGGGCCGCGGTTCGCGCATCAGCTTCATGTCATGCAGTTCGTGGAGTAGATGGTTGCCCTTGCGCCGGTTGCAGTTGTGGCAGCAGGCGACCAGGTTTTCCCAGGTGGAGAGGCCGCCGCGGGAACGGGGCTGAACGTGATCGAGGGTGAGCTCGCCGGCGTTGAGGACAGTGCCGCAGTACTGGCAGGAGTTGCGATCGCGCAGCAGGATGTTCTTGCGCGAGAGGGCGCGGGTCTGATGGGGGATGCGGCGATACTCGAGCAGACGGATGACGGAGGGCATGGGGATGCGGGTGCGGGCGGCGTGCAGGATGGCGCCCTGCTCCTCCTCGGTACGCGCGACTCCCTTAAGCACCAGCACCAGCGCGCGGCGTGCGCCGCAGATGTTGATCGGCTCATAGGACGCGTTGAGGACCAGGACGGGCCGCTGCATGGTGACCGGCTGGGCCATGCGCACCTCGACTACAGGCGCATGCGCGGTGTGCTTGGCCTTGCGTGCGTAGACGGTGGTCTTTCCCATCGACATCGCGGATTCCCTCTTCTCCCTCGCTTTACCATCACCGACTTGCAATCACCGACTTCTGACGACCGACGTGCGACTGCGAGCTCATGACCGGCTGGCGGCGGTCAGCTCGGCCGGCAGATCCCAACGCGCGACGCCGTCACGTTGTGCCCGCGCCACGGTGAGCACCCATACGCTGGCCGCACCGGCCTGCAGCAAGGCCTGACTGGCGGCGCGCGCGGTGGCGCCTGTCGTGTAGATATCGTCCACCAACAGCACGGCGCGGCCGGCTACCAACGAGGGCCGCGGCACGGCAAAGGCTCCGCGTAGATTGTGGCGGCGCTGCCGGGGCGTGAGGGTGGCCTGGGGCTCGGTAGCGCGACGCCGTTCGAGCGCCCGGGGCATGAGCATCAGCCGGCGGCGTTGTCCGCGGGAGGCGGCCCGATGGGTATCGGTGACCAGCGAACGCGCGATGCGCTCGGCGTGATTGAAGCCCTGGCTGCGCTGCCGGCCGGGGAAGAGCGGCACCGGGACGACCAGCAGGTGACCAGGTGCATCGGTTGCGGCGGCGAGCGTGGTGGCCAGCAGCGTGCCGAGACCACGCGCCACCGGCGCGATGCGGCGGTACTTGAGCAGGTGGATCAGCTCACGCAGTTCGCCCTCATACACACCAAAGGCGAGAGCGCGGGCGAAGGCGGGCGGCGCCAGGCGGCAGGGCTGACAGAACTGGTCAGAGAGCGAACCGGGATGGCCGGTGGAGAAGCTGGCGATACCCAGGTCCTCTCCGCAGCGCCGGCACAGTGTTCCCCCTTGGGGACGCAGCAGGGCCCAGCAGGAATCACAGATGGGGGCGGAGGAGAGACGGAGGAGCGGAAGAGCGCAGAGGGAACAGGGGGCAGGGTAGAGGGTGCAACTGAGGGCATGCACAACCGGTTGCATTGGACTTCGGAGGAACTTGGTGGCGGCACGCCACGCGGAAGTCTCAGCCTGTGGAACGCCGTGGGCCAGAGAACCAGTCTGACTGCGGAAGACGCACCTCTTTCGCGCAAGAGCCAGCGCATTGCGCTCACTCCATTTGCCCAGAGTATAGGCCAAGCGTTGCGGTTACGCCAGCCGTATGTGCGCGGGTGAATGAATGCAATGACGGCTCTCTAAGAAAGCAGATCCCTCGAGTGCGCTCGGGACAACAATGCAGGTTAGCCGGGGAGCTGGGGATGACTGCGAAGAGCGAGCGACCACCACGCTAGCGCTGAGGCGTCGTCCGCGAGGCCTGAGTCGCCGCTTGTTTGCCCAGCAGCGTGGCGAGCACGCCGGCGATGATGAGCGCGGCGCCGAGCCATTCGCCGGGGGACATGCGTTCATGGGCGAAGGTGATGCCGATGACCAGGGCGACCATGGGATTCACGTAGGCGTAGCTGGCGACGCGCGTGGCCGGTTCGTGATGAATGAGCCAGGTGTATGCGGTGAAGGCGACGATGGAGGCGGCGACGATGAGATAGAGCATGGAGAGGGCGGTATGCCACTGCCATGCCCGCAGCGCAGCGGGTACGTGGGGGAGCTCGCCGGCGAGGGCCGCCATGATCACGAGCACGCCGCCGCCGAGCAGCATCTGCAAGCCCGCACGCATGCTCTGTTCCCCGGGCAGCGTCAGGCGCCGGCTCCAGAGAGTGGCGACGGAGAAGAGCAGGGTGCCCAGCACCAGCACCATGGCCGCGATGCCGTTGGCGCTGCGGATGCCGCCGTTGGCGGTGGCCCGGGAGAGCAGCACCACGCCGCCCAGGCCCAGGACGATGCCGGAGAGCGTGCCGGCGGTGAGCCGCTGAGTGCGGAAGACCAGCCACTCGCCCAGGAACATCCATACCGGCACCATGGCGGTGAGCACGGCGGCGACGCCCGAGGCCAGCCGCTGCTCGGACCAGAAGAGGCAAGCATAATTGCCGCCGAACATGACCACGCCCATGCCGAGGGAGTGCCACCACTGGCGGCCGGTGGGCCTGCCGGCGCCGCGCAGGCGCGCCACCAGGTAGAGCGCCGCGCCTGCCAGGACGAAGCGAAAGCCGGCGGCCACGAAGGGTGGCGTGACCGCGACGATATCGCGAATGGCCAGAAACGAACCGCCCCACAGCAGGTAGATGGCCGCGTAGGCCAGAATCCGCGGGGACCTGAAAACCCCCACCCTAGCTTCGCTAGGATGGGGCACCCGCAGGTCGGGCATGTCCGGATCGGGTACGTCCGGATCGGGTACGTCCGGATCGGGCACGTCAGGGTGAGGCGCGCGCGTTCTGAGTTTTCCGGAGTGGAGCGCAGCCATGTGCCAACTATAACGGCGCAGGTGAGAATGGTTGGGCTGCGCTGTTACACTCGCTGTTCCTTTACTCCTGCTGCAATTGTTGGAGGCACCGTGTCGGAAAACGCAACGGGAACAGTCACACGCGAGTATCAGCCGTACATCTCGCCGGCGGAGTCGCGGCCGGAACTCACGCTCCGCGCCATCCTGCTGGGCTGTATCTTCGGCGTGCTGTTTGGCGCGGTCACGGTGTACGTGGGCCTGCGGGCGGGGCTTACGGTGGCGGCGTCCATTCCCATCTCGGTGCTGTCGATCAGCGTGCTGCGGGCGCTGGGGCGGGCTTCGATTCTCGAAAACAATATCGTCCAGACCACCGGAAACGCGGGGCAGTCCATCGCCTCGGGCGTGATCTTTACCCTGCCGGCGCTGGTGTTTCTGGGATTCGATCTGGAGTATGCGCGCATCTTCTTTCTGGCGCTGCTGGGCGGCTGGCTGGGGGTGCTGTTCATGATTCCGCTGCGCCGGCAATTGATTGTGGAGGAGCACGGCAACCTTACCTATCCCGAGGGCACAGCGTGCGCGGATGTGTTGCTGGCCGGGGAACGGGGCGGATCGTTTGCCAGCCGGGTCTTCCTGGGGCTCGGCCTCGGCGGGGTGTACACGCTGTTCCAGAACGGCAACCTGTTTGGCGCATGGCCCAGTACGCCGGACTACCAGCCGAAGTGGCTGAAGGGCGCAGCCATTCGCGCCGACGTGACGCCGGAGTATCTGGGCGTGGGCTACATCATCGGGCCGCGGGTAGCGGGGGTCATCTTCGCCGGCGGCGTCTTCTCCTGGCTGGTGATCATGCCGCTGATTTACTTCTTCGGCTCGCACCTGCCGGGGGCGCTCTATCCGGGGACCAAGCCGGTCGCGCAGATGTCTCCCAGCGACCTGTGGTCCGCCTACATCCGGCCCATGGGCGCGGGAGCGGTAGCGGCCGCCGGCCTGATCACGCTCATCAAGACGCTGCCCACGATCGTGGGCGCGCTACGCTCGGCCACCAGGAACCTGGGCAAGAGCGCGGCCGCCAGGTCCACTACCCTGCGCACCGAGCATGACCTGCCCATGTCCGTGGTGGTGGGCGGCTCGGCGGTACTGGTGCTGCTGATCTTCTTCTTCCTGACATTCAAGCCGGTGCCGGGGGCGCAGGTCAGCGTGCTCTCCAACCTGGCGGCGTCGCTGCTGATCGTGGTCTTCGGCTTCCTGTTCGTCACCGTGTCGTCGCGCATCGTGGGGCTGATCGGCAGCTCGGCCAACCCGGTGTCCGGGATGACCATTGCAACACTGATGGCGACCTCGGCGATCTTTCTGGTGAAGGGCTGGACGGCGCCGGCCTTCGGCGCATTGGCCATTACCATCGGCGGCGTAGTGTGCATCGCGGCGTCAAACGCCGGCGACACCTCGCAGGACCTGAAGACCGGCTTCCTTATCGGGGCCACGCCGTGGAAGCAGCAACTGGCGCTGATGGTGGGCGTGATCGTATCCACCTTCGTGATTGGCGCGACGCTGAACGCCATGAACAAGGGGCTGGAGGAGTTTCGTGAGAGCGCGCGGCCCTGGAACATCAGCGTGCCGCACGATGGCGTGCAGGTGCAGCAGGAGCATTTTGCGCGCAAGGAGTTTCGTATCAGCCACAGCGACAAAACCGCGAACTCCGAGACCGACGTGCGGTATGGCGCCAACTACGAGCTGCTGAACGCCTTGGGGTCGCCTGAGCTCGCCGATGGGAAGTACCTTTACAACCCCAAGACTGGACAGATTGAGGTGCAATGGATTCAGGGCATCGGCAGCGAAAAGGCCGCGGCTCCGCAGGCCCGGCTGATGGCTACCGTGATCAACGGCATCCTTACGCGCAAGCTGCCCTGGGGGCTGGTGCTGCTGGGGGTCTTCCTGGTGATCGCGGTGGAGTTGCTGGGGATTCGCTCGCTCTCCTTCGCCGTGGGCGCATATCTGTCGATTGCGACCACGCTGGCCATCTTCTGCGGCGGCGTGGTGCGCTGGATGGTGGACCGGGCGGTGGCGAAGGCCGGCGGGGATGGTGTCGATACAGAGTCGGAGATCAGCCCAGGCTCGCTATATGCCAGCGGCCTGATCGCGGCCGGAGGCATCGTGGGGCTGCTGGGCGTGGCGCTGAAACTGTATGAAGCGGCGACGGGGCGCGCTGATCTGATCCAGTTCTCTTCCACCAACCCGCTCTATCACGATTGGATTTCCGTGGTGATGTTTGCGCTGCTGTGCTTCTCGCTGTACTACTTCGCGCGCAAGCCGCTCAAGAGCGGGGAGCGCGAGTGAGGGACTCCGCGGCTTTTTGCAACGCCTGACGGGCCAACGCGAGATGATGATCGTCGTGTTCGGCGACGAAGCAGGTCCAGTCCACCAGGCGCATCGGCTCGTTCAAGCGCGGATGCACCGCTTCCAGCGCGACTTCTTCTTCCGTGAGCGCTTCTAGCTGTTGCACCCAGCGCGAACGGCCGGCGCGCAACTGCTCGATCAGAGTGCCCATGGAGGAGCGGTTATGAGCGGCACGCTCGGTGGCGCGGTTCTCGCTATCCGCGGCCGACAGCGTGGAAGCGTGCGCGAGAAATTCGCGAAGTCTGCGCTCATCCAATTCGCCGAGATCGGCCAGATGACCGATGTTCTCCTTGGCGGACCATTTGCCCTTCACCCGCGTGCCCAGTACGTCTTCGGAGTAGCCAGCCACCAGTTCCGCAACCCGGGCCGGGGTGCCGCGCAGCCGCTCCATGATGGCCGGAAACGCGCCCACCGGCAATTGAAGCGCAAACGTCCTCGATTTCCATCCCATTGGATCGATCATCGCTGCCTCCCAAGTGCGGGCCAGCGATCTAATTTGAACACGCGGCCGGGTGGAGTGCAGTTGGGGTCAAAGGAAGGAGACAGATCCTTCGGTTTTCAAGTCTATGAGACAGCCGCTTCTAGCACTTTGGTGGCAGATGCAGCTTCCCTCGTGGTATGGGGATTTCGGGGCCGATCGAACATGCTACGAAAGCTGATACGAAATGACGAGGGGAACAGATATGCATGGCATTCTGATGTCTTTGTTGGTTCTGGCGGGGCTGTTCCTACCTGCATGTATCGCTACGCAGCGTGTGGTGAAGCGCTCCTGAACAGCAGCTTCTAACCGAAGGCGGCTTCCATACGGCGAGTTGACATGAGAGGGATGCGCCTGCGGCGCATGACCCACCCTTTGCGCTTGGATGATACGGAGCCCGCCAGTTTGGTGAAGCGCAAAGAATGGGGCACCCGGCCAAACAAAATGATCGTCCATCCCACCCTTCGCTCTGCTCAGGATGGGGCACCCGCACTTGTGGTTCGGAAGCTCGCGGCTGGTGTGCGCTGCATTCCTCGTGCAAAGCGGCCAGTTTTCCGGCAGGAATTCACATGGTTTCAACAGAGGAGAACGCGGTAACGCAAGCATTCATCGCACGTTGACGATGGCGGTGGAAACGCAACGAAAAAATCCCCGATGGTTTCGCTTGATCTTCTCCGTTGCGGGAGTGAGCGAGTCTCCGTAGTCTGCGGAAGCGTTCCCGAGTTACATCGAGGGCGCAACTTTCGCCTATTACCGACAATTTGACTTAGAGCAAAGCGCTTCCCGAAGGATGTGCTCGGCTCGTCACGACTGAATGGCCTGCAGCACCGCGAATGTTTCCCTGGTGCGGGCAGAGCGTTGAGACGTGCCGCGCAGGCAACCACCTTCGAACGGACGCTGTGCTCTTCCGCAGACCGGGTCTCTTCGCGCCAGGTGACAGCGGCCCCGCGTGTGTTGCGGACAGGATTGCCTCCCCCGAATCCTGCTCGACGCGCGGACGGCCCCGCTTTGTCTCCATTCTGCCAAGAGACCCGCGTGTGCGGCCACGGCAACCGGCCATGGCAGCCGTACGCCCCTGGTGTGTCCATGGCAGCCGCTCCTCCGACGAGGGGCGAGTCTCCGCGCTGCGGAGAAGAGAGGCAATATCGATGCGGCCAAAGAAGGTCATCCTCTGCGTGGACGAGAACGAGCAGGCACTCTCCGTCCGCAAATTCATGCTGGAGACACGCGGCTACCGCGTGCTGACGGCGCGCAGCAGCGCAGAGGCGCTCGAGGTCTTCGAGGGCGGCAACGTTGACCTGGTGCTGAGCGACCTGCTGCTACCGCAGATGGACGGGAATGAGCTGGTACGGCGCATCAAGGAGATTGCGCCGGATGTGCCGGCGATCCTGATCAGCAGCAGTGTGAAGGCATTCGAACGCGCCAACCGTGCGGATGCGTTTCTGCCCAAGGGCGCCTGCACGCCACTGGAGGTGCTGGAGCGGATCCGGATAATGATCGCGCGCAAACGCGGGCCGAAGAAGGCCGCCCTGGAGCATACGCTGGGCGAGACGCCGGATGCGGCGGTGGTTGCATCCGCGGCCAGCTAACCCTGCCGCAGGCCCGGGCGTCATCCGCAATTTACAATCCAGATGTGCCGCCCATCATTGCAGCAGACAATCTGAGCAAGACCTATAAGACAGGACGGATCGCGGTCTCCGCGCTGAAGGACGTGTCCTTCACCGTGGAGGCGGGCAGCTTCGTCTCCATCGTCGGCCCCTCCGGCAGCGGCAAGTCGACACTCTTCTACATTCTCGGCGGCCTCACGCGTCCCTCTTCCGGCAGCGTGCGCATCGACGGTGTCGACTTCGCCGGCCTGGGAGATGCCAGGCGTACGGCGCTGCGTGGGGAAAAGATCGGCTTCGTGTTTCAGAAGTTCAATCTGCTGCCGACGCTCACGGCGCGCGGCAATATCCAGATCGCCTACGAGATCAGCGGGCGCAAGGAGCCGCTGGAGGAGAGTTATCTGCTGCATCTTTCGGAGTTGCTCGGGATCGCTGGGCGGCTCGACCATAGGCCTTCCGAACTCTCCGGGGGCGAGCAGCAGCGCGTGGCCATCGCGCGCGCATTGATCACGCGGCCGGCGCTGGTGCTGGCGGATGAACCGACGGGCAATCTCGATACGGAGAATTCCGATGCGGTGCTGGCCATGCTGCGCCGCTCCAACCAGGAGCTCAACCAGACGGTGCTGATGATCACGCACAATCCGGAGGCTGCCGCGATTGGGGATCGCGTGCTGCACATGCGCGACGGCCGGCTGGAAGAGCCTGCGCTGCATCGGGAGGCGGTTCGCATGTTCGGGCCGGAGGACTGAGGGGCGCGATTCGAAGCGATGGCGCACGAGAAACAATGAGATCCCGAGTAGCGGTTGTGCGTCTCACGCCGCGTGCGGACGCCCGCGCCTGCATTGACCCCCGCGCGCGGCTGCCGCTATACTCACGAAGTAGTTCAGCGGGAGTAGCTCAGTGGTAGAGCATCGCCTTGCCAAGGCGAGGGTCGCGGGTTCAAGTCCCGTCTCCCGCTCCAGGTAGCTGGGCGGTCTCTGGGACCTCCGGCCATCTGACCGGCATTGAGGTTGGCTGCAGCCGGTTCCGGCCGGTGACTTCCGCAAGCCCTTCACTCCGGCGTTCGTCCCTGCGAAGGCGCGGTACCCAAGTGGTAAGGGAGAGGTCTGCAAAACCTTTATGCGCCGGTTCGATCCCGGCCCGCGCCTCCAAGCCTCTCCAGCAGCTTAGCGCAATGGCGGATCCAGCTAGAAGCGGTATGTAGCGAACGCTGTACCCAGCGCTAAATCATTCTTCCATCTCAGAATCGTCTCTCCATCTAATCAAGCACTCTTCAAGTGCTGGCCCGACGCGCGCCAGCTTTCGAGTTGCCCTCCGGCCGAATGTGGATGCCACATTCGTGGCATGGCGTCTTGCTCAAAGCGGGAATTACAACGGTACTGCGAATCAGTGGCCGACAGGGTTGCATTCAGGCTGGCTGCGCGCAGTTTCTGTGTTTCTGTTTTGTCCAATTGCTGTGCCAATGTCTTGGAGTGTTCATGCACCTGCGGGAATGGGTCTCGTCGTGTCTGGTCGGCTTTTCTGTCGTATTCGCAATCCACGCAACTGCACAGGAGGCGCGTACTCCCTCCGCCGGCGGAGTACAGATCCAGAGCGGCCGCAGGCCTCTCGATATCGCCAGGCGGCCGCAGGCTGGCCTGCCGCCGGGTGCGAAACCCATGGCAATCCGGCCGCGGCCGGCGGATGTGCTGACGAGCCCGCCGCCGCCGTTCGGAGGGTTCTATGGCGGGGCATACTTCTCAGCGGCGGGGAGCGATTACACCGCGGGGTACTTCCCGGTTGCCGGTGACTTCAACCACGACGGCAAAGCGGACATCGTCACCTTCGCATTCGGCGTCATCTGCATGCGGCCCGGCAACGGCGATGGAACATTCGGAGCGCCCATCCTGACGCTGCGGAGTATCGGCCAGCCCGACTACGGAAACTCGCCATACATAGCCTTTGCACAGGCTGCCGACCTGAACGGAGATGGCTATACGGACCTTGTGGCCGGAAATAACTACGATCTTTCTGTGCTGCTCAACCAGAAGGACGGCACGTTTGCTGTTACCTCGTTACCCATACCGCCCCCACTGCCGAACAGCCAGGAACAGATCATCAGCGCAATCGCTGTCGGCGCTACCACAGCCTCCGGTCATCCGGATGTGGTCGAGGTCTGGACCGATCCCGCTGGGAACACGGTCGCCCAGACGTTCCTGAACGATGGAACAGGAGGGTTTGCAGCCAGCAAGGTTTCCTCGTACAACAGCAGTTCCGGGACTCTGCTCCCGGGTCCCACGGTCTCCCTGGCGGATGTCAATCACGATGGACACCTGGATCTGGTGATTGAGAAGCAGGTATCTTCCGGCTTCGGAGTGGAAATCGCTTTAGGCAACGGAGACGGGAGCTTCGCCGCTCCACAACCGGGCGCCTTTCTAAACTTCCCATCCGGAGCAAGCTTTTCCGCAGACCTGCTTGTCACCAGCTTGACCGGCGATCCGGCCCGGCAAGACATCCTGGTCGCTACCAGCTATGGCGCCTATGCTGCACTTAGTAATGGGGATGGAACCTATCAAGCTCCCAAACCCGCGCTGCCGAACGATCCTATCGCCGCCCCGCTGAACGAGCAGGCCGGATCGGCCACGACCTTGATGGGCGTCCAGGCAGCTGATTTTAACGGCGACGGCAAGCCCGACCTCATTTTGACGGTAGGCGAAGGGTTAGCGGTGTATCTCGGGAACGGCGATGGCACGTTCGGTCCGGTCGCTGGGACTGCGTCGTTGAGCAGCAATTTTGTCGGGCTATCCACGCCGTCAGGGAACAACCTTGTCACCGCTACGCAAACCATCTTTGCGGACTGGAATGGTGATGGAAAGATGGACTTCGCCTTCGCGGATCCGTTCTCAGATTACATTGGCATCGGGCTGGGAGATGGGAAAGGTGATTTCGCGGCAACGCCGCTACTGTACTCGCCGGGAACGCCACACGTCTCGCCACTGGGGTTCTACGCCGGAGCCACAGCGGACCTGAATGGCGATGGCATTGCGGACCTGCTGGGATACAACTCCGTGGATGGTTCCCTCGTCAGTGCTCTGGCCACCGGCAAGGGTGCGTTTCTCTACAAGCAGGCGCTTCCCGGATCGGTCTTCGATGCCCTGGATGTAGGCTCCACGACTGCAGACTTCAATGGAGATGGTAAGGCTGACTTCCTGATTGACGGGAAAGACGGGTCCGTTGCGGTCGCTCTATCCAACGGCGACGGAACGGTACAGACGCCAGTTCCAATTCCGGTGATCACTCGTGACGATTGCGAGGTTATATATGCGGCGGCCGGCGACCTTAACGGAGACGGCAAGCTGGATCTCGTAGTCTCCTATCCGGCAGACGCCGTTTGTGACACCAGCGCTCCCACTGGTTCGGGGAGGCCATCCGGCTACTTCGTGGCGCTAGGCAACGGGGACGGAACCTTCTCAAGCGAAAACGTTCAATTCTACCCCTTGGGGATCTCTCTTCAGGCGGTGGCATTGGCCCGGTACCACGGCGCGCAAAAGCCGCGCGATCTGATTGTCTCCGACAACCCTCAGGCAATTGGGGCGGACGGGGGTGGAGCATCCGTAAGCTTGCTGGCAGGGAATGGCGACGGAACGTTTGCTCCTCCTGTGTCCCTGGACGAAGGCCACGCTGTAGAGCAGTTGCTGACCGATGACTACAATCTCGACGGCAGACCGGACCTGACGCTGATCGCCGACCTGAATTTTAGCAATGCTACCGAGACAACTGATTACGGCGGCGTCTTTGTATTGGCCGGCAACGGAGATGGCACCTTCGCCGGTTCCTATCACATCCCCGGTGCTCCCGGCTCATTTGCGGGCGCCTTTGTGGATGTGAACGGTGATGGCCGGCCGGATTTGATCGTGTCCGATCAATCTGTCGTTCCGCCCGGCGGAGCTGGGCAGGCCGCCTCCGGTGTTTCGGTTCTGCTCGCGACCGGCCCCGGGACCTTCGCGCCGCCGCTCAATTACCCTAACGCCGCCTACCCTCTGCTGGTCGGCAATTTCCTTGGCGACAACACCGTCAGCATCGTGGGTCCGGGCAATGGCGCGGCCGGATTTCTCATGAACCAGGGCGGCACCTCGATCACGCTCACGCCTTCAGCAAGCAGCATAGCTGCCGGCCAGCCGCTCACGCTCTCTGCGGCATTGCTGCCTACCCTGCTCAATCGACCTGCGCCCTCGGGTCTCGTAACCCTCTACGACGGACAGACGCCGATCGGTCAGGGAGTATTGAGCGACGGCAGTTTTGCTTTCAACACCTCAGCACTCGCAACCGGAACCCACACTCTCGCGGTCTCATATGGCGGCGACGGCAGCTTCAACCCGAACAGGTCGGGCGCTGTCAGCGTAACGGTTACGGCGCCTTTGCCGCCCACGCCGGATTACCAATTCACCCTCAGCGCATCGGATCTCACGATCGTCCAAGGCCAGAGCGGCACGCTCGGGGTCACGATCGCGGCTAATCCCAGCCTGAGTGCAAGCGTGAGTTTTGCCTGTTCCGGCCTACCGGCAGAGGCCGCTTGTACCTTCAATCCGGCCAGCCTGAACGTGACTCCCGGACAGACCGGCACGGCGGTCATCACGATCGCGACCAAGGCGGCATCGAGCGCCCAGGCGAGGTTGGATAGCCGCTCGCCGTTTCTCCTCCCGGCGGGTGCGGCCTTGGCCGGAATACTCTGCTGGATGTTGCCCTTAGGCGTCCGAGCGAGGCGCCTCTGGATGGTGGTTCTCGCCGCTGTTTGCCTCGCCACCGGCTCCGCTGTCCTGACAGGCTGCGGCGGAAGCGCGGCGGCAAGCGGTCCGGGCGCGCCAACTGATCCAGGCACGCCGGCGGGATCTTCAGTGGTCACGGTCACGGCCACGGCCATCTCTGGCACAACGACAGTCACACATACGGCTATGGTCACACTGGGGGTGCAATAGAGCGCACGCCGTTGCGGAAGAGTCGCCCCGATAACTCTTGAACTAAGAAATGTTGGAAATTACGGCTGGAATGTACTGAGGTCAGATACTGGGAAGATAGCTGGTGCCGAAGAAGGGACTCGAACCCCCACACCCTTGCGAGTACATGGACCTGAACCATGCGCGTCTGCCAATTCCGCCACTTCGGCACGGGTAAGGTCCAGAACAAGCTGGACGGCAGCAGGTGCTAGTCTTTCAAACGAAGTGGGGAATGTCAAACAGATGGAGGCGGGTGGAAGACGCGTGTGCGCGCGTTGAGCCGTGGCCGCATCCTATGAGCCGGACGCCGGTCGCAAGAATCGGCGATGCCGCAGGAGAGGCGGATGGCCCAAGGTGAGACGTCACGGTACGAGCCGGAACACACGATTGCTGCGGACGACGCAAAAGAGATACGACGCCTGGTGCATGATTCCAACAACGCGCTGGAGATCATCGTCCAAGCGAGCTACCTGGTGAATATGACCGAACTCTCGGACCCGGCCAAGGACTGGATGAAGCTGCTGGACCAGGGATTGCGGCAGGCTGCGGCGTTGAATAAGGAACTGCGCGAGTACATTCTCAGGCATAGCTAGGATCGACGGCTGGCGGTGAGTGTCCTTGGGGAGCGAAAGAGAAAGCCCACCCTAGCTTCGCTAGGATGGGGCACCCGGCACCCGGCACCCGGGCGATTGCTGGCGGTAAGCGCCGTCGGGACCCGGAAGAAAACCCCCACCGTAGCTTCGCTAGGATGGGGCACCCGGTCGACGGCTGGCGGTAAGCGTCGTCGGGACCCGGAAGAAAACCCCCACCTAACTTCGCCAGGATGGGGCACCCGGTCGACGGCTGGCGGTGAGCGTCGTCGGGACGCGGAAGAAAAACCCCACCCTGGCTTCGTTAGGATGGGGCACCGGGACGCGGTGATACCGGGGAAGACATCAGGCGCGAAGGGTCAGGAGACCAGTTTGGCGTCGAGCGTGATCTCGGTGTTGCCCTGGAAGAGCCGCGAGATGGGGCATCCGGTCTTGGCGTCCCGCGCGGCCTTATCGAACGCAGACTGGTTGGCGCCGGGTATGCGGGCCTCGGTCCTGAGCTGAATTTTGGTGATGGTCGGCTTGTCGTCTTTTTTGCCGAAGGAGACGATGGCGGAGGTCTGCAGGGATTCCGGCGTCAGGCCGGCCTTGCCGAGTTCCGCACTGAGCGCCATGGTGAAGCACCCGGCGTGAGCGGCGGCAATCAGTTCTTCCGGATTGGTGCCAAGCCCCTCTTCAAAGCGTGTTCCGAAAGAATACTGCGCATCCTGCAGCAGGCCGCTGCCGGTGGAGATCGTCCCCTTGCCATCCTTCAAACCGCCCTGCCATTGCGCAGTTGCTTTCCTGTCCATAGCTGCTCCTTTACGAAAACTGCGTGCCAATCTAAGACCGCACGTGCTATTCGATGTTATATGCGCGCAGGCGATGCCAAAAGATGCGCGAAAGGCCGGCGCCAACCTGAGTCAGGCCGGGTGCTGTAGTAGTGCTGCCGGAAGGCATCGAGAGAGCCGGGAGTCAGCGGAGGTTTGCACATGAGAGACAGAGTGGATGAAGAAAAATCGGAAGCTCTTGATCTGCCGCGAACCGGAGAGCATCACAGCCTCTATTGTCCGACCTGCGGGACACGGTTGTTCAGCATGCGGTGCAAGCTCATCTGCAACCGGTGTGGATACTACGTGAGCTGCGCGGACTACTACTGACCGTGCCGCAACGGAGCGGCGGTGAGCAGGGAGACCGTCCCGCGCCATCGCTCGCAGGACGCTTGCACGCCCATTTGGAGGAGCAACTCATGTCGCAGAGTTTCCTGAAAGGCTTCGTCTCAGGCGCGATCACAACACTCGCGGTTACATATTGCATGAAGCGCGCGCCCGCGAGACATGCGGGCTTCGACGCTGCTTCAGACTGGAAGACAGCCGGGCCACAGAAGGCGCATCCGGCGCGCGTGCGGTTGAATCGAGACGAGAATGCCGGCGATCCCGCTGCGCTCACCGCAGCGCGGACCGGGAAGGCGGCGGGTTTTGAGCGCCCCGGCGGAGCGCCGGGCGGAAGCTCGCCCGCGGAGGCGTCCGAGGCTCCTGGTCATCCGGGTGAGGCCCTGGAGTATACCGACCCGAACAAAGCGGTGAAGCCAGCCTCGCGAACTCTTCATCTTCGGAAAGAACCTGCCCGCAAACGAACCAGCCGCAAAGCGGCGCCCAAGTCGCCGAAGACAACGGAGTGATGTGTCTTGCGCAGATCTGCGACGGCGCCATGAAGCGTGACTCGCCCGGTAAACGATAGAATGCTCAGGTTTGCATAATCACGTATGAGACGGCACGCAGGTCTTGTATCGGCTGTCGGGAGGGACTCTGATGTCATCTGGATCTCGGACGCTGCTGACTATGGCCGTACTGTCGCTCGCCTGTTCTGCTGCGCACGCGCAACTGTTTGAGTCGACGCACGGGAAGAAGGACCAGCAGCAACTGTCTGCGAAAGAGCAGCAGGTGGTGGACCATCTGGCGAGCCTGGAGACGTTGCCGGCGGAGGGATGGCGCTTCCATGCCGGGGACGTGGCGCACGGCGAAGAGCCGGGGCTGGATGACAGTAGCTGGCAGACGGTGCAGGCCAAGTCCACGGCGCCCACGGAGGCGGTGTGGTATCGCCGGACCATCGAGGTCCCGAAGACGCTGCATGGCTATGACCTGACCGGGGCCCGGGTGTGGTTTCGATTCATCTCCTATGCGAACGGGCCGATGCCGGAGATCGTCTACTTCAACGGGCGCAGGGTAGCGATGGGCGATGACCTGGAACCCATCGTGCTGTTTGACAATGCCAAACCCGGCGACACGGTGCTGGTCGCGGTCAAGCTGCTGCCGACAGTCGATGAAAAGCATTTCGGCGGGGTGCAGACGCGTATCGAGTTCGCGACCAGCCGTCCGAATCCCGAAGACCTGCGCAAGGAGATACTCTCCTCGGCCGTGCTGATTCCTTCGCTGGACAAGGACCCTGCGGGGGACGAGGCGGTGCTGGAGAAGGCTGCCGACGAAGTCGACCTCAACGCACTGGAGGGGGCGGACCAGACGAAGTTCGACGCATCGCTACGGCAGGCACAACAGTCGCTCGAGGCTCTGCGGCCGACGCTGCAGCAGGCGAACTATCACCTTACCGGCAACTCGCACATCGATGCGGCGTGGCTGTGGCCGTGGACGGAGACGGTGGACGTGGTCAAGCGCACCTTCGGCACCGCGGTGCAGTTGATGGGCGAATATCCCACCTACACCTATACGCAGTCCGCGGCGGTTTACAACCAGTGGATGGCGGACAAGTACCCGGAGCTGAATGCGCAGATCAAGCAGCGGATCCAGCAGGGGCGGTGGGAGCTGGTGGGCGGCATGTGGCTGGAGCCGGACCTGAATATGCCCGACGGCGAGTCGCTGGTGCGGCAGTTGCTGGTTGGGCAGGCCACGTTCAAGAAGCTTTACGGCGTGACCACGCGGGTCGGCTGGAATCCGGACTCTTTCGGCTACAACTGGCAGCTTCCGCAGATCTACAAACGCTCGGGTCTGGATTACTTCGTCACCCAGAAGATGGCGTGGAACGACACGAATCAGTTGCCGTTCAAGCTTTTCTGGTGGGAGTCGCCCGACGGCAGTAAGGTGTTAACGTACTTCCCGCACGACTATGCGAACGACAACCTGGATCCGGTGCGCCTGGCCAAGGATCTGGCCGTTGCACGCACGCGTTCGCCGGGGATGCTGGACCTGATGGACCTGTATGGCGTGGGCGATCACGGAGGTGGGCCGACCCGGGCCATGCTGGACGAAGGGCTGCACTGGATGGAGCCGAACAAGGTGATTCCCAGGGAAGAGTTCGGGACCGCTCAGCCGTACTTTTCGAAGGTGGAGAAGGAGATCGATCCGACATCGCCGACGTGGAACTACGCGAGTATCGCCAAGGGCGATACGCAATTGCCTTCTCCGGGCCTGCCTTCTCCGGGCACGGGACAGATCAGCATTCCCACGTGGAAGGACGAGCTTTATTTCGAGTACCACCGCGGCGTCTTTACCACGCAGGCGAACCACAAGCGCAACATGCGCGATAGTGAAGAGTGGGTGTTGAACGCGGAGAAGTACGCCTCGCTCGCATGGCTGGAAGGGCAGCCGTACCCCGCAACAGAGCTGACCGACGCATGGAAGAAGGTGCTCTTCAACCAGTTCCACGATCTCGCGGCGGGGTCGGGGATCGGGGTCATCTACCGGGAGGCGCAGCAGGACTACGACCAGGTGCACTGGGCGGCGAATGAGGTCTCCGGCAAGTCGCTCCATCTGCTGCAGGCAGGGATAGACACGCGCAGCGCGACCGGTGTTCCGGTGATGGTCTTCAATCCGTTGGGATGGGAACGCCCCGGCGTGGTCGAGGTGAAGGTGCAGATGCCGGCGGCCTCGGCCGAAGGCGTATCGGTGATGGATGCGCATAACCATGTGCTGCCATCGGAGATCGTCGCCTCGAATCGATCGACGCATACGTATCAGTTGCGGATACGAACCGAGGCGGTGCCCTCAATGGGCTACCAGGTGCTGCATGTCGTCCCGGGGAAACGGGTGTTCGCCAGCGACCTGAAGGCGAGCGGCGACACGATGGAAAACTCCGCCTTGAGGGTCAAGGTCGATCCGGCAACGGGTTGCATCACCTCGCTCTTTGACAAGAAGACGAACTTCGAGACGCTGGCGGCGGGCACCTGCGGCAATGAGCTGCAGGCGTTCAAAGACACACCAAAGGATTACGACGCATGGAACATCGATCCGGGCACTTTGGACCAGCCGCCGACGAAGCTGGATAAAGCGGATTCCGTCGAGCTGGTGGAACGCGGACCTATGCGCGCCACCATCCGGGTGACCCGGAACTGGCAGAGCTCGAAATTCGTGCAGGAGATCACGCTCGACACCGGCGCGGATCACGTCGTCGTCTCGAACGATATCGACTGGCACGAGACGCATGTTCTGCTGAAGGCGGCGTTTGAGCTTGCGGCGACGAGCGATATGGCGACGTATGAGATACCCTATGGGACCATCGAGCGCCCCACCACGCGCAACAACAGTTGGGAGAAGGCGAAGTTCGAAGTGCCGGCGCTCCGCTGGGCGGATCTGGGCGACGGGCGCCACGGCTTCAGCCTGATCAACGAATCGAAATACGGGTATGACGCGGTAGGGAACACGCTGCGCCTGACGCTGCTGCGCTCACCCGTGTGGCCCGACCCCCAGGCGGACCGCGGTCCTCACCACTTCAGCTACGCGCTCTATCCGCATGCCGGAGATTGGAAGCAGGCGATGAGTGTCCGCCACGGTTACGATTTCAATTACAAATTGAGAGCCATGCAGGTGGAGTCGCACACCGGCGCTCTTCCTCCCGAGCACTCTTTTGTGGGTGTGGAAGGGGACGATGTGGTGCTGACCGCGGTCAAGAAGACGGAGGATGGCGACGGTCTGCTGCTGCGGTTCTACGAGTGGGCCGGCAAGCCGGGCAATGTCACGCTTACCGTTCCTGCAGGGGCGAAGAGCGCAACGCTCACCAATCTGATGGAGACGCCGGAGGGCCAGCCGCTTTCGGTAGCAGGCGACCGGGTGACGGCGCCGGTTTCTCCGTACGAGATCCAATCGGTGCGGGTGGACTACGCACCGAGCACGGAGACCATGCAGCAGGCCAGCACGCAGAAGTAGCGGTAGTGCTGCAGTTTCGATCAGGAAGAAAGCAGATCCTTCGACTACGAAGGCCGGAAGCAGGCCTGCTTTGCTGAGGATGACAAACTGCACCACTCCGAAGTAGAGGCCAGCTTTTTCTCCGACCGGCACGAACGGGTACACTCACCTGTTGGCATCCATAGAGAAGGTGGCGCGAGAGAGCATGAAGGCTTTGACGAAGAGCCGCAGGGAGCGAGGACTGTGGCTCGAGGATGTGCCGGTGCCGGAATACGGCATCAACGATGTACTCATTCGCGTGCGGCGCACCGGCATCTGCGGCACGGACGTCCATATCTACGATTGGGACGAGTGGGCGCAGCGGACTATTCCGGTGCCGATGGTGATCGGGCACGAGTTCGTGGGTGAGATCGTCGCCGTCGGCGCCAACGTGAACGACTTTCATCCCGGCGACATTGTGAGCGGCGAGGGCCACGTGACCTGCGGCCGCTGCCGCAACTGTCTCGCCGGACGCCGGCATCTCTGCGCGGCGACGCAGGGCGTGGGCGTGAACCGCCCGGGCGCGTTCGCCGAGTTTGTCGCGCTGCCGATGAGCAATATCTGGCGGCACGATCCGGCGGTCAATCAGGAGGTCGCCGCGATCTTCGATCCGTTCGGAAACGCCGTGCACACGGCGCTCACGTTTCCGGTGGTGGGCGAAGATGTGCTGATCACAGGCGCTGGGCCCATCGGCATCATGTGCATCCCGGTAGTGCTGCGGGCGGGCGCGCGACATGTTGTCATCACCGATCTGAATCCCTTCCGCCTGGACCTGGCCCGCAGGATGGGCGCGACGCTGGCCGTCAATCCATCGGAGACGCCGCTACCGGAAGTGCAAAAGCGACTGGGCATGACCGAGGGATTTGACGTGGGGCTCGAGATGTCGGGCAACGGCAGCGCCTTTCGAGAGATGATCGACAACATGGCGCATGGCGGGAAGATTGCGGTGCTCGGGATTCCGGCGAAGGATGTGGCGCTCGACTGGTCGAAGGTCATCTTCAACATGCTGACCATCAAGGGCATCTATGGGCGGGAGATGTATGAGACGTGGTACAAGATGTCGGTGCTGATTCAGTCCGGGCTGGATATTTCGCCGGTGATTACGCATCGCTATCGCTATGACGAGTTCGAGCAGGGGTTCGAGGCGATGCGTTCGGGACAGGCCGGCAAGGTGGTCCTTGACTGGACGAGTCTTATCGGGAGTTAGCTGCGGCGTGCGCTGGCGGATGGGCGGCGAAAAAGCAGGTCCCTCCGCTGCGCCGATCGCGTTGCCCGCGACCGGCTCCGGTCGGGGATGACAGGATGGTTTATGCGCTCGCGGGAGCTATCTGCGCCAGCAGCGGCTTGAGTGCCGCGTGCAACGTATCCTCATCGCGCATGGCTTCGTTGTGCAAGCCGGGGAAGAGCGCCCAATGCTCGGTGAGCGTGGCGGCGGCTCCGGGATCGAGGGTGCGCAGCTCTCCGAGCAACTCGATCTCCATGTAGTCGCCGGCGACATACGCCTCGGTATTCGAATCGTAGTCCGGATAACGCCCTGCATCGACATACGTGAAGGTCTTGATGAGCACGGAAGAGGGACACACGTGCGCGCACCAGCCGCGTTTGTTACGCAGGGCGATCTTCTGCGGGCTGGGTGATGCGGCATCCGCGCGCATCAGGATGTATCGCGTGCCGAGCGTGTAGCGGGCGTCCTGGAGATCGGTGAAGTGATAGAGGCCGAGCGGCTGCGCGATGGCCACGCACTGATCGTGGGAGCGGTAAGGCTCGCGCGGGATGACGGCAACGCCGCCGCGAAAGATGGAAATTGCCCAAGGCGCCATGGTGACCGGCATCATGCCACGGTTGGTGAGCGTGTGGGTGACGGTCGCGCGCGCCTGGCTGGGATGGAGCGTGACGGCGATCTCTTTGCCGACGCTGGCCGCATCGACTTGCCGGCGCAGATGGATGGTCGCCCCTTGCGCCGCATTGCCGGCCGCTTCGTGCTCCACGGGCTCGTTATCGGGCGCGTAGGTGCCGGGAAATAACTCCGGAGAGGCCCAAAGCCGGTGCCCCGCGTAGGGCTTCCAGTCGCCGAGTGCGGTCTTCGTCGACTCCTGGGGAAATTCACCGAACCCATTTTCCGCCCCGTGCAGTGCAAAGCGAAGAACGCGTGGACCCACGCCGGTCGCAACGATGAGCTCGGACTGCTCATTTTCCAGCCGGAGGCAGGCTAATCCCATATAGCGGGTTGTCGTTGGTTCCATGCGCGGTATCTTACTTCTTTGCGGCGGACTTCGCCGACCTCCTGCGCCTGGTTTTACTTACGGAGCGCCGTTCGCTGGCCGAAGGCGATTTGGATTTGGCCTGTTCCGCTCGCTTTCCACCCAACGCGATCTGCTTCTTGCGGGCCGTCTCGCGCTTCACAGCTTTGCCGCCGTTGCGGCTTGCCGGCTTCTTACGACAACTGCCTTCCTGGTGCTCACTCTTGCCGGGCACGGGTTCGTATCCGGGCCAGCAGCGGGAGCTCTTGCTGTCCTTCTTGCCGGAAGACTTCGTTTTTGTGGTTGCCATGTAGCGTGAGACTGGTTGCTCAAGGGGCAGAGTTGTGCCGCAAGACGATTCGCATTCACGCGCTCAAAGCTAGAGGTCAAACTTTGTACTAAGAGACGATTGCGGCGGGGCAGTCAGGAGACAAGGCCCGGCTCCGCGGCCCAGGCATCGACGGTGACAAAGTGCAGGCCGCCGCGCGGCGCGATCGCCAGGAGATTGGCGGTGGCGGTTACGGTGCGACGGCGATCGACGCCGAAGCTTACGTGGCTGCCATCGTGCAGCAGGATGTTGCTGCCGCGCCTGCGGCGTTGGTTGCGCAGGATGCCATGTTCGATGCGGCCCTCGATCTCCGCCGCGGAGCGTGCCTTCCAGTCGCGCGCGGAGACGTTCCACATCACAGGCACCTGCTCTATTTCGCGCAGGATGTGAAACAGCTCCGGCCGGCGCGCACCGAAGGGAGGACGGAAGTAACGCACACGTTCGCCAATGGTGTCTTCGAGAATGGCCGTTGTCTCCGCCAGCTCAGCGCGGATGCGTTTGCCCGAGCTATACATCAGCCGCGGGTGATGCATGGTATGGCTGCCGATCAAGTGTCCGGCGTCGTGCACCGCCTTCACCACCTGTGGATATTGCCGGGCGAACTCGCCGATGAGAAAAAAGGTGGCGCGGGCCTGATGGCGGGAGAGAACGTCCAGCAGTTGGTGCGTATAGGGGTCGTTGGGTCCGTCGTCATAGGTAAGCGCCACTTCAGACGGATTGCTGCCCGCCAGGATGGCATGGCCGAAGAAGCAGGATTGCGGCCACAGGGCGGCGTAGTGGTAGCCTCCCACTGCAAGGGAAGCCGTGGCGCCGGCGATGGCGAGGGGCAGCAGCATTGGCGCAAGTGTAGCAAGCGTGGGGGCGTATGCCAGATGACACAAGTGCGCACGAACGGGTGAGCAGGCGCTGCATTTCTATTGCGAAGGCGTATACACTGTCCGAGTACGGGTGGCATCCCTCCTGGGGGAGCCGCACTGGAGAAATCGAATGAGCGTTACCGAACTGCGCAGCGTGCCGGCTTCCGCTGCTTTCCCCGGCAAGATCACTGTCAGCACACTCCTTGAGAAAAAGCATAGGTCCGAGCCCATTACGGCGCTGACGGCGTATGACTATCCGATCGCGCGCCTGGTGGACGAGGCGGGCGTGGATGTCGTGCTGGTCGGCGACTCGCTGGCCATGGTGGTAATGGGCCACGAGAGCACCATGGCCGTTACAGTGGACGAGATGCTGCACCACACGCGGGCGGTGCGCCGCGCGGTGAAGCGGGCCCTGCTGGTGGCGGATATGCCCTTCGGCTCCTAC
The DNA here is from genome assembly GCA_963830635.1 of uncultured Acidobacteriaceae bacterium. Classification (GTDB taxonomy): domain Bacteria; phylum Acidobacteriota; class Terriglobia; order Terriglobales; family Acidobacteriaceae; genus CAWHMN01. Next base: position 312,103 of record CAWHMN010000002.1, on the reverse strand, counting down.
CAGGTGAGCGATGCCGAGGGTGTGGCGAATGCCGTGCGCTTTCTGAAGGAAGCGGGTGCGGAGGCGGTCAAGATCGAGGGCGCGCGGCCGCAGCTAGCAGAGCAGCTTACGGCGGCGGAGATTCCCGTTTTCGGCCACCTGGGGCTCACGCCGCAGTCCGTCCACCGCATGAGCGGCTACAAGGTACAGGGCAGATCGCGCAGCGCCGTGAAGGAGCTGCGCGCGGCAGCGAAAGACCTGGAGCTGGCGGGCGTGTGTGCGCTGGTACTCGAAGGGATGCCGCGCGAGCTGGCGGCGGAGATCACCGCCGACCTGGAGGTGCCGACCATCGGGATTGGCGCCGGGCCGGATTGCGACGGGCAGATCCTGGTCAGCTACGATCTGCTCAACCTGACCTTCGCGCCGGCGGCGAAATTCGTACGTCGCTACGGCGATGCGGCGGGGTTGGTCCGCACAGCCGTGGCGGCCTTCCGGGAGGATGTGCTCTCCCGGCATTACCCGAGCGATCGAGAGAGCTACCATCTGCCGGAAGAGGCGCGCGCGGCGTTGCAGGCGCAGACTCCGCATGCTCACGCAGCCGGCGGCGCCCGCCAGAAGGCGTGACGGGATTGCGGATCGAGTCCACGGCGCGGGGCATGCGCGCAAGCCTGGCGGAGCTGCGGCGCTCCGGAAAGACCATTGGCCTGGTGCCGACCATGGGCGCGCTGCACGCCGGGCATCTCTCGCTGGCACGGGCGGCCAAAGCAGCATGCGATGCCGTTGCGGTGTCCATCTTCGTCAATCCCACACAGTTCGGCCCCAACGAGGATTTCAGCAAGTATCCACGCACCTTTGACGAGGACTGCGCCTTGCTGGAGGGGGAGGGCGTGGAGCTGGTGTTTGCGCCGGGCGTGGGCGAGTTGTATCCGGAGGGCGCCAGCACGTTTGTAGAAGTGGAAGGGATTGGCGACCGGCTGGATGGGGCGTCGCGACCGGGGCACTTCCGCGGCGTGGCGACGGTGGTGGCCAAGCTCCTCGCCATCGTGCAGCCGGATCGGGCGTTCTTCGGGCAGAAGGATGCGGCGCAGGTGGCGGTGCTGCGACGAATGGTGCGGGACCTGTGCCTGGGCGTGCAACTGGTGGTGTGTCCCACGGTGCGCGAGGCGGATGGGCTGGCGCTGAGCTCGCGCAATCGCTATCTGTCGGCTGCGGAACGCGGGCAGGCGCTGGTGCTCTCGCGGGCGCTTGCGCAGATGCAGGCCGGCTTCCGGGCCGGGGAGCGGGACGCCGCGGCGCTGCGAGCGGCGGGACTGCGGGTACTGGCGGCGGAGCCGGCGGTGCGGCTCGATTACCTGGCGCTCGTCGACCCAGATACGCTTGAGGACCGCGCGGAGGCGAGCGCCGGGACGCTGGTAGCCCTGGCGGCGTGGGTGGGGACGACGCGGCTGATCGACAATATGCTGCTCTAAACGCGGGTCTAGATGCTCCTCAGGCGCCCGAGCGGGTTCGCCTTCACGGAAACGTGCGGGTTGTCCGCGATCAGATAGCGGTGCGGGCGGTCGGCGGCTTTGGTGATGCCGACGCGCGTGGTGGCGACGATCTCGCCCGGCTGGTAGCCGTCGCCTGCGATCTGCAGGCCGGAGGCAGCCGAGGTCAGGTCCATGCCGTTGTGCACGGCACGGGTGATGCCGAAGGCCTGGCAGAGCTTACCGGGGCCGGAGGCGAGGGCGCGGGGTGGCGCATCGGCGGGCAGGTTGCGATTGCGGGCCATGGCCGCCAGTCCGGCAACCGGCTCGAGGGCGCGGATAAGCACGCTGCCGGCTTGTCCCTCCGGCTCGCAGGTGACGTTGAGGCAGCTATACATGCCGTAGATGAAATAGACATACGCGCGGCCGGGGGGACCGAAAAGGACCGAGGTGCGGGCGGTGTTGCCGGCGGCGGAGTGCGCGGCGGGGTCGTCCTGGCCGAAGTAGGCCTCGGTTTCGACGATGCGGCCGATGAGGGGTTCGTGACCGGTGCGGCGCACCAGCAGCTTGCCGAGCAGGCGTTGCGCGACCTCGTCGGGTGAGGGCAGGTAGAAGTCGGGCGGAAGGAGCGTGATGGGTGCGGCTGTCGACGTTCTGTTACCCTCCCCCTCCCCATAGGATGTGGAAGCCCGGTGGACTGCATGGCAGCGAGCCAGCAAGTCAGCATTCAGCGAGTCTGCCACGAACTGGCTAATCGGGTGACGGGTTGAAGAAGATCTCACGCACCTCGATCCCGCCCTGGGGCGCCGCGACTCCTTTGCGCGCCCATGCCACCGCTTCGTCCATGTCAGCGCATTCCAAGATCATAAAACCGCCGATGTGTTCCTTGGTCTCAAGGTACGGCCCGTCGGTGATGAGGACTTCGCCATCGGACTGCGCCCGCAGCGACTTCGTGGACCCGAGACCGCACGCGAATTTTCTTACGCCGGCAGCGATCATCTCTTTGTTGAGCTGGTGGATGGCGCGGCCCGTCGCTTCGTCCACTTTGGACGGATCGAAGTCGTCGGGGAGGTAACCAGCAAGCAAATATTGCGGCATTGTCTTCTCCTGGAATGGTCTTCAGCGAATGGTCTTCAGCCGGGCCAATTGGCGGCCTTCACTATAACGACGAACGGCGGGAGCGGGTTTCGACAATCCATCCCGAAAAATCTCGGCTGCTCTTCGGACCGAGGAGTTGCACTCCTCGCCTGTCTCCAGCGATTAGCGTCTTCCGCAACCCGTCACAGCGCACCCATACCCGCCCGCAACGCCCCCTAGATCTGGCGTGCCCGGCACGAGAATTGCAAATGACAGGTTGGTAGAGAGCCTCGCAGACGACTCAGCTTCCGCTAAAAGCGTTTCCCGGGACTAATCTTCCGAAGCGGCTCAAGCTGTGTTCAATGAGTGCATTGGTCTGTAAAGAACAATGGAGGTCGGTCAGCGGCATCACGAGACGCGTTTTCTAATGCGGATGAGCCAGCGCCGTGCAATCAACGCTACGGCCAGCAGGAGAGCAACAATGATGTATACAAGATGCGAACTCACCCACAGGACCAACCCGAGCACGAGCAGGCCGCGATTGGCCCTCTGTATGGCATCCGCCGGGATGGTAACGGACTGATTCCAATTCATGGTCTTCAAGCGAGACAGGAAGCCCTGGCGCTCACAGCCTTCTAAGTCGTACACGCCGATGACATGGGAGAAATGGCCCGCGACAATTAAATCGCGCGAAAACCTGCTCCAATCGAGCACCGCGGAGTTTGCGGCGGGATCGCCGTCGGTGCAGCAAATGGCGATTGCCTGCGCATCCGGACCAAGCTTCCAGATCATCGCCGCTCCGACAGGGCCCGCATAGCTGGTGTACAGCATCAGGACCTCCTGATCGCCGCGAACGTCGACCGTGCCCAGCAGACGGTCCAGTAAAGAGGAGTGGGCGTGGCGTTCGATGGGGAGGAATGGCAGTTGATAGGTCTGGACAAAATAGCCCTGCGCCCGCATGTTGGAAATAACCGCGGCATACGTTCGTCTTGCGCGGCGCATGCGTTGTACGTCGACGGCGCGCCACAGAAGCGTGGTGAACAACTCCCACGGATGGCTCTTGAGTGTTGCGAACTCCGCAAAGTTGGGCTCAATATCGAGACCGACTCCATCCCACCGCAAGCCCTGGTCGCGGCTCCACGTGTCGAACGCGGCAAAGCGTGCCGCAGCCAACGTTGCATTCCCTGCATTGAAGTAGAAGTCCTGCCCCTTCGACATCGTAAGCCCGGCGATGACCGGAATTCCGGCCTGATTCAACCGGTGCACAATCTCGGCCCGTTCTGGCCTGAAGTCGGAAATGGCGACGACGATCCCGGCGTGCAGATCCTTAAGGTCGGCAATGACATCCGCGTTGGCGAAAAGAGACTGTATCTGGCGCACACCGTGATCGCAACACGCAAACATGAGCTGAGGAGCCACGCCCGGACCGCGAACGCGAATGTCGTCAGAAGGTGTGGAAGCGAGCGCGGAAGCCGCAGCGAGGTGGCAAGCGCCTACGAACAGCGCGGAGCGGAGCAGGCGGAAGAGACGTCCTGGAGCGACGGGTTCCAAGGAGTACGAGTCCCGCTACAATTTGTATCGCAAAGGGGTCATCCATGCTTCGTCGAGAGACGAAGTGTCAATGTCCAAGAAGTGGCAGGCTAAGGGAGTGGATTCGAAAGCGCGCCCTTCGCCAGACAGATAAGCGATGACCGCAAAGCAAGGTGCAATTTGCGAAAAGGCTGGATGACGTTTGTATTGCTGAGAAGATTTGGTATTGAATCCTTATTGCCGAATCTCCTCTGCGAGTTCAATGCCGCTGTGTCGAATGTGGAACACAGAACCTATGCCCCTCTTTTCTGCCTGAGCGCCAAATTGCCGTTGCACCCATCGAGAACCGATCAGTACCGATAAGTCGGCATTATCGTCAGTAATCGCAGCGGAAGGACGGGGAACGAGTTTCCTTATACCTTCGCACCCGGGTTTTATGGGTGGGCTTGTGGTCTCCCACCTTTCGCTGCGCTCAGGATGGGGCACCCGGGTTTCGTGGGGGCCGGGATTTGTGGTCTTCCACCCTTCACTGCGCTCAGGATGGGGCACCCGAATTTCGTGGGGGCCGGGCATTATGGTCTCCCACCCTTCACTGCGCTCAGGATGGGGCACCCGGGTGTGGCGGTTAGTGGGATTTGAGGGCGGCGAGGACTTCTTCGGCGTGGCCCTCGGGTTTGACTTTGGGGAAGATCCTGGCGAGGCGCTGGTCGGGGCCGATGACGAAGGTGGTGCGCTCGATGCCCATCACCTTCTTGCCGTACATGTTCTTTTCCTTGAGCACGCCAAACTGATTGGACACTCGCTCGTCTACATCTGCAAGGAGGTGGTAGGGCAGGTGGTACTTCTCCTTGAACTTCTTCTGCGCCTTGGGGGTGTCGCGGGAGATGCCGAGGACGACGATGCCGGCGTTCTCAAGCTTCTGAAAGGTGTCGCGGAAGCCGCAGGCCTCGATGGTGCAGCCGGGAGTGTCGGCCTTGGGGTAGAAGAAGAGAACGACAGAGCGGCCGGCGAAGTCGCTGAGCTTGACGATGTCTCCCTCTTCGTTTTCGAGGACGAAGTCTGCGACGTGGTCATGCAATTCCATGAGCGGGCTCCTTTCGTGGGTTCCAGAAAACGCGATCCAGATACGATGATGGAAGGGCTGCTGCATTTATGTCAAAGCTGAGCAAGTGTGAGGGTGGCACAGGGCGTGCGCGGCGGGCGCTGTGGGTGGCGGCGTTTGCGGGCGTCATGCTGCCCGCGGGCGCGGCGTGGGCGCAGTACCCGGGGCGGGTGGATACCAGCAAGCAAGCGGCACAGCCGGAGCTGCGGGCGGTGGGAGTACTGGAGTGGACGGGTGAGGCGGGCAAGCCGAGCGCCAGCCGCCTGGTGCCGGTGACGGTGTATGACGGCGACCGGCTGTACGACGGAGGTCTGTATCTGGCGCGGCCGCAGCCGCTGGCGCTCGATGGGGGAACGGAGTATGCGCTGGAGGTCGCGGGAGCGCAGAAGGGCTGGTTCGACGTAGGCGCGGCGCAGCAGGTGAATGGCGACTGGCTGGGGTTCGGGGTATGGAAGCCGTTTGTGGCGGCGGCGCCGAAGAAGCTGCGGCCGTCGCGCGAGGCTCCGCAGGTGGTACACGACCAGAGCGGGGAGGACCGTCCTCACTTCAAGCGGCGGAGTGACGATACCTCGACGGCTTCCGGTCAGGCGAGCGGCCAGGCGAGCGGCCAGACGGGCGGGCAGGCGAGCGGCAGCCGGAGCGCAGACACGGAGAAGCCGGCGCAGGCGCCGGCTGACGAGCCGCGAGACCCCGAACGGCCGACGCTGCGGCATCGTCCGACCGGTGGGGAGACGACGATCGCGGGAACGCCGGACGCGCCGGAGACCACGTTCAACGGGCCGGATCCGGACCGGCCACACCTGTCCCATGGGCGCCCGGCGGACCTGCCGACAGCTCCCAAGGAGTTGCTCGCCACGCCGGTGGGTGTGCGGCAGATGATCGCGGTGTCGGACGTGCGCGGCGACGCGCCGCAGACGTTCCACTATGAGTGGGGCGATCCCGCGGATGCGGCGCGGGTGCAGGGGCAGCTCGAACAGGAAGCGCAAGGGCTGCTGGTGAAGGCGGCGGGGACTCAGGCAAAGGGAACCGAGACGGTTACGAAGAAGAGCGTGCGGCGGGGACGCAAGGGTGGGGCTGAAGCGAAGCTGCCGGCGCTCGAGGACGTGAAATTTCAGTCGTTCGCGCTGACCTATGGTGGCGGAGCGACGCTGGTGTTGACGGCGCATACCGGGGACGAGACGAGCGGCGGGGCGGCAGCCGGGCCAGCGGGCGGCCGGGACATTGCGGTGATCGGGCTCGAGGATATCTACGGCAAGGTGCAGGTGCTGTGGAGCTCGATCACAGATGCGGAGCACCTGGACGAGACACCGCGGATGCGGCTGGTGGACGCGGTGGACGCGGAGGGTAAGGGCCGCGCGGACCTGCTGTTCGAGGCGCGGACGGCGCGGGACCGGCGATTTGTGCTGCTGCGGGTGGGGAGCGCGGATGCGGAGCGGGTGTTTACGACCGATCCGCTGGCCATTGCGGGGGCGGCGGGGAGCGCGACGCCTTAGGGGGTATTGTGGCCTCCCACCCTTCCCCTTCGGCTGCGCTCAGGGTCAGGATGGGGCACCCGGGGTTCGCTGGCGGACGAAGGGGAGACGCAGATCCTTCGACTCACTGCGTTCGCTCAGGATGACACGGTGGGCAGAGAGTCTACGGGTGGGGGAGCTGGGTGGTGTTCCAGCCGCCGCCGAGGGCTTTGACGAGCTGCACGCTGGCGGAGAACTGGCGGGTGGTGAGGTCGGCGGCGGTGCGCTGGTTCGCGAGCTCGGTGGCCTGGGCGGTGATGACTTCAAGATACGTGGTGAGACCGCCCTTGTAGCGATTGGTGGAGATGGCGAGCGAGCGCTGCGCATCGGCCACGGTTTGTTGCTGGGCGGCGTTCTCCTGATTGAGGATGCTCAGCGCGGCGAGGTTGTCTTCGACATCCTGGAAGGCCTGCAGCACAGTCTGGCGGTAGTTGGCGACCTGGGCGTCATAAGCGGCGCGCGCCTCGTCGGTAATGGCGTGGCGACGCCCGGCGTCGAAGATCACCTCGGTGGCGGAACCGCCGAGGGCCCACAGGGCGCTCGGTCCCTGGAACCAGATGCCGGGACGGCTAGCTTCAAAGCCGCCGCTGCCGGTGAGGTTGAGCGTGGGGTAGTAGGCGGAGATGGCGATGCCGATCTGCTCGTTGGCGGCGGCGGCGCGGCGCTCGGCCGCCGCTACGTCGGGGCGGCGCTCGAGCTCTTCCGAGGGTATGCCGACGGGCACCTCGGGAAGCGAGAGGGTGAGCGGGGCCGGCGGCAGGCCGAAGGTGGAGGCGGGCTGGCCGGTGAGGGTGGCGATGGCGTGTTCGTACTGGGTGCGCGCGATGGCCACGTCAATGGCCTGGGCGCGGGTCTGGTCGACCTGGGTCTGCGCCAGCGCGACGTCGGATTCGGTGGCGACGCCGCCCTTGAAGCGGATCTGGGTGAGCGAGAGATAGCGCTGGAACTGGGCGACGGTGGTGTCGAGGAGCTGCTTCTGGGTGTCGAGGCCACGGAGCTGGAAGTAGTCGAGCGCGAGTTCGGCGCGCAGGCTGAGGTCGGCGTTGGCGACATCGGCGGCGGAGGCTTGCGCGTTGGCGCGCGACTGCTGCACGGTGCGGCGAATCTGACCCCAGAGGTCCGGCTCCCAACTGGCCTGGCCGGAGGCAACCAAATCGTTGTAAGTGTTGCTGGTGGTGGCAAAGCGCAGGGGGCGGTTCTGCGAGATGCGGTCGCGCGAGATCGAGGGGTTAAGGTTGAGTGTTGGGAAGTAATTTGAACGGTACTGGCGCACGGTAGCGAGCGCCTGCTGATATTGCGCGATGGCGGCTTTGAGGGTCTGATTGGAGACGGAGACCTTCTCTTCCAGGCCGTTGAGCTGGGGATCGCCGTAGATCTCCCACCATTTGCCGCGCAGGGCGTCATCGCCGGGCTGGGCGCGCTTCCAGCCGCCGTCGGGCGGCGCTGGCGGCGGGGTGTTGAGCGCAGCGTCATGGTAGGCCCCGCTCACGGGTGTCTTGTAGGAGGGGGCCATGGCGGTGGCGGGCGTTTTGTAGTTAGGCCCCACCTTGCAGCCCGAGAGGAAGCAGCCGGCGAACACCGCGGCGCAGAGCAAGATACGCCGTTGGCGCATGACCCACCCTTTGCGCTTTGAGCGAGCGGAGGACGCGGGGTGCGGTGAGGCGCAAAGAACGGCGCACCCGGACGCAGATCCTGATGTGTGGGACAGCCTCATTTGCCGCCCCGCTGCGGCTGAGACGGTGCGCCGCCCTGCTGCTGCGGCTGCACCAGGTGCACCCGCTCGCCGTCGATCACAGAGTCGGGTGGATTCTGAATGACCTTCTGGTTGGCATCGAGGCCATTCACCACCTGCACGGTTTCGCCGTCATCGTGGCCCAGGATGATGGGGACCAGCCGGGCGATGTCGCGGTCGCCCTGGTGCTGGACGGTGGCGACGCGTAGCCCCTCCTGACGGAAGAGGAGGGCGGAGACGGGGATGACCAGGGTAGGCGCGGTGCGGTTCACCTTCATGTGCACCTGGGTGTAAGCCCCGGGGACCAGTTCGCCCTTGCGGTTATCCACGTCGACTTCAACCAGCAAGGTGCGCGAGGCGGGATCGATGGCTTTGGCGTTGCGCACCAGCGTTCCCTGGAAGGTGCGTCCCGGATACTCGGAGAAGGCGAGCCTGGCTTTGGTGCCGGTGACGGCATCGCGGGAGTAGATCTGGGGCACGTTGATGTAGACGCGCAGCACGTCGGTCGATGCGAGGTGGAAGAGCTCCTTGGCGGCGCCCTGATCGATCAACTGGCCGACATCGATGCCGCGTGCGGTGATGACGCCATTGAAGGGCGCGTAGATCTTTTCGAAGGACTGCAGCTCCTGCAGGCGGCGCACGTTCGCCTGGGCTGACTGCACGGCGGTGTTGGAGGAGTGGGCCTGGGTGGTGAAGTTTTCCGTGTCCTGCTGGGAGACGGCGTCAGAGGCGAGCAGACCCTGATAGCGCTGAGCGGTGGCCTTGGCATAGCCGGCGTTGGTCTGGGTGGTGGCCAGATCGGCCTTGGCCTGCAGCAACTGCTGATCGACTTCGGGGGAGCTGATGGTGGCGAGCAGTTGACCCTTCTTCACGTGCGCGCCGATGTCGAAGTACCAGTGTTCCAGGTAGCCATTGGTGCGGGCGTAGATGGGTGAGTCCTGGTAGGCGTACATGTTGCCGGGAAGCACGACTTCCGATTCCGGCGAGCCCATGGTGGGAGAGACGGCGAGCACGTCGGGAATGGCGAGGGCGTTGGTCTCAGCGGCAAGCGCGGTGCGCGCGTGACGCCGCGAGAGGATGCCGTAGAGAGCGATAACCACCGCGACGATGGCAAGCACGACGAGGATGATGGCGGCGGAGCGGGCGGATACGGGGGCGTGCGGCGGCTGGGCCGCATGCGATTCCGGATGCGCGGGCGCGTCCTGGTGCGGGTCCTGATGCGGGTCCTGATTGCGCGACGAGGGGCCTTGGGCGCCGGGCGCCGGGGTTGATGTGGGCGGTTGGTTGAACTCGGTCATGGATGCAATTCTCCGGGGATCTGCTGGGGCTCCGGCCCTCGCCTGCGGCGCCGGCGGCGTTCCAACGCGCCGTGCACCACGCTAAAGAAGGCGGGAACGAAGAAGAGAGTGGCGACGGTGGCAAAGAGCAACCCGCCGATCACCGCGCGTCCGAGCGGGGCGTTCTGCTCGCCGCCGTCGCCCAGGCCGAGGGCCATGGGAATCATGCCGATGATCATGGCGAGCGCGGTCATGAGCACGGGACGGAAGCGGGTGAAGCCGGCTGCCAGGGCGGCCGCGTGGGCATCGCCGTTATTTTCCTCCAACTGCTCGCGGGCAAAGGAGATGACCAGGATGGAGTTGGCGGTGGCCACTCCCATGCACATGATGGAGCCGGTAAGCGCGGGCACGCTGATGTGGGTGCCGGTGATGAAGAGCATCCATACGATGCCGGCCAGCGCCGCCGGCAGCGCGGCCACGATGATGAAGGGATCGAGCCAGGACTGGAAGTTGACGACGATGAGCAGATAGACGAGCAGGATGGAAAACGCGAGTCCGGCGATGAGGCCGATGAAGGAGGAGTTCATGGTCGCGACCTGACCGCGGACCACCATCTGCGAGCCGCGTGGCAGTTCGTGGCGATGTTGATCGAGGATGGCGTTGATCTTGTTCGAGACGGTGCGCAGATCGGTGTTCTCGACGTTGCCGTAGATGTCGATCACCGGCTGGATGTTGTAGTGGGTCACGGTGGCCAGTTCTTCGCCCCGGCTGATATCGGCGACGTTGCCGAGGATCTGGATGGGTTTGCCGCCCATCTGCAACTGGGCCTGGGCGGGGCCAGCGGCGCCGCGGCTCGGGGCTGGGTCAGGCAGCGCGGCCGCGCCGCTGCTGGCGCTGATGGGGATGTTTTCGAGATCCTGCAGCGAATCAAGATTGTATTGCGGCGACTGGGTGGCGATGTTGTAGCTCACGCCGTTCTTCGGATTGAGCCAGAAGGTGGGCGAGGTCTGGAAGCTGCCGCTGAGGGCGACCAGCAGGGAGCCGGCGATGTCGCGCTGGGTGAAGCCGACGTCCAACGCCCGCGAACGGTCGACATCGATGAAGAGACGGGGCTCGTTGAAGGGCTGCTGAATGCGCAGGTCCGCGGTGCCGGGCACGTGTTTGATCTGCTGCACGAGGCGCTCGGCGAAGGCGTGATTGGCCATCATGTCGTGGCCGATGATCTGGATATCGATGGGAGCGGGCAGTCCGAAGTTCAGGATCTGCGTGGTCATATCCACCGGCAGCGTGTAGAAGGAGACGCCGGGGAACCGCTCCGCCAGCCGAGGGCGCAGAGCGCGAATGTAGTTGTCCGTCGGATGGTGTTTGGCGGTGAGCGATACGGTGATGTCCGCATCGGCGGAGCCGACCACGCCGCTGTTCGAGTAGGAGAGATTGAGGCCGGAGTAGGGGATACCGATGTTGTCGATGATGGTGACGACTTCGTTCCTGGGGATCTCGCGGCGGATCTCGGCGTCGATCTGATCACACAGCCGAGCGGTCTCCTCAATGCGGGTGCCGGTGCGGGCGCGGACGTGCAGCTTGAACTGCCCGGCGTCCACGGAGGGGAAGAAGTCCTGACCGAGCGAAGGATAGAGCAGTGCAAAGGAGCCGCCGCAGAAGAGGACGAAGAGCAGGAAGAAGACCGTGCTGTGTTCGAGCGCCAGCGCCAGCCAGCCGTGATAGAAGCCGCGGAACTGCTCGAAGCGCCGTTCGAAGCCGAGTTGAAAGCGCGTCCAGGGATTGCGGCTGCGGTGCCTGCGCTTGAGCTCCTCCGGATCATGCTCCGTGAGCAGGAACTTGGCCATGGTGGGCACGACAGTGCGCGACAGGAAGTAGGAGGCGAGCATGGCGAAGACCACGGCCTCCGCCAGCGGGACGAAGAGGTACTTGGCCACGCCGCCCAGAAAGAACATGGGCACGAAGACGATACAGATGGACAGCGTAGAGACGAAGGCCGGAATGGCGATCTGCGATGCGCCGTCGAGGATGGCCTGCTCGATCTCCTTGCCCTCTTCGAGATTGCGGTTGATGTTCTCGATTTCGACCGTGGCGTCGTCGACGAGAATGCCGACGGCGAGCGCGAGGCCGCCCAGGGTCATGATGTTGATGGTCTCGCCCAGGGCGGCGAGCAGCATGAGCGAGACCAGGATGGACAGCGGAATGGAGACCGCGATGATGAGGGTGGAGCGCCAGCTTCCCAGGAACACCAGGATCATGAAGCCGGTGAGGCAGGCGGCGATAATGCCTTCGCGCACCACGCCGGTGATAGCGCCGCGGACGAAGATGGACTGATCGGAGAGCGGCGTCATCTTGAGCTGCGGCGGCAGCGTGGGGGCGATCGTCTTCAGCTTGGCGTAGATGCCCTTGATGATCTGCAGCGTGGAGGCGTCGCCGTTCTTCTGGATGGTGAGCAGCGAAGCGCGCTGCCCGTCTACGCGGACGATGTTGGTCTGGGGCGGAAAGCCGTCGCGCACATGGGCGACATCGCGGATATAGACCATGGCGCCGTTGACCTGGCGGATGGGCAGATCGTTCAACCCGTCGATGGTGGTAGGCGCACTGTTGGTGCCTACCTGATATTCATAGGTGCCCACTTTGATGGTGCCGGAGGGCAGGATCAGGTTCTGCGCCGTGATGGTGTTGACGACATCCTGCGGAGAGAGCCCCTTGGCCTGCAGTTGCTGGAGGTTGAGGTCCACCTGCACCTGGCGCTGCTTGCCGCCATAGGGATAGGGGATAGCGGCTCCGCGCACGGTCACCAACTGGGTGCGGACGAAGTTGAGGCCGTAGTCATTGAGCTGCTGTTCGGAGAGGCCCTGGCCGGACAAGCCGAGTTGCAGGATGGGCACGCTCGATGCGTTGTAATCGATGATGAAGGGCGGCGTGGTGCCCAGGGGCAGTTGACGGATCTGCGCCTGGGAGATGGCGGTGACCTGGGCGATGGCAGAGGGCAGGTTGACCTGCGGCTGGAAGAACACCTTGACGACCGCTACGCCGTAGAGGGAGTTCGATTCGATGTGGTCGATGTTATCGACGGTGGTGGTGAGGGAGCGCTCGCTGATGGTGATGATGCGATCGGCCATCTCCTGCGGCGCGAGTCCCTGATAGTTCCAGACGATGCTGACGACGGGGATGTCGATGTTGGGGAAGATGTCTACGGGTGTGGTGAGGATGGAGAGCGGGCCGAGGATGAGCAGCAGCAAGGCAAGAACGGCAAAGGTGTAAGGGCGCCGCAGCGCTAGACGAACGATCCACATGGTCTGCTAGTTTGTCTCCTGCCTCGGCGGCATCCACCCCGCGGCGCTGCAATAGATAGGACGTGGAGGGGATGCCGCTTGACTGCCTGTTGCCGACACCGCGGAATTCCATGCCCCGGCTCCCCTTGGAAGCACCGGAGGAAGAGTTGTGCGTCTGGTGAAAAGAGACGGACGCTCTCAGTGTGAAGGTTTAGTCCGGCCGGCCTTCTGGATCTCCGCCGGTCCCGGCGTGCTTTGCAAGTGCCTGGTAACAATCCGCCGCGGCAGGGTTGCGCGCCGCTCGCCTGACGCACTCCTTGTAAACTCAAAGACGGCGCATAGCACCGCAAAGACTCCCGGGTGAGATGCACATCCTTAAGGCAGAGCGGCCGACGCTGACCTCCAAGAGCTTCCGGATTTCCGAAAGGTCGACGGCTACAGAGAAGAGATGAAGGCAAGGGGCGGAAGGCTTCATAAGCTGCAGGACGCCTTGATGAACGGCCTCGGCGGGGGCAGACGGCATAAGAAAGATCAACCCCCGAGAAACCAATCCGGACGCGCCGCCGTCAGTAGAACTAACCAGTAGACCGTCCGTTGCCGTGGCCGCCTGAACGGCATGGCGCACTCCCTGAGAGGAAGTTCCAGGTATGTCTCCAGCGCAGTCCACCGAACCGGTGCCTACATCCACATACGAGTATCGCGTGCCTGCAACCGAGCAGCCGATTCCACCCGAGCCTCCGCGCAAGCGGCACTGGCTGCGGTGGGTGGTGGTGCTGGTGCTGCTGGCGCTGGCGGCGACGGTTGCATGGCGGGTCACGTCCACGCGCAAACAGGCCGCGGCACAGGCGGCCAAGAAGGCGGCGGCGATGGCCAACAGCGCCGTGCCGGTGCAGGTGGCATTGGTGAAGCAGAAAACCATGCCCATTTATCTGACCGGGCTGGGCACGGTGACGCCGTACTACAGCGTGAAGGTAACGCCGCGCGTGACCGGGCAGTTGATGAGCGTGAACTTCCGCGAGGGGCAGGACGTGCGCAAGGGCCAGGAGCTGATGCTGATCGATCCGCGACCCTACCAGGCGACGCTGGACCAGGCGAAGGGACAACTGGCGCGGGACCAGGCACAGCTCCAGAACAACCAGGCGGAGTACAACCGCTACAAGGCGCTCTACCAGCAGGGCGTGGTCTCAAAGGAGCAACTGGACACCTACGAATCCAACCTGGGCCAGTTCGTGGGCGCGATCAAGACCGACCAGGCGGCGATTGAAAGCGACGCGCTCAACGTGCAGTACTGCCATGTTCTGTCGCCCATCGACGGCCGGGTGGGCCTGCGGCTGGTCGATCCGGGCAACCTGGTGATCGCCAACACGACGGAGACGCTGGTGATCAATCAGTTCGAGCCGATCGCGGTGTATTTCACCCTGCCGGAGGACCAGTTGCAGCGCGTGCTGGTGAAGCTGCGCGCCAATAAACAACTGCCCGCGGAGGCATTCGACCGCTCGGACACGCATGATCTGGAAGCCGGGCAGCTGATGGCGATCGACAACCAGATCGATACCACAACCGGCACAGAGAAGCTCAAGGCGGTCTTCAGCAATAAGGAACAGCTGCTCTTCCCCAACCAGTTCGTGAACGTACACCTGGTAATCGAGCAGCGGCCGAATGCGATCGTGATGCCCGCGGCCGCGCTGCAGCACGGCACCGACGGCGATTACGTCTGGCTGATAAAGCCGGACAAGACGGCGGCCATGCAGCCGGTGAAGGTGAGCACGGTCGAGGGAACTGCGGTGGTGCTGGATAGCGGGTTGAGCGCCGGGCAGCAGATCGTGATCGACGGCGCGGACAAGCTGCGTCCGGACATCAAGGTGATTCCGAGCATGGGACACGGCGGCCAGCAGCCGGCCCAACCGCAGTCGCCGCCTGCGTCCGCCGGAGAGTGACGCCAGCATGAATCCTTCCAGGCCATTCATCCTGCGGCCGGTGGCCACGTCGCTGCTGATGGCGGCGATCCTGCTGGCCGGCTTCGTGGCGTACCGGCAACTGCCGGTCTCGGCGCTGCCGGAGGTGGATTACCCCATCATCCAGGTGGTCACGTTCTATCCGGGAGCCAGTCCGGACGTGATGTCGTCGGCGGTGACGGCGCCGCTCGAACGGCAGTTCGGAGAGATGCCGGGCCTCAACCAGATGACCTCCACCAGCTCGCAGGGCGGGTCGGTGATCACCCTCGAGTTCACGCTGGATGAAGACATTGACGTCGCGGAGCAGGAGGTGCAGGCAGGCATCAACGCGGCGCAGAGCTTTCTGCCGACGGGGCTGCCCAATCCGCCCATCTACAGCAAGGTGAACCCGGCCGACCAGCCGATCCTGACGCTGGCGCTGACCTCCGACACCATGCCGCTGCCGCAGGTGGAGGACCTGGCCGACACCAACATGGCGCAGAAGATCTCGCAGGTCTCGGGCGTGGGGCTGGTATCGATTGCCGGCGGCCAGAAGCCGGCGGTGCGCATCCAGGCCAACCCGGCGCAACTGGCCTCCTATGGGCTGAGTCTGGAGGACCTGCGCACGGCTATTGCCGCCGCCAATGTGGACCAGGCCAAGGGCAACCTGAACGGAACGCGGCAGACCTACACCATTGGCGCGAACGACCAGTTGCTGACCAGTGCCGAGTACAGGCCGGTCATCATCGCCTATCGCAACGGCGCGCCGGTGCGCATGTCCGATGTAGCGGACGTCAAGGACGGCGCGGAGAACATCATGCAGGCGGCGTGGATGAACCGCACGCCGGCGGTGATCCTGAACGTGCAGCGGCAGCCGGGCGCGAACATCATCGGGGTGGTGAACAGCATTGAGGCGTTGCTGCCGAAGCTGAAGACCAGCCTGCCGGCGTCCATCAACGTGACCGTGTTGACGGACCGCACCACCACGATTCGCTCGTCGGTGAAAGACGTGCAGTTCGAGCTGCTGCTGACAGTGGCGCTGGTGGTGATGGTGATCTTCCTGTTCCTGCGCAACCTGGCGGCGACGGTGATCCCAAGCGTAGCGGTGCCACTGTCGCTGGTCGGCACGTTTGGCGTCATGTACCTGCTGGGCTACAGCCTGAACAATCTCACGCTGATGGCCATGACCATCTCGACCGGCTTCGTGGTGGATGACGCGATCGTGATGATCGAGAACATCTCGCGGTACATCGAGGAAGGAGAGACGCCGCTGGTGGCGGCGCTGCGCGGCTCCGAGCAGATCGGCTTCACCATTCTGTCGTTGACCGTTTCGCTGATCGCGGTGCTGATCCCGCTGCTGTTCATGGGCGATGTGGTGGGCCGGCTGTTCCGCGAGTTTGCCATCACGCTGGCGGTCACCATCCTGGTGTCGGCGGTGGTGTCGCTGACGCTGACGCCGATGATGTGCGCAAAGATTCTGCGGCATAAACCGGAAGAGCAGCAGGGCAGGCTCTACCGCAAATCGGAGCACTTTTTCCAGGCGGTGATCGCGTGGTACGCGAAGACGCTGCAGTTCGTGCTGCGCCACCAGTTTGTCACGCTGCTGGTCACCATTGGCACGCTGGTGCTCACGCTGGTGCTGTACGTGATCGTGCCCAAGGGCTTCTTCCCCATCGAAGACACGGGCGTGCTGCTCGGCATCTCCGAGGCTCCGCAGACGGTCTCCTTCGCCAACATGGCGAAGCGGCAGCAGCGGCTCGCGGACGTCATCCTGCAGGACCCGGATGTGGAGAGCCTGTCGTCGTTCATCGGGGTGGACGGGACCAACACAACCATGAACAGCGGGCGCATTCAGATCAATCTGAAGCCGCTCGACCAGCGCACGGACCGCGCGCCCGCCATCATTCAGCGCCTCCAGAAGAAACTCGAGCAGGTCGTGGGCATCACGCTCTACCTGCAGCCGCTGCAGGACCTGACGGTAGCGGACTCGGTGAGCCGGACGCAGTATCAGTATTCGCTCGAGGACGCTAATTCGCAGGAGCTGAACCTGTGGAGCAAGAAGCTGGTGACCGCGCTGCGCAAGCAGCCGCAGTTACGCGATGTGGCCAGCGACCTGCAGGACAACGGGCTGGAGACCGATCTGGTGGTGGATCGCGACACGGCGTCGCGTCTGGGCGTGAGCATGTCCACGATCGACAACGTGCTCTACGACGCCTTCGGCCAGCGGCAGGTCTCGACCATGTTCACGCAATTGAACCAGTATCACGTAATCCTGGAGGTGCAGCCGAACTTCCAGCACGACCCTAGCGACCTGAGCAGTATCTACGTTGCCTCATCCACCGGCACGCAGGTCCCGCTGAGCACGTTCGTCCATGTGCAGCCCACCAACGCTCCGCTGGCCATCCAGCACCTGGGGCAGTTCCCGGCGACCACGCTGTCCTTCAACCTGGCCCCGGGAGCTTCCCTGGGCGAGGCCGTGAAGGTCATCCACCAGGTGGAGACGCAGCTTGGCATGCCGGCCAGTGTAAATGCCAGCTTCCAGGGAACGGCCAAGGCCTTCGAGGCATCGCTGACCAACGAGCCGCTGCTGATCCTGGCCGCGCTGATTACCGTCTACATCGTGCTGGGTGTTCTCTATGAGAGCTACATCCACCCGGTCACCATTCTTTCGACGCTGCCGTCGGCCGGCGTGGGCGCCATTCTGGCGCTGCTGCTGTTCCATCTGGATCTGAACGTCATCGGCATCATCGGCATCATTCTGCTGATCGGCATCGTGAAGAAGAACGCCATCATGATGATCGATTTTGCGCTGGAGGCAGAGCGCAAGGAGGGCAAGAGCCCGGAGGAGTCGATCTACCAGGCGTGCCTGCTGCGCTTCCGGCCCATCATGATGACGACGATGGCGGCGCTGCTGGGCGGACTGCCGCTGGCGCTGGGCACGGGCATGGGATCAGAGCTGCGCAAGCCGCTGGGCATTACCATCGTGGGCGGCCTGATCGTCTCGCAGGCGCTCACGCTCTATACCACGCCGGTGATCTATCTCTACTTCGACCGGCTGGCCATGCGCTTTACCAAGCGGCCTGCCCAGCGCACCACCCACATTGAAGAGCACGTCATGTCGGCGGATTAGGGAGCCTGAGACCATGCACCTGTCCGCACCTTTCATCCGCCGTCCGGTTGCGACCTCGCTGCTAAGCCTGGCCCTGCTGCTGGCGGGCGCCGTGGGCTACAGCCTGCTGCCGGTGGCGTCGCTGCCCGAGGTGGAGTTCCCAACCATCAACGTCTCGGCGCAGTTGCCGGGAGCGAGCCCGGAGACGGTGGCCTCGGCCATTGCCACCCCGCTGGAGCGGCAGTTCGGACGCATCGCCGGGGTAACGCAGATGACCTCCGCGAGCTCGCTCGGCGGCACCAGCGTGATTCTGCAGTTTGACCTGAATCGCGACATCAACGGCGCCGCACGCGACGTGCAGGCGGCCATTAACGCGGCACGGGCGAACCTGCCGGCGAACCTGCCGCAGAATCCGCACTTCTACAAATCGAATCCGGCGGATGCGCCGATCATGATTCTGTCGCTGACCTCGGATTCGTTGACCCAGCCGCAGATGTACGACGCAGCGGACTCCATCCTGCAGCAGAAGATCTCGCAGATCTCCGGAGTGGGCGAGACGTTCGTCGGCGGCAGTTCGAGCCCGGCGGTGCGGGTGGAGACGAACCCGCTGCAGCTCAGCGCCTATGGGATCGGCCTCGAGGCCCTGCGCACCACGCTCGGCGTGGTCAACGTCAACATGGCCAAGGGCTACTTCAAGAACCCCCAGACCATCTCGGACATTGCCACTAACGACCAGCTCTTCAAAGCCAGCGAGTACGCACCGCTGATCGTGGGCGTGAACCAGACGACCGGGGCCGCGGTGCGGCTCGAGGACTTGGGAAGCGTGGTGGACTCGTCGGCGAACATCTATACCGCGGGCCTGGCCAATGGCAAGCCGGCGGTGCTGATCATCGTGTTCAAGATCGCGGGCGCCAACGTGATCGACACGGTGGACCGGGTAAAGGCGGCGCTGCCCAGCCTGGAAGAGTCGATCTCACCGCTGATCCACGTGAACATTGTGCTGGACCGGACGGTGACCATTCGCGCCGCGGTGCGCGATGTGGAGATCACGCTCATTATCTCCATCCTGCTGGTGATCGCGGTGGTGTTCGTGTTTCTGCGCGATGCCTGGGCCACCATCATCCCTAGCGTCTCTGTACCGCTGTCGCTGGTGGGCACCTTCGGCGTGATGTACCTGCTGGGCTACACGCTGGATAATCTGTCACTGATGGCGCTGACCATCTCCACCGGCTTTGTGGTGGACGATGCCATCGTGGTGCTGGAAAACATCACCCGCTATCTGGAACAGGGAATGTCGCCGTACGAAGCCGCCATGCGCGGCTCAAAGGAGATCGGGTTCACGGTGCTTTCGATGAGCACCTCGCTGATCGCGGTGTTCATCCCTATCCTGCTGATGGGCGGCATCGTGGGGCGGCTGTTCCGCGAGTTTGCCGTAACGCTGAGCGTGGCGATCGCGGTATCGCTGGTGGTCTCGCTGACCACCACGCCGATGATGTGCGCACGCTTCCTGAAGCAGCACGACGTGGGGACGCGCGGCCGGTTCTATCTGCTGGGAGAACGCTTCTTCAACTGGATCCTGGGCGGCTATGAACGGGGGCTGCGCTGGGTCATCGCGCATCAACTGCCGGTGCTGCTGATCACCATCGGTACGCTGGCGCTGAATATCTACCTCTACGTGCTGGTGCCGAAGGGTTTCTTCCCGCAGGAGGATACGGGGCGCGTGGGGGGAGCCGTGCGCGCTTCGCAGGACATCTCCTTCGATGCCATGAAGGTGAAGCAGGCGCAGCTTGCGGCCATCGTGCAGAAGGACCCGGGGGTGGAGTATGTGATGGCGTTCGCGGGCGGCAACGGCGGCGGCGCCACCACCAACGTGGGCCGCATGTTCATCTCGCTCAAACCGTTGGCGGAACGGAAGGCCTCGGCGGACCAGATCATCAACCGGCTGCGCGGCAAGCTCTCCCATATTCCGGGAATCAATCTCTTCCTGCAGTCGTCGCAGGACATCACCGTGGGCGGCCGGCAGAGCGATGCGCAGTACCAGTACACGCTGGAAGACCAGGATGTAGATGAGCTGAATACCTGGGCGTCCAAGCTGCTGGCCAAGATGCGGACCATGCCGCAGTTGCGCGACGTCTCCACCGACCAGCAGGACCAGGGCCTGGAGGCGCAACTGGTGATCGATCGCGACAGCGCGTCGCGGCTGGGCATCACGGCGCAGGAGATCGACAACGTGCTCTACGATGCCTTCGGGCAGCGCCAGGTGTCAACCATGTACACGGCGCTGAACCAATACTTCGTGGTGATGGAAGTCGACCCCAAGTACCAGCGCGATCCGAGCTCTCTGGGCAACATCTATATCAAGTCAACCAACGGAACCAACGTGCCACTGTCGCAGATCTCGCACTACGAATCGCGGCGCACCACGCTCGCGGTGAACCACCAGGGGCAGTATCCGGCGAGCACGCTGACCTTCAACCTGGCGCCGGGAGTCGCGCTCGGAGATGCGGTGAAGGCGCTACAGGCGGCCGAGCGGGAGATCGGCGTACCCAGCAGCGTCCACGCGAACTTCGCGGGCACGGCGCAGGCGTTCCAATCCTCGCTGGCAAGCGAGCCGATGTTGATCGCCGCGGCGCTGGGCACGGTGTACATCGTGCTGGGCATTCTTTATGAGAGCTACGTGCACCCGATCACGATTCTCTCCACGCTGCCGTCGGCGGGCGTGGGCGCCATCCTGGCGCTGCTCCTCACCGGCACCGATCTGAGCGTCATTGCGCTGATAGGCATCATCCTGCTGATCGGCATTGTGAAGAAGAATGCCATCATGATGATCGACTTCGCGCTGGATGCGGAGCGGCGCGACGGCAAGAGCCCGGAGGAGGCCATCTATCAGGCGTGCCTGCTGCGCTTCCGACCCATCATGATGACCACCATGGCGGCGCTGCTGGGCGGCCTTCCGCTGGCGCTGGGCACGGGCACCGGGTCAGAGCTGCGGCGGCCGCTGGGTATCACCATCGTCGGCGGCCTGATCGTATCGCAGATGCTGACGCTGTTTACCACGCCGGTGGTGTATCTGTTCTTTGACAAGCTGCGGCTGTTCTTCATCCCGGGTCACAAGGACCGGCTGATGGAAGCGCCGCAACACGGCGATTAGGCCCCGGGCGGAGCGATCGTTTCCATCGCTGAGGCATAAGAACTACCCCGCCCTAGCTGCGCTAGAACGGGGCACCCAATATTCCGCACCCGGATTTACTTCGCGAAGGCATGCTCCAGTATGTCGGCCTCCGAGGCGGAGGCCTCGGCCGGACTGCTGGCTTGCTCGGGGTAGTAGGAGTTCACGATGTACTGCGCCAGCATGCGCTGCGTGTTGAAGAAGGAGCCGTTCATCGCGATGGTGGTCTGCATGAGCTTGCGCCAGCCGGCGCGGTTGCCGTAGTAGAGCGGCAAGATCGAGCACTCAAGCTTGTCATAGAGGCTTGCCGCCTCTTCCTCGGGATGGGTGCGGTCTTCAATGGCCCAGCCGGTGACACCCTCGATGCAGCCCTCGATCCACCAGCCATCGAGGATGCTGAGGCTGGGAACGCCGTTCAGGGCAGCCTTCATGCCGCTGGTGCCGGAAGCCTCATAGGGGCGTAGCGGATTGTTCAGCCACACATCGACGCCTCCGGTCAGCAGCGCGCCCAGCGTCCACTCATAGTTTTCGAGATAGTGGATGCTGAGCTTGCCGGAGGAGAGCCGCGCGGCGGCATCGAAGACGCGCCGGATGATGCCTTTGCCGGGCTCATCGGCGGGATGCGCCTTGCCGGCGTAGAGGATCTGCAGTCCGCCGCAGCCGTCGGCGATGCTGGCCAGCCGCTCGGGATCGGTAAAGAGCAGGTCGCCGCGCTTGTAGGTGGCCACGCGCCGGGCGAAGCCGATGGTGAATACGTTCGGATCGAGCACCAATCCGGCGCGTCGCGCGATTTCGTCGAACAGCAGACCCTTCTGCTGGTCATGCGCGCGGGCGATGTCGTCGGCGGGGATATCGAGGGCGTAGCGGAGGTGCATGTTGTCCTCACGCCACCTCGGCAGATGTTTGTCAAACTGCTGCTGCATGGCAGGGCCGGTCCAGGTGCCGGCGTGGACGCCGTTGGTGATGCCGTCGATCTGGTACTCGGGGAACATGCCGCGCGATACCTTGCCATGCTGCATGGCCACGCCGTTGACGTAGCGAGAGAGCGCCAGGGCGAGGTAGGTCATATTCACCATGCCCTCGTGGCAGCCGCCGACCCGCTCGATAAGCTGCGTGCATTCCGGACCGAGGATGCGATAGGTCTGCTCCATGGAGAAGCGATCGTGTCCGGCGGGCACGGGGGTGTGGGTGGTGAAGACGCAGCGCCGGCGCACCTGTTCGAACTGATCCGGACCGGCAGTGGAGAGCGGCGCGCCATGGAGGGTCTTCTCCACCAGGGCAACGGTAAGCAGCGAGGCATGGCCCTCGTTCATGTGATAGACGTTGATGCGGTAGCCGAGCGCGTCCAGCATCTGCATCCCGCCCATGCCGAGCACCGCCTCCTGCTGCAGGCGGTAGTCGGAGTCGCCGCCGTAGAGGTGATCGGTAATGTGCCGGTCGCGCACGTCGTTCTCTTCAAGGTCGGTATCGAGGAGATAGATAGGAAGAGTGTGGCCGGTCACACCCTCCATGTCATAGCGCCAGGCGCGTACCTGCACGGAGCGGCCTTCGATCATGACACTCACGCGCGGCGTCTCTTCGGCCAGGCGGTCCTGCGGCCTCCACGGCTGATCCCTTTCGGTTTGTGCGCCGCGCTCATCGAGAACCTGGGTGAAGTAGCCGCAGCGATGCGCCAGGGTAACGGCGGCAAGCGGCAGTCCCAGATCGGCCATGGAACGCAAGGTGTCGCCGGCGAGTACGCCGAGACCTCCGCTGTAGGTCGGAATTGTAGGCTCGATGGCGATCTCCATCGAGAAGTAGGCAACGTGTCCGTCATCGATACGGCGATCAAGGGTCGAGAGGTGCAATGGTGTGGGATTTCCCCAGTTAGACAGGCGCATCTATGAGTACTCCTTTACAGCTTTTCAACCGGTTCTCTACCCCGCAGGGCAGAGAGGATAAAGCATTGTCTACAGCAGCATGGCGACACCGGAGCCGCAATGCTCGAGGGATCATCAGGGTAATGAGGCGTATTTTAGCAAGCCTTCCTTGGAACGAATATGGCGTTTCACGGTTGCCCGTTACTTCCGTGGCAGCGGCGGTAACCGGACTCTCTCATAGCGATAACACGGTAGCGGCGCAAAGGATGCGACGGCGTTGCCGTCGAATGCTGCCTGCGGAGAGCGGAAGGAAGGCAGTGGAACTCACCATCGGACGGAATACAGCCCGTTTGTCAGCTTCTTTCGTCCGTTAAGCAATGGGATGCCGCGGAATTCCGCAGGTCTACAGTTTGTTCGGATTTTCCGAAGATTTTGGGATCGGGGCCGACGTTCAGGCACCGATTTCAGGGCAGGAAGGCCGGCGCGACGGCGGTCTGCTGCGGAAAAGCCTCCTCTGTAGCGGCACTGAGCCGCTCCCAGATGGCGGGTAGCCAGGCTTCATGTTCCGGCTTCATGAGCA
Source organism: uncultured Acidobacteriaceae bacterium (assembly GCA_963830635.1). Taxonomy (GTDB): domain Bacteria; phylum Acidobacteriota; class Terriglobia; order Terriglobales; family Acidobacteriaceae; genus CAWHMN01. The sequence continues at coordinate 288,500 of CAWHMN010000002.1, read as the reverse complement.
CGGAGCGCAGGGCCGTGACCGTGGCGTCCTCCCGGGAGCCCGCTTCCGGGCTCGCGCCGGGCCATGTCTGGGGAGGGAAGAAGCGCAGTGGGAGCTTGACCAGAGCGAGATGCAGGTCGCGGGCAGCGGCGGCGTGGAAGATTGCACTGGCGCGTTCGGAGGATTGCGCGGGGGTGTCTCCGTGCACCGCCCAGACGACGATGTCTAGCTCCGGACGGTGGGCGGGGATGAAGCGGGGATCGCCGTCGAGTTTCGCAAACAGCGCGAGCGCGGCGCGGCGGCAGCGGTCGAGGTCGAGTGCGAAGGCGCCGTCCCGAGTGAGCGGCAGCACGCGTTGCGTGGCCCACAAGGCGACGGCAGCCGCACCGGCGCGGGAACATTCGAGGCTGATCTCGCCCAGATGGAGGGCGTCCGAGGTGAAGTAGGTGTAGGGCGAGTCATGCTTGTAGAAGCGGCCCACGGCGGGATCGCGGAAGAGCACGCAGCCGCAGCCGTAGGGTTGTAGGCCGTGTTTGTGCGGATCGATGACGATGGAATCGGCGAGCGCGATTGCGTCGAAGGCCCGGCGCGCGGGTGCGTCAAGGTTGGAGGCGAGGGCGAAGTAGCCGCCGTAGGCCGCGTCCACGTGAATGCGAAAGCCGTAGCGGGCGCGCAGGGCAGCGATCTCGTCCAGCGGGTCAACGGCGCCGGTGGCGGTGGCGCCCAGCGTGACCACGACCGTGCCTACATCGCCCGACCGGAGTGCGTCTTCGAGCGCCCGCATGTCCATGCGGCCGTGGTCGTCGGTGGCGATGGAGGAGAAGGGTAGTTTGAGGACACCGGAGATGCGGCTGTGAGTGTAGTGGGCCTGCTCGGAGGCGAGGATGCGGCTACCGGGGCGGACCTGGCCGCCGATCCAGAGCGCCTCCAAATTGGCGAAGGTGCCGCCGCTGGTGAGGTGGCCGAGGTGGGCGTCCCAGCCAATCATATTGGCCAGCGCGCGCACGGCTTCGAGTTCCATGGCGGAGCTGGCGCGACCGCCATCGAGCGCATGGTTATTTGGATTGATGGCCATGGCCAGGGCGTAGGCGGCGCGCGCGACGGGGTGCGGCGGCTTGAGCATCTGACCGGCGTAGAGCGGGTGGAAGTAGGGATAGTTGTCGCCCAGGCGCTCGGCTACTTCGCGCAGCACGGCCGCGCTGTTCTCCCGCAGGGGAGGCGGTGTAGCTGCGGGAAGGAACGCAAAACCGGCGCTGAGCCGAGGCGCAGCGGCTGCCAACAGCTCCGTTACCTGCTCGAAGTAGAGATGGTCGTCTGCCATATCTGTCTTCAGCATAGAGGAAAGGCCAAGGGCGGACACCGGCTCGCGAACAATCCATAGAGGAAGCCTGTGCATGGATTCTTCGCGCCACGAGCAGGCGCTCAGAATGACGGCTTTGCCGCACGGCGCGCAGGAATGCAGTAACCGCTGTTCCAGGCTTGGAGCCATCCTGTCTCCGTGTTGTTCAGGCTGGCCAGAGGCGTAACGATGTCGAAAAAGGTCGGATACAAATAGTCAGTAAAGGATGGTTCAGCGCACCTTTCGCCGCCGAACCATCCTTCAGAGTCGTTCTACTGAATCGCACCGCACAAGAGAGTGATGGTCAGGTGGTACGTGGTCGTGGAAGAGGCATTCCAGACGCCGACCTGCCAGATATTTCCCACTGGAATGCTTTGGTCCACCTGAAAGTTCGGGTCTCCAACATCGTCGCTGGTATAGCCGCCCGAAAGGAGCGTGGGATATGCCGGGTCGCTGCAGCCAAAGGAGACAGGTCCTGCGTTGAACGGTGGGATGACTACTGAGCTGCTTGTGTACTGCTTGACGGCGAGAGTCCCTTTCGGCCCAGCCGGTCCTTGCGGCCCAATCGGCCCAGCCGGCCCAACCGCCCCAACGGGCCCTTGCGGTCCGGGGGCCCCAGCGGGCCCCTGCGGCCCTTGCAGCCCTTGCAGCCCTTGCTGCCCTTGCGGTCCTTCGGCCCCGTTGAGGGCGACGAGCAACTCCGGCTCGTGGCTGGTCAGTTGCGATTCTTTGGAATCGAAGGCGAAGCTGCCAGTAGCGCCGGTCAGGGCCAGGGCCAACCCGTTGTTCGCGTTTGCGCCACTAGCCCACTTCTGCACCAGTCCGGTGATGTCCAGCAGGATGAATTGACGGCTGCTCGAACCCGCGACTGTGGCCGGATGCCCCCCGGTCGCGGAAGTTCCCAGCGGCGGCGCATTGCTGGCGGTCAGCGCTCCCTCGCTCCAGGCTGTGTTGATTTCGTAGGCGTCGAAGCTACCGCCTTGTGTGACTGCATCCACATAGAGGCGCAGAACTGCCTTGGTCACGCTCGCATTCGCCGGCAGGCCGCCGAGGTTGAAGCGCAGGTAGGACGTCGCTCCCTTTTGTACGACCAGCAGCGGCTGGCTCCCGAAGTTCTTGTTCGGCTGGGCGGAGAAGCTGAAGGTGTCGGCGGCCGGGGGCGCCTGGGCAAAGAGAACCAGCGGGGCCACCCAGAGGAAGAGAAGAAACATTGCGGAGCGCAGAGAAGCGGACATGAGAGTTACCTTTCATCGCGAAGTCCAAAGTGGGCTCAGAGAATCGCCAGTCGGCATTCACCCTCGAGCCGGACCGGCCGGAGACTCGAGCTGCTGACCCCCCATCCTGCCCTCACCTTGTAAAGCGACGTTCCGCTTGCCGCTCCCTCATGGAATGCAAAAAAAACTGGCCTGCGCCGAAAACTTCAATTCGCTATCCTGTTGGCCCACGCAGCGCCTCGATCATGGCTGATGCTCCTGCTGATCTGCCCAAGTCACCTGCCAAAATCGGAAGCTCCGTGGACACAATCTACGTGGGAGTCGCACATCGAGTGTTACGCCGTCGTCTTCGGGGGCGGCCCGGCGGCGCCGCCCGCCTCAACGGATGGCACTTTAATGAGAACGACGACTCAACATACATGCCTGGAAGCTAACCGGACTAAAGTAACCTCCGGCGGCGTTTTTGCAGCCGCTTTAACACCGCTTTGCCGGCGCTTTTTGGTAAACTGATGGCGCGTTCCGAGGACCGGGCAAGAGCAGTTCTCGCCCAAACCGCAAGGATCTGCCAGTTGGCTCCGATTCACTCAGCGCTATTTCAACCGTTAGGAATTGCATCACGATGGAACAAGGCACAGTGAAGTGGTTTAACGACGCTAAGGGCTTCGGATTCATCTCCCGCGAAAGCGGAGAGGACGTCTTCGTGCATTTCTCGGCCATCAATTCGAATGGCTTCAAGAGCTTGCAGGAGGGCCAGGCGGTGCAGTTCAACGTGGTAAAGGGGCCCAAAGGCTGGCAGGCGGCGGACGTACAGCCGCTGTAAACGGCAAACGCGGTAAACGCAAACAGAGTGTGACGCAGAGGCAGGGAGCGATCCCTGCCTCTGCGCGTTTCGGCGTCCAGGCGCCCCTGTTTCCCTCGGTGGCGGCTCCTGATTGAGGCATACGGGGTCTTCGTTTCTATACTGGTTGAGATGAGGCAACCAGAGCGGTCCCGCAGCCTGCAGCAGCGCGCCGAGCGCTTTCTTCCCGGCGGCGTCAATTCCCCGGTCCGTGCGTTCCGCGCCGTTGGTGGCGATGCGCCATTCCTGGTGCGCGCCGAGGGCGCCTATCTATTCGACGCCGACGGCAACCGGTACATCGACTACTTCGGCTCGTGGGGCCCCATGATCCTGGGCCATGCGTTTCCGCCGGTGGTGGAGGCGATCCAGGAAGCGGCGGCGCGCTCGGCCAGTTTCGGGGCCTCAACCGCGGCGGAGGCAGACCTGGCGGAGCTGGTGACGGAGGCGGTGCCGTCGATCGAGATGCTACGCTTCGTCAACTCCGGCACGGAAGCGACCATGTCCGCGATCCGCCTGGCGCGCGCTTTCACCGGGCGCAAGTACATCCTTAAATTCGAGGGCTGCTATCACGGGCACGCTGACGGCCTGCTGGTGAAGGCGGGTTCGGGGGTTGCGACCTTTGGAATTCCCGGATCCGCCGGCGTTCCGGAGGAGATTGCGCAGTTGACGATGGCGCTGCCGTACAACGACCTTGCGGCGGTGGAGGCAGCGTTTGCGGCGTACCCGGAGAGCATCGCCGGCGTGATTCTGGAGCCGGTGGCGGGCAACATGGGCTGCGTTCCGCCGACGCCCACGTATCTGAAGGGGCTGCGAGAGCTTACGTCGCGCCATGGCGCGGTGCTGATCTTCGATGAGGTGATGACGGGCTTCCGGGTGGCGCGTGGCGGAGTGCAGCAGCTTTGCGGCATTGTTCCGGACCTGACCTGCCTGGGGAAGATCATCGGAGGCGGGCTACCGTGCGGCGCGTTCGGCGGACGCCGCGACATCATGGATCTGCTGGCCCCGGTGGGGCCGGTGTACCAGGCGGGAACGCTGAGCGGGAACCCGCTGGCGATGGCGGCGGGAATTGCGACGCTGCGCCACCTAAAGGAGCATGAGCGCGCGGTGTACGAGCGGCTGGAGACGGCGAGCAGGGCGGTGGCCGAGGGCGTGGCCGGAGCCGCGCGGGAGCACGGCATCGCGGTGACGACGAACCGCGTGGGCGCGATGTTCACCTGGTTCTTTCGCCAGGGTGCGGTGCGGAACTTTGAGGACGCCGCGGCTTGCGATACGGCGCTGTTCGCGGCGTTTCATCGCGCCATGCTCGAAGGCGGCGTGTGGCTGCCGCCCTCGCAATTCGAAGCGGCGTTCCTGGGCACGGCGCACACGGATGCCATCGTGGAACAGACGGTGCGCGCAGCCGCGGAGGTCTTTCGCTCGATCGCGGCAACGGAGGGTGTCGGGCAAGCGCGCGGTTGATTCAGAAGCGGGCGGGCTCTTCCCAATCCGCGAAGACGAGATCCTTGAGCTCCTTGCGGTTACGCGGCGATTCTTCCATCTTGCGCAGGTGGTCCGGCAGGGCGGCGGGATCGCCAAGATAGCCGAGCGCGGTGACGGCGACGGTTTCGTAGTCCGCCGGAAGGCGGAAGGACTGCTGGGCCTTGAAGTGATCGAAGCCGGCCATGGAATGCGTGTGCATGCCGAGCGCGGTGGCCTGCAGCGCAAGGTTGGCGGTGGCCTGACCGACGTCGTACCAGGCGTGCGCGTTGGGATCGCCGTTATGGGAGAAGTGCTTGCGAGCGGCGCTCAGGATGAGCACCGGCGCGCTCTTCGCCCAGGCCTGGTTGGGGGCAACCAGCGAGTCCAGGATGCGGGTGTACGCTGCATCACCACGACGCCCCACGAAGAAGCGCCACGGCTGCTCATTGAAGGAAGAGGCGGCCCATCGTGCGGCCTCGAAGACCTTCTTCAGATCTTCTGAGGAGACATCGCGATCGGCAAAGGAGCGCGGGCTCCAGCGGTGCGGGATCACTTCAACCAAGCCTGTCACGGGGGCACGCTTCAGCTCTTCCAGTGTGTCGCGCGTATGCGCCATTGTTTCTCCGTAGAGATTGAAAGTATTGAGGTACCTATTGGATTCGGGCGGCGCAAGAAAAGGTGCGCCCATTCTGGAACGTGGCAGGCATGGCTGGCGTTTTGTGCAACGAACGGCGCGCCCTGTTGCCGCTGCGGATACGACGCCTCGCTGGTGGGCTGCATATATGATTCTCTGGAATCGAAATCATTCGGGCGGCGTGGCTGGCCCGGATGCGGCTTTCACTCTCTATGGCTCAGATGCCTCCGGCACACGCGCTCGACTCCTCCGCTGCCAGCGGGAACCCCCGCAGGCTCCGTAGCTACCATCGTTTTCTGCTGCTGGTCGCGGGTCTGGGTGGCCTGCTGTACGGGGTCGATGTCGGCATCATCGGCGGAGCGCTGCCGTATCTGGAGGCTACCTCGCGGCTGAACGCGGGGCAGCTTTCCATCATCGTAGCCGCGGTGCTACTCGGCAGCGTGATCTCGACGCTCTTTGCCGGACTGCTTGCCGACTGGATGGGCCGCAAGCCGTTAATGACCCTGAGCGGATTCACCTTTGTTCTGAGCATTCCTGTCATCGCGCTTTCGCACGGCTACGGAGCGCTCTTCTTCGGCCGGCTGTTGCAGGGGATCAGCGGGGGACTGATCGGAGTGGTGGTTCCGCTGTACCTCGCGGAGTGCCTGACGGCTACGCATCGCGGCAAAGGCACGGCGGTGTTCCAGTGGCTGCTTACGCTGGGCATCGTGTCGGCGGCGCTGATCGGGATCTACTACAGCTATCGCGTGGCGGCGGTCGAACGGCTGGCGAATCCAGCGATAGTGTTTCTGTTCAAGGACCAGGCGTGGCGCCGCATCTTCTGGGTGTCGCTGCCTCCGGGCGTTCTGTTTGTGCTGGGCAGTCTGTTTGTTGCGGAATCGCCGCGGTGGCTCTTCCGGCGGGGCAGGAAGGAGCAGGCCTATGCCGCGCTGCTGCGCTCGCGCACAGCGGAACAGGCGAAGCTGGAGCTTGAGGAGATGGAGCAGACAGCGCTGCCCGCGAAGGCGAGCGCTGGAAAGGCTGTAAAGGACTCCCTGCTGCGCCGGAAGTATGTCATTCCATTTCTGCTGGCGTGCGTCATCCTCTTCTGCAACACGGCGACGGGCGTTAATTCCCTGATCGGATACAACACCAGCATTCTGCTGCAGAGCGGGCTTTCCGATGTGCGCGCGCACTGGGGCTACGTGGTATTCACGCTGGTGAACTTCCTCATGACCATCGGCGGCATGACGCTGGTGGATCGCAAGGGCAGGAAGTTTCTGTTCATTCTGGGCACCACGGGCATCACGCTGTCGCTGATCGGCGTGGGCCTGCTGTTTCTGCGTACGGAGAAGCTGAACCTGGACTGCGGCGGCAGTATCCAGGCAATGGTGGGCGCGGACCAGGCGCTCACGCTGCGCTTCGACGAGGAGGAGGCGCGGAAGCTGCTGGCGGCGAATGGAGCACACGAAGACAACGCGCATGGGACCGAGGCGAACCGGATAGAGCCGGGCCGGGCTTCGCTGGCAGTGATTTATTCATATGGGGATTTCACGGCCGCGACTAACTTCGTACGCTCGGATGCGAAGGGCAGTCCGGCGATTCAGATCACGCGGGAGAGTTGCGTACCGCGAGGCCGGGTGGAGGCGTTCTTCAAGAATCCGTTCGCCAACCTGGATGCCGCACGCACCGCGCCACTGAAGATCGACCGGGCGTACATCGGACGCGTGCCGGATGCGCGGCATGGGTGGCTGGTGGCGGCAGGCCTGTACCTGTTCATGGCGTTCTATGCGATCGGGCCGGGAGTGTGCGTGTGGCTGGCGCTTTCAGAGCTGATGCCGACGCGCATCCGTTCGAACGGCATGAGTATCGCGCTGGTCATCAACCAGTTAGTTTCGACGACGCTGGCGGGGATTTTCCTGCCTGTGGTCAGCAAGTACGGATATTCGACCATGTTTTTTCTCTTCGCCAGCTTCACCGTGGTGTACCTCATTACCGTGACCTTCTTTCTGCCGGAGACCAAGGGCAAGACTCTGGAAGAGATTGAAGCGTACTTTGAGACGGGGCGGCGACGGGTCAAGCTCGCGAGCTAGAGCGGGACGGGAGGACGATATAGTGGAACCAGGTGTCATCCTTGAGCTAAGAGTGACAGGTTGAGTGAGTGAGAAGTCACCACTCCGGACCTGCGGGAGAGGCCAGGGAGCGCATGGATTGGGCGATAGCATGGGGATCGAAGTTGGACAGAAGATCGGCGATTACGAGATCACGGGCAAGCTGGGCGCCGGTGGATTGGGCATGGTTTACGAGGTGCGCCACCTGATCTCGCAGCGGGCCGAGGCGATGAAGGTGCTGCTGCCCAGCCAGATCAATACGGCCGAGATGGCTGAGCGCTTCCGCCGCGAGGTGCAGTTGCTGGCCACGCTGGACCATGTGAACATCGCCGCGCTGCATAATGCGTTCTACTACAACGATCAACTGGTCATGGTGATGGAGTTGATCCATGGCGAGACGCTGCGGGACAGGAGCGGGCGGGCGCCGATTTCACTGCCGGTGGTACTGAGTTATGCGTCGCAGATCCTTTCGGCGCTGGCCTTCGCGCACCAGGCGGGCGTGGTCCATCGCGATATCAAGCCCTCGAACGTGATGATCACCCCGGCCAACATCGTCAAATTGCTGGACTTCGGTATCGCCATCAGCGACCGTTCGACGGAGTTGACCAATCCAGGCTTTCTGGTGGGGTCGCTGAACTACATGTCTCCGGAACAGGTGAGCGGCGGGAAGGCAACGGCGCGGTCGGATATCTACTCGGTCGCGGTGACGCTTGTATGAGGTGCTGACCGGCAGACTTCCGATTACCGGCGCGACCAACTACGAGATCATGACCGGACATCTGCAGCGGACACCCATCGCCCCGGTGGAGATCAACCCCAGTATCCCGCTGGCGGTTTCGCACGCGGTCATGCGCGCGCTGGCGAAGGACCCTTTGCAGCGGTTTGCGAATGCCAGTGACTTCAACGCTGCTCTGCAGGCGGCGCCTTCCGCGCACGGTTACGGATACGACGCAGTGCGGGAGATCGATGCCCCCTGGAGGACGAACACGAGACCGCCGGCCGAGAAGGGACGGGGAACGGGCGGGGAGACCACGCCACTGCCCAGCCTGATACGGCCGATCACCTCCGGGATCATGCAGCGGCCGCCTTCCTCGGGAGGCATGGAGTCGCTGCCGCTGGAGGAATTGACCAAGAAGCTTGCGGTGTTTATCGGGCCGGTGGCCAAGTTCGTGGTGAAGAAGCTGGCGGCGGAGTCGAGCGACATGGACCAGCTTTATGCAAAGGCCGCCAAGCAGATCCCTTCCGACGCCGACCGGCAGAAGTTCCTGCGTTCACGCAAGCGCTAGACAGCGCTACCCGTTAAGCATCTCGAAGGCTTTGATGAGGCTGGTGTGCATGCGGTTGAACGAGGCGGTCACCTCGGAGATCTCATCGTTGCCCTTGACGGTGAGTGGCGGCAGATCGACCTCGCCTTTGCTGATGCGATCGGCGGATTGCGAGACGCGACGCAGCGGCCGGATCACCAGGAAGTACATGGCGAGATCAATCATGCCGATGGTCGCGAGAAAGATGATGCCGAGGCTGATGAGCAGATTCCGGAAGCCATCATGCGCGAGCTTGAGGGGCACGGACATGGGCACGGAGACGATCTGCGAGGCGACGATCTCATTCGGTTGCCAGCCGAAGCCGTTCTGGCTGCCGTAACGCGTGAGCATAGAGGCAGGCGCGACGCTGGGCTGACTGTGGCATTGCAGGCAGCCGCCGGCGGCGGCGATGGGATAGGCCACGTAGAGCGACTCGCCCGTGGGGGTGTCGCGCTGGCCGATCACCTGCGTCTTCGATGGATGATCGCGGAAGTAGTTGATCAGATCGACTTCCCACTCCGTGGCACGATCGCTCAGGTTCGTGGGATTCAGCGCGGCTTCGCGCAAGGTGTAGTCAGGATAGGTCTTGCGCATGTTCTGGAAGGTAGTGGTCGCGGCGTAGAAGGGAATGGTCTGCGGCAGAAAGGTTGCCGTGTGTTCCGGCGTTCCCAGCAGCGCCGGACTTACCTGCTGCTCGGTGTAGTCCTTGGTCGCAGTGGCGCTGTTGCTCAGCAACTCAGCCTGTGCCAACACCTGCTGTTTGGCGTTGCCGATGAGGAACTCATACGCATTGCGGGCGATGAGAAACATGCCGATGCCGAAGACGAGCAAGAGGACAAGGTTGAATTTGATGAGCAGTTTCAAAGCGAGACTCTCCTGACGGGTCCAACCCGACTCACGCCGCACGCCATGGCTGAAGGGCCAGGTGGATGCGCCATGCCAGCATAGGCGGCTGCGCGCTCGGGCTCAAGCACTTCCTGCGCTTTCTTGCCGGCCGCGTTCGATGGGGACCGTTTGCCGTCTCGATGGGGCGCGCTGCAGTTCATCCCATCCACCGCCGGCTTGTGGTATTTTGCGTGAGAGCGATCGAGAGCGCCACCCGGAGAGCGCTCTCGCCCATGGCGTGAGTGGGATGAGAAGAGCCAGTCATCATGAGTGAAGCGGCGGCGTTGGGAGTGGAATTCGCTGCGGGCACGGACCTGGGTTGCAAGCGCACGAACAACGAAGACAGCTTCGGTTACGATCTGGCGCGCCAGATCTACGTTGTGTGTGACGGCATGGGAGGCATGGCGGCGGGCGAGATCGCCAGCGCCACGGCCGTCCGCAAGCTGCTGAAGTCCTTCGACGAGGAGTGCGCTGGGTCTGCACACACGACGGCAGAGACGCGTCTTCGCAACGCCATTCACGCGGCCAACCGTTCGGTACACGAGTCCGCCGTGCTGAGCGAACGCCTGCGCGGCATGGGCACGACTCTGGTGTGCGCCTGTCTGGACGGCAACAGAATCATTATTGGGAACGTGGGTGACAGCCGCGCCTACTTTCTGCGTGGCGGCCAGTGCTTCCAGGTAACGCAGGACCATTCGCTGATAGCGGAGCAGCTCCGCGACGGGCTGATCACGCCGGAGATGGCCGCGGCGTCTGACATGCAATCGGTGATCACGCGCGCGGTGGGAGTTGCGGATGCGGTGGAGCCGGACCTATTCGCGGCCGAGGTGCAGGAAGCGGACATGGTCTTGCTCACCAGCGACGGACTCACCCGCCATGTGTCCGACGAAGAGATCGGCGCGATGCTGGGCAGCGGGCAAACGACGGAGTCGCTCTGCGCGGACTTTGTGGCGTTGGCCCGGGAGCGAGGCGGCATTGACAACATCACCGTGCTCATCCTGCGGATCATCCGCCCCACGGAACAGGCTCCCTCCGCCTGAGGCGGAGACGTCAAGACGGAATCGGTGCCCCCTTAGTGGGCCACCTGCGAGACGCAGCGGAAGCCGTTCAAGATGCCGGGAGTGAGCACCTGGGCGCCACTGCCCGAGAGATCGAAACGCACCACCAGCGGCGTGCCATCGGGCAGCTTAATGGGGCTGTTGGAGATTTCGAGCGGAAACTCCAACTCAGCGCCGGCGCCGGTTCGCTGCGCGTGCGCCTTATCGAGCAGGGTAAAGAGCGCCCAGGTGCCCTGGAACTGCAACAGCGGCAGATCTTTCGCGTCCAGGTAGCTGGCGGTCAACTGCGCACTGCCGGCGGATTGCGCGTTCCAGGTGAACTGCTGGACGGCGTTGGCGCTGCTGATGCGCTGGCCGTCCACGGAGAGGGTGGCGTTCTGCACGCCTTTGCTGGGCACCTCGCGCAGGCTGAAGGTGAGCGACGGGCTCTTGGCGCCGGCCGGGAACAGGGCAGAGGAGAGCGCGGCCGCGCGATTGAAGAAGCGGAGGAAGGATGGCGTGACCTGCAGCGGCGCGCCGGGCGCCGGAACGTATTGCGTTCCCTGCGGCGCCAGCAGCGTTTTGAGGCTGTTGTTGTAGTACTGCCAGAGCGCGCCGGTATCGGGAGCGAGGACCGCGTTGACCTCCGTGAGGGACGCCGGCGTGGGTGACGCGGAGGAGAACGGGAACTTGCTCATGAGCGCGTCAAAGGAGCCGCAGAAGCTATGGCCGGCGGCGTTGGCGGCTGCCGGTCCAATGCCGCGGACCAATCCATCGACGGACTTGATGGGAGCTTCCATCAACGCCAGCACGGTGCCTTCGGTATGCGCCTGCGGGTCGATGGTGAAGGCCTGAGCTGCCTGCCGCGCCGCGATGTGGGCAGCCGTGGCTGCGCCGAGGACAGGTGTGGCCGCGGCAGGGTCGGTGGCGCCCGCGGGGTTCTGCGCCACCTGTGCGAGGTTGCCCTGCAGCGCGAGCAGCGCATTGACGTAGGCGGTATTGCCGGGGCCGATGAAGCGGTCGTGGCTATCCGGTGGAACGAGCACCTGCGTGGGCTGGAAGGCGCGTGCGATCTCCGGATTCGCAACGGCGGTGTTATGCGAGACCGTGGAGAAGAGCGCCAGCAGCGGCGAGGTGGGACCGGCAAGCAGGTTCAGCTTGGCGGCGGCGTCGGCCAGATTGCGGTAGCCGTTCACATGCGCGGCGTTCAGAAAGTCGTGCCACTCCTTCAGGTAGTCGGCGGTGTAGCGGCTGGTCAGTTGCTGCGTGGTGCTGGTGCGGTCGAGCGAGGGGGCGGCGGCGTCGCCCAGCACCCAGGTCTCGCCATTGAAGTAGCGGTCCGGATGCTGGAGAGCGTCCTGCATGAACGAGAATCCGCTGCGGGTGAAGGCGCCGGGCACGACATGCGCATCGACGACGACCTCACTGGAACCGGGGAAGAGGCGGTTGAACTCGATGGGCGGATTGGATTTGCCGGCGGCGGCGAGCATTCCCTGGTAGACGCGATCGAAGCCACCGAACTTCGAGAGATACGCCCGGGCGTGGCCCACGGCTGCGGAATCGGCGGCGATGGAGTAGGGGTTGGCACGCTTCAACTCGCCGGCATAGAAGTCCATCTGTGCACGAGCGAGCTGTTGCTCGTCCGCGCCGAGGGTGGGGGTGGCGGGCCAGTACTGCATGAGGACGGGCGAGAGAAACTCTGGGGTGCTCTTCTCCGGATTGGCCGTGGTGATGAGATACGCCTTCAGCGGGTTATAGGCGGCGGTGTAATCGGCGGCGGGGCCGGGAGTAGCGGGGAGTGCATTGAGGGTGGAGACGAGATTACTCTGCGTACTCTGCAGGATGAGCGGACGGAAGCGATCGAAGTAGAGCCGGCGCGCGCTGGCGGCGAGACGGTCTCCCTGGTAGAGTCCCCAGCGGTATTGCCAGGGCGCACCCTGCTGCTGCCAGGCTTCGAGCTGGACGATGTGGTCGCGCAACTGGTTGAGGCCCTCCAGTTGCTGCATGGTGGGGGTTCCGGCGGCGGGGGGGCCCACGCCGGCCGCGGCCGCGGCCGCGGCAATGCGCCTCTCCAATGCCGAGTTGTTGGACCAGGAGAGAAGCAGGAGCAGGATATACGCTACCGCCGCAGTTGCAATCGTGCCGAAGAGCAGGCGACGAAAGAGCCGTGCCGGCGCCGACTCCCGGGTGGTGGTGAGCGCATGCTTGTCGCTCAGGATGACATGCGGGAAGAGGCGGGGCAGAAAGGTCCACTGCGGAACGCGCTGGGAGATGACCTGAGGCTGCGGCGCCGCGGGCGCGCCGGCGCGCATATCCGCCAGGTTGAACATACGGGTGGCGCCTGCGTCCGGCTCCGCTGCCCTGGGCGCCGCGGCGGGCGCGCTCACGGCCTGTTCGACGATCTGGGCGCGAACGCCGGTGAAGTAGAAGCCACGCAGGTAAGGGTTGGCGTGCAACTGGCTGGGCTTGGAGATCTCGACGAGAAACTGGGTAAGAGGAATGCGCAGCTTGCGCAGCTCGCGCGGGAACTCGTAGACCAATCCGGCGGTCTGGGCATCGCTCTCGCGGTCCAGCAGTTCGAGACGGAATTCGGAGAGCGAAAACAACAGCGCGTCGAGCGAGCGGCCGATGGCCTCGGTCGCCTGCTCGGTGTAGACGCCGGCCGTGGCGCGAACCACGGGCACGGTGCTCCCCAGTACGCCATTGGCTTCGTCCGCCGAGAGATTGCGAACGAACTCGGCGAAGTGGGGCACGCGGTCGAGCTTGGTAAACAGAACGTAGACGGGGATGGCGGTCCCGAGTTGTTGACTGATCTCACGTAGCTGCGTGCCGGCGTTGCGCGCCGCGGACGCGGCGGAAGCCTGGGCATCCGCGCCGAGGAAGCGTTCCATGCTGACGCACACCACGGCGGCACGCGGCGGAGCGCCCTTGCCAAAGGCCGAACGATAGGTGGCGGGACGGGTGCGGCGCAACAGCTTGTGCAGGAGCGGAGCGTTGCCGCGGATGGCCTCGCCTGCTTCGACGATGGCCGAGCCGGAGGAGTACCAGACGTTCACCAGTGGCGTGGCCACGACCTCGCCCGAGCGATAGATGTATCCGGCGATGAGCTCAGGATCGAGGCCGGAGTGCAGCACGGTAGTGGTCTTGGCGGAGTTGGCGTCGCCCAGCAGGTAGAGCAGGGGCATGCGGTCGAGCGATCTGGGGCCGCCCTGCTGGGAGGCACGCAGCTTGCGCGCCGCATCCGCCAGCAGCACGTCGAGATCGGTGGTGCCGCCGCTATCGTCCGTGCTCTCGGGCGAAGCTTTGCGGCGCTGCAGGAAGAGAATGGTAGCCGCGGCCGCGATACCGATGGCGGCCAGCAGTACACGAAGAAGCAGCAGCGCGTGGCCCTGCAAATGCAGCACGGGGCCGGCGAAATAGGCGAGACCGGCGACGATGAGCAGGAGCACGACGACGAGCAGATTGGCCACCGGCGATTGTCTCCTAGCGGGTGCTGGCAGTGCTGTTTTGAATGCGGGACGCTCCCGACGTGAGAACGAAGTCAAGCGCCCCAAAGGTGAGCAGGGCGAGCACACACGCGGTTACCGCTATCCAGCCCAGGCCGCGGCTCCAGCCATCGCGGCCGCGGCCCAGCTTGACCTCAATGCCGCTCTGCACCTGCGGCAGGTGCGCGGGGCCACGGCTGCGGGCGATCTTTTCCCGGGCCCGGCGGACGGAGGCCTGAAGCTCGCCACTACCGCCCAAAGCATAGCGGCCCTTGTAACCGAGCAGCAGACAGAGGCAGTAGATCTCAAGACAATCCGCCGTCTCGGAGGAGTCCTGCCGCCCCAGCAGGTCGCCAAAGTTGCGGAAGAAGACCTCACCGGCCATGTGGCCGCCAAAGAGTTCCTCCTGCAGCGGACGGCGTGCCCACTCGGAGAACGCAGGGCTCTGGAGGTTGAGCACGCTCTCATCCAGCAGCGCCACTACGGCGAAGACGGCGCTCTGGACCAGGTCGCCGGAGTAGCCAAGACCGCGCGCCTCCTGCATGGAGCTCTGCAGCGCGCGCCGTATCTGGTTGCGGAAGACCTCCGAGTCCTGGACCAGTTGACGGCCGGAGCGTACACGCAGAATGGCGGTAAGCGGTTCCTGGAAACACAGGGCGAGACTGTTCAAGCGACTGGCGGCTGGGTCCATCAGGCGGGCTCCGTTGCAGACGCGAGGATGACCGTCAGGGTGAACTCGGCGGCGGTGATTTCGCCGGGGATGTAGATGCCGACGGTCTTGGTCTGCAGGATGTGCTCCCAGCAGGGCCCGGTGAGGTCGAGCGCGAAGTATTGCATGTCCGGCTGAGGATGGAGCGCCGAGGGCGGCACGGAAAGATGCGCCAGCGCCATGCCGGGGAGTGCGCGCTTGACCAGTTCGGAGACAAAGCGCGCGGAGCAGACCTTGATGAGCTGGGGCGCGAGCCGCATCAGGTCGGATTCGCCCAGGCTAGAGCGGACGCCGAGGACCCAACGCGCGCGGCGCAGGGAACGCTCGTCCACCACGGCGGCTTCGTGGATGTAGGGCGAGGAGGCATGAAAATCAAGATTGAGCGTGTTCGAGGGTACGACGATCTCAAGATGGCGGCGGATGTGCTGGTCCAACTGCCGGAAGCCGGGACCGGGATCGCGATGATCGTATTGCGGCAGGGTCGCCGGATCGGAGTCGAAGGAGAAGGTGCACAGGGCGCCAGCCAGGCGGGAGAGTTCGCAGAAGAGCTCCTCCGGGTGCGCATGCTTGGTGCCGTGCAGATGCCGCAGCGGCGGAAGCGCCGAATAGAGAGCGTGCAGAAACCAGTAGTTCGCCACATCGAGCGCGGCGTGACGGGCCTCAAAGCTGCCGCGGCTGCGACCGGGACGGGCGATGCTGCCGCACTTCTCCTGAATGGTCTCAAGCAGCCGCTTGATGAGCAGCATCAGGGCATCGCTGGCGTTCAGACGGAGGCATGCGGGGATGAAGGCGGGATCGTAGACGAGATGGCCGTTCCCGTCGCGCAATACGCGGGCCACGGGCAGTACGCTCAGGTCACGGGTGATCTCGGCTTCTGTGACCAGCCGCAGGTTCTTCCGTCCCAGTTCCACTTCGCGTTCATCGAGGCCGTTGGTTTCGTCACGCAGGATGCGCTGCATGGCTGTGAAGCGGGCGCCGGAGGTTCCGCCGGCGCCATCGATTGCGTAGTCATCGCCCGCGTCGCGGCGCTTAGGCACGGCGAGGAAGAGGCTGAGGGAAGTGTTGGTCGCCGGGAAGACGTCGAGCAGGTTGCGCGGGGGCGGCGATGGATCGGAGTTGGGAAGGTCGAAGGGCAGGCCGTCGGGAAAGACACCGGAAGCATGCAACAGCACGCAGTTGCCGTTGGAGATCGATTCCTCGTCGAGCGCGAAGTGGAGCAGTCCCCAGGGCTGGTGCCAAAGGCTGGAGACGATGAACGCAATCGAGTCTTCGAAATAGCGGCTCTGCGTCTGGAAGTGGTGCGGCCCCAGGTACATGCCTTCGGCCCAGACCACCCGCGATAGAAATCTCATAGCGACAAAACCTTGAAGTAGGTCGGCTTCATGGAAAAAGGCATCCGAAGTTTACCGCAGAATGCGCGGCGCGCACATTGCCGTCTTACCGGCCGTGTTGTCACCCATGGCACGGAGTCTGGCAGCGGCTGGCTCTGCGAGCGGGTACAACTTTACTGGTGAGGGACGCGAAGTGTAAGCTGCGCGCAGGTTCTGCGCAGCGCGAGCTTGCGTGTGTGCTCGCCAGAGTGCCGGCCAGACGACTCCATGAGATTCCCCGATGATAGCGAAGGACGCGACCGCAAACCCGAAGATGCACGCCGCGGTGCGCCGTACGAACAGGAGAGTGGAGCGGCCCCGGGCAGCGCAACGGGCATGTTTGAACAGGCTCCGATCGCTCCGGCGGAGTCATCCTTCGATGACCTGATGGCCGACGTGCGCGGCCGGGGTGCGCAGGATGCAAACGCTCAGTCCACACCCGCCGCACCCGCCTCTGGCGACGCACCTCCGGCAGCAAATCCTTCCCAGTCTCCGCCTCACCCTCCGTCCCACCCTCCACCAGACGCGAAGGGCTCGCCGGGGGAGTTCACGCAATTCTTCCGGGGACTAACGCCGGATGCCGGAACGGAAGCGCCCCCGCGCACGCCGCTACCCGCGCCCAACTCAGGCGAAGATGCGCCGA
The DNA here is from genome assembly GCA_963830635.1 of uncultured Acidobacteriaceae bacterium. GTDB lineage: Bacteria > Acidobacteriota > Terriglobia > Terriglobales > Acidobacteriaceae > CAWHMN01. The sequence goes on along the minus strand of CAWHMN010000002.1, from coordinate 271,515 downwards.
GCGACTTCACGCGGATCTTCATGCGACTTCCCAAGGCTTCCGACGCTCCGGCGGAGAAAGCGGGGACGGAGTGGGGGGCGGAGAGCGCGGCAGCACCGCGCAGTGCGCAAGAGGCAGAGCCCGGCGAGTTCACGCGCCTGATGCGCTCTATGAATGCGGAGGACGCTCCAAAGAAGCGGGAGACGCCTGGCGAAACGTCCGGAGATCGCAGCACTCCGCCGGCCGCGCCGATACGCGGCTTCTCTGCGCCGGGGGTGAGCGATGCTGTCTCCGGGAGTGCGGGCGTAACGGAGTTTTTTGCGACCCCGGCGGCTTCCCCGTCAGCGGACAGAGGCGCTCCGGGGCGACACGAGAGCAGCGACTCCGGACGCTCATCCGGCCGTGCATCTGAAGCATTCTTCCGCAATCTTGGAGTCTCGGAAGATCCGAGCGGTGAGCGGGCCGCGCGGCAGGAGCCACCCGCGGGCGGATTCACGCAGCTCTTCCGTTCTCTCGATGAACACGAGGCTGCGCCCAAGGCGACCCCGCTGGATGCGGGACCGGCCGGTGCGCCGGCGCGGGAAGCGCTCGACGGCAAGCCGGGTGAATTCACGCGACTGATGCAGAGCCTGGCGAAAGAATCGCCGAATGAGAAGCCGGGCAGCGCGGCCGTGGGAGAGCAGCCCATCGCGGGAGCAGTGCCGCAAGTGTCCGCTGCTTCCTCGTCTCCGGCTTTATCGCAGGCTTCGGGGCCGAACGCTGGATTGGATTCGGGGCAGAGTGCGACGGGACCGGGCGACTTCACGCGCATCATCTCGAGTTCCGCCATGCGGGAAGCGGCTGCCCAGGCTCCGAAGCTGGCGCGGCCGACGGCCGAACGGCCGCCCGCTCCGCCATCGCCTCCGGCGCCATCCATTCCACGGCCTCCGTCCTTCGCCTTCGGCGCGCCGCCGGCCGGCGCGGCGCCCGCACCCGCTGCTCCGCAAGCCCCCACGCCCGCGCCCGCTCCACCGCAGAGCAAGCTGCAGGCACATCTGCCGTTGCTGCTGGTCATCAACGCGTTCGTGCTGGCGGTGCTGATTCTGCTGGTGATCTTCGCGTTGCGGCATCGCTGAAGACGCCGTTCACTCAGCGGCGGGCAGCAGGATGACCAACTCCATGGACGGATTCGGGACCTCGCCGGGCAGGTACACAGCCAGGTTGCGTCCGCGGGTGACCGAGTCCCAGACCGGCCCGGTGCGGTCGATGCTGAAGTACTGATAGCGAAGTTTGACCGGAATGGCCTTGGGCGGCGATGGAACGTGCGTCAGACGGAGTCCGGGCAGCGCCTGGCGCACCAGTTGCTCGACATAGGTGGAGGAGCAGAGTTTGGCGAGTTGCGGCACGCGGGTGATGAGGTCGGCGTCGCGCAGGTCGGCGGATATCGCCAGATAGAAGCGCGAGTTGTCGAAGTACGCGTCCTTGTCGATGGAGGTTGCGTAGATGGAGTCGCGCAGCGGCTTGAACGGCAGCGCAACGAAGTTGCTGGGCACCACGGTTTCGAGCAGCTCGCGCAGCATGGAGTCGAGCAGGCCGAAGGACTGGCCCTGGTGCTCATGGTCGTAGCGGGGAAGATCGCGCGGGTGGATGCTGCTGGAGAAGGTCGTGAGCGAGCCGGCGAGCGCGGCCATGTGGGAGAAGAGGATCTCAGGGTGGAGCTGCGAAGCCTCAAAGAACTGGTGGAACGCCGGGAGGTGGGTGTTGATGGTGTAGAGCAGCCAGAAATTCGCGATGTCCGCCGAGCCGAAGTCGGCGAGAGACTGGTTCTTCTGGCGGCGCGCTCCGGCAAGCTGACCGCTGCGGGCGACCAGGAGCTGAAGCAGCCCGCGCAGCAGGCCGTCCAGATACTCGCTGCTCTTGACGTTCAGCATGGGCGCGACGGTCTTCGCGTCCAGGCGAAAGGTGCCGGCTTCGGTCCTCTCCACCACAGCGAGGGGCAGGACGACGGAGCCCTCCATGCTTTCGCCCTCGGCCAGGATCTGCAGGTTCTTGCGCGCCAACGAGACCGGCCGTTCGCTCTGGCTGTTGCTCTCATCGCGCAGCATCAGCAGCTCGGAAGAGTAGCGGGTGCTGATGCCGCCGCGTTGCAAGCCAATGTTGATGCCGCCCTCACGGGACTGCGGTACGGCGAGGTAGAAGGTGCAGCGGCTGCGTCCGTCGTGGAAGCAGTCGTCGAGGGCACGGGACGGTGGCAGCGGGTCAGAGGAGGGCATCTCGACCAGCAGGCCGTCGGGAAAGATAGCCGCGCCGCGGCTGATGCTGAACTGGCCATCGCTCAAAGCGGCGCCATCGAGCTGCAGTTCCGTGAAGCCCCAACTGCGGAAGGCGAGCGCCTCGAGCTGAAAGCGCAACGTCTCCTCGAAGAAGCGATCCTGGGCCTGCAGGTGCTGGGGCGAGAGCGCCACGCCTTTGGACCAAATCACTGGTTGTAGCTGCCGCATGGTGGACCGATTCCTTCTGTGTGCCTATAGCTATACGGCAAGAGGGGCGGGAAAGCGAGCGAAGGCGGATTTCTCGGCGGTTCTTTTTTAAGCGGTGAGGGAATTCGCGGGGAGACGTCGCTTATATGGGTGACGGTGAAATTCTTGCCGCTCCTGACGTGCGTTGGCAGGCGTGCATTGGCGGATGTGAATGGGCCGGCAAGCGGAAGGGTGTCCCTGTCCGCACAGCAAAACCGGGCTCAGACCCGGGAAAAGGAAATTCAGCATGGACGGTCATTCCGGCACTTCCGCGCAGGGCGGTTTCGCTCGAGGATTGAGCTGCGCCGGCCCCCATGTGCCTGACAACGAACGGCATGCGCGCGCCGCGGCGCAGCCGATTGTTCGCTTGACTGCCAGCAGACCGCTGCTCATAATTAGCTGCGATCTCCTGGACCGCACGTCGTGCTTCGAAGGAATCACGCTCTCCCGCGGGGTTGCAGGAGTCAGTCCTGAGTGTGAAGTCCACTATCAAATGTCCGTTCAAGCATTGCTGCGACTGAAGCCCTGAGCTTCGCCGCAAGGGAGCCGTATACACATGCCGCGCGAAAGCACACAACACAAACTGGATAGAGTCAGGTCGCCCCGCGTTCACATTACCTACGACGTGGAAGTAGGCGACGCCATCGAGATGAAGGAACTGCCGTTTGTCATGGGCGTCCTGGGAGACCTCAGCGGCCAGCCGAAGCAGCCGCTGGCAGCGTTCAAAGAGCGCAAGTTCGTGGAGATCACTCCGGACAACTTCGACGCGGTGCTGAAGGGCATGGCGCCGCAGCTGGCATTCTCCGTCGCCAACAAGCTGAGCGACGAGCCGGATGCCGGGCAGTTGAGCGTCGAGCTTAACTTCGAGGGGATGGACGATTTCTCTCCGGAGCGCGTGGCGGCAGCAGGTGAAGCCGCTCAAGGAGCTGCTGGATCTGCGCACGCGACTTGTCCGACCTGCGCGGCAGCCTGCAGGGCAACGACAAGCTCGACGACATGCTCTTCGAGGCGGTTTCGAACACGGAGACGCGGGAGAAGCTGCGCGCCGAACTCGGTAAAGACGGGGGTGAGAAGTGAGCACATCGAAAGCAGTCGCAGCGCCGGGCGCACAGGCGACGGAACAGGCCGCCGGGGAAGATTCGCTGCTCGATCAGATTGTTGCGCAGGGAAGATTCAACCGCGACGCGGCGACGCTCGAACGCGGGCGCGACCTGGTGAAGGAGTTTGTCGCGCAGGCGCTCAACGGCCAGATGACGCTCTCGCGGGACGCGGAGGCATCGATCCAGGCGCGCATAGCGCAGATCGACCGGCTTATTTCGCTGCAGGTGAATGAGATTCTTCATCATCCGGCGTTCCAGAAGCTGGAAGGCACGTGGCGGGGCATCAAGTACCTGCTCGACCAGAGCGAAACCAACGACATGCTGAAGATCAAGGTCCTGAATGTCTCCAAGAAGGAGCTGCTCAAGGACCTGCAAGCGGCTTCGGAGTTCGACCAGAGCGCGCTGTTCAAGAAGGTGTACGAGGAAGAGTTCGGCGTCTTCGGCGGCGCGCCCTTCGCGGCCATGGTGGGCGATTACGAATTCGGCCGCGGGCCCGGAGGATATCGAGCTGCTGGAGCGGATCTCGCAGGTGGCCGCCGCGGCGCATGCGCCGTTCCTCTCCGCCGCCTCTTCCGATCTGTTGAACCTGGGCAGCTACACGCAGCTTGGCTCTCCGCGCGATATCGGCAAGGTCTTCGATTCGACGGAATACGCGAAGTGGAAGTCGCTGCGGCAGTCCGAAGATTCGCGATACCTGGCGCTGACGCTGCCGCACATCCTGATGCGGCTGCCGTATGGCAAGGAGACCAAGCAGGTAGAGGCGTTCGACTTCGAGGAGCAGGTGGAAGGAACGCGATCACTCGAAGTATCTGTGGGGCAATGCGGCGTTTGGACTGGCCGCGCGGCTGACCAACTCCTTCGCGAAGTACGGCTGGTGCGCGGCCATCCGCGGGGTGGAGGGCGGTGGCCTGGTGGATGGCTTGCCGGCGCATACCTTCCGCACCGATGAAGGGCGATGTCGCGCTCAAGTGCCCGACCGAAGTCGCAGTTACGGATCGGCGCGAGAAGGAACTTGCCGACCAGGGGCTGGTGCCGCTGGTGCACTGCAAGGGAACGGATTACGCGGCGTTCTTCAGCGTGCAGACGGTGAACAAGCCCAAGCTGTACGACAAGGATGCGGCGAACGCGAACGCGCGGCTCTCCGCGCAGCTTCCGTACATCCTGGCCATGTCGCGCTTCGCGCACTATCTCAAGGCGATGATGCGGGACAAGATCGGCAGCTTCATGACCCGGCAGGACACGGAGCGATTCCTCAACCAGTGGATCTCGAACTATGTATGCGCCGATGACAATGCCTCGCAGGCAGCGAAGGCCAAGCTGCCGCTGCGCGAAGCTGCCATCCAGGTATCGGAAGTTCCGGGAAAGCCCGGTGTGTACCGGGCCATGGCATTCCTGAAACCACATTTCCAGCTCGACGAGCTTTCGGTATCGCTTCGTCTGGTGGCCGACCTGCCTGCTTCGGCCCGGAAGTAATCCAAATGAATCGGGACCGGCGGGGCGCTCGGAAGAGATCGCCGGTCTCTCAAGCACAGAAGGAGAGAAAAGATGGCCGTTGATTATTACTTGAAACTGGACGGGATTGAAGGGGAGTCTGAGGACGCGAACCACAAGACGGAAATCCAGGTGATGAGCTGGAGCTGGGGCGGAAGCCAGACATCGAGCGTATCCGGAACGGGCGGTTCCGGCGCAGGGAAGGTCAGCCTGTCAGAGTTCACGTGCATGACCAATTTCGACAAATCCACACCGAAGGCGTTCAAGTCGCTCTGCGCGGGCACCCACATCAAGACCGGCACCATGACCGCTATCAAGTCGGGCGCGGAGGGCAAGCCCTATCTCACGGTCGATTTCACGGAACTCTTCGTCAGCGGGGTGCAGCTTTCCGCCAGCAGCGAGATTCCGATGGCCAGCCTTTCGTTCAGCTACAACACCATCAAGATCGACTACAAGCACGCAGAACGAACAGGGCAACATCACGAGCACCGGTCCGGTCAGCTACGACCTGAAAACGAATAAGTTGTCGTGATGGATGCTGTTGCACTGTATCGGGCCGGCGAATTGAAGCCGGCGATTACGGCGCTTGGCGAGGAGCTGAAGAAGCAGCCGCTCGATGCCAAGCGCCGCACGATGCTGTTTGAGCTGCTGTGCTTTGCCGGCGAATATGACCGGGCGGAGAAGCAACTGGACATGCTCGCCGACTCCAGCAAGGAGGCCGCCGCCGGCATCCTCGTCTATAAGGCGGCGCTGCACGCCGAGCGTACGCGGCAGGAGATGTTCGCGCGGTGCGAGTTTCCCCTGGATACGGCGCGGCCATCCGGCCCGGGAACGGTCAACGGCGCGGCCTTTACGTCGTTTACCGACCTCGATCCGCGGGTGGGCGAACACCTGGAGGTGTTCATCGCGGGCAGCTATACATGGATACCGCTGGAGTATGTAGGCTCCCTCTCCGTAGCGGCGCCGGCCAAGCTGCGCGACCTGATCTGGGCGCCGGCGGTGCTCGAGGTGACGCCCGCCTTCCGGCTGCAGGACCTGGGAGAGGTGCTGCTGCCGGCGCTTGCGCCTCTCTCGTGGAAGCATGCGGAGGATAGCGTCCGTCTGGGACGGAGTACGGTCTGGGAAGACGACGAGCGTTTCGGGTCGATACCCCTGGGGCAAAAGATCTTCGCTGCCGACGATGCGGAGCTTGGGCTACTTGAGGTACGGAGCCTCAGCTTCGAGCATCCCGTCGAGGCCGCGTAGTGCCGCTGCGCGACGACCTGCTGCAGCCGATCGCGGGCGACAATCCGTCCGGCCCCAGCCTTCGCTACGAGCGCGTGTACGACCAGATCAAGGAAGCGCGCACGGAGGAGGACGATAGCCTGCCGGCGGGTGAGTGGCAGCGCGCCGCCAAGAAGGCAGACTTCAACCTGGTGATCAAGCTGGCGGGCGAGGCGCTGGCGACCAGGAGCAAGGACCTGCAGTTGCTCGCCTGGCTGACCGAGGCCCACATCAAGCGGGAGGGCATTGCGCTGCTGCCGGCATGCCTGAGCCTGTTTCTTGCGATGCAGGAGCAGTTCTGGGACACGCTGCATCCGGAGATCGAGGACGGCGACAGCGGCATGCGGGCGACGCCGATCGAGTGGATGGCGAACCGCGCGAGCGCCCTGTTGTACAACGTTCCGTTGACGCGCGCCGGCTACAGCTTCTACCAGTACAAGGAATCGCGTTCGATCGGCTATGAGGCAGGCGCGAGCCAGAGCGACGCCAAGCGCCAGGCGCGCGAGAGAGCTGTGGCTGAGGGCAAGGTCACGGCAGAGATCTTCGATGCCGGCCTGATCTCCACGCCCAAGAACTTCTACGTGGAGACGGAGGCGGCGCTCAAGGACGCGACGGACCAATTGCAGAACCTGGCCGCTTTCTGTGAGGAACGCTATGGCGCGGACGGTCCCTCACTGAGCCGGCTGGAGCAGGCGATGCAGGAGGTAGGGCAGGTCGTCACATCGCTGCTCAACGAAAAGCGGAAGACGGAACCGGATGCGGTTCCCGAGGCCGCGCCAGAGGTGCAGCCGCCGGAGGCAAGCCCAGTAGAGACGAGCGTGATGGCGGAGGCGCCCCGCAGCGAAGCGGCGGCAACGCCGGAGCGGCGGGAGCCGGCGGTGGAGCAGCAGGTGACAGCGGCACCCGCGGCTGCTATTGCGCAACCGGCGACGGTGCCCGAGACCGCCGAGCCGACGAATGCGCAGGAGGTTGCGATCCGCGTTCAGGCGTGTGCGCGTTTCCTGGCGCAGCAGGATGCGGCCAGCCCGGTTGCGTATCTGTTGCAGACGGGATTGCGCTGGGGCGAACTGCGCGCGCGCCGGGGAGCGATGGATGCGGAGTATCCGCCGTCTCCGCCGACCGAAGCACGGCAGCAACTCCGCCGCGCGCTGACGGATGCGAACTGGAGCGAGCTGTTGCGCATCGCCGTGACGGCCGCCGGCGAGCCGTGGGGTGGTGTCTGGCTGGACCTGCAGCGGTATATCTGGAAGGCGAGTGTGGAGCTGGGGTACCAGGCGATCCCGCCGGCAGTTCTTTCCTCGCTGGGAGGGCTGCTGCGCGACTTTCCCGCCGCGACGGGCTGGACCTTCAATGACGACACGCCCACGGCGAATCCGGAGACGCTGCGATGGCTGACGGAGACGGTTCTGCCGCCGCCGCCAGAACCGCCGCCGCAACCGCCGTCGCTGCCCGCTACATCGCAAGACCTTGTCTACGCGCCGCAGGTTCCACAAGAGCTGCTGGTTTCGCAGGCCGAAGAGCAGGAGGCGCCGGACACGCTGGAGATTGCGCGAGGGCTCATCCGGCAAGGGCGCGCGCAGCAGGCCATCCAGTTGCTGGTGCGGGACGCGGCCCAGCAGGAGAGCGGAAGATTGCGCTTCCAGCGTAAGACCCAGGTAGCGCAGCTATGCCTCGCGGCAGGATATGATTCCGTGGCCGCGCCGATGCTGGAGCAGCTTGCGGTGGAGATGGAGCAGCGCAAGCTGGAGGGGTGGGAGTCCGGCGAACTGCTGGCGCCTCCCCTGGCCCTGCTGCTGAAGTGCATGCAGGGACGAGGGGATACGGAGTCCAGACGGCAGGAGATCTTCGAACGGCTCTGCCGTATCGACCCGACGGCGGCCATCGAGTGCTCCAGTTGACGCCGGGGCTGAGGAGGGGCAGTGGCGCGCGCGAACACTGATGCGTTGGTCACGCAGTCTGTTCTGGACCGGCTGATGGAGGTGGAGGACTGGCCGGCGACGCGGGCGCAGTCGGTGCGCTACTTTCGCGAGGCGCTGAAGCGTGATCTGGAGTGGCTGCTGAATACGCGTCGTCCGCCGCTGGAGACTATCGGCAAGTACGAGCGGGCACGGGCGACGATCGTGAACTATGGGTTGTCGGACATTACCGCGCTGGGCTTGAGCTCCGCGTCCGATCACAAGCGCCTGCGCAAGGCGCTCGAACAGTGTCTGCATGACTTTGAACCGCGTTTGACGGATGTGGTGGTGTCCATCGAGGAGTCGCAGACGGCGGACCGCAGGCTGCGCTTTCATGTGCAGGGACTCATGCGCATCGATCCGGCGCCGGAAGAGATCTCCTTCGATACGGTGCTGGAGCTGACCAGCGGTGAGTACACGGTGAAGTAGGCGGATGCGAGAGGAACTCCTAGAGCACTACGAACGCGAGCTGGCGTACCTGCGCGACCTTGGAGGCGAGTTTGCGCAGAAGTATCCGCGCGTCGCCAGCCGGCTGCTGCTGGAGCCGGATCGCTGTGAAGATCCCCACGTGGAGCGGATGCTGGAGGCGTTCGCCTTCCTCGCGGCGCGAATTCATCTGCGCATTGACGATGATTTCCCGGAGCTCACCTCGGGGCTGCTTAGCGTCGTCTACCCGCATTATCTGCGGCCCATACCCGCCATGACGGTGGTGGAATGCCAGGCCGAGGGAGCGCAGACCAAGACGACGGCCGCCGTTGTCATGCCTTCCGGTACGGTGCTGACCACCAAGCGCCGCGTGGACGGGCTGGCGTGCCGCTTCCGTACCTGCTATCCGGTGGAGCTGTGGCCGTTCAGCGTGGCGGCGTGCGAGTGGCGCCTGCCGGAGCGGCTGGCGCGTCCGGTGCATGGAGCGGGGGCCGGGGCGGCGGCAGTGTTGCAGGTGCGGCTGGAATGCGCTCCCGACGTCTCCTTCGCCGAACTCGAGCTGTCGGACCTACGCTTCCATCTCTCGGGCGAGACCAACGTCGTACATACGCTCTACGAACTGTTGTCGAACAACTGCATCCGCATCCTGGTGCGGAATCCGGACGATCCGGCCGGCCCTGTGGTGAACATCGATCCTGACTCACTGAGCGCGATGGGGTTTGAGGAGGACGAGGCCCTGCTGCCGTATCCGCGCCGATCTTTCGATGGCTACCGGCTGCTGCAGGAATACTTCACGTTTTCAGAGAAGTTTCTCTTCTTCCGGCTGGCCGGACTGGAAGCGCTGCGCGCGGCCAGATGCGAACGCGCGGCCGAAGTACTCTTTGTGATCTCCCGCTTCGCGCGGCCGGAGCGGCAGCAGGCGCTCGAGGTCGGCGTTTCTGCGCGCACCATACGGCTGGGCTGCACGCCGGTGATCAACCTGCATGAACAGACCGCGGAGCCCATCCTGCTGACGCAGGCGCGGCATGAATACCGGGTCATTCCGGACGTGCGCCATGAGGATGTGACGGAGATCTTCTCCATCGACGAGGTGCTGGCGTCGAATCCCAGCAAGCGCACGGTGGCAACGCTGCAGCCCTTGTTCGCCTTCCGTTCGCAAACGCGGCAGGGCAACAAACTGGTGTTCTGGCATGGAATGCGGCGGCCGAATGTTCTGGGAGAACGGGCGCCCTCGGCGATGTACATCTCCATTGCCGATATCGAGGGCGTGGTGACGGAGCCAGACGCCGAAGTGCTGACCGTGCGCTGCACCTGCACGAATCATGATCTGCCCTCGCGCCTGCCGTTTGGTGCGGAGGACGGAGACTTCTTCGCGGAGGCGGCGCCGGCCGCGGGTGTGATTCGCGCGCTGCGCAGGCCGACGTCGAGCTATGATCCGCCGAGCGGCCGGGGGCAACTGTGGCGGCTGATCTCACAACTTTCGCTCAACTATCTATCGCTCCAGGAGGATGGGCTGCCGGCGTTGCAGGAGATACTGCGGCTGCACAACTTCACTGACTCATCCTTTCTGGAGAATCAGATCGGCGGGATCACCAGGCTGACGGCAAAGCCGCATGTGGCGCTCACCCGCTCGCACTTCGGCATCACGCCGGCACGCGGCACGCAGGTAGAGGTGGAGTTTGACGAGCGACAGTTCGTGGGCGGCGGGCTTTTCCTGTTCGCGACTGTGCTGGAGCGGTTCCTGGGCTGCTATGCGTCCATGAACAGCTTCTGCCAGCTCCTTGCGCGTTCAACCCAGCGAAAGGAGGTGGTGCGCGAATGGTTACCCAGAGCGGGAAGCAAGACGCTGATCTAAGCGAGTCCGATCTGAAAGAGTCCGATCAGGGAACGTCAAATCCAGGAGAGTCCGATCTGACAGAATCCGGTCTGCGCCGGATGCTTGAGGCCGATCATCTCTTCGTGCGTTTCTTCCAGGCGGTGCGGCTGCTCGAGCGCCTCTATCCGGAGCGCAATCCGGTGGGACTGTACGTGACGCCATCCTCTGAGGTGGTGCGGTTTTCGTCGCGGCCCAGTCTCAGTTTCCCCCCGAGCGAGTTGGACTCGCTGACGCTCAACGAGCGAGCCCCGCATGCCATGCAGGTGAACTTCATGGGGATGGCGGCGGCGGTGGGCGCCCTGCCGCACCCGTACACGGAGTACCTGCTGGAGCGCAGCCGCGCCAAAGATCGCGGGCCGGCGGCCTTCTTCGATCTGTTCAATCACCGCATCCTCTCGCTCTTCTATCGATCGTGGGAGAAGTACCGCTTCTTCATCGCGTATGAGCGCAAGGGCGCGGGTGAGGATGCGATCAGCGCGCGTCTTCTGGATCTGTTGGGCCTGGGGACGGCCGGCCTGCGCAACCGCATGGATATTCCCGACGAGGCGGCGCTCTACTACACCGGGCTTCTGGCGCAGAAGACGCGCTCCGCGCAGGGCCTGAAGCAGATACTCGAAGACTACTTCGAGGTACCGGTCGCGATCGAGCAGTTTACCGGGAGCTGGAACCGGCTGCCGGTGCGGCACCAGACATGTCTTACCGAGACGCACTCCTTCTCGGAGAAGCTGGGTTTCGGCGCAATTATCGGCGATGAGGTATGGGACCAAAGCGGTAAAGTGACGGTGCGGCTGGGACCGATGCCGTTTGCGCAGTACCGCGAATTTCTTCCCGGCGCGCAGGGTTGCAAAGAACTGGCATCGTGGCTCAGGCTGTATGGCAACCGTGAGCTGGCGTTTGTCGTGCAACTGGTGCTCGCGCGCGATGAGGTCCCATCGCTGCATCTGGGCGAGACCGGTCCATCAGCCGGACGGCTGGGGCTGGTGAGCTGGATCAAGAACCGCGACTTCCAGCGCGATCCGGACGAGGCGTTCTACGAGGTGCATTGAAGCGGAGCGGATCTCCCCCGTAGGCAGTTGACATGAGCAGTACGGAGCGAGGGCAATGAGCTTGAACCTGAAATCCCTGATTGGAAAGCTGAACCACACCACCCGTGGCGCTCTGGAAGCCGCGGCCGGGCTATGTCTGGCCCGTACCAACTATGACGTGGAAGTGGAACACTTCCTGCTGAAGCTGCTGGAGAGCCAGGACAGCGATTTCGCGCTGATCCTGCAGCAGTATGGAGTGGACCGTTCGCGGCTGACGACGGAGCTGCAGCGGAGCCTCGACCGGCTGAAATCCGGCAACGCGCGCACGCCGGCCTTCAGCCCCATGATCGTGACGATGCTGACCGAGGCCTGGGTGCTGGCGACGATTGACTACGATGCGTCGCAGATCCGCTCGGGGTTCGCGCTGCTTGCCCTGCTGCGCAACAGCGAACTGGCGCGGCTGGTGCACGACGTGAGCAAGGAACTGCAGCAGATTCCAGCGGAGGCGCTGAGCAAGGACTTCTACACCATCGTCGCGTCTTCCGGCGAACAGAAGACGGCTCCCGCGGCCGCAGGCGGGGAGAGCGGAGCAGCGCCGGGAGCCCCGGGAAAGGCGACCGCCACACCGCACCTCGAGCAATACACGCAAAACCTTACGGCGTCCGCGAAGGCCGGCAAAATCGACCCGGTACTGGGACGTGACCCCGAGATCCGACAGGTGATCGACATCCTGATGCGCCGCCGGCAGAACAATCCCATTCTGACCGGCGAGGCGGGGGTGGGCAAGACGGCGGTGGTCGAGGGCTTCGCACTGCGCCTGGCGGCCGGCGACGTACCCCAGGTGCTGCGCAACGTGCAGCTCCACAGCCTCGATCTTGCGCTGCTGCAGGCCGGCGCCGGGGTGAAGGGTGAATTCGAGAACCGGCTGAAGGGATTGATCAACGAAGTCAAGTCGTCGCCGCACCCCATCATCCTGTTCATCGATGAGGCGCATACGATGATCGGCGCGGGTGGCCAGGCGGGACAGAATGACGCGGCCAACCTGCTGAAGCCGGCACTGGCGCGGGGCGAGCTGCGCACCATCGCCGCGACTACCTGGTCGGAGTACAAGAAGTTTTTCGAGAAGGACGCCGCGTTGGCTCGGCGCTTCCAGGTGGTCAAGGTGGAGGAGCCTTCGGAAGAACAGTGCTGCACCATGCTGCGGGGCATTGTGTCGGCGCTCGAAAAGCACCACGATCTGCGCATTCTGGATGAGGCGGTGCGGGGAACCGTACGTCTATCGCACCGCTATCTGGCGGGGCGGCAGCTTCCGGACAAGGCGGTCAGCGTGCTGGACACGGCGTGTGCCCGGCTGTCACTCGGCCAGAACACGACACCGCCGGCCATTGAAGACACGCACCGGCAGATCGATGATCTCGAAACGCAGAAGCGCATCCTGGAGCGGGAGACGCTTGTCGGAGCAGACCACGTGGAACGTATCCGCGTGATCGACCAGGGGCTCGCAGACGCGCGGAACCGGCTGGAGAGCCTGACCGGGCAGTGGGGCAAGGAATCGGACCTGGTCAGCCGCATTCGCGAGCACCGCGGTGAACTGGAGGTTGCCGCGGGCAATGGGCAGAGCGGAGCTGCCGGCGATGGTGCAGTCGCCATCGGAGGAGCGAAGAATGGAACCTCCGGCGACGGTCATGGAGGACGCGAAGCCCTGGCGGCTCTTGAAGCGGAGCTGGCACAGGTGCAGGGAACGCATCCGATGATGCGCGTCTGCGTGGATGAGCAGATCGTGGGCGAGGTGATCTCGGCCTGGACCGGCATCCCCGTGGGCAAGATGGTGAAGGACGAGATCGGGGCGGTGCTCGAGCTCGATCAGCATCTGAAGAAGCGCGTCATCGGACAAGACCATGCGCTGGCGGCGATTGCCCAGCGGATCGTCACGTCGCGCGCCAACCTCGAAGATCCCGGCAAGCCGGTCGGGGTGTTCATGCTGGTGGGACCCAGCGGCGTGGGCAAGACCGAGACCGCGCTGGCGCTCTCCGATCTGCTGTATGGAGGCGAGCGCAATCTGATCACCATCAATATGTCGGAGTTCCAGGAGGCGCACACGGTTTCGACGCTGAAGGGCTCGCCTCCGGGCTATGTGGGCTATGGCGAAGGCGGCGTGCTGACGGAGGCCGTCCGGCGGCGGCCCTATTCCGTCGTGCTGCTGGATGAGGTGGAGAAGGCGCACATCGACGTGCTCGAGCTCTTCTATCAGGTGTTCGACAAGGGACACATGGAGGACGGAGAAGGGCGCACCATCGATTTCAAAAACACCATCCTCATCCTGACCAGCAACGCGGCGACGGACACGCTGATGAAGCTGACCGCAGATCCGGAGACCATGCCGGACAGCGAGACGCTGGCGACCGCGATCAAGCCGGAGCTGAACAAGATCTTCAAGCCGGCGTTTCTGGGCCGCATGCTGATCGTGCCCTACCTGCCTATTCGCGATGAAGCGCTGAAGCAGATCATTCGGCTCAAGATTGGAAAGGTGCAGCGGCGCCTGCAGGAGACGCACGGCATCACCTTCGAGTACGACGAACGGCTGCTGGATGAGATCGCCAAGCGGTGCACCGAGGTGGAAAGCGGCGCACGCAATGTGGACAACATACTCTCCAACACGCTGCTGCCGGAGCTTTCGCGGCAGCTACTTGGCCGCATGGCGGAGGAGCAGGAGACGGCACGTGTCCTGGTGGGACTCGCGCCGGACGGGAACTTTCAGTACTCCTGGTGAGGAAAGGCGCTCTTGCCAGGCGCGGAGAGTGAACTGAACGAAAGGCCGATATGCCGGACTACGAGCTAGAGAACCGCATCCTCTCCCTGACCAGCCCGCTCGGTGACGATGTGCTTCTTCCGGAAGCCCTCCGCGGGCATGAGGCGCTGTCGGAGCTATTCCGCTTTTCGCTGGAGGTGGTGGCGAAAACCGATACAGCAGTCGCCGCCAGGAGTCTGGTGGGCCGCCGCATGACGGTAGGGATCCAGGTGCTCGAGAGCGGCGCCATCCGTTACGTCAACGGCATCGTCTCCCGCTTCGACGCAACGGGCGGCGACGATGAGTTCAACGTGTATACCGTGGAACTGGTGCCCTCCCTGTGGCTGCTCACCCTCAATACCAACACCCGCGTGTTCCAGAATGTGAGCGTCGTCTCCATCCTGGAGGCGGTGCTGCAGCCGTATAGCATCACGTTCGACAATCGGACGCACGCCACCTATCCCATGCTGGAGTACTGCACGCAATACCGGGAGACGGACTTCCAGTTCGTGTCGCGGCTGATGGAGCGGTGGGGTATCTTCTACCACTTCGAGCACACCGCCAACGATCACAAACTGGTGCTCAACGATCAGTCGTCGCTGCTGACGGAGAATCCATTTCAACATCAGTTTCGCTATGCGCCGGAGTGGAGCGCGATGGAGAGCGTCTACGATTACCTGGTGCAGCAGTGCACTTCGACGTCCAGCCTCGTCACCGGGAAGCACACCCACTGGGATTTCGAGTTCATGCACGATGCGGTCGACCTGAAAGAACCATCCCAGACCGCGGGACCGCTGGGCGGAAACCAGCATGAGTCGTACGACTACCTGGGAGTGGCCGATGCGCACTTCAACCGCGCGCAGGATTCAGCCGGCGACGCCCACAGCGCCGAGCAGTTACTGCAGGATGTGCGCCGCGACGCCTCCGATGCCGCTACTCTGCTGCTCCGCGGCATCTCGAACGCGCGGCCGCTCCAGCCCGGCTTCACCTTTGAGCTGAGCAAACATCCACTGGCGGAGATCAACGTCAAGTACCTGACCGTGGCAGTGGAACACACGGCGTTGCAGTTGCCGCCGTACCGATCGCGTCCCGTCGCCGGGCAGGAGGCGTATCGGAATGCCTTCATCGCCATGCCCTCTTCCATCGCCTACCGTGCTCCGCAGATCACTCCCAAGCCCGTGGTGCACGGACTGCATACGGCGCGCGTGATGACGCAGGGAGGTGCGGACTCCCACATGGACGAGTGGGGCCGGGTGTGTGTTCAGTTTCACTGGGACCGGCTGCGCAAGCCGAATACGGTGGACAACACGCTGCTGCGGGTGGCGCAACCATGGGCGGGCAAAGGATGGGGCAGCTTCTTCTGGCCTCGGGTGGGCGATGAGGTGGTGGTGGACTTTGTGGAGGGCGACCCCGACCAGCCGCTGGTCGTCGGCTCGGTGTACAACGGCGTCAATATGCCCAAGTACGATCCGGCAAGCCAGTACACCCGCTCCGGGTTCGTGACGCGCAGTTCCTTGCACGGCGATGGATCGAACGCCAACGAGCTTCGTTTTGAAGACAAGAAGGGTGCGGAGCAGATCTTCATCAACGCCGAGATGGACATGGATCTACGCGTGGAGAAGGACAGCCGCACCTACGTGGGAGGCGATCAGCACCTCATCGTAAAGGGCAAGCAGCTTGCATCGGTCGGTGGCGATCAGGGCGTGACCGTCAGCGGCAATCGCGCGGAGAAGATGCAGGGAAACGCGGACCGCTCCGTTGGCCAAAGCTCGAATGAAAAGATCGGCATGAACTATTCCTTGCAGGTGGGAACGAACCAGTACAACAAGACCGGCATGGTCCATGTGCTGGATGCCGGGGAGCAGATGCACATCAAGGGTGGTGTGATGGTGGTGATCGAGGGCGGCGAGGCGGTATGCCTTTCCGGGCCGGGCGGCTTCATCTCCATCGATCCGAGCGGCGTGACCATCCAGGGATTGCTGGTGAAGATCAACAGCGGCGGCGCGCAGTTGCAGGGTTCACCGGCGGAGGTACAGAGCCCGCAGGATCCTGCGAAACCCGACGAGGCGGACGACGGGAGCAAGGGAACCAAGAAGAATTAGCGCTGCATATCGTGGCCGGCGAACAACGTGGTGCGCGAGGCGCGGACGTCGTCAAGCCTGGCTGATGTGGGAAGGGAGAGACCATGGGAACACCCGCTTGCAGGATCAGCGATGAGACAGAACACGGCGGCGTGATCGTCATGGGATTTCCGATGGTGCTGATCGGCGGACTTCCCGCGGCGCGGATCGGCGATAACCATGTGTGCCCCATGGAGACGCCCGGAGTGCCCCCGATTCCGCACGTCGGCGGCCCCTTCGTCATGGGATCTCCGACGGTGCTGGTGGGCGAGATGCCGCAATCGCGTGTCACCGATCAACTGGTATGCGTGGGGCCGCCAGACATGGCCATCCTGGGAGAGGAGACGGTGCTGGTCGGCATGGCGGGCGCAGGCGGCATGGCCGGGGCCATGGGCGGTCTCCAGTCCATGGGCGTTCCGGTGCCCATGCAGCCGCGCGCTACCAGTGCGGCGACCGCGGCGTTGCTATCCGATGGCACCATGCTCACCAGCGCCCCTCCCGGCGGTGCTCTGCCGGCCATTCCTCTCAGCCAGGCCGGCTGGCCCGATCTGCCGCCGGCGGTCACCCACAGCTTTGAAAGCGTGCAGCCCGTAGCTCTGCCGCCGGGCACCGCGTTGTTTGCGCCGGCCGGCGCCGGGGGCGGGGACGGAGGGCTATTCTCGGTCGATCCGCCGGGAGCAGGAGCAGCAGGCGATGCCGCGTCGACAGTGACGCCGGACGGCGCGGAGCTGCGGGCCTGGATAGGCAAGCCGGCCGGTTCGCGCCCAGACGCGTCGCAACAGGTGTGGATTGCGCCCCAAGCCGCGCCGCAGACCGCCTCGGTCGACGGCGTAGCGCAGCCGCGTTCGCCTCAGGCCGGCCAATGACCGCACCCGCTTCGCGCCCGCTGCTGGCCCGCGTTGGCCGCTGGGCCGTGTACTGCGTTCCGGAAGGATGGGAGTTCGTTCCGGATTTCGGTGTTCAGAAACGCGAGGCCGCGCAGCAGGTTGCGAATATCTGCCTGACTGAGGACACGCTGCTGGCGGGCAAGCTGCTTGCGCCGTATCTGGTGGCGCAGAGGACCATCTTCGATCGCGTCTTCAGCGACCCCAAGATTGCCGGGCCGAGCGTGATCGCATTTCCCGGCGCGGAGGAGGCAGCGCTGCTCTTCATCAAACACGGCAAGCTGGAAGGAGCGACTCCCATCATCCAGGCGCAAACCTATGTGCGGTGCGAACAGTGGATCGGCGTGGTTACATTCACGGCGGCATCGGAGTATTTTTCCGGATTGAAGACGGGGTATCAATCCTTCGCAGCCGGTTTGCGCATCTGCGAACCAGCGGCCTGATCGGGCTCAGGGCCGCTTCTGCCGCTGCAGATGTGCGTGCAATCGAGCAGGCTTAGAAAGAGAACCTGAGCCGCGCGTCCCAGCTCCGGGGCGGGGCTACTGCATTGCCGGAGAAAAGTCCGGCAAAGTCGATCAGGTTGATGCGGTTATTCAGATTCTGTCCATCCACCTGTGCCTGCATCACGAACTTGTCCCTCCGCAGCAGGTCCGCGCCGGCAGACGCATCGATCGCCAGCGAGGGTTTGACGCGGCCGTTGTCAAAATTGACCCGATCGACCAGTGCCTGGCCATATTGCGCGATGGCATCCTGCCTGGTTCCGGTGAATGCAACCGGAAGTCCGCTGCCGTAATCGCCGCCGCCTGCGATCCACGCGCGCGGCACAAGTTGATAGCGCAGGCGCGTGCGCAGGGTATTGCGCTGGTCCTGCGATACCCAAAAGCGGCCGGATGTCTGCTGCAGGGCCTGGCTAGCCTCGTCGCCCAGAAACAGCCCGCCGGTCACCGGGAGATACGCCGAACCCACCAGATAGGAGTAACTCGTAAATCCGGAAAACCTATTCCAATGCGGCAGCTCCAGCTTCGCTTCCACGCCGTAGATATGAGCTTTGCGAAAGGCGATGGGGAAGCTGATGGCGGTGTCGAGTAGCTGATCGTCGTCGGCGAAGTTTTGGACTTCGCGCAGGAAATAGTTCACATCCAGCCGTAGCTGACCGGCGAAGCCCTTGGTGACGCCTGCCTCGTAGTAGTTGCCTTGCGAAGGCTCGACCGGGATGCGCAGGACGTCAGGATTCAGCGAGGTGACGGCAGCCGAACTGGAGAGCAGGATGTTTTCAAATGCGGGCGTCTGAAAGATGCGGTCGTAGGAAACATGGACAACGAGAGCCTGCTTCGAGAAATAGCGGGAGACCGCGAGCCGCGGGCTGGTGGCGTTGCGATCGACCACCAGCTTGTAGTGGTCCCAGCGAACGCCCGCCGCGACGGCCCAGCTATGGAAATGCAGGTTGTCTTCGAGGAAGACGGCCTGTTCGCGATCGCTGCCGCGCTGAAAAAAATCGAAGCTGCCGGGCGTCCCCGGATCGAACTGCGACGGATCGGTGATGGTGTCGTTGAAGCGCTCATGGATGTCGATGAAGTCCGCTTCGGCGCCGGCCTTCCACTCCTGGATACCGCGGTCGGCGGTGACCGTCGCCTTCAGGTAGCTCTCGCGGTATCCACGGTCCTGACTTGCGATGATGGGCGTGGACAGGGCGTTCGAGGAGAGGTGCGTGGTGTCGTCGCGCACCATCAAGTGCAGCGCCCCTAGCAGCCGGGGGGAGACGATGTGCTGGTAGGAGGCGCTGCCGATCGTCTCCAGCGTATCGCGGTCCTGGCGCTGGCCGGCTTGCTGCTGGAGGTATTCGTTGGGCACCAGAAAGCGCGCCAAGCCGTGCCGTGCGGTCAGCGTAAGGCGGTCCTTGTCAGTGAAATCGCGCTCGTACGCTCCCGCAAAATCGCCCGTAGTGCCGCCATTGGTGAAGTTGTCGAGCACCGGCGGGTTCTGATACCAGGCTGTGTAGGCTCCGCTGGCGCTGACGTTCGCGCTGTTCTTTCCCCAGCCATACTGGGCCATGGCGTAACCGTTGGCGGTAGAGAAGCTTCCGCCATACAGTTCCGTGGTCCCGTGCAGGCCCTGGCGCTGGTCTCGGATGGTCGAGACTTCCACGATGCCGCCCAGCTTGCGTCCATACTCGGCGGGGATTCCGGCAGTGTAGACGGAGAGCGACTGGACATCCTCGGCCCCGATCTGGACGTTCGAGCCGGGAGAGCGGTTGTCCGTAAGCGGGATGCCGTCCACGACATACTGGGTCTGGTACTCGGAGCCGCGGGGATGAAGAACGGCACTCCCCTCATACAACCAGCCCGGCTGGTCGTTGACCAGGTCGATGACCGAGCGCCCGGGCAGCGAACCCTGCCGGTCCTCGATCATGCTCCTGCCGATGCGGTTGACCGAACCGGCGCGCTCCGGATCGATGAGGGTGCTCGCGTCATGCACATCCACCACGGTTCCGGGACCGGCGATGCTCAGCCTGAGTTCATAGGTGAGGGGAAGGGCGGAGTGGATGCTTATCGTCTGCACGGAAGGCTGGAAGCCGCTGTGCTGCACGGTCATGCGGTAGATGCCGAAGGGCAGGAGCTTCGCATCCAGGAGGCCTGCCGCGTCGGTGGAGAGTGTCTTGCGCACCTGGTTGGCTTCGCTCTCCAGGGAGACAGTGCAGGGAAGGGCCAGGCCATTGGGATCGATGATCTTGAGCCGCAACTCTCCGGTATCGCTCTGGCCTCGCAGTTGCGAGGAAACAATCGCAAGGAGGAACAGTGCGGCGACGCGTCCGATATATCTCCGGTGTACCAAGCGCCCATCTTATCCCGCCGAGCTACTCGGGAGCGGTCATTGAGATGCAGCCAAGATGACCTCGTCTACTGTTTTGGCCCTGTCGGGAAGTCGTGGGAGAGGGTCTTGATGATGCCGGCCGATGAATTGCCGCCCTTGCAGGCGGGATGCCCGAAGCCGCTCGCGCTCACCCCGTTGGCGTAATCCTGGATCATGTTGTCGTTGTGATCGGGAGAGGGCCCCATAGGCACCGCATCCAGATTCAGTTGATGGCGCACCTTCCAGGCCATCACGTGGTCGGCGCACGAGGTGTCGCCGCTCAGGCCCAGGCCGCCGACGATCTTCCCTTTCGCGCTGTAGAGCGGCAGGCCGCCGGCGAAGACGATGATGCCGCTGACCGCCTTACCGATCATGGGATCGTTGGGCGTGCCGAAGGTGGACGGGTCGCCGAAGGCCGCCTGCGGATTTGGCGGCTCGCTGGTGGCCAGGCTATAGAGGCTCTGCCCGGGCTGCGAGGCGGCGTAGATGTTGGCGGTGGAGAGCGCATAATCCGGGCCGCTGAGGCCGTTGGCGGTGTTGGCTTTGGAGGCGGCGATGACGCGGCTGCCCGGCCACTGCTGGCCTCGCTCGTTGCCGCTGAAGACCACGGCGCAGGCGATTCCGTCGCGATTGACCATCACCGCCCATTCCTGATTGCCGAGGCCGCCGTTCTTGGCGGCGCCGCCTTTGACCACGGATTGCAGCGTCTGGCGGAGCCGGCCGGCATCCGGGAGAGCGGAGCAATCGGCCTTTTTCTGCGCCTGGAGGGAGACCCCGGACGCGAGCGTCAGCGCGGCCGCCAGCGCGGTAGTCCAGGAGGGCCGATGTATCTTGGTCTGTGGCTGAGTGCGCGTGATCTCCGGCATCGTGTTCTCCTCGGTCAGGTGTTCCTGATGCTTACTTCACTTCAACTGCCGCAGGTAGGCGACTAACTCACGCAACTGCTCTCCGGTGAACTGGGTGAGGTTGGGCATTGCCGCCTCCGGCTTGAGCGATTGCGCGTGGGTGACCCACGCTTCCAGATTGGCGTCATTGTTGGCGTAGGAGTTGGCCGCGATGTACTGGCGGCTGGCGATGTGCGTGAGGTCCGGCGCGACACGGCCGCCGGCCAGTGTGCCGCGCACCTGGTGGCAGTTCGAACATGGCCCGGCCATAAAGACCTGCTCGCCCTGCTGCGCGTCGCCTGCTGCGGGTTCCACGCCGGGCTGGAGCTGCCCCTCAAGCCACGCCTGATACTCGTCCGCAGGCTGGGCCACGACCAGCAGGCGCATGTGCGCGTGCTGCGCTCCGCAGTATTCGGCGCAGGTGCCGGGAAAGTTGCCGGGGTGGTCGGCCTCAATCTGGATGAAGTTCACGTGGCCGGGAATCAGGTCCACCTTGCCGTGCAGGTTGGGCACCCAGAAGGAGTGGATGACATCCGCCGACCGTAGTTCGATCGTCACCGGCTTGCCCGCCGGAATGTGGATCTCGTTCGCGGTCGTGAAGTGCTGGTACACGCCCCCCTGCAGATATTCCACCTGCCACCACCACTGATGGCCGGTGATGCGGATCTGCGGGGCCATGTCTGCCATGTGCGGATCGTGGATGGGGAAGCTGGCCATGAGCTGCAGGCCGAGGACGAAGATGACGAAGAGGATGATGCCGGGGATGATCAGCCCGCCGATAGCGATCCAGCCCTGGCCGCCGCCCACGCCTACGGGCTCATGAGTGTCGAGAGAGCCGCGGCGCTTCATCACCGCGAGGGCGATCAGCACCCACATCACGGCGGTCACGATCAGGAAGGTGATGATCATGAGCCAGGACATGCGCGCGAGCTTGTCCGCGGCAGGGCCGGCGGGGTAGAGCGAGGATTGCGCGCGCTGGCAGCCGGTCAGCAGGAGCATCAGCGAAGAGATCGAGATGAGGCGTCGCATGCAATCGTCTCCGGTGAACTTACTGCGCCGGCTTGTATTCCGAGGTGTGGACGGACGGTTTCGAGGCGGGGCCGGCTACCTGCTCATCGGCTGGCATGGTGGGCGGATCGGCCTCCAGGGGCGTTCCCATGGTCTTGATGTAGGCGACCAGCTTCCATATCTGCTGTTCGGGTATTTTGGTGCCCCAGGTGGGCATGCCCTGGCCGCGGCCCTGGGCGATGGAGTCGAAGACCTGGTCGTCGCGATCGCCGTAGAGCCAGGTCTGGTCGCGCAGGCTGGGGCCCATGCCGCCGCCGGCGTGTCCGCCGTGGCAGCCGTAGCAGTTGTACCAGAGGAAGAGCTTGCGGCCCTCCTGAATGGCGACAGCCTGGCCGGCAAAGGGATTGGTGCGATAGGCGATGCGCTGCGATGCGCCCGGGATTGGCCCGACGGCGGCCTGGATGGGCGGGGCTGCACCTTCCGCGACGGAGTGGGTTGCGCTGGTATTGCAGCCCGGGAGGGCGGCAATGAAGAGCAGGCTCGCAAATGCCGTGATGTGCGCTCGCATAGTCTCAGACCCCTCATTCGGACTCTGCTGCCGTCGCAGGTTTTGCCGGAGCATCCGTGGCGGGCAGCGGCACCATGGGAATGCCATAGGAGGCGAGCAGGCGTTGGATCTCCGGCCGGCGGCGCTCTATTTCAGTGTTCAGCTTGTCGCGCAGTGCCGTGTCCCCGCGCCGCACGCCCATGGAGATATCGAAGGTGAAGGTCAGGGCGGCGTCGGCTGAAGATGGGCATACGGGCGTCAGGTCAAGTGGAACGGCGGAGTGCTGGGCGAAGTAACCGGCGAGCGGAGCCCAGGCAACGGCGATGTCCACGTCTTTGCTGGCGACGGCTTTGATGAGGTCCGCCGGCGGATTGGCCTCCGACAGATTGCCGTAGATGCTGTACCCGGCGACATTGCGCGCCATTCCCCGACTGGCCAGGGCGTTGGCGGGCGGGAGGTTGGTGGTGTCATCGCCGATGCTGTGCACGCCGATGCGCATGGCGCGGAGACGGGGATCGTCGAAGGAGCAGATGTGCAGATGACGGTCGCGGCGGCTGACGAAGACATAGGTGGCGCGATAGTAAGGGGCAGTGGTGCTGGCGATCTCCATCTGCGAGGGCACGCCCATGACCACATCGCAGGCGCCGGCGAGCAGCGTCTTACGGAAGAACCTGGAACGCTGGGGCGCCCAGGTATAGGAGACATCCATGCCGAGATCCCGGGCGACGAGTTGGGCGAGATCGTTCTCAAAGCCCTGCTGCTGCTGGTTGGAATAGGGCAGGTTGTTGGGATCGGCGCAGACGCGCAGCACCGATGCGGCCGCGGAAGCCGCCGGCGCTGTGGATTGCGCTTGAGCTCCGACGACCGCAGGAACGGCACAGAGTCCCCCGCACAGCGCGGCCATCAGCCACTTAGAAGCCAAAGACATACAGGACGCCTCCAGGGCTGGTGAGCTTCTTGATCTTGGCCATGGCGCCGACCACGCCCAGCGCCGCGTAGGGATCGCTGAGCGAGACATTGTCGAAATCGGTAGCGCCCATCCAGCCGCCCATTCCGGCGTAGATGGCGACGTATTGTTTGCCGTCGGGGCCAAGATAGGTGATGGGATCGCCGATGATGCCGGAGGCTAGTTTGGTCTGCCACAGGACCTTGCCGCTATGCGCATCCACGGCGCGGAACCAGCCCTCCATGGTGCCGTAGAAGACCACATCGCCACCCGTCGCGAGCACCCCGGCGTAAACGGGAAGGTCGGCATCCTTGACGTCCCAGACCTTCTTGGCGTGAGCGACGTCCCAGGCGACGAGTTCGCCCTGGTAGCCGCCATCTCCGGGATACATGCGCACGCTCGCGCCGAGATAGGGCGTACCGGCGATGTAGTTCACGTCGATGCTTTCATAGTCCATACAGGTGTTATGCGCGGGGATATAAAGAAGCCCGGTGCGCGGGGAGAACGCGGAGGGGATAAAGTCCTTTCCGCCGGTGGAGGAGGGACAGATGCCTTTGGCGTATTGGCCGGAGTGGGAGCGCTTGTCCGGATTCTCCATGGGCAGGCCGGTTTTGAGGTCGTAGCCCCTGGCCCAGGTGACCGGAACGAAGTTCTCCGCCGACAGTACCTCGCCGGTTTCGCGATCGAGGACAAAGACGAAGCCGGTGCGGCCGGGGTGGATGAGCAGCTTGCGCTGACGGCCCTGCCACTCCATATCAACGGGGATGTTCTCCATGATCTCGTCGAAATCCCAGCCGTCATGCGGCACTACCTGGTAGGCCCACTTTGCCATTCCAGTCTCCGGATTGCGGGCCCAGATGGTGACCGACCATTTGTTGTCGCCGGGACGCATGTCATCGTTCCAGGAGCCGGGATTGCCGGTGCCGTAGAAGATGAGGTTGAGCTCGGGGTCGTACGAGATCCAGCCCCAGACTGGCCCGCCGCCTATATGCCACTGGTCGGGGGTCCAGGTCTTCACGCCGAGATCCTTGCCCTGGTCCTTCTTGTAGAAGGGCTTGAAGTCCGGACCGATCCGCACATCCGCGTCAGGACCGGTGTTGTACGCGCGCCAGAGAATCTTCCCGGTCTTGAGATCCAGCGCCGTGAGCTTGCCGCGGACGCCCAACTCGCCGCCGCTATTGCCAACGTAGACGATATTCTTCACGACCAGGGGCGCCATGGTGGTGGTCTCGCCCAGATTCATGTCGCCGGTGGAGGTCTTCCACACTTGCGCGCCTGTGCTGGCGTCTACTGCGATGGTGTTGTCGTCGAGCGAGTTATAGACGATCTTGCCGTCGGCGTAGGAGGCGCCGCGGTTGACTACATCGCAGCACGCGATGCCGATCGCGCGCTGGCTGGCATGCGGGTCGTACTTCCATTTCATGGGATAGCCGGGTTGGGTGAGGTCCAGGGCGATCAGGTAGTTGGGGAAGGGCGTGACCACATACATGGTGTTGTTGACCACCAGCGGCTGGCCCTCATGTCCGTGCGGGATCCCGGTGGCCATGGTGGCCACAATGTGAAGGTTCTGCACATTGCCCGTGGTGATCTGTGCAAGCGGGCTAAAGCGCGTGTTCGCGTAGTCGCCTGCGGGAAGCGTCCATTGGCCGGCGGGAAGCGGGCTAACAAGATGAATGCCAGGAAGCGCACCGGGAACATCGGTTGTACTCCCCTGCTGCGCCAGCGCTGCAACCCCGCCGCCGAGGCAGAGTGCGAGGCAGGTGAGCTTGAACCAATCTGTGTATCGACGCATGAGCATGACTCCCGTTCAGCGCAAGGTATAGAGATAGGCGGCGACATCGTGCGCCTGCTGGTCGGTGACCCCCAATTTCGGCATCGCGGTACCGGGCTCGACGGACCTGGGATCCTGAATCCAGCGGACGAGGTTGTCGGGTGAGTTTGGAAGCTCTCCCGCGATCATCGTCCGGCGGCTGAAGAACATGAGTGGCGGTCCCACCAGGCCGTTGGCATTGTGAATGCCGGGGATGGTATGACACGAGCCGCAGTTATACGACACGATGACCAGCTTGCCGGCATGCGCATTTCCGGCAGTCGCGATGGTGTAAGGCTGCACGGTGCGGCCGCCGGTGCAGCTTGCCAGCAAAGTGCAGCCGGCAAGCAGGCCGCAGGGAAGGAGCATCGCAAGCGTCGCCTGGCGTACCGTCTCGTGACGCGGAGCAGCATGGGCCCGCCGCATCATCGCGTCCTCACACACATGCCCAGAATGATGAGCGGGATGCCGAGCCACACGATGCCAACACCCAGGGTTGCGCTGACGAAGATGCCTAGCAGCGCCATGTATTCCTTGCGGCCGGTGGCCTCGGCATCGGCCAGGCGAGCCTCTCCGGCCAGGCGCCTCCAGTTGCGATAGGAGATCAGGCCCGCGGCCATCGTTGTGCCCAGCAGCACGAAGGTGAGCACCACATTCAGGGCGAACAGGCCGGGAGAGGCGTGTGCGCCGCCCCATTGCTCCTCGCCCACGCAGGCCTGCCAGGTGATCAGGCCGTCGACAAGGCACAGGCCGAACCACGCCGCTACGGATGCAGCCAGGCCGAACCATAGTTTGCCCGGCGCGACTTGCGGAGGATCATCGCGATCGAGGTCGGCCTTCATACGCGCCGCACGTTTCTCATAGGCGCCACACGTTGGGCACGACATACAGAATCGCGACCACGAAGATCCAGACGATATCCACGAAATGCCAGTACATAGTGCCGATGTGATACGGGCGGTGAGGGGACTCGTCCGCGGGGGCATACCGCGGCAGGAAGAGCAGGTAAATCAGGATCAACAGGCCGACGATCACATGCGCCGCGTGAAAGGAGACGATGGTGTAAAAGATCGAACCGTAGCTGTCGGACTGCGGAGTCAGGTCCCTCCAGTGTTCGCGGTAATCGAAGGAGGAGAGTAAGAGAAAGACGAGGCCCATGACGATGGTGACCACCAGCGCGATGCGGCCCGCGGCGTATCTTTCGTGCTTCACCTGCCGCTCGCCCCAGATCATCACGAAGCTGCTGCAGATGAGAATGATGAGCATGGGTATGGCGTAGTGCAGCCGGGGCGGTGCGTCCCAATGCCAGCGCTGCTTATTGTTTCCCAGGAAGCCATAGGCGAAGAAGAGGGCGATGAAGAGGAACGCCTCAGTCGCAATGGTGAGCATCATGCCGAAGCTGCCGCGGGTGCGGTCCAAGGGCAGGTGTGCCCAATCCGTTCCGTCGATATCCCGGTCGCGGCGCGCGATCTTGTCACGGTCCGCTGGCAGACCTGCATCCATGGGGAGGGTGCTCATGCCGGCTCCTCCTGCGGTTTCGGCCAGATCCACCAGCAGCCCACCAGGAAAACGGCGATCACCCCGGCCAGCATCAGCCATAGGAGGTGGAAGATGACCGCGAGGGACAAGACAAACAGCGCCACCGCCAGCCACAGCGGCGCCAGCGTCTCCATCGGCATGCGCGCGATCTCGGTGGGCACACCGTCCAGCCAGGAGGTCGCCAGCGTCTGCCGTCCGTGGTCGAAGATGCGAGCGTCGTCAGGGTCGTATTCCTCGTCGTGGTCATCCCACAGCGGATGACGCGTCCGTACCGTGGGGATATGTATGGTGGCATACGGAGCGGGCGGTGAATCCGTCTCCCATTCCAGCGAGTCGGCGTTCCACGGGTTCTTTCCCGCCAGCCTGCCGTAACGGCGGCTGATGAAAAAGTTGACGATGCTGATCAGTATGCCGAGACCGAGGATGAATGAGCCGATGGTCGCCAGCATATTGAGCGGGCCGACGTGCAGCATCTCCGGATAGGTGTAGATGCGGCGCGGCATGCCGTTCAGCCCGGCCAGATGCATGGGGAAGAACGCCAGATTAAAGCCCACGAACATCACCCAGAAGCTCCACTTCCCGAGCGTCTCGTTCATCATCCGGCCCATCATCTTGGGCAGCCAGTAGTAAAAGCCGGCAAACACGGGAAAGACGTTTGCCCCGACCAGCACGTAGTGAAGGTGCGCGACCACGAAGTAGGTGTCGTGGACCTGCCAGTCCACGGGGACCACGGCAGTGAAGATGCCGTTGAGCCCTCCGATGACGAACAGCGCCAGGAAGCCGAGGGAAAAGTGCATGGCGGTGGTAGCCACCGGTCGGCCCTTCCACACCGTCGCTACCCAGGCCAATACCTGGACGGCGCTGAAGATGGAGATCAGCATGCTGCCTGCGCTGAAGAAGCTCATCGCCATCTCCGACATGCCGACGGCGAACATGTGATGGAGCCATACGCTGAAGCCGATGACGCCGGTGAGGATGGTCGAGATGGCGATGTAGGGGTAGCCCACGATGGGCCGGCGAGAGAAGACCGGGATCATCATGGAGACCATGCCGGTGGCAGGCAGGAAGACGACGTAGACCCAGGGGTGGCCGAAGAACCAGAAGAGCTGCTGCCACAGGAGCACGTTGCCGCCGAGCCCGACAGTGAAGAAGTGCGTTCCCCAGTGACGGTCGAGTTCCAGAAAGACGCAGGCGACGGTGAGGGCCGGCAGCGAAAAGACGATAACCAGCGAAATGGTAAGAGTGCTGTAGAGGAACAGTGGCATGCGGCTGATGGCCATGCCGGGCGCGCGCAGCCGCAGGATGGTAACGACGAAGTTGATGGCGCCCGCCGTGGTGGAGATGGTGAGGAAGATAAGCGCCACGGCGTAGAAGTCCATGCCCAGCGCCGGTGAATACCTCACGTCAGTGAAGGGAACGTAGGCAAACCAGCCGCCGTGCGGCGCCTGCCCCATGCACGGAGCGATGTAGAGCAGTATGCCGGAGAGCAGGAAGGACCAGTAGGAGAAGGCGTTCAGGCGCGGGAAGGCCATGTCGCGCGCGCCGATCATCAGCGGGATCAGGTAATTCGCGAAGCCGGAGAGAATGGGCGATGCGTACCAGAAGATCATCGTCATGCCGTGCATGGTGAAGATCTGGTCGTACATCTCCGGGGTGAGCCAGCTGTTATCCGGCCGCGCCAACTGGATGCGCATGATCAACGCTTCGACGCCGCCGACTATAAGAAAGATGAAGGCGGTTGCGAGATAGCGATGCCCGACCTCCTTGTGGTCTACCGAAGCGAACCACCCCCAAACTCCTTTGGGGGTCTCCCATATCTCCGTCAACCTCTGCTGAACGGTGGCAGTGCTCATTTAGTCCCCGGCTCACGGCAGCAAGAGTTCAACAGGGCTCTTGATCGGAATCTCCGATCGGAGGAAAGACGGACAGACAAAAACTATGGATGACGGGGTGAACAGTGTGGATGCCACACAAATTGGCAGCGGGAGGGTTGCTATAGCAACCCTCCCGCCTTGCACACCTGGACTCTTCCGGAGGCTAGCGGACGCCTCCGCCGTTGAACATGCGCAACGCTTCGGCCTTTTGCGCGGCGGCGATCACGCGGTCGACCGCGGCACACATCCGGTCCCAATCGTCCGAGCCAAGCGCTTCCTTCATGCGTGCGTCCGCCCGCAACCAGTAAGGCCGCGCCGCCGCCAGCTTCTGTTCCCCCAACGCGGTGAGTCGGTAGATGCGGCGCCCGTGTTCGCCCATCCGCACGGACACAAAGTTGGCCTTGCGTGCCCAGCAGAGGCGACGAGAGAGGGTTTCTATGGAGAGAGCGAAGCGGGTGGCCAGATCGCATTGCGCGATCTCT
This sequence comes from uncultured Acidobacteriaceae bacterium, assembly GCA_963830635.1. Taxonomy (GTDB): domain Bacteria; phylum Acidobacteriota; class Terriglobia; order Terriglobales; family Acidobacteriaceae; genus CAWHMN01. The sequence goes on along the minus strand of CAWHMN010000002.1, from coordinate 242,170 downwards.
CCGGAATCGCCGATCACGCGCAGAATCATGAATTGCGTGGCTTTGAGCCCGCTGGGCGACAGCACCATGTCATAGAGGTGCGCCACCGCACGGCTGGCACGCCGCAGGTCAGTGAACGCGCAGATACTTACCCCTCGGGAGTCCTTGCGTCTCGCAGCCATACGCCCTCTTGCGCGGGTCTGTTCACTAAGATGTTTCCGGGATAGTTAAGGCAACTTACAGGTTGCGGTTCCGAGAAATCCCTCCATCCCGCGACTAATCGTTCCGGGATCCACTCCGCCCAGCAGTGCGGACTGCACAATAAACCCTAGAAAGATGGACAGCAGCACCTTCGCCAGATCCTCAGGCTCTCCCCGGAAGTTCGAGCCCTTTCTCTGCTGCCATTGCCGAATCACCTGCGCCAAGGCCTCCCGATACCTGGTCTGAGTGCCTGAGATCAGCTTTCTTACCTTCCTATTTGTCTGGGCCTCGCTCCAGCACATCAGAGTGACAACATTCAGATCGATGCCTCTGCGGCGCATATGTTTCGTAAGGGCCGAGGTAACCTCGTACACAAACTCCAGCGGAGCAAGCGGCTCTTCTTTCGTCAGGACGGGCAGCAGTAACCCGTGGAGCTCCGTCATATACGTCGAGATCGCTGCAAGAATCAGCTCATCCTTGCCCTTGTAATAGAGGTACACTGCCCCGGCAGACAGTCCCGCTTCGCGAAGGATCTCCTCCATAGAGGTCGCATGGATGCCTTTACGGGAAAAGCATTTCCAGGTTGCAGCCAGGATCTGATCGCGCCGAGCCTGGCGCTGTTTGTCTGAAATTTTCGGCATCCCAGCGATCCCTGGCGAATCCGATATTAAAGAACGAATATTCTTTTTGCAACCGAGAGAAGCAGGAGCTGTGTTATGAACACCGATGTCCTCATCGCCGGAGCAGGACCTGTAGGACTAACCATGGCGTCCGAACTGGCCCGTTACGGCCTGTCGGTTCGCCTTATCGACAAAAACACCAGACGCACAGATCGATCGAAGGCCCTCGTCCTTTGGGCTCGCACTCTGGAACTGATTGACCGCATGGCCCCTGGAGGCGCTGATCGGTTCATTCAAGCCGGACTCAAAGCGGGGTCCGTCAAGATCCTCTCCGGGAACGATGAGATCGCCCATGTCGACATGGAGCAGGTCGACTCTCGCTACAAGTTCGTCCTGATGATCCCTCAGAGCGAGACGGAGCGCCTGCTCGAAGAGCATCTCGCCACCTTCGGCGTGAAGGCGGAGCGCCAGACCGAGTTGAAAGACTTTCACGAGACCGCGGATGGCGTCTCCTGCGCGCTACAGCACGCCAATGGAAGTGAAGAGATTGTGGAGGCCTCATGGCTGATTGGCGCCGACGGCGCTCACAGCACCGTCAGGCACAAGCTTGGCATGGAGTTCCACGGCAGCACGCTTCTCAGCGACTGGGTGCTCGCCGACCTGCATCTCAGCGGCATCTCCGGGGCTCCTTCCATCAACATCTACTGGCACGCCGAGGGGGTCCTTGCGCTTTTTCCCATGGAAGGAACCAGGTATCGCATCATCGCCGATGTGGGAGAGTCCTCCGGCTCCATCGGTGACAGGAATCGTCCCCCACCAACCATCGACGAGGTGCAGCGGATTCTCGACGTGCGCGGCCCGGGCGGTATCCAGGCCAGCGATCCCGTCTGGCTCTCTTCCTTCAGCATCAACGAGCGCAAAGTGACCGATTACCGTTCCGGCCGCGTCTTCCTCGCGGGCGACGCCGCGCACGTACACAGCCCCGCAGGTGGCCAGGGCATGAACACCGGGATGCACGACGCTTGCAACCTCGCCTGGAAGCTCGCCCTCGTCGCACGCGGCCTCTGCCGGCCCGAGCCTCTGCTCAGCAGCTACAGCACCGAGCGCAGCGCTATTGCGAAGCTTGTCCTTGAAGCCACGGGCAAAGCGACCGCCATGGCGGTGTTGCGCGGCGGCGGCAAGCAATCGATCCGCAACCACGTCGCCTCCCTGGTCCTTGGCTTTGCGCCGGTCAAACACACCGTAGCGAACGTGCTTTCTGAGATTGCGGTCGGCTACTCCACCAGTCCGCTGAACGCCGAGACCGAACACAGGCAGAACGGCCCGAAACCGGGCAAACGCGCCCCCATCCGGCGAGACGAATCCCCCGTAGGTTCAGGGAACACCCCGCGGTTCGCTCTCTATGCCGATCGCGACAGCATGCCTCCCGGTCTGCTGGAAAGGTACGCCGCGATTCTTGAACCGGCTCTGCGCACCCCCTTTCACCCGGGAGGTCTCTGGCTCGTCCGCCCGGATGGGTATGTCGCGCTCGCTTCGAAAGAGGGCGACTGGAATGCGGTGGAAGCCTACTGCGGTCACTTACAGGGTTAGAACCAGGCCGCCCGAAACGCGTGGGTGATCCAGCAAGGTGGGAGGAAGTGTATGAATACGAAAGTTTCTGGCATTGAACCTGGACAGCGCCAGCTAAACGGCCCGCAGACTACCGGCCGTGAGTACCGCAACCTGTCGCAGCCAACCTATTCAATGACCCAGGAAGAAGACGTTGCGGTCCCGATGCGTGACGGAGTCACTCTGCTGGCCGATGTGCATCGTCCCGCTGAACCGGGCCGATACCCAGTCCTGATTGCCGCCTCTCCGTATCCGCGGCAGATTCAGAATCTAGGAGCGCCGGCGGGGTTTATCGAAGCTGGCGCCAGCGACTTCTTCGTTCCTCGTGGATACGTGCACGTCATTGCTAATTGCCGAGGGACGAGTGGCTCCGGTGGAACCTTCGGATTCTTCGACGGGCAGGAACGGCGTGATATGTACGACCTGGTCGAGTGGGCCGCGCAGCAAGCCTGGTCGGACGGCAATGTTGGGATGGTTGGCATCAGCTACTTCGCCGGTACGCAGATGGAAGCGGCGGTCGAACGCCCCCCACACCTGAGAGCGATCATGCCCATCGCCGGGACATATGACCTCCTCGAGTCGGCGACGCATCACGGGATGGTGAGCAGCAGCTTCATCACCCCCTTTCTCTTCATGATCGGTATGACATCCGGGCATACCAACAAACTTTGGCGCAGTACGCTCATGGACGCCGTGCGTACGCTGCTCCTGACGCCAAGCATTCACAAGAAGTTCGAGATGGCGAACGGGGAGGCCGCAATCGCCGGCCTCAAAGTCCTGCTCAAATTGCACCACGATCCTCATCCATGGGATGACCTCTGGCGCGCGATCGCCGCTGAGCATCCGTTTCGTGATGCCTGGTGGGAGGACCGTAATCTACTCCCCTTGCTCGATCGCATCGAAATACCGGTGTATATCGGATGTGACTGGCAGAACGTGCCACTCCACCTCCCGCACACATTTACGGCGTATGAGCGGCTGAAGAACAGCAAGCACTTGCGGGTTGCGATGATGGGTGAACATGGCTTGGCATGGCCGTGGGAGAGCCTGCACATCGAAGCGCTTGCGTGGTTCGATCAGTGGCTGAAGGGGCGGGAGACGGGCATTCTTGACGGTCCACACTTCCGTTACATATTGCCCCAGGCAGAAGGCTGGCGAACCACCGATGCCTGGCCGGTCCCGGAAGCGAAGTATGGATGCTATGCGCTTCGAGCCGATGGAGGTCTGAGTGAGGATGAAGGCGATGCCGGATCCCGAACCTATATGAATCTTGGCGGCGGTCTCAATCGTCCGCGTCCAAGCGAGACGGATCCTCCGTCATTTCTGGAGTGGACTACCTTGCCTCTCGATCATGACCTCGATGTGATTGGTCCGATCGAATTGCAACTCGATGCAAGTTGCACCGCCCCAGACACCGCCTTCATCGCGGTCTTACAGGACGTGGCTGAAAATGGCAGCGCCATAAACATTACCTCAGGCTACCTGCGGGCGGGTCTGAGGGCAGTGGATGAGCCGTTGAGCAAACAGGGAGCACCCGTTCTTCCATGCAAGACTTTCGAAGCGGTGCCTATTGGCATGAAGGTGAGCTATCGCATTCCCCTGGTCCCAAATGCGAGACGTTTCAAAGCCGGTCACAAGATTCGGCTGCACCTGACGACTGACGATCAGAATCCGGATATGCAGGCACTGCTTGAGTTCAGACACGCCAGCGTAGGTACGAGTTCCATCAACACCGTGATTTCGTCATCGCGGCTGCTTCTTCCTGTGCTTCGATGAGAGTGCCGGTATGTAGCACCAAGGACCGTGTGGACTTAATTCGAGAATGGTGGCCAGAGACGGGATCGAACCGCCGACGCCGGCCTTTTCAGGGCCGCGCTCTACCACTGAGCTATCTGGCCAGCTTTCGCACGTGGCCGTGCACTGGTGCTGCCGGCGCTTACTTGAATGCGGACGGCTCGTGGCCAGAGCTACGCACGCAGCTCAGATGCCCAACACGCCGTGCGTGCGACCAGCAACTCCGCCAGTATAGCAACCGTTCATGGAACCGCCAAACTCCGCACGCGGCTGCGTGGTCCTACCAATGCACGGTGACGGTGGTGCGCATGTAGCCCTCGCCGGCGGGGAAGCGGATGTGCAGCTTGCCATCCTGCAGCGTGCCATCCTGGAGCGTGCCGCCATCGACGCTCACAGATGATTGCTTCGAGTTCAGGGCGTGTTTCGCCGGCAAGGCCCCGGTTGCGTTCACGCGTACGGCGAGCGTCTGCTCGCTTCCGCCGGGCGCTGCCAGCACAAGCGTCAGCGTGCGCACCGCGTAGGTCTCCCGCAACACCTTCATCTGGCGAGTGCGCGCGCCGGGGAGCGGGAGCGCTGCGTCTGCCCCGTAGTCCATGCCCACTTCGACGGCAGGCATGGGGACGCGCAACTCCCGCCCATCCGCGGAGACCCTGGCGCCGGGTGTGGTGCTTGCAAGTTTCAGGGAACTGCCTGGTTGCGCGTTCACTCGGACCACCCATGCGCCTCCATTGCGCGTGTATGTCAGGTCCGCTGAGGTGGCCGCAATCTGCAAGTGCCGCACTGTGGCGCGATCCCACTGCGCGGGGAGGTGGGGATCGACGGTGATGGTCTGTGTAGGGGCGTCCAGGCCGATGCCGAAGAGTCCGCGCATGGCGGGGATCACCACCATCGCCGACGACCAGAGCTGGTGCGAAGTGCTGCGGCCGAAGGGAACGAAGAAATCGCCGCTGAGCAGCTCGGTCACTGCGCCCAGATCCTGCGCGGTGGTCAGGTTGACGGTCTGCATCAGTTGCGCGTAGCCGCTGAGGCTACGGCCGGTACGGTACTCCGCCAGCGACGTCCATCCGGTGAAGAGCGGCCACACCGAACCCTGGTGATAGCTGATGGGATCGTAGAGCGGTTCATGATCGCCCACATCCCGCGCGCCCCAGTCTGTAGAAAACTCGCTCGATGCCCACCGCTCGAACATGGCGTCGGAGCTGGGCAGAGAGTAGTGCCCATCCCACCACGCGATGACGGGGAAGATGGTGGCGGTCCGGTCTACACCCTTGGCGCCGTTGTAGCTGAAGGCGTACATGCCATTGGGTTGCGCGTACTCCTGCGGGATCTTCGCCGCGATCATGGCCGCCCGCGCCTGCGCGGCCTTTGCCACATCGGCGTTGTTCATGCGCTGGCTCAAACGCGCCATGGCGCCGCTGGCCTGCTGATCAAGCGCGGCGAGATAGATCTCCTGATGGGGCATGCCCGGAGGCCAGCTCTCAACCCAGCCCGTACCCTGCGCATTGTCATAGATACCGTCGCCATCCGTATCCTGGGTGCGCTCGAAGTTCCAGGCCTTCTCGACCGCCGCCCAGTGCGCGCGCAGAAATGGAAGATCGGCGCTGGCGCTCACGTAGTCATCCATCGCCATGAGGAAGAGGGGTGTAGAATCCGCCGCCGCATACTCATAGGGAGAGTTCGCCCAGTCGACGGACTCCGCGGTCTGCGCGTATTCATGGGGCATTTTGCCATCGGCGCGCTGCCGTGCGATCAGAAAATCGAGCTCCTGCCGGGCGAGCGGGAAATCCCCATAACCATTGATGGCGTAAAGGGTATAGAAGGAGTCGCGGCCAAAGAACCAACCGAAACCGGGACGCGCCGAATCGCCCGAGGAGTAGAAGCCGGCGACCAGGCCGGTCTCGTCCTGCCCGGCCTCATTCCGGTGCCGCACACGCAACTGATCGATGGAGATCTCCGCCCAGCGGAAGTCATCGTTGAAGGCGGCGTCGGGCGTATCCACGGTGGTGCGGCCATCGAAGAAATGCGCGTAGTAATCGCTGGTCTGCGCGTAGAGGGCGGCGGCCTGCGCATGTAGATGTTCGAGCGCCGCGCCCAGGCTGGCCTTGCTGGCGGCCTCCGCGGTGCGGCCGGCGGCGAGAAGCAAGGGATAGGTGTTGCCGCGGTCGTGCCTGGGGTCGTAGTGCAGGATGAGCTGCAGCGGGTAGTACTTCGGGCGCTCCTGGTAGGGCGCGAGAATGCCGGGTTCCGTTCCCGGCATGGCGACGGCAGCGGAGAGTTCCGGCCGGTCGGTGTGCAGCATGTACCATCCGGGGCCGCTGGGGTTTTCGCTGCCACTGTTGCCCTTGAGGGAGATCCACTCCGGGCTGACGTTGCCGTATTGCGGAGCAGGCCACATCGGCTGCACCTCGGGCTTGAAGCTGAAGGTCAAGCTCAGCGGGCGAGCGGAGTCGATCTGGAAGAGCGCCATGACGCCCGTGCTGCTCGCGTTGGGGGTCTGCGGACCGCACTGCGTGGCGAAGAAGGTCTCGCGCAACGTGAAGGCGATGTGCGCGTAGGTGATGGTAGTGTGGTCGGGCTGAACGTCGATCTCCGCCGCGTCCGCATTCACATCGATGGGCACATCGTAGCCTTCGACGTGCGCCTCGATCTGCATGTGGCTAAGGATCTTGACGGGGAAGATCCAGGCCTCGAAGCGGCCGTCCTGCTGGCCCATAATTGCGCCACACTCCCCGGCCACGGTGAAGGGCTTCTCGGTCTCGGTGTGCTGCCGCAGGGCCAGGGTGTTCTCCGCAGGAGCGAAGTTACGTAGCGGCTGCAGCCAGTCTTGCGCGTGGGCCGCGACGGCACTCATTGCCAGCACACAGAGCATTGGCGCCACAATCCTTGAGGCACTGCTGCAGATAGTGCTCTGGACCATGCTTCGGGAACCGCTCCAGACACGCCGCCACTGCCTTTCGCCGCGACACAGGGGTTTGATCATGGTGCCTATGCTACTTCCTGACATCGCTTCGCTCCACTCCCGTCTACAGCCGCGGCTTCCCGCGCATGAAGCGCTGGTAAACTAGCACTTCCTGCAACTATCCCGCAGTCACGGAAAGAAGCGCCTTGCCAGCAGCGAAAGAGACGACAGCCTCCATCACGTATGCCGATGCCGGCGTGGATATCACCAGCGGAGAGCGGGCGAAGAAGCGCATCAAGGTCCTCGCGGAGACGACGTTCACCAAGGGCGTGCTGGGCGGCATCGGAGGCTTCGGTGCGCTGTTTGCGCTGGACCTGAAGCGGTACAAGAATCCCGTGCTGGTTTCGAGCGCCGATGGCGTGGGCACCAAACTCAAGATCGCCTTCGAGACGGGAAAGCACAATACTGTCGGGACCGATTTGGTGAACCATTGCGTCAACGATATCGCGGTGCAGGGAGCGACGCCGCTCTTCTTCCTGGACTACCTGGCGGCCGGACGCCTCGATCCGCGTGTGATTGAAAGCGTGGTTGCCGGGTTGGCCGCCGGCTGCCAGGCGAACGGCTGCGCGCTGATAGGCGGTGAGACGGCGCAGATGCCGGGTTTCTACGCAGACAACGAGTACGACCTGGCGGGTTTCATCGTGGGGGTTGTGGATCGCGACAAACTCATCACCGGCAAGAGTATCCGCATCGGTGACGTGATGCTTGGGTTCCCTTCGAACGGCTTGCATACCAACGGCTATTCACTGGCGCGCAAGCTGCTGTTTGAGGTGGCCGGCTATCAAATGAACCAGAGCGTGCGGGCTTTGAAAGACAAGGTCGGCACCGCCCTGATGAAGACCCATCGCAGCTATCTGCCCGTTATCCAGCCGTTGACGAAGGCGGGTGTCGTCGCCGGCATGGCGCACATTACCGGCGGGGGGATCACCGAAAACCTGCCGCGGATCCTGCCGAAGAACGTCTCCGCGGTCATCGATACCGAAAGCTGGCCGCGGCCGCCGCTCTTCAAGCACTTGCAGGAACTGGGCCACATCACAGACGAAGAGATGCTGCGCACCTTCAATATGGGCATTGGCCTCATCGCCGTAGTGCCGGCGGAGAAGTGGAAGCGGGCACAGGCCCTGCTGGGCCGCCTGGGCGAACCGTTCTATGTATTGGGGCAGGTGGTCAAGGGCGACCGGTCGGTCATCTACACGCAATGAACGCCCGCAAGCACCGGCTTGGCATTCTGCTCTCCGGCCGTGGATCGAACTTTCTCGCGATCGCGGACAGCATCGCAGCGGGCCGGCTTCCCGGCGCGGAGATTGGCGTCGTGATCTCGAATCGCGCGGACGCTGCGGGCATCGCGGCGGCGCGGGAGCGCGGACTGCCGGCGCGGGTGATCGAAGCCCAGGGGCGTAAGCGCGCGGAGCACGACGCGGCGATCCTGGCGGCGCTGCGGGAGCACGAGGTGGACCTGGTCTGCCTTGCCGGGTACCTGCGGCTGCTGAGCCCGGGTTTCGTGCAGGCATTCCCGCAACGCATCCTCAACATCCATCCATCGCTGCTGCCTGCATTCCCGGGCCTCGATGTGCAGGAGCAGGCACTGCAATATGGCGTGCAGGTGAGCGGATGTACCGTGCACTTCGTAGACGAGGAACTGGACCATGGCGTCATCATCCTGCAGCGGGCGGTGCCGGTGCGGGAAGACGACGATGCGCAGAGCCTGAGCGCGCGCATTCTGGAACAGGAACATGTGGCCTACAGCGAAGCGATTGCGCGCGTGCTGTCCGGCGAGTACGAGATCGTCGGCCGGCGGTATCTGCGCAGAACGTAGGCTGGCGGTATCTGTGCAGAACGTGGATCGACTCCCGCTACTTCGTGGTCTCCCACCCTTCGCCTTCGACTACGCTCCGCGTCAGGATGAGGCAGCCGGCGCAGCGTGGGTTATAGCTTCCCGTGGCCTCGATCCAAGGCGTCGTAACGGGCACCGGTGAGGTCCTCGGAGATCTGCCATAGGCGCTGGGCTACCGCTTCATCCCGGGCGTGGGGCATGGGCTGCACTTCGACTGGCGATCCTTTGATCTCCATCAGCCCATCGGGCCCGTAGTAGCGGCCCCCCTCAGCGGCGGGCGAGGTGGCGGCGTAGAGCGTGGGCCAGGACCCGCGATCGTCGGATTGGGCGACCAGCGGGAGCAGCACGCCGGCAATGCGAGCCTTGATCCCGGCACCCATGCCATTGCTCACGATATTGGTTGTCGCCACGCCAGGGTGGGCGATGACCGAGATGGTCTTCGCGCCGGCGCGTCTCAGGCGGCGGTCCAGTTCGAGGCCAAACATCAGATTGGCGAGTTTGGACTGCGTATACGCATCGCGCGGGTTGTAGCGGCGCTCGCTGTTCACATCGTCAAGATGGATGCGGCCGCGTTTGTGGGCGATGGAGCTGATGACGACGATCCGGCTGCCGTCCTGCTGGAGGAGTGCGGGCAGCAGCAAAGCTACCAGCGCGAAGTGCCCCAGGTGATTGGTGCCGAACTGCATTTCGAAACCCTGCCGGGTGGGTGTGCGTTGCGGCAGAGCCATGACGCCGGCGTTCAGGATGAGCAGATCGAGGGGGCGTCCGCCGGCGAGAAAGCGATCGGCGAACGCGCGCACGGAGTCGAGATCGGCCAGGTCAAGCTGCTGCACTTCGAGAGCCGCCGCGGGAGCTTTTGCCGCGATCTGCTGCCGCGCCTGCTCGCCCTTTGCCACGCTGCGGCAGGCCATGATGACTGCGCAGCCGGCCTGTGCCAGGCGCCGGGCTGCGTGAAAGCCGATACCGCTGTTGGCCCCGGTCACGATGGCCAGCTTGCCTGCCTGCGAGGGGATGTCCGCCGGTGTCCACTTCTTCATGGTCGCCTCCGTTGGTAGTTCGAGTTCAGCGTTCCACGTTCACTCGTTCCATGTTCACTATAGAGCCGTGGCGTCCCACCTTTCCCCTTCGTCTGCGCTCAGGGTTCCGGATGGGGCACCCGCGTTCAACTTGACGTTGAGTAAAACCCCACCCTAGCTGCACGAGGATGGGGCACCCGGCACCTGGCAGGTGTGAGTGCCCCGGTCACGCGCTTTGGGTGTGGGCCTCGCGCAGGGTTACGCGCGCGGTGAGCTTCTTTTGTCCGCGGAAGAAGGTCACGGTCACGACATCGCCCGTCTTGTGCTTATCCATCATTTCGGAGATGTCCTGGCCGTTGGTGACCTGTTGATCGTCGATGCCGACGATGAGGTCGCCGCCCAGGAAGATCGGGGTATTGCCGAGGTAGGCCTGCTGCGATCCTCCGTGCAATCCGGCGATGTCCGCCGCGCCGCCGGGCGTAACCTTCTGGACCAAAACGCCGTAGTCAGCGGGAAGACCGATCTGCTGCGCGAGGTCCGGGCCGATGGGCAGTGAGACGATGCCGAGCGAGGGCCGGCGCACGCGGCCGTAGCGGGCGAAGTCTTCCAGCACCGCCTTCGCCGTGTTGATAGGAATGGCAAATCCGATACCGGCGCTCTGGTCCACGCGTTCCCCTTCGTTGGGATTGGTGGCAATCAACGAGTTGATGCCGATGACCTCGCCATGGGAGTTCAGCAGCGGACCGCCGGAGTTGCCGGGATTGATGGCGGCGTCCGTCTGGATGGCGTTTTCGATCAGATTGCCTTCGGGTCCGCGAATGGAGCGCAGCGCGCTGATGATGCCGGTGGTCATGGTGCCGCTGAGCCCGAAGGGATTGCCGATGGCGAAGACCTTCTGCCCCACCTGCAGTCCCTGCGAGTTGGCCAGCACGACCGGGGTCAGGTTGGGCGCATCGATCTGCAGCAAGGCCAGATCGTGCGGCTTGTCCGAAAGCACGACCTGCGCCTTGTATTTGTGCTTGTCAGAGAGCGTGACCTCAATCTGGCGGCCGCCCTCGATGACATGGTAGTTGGTCAGGATGTGACCGGCGTGGTCCACGATGAAGCCGGATCCCTGGCCCTGTTGCGGCACCAGGCCGTTGAAGAAGTCGAAGGCCACCGCGGTGGAGGTGATGTTGACCACGGCGGGCAGCACCCTGCGATAGGTGGCGATATTGTTCTGCTCTTCGGTATCGAAGGCCGGCTGCGCATCCGCCTCGGTCAGGCGGAGGGGAGAGGGCAGAATGCGGCTCGCGCGGGTCAACAGGGGCAGGCGGCCGGTGCTCTGGAAGTCAGCATGCGAGGTGACATACCAGAAGCCGGCGACGAGCAGAACGATCAGGAGTAAGCGACGCATAGTCATGATAGGTAGAGAGCGGTCACGGCTGGATGAGGCGCTCTGGTCCAGTTTACCGGAGGTGGAGGATCGCACCCTCCGCTGTGCTCAGGATGGAGAACCCGAGAATAAGCACCATCGAAGTGCAGAACTACCCCGCCTGGGTTCGCTAGTGTGGGGCACCCGCGGAACGGCTGAGCGCGCGCTTCCGGAGCTGGGCGTAAATTTCGGCGGTGCGCCGGCGCGCGTCTTCGAGCGATCCATCGTTAGGCAGGATGTAGTCGCTCAAGGCTATCTTCTCCGACTCCGGAATCTGCCGACTGAGGCGGCTCCGGGCGTCGGCGATGAGGGCTTCGCGTGCGGTTGCGGTGAGGGGTTCGCCTGTGCGCTCTCGTTGCGCGCGTTCCAGGAAACGGGCGATACGAACCGGCTCCGGCGCCGTAACCAGAACCACGGCATCGAAGCTGCCGCGCCATCCGGGCGCTACCGTACCGCGGTCGGTCTCAAAGAGGATGGCGGATTCATAGATGGCGATGGCGTCCGGTGCAGCCGCGCCGATCGCTTCCATCCAGCGGAGACCTGCAGCGATGACCGGGGGATGCACGATGCGGTTGAGGTCCTCGACACGCCCTTCCGCAAAGGCCAGGGCAGCCAGACGTGCGCGGTCGAGAGTCTGGTCGGCGCGCACTACCTGCGGGCCGAAGCGCTCTACGATCGCCTCGTAAACAGGCTGCCCGGGCTGCATGAGGTCGCGAGCCACGGCATCGGCTTCGAGGACATGCGCGCCAAGGCCACGGAAGAAGCCGGCGACGCTGCTCTTGCCGCTGCCCAGTCCTCCGGTCAAGCCGACGCGCAGCATGCAGGAACTAGACGGAGAGTCCGCGGCGCAGCCGGGCCGCACGTACGGTGTTGGCCATGAGCATGGCGATGGTGAGCGGACCTACGCCGCCGGGCACGGGGGTGTAGGCGCCGGCAGCCGCGTAGGCGCTGGGATGCACATCGCCGACCAGGGTGGACCCTTTCAGCAGGAACAGCTCTTCTCTACGGCTATCTCCGGAGAAGAAACGCTCGAAGTCTTCGCGGCTGGTGATGCGGTTGATGCCGACATCGATGACGGTAGCGCCTGGCTTAACCATCTCCGGCGTCACAAAACCGGGGCGGCCGATGGCTGCGACCAGGATGTCCGCTTGGCGGCAGAAAGCGGCGAGGTCTTCGGTTTTGGAGTGGCAGATGGTGACTGTCGCGTTCTCCGCCAGCAGGAGCACGGCTGCCGGTTTGCCGACGATATCACTGCGGCCCAGCACGACCGCATGTTTGCGGGCGATGGGAATGCTGCTGCGCTTAAGGATCTGGATGACGCCGGCGGGCGTGCACGGCGCCAGCGCGGGTTGGCCGGTCTGCAACCGGCCTACGTTTACGGGGTGGAAGCCGTCCACATCCTTCTCCGGCGCGACGGCCTCCAGCAGATGCTTGGCGTTCACCTGGGCGGGAAGAGGAAGCTGCAGCAGAATGCCGTCGATGTCGTCGCGCGCGTTCAGGTCGGCGACCAGCGCGAGCATCTCCGCGGTGGTGACCGATTCGGGCGGCGTGAGCAGCTCGCTGAAGATGCCCAGCTCCTCGCATGTGCGCACTTTGCTGCGCACATAGATCTCCGACGCAGCCACGTTGCCGACCAGCACGGCAGCCAGACCGGGACGGATACCCTCAGCGGAGAGGCGGCGAACATCCTCGGCTACATCGGCCTTGATGGCAGCGGCGATGGCCGCGCCATCGAGCCGGCGCGGGGGCGGTGCGTCACGGTTGATTGCTGCGATGCCACCCAGTTCCTGAGCCTCTGTCATGCGTCGCTGCTCCCTCTCTCCATGGTATCCGATGCCGCACGATAGCGGCGGCAGGGCTACACTCAGGTGCATGCGTAAGCCCACGGCAACGACGATGCAGACTCCATGGGAAGCCGCGACGCAGTGGACGGTGTGTCCTGCCTGTTATGGAAGCTTGCGGGCGAGCGAGGCCGAGATGGTATGTACCGCATGCGCGCGAAGGTATCCGGTAGTGGATGGCATTCCGGTGCTGCTGGCCGAGGCGCCGGCGATCCGCTAGTGGCCGGCAGGAAAGTTGTGCTTGACGACCAGATACGCCAATCCGACCGCGATCAACATGGTCAGGATGACGAGCGCCATCATGAGGGCCCAGGAGAGGCCGCGGGGTTTCGGTTCTTCTTCCTCCATGGCAGGATTCCTTTCGTAGGAGCTTGTGTCTCGCATGGCGAGGATGGGATTTGCAAATGGTTGCCTTGTTCATCGCGCAGCTTGTTACCAGAATTCGCCATACGCGTCCGCTTAGTGACGCGCCGCAGGTGACTTCAGCAGATAACGAACGTCTCTTGCTGTAACAGGCAGCGAATCATGCCTACATCGGAATCCTACTCACATCACGTTCGTGCGAGGACGGGGAGGCAGGTTCGACGATGGAACACGCGGCGCAGGGCCACATGGTAAGTGTAGAGAAGTTCTCGAGCGGGGAGCTGACCAGCCTTCGCAACGACCTGATGCAGGCAGGTCTGGATAGTTGGCAGGCAGCGGACGTGGTGAGCGGCTTTCTTGCTGGGCATGGGTACGGCGTGAGCACCCAGGCTGTGCGGGATACGGTGACGCGCATGGAGCACCCAGGATGCTCGCTGGAGTGCATGCAACTGGAGTTGGAGAGGCTCGCCTTCGTGCAATAAGGACGTTCCATCATTCGTATTTCAGGCTCTCTACGGGATCGAGCTGTGCCGCGCGCGTGGCGGGCAGCGTACCGAAAACCACGCCGATCAGCACGGATGTTGCCAGCGCGATGATGACGGACCAGCCGGATACGGGGACGCGGTATGTCGTAAAGAAGCGAACCGAAAACGGGAAAGCGAGCCCAATCAATGCCCCCACTAGGCCGCCGCTAAATGAGATCAGGACCGCTTCGACAAGAAATTGCAGACGAATCTCGCGTGCGGTGGCGCCCATGGCCTTCCGTATGCCGATCTCGCGAATGCGGGACCGCACGTTCGCCAGCATGATGTTCATGATGCCGACACCGCCCACGGCCAGCGTGACCGTGGCGACGAGCAGCAGCACCACCGTGAGTGCGTTGGCAATTTCACCCGCCACCATGAGCAACTGGGTCAGCGTATTCGCGTGGTAGACGGAGTTCGATTTGTGTCGTGACTGAATGACCTTCAGGATCTCCGAGGTCGCGGCCGGCACGTCGCCGGTATCGCGGATGGAGAAGAAGATCTGCTTCACGTTATCGGTGCCGGTGAAGTAACGCGCGACGGTGTAGGGCACCAGGATGGTCTGATCGGCGATCTCCGATTGCCCGAAGGTGTCCACGCGCTCGCGAAAGGTTCCGATGATGGTGAACGGGATACCGCTCAACTGGAAGCTCTGGTTGATAGCGGAGTCGGCGCTGCCGAACATCTGGGTGGCGAAGGGTTCGGTAACCACGGCGACTTTGGTGTGCGTGGCTTCGTCTTCGTCGTCGAAGAATCGCCCGGTCATCACGACGAGATTGCGCACCGTACGGTATTGCGGCGACACACCCAGTACCAGAACATCCTTAACCACACCGCTGCCAAAGCTGATGCGGTCGTGCATCTCCAGCATGGGTGAGGATGCGGCGACGGCGGGCACCTGGGAATCCACCACCTTCTCGTCCTCGCGCGTCAGGAAGTCGTTGCGATAGTCGCCCACGGCGCCGGACGCGCCGCCGGAGTACTCGACCTCCACCATGTTGGTGCCGATACCCTGAATCTGGTTGAGGATGTACTGCTTGCCGGTAAGGCCGATGGTCACCACCAGGATGAGCGAAGCAGAACCGATGACCATGCCCAGCGAGGTGAGGGCGAAGCGGACCTTGTTGACGCGAAAGCTGTCGATGGCGAGCCGGGCGATCTCGCTGAGGACCATGGTGCGCTTGGCACTGGCCAGGGTCTTCTCGAACGCGATGGTGCTGCCAACCTTCATCGCCGATCTCCCACTGTGCTAAGGATACCGCCAGACGGCCGCGGATGGCATACCAGCCAGGCGGAGGCCGTACAATCATGCCAGCACGTTCCAGCATGCGGAGGGATGTGTGAGCGGTTGAAACAGGCGGTCTTGAAAACCGCTTTACCTTAACGGGTAACGGGGGTTCGAATCCCTCTCCCTCCGCCATTTTCAGATTCGGTGGCCGCCGGTTTCCTGCCTGCCGACCGCTTTGCGACCTGCGTGCTCTCGGTTGGCGCCCTCTCTGCATGCGTGCCGGATGCCTTCCTGTCCGCTACGTTCCCGGGTGTGCGGGAAGCCACCAGGAGCTTCCAGTCGGCTTCGGTCTGGTCGGCGTAGAGGGCGGCGAAGGCAGCGATGGCGTAGGCGAACTTCTCAGAGTTTCCCAGATAGCCGATGAGTACGTTGGCGTCTCCGGAGCGTGCGTGGCCGCGGGCCAGCAGTTCGCCACACACCTCAGCGTAGTGCCGCAGGCCCTCGTTCTTCAGATCGGCCACGTCGATCGATCCCTTGTGATCGCGCAGTTGGCGCACCAGGTAGTGCCGATGTGCGATGGACGTCCAGCCCAGGAAGGGATCGGACTGGAGCTGCATGGCGCGCTGCCCATCGGCGACACGGCGGCCCTGGTGGTACGCGGCGGCGGGATCGGGGAAGTATCCGGCGTAGGCCGAGGCCGGCTCTTCCTTGAGCTGCAGAAAGAGTGGATCGCCCGGACCATTGCCCTCCAGATACACCAGATAGTCACGCAGGCCCACGCTGCCAGTGCCGACGACCTTGAACGCGAAGTCGACGGGGCGGTACTGAGCGAAGAAATGCTGCCGCTCCGGTGTGAGTGTCTCGCGGTAGAGATGGAAGGCAGCCTGGATGGCCTGCGCCTGCGCCGGAGTAAGGCGTGCGAGCAGCGGCTTTTCTTCGTTAAAGACGCGCTCGAGCCTTGGAGCGCCCGACTTGCTCTTCAGCGGGTGCGTGAGCTGCTCGAGCGTGCTCTCCGGCGTCGCCCGTTCGGCCTTGTGCAGTGCCGCCGTCACCGGCGTGATGCGCTCCAGCCGGTGCACCTGGTAGCGCGCGACCTCGATGACCGGCAGGCGCGCCAGGGTGGCAATCAACCGCCGATAGCTCGAGCAGAGCGTCAGCACAGCTTCTTCACAGCCGGCCTTCTTCGCTCCTACCTCACGGCCGGCGAGCACCAGGCTGGTGGCCATGCGCTTCAGGTCCCATTCGAAAGGGGCACGGGTGGTCTCGTCGAAGTCATTGATGTCGAAGACCAGGCGGCCGTCCGGCGCGGCGTAGGCGCCCAGGTTGCGGACGTGCGCGTCCCCGCATATCTGGTTCACGACGCCGCTGTTCGGCAACAGCGCCAGGTCCGCCGCCATGACCGGCACGGCGCCGCGGAAGAAGCCGAAGGGCGAGGCGAGCATGCGCTCGTACTTCAGCGCGATCAGGCTGGGAATGCGCCCGCGCATGGAGGCGGCCACCGTGGCGAGCGCGGCAGCCCGGCGCGGGACCGGCCGCCACTCGGCATTGGCCTGGCGGGAAAGCTGGCGACGTTTCGACTGTCCAAGGGCGCGGCGCTCTGGCGCCGTGAGGGGGTGAGGCATAGAGTCCGACGATACACGGCGGCGGTTTGCAGGGGCAACGCGGGCGCGAGATCCGTGGGAGTTCAGAAAACCTCCCATGGCCGCGCTGAGAGATCCGCCCATAAGCTCCAACACAGCGCCGGAGCAGCTTTCGGCATCTTCCTTATTGCAGGAATGCATTGTTCCGACGCGGGATTCTCGCCTCCAGCCCCAAACCAACCCAACAGCTCTCTCTATAAGGATCGCGTTCGATGTCGATGCGTCTATCTACGGTTAAGCAACTCGCGACGGAGTCCGGTAAAGCCGCGCTCAAGGACGACATCTCCGGCCGTTCTGCCCAGCTTGCCTATTATTTCTTCCTATCTTTGTTTCCCGGGCTGATCTTCTTCTCATCACTCCTCGGCCTCGTTGCGCGGCAGGGATCGCATCTTCAGGCACAACTCATGGGCGCCATGGCAGCGGTGCTGCCGGAGAGCGCTTCCGGCATGGTGAGCGACATATTCACGCAGATCACCAAGGGAAGCGGCGGAGGCAAGTTTACCTTCGGCGTTCTGGCTGCGCTCTGGTCAGCGACCGCGGGAATGTCCGCGGTGCAGGACACACTCAATGCAGTGCATGAGGTGGAAGAGGGACGCCCTTTCTGGAAGCGCAACCTGATCGCGCTCGCCCTTACCCTGGGCGCCGTCATCCTGGGAGTCGTCGCACTCGCGGCGTTCTTCTTTGGCAACTCGATCATCGGCTCCTTCGGAAGTCAGAGTGGCCTTAGCGGCGCTGCTGCTGTCGGTTGGAAAATTGTCGGTTGGGCGCTCACGCTTTTCCTGCTCAGCGTGGTCTTTGCCCTGACCTACTACTGGGCGCCAGATGTGGATGAGCCGAAGTGGCAGTGGCTCACGCCTGGGGCCCTCGCCGGGATTCTGGTCTGGATTGCAGCTTCGCTCGGCTTCCGCCTCTATCTCCACTACTTTGACAGCTATTCGAAGACCTATGGCTCCATGGGAGCGGTCATGGTGCTGCTTCTCTGGTTTTATGTCTCCGGCTTCGCATTGCTGTTTGGTGCAGAGATAAACAGCGCCGTTGAGAACCGGAAGGCAAAGGAGGGCGACCCCCTGGCCAGGGAGAAGGGAGAGAAAACAGCGTAGTGAACTCCGATGGGGAGTGCCACCGGGGTTAACCGCCTTGATTACCCTTCTACCTGAATTGACAATGATAGTTACGTATCGCGCGATCGTCAGCAACCTGACGCAACTGCCCCCACATCCAAATTCCCCAGAATGTATCAGCCGGTGGTCTGTTTTGACCTGATGCGTTCCAGAGGGAGTGAGGGGAATGAGGGATCGCGGAGTTTCATCCAGGATGCGGCGTATACGGCACACATGCGTAATGCTTTGTGTGTCAGCCCTTGCATGCGCAGCGGGGGCGCAGATCACCGTCGATGCGCCGGCCAGTAACGGCCCTTATGTGAACTCGCCCTTCTATCTGCAGGCGGAGGCCACAACGTGCGACGGCCTGCCCACGACAAGTATGGCGTGGTCGTATGACAGCAATAAGGACAATCTATTTTCCGGCGACACGTCCATTCAAACCATGGTGGCGATCTCCGACGACAACACCCCCCTGCTCCGCGTGAAGGCCTGGAACACAAACGGGGCGCTCTGCGAGACAGACCTTCAATTGAACATAGGTGGTGGCGTGACGGTGTCCAGCCCGGCGCAGGGCAGCGGCGTGTCCAGCCCGTTTACCTTGAGCGCGGCGGCGTCGACCTGCGGAGGGCAGACCACGAGCAGCATGGCCTGGAGCGACAACACACGGACCGACCAGAAGTTTAGCGGCGCCAAGTCCATCAACACATCCATCACTGCGCCCGGCGGATGGGACCTACTGCGTGCCAAGGCGTGGGGCACCGGCGGTTCCTATTGCGAAACAGATGTGCACATCAATGCAGGCTCAGGGCCTCCGTCCGGCATCATTCCTCCATCGAATGCATACAGCTTTACCCACCTGGAGAACGACGCCACGTACAGCGGAGCCTATGCGTCCTGCGGCGGGGCTACCGGTTCTCATTCGAGCATGTGGCAGACGCAACCCGACTGCGCAACCTACAAGAGCCAGGGATATGAGGCGCCTACCGGTAGCACTGCGCAGGTTTCATCGCCGATCTTCGGCAGTAATTCGATCTCCAGACAATTTGCGATGACGAACTACTACCACAGCGGTGAAGGGGTGCGCTGGTTCGATGCGAAGCCGGACAATAGCAATCTCGAAGCCGCGTCTAATTTCCTTTACGACGTTTGGGTTTACATCCCTGACGTTTCCAAGGTGATGAACATTGAGATGGATATGAATCACACCGTCAGTTCCGGCACGACCTTTATCCTGGCCGCCCAGTGCTCGGTGAATATCGGCACAGGCGTATGGGAGATGACGTCAAGCAGTGGCTGGTTAACTACGAATGCGCCTTGCACGCCGCAGGCTGTTACGTCGAATGCCTGGCACCACTTCCAGATCCAGACACACCACGACAGCAGCGGCGTCATCCACTATGACCAGGTGGCGCTGGACGGCGTAGTTACATCCAACCTGATGTGTACGCCGAAGGGCGGTGGTACGGCGAGCGCGGCTGCGTGCAACAGCGCCGGCGAGAGTCTTGGATGGGGCGCCGGAGTGGGTCCCAACTTCCAGTTGGATGGCTTAGGGACTCCACCATCCGGCAGCAGCTACTCGGCGACTGCCTACGTCGATAACTTCACCATCTACTACTGGTAGGCCCGATACTGTTGATCGTGGAGCGGTTGACACGCGGCACCCGGAGCGCATTCCGGGTGCCGCGCTTTGTTTGACGCATTGCGTCCGGGAGTAGAAAACCGCAAGTACCGGAGGTTTGCTCAGCTTGCCTTGGCGACGGCTTCGATCTGAGCCATGATCTCGTTGCGCTTCGCGTCCGGGAGCGGCGGCATGGCGCCAGGCTGAGAGGCGACCCACGCGCCCCAGCGGTTGCCCGCATCGTTAATCATGGCGAGCGGCGCGCCCTGAAGATAGAAGTGCGTAATCGCGGCGGTGAAGGCGTCGCCTGCCCCGACCGTATCGGCGACTGTGCAGGGGTGTCCGGGGTGCCGGTGCACCTCGCGCTTGGTGATCAGCAGGCTGCCGTACGCGCCGAGCGTGACCGCCACGAGGGAGACGGGGAACTGATCGAGCAGCAGGCGCGCGCCGGCGAGCAGTGCGTCCGGAGTGCTTTCGCCACTGTGCGGGAAGCCCAGAAGGTTCAGAATGATCGGCATCTCCTCAGCATTGAGCTTGAGGATGGTGGCGAACTCCATCGAGTGCTCGACCACGTCAGCGTCGTAGAACGGCGCGCGCAGGTTGACATCGAAGACGCGCACGCAGTCCCGGGGTGTTTCGCTGAGAAAGGCGCCGATGGTGCGGCGGGAGGTAGGACTACGCTGCGCCAGGGTTCCGTAGCACACAGCATCGGCCTGTTCCGCCAGCGCCACCCAGTGCGGCGTGAACTCAAGCGAGTCCCAGGCGACGGGTTCGTGGATCACGAACTGCGGCTGGCCTGATGTAACCGTCACCGTGACGCTTCCCGTGAGCCGGCTGAAGTCCTCCTGGATATAGGAGACGTCCACCGGCGTCTGAGCGAGCTGCACCTGCGCCTGGCGGCCGAGCTGATCCACCCCGATGCGGCTGGCGATCGAGGCGTTGTTGCCGAGGCGCGCCGACATCACGGCAAAATTCGAAACGGCGCCGCCAAGCTGCGGCCCCTGCGGAAGCAGGTCCCAAAGAAGCTCGCCCAGTCCGACGACTTGCCTGCGCTCACTCATCGTGTACCAGTGTGGGCCATCGCGGGCGCGGCGACAAGTTGCTCAAACACGAGGTAGACGCCGTTGGTCCATCCGAAGCCAACAACGTTGGTCTTGTAGCCCGCCATCACCTGCACGTTGGCACTGCTGGAGAGCACGTCATACTTCTCGTGAATGGTGCCCTCGCGATCGAAGCTTCCGGAGACGGTCTTCATGAAGGCGTTGGCCACCCGATCGGCATCCGCGGTGTCACCGGCGCGCTCCATGCCCTCAACCGCGAAGTAGTTCAGGGGCGCCCAGCCGAAGGGAAGATCCCATTGCATGCCGCTGGCGGTGTCACTCGAAGCCAGGCCGCCGGCGCGTTCGAGCAGGCTCAGGTTATGTTCCACGCCGGTGGCTTGCGCCGGAGATGCGGCGCCCGCCCACAGCGGATAGAACGTGGAGGCGTACACGTACGACGACTGCTGCTTCGTATCGAAGTCGTAGTCGAAGTAGAGGCCCCGAGAGGGATTCCACAGGAACTTGTCGATGGCGGCCTTGCGGGCAGCGGCGCGATGTCTCCAGCCGGCTTCGTCACTGCGGTGGTTGAGGGTGTGCGCCATGCTCGCCAGGTCGAGCTCGTACTTGTAGAGCAGGCTGTTCAGGCAGACGGGCGCGTAGTGCTGGGTCGATCCGCTGAAAGGGCCGAAGCGAAAGCTGGTATCGAACCCGGACTCGCGCATGGCGCGGTCGCCCCTGTAGAAGTCGCTGGTGAGCCGGTAGCCCTTGGCCCAGGCGTGCGCGCAGACGGGCGAGGTGCGCACGTCGCAGCTCATGGTGGAGAGCGAGATCTGCTCGGTCGGGTCGGGGTTCTCCGCAGCCGGCAGCAGGTAGTTGGTCTTCACATCAGGATGCGCAACCAGCCAGCGAATGACGTCCGGGTAGTACGTGCTGTCGTCGGCCATCTCCGGCACCGGCCCCTCGCCGATATCAAAGTAGCGTGCGAGGCCGGTGTCGCCAATGCGGTGGATGTCGCTGACCCAGAGGGCGTGATCGTGCTGCGCGTAGCCATAGGCGCGGCTCAGGAACGCTTTGGCCTGCGGCGTGTTGCCCATCGCGCCGTAAACGGCGAGGATCATGGAAGAGAGCAGCGGCGGCTGCGAACGCGTGAAGAAGTACGTGCGGTTCGCGTTGAGAATGCCGCCGTAGTGCTCGATCTCGTAGAAGAAGTTCTCCACCATGCCGCGCGCCAGGTCCACGCGTCCGTCGCGCAACAGGCCCAGGATGATGAAGTAGCTGTCCCAGCCATACATCTCGTTGAAGCGTCCGCCCGGCACCACGTAGCGATTGGGCAGGTAAAGCAGCCCGGTCTGCGGAATCTGCACCAGCCGCATCTGTCCGAACTGCGTGATGACCTGCGGCAGTCGCAGCACGCGCACATTGCATTGCGACTGCATGCGCGTGACCTCCGGCGGCATGGGCACGTCGGCGGGAAGATAGAGCACCGGCACGGTGGTCACTTTCGGATCGACCAGCGATTGGCAATTGCTCATGGAGCGGGAGAGCGAGTCCCAACTCTGGTGAATGTACGCATCGATGGTCTGCGTCTGCGGCGGCGGAGGCAACGTGGCCTGCGAGCCGGGACCGGCAGCGGGCGCCTGCGTCTGGGGCGAGCTTTGGGTTGAGGGCACGGCCGGCGCCTGGGCCGGCGCCTGAACCTGGGCCTGTATAGGCAAAGCAGCGGCGAGGCCTAGGAGCGCAGCCGTCACTGACGGGAGAAGGCGCGCCCAGCATGGTCGAAAACAGTAAGCGGAGGAGCGTGGACGCAGCCGCATGCAGCAGACCTCCCTGGGTGATGGTGATCCAGCCTGTATGACGTGACCGAGGGTATCACGGCGACGATGCACTTGAAATGAGGCGTCGCCCTGCTGTAGGTCTCGACCCTCATGTGTGAAAGCCAACTGTGGTAGCTTCGATGCCGGAGAGCTATTGCTCTTCGGGCGCAGGTTATCGATGCCTGGTGTGGCTCGATAGCCTGGTTGCGTGGGTTCGAAGCAGGAGGGTTGACATGGTTGCAGCGCAAAGGTGGTCTGTGGCGCTGATGGCGCTCACGTTGAGCGTGACGGCGCCGTTGGCCGTCGCGCAGAAGGAAAAGGCGCCGAAGAAAACCACGGCGGCCGTGGCGCAGAACGCGAACGAGGACGTCTGGTGGAAGCACGCGGTCATCTATGAGATTTATCCGCGCAGCTTCCAGGACTCCAACGGCGACGGGATCGGCGACCTGAACGGCATTACGAGCCGGCTGGACTATCTCAAAGCGCTGGGCGTGGACGCTATCTGGATGACACCCATCTATCCTTCGCCTCAGGTGGATTTCGGCTACGACATCTCCAACTATGAGGCCATCGATCCGCAGTACGGCACCATGGCTGATTTCGATCGCTTGCTGGCCGAAGCGAAGAAGCGCGACATCCGCGTCATCATGGACATGGTGATGAACCATACTTCGGACAAGCATCCGTGGTTCATCCAGTCCGAGAGCTCCACTACCAATCCCAAGCGCGACTGGTATGTGTGGGCCGACGGAAAGGGGCCGGGGCAGCCGCCGAATAACTGGCAATCCGTCTTCGGTCATTCGGCATGGCAGTTCTCGCCTAAGACCGACCAGTACTACTATCACAAGTTCTATCCGCAACAGCCGGATCTGAACTGGCGCAATCCGCAGGTGGAGAAGGCGATGTTCGGCGCGGTGCGCTTCTGGCTCGACAAAGGCGTCGCCGGCTATCGCCTGGATGCGGTGCCGACGCTGTTTGAAGACCAGAGCATGAAGGATGAAGCGGTCCTGCCGGGGACCAACGCGTATGGCGATCCCAACCTCGATGCGTCGCTGACTGAGAATCTGCCCGAGGTGCATACCGTGATGCGCGACCTGCGGGACGTGACCAACGGCTTCCCCGGCAACCGCGTGCTGATCGGCGAGACCTACCTGCCGAATATTCAGGAGCTGCAGAAGTGGTACGGTGCGAATCACGACGAGCTGCAACTGCCCATGGATATGCAGGTGGGCTTCATCAACAAGCTGAATGCGAGTCTCTTCCGCCAGCGCATCAACGAAGCCGAACATGACATCGATTCCAACCAGCCGCTGTTCGTCTTCGATAACCACGACAATCCGCGCATCGACGCGCGCTACGGCGATGGCAAGCATAACGTGGAGATTGAACGCATGCTGGCGACGGTTCTCTTCGGCACGCGTGCCACGGCGCTGATGTATTACGGCGACGAGATCGGCATGAAGACCACGCCGCCCACCCGGGTGGAGGACGTCAAGGACCCGATCGGCAAGATCGGCTGGCCGCGCGAGAAGGGCCGCGATGGCGAGCGTACGCCCATGCAGTGGGACGGGTCGCCGGAGGCCGGGTTCACCAAGAGCAGCACGCCGTGGCTGCCGGTGCCGGACACTTACAAGACCGTAAACGTAGCCGAAGAGGTACACGATACGGACTCGCTGCTGAACTGGTACAAGCAGCTCATTCAATTGCGCCGCGATAATCCGGCGCTGCATTCCGGCAAGCTGACCATGCTCAACGACACGGACGAGAATGTGCTCTCGTGGATGCGGCAGGCTCCGGGGCAGCCGGTGGTCGTGGTCGCCTGCAACTTCACCGCCAGTCCGCAGAAGGTAAGCCTGGATCTATCCAAGCAGGGGATTACCGGCAAGCTGGCCAAAACGCTGATGAAGACGCCGGGTTCGACCGATCCGGCTTCGCTCGACGCCATTCAGTTGCCGCCGTTCGGGGTGTACATGGGTCAGTTGCAGTAGGCGGCGGTTATACGCAAAACGGCACTCCGTGGCAGGAGTGCCGTTTGTCTTTGCGCCTGCATCGGTTCTTTGCTGGCGCTCGGCATGACAGCGTCGTGCGTTTTTGAGGGGCGCCGCTAGCGGGTCCGGGCGATCTCCGGACGCAGGGCGTGGTCGTCTTCGGCGGCGTGGGCGGCGCGGCGTGACTCCGGCTCCAGGTGGTTCACGGTGAGGCCATGCTGAAGCAGCACCAGCGCTTCTTCGGGCGTGTCGGCAAACCGGAAGAGATCGAGATCGCCGGGCGAGATGGTGCCCTTGTCCACCAGCATGTCCAGATTGACAAGTGATTTCCAGTAGCTGGAGCCGTAGAAAATGACGGTGAGCTTCTTGGCCAGCTTTTCGGTCTGCGAGAGGGTGAGCAGCTCGAAGGCTTCATCGAGCGTGCCGAAGCCTCCGGGGAAGACGACCAGCGCCTTCGACAAATAGGCGAACCAGTACTTCCGCATGAAGAAGTAATGGAATTCGAAATTGAGCGCGGGCGTGATGTAGGGATTGGGCGTCTGCTCGAAAGGCAGCTTGATGTTGAGGCCGACGGTGGGTCCTCCGGCTTCGTATGCTCCGCGATTGGCGGCTTCCATGATGCCCGGTCCGCCGCCGGAGGTGACGACGAAGCGGTGACGCCGGCCCTTCAGCGTCATGGACCATTTTGTCAGCATGTACGCAAGGTCACGCGCGTCTTCATAGTAGTGGGCCATCTCCACCGCGGCCTCGGCGCGCCGGAGCCGGAGTTCGCTGGCGGTGCCTTGTTCCAGCTCCGGTGGGGTGGCCGGCTGCTCGTCCTCCGGCGCCGGCTGGGCAGAGCTGGTGTTGGCCAGCAGCTCCAGTTGATGCTGCTCGACATCGAGCGCGTGGAAGCGCGCCGAGCCGAAGAAGACGACGGTGTCCTGAATGCGCTCGCGGCGGAAACGGGCGAGCGGCTCGGCGTACTCCGCCATGATGCGGATGAGGCGGCCATCCGGGCTGTTGAGGAAGGCGGGGTTCTCGTAGGCGAGCGGGGCGCGGTGCAGCTCTTCGGGCGTGGTTGTTCTCTTGGACATTAGGGGCTCAGTACAGGGACTCGATGGGGGACTCAGAAGCGGGTGACCCGGTGACGGAAGATCGCCGTGACGGCGATCCAGATGTTGAGCAGGCCGAGGCCGGAGATGACGCCGCGCACCGCGCCCGCGGCAAAAAACGAGGCGAGCAGCGGCCAGTGGTTGAGGAGTGAATTGTCGCTCCAGATGGGACGCCAGGGGAGCAGGAAGACGATGACACCGACGTACAGCCGCAGCACCACAAACAACACCAACTCAACCGCACCCAGCCAGAGAGGGATGCGCGGGGAGCGACGCTGTTCGGTGGCCGAGCCTCGTGTGTCTGGTGTAGGAAGGAGGTTTCCCTGTTGCGCCATCCAAAACCCAAAGGAGCGACCGTAGCCGCTCCTACGTCAAAGCTAACACAGGGTTGACTCGTCTCAGCCGCCGGTAGTGTCTCGGTTGGGCCGCAGGCGGAGGCGAGAAGCAGATCCTTCCACTGCGCCCCGCGTGCTCAGCTCAGACAGCTTGCGGGTGGGCCGATGACACCGCGCGGAGACATCCACTAGCCGACGGGGACAGCGTTGCGCCGGGGACGGCGGTTCGCCTGCAGGATCTTCTTGCGCAGGCGGAGCGACTTGGGCGTGACCTCGACCAGTTCGTCTTCCGCGATGAATTCGATCGCCTGTTCCAGATTGAGCGCCTTGACCGGAACCAGGCGGATGGCCTCGTCGGCGCTCGATGCGCGCATGTTGGTCAGCTTCTTCTCGCGTACCGCGTTCACGTCCAGATCGTTGTCGCGCGAGTGCTCGCCCACGATCATGCCTTCGTACACCTCGGTGCCGGGGTTCACGAGCAGCGTGCCACGGTCCTGCAGGCCATCGAGCGCGTAGGCGGTGGTGGCGCCGGCGCGGTCGGCGATGAGCGCGCCGGTAATGCGCTGCGGGATCTCGCCCTGGTAGGCGATGTAGCCGTCGAAGAGCGAGTTCATCACGATGGTGCCGCGGGTCTCGGTCAGCATCTCGGAGCGCAGGCCGATGAGCCCGCGGCTGGGGACGCGGAACTCCAGCCGCACCCGGCCGTAGCCGTGATTGTGCATCTTGAGCATCTCGCCCTTGCGGGGTCCGAGCCGTTCGATGACGGTGCCGACGAAGTTCTCCGGGATGTCGATGGTGAGGTGTTCGACCGGCTCCATCACCTTACCGTCCACGGTGCGGGTAACGATCTCGGGACGGCCGACCATCAGCTCGAAACCTTCGCGGCGCATCATCTCGATGAGAATGGCGAGCTGCAGCTCGCCGCGGCCCAGCACCTTGAAGCTCTCCGGCGTGCCGGTGTCCTCCACGCGAATGGAGACGTTGGTAAGCAGCTCCTTATCCAGCCGCTCGCGCAGATTGCGGGAGGTGACGTACTGGCCCTCCCGACCGGCCATGGGCGAGTTGTTCACCGAGAACTGCATGGCGATGGTCGGCTCGTCGATGACGATGGGCGGCAGCGGCTGCGGGTCCTCGAGATCGACGATGGTCTCGCCGATGGTGATGCCGGAGACGCCGGCGATGGCGACGATGTCCCCCAACTCGGTGCGGTCGATGTCAGTGCGCTTGAGGCCGGAGAAGGAGAAGAGCTTGGTGATCCTGGTCTTCTGCAGCGAGCCGTCACGCTTGGAGATGTTGACCTCATCGCCGGTCTTGAGCGTTCCGTTGAAGACGCGGGCGATGCCCAGGCGGCCGAGATAGTCGGAGTAGTCGAGGTTGGTGATCTGGATCTGCAGGGCGCCGTCGGGATCGCCGGTCGCGGCGGGCAGCGTGGCCACGATGGCCTCAAAGAGCGGCTGCAGGTCTGTCCCGGGAGTGGCCGGGTCGGTGCTGGCGGTGCCGGCCTTGGCGTTGGTGTAGAGCACCGGGAAGTCGAGCTGCTCCTCGGCCGCGTCGAGGTCGATGAAGAGGTCATAGACCTCGTTCAGCACCTCCTGCGGCCGGGCGTCGGGACGGTCGATTTTGTTGATGACCAGGATGGGCGGCAGCTTGGCTTCGAGCGCCTTCGAGAGCACGTAGCGGGTCTGGGGCAGCGGGCCTTCGGAGGCATCGACCAGCAGCATGACGCCGTCCACCATCTTCAGGGCGCGTTCCACCTCGCCGCCGAAGTCGGCGTGTCCGGGCGTGTCCACGATGTTGATCTTGGTGTCGTGATAGAAGAGCGCGGTGTTCTTCGCCAGGATGGTGATGCCGCGCTCCTTCTCGAGCTCGTTGGAGTCCATGACGCGTTCGGCCACGGCCTCATTGGCGCGCAAGGTACCGGCCTGGCGGAGAAGGGCATCGACCAGCGTGGTCTTGCCGTGGTCGACATGGGCGATGATGGCGATGTTGCGGATAGCAGTGGACACGAGCGGTGGTTTTCCTTTTCGGATGGGCGCAGCGCGGGGGTACCCCCTCCCCCCTTTTTGCCTCCATACTTGATTCTGAAGGACTTAGAGCGGGGATCGGCGCTCCATACTTGATTCTAAAAGAGTTACAGGCAAATTCTAGATAACAGGAGGGTTAAGCGCGGCTGCGGAGCGAGCGCCGGGCCCGCTATTCCTGCTCACTGCTACTAGTGTACCGGAGTGTAAGGAATGGTACGCCAATCCGGGGCGGAGATTGTGAAGTGACGGGCGATGGATGGGGAAGGCTCAAAGGATAGGCACCCAGAACCCACCCTTCCCCTTTGGCTACGCTCAGGGCCAGGACGGGGCACCCGCGTTCGTGGTTGGGCGCGCAGTGATCAGGCGGGGAGCTGGGCGAGATCGAGAGCGATGGGGCGGCCGGTGGAGGCGCGCTCCGGGACGGAGAGCACGGTGGTGGGCTTCCAATCGCGGAAGTTGCCGGAAGTGCAGACGTAGCCCATGCGATCCTGCGGGTCCACAATCCAGATGTTGGGAATACCGAAGGCGAGATAGTCCTCAATGCGCTCGCGTACCCGGGCGAAGGTGTCTTCGGGGGAGAGGATCTCGATGACGATCAGGGGTGGATGCGTGATGACCTGTTCGTCCGGGGCATCGGCGCTAAGGACCGTGACATCCGGGACGCGGAAGCGAGTGGGCGAGATCTGGGTGCGGAGCTCCGGGTAGGCCGCGATGCCTGCCTCATCCTCAATGGCTGCGAAGAAGAGCAATAGCAGCTTCTGTAAGCGCGCGTGATCTTTCTCTCCCAACGTCCTCTCCTTCACCTCGCCGTCTATGAAATCGCAGTCGGGATGGTAGGTGGTGTGGAGGTAGGTTTCGACGGGTATGGTGACCGTGGCGGCCATAGCACCTCTCCATTGCTGCGAGGGTAACACTGAAGCCCACCTCTCAAAAGTGAGACGTGGGGCATCTGCACCTGCGGTGGAAGGAGGTATTCACCCTCCCCTTCGGCTACGCTCAGGGTCAGGATGGGGCACCCGCGACGTGGCGGTAGGTGGGCGTGAAGCCGAGGTGGCGGGCGTAGCCGAGGATGCGCTCAAAGTCGAGCGAGATGGTGGCGCCGGCGGTCTGCGTGACCTCATCTTCGATAGGCAGGTCGAAGTCGTCCGCGCCGTAGCGTAGGCCGTCGAGCGCGCGCTCGTTCTGGGTGAGCACGGAGGTGCGGATGCGCGGGATGTTGTCCAGGTAAATGCGGGAGAGCGCGAGGTGACGCAGGTATTCGGCGGGGGTGATCTCGATTGAGCCCAATGCTTCGCCAAGCGGCGTGAAGTAGGGCTTGAAGGTCCAGCAGAGGAAGCTTTGCAGTCCGCCGCCGAGGTGGGCGACCTCGTCCTGGAAACGGCGGGTGCGTTCCAGATGCTCGAGGCGCTCGTCCAGCGACTCGTCGAAGCCGATGACCATGGTGGCGGTGGTCTTGAGGCCGGCCTCGAGGATGGCGCGCTGCGCGTCGAAGTAGGCCGCGACGGTGTACTTGAACTTGGAGTGGCGGGCGCGAAAGTCTTCGGTGAGGATCTCCGAGCCGCCGCCGGTGATCCAGCGCACGCCGGCGCGTTTGAGCTGCGCTGCGGCCTGCGCGAAGGAGAGCTTCGCGTGATCGGCGAGGTACATGAACTCGGCGATGGTGAGCGCGTAGAACTCCAGCCGGTCGCCATAGCGCGCACGGATGGCGGCGAAGAGGTCGCAGTAGTAGGCGAGCGGGAGGTGCGGGTTGAAGCCGCCGTTGAAGGCGGCGAGATCGCCGCCAAGGGCGAGCAGTTCGTCCAGCTTGGCGAAGACCGCCTCCTGCGGAAGCACGTAGCCGCCCTCCTGTCCGGGCAGGCGATAGAAGGCGCAGTAGTCGCATTGGGCGACGCAGACGTTGGTGTAGTTGATGATGCGCATCACCATGTAGGTGGCGGCGTCGGCGGGATGGAAGCGGGAGCGGACCTGGGTGGCCAGGGTGCGCAGCTCGGCGTCGGAGGCGTTGTTCCAGAGCCAGCGAGCGTCGTCGGAGGAGATGCGGGCGCGGGCGGTGAGCTGGGCGGCGATGTCCGAGTAGCGCGGCGAGGTGGCCAGGGTGCTCACGTGCCCATTGTACGAGGGCAGGGGGTCAGGGGTCAGGGGTCAGAGATCAGGGATCGGAGATCAGGGATCAGGGATCAGGGTCAGAGGTGCAGGGATCAGGCTTTTGGGGTCAGGGTTCAGAAAGCAACGGCCCCACCCTGGCTACGCCAGAATGGGGCACCCGCGTTCCGTGTGTTTCGAAACTTTCTCTTGACTACGCTGGGGGTCGGGAGGGCAGCCGCATTACTGCTGCGGTGGAGTATTGGCGCGTTGCAGGTCGGTGTCGGCTTTGTCCTGATGCTTCTCAGCCTTGGCGGCGCTCCTGGCGGCCTTCTTCTTCTCCTTGGCAGCTTTTCTGTCGGCCTTGGCCTGCTTCTTGGACTCTTTGCTTTCCTGCTTGAGGTCCTGCTGGTCGGCCTTCATCTGATCCGAACTCTGTACCGGCACGCCCTGTGCGTCGGTCTGCGTCTGCGGCGGCGAAAGGGCGAATGCCGGAACTGCGGGAACGCTAAGCAGCAGGGTGGCCAGCGCGAGCGGCGCGACGCTCAGGTTCCGCAGCTTCGTTCGCGTGATCTTGGTACTCGACATCATGAATCCATCCAGAGGGTGAATTTGGTTCCTATGGAATGGGATGCAGTCAGGGCTGCGGGGGGTTGAGCGGCGCCCGGGCGAGGGCCTGCGGCTGGGTTGCCGCGGCAGGGGCCTGCTCCAGCTTCTGGAGGTCGGCAGGTAGCTGCTTCCATTGGCCTTTCTTCAACTTGAGCGTGCCGGGAGTGGCGTGCTCGAAGTACTGCAGCAGGTCGGCACGGGCTTCGGGCGGCAGCGGCTTGTCGGGATGTTCGACGGCCGCGTGCAGGTAGCGCGCATAGCTCTGGTCGGCGAGGGAGTATTCGCCGGGGGCGGTAGGCTTGCCGGTATCCAGGTCAACCTGTGCGAGGGTGAGCGAGGGGGCGTCCGGCGGCTCCCGCTTCAGTTGATCGAGCTCTTTGTGGTAACGGTCGACGACAGTGTCCATGCCTTCCAGGAACTGCTTTTGCGTGCCCGGGTCGGGCATGCGCAGGGAGAGGTCCTTGAGCGGGCCGATCTTGGGCAGGATGCGGAGAAAGGCGCCGAGCAGGCGCGCGCCGAAGCCGGGGCGCTGGTAGTTCTCGTCCCAATCCTTCTTGTAGTCGGCCTTGCTGAGGCGGTAGATCAGGTGTTGGGGAACGTAGGTGGGCTCGGTCTGCTGAATCTGCTTGCCGTAGTCGGCGTAGGCGACCTGGGTCATCTTGGGCAGCAGCGTACTGACCGTCTTGCGATAGGTGCCGATGGCCAGATCTTCGTGGGTCATCACCTGGTTGAGATCGAGACCGTAGGTGTCGTGGAAGGCGCGCTCGAAGAGGGGCTTGGCCACCTGAAAGCCGATGAAGTCGTGGTAGGCGGCGGGCGCATAGCGCTGCTGCGCTACCTCGAGCACGTCGAAGCCGAACTCGGTCTGGAGATGGGCGGTGGGATTCTCCGCATAGGTGACGGTGGGCCCGAACCGGCGCTTCAGCTTGGGGTATTCGCGCGCCGTGGCCTGGTTGACTGCCGGGTGCCCGTAGGTGTCGGAGGTGTAGTGGGCCAGCGCGCCGAGCGCAAAGGCGTATTCGTCGGCGGTGGTGGACTCGCGAATGAGATTGGAGACGAAGGCGCCGGAGCGGACGTAGTGGAGCATGTCACTGAGCTGATGGCTGCCGAAGGGGTAGTAGCCGATGTCCTGGATAATGGCTCCGCCGTACGCGTAAGCATGGGCTTCCTTGAGCTGGTCGGGCGTGAGGCCGGGGAAGCGCGCCTGGAGCAGCGGGATGATGTGCGTCTTCCAGGCGAGGTCGACCACCTGTTCATGCGAGAGCACCGAGTAGGCGCCGGCGGGCTGCGGCAGGAGGAGCAGCACGAGCAGGAGCGCGGCAGCGAGCGGACGCACGGGGAGCAGGCGATTTGGGTTGGCTGGTTTCATCATGCTGTCGGGGAAAAGCAGATCCTTCGACTTCGCTCAGGATGACATTCTCTTCGTTGCAGATGAGACCCTCGCTCAGGAGTGTTGCACAGTTGCGCACGGTGCGCGCCTTACCGAAGTCACCGGAAGGGTATCAGGCGGAAAGCGTTTGGGCGAAGGGGCGGTGGACGGTATGCTGTTCGCAAGCGCCCACGTTGCCGCTGAAATCCAAAGTTTGAGGAGATCGATGACGAACGAACAGCGCAACTTTCTGGTGCTTCCGTATGAGGAACTCGAAGAGCTGAACCTGAGGGCGAAACAGCAGCGGCGGGACCGGGTAGACGCCGATACCGTGCGCGGGGAGCGGCTGAAATATCTGCGGGACGAGACGCGCATCAAGGCGGTGACGGTGCTCTTCAGCGATCTGGAGGGGCGGCTGCACATGCTGGACTACGACAAGAAATTTCTGGTGAAGAGCTGGGACAATCTCACCTTCGATGGCTCGTCCATCCGCGGGTTTACGGCGCAGCGGGAGAGCGACCTGCGGCTGTCGCTGGACTGGAGTGCGTTCTACTGGACGCCGGAGGACATCTTCGGGCCGGGCAAGGTGCTGGTATTCGCGGAGGTCATCGACAAGGGCGGCGCGCCGTATGCGGCGGACGTGCGCGGGCTGCTGAAGAACTTCGCCACCGAGCAGCACGAGCGCGAGGGGTACACGCTGAACGCGGCGAACGAGATCGAGGGCTTTCTGTTCCAGGGCATCGACGCGGAGCAGCGCTTCAACCAGACGGGGCGCTTCGAGTATGTGAATACCGGCGGCTACTACCACTCGCTGCCGGGCGATCCGCTGCGGCGGTTCATCGATACCGCGGCTGAAGTGCAGCGGGCGATGGGCTTCGAGAATGAGAAGGACCATCCCGAGGTGGCGCCCTCGCAGTTCGAGATCAACTACGGCTACGGCGAGGTGGTGAACGCGGCGGACCAGATCCAGTTGTACAAGCTGATCTGCCGCCAGGTAGCGACGAAGATGGGACTGACGGCCTCGTTCCTGCCCAAGCCGGTAGTGGGCGTGAACGGCAGCGGCATGCACACCAATCTGTCGATCAGCCAGAACGGCAGGAACCTGATGTGGGATCCGCAGGGCGAGGAGAAGCTGAGCGCGTTCGCGTGGTCGTTCATCGACCGCGTGCTGACGCACGGCAATGACCTGTGCCTGCTGCTGAATGCGAGCGTGAATGCGTACCGGCGGCTGGATCCGCACTTCGAAGCGCCCAACCAGATCAAAGCTTCGGCGACCGATCGGGGGTCGATGGTGCGGGTGCCGATCGGGAACGAGAAGAGCGCGCGCATTGAGGTGCGGTCGGTGAGCCCGGACGCGAATCCATACCTGGTGCTCTTCTCCATCTTCAAGACAGGCCTCGAAGGGGACACATCGAAGATCGCGAACCTGCGGCAGGCGAAACGCTATCTGCCGGACAACGTGTACACGGCGATCGACAACTTCACCAAGGCGCCGTGGACGACCAAGCTGCTGGGCGAGGATGTGAAGCAGCGGTATGCCGAGCTGAAGCGGGCTTCGGCGGATCGCTGTCCGCGGCTGCTGGGCACGTTTGTGAAGACGCCGGAGGTGCAGTATCACCACGACGTCTACAAC
Source organism: uncultured Acidobacteriaceae bacterium (assembly GCA_963830635.1). GTDB lineage: Bacteria > Acidobacteriota > Terriglobia > Terriglobales > Acidobacteriaceae > CAWHMN01. Next base: position 208,440 of record CAWHMN010000002.1, on the reverse strand, counting down.
CAGTTCCTGTGGAACCAGTTCTGAGGTGCTGGCCGCACAGGCGGGCGCGCTGCGCGCAAGGGCAAAAAGCACCTGACTTCGCGACTGAAGCGGGTGCCCCATTCTTTGCGCCTGGTGGAATGACTCGGGCGGCAGTAAAGCTTGCGCGCAAAGGGTGGGTCTCTGCGCGCAAGCGCAGACCGCTTTTCTTTCAACTGATTCGTATCGCGACGAGAGCGGGATGCGTCTTCGCCGCATGACCCACCCTTTGCGCATGGAGAGTGTCGTATGTGCCGATAGCGTCAGGCGCAAAGAATGGGGCACCCGGTTCGTGGTTACACCAGGATCCGTTGGTAGCAGGTGCGGATCAGTGCGTATGAGGCCGAGCCGCCGTACCATCGGACCACTTGTCTGCGAGAACGAACAGAATCGTCACACGTTCCTGCGGATCGTTCGCATCCATGACCGGTGAGTTGGGATCATCGGCCGCCCAGCTCTTGGTCATGTCGCCGGGGAAAAAAAACATCGCGTGCGGGTGCCAGCTCTTATCCCGATCGTTCAGGTACTGCTGCTTCGACATCATGTAAGCCATCGCGCCGGGTTCCAGCGGGGGTAGCTCCTTGGTATCCAGCCCCGTCGCGATGGCCTGCGCGATTTCCTGCTTCGATTTTCCTGCCAGCACGAGCCTGGTCTTCATCAGATAGATGGGCGCAAAGCTCCTGGCGGCTTGCGCGTTGAAGCAATGGGGCGCACGCATCTTCTGGTTCCAGAACTCCGCCTGCTCCGTGCTCTGCCCCCACGACCTCTCGACGAGGCACAGAAAGCCATTCGTGCCCTGCACTGCGGTCTTGTATCCGTCGCGTCCCAGCACCATCACTTCGGCTCCGTCGGAAATGGAAGCGGGCGCAGCACTGCGAGCCAGCGCGATCTCGGCCTTCTCGTCAGATATCAGGTACTGGTCCAGGGGAGCCATTGCGGGATAGGCAGATGTTCCGGCCTGTGCAAGTGCCTGCCGGCCTGCGTGAGCGAAAATAATCGCCAGTGCAAATGCCAGGGCCATCATCGTGACGTGATTCTTCCGCATACGATCCTCCCAGTCCGCGCATTTCGCGCCGGTAAGCATCGATTCACCAACACAATAGATCGATTCGCATTGTAGATCGGGCAAAATGGGCGGCGTCAAGCCGACATGGCACAACGTGCGACTCGATGAACCCGATTGGTCTGACGGGACTGGCTGGAGATCTCAACCGCGCTTCGAGTGGGTTACGCAATGAACTGCGCGTCAGGAGTCGTGTTCGAAGGAGCGGTTCCAGGCGGAGATGACGCGGGTGTCGCGTTCGAAGCCGAGGCGGCTTACGGAGCCGGTGCCGAGGGCGAAGAGGCGTCCCCCGTCCGGGGGAAGGCCCAGCCAGCAGGCGGTGAGGATGCGCAGGATGTGTCCATGCGCGAAGAGCGCGACCGGGCCGCCGGCGGCAACGCTGCGCTCGATGACGCGGCGGGCGCGCACGGCTACCTGCTCGATGGTCTCGCCGTGGGGCACCGGGCCCTTCCAGATGTCCCAGTCGGGATAGGTCTTGCGGATGTCGTTGGTGGTCTTGCCTTCGAAATCGCCGTAGTTCCATTCGGCGAGATCGGGATCGATCTGCGCCTGATCGGCGTAGCCGGCGATGCGGCAGGTCTCCTGCGCGCGCTGACGGGGGCTGACCAGCACCAGCGCGAAGGAGCGGTGATGCAGGTAGTCGCGGATGCCGGCGGCACGCTCTTCGCCGCGGGCGGTGAGCGGGATATCGCTGACCCCGGTGTGCGCGCCGGAGACGCTCCACTCGGTCTCGCCGTGGCGAACCAGCCACAGTTCCGTTGACTGTTCCATGGGCTCCCTTCCTCTCCTCAAGCGAATGCACGCGCCGCGTCCAGGGCCGTTCTACGTCTCCGAAAAAAACCAGCTTACGGCGGCCAGTGTACAGGTCTATACTGCGCGCGTAATTAAAACGATTGAAAGGCTGCTTTGCCCCATGCGAAAGAAGATGTCCTTGTGCGTTTCCCTCGCTTTTCTCCTGAGCCTCTTCGGGATGAGTCCATGCGGTTATTCCGCATTTGCCCAGAACCATGACAGCCAGGGCAAGATCCTGGCGGGGTGGTTCGAAGAGTGGAGCATCTACTACGCGAACTACAACCTTGCGAACCTGGAGAGCAACGGCTCGGCGGCGAAGCTGTCGCACCTGATCTACGCCTTCGGCGACGTATCGGCCAGCGCCTCCAATCCTTCCTCGGACACCTGCGCGATCGCGGACCCATGGGCGGATTTTGAAGACAACAATCTTCCACCGGTGGGCGGCATCGCGAGCACGTGGCCGTTATTCGGCAACTTCGCCGAGATCCTCAAGCTGAAGCAGCTTCACCCCAACCTGAAGACGGTGATCTCGCTGGGCGGCGCCAGCGCGAGCGCCACGCAGGCCTTTGCTACCGCCGCCAGTACGCAGGCGGGCCGCCAGGCGCTCGCCGCCTCCTGCATCAACATGTTCGTGGTGGGCAACGTGGGCAGCGACTGGAACGGGAATATCACGGCGCCGGGGCTGTTCGATGGCATCAACCTGGACTGGGAGTTCCCCACGGCCGCGGACACGCAGAACTTCACGCTGCTGCTCAAGGAGTTCCGCAACCAGTTGAACGCCTTGAGCGCGCAGACGGGGAAGACGTACTCGTTGAGCTTCGATGGACCGGCGGGGGCGCAGAACTATGCCAACATCGATCTGAAGAACGCGGCCAAGCAGGTGGATTTCATCACCATCGACGGTTACAACTATGCGGGTTCGTGGGACACGACGACCAACCATGCCTCGCCGCTGTTCGATTCCCGCCAGGATCCCGACTTCGGGCAGAATCTGGATATCGAAGATACAGTCAGCGCGTATCTGAAGGCCGGGGTGCCTGCGCATAAGTACCTGATGGGCGTGCCGCTCTACGGTGCGGGCTGGACGGGCGTTCCCAATGCCAACCATGGGCTCTATCAGAGTGCGACCGGACCCTCGGCGGTACCGATGGCAAGTGGCGCGGGGGTGTGTACCGACCTGAGCGGCAACACGCCGGGATGCGACACGCTGTTGACGCCGGGCGTCGCGACCTATTCGACGCTGGCAAACCTGACCGGGAATGGCTACACCCGCTCCTTCGATACGCAAAGGATTGCGGTGTCACTCTACAACTCCATCACCAAGACCTTCTACACCTACGACGACCCGGAAACGGCGTTTCTGAAGGCGCTGTATGTCGATTTCCGGGTGCCGGGCGGGCTGGGCGGCGCGTATGTGTGGGCGCTGAAGGACGATGACGCAAACGGCACCATGGTGAAGACGCTGGCTTCTGGGTTGGGACGCTAAGCTCCACAAGGTAGGCGGCCCGGCTGATCGATTCAGCCGGGCCGTTTTTCTTGGAGGAGCTTCGGGAACCACACCCGCAAGCGAGATGCTCCCAGACTCTTCCGGCTTCTGCCAGAGCCGCGGCGTTGCTTTGAGCATCCTTGCTGCGGTATAGGTCGCACAGTGGGAGGAAGTGCTACGCCCGCGGGGAGACGGGATGCGGCGGTGGAGACAGGCGGCGGGTGTGGTGCTGTGCGCGGCGATGGCGCCCGGCGGTTTCGGGCAGGCGCATAGCGTGGCGCCACCGCCGCCGCCGGGCGCGCACACGCAGGTCTGCAGCGGGCGCGCGATCCCGCAGTTCACGGACGTGACCAGGCGCGCAGGCATCGACTTTGTGCACATGGCGGCGCCGGAGAAGAAGTACATCGTCGAGTCGATGAGCGGCGGGGTGATCGTGATCGACTACGACCGCGACGGCTGGCCGGACCTCTATTTCCCCAATGCGCCGACGGTGGCCATGGCCCTCAAGGGCGAGCGGGCGCCGAGCGCGCTCTACCACAACAACCACGACGGCACCTTTACCAACGTAACGGAGAAGGCGGGGGTGAAGTATCCCTGCTTTGCCATGGGCGGGGCGGTAGGCGACTACAACAACGACGGCTGGCCGGACATCTACGTGACCTGCCTGGGCGGCAACGTGCTCTACCGCAACAATGGGGATGGCACCTTTACCGATGTGACCAAGCAGGCCGGGGTGGCGGATGGCCGCTGGTCGACGGGCGCGGCGTTCGCGGACTACGACGGCGATGGATTCGTGGACCTGATGGTGACGAATTACGTCGATTTCAAGCTGAACGACCTGCCGGGCTTTGGTCAGGCGCCGACCTGCAAGTACCGCGGACTGGACGTACAGTGCGGACCGCGCGGGCTGAAGGGAGCGGGCGATTCGCTCTTCCACAACAATGGCGACGGTACCTTCACGGATGTTTCAAAGGCCGCCGGGGTGAGCGACAAGGAGGGCTACTACGGCCTGGGCGTGGTGTGGTCGGACTTCAACAATACGGGGCGGCCGGACATATACGTGGCCAATGACTCGACGCCGAACTACCTCTACCGCAATGACGGCAACGGGAAGTTTACCGACCTCAGCTACGAGTCCGGGACGGCGGTGAGCGATGACGGGTCGGAGCAGGGATCGATGGGATTGGCGATCGGGGACTACAACCATACCGGGCGCTTCTCGATTTACGTGACCAACTTCGCCGATGAGAACAACACGCTCTATGAGAACGAGGGCAACTGGAACTTCCGGGATGTTTCCTATGACGCCGGAGTGGCGCTGGCCTCGCTGCCGTGGGTGAAGTGGGGCGACGCCTTTGTCGACCTGGACAACGACGGCTGGGAAGACCTGGTCGCGGTGAACGGACAGGTGTATCCGCAGGTGGATTCGCTGCCCTCCGGCGCGCGCTACCGGCAGCCGAAGAACCTGTTCATGAACCAGGGCAACGGGACATTCTGCGACGCCGCCGCGCAGGCGGGCGCGGCCTTCAGCGAACCGCACGTGAGCCGCGGGCTGGCGGTGGCGGATCTCGAAAACAACGGCAATATGGACATTGTGGTGGGCGATCTGGACGGCGCGCCCACCATCCTGCGCAATGAGGGCGTGGCGGGGCGGCATTGGGTAGGGTTCGAGCTGGCCGGCGCCGCTACCGGCAAGGCCGTGGCGGGAGAGAAGAAGAGCAACCGGCTGGCGCTGGGCGCGCGGGTGACCATCACGGCGGCGGGAATGACGCAAACCGACGAGGTGCGCAGCGGGGGGAGCTATCTGTCGCAGAACGATTTGCGGGTGCATTTCGGCCTGGGGACGGCGAAGAAGATCGATGCGGTGGAGGTGCGGTGGCCGTCCGGCCACATCGACAGGATGGCCAACCTCGAGGCCGACCGGTACTACCCGGTGCTCGAAGGGGTGGGGGTGGTGGAGGCGAAGGCGATCCGGCCGGCGCCGAAGCGGTAGCGAGCTTCCATGACCCGGCGAGCGGCCGACGGAGCCTGGCGCCCGGAATGGGAAAGCCGGACTCCTGCTCCAGTTCTCGGGGCGATGGTACGTCTCACGAACATGGAAGGTAACTCGATTGTTTAAAACGTTTCGTTTCCTCTGGACAGCCCATATTTCGATCATGTATATACCGGCAGACGCAACTTTTTTCCGGGGAGATGCGCCAGGGCTTCAGCGCGGGCTTTGCCAGGGAAAGTGGGCCAGCGTCCGGCTGACGGGATAGCGGTGAGACCAGGGGCACGTGGGTTGAGGGAGTGCCGGGTGTACGTCCCCGGGCCAAATCAACGGCGACACCCAAGGTTGCGCCAGGCAAAGCGAACTCACACGTAGGGCATGTAGCACTTTTTGAGGGAGACCAAATGATTCGTACACGATACTGGCTGCTCATCCTATGGTGCGCAGTCTGTCTGTCGCTCACGCCGATGTATGCACAACAGACATCGGGAAAAATTACCGGACAGGTGACCGATACCTCGGGCGCGGCCATCGCCAATGCACCGGTAACCGTTTCGGAACCATCGACCGGGTTCACGCGCACCATCAACAGCAACGCAAATGGTGAGTACAGCGTTACCGATCTGCCACCCGGCACCTACCAGGTTTCGGTGACGGCGCCGAACTTCAAGCAATCCGTTACCCAGAACGTCGCCGTCAACGTGGCGACGACGAGCACCGTCAATGCGCAACTGGAGGTGGGCTCACAGGCGCAGGAGGTGACGGTCCAGGGCAGCAACGTGCAGGTGCAGACCGACAACGCCACGCTCGGGCAGGTGGTGGACGGGACGCAGGTAAAAGAGTTGCCGCTGAACGGGCGCAGCTTTGTGGAGCTGACGCAGTTGCAGCCAGGCGTCTCCGCCGCGAACAACTTCGATACCAAGAACAAGGGCCTGCAGGGTGGCGTGGATATGTCGGTCAACGGCAACCCGACCACCAACAACCTGTTCCTGATCGACGGCGTGAACAACAACGACGTGGGTTCGAACCGCACCATCCTGATCTACCCGTCGAATGAGGCCATCGCCGAGTTCAAGATGCTGACCAACAGCATGAACGCGCAGTACGGGCAGGCTTCGGGCGCGGTCATCAGCATCATTACCCGCAGCGGCACCAACCAGTTCCACGGCAGCGTGTTCTACGACGGACGCAACGATGCGTTGAACGCGTATACCTACTTCGCGCGCCAGAACGCCAACCCGGCGCTGCCGGAGAGCGGCAAGGATAAACTGCGCCGCAACGACTGGGGCTACTCGATCGGCGGTCCGATCAAGAAGGACAAGCTGTTCTTCTTCTTCAGCGAAGAGTGGAACCACGAGATCCGCGGTCGCACGGTAAGCGCATGCGTACCGACGGCAGCGGAAGAGGCCGGTGACTTCTCGGCGGTCTCGCCCAATTCCACCACCACCTGCGACAAGGTGGCACCGACGATCCCGGCGGCGTTTCAAGCGGCCGGCAACCCGCGGGCACTGGCAGCCGTCGATCCCGCGGCCGCGACGCTGATGAAGATATTCCCGCTGCCCACGCTGACGACACTGAACAGCCAGGGCAACAACTGGTCGGTCTCACTGCCCACCGGCCTCTACTGGCGGGAAGAGAACGTGCGCGGTGATTACAACGTGACGCCGCGCAACGTGATCACCGGCCGCTACACCCAGGACAGCTGGACCAACCCGGCGTACAACGCCGGCTACTGGGGCGATACGCCGTTCCCGGCGCTGGACAGCAGTTGGGCGCAGCCATCGAAATCGATCATGGGCCGGCTGACCTCGACCCTCAGCGACACGATGGTGAACAGCGCTGCGTTCCAGTACTCCAACAACCGGATCATCATCACGGCGGGCGGCACGGATCCGGCGCTGCTCGGTCAGATCACCTCGGCCATTCCAACCCTCTACCCGGCGGCGCTCAAGAACTCCAAGCAGGGCGTGCCGACGGTTTCGATCGACGGTACTTCCACGAGCCTGATCGCTCCCTGGCAGAACCAGTTGGATCTCTACAGCGCGCAGGATGACGTCTCCAAGGTCTGGGGACGGCACACCCTGAAGTTCGGCGTAAGCCTCGACTGGGATGGCAAGAACGAAGACACCGGCCCGGCCACGAGCGAGTACCCGAACATCGGCGTAAGCGACTCGAGCGTAGCGCCCGGCGGCTTCAAGACGGGCGATCCGCTGGCCAACTTCCTGCTGCCCGGCAACACGCTGCTCATGAGCGAGGTATCCACCAACGTGCGTGCGCAGTTGCGCTGGCGTGATTATGAGTTCTACGTCACGGACAACGTGAAGCTGACGCCGCGGTTGACCCTTGACGCCGGCGTGCGCTACTCCATCATGCCGCCGACGTTCCAACCGAACAACCAGCTCACCAACTTCCAGCCGGCGCTCTACAACCCTGCGTTGCCGGCAAGCGACGCCTGTAACGGTCTGTGGGTCGCGCCGGGACAGGATCCTTGCGGCGCCGCCAACAAGCAGTTCGGCACCAACTTCAGCTCCGGTACACCGGGACCGAACAAGTACCTGGTGAACGTGAACTATCACCAGTTCGCGCCTCGGGTGGGCTTGGCCTATGACGTGCGCGGGGATGGCAGGACGGTCCTGAGCGCCGGCGGCGGCCAGTTCTTCCAGCGCGAGCGCGTCTCCCGCTACACGCTGGTTTCGAACGCTCCCTTCGCCATCAACACCTCGGGCTTCGCGCGCACGGTAGGTGGCGCGACACCCCCGGCGCTGACCGGCGGCACGGCGGCGCCCGCGGGCGGATACGATCCGCGTGCCATCCTGCCGAACTCCTGGCAATGGAACCTGACGGTGCAGCAGCAGTTGAACCCCAACTCACTGTTCACCATCAGCTACGTCGGCAATCGCGGCATTCACCTGACCTCGAGCTACGACATCAACCAGATCCCGATACAGAACTGGCTGCCGGCGTCCTTCACCAATGGCAACGCGCAGAACGCCTACCGGCCCTTCTCGAACTATCAGACGCTGACGTGGTGGGCTCACGACGGCAACTCCAACTACAACGGACTGCAGGCGTTGATCAAGACCCGGATGAAGTCGCTGGAGCTGACGGGCGCCTACACCTGGTCGCACTCCCTGTCGGACATCGTTCTGGATGACTCGGGCGGCGGCCTGGGTTCGCAGACCCGTACCTACTATCCGGACAAGGGTCTGGACTACGGCAACGGCGATACCAACCGTCCCAACAACTTCGTGGCCAACGTGATCTACTACCTGCCGCAGCTCAGCGGGTCGAACGCGCTGGTCAGGGGGACGGCGGGCGGCTGGGAGCTTGGCGCGATCACCAGCGCGGCAAACGGCAACTCCTTTACCGTGTATCAGGGGCCCGGTATATCGGAGAACTCTTCTAACCTGGGCGGCCTGAGCTCCACGCTGAATGCTCTGGCCCAGACCGGATTTACCAATCCGGAGCGGCCATTGCGGACACCGGGCCAGACCTGCACGAGTTCGGGCACGAATGGCAGCCAGATCATCAACCCCAATGCCTTCACGCTGATCGGATACGTGATCGGAACGATCCCCTCATCTACCGAGCCGCGCGGCTATTGCAACGGTCCGAAGTTCGTCAATACGGACTTCTCGGTAGACAAGAACTGGAAGGTCAAGGAGCGCGCCACGATTCAGTTCCGGCTCGACTTCTTCAATCTTCTTAACCATGCCAACTTCAACGCGAGCAGCGGCACCTTTACGCCCATCCAGAGCGTAAACTGCGGTCCGCAGGTCGGCACCAACCCCACAACAAATACGCCGAACTACAGTCCCTGCTCGGTGACCAATAACATCATCACAGCCCAGACAACGACCAGCGGGTTTGGTTCTTCCAACGCGCTGATCGGCAGTAACTCGTCGCGGCAGATCCAGTACACGCTGCACATCAACTTCTAACCCTGAACCGCAGCACACACGGCAGGACCTGGCTTATCGCAGGTCCTGCCGTTTATTATTTGGGCATCCTTTCTTTGGGCATCTATCGATCAGGCATGTGTCCCTTCAGGAGCAGTGTGCATAGCCAGCTCCGAAGCCGCCGTCAATGGCCGGCCGGCACTCCACTCGTACGCGGCGCTCTGCTCTCCGGCATCGTTCTTGCGCTGAGCCTGAACGCGGGCGCGTCTTCTTCGCAGACCACGGGCACGCAGACCACAGGCACGCATGGGCAGCCGTCGCGCCACGCCGCCAGTACCACTTCCCCCAGTGGCGTGGCGGCCCGCGAGCTAGAACAGCGGCTGGACGCGCAGCGCGCCGCGACGCAGAGCGGCGATGGGGCCGCCGTGGTGAACGCAAGCCGCGGCTTGCTGGCGGTGAGCCTGCGGCAGATGGGCGAGGTGCGCGCGGCGCAGGGAGACTGGGAGGAGGCGATCCAGCTCGAACGGGGATCGTTGACCCTGGAAGATGCCGTTGCCACACACCTGGACCTGGCGACGGCCTTATTGGGCGGGCTGAAGGCGCAGAACGAAAACGAAAACCGGTTGGAGGAGGCCAGGCGCGAGATCGACGCGATGCTGGCCAAGGAGCCGCACAACGCGCGCGGACTTCGTCTGCGAGAGGACGCCATTCTGCATCCGGAACGCGTGCGGAGCACGGCAGACCAGACCCCGGCGCAGCGTAAAGCGAACGAGGCGCGCGCGGGCAAGCTGCGCGCCGCTCTGGCGAAGGGTTATAGCGACTGGGGGACTGCGGAGGCGCGGCAGGGGAATTTTCAGGAGGCGATCGGGCTCTTCGGGCAGGCCGAGCACTGGGACCCCACCACGCCGGGGCTGATGCGCAATCTGGGGCTGGCGGCCTTCCGCGTGGGCAACTACACCGAGAGTGCACGCGCGCTCGATCTGGCACTGGCGAGCGAGCCGGACAGCATCAACGACCCCAACGCGCGGCAACTGCGCGTGCTGCTGGGACTTTCGTTGTTTTCCGTGCAGCGCTTTCCGGAGGCGGTGAAGGCCTTCGATCCGCTGGGCGACAGGGTGCTGGACAACTCGCATGCGGCCTATGCTGATGCTTTTTCGCTGACCCGCACGGGCGATCCGCAGCGCGCCAATGCCTTGCTGGACAAGCTCTCGGCGAAGAACCTGCCTGCCGATGAGCTGGCGATGGTGTGCCAGGTGTACGACCAGACGGAGAACTACGAACACGCCGTGAGCTGCTTCCGCAAGGTGGTGGCGGAGGACCCGTCGGCCACACAGGCGCACTATCAGATGGGCGTCGCGCTCATCCACCTGGACCGGCCGGGCGAGGCGATCCCGGAGTTGCGGCAGGAACTGAAGCTGGGCGGCCCGGCGCCCGAGGTGCAGTACTACCTCGCGTATGCAATGCTCGAGACGTCGCAGAAGCAGGAGGCCGAAGCGCTGCTGAAGACCGTGGTGGCGGAACAGCCGGAGAATGCGCAGGCGCAGTATCAACTGGGCAAGATGCAGTTGGAGCAGGGGCTGGTGAAGGACGCAATCACGCACCTGGAAGTGGCGGCGCACGCCCAGCCCGAAGATTACTACGCGCACTACCAGTTGCAGAGCGCCTATCGGCGAGACGGCCGCACGGCGGATGCGGACCGCGAGCTGGCGATCTATCGCGAGATCAAGGCGAAACGCCGCGAGATCGGGCCGTCGCACGAGACGCAGTCGCCGTAGCGGCCTTCTTCTATCAAACCGCCGCGCCAGGATGGATGGTCTGGCTCGTCCCATCCTGAGCGCGCAAAAGGTACGGCTGATGCGCTGCTCGCAGCTAATCCTGCGTCTTCGCGACCTGCGCGCCGGCAACGAATGCCTTGGCATGCGCCAGTTCCGGCCGGGCAGAGTGTGCGCCATCGTCCGTATTCTTGAGCAGCTCCGCGTAGTAACGGCCAGCCTCGGCGGGTTTTCCGGCAGCCTCGGCGGCCATCCCGGCGTGATACAGGCCATTGAAGCGTCCCGGGCTGAGCGCCAGGGAAGCCTCGTACTCTGCCAGCGCCTGCTGCGGCTGGTGCATCTCGAGCAGCATGTCGGCGAGCATCTCGCGGGCGGGAATGTCCACCTCGCCCTGGCCCACTTTGTCCTGCTGGTCGGCGGCGCTGCGCATTTTGGCCAGCGCGTCGTCGTGCTTGCCTTCGGCAAAGGCCGTCCAAGCCTGGATTTCAGCCTCCGCGATGCCGGTTGAGGGCGCGTCCGCCAGGTACGCCTCGGGACCCTTGCGGATTTCGCCCAGCAGCTTTTCGAAAGCGGCGAGGCTGGCGCGTGCCTGCTCCGGCTGCCGCAGATGCCCGGCGGCTACACCGTTGGCCCAGTAGGTGAGCGACTGGTCGAAGACTGGTGTCTGCGGCGGCGACTTCAGGGCCAGAGCCGCGGGCCAGTCGCGCATCTCCAGCGCGTAGACGGTGACAAACTCCACCCGGTAGAAGGGCAGCATGCCGGCCATGCCCCCGCCGTGCATGGCGGTCATGGAGCTCAGGTGATCGATGAGCGGCCCGCTGCCTGCCACCAGCGCCTGGGCGTCAGCATGGTCGCCGCTCTGCAGATAGGCGTAGAGCAGAAAATCATCGGCGTGAAGCTGGTCGTACACGCCCCCCTGATGGAGGCGCTCGGCCCGCTCGGAGTCGGCGACCGAGGCGCGGTTAGCGCGGATATCCTGCTGCCACATGCCCAGGCGGGCATAGATGTGCCCCGGCATATGTACGCCGTGCGGCACGCTGGCGGCCATGGTCTCATACTGCTCCGCGGCCGGCAGTCCCTGCCGCGCCAGCGCGGGAGTGTCGCAGGCATGGATGATGTAGTGCGCAACGCCGGGATGGTCAGGATACTGCGCGAAGTATGGCTTGAGCAGCGCCAGAGCCGCCCGATTGTTGGTCAGGCTGAGATCGCCGGGCCGGGTCGCAGCCAGCAAGGAGAGTCCATAGAACGCCGCGGCATCCACATCCTGCGGGTAGCGCTCGTGCAGCGCGCCCATGGCGCTCGAGTAGGCGTTGATGCGGGCTTCGTAATCCGCCTTGCCGGGCCGATAGAAGTCGCTTAGCGCGGCAATGTACTGGCGCTCGCGCTCCGTGGCGATCGGCTTTTCGCCGGCGAGCTTCTGCGCCTGCTGCAGTTGTGTCCACCCGGCGCTCAGATTGCTGTCATCGGGGCGGTCCCAGATCTGGTGGAAGCTGCTCATGACGATGCCCCAGCGGGCCATGGCGCAGTGCGGGTCCTGCTGAGCGATGGTGGTGAACTGCTTCTCGCTTTCCTCATACCAGAAGGAGTGCAGCAGCGCGACACCGCGGTTGAACGCGGCCTGGCTGGCGGGCGAGCAGGAGACGGGAAAATCCACCGTCCCCAGATGCTCCACGGCATCGTGAGAGGGAACGGCGGACGAAGCGGGCTGGGCCGTCTGCGCGCTGACGCTCAGCGCGCACGCAGCAGTAAAGGGGAGGAGGAGGAGCAGCAGAGACAATCGCGGCTTACGCATGTTGGCCACCAGCATCAGCCTATCGGACGCGTATGCGCTCTTCAATCGAAAAGCGGTGGCGGGCGTTGTGTGGTCTCCCACCCTTCCCCTTCGCCTGCGGTCAGGGTCAGGATGGGGCACCCGGAGTGTGGGGTCTCACCTATGCTCGCGCATACGGCCGGTTAGAGACTAGAATCGACGCCGCACGGTCACGGGCATTCCGGAGGCGATCATGCGCTCCACGCTCGCCACACTCGCTTCACCGCTCCGTCTGTTGCTCATCCTTTTCGCGTTCGCGCCGGGCTGCGGAAGTTCAGCTCCCACTGCACCGCAACCGGTGACCACCGTCAAGCCGGTCGCGAATACCGTTTCCGCGCAGCAGAACTTCTCCTTCCAGGGAGCGACCTATCCATACTGGGTATTTACACCAGCGGCCTTCAACGGACACAGCCAGCTCCCCGTGGTTCTGCTGCTTCACGGCGGGGGAGGGCACGGCCTGGACATGATCGGCGCCTGGCAGAGCTTCGCCAACCAGCAGGGCATTATCCTGGTCGCTCCGACATTTCCCTATAGCGCCCAGTTCGAAACCACCGTGCCGCAACTCTTCCCGCAGCTCATGGACGCGGTGAAGCAGGGCTGGAACTTTGATGCGCACCACGTGTATGTCTTCGGCGTCTCCGCCGGAGGATATCTCTGCTATGACGCCGCTACGCTCGCCTCCACCTACTTCACCGCGGTCGGAGTGTTCGCGGCCATCATCACTCCGGACTACGACTACATCGTGACCAAAGCCGTGCGCAAGACGCCGGTCGCCATCTACATCGGCGACCACGACCAGTTCTTCACCCTGGCCCAGACGCGCGCTACCCGCGACCTGCTCCTCGCCAACGGCTTTCCCGTGCATTATGTGGAATTTGCCAACCTGGGCCATGACTACGGCGCGGTCAGTGCGCAGGTCAATCAGGATTTCTGGAACTACGCCAGCTCCTTCTCGCTGCCGTAAGCAATAAGCAGCGGGCATTACGGAGCGGGCGGCGGGGGCGCGGCGATGGTCAGCGCAAAGGTCGCCGTGTGCGTCACCAGCCCGGAGCTCGAGATCAGGCCAGAGAGACCGGTCGCCGTGATGGTCACCGGTGTGGTCGTGACCGGGGCGCTGGTGGCTGCCGTCAGAATGAAACGCTGCGGCGACCCGATCCCCACCGTGGCCGTAGCGGGGGCCACGCCAACACCGGCGGGCAAGCCGCTGAGGGAAAGCGTGATGCTGCCATGAGAGCCCTGGGCCGCTCCCACGGTAAAGTCCGCGTTCGCGGTACCGCCAGGGTTGAGAGTCACGGCCGGCTCGACCGCGGTCAGCGTGAAATCGGGATTGCTCTGGGCGCCGCAGCCCGCCAATCCGAACCCCACCACTCCGAGCAGCGGAAGCACGGCAGCCGCCACCATCCATCCCCGAAGCACACTCCGCATCCGCCCACCACTCATTCCCACGGCCTCCGCCAGCGTCAAGCTCCAGATGAGATGCCGGCAGATTGCATTATGGCCTGAGCGGTCATTGGAATGCCGTACTCCTGGATACACGAGGATGACACGGAGCGGCCGGCGCTGCTCAGCCGGCCTGAGTTTGCAGGTAAAATCATTGTGCAGCTCCACTTAGGAAACCCGCCCATCCGCATGCATCGCTGGTCTACGCTCTTCGTTCCCACACTTCGTGAGGCTCCCTCCGACGCCGAGGTTGCCAGCCACAAATTCCTGCTGCGTGCCGGCTATATGCGCCAGCTAAGCGCGGGCCTCTACTCCTACCTGTTTCTCGGCCAGCGCTCTCTGAACAAGATCATGCGCATCGTGCGTGAGGAGATGGATCGCATCGGCCAGGAGTTTTACCTGCCGGCGCTCCATCCGCGCGAACTCTGGGAGGAATCCGGGCGCTGGGCGAGCATGGGCGAGAATATGTTCCACCTCAAGGACCGGAAGGGCGCCGAGCTCTGCCTGGGCATGACCCACGAAGAGGTGATGACCGACATCGCGCGCCGGGAGCTGCAATCCTACAAGCAGCTTCCGCAGATCTGGTATCAGATCCAGACCAAGTTCCGCGACGAGCCCCGCCCGAAATCCGGCCTGCTGCGCGTGCGCCAGTTCACCATGAAGGACAGCTACTCGTTCGACCTGGACGCTGCGGGACTGGACGAGAGCTATCGCAAGCACGACGGGGCCTACCGCGCCATCTTCACCCGCTGCGGGTTGGAGTTTGTCTCGGTCGAAGCCGACTCCGGCGCCATGGGCGGGTCGCAGTCGCAGGAGTTCATGGTGTACAGCGACGCCGGCGAAGACCTGATCGCCAGTTGCGCGCGCTGCGGCTACGCCGCCAACGTGGAGAAGGCAATCTCGAGGGTCGCGCCGGTCGAGGACCTGGCGGCCTCCGGCGACGGCAGCCCGGAACTCGTCTCTACACCTGACCGGCGCACCATTGAGGACGTTGGTGCATTCCTGAACACCGCGCCGCATCATCAGATCAAGACCATGGTCTACGTGGCGCAGGCGCCTGACGGAAAGAGCGACCGCCGCCGTGCGCCGCAAGCACCGCGCACCTTCATGGTGGCCGCCTTTCTGCGTGGCGATCACTCTGTCAACGAGGCCAAGCTGTTGAGCGTGATCAAGCAGCACACGGCCGCCGTCGATATTCGCCCCGCGCAGGTGGACGAGATCCAGGAGTTCTTCGGCGCGGAACCCGGCTATCTCGGCCCCATCGGGCTGCCCTCGCAGTGGCGCGGGCAGACGCCGCTCATTCTGCTGGATGCCGCGCTCGAAGGCCGCGGTAACTTCATCGCCGGCGCCAACCGCTCTGGCTACCACCTGCGCAACGTCACCCCGGGACGCGACTTTACCCCCGGCGCGATCGCGGACTTCCGCAACGCCGCCGAGGGCGAAGGCTGTGCCAACTGCGGCTCTCCGCTGCGCGTGGCCAAGGCGATTGAGATTGGCCACATCTTCAAACTGGGTAATCGCTATTCCGAGTCCATGGGCGCGCGGGTCCTCGACCCACAGGGCAAGGAAGTCACCCCGGTCATGGGCTGCTACGGCATGGGCATCGAGCGTATCCTGACCTGCGCGATCGAGCAGAGCTACGATGAGAACGGCTTCTGGCTGCCCTCTGCCATCGCTCCCTTTGATGTCATTGTGACGGTTACGAATACCGCCGAGCCAGCGCTGCTTGAGGCAGGCGAGGCGATTGCCGCCGATCTCGAGCGCGCCGGATTCGATGTGCTGCTCGACGATCGCGATGAACGCGCCGGGGTCAAGTTCAAGGACGCCGATCTGATTGGCGTTCCCTACCGTATCAACGTGGGGAAGAAGGTCGCGTCGGGCGCGGTCGAACTGGTCGCCCGCAAAGACGCGGCGGACCGTTCGGCGGTCCGGGAGGTACGCATTCCCGAGGTCGTGGACGCATTGCGGCAGCAGGTACCCGCGCTCACACTATGATCTCGGCCGGCGAAGCAAGAGAGGCTGGATTGCGTCTAATCAGCATTGCGTCCAGGGGGATGCAAAGACATATGTCGCTGCGGGGGGTCATTCTGAGGAGCGTACCAAGGAAGAATCCGTAGCGGGGCTGCTTTTCGCATGGATTTTTCGCGCTAAACCGGGCGCTCAGAATGACGGTCGTGAAGTGTTCCAGATTGTGTGAAGCTCCGCGGCTTGGCCGTGGAGAGATCGGGTTTGATCGTGGCAGTGAAAGTAAAAATCGCGCGGCCCGCCGCCGGCAAGTTCCGCGGCAAGCAGATTCCCAGGGACGTTCTGGAGAAGTTGCTGGCCGTCCTCGGCATCTGTCTCTGCCTGTTCCTCCTGGTGGTTGGCATCACCTTCAGCTACTACAACCACAAGTACACCCGGGTGGTGGACGAGCGCCTGGCCAAGCCACTCTTCGTCCAGACGGCCCGCATCTACGCCGCGCCCCAGGAGCTGCGCACCACGCAGAAGCTCACTGCCGCGTCCGTGGCGCAGCAGCTACGCAGCGCCGGGTACAGCGAAGGCGGCGGCCGCAACGCCTCTCCTCTGGGCACCTTCAAGCTGGGGGAGGACACCATCTCCATCCGCCCCGGCCCGCAGTCGTACCACTCGGAGGAAGGCGCGACCGTCTCCTTCCAGAATGGCCGCATCAGCTCCATCTCCGGCGATAACGGCCAGGCGCTGGGCGCGTATGACCTGGAGCCGCAGCTCATTACCGGCCTCTCTGAAGGCGCAAACCGCACCAAGAGGCGTCTGGTCACCTTCTCGGAGCTGCCGCCCAACCTGGTACACGCGGTTACATCCATTGAGGACCGCCGCTTCTTCGACCATGGCGGCGTCGATTACATCCGCCTGGTAGGCGCTCTGCGGGACGATCTGCTGGCCGGCCGCAAGCGTGAGGGCGGCTCCACGCTGACCATGCAACTTGCCCGCGGCTTCTTTCTCACGCCGGAGAAGAAATTCAAGCGCAAGCTCATCGAGATCGCCATCACCTTCCAGCTCGAACATCGCTTCACCAAGCAGCAGATCTTCGAGATGTACGCCAACCAGATCAACCTCGGCCAGCAGGGATCCTTCGCCATCAACGGCTTCGGCGAGGCCGCCCGCGCCTACTTCGGCAATGACGTGCGCCAGCTCGATCTGGCGGAAAGCGCCTTGCTCGCCGGCATGATCCAGCACCCCAGCTATCTCAATCCTTACCGCCACGCCAAACGCGCGATTGCCCGCCGGAATGTGGTGCTGGACGCCATGGAGGATACCGGAGACATCACCCCTGCGCAGGCCGCCGCCGCCAAGCAGGAGCCGCTCAAGCTCGCTCCCGGCACCGTGGACGGCGGAGAGGCGCCCTACTTCGTGGACCTGGTGCGTGATCAGCTCGCGCGCACGCTCGGCAACGAGGACTACAACAGCCAGGGCCTGCGCATCTACACCTCGCTCGATCCGGAACTGCAGCACGCCGCCAACGAGGCGGTCGCGGAAGGCATGAAGATCGTCGATGCCCAAGTGGAGAAGCGGCGCGCCCGTTCCAAGGACCCCGACTCCATTCCGGACCCGCAGGTCGCGCTCATCGCACTCAATCCCCATACCGGGCAGATCCTCGCGCTGGTCGGCGGACGCAACTACGGCCTGTCGCAGTTGAATCACGCTGTCGCCAAGCGCCCCACCGGCTCTATCTTCAAGCCCTTCGTGTATGCCGCGGCGTACAACACCTCACTCGCCGGCACCGTACTGGTGCCGCCGCCGCCGGCACCCGTCCCCGACGATGTGAATGCGCGGCAGGGTGCATTCATCCGGCAGGATGAATCCGCACAACAGGCTGCGTCGCTCCCGCCGCCGCCGCCCGACCCGGGCAAGCAGGAAGGCGTCTTTACCGCCCTCACCGAGCTCAACAACGACGAGACCATCTTTGAGGGCGGCTACTCGCCGCGTAACTTCCACACGACGCGCACCGGCCAGGTCACCGCGCGCACCGCTCTGCAATGGTCGCTCAACAATGCCACGGTGGAACTCGCCCAGATGGTCGGCTTCAGCAACGTGGCCGCGCTGGCCCGCGACGCCGGCATCAAATCCGCGCAGGGCACCCCAGCCGTCGCCCTGGGCGCCTATGACGCTACGCCCATCGAGATGGCCGGCGCCTATACCGTATACGCCAACGCCGGCGTGAAGATCACTCCGTGGATGCTGGCCTCGGTGCGCAGCGCGAACGGCGACGTGGTCAGCGACTACACGCCGAACAGCAAGCCGATCCTGGACCCGCGCGTCGCGTACCTTACCACCAGCCTGATGCAGAACGTCATCAACACCGGGACAGGTTACGACGTGCGACGCAACGGCTTCCTCGCGCCGGCGGCCGGCAAGACCGGCACCTCCCACGACGCGTGGTTCGCTGGCTTCACCTCCAACCTCATCTGCGTGGTCTGGGTAGGCAACGACGACTACACCGACATCAAGCTCGAAGGCGCCAAGGCCGCTGCACCCCTCTGGGCGGCGTTCATGAAGCGCGCCATTCTGCTGCCGCAGTACTCTGACCTGAAGGACTTCTCTCCCCCTGCCGGGGTTGGCATCGTCAAGATCGACAAGCAGACCAATCTGCTCGCCGACAGCACCTGCCCGGTCGGGTTCTACGCCGCCTTCCTCGATGGCACCGCGCCCACCACCTCCTGCAGCCATGCTGCCGACGATCAGCGTAACTTCTTCCAGAAGGTCTTCGGCCTCGGCGGCGGCGGTGGGCATCCGCAGCTCCCGGCCGCACCGGGTAACCGCGTGGTTCAGCCTCCCGGCCAGCCGATGCCGCCGAACACCGCTGCCAGCACTCCGGGCGCGCAGCCGGCGCCGCAGGAAAAACCGAAGAAGAAGGGCTTCTTTGGCCGCCTGTTCGGTGGAGGCGGCAACAAGGACAAGCAGCAACAAGAGCAGCCGCAGCCTCCGCCAACTCCGCAGCCATAACGCGGTTGTCAGGCGATGCGGGGCCGCGACTTCGTGCTCGGCTGGATCAGGGGTTAGATCAGTTCCATGCCCCAGAGGTCGTGCAGGTGAAGGATGCCAAGTGCGCGGTGTTCGGCATCCACCACCACCAGGGACGTGATCTTGCGCTCTTCCATGAGGGCCAGGCCGCGGGCGGCAAACTCGTCCGGCGCGATGGTATGGGGCGTGGCGTTCATGGCATCGCCGGCGGTCAGGGTGAGTGCGTCCGGTCCGCGTGCTCCGAGCAGGCGGCGGAGGTCGCCATCCGAGATCAGGCCGGCGAGCCGCGCGCCTTCGAGCACGGTGGTCACGCCCAGCTTCTTGCGCGACATCTCGTAGATGACGTCAGGCATGGGCGTCCGCGGCGTCACGGAGGGCAGCGCGTCGCCGCTGTGCATCAGGTCGCGCACACGGGCCAGCTTCTTGCCCAGCTTGCCGCCCGGGTGCAGGTCGGCGAAGTCCTGCGCGCGAAAGCCATGGCGCAGCGAAACGGCGACGGCGAGCGCATCGCCCAGAGCCAGCATGGCGGTAGTCGAGGCGGTGGGCGCTAGGCCGAGGCCGCAGGCCTCCTGCGAGACGGAGCAGTCCAGCGCCACGTCGCTGGCCAGCGCGAGGGTGGATTGCAGGTTGCAACAAAAGGCGATGAGCGCGTCGCCGATGCGTTTAAGCGTGGGCAGCAGGCGCAGGATCTCTTCCGTTTCGCCGCTGGCGGAGAGGGCGATGACCACGTCGCCCCTGGCCAGCATGCCCAGGTCCCCGTGCAGGGCCTCCGCGGGATGAAGAAAGAGCGCGGGCGTGCCGGTAGAGCTGAGGGTGGCGGCGATCTTCTGCGCGACGATGCCGCTCTTGCCCATGCCGGTGACGACGACGCGGGCGCGGGTATCGCAGCATTGCGCAACCAGATCGACGGCGCGAGCCATGGCCGGGGCCATGACGCCGTCCAGGCGATCGGCAAGGTGGAGAAGAGCCTGCGCTTCAATGCGCACCAACTGCGGTGGCGTAAGTGGGTCTCGCGTCAGTGGGTCTCGCGTCAGTGGGTCTCGCGTCAGTGGATCTCTCATCAGTGGAGCTCTCGTGGGTTCCCGGCGATTCCATTTCTGCAGCGCACCCTGCAAAGATGGCAGGCGAAGGGGCGGGAGGGCAAGTGGCGCGCTGAGGACGCACCCTGCTCCGGTAGAATGGGAGATTGCAGGAACGGTATCTGGTCAAGCTGAACAGGGCTGGCCGGGAAAGGCTCGTCGGTTGAAGCGAAATTCTCTTGTAATCCTGATCGTGGTGGGAGCGCTGGCGCTGATGGCGTGGTCCGGCTACCAGAATATGAAGCGGCGGCGGATCGAACAGCAGCAGCGGGCGCAGGGAGTCCTGGTGCCGGACGCCTCCAACCAGACGGTGAACCAGGATGTGGCGTCGGATGAAGGGCTGCCGAATCTGCGGGGCAAGGCGGCGCCGCACTTCACGCTGCGGACCCTCGAAGGCCAGAAAGTATCGCTCTCCGAGTACAAGGGCAAGGCGGTGCTGATCAACTTCTGGGCGACGTGGTGCGCTCCCTGCAAGGTCGAGCTGCCATGGATCGTCGCGCTGCGTAAGCAATACCAGCCGCAAGGATTCGAAGTCTTGGGGATCGACGTAGACAAGGACGATACCAAGGACAAGCAGCAGGTGATCAAGTTCGCGCAGAAGCAGGGCATGCTGTACCCCATCCTGGTGGGCGACGACGCAGTGTCGAAGGCCTACGGCGGCGTGGAATTCTTTCCGACCTCCTACTACGTGGGCAAGAACGGCAAGATCGTGGAAGAGACCGCGGGGCTGGCGTCGCGTGACGAGATCGAGGCCAACATTAAGAAGGCGATCGCGACGGGTGGAGAGTGAGGGTGCGGTCGATCGCGCTGGCTGCGGGACTGACGGCTTCCGTCGTAGCGGGAACCGGGTTGGCGGCGCAGAAGTTTCCCTGGCAGACGGACCAGGACGGGGAGGGAAAGACTCCGCCGGCGGTGCGCTTTCTGGGGCCGGAGCAGGTTGAGGTGACGGCGCGCCAGCCGCAGGTAGTGGAGCTGCAGTTCCGTGTGGCGCAGGGATTTCACATCAACTCCCATGCGCCGCACACCGGGAACCTGATCCCCACGCAACTGATCGTGACGGATGAGGGTGGGCTGAACACCACGGCGGTGGATTTTCCTCCGGGCGCCGATGCCAGCTTTTCCTTCGCTCCGAAGGAAAAGCTGAACGTGTATACGGGAGACCTGGTGCTGCGGGCCCACCTGACAGCGACGCGCGGCGACCATCTGCTGCAAGGGGCGCTGCGCTATCAGGCCTGTGACGCCAATGCCTGCATGCCACCGCGGAAGATTCCGGTGGCGGTGAGCGTGCTGGCCAAGTAGCCCGCGTTATACGGTTTGCGACGAGTGCAGCTACCTCGCCGCGAAGCGCCAGCCGAGCAGGCCGAGCGCCACGCCCGCCACCGCGGCCACGCTGGTGGCCAGTTTCGGGTGCACCGATGCGTTGGTATAGACGCTGCGGCGGATGGTGAAGGGCGCATGATCGCCGCGCACCTCGCCGCCGTGTTCTCCAGGCTGGTAGAGATTGCTCTGCCGGGGCTTGGCGGGCTGCTTCTTTTCCTGCGAGGCGATCATTTTGCCGGAGGCGCGATCGAGCAGACCGGGGGTAAGCTTGGCTGCCCCGCTGATGAGCTTTCCAGCGCCGCCCACATGCAGCTCGCGGCGCGGATGCTGCGCCGCGTACAGGATGGCCTGGGCCACGTCTTCCGGAGCATAGATGGGCGCCGGCAGTTGCGGCTCCTGCCCGGTGTAGTTCTTCGCATTGTGGTGGAAGGGCGTGCCGACCGCGGCGGGCTTGATGAGGGTGACGGAGACCGGCGCGTGCTCGTCTTCCATTTCGCGGCGGAGCGCGTTGGTGAAGCCCTTGATGGCGTGCTTGCTGGCCGAATACATGCCTTGAATGGGGAAGGCCGTATCCGAGGCTACGCTGCCCAGATTGATCAATGCGCCGCCGCGCTGTTTGAGCACCTGCAAGGCCACGGTCGATCCGTAGACCACGCCCCAGAAGTTGACGTCGAAGAGACGGCGGTGGTCTTCGTCGCTGACCTCTTCCAGCTTGCCCCAAAGACCGAGCCCGGCGTCGTTGACCCAGGTATCGAAGCCGCCGAAGTGCTGGACCGCCGCGCGCGAAACAGCTTCCAGGTCCTCGCGGCGGGTTACGTCCGCGACCACGTAGATCGCTCTGCCCTTTTTCGATTCGATCTTCTGCACGGCGTCGGCTAGAGCAGCCTGGTTGCGCGCCGCCAGAACCACGCGTGCTCCGGCTTTGGCGGCAGCGTATGCCGTGGCAAGTCCGATGCCGCTGGAGGCGCCGGTGATGACGATGGTCTGCTGGGAGAGGGGTTTCAGATCGAATGCCATACCAGGTTGGAGGCTGCGGATGGCGGAACGGGTGTACGGCTCTTCACGAATGTGAGGCGCGGGGCTGGTCGTCCGTGGGCGGGGCGGTGGGAGGCTGGGCGGGAGACGGGGCGGCTTCGGGCTGTGGCTGCTCGTCCGGCGGTTCTGACTGGTTCTCAGGCGAGGCTTGTTCATTCCCCGGGTTGCGCGGCTGGCTCTCGGGACCGGCGTGGGGTGGCGTGCTAGCGGCGGGCGCTGCCGCAGAGGGGGACTGTGTTTGCGTCTGCGTCGGGGACTGTGTCGGGGCCTGTGCGGGAGGAGCCGATTGCGCAAACAGCATGACGGAGCGAATGACTTCCGGATGGGCCTGGGATTTGAGAATGATGTAGTTCAGACGCTTGCCGTCGAGGACCTCCGCCAGGACCGAGGCGGGATCTCCAGGGCCGAACTCGCCCTCCAGCTTCTGCTTCTGCGCGGCCGCCATCCCGGATATCTTCACGCCCGTCGCCTGCTCGATGGCTCCCAGGACCACGGCGAGATCCGCACCGCTGCTCGCAACCGACAACTGTCCTCCGGTGTAGGTGACGCGCTCGGCAGGAGCGGGGTTCGCACGATGCGTCCGTACGCGGCGGTGGGGCTTATGGGTCTGCGTGGCCGCGGCAGCTTGTGGTGCGTAAGGAGCGGCGACAGCGGAAGCGGGCACGCACACAAGGCAGGCGGCGACGACGAGGAGTGCTGCGGCAGGCAAGGAGAAGCGAACGACGCGGAAAACAACGGGCAGGGAAGCTGGGGGCACTGTTGGAAACACGGAGGCATCCTCAACCAACTGGAGGGTAAAGCGGCGGATGCTCCATGTACAAGCCCCGCCGCTCGGTGGAATCACCCTGCCGGAACGATCGCGGGCGGGATGTGGCGGGCGGCGGTGAGCCGGTTGACGACGCGATCCCGTCCGAGCGCGACCATGACGGCGAAGAGCGAGGGCGCGACGCCCTGGCCGGTGAGCGCGACGCGGGCTCCGTTGATAAGCGCGCCGGCCTTGACGCCTTTTTCATCGGCAAAGGAGCGGAGGACCTGTTCGGTCGAGGCTTCAGAGAACTCCGAGTCGCTGGCGTAGCGCAGGCCCAGCTCGGCCAACAGCTCACGGATGCTGTCGTCTTTCAGAAATTTCGTGACCGCAGCGGTGTCAAACGGATACGTATCGCTGAAATAGGCGCGGAAGGATGTGCCGAAGTCGATCAGGTTGCGCGCGCGGGGCTTGAGCAGGTCGATGGCGGCGAGCGTCTCCGCGGGACTGCGCTCGGTCCAGCACTCGCTCTTCACCCATTCCGCTTCGATTAGCGGAAGAAGCTGCGCGGCGGAGTAGCGGCGGATCCACTCGGTGTTGAACCATGCGAGCTTGTCGTTGTCGAAGACGGCATTGGATTTGGAGATGCCGTCCAGTGAGAAGAGCCGGATGAGCTCGTCGGAATCGAAGATCTCGCGCTCGCGTCCGTCCGCATCCTTGCCGGCCGCGCCAGGCGTCCACCCGAGCAGCGCGAGGAAGTTGCGAAAGGCCTCTGGAACGATGCCCATGGCTTTGTAGGAGATGACGGACGTGGCTCCGTGGCGTTTCGACAGGCGGGTCTTATCCGGCCCAAGGATGAGCGGCACGTGGGCAAAGACAGGCAGCGGCGCCCCGAGCGCCTGGTACTGCAGCACCTGCTTGGGGGTGTTGGAGATGTGATCCGCGCCGCGGATGATGTGGGTGAGGCGGAGGTCGATGTCGTCGGCGACCACGGAGAGATGGTAGGTGGGGACGCCATCGGAGCGCAGCAGGACGAAGTCTTCGAGCTCGGCGTTGGCGAACTGCACGCGGCCGAAGACCGCATCGTCGAAGCTGGTGACGCCACCTTCCGGCACCTTGAAGCGCACGGCGCAGAGTTCGCCGGCCTGGCGGCGGATGAGCGCGTCGTTGGGGTCCAGGCGCAGGCAGCGGCGGTCATACATGGGCGGACGGCCTGCCGCGGCGGCGTCGCGGCGGCGCTGCTCCAGCTCCTCTTTGGTGCAGAAGCAGTAGTACGCGTGACCGCTGGCGAGCATAGCTTCGGCGGTGCGGCGATAGAGGGGCAGCCGCTGCGACTGAAAGATGGGACCTTCATCCCAGTTCAGCCCCAGCCAACGCATGCCGTCGAGGATGCCGTCGACCATCTCTTCGGAGGAGCGCTCGAAGTCTGTGTCCTCAATGCGCAGGATGAGGGCGCCGCCGGTATGGCGGGCGAAGAGCCAGTTGAAGAGTGCGGTGCGAGCGCCCCCGACGTGCAGGTAGCCGGTGGGTGAGGGAGCAAAACGGACGCGCGGGGTGGAGGAGGTGGCGGACATGAACTGTGATTAGAGCATGACCTCGCGCGGGGAAGGAGCGCGCCGGGCGCGCTCAAGCCGCGGAAGTTTGTGCTTGCCCCGATGCTAAACCATTTCGTCCGTGCCCCAGGATCGCGGCCGCTTCGTTCAAACGCGAGGATACGGATCGTTCGGTGGCGTTGGAGACGCTGCCGGGGGCACGGCGGTGTGCTGGGCCGGCGGGTAGGAGGGCGGATACTGCAGCGGGTAGTTGGGCGGGTAGCCTGCGTTGGGCTGCGCGACGGGAACGACGTTCCACCGCGAGAACGCCACCACGTACAGGATGATGATGTTGGCGATGGGCACGAAGAAGAGTAGCGAGAGCCAGGGATTGAAGCCGGCCTTCTTGAAGATCATCCAGTAGGGAATGACCGCGACGACGGTGCCGACCACTCCCATGAACAGGATGAAGGGCAGCAGGGCAGCGAAATGCGGGTCTATCCATACGTGGGTCTGATCCATTGGCTCGCTCCTCCAGTGAGCGCGGGCAGTGAGCGCGGGCAGTGAGCCCGGGCGGCCTGGGCCGCCAGCATACGTTGGGGATGGGGGCGAAACAAGCAGGAAATCGCCTTCTGTCGGGGTTCCAGGTGTGGGCGGGCAGCGCACAGGCGCTATTCCGCTTCTATGGGAGGGGCGGTAAGCTGAAGCAGTACGGAACGACGGCGGTGGGAGGGCGATCGTTTGAGAGGGACCAATGGCCGACAGTGCTAAGGGCGCAGCCGACATTTCCGGCTCGCGGGCGATGACAGGGATTCGCGGGCTGGATGATGTTCTCCACGGTGGATTTCCGGTGAATCACCTTTATTTGGTGGAAGGTGATCCGGGAACGGGTAAGACGACACTGGCGCTCCAGTATCTGCTGCAAGGCGTGCACGCCGGAGAGCCCGTGCTCTACGTCACGCTTTCCGAGTCCAAGGCGGAACTGGAAGAGGCCGCCCGCTCGCATGGCTGGAGTCTCGACGGGGTGCCGATCTTTGAACTGGCGCCGGATGCGGACGAGCTCAACCCCGAAGCGCAGTACACCGTCTTCCATCCGTCAGACGTGGAGCTTGCCGGTACGATCGACGCGGTGCTGAAGCAGGTACAGGTCACGCAGCCGCGAAGAATTGTCTTTGATTCGTTGTCGGAGCTTCGCATGCTGGCGCGTGACCCGCTTCGCTATCGCCGGCAGATCCTCGCCCTGAAGCAGTTCTTCTTCGGCAAGGAATGCACGGTCTTGTTGCTCGACGATCGGACGACAGTGGAGCAGGACCTTCAACTTCAGAGCATCGCCCATGGCGTCCTTATCCTGAAGAGTCTGGAGCGCGCGTACGGAAGCAAACGCCGACAGTTGGAGGTGCGCAAGCTACGCGGCTCGCGGTATCGGGAGGGTTTTCACGATTTCAGCATCGAAACCGGAGGATTGAACGTTTATCCGCGGCTGGTCGCGGCCGAGCATCCCTTCAACTTCGAACCCCTCTCCGTGCTCAGCGGCTTTGGTGAGCTGGACACCCTGCTCGGCGGAGGCATTGACAAAGGAACCAGCACGCTGCTGATAGGGCCTGCCGGTAGCGGCAAATCAACCATAGCGGCACGGTATGCGCTCGCTGCGGCCGAACGCGGTGAGGTCGCCGTTATTCTGACCTTTGAGGAAGCAATCCCCACTCTCCTGGCGCGCACCAAAGGGTTGGGTATGGACCTGGAGCCGCATCTTCGTTCCGGGCGCATGCGTATCCAGCAGATCGATCCCACCGCACTCTCGCCGGGAGAGTTCGTCAGCCTTATGCGCAACTATGTGGAAGAGCAGCAGGCGAGCGTGATGGTGATCGACAGCCTCAATGGCTTCATGTCGGCCATGCCCGACGAGGACTTCCTGATTCTGCAGTTGCACGAGCTGCTGAGCTATCTGGGACAACACGGCGTGGCGACGATCACCACGCTGGCGCAGCATGGTATGGTGGGTGACCGCATGGAGAGTCAGGTGGACGTGAGCTATCTCGCGGATACCGTCGTGCTCTTTCGCTACTTCGAATTCCAAGGGGAGATCAAGCAGGCCTTGTCTGTGGTGAAGAAAAGGAGCGGTGCGCATGAGCGAACGATTCGCGAGCTGATCCTCTCTGATGGAAGCGTACGGGTAGGCCCGAAGCTCACCAAGTTCGAAGGCGTCCTGACGGGTGTACCGAGATTCCGCGGGACTACGGCAGACATGGAGACCGGCACGGATGCCGCGCGCAATTCACCCCGGTAACAAAGCTGGTCCCGATTCGGACCTCAAGGTTGTGGTGGTCACACCCACAGGCCGCGACGCGCAATTGATTTGCGATCTGCTGCAACGTGCGTCCATCGAGTGCGTTGCGCACTCCTCTGTTGAGGAGGCATGCGACCAGATTGCGCGCAAAGCGGCAGTGGGCATCTTCGCTGAAGAAGCGCTCACGCCGCCCCTGATCGCGAAGGTTGCGCATGTACTCGAGTCGCAGCCGCCGTGGTCGGATTTCCCGCTCATCCTGCTGACCACAGCGGGCGAAGTGACATCGCTCAGCCAGCAGAAGCGCACGCTGCGGGAGCCGATGGGTAATGTTCTTTTGCTGGAGCGGCCGCTGCGGCCGGAGACGCTCATCAGCACGGTGGATAACGCTTTGCGCGCAAGGCGGCGTCAGTACCAGATCCGGGACCAGCTCGAGCAGTACCGCAAGGCCGAAGAGGCGCTCCGGCGTTCGGAGAAACTGGCGGTAACGGGTCGCCTGGCCTCCTCCATCGCCCATGAAATCAACAATCCACTCGAATCGGTCACCAATCTGTTGTATCTGATGAAAACGGCCGGCGAGATGGCCGATGTACAGAGGTATCGGCAACTGGCGGAACAGGAATTGGCGCGCGTTACGGAGATTACGACGCAGACATTGAAGTTTTACCGCGAACCGATGGAGCATGCGCCGACCGACATCCCGGAGCTGATTGACTCGGTGCTGGCGCTCCACTATTCCAAATTGGTTTCCCGGAGCGTGCAGGTTCATAGAGAGCTAGAAGACATCCCATCCATGGCAGCCGGCACCGGGGAGTTGCGTCAGGTTTTCGCGAATCTGATTGGCAATGCGCTGGACGCCATGCCGGCCGGAGGGCGCCTGCGCATTCGCGCCCGCCGCGCGCGCGAACCTGTGAATGAGCAACGGATGGGCATCCGCATATCCGTAGCCGATAATGGCACCGGCATTCCGGCCGAGATCCGGGACACCGTCTTCGAGCCCTTCGTCAGTACCAAGGGCGACAGGGGCACGGGCCTTGGATTGTGGGTCACCCTTGAGATTGTGCAGAAGCATGCGGGGACGATCCGCGTCCGCAGCTCGGTCGACCCACGGCGCAGCGGGACGGTGTTTTCCGTGTTCCTTCCTTTTCGCGACAGCAGTCTTCCCTCCGCGCCGGCTATGGCAGGGGAGCGGGCGTCAGAGGCAGCCCTGCCAGCTTTGTAAGGCGGCCAACAGGGTAGAGGCCGAGCTGCCTGTCCTTCCAGAGTGAGTGATCGTAAAAGAACTCCAGCCGAGCGTTCGGATTGGCGGCGAAGCGCGGATCCGATTCGATCTTGCGCTCGAATTCCGATTTGACCTTGGGGTCGTTGGCCATCATCTCGCGTGCCAGCTTTTCCAGCACGTAGGCCTCGCCGTACTCCTTCTGCTCGAAGATGGGATCGAAAGCGTTCCAGACCAAGGCGGAATCGGGAGCCGAAGGCTCCAGCCATTCGATGGCCACCTGCGAGAGCCGCTGGTTGAGTTCGACGACGGCAGAGCCTGCCGGATACGTAACTGTTTCAGTAACGATTGTGCATTGCGGTGCGGAGCCGGGATGACCGCCGTTGCCTTCGCCGGCAAACATGGGATGGCGACCCTCATACGGGGGCTGCTGCCACTGCTCGCCGGTGCAGCGGTAGGTCTCGACCGGGCCCGTCCAGGGGGCGGTGGTGCGGTGGATCTCGACCTGATGCGCCGCGAGAACATCGATGGCGTGCGTCCATTGCCGGGGGATGATGTAAGCGGCCGGCGGCACAGTGGCCGCGGTCACCTTATAGCCGGTCTGGAGGGGCAGCGATACGTTCCAGGGCTGATGTGAGTAGCTGACCCACATGGCGCCGGAGATCTCGCTGAGCTGGCGCGTGTACTGGTAGCCGCGAAAGAGGAAGGGCGTGGTCTCGCCCGACCAGCCGATGGAGAGCGCATAGGCGATGTTGCCCAGGGGATGAGCGCCCAGTTCGCTGGCCGCCTTGTCCGCGGCGGCGTTCAGCGCGATGAGCTTGTCGGCATCGCGGTTGACGATGGCGAGCAGCGCCTTGAGGAGCTCATAGTTGCCGGTGACGCGGGTGCGGTAGTCCTTGAGCATGTGCAACTCGACCAGCATCCCGGGGCGGTTTTCCAGGATCATGTAACCGGTGGAGAAGCGCGGCGGGTCGTCGTTGAAACCCAGCCCCTTGCCGGGATCGGTGTCGTCGACCAGCGTGATGTAGGTGGGCGAGGCGAGATGGCCGGAGGCGTCCACCTGTTGCTTGAGCTGCGGCGTAACGGTCGCATCGATCCACTTCGCGGTGTCGGGGAAGACGTTGGGACCGTCGTCGATCGTGTAGGTGACGTCGTACTGGAAGTCGGCGCCGTCGGTGACGTGGTCATCGACGAAGAAGTCCGGCAGCCAAGTATGGAACATGGCGAGGAAGGCGCGGGTCTCCGGGGCATCGGCCTTCAGGTAGTCGCGGTTCAGGTTCAGGTTGGTTCCGTTGCCGCGCCAGCCCATCTCCTCCGGGCCGTTCTGGTTGATGCGGTTGTAGCGGCTGCGACGCTCATGGCCGTCGGCGTTGTAGATGGGAATGAAGACGAAGACGGCGCGCTCCAGCAGCGCGGCCTGCGTCTTGGTGATGACCATGTCGCGCAGCAGGGCCATGCAACTGTCCTTGCCATCCATCTCGCCGGCATGAATGGAGTTCTGCACCAGCACGATGGGGCGGTGCGCGGCGTGGATCTGCGTGGGGTCGAAGACGCCATCTTTGGATGCGATGACGATGTCCAGTTCGCGGCCCTCACCGGACTGGCCGAAGGATTCGATGCGCACCTGCTGCGGCGCGGCAGCGGCGACGCGGCGGAGATAGGCCATGGTGCCGTTGTAGTCCGGCGTGATGCGGTAGCCCGACTGCTCCGCGGGCGTGGCCCATGAGTTCGCATCGGCGGGTGCTTGCGCAAAGGCGGCGGTCGCAAGGAGACAGAGAGCAACGGCGAGGCGGTGCATCATCGTAAAGATCGCTCCGTGAATTGCACGTGCAACTTCAAAGCCGCGAGGGAGGAGCGCAGCAGGGCGTCCGGCTACTTCTTTACGGCCGGGGCTTGAGGCAGGGACCAGGGCGGGACAATCCCATTCATGCGCGCGTAGGCGATCAGTTGGCCCATGTGTTCGTTGTCGTGAATGATGATGCGCAGGTACATGCCATCGACCGTGACTGTTTTCCCTCTATCTCGACCCGGCGCTGCAGGTCTCCGGGCTTGAGCTGGGCGCGTGCCTGCTTCACGGCATCGAGGGACCGCCTCAGAAACTGGATCACCTCGGCCTTCGAAATGACGGTCCTCTCCATATCCGATTTGATATCCGGCGGCATCTTCGGACCGGTAACGCTCAGCAGATAAAAGTTGGCGAGTGCGATGTGCATGAAGACTTCGCTGACCGACCTGACTCCGGGCGCGGGCCGCCAGGTGTACTTGTCGGCAGGGATAGCCTCTGCCAGGGCGATAAGCTGCCGCGAGACATGGCCCCATTCGCCGTCGTAGCCCTCCCAGATTCCTTCATATTGCGGATTGGGCGCGGTGGCCTGCGCGCGGTTGGTGACGGCCTGCCCGTGCAACGTGGCGGTGCTTAGAGCGAGAACCAGCAACACACTTTTCACGGCCACCTCCCGGAACGCTGATTGGACGCCGAGGTGCGATCCTGGGTTCCGTGAGCAAAGTGTAATGTGCGCATCTCGAGCCAGCGCAGGGAAATGTGGCTTCCGGAACTATCTCGCCCGGAGGGCGTCGCGCTGGGCGGCGAGGGTGGCTTCGAAATGGCGCTGCGCATCGGTGACCAGGGCCTGATAGCCGCTGGGATCGATGAAGACGGTCGGGCCTTCCCTCCGCATGCGCGCGAGCTTGGGTAGCAGGTCGAAGTAGACACCGTGCGCGCCCAGGAAGACGTCGCAGGGCAGCGTGTGCAGGGTGGCGAAGATGTGCTCGAAGTCTGCGGAGATGCCGGGGTAGGAGGCCGGATGGCCGGGAGTGCTGACCAGGCGGTAATGCGGGAGCGCAGCGAAGCCGCCGACGATGACGACATCGCGGAGCCTGTGAGCGGGATCGCCCGGGATATGGGCGCGGAGCGTAAATGTGGTGCAACCGCGGGTGTGGCCGGCGGTTTTGTACGCGGTGAGCGCGACCCCGCCTTGCTTCGGGTCGCCTAGGGTGATGACGCTGCCGTCGTGAAGCACGCGATCGACGCGGGTGGGGGCAAACGCCGTGGTGATGTCCTTGCCGAACGCGAAGTCCGCATGGCCGCCGGTGGACATCACTGCGGCATCGCCTTCCATGACCAGGTTGCGGGCGTGGGTTTCTCGCAGGACCTGGGCGGCTCCGCCCACATGGTCGAAGTGCGCCTGACTGTTGAGGAAGATCCTGGTGTCGGCCCAACGGAAACCTAGTCGCTCCACGCTGGCGCGAATCTGCGCGGCGGAGGTGTCGAGATTGGCGTTGATGAGGATGTTGCCGGCCGGCGTGGTGATCAGATAGCTGGCGAGGTCACGGCTGCCGACGTAGTAAAGGTTGTCGGCGATGCGGAAGGGTGTGAGAGGGGTGGTCCAGTCGGGGTTCGACTCAGCATGAAGAGGTAGGACGAGGAGGAGTGTAAGCAGGAGCAGCAGGCGGCGCATATATGAATGCTTATCGCACTTAGGGCTGCGGCAACTGCGAGTGAATCGAAAAGAGCAACAGGCATGCGGGCGTGGCATCGCGACGGAACATACCTCAGAGCGGTGCGCACACGCCTGACAGGCAAGGGCCGGACAGAGAAGCGCAGACGTGTGGCTCCGAACGCTACGTGATGTCTTCCGTATCGAAGATGCGGACCTTCATCGGGGGGCGCACGGAGGTAGTGGCGGCGTCGCCGTGAACTTCGGCGAGCAAGTCACGCACCACGTCTTCCAGATGGCGCTGGCTCTCGATGACGGCGCTCATGCTCTGGATGGTCTCCGGGTCCTCCACCTTTTCGAGCAGCACTGTGGCATGCGCCTGCGCGACGTGGTCCAGCGCCAGGCCTTCGGGCGTCTTGGCCTTGATGCTGACGGCGTTGGGGTTGAGGTCCAGCAGATCGGCTAGCCGTTCGCGGATGTCGCCGGCGATGGGCGAGATTTTGGGAGCGGCGAGAACCAGGGTGGTGTCGATGTTCACGATCTTGTAGCCGGCGTGCTGGATCTCTTCGAGCGCCAGATTGAGGAAGATGGTCGATTCGGCATCCTTCCAGCGCGGGTCGCCGGGCGGGAAGAAGGTGCCGATATCGCCCGCGGCGACCGCGCCCAGCAGGGCGTCGGTGATGGCGTGCAGCAGCACGTCCCCGTCGGAGTGGCCGGCCAGGCCCTCCGGATGCGGAATCTGGATGCCGCCAATGCGCAGGGGTACGCCGGCTTTGAAGGCGTGAGAGTCCCAGCCGTAGCCGATGCGTATGTCCATAGTGTGAGCCTTTCTTTCCACCGCCTTCGCGGCTGCGTAGACCGGTTTTCCTGTTGCCGTGTGTCATCCAGGTTGATGGAGTGAGGCTTTTCTTGACGGAAAAGCCTCGCGTTCTTTGGTGGCTTCGCCTTACACCTACAGGAAAACCTGTGTAGCCGCTCAGGATGCAGGCACGCGTTGTTGCCGGCGTGCGAGATAGAACTCGGCGAGTTCAAGGTCGCCGGGCTGGGTGATCTTCAGGTTCGCGGGCGAGCCGGGCACGACCACGATCTCGCATCCGGCGCGTTCGGCGATGCTGGCCTCGTCGGTGCCGTGGAAGCCGTCGGCCTCGGCCTCGGCGAAGGCGCGGCGCAGCAGGCTCCAGCGGAACCCCTGGGGCGTCTGCGCCTGCACGATGTACTCCCGGGGAATGGTGGTGCGGACGATGGCGCCGTGCGCGGTACGCTCCACCTGCTTGATGGTATCGATGGCCGGCAGCGCGACGATGGCCGCACCGCTGGCGCGGACGGCTTCGATGGTGCGGGCGATGGTGTCGGCGTCAATGAGCGGACGGACGGCGTCGTGCACCAACACGATGTCGTCATCGGCCGCGGAGACGGCGGCGAGCGCCCGGCTGACGGATTCCTGGCGCGTATCGCCGCCTTCGACGACGGTGACGCGGCCGGTGAGATCGTGATCGCGCACTTGGGCCTGGACGCGCTCCATCTCCGAGGCGCGCACGGCCACGATAATGGCGCTGACCTCCGGCACGGCGGCAAAGGCGCGCAGGCTGTGCACCAGGATGGGTACGCCGGCGAGGGTGAGGAACTGCTTGGGCGCCGACTGGGCCGGCTGGCCGGGAGCCATGCGCGTGCCCAGTCCGGCCGCGGGAAGTATGACGAAAACACGCATAAAAACCGGAGTATACAGGGAAGCGGCCGCAGGCGTGGAATCGCGCCGGCGAGACTCCCGCGCCGCCATGTTTAGCCGCGGCGCGCCGCGCGGCTAGCCTTCGACCTGCTCGACGAAGAACATCTCGTTGGTCTGGCGGAAGCCGTTGCTCTCATAGAGCGGGCGCGCGGCGTCGGTGGAGTGAAGCGAGACGACGCGGATCTTGCGGCGGCGGGCTTCAGCCAGAGCGAGCTCGATGAGGTGACTGGCGAGGCGTTTGCGGCGGTGCTCCGGCTCCACGTAGACGTTGAGCAGATAGCCGCGATGCGCCGAGGTGGGATCAAGCGGATGCGGCGGCCAGTCGAGCAGGAGCAGGCCGGCGCCGCCGATCACCTCTTCTCCCTGCAGGGCCAGCCAGCCCATGTACTTGCCTTCCTTGAGCATGGTGGAGAGCCAGGGACGGAACTGCTCCGCCATCAGGTCCAGCACCCGGTTGTCGGCACGGCCGGCATCGACAAACATTCGGCGGCGGTGGTGGGTGATGATGTCGACGTCGGCGGGGCTAGCGGTACGGACGGTAGTTTGCGCAACGGGCATGGCTGAAAGTATAGACCCGCGCGGTATAGACCCACGGTACGGACCCGCCATATACGGAGCCCGGACTGCTTACTATGGCCGGACTGCTTAGTATGGAACGATGAACGCCGCTCTGGCCATCACACGCGACTTGTTCCGGCCAGGGCAGCGGGCTGGTATCGCGGTCTCGGGTGGCGCCGACTCGGTGGCATTGCTGCGCGCTCTCCATGATCTCCGCGGCGAAATGGGCTTGGTGCTGTCCGTGCTGCACGTCCATCACGGCATGCGCGGCGGCGAGGCCGATGAGGATGCCGCGTTTGTCGAGCAGCTCAGCGCGCTCCTCGATATACCCTGCGTGGTCTTCCGGGGAGATGCCCGGGCGCGCGCGGCGGCGCACGGAGAGACGCTCGAAGAGGCCGCTCGGGGACTGCGGTACGGTTTCTTCGAACAGGAGCTGAACGCCGGGGGCCTGGATGCCGTGGCCACCGCGCATACGCTCGATGACCAAGCCGAGACAGTGCTGATGAAGCTGCTGCGCGGGGCGTGGACGGAGGGTCTGGGCGGCGTACATCCGGTGGTGACGTGTGGCCGGGGAAGGATCGTGCGGCCGCTGCTGCGCGTCTCGCGGGCGGAGATCGAGGCGTTTCTGGCGGCAAGAGGGCAGGCGTGGCGGGAGGACAGCTCCAATCGCGATCCGGCATTCACGCGGAACCGGGTGCGGCAGCAGCTGCTTCCGGCGCTGCGCAGCTATAACCCGCAGATCGACGCGCAACTATCACGCATGGCGACGGTAGCGCGGGATGAGGATGCCTGGTGGGCGGGGGAACTGGCGCGCGTGCTGCCGCAATTGCTGCTTCCGGGAAAGCCGGTGCGGGGCGGGGGGCGCGCGACCAGCACGCGGTCGGAAGATGCCTCGCTTTCGATTGAGGTGGAGCGGCTGCGCGGGCTGCATCCGGCGATGCGCCGCCGCGTGCTTCGGGCGGCGGGAGAGCGGCTGGGTGTGATGTTGGGCTTTGATGCCATCGAACGTCTGCTGGAGCTTGCCGGGCTGGGGGAGTCTGGCGGAGACCCGGGCAGGGCTGGCGGCTCGCGCACGCTGTCGCTGCCGTTGGACTGGCTGGCAGAGCGCACGCCGCGGGAGCTGCGCTTCTCCCGCGCAACCGCCCGGGGCAGCAGCAGAACGGCGGAGGAATACCCCATCCCGGTGCCTGGCAGGGCGGAGGGAGCGGCCTTCGGACTGCGGGTGATCACGGAGGAGCGGGGTGCCGACGGCGGGGCATGGGTTGGCGGCGGGCTGATGTTGCGCGCCTGGCGACCGGGAGACCGGGTGACACTGCGCCACAGCCGCGGACCCAAGAAGGTGAAGGAGGTTCTGGAACGCTTGAAGGTAACCGGAGCGGAGCGGGAGAGCTGGCCGGTGGTGGTGGGCGCGGGGGCGGAAAACGCGGCTAACGTGCTATGGATGCGGGGAGTGGAGGTGGAACCTGTACCCGGGCTCGGCTTGAGGGTGCTGGACTTAGAGGCGGAGGAGCAGACTTCCGCCGGCGAGTGACCGGTGTGGATACCTGCCGGTAACCGGCAGAACGAGCAATTCCTTGCTTTCCTGGTGCCTGGGGCCGCGCCGTGAGAGTAGAATTTGAGAGCGTTGACCGCTCGTGGGTAGCCGGCCTGGGGCGCGTCTTGTATCGAAAGACGTGTGCGTGAGCCCAAGCACCTTTGGTCGGCTTTGCACGTCTAATCGAGAGAAGCAGGCGAGATCCCCTAATTCCCTCAGGGAAGCAGGGGGATGGCGTGTCTCTTTCCGGCGAAGTCCAATTGGCCGGCGCGCTGCGGCAAGCGCAAGAGAAAAGAGGGTTTTCGTGAATTCGACGGTCAAATCCATCATCTTCTGGGTCTTCATTCTTGCGTGTCTGGTGCTGCTCTGGCAGATCGTCCAGAAGAGCACGGGGAATGGACACGACCAGGAGATATCCTTCTCCACTTTTATGGATGACGCGCACCAGGGGCTGGTGAGCGATGTGACCATTAACAACAATGCGGTGCAAGGCCACTTCAAGAACAACAAGGAAGCCTTCCATACCACCGTTCCGGCGAATTACCCGGATATGTTCAAGACCCTGCAGGACAACAAAGTCTCGATCACGGTCAAGGACACCCAGGGCAGTTCCTGGCTGCCGATTCTGCTGAATTTCTCGCCTATCATCATCATCGGCGCGCTGTGGTTCTTCATGCTGCGGCAGATGCAGAGCGGCGGTAACAAGGCGCTCTCTTTCGGCAAGAGCCGGGCAAGATTGCTCTCCATGCAGCAGAAGAAGGTGACGTTCAAGGACGTTGCCGGCGTGGATGAGGCCAAGGAAGAGCTCAAAGAGATCATCGAATTCCTGCGCGAGGCGCAGAAGTTCCAGAAGCTGGGCGGGCGCATTCCCAAGGGCGTGCTGCTCGTCGGGCCTCCTGGCACGGGCAAGACGCTGCTGGCGCGCGCGGTTGCCGGCGAGGCGAACGTTCCCTTCTTCTCCATCTCCGGTTCGGACTTCGTCGAGATGTTCGTCGGCGTGGGCGCGAGCCGGGTACGCGACCTGTTTGAGCAGGGCAAGAAGAATGCGCCGTGCATCATCTTCATCGACGAGATCGACGCGGTGGGACGCCACCGTGGAGCGGGTCTGGGCGGCGGGCACGATGAGCGCGAGCAGACGCTGAACCAGTTGCTGGTGGAGATGGACGGCTTCGAGTCGAACGATGGCGTCATCCTGATCGCCGCCACCAACCGGCCAGACGTGCTCGATCCGGCGCTCCTGCGGCCGGGCCGTTTCGACCGCCGGGTAATCGTGGGCCGTCCGGATGTTCGTGGCCGCGAGGAGGTGCTGCGCGTCCACTCGAAGAAAGTGCCGGTGGCGGACGATGTCGATCTCCGCGTGCTGGCGCGCGGAACCCCGGGCTTCTCCGGCGCCGACCTGGCCAACATGGTGAATGAGGCCGCGCTGGCGGCTGCCCGCTCCAACCGCAAGGCCGTGCACATGTACGACTTCGAGCTGGCCAAGGACAAGGTGCTGATGGGGGCGGAGCGCAAGTCCATGCTGCTCTCCGACGACGAGAAGCGGGTGACCGCGTATCACGAAGCCGGCCATGCCCTGGTAGCTGCGACGCGCTCGCATGCCGATCCGCTGCACAAGGTCACGATCATTCCCCGCGGCATGGCACTCGGCGTGACCATGCAGTTGCCGGAGGACGACAAGCACACGGTCACCAAGGACTATCTGGAGACGCAGCTTGCCATCC
Source organism: uncultured Acidobacteriaceae bacterium (assembly GCA_963830635.1). Taxonomy (GTDB): domain Bacteria; phylum Acidobacteriota; class Terriglobia; order Terriglobales; family Acidobacteriaceae; genus CAWHMN01. The sequence goes on along the minus strand of CAWHMN010000002.1, from coordinate 170,997 downwards.
TGATGGGCGGCCGCTGCGCGGAGGAGATCTTCCTGAAGCAGATGACGACCGGCGCCGGAAACGACATCGAGCGCGCGTCGGAACTGGCGCGCAAGATGGTCTGCGAATACGGCATGAGCCGCATGGGTCCGCTTACCTTCGGCAAGAAGGAAGAGCAGATCTTCCTGGGACGCGAGATTGCGCAGCATCGCGACTTCTCCGAGGAGACGGCGCGGCAGATCGACGGCGAGGTGCGCAGCCTGGTGGACAGCGCGTATCAGTCGGCGTACGGCATTCTCGATCAGAATCAGCCGATCATGCATCGGCTGGCAACCGCGCTGCTGGAGCGGGAGACTATCGATTCGAATGAGATCAGGATGCTCATCGATGGCCGTGATCTTCCGCCGCTGAATCTTCCGCCGAACGGTTCAGGCACGGGGGATCCGGAGGTCAAGGTGGTCAAGCCGGAACCGGGCCGCGCCGCGGGCTTCCCGGAAGGCAGTCCCTCACCGGCATAACCCCCACGCACGCTGAAGCACTCATAAGACGGCCATTCTCCGGAGTGGCCGTTTGCTTTTGCGAATGCGCCGGAGACCAGGAGCGCCACTCTGCGAGAATAGCGGGAGCATGTCGCGCAATCTCTCCCTGTTCCTCCTCGTGCCGCTGACGCTTCTCTCGGGGTGCGGCTACCACCAGCTCGGCTCCGCGGCCCATCTGCCCGCTTCGGTCCACACGCTCGCGGTCCCCTACTTCGAAAACCGGACGCAGTTCTACCGCACCGAACAGACGCTTACGCGAGCGGTGATACGGGAGCTGAATACGCGCACGAAATACGCGGTGGTGAGCGGAAACGAGGAGACAGCGGATGCCACGCTCAAAGGCGTGGTGTTGACGGAAAGCATCGTGCCGTATACCTACAACTCGAGGACCGGGCAGTCGTCCAGCTACATAATCACGGTGATTGCGAACGTGACGTTGACCGACCGGGACGGCCGCGTGCTCTACCAGCATCAGGGCTACAACTTTCACCAGCAGTACGAGGCGACCGCCGATCTCGCCAGCTTTATCCAGGAAGATTCCCCGGCGATGGAACGCCTGGGAAGGGACTTTGCCCAGTCTCTGGTGAGCGATATGCTGGAGTCGTTCTGATGACTGCAAATCGCAAAGGCAGATCCTCGGTTTCGCTCGGGATGACAGCACGCGCGTGGAGGAGACATAGTGCCGGCAGCCACTAGCCGTAGCTTCGCGTCGGCGGACCGGTTTGCAGACGAGGTGAAGGCCGCGGCCGGCGGTGCGCTGCTGAAGCCCGGCTACGTGCTGCTCGGCGACGAGACGTTCCTCTACGAGCGCTGCCGCCGCGCGGTGCTGGGGGCACTGGTCGATCCGGCGTTCCGTGATTTCGCCGTATCCGACCTGGATCTGGCGGACGTGGGCGTGTTCGAGGCGCTCGACCGCGCGCAGACACCTTCGCTGATGGCCCCGTTCCAGGTCATCTTTCTGCGCAATCTGAAGACCCTCTACACGCGTGGCTCGAAGAAAGAAGAGTTCGCTGCGCTGGACGCCTATGCGCGCTCACCCAATCCGCAGGCAGTGCTGTTGTTCGTGGCCGATCACCTGCACCTGCCTGCGGACCTGCGCCGCATGGAGATGCAGGACAAGGAGCGCTACGAGCGTATCCGCGAGACGCTGGGCGACTGGTGCGGCATGGTGGAACTGCCGCGCGTGGACGAGGCGGATGCGGCCCGCTGGCTGATGGCGACGGCGGAAGAGCGCGGCGCCGCGATCGAACCCGACGCGGCCCGGGAGCTTGCCGACGCCTTGGGCGCGGACATGATGCTGATCGCGAGTGAGCTCGAAAAGCTGCTGCTGTATGTGGGCGCGCCCGCCAGCGCGGAGGGAATCAGCAAGCCCATCACCCTGGGCGACGTGGAGACCATGGTGCTGGCCGCAAAACAGCGCTCGCTCTACGAGCTGACAGATGCTATCTCCGCCAAGGATAAGACACGCGCGCTGCGCCTACTGCACGGATTGCTCAACGCCTCCGACGGCGGCGACGACTCGGCGATCGGGCACCTGTACATGCTGGCCCGGACCTTCCGCCAGATGCTGGTCATCCTGGAAAAGAACGTGCGCGACTCGCGCGCTATCTGGCAGGCGCTGTGGCAAGGCTTCCGCATGCCGCCGTTCGCGGCCGACGATCTGATCCGGCAGGCGCGGCGCTACCGTTCGCGCCAGGAGCTCTCGCGCGCGCTGCGGCTGATCGCGCGCGCCGACCTGGAGGTGCGCTCTTCTCCACCGGACAAGCGGCTGGTGCTGGAGCGACTGGTTCTGGAACTGGCCAGCGAACCGCGTCCCTCGCGGCTGATGGAACAATACGCAATGGAGATGTGACGCGGCCGAACAACCGAACAGGGTCCACTTCAACTGCACTGTGGAAGTGCGTAACGCGTCGTCCCAAACCAGTTGACAGCGCTGTTGCGCCGCGGAGTAGAGTGAGGACGACTTCCCGGCCGCGTTTCCCCCGAGCCGCGCGCGTGTTGTCCCCAAGTATGAAGATTTCGGGCCCTTGCAGCTAGAACGTTGATCGACGAGAGGTGCCTATGTCTTCCAGCAGAATCGGGCGGATCGCCCTCCCCCTGTGCGCGTTCCTGGTGTGCATCGCGGCGGAAAGCCCGCTGTTATATGCCGACGCCTCTTACAAGGAGACGACGCAGATCACGGGCGGCTCGATCGTGGGACTGATGAAGATGGCGGGCACCTTCAGCTCGCAGGCGCGTAAGGCCGACCAGCCCATCACCTCCGAGGTGTACGTAAGCGGCAATCGCATGGCGCGGATTCGTCCCGATGGCGCCGAGATCATCGACCTGGACGCTGAGACGATCACGAACATCGATTCGGTGAAGCGCCAGTACTCTACGATGACCTTCGACCAGATGCGCCAGCGCATCGAGCAGGCACAGCAGGAGGCGCAGGCCAAGGCCAAGGAGACGCCGGCCCCCGCTCAGAGCGATACGCAGAAGCCGCAGCCGCAGGATGTGGATGTCTCCTTCGACGTGCACGTGCGGGAGACCGGCGCTACCAAGCAAGTCTCCGGCTTGGATACCAAGGAAGCCATCATGACCATGGCGATGAATGCCACGGACAAGAAGACGCAGCAGACCGGCTCGCTCGGCATCACCAACGATATGTGGATGGCCCCGAGCACCCCGGTGTACGACGAGGTGCGCGCCTTCAACGAAAAGTTCGCGAAGAAGATGGGCCAGGTGTTCAGCGGAACGCAGGGATATGGCGCGCTGCTGCAGTCGCAGCCGGGCGCGTCGAAGGGCATGGCGGACCTGGCCAAGGAAGTGAGCAAGCTAAAGGGCGTGCCGGTGCTGCAGGTGATGCGCATGGGCTCGACAGCAAATGGGCAGCCACTCCCGGCGGCGTCAGAGGCGCCGCTCCCGGCATCGGCCGGTCCCGCCATGCCGACGGCCGGGGATGTCGCGCAGCAGACAGCGACCTCGATTGTGAGCAGCAAGCTGGGCGGCCTGGGGTCGGCGCTGGGCGGCGGCTTTGGCGGGTTCGGGCACAAGAAGAAGGCCGCCGACACTGCTCAGCCGGATACGACGTCAACGAATAGCGCGGCGTCGCCGAACGCGCAGCCGGGAAATGGGCAGGCCCAGCCTGGCGCTCCGGCTACGAGCGTGCTCATCGAATCGAGCACCACTCTCAGTGATTTTTCCACCGCGCCGGTGGACGCATCGCACTTCCAGGTGCCGGCAGGCTATCAACAGGTGACCGCGCCGGCCATGCGGAGTACGGATAAGTCCTGACGATTGCCTCCGGACGAGAGCGCATGGGCAGCACCTCCAATTCGGGAAGAGGTGTCACGCTCTCCATACGATGCCGCGGGAAATCAGTTGTCCGACAGAGCGCCGCACGCGTATACCTATGACGCGGAGGGCAACGCTCTGACGGTGAGTGGGGCCAGTACCGAGTCGACTTATGACTACACGGGCAAGGGCGTGAACTATTTCCGCTCGCTGCCTTTCGGCGACGCCCTAGCGCAGAACCCTGAATGTCCGAACCAGAGCGCGGACCGGAACAACTTCCACTTCGCCGGCCTGGAGCATGACGGCGACAACACCGACCGTGCGCAGTTCCGGGAAATACTCCAACGCGGGAGGCCGCGGATGAGTATGGGCCCAAACACCGGCAGCTATTACGTGTCCAACCCGCAGACGCTCATGTCAATCACACCCGTAGATCGCCCGGCAGGCAGCTCCGTGAAGTTCCTGGACATCACGTTCATGGCCGCCAACGCGGTCGGCGTCGTACTTTACCTTGTGCTTGCATCTCATGGCTGGAGAATACCGCAAGAGCGCGGGATGATTCCTGTCTCAGGCGAGCCCTTCGTGTGGGCTCTAGCACTGCCTGTGTTGGGAGCCTTCCTCTTGGCAGATATTGTATGGGGAGCCTTGCTCTTACGCGATAGGGAGCACAAGAGAGGGCTGTGGTGGTTTGCCACTGCGGCGGGATGGCTACTTGCAATCGGCATAGATTTTTCCCATCACTGACTGGGGACGCCGCTCCTCTAATGGCGTCTGCAGCAACCGCGCCGTCCCTCTGGGGCGGCTTGCTTGCGTCTATGGTCCCAGCCCAGAAGCATGTGCGCCGAGCGCGTGCATACCGGTTACGCTGGCGCAACGGTGAACCTGGTGGCCTCTCTGAGCCGCGGGTCATCCTGCAGGAGGCGCATCTATGGCCGAGGCCTCCGCGCACGGCTGGTGCGGCGATGCGGTAGCGGTGTGCCTTCCAGGAAGAACCACTTGCAGTTGCGGCAGATGCGGCCGAAGCCATGACTCATCTCGCAGGGCGGGTGCGTCAGGTGCACGCGGAGCTGGTGATCGGTGGTCTCGTAGCAGCGAGGACAGAGGGGCACGTCATCGCCGGCGGCGTAGTAATAAGGATTCTGAAAGATGGTGGCGGTGCGTTCGTCCAGGCGGGACTTCAGGCCGTCATTTTCGTCTTTCAGAGCGGAGCGTTCACTCGACAGCTCCAAGACCTGCGCCTGGAGATGGATGATCTTTTCATAGAGCGGGAAATCGTTGTATTTGCGGACGAGATCGGCAATCTCCCGTACACCCTGAACCGCTGCGGCAGCACTGACAACCATGGGAATTGGACTCCTATTCGCCTTTTGTTCGCCAATGGTACCACGGTAATGAGAGCTATCGGTAGGGGTAGCCGACGCTCCGACGGAGAGAGGCTTGCCCGGATTGCAAAGCACTAGGAACACGAGACTTAGCGTTCCTAAACGCTTATCGCTCCGGCTCGGCTCGCCCAGGTGACGAACGTACTCGCGTCCGCTCGCCTCACTCCAGAAGCGGCCCGACTTCCGGCTGGTGCGGACGGGTGGTGAGGGTGGCCGCGGCGGAGATGATGAGCGCTCCACCGATCCAGGCTACCGGCCCCAGGCGATCGCCGAGCAACTCGACTCCGAGGTAGGAGCCGAGCATGGGCTCGATGTTCAGGAAGACGCCGGCGCGGGAGGCGGGCACGTGCTTCAGTCCCCAGTTCCAGAGCAGGGTGGTGGCGGAGGTGCAGAGAATGCCACTGGCGGCCGACGCGATCCAGGCGCGCGCGGAGACGGGGCGCACCGGCGGGAGGCCATCCTTGAGCAAGACCCAGACGAGGATCATGAGCGTACCGGAATAGACCCCGTAGACGGTGACGACGGCCGCGGAATGACGCCGCATCAGCTCCTTGTTCATCAGGATCCAACCCAGGGAGACGCAGAGCGCGAAGATGATCAGCAGATCGCCCTCAAGCGAGGGCTGCGGGCCGCCGGTATGCGCGTGTTGCCCGCCGAGCACGATGAGGGCAACGCCTGCGCTGGAGCCGGCGAGCGCCAGCCACCCGACGCGGTCCAGGCGTTCGCCGGAGAAAAGGGTCGCGCCGGCGGCGAGGATGACGGGCATGGTGCCGACCATGAGCGAAGCGTGGGAGACGGTGGTGAGCGAGAGCCCGTAGAACTGCACCAGGAACTGGACGGGGATGCCGAGGAAGGAGGCGATCAGCAGCAGGCGCCACTCGCGCCGGGTGAAGCGGGGCGCGTGGCGAAGCGCGAAGGGAAGCAGCCCCAGGCAGGCAAAAAGAAAGCGGTAGAGCACCATGTGCGCAGAGGACATCTCCGCCAGCACAACCTTGCCGAAGTAGAAGCCGGTGCCCCAGAAGCAGCCCGCGAGTGCGCATGCGCCGTACCCGAGCCAGCGGGTGCGCGCAAGGGCGCGAGGCGATGCGGGAACGAGTGGTGAGGGCGCGGACACCTATCCACTGTAGCGAGAAACGGTGCGCGGTGCTGCGCGGACGAGGACGGTACGCTGCCGCCTCGGCTTGCTACACTGCCCCGGGGTGCGGGTGCAATGACCATCCGGGTGCGAAGTCTCACGAGATATGCCGGCTCTGCCGCGCTTCTACTGGCTGCGGCCATGGGGCTTGCCACGGGCACGCAGCCGCGGCGCAACGAGCACGCGCATTGGCAGCGCTGGATGCTGGGACCGTTTCATCGTCCGGCGGAGAGCGGGCCGATCGTCACCCCGCAGCCGGGGGCGGTATTCGACGATCCCATCCGCAAGGCGCCGGTGCATTGGGAGGCGCTGCACACCTTCAATCCCGCGGCGGTGGTACGCAACGGGAAGGTGGACGTGCTCTACCGTGCCGAGGATGACAGCGGCGCCATGCAGATCGGCATGCACACCTCGCGCCTGGGCCTGGCGGAGAGCACAGACGGCATTCACTTCACGCAGGGGCCAACGCCAGTCTTCTATCCGGCGGAGGATGCGCAGAAGGAGCGCGAATGGCCGGGCGGCGTGGAAGATCCCCGCATCGTTGAACGAGAAGGCGGCGAAACCGAAGATGGCAGGTATGTCCTGACGTATACGCAGTGGAATCGCAAGACGTACACGGTGGGCATTGCCACCTCCAAAGACCTCCACACGTGGACCAAGTATGGGCCAGCGTTCGGTACCGAACCGGGCGGTAAGTACACGCACCTGCAGTACAAGTCGGCCGGCATTGTTACGCGTCTGGATGCCGGACGACTCGTTGCGGCGCGGATCCCGGATGAGCACGGCAAGGGCAAGTACTGGATGTACTGGGGCGAAGGTGAGGTGCGGCTGGCGACCTCGAATGATCTGATCCACTGGACTCCGGTAGAGGGCAAGAACGGAAGGCCGGTGGTGCTGCTGGCAAAGCGGGCGGGGCACTTCGATAGCGGACTGCCCGAGGTGGGTCCGCCGCCGCTACTCACGAAGGATGGCATTCTGCTGATCTATAACGGGAAAAACGCGCCCGTGCATGGCGCGCCGGGGCTACCGGCGGGCACCTATGCCGACGGGCAGGCCCTATTCTCCGCGAACCAGCCGGCCCGGTTGCTGCAGCGCACGGCGCAGCCCTTCTTTCAGCCGGAGATGCCGTTTGAGCGCAGTGGCCAATACGCCGCCGGCACCACCTTCGCGGAAGGGCTGGTGTTCTTCAAGGGACGCTGGTATCTGTACTACGGCTGCGCGGATTCACTGGTGGGCGTGGCGGTGTATGCGCCGGAGACGAAGTAGCCGTTCCGACGACCCTTCCTCCTTCGGCTGCGCTTTCTCGGACGGCGGCGGCTTGAAACAACCCCCTCCTAGCTGCGCTAGGAGGGGCACCCGGGAGCCGGGAACACTCCGGCGTCCCATCCTGATCCGGAGCGTAGTCGAAGAGCCTGCCTCGAGTTTTCGCCTACCAGATGCTGCAGCGACTGGCGCTGACCATGGGCTGACCGCCCTTGCAGCTAAAGGCCTGCTGGAACTCCGGCAGGTTGACAACGACGCCGTTCACGCGGAACTCCTCCGGTGAGTGGGGGTCGGTCTGCACCCGCAAGCGCAGGTCTTCCGGGCGGTTGTTCTGGCACCAGCCCTGCGCGTAGGAGACGAAGAACTGCTGCGCCGGAGACATGCCGGCCACCGCCGTTTCCTTTGCCATGCCGGGCTGCTGTTCATGCTTCATCCAGGCGAGATAGGCGAGGCGGAGGCCACCGAGGTCGGCAATGTTCTCTCCCAGCGTGAGCTTGCCGTTCACGTGCAGGGCATCGACCGCGGTGAAGCCGTCGTACTCCTTGACCACGCAGGCGGCGCGCTGGTTGAACTCGGCGGCGTCTTTGGGCGTCCACCAGTCATCGAAGTTGCCGTGTGCATCGAACTGGCGGCCTTCGTCGTCGAAGCCGTGCGTCAGCTCATGGCCGATCACGCCGCCGGCGTCCCCGTAGTTGACCGCGTCCGATGCCGCCGGATCATAGTACGGAGGCTGCAGGATGCCGGCGGGGAAGTTGATGTCGTTCATCTGCGGGTCGTAGTAGGCGTTGACGGTGGGCGGGCTCATGTCCCATTCGCCGCGGTCCACGGGCTTGCCGATCTTGGCGAGTTCACGCGCCTTTTCGAAGTGCGCGGCGCGGTTTGCATTGCCCAGTGCATCGCCACGCACCACGTCCAGTTTGGAGTAGTCGCGCCACTTATCGGGGTAGCCGATCTTGTTGGTAACGCCGGCAAGCTTCTCTTCGGAGCGGGCCTTGGTGGGCGCGCTCATCCAGCTCAGTTGGGCCAGATCGCTGTGCATGGCGCCCTCGACATCCCGCGTCATCTCGAGCGTGCGCTGCTTGTCCTGCGGGGGAAAGCGCTGCTCGACATAGACGCGGCCGAGGGCTTCGCCGAGCGCGCCATCAACGGAGCGCACGCAACGCTTCCAGCGCACCTGCTGCTCCGGCTGGCCGGAGAGCGTCTTGCCATAGAAGCGGAACTGCTCCTCGTCCAGGGCTGTAGGCAAAGCGGTGCCGGGCGTGCCATGCAGCAGGTTCCAGCGGAGCAGCGTCCGCAGCGAGGCAAGATCAGTCTGCGCGATGAGCTGGTTCAGCCCGGCGAAATAGGCGGGTACGGCAACATTCAGCGAAGTCACGGACACATCGGCCGAACTAAGGAACGGCTCGAGCGGAAAGGCCGAGAACTGGGTGCGAAAGGCCGCGAGGTCCGTCTTATGGTAGAGAGACTTGGGATCGCGGCGCTGCTCATTGCTGAGGGAGGCGGTGGCCAGCCTGGTCTCAAGGTCGAGCACCGTCTGCGCATCCTTGGCGGCCTGCACCTGCGGCTCACCAACGAGCGTGAACATGCGCGTCACGTGTTCCTGATATTGCTTGCGGAGGGCGACCGATTGCGGATCCGTGCGCAAATAATAGCCGCGCTCCGGCAGTCCCAGGCGCACCTGGTCAATGGCGGCGATCTGCTGGGTCGCATCCTTGAAGTCCTGCTCGGATCCGAAGCGGAAGAGCGCGGGAACGCCGCGCTGCTGCAGGCTGGCAACGAGCGGCGGCAACTGGTCCTTCGACGACAGCCCGTCGATTTCGGCGAGGATGGGTTTAAGGCCATTCAGCCCGCTGTCGTTGATGGCCGCCGTGTCCATGCAGGTGGCGTAGTAGTCGCCGATCTTCTGCTCATCGGCCGAGCGCGCGCTGCCGCCGGCCGCGGCCTTCTCCAGAATGGCTTTGAGCACCAGGCGGTTCTGATCGTCCAGCTCCGTGCCGCGGCCGTAGGAGGACTCGTCCGCGGGAATGGGATTCTGCTTGAGCCAGCCGCCGCAGGCGTACTGGTAGAAATTGGAGCAGGGATCGACGGAGGTGTCGCGCAGGGCCGGATCGAGCCCGTGAAGCTGTTTGAGCGTCTGCTGACTGACGGCTGCGGGAACCGGCGCCTGGGCATGCAGGCAGCAGGCGATACCGAAGAGGGGAACGAGGCCGAAGACGCGGGCGGACGGAAGACGGCGAATGGGCATGCAGGTTCCTGTGGGAGAAGATGGGAGTGACTGTGCAACCGTATCAGACGACCCCTGCACATGAAAGTCAACCTGCCGGTGACGTGCGGGCAGAATCGTGTCTCGGAGTGGGAGAATAAAGGGATACGTGGCGGAGACGAGCGGTGCGATGGTGTGTGGGTGGCGGGGTGCTGAGGTGAACGCGTGGCGACTCTCTGCGGCCCTGCTCTCGTCAATCCTGCTTTTCGGGATCGCTGGCGCGCTGCACGCGAGCACGCATGAGAATCCGGTGAAGCCGGTACTCAGCATTCCGACAGAACCGCTCGGATATCGCGCGCCCGGTCCTATCTACACGCTGGTGCGGCTGCCGTTCGCGACGCTGAACTTCCTCGACGCGGGCCACCTGCTGTTCACCTTCCACCAATCGCGGCTGATGATCCGCGACCAACATGATGCGGGCGAGGACCAGTATGTGCAGGCGCTGGTGCTGGAACTGCCGAGCGGCAAGGTGACCGCGCGCACGGAATGGCGGCTGCACGACCGCAACACCTACCTGTGGCAGCTTGGCGACGGGCAGGTGCTGGTGCGGCAGGCCGAGGGCCTTTTTGTCATGGATGCCTCTCTCAAGCTGACGCCGCTGCTGCATGCTCCCACCCACCTGCAGGAAGTGCAGGTGTCACCGGACGGCAAGATGCTGATGCTGGAAATGGACATGGGTGGGCAGACCGCGGACGAGCGCCAGCGCTCGCGGCAGCGGGCCCTGGATCAGGGTGAGAAACCGCCGGACCAGGAAGTGGAGATCCGGATGATCGATCTGGTGCAGAAACAATTGAAGCTCGCGGCCAAATCGGAGCGCCCCGGTCCTCTTCCGGCCAATACGGAGGGATTCGTGACCCAGGTGGAGATCAGGCCTGACCACTGGGAGATGCGCTTCCATCCTTTTGAAAAATCGGAGAAGAATGGCGGCGACATCGTGGACCAACTGATGTCAAGCTGTCCGCCGGAGACGGATTTTGTGAATGGCTCTACGTTGCTGGTGCTGAGCCAATGTTCGACGCACGCGCCGGACCGCCAGGCCGAGGCAATCTCCGTAGACGGCAAGCGGCTGTGGACGGGGCGCTGGCGGGCGGATTTTGCGTGGCCGACGCTGGCGTACTCGATTGGTGGGAGCGACTTCGCCATCGCCTGGATCTCGGTGGATCGTCCGGTCGCGGCCTTCGATTCGTTCAGCGATGAGGACGTGCGCGGCCAGTTTGTGGATGTGCTGGACGCGAAGACGGGCAATCTGCGGCTGGCGCTGCTGGTGCAGCCCATCGCGAGCGCTGGAGAGAACTATGCGCTTTCGCCGGACGGAAACCGGCTGGCGGTGTTAAACAAGGGAATGCTGGAGGTGTACGACGTGCCTCCCGCAGCTCCTCCGGCCCCCCGGCCGGCGGCTACGGCGAAGAAGTAGTGCGTCTCCGTCGCACTCCTTGCGTCACATGTCACGATTGAGCTTGTTCTTGTAGATCGCGCCGTCCTTCATGATCACCAGGAAGTTCTTCGCAGGATCTACGATCAGCTTGATGTTGGCCACGGGGTCTCCATCCACCAGCAGGAGATCTGCCAACGCGCCCTCTTCCACCACGCCCAGTTTCCCCGGATAGGGATTGCGTGGCCCGGACATCGCCAGCAGATCTGCGTTGTCCGCGGTGGCCATCGTCAACACCTCCGACGGCGTATACCACCGCACCATCTTGGCCAACTGCGCATTCTGCCGCGTTGCGAGCTTCGCGTCGAATAGTGTGTCCGTCCCCCATGCTGTCTTGACCTTGTACTTTTTCGCGAGTTTGTAGGCCGTGTCGGTTCCCGCTGACAGTTCCAGTTGCTTCCGGCGGTTGGCCGACCCCGGCGGCTGCGGATTCGCATCCTCATCGTCAAGGAACGGCTGCAGGCTCCACCAGATTCCCTTGTCAGCCATCAATTTCGCCGTTGTCTCGTCCGCAAGCTGCCCGTGCTCGATGCACTTCACACCTCCCGCAATCGCCGTCTGTATCGCTTTCGGAGTGTAGGCGTGTACGGTCACGTACGTGCCCCAGTTCTCCGCTGCCTCCACGGCCGCGCGAAACTCTGCTTCGGTGTATTGCGCCACGTCGAGTGGGTCGTAAGAAGAGGAAACTCCGCCGCCGGCCATGAGCTTGATTTGTGTCGCCCCTTTCATGAGCTGTTCACGTGTACGCAGCCTTACCTCGTCAGGGCTGTCCGCAATCGCCGCCGCTCCGATTTGTTCGGAGTGGCTCAGCGGCCCGCCAATCGTGCGCGGAATCTCGTACGGCATGCGGAAGTCTCCGTGTCCGCTGGTCTGCGAGATAAATGCGCCGGAGGGATAAATTCGCGGGCCCGGAATCAGTCCCTGGTCGATCGCCATTTTCAATCCGAATGACGGTCCGCCGAGATCGCGGATAGTGGTGAATCCGCGAAGCAGCATGTCGTTCGCTGCCTTGCCTGCTACCAGGTTCAGGTACCCGATATCCGCGGTCATCAACACGGTCATCGGAACTGACTGCATGAGGATATGCGTATGTGCGTCGATCAGCCCGGGCATCAGCGTGCGGCCGCCGCCCTCGATGATGGTCGCGTTCGCGGTTTGGTTCGGCGGGATGGGAGACGTTGCAATGCGCTCGATCACGTTGCCCCGGACAAGCACATTCGTAGGCGACGTGAGCTGTCCGGTCCTCGTCAAGACATGCACATTCTGAAACAGTGTCACCGGTACGGGACGTGGCGCCGGCGTTTGTGCGTGAGGTTGAAGAGTGAAGATGCCGCAACAGAGGAAGACAAAGAGCCGATGAACCCGGGTGTACATGGCCACCTCCGGCAGATTGCGCTAAACCGGTTCAGGCTAAATCAGCCTTCAAGATTCCTGACCACCTCTTTTCTCCAAAACGTGGAGTCAATTCGATGACATCGATGAACGGATGATGTCGGAACGCCGTGTACGCGCAGGAGGTTTGCGGATTCCGGATGGATCTGCGCGATGGCCTCCCACACAGGGGAGCCCGATCCGTTCCCGGGAAGGCTTATGCGGGTAGCTTCTGCGGGTCGGGGTAATCGTGCTGCTGGCGGCCTTCCTTGGCGTCGTATTTGACAGTGGTCTTGAACAGCTCATAGCGTCCGTCGCTGGCGAAGAACTTCGTGCGCTCACGTAGTTGTTGCATTTGGGCCGAGGTGTAGGGCTTGAAGTCCTGCGCAATCGCCAGGTTCTGCTGCAACACGCCGAGCGATTCGACGCCGCTTATGGTGGTGGCGACGGGAAGGCTCATGGCGTAACGCAGCGCCTCGTCCACCTGGACGGCGCCGTGCGACACCATCTCCCCGCTGCCGCCGAGACTCTTCATCCCCAGCACCGCCATGCCGCGGCGGTTGGCCTCCGGCAGCACCTGCTGCTCGAAACTGCGGAAGGTGGCGTCCAGGCAGTTCATGGGCATCTGTACGGTGTCAAAGGGATAGCCATGCGCCAGCATTTGCAGATGAATAGACGGATCCTTGTGGCCGGTGAAGCCGACGAACCGCACCTTGCCGTCTTTCTTAGCCTGATCGAGCGCCTCGATTGCGCCATCGGGTTGGAAGATCTTCTCCGGGTCGTTGTAGTAGACCACCTCGTGAATCTGCCACACGTCGAGGTGGTCGGTGCGCAGGCGGGTGAGTGATTGCTCAAGCTGCTGCATGGCCACGGATTTGCTGCGGCCATGGGTACATACCTTGGTCATCAAGATGACCTGGTCCCGTTTTCCTTCGAGGGCGTGCCCGACGCGCTCTTCGCTCAGGCCATCGTTGTACTCCCAGGCGTTGTCAAAGAAATTGACGCCGGCATCGAGTGCATACGCGACGATGTCGTCTGCCTCCTGCTGGGTCTTGGTGGTGCCCAGATGGTAGCCGCCCAGTCCGAGGATCGAGACCTGAAGGCCGGTTTTGCCGAGAGGGCGTTTGGCAATGGGGCCCTGGGATGGAGAGTCAGCCATGGGTGACGATCCTTTTTCTCCGGTGGAGGCGGCTGCGTGGCTGCTCGCGATGGAGGCTGCGCTCGCGAGGGCCGCGGTTTTCAGAAATGTGCGCCGTGAGACCCGGTCCCTGTTCAAATCAGCCTGCCTGAATGGTGGGGAAGGGCTTGCCGTCGTTCTGGGTTTGTTTCAACATCTCCTTCACCTCCATCTGCTGGTCGTCGAGTGGGAAGTCATGCGGAAGGCGAGCCTCCGGATTGTCGAACTTGAGCGACATCTTGTAGAGCTCAAAGCGGCCGTCGCCTGCTGCCACCCTGGCGCGGGCGCGCAGGGCCTGCATCTGGTCCGCTGAGAGAGGCTGGAAGCCCTGCGCGACCTTGAGATTCTGCTCCAGGATCTGCTGCTTCTCCATGCCGGTGAGGGCGGTGGTTACGGGGAGGCTCATGGCATAGCGCAGCAGTTCCTCAGCTGTGAACTCGCCCTTCTGCACCGCTTCGCCATGGCCTTGAATGGGTTTCATGCCTAGCGCGGCGATGCCACGCTTGTTCAACTCGGGCAGCACCTTCTGCTCGAAGCTCATGAAATTGGCGTCAAAGGGATTGAGCGGCATCTGCACCGCATCGAAGGGAAAGCCGGTGTTGAGCATCGCGAGGTGGATCTCAGGGCGCTTGTGTCCGGTGAAGCCGACGAAGCGGACCTTGCCTTGTTCCTTGGCCCTGGTCAGCGCCTCCGCCGCGCCATCCTTGCGGATGAACAGTTCGGGATCGTTGTCAAACGTGACGCCGTGAATCTGCCATAGATCGAGATGGTCGGTCTGCAACCGATTCAAGGACTGCTCGAGCATGGTCATGGCGAGCGAGGCATCGCGCCCGTGGGTGCAGACCTTGGTCATCAGGAAAGCCTGGTGGCGGCGGCCCTTCAAAGCCCGGCCCAGCCAGTCTTCCGACTTGCCGCGGTGATACTCCCAGCAGTTATCGAAGAAGGTGATGCCGCCATCCAGGGCGCCATGCACCAGTTTGATCGCGGTGGGCAGGTCTTCGGCGGCGCCGAGGTGGTGGCCGCCCATGCCCAGCGCGGATACCTGCACGTCCTGGTGCCGCCCAAAGGGGCGTTTGGGGATAGAGGAGATCTGGGGCATGCAACTCCTAAGCTGTATGCCCCAAGGGTGGAGGGCGTACGGACTACAGTATTAGGATGCGAAGCGCGGGAGCGGCCGGGAAGAGTGATTTTGGCGCAGCAGAAAAGGCCGGACGAATTCCGGCCTCAAATAGGTGAAGCAGAGCGTGCTCAGGCGGCCTTGGCAGAGAGCGCCTTGACGCGGGCGTTGAGGCGGCTCTTATAGCGGGAGGCGGTGTTCTTGTGCAGGGTACCCTTCTGCACGCTCTTGTCCAGAGCGGAGACGGTCTTGCGGAACTGGTCGGCTACGCCTTGCTTGTCGCCCTTCTGCAGCGCCTCGCGCAGCAGGCGCAGGCTGCCGCGGACACGGCTCTTGTTGGCGCGGTTCACCGCGGTCTTGCGTTCGGTCTGGCGGGCGCGCTTGAGCGAGGAAGCATGATTTGCCATCTATGAAAATCCTTAAGCTGATGTCTCTTGGAAGTGTGCACGCGCAGAGACACACCTGCCTCCACGGCTGCAAAGGTCAAGTGTATCGCGTCGGCCGGATGGGGTCAACGCAGGCAGTGAGTCGGTAGTGGTGCAGCTTGATCGAGAGAAGAAGCATGTCCCTTCGCTGCGCTCAGGGCAGGCTCTTCGACTACGCAGGCAAAAGCAGGGCCTGCTTCGCTCAGGGTGACAGACTGCACCACTACACGTGAGAGCTACAGATGACAAACGAGAGCTACTGATCCCCGGACACATCCGAGTCATCGTCGTCCCGTCTGACTGTGGCGCGGATGACGCGGCCGTTCAGCGGTTGGAGTGGCCGGAAGTCGTTGCCCAGGATTCTGCGGAATGCCTCGAATTGCCGGGGCGATAGTTCGGCATACCGTTTCAGGATGAAGAAGGTTACAAACGGGGAGCAGGGCGGCGTGGTGAGCGCTCCGGGATAGGTGTAATAACTGGAAGTGCTGGTGAAGGCCTCTTCGACATCCAGGCGCTTGACCGTCACTGGAGCAGAGGTGGTCTTGCGGGGCAGGCCGGCCTTGAGCAGCTTCGCCAGGAAGCTGTTTGGTTTTCCGATCCTATACAACACCCCGATCGCCACGACGCGTGAGTCTCCGCTCACAAACACGGCATGAAGTTCCATCGCCGCGTGCTTGCCGCGGATGGTGTGCTCCGACAGAGTGTGGAAATGGAACTGTCTGAGGGTGTAGGGGACGTGGTCCAGGACAAGCTGCGTTCCAACCTCAGGAAAGGCTTGGATGGTGTAGCCGGGGTTGATCAGCGTGAAGGACGTCTCACTGCGGATGAAATCCAGCGGGGCGAGCTTGGGTCCACGAGGACGCGACTGATATCGACGGGTGAAGGCCGATTTGAGGGTTTTGCGGAGCAATCCGGACTCTTCTCCGACCAAAAGCCCGGACCAAGATCTCCGGAGTAGGAGAAATCCGGCGTCGCGGTTGACTGGGTGGCCGGGGACAGTTGGGCGGATAGCGGAACGCCGCACATCAGCGACGCCGTGAGGGCAAAGGAAAGCGAAACGAATTTCAGCTTCATGATCTTCCTTCCGGGGGAGGCGATGCGATGAGGATTCCAACTTCCCGGAGGGGCCCCGGAGAGCAACAGGGTGCCGACATCGCCGACGCCCTGCGTGGCCGACCAGCATACCGCAAAAGCTGGCGCTCCTAAAGAAATATTTTGTCCGGTTTTGCGCTCGATTGGGGCTCCAAAAAGGGCCGGGAAGCTCCTCAGCGGAGGTGCGTTGCCGCCGCGACACAAGGCCGCGAATTCCTCCCGAAGATTGATTGACGGCGGCAGAGGCAGGCGCTACTCTGTGCCCATCCGAGGCAAGCGCCAATGCGGCGACACATCCCAGCCAGGCCTCCAGCCTGTGCCTGGGATGCGGCAGAAAGTGTCCGGAAAGCTACCGGCGATCGGCTTCTTTCCGCTCTCCACTCACATCCAATCAGATAGGCCGTTGCCGGTTCGGACGGCAGGAGGTAGTTACTGCCCTTGAAGAAAAAAGCGCTGGAGATCACGCCCAATATCGAGCCCCTGTTCGGGACCCACGATGAGAATCTCAGGCTGATGGAAGACAAGCTGCAGGTACGCATCGATCTACGATCGGACGCCTTGCACGTGGAAGGCCCGGATGAGAGCGTTGCGCGTGTAGAGCAGATCTTCGGTGACTACGAGCAGCTTCGACGAGGGGGCACCGCGCTGCAGAACGGCGAGCTGCATTCGCTGCTGAAGCTGGTGACCGCGGACCAGTCCGTGACCCTGCGCAGCCTTATCGAAAGCGGGAAGCAGCGGGCCACCGGCGGGATCAAACGCATGGTGCAGCCGCGCTCCATCAACCAGCGGCGGTACGTGGAAGCGATTGAACAGGCGGACATGGTCTTCGGCATTGGGCCTGCCGGCACCGGCAAGACCTATCTGGCGGTAGCCATGGCGGCCTCCGCACTGCTGGCGAAGAAGGTGAACCGCATCATCCTGGTGCGGCCGGCGGTGGAGGCGGGTGAACGGCTGGGCTTTCTTCCCGGGACGTTGCAGGAGAAGATCGATCCATATCTGCGCCCGCTCTACGACGCGCTTTACGATCTGCTCGAACAGGAGCGGGTGGACAAGATGATCGAGCGCAACGTGATCGAGGTGGCTCCGCTGGCATTTATGCGCGGCCGCACGCTGAACGACGCGTTCATTATCATGGACGAGGCGCAGAACACCACCAGCGAGCAGATGAAGATGTTTCTGACCCGGCTGGGGAACAACGCCAAGGCCATCATCACCGGCGACATCACGCAAATCGATCTGCCGAATCCGCGGCGTTCCGGGCTGGTGGAAGCTATTGATGTGCTGAAAGGGGTGGATGGTATCCGCTTCTGCCACTTCGAGGATGGCGATGTGGTGCGGCATCATCTGGTGCAACGCATCATCCGGGCGTATGACGGCTTTGGGCGGGCACAGGGCGAACTGCCGCTGCCGCTGCCGGAGGGCGAAGTGGCCATACCGGCGTCCAAGCCGCAGTAACGAGCGCAGCTTCCAGCCGCTAGCCTCCAGCCTCTAGCTTTTCTGAGTGCATGATTGACCCATTGGCCGAAGAAAGCTGGAAGCTGGGAGCTGCCGTTAGCGCATGATCGTCTATCAACCTCCAGAGAATCTTCGCCTTCCGCGCGGCTCGCGCATTCGCAAGCGGGAGCTGGCGGCCTTTGTCGCCGATGTCACGACTGAGATCCCGCTGGCGGGCGCGGTGTCGGTGTTGCTGACCGGCGACGCGCGAATCCGTGAGCTGAACCGCCAGTTTCGCGGAAAGGACAAGGCCACGGATGTGCTGTCCTTTCCCGCCGGGGACGCGAACGGGAATTCCAGGAGCAGGCTGGCCGGCGATCTCGCTGTCTCTCTCGAGACGGCGATGCGCCAGGCCGCGGAGATGGGCCACACGCTCGAAGCAGAGTTGAAGATCCTGCTGCTGCACGGGCTGCTGCACCTGGCTGGTATGGACCACGAGGTCGACGCGGGAACGATGCGGCGGAAGGAGAACCGTTTGCGGCGTCGCTTCGGGCTACCGGTTTCGTTGATCGAACGCAACTCACCACAGCCAGCGGCAAAGCAGGCGGCGACGCGTCGGGAAATCCGTGCGGGAAGCCGCCCGAAGGTAGCGAAGGCATGATCGCCGTCTACATCACGGTAGTTTGCCTGCTGCTGCTGGTGCACACGCTCGCCTGCTACGCGGACCGCCTCTATTCGGAGATGGGCAAGTTCCTGTCGCGGGAGTTCCAGGACAACATCGATGCGTGGGAGCAGCGGGTGGAACCGCGGCTGGGCGCCTTCGATCGGGAGCGGGCGTCGCTTTCGGCAGCGGTGCTGGCGCAGCTTTCGCTCGCCGCACTGGCCCTGGTATTCGGCGCAATGCTGTTCGACCGCGCCACTGCCTGGGGCCAGCCGACGGGTAGCGAAGTGCTGCAGGCGGTGTTCAGCATCGTGCTGGTGGTCGTGCTCTTCAGCCGGCTGCTGCCCTATGTCTTCTTCATGCGCACGCGCGGGGAGTGGGCGGCGCGCTGGGCATGGTGTTACAAGCTGCTGTTCTACCTCATCGCTCCGGTTACCTTTTTTCTAGGCTTCCTGTTGTCGATCGCTTCGCTGGCGGAGGAGCCTTCCGCGGCCAAGGAGGAGGAGGACGTTGCCGAGGGCGTGGACGCGCTGATCGAAGCCGGCGAGGAGGAAGGGATCCTGGAGGAGAGCGATCGCGAGCTGGTGCGCTCGGCGGTAGAGTTCGGCGACAAGATCGTGCGCGAGGTAATGACACCGCGACCGAACATCTTCGCCGTCGCCGCCGAGACCACGCTGGCGGACTACCTGGCGCTGCTGAAGGATCACGTCTACTCGCGCGTCCCGGTGTATGCGGCGACGCTCGACAACGTGACCGGCATCATGTTTTCGCA
The DNA here is from genome assembly GCA_963830635.1 of uncultured Acidobacteriaceae bacterium. Lineage (GTDB taxonomy): Bacteria > Acidobacteriota > Terriglobia > Terriglobales > Acidobacteriaceae > CAWHMN01. The sequence continues at coordinate 151,679 of CAWHMN010000002.1, read as the reverse complement.
CGACCTGTTACAGATCGCGGATGAGGATGCGGGGCTGCGCACGGTGGCGAGCCTGGAGCGTCCCGCGGCGTTCGTTCCCGAGACCAAGCGCGTGAACGAGCTGCTGCGCGAGATGCAGCGTGAGAAGCAGCACATGCGCATCGTGATCGATGAATATGGCGGGGTGGCGGGGCTGGTGACGATTGAAGATCTGCTGGAGGAGATTGTAGGCGCGATTACGGACGAGCATGAGACGGAGAACGAGCAGGACGCGCCGATCGAGGAGACGCCTGGCGTGTGGATTGTGCCGGGAAGTCTTGAAGTGGACGAGCTGGAAGAACTGGTAGGCGACACGCAACTGGAAGAAGATGCCTACGAAGCCACCACCGTCGCGGGGTTGGTGAGCGAGCTGGCGGGACGCATTCCCATGGCGGGCGAGGTAGTGGTGGCAGGCGGCACGCGGTTCGAGGTGCTGGCATCGACCGATCGGCGGATCGAGCGGCTGCGTATCTCGTCGGTTGCGAATGCGGCGGCGTGAGAAATGCAGCGCCTGCGTTTCCCGTAGCTGAATTCGAGGAGAGAGCAATTGCGATCTGGTTTTGTTTCGATCATCGGCCGGCCGAATGCCGGGAAGTCCACGCTGCTGAACGCGCTGATTGGGGAGAAGGTGGCCATCGTCACCAGCAAGCCGCAGACGACGCGCACGCGCATTCGGGGAGTGGCGGAGGTGCCGGCACGCAAGGGCAAGCACCAGGCGGCGCAGATCGTTTTTGTGGATACGCCGGGCATTCACAAGGCGGCGTCGCAACTGGATCGGCGCATGCTGCAGGAGGTGCATGACGCGCTCGAGCAACGAGACATCGTGGTGCTGGTGCTGGACGCCAGCCGCGATCTGCGTCTGCCCGATGCAGAGACGGCAGCAGACGACGCGGTCTTGGGAGCGACCAGAGGCAAGCGCGGCGGTGAGAGCGAAGACGAGTTCGTGCTGAGCCTGGTGCGCAAGCTGGAGTGCCCGGTCTTCCTGGTGATCAACAAAATCGACCTGATCGCCCGGGACCAGTTATTACCACTGATTGCGCGCGTGAGTGCGCTGCACACCTTTGCCGAGGTCATGCCGATCTCGGCGAAGAAGAAAGACGGGCTGGATCGCCTGCTGACCAAGCTTGTGGAACATCTGCCGGAGGGGCAGCGCTACTATCCGAAGGACCAGTTCACCGATCAGCCGGAACGCTTCCTGGTGGCCGAACTGATTCGGGAACGAATCCTGATGGAGACGGGTGAAGAGGTGCCGTACGCGTCCGCGGTGGTGATCGAGCGCTACGAGGAGCCGCCCGCCGGCGCGAATCCGCGCAAGGATGGCAAGCTGCCGGTGACCAGCATTGCAGCCGCGATCTACTGCGAGCGGCCGGGACAAAAGGCGATCCTGATCGGCAAGGGCGGATCCAAATTGAAGGCCATCGGCGCTTCAGCGCGGCAGGAGATCGAGTCCCTGCTGGGGACGCGGGTGTTTCTGGAGCTGCACGTGGTGGTGGAAGAGAACTGGCGCGAGTCCAAGGGCTTTATCGAGTCGCTTGATTGGCGCAGGCAGCTTGAGGATATGTCGCAGCATCAGGCACAAAGCGAGGAAGAACGCAGTGAATCAGAGGCCGCGGATGACAAGCTGCAACGGGGCGGTGGCCGCAAGGATCATTGAGTGTGGAAGTCGATGTGGATGCCCTCGGCACTGGTTCGCTCCACGCGCACATCGTTCCCGCAATGAGCGCAGGTGATGACCAGAAGCGTCGGGCTTTGCCATGTGGCCTGGACGGGATGAGGATGCTTTACCAGAAAGACGATCTCGCCCAGGCGGCGTTCCCGGTAGGTGGCCGGTTGCAGATAGACGCCGGTGGTGGGCGCGATCATCCTGCCGCAATCGCGAGTGGTGGAGCGGGTGGTCCATCTCCCATCCGGCGACGTGGTCTCATTCCAGATCTGATCGGTGCAGATGGTACAACCGGCGCAGAGGCTCAAGAGAACCGCGCATGCCGCCAGCACCCAGGCCCGCGGCATGGATGCGCCGTCTGCCGGTTTGCCGCTACTCACGCGCGCTGATGCCAAGGGTCTTCATCTTCCGGTAGAGGTGGGTGCGGTCGAGGCCCAGCGCCTCCGCCGTGCGGCTCATGTTGCCGTGGCATTCGTCGACCTTCTTGAGGATGTAGTCGCGTTCGTAGGCGTCGCGCGCCTCCTGCAACGTGGCGAAATCGGCGGAGAGCCGGCCGGGATCGCGATAGACCAGCATGGGCAGGTGTTTGCGCTCAATGCGCTGCACCTGCGGGTTGAGGATGACCACACGTTCCATCAGGTTCTTAAGCTCGCGCACGTTGCCCGGCCACTGATACTGCTTCAGCAGCGCCACGGCATCGTCGCTGATCTCGCTACGCGGCCTTCCGTATTCGCGGCCAAACTCCTTGAGAAACTCGCGCACCAGCAGCGGGATATCTTCCCGACGGTCGCGCAGTGGAGGCACGTAAAAGGGGATGACGTTCAGGCGATAGAAGAGATCTTCGCGAAAGTTTCCCTTGGCGATCTCGTCTTCGAGGTTCTTGTTGGTGGCGGCAATGATACGCACATCGACGCTGATGGCCTGGGTGGCGCCCACAGGCGTGAAGCGCTGCTCGTCCATGGCGCGCAGCACCTTGGCCTGGGTCTTCAGGCTCATGTCGCCGACTTCATCGAGAAAGAGTGTGCCGCAGTGCGCGCGTTCGAGCGTGCCACGCTTCTCCGGTGGTCCGCCCGGCATGGCGCTGTGCCGGTAGCCAAAGAGTTCAGTCTCGATGTAGTCCTCGGGAATGGCGGCACAGTTGAGCTCGACGAAGACACTGTCGGCGCGAAGACTTTCCGCGTGGATCTCACGGGCGATCAGCTCCTTGCCTGAGCCGGACTCGCCGAAGATGAGCACGCGCCCGTTGGTAGGCGCCATGAGCCGGATCTGCTGGCGCAGCGCCTTGACCGGCACGCTCTCGCCGGTGATGGGTGTCTGCGGCGAAGCCTGGCGCTTGAACTCCCAGTTTTCGCGGCGCAGACGGCGCGCCTCAATGCTGTTCTTGAGCAGGATGAGCGTGCGCTCCATGGAGAGCGGCTTCTCCAGAAAGTCGAACGCGCCCAGCTTGGTGGCGCGGACTGCGTTCTCAATGGTGCCGTGGCCGGAGATGATGATGACCTCGGGGCGCGCTTCGCTGTCCAACTGGCGAATGTCGCTAAGCACGTCCAGGCCATCGCGGTCCGGCAGCCAGATATCGAGCAGCACGGCGTCATAGGCGGCATCGTGGAGCAGCGTCAGCGCTTCGGCGCCAGTCGCCGTGGTGGTGACGATGTAGCCTTCCTCGGCCAGGATGCCGGCCAGCGCCTCGCGGATCTCAGCTTCGTCATCGACGATCAGGACGTGATGGGTCGCCGGATGGCTGGTAGCGTGCATGGGGGAATGGACGGCGGAACTCATCGGGTGACGCCGCTCTCCGCGGGCGCGGCAGGTGCATCCGCCGCGGCATCGCCGCCGAGAAGCGCGTCCTGCGGCGATTGTCCGGTTGTCTCCGCAAAAGGCAGCTCGAGGATGAACCGTGCGCCGGTGGGCAGGTTGGACTCCGCGCGGATGGTGCCGCCGTGTTCCTGGATGATCTTGGCGGCGATGGCGAGACCCAGGCCGGTGCCGCGCTGCTTGGTGGAGAAGTAGGGCAGGAAGAGCCGCTCGCGTGTTTCGCTGGTGATGCCGTAGCCGGTGTCGGCGACCACGATCTCTGCCATGGAGCGCGCCTCATTCTGGGCGGTGGTGAGGGTGAGGCGGCGCAGCAGGCTGCCTTGCATGGCTTCCGCGGCGTTGTCGATGAGATTGGCGAGCGCGCGTTTGAGCGCTTCAGAGTCGGCCAGGACGAGGGGAATGCCCGGGCCCAGCCGCTGCTCCACCTGAATGTCTTCCAGGCGGCCGGCGAAGAGCAGCAGGGCGGCATGGACGACGGCATTCAGGTCGACGGGCTGAGGATGGGCGGCGGGAAACTGCGCCAGCGCACCGAACTGGTCGACCAGGGTGCGCATGGTGTCGACGGAACTCAGGATGACGGCGCTGCAGTTGCGGATCACGTTGGCCGAATCGGGAACCGGCGCGTCCACGTGCTTGCGGATGCGTTCCGCGGAGAGCGAAATGGGCGTCAAGGGGTTCTTGATCTCGTGCGCAATTCGCTGCGCCACCTCTTTCCATGCCGTCTGGCGCTGCGCACGGAGGAACTCGGTAACGTCCTCCAGCACCAGGATGTAACCGCGACGGTTACGAGGCAGATCGAGCAAGGCGAGACTGGCGGAGAGCCGCAGCACCCCGCGCGGGCGGTCGAGCTCGATCTCGCTGGCGGCGATGCGCATGCGCTGGCTGCGCCGCGCCATCCGGGGGAGCTCTTCCGCGATCTCGGCGGGAAAGGCGAGTTCGAGTGGCAGGTTGGCGAGCGAACCGTCGGCGGGGATATTCTCCGCGTCGTGCAGCCCGAGCAGATCGAGCACGGCGCGATTGGAATGGAGTACGCGCAGTTGAGCATCGAGCGTAACCACGCCGCTGGGGATGGTCTCCAGAATGGTCTCAAGCTCGCGTCGCCGCTCTTCGAGCGCATGGTTGGCCTCAGAGAGCTGCGCGCTCGACGTTTCGGCCAGGGCGCGGCTCTGCTCCAGGTCCGCGGCCATGGCGTTGAAAGAGCGGATCAGCTCACTCAACTCTTCGGTGGCGCCGAGCGTCACGCGATGGCTGTAGTGTCCAGCGGCGATCTCATCCATGGCGTCCGCCAGCGCCTCCACCGGACGGGTCATCTGCTTGGCGAGAAAGAGAGCGAGCCAGGAGCTGGCGAAGAGGGTGAGTGCGGTGAGCAGCAGCAGCAACAGGAAATAGGTAGTACGAATCTGACGACGCTGCCGAGAGAGGGTCCAGTAGTCGCGAGCGCCGCTGCGGATCTGATCAACCGTGCGCGCCAGTCCGGTGGGCATTGGCAGTCCGACGACCACCATGCGACCGCCGGCGGTGGTCGCGGAGCCGAGGATGTAGTCGGTGCCGCCGACTGAGATCACCGGCTGGTCAGTGCGGCGTGCGGCGGCCAGCAGGAAGGCGGGCAGTGGAGCGCCGGTAGCGGCCTGCGCGTCGTCTTCGCCCATCCACGGCCGGAGGGCAAAACCTCCGGCGGGTGAGGGCACCTGGTACTGCAGGATGGGCACATCCTGCCGAAAGAGAAGGACGAATCCGCCTTCAAGGGTGATGCGATGGCTGTGCACGACACCCAGTGCCGCGTGATGGCGGCCGCTGTCATATTGATCCATGGCCGGGGAGATGGCCAACGCCTCTGCCTCCGCCCGCGCATTCTGTGCCGCGTATTGCGAGAGCTCGAGCGCGATGCGCGTGGAATTGTCGCGAAGCTGCACCACCGGTTGGGAAAACCAGCGATCGATGGAACGGTTCATCAACAGATAGCTGAAGAGGAACATGAAGAGCGCGGGCGCCAGGCTGAGGATGAGGGCGCCAAGGAGCAGGCGGGTGCGCAGGCGCGCACCCAGAACACGGCCGCGCCCATCGACGGACAACTTGAGGATGTTGCGGACCAGCAGTACGAGCAGCACGACCAGCAGCAAGAAGATGACCACGGTCAATGCGGTGAAGAGAAATATCTGACCCGTGCCACGGGGGCTGAGGAAATGCAGATTGAAGGCGTTCATCGCCGCGAGGATGAGCATCGCGCCTACCAGCGATGCGCCAAGAAAGGCGATGGTCAAACTGCGTCGACGGGACATCCCGCGGTCTCCTTGCGCCCGATGCGAACCTCCAGATTATAGGAGAGATATCGGTGGCTGACCGGGAAACGGAAGACAGGCAACTTTTGCGGAGGAATCGGTGTATCCTATCGCTGCCATGAAACCTGCCCTCGTCACCAAGTCGATGCTTCCCGTTGCCCTCGCAGGGTTGTTACTCGCCGCGGGGTGCCACAAGAACGATCAGAACGCGCAGCAAGCGGGCTATCAGCAGCCCCCGGCGAACAGCCAACAGGCGCCTCCAGCCGCGACCACGCCGCCCCCAGCGCAAACCACGCCTCCCGCGGACACTACTCCGCCGCCGGCCGCGGCTCCGGCAGCGCCCGTGGTGACCAGTTACACCATTCCTGCAGGGACACACATCCGCGTACGGCTGGGCTCGGACATCAGCTCGAAGACCGCGCATGATGGCGACCCGTTCAGCGCAACGCTGACCTCGCCCGTGGTGGTGCGGGGGCACACCGTGGCGCGGAGCGGCTCGGCGGTTTCCGGCCGTGTGGTGGCTGCCAATGCGCAAGGGCGCTTTAAAGGCGGCGCCGTCCTCGGCCTCAAGTTGGACTCACTGCAGATTGGCGGGAACCCGGTGCCCATCTCGACCGACACCTATGCCCAGCAGGAGAAGGGCAAGGGCAAACGGAGCGCGGGCTTCATCGGCGGGGGTGCCGGACTGGGAGCGCTCGTTGGTGGTCTGGCCGGGGGTGGTAAGGGTGCGCTCATCGGCACCCTCGCCGGGGCGGGCGCAGGGACAGCGGGCACAGCGTTTACCGGCAACAAGCAGATCGTGATACCTGCCGAGACGGTGCTGAGCTTCACTTTGCAGAACAGCGTAAGGGTTCGCTAGGCCTGTTCATCTGTAGAAGCAGTAGAGTAGAGGCGTGGCTCCCGCCACGCCTCTACTGTTTTGAAGGTGTAAGCGCCACCCCGGCTTTGCTCGGAGGGACGCTCAGGTAAGAGATCCCCTAGCGCGTACCAACGCCAGATCAGCCAATGAGGTCGCGCACCGGCTTGAACGCCTTATTCTGTGCCTGCGCCACCGCCTGGTAGGTCAGCGTGCCCTCGAAGGTGTTGACGCCTTCCGCGATCCCGGTATCGGAGAGAATGGCCTGACGTGCGCCCATCTGGGCCAGCTTGAGCACGTACGGGAAGGTGGCGTTGGTGAGCGCCAGCGTCGAGGTGTTGGGGACCGCGGCCGGCATGTTGGTAACGCAGTAGTGGACGACTCCGTCGACCACATAGGACGGATCGCTGTGGGTAGTGGGGCGCGCAGTTTCGATGCAGCCGCCCTGGTCGATGGCAACATCGACGATGACCGCACCCTTCTTCATCCTGGAGACCATGGCAGCGGTCACGATCTTGGGCGCGGCGGCGCCGGGAATCAGCACGCCACCGATGACCAGGTCGGCTTCGCGGACGGCCTGCGCGACGTTGTAGGAGTTCGAGGCCAGGGTGTAGAGGCGGCCGTTGAAGATGTCATCGAGATCACGCAGCCGGTTCAGATTCAGGTCGACGATGGTGACCTTGGCGCCCATGCCCAGCGCGATCTTGGCTGCGTTGGTGCCCACGATGCCGCCGCCGATGATGCAGACCGTGGCCGGGGGCACGCCGGGGACCCCGCCGAGCAGCAGACCGCGGCCACCCTTCTCCTTCTCCAGATAGGTAGCGCCTACCTGCACGGACATGCGGCCGGCGACTTCGGACATCGGCGTCAAGAGAGGCAGCGCCCCGAAGCGGTCGCGAATGGTTTCATACGCGATGCCGGCGACCTTCTTTGCGAGCAGCTTGTCGGTGAGTTCCGGAAGCGGCGCCAGGTGCAGATAGGTGAAGAGCGTGAGGCCATCGCGGAAGAAGCCGTACTCCTTGGCGACCGGCTCCTTGACCTTGACCACCATCTCGGCGTTGCCCCAGACGTTGTGAGCCGACCCGACGATCTCCGCGCCGGCGGCCTGGTAGTCGTCGTCGGTAAAGGCGGAGAGCTCGCCGGCGTGGGTCTCGACCAGCACCTTGTGTCCCGCATCCGACAGCGCCTTCACGCCGGCGGGGGTGATGCCGACGCGGCTCTCGTGGTCCTTGACCTCTTTGGGTACTCCGATGATCATGCGTTCTCCTGAAGCTGTGGCAAACAGGCCATCATACCTCAGCGAGACGCTCTCGCCAGTAGCCGGGGCGGCGGCTGGCGTGGGCAACAGCAATCACGTAGATGCGATCGAGGTTTTCCAGAAAGACGAGCACGTAGGGAAAGTTTCGCATCACTGCACGGCGAGTTCCATGCACGTGGGCAGGAAAACGACCCGGCGCGAAACCGATCTGGTGTAAGGCACCGTGGATCTCGATCAGAAATCGATCTGCCGCTTGCTTACTTCTGGCCGCGTACCAATCGAATGCCGCCTCAATCTCGAGGGCAGCCAGGGAGTGAAGAATGAGTTCCGTCAATGCTGGAGACGGGCTTGGAGGCGATCACGTAGATCATCCCAGGAGATCAGTTCAACGCCGCCCTGATGGATATCTTCCACGCGCTTCGCGATCTCGGCGTCGTAGCCGGCATCCATCTCCTCCAAATGCAAGGACGTAGGAGGAAGGCTCTCCAGCAGAGAATCGGCTAACGCCGCACGTGTCTCCGGAGGAAGCTGCAAGGCGGCGGTGAGCAGATCGTCCGGGCTGAGGATCATGGACCGATCTTACTACCGCTGGCTTGTCGTAACTCGACTTGATGCTCATTGCAGCGGATTTCCCCTTTCGCGTCGTCTTTCGATTGACGATTCCGAGTCAACGCGACCCGGCGCGCCCCAAGCTACTCGCCCGTATCGATCTGCGCCCGCTGCAGCTTGTCTGAATAGTCGATGTAGACGGACTTCCACGTGGTGTAGAAGTCCAGCGCACCGGTGCCGCCTTCGCGGTGGCCGTTGCCGGTCTGCTTGACGCCGCCGAAGGGCAGGTGCACCTCGGCGCCGATGGTGGGAGCGTTCACGTAGGTGATGCCGGCTTCGAGGTCGCGGATGGCGCGGAAGGCCTTGTTCACGTCGCGGGAGTAGAGCGCGGTGGAGAGCCCGAACTGGATGCCGTTGGCGATGCGGATGGCATCTTCGGCGCCATTGCACTCCACCAGACTGACCACCGGACCGAAGACCTCTTCCTGCGCGATGCGCATTGCGGGCTTCACCTTGTTGAAGATGGTGGGAGCGAAGAAGTGGCCCTTGCCGTGCGGCCCTTCGCGCAGCCGTTTGCCGCCGGTCACGAGTTTCGCGCCTTCATCCTGCGCGACCTTGACGTAGCGTTCGGAAGTCTCGATCTGCTGCGGATTGATCTGCGGCCCCATCTCCATGCCCTCTTCGAGGCCATTGCCCACGCGGAGCGACTGCGCGCGCTTCACCAATCGCTCCGTGAACTCGTCGGCGATCTTCCTATCCACGATGATGCGGCTGGTTGCGGTGCAGCGCTGGCCGGTGGTGCCGAACGCGCCCCACACCGCGCCGTCGAGGGCGAGGTCAAGGTTGGCGTCCTCGAGCACGATCATGGCGTTTTTGCCGCCCATTTCAAGAGAGCAGGGCTTAAAGAGCCCCGCCGCGGTCTGGCCGACGATACGGCCCACTTCACTCGATCCGGTGAAGGAGATGGCCCGGACCTTGGGGTGTTGGACCAGCGGCGCACCTGCCTCAGGACCAAAGCCGGTCACAATGTTGACGACGCCCTCGGGCAGTCCGGCCTCCATCAAGGCTTCGACCAGGTGGAAGGTGGAGAGCGGCGTGTCCTCTGCGGGCTTGATCACGCAGGTATTCCCGCACACCAGGGCGGGGAAGAGTTTCCACGATGGAATGGCCATGGGGAAGTTCCACGGCGCGATCATGCCGACGACACCCACGGGCATGCGCACAGACATGGCGAACTTGTCCCGAAGCTCGGACGGGGTGGTCTGGCCAAAGAGGCGGCGTCCCTCACCGGCCATGTAGTAGGCGGTGTCGATCGCCTCCTGCACGTCGCCGCGGGTCTCGCTCAGCACCTTGCCCATCTCGCGGGTCATGTCGCGGGCGCACTCCTCCTTCTTTTTGAGCAGGATCTCGCCAGTGCGATAGAGAATTTCGGCACGCTTGGGTGCGGGGACCAGCCGCCAGCTTTCAAAGGCTGTAGCTGCCGCTTCCACGGCATCCGCCACGTCGGAGGCTTCGGAGGCCTGGAAGATGCCGACGACGTCCCGGGTGTCGGCGGGGTTCAGGTTCTCAAAGGTCTTGCCGCTGCGGCCCGCAACCCAGTGTCCGCCGATCAGGTTCTTGTAGGTCTTCGCTGCCACGCCTGAGGTCCTCGTACAAATTAGATTGACCAAACAGGCCAGCATAGCTGAGGGTGGAGCGGATAGCCAGCGAGCGGTCCACGGGGTAGTGTCTCGGTTTGAAATCCGGGTTTCGACCCAAAGCTGATCTGACGAGCCGGCGCAGTCTGCCGGGCTAATCGCGCGATTACGGCAATCCTGAGTTGGCGTGTGGCCTTATTCTGTGCAAGGTCGCCGCTCCCTGAGGGGCGCGTCGACTTGACGGTATCGGCTTCGGAACACAGTGACTCAGGAATTGCCCTAAGCAGGAACGTACGTCAACCGAATCACCTTTTCGCCAATTCGATCGCTGGCGACAAGCCGGAGCGGCGGCCGCGGGCCAGCGAAGAACGGCGTGCCGCCACCGAGCACGACTGGGTGCAGGTAGAGACGATACTCATCAATGAGACCCAGGTTGGTTAAGCTTCCTGCCAACGCTGGTCCGGCAACGTCAATCTCTCCATCCAGCTGAGCCTTCAGCCCACGTATCACCGCCTCGAAGTCATCCTCGATGAGTGTGGCGTTGGAGCCGACCGACTTCAACGAGCGGGACACAACCCACTTCCGCTGCCCCCGCCATACCGCCGCGAAGTCGCGGTCCTCCGCGTCCCAGTCCGGAAGGTCATCATCCCAATAACGCATGATCTCGTACATGCGGCGACCATACACGCTGCCCGTCGAGCCACGCGCCTGCTCGATAAAGTGACGAGAGAGCACTGGGTCCGGCGGGCCGATTTTCATGTGGTCGACGTAGCCGTCCAAGGACTGGTTCAATGCATACACGAGCTTTGCCATGCAATAGAATCTCCAGGTTCTTCAGCATAGTTTGAGCCACCCTTCCACAGAAATGAAATTCGACGCGATCTGTGCGTTGAGTTGGCGGTGTGACCAATACCAGAGGTCCGCTTTCCATCCAAGGCGGATATTCCAAACTAAGACAGTGCCGCCAACGGATTGAGGTGAGCGCGCAGCAATCGGGTGATCGCGCTATCCTTCCAGCACCATCTCTCACATGTGGGGTCTGAAGACTTGAAGAGAACTGCCGTTGTCCTTGCCCTGGTCTGTGCCTTCCTCGCTGTTTCCAGTCTTTCTCTCGCACAGCAAGCCGCCGGAAATGCCGCGCCGCTTCCGCTGCTTGCGGAGATGAGCGCAGGCGCGCCTCGCCTCGCTCCCAGCCATGGCAGTTGGTCGCCGGATTCCTCGCGCTACGCCTTCTTCGCTGCGGGCGGGCATGAGGGCGGCCACGCCGGCGACCTGATGAAGCTTGATCCCGCCACCGGGAGGATCACGGTGCTGCTGGCCAAATCGAAGCTGGACGCGCTCACGCCCGCGGCATCCACGAGCGAGCCTGACCACTACGGCGCCTATGCCAGTGCGCAGGAGATGCAGTGGGCTCCGGACAGCAGGCATCTGCTGTTTGACCGCGACGGCGCGCTGTGGTGGGTGGAGATGTCGTCGGGGGCCGCGCGGCACGTGGCCGATACCGGCAGCGCTTCCGGCGATGACCCGAAGATTTCGCCCGACGGCCTGCACATCAGCTATCTCAAGGACCACAACCTGGTCACGGTACTCGTTGCTGGCGGTTCGGAGTCCGCAGTGACGCATGCGGACCCGGCAGGGAAGCCGGTGCTGAACGGCCAGTTGGACTGGATCTATGAAGAGGAGCTGGGCGCGCAGTCGAACTACTTCTGGTCGCCGGATTCCAGGCAGATCGCCTACGTGCAGATGGACGAGTCGAAGGTGCCGGCCTATCCGCTGATCGATTGGCTTCCCACGCACGCGGTAACGGAGTTGCAGCGCTATCCGCAGCCGGGCGATCCCAATCCGGGCGTCCGCGTAGGCGTGGTGAATGCGGCTGGCGGCGAGACCCGTTGGATCAACCTTCCGATCTCTGAAAACAACGACTACATCCCCCGCTTCGGCTGGGTGAATGACCATACGCTCTGGATCGAGGTGCTGCGCCGCAGCCAGAAGAAGCGGGAGTTCTTCCTGGCCGACGCGGCAACCGGTGCCTCTCAAGCGATCGCGAGCGATGAGGATCCCAAATACCTGGCCATGAACTACAACGCGGAGTTCCTGGACGATGGAAGATTTCTCTTCCCCAGTTGGCGGGATGGGCATACCCACCTGTATCTGTATCGCGCCGAGCGGACGGGCGACCGTCTACCTCAGAGCACGACGTTCCAACGCGAGTTGGAACATGGGGACTACGAGGTGCTGAGCGGTGGGATCGCAGAAAGCTTCTTCCGCGTAACCGGCTACCGGCCGTCGGGGCCGAAGGCAGACAGCTCTCCGCATATCTTCTATATGTCCAATGAAGGCGAGGCCATCGGAAACAGGCTCTGGACGATGGGAAGGGACGGTAGCGGAAAACGGGACCTGACGCCCACCGAGGGAACGCATCGGATCCAGCTCTCTCCCAACGGCGCGTATTTCGTCGACACCAATTCCTCCTACAGCCGTCCCCCTGCCGTGGCACTTTGCACGACGAGCGATGGAACTTGTAAGGAGCTGGAGCGTTATACGCCCCCGGCTGGACTCCGACGGCCGGAGCAAAAACCGCTCACGCTGCGCGCCGCCGATGGCACCCCGCTCTATGGGACTGTGACATTGCCGGCGTCCACTGCACCGGGCAGCGTGCCCCTGATCGTGAATCCCTATGGCGGCCCCGCGGTGCGCACCATCCACGACGCGTGGAGTACGGGCGGATTCGACCAGATTCTGGTGGAGCACGGTTTTGCGGTGCTGCACGTGGACAATCGCGGCATGGGTGGCCGCAGCCGGGACTTCGAGCAGGCGTGCTACCACAGCTTTGGTCCGGTGGAGCTTGCCGACCAGATGGCCGCGGTGGATAGCGTGCTGAAGCAGTATCCGCAGCTCGACGCGAAACGGCTGGGCTGGATGGGCTATAGCTGGGGCGGCACCTTCACGGTCTACGCACTCACCCACTCGGACCGCTTTCGCGCCGGGATGGCGGGATCCGGTGTAATGGATTGGCGTGGGTACGATTCCATCTATACCGAACGGTACCTGGGCCTGCCGCAGGAGGACAAGGCGGGTTACGCCGACGGCTCGGTAATCAACAGTGCGGCGGCCCTGCATGGACGGCTGCTCATTGGACAGGGTACGGCCGATGACAACGCCCACCTTCAGAATGCCGTTCAGCTCATCCAGTCGCTGATTGAGGCGGGGAAGCCCTATGATCTGGCGCTGGCGCCCGGGGCCACCCACCGGCATTATGAGCCGGCGAGCGATGAGAGCGATCTGGAGCGTACGCTGGCTCATTTCGAGACCTGGCTCAAGGCGGCTCCGGATGCGAACAGTGGGGCCGCGGCTGGCCGGTGACAGGGCCGCGAAGGGCCAGGCCGGTCATGATCGGGTGAAGGTTACATTATGAGGTAACCCGTAGGTTGACTTACAGGGAACCACTTTAGTGGCATATGCAGTTACGACGTAACTGGCCTTACAATGACCAAAGACTATCCCTAGAAAGACTTCTCTGGCCCGCATGTCATCGAATGGGTTCTCTTCTTCGCGTTCGTCGCGTTCGCACGGGTTGCGGTCGCTGTTCAGTATCTTCTCTTCGGATCTGGCCATCGATCTCGGCACCGCCAACACGCTGGTCTATGCCCGCGGCAAGGGCATTGTCGTAAACGAGCCTTCGATTGTGGCGGTGAACCGCAACACCAACGAGGTGGAGGCGGTGGGGCGCGAGGCCAAGGAGATGCTGGGCCGCACGCCGGGCAATATTGTGGCCATCAAGCCGATGAAAGATGGCGTGATCGCCGACTTCCGCCATACCGAGAAGATGCTTAACTACTTCATTCAGAAGGCACATAACCGCAAGATGATGGTCCATCCGCGGATCGTGATCGGGGTTCCGTCAGAGATTACGCAGGTGGAGAAGCGCGCGGTGGAGGATTCCGCTTACCGGGCCAAGGCGAGCGAGGTTTTCCTGGTGGAGCAGGCGATGGTTGCGGCCATCGGGGCGGGACTGCCCATTACCGAACCAAGCGGCAACATGGTGGTCGACATCGGCGGCGGCACTACGGATATCGCGGTGATCTCGCTCTCCGGCATCGTGTATTCCCGGTCCGTGCGCATGGCCGGTAACCAGATGGACGAGGCCATCATGAATTACCTCAAGCGCAAGTACAACCTGCTGATCGGCGAGCGGACGGCGGAACAGATCAAGATGGAGATCGGCTCGGCGTATCCGCTGGATAAGCCGCTGACACTGGAGATCAAGGGGCGTAACCTGATCGAGGGCGTTCCCAAGACCATCACGATCGACGACTCGGAGATCCGTGAGGCGCTTACGGAGAGCGTTTCGGTGATTCTGAACGCGATCCGCGTGGCGCTGGAACGGACGCCGCCCGAGCTTTCCGCGGACATCAGCGACCGCGGGATCGTGTTGACCGGAGGCGGCGCTCTGATCAAGAACCTGGATAAGCGTATCCGGGAAGAGACCGGTCTACCGGTTTCGATTGCGGACGACCCGCTGGCATCGGTGGTGCTGGGGACCGGCAAGATGCTCTCGGATTTCAAGCTGCTGCGCAAGATCAAGATCGACTAGGCAGCGTATGGTCAGCTCGAACAGGGGCAGGGCGGGGCGGGAAATCTCAGGCGGTCCGCTAAGCGGACAAGCGCGAAGCAGACGACATAGCTGACGACAATGGAAACGTTTCTCGGTCGATACAAGAATGTCCTGGTACTGCTTGTCGTGCTGCTGGCGCAGTTCATTGCGCTGGCCATTCAGGTACGCACGCATGCGGTGAGCGATGCCGACGGGAAGGGCGTGCGGCTGATCCGCTATGGCATCACGGCGGTAATGGCGCCCCCGGAAAAGGCGATGGTGCACACCGGTTCCGGAGTGCGCGGCTTCTGGGACGACTATGTGGACCTGCGGCATGCCCGCACGGAGAACGAAGCCCTGCGGGATGAGGTCAGCCGGTTGCGGCTGGAACAGGCAAGTCTGCTGCAGGATGCGCTGCAGGGCCAGCGGCTGCAGGCGCTGCTGGGCTTCCAGGAACGCTACATCGCAAAGACCGTACCGGCGCAGGTGATCGGCACGGGGGGCAGCGATCAATCGCGCATTCTCTCCATCGACAAAGGTTCACGGGATGGGGTCGCGGTCGATCAGCCAGTCATCACTCCGGACGGCATCGTCGGCAAAGTGAAGGACGTATTTCCGCATACCTCGCTGGTGCTGGCGATCAACGACCAGACCAGCGGCGCCGGCGTGGTGCTCGAGAAGACGCGCCTGCGCGGGGTGCTACGTGGCAACGCCTTCGGGCAGCCGCAGATTATCGACATCCTGCCGGACGAGCGCATCAAGCCGGGCGAGCGCGTGATCACCAGCGGCGGCGATCAGATCTATCCGCGCGGGCTGGCGGTCGGAACGGTGGAGAAGGTGGTCGCTGATCCGGAACGCGAACCGTATGTGGACATCGTGATCAAGCCTGCCGCCAACCTTGCCCACCTGGAAGAGGTGCTGGTGGTGACGGGCACGAGCGACACGCTACCGCCCAAAGCGCAGCGCGATCTGGCGCGGAGCCTTGCTGCAGGCGCCATCGAGGCGGAGAAGCAGCGAGCCTCCGATGTGCTGGCAGAGAAGTTGCCGGGGCTTGACGACCCCAACGCAACGCCGGAAGAGCAGCAGGCAGAGCAGGCGGCGGCAACCAAGACCGCCGGCGAGGAGCCGGGAAGGCCGATCAAGCCGTTGACTCCCCTGCACCCGGATCGTTTTTCGCCCGGAACCGTTCCGGCGGCCGCCCAGATGACGCCCGGAAGAGCGCCGGTGGTGATATCTGCCGCGCGTTCGCAGGAACTGGCAGAGGCAGGGGCCGTAGCGACCCCGAAGCCCCACCCGCATACCGTGACGGAGGCAGCAGGGAGTGGGACGGCTCATCGCGGCCTGTCCGCTATGGAGCCGGTCGCGAAGGATGCTACCGCCGTCAAGCCCCCAGTCAAGGCGGCTAGTCCGCCGGCTGGTTCTGCGGCGAGTGCCGCGGCCAGCCCGAACGCCGGCCCGACTGCCAGCAGGAAGGGCGGGGATGCGAGCGACGCCGCACGTCCTACAGCGCACCCGGCTTCGCATCCGGCCGCTTCCAAAGCAGCCGCCCCCGAACAACCGGCTGGTGCGGCTACGGCCGAGCCGGCAGGTTCCGTGGTCATCCCTAACACGGCCACAAGCCCGAACACGCCCTACATAGAGCCTAAAGCTGTGCAACACGCGGGCAAGCCCGCGACCCCAGAGGAGCCGCAGAACTGATGGCCGTGCTCGCCAGTAACTTTCGTCGCGAGATGGAGGCGCCGCGCTTCCCGCTGTTCATCACGGTGCTGGTGCCCCTGCTGGCCATCTTTTTGCAGGCATATCTGCCGCTGCGCTTCCCGCAACTGGACATCTTCAACCTGCCGCTGCTCATCACCGTGTACTTCGCCATCACCCGGCGGAGTCCGGTGATCGGTACGCTCACCGGCGCGTCCATCGGGTTGATCGAGGACGGGGTCACGCACCGGCCCTTCGGCATCAACGGCATCGCGAATACCATCATCGGCTTTCTGGCGGCGTCGATCGGCGTCAAGATCGATGTCGACAATACGGCCGCGCGGCTCTTGCTGCTGTTCAGCTTTACGCTGCTGTACAGCTTCCTCTACCTGCTCATCGTGCACCGTCTGATGGCCTTCGATCTTCGCTGGACCTGGGGACATGAGGTGATCAAGGCGGCGGTGAATGCGGTGCTGGGGATCTTTCTGTTTGCGCTGCTCGATCGCACGCGGCGGCTCGACTAATGCCTTCCCTTAAGTTGTCGAGCAGGTTGCTGAGGTAGTTTGACGATGTATCAACGCGAAGACAAAGTCCCCTCCGTCAAACTCGCCGTGGTGCAGTACGTGATCGCCGCCGTGTTGGTGGTGCTGGTGGCGGGGCTGTGGCGGCTGCAGATCGTTGGCCGCGCCAACTATCGCGAGCTGGCGGAAGCGAACCGCATTCGCAAAGTTCCCATCCTGGCGCCGCGCGGGCGGCTCTACGACCGCGAGGGGCGGCTGCTGGTGGACAACTATCCCTCGATCTCCTGCTTCCTGGTGCGCGAGCAGGGGCGGGACATCACCGCCGACCTGCCGCGGATTGCGCGCGGCCTGGACATGACCGTTCCGCAGATCCAGGCGGTGCTGGACAAGTTCCGGCTGGCTCCCAAGTACCAGCCGCTGCCGCTCAAGACCGATATCACCCCGGACGAACAGGAGTTCATTGAGGCGCACCGCGACGAACTACCGGAGCTCGAAACCATCGACGAGCAGCGCCGGCTGTATCCGCGCGACGACTTTGCCGCCAACCTGATCGGCTACACGGGCGAGGTGAGCGAAGACATGCTCAACAACCCGAAGTACGCCTATTACGAGCCGGGCGATGTAGTGGGGCGCTCGGGTGTTGAAGAGAGCTACGACTCACTGCTGCGCGGGACCGACGGATCGCGCGATGTCCTGGTGGACAGCCATGGGCATGAGGTGGGACGCCTGGGCTCCGAGCATGCCATCCCGGGCAAGGACCTGAAGCTGACCATCGACATCGACATCCAGCGCGCGGCGGAGAAGTCGCTGGGCGACAAGATCGGCGCCGTGATCGCGATGGATCCGCATACCGGGGAGATCCTGGCGCTGGTAAGCCGGCCCAGCTTCGATCCGAACGACTTCGCGGTGCGCATCTCGCGCGACTCGTGGAGCAAGCTGATCACTGATCCCAACCATCCGCTGCTCGATAAGGCCATCCAGGCGCAACTGGCGCCGGGGTCCACCTTCAAGATCATCATGGCCGTGGCGGGCCTGCAGGAGGGAATCGCCGAGACCCTGCACGTGAACTGCGGCGGAGGCGGCACCTTCTATGGCCGCTATTTCAAGTGCTGGTTTCATGGCGGCCACGGCGGGGTGGAGATCAGCAAGGCCATCTATCAGTCCTGCGACACGTACTTCTATACGTTGGCGGAGAGGCTCGGCATCGACAAGATTGCGAAGTGGGCGCACGCCCTGGGCCTGGGGCAGAAGACCGGGATTGATCTTCCGGACGAGGTCGCGGGCGTGATGCCGTCAGAGCAGTGGAAGCTCAAGAACTACCACCAGAAGTGGTTCGCCGGAGAGACGATCTCGGTGGGCATCGGCCAGGGCGCCGTCGCGGCGACGCCGGTGCAGATGGCACGCGCAATCGCCGGCATTGCTTCCGGTGGCGTGCTCAAGCGGCCGCATGTGGTCTTTCCCGATCAGCTCTCGCCGGAGTATCGCCACGCGATGCTGGACAGCTATCCGGGGAGCGGAGACGCCACCATTCCCTTGAGCGCGGCGAACTGGGAGATCATCACCGACGCGATGTACAACGTGACGCAGCCTATCGGCACCGCGCCCAGCGCACATCTGGACGGTATCGACTTCGCCGGGAAGACCGGCTCGGCGCAGGTGGTGAGCAATCAATTGAAAGGCCGGCTGGGCGGCGGCGGCAAGAGCATGCGCGACAACGCCTGGTTTGTTGGCGTGGCGCCGCGGCGTAATCCTGACATCGTGGTGTGCACGCTGTTTGAGGGCGGCGAGCACGGCAAGCTGGCCGGCCGTCTCGCGGCGCAGGTGATCGAGGCCTACGTGAACAAGCACCGGCGCCTGGAAGACAACCTGCTCGAAGTGAAGAAGGAGCCCAAGGCAGGAGAAGCGCCCAACCCCGGCTCGGATGGCAAGACCGATGCCAGGCAGAGTGACAAGCCGACCGAGGTGGGCGCGATCTGGTCGAATCCGGCGAGTCCGGATGCGCTGGGCGGCACTCGCGTGAAGGCGGCCCGACCCGAGGATGCGGGCGCCGTGGCGACGATGCGCGCAGGGCACTTATATGTAGGCGGCTCCGCGTCAGCGAAGCATCCGCAGGTGGCGCGCTTGAGCGTCGATACGAACGATCGCAAAGGAGCACGCTAACCCATGCAACGCTTCCTGCGTATTCGCGACTTCGACTGGGTGCTGCTCAGCTTTGTGCTGCTGCTTTCCGTGGTCAGCGTGCTTGAGATCTATTCGGCCACCCTGCACACCAAGTTTGTCGGCTTTGAGATCAAGCAGATCTTCTGGCTGCTGGGCGGATCCGTCGCCATGCTGATACTCAGCTTCATCGATTATCACCGGCTGCTGGATATCATTCACTGGGTCTACGGGTTTTGCATCGTTTCGCTGCTGGCGGTGCTGGTGGCGGGGCAGAAGGTGCTGGGCGCGCGGCGATGGATTCGCGTGGGCGGCATTCACTTTCAGCCGTCGGAGTGGGTCAAGCTCGTGCTGATCATCGCGGTGGCGCGCTACTTCGCGAGCCTGGCGGGTAAGGAGTTGGACTGGAAAGATATTGGCAAAGGCTTCGCGCTGGTGGGTATTCCCATGCTGCTGGTGCTCAAGCAGCCGGACCTGGGCACGGCACTCACGTATTCGCCGGTGCTGCTGATCGGCCTGTTCCTGGGCGGCATGCGATGGAAGCAGGCGCTGATCCTCATCTTTGCCGGGATGCTGCTGGTGGTGCCCATCTGGCACAACGGGTTGAAGCCTTACCAGAAGGCGCGTCTGACCAGCTTCATGTCGCCGGAGGACGATCCGCGCGGCTCCGGCTACCAGATCCGTCAATCGTTGATCGCGGTGGGCGACGGCGGCATCTGGGGGCGCGGGGCCACCAAGGGCACGCAGACCCAGGGCGACTTTCTGCCTATCCCTTACACGGACTTCATCTTCGCCGCGTTCTGTGAGGAGCACGGCTTTGTGGGCGCGGTCGTTGTCTTACTGCTATACTTTTTACTACTGATGCGTTTGATACAGAACGCGCAGACAGCCGCCGACCTCTCCGGCACCCTTCTGGTGATGGGCGTAGTCGCAGTACTTATCTTCCAGATAGCCGTCAACGTGGGAATGGTCGTCGGGCTGATGCCAGTGACTGGTATTCCGCTGCCGCTCATGAGCTACGGCGGATCCTCAGTGTTGTTCACGTTTCTGGCTCTCGGCATGGTAATGAACGTGCGCATGAACCGCTTCGTGAATTAGGTTTGCAGGTGTTGCACGCGGCTGCCGGTAGCGTCGCGTTGGTACCAGGTTTGATTTTTTAAGCTAAGGCCGGCCAGGTGGATCAACCGGGCCGGAGCAGGATTCAGGAATGAATGCGCAGAGACGGGTAACGACCCCGCCACACAGGATGGCTGAAGCGGTCACAAGCTCTTCGCGCATGGACAGCCCCCAAAGACAGGTCAACTTTTTCCGTGAGGCCCAGTCCCCACCCGGGACGGGGTCCGCTCCTTGCCTCACGCGAAAGAGCCTGCCGGCTCTCCCTCTGTCTGCACTCGTCCTCTCCGGCGCTCCGGGAACAGGATGGTTTCTGTTCTGATCTGCCTCGTCTGCCGCTCTCGCGGAGATGCCGCGCGAGCAGGAAAGAGGCAGTATGGCAAAAGAGATTTGCATATCGACCACGCCGCACGAAACGCGGCTGGCCATTGTTGAGGACGATCAACTCACCGAGATTTATTACGAGCGCGAGAACGAATACACTCTCGCCGGATCGATTTACAAAGGACGCGTTACCCGTGTGCTTCCCGGCATGCAGTCTGCCTTCGTAGACGTGGGGCTGGAACGCGACGCATTCCTGTACGTGACGGATTTCCTGGAAGAGCAGGAAGACTCCGCCGACTTCGAACAGATCAAGCAAAACGGCGGTGGCCGCGGTGAGGGAAACGAGCGGCGGCGGGACGGACGTTCAGAAGGCCGCTCTGACACCCGGCCCGAGACGCGATCCGAGACGCGTCCGGATACCCGCACCGACACGCGGCAGCCGCAGGATTCAGCCGGCTCACAGGAAGGACGTCGCCCGCGGGACGGGCGTGAGCCACGGGAAGGCCGCCGGCCCTTGACGGTAGAGCCGGTTCCGGCCTCGGCCGAGGGCGCACCTTCGCAGCAGGAAGAGTTTGAACAGGGTACTCGCCGCTGGCGTGGTCGCCGCCGGCGCGGACGAGGCGTGCGCTCGCGTGAGACGACTCCGCAACTGGGTGCTCAGCCTCAGGCTGCAACCTACGACGCCACGCAGCAGCCGACCTTTGAAGAGGAGCGGGAAGCGCGCGCCGGATACGATGCCGAGAGCGCCCGCGAACCCTGGGCCTCGCAGCAGGCCGTCGACGCCGCAGAGGCGCCCGACGATACTCGCTCCAGCGGCTCGTCCGCCCGCAGGGAGCCTGCTTTCGTGCTGCCCGGCGAGTCGCTGCAGAAGTATGGGCACGACGCGCGGGAGCGTTCCGAGCCGAAGGAGAGCCACTCTTCGCCAGCGGCGAACGCGGCTTCGAATACGCCGGCAGTGACCTCGCGTCCCTCTACGTTGGTCGAGCAGCCCATCGCCTGGGATGGCGTCAGCGTGGCGCTTCCGGGCGAGACGCTCTCGCGCCATCGCGACCGCTCCTCCGAAAGCATTGCCGGTTCATCGAGCCCTGCACCGCAGGCCCCGCCTCCGACCGTCGAGGCCGAGCCGGAACAGAGCAGTCCGCAGGCAGAGGTATCGCCGGCCGGACATGATCGGCCGGAACCCGCGTGGACTCAGGATGCGCCGACTCAGGATGCCTGGACTCAGGATGAATCGACGGAGCATGCTCCAGAGCCGGTGATGCCGGAGACTTATCAGCCCACAGTCTCGGCCGAGTCCATGACGGCACCGGTTACGAGTGAGACATCCGGCATTGATTATGCGTTTCCTCCGGCGCACCCTGAGCCGTCGGGAGAAGAGCGCGGGAGCGAAGCGAATGTGACGCCGGCGGAAGAGGAGAGCGATTTCGATCCACGCCATGCCTCGGCGTCTTATCGGGTGGATCCCTCCTCGCCCAGCGAGTTCCGTTTTACGCCGGAGGTCAGCGAAGAGACTCCTGCGGCCGAGACGGAGCACGCCAACGAACCCACAGCGCACACAGATAACGAAGCCGCGACAGACGCTCCGCAGACTGCCCCCGCGGAGTACCACGATCCTGCGAAGCATTGGGAACCGTTCGGGAACGAGGCGGGCGAGGCGGCCGGTCCAGCCATCCATCATGACACCATCCATCACGATGCGGTGCACCATGACATTGACCTGGCGACCGGGCAGGCGATCAGCGGTGAAGAGCATGCAGGCGAGCAAGCGCGGGATGGCGAGGTGGAAGCGCCGCATCCGGCCGAGGTGCCTCAGCCCATCGAGCAGCTACACGCCTTCACACCGGGCGAAGGACCGCTGGAAGAAGAGCTCATCGACGAAGACGAGTATGACTTTTCCCCCGTCTACGGAGCCGACGAGGACCACGACTTCGAAGACCTGGAAGAAGAGACCCTTGAAAGCCAGGCGCCGGGAGCCGAAATTGGCGAGATGATCCGCGAAGCCCATGTGGACCGGCAGGTCCAGGTGGACGGAGCAGAGGAAGACCAGGAGTTGGAGGAGTCCGAGACAAGCGCGGAGGAATCCTCTTACGACGGGGGTGATGATTCTCAGGACCAGGACGAGGATCAGGTTGAAGAGAACGAGCAGGAGCCGGCCGACGCCGTAGCCGCCGATGCGGCCGAACCGCAGCGGCGGCGCGAAGGCCGCGGCGGGGAGCGCGGTGGAGATCGCCAGCGCGGACGAGGACGCCAGGGGCGGAATGGCCGCGGGGGCCGGCATCAGTCCGCGCAGACCACCGATCTGCCGATCATCAGCGAACTGCTGAAGCAGGGCCAGGAGATTCTGGTGCAGATCGCGAAGGAGCCGATCGCGAAGAAGGGCGCGCGCATCACCAGCCACATCGCGCTCCCCGGGCGGTTCCTGGTCTTCATGCCGACGGTCAACCACGTGGGCGTTTCGCGCAAGATCTATTCGGATGAAGAGCGGCAGAGGCTCAAGCGGATTCTGATCAGCGAAAAGGGGCAGAACAGCGGCGGCTTCATCGTGCGCACGGCGGCGGATGGGGCAAGCGAAGACGAGCTGCGCGCCGATCTCCGCTTCCTGATCAGCCTGTGGACGGAGATCAAGCAGCGTTCCGACGCCGCGAAGGCGCCTGCGCTGATCTATCACGACCTGAACCTGGTGGAGCGCATCCTGCGTGACCAGGTCTCCGATAACTTCTCCACCATCTGGGTGGACAGTGAGACGGAATACGAGCGGATTGTGCGCTTCCTAAACCGCTTCCAACCGTCGCTGGTGCGGCGCGTGAAGCTGTACACGAAAGAGACGCCGCTGTTTGAACAGTTCGGCATTCAGGACGAGATCTCGAAAGCGCTCAAGTCGAAGGTGTGGCTCAAGTCCGGAGGATCGATCGTCATCAACCAAACAGAGGCGCTGGTAGCGATCGATATCAATACCGGCAAGTATGTGGGGAAGACGGCGCGGCTCGAGGATACGATCCTCAAGACCAACCTGGATGCGATCCCGGAGATTGTGCGCCAGATTCGCCTACGCGATCTCGGTGGCATCATCGTGATCGACTTCATCGACATGGATGAGCGCAAGAACCGCAACAAGGTGATGCAGGCGCTCGGAGAGGCGTTGCAGGCCGATCGTGCGCCATCCAAGGTGCTGCAGTTCAATGATTTCGGTCTGGTCGCCATCACCCGCAAGCGGGTGAAACAGTCGCTCGAGCGCACGCTGAGCGTGCAATGCGAGATCTGCGCCGGCACCGGCATGGTCAAGGGCCCGGTCACGGTGTGCAACGAGATCTACATCGAGATGCGCAAGATGCAGAAGCATCTGGAGCGCCACGACGTGCTGCTGCGCGTGCATCCTGAGGTGGTCAAGGCGCTGAAGGGCAACGGGGCCCGCTGGCTGAATGAGCTGGAGGAGATGACCGGCCGCACCATCATCGTGAAGAGCGACCCGGCGCTCCACCCTGAGCAGTTCGACATTCACTAAGGCTGCCTTCGCCCACAGCGGTGGAGGGATTGGGGCCGGCTCGAACGAGCCGGCCCTTTGCTGTTGAGGCCGCAGACAACGATCAGCCGAAGCCGGATGGAGCGAGCCTATGCATCCACCGTGCGCGACTAAAGCATCTCTTCAGGGTTAACGCAGTGTGGGAAACGATCCCCGCGCAACTTAGAAGCCCAGGTGTCTCTTATGAACTGTCGTTCTTTTCTTCTTCGTGTGGGCGTAGTCATGGTTTCTGCGGCGACGGCCGCGGCCGCGCCTTCGGCGTTTGGTCAATCCAGCTCCAGCCTGGATTTCGGCAGCCAGCTCGCGTATCGGTCGCAGACCGGCAACCAATATCCCTCCGGCGGCAATGGTGGCTACGGGCAGGGCGGGTACAAGCAGTACCCGAAGTACGGCGAACCGTCGTTCCACCATCTGGCGATCGAAGCCGGCGCCGGATTCAACGCCCCGCTGGGCAACACCACCAAGGTACAGACCTGGGGGTGGAACTTCACAGGGGGTGGAGGCTGGAACTTCAACAAACACTTTGGAATGCTGGCGGAGTACAACTTTAACCGCGCGGGAATTCCGAACAGCGTGCTGGCGGCCTCAGGTGCGCCCCAAGGAAACGTTCATATCTGGTCGTTAACGCTTGACCCGATCTACTACTACAAGACCGGGGGAAGCTGGGGCGGCTATGTGACGGGCGGAGGTGGCTTCTACCGCAAGCTCACCTCATTTACGAACACGGTATTCAACGGCTACTACTGCGATTTCTATGGATATTGCTATCCGAACTACACCAGCATTACCCTAAGCCACTTCTCCAGCAACCAGGGCGGCATGAATATCGGCGCGGGTTTTACGCACAACATCGGCGACAACGGTACGAAGCTCTACGCGGAAGCGCGCTACGTGTTTGTGGATTCGCCGACCAGCAGCCCCGGCCATATAGGCTCGGGCACAGTCAACATGATTCCTGTGACCTTCGGCGTGCGCTGGTAGTTGGATAGGGCGGCACTTGAGCAGGGCGGTTCCGGCGATGATGTGCCGGAGCCGCCCTTTCGCATTCAGCGAAGCAAGACCACCAAAATGCCGCCGCCGAGCGTGGCCATGGGCGTAAGCGCGAGCAGTGCCAGGGCATACATCGCCGTGTTGCGGCGCCCCAGATCGTGGGCGGCCAACGCGGAGAGGATCAGCACGGCCAGCGACAACATGAGTACATGGAGCAGCGGCCGGCCAGCCGCGAACCACGCAGTGACGGCGCCTCCGGCCGCTGCGAAGAGCATCCCGGTGGCCAGGTTGACAGCCATGCCGATACGGCTGGCGTGATCCGGATCGGCGGCGCTGCGGCTGGGCCTTTCACCGATGGTCCATTGCGGCGCAAGGCGGCGCATCAGCGCGGTGGCCAGCGAG
The DNA here is from genome assembly GCA_963830635.1 of uncultured Acidobacteriaceae bacterium. Lineage (GTDB taxonomy): Bacteria > Acidobacteriota > Terriglobia > Terriglobales > Acidobacteriaceae > CAWHMN01. Next base: position 126,291 of record CAWHMN010000002.1, on the reverse strand, counting down.
ACCAGCACGGCGATTGTCAGGAAGCCGGCGCCTATGGCCAACAGCGATCTGAGTGTTTGTGTAGCGTCTAGTCTTGCCGCGTTCACGAGGCGCGTCCCAGGCGGGTGTGGAGATGCTGCACAGAGAGATGCTGCACAGAGAAATGCGCGCCCGCGAAGGCGCGCATTTCTCTCCTAGACCAATACGTTATGGCGGGCGTGGGCAGCGACCTGTGCCCAAAAACCGGCAGCACGCGCCGCAGATACGGTCGCGTTGCGCGATCTGCGCCACACGGATGCCGCAGGAGAGTTCCGGCCTTAAACCGCTGTACGTCTGCCGGTGATCAAGCGAAGGATGAAGGTAAGAATGACCGCTCCCAAGATCGCGACCAGGATGGTGTAGATCATGCCACCCTGCCCAGTGCCACCGAGCGCGCGCATGATGAAGCCGCCGATGATGGCGCCGATGATGCCCACGATAATGTCGCCGATGACGCCGAAGCCGGAGCCCCGCATGATCTTTCCGGTGATCCAGCCAGCGATCAATCCGACGATAATCCACCAAATGATGAACATGTTTGCGTTCCCCCAAAGAATTTACCGCGATTTCAGAGCGAACAGCACGCCGGCATGACAGCACGGATCACCGCTGGCTGAAGTCTCTGGTTACGAGCCGTCAGATGTCCGGAAGAAGCGGGACGTTGTATTTCACCGTAACTACATCAAAAAAAGCAGCTTTTTGACGGGCGTAACGGGCGATGTAACGGGTTTGCGGCGGAGAAAAAGCCTGTTTACACGCCTACCGGGAAGGGCTTGGGCGAGGATTCGTCCAGGTTGGCGCCGGAGCGCCAGCGCTCGAATCGCCCCTGCAGCAAGGAGAGCAGGCCCGTATACCAGTAGCCGATGACAAACAGCAGCAGGAACGGTACGGTGAAGTAGTTCTCGTTGACGATGGCGTACCAGATGGTCATGGCGAAGTAGCCGCCGATCAGCAGCTCAATCCATGGCACAAAGCCAAGCCGCTTGCGATACTTGGCGGCCTGCGCCCGCTGGCCTTTCTTTTCCACCCGGTACTTCGGCGTGCGCTTGAAGGAGCTCTTGATGCCGAAGAGAGCTTCCAACACGGCGCGAGTGTTGGTGATCGTGAGACCGATGCCGAGCGACATGAGGAACGGGAGGTAGAGCAGCTTCCTGTGCCAGGTGCGCGGGAAGAGCTCTTTCTGCGAGACCAGATAGAACGAGGAGATGGAGAACGTGGACGCGAGGAACAGGGGCACGTCGATGAGCAGCATCTGGAACCATCCCTGGTAAAAGCGGATGATCATGGCCGGCATCAGCAGCACGGAGAGCACGATCATCAGGGGATAGCTGATGTTTGCGGTGAGGTGATACCACGCCTCCAGCTTAAGGTGGAAAGAGGCGTCGCTCTTCATGACGCGCGGCAGGATCTTCTTCGAAGTCTGGATCAGGCCCTTGGCCCAGCGCGCCTGCTGAGTCTTGAAGGCGGTCATCTCGATGGGCACTTCCGCGGGGCACTCCACATGCTGGAGATATTTGAACCGCCAGCCGCGGAGCTGGGCGCGATAGCTCAGATCGGTATCTTCCGTCAGCGTGTCATGCTGCCAGCCGCCCGCTTCGTCAATGGCGGTGCGCCGCCACATGCCGGCCGTGCCGTTGAAGTTGAAGTAAACGCCGGAGCGCGAACGCCCGCCGTGCTCCAGGACGAAGTGACCATCCAGCAGGATCGCCTCCACCTGGGTAAGAAAACTGTAATCGCGATTCAGGTGCGTCCAGCGCGTCTGCACCATGCCGATGCCGGGCTCGGCGAAGTGGTGCACCACCTGCATGAGCCAATCGGCGCCGGGAACGAAGTCCGCGTCGAAGATGGCGATGAATTCGCCGCTCGCCTGCTTCAACCCCGCATCGAGGGCGCCGGCTTTGTAACCGTGGCGGTTGCTACGGCGCAGATAGACGATGTCATGACCCAGCGCGCGATAGCGTGCGACGATGTCACTGGCGACCTGCTGGGTTTCGTCGGTGGAGTCATCGAGCACCTGGATCTCCAGCCGGTCCGCCGGATATTCGAACTTGCAACAAGCGTCAATCAGCCGATCAATGACGTATTGCTCGTTATAGATGGGAAGCTGCACAGTGATGCGCGGCAGCTCCGTAAAACGCTGCGGCGGCTCTTTAACGGCGTTCTTCTTGTGCTTGTAATAGAGATAGACCAACTGGTAACGATGCATGCCATAGAAGGCAAGAATCACCATCACGATGAAGTAGGGAACCAGCAGGGCCGTGTCGAAGGGGTTCCACTTGTACAGGTGCTCGAAGGTGCGGTCGCCGTAATGGGTGCGGAAGTAGTGCCCGACGCCATGCTGCGAAAGCAGCCAGACCGCGGCACACGACAGGTGTTCGACGGCCCGTGCAGGAAGCATTCTAGCGATGATGGAAGCGAGCAGAATCTCGTTCTCCGCACTGGGGATACTGCTCATTTATTGTACGTGAGCGTGGTCATGCGGCGGGTGAGGGTGTTTCAGTGCAAGATGCTCTGGCGGAAGAGCGCATCGCGCTCCACCGGACGAAAGCCCGCATCGCGAATGATGCGCCGCAGCTCAGTTTCGCCGCCGTGATGGCGTGGCTCGCGGCCTGCTGTTTGCTGAGGTTCGATAGAGCCGGCGTCATCGGCGCCGAAGCGCAGCGCAAGGCCCAGCACTTTGGGTCCCTGCACTGCCCAGTCGCCCTGGACATGCTCGATCTCTTCGACCAGCAGACGAGATATTGCAAGCGTCTTGAGGTAGTCCGCGGCCGTGGCCTCCTCTTCCCGTCGAGCTTCCGCTGCAAGCATGTGGTGAACGGAGATCTTCAAGGCGAGGAAGCCTCCGGTCTCGCGCTGCAACGCGCGGAGCGCTTGCAGGTGTGACACTCTGTCGGCCAGCTCTTCGCCTTGGCCGATAACCAGTTCGGCGATCGTGGGCAGGCCCAACGCGTGGGCCGCGCGGTGCACCTGGATCCAATCGCTCGCGAGATCGCGGAGCATCCCGGATCCGGCGCCGTTGAGCGAGGCCAGTCCCGCAGCCTGCAGCCGTTGAAGCATCTCGGTGGACGATTGACCGCAGGTGTGCGCCATGCGCAGCACGTTCCCGGCGGAGAGGCCGTGCAGCCGCAGACCGGGGAAGCACGTATGGAGTGCCGCGAGTTCATCCACGATGGAATCCACGACCGCAGGATCGAGTTTCGTCGCATCGAGGACATGCGTCAGATCGAACGCCAGATCGAGGGAGAGCTCGGCCGCGCCGTGTGCCGCATCTGTCTGCAGCACCGCTGCGGCTTTGCGGGTTAATTCCCCGGGCTGAGTGTCCGCGGATCCCACAAAAACGATGCTGGGGAGAACCGCATAGGTCGCGATGTCATCGCCATGCAGCGTGCGCCGCACTGCGTCGGCGTCCATGCCAAGCTGCAACAGGTCATTGCCTTCAAGTGCCGCCAGTGCCGCTTCCCGGGTCCAGGCCATCGACTTCCATCGTAGCAAGCTTCAGTGGAAGCGTTTGCTGCGTGCAGCAGGCTAGGGAAGCGCGGGCTGGGCTGCGCCGGGCTTGACCGCATCCAGCACGTCGGCCGGTAGCGGCTTGTTGGCGTTCGAGAGCAGCAGGGAGACCTCCCACATCTGGGTCTCGCTCAGATCGTCGCGAAACTCCGGCATGCCGGAGAGCCGGATGCCGTTCTTCACCTTCCAGAAGGTGACCCCCGACGGATCATCGCTTACGCCCACAATACCGTTGCCGTGCGGGGCCCAGAGCTGCGGCGCCTGCGGGAACATGTGCTTGCCAAACGAGGAGGTCTGACCGTAGAGGCCATGGCAGGCCGCACAGCGATCGCGATAGATCTGCGCGCCCAGCAGCAGGTTGGTCTCGCTGGGCTCGATCGGCGCGTGAGACGGGGCTTCCCGATCGACGCGGTGGTCCAGCGGCACATCCACGATCTGCCGCTCCATGGGGAAGGAAGGATCCGCCACAGCCACCGGCGGGTGTCCATAGTGCAGATAGAGGAGTGCGGCGACAGGGACGGCGATGATGCCGATGATCAAACCGAGGAGAAAGCCACGCATGAGTGAGCCCTCAAAGCAAGAAATGTGGCGCAAGAACGCGGGGCGAAAAGCGCCGTTCACGGCGGGAACAGCGCCGGGAACATACAGAAGTGAGCGTACAGATGCTTTAATACGAAGGAAAGCAATTTTCGGCACGTCACAGGTTTGCCGCAGTCGAGCAGTGGAGGCATCACCATACATGCAGCGTAGTAAGTTTCTGGGATACATTGCGTATCCACTTCTTACCTTGTCCTTGTCCATCGGCTCGCAACTGTTCGCACAGACCGCAGGCGCGCCCTCGCAAACGGGGGCCGCTCCACAGAATCCAGCGCCGCCGGCTGCGGCGCCTGAAGCAGCACCCGATGCCACACCGCCGTTGGCGCCCCCCGCGCCGCCGACCGACCCTTTGGCGCAGCCGCAGGCAGGCAGCCAGTCCAGCTCCCAGTCCGCCACGCCCCCCAATTACCCCAACGAAGCGGATCGCGCGCGGCTGGCGCGGGAAGCACAGGAGCGCGTGCGCGCACGCCGCCAGCAGCGTACCCAGGCGGTCATCCAGGATACCTATAGCCACAAGTACGACGCATACTTTGGCTACGTATGGCTGCGCCTTCGCCCCGGTTCCTCACTGCAGCACGTGACGGAGTACGGCTGGAACGGGGGCATCACCGATTACATCCGGCCCAAGCTCGGCATTACGGCGGACTTCCGCGGCTACTACGGCAACGCGTACGTGGGGAACAATCCGTACGCGCTCTTCCATCCCTTCATCAGCAATTACTCGGTCATGGGCGGCCCGCAATATCGCTTCGTCGAGCGCAAGGCGTGGGGTGTAAGCGGACAGGTGCTGGCCGGGGTCACACGCAATCTCTTCTACGGCGATTCGAACAATTTCCCCGGCACTCTGTTGGGGCTCTACCCCAATGAGTGGCGCTTCGCCGCGGCCGCCGGCGTTCCGGTGGATTACAACCTGGGTCCAGGGCTCGCGATCCGCGTTACGCCTACCTACTACTTCACCAACTTTGGCGGTGATACGCAGAACAACCTTGGCTTCAGTGCAGGCGCCGTGTACCGCTTCGGACGGCGATAAAGCGGTGGAGGGCTAGAGCCATGGAATTGATGTGGCGTTGACCGCCGCTCACCGCTCTCCGTGCTAGTTTGAGGGTGCGGAGGTCCGCTATGGATACGATCGCCGGCGTCTTTGTGGAAGAGTATCTTCACGAGACGTACCACCCGGATTGCGAGTACGTCGACGGTGAAGTACAGGAGCGGCACTGGGGGGAACGGGACCACTCGGACTGGCAGTTGGCCGTCGCTGCATTCCTGCGAAATCGGCGTAAAGAGTGGCATATTCGAGTGAATGCGGAGCTGCGTGTACGGATCTCGCCGACGCGCTATCGCATCCCGGACGTGATGGTGGTGGGCCGCGATGCCCCGGACGAGCAGATCGCCACGCACGCTCCGATGGTGTGCATTGAGATTCTGTCGCCGGAGGACCGCTTCGGCCGCATGGAACAAAAGGTTGCGGACTACTTCTCGCTGGGTGTCCGCGAGGTCTGGATCATCGATCCCGCAGTGGTGCAGGGGTATCGCTGCGCCGGCGCGAACCATCGGGACTGGATCAAGACCAACCAGTTTGCGGTGGAGGGTACGCCTATCGTGCTCCACCTGGACGAAATCGCCCGGGACCTGGACTAAGCTCAACAGCTGGTCGAGTGATCCGGCGCTCAGGCTCGGCTGCCATCCCGAGCGAAGTCTCGCCCGCTTCTAGCCGAGGCTCCTCAACGAGGCGAGGATTCCCCGGATGATGCCTACGGCTGATATGAGCGCAATCGCACAGAACACGCCAAGTGAGAGATAGCTAAGCGCCACGCCAAGCGAGAAATGCAGCTGCCCAATACGCAGCCAGTACTTCCCTGGGGTCAGTGCGCAGAGGCCACCAACGCGACGCCGATCGCGACAAAGACAATCACATCGTACAACCTGGAGTAGTGCATGCACGCCCTCCCGCTCGCATTGGCACCTGGGCCGCGTCTTAAGCCGTCGCCTTCACCTTGGCATCGCGATGCTTGGCCGAGTCCAGCGGATGTTGCGGTTCTGTCATCCGCACCGGATCGAGGATTTCGCTGATCTCCGCTTCGCTCAACAGGTTCTTCGATCGGGCGATCTTGATAATGGATTCGCCGGTCGCCACAGATTCCTTGACGATCTCGGCCGCCTTGGCGTAGCCGATATAGGGATTCAGAGCAGTGGCCAAAGAGACCGTGCTCTGTGCATAGAAATCGCAGCGGTCCTTGTTGGCCGTGATGCCGCCAATGCAGTACTTGTCGAACTGACGCAGCATGTTGGCGAGAATGGTTGTGCTCTGCATCACGTTATAGGCCATCGTCGGCATCATTACGTTCAGTTCCAACTGGCCGGCCTGCACCGCGAGCGCGACCGCGGTGTCGTTGCCGACCACCTGAAAGCTGACCATCGCGGCAAGCTCCGGCATCACCGGATTAATCTTGCCGGGCATGATGGAGGAGCCGGGCTGCAGGCTGGGCAGGTAGATCTCGGCGAAGCCGGTATTGGGGCCGGACGATAGCAGCCGAATGTCGTTCGAGATGCGGATGACTTCGAGCGCGATGCCGCGAAGCGCGGCGCTCACCTCGGCCATGCAGGCGTTGGATTGCATGGCCCAGCGCATGTCCTCCGCCGGCTCGAGTTTCTGCCCGGAAAGCCTGGCCAGGTGCGCCACCGCTTTCCTGCGATAGTCGGGATGCGTATTGATGCCGGTGCCCACGGCGCTTCCGCCCAGACCCAGTTCGCGCAGCGAGTCGGCCGCCTGCACCAGGAACTTCTTGCCCTTCTCAATGGCTACGGCGTACGCGGCGAACTCCTGACCTAGGCGGATCGGCACCGCGTCCTGCATGTGCGTGCGGCCGGACTTCATCACACCATCGAATTCCTGCGCCTTCTTGCGGAAGGTCCCGGCCAGCCCGTCCAGCACAGGGTAGAGCGTTTCGAGCACCAGCAGCGTGCCCACCCGCATGCCGGTAGGAAAGACGTCATTGGTCGACTGTCCATAGTTCACGTGATCATTGGGATGGACCTTGTCGTATTCGCCGAGTTTGCCGCCCAGAATTTCATTGGCGCGATTGGCGATGACCTCATTGGTGTTCATGTGGAAGCTGACTCCGGCGCCGGCCTGGAAGACATCGACGACGAACTCGTTGTTCCACTTCCCGTCGATGACCTCCTGTGCTGCCTGCAGGATGGCATCGGCGCGTGCATCATCCACCACGCCGAGCTCTTTGTTGGCCGCTGCCGCTGCCCGCTTTACCATGCCGAGCGCCCGGATCAGCAGCGGATGCGCGCGCAGGCCGGAGATGGGATAGTTCTCGACCGCACGGGCGGTCTGGGCGCCGTGATAGGCGCGTTCCGGCACTTCGACAAAGCCAAGCGAATCTTTCTCTTTACGGACAGCGGACATCGGGCGAGCTCCTGGAGACAGTCTTCGTTCACGGAAATGAACCGACTAGTATACGTGCGCAGAAAGGATGACGGCGTGACACGGCGGCATGCGGTAGTGGGCCGAGCCGCGCGCGGTGAGTCAGCTCCGACTGCGCACGGCGTTCGATACCGCTAGACGAGAGCCTTCTTGGCCGGCCGCACGTGCTTGAGCCATTGGTATATGGAAAGCGCACTCCCGACTACACAGAGGCCGATGAAGACGAACATCGTCCACTTGAAAGCAGGGGAGTCGGCGACCTTCAGAATGTGGCGTCCATACTTGATGGCGAGCAGCCCGAGGATGGTAAAGCGCACGCCGCGCGTGAAGAAGTTGATGACAGCGATGCGTATCCGCGAGTAGTCCAGAGCCGCCGCCGCCGCGATGACCATGGTGAAGGGAAAGGGCGGCGGAGCAATGCAGGCCAGTGCGATCGCCTTGCCGCCGTGCTTGCCAATCTGATTCTTCAGCTTGTCGAATCGCTTTTGGCCCGCCATCTTCTGGATGCCTTCTTCGCCGAGCTTGCGCGCGACCAGCGCCAGCACCAGGACGCCGAGGGTGGATCCGCAGGCGGCCATGATCACGTACCAGGGCAGCCCGGTATGATGACGCGCCACCAGAGTGACGACCAGAAGGTCGTTGCCGAAGGGAAGAAAGAGGAACGAGGAATCGAGTACGCCCATCAAGAGCGGGCCGACGTATCCGAGATGCAACAGGAAGATGAGGAAGGGACGAAAAAAATTGGACAAGAGAGAGCCTTCCTACACCGCCAGCTTCGTCCGGCCCGATTCAGCGGGAGCGATGAGCCGGAGCTGGAGCCATGATGGTGATCGAGCCGATCACTGAATCTCAGGGGTGCCGCGCCGCAGATAAAGCCCCGTGGCCCCGGCGACGACGATGATGCCGCACGCGATCAGGAAGTAATAGATCATGGGACGCGCGAAACCGGGCGAGTAGACCGCATCCTGGCCGGTCCACAGCGTCAGCAGGATGGCAATCACGGCGAACATGCCGGCGATGGTCAGCAGCATCGTGCCCCGGCGGCGGCGCATGTCCAGCGCAGCTACCTGGTCGGGAGTTAAGTCGCGTTCTTCGGGCGGGAGGCTCATGTTGGCCATGGCTGGTGGGGTCTCCTGGGGCACGCTGGGGCCGGACCGACGGAAGGGCCTGCCTGCAACTTCAGATTAAACCATGCCGCGAGGTCCTGCGCGGAGCCTCGGTGCATCGATTTGCGCGAGAACGAATCCAAGCTAGGAAGGCCTGGCAACCAAGCCCGGGAAAGAGGCATGTAAGTCGTGCCGGCTCCCGTTCCGCATGCAGATACTCAAGATCAGGGATTCCAGTTAAGGAGATAGACATGATGCAGTCCTGGGGATATGCAGCCCAGCAGATCAAGGCGCCGCTTGCGCCCTTTCAGTTCGAGCGCCGCGATCCCGGCCCGAACGATGTGGTCCTCGAGATTACCTACTGTGGCGTGTGCCATTCGGACATCCACCAGGTGCGCGACGAGTGGGGCGGATCGGTCTTCCCCATGGTGCCAGGCCATGAGATTGTGGGCGTGGTCAGCAAGGTGGGCAGCGACGTCAAGCGCTTCAAGGAAGGCGATCCGGCGGCCGTCGGAGTCATGGTCAATTCCTGCCGCGTGTGCTCGAATTGCAAGAATGGCAACGAGCAGTACTGCGAAAAGGGAATGACTGGCACGTATGGGGCGCGTGACAAGGACGGAAGCATCACCTTCGGCGGCTACTCAAATGTCATCGTCACCGACGAGCACTTCGTGTACCGGATAGCCCCTAGCCTGAACCAGGCTGCGGTTGCGCCGTTGCTATGCGCCGGTATTACGACCTACTCCCCGCTACGCCACTGGGGAGCTACCAAGGGCAAGAAGGTTGGGGTGATCGGGCTGGGCGGCCTGGGCCATATGGGGCTGAAGTTCGCGCACTCCTTTGGCGCGCATGTGGTCCAGTTCACCACCTCGCTCAACAAGCAGGAAGACGCAAAGCGGCTGGGAGCCGACGAGGTGGTGCTGTCGAAGGACCCGGACGCTATGCAGAAGCATACCGGGAGCTTCGATTTGATCCTGGATACGGTGTCCGCGCCGCACGATATCAACTCGTATCTGCAATTGTTGAAACTCGACGGGACGCTGGCGCTGGTCGGCCTGCCGGATCAGCCGATCCCGGTCAGCGCCTTCTCGCTCGTGGTCAACCGCCACTCCCTGGCCGGATCCATGATCGGCGGCGTGGCCGAGACGCAGGAGATGCTCGATTACTGCGCGGAGCGGGGGATCGTTTCCGACATCGAACTCATCCCCATCCAGCAGGTGAACGAGGCTTACGAGCGGGTGCTGAAGAGCGACGTCAAATACCGCTTCGTCATCGACATGGCTTCGCTGAAGAAGTCGTAGTCAGCAGGGCGGGCCGAACGACAAACGCCGCTCCTGAGAGGGGCGGCGTAGACCGGCTTCCCTGTTGCCGTGTGTCACGCAGGTTGGTGGAGTGAGGCTTTTCTTGACCGGAAAAGCCTCGCGTTCTTGTGTGGCTTCGCCTTACACCTACAGGAAAACCGGCGTAGCCTCTCCGACCATCCGCTTACATGAACGCGACGGACTGAATGCCGGCGACGTCGAAGCGTTTACGGCAGCGGATATTCTTGCAACCCACCATATCGTCGCGCCGCACCATATAGGATTGCGCCTTGGCAAAGCGCGCACGGTCGCGCTCGTCCGCGTTCCGCGGTAACTGCGCCTTCTTCCGGCGCACCAGCCACCCAAGCTGATACTCGTCCGCCTTGCCGCAGTGCGGACACGTCAGCGTGTGGTTCCGCTGTTCCGGCTTTTCATCGAAAAAATCCCGTTCTTCCATAGAGACCGCCTTTACCGATTACCGCTTTTCCGGAGAAGCTTCCACTTCTCGTCTTCTCGTCCAGCAAAAAGTATTCCATACTCAGGGCACGCGGCAAAGCCGGCGGCAGGCTGGGTGGGGAGGGGGAGGCGATGGCCAGAAAGAGAAAGATCGAACGCTTCTCCGTAACGAAAGCGGTCAAGGCCAACGCGCGCGCGCGTGTGGGCCAGCCCAGGCCGGAAAAAGTTATCGACAGCGAGCCGCGTGAGGCGACGCGCGGGCGGAAGCACAAGCAGACCCTGCGGGATCTGCTGGCGCACCCGGAAGCGTAGGAGGAATGGGCAAATGACTGAGAATTCAGCGGGTGAAGGATCGCGGGTTTACGGCGTCGGTGGCATTTTCATTCGTGCGCGGGATCCCGAGAGCCTGTATGCGTGGTACGAGCAGCACTTCGGCCTGACGCGGAAGAATGGCTGCTTCACCTTTCCGCCCGACGCCGGTCCAGGGGCTACCGTGCTGGCCTTCTTCCCGCACGAAACCGAATACTTTGGCCCGGGAGGTCAGCAGGCGATGCTCAACCTGCGCGTAGTCGATCTCGACCGAACGCTGGAATCACTCTCTGCGGCGGGAGTCACGGTCGACCCCCATCACGAAGACTATGATTTCGGCCGCTTCGCGTGGATACTCGATCCGGAAGGCAACCGCGTCGAACTCTGGCAGCCGAAGTAAGCGCAACTGGCGCTTAAAGCCGCGAGAGCAAAGCAGACTTTCGACTGCGCCGCTCCTTTGTGCCGTTCACTTGTGCCGTTCACTTGCGCCGTTCAATCGAGCGGCTACGCTCACCATGACCTTCGCCGTTGCGGCACCGCGTTTCGGGTCTACTTTCGCCGTGGCCTGGCGATCGCCTCAAGTAGATCCGGCTTGCCCGGGATGCGCTCCAGGTGCGGGTAGCGAAGACCGTCGCTGTAGTCCACTGGGAAGTCCGAAAAGTAGTTGTCGTGCAGCACCATGAGGGTGATCGGCTTGTGGTTCGTCTGCGCCGCCACGATGGCGCTCTTGAGCCCATCCGAGGTGTAGACGCGCCGGTTGACCGCGACGATCTTCCACTCCGGGGCAAGCCCGGCTTTGCCGGCGGCGGAGTCGGGAAGCACGTCAATGATCTCCCCGTTCAGGTCGAGCAGCAATCCGATGGACGGGCGCAGGTCGACGCTATCCGTATTCGCTTCCGCATCTTTGCCCACTTGGCTCTGCACATCGGTGTAGACCACGCGCCAGCCCGCGGCCTCGAGCCCCGGTGCGGGCGGGGAGGGGCGCAGCGCATCCAGGCGCTGGCGGAGCAGCCCAGCCCAGTCGTAGGGCACGACCGCGTTAAGGGTCTTCACCACGTCCTCGAACGTATAGGGCGCCACGATGGGAGCGCTTTCGGGAGCGAGGCTGGGGGGGCCATAGAAGGCGCGCGCAAAGTCATCAATGCTCTTGCTGCCGTGGCTCTGCTGCCGCATGATGCTGTCCACCTCCAGCCACAGCAGCGGTCCTTCGATGTAGTAGTCGGTGGTGCGCCGTAGAGCCTCCCAGTGGGGGGACGCGAGATAGAGCAGTTGCGCGGCGGTGGCCGTATCCTGGAGTGAGCGCCAATCACGGCCGGTACGGTAGGCGAGCACGGCGTCATTGCTGGCCAGCCGGTCATGGAAGTCGCTGGCCGTGTCCAGACCCGCGCGGACCGCCAGCACCTCACCGAAGTAGCTCGTCAGCCCTTCATATACCCATAGCAGATTGCCGATCATCGGCTCCTGATAATTAGCCGTCGCAAGCCCGGCCGGACGGCGGTACTTGCCGTTCCAGGAGTGCGTCATCTCATGCGCGAGCAGGTAGCCGCTCTCGGCGTTGTAGGCCGGCGTTACCATGCCGAGTTCGGGAACCTGATTGTCGCTGGACTGATGGTGCTCCAGCCCGTTGTTGGCATCGCCGTGCGCCTCTACGAGAAAGTGGTAGTCGTGGTAGTGACGTGCGCCGAAGAGTGCGCCGGTTTCCGCTACCAGATTGCGAAAGGCGGCGATGCGATCGTCCCCGAGCGCCAGATCTCCCGGCGTCTCACCGAAGACGTTCAGCGTGTGCTTGCGCGTTTCGCCGGGCGGTGTGATGTCGAACTGCTTCGCGATCGAGCCCATCATCACCGGGGAGTCCACCAGCGTGGTCAGCGAAACCGGGCCGAAGCGAAGGTGGTCGCCGTCCTGGATCGCATCCGGCAACGCCGTGGCGTAACTCCACTGGGTGGGAAGCGTAACGGCGGCGTTCACTTTCAGGTCGTCGGATTTTGCGCCGCTGGGATAAAGGACAATTTGATCCCAGTTCAGGTCGCCCTGGACGGCGGTGGAGGTGTTGCCCAGGTTGAAGTCATTCCCCTGGGCGAACTCACCGACCGCAGCAAAGTCGGCCTCGATCTCGCTCACTCCCGCCGGCACTGTCATGTGAAACGCATACATGTCCACGCCATCCCGCTGCCATGGAAGCGGCTTGCCGTTCGCCAGGAAATGCACGCTTACCAGGTCGGTGATCGGCCCCGTAGGTCCGTGGTTGCCGGGTATCCACTCGGGGTAAACGAGCGTGAGCGGACCCGGCGCCGCCGGGATGCGCTCGCGTGCCGAGACGATCTTGCGCGAGATATGCGACGCATCGACATCGAGCGTGAGGGCACTGGGTGCATCAGAAGGCGATGCGGCCTGGGCATGTACGAGCCCGGCAAATGATGAGAAAAGCAAACAGGGAAACAGAATGTGATGCGCGTGCTTCACGGACAAACTCCTTGTACAAACATCAGCCTACATGTACTTTCCCGTTCGTGGAGTGATCCCTGTGGAAACGCGCGAGCCTTCTAGGCGTGGTGGAGAAGCCGGCGCGCTGCTTCGCGTGCATCTCGTACGAGATCGGGCAGGCCGACGCCGTGATACGCATTGCCGGTGAGCGCGACTCCGGCGAGTTGTGCCACCTCCGCACTGAGCCGCCCCATGCGTTCCAGATGGCGGACCGCATACTGCGGCAGCGAACGGGGCCAGCGCCGAACGACTGTCACCTGCGGCTCCGGCAGCGGACCGAGCAGGGACGACAACTGCTTCTGCGCCAGCAGAGCGAGCGACGTGTCCGATGCATGCAGCAATCGCTCAGCCGCCGGGCCGCCGAAAAAGGCGCGCAGCAATATGCCACCGTCAGGTGCACGATGCGCGAATTTCTGGTTGACGAAGGTGCAAGCCAGTAGCGGGCTGGAGTCATCGCGTGCCGCTTCGCGGCGCCTCTGCGGCGGCACCAGGAATCCGAAGCCGCGCGGAATGGTGAGGGTGCGCGCGACGGGCGGTTCGTAGCCCAGCGCCACAACGATCGCCGATGAGGCTTCGGCAGGCAGCAAGGCCGAGGCCTCATCGGCATGCGGATCGCGCATCGAGCCGAGCAGCGCTCGTGTGCTCTCGAGCGAGGTTGCCAGCACCACGGCGTCGAAGTCCTCCACGGCGGAAGCGCCCTCGCGTTCGCTCTGCACGCGCCAGACAGCACCGGCTCTGACCATCGCCGTCACTCTTGCGCCGCGCAGGATAGACGCCGCCGGCAGGCTCGCGGCCATCCTGTCGGTCAACGTCTGCAGACCGCTAGCCAGCGTTGTGAAGACGGGTGGCTCGGCTGCGCTGGTTCGTCGCTGCTGCAGCGCAGCGATCAGCGAGCCGTGCTCGGCCTCCATCCTGACGAAGGGGGCCATGACCGCGCGCACGCTGAGGCGTTCGATGTCGCCGCCGAAGACTCCGGCCAGCAGCGGCCCGGCAAGGGTATCGGCAACCTCTTCGCCAAAATGACGACGGACGAAGGCGCCCACCGATTCGTCCGCTTCGTCGCCGCGCGTCAGGAGCGCCGAACGCTTCAGTTCTTCTGCACGTTCGGGCTCCTGTTGATATGCACGCTTTGCGCTGTCGCTCAGGAGCGTAGATGCGAGCAAGGGCGCCCATTGCGTGGGGACCATCATCCGCATCCCCCCAGGCAGGGGCTGCAGCGCGCCTTGCCGTGCCAGGTAAGTACGGCGCTGTGCATCGTTGGAGGGAATGATCTCGTTCCCCAGACCAAGCTCCTCGGCGACTTCGCGAGCCCACGGCTTCTCCGTTACCCAGGAGTCGGGGCCACATTCGATCACGAACCCACCCTGGCGCACAGTCTCTACCGTGCCGCCCAGGCGGTCGGTTGCTTCGATTAACGTGTAGGCACAGGGATGCTCACGCTGGCGTTCCAGTTCGTAGGCGACCGCCAGACCGCTGATGCCGCCGCCAACAATTGCGACCCGCTTCACGCGATCTGCTTCATGCGGAAATCGGCTGTGTTGCGGTTCCGGTGGTCGCTTGGCTGCTGACTGCGCTGAGCCGGCGGAGTGCCTGAAGCGCCAGATCCGCCAGAGCGCCGGTCAGGTACGGCGATGCGTTGAGCGATTCCGCCCGTTCCACCCGCAGGCCGATGGATCTTCCGAACTCGCGGAAGCCGATGTCGATGTCATAGAGGATCTCGACGTGGTCACACAGGAAGCCGATGGGTTGAATCATCACGACGGAATGGCCGGCCTGGCGCAGAGCCTTCAGCGTGTCCTCGACCGTCGGCCCGATCCACGGCCCTCCGGAGATGCCCTGACTCTGGAACGCGAAGAACCAGTCACCATCCGTCAGCCCCGCGGCTCGCAGTCTGTCGGCCACCAGCGAGGCGGTGCGTTTGGCTTCCACTGCGTATGGATCGGGCCCCAGCGCGGCCGCTGCCGGTCTTTGCGCTGGAGCGCCAAGCGCCGATGGCTGCGCCGGCGCCGACGGCACTGGCGTCGACTGCACTGGCGCTGACTGCACTGGCGCTGACTGAACCGTGCGGCAGGGAACGCTGTGCGCGGTAAACAGAACCGGCACTCGCGCTCCAGTCTCTTGGGTTAGCCTGGTCCAGGCCGCGCCTAGCCGCTCCGCGAAAGCGTCGATGAGCAGCGGGTGCTCTGCCCATCCATCGGTGAAGTCGATGGCGATGGCGGTGCCGGCCTCCGCCAATACAGCGCGACGATAGAGACCGACGCTGGTGCGCGAGTTCTGCGGAGCCAGGCAGATGGCCGCGGCTGCGATCACGCCATCCTCGCGCATCTGCCGCACCGTGGTTGCAATGTAGGGCTTCCAGTTGCGCATACCGGCGTACACCGGCAAACCCAACTTTTCGCTGAGCAGGCGAGCCTGTTCAAGGGTGAGTTCCGTCAACGGGCTGTGGCCGATCAGGCCGTAGCGATGCTTGATTTCGGCGATCGCCGCCTCCGGTAGCGGACGGCCGCTGGTGACGTTGCGCAGGTATTCGGGGATCTCGTCGATGGACTCAGGCGTTCCGTGCGCCAGCAGCAAAACGGCCGTCTTGCCCCTGCCCCCGTTCACCGTGCCGGCTCCGCTGGCAGTTCAAAATCACGGACTACTTGCACCACACGCTGTACGTTTTCGACAGGTGTGTTGGGCACAATGCCATGGCCCAAATTGAAGATGTGTCCCGGTCTGCCGGCCGCTTGTTGCAGCACCTGATGCACGCGGTGTTCCAGCAGATCGGGCGGAGCGAACAGTGTGATGGGGTCAAGGTTGCCCTGGACCGCGCAGCGATGTCCCAGAGTGCGCCAGCCCTCATCGAGAGGGACGCGCCAATCGAGGCCGATCACGTCCGCCCCGGTCTCCCGCATCGTCGGCAGCAGGCTGGCCGTGTCCACGCCAAAGTAGATGACCGGAACGCCCAGCGCCTGCACCTGCCGCACCAGTTCCATGGTCACGGGAAGCACGAAGTCGCGGTAGTCCGCCGGCGAGAGGGAGCCGGCCCAACTATCGAAGATCTGGATGACATCCGCGCCGCCCTCGACCTGTTGACGGCAGTATGTCACCAAGACAGTGACGAGTTTGGCCAGCAACGCCTGCCACGCTCCAGGATCGCGATACATCAGCGATTTGGTTTCGATCCAATTGCGCGAGCCACCGCCTTCAATCATGTAGCTGGCCAGGGTGTAAGGAGCGCCGCAGAAGCCGATCAGCCCCAGCCGATCGTGAAAATGCGCGGCCACCTTGCTCAGCGCCTCGCCCACGTAGCCCAGATCTGCCGCACGATCGGTGCGCAGACGATCCACATCCGCCGCCGTGCGTACCGGATGATGCACGACCGGACCCTCGCCGGACAGAAATTCGAAGGGCAAGCCCATGGCTTCAAATGGCAGCAGCAGATCGGCGAAGATGATTGCTGCGTCAACGTCCAGCTTCTCCGCCGCCGTAATGGTGACCTCGGCTGCGAGGTCGGGGTTCCTGCAGATCTCCAACAACGAGTGGTGACGCCGCGCCGCCTGGTACTCCGGCATATAGCGGCCGGCCTGGCGTAGAAACCACACCGGCGTGCGATCGACCGGTTGCCGCAGGCAGGCACGCAGAAAGCGCTCGGCGCCGGTCATCGGCCCCTGGGAGCGTAGCTCGTGCCCCGCGCCGATCTCCCTATCGAGCGGCATGCCGGAGCGTGCGCGCAGGTCTGCACTCATCTGCGCTCTGCCGGAGGGAGCGGGATGCGCTGCCACGCTCGGTGACAGATGCGGTGAAGAGTGACTGCGATCGATGGGCGCATGATGGTCGAATTGTCAGGTTAGCACCGTCACCCTTCGCCCAGGAGCTTGCGGGGCCGTCTGGATGTGACGGGCTGGAAAGCGCTGCCGTTGCGGCGCAGCCACTATGATGATTCGGGCGGTGCGCGGACGCGATGCCGGGCAGGTGTTAAGCCCAGATCAGCAGAATGGGGAAGAGGTAAGAATGCTCGAAATCTGCACGATCGGCGTCGATCTGGGTGGAACGAACCTGCGGGTAGCCGCATACACGCGCGAGCAGGGCATCCTGGAACTGGCCGGGCTGCCGACGCGCTTAGCGGCCGGATGGCAGGCCGTGGTCAGCGACATGTGCGGGGCCATCCGGCGACTGATGGAGCGGCACCTGCAGGGGCGCACGTTGGGCGGCATCGGGATCGGCACGCCCGGTCCGCTGGAGTTGCCCGAGGGGGTGCTGTGGAATCCGCCCAACCTGCCGGGGTGGAACGGTATTCGCATCAAGGATGCGATTGAGGTCGAGCTGGGCATGCCGGTCCTGTTTGAGAGCGATGCCAACCTGGCCGCGCTGGCGGAGTATCTTGAGGGCGCCGGCCGGACGTTGGGAGAGTCGTCCCTCTGCATGCTGACCCTGGGCACCGGGGTCGGCAATGGAATCATCCTTAACGGCCAGGTCTGGCACGGCTTTACCGGGATGGGCGGCGAGGCCGGCCACGCCACCATCTATCCGGATGGCGACCCTTGCGGCTGTGGTAGCCGTGGCTGCCTAGAGCGCTATGCTTCGGCGACGGCGGTCACCCGGCTGGCCCGGGAGGCCGGTCTGGGCGAGGGTTTCGTAGCCGGGGAAGAGAGCCGGGGCACCGAAAGTCCGCTGCTCACTTCGCAGCATGTGAGTGAGCGGGCCCGGGCCGGCGATCCTCGTGCGCTCCGCGTCTTTAACCAGGTGGGCACCGCGCTGGGCATCGGTCTGGCGGGGCTGGTCAACACGCTCAACCTGCCGTTGTACGTGGTGGGCGGAGGAGTATCGCGCGCCTGGGATCTGTTTGCGCCGCGCATGCTGGATGAGTTGCGCATGCGGAGCTACGTCTATCGGCTCACGGCGGCGGGCGAGGGCTCCGGGCGTAAGACTGTCGGCCAGACGCACGTACTGCTCGCAGAACTCGGCTCCGACGCCGGCATTCTGGGCGCCTGCCGGTTGCCGCTGCTGCAGCGGCCAGACTGATGCAGCGACTGGCCGGCCTACTTATGGGCGAACTGCGGCAGAAGCAGCACAAACCGGCACCCGTCTGATCCGTCCGAGCAGGATAGGATGCCCCGCCGCACAATCCGCGCCGTCGATCCTTTCGGGAACGGCGTATCAAATTTCGCTGCTTTCAGCGGGCTGCCGGCGGCTTTCAACGCATCATCCCCTCGAATAAACGACGCGTCCTGCACGCCATTGCGGGTCATCAGCACGAAAAATTCAGCACTGGCGTAGCTCTTGATTGGCAGCGGCACCTCCACGGAACGGAGCAGCCCCAATTCATCGCCACCGATCCAGGGATGATCGCTCGCACGCGCCACCGGCTCTTTCACGCCCGCTGCCTTCAAAGCAGCCATACGGGCCGTGATCCTGTCGTGGACGGGCTGTTGCCCAGGTGTTCGATCCGCGGCGCTGTTGGCTGCGAGTGCGAGGCGGTAAGCATGCAGGGCCTCGCCCTTCTTGCCCTCCTTTTCATAGACTTCGCCCAGATGTTCGCCCACCTCCTCACCCTGCTCCAGCATCCATGAGGCAAGGATGTAGCTCTCTGCGTCGTCGATCCTGCCCTCGTGATAATCGATCCAGCCGACGGTGTCCCATGCGGCGGCGAGTTGGCTGACACGCCGCAAATCCGCGTTCTCGACCGCAGCCAGGGTTACAGTCTGCGTCTTCTGCTCTTCGGACGAGACCGCCCTCTCCGCCGCTTTACCTGCCACGGGATAATCGATCCCGCTATCCGCCAGCTCATAAGCAGCGTCGTTCCAGATCTCCTCATCCTGGCTACTGGCGATCAAGCCTTCCAAGGTCGCGCCACCAGCGTATTTGTCGCCTGAGCGTATCTGAGCGGTGCCGAGCTGCAGTTTTACCAGCTCCGGCTTTGGCGCTGAGGCGACCGTGTCCTGCAGAATTGGAATCGCCTGAGCATATCGGGCCTGCATCATCAACATGCCGGCAAGCATAAGGCTGCTCGTACTATTCTGCGGATCAGCTGCCATCCACCCCCTCAACGTCTTCTCGGCGTCGTCGAAATGCTTGGCCTGCATCTGCACACCGGCTAAATAGCGATAGACATCGAAGGCTTCGGGCTGCAGGGCAAGTTCCTTCTGATAGGCCGCGATGCTGTCGTCCGGCCGGCGCTGGAGCTGATAAAGGTATCCGTACAGACTCCATAGCCCCGGCTCGCGAGGATTCAGCTTCTGCGCTGCGTCCAACGCGGACTTCGCCCCGGCGAAGTCCAGTTGAGTTTTGCCTTCCAAAGCGCGTGACGCCTCCTGTACCAGTTCCGCTGCAGCAGCATTGCTCTGTGCGGCCCTTGCAGGCGTCGTTACTCCTTCGCCCACGAGCTGGACGTAGGTCTCAGCGTCGTCGTTCACGGCCTGCGTGAATGCCTTGTATTCGCTCCGGGCGGAGGCCGGCACGGTGTTGGCTTTGATCCGCAGCGTGCGATGTACGAGTAAATCACGGTCCTGCAACTCGTAGGTGGCGTCGTACTCAGCGAAGCTCGACGTGCGCGCTATGTGTTCGGGCAGCTCCGCCTTGTACCCGGCGGGAAGGGTGATGCGGGCCGTGTACCGGTCTGTCGTCAGCTCGCCCAGGTCGACCGGCTCGCTCAAAGCGGTGTCCTCCGCGAAGGACGGAAAATTTATCGCCGGGATGGGCGATTGAAAGCGCCGGCCCTTCCAGTCTCCAAAGTCTCTCCTCTCGTAGTCGTAGTCATAGTGGAATGGCTCGCGCGTCTTCTCCGGCAGGCTTGCATCCACATCGCTCACATCGCCTGCAAAGCCGAGCGATTGTGAGATGTTCTGCATCAGCTCCTGCCACTGCGGTCTCGGGACCTGGCGGAAGACCGCGCGCGAGATGACCTCCGCATCTCCACGCATGCTCACATCGAAGTGCGCCGTGAGCGTTCCTTCGCGGTCAAGCTTGCCTTTCATCTGCCAGTCCACAAACGAGGCAAACGGCGGATTTGCAGGCGTCCGCTCCAGATGGGGCGCGGCGTCCGTCGGAATGACCAACACCTGCTTGTCGCGGAGATTGGACATCAGCAACTGCTCCGGCGCAACCTCCGGGGTCGAGTCCAGCCACATCTGCTCCTTGCCCCTGGGCACCAGCGTGATCACATGATCGAACTGTCCCGGCGTGGGGAAGTTCGCACTGAGCCTGGCGCCGGAGTTCACCAGGACGGGCCACGCTTCATATCCTTCTGCCTTCAGCATGGCTGCCAGCAGGGTGTGCTTGTCCTTGCAGTCGCCGAACTGGTTGGTCAGCACCTGGTCGGCGGTGTGCGGTTGGTAACGCCCCACCCCGAACGAGACGCCGATGTAGCGGAATTGTGTCGAGACAAAGTCGTAGATCGCCGCAATCTTCGCGTCATCGGTGGTCAGCCCGCGTGTGACTTCGTCGGCCTTGCTCTTGACTGCCGCGTTGGGCACGGCCCGGTCTGCCGCGAGCCCCCGGTACCACTCTCCTACCTCGCCCCAGGTGCGGAAGGTGGAGACGGCGATGGACGGGCTCCAGTCGAGCTTCGGCGGCGCCTTGTCCTTCTTCGTGGCGCTGGTCGGCTCGGCATGCGACCGCTTCCAGCGGTAGACGCGCTCCGCGCCCTCCTCGCTGATGGAGGGCTGGAGCGTGGGGCTTGCCACCTGCACATATTTGTCTTTGGGGACGCGCAACTCGACCGTCTCTTCGCGCACCGGCTGGCCTTCCAGAAAGTTCTGGGCATACCAGAATTGTCCGGGCGTCAGCGCCTTGAACATCACTGTGCGGATCTGGTATTCCAGCGTGTCGCCCACGCTCAACGATCGCACCGGGACCTGCTTTTGCCGCAGGTCGCTGTAGAACGGCGCCTGGCGGGTGACCTCTTCCGGCATATCCTGAGCGTCGGATGCGGACGTCTCGACGGCTGTGCCATCCGGCTTGAGCACCCGGATGTAGCGGATCTCCATGCGATCGACCTGCTGCGCGTAGGGAAAGCTGAGCACGCCGAAGGCGCGCACTCCGGCCTCCGACTGTATCTTGACGCGCGCCGTGATGGTCTGTTCTGCCGTTCCATCCGCGGCATAGCGCAGAACCGTTGCGAACTGCTCGATAAAGGTACTTTCTTTGGAAAGATCCGGATCTGCGGTCCCGGCGGCAGCCGCGGATGCGGGAGGCTTCGCCGGCGCAGTATTCGCAGCGGCGACCGGAGCCAGGGGCTGGCTCTGCGCCAACAGGAATGGCCGTGAGAGGGCAGGAAATGCCAGCAGCAGCGCGACAGCGAGGGAGGCCCGGGAGAACATGCATCGCTGTTCTAACGCACTTAGTTCGCCAAAGAACATAGAAATCGCAGGCGGCTCTATGACTCTGGTTTGCTCCCTGGTACCCTCGCCGCCAAGGTAGAGTCAGTTGGCGACGGCATTGGACGGCCATGGCCATTGACTCGGTCCTGGTGGTCCAAACCCGGGTAACTTAAGCTGCTTTACGGCAGCAGGCGTAACGCGTTCTCCCGGTAGATCTTCTTCAGTACGTCTTCCGGAAGGTGGATTCCATAGATGTTCCAGCGGCCCTGCCGGGAGGCGTGCGAGGGGTATTCGAAGTATTCGTCCGCGGTCTCGAAGAAGCGGAAGTGAAGCCGGTACATCGTGATGTCAGGAAGCAGGTCGGTGCCGAAGAGGATGCGGTCGGCAAATCGCAGAAAGAAGTCGCGGGCTCGATAGGGCTGACGGCCGAGTTCCGCCACCCGCGCGCTCATATCGATCATCACGTTCGGATAGCGATCCAGTACGCCGGCGATGTGGTCGAGGCATTCCGCCGATTCGCCGACATGCGCCGCGACAAACCTCGTCTCGGGATGCCGGGCAAAGACGCGATTGCGCTGCTCCAGCAACTCCGCCTTCGCGTACGTCGAGCCATGAAAGCTCCACTCCGGATGAGCGGCTAACTCCTCATATCGCTCGTTGTATCTGTCGGTCGGCAGAAAAAACGCGTCCGGATCCGCGGTGTGGAACATCACCGGGATGCCAAGTTCGCCGGCACGCACAAAGATCGGCGCAAGGCGCTCATCGTCGATTCGCAGCAGTGAGCCCGAGGCATCGCGAAGCGTCAGGCCGAGGTCCTTCCAGAACTTGATCCCGCACGCTCCATGCGCGACGAGTTGCTCAAGCCGCGTGACGGCATCGCGAAAGAACTGCGGCTGGTCGAGCCCGCTCCAGTCCATCCATCCGACGGTCGCGAAGCGTTCGGGCGCGGCGGTTTGGAAGCGCCGCATGACGGCCAGCGCCTCGTCCCCCACTTTCATCGTGATGTTAACGATCCGCTCGATACCGCATGCGTCCATGATGGTGAGCACATCGCGGGGATCGAGCGAGTCGAGATGGTTGTGATAGTCGATTGCCGGAACCATAGGGTGATCCACTGTATGCACCGGGGTCACCAGCGCAGGGCGCGGCTCATAGTCGGTGAGCTTCAGGTCGACCCGGGCTTTGGCCGTGACCATGGCTACGAACTTGTCCGGCGCCTCCTGCTTCACGTTATCGGCCTCGGCGTTCTCAGGTTTACGCTTCGGCGATCGTGTCACATCAGTCCTCATCTCTTGCTCTCCAGCAGCTGGTGTTCCGGATAGGCCTCAAGCGTCAGCACCTGAAACGGTTGCAGGTGGATCACGCGCGGTTGCCCCGCAGAAAGCACGCCGCCTGCCGCGGCAGAGTCTCCGGGCCATGGACTCCGCGTGCGATATTGGCGCGGGGCGCCCGCGGGCAGCTCGAATGCCTTCTGGACATTCAGCGAAAAGCTCTGCGGGTGCTCCGAAGGATTGCGTAGCACGATGATTCCTTTGCTAGGCGACCAGGCAGCCCAGCCATACACCTGGAGAGCGTTGGGATCGCCTCCGACCCAATGCGTATCGCGCAGAGTGCCGGCGTTGGCCCGCGACCACTTCGCGTATTCCGCGAGTATGTCCCAGTCCTGGCGGGAGAGCAGGGAAGGCGTGATGTAGATCTCCTGCAACTCCGTTCCAGTGCCGAAATAAGAGCGAACTTCCGCAGCGAAGCCATGCCCCGGGTCATCCGCCAAATGCTCGGCGTGCTGGGCGTAGATGATGCCGTGCAGCATCAGCGAGTTCAAGGGAAAGAGCGGCCCTGCCTGCACGATGTTTCTGTAGGTTTGTGCGTCGCGATAGGTAATCCACCGCTGGCGCCAGGTACCCACGCCGGCGAAGCTGGAATCTTCGCCGCCCCGCCAGATCGAGTCGGCGCTCATCAGCCAGAACGGAGAGGGATAGGTGCCCGTCGTGAGATTGATGAAAATGCCGGGCTCCTCCTGACGAAGCCGGTGGATGAGGTCCAGCGCGGCATTGAAGTCGCTATCGAAGGCGCTCCCCGCCACCACCTGGGCGGCATTTCCCGTGCCGTCGAACTTGAACTGGTTCACGCCATACTTGTCGATCATCTCCAGGCAGGTCGTCTCGAACTTCTTGTAATAACGCCGACCGGAGAGGGCAAACCCGCCCTTCACGGTTTCGTACCCGGCCTTTTCGCCGGCGGCGACTCGCTGCTGCTTGGCCTCGTCGTAGCCTCCCCAGGGAGAGAGCCAGGCGCCGATGCCGAAGCCATAGCTGGCGGCCGCGGCCCGTACCCGCGTAAAGCCATCGGGGAAACCGGCGTTGAAGTTCCACAGCGATTTTGGATCATCCCAGCCATCGTCGAAGAGAAACGAGTCAAGTACCACCTGCCGCTTGCGCGTGAGCTCTTCGCCATAGGCGTGCACGCGGTTCAACGCGCCCGCTTCGTCATAGCGGTTGCCGTAGCCCAGGTCAAACCAGGTGTTGTAGTGCAGAAAAGTGCGGTACGGATGGGCCCGCTCGCGCTCGAGGTACGCCAGGAAGCTACGCCGCATCTGCCCTGCCGGGCTCACTCCTGCTACCGACGAGTAGGTGATGCTCTGTCCGGCCGGGAGCGGCAGCACACGCTTTAGTGAGCTGACCACGCGGCCGGAATGGACCTGGCTGATGGACAATGGGTGCTCGAATCCGAAGAACATGGTGTCGTCCGCGATGGGCGATCCCTTCACCGTCCCCACCACGCGCGCGCTGGCGTCGGCGAAGTCGAGCATACGCACTTGCTGGATGGCGAGGTCCTTGCCGCCGGCTTGAAGCGTGACCATCTGGCGCATGTACTGCGATCCATCGCGGAGCACCGCGCACCATTGAACCCGGCCATCTAAGTCGCGTGAGGTGAATGCTGCGCAGATCTGCTTGCCGCTCTCTTGCTCAGAAGCGCGAGGGGAATGCGCGTCGGGCCCGAGGTCTTGGATAGTTGGATCGTCCGCTACCTCCATCTGCGATGCGCGGATTTCGTGACCCCCGGAGAGCACGAGCGTGAACTCCTCCGGGAACGCGAGATGATGGCCGTGGAGCCGATCTCCATGCAAACGATCGTCGATGCGCAGTCCGCTGAGATGACTGCCCTGGCGGCTGAAGCTTAGCTCGATTGCACGATTGCTCAAGGTGTAGTTGTTGCCTACGTGAGCCGCCTGTGCCGCGTTCTCCGGTGAGGAGGCGAAGGCCGCCGGAAGCGAGCAGGAGAGCAGTGCAAGCAGACAGATATGGACGCGAGCTCGTATCACCGGCGGGCCGCCGGATTGTCGTGCCGGTTGGTCCGGTAGCGCATGGTTGAGGGCGCATACGGCAGCCTGGAAGCGGTGAGGCGTGTGGGGAGTTGGCATGCTTCGATCATCCACTTGAGAAGAATTGGATCGCTCCGCCGATACGGCTGACGGTCGTCTACATCGTGTGCTGCGAGAGAAATTTCCGGCGAAGCGCGGCGTCGCGGTATGCTTCCGTGCCGCCCGGCCGCAAGGTGGAGAGCGCGCCCGCGATATTGCCCATGGCTGCGCACCGGCGAGGGGACTCTCCGCGAAGATATGCGCTCAGGAAGCCGGCATTGAAGCTGTCTCCCGCACCGATGGTATCTACCGGCTGCACGGTCATGCCGGGGATGCTCTCACGAACGTTCCCTTGCTGGACGAGCGCACCTGCAGGGCCGCGCTTCACTACCACCAGCGGAACTCGTCTGGCGACAACCGTCAACGCCGCGTCGAGGTCGGACTCCCGCGCGATTTGCCTTAGCTCCTGTTCATTCGGAAGGAATACATCGACCTTGTCCAGCAGGTCGTCCAGAACTCCATCCCACGCGCCGCTCGGATCGTCATTGGTGTCGAGCGAGATGGTGAGTCCAGCCCGCTTTAATTCCGCGAAAAGCCGTGGCAGATCGGGCTGCAGCGCCTTCTGCAGGAACAATGACGAGAGATGGAAGTGGCGTGCCGAGCGCAGATAGTCCATGTCCAGGTCGGCCATGGTCATCTGCTCCATGGCGCCCGGATAGGTAAGGATGCGGCGTTGACCGCCGTGTTGCAGCAGCACAGTCACACCGGTTCCGGCGCCGTTCTCCGCAAACCGGATCTGCGAAAGGTCGACACCGCTCTCTGCCAGCCGTTCCAACGCGATCTTACCCAGTTCGTCCCTGCCCGGGCGGGTTACAAACCCGACGCGTGTTCCCAGCAGTGCGAGGTTGTGCGCCAGGATGGCGGACGAGCTGCCCAGAGTGACCGTGAAACCGGAAGCGAGCAGCTCTCGTTCCAGCGGCATCTGTTCGGGCAAGCCGTACAGGATCAGATCGAGATTGAGCTCGCCGGCGATCGTGATATCGAAACGGCGGTGGGCTGAGACTTCAGAAACTGGCGGCAATTCGATCTCCCGGGGCTTCCTCACAGGCTACGCGGTCTATTTTGCCGTATTACCGAATATTATGTTTACTTTCTTTTTGTATTCTAGTATCAACGGAAGGGATTCGCGATAGGGATGCGGAGGATATGCGTGAGCGGCTTGCTCAAACTTTTGGATCTTCCCCGTGAAGAGAAAGAGGCGCGCGGCCTGCTTTACACTCCCCAGGAGATTGCGCAGCAGCCGGCCACCTGGCGCACGACCCTGCGGTACTTCGAGGAAAACCACCAGCGCATCCGCAGCTTCCTGGAAGAAGCGGGCGTGGCAAGCCAGTTGGAACAGCGGCCGACCGTGGTGCTCACCGGCGCCGGCACATCCGACTACATCGGCCAATCCCTCATCTTGCTGATGCGCCAGCGCTGGGGATGCGAGGTGCTGGCGATCGCCAGTCCCGACCTACTCTCCAGCCTGGAGGACTACGTTGTGCCTGGACGGCGGTATCTCTGGATCTCCTTTTCGCGATCGGGAGATTCTCCAGAGGGCGTGGCGGTGCTGGAACAGGCGTTGGACCGGTTTCCTGAAGTTTCGCATGTGGTCGTTACCTGCAACCCGCGATCGCGCATGTTCGATATCGGAGAGCGGCACGAACGCGTTCTGGTCGCCGTGCTGGACGATTCGGTAAACGATCGCGGTCTCGCGATGACCAGTTCCTTCACCAACATGGTCGTCTTCGGTCAGTGTCTTGCCCACGCCTGGTCGATGGAGGAATACGCCCCGGTGCTGGACGCCATGGTCCCCGCTGGAGAGGCATTTCTGAAGTCAGCGTCACAGATGGCGGCGATGCTGGCGGAGCGTCGCTTTGCGCGCATGTGCTTCGTGGGCTCGGGGGCGCTGGCGGCGGTGGCCCGGGAATCAGGCCTGAAGGTGCTGGAGATGTCGGCCGGCCGCGTCAAGACCATGTTTGAGACAGTGCTTGGCCTGCGCCACGGGCCCATGGCGGCGCTCGATGCCGGGACCCTGTTTGTCTGCTTTGTCTCCGCCGAGCAGCGGCGGCAGCAGTATGAGATCGATCTGCTGCGGGAGATCGAGACCAAGGAAATCGTCGAAGCGAGCCTGGCCATCGGCCCGGAGTCGGCCCGGGCATCGGTTGCTCCAGCAGCCGATCACTATCTTTCGATTTCGGGCGAGATAGCGGACGTGTATAGGCCGCCCATCGACGTCATCTTCGGGCAGTTGCTGGGGCTGTACTGTTCGCTTGAGCACGGCATGAAGCCGGATGCGCCAAGTCCTGGCGGGGTGATCAGCCGCGTGGTGCAGGACTTCAGGATCTACCCCTAGCGCTTCGGACCTAAAGCAGATGGCCGGTTATCGGTCCAGCCATGCAATTGCCCCCCGCTCCACGGGCGACAGCCTGAAGACCATACCATTCCCAGATCGGCTTCCGGTCAGCTCAGTAGGGGCGCCAAGGAACGGAAGGAAATGCATGGTATGACCTTCCCGCATCGGCGTGCGAATAACGATCCCGGTTGCGGGGGACGGCACGGCCGCTTTTCCGGGGATTAATCCGTCAAAGTTCGCTATGTAGATATGCGGCGTGCCGTGGACGTTCATAAGATGGGCAACGGTGAGAGGGGGCGCCTGGATCGAGATATCGTCTACGCCGGCTAACTGCGCGAGGAATTCCGTGGAAGCAGACGAAGGAGCGGCATGCAGATCGCCGGCCGCCAGGGTGAGATATGCCTTGCCGGGACCGCTGGTAAATCGCCGGAGTCCCGCGCGCGCATTGAAGCCTGTGGCATCTGTCCCGGTGATCAGCAGGTGGCCACCGGAATCCAGATAGCCGGAGATCGAGCTCTTTTCCGCCGCGTCGAGGACCCTCACGTCGGGCAGCACCAGTGTTTTCCCGTGAAAGTCCGCAAGCGTGCGTGGCGTGACCACCTGGAACTGAATATGCTGCTGCAGCAGGAGCAGCAGGACACCGCGATATGCGCTGAGAAACTCATCAGGATAGTAATCGCGCGACTTCGGCGAGAAGTACACACCGGTCGAGGCTATGGGCGTCCGTGGAGAGTTGAGCACATCATCGTACTGTGCAATCCACGAGAAAATCTGCTTGCGTGTCGCCAGGTCGTTCGAGCCCGCCATCTGGTGACCGGGAGCATCCCAGACGTTTGCGCCTGCCATCAGCTCGGAGGACGCCAGGTTCTTCATCGCATCCGCGGGCCGCACTCCCGCCTGGCCATCCCAGGAGTAGTTCAGGATCCAGGTCGGCTTGCTGCCGGCAAATGCGCGGAACGAACGCATACCAATCTGATACATGAACCAATCGAAGGGGCTCCTGGAGGCGGCAGTGTGGTCCTCGCCTCCACCAAACTCATATTCATGGGCGATCGCATCCACGTGCGGATAGATTTCGTAGACATCCGCGCCGACGCGCACCGCCTCTTGTTCAATTCCGGGATAAATCTCCGGGATCACGGCAATCTTCGGTTTGACGGCCACGGCATTACTGCGAATTTCCTTGAGGAAGTCCGTGATGGTATCGATGCGGAAGTCGATCCACTCGCGGAAATGTGGATCCTCGAAGTCGCCGAGGCGGAGATCGTGCCGGGCATCCAGTCCGGTCTTCTGCCGGAATGCCGCCACGGTGGCGTCGTCAAAGCTGGCCCAACTGCCCTCCCAGCCTTCAAAGTGCGTCATCCAGTAGGGGATGTCCACGTAAATGCCATCGATGCCGGTCGCAGCGATCTGACGAACGCGCTGCATGTAGGTGGCGCGCCAGGGGGCGGCGTAGGGGCTGATCCACACGTCCTCGTCACCCTTGGCAATCCAGAAGGCCGCACCCGAGGTGAACTTCGCCGGCTCACCTGTGATCTTCCGCTGCAGCCAGTCCGGGTGGTCCTTCGCCATGGAGTGCGGGCTGCTATCCGCATTGGCCGTAATGCATTCGGTGCCGGCGATGTATACGAACGCGTGATTGCCGAGCTTGTGAGCCTCCTCGGCAACTGTGCGAATGGCTTGAAGCTTCTCTGTGGGATCGAGGAAGCTCTCGTACCGCCCCGGGATGTCATTGTCTACCTCAATACCGAAGACATCGCTCGCCTGCGCCTCGGCGGGAATGCGGCTGGCGTTCTGCGGGGAGAGGCCGTAGGCGCCAATGCGCACGTGCTGCATCCATGCTCTCGGGGCGTTGTCATCCGCGATGGAGAGGGCGGTGATGCTGGAGAGGAGCACTGCTCCCAGGCAGAGCGCTGGAGATTTCAACGTGCCTCCGATAACTGGTGCGGATATTTTCCGGATGCCGATGGCGCAACAGCTAGAACTGATAGCGCACGCCGAACTGCGAGTGTCGCGGCAACGAACCATTCGCGGATGAAGAGATGATGCCGAAGGTCGGGCTCTCATATCCGGTATCCGGAATGGCAAATCGCGGCGTGTTCGTGAAGTTGAAGAAGTCCGCGTGCACCTCTAGCTGGCGCTCTTCGCCAAGAGCGAAGTTCTTGGAGAAGGAGACATCGAAGTTATGAACACCGTCGCCGCGAATGTTTGAGAAGTACCGCGGCGCATTGCCGGGTTGCTGATCTCCCGGATCGGCGAAACAGTTGTTGTTGAGATAGGGAATCTGGTCCAACGCAGCCCGGTGCGGGCTGATGCCGTTCGTCAGCCCGGAGGAACAGATCACATTCGGGCGCTGGTTCCCGTCGGCGATTCGCGGATTTACCAATCCAATGGCGATCGGTTGGCCAGTCTGGAAGGTGATCGACGTCGATCCCTGCCAGCCGCCGAGCACCGCGTCCACAGCGCGGTTCATCCCGCCACCGATCAGCCGGCCTCGGCCGAAGGGCAGTTGCGCAATCACGGCAGCCACGAAACGATTGGTCGCGTCGTTCGCGCTGACGGAGTGCTCGGCGCGCAGGTTATCCAGTTCCTGTGGGTTGCCCGTATCGAGATAGCCGACGAAGGAGTTGAAGCCCACGGAGGAATCATCGGTGTTCTTAGACCAGGTGTAGTTGCCCTCGAAGCTCAGATATTGGTTCTGGCGCTTCTGGAAGCGGACCTGGAGCGAGTTATACCAGGAAGACGCAGCCAGGAGCGGCAGTCCGGTGAACGGTCCGTCGAACTGCGGATAAGGGCGTAGCAGGTTCAGGAGTGGAAGCTGCGCATCGCTATAGCGAGACGAGGGCGTGTTGAAGATAGCGCCCGGGCCGCCGAACAGCGGAGCAAAGGGGTTGTCAACCAGGCTGTTCAACTGGTCGCTGGTGTATTGCTCGCGAATGGCGGAAGGGATGAAGTTACGATTGCTCGTGCTGTTCGATCCGCCCCAGGGGAGATGCGTACTGCGGTTCGCGGAGTAGTCGATGCCAAGCACGATGCCTTGACCCAGCACCTGCTCGATGCCGAGATTCCACTGGTAGATTTCGGCATTGCGCGCCACACCAGTATCCAGGTTGTTCATGTTCGGCAATCCCCACTCGGCGAGTTTGCCGTAGGTTTGGCCTTGGGGTTCTTCAATGCCGCCGGGGAAAGGGTTCTCAAGTGTTGCGTACTGGGTGATGAAACCATCCTTGCTGAAGAAGGCCGAGGGAGTGCTGCTGAAAGCTGTGCCGGGATACTGGAAGTTGGTGGCCACATTCATGCCGAAATAGATTCCGGCGCCCCCGCGAACTACCGTCAATGGATTGACCTGGTAGGCGAATCCCACGCGAGGTCCAAGGTTATTACGGTCTACCTGCATGGAAGGCCGGCTGCCGCTGGCAAAGAGCGTTGTTCCCTTCAGCGTGCCGCTATACCCAGGGATGGCGACGCCGCTGTCGCCAGTGAAGTCGCTGAACTGGCTCAGGTTGTGACGTTCGCTGTAAGGGGTGCTCCATTCATAGCGCAGCCCCAGGTTCAGAGTCAGGCTCGGTGTGACCTTCCAGTTATCCTGAATGTAAAAGGCGGTTTCCTTTGACTTATCCGCGACCGCGGTTTGCACGTTGATACCACCTGAGTCGCCGTAGCCCAGCAGAATAGAGGCAAAGGAATTTCCTTGAATGCCGTTTGCCGTATCGAAGGGATTCGCGGACGTGACCGCCTGCGCAAAGTGGAAGTATCCAGTTGGATAGTTAGGTTGGAAGAAGTTGTTGTAGAAGAGCCGCTGTTCGCCGCCGAAGGTGAAGGAATGTTGTCCCTTGACCCAGGAGAGTGACGATGAGTAGCTCAGCAGCGTGTGAGCAAACTTCGTATCGACGCAGCATTGACTGAAGATGGGCGTCCAGGGATCGTCGGTCAGGATGGACGGCATGCGCGCAATTCCGCTGGGCTGCACCAGGTACGAGGGAAAGCCAATGGTGGTGGGATTGGGCGTCTGGGAGTGGGAGGGCTGTTCTACTTCGTCGACGCCCAGGCGGTTCGTCCACAGCAGGTTCGCGGTGCGGGCGTAGGTATACTCCAGGCCATCGTTATACACATCGGTGGTCGAGAAGGTACCGTCATTGAAGATGTCGTCAAAGAAGATGCTGGGTGTGGAATTGCTGGCATGCAGATAGCTATAGCGTGCTGAGGCATGCTGCTTATCCGTGAAGTTATGGTCTACCTTGATATCGAACTGGTATCCGGGCGAATTGCTCACGATCACATCGCGGAAGTTATTCGTCCCGGAGACCGGGTCGCCCGGTTGGTTGGGCGCTGGATACAGATTGAGGATGGCCTGCCCGACCTTGTCGATCTCACCCGGCAGGATCATGTTATTGGCGAATGCCGGTCGCGTGACATTGCCATCCTGGTCCACGGAAGGGTTCTTCGGATTGAAGATCTGATTGAGGACGGGGTTTCCATTGGGATCGTAGGTCATCGTCTGGGAGAAATCACCCATACGCTGCGCTGCCGTAGGAACCGTGGCCACGATGTTTACCGGATCCTGCTCGGCCACCCGCTCGAAATCTACGAAGAAGAAGGTCTTCTGTTTGCGCAGGGGTCCGCCGAGGGAAAAACCATATTGGTCGCGGCTGTGGTCCGGCTTGGGGCCGCTGTTGAAGAAGTCCCGGGCGTCAAAGATAGAACGCTGTCCGAAGTACCACGCGCTGCCGTGAAATTTGTTCGTTCCTTCCTTCATCACGACGTTTACAACCGTGCCTCCATTGTTGCCGTATTCAGCAGAGAAGCTGTTGTTCTGGACCTTGAACTCCTGCAACGCCTCGACCGAGGGCTGATAGTAGACATTGCTCGTGCCGCCCTCGCCCTGCTCGGGCGCGCTGGTGAGCTCGCCGTCCAGACGAATCTCGGCGGTTGCATTGCGCTGGCCGTTGGAGACGAAGTTCGTGCCGGATGGGTAAGAATTGTTGATGCCTGAACCGGAGGCCTCGGTGACGCCTCCAGCAAGAAACGCCAGCCCGAAGAAGTCGCGGTTGATGAGCGGCATCTGCACCAGATACTTGGTGCCGACGTCGGTGCCGAGGGTGGCGCTGGCGGAATCGAGCAGCACCGGAACAGCCTGAACGCTCACGGTCTGCTGAGATCCGGCGGGCCTGAGAGTAATATCCAGCGTTGCCTGCTGATCGACGGTCAGGATCACTCCCAGCTTTTCCACGCTTCCAAATCCTGGAGCCTCTGCCTTCACCGTGTAATTCGAAGGGCGCAGCTGAGTGAAGGTGTATGCACCGCGGCCATTGGCGGTGTCCGTTTGCGCGGTGTTCGTGCCGGTTTCGGTGATCGTCACCTTCGTCCCTGGGATGACGGCGCCGCTGGGATCGGTTATCGTGCCGCGAAGCTGCGCCTTATAGGTGGACTGGGCGAACGCCGGCAGGAAACACATGAGGGCGAAAAGAAGGGTGAGTAGCCTGCGGGTGTGCCGGGAGTTCATGGTGTTTCTCCAAAAGCGAAAGCAACTCGCAGGCAGCCCAGGCGGGATTCACTGAGATTACGAATCATTTCGCATGCGCTCTTTTACTTTCTACCCTAAACCGATGTCAAGCCTTTTCTCGGCCGTGCGCCGCCGAGCCTACCCACCGAACTGCAAGCGAAGCCCGGCCGCGCTTACCGGTCCTCAAGTGGCTTGAGGGTGATTAGCCGACGATGGTACAAGGTGTCGAAAGGATGATGCGTGCCTAAGAAAGATCTGAGCGGTAGTGAGATGTTGATCGATGAACGGCGGCAGCATGTCCTTGCGCGCATTCAGCAGGAGGGCCGCGCCCTGGTCGGCGAACTGTCCGATCAGCTCGGCATCTCCCGCATCACCATTCGCAAAGACCTTGACCACCTGCAATCGAAGGGGCTGATTCAGCGGACCCATGGCGGCGCGCTCACTATTCAGTCGGGCGCGCTCTTCGATCCATCTCTCCCGGAGAAGGAAAAGCTGCACCACAAGGAGAAGGAACGCATTGCCATGGCAGCGGTCAAGCTGGTGCAGGAGGGCCAATGCGTTGTTCTCGATTCGGGCACAACCACCACCGCGATCGCGCGGGCGCTGCGAAAATTTCAGCGGCTTACGGTGATTACGAATGCGGTGAACATTGCGGCGGAGCTGACCGGCACCGACTTCGAGGTCATCCTGACGGGAGGCATGTTGCGGAAGAACTCATTTTCGCTAGTAGGACCGCTGGCCGAAGAGGTCCTGCACGAAATTCATGCGGACGTCCTCTTTCTCGGGGTCGACGGGTTCGATATCAAGGTGGGCGTAACCACGCCGAACGTGCTGGAGTCGAGGGTGAATCGGGCCATGGTCCATGCGGCGAAGACTGTCGTCGCGGTATGCGATTCCACCAAATTCGGACGGCGCAGCCTAGCGCTGATCGTGCCGCCTTCGGAGATCGACCGGGTCATCACGGATGCAAAGCTGTGTCCAGGCCAAGTGGAGGCGCTGCAGAACGCGGGAATTGAAGTCACGCTGGTTTAATTCGCGCTTGCTTCCCGCAGTGTCCTCGAACTCCTATCCGCACCTCTCGCGTCCGCGCAGATCGCACATCCGGTTTCGCCTTGACACCTCCGCGCATGGACGGTAAAGATCAACAGGCGAAACGAAACGTAAAGAATGCATCCGTAAAGAATGCATCGTAGCGCTGTGCGGCCGAACCGCTCTGCATGTCTACGGAGCAGCAGGCTGCCTTCCGTTCCATTAGGACTGAAAGCGAGGCGCAGTGGGCCGACACGTGAGGGAGGGGGAAGCGGCGGTGCAGGCGGAGCGCCCTGCCGCCGGGCAGGTCAAACGCACGCTGTGGCACGCAGGGGTAACCGTCGCTGCCGCAATCGCCCTCCATGCTGCGGCTTCGCCCGCGCAGACCGCGGCAGCGCCGTTGCGCATCTCCATCGATGCCCAGGACGGCAGCTATGCCATTGCGCAATCGCGATCATCGTCCCCAGTATTGAGAGCCACCGCGGCCATCCGAGTGGACGATCAGTGGCTGCGCGCGTCCGACTATCCTTCTCACTCCTCCGCGAAAGCCGCGGTAACGGGGCCACTGGGCGAGGCTGATGAGTGGACCATCCGCTACTCCGGACGGCAGGACGCGCCGGAGCTGATCTGCCGCGTGCGCAGCTATCGTAGCCGTCCGTTCGGAGAAATTCAGTTGACGGCCCGGAATGCCACCGGGAAGACATTGCATGTGGAGGCATTCCGGCTGGTGGATGCGCGGAGCGGTCCATTGCTCGATCTGGGTGGCCCAGCGGCGGCTGATCGCGTGCTCTCTGACAGCTTCAGTGAAGATCGGCCGGCGATGCGGATCCGCGACCTGGCGAATGCTGAGAAGCAGATGCATCGTGGCGTAGGCAGCCAATTGGTCTACAACCGCCAAAGCCATCAGAGCTGGTTCATTGGCGCGCTCACATCGGACCGTTTCCTGAGCGTGATGCGTCTGCACATGGCGCCGCCAAGCGGATCTGCGCAGAACGGGTCTGCGCAGAACGGGTCTGGACAGATCGGCTCCTATGAAGTGGACTCCACCGGGACGACTGAACTGACGCAGGAGAATTCGCTGCAGGATTCGTCTGCGGACGACCGCGTGGAGTTGAGCCTGCCCTTGCAGCCCGCCGCCGAACTGGCTTCCGAGCGCCTGCTGTTCAGTGTCAGCGATGACTATCATCAACAACTGGAGGTGTATGGCCGGCTCATCCGCGACCTGCATCACGCGCGCGTCTCCGCACCCACGCCCCTCGGCTGGTGGAGCTGGACGGCCTACTACTTCGGTCTGAACGAAGGAGCTGCGCTTACCAACTCCGAATGGCTTGCGCAACACTTGAAGCCGCTTGGCTACACCTTCTTCCACATGGACGAGGGCTACCAGTATGCGCGGGGCGAGTATGCCACGCCGGATGCCGCGCTCTTCCCGCAGGGCGTTGCATCGCTCGAGCGCCAGGTGCAGGCGCAAGGTTTGACGCCTGGCATCTGGACCGCTCCCTTCGAGGTCTCGGGGCGGTCATGGGTATACGAACATCATCCCGAATGGCTGGTGCACAACGCGAAAGGCGCACCCATCCACGCGGGCTTGGTCGCGGATGGTAAGGACCACCTGTACATCCTGGACCCAACGCACCCGGGCGCGCAGGAGTATCTGCGCATGACCTACGGCACGCTGGTCCGCCGTTGGGGCATTCGATATATCAAGATGGACTTCATGGAAGACAGCGCGATCGAGGGCTACTATCACCAGCCGGACATTACCGCGCTGCAGGCGCAGCGCGTCGGGCTCCAGACTATTCGCGATGCGGTGGGTGAGCAGGTGCTGCTGGATAAAGATGGAAGCGAGCTGCTCAATCCCGTGGGCTATGTGGATATGGGGCGCATCTCGCAGGATACCGGCCACACCTTCTCTTCCAGCAAGGACGCGGCTCCAGGCATTGCAGCGCGCTATTACATGAACCGCAATTTCTTTGTCAGCGATCCGGACGCGTTTACGGTGTCCGAGCAGACGGTCGATGACCAATCCTGGCACGGCGGCGCGCAGCCGCTGACACTCGACGAGGCCCGGGTCTCCATTGCGCTTGCCGCCGTATCCGGTGGGATGTTCGAGATTGGCGATGACCTGCCGACGCTGGCAGAGTCGCCGCAGCGCGTAGCGCTGGTGGAAAACACCGATCTTCGCAATATGGCTTGGCTGGGCCGTGCCTCCACACCGGTTGATCTGATGACCTACGAAGCTGTCGATCTGCAGCCGAGCATATTCCTTCTTAAGGAAGATGCACGGCAGAGCGTACTCACAGTGTTCAACTGGACGGAGCATCCGCGCACGCACCAGATCTCTATGGCTACGCTCGGACTTGCGCCCGGTCCCAACTCCTCGATCACTGACATCCTGCAACCGAACGATGGCTCTCATCCGGCCGGGCAGACGATCGCGGTGACCCAGCCGCCGCATTCCGTGCGCATGCTGAAGATCGTGAACGGGAGCGTGGCCGCCGAAGCGCCAGTCGCCAGGATCACGCGGCCAGACGGTGGTAAGGCGGGGAGCACGCTTCACTTCAGCGCTGAACCTGCGGCGCCGCTTCAACCGATCCTGCATTATCGCTGGGAGTTCGGCGATGGCACGGCGATGGAAGGCCAGAGCGTCAGCCACACCTACACGCACTCCGGCGAGTTCCAAGTCACATTGCATGGTACGGGTATCTCCGGACCTGACGGAGTGCAGCGGTTTCCTCTCACCATCACCGGGACCATACCGACGAAGTATGCGCCGGAGGCCAAGCAGCGCTGGAAGGAGGGTGACCGATGAAGCACGCATGGGGCGCCTCGGTGTGCATGCTGCTGCTATGCGGGGTAGTGGGATCCTCGTGTAGCGCCACCGATACTTCGCAGGAAGCGCGGCAAGACGCCGAGCTTGCCAGGTTCTCCGCATACGCTCCCATCGATGCGCATACCCATATACTGCGTAGCGATCCTCAGTTCACGGCCATGCTCGAGCGTTGGCATGTGCACGCGTTGGACATTCTGGTGGTCGATGACAAGAATCCGCAGCGCGGGACTCTTGCTCAGCAACGAAAGAATGCCCTGGACTTTATCCGGTCGAGTAAAGGTCACGCCTCGCTGTGTACCACCTTCGATCCCTTTCAGTTCTCCGCTTCCACGTTTCCGCAATCCGCCATCGCGGAGTTGAATGCCGACTTCGCTCGAGGCGCCGTTGCGGTCAAGATCTGGAAGAACATCGGCATGGAGTTGAAAGACGCGTCGGGGCACTACGTGCTGGCGGACAACGCCAGGCTCGAGCCGATCTACCAGGACATTGCCGCGCAGAATAAGACCTTGATCGCACACCAGGCGGAGCCGGATGTGGCCTGGGGCCCTGCAGATCCCAACGCGCTGGATGCGTCCTACTACGCCGAGCACCCGGAATGGAAGATGGAGGGAATCCCGGGCGCGCCGGCGAAGAAGACGATACTGGCGGCGCGTGACCACCTGCTGGCGATGAATCCCAGGCTGCGTGTCGTCGGTGCGCATCTGGGCAGCATGGAATCGGATGTGGATCTGGTGGCCCAGCGACTCGACCGATATCCCAACTTCGTAGTCGATACGGCAGCGCGGATGCCGCACCTCACCATTCAGTCGCCGGCAAAGGTGCGCCGGTTTTTCATCAAATATCAGGATCGTATTCTCTACGGAACCGATCTGGAGTTCACGCCGCAGGACGATGTGAAGGCGGCGATCGCCGAATGGCAGCAGCAGTATGCGCTCGACTGGCGCTACCTGGCGACGGGCGATCGCTTCTCCTATGAGGGGCGCATGGTGCAGGGCCTGCACTTGCCGGCCGCGGTTCTCAAGAAGGTCTTTCACGACAACGCTGTCCGTTGGATTCCCGGAATAGTTCCGCCCGGTTAATGAGCCGTATTGCGGTGACGCCACAGTCTTTCTGGAATGGCCGGCGGAGTATGCGGCTGTGGGACAATCGAATCTGGGATGAGCACGTGCGCTTTATGCCGCGGCTGTAGCGTGGCGGATAGTTCAAGCATTTCCCACAGCTTGACGTCCGCGCTGCTGCTTCAGATCTCTCGCGTCTTCACTCACTATCTCTAGGTGTACCGATGAACCTTTGCCATCGCGTGCTGTGTCGTTCCGGAGGCTGGAGACGCATGCTGGAAACGCAGATTCTTCCCTGGGTGTTCGAGGGAGTGCGACTCGGGGATGACGTACTTGAGATCGGACCGGGGCCTGGGCTGACCACTGATTTGCTCCGCAGACGGGTAAAGAGGCTGACGGCCGTCGAGATCGACTCCTCGCTTGCAGCCTCCCTGGCTCGCCGTATGGCTGGAACCAATGTCAGCGTCCTCGAGCAGAGCGCTACGGCCATGCACATTCCCGATAGCAGCTTCGACGGCGCTGTATGCCTGACTATGCTGCACCACGTTCCATCCCCGTCGCTTCAGGACAAATTGCTCCGCGAAGTTGCGCGGGTGCTGCGCCCAGGCGCCGTGTTCGCTGGTTGCGACGCTCTCTTCCGGTCCAGGTTCGATCTGACGCACCTGTTCGACACCAAGGTTCCGGTGGACCCAGCCACATTTCCGGCCCGGCTCAAGTCTGCGGGATTTCTGGACATACGCGTGGAGACGAATCGACATGCGTTTCGTTTTTGCGCCCACAAACCCTAAATACGTAAGTCAGGCCGGACCGTTGACCTCTGTCCGGGTCGAGACCCGTCCGGAAAGCACCGCAGACTGCATCAATCCAGCGTGACGGCCACAGTAGATTGGTGCGGCACCGGAACTGTTACGAGATACCCCGCGCCCGATGCGGAGAAGGCAGCCGTCGAGCTGGCGATCGCCGGATTGCTGCTATTCAGCGTGTACACCTTCGCTTGCGCAGCCTGGATGTCTGGATTCTGCAGAAAAACCGTGACACTCGCGTAATCGTGTGTCGAAGGGTTCACGACCACCAGCGTATCTCCACTTGCCGTACTGAAGGCGCCTGGCACCAGGTCGCTTGTACTGGAGCTCACAGAACGCGCCAGGGAGCCGCCCCCGCCAAGCCCGAGGAATGAAGGTGAGGCAAAAAGCTGAAACGCATAATACTGCGGGTATGGCTGCGGAGGCACGTTCGGGTCGGCGGGGTAGGCGCAGTCCATCTGCGCATCGATCTGCCCTGCGAGACAAAACGGCGGGTTCGAAATCGCGTAGTAAAGCAGCTTTGCGGGCTCCGCGCTGCCCCCGGAATAGACGCTGTTCAACAGATCGACGATGACCAGGGAATTCCATAGAGGTGCATAGGTTGGATCGTTGCGGCAGCAATC
Organism: uncultured Acidobacteriaceae bacterium; assembly: GCA_963830635.1. GTDB lineage: Bacteria > Acidobacteriota > Terriglobia > Terriglobales > Acidobacteriaceae > CAWHMN01. The sequence continues at coordinate 87,172 of CAWHMN010000002.1, read as the reverse complement.
GTCAACGAAGGCCCAGTCTGAGTTGTACTCATCCATGTACACCGGTGTGGAGGCCGCGTTCGGCTGTGACCCGCTCCTCACCAGGCCCTCCACCGTCTCATAGATAGCCACAACTCCGGTGCTCGCATTTTGGGTGTCGTTCAGCAGGGAATCCTGAGTACCGCTTCCGTACCACGTCAACGTATGCGCCACGTCGCCCGCGCCCGCGGTGTAGTAGTGATAGCTGACGAAGTCGACGTAGGGAGCCGTGCGCGCATCGCTAAGCAGCGCGGACAGCCATCGCTGAGCGTTGGCCAGCGGCGAACCGAGTGCGGGTCCGCCGACTCGGATTTGCACCCCATCCTGCGCCGCCGCCGCCTTCAGCGCCGGAGCCACCGCTGCGTAGATCGACAGATAGGCATTCAGCTTTGCATCCTGGGTATTCGGGGCCGTGCAGAGGCCGCCACCGTCCGGCTCGTTCCAGACCTCGTAGTCCTGCACCACGCCGGGAAACACATGGTCGATGTGCGTGACGTAGGAGGCTGCCATCTGGGCAAAGGCATTCACATCGGAGGGAGGAGAGGTATAGCCCGGACCTCCACCGGACGGACAGGAATGATTCGCCGGCTGCAGAGACTTCGGCGTGTAGTCCACCTCCAGAATCGCGTGCATCCCGGCCGCCTGAAGCTGTGCGAGTGTTGCATCGAGGCCGGACCAATCCGGCGTACTGGCGGCATACGTGTCCTGAATATCAGCGTGGAAGCGCGTATCGGTCAGCCCGGCTCCGGTCACCAGCGGCAGCGAGGCGCTCTGCACGTTTGCGCCCAGCCCTGCGCCAAGCATCTCGGGAGGGATCTTTTGACCCGCCGAGCCGGAGCCAAAATCCGCGGTCACGTCCGGAGCCACCACATTGATTTGAACGCTGCTGCTCTGGTTCGACTCGGTCGCGGTGATGGTATGCGTTCCGGGTGCCATCGGCGCCGTGTACAGACCAGTGCTGCTGATGGTGCCGGTGACCGCATTTCCGCCGGGCACTTGATCGGTTGACCAGCTTACTCCCGCGCTCGAACCTCCGGTTACAGTTGCCGCAAATTGCTGCATTACTCCGGTCGCCATGTTGAGGTTTGCCGGCTGCACCGCAATCGCCAGCGTTTGGCTGCCATTCACCGTCACCGCCGCTACCGCGGTGAGGGCCTGGGTCGTCCCGGCAGGAGAATACGAGGCCGTCACCTGCGTTTGACCTGCTCCTGCCGCATTTACCAGCCCGGTATTGCTCACATTGGCTATCTGCGGTTGAACCGAATTGAAGGTGGTTGAGGCCGTGACATCCTGCACGGTCCCATTCGCAGACGTGGCCGTAGCCCTGAGCTGTTGCGACGTTCCCAGCGACAAGGACAGGTCCCCGGGAGTGATCTGCAGGGTCGGCGCTGCTGTTGCACTCGGTTGTGCAGTGAAAGACGGATGTGCTCCCGCGCCTCCGCAACCGGCGACTGCGCACAGCAGAAGAATCAGCAAGCCGGAAGGCCACAACGAAACGTTTAATCTCGGCGCCCGCGCTCCCGCGCGGCACGCGGCATGCACCTCCACCGCTACTGGTCCGTGCTGGCTGCCGGTCGCGTCGCGCTGCTCCTGCCGGCGCGGTTGGTCACATCGAAGGAGCCCGTACTCAAGGCCTGAATACATTGAACCAATTCATACAGTGACAAGCACTGCTCAAAGCCCTGGTTCCTGCTCATCGAAGCGGGAGGAGACTCTTCTGCCTTACGCAGCTCCAACACCGCTCGATGCCCCGGGGACGGCCGACGTTCACTCTGGTAGAACAGCAGCTGGTAAGAAATGGTTGCTTGTTACACGAGTGAGCGCGACCGCAACCATTCCCTTCGTTCTTCGCAGTGCGTTGACATAAGACAGCCGTGTCATGCTCATGACACATCGATCGGCGCGGATCCGCCGAGAAAACGCTCAGCCGCCCATCCGACAAGCGCTACGGGATCAGCAAAGCGGGCGCGGCAGGCGAGCGTCTGTGATCTCCTGGGCACAGAGCCGGGCTTCGCAGCTTGTGCGGAGAGCGATTCTCAGCAGACTGAACAGGGTGGGCGGCGGTGGGTGCAGTCTCCAGCGAACTGCGTTCCCTGCTACACGCGTCGGCTGATCGCGAGCGCGTTCGGGTACTCACCTTGGGTGCGCAACGCTGCTGACGGAGGGCACGAGGTCCTCACCTCGCTTGTCCAGAAAGCGAAACGGTGCTGCCGCTTGACGAACGAGAAGACTTATCGTTTACTAGCTCTTGATGTTGACCTCCCTCAGCGCCAGAACCCGTGCATTCCGTGAACTTTGCACGGATCACGGGCTCACCGGGACTCACCAGCGCCAGGTTCTCTACGAGGTCATGCAGACGATGGCTGGCCACCCCAGCCCGGAAGAGGTTTACGCGCGGGTCAAGAAGCGAATACCCGCAATCTCCCTCGCGACGGTTTACAAGAACATTCATCTCTTCATTGAGAGAGGCGTGCTGAGAGAACTCAGCATGCACCACGGCTCCCTCCGAGTTGAGCTGAACAACCTCCATCATCACCATACGGTGTGCTCGCATTGCAAGACGATCACCGACATTGAAGAGAAGGATCTCGGGATTCTCCATGCGCTGCAAGATTTGCCCCGGGGCTTTCAGGTCGAACGCTATTCCATCGATGTCATCGGAATCTGTGCCGCGTGCCGGAAAGCAAAACGCGGCTAAACCCACTTGCCGATCGCGCTGAAAGGGTGGGGAATCGGCAGAGCGGATATGCAGCGCAGTCAGGTTCGGAACTACGGCTTGCCCGGACGCTACAGTCGATCTCGGCGGGCGTAGACGACGAGCCGCTCGAAAACAAAACATTAAGACCCCAAGGAGAGATCAGATGGCCACCGAACCGACCGAATACACGGCCGAAGCAAAGTCCGAACCGAATGCGCAAGTGACGGGCGAATCGAAGTGCCCGTTTGACCATGCCAACGGAGCCGCGCCCAGCAACGTTGCCGAGCGCCACGGGCCAAGGAGTAACCGCGACTGGTGGCCCAACCATCTGCGGCTCGATCTGCTGCACCAGCACTCGCGACTCTCAAACCCCATGGAAGAAGACTTCAACTATGCAGAGGAGTTCAAGAAGCTGGACTACTGGGGGTTGAAGAAGGACCTCGCGGCGGTCATGACCGATTCGCAGGACTGGTGGCCTGCGGACTTCGGTCACTACGGTCCGTTGATGATCCGCATGGCCTGGCACTCGGCTGGCACCTATCGCACGTTCGATGGCCGTGGCGGCGGTGGACGTGGTCAGCAGCGCTTCGCCCCGCTGAACAGTTGGCCTGACAACGTGAACCTGGACCGCGCCCGCCGCCTGTTGTGGCCGGTCAAGCAGAAGTACGGCAAGCAGATCTCCTGGGCTGACCTGCTTATCCTCGCCGGCAACGTTGCGCTCGAGACGATGGGCTTCAAGACCTTCGGCTTTGCCGGCGGACGCCCTGACGTGTGGGAGCCGGACCAGGACGTGAACTGGGGCGCCGAGAACACCTGGATGGGCACCGATAGACGCTACTCCGGTGAACGTGACCTGGAGTCTGTGTATGCCGCGACGACCATGGGCCTGATTTATGTAAATCCTGAGGGTCCCGAGGGCAAGCCGGACCCCGCGGCCGCTGCGCGAGACATTCGTGTGACCTTCGGCCGCATGGCGATGAATGATGAGGAGACCGTCGCCCTGATCGCCGGCGGTCACACCTTCGGCAAGACTCACGGCGCCGGCCCGGGACACCACCTTCAGCACGAGCCCGAAGGCGCGCCGATCGAGAACCAAGGCCTTGGCTGGTCGAGCGCATACAAGACAGGCATCGCCGGCGATGCCATCACCAGCGGACTGGAGGTGACCTGGACCACCAAGCCCCGGCAGTGGAGCAACGATTACTTCGACCACCTGTTCAAGTACGAATGGGAGTTGACCAAGGGCCCGGGCGGCGCGCATCAGTGGAAGCCCAAGGGCGACGCCGGCGCGAACACCGTGCCCGAGGCGCACGATCCCAGCAGAAAGCGCCAGCCCGGCATGCTGACCACCGACATCGCTCTGCGCGTCGATCCGGTGTATGAGAAGATCTCGCGCGACTTTCATGCAAATCCCGAGAAGTTCGCGGACGCGTTTGCTCGTGCGTGGTTCAAGCTCACCCATCGTGACATGGGTCCGAAGGCACGCTACATGGGGCCTGAGGTGCCGAAGGAAGATCTGATCTGGCAGGATCCGGTCCCCCCGGTCGACCACCCGGCGGTCGATGAGAAAGACGTAAAGGCTCTTAAGCAGAAGGTGCTGGCGTCGGGGCTTCCGATCTCGGAACTGGTCTCGACCGCATGGGCTTCGGCCTCCAGCTTCCGCGGCTCTGACAAACGCGGCGGCGCGAACGGCGCGCGCATCCGGTTGGCGCCGCAGAAGGACTGGGAGGTTAATCAGCCGGAGCAGTTGGCGCGTGTGCTCAAGGTGCTCGAGCGGATCCAAGGCGAGTTCAACGGCTCGGCCACCGGCGGCAAGAAAATCTCGCTGGCCGACCTGATCGTGCTCGCGGGCGACGCCGCGATCGAGAAGGCGGCGAAAGACGCCGGCATCGACGTAACCGTGCCCTTCCACCCGGGCCGCACGGACGCCACAGAGGAGCAGACGGACGCCGAGTCGTTCGCGCCGCTCGAGCCCAGGGTCGACGGCTTCCGTTCCTATGGCTACAAGGACCCCGAGCCGGCCGAGGTCGCGCTGCTGGACAAGTCCCAGTTGCTGCGGCTGACCGCGCCGGAGCTGACCGTGCTGATCGGCGGGCTGCGCGTGCTGAAGACCAACTTCGGCGGCACGAAGTTCGGTGTCTTTACCGACCGGCCGGAGACACTGACCAATGACTTCTTCGTGAATCTGCTGGACATGAAGTATGTCTGGAAGACCACGGACGACGGGCAGAATACGTTTGAGGGCCGCGAGCGGAAGTCGGGCGAGGTGAAGTGGACGGCCACGCGCGCTGACCTGATCTTCGGCTCGAACGCGCAGCTGCGGGCCCTGTCGGAAGTCTACGCGTGCTCGGACTCGCACCCGAAGTTCGTCGAGGACTTCGTCAACGCATGGCACAAGGTGATGAACCTCGACCGCTTCGACATCATCCACACCGTTTGACCGCTTTACCAGCCAAGTGGCAGAGGCCCAATTCAAGATTGGTATTTTCTCCAATCGGGGCCTCTGCCGGGATGATCGCATCACGCCTCTTCCACAAGGCTCTCGACGGTGGACCCGGTCTCTGGCGAAGTGCTGTCCCGCTAATAGGGAATGTAACAGGGCCTTCCGTCGATTGGGATGGGGCGAACAGCGGCAGAACCTTGGCAAGTCGAATCTGTTCAGCAGATTGGCGTCGTTTTGTCGTTACTGCTCTGTCCGCGCCTGGCCTGCCGCGCACAAAGGCGGAGCGGTCGACGTCCGCTCCGCCTCTATTGTGTGTCCGCCGATGGGTGCGTACTGAAGGCCACGATTTTGGTCTTGTAACCCACGTAGACGTGACCATTCACTACCGTCGGTACGATGAATTTCACGCCGGTGTCCTGGCGTGGGCTTTCATAGAGCTGTTTGAGCGTCAGGGCGTCGTTCGCCAGCAGCGTGCCGGCGCCAAAGTCGCTCGTCCAGAGGATGCCCTGCTTATTGTTATCCCCGGTAGAGACGACTGGTTGAGCGCCGGGATATTCATATGTGTGAATCCCCTTTGCCAGCGGCGTGGTCGTGAGCTTCCCGGTCGCCGGATTGAGATCGAACATCTTGATCACATCCGTATTCGCCACAAAGTAGACGTGCTGTTGCCACATGGCAGGCGTGGAGAAGCACGGCACGTTCGTGCCGGTGCCGAGTTGCTTATCCAGCCGTTGGATAATGTTGTCGCTCTTCTCTCCTACGTGACCCAGACTGTCGCGATTGAGCACGAAGATGGGAGTCGCCTTGCCGCAGGTGATGATTTCGTGTGTGTACGGCCCCTTCTGCGCAGGCGTAAATAACAGGCCGCCCGAGCCGAGGTCCAGATCGGCAGGGCCAACGTCATAGCTCCAATCGAAGGGCGCAAAGTAGTCCAGGGGCTTGAGGGCGGGGGAGAGTTTAACCACGCTCTCGCCGAAGTTGGTCGTGCCGTTGAAGCTTCCGTTGGCGGTCGCGACATAGATGTTGCCGTCTGCATCGGCGCCGGGCGCCGCGCCGGAGGTCCAGATGGCTCCCTCAGAGCCGCCGGGGGTGACGTTGAAGACTGCCGTCTGCTTCAATGTGCCGGCGTCAAAGGCAAACAGCAGCCCATGGTATGGCGCCAGGTCGTCGATAGAGCCGAATCCGGCATAGACCTGGTGATTTGCGAGCAGCAACCCGGGACGTTGCAGCTTGTGCACGGGCACCAGAGCGGGATCGCTGATGATGACAGGGCTGCCCGGGCGTTCGCGACCCGTGGTGATGTCGAGAGCATGGAGGCGGTGCACGAATTTCGTTCCGCTGCTCTCGGCCGTCTCCGCCACCGCGTAGAGCGTGTTGGCGTCGGGATCGATGACCGGAGTGCCGAGAATCCCGATCTGTGCAACAGGGCTGTGCACGCTCGGCCCGGCGACGGCAGTGGCGCCGGAGACAAGCAGGCTGGTCTTCCAGAGCAGGGTGCCGGTATCCCCGTCGAAGGCATAGACGCTGTCATTCGCAGTGCCGACGAAGAGGACGTTGTGGGGCGTTCCGTTCACGGTGAGAGCGTTCATGTACAGGGGTTGGTCCCAAACCGCGCCGTCCAGCGTCTTGTTCCATGCCGGTCCAAAGCTGGTGGGGTTGACGTTTGCGGGAGTCAGGATCTGCTCATCGGCCTGCAGGCCATCGCGCGCGGTGTCGTTCTTCCATGTGGTGTAGTTGACCAGTGTGACCAGAACTGCCGCGCGGGCGGTAGCGCTTCCGCTGGACGCTTTGGCCGTAACGGCACAATCGGCGTCGGCCGTGGCGGGAGCGGTGAAGTTGCCCTTGCTGTCGATCGTGCCGCAAGTGGAGGACCAGAGTACCGGCGCACTCGCCGTAAAGTGCTGCTTGCCAATGGCGTGCGTGTGCAGCGACGCGGGGGTGATGGCCAGTTGAGACGGCAAGATTGTGTCGCCGCCATAAACGGTGTACGGAGGGCCGCTCGAGGCGGTGGCCCAGATGCTGCAGAACTGGCCCACGGTTCCGGAGGCAGTGTATAGGCCGGAGGCGTTGATTGAGCCGCACTTGGTTGCCCAGGTCACGGGAACGCTCGCCGTGAACTGCTGCGTCTGGCCTTGCGGCGTCCTGGCGGACAGTGGCGTCATGATGATGGGAGAGGTAACTGTCACCTTGGCGGTGGCTTGCTGGCCGCCACTCTTGGCGGTAGCGGTCACGGTGCAGGGTCCGGCGTATACACCCGCCTTAAAGAGGCCGGCGCTGCTGATCGATCCGCAACTGGCCTTCCAGGTAGAGGCAACGCTGGCGGTGAACTGCTGCGAGGCGCCTTCCTTGATGGTCACAGACGCGGGGGCAACGGTGATAGCGAAGGCGGCACTGCTCCATGCAAGCGCACAGAGCAGGATTCCACTCAGGGCAGAGACGCGAATCTTCATAACGACCTCACGAAAGGTTCTGTGAGGGCGCCCGACACGGCAGGGGGATAGCGATGCTCAGGCGCCCGTACCGGGCTGCCTGGGTTCGTGGAACGGGGGAGCGTTCCGGTGAATTCCTCAGCGGCGGTAGGATAACCCGAATGTTGGTCTGAATACAGTTCTGAAGAGCACCAGGAACGTTTTTTGCCCGACGTAGTTAGCACTAGCCTTTTCAAGACATAAAAGCCCCATGTCGAGTGCCGAAGTTTACGCAAAGTTCCAACCGATCCCTGTTTGACCGAGGATGTAGAACTCACCCACGGTAACCAGAGTAGATGTACAATTAATTACTCCCCTGAACGTTCCCCCCTGAATTGGCCCTAACGCTCCCCCGATCGGATCGGTATATGTGGGTGTGTGCCAGCAAAGCCTTGATTCTTTCAGGGATCGGAATAGCGGCAATAGGATGGGCAGCTTTCGGATCCACAATCGTGAACGCACAGGATGGGACCGCCAACACCACGGCTTCGTATCTTGCAACTGAGACTGATCACTCCGGTACCAGCGCGGCGGCTGTGACTGCGCAACCGGCAGCGGCAAGTACCGCAGCGGATTTCTACGTCGCTACGAACGGAAATGACGCCTGGCCGGGGACCCTGGCGCAGCCGTTCGCGACCATCAACCGGGCTCGCCTCGCTGTGCAGTCGCTCAAGGCGCATGTGAGCAATCGCGCGATCACGGTTATGTTGCGCGGGGGCACGTACTACCTCCCATCCACCCTGGCCTTCGCCGGCGGGGACTCCGGCTTGTCGTCTACCAATCGGGTGATCTATGCCAATTACCCCGGAGAGGCGCCCATCATCAGCGGCGGGCGCGTCCTGACTGGCTGGGTGAAGAACGCAAACGGCTCCTGGGAGACGAGGGTTCCCGCGGGCACGTACTTCAGCCAGCTATGGGTGAACGGGGCACGCCGCTACCGGCCGCGCACCACGACCACCGGCTATGTGCGTGTCTCGGAGCCCTATAGCTCGAGCGGCGATCCTACAAAGGTGAACGGATTCTATTACGCGACGAATACTTCAGCGGCGGTCCCGGCCAATATGAGCGATCTCCCCGATGTGGAGCTGGTCAATTTCGAATTCTGGGATGTTCCGAGGTTCCGAATCAAGTCCGTGGATATCGTCCACAAGCTCATTCAGATCAATACCACCGTTCCGCAGAACGGCTTCCACGGATTCCTGCATGGCCACCGGTTCCTGCTGGAGAACGTCAAAGAAGCGTTCAACCAACCGGGCGAATGGTATCTCGATCGCGCCAGCTCCACGATTACTTACCTTCCGAAGAGCGGGGAGACGCTGACCGGTGCCAGTATCATCGCCCCGGCCCTCGCAAAGATCATGAGCGCGAACCAGTTGAGTCATGTCACGTTTCAGGGACTGACCTTCGCTCATAGCGATTGGCAGATCGGAAACGGATACCTGGGCGGACAGGCGGCGTCGGCAACTCCGGCCGCGATAACTTTGCTGAATTCGACCGACGTCGTCTTCGAGGGCAGTACGGTGGAACATACGGGCGCGTATGGCATCGAGTTCCTGGGCACGGGAGATCCGGGGGCATCCACGCCGTATCTCGCCCAATTCAGAGATGGCCTGGTCACGGATACGGGAGCGGGCGGAATCCGGGTGGGCGGCTTTGCCATCTGCTCCGGGTCAAACAAGCACACAAACGCAAACGTTCCCCAGCGAATCTACCTTGGAAACAACATGATCACCGGAGTTGGACGGCTTGCCGCGGAAGGCTTCGGCATTCTGGTGGGCGATGCTCACCACGTCCTCATCGAACACAACGAGATCTCCGATGGCTACTCGGGCGGAGTAGGCTTTGGATTCAACTACGACTACGGTTGCAATTTTGCGCATGACGACGTCGTTCAGTTCAACTCTATCCATGACCTCGGTCAGGGAGTCACCAGCGACATGGGCGCTGTCTACGTCCTCTCCGGGATTAACACGGGCAACGTAGTCCGCAACAATACGGTCCATGACATCGAGCAGGATCCTGGGGGTTACGGCGGATGGGGGCTCTACCTGGATGAGGGCGCGACTCAGGTCCTGATGGAGAACAACCTGGTCTATCGGACAACAGACGCGAGCCTGCATCAGAATGCGTCGGCATTTACTCCCCCCACCACTCCCACGCCGAACATCTTCCGCAACAATATTCTGGCGTATGGCGCGATGGGCGTAATCGATCGCCACAACGACACCAAGTTTCTATCGATTGTCTACGAGCAGAACATCTTCTACTACGACCTGGCATCCGTTCAGTACGGATACTGGTATTGCGAGGGCAAGACGAACTGTACCGGCTATTTCCAGCTGAATGACAACTTGTATTTCGACAAGAGCGTCAGCGGCGGGGAGCCAGCGCAACCCTTCTTTTCTACGACCTACCATGGCCCCAACTCGGGGCAGCAGCCGCCGGTCACCCGAATGAGCTTCGGCCAGTGGCAAGGGCACGGAGAAGACACGCAGTCCTTGTTTGCCGATCCGAGATTCGTTAACCCAGCGCCCGGCGTAGATAACTACACGCTGTCACCGAACTCGCCTGCGTTCGCGCTCGGATTTGTCGCGTTCGATCCTTCCCAGGCCGGCCGCTTGCCGACGGTCACACTGCAGGCACCACCAAATGCGCCTGCATTTCCTCTGCAGTTGAGAGCAATCGGTACGTTCTAGGGCTCTTCAGATCGGCTCGGTGGCGCCTTGGTTGCTGAGGGTGAATGTAATTTCTCCGCTGCTGGCGTGGAGGGCAATGGGGTGGGGCTTGAAAAACGAGCTGGGCATATCCGTTTTAAGGGTGGACTTATATCGAGGGCGCGAGCCAAGCTGCACATCACTTGATCGAGCTCAGCCCCGGTTGCAGCCATGAAAATAGAAATGAGGTGAGCTCCGGAAAGACGCTCGCCAGTAATCCGAGTACGGGGCCGATGCCAAAGCCGGCCAGCTTGAGCCAGAATTCAACGCCAAGCTCGCCCGGCTTGGTATTTGTCAGATGACTCAACGTAGCGTCTCTATGCATCTGCGAGTAGACCATGACGATAACTGCACCAACCACGAGAAACAGGGCAATCACCGCACCGCTCAGAACGGGCCGAGGATCGAAAGGATAGCTTGACACCGCAACGGTGATGGTGAAGAACAGGCAGATGATGCCCAATGCCAGTGTACGCATCCGTCCCAGAATGTTTTGAATAAAGCCCATGTAGACGAAGCACACCAGTTCCTCCGCGTTCTGAATGTGTGGCTCGAGCCTGGCCACCGGATGTTCGCCGGCAACGCCCTTCGACTTGCCGGTCTCACCGTCCGCTTCCTTATCTATGTCCAGCACCAACGACTCCCGCTCTTCTCTCCAGCTTGGAATCAGCAGTTCGGTGAGCATCATCGCCGCAGTCCTGGCAAGCCGGTACTGCACTCGCCTTAGCTTCGACAGATCCCGCGCTGTCCAGTCATTCCAGTGCAGGGAATACCAGCGCGCAAAATCTACTCTCGCGCTTCGTGTCTTGTCGATAGCTTCCACCCACCGGCAAGCACTCAGGCATTGAGTTGGGGTTTGCGCCCCGATTCCCCACTCCAGCAGTGAGGTGCGGAGGTGACTCAGACTCTCAAGCTGGCGAAAGATCAGCTTATAGCGCACATCGAGGACGTTGCCGCCCATCTTCCAGACCGATCCCCACGAATAGCCCTTCAACGCCTCCAGAGTGCGGCGCAAGGGCAGCTTGTCGAGGAACGTGAGCAGGTGGCGAAGGTTCAACCAGATATACAGGAGCTGCCAGACATTTCCGAGCAGAACACTGATGCAGAGGGCCAGCCACAAACAAAAGACCACGGAATAATCTTTGGCGCCGAGGGCCCGGACGGGCACGTCGCCGGAAAGCAGTTCCGCGACGACGGTGACCACCGCGAAGCCGATTGCTGCAACCGTCCAGGCTTTTCCGGAAAAAGGGGAGCATAGCCTCTCAATCGGAGCCGCCGCCCATTCCCTGCTCAACATCCGTAGTAACTCGTCTTCTCGCCCATTGGGCCGGCTGACTTTCAGCCTGGCTGCTGAGGGAAGGACCGGCCTATCTTCTCCGAAGAGCGCCTCCCCTTGCAGGGAATACCAGAACCAGCCGTATAAGCCCAGCGTCAACGCGAGCAGCGGCGCGAGAGGAGACACCCCACCGGTCAGATCCATCGCGCGCCAGTATGTTGGAATGCGGTTCCCTTCATTCAGAGCGCCGTCAAGGGAAAGATCCAGCAGGTAGTACAGAGCGAAGGAAATGCCGGCATAGAGGGCGAGTGGCCGCCATATCACCCGCGGAACCTGCGGAGCGATTTTGGCCGAATACTTAAGCCGCTGGAGAAATGGGGCTTCGCTGCGAACCGTGTCGCCCATTTTGCGGAAATACGTCTCGATCCAGACATTGGCGCACAGCGCGAAGCCGGCGATTGCCCAGATCAGCGGCAGAACAGCGCGGTACGGCCAGGGATGAGGCAACGGCTCGCCAGTCTCTGACATTTCGCCGTAAGCCCAGGCGAGCGTGATGGGCAGCAGCGCCACGAGCACGCTGCCACAGAGAATCAGCGCCAAATGCGATCTCTGTGAGGTCCGGATGAAGTGTGCACGGTGGCTTGGCTTGACCGTTATCGAAGGCCGGCTGCAACAGATCGCGTGGAAAACTGCCCAGAACAATCCGCCCAACAGGCAAAGATTCATGCTCAGCGGCATCTCCGGCCAGCGTTGCTCATCGCCGCCGGCAGATGCTTTGGCAGCCCTGAAGCCGAGCAGGAAAACAATGCTGCTGCTGAGCGAGGACAAGCTGTGTTTGATCCGAGCCAGGGTCTTTTTCAGCGAGCCTGTGTCGCTCTCCGGATCGCGCCGCGGCTCAATTGCCAAGTCGAGCGCTGCAACCGGCCAGAATCCCCCATTGCCCAGCACCGAAAGCCAGGTGGGTGGGCGGCGGCCCTGATCGTTTGCCCGCTTCATCCAAAAGGGCGGCGCGTAATCGCGGAGAGTGAGACTGCTGTCACAGTTTGGCGGGAGAAAATTTGCGGCCGCCCATGCCGCCTCGCACCTCTTCTTTTCATCGGGAGCAATGGATCCAACCACCGGCGTATGCAGCAGAAAACGGGTCGCAACATACGTTCCTTCCGCTCCGTCATGCGTAAATATCCGGTGCGAGTGGAATTGCCGCATATCTTGGGGCTTGGTCCAGTCTGATTCCCATGCAAGCAGCGGGTAGGTGCTCAAGGTCATGATGCCGGTCAGTCCACTCGACCCGGTCTCCCGGCGCAAGAGCAGATCGGCTCCAACGATCACGATCCTGCCCTGGGGGTAGGCGAGCCGCAGGAAATGACTGAGGAATAGTTGATCGAGAGGATTGCTGCTGCGTAGCAATATGTATACCGACCTGTGTGCGCGCAGCGTACTGACGATCTGTTGCAGCTCCGCCTCCTGTGAGAGCGCCGTCTGGTCGCCGCTGTAGTTGCGGACGGCGTCGTGCTGTCTCCCTTCCGGGTCCGCAAGATCGGTTTCGAGTGTACGGCCCACCGTAGCGTCGGCAGGCTTGGTCGCGGCGCGGCTGAAGATGGACTGCTTCTGGTACGCCGCGCGCAGCGCTGAGATGTCTCTGGGGTAATACAGGTACGCTGGGCCTTGGCCCTTTTTCTCGGGACGGCAAGGAGAAGTCTCGGGCTGTCCGCTCCCGTATTCCCCGCCGAATGCGGTCTCGTCCTCCGACACAATGGCCAGTTGGGCCAGCGCATACCCAGAGCCGCGCAGGTAACGGCAGTAGAGCTCCAGAGCAACCTTGTCGCTCTGTTGGAAGCTCCGGAAATCGATATTGAGAGACTGCAACGGACCCGTAGAGGCAGCCTTTTGCATCCACGCCATGCCCGCATCGCTGGTGACATTCCCGCTGAAGATCTGCAGGAGCTGGTTTGCACCGGGCCGGAGGATGTCGGCGATTTCCCGGATCCCGAGCAGCTCGGCCAGCGATGGCAAAGAGCCCGAAAAGCTCGGCCCGATGATTTGGACCGGGCGGTCCGGCTCTCCCGTTTCCTTCCCCGGTCCCCGCAATGCCTTGATCCATGCCACAGCGTTTTCAAACTGGCCCCGATGGATGCCGCCCGTCGGCTCTTCACCGACAATGAAAACGGCCAAGCCGTTGCTGAAGAGCTGATTGGCGTTGGATCTGTCTGCGCTCAGCGGCGCACGAAACAGCAGAAGCCCGGGCTGATCCTCCCGCTGCTGCTTGCGTTCCTCGGCCTCATCCTGGTCTTCAATTCGTGCGTATGAGATTTGTTCGGTTTCCCAGGGGAGCCAGGAGGAATCGTAAAGGTATCCCCGATCCTGCGCGGCCTGCTGAATGGCCTCTGTCGCTCTGTCGAAGATGAGCGGGAAGTGCGTGTGCAGCGGATCGGGCAACGTGGCGATCACGAAGTGCAAGCTCTGCGACGCCTCCTGGAGCTTGCTGGCCGCTACATTCGCCGCCTTACTCTTCGGATAGCAAGAGCCGGGCGCTGCGATCGAGTTCTGTGGCGCCACGAAGAAGGCTTGCAGCAGCGCCTCCAGGTCAGCACATGGCCCCTTTTCGAGCGCATCCTTCTCTCTGGCGGTCCCAGACCCACTCGCTACAGCGGTTTTCTGCGCGCTTGCGGGAACCGTTGGCGGCTTGGCTTCAAAGGAGGAGATGCCGATCGTAGTAGCGATCGCGACCAGAGCAGCCGCCGTCCAACCCCCTTTCCCGTTCACTCCAACCGCCCACAGAGGCAGAACGAGCGGCGATGGAGTCTATTCGCTAAGAGCTTCGCGAGATTTCTGCTCTCAGACATCAGATCCCACCCGGTTCGCTCACGGTGAGGAAGGCAAGTCGAACGAGAGCGCAACTACGTTCTGAGCCCCGCTAACTGGTCGCAGCTCACACATTCATGTTCTTCGAGGGCCCAGTCATGTTCTTGGAGGCCCGGACACGTGCACGCGCGAAGCGGGGGAGCAGGAAAGCACCGGATGCAGCATTCGCAACCGAAACACGTACTTTACGGCCCATCGTGCTTCTGCCCGTGCGTTTTGTCAAGTTTGAAGAGGGGCTGGAGCGTACACAACCACTGAGTGCCAGCCAGTCGGCGCGCGACAGCGAGTCGCCATCCCCTTTATTGAACAGCATGCGCTGCACCGCGTTTCCAACTCGCGCACGTTGCCGTCAAAGGGCAGCCTGCAGATACTGCACCAGCTCCGGCTCCAGCGAAGCAATGGTCTGGTGCAGATTCGCGCGCACGCCGGACAAAACTCCAGCGTCAGGGCCGCCAGCTCGTCGCTGCGCTCGCGCAACGAACAAGGCTGACTCTCGAAGAAAAAAGATTCGGTATCCAGCCATGGTAGGCGAAAATACGGCGAAGATTTGCCAGCAGATGGGAAAACGCGGCTCCAAGTCTGTCCGTGGCGATACGTACCCTGTACTCTAGGGACACACACTTGGGGATTGAGCGGCAGCTTAGATGCGCTTTCCCCGTGGAGCGTCTCATGCCTAGCGGAGAGGTAAGTATGTATTGCGCAGTCGGGAAACAGCTCTATGACAAAGCCGAGCAAGTACATCACGAACGGGCCATAGCGCAGATGGAACTAGCGTCTGGTAGCCGCCGACAATCCGAGTTGCGGCTCAGGAAGGTCCAGGAGATTGAAAATGGGGCGGGAATTGCCTGGAAGCGGCATCAGGGCGGATGCCCAGTCTGCTGGGAAAGAATCAATTAGGCCCTAAGATCACGATCTCTTGCACGTATAGCCTTCCCAGCAGGAAGAGTCGACAATGTGCAGGGTTTCCACGTTGCAGCCAGCGATCGTAGTCCTTGGCTGGAGGACGACGGGCATGCGGTGTGCAGCGACTCCGGCAGCTCGTTTGCGTCTGTGATGATGATGGTCTACTCCTCAGCTCTTTGGTCGCCTATTCGTGGAGATTCAACGACCACTGACCGTGCATTTCCCATGGACTTCCTTTGACGTTCATTCGCGGCGCAACCAACCAGCATTTTCGGTCCGAAACATATGACCGCCGGATTGGTAGTGCGCTCTCGCTGGAAGCGATCTAGCTAAGTCGATCGCCAGAAGAGTCGAAGTCACGGTCACCGGCGAGGAACATCAGCGCCTCAGTTCGCGCGTCCTGTTGTCCCTGAAGTTTACGAGAGCTACCTGAAGGTAGGTTTCTTTTGGAACCGGGCACGAGAGCCGAAGTTGAGCAGGGCATCCTGATGATTGTGCGTCGAACTCATCGAGAGCCCGCCTTCGGCAACTCCGATTTGTCGTTCGATCTGCGCGAAATGCCGTAACGCTCAAGCGCGCTGGCGTGCCCGAAAGAATCACTTGCTGAGTTCAACCCGGACAAGCAAGATGTTGACGTGAAGGAAGTGGCGGTCGGCTCGATTATCGGGCACTACAAGATCCTCCGCCGGCTCGGTCAGGGCGGCATGGGTGTGATTTATGAGGCCGCCGACCAGAAGCTGGGCCGCCATGTTGCGGTCAAGTTCCTGACTGAAGCCATACGCGAGAGCAGTGCCGCGCTGGAGCGCTTTTGGCGCGAGGCGCGCGCCGCTTCTTCACTCAATCACCCGGGCATCTGCACGATTCATGAACTAAACGAGACGGCTGAGTCGCCATTTATCGTCATGGAACTGCTCGAGGGCCAAAGCTTGGAGCAGCTCTACCGCGGCCATGCCATGCCCTACCCGAAGTTGGTGGAGATGGGCGTGCAGCTGGCCGATGCGCTCGATGCAGCTCACCGCAAGGGGATTCTGCATCGCGATATCAAGCCGGCGAACATCTTTGTGACCAACGCCGGACAGGCGAAGCTGTTGGATTTCGGCTTGGCCAAGTTGGAGGACGTAGACGCCCATGCTTCAACAGCAGTGAATCCGCTGACCAGCTCGGGATCGTCGCTGGGCACGGTTGCTTATATGTCGCCGGAGCAGGCTCGGGGTGAGCAGCTGGATGCGCGAAGCGATCTTTTTTCTCTCGGGATCGTGCTGTACGAGATGGCGACGGGACAGCATCCTTTCAGCGGCACCACGGCGGTGGTCTTCGACCGAATCCTGAATCACGCGCCAGTTGCGCCGGTCACGCTGAACGCGCAACTTCCGGCCGAGTTTGAAAACATCCTGAACAAAACCCTGGAGAAAGACCGGGAACTGCGCTGCCAGTCGGCCGCTGAGCTACGCGCCGATCTTAAACGATTGCAGCGCAAAAGCAGCTCGGGCAGCATCTTGGCCCCTCATGTCCCCGCGCTTTTGCCCGCGCAAGTCGCGGGCTCGTCGGGGACGCTGGGCTTAGCCACGAACAGGAAACGCGGAATGGCAATGGCCCTGGTCGTTGTCGCGGCGGCCTTGATGGCTGGATTGGTTGGGTGGCGCCTCTGGCCGCGGCCGAGGCCTTTTGCTTCGATTTCGGTCAACCAGATCACCAACATCGGGACCATCGAACGCATTGCGCTCTCCGCAGATGGACGTTTTTTGGCCGAAGTGAAGAACGACAAAGGGCAGCGCACGGTGTGGGTGAGAAGTACCGCGACTAACACTGAGACCCAGATCCTGGGCGTCTCCGCCCATGACTACCTAGGGCTCGCCTTTTCGCCGGACGGCAATCATCTCTACTTCACCCGTGTGAGTCCGGAGAATGACTCGGCAAATGATCTCTATGCGATGTCCGTATTTGGAGGAACGCCGAGGCAGTTGATCTTCAACATCGACAGTCCGGTAAGTTTTGCGCCCGATGGCAATAGGATGACTTATCTCAGGTGGTTGCCCGATCGGAAAGACGACTTCTCAGAGATCCACATCAGCGATAAAGATGGCGGCAACGATCAAGTGTTCTATTCAACAGCGGAGAAGGCTCTGTCGCCGGCGTGGTCTCCGGACGGAGGCCGGATCGCGTGGCTTCAAACGGAGGGAGGTACGACGAGAGTCGAGCTGCAGGTGATGGAGATAGCTTCAAAGAAGCTGACGACAGTGGCGGCTTCACAGGGAATTGTCTTTGCGAACACCGATACCGATCTGGCTTCCACAACGCTTGCCTGGATGCCCGACGGTCGCCATCTGCTGGCGCTCTATTACAAGCAGCACACCGACCGCGCGCAGATCGGCGTTGTCACGATACCGTCGGGTGAGTTTCATTCACTGACCAACGATGTGAATTCGTATAGCCAGCTGGCGCTCTCCGGGAACGGACGCACCCTGGCCACAGTGGTGACCAATACCTATTCGAGTATCGCGTTGTACGGGCCGGATGCGGGTGAACCGGTTTCGACGCTGCCGTTGAGGATTGTGCCGAACGCCATCGCCTGGCCAACGGAGGACCATTTTCTTTACGTCGTTGGAGGTTTGAGTATCGGAACGATCAATCGAGCGACCGGAAGCGTGCAGAGCTTCGATACGAGCGATATCGCTCCCGGAGACTCCATCGCCGCCTGCCCCGACGGCCGCATCTTGTTCGCCGGCTTTCCCAAGGGCAGCAACGAGCCGCGCCTCTTCCGCACGAACGCGGATGGAGGTGAGATCGCTCAACTCACGACCAGCGGATTTGTGCGCGCTATCGGTTGTTCCTCCGACAGCCAGAAGGCATATTTCAGTATTGGAAACGACGTCAACGTTTCCCTGTGGAGCGTCCCTGTGGCCGGAGGAACGACGAAGCAGCTGATTCCAGCGGTTAATTACGCCGCAGTGACGGTGACGCACGATGGAACGCGGGCCGCTCTTTTTGCGCTTCGTCAAGAAAAGATTTGCGTCATCATCACTGACTTGGCCTCCGGACGAATGCAGCCGCCCTTCTTCATCGATCAGAGCTTGGCGAACATCACCATGCTTTCGCCAGACGGTCGCGCCATCGTAGGGGACGCCCTGCGGAATGGCGGGATTACTTTGCTTTATCAGCCATTAGACGGCTCTACCCCGCATGCGCTGTTCAATCCGGCGCCGGAGAGCATCCGCGACTTTGACTGGTCGCCGTCGGGCAAGCAACTGGCGGTCGCGCGGGTCAAGTCGAGCTCCGATGTGGTGTTGATCACCGATCAGGCCAGGGAGACGCGTTAGAGGTCTTCGCTTTGAGGGGCCCCTGAGGGAAGGTCGCCGATCTGCATGACGCCAGGTATGGGTAACGTCGATTCTCACTCGACGAGAGAAAGGCAAAATGCGCTGATCGAATCTGGCTCTGATTCTGCCGGCACGTGCCAAACCGGCTTGTCGGCCAACTTAGGGGGTATTCGGTTTGAGATCTGGCGGAAGGGAAAAGACGCAGACTGGGTGGCGGTGGACCCAGCCTCTGGCGAACTGCTATCCTTGCGGGCGGAATTCCCCGCTAACAGGGAATCTCTGATTTCCGTGCCGCCGCGGCAAGCAGGGAAGAAGGCGGTGAGGTGAGTGGATTCGATAGATTAGAGATTGATCTGAGGCTGCTCGGCCGCCACTTTTACAGGGAATTGCCTCTCATGGAACAGGGAACTCCTTCCTACATAACAGGAATTTCATTGCTCAACAGGCCAGCGTAGCGCAGCCGGCTCTATCCCCTCGCTCAACAGGCCAGCGTAGCGCAGCCGGCTCTATCCCCTCGGAGCCCCATCGAGAGGGCTTCTGATGGAAGTTATGGAGAACCGAGAACCGGTGAAAGATGAGCACTCAGAATCGAGCAGTGTGAACTAGCCGCGCCGCTTTTCGGGGTAGCCTTGCGCAACCTGGTAAGGGCGCCCCTACGTATGAAAAGACGAGGTGTTCCTCGATGTTCAGATGGAGACCGACAGTCGCATTGGCACTGATCCTCGCGGCTCAGCCATCGACGATCAATTGCCAATCCCGTCAGGAGAGAACTGCTAGAACATGGGCTATCGAGATTCACGGAGGAGCCGGGGAAGCGGAATGGTTGAACATGGATGGGCTAACAGCCAAGGCGTATCGGGGCTCCCTGACGCGTGCCCTGGCGGCGGGAACGGCGGTCTTAGAAAAACGCGGAGCGGCGTTGGACGCGGTTCAGGCCGCCGTTGAAGTTTTGGAAGACGACCCCTTATTTAATGCCGGGCGTGGATCGGCCTTCGCCGCCGATGGAACAAACGAGATGGATGCCTCCATCATGGATGGCAAAGACCTGAAGGGAGCAGGTGTTGCTTGCATTCATTTCACTCGTCATCCAGTCGCCTTAGCGCGTGCCGTGATGGAACGCACGCCATATGTGCTTATGGTGGGCACCGGAGCAGATGCGTTTTCAAAGGCACAAGGTCTTGAGCAGGAGCCGCCGAGCTTCTTCTTCACCGAAATGCGATGGAACGAGCTCAAAGAGGTCATGCGGAAGAGCAACCGGCCTGTACCCGCCCGGCCTGGTGGGGTAACAGCGCCAACCGAGCCTTCATCGGGTGCTTCGCCTTTGGGATCGATCAAATTCTCGCACCGCTTTGGAACCGTGGGCGCTGTTGCTCGCGACGCATCTGGACACCTCGCAGCCGCCACGTCGACAGGAGGCATGCAAGGTAAGTTGCCGGGAAGGGTAGGAGACTCACCGATTCTGGGTGCTGGCACCTACGCCGATGACCGGGGTTGTGCGATATCGGGAACGGGGGTAGGAGAATACTTCATCCGTTTATCCCTCGCGCACAGTATTGACGCTCTATGTGAAGCCGGCAGAACGCCGGAATGGGCAGCCGATCACCTCATTCGCGAGGTGCTGACAGGCCTGCCGGGAGGCGAGGGCGGTGTAATTGTCATTGGCCGAACAGGATTGCCCATTTGGAGCAACAACACGGCAGGCATGTTTCACGCGCGGCAGACAGAAGATGAGCCGCCGGAGGTGTGGGTGAAATAGAGCAGAATGATTCCAACAGCGCGGTATTCAGCCTTCAGCCGGACTTCGACCAGCGGGTGCAGGAGGTGCGGCCATAAATACAGGCATTCAGGCATTCCGGAGAACTTTCTCGGTCCCGGGTGAAAGCGGCTCTTCTCGACCGATGATGACGGCGTGGCGCGGCTTCGCTGTATCGAGGTATTGAAGCAGCGCTAAGCTGTCATTCATCGTGTGGAGCAGGAAGACGTCGGGTAGCTGCCAGCCGTCTATTTGCGGCTGTACACGGGTCGCGCCCCCCCGATCAGCAGCTTGTCATAAGGGAGCGTGATGGAGCCGGAATCCTCGGTTCTGCTTCAACCCTTTTGGACGGTAGCGAAATGTTGGTCGCCCGATGTTGGCGATGTATGGTGATTCCGTCGAACTCCGTGCGATGTGCGAGAGTCCGCCAGTGTACTTGATGACTTCGCGCTGTTCGTCGCGGCCGTGCTCGATGCGCGAGCAGGGTCAGGTACCGTGCGCACGAATATCACGGAATGTGTGTCCAAATAGACTTGCTTCCAGTTTGGCAACAAAGGAAATATTTGCGCCATGGGAGAGGTGCGCGCCAGCAGACAGAATTTGACGTTGTATTTGTTGAGAAGCGTGTTCGGGCTGGTCTGAATTGTCGCCCACCTGCCGAATTCCTGCATGACACCTGTCCATTCGAAGACGTCCGCGCGGCCATCGATAAAAACGGGACGTTCGGGGGTGGTCCATATCAGATAGCCGCCGTAGACATATTCATTCAGCATATTGCCGGACAGATGGTGGATCTGGATGAAGTCCACTGCTGCTACCGGACTGGTCTGGTTGACCTGTCTCGCCAAATTCTGGCGGTTCGGAAATGCCAGGAATGCTATCGAAATCGACACCGCTATCAAGGATGTATTGAGTGCCGGGTGGTCGTGAGCCGGGTCATAGCCGTCCCAGGAGGTTGAAAGTAACCGAGTGAGGATTGGCGCGACCAGGATGCCAAAGACGAATACCATCCGCTGGTGACTGACTGCAAGCCACGTGCCCAGCAAGAGCACGACCACCTCATCTAAGAACAACTCCGTCCTCCGCACAATGGTCGAAAGGACGATGCATGCGAGAACGGTCAGCACTCCAAGACCTCGCGCGCTGTTCATGGATAGCGGCATCCATTCATCGACAACAGAGAGGCCAACGGGCTCATGCAGCAGAGTGGCCAGCGGGTAGAGTACCTGTTTAACGCCAGTGGGGTTAAGGAACAGAGCCGCGGCAGAAAACAGCAATGACAATCCGAAAATCCGCTGGTTGCGATTATCCCACCGTATTGCCACAAGTAAGCCGGTCTGGAAATGACAAAATGAACAGAGCAGAAAAAGGCATCCGACGATAAGCCCAAAGACAAACGAACCGTGGCAGTTTATCCAGACCGCAAAGAGCGGCGGCAGACAAAAAAACCAGCGTGGATCGCGCGTACGCCCGAGATGGATCGCCAGTAGTTCGAGGATAAGCAGAAGATAACCGATCATCTGCGGACGAACTGCGAGGCCCGCGGTCGAGAAGAACCACATGGTCATGGCTCCCACGAAACCCACCTTTGCATTTCCTGAATACAGGGTGCACAGAACGTAGCCGGCAACAAGCAGCGCGGCGGCCATCACGCACAGCCACAACATAAGGCCCGTGTAGCCACGGAATCGGTAAGCGCCATAAACGATCGTCTGCGAAAGCCATTCGTGCGGCACCCAGGCATGGTGGCCGGTCGTGTAGGAGAAAATGTCGCTTGTCGGAATGATGTGTTTCGTCCAGATGATCTGGCCCGTTTTCAGGTGCCACCACATGTCTGGATCGTCGAAGCGTGAGCGTACCGTCAGTACGGCCAACATCGACAGAAGACTCGACAGCATGACGGGAAAGCTGAAGATCCGGTGTACGACAGAAAACCGTCTTCGACCAACCGAAGGCGTCGCCGCCGGCGATGCAGTACTCACACGGTCCCGATCTCGGGAGTATCCGG
This sequence comes from uncultured Acidobacteriaceae bacterium, assembly GCA_963830635.1. GTDB lineage: Bacteria > Acidobacteriota > Terriglobia > Terriglobales > Acidobacteriaceae > CAWHMN01. The sequence continues at coordinate 64,712 of CAWHMN010000002.1, read as the reverse complement.
TTCGATAAACTGGCCGCCTTCACCGGTGCGTATCAACCGGTGAAGATAAGCGCGGGAGATGCAAAGGCTGCGCGCAGCCAGGGTCTTGTTCCCGTTGTTCTCCCGTACGGCCGCCTCCGCGAGCTTGATCTTGTAATCGCGAAGCTGCGTCTCGAACGAACCAGACGTTCGATAGTCATCAATGCTGACGATAGTTTCAGCCTGAACAATCTGCGGCAGGTCCTCCGCGCGAATCACCTCGTCGCGAGCGACGATGATCGCCCGCTGAATTACGTTCTCCAGTTCGCGTATATTTCCGGGCCACGAGTAGCTCTGCAACAACGCCATGGCCGCGGGATCAATTTCCTCCATCGGCTTTTCATACATTGCGGAGTAGCGCTTCAAGAAGTGCAGGGAGATCAGTGGAATATCCTCCGGGCGTTCCTGCAGAGGAGGCGCATCGATTCTGATCACATTGATACGGTAGTAGAGGTCCTCTCGAAATTTCCCCGCAGCCACCAAATCCGAGAGATTTTGATGGGTCGCGAACACCAGCCGCGCCCGCAAGGAGATCGGCTTGCTGCTGCCGAGGCGGCAGAATTCGCGCTGCTGCAGCACGCGCAGCAGTTTTACCTGCGTGCTCAAGGTTAGTTCGCCGATTTCATCCAGAAACAATGTCCCGTCGCCCGCTTGCTCGAGGTATCCTTCCCGCATGCCGATGGTCCCGGTAAATGCGCCTTTCTCATGGCCGAACAATTCGGCTTCGATCAGAGTTTCCGGGATCGCGCCGCAACAAACGGCGACGAAGGGGCGGCTCGAGCGATTCCCCACGTTGTGAATTGCGTTCGCGATCAATTCCTTGCCTGTGCCACTTTCGCCGGTAACCAGCACAGACGCATTAAGGTTCGCGACGCGATGCACCAGATCGTAAACCTGCCGTACCTGCGGGCTGGATCCGATCATCCGGTCGCAGCTGGTAGCGGCTTCCAATTGCTGCTGAACCTTCTGGAGCTTCCGCTTTAGCGAGGAGCTTTCGTGGGCGCGGCGAAGAATCGCCTTCAGATCCAGTATCGAGGGTGGTTTGCGGCAGTAGTTGTATGCGCCCAACCGAACAAGTTCTATCGCTGTACTGCGCACTCCATCATCGGCCAGTATCACCGAGGGAAACGGCGCCGCAACGAGGCGGCGGCAACTGACGATGCGCTCCGACAGCGAAGGGCAGCTGGAGTCCAGGTCGAGCGCAACTATGTCGCAGTTTCCCGCGGCCATGCAGCGGTTAAGGGATCCCTCACTTGATTCCAGGACCACATGGAATTCTTTGCCGAGTGCGGAAGAAAGAAGTGGCTGGAGCTTGCGATCTTCTGAATACAGCGCCACGCGGATCATGGGCGGTGGGCAGTCCTTCAACTGGCCGAAGTACGATCCAACGAACTCTCCACCGGGGGCGTGGGAATCGAAACCTCTCTCTAAAACCGCTGCGAACGGCGGCGAAGGAAAACCGAGGGGGCGATCGAGCGAGCGGCTCAATAGGTAGCAAATGGAAAAAACAAAGTCGAGAAAACTTTGGTAACGTTGTGCAACCTCAGAGAGGATCGCTACACAAACCGCTTCGCATAGCTTGTGGCATTGGCAGTCCAGTTGCTCCGGATCCAGTATGACACCCCGGAGCAGGCTGGATATCTCGCTGCTGGCAGGCGCCGTCGCTGTCACGCGATTTGTCTTTCGAAGTCACTTTCTCTATGACCTCGATTCCGTAAACTTTGCGCTGGCCATTGGACACTTCGATCCTCGCGTCCATCAGCCGCATCCGCCTGGCTATTTTCTGTACATCTGTATGGCCTGGTTGCTGGACACAGTCGTCCACAACACCAATTTGTCGCTCGTGGTGTTAAGTATTCTCGCCAGTTGCGGCGTCATCATCCTGGTCTACTGGGTGGCGCTGGACTGGTTCGGGCAAAGGGCGGCGCGTTTTGCCGGTGTTCTGTTCTTGACCTCTCCGCTTGCATGGTTCCATGGAATCGTCGCTTTGACCTACAGCGTGGAGGCTCTCTTTTCGGCGCTGCTGGGCTACCTGTGCTGGCGCGTGCATTCCGGCAAGCAACAATTTATTGTACCGGCGGCGGTTGTTCTCGGCATCTCTGCGGGAGTGCGTCCATCGTCTCTGCTCTTTCTAGGGCCGCTGTTTCTTTTCTCCCTGCGCGGGGCAACACGGCCACGAGTGCTGGCCGGAATTTCAGCCGTTCTGCTGACGCTGATCGCATGGTTTCTTCCAATGATTTATGCCAGCGGCGGGTGGCATGCCTACTTCGCCGCCCTATTTTCGCTGTGGCGGTTGGTGCCTTCCCGAACCACGGTGTTCAACTCCTCCCCGGCAACCTCGATCGCACGCGCCTTCACCATTGCGTTCATCTATCTCGTGACGTTCGGGCCTGCCTCGATCGCGCCGCTGGCCGCAAAATATCAAGGTGGCTACAGCGATCTCCGAAAAAAGGTTTTCACCACCGTTTGGATCGCACCGGCACTGTGTTTCTTCACCTTCATCTATCTCAAGTTTGTAAACAGCGGATACCTTCTGTTGCTCTCCGTGCCGGCATGCATCTGGCTAGGGCACTGGTCGGCACTCTGGTATGAAACCGCCGAATGGCGGCGTTCGCTCAAGAACGCTGCGGTCGGAATTTGCGTTGCGGCAAACGTCCTGATCTTTCTAGCCTCGCCTCTCTACTGCTCCTACCGATCGGTTCGAAGGTTCGAGTCCGAGTTGCAAGGCATTCTTGTGTCACTGCCGCAGGTCGCTCCTCCAGGAACGACGCTGATCGTCGGGTTTGATTCTCACTTCCTCGGTTATCGTCATGCGGGCTATTACCTACCGGCCTACACAACCGTGGAATATCCGCGGGTGAAATTAGAAGAGGGCGAACGCATGTTTGTGATGGATCAGCGGGAAACGCGACTGCTTGCGGAACTGCCTGTCGGCTCGTGCTCGCGATTTGTGCTATTTCCGCTTCCAGCTGGAAACCGCGCTTACATGCAGTACCTGCAGACCGTGCAAGAAAAAGTTCCCCGACATAGCTTCCGAACAGTGAGCGCGGGCGGTCGCGAGTTTGTCACAGGCTCCATTTCCGACTTGCCCCTACTCTTTCCCGGCGCGAGACCGGACCTGAAAGGTGTAAATGCGACGCGTCAGGCCGCCGCAACCACTGTAAACAGCCGTGCACACCAGGCGGGACAGGCGTGCGTAAGCTTCTGAATTCAGGCTGGCCCCCCGGTTTGAGGATTTGGACGGAGGATTGCTATTGCATGGACATCCCTTGATAAGGGCGGAAAGAGACTGTGCATGCACTCAATCGCTTGGTGGCCAACGGTCATCGTCCTTGCCATTGCAACGTTCACTGACTTGCGAAGCTGCCGAATTCCAAACTGGCTGGTGCTGCCGTTTCTGGCTGCCGGAATCGCCATTTCGGCCTGGGCACACGGCTGGCATGGCGTGGCGCAAAGCTTCCTGGGCATCGGCCTGGGCACTTTGTTTTTCGGATCGTTATGCTTGCTGGGCGGAATGGGCATGGGTGACGTGAAATTATGCGCGGCCATAGGCGCTTGGATCGGCCCTTCGCAGTTGCTGCTGGCAATGGTTGTCGCGGGGATTGCCGGCGGCGTTATGGCGGTTTGCTGGGCGATCGCCGGCGGGTTTGCCGGCGACTTGTTGAAAGGCACGGGTGACCTGATCGTTGGCTTCAAGAAGCGCGGATTGCGCCCTCATCCGCACCTGGTTCTGGATAATCCGCTGACGCGCAAAATGCCATACGCTCCAGCGATTGCAATCGGAACGCTGGTATCCTTTTTTTCCCGCTGAAGAGGGCGGCGGCAATCCCTTATGACGACCTCATCGATACCATGCCTAACTCAATCGAACTGGCCGAAAAACTCGATGCAGCGGGGAGTCGCAAATTGGTGATGTCCACTTTGACACAAGATCGTGACGCGCTCGGCGCCAAAGTCTTGTCCATCGCGTTAATCGGCCCAGAGGAACAGCGCCGGAAATCGATGGCGCGCGCCTTGGCTGGATCGCAGGCGAATGTTACCCAGGAGTTCCCGACCTATCCGGACCTGGATGACGTGCCTCGAATGCTGGAAGGCGGCTATGACCTCGTCGTCGTGGAATTGGACAGCAATCCCGAGCATGCGCTGGACCTGGTCGAGAATATCTGCGGCAACAGCTCCATAACCGTAATCGTCTACTCCGCGCAGTCAGATTCGGAAATGCTGGTCCGCTCCATGAGGGCGGGCGCTCGCGAGTTTCTGACGCAACCTGTCGCTCCCGGAGCAATAGCAGAAGCTCTGGTGCGCGCTTCGGTTCGCCGCCCGACCAGCCGCCCCGCGAAGCGGGCAACGGGAAAACTCTTCGTGTTCGTCGGGGCAAAAGGCGGGTCTGGCACAACCACTGTTGCCAGCAATTTCGCCGTGGCGTTAGCGAAAGAGTCGGAAGAAAGCACGGTTTTGATTGATCTCGGAACGCCGATCGGCGACGCGGCGCTGGGCCTCGGGATACGTGCCCAGTTCACAACTGCAGATGCTCTCCAGAGCTCCAGCCGTCTGGATTCCAATTTTCTCTCCAAGCTGCTCGTCAAGCACACCTCGGGACTCTCGGTGCTGGCCGCGCCGGATGATTACACGTCAAGGCCGCCCCAAGAACAGGCGCTCGAAAAACTGCTGTTCGTTACGCGGCAGGACTTCGAATACGTTGTGGTCGATGCCGGATCGAACATTGGCCCTGCCGGAAAGCTGCTGCTTCAATCGGCCACGGCCGTTTATCTCATCAGCCAGGTTAGCGTTTCCGAGCTGCGCAATTCCCACCGGCTGATTTCAGAGTTCTTCAGCGACTCCGGTGTCAAACTTGAGGTCGTTCTGAACCGCTTTACGCCGCGGTCGCTAGGTATCGACGAACAGGAAATCAAGAAGGCGCTCTCCGTGTCGCCGGAATGGAAGATTCCCAGCGATTACGACACCGCGCTTCGCGCACAGAACACAGCCAGTGCATTGGTGCTGGGAGATTCAAACATCTCTCGTGTTATCCGGCAAATGGCGCGCGCAGCATGTGGCTTGCCCAAGACGCGTGAGAAGAAGAAGCACTTTAGCCTGTTCGGATGATTGGTAGAAGAAGTCTTCGATGGAATCGGGTGGAATGGCGTGGAACAACTGAATCTGGAACAATTCAAAGCGGAAACGCACCGGGTGCTCATCTCCAAACTGGATCTGGAGAAGTTGTCCCGCGTCAACTCCAGCCAAGCGCGGCAGGCCGTTGCCGGCATGGTGAACGAAATTATCGTCAACCAGAGAGTGCCGCTGAGTTTTGGCGAACAGGAGAAAATTCAAGCCGACTTGCTGGATGAGGTGTTCGGCCTTGGTCCTTTGGAGCCCTTGCTGCGGGACCAGGCCATCTCCGACATCCTAGTGAACGGCAAAGATCACGTCTTCATCGAGCGCGGCGGCGTTCTCAAACGAATTGACGCGGTGTTTCGCGATGACCGCCATTTGATGCAGATTATCGATCGCATCGTTTCGCGGGTCGGCCGCAGAATCGACGAATCCTCGCCGATGGTTGATGCGCGCCTGCCCGATGGTTCGCGTGTCAACGCCATCATCCCGCCCTTGGCGCTGGATGGCCCGGCGCTTTCCATCCGGCGCTTCGGGACGGGACCGATTGCCGCCCAGCAGCTCACAGACATGAAAAGCATCTCTCCCGAAATGATGCAGATGATGTCCGCCGCCGTGCGCGCAAGAATCAGTATTTTGATTTCGGGTGGTACTGGAGCGGGCAAGACAACGCTCCTCAATATTCTGTCGCAATATATTCCGCACAATGAGCGACTGGTCACGATTGAAGACGCGGCGGAACTCCAGTTGGCGCAGGAGAATATTGTCCGGCTGGAAACCCGGCCGCCAAACATTGAGGGAGCGGGCGCAATCCGGCAGCGGCAGTTGCTGGTCAATAGCCTGCGTATGCGCCCAGACCGAATCATCATCGGCGAGGTCCGCGGGGAAGAAGCATTCGACATGCTCCAGGCGATGAACACAGGCCATGAGGGCTCCATGACTACGATTCACGCGAACTCGCCGCGAGATGCGTTGTCAAGACTGGAATCCATGGTGGCAATGAGCAATTTGAATATGCCGGAAAGAACGGTGCGTCACCAGATCGCATCGGCGATCGCCATCGTCATCCAGGTATCTCGCCTAAGCGATGGCACCCGTAAGGTGGTCAGCATCTCCGAAATCACCGGGATGGAGGAGAGCGTAATCAGCATGCAGGAGATTTTTAGTTTTAAGCGAAAGGGTATCGGGCCGGACGGCAAAGTGATTGGAATGTTTGAGGCGACCCACATCCGCCCCAAGTTCCTCGATCAAATCCGCATTGCCGGTATCTTCCTGCCTGCCGGCCTGTTTGAGCAGACCATGCAGGTGAATTAAGCAGGTTGAGGTCGGAAACATGTCATTGCTGGTGTTGCTGGTATTTTCGGGCGTGTTCGTGGTGCTGGCGCTGCTGCTGGTCGCCAGCGGCGTCGGCTCTTCGAAGGAGACCAAGCGGACACTAGCTGTGCTGGAGTCGGCCCTGGTAGTTGAGCGGGCTGAAGGGCACGACGACATCGTCGACGTCCGCAAGGAAGAATTGCTGAGCGCCGTTCCATGGCTGAATCGCTGGCTGCATAAACTCGAGATTGCACCGCGTCTCCGCATTCTGCTCTACCAGGCGAATCTGAAGTGGACCGCGGGCGGCCTGCTTCTCATTTCAGCCGCCTGCTTCATCTTTCCTGCCTATCTGTTCTATCTGAGAACGAGCGCGGTTATATTCGCGCTGTTGCTCGGCATTGTGGTGGGTGCAGCGCCTTTTGCATATGTGCTGAACAAACGCAAGCAGCGCTTCAATAAATTTGAGCAGCAGCTACCGGAGGCGCTGGATCTGATCGTGAGTGCGCTTCGCGCCGGACATAGTTTTGTCTCTGCGCTCGGTATCGTGGCCCGGGAATCCCCCGATCCTCTTGGTGGCGAAATTCGCATCTGCTTCGAAGAGCAGAACTATGGCCTTGAATTAAGGGCGGCCATGGACAACCTGGTCACTCGCGCGCCGCTGCAGGACCTGAAAATTGTCGTCACCGCCATTCTTATCCAGAAGGAAAGCGGTGGAAACCTTGCCGAGGTGCTCGACAAGACATCGTATGTGATCCGCGAACGTTTCCGTTTGAAGCGACAGGTGCGTGTCCATACCGCACAAGGCAGGCTGACGGGATGGATCCTCACGCTTCTGCCGCCGGTGCTTGCGCTCGCGCTATACCTGGTCAATCCCGAGACGATGAGCATGTTGTGGAAGACTCCTCTCGGCCTGAAACTTCTTTATCTCTCTGCCGCCGACACCATCATCGGCGCGCTGATCATTCGGAAGATTGTCAACATGCATGTTTAAGGGTGCGTTATGGGACTGGCGGCATTGTCTTTCCTTGCGGTGTTTCTGCTGATTGCCAGCGGAGGCCTGCTGCTTTTCTACCGCGAAGCGATGCTCCAGCGGATCTCCGCTGTCATTACGCCCCGTGGAAAACGAAGCAACCTGAGGAGCACAATCCAGCATACGCAGTCCTCGCTGGGCGAGATGATGGGACATTTGGAACGCGTGCTGCCGAAGAGTCCGGCGGAGGTCTCTATCACCGGGCAGCGGCTGATCCGTGCCGGTTATCGTTCAGAAACAGCGGTGAAAACCTTCTATGGGGCTAAGGTCCTGCTTCCGTTGCTGTTGTGCCTTTTGGCTACTGTGACTGGTCTAGCGCAACATAGCCCCCTCATCTTTTACGCGCTGGCACTGGGCCTGGGCTTCATCGTACCGGATTTCTGGCTGGGCAGGAGAATTTCCATTCGCCAGACGAAAATTCGCGAGGGTCTACCAGACGTTTTGGACCTGCTTGTTATCTGCATTGAGGCCGGCCAGAGCATCGATCAGGCAACGGTACGGACCGCCGAGGAATTGCGCAAAGCGCAGCCTGCCATCACCGATGAGCTGAGTCTTGTCGTTCTGGAGCAACGCGCAGGCCGCGCCCGTGGAGAGGCGTGGAGACACTTTGCGGACCGCACCGCCGTGGAGAGCGTGCGCAATCTTGTCTCTGTGCTCGTCCAGTCAGAACAGTTCGGCACAAGTGCCGCGAAGACTCTGCGCATCCACGCCGACACGCTTCGGACTCACCGTCGGCAGACGGTCGAGGAGCAGGCGGCGAAGACCACTGTGAAGCTGGTCTTCCCGCTGGTTTTCTTTATCTTTCCGTCTATTTTTGTGGTCACCGTTGGGCCGGCGATGATCATCATCATTCAGAATTTCCACACGTACTTCAATCAGTGAGGGGAAGGAGAATTGACGTGGATAATGTGACGATCATCCGCATAGTTGCTGGCGTGTTGTTCTTTGTCGTCATGGGCATTCTGATCCAGCGCCGCCGTACGCGGGTTCGCTAAGGTCTTCTAGCCGGAGCAAGAGAAGCCAGGATTGGCACGCGTATCTCCCGGTGCCGAGTTGGCGCTCCTGCCCATTGCAAACTAATCAGTGGAAAGAACAACAGATTTGAAAATTGAAATCGCATGGCACGGCTCGGATTCCACCCTCGACCCGTGCCGGCTCAGAGCCTGATTGACGGAACGCGCCAAGGCCAGGAATTCATGAAAAATAGGACATATTGCGTCTATAACCGCACCCGCGAATGCTTTCTCAGCCTTGGAATCAGCGTGGCTGATACCAGCTTCGCTCGGCTCAAAGGCTTCATTGGAAGGCTCAAGTTGGGCTTCAATGAGGGGCTTTGGCTGGTGCCATCGAGCGGGATACACACCTGGGGTGTGTTGTTTCCGCTCGATCTGATTTATCTGGATGAAAATTATCGCGTCGTGTATCTGACCGAGCATTTTCCAGGATTTCGCATTGCGCCGCTGAAGACCGAGGCCGCAAGCGTGCTGGAATTGCCGACCCACACGATCTATTCGTCGCGCACGGAGCAAGGAGATCAACTGGTGATTTGCATGGCCGAGGAGATGGAGGATCGCTTGAGAGCGGTAGGCGCCCCGGATGCCGAAGTATCAGCAGGGCAAGAGGATCTCGCTAGAGCGATTACTCCAGTGCTTTCAGCCTCCGGAGCACCCGCAAAGTGAAGGGCGGCAGATACGGCATGGATTTTGTATTCGCGCTGGGCGGGCCATTAAAGCGCCTAGCTCGCCACACCCCTGAGCAAGATATGGGAACGATGAATCTAAGAGACGAGAACGGCCAGACGATGATCCTCACCTTGCTGTGCATGGGCATCCTGCTCGGCTTCGTCGGCTTTGCCACGGATATCGGGATTATGTTCCATACCAAAAGAAACATGCAGATTGCGGCCGATAGTGCGGCGATCGCTGCAGCACAGGAGTTGAACTACGGAGACGCGGTTGCGGCGGGTCAGGCAGCCGCCGCCCAGAACGGCATGGTAAACGGAGTCAATGGCGCCACGGTAAATATCACCCCTGGGCCGGCTTCTGGTCCGTTCGCCGGAAACGTAAACTATGTTGAGGCAGTTGTCATTCAGAATCAGCCGACAGTTTTCGCCAGAATCTTCAATGTGAACTCGATGAACGTCGCCGCTCGAGCAGTCGGCACTCTCGGGCCGTCACAAGGCTGTATTTTCGCGCTCGCTGCGACCGGATCGGCGCTGGTCTTCAATGGCATGACGGTTTCCGCGCCCACCTGTACCGTCGTGGATAACTCCGACAATGCATCGGGTTTGGCCGCCAATGCGGGTGTCGTGACCGCCCAATCGATCGGTGTGGTAGGCGGCTATACGAATGGCGGCGCGACTGTTACCCCGGCGCCAGTCACCGGCATCGTTCCGTTCAACGATCCGCTAGGTTACTTGACGCCGCCTGCGTTCGCGGTGGGTTCCTGCGTCATTGACCCAGTCGCCGTCACTACCCAAACGTTGAATCCGGGATGCTATAGCAATCTTTCGATCGGCGGTCCCGCTGGTACGGTCATCACGCTTAATCCGGGAACTTATATTGTCAATGGCGCGCTCACGGTCACCGGAATGCCCACGATCACAGGAGCAGGTGTCACCTTCTATCTTCCGAATGCGACGGCTTCCTTGAACGACACCGTAGGTACAGAGATGTGGAACGTCACGGCGCCGATACCGCCCGCAGCTTACAGTGGAATGCTGTTCTATCAGGACCCCAGCGACACGAATCCGCTGACGTTCAACAACGCGGCGAATTCGAGCCTGGAAGGCATCATTTATGCGCCCTCCGCAAGTGTCACCGTCAATGCGGATGCAACCACGACCTTGTATGAATCAATCGACGCCGCGGCGCTCACTCTGAGTGGCGCGGGCACGCTACAGGATTATGCCCTGATCAACAACCAATCAGTTCTGACGGCAGCCAGGCTGGTGGAGTGACTATGAAATGCGCAATCACGTTAGATTCGCAACCCTGCACCGAGGGGCCTATCAGGAATGCGACGCGCCGGCGGTCCTGCTACGCTGAAGCCGGCCAGGCGCTCGTTGAGCTGGCCTTAACCATGCCGCTTCTTGCGCTGCTGCTGCTTGGAGCTGCCGAGCTCGGGCGTCTCGCCTATGCCGCCATCGAAACGTCGAATGCAGCTCGTGCCGGCGTCCAGTATGGCGCGCAGAACCACATCACCGCTTCCGACTATGCAGGGATGCAGGTCGCGGCGACCAATGACAGCCCGAATGTCCCTGGACTTACCGCCACTGCGATCCATTTCTGCGGCTGTTCCGACGGAACGCCTTCCACTTGCTCGACCGGCGATTGCGCAGGTGCGCGCATCCTGGAATACGTCCAGGTAAACACCTCGACGACCTTCGACCCGCTGGTGTACTGTCCAGGCCTGCCCAGGACGTTTACCGTGAACGGACAATCGATCATGCGGGTGTGGCAGTAGTGCAGTGCCGCGCCACATTGCGGAAGGCAGGTTGATCTGATGTTGAGGCAATTCGAGCATTGGGGACCGTTCGGGGTTCCACCTGAACGCGCACTTTCCGCGCGAGATCTTCTTTGGCGTCGCCGCCCATGTTGCGAAGCAGGATCGGCCATGGTGGAAATGGCGTTGGCAAGCGTCATTCTGCTCACAATGTTATTCGGCCTGATGGAAATCTGCACGGCGGTATACACCTACCATTTCATCTCGGAGGCCGCCCGAGAGGGCACGCGCTTTGCAATCGTGCGTGGATACTCCTGCACGGGCTTCACCCCCGCATGTCCGGCCTCGCAATCAGATGTACAGAATTACGTCGAGAATCTGGGATATCCCGGCATCAATCCGCAGAATATGACCGTAAGTACAGCCTGGTCGGCCTATCCTGCCGGAGGAACGTGCGCGCCGTCCGCAAGCTGCAACAATCCCGGGAACCAGGTTGAGGTGACCGTCAACTATCAATATCCGCTGTCGATCCCGTTCATACCAAGCAGCACTCTGAATATGAGCAGCACCTCGGAGATGGTGATTTCACAATGAGGCGAGAACGAGGCTCTTGCCGCTATCGATTGGTGAAGCGCTGCTAATCCGTCTCGCTCGGAATGATCAGCAGGACCTCCACCGCTGTCAGTTGGCCCTTTTCCATTGCAGGCCGGAATTCCCATTGCTGCAGCGCGCCAAGCACAAATTTAGCTTGCGCGAACTGCGGAGGGAAAACAACCGCAAGCTGCTCGAAATGGCCGCCGGAATTGATGAAGCCATGCACCATAATGGCGTCGGAGTCGGAGTCAGTCGGCGTCAGGTGGGGTCGGACCATAACGTATGGCCACGGCGCATCCGGACGAGTCGTGTTCACCGGCCTCGGGTAAGCGGAGTTCGCCGAAGCTTGTGGGGCCTGCGGCACAGAGTACTGAAGGATCCAATTCTTCGCCAATCCGACATGCACATAAACTGTATAGGCAAGCCTTCCGGCCCAGATCCCGAGAGTGTCCGGATATTCGCTATCTAAGGAAGCCCCGACCACTACAATGCTGTACCGGCCGTTTCTTGGAAGGGTGATCCGGTCGACTCCGGACATGCTTCCTGAATTGGATCCCGTGTTCGAGGCAGTTCCGGGGCCAGTGCCGTTGCCGCGGTTTCCACCATCTCCACTTTCGGCGGACTCGCCGGCGCCTCCGTCGCGAGTTCCTCCTCGACCATCAGCATTCTGACCGACACCATTTGCATTCTGCTGGCCCGAGGCCAACCCGTTTCCACTGGTTCCCGTGCTTTCTGGCCGTCCCGGAGTTACGGAATCGGAAGCCGATCCCGATGCAGTTTCATTCGCGAGCGGCAAAGCGACCGTTCCCTGGGCAACCAGAACATCGGAAACGGATACAACGGTCGTTGGAGTGGGTTGGCCCGCAGACTTCGATGCCGATTCCGGAACCGTTTGCAGGACCGGAAGGGGCACGGCCACTGGTGTGGTGGTGCTCGCCGGGATGGGAATGGTATTCGAAGCGGAGGAACTGGACGCGAGCTCAATATCGGAGATGTGCGACTCCCGATTCGGAAGCGCAAGCGAAGGCGGCACATGGGCCGCTGTCACCTCCTGATGCGGTGTGGGAATAATTTTCAGCGTGGGAGTAATCTCCGGCCGCCACATGACGATGGTCGGTACGGGCGTCTCTTTTATCAGCGGCTGATTGGGGGGTGTATTGGGCTGAATCAGAGTCTGGAGGGATTGGCTCGGCGGCGCGGTCTGCCGGGGAGCCGCCGGAGCGGCTAACTGGCCGCCGGAACGCATTGCGTGCGCGACGGCTTGAACGGCAGGATGCACTCCGCCTCCGCTGGGTCTCCACCGAAGCTGTGGTTCGGCGCCTTGCAGTCGAAGAATCCGCACGGTATATCGCTGATCGGGAACCCTCCGCATCATGTTCGGGGCGTTCTTGATCGCGATCAACATGAGGCCGAACACAACGCAGTGCACCAGGGTGGAAACAACAAACGCCGACGGTCCCGTGCGGGGCGCAGTAGACGGAGGCGCGAAAAGCGAGATGAGGTGTGAAGATTTCACCATTGGTGGGAAGCCCAGTTCTGACCGGCTCTTCTTGCGCCCGTTCGCCTCATACCCCTGTGAGTGCAGCCGCGGCGCACAAAGAGTAAAGATCTCCGACGATCCACGAACAACGAAGAGTCAACTCCTGAAGATTGCAATTCGTTGGCCAACCAAATTGCCGTAAGCCGCTCTAGAATCCGCCCATTCACTCTCCATTCGTGTCTACCCGGCTACACGGAGGCCGCCATTGGTATACACGCGTTCACAGTTGCAGGGCGATGGTGTCGCCTAAATCTCTGATTCGTTGTGGAAACGTTCTTCGCTCCTTTGGCACCGCAATTGCCATTACGTGGAAGCAATGAGCGAGTGACAGTCCTGGCTCCACAAGGGTGTCCGATGAACCGAAGATTGGCAATGATCCTCCTGAGCGCTTTTGTCGTTGCGATCGCGTGTAGTTTTCTGGTCCTCCGGATGGTCGGCAGCCGTATGGGGTCGGGGCCGAGAACCACGCGGATAGTTGCCGCAGCAACAAACATCAGACTTGGAAATGTCCTGCGCAGCGGCGATCTGACTACAGTCGACGTCGTCGGCGCTGTACCAAAAGGCGCGATTCTCCAGCCCGCCGCAGTGATCGGACGCGGCGTAGTTTCCGATCTTTATGCCGGCGAACCCATCATGGAAAACCGCCTTGCCGCGCCAGGGTCCGGAGGCGGTCTCGCCGCGACGATTCCGCCCGGCATGCGGGCCTGTGCGGTCAGAGTGGACGATGTTGTCGGCGTTGCCGGCTTTGCCACTCCGGGAATGCGTGTCGACGTACTGATCTCCGGCAACCCCTCTCAAAAAGGAGACGCGGGATCCAGGGTGCGAACCCTTCTCCAGGACATCGAAGTACTCTCAGCCGGCACCGACATTCAAAGAGACGCGGAAGGGAAGCCCAGGCAGGTGCAGGTGGTCAATCTGCTGGTAACCCCCGACCAGGCGGAATTGCTGAGTCTGGCGGGCACGCAAACGCGTATCCAGCTCGCGCTGCGCAATCCTCTCGACACGCAAACCGCCAGGCCACCGGGAGCCGCAATGGCAGAACTGTTCGGAGGACGGACGCCACCGCCCCATATTCAGCAAGCCGAAGTCGCCAGAGCGCCGGTTCACCCCGCGGGTTTTTACCTGGTGGAGGTCTTCAACGGATCGAAGCGGAGTGAAGCGAAATTTACCTCGCACGAGGCTAAATAGTGAGAGCAAAAATCTTTACCACTCTTCTCTTTCTCTGTACCTGGGTTCTCATACTCTTCGTGGGGCCAGCACTTCGAGCGCAGACTCCGCAAGCGCCTCAGAAGCCGGCGGAGACCACCAGTGCTCAGGACGCCACGAACGACCTCGTCGTAGAGGTGGGAAAAACTGTCCTGGTGGATACTGCCGAGCCTATTAGACGTGTGACCGTGGGCGTAGGCGATATCGCGGAAGCACAGGCAACCAGCCCGACAGAGGTCCTGGTCAACGGCAAGACTCCCGGTGAAACGTCGCTGATTGTCTGGGAACAGGGCGGCGCACGACAGTTTTTTAACGTAACGGTGCGGCCAAGCTCCTACATCACAAAAGACGCGCTCGGCGGCCTGCGCCGCGAGCTCCGCACGGAACTCCCGGGACAGCAACTGAAGATCAGCTCTGAAAACGGGCTGATCTTCCTTCGCGGCACGGTGAAGGATCTCACCAGCTCCGACCGTGCAATCGAGATCGCGTCCACTGCCGGCAAGGTAGTCAATCTCCTCTACATTGATGTTCCACCCGCGGATCCGCAGATTCTTCTGAAGGTGCGATTTGCCGCTGTCGATCGCACCAAGGAAAAACAGCTCGGCCTCAATATATTCAGCACAGGCGCGGCGAATACGATCGGCACGGTTACGACCGGCCAATACTCGGCGCCAACCGTCGCCACGCCGCCGGGACAGTCCGCGGTGGCGACCATAACGAACGCACTGAATCTCTTCGTTTTCCGTCCGGATCTCAATTTAGGCGCAACGCTTGCTGCGCTTGAGACTCAGGGTGTTGTCGAGGTGCTGGCGCAGCCCAATCTGCTGACTGCCAACGGCAAAGAGGCAAGCTTTCTCGCCGGGGGCGAATATCCGTATCCGGTGGTCCAGGGAATTACCGGGGGCGGCACGGGTGCGGTCACGATCCAATTCCAGGAATTCGGCGTTCGCCTGAACTTCATCCCGACCGTGACACCCCGCAATACGATCCGCCTCCAGGTTGCGCCGGAGGTCAGTTCGCTCGACTATGCCAATGGCATCACCATCTCCGGGTTCACCGTCCCCGGGCTTGATACTCGCAAGGTGAACACCGAGGTCGAGTTGCGCGACGGCCAGAGCTTCGCCATCGGCGGGCTCCTCGACAACCGCGACACAGAAACCTTCGACAAGATTCCATTCCTTGGCGACATTCCCGTTCTCGGAAAATTGTTTCAGTCGATCCAGAGGACGCGAACCAACACCGAACTGATCGTGATCGTCACGCCCGAGATTGTAGCTCCCATACCGGTCGGAGAAGCGCTACCTGCGTTGAATGATCCGACCAAATTCCTGCCGCCGAATTCCAAGATTCCCATACGGAACCCTGGCCCGGAGGTCACTGGCGCGAAATCGCTGCCTCCTGCGCCTCCGCAGGTTCCTATCGAGAAATTGATGGACAGCATGAAGCCCGAACAGCCACTGGTGATTCAAAGCGGGACCGGAGGTTACGGCGGCGGACAAGGAGCGCGAGGTAGTTCCACGAGCGCCTCTCCTCAATGACAGAGCAGCGACCGCTAGAAATTACTTGATTTGAAATTCAGTCAGGTTAGCTGGAAATGCCCAGGAGGCAAGTTATGGTACTGAATCGCGGCTGGCGGGTGCACTCGCTCATGGCACTTGGTTCGCTTTCTGTTCTGCTGCTTGCCGGCTGCGGTAGCAAAGGATTGAATTCCATCCAGGTTACGCCGGCAACTCAGTCTCTGACGGTGGGACAGACGGTGCAATTTACCGCAGTCGGAACCTATGGCAATGCGAGCCGCCCCTCGCGGCAGGATATAACGAGCGGAGTGACCTGGACCTCGAGCGTGCCGGCCGTAGCAACCGTCAATGCTTCCGGGATGGCCACAGGCGTGGGTGGGGGGACAACAACGATTACAGCCGCAACCGCGGGGTTCGGCGGTCCTGTCAGCTCCAGCGCAACCCTGGTGGTTACAGCCGCGGGCGGAGGCACAGGGCCAGGTACCGGCCAGCTGCTTTCGCTCGCCATCATTCCGAGCTCGATTACCGTCGGCAATTTGCAGGATACCGGGCAATTCCTGGCGATCGGAACATTTTCGGGGTCCCCAACGGTTAGAGACCTGACAAACTCACCCACGCTGACCTGGATCTCTGCCTTTCCAAGCGTGTTTCCTGTCAATAACAATACAACGGGCTCTCTGGGCGCCACCGCCGGGATTGTCACTGCGTATGGGAGTGGAAGCGTAGCCATCACTGCGGAAGCAAAGAACAGCGATGGATCGCTGGTAACCTCCACAGCAACCTTCAGCTGCCCCCTCCTTTTGCCGACTCCAACGGTGGCCGGCACATGTTATCCAGGTTCGCAGGCGCCTTCACTTCTGGCGCTGCTGACTGTTTATAACGAGGGCTTGAATACCACCAATTGGCTAGTCACGGCTCCCTCAGCCACGGGCACACCGAACGTGATCCATTGCGGTCCCGGCGCCGGGTCCGGCGGCTCCGTCTGCGTGTCCACCTACCCCGTCGGAACCACGGTAACTTTGACTGCGCCGGCAACTGGCGCCGCCTTCGGAGGATGGTCGTACAACTGCACGAACATCGGGACCATTACCGCGGCCGGGCCCAACAGTTGCACGGTCACATTGACGACCGATGATACCGTGGGAGCGATCTTCAACTGAGTCGCGCCCAGTCTCGCCGAAACGGTACGATGCGATGAATTTGCCTCGTTGGATGTTGTGCGGTAGCCGAGAGCCGAAACCTCCCGCGCGGCTGCGGGTGCAGAATCTGACTCGCCGCACGGTGCTTGCCGAACGAATGGAGGTCGCCGACCGGGGGGCCACACGCAGAAAGGGTCTGCTGGGGCGCACCAGTCTTGGCCCGGGAGAAGGCATGTGGATCGTTCCTTGTGAATCCGTCCACACCTTCGGCATGAGGTTTCCGATCGACCTCGTCTACCTAAATCGCAAGCGCCGGGTAAAAAAAGTCAGGAGCGCGATCCCTCCCTGGCGGATGTCCGTATGCCTTTCCGCGCACTCAGTCGTCGAGCTTGCCGCAGGTACGGTTTGCGCCACGCAGACCCAACGCGGAGACACGCTGGAATTTTCTTCCGCCGACTCCGACTGAAGAATCCCTGCGGACACGCAAACGGATGGATATCAATTCCCGGGTCAGTAATACCCTGGTCAGTAATAACTGACAAACGCAAATTTAGAGTCGAACAGACGATAGTGGGCCGGAAGCGGAATCCGAGCCAGGGTGACGACTGCGGGCGCAACCGGCGACGAGGATTTCTCGTTATTCTGGCCTTTTTGGCTCGACATCGTGTTCTTGACCGGTAGTGCGGTCAGAATGAGGTGGTTCGCGTCGGGCATCTGCCAGCTATAGGTCACGGTGTCGCCACTGAAAGGATTCATCCAGACAGTATGCGCGACGGGATTCACGTTGAGGTAGGTGCGCCAGAGACTGCCATCTGCGGAGCGTGTAACCGCGCGTTCCACGGTGTCGACATAGAATTCGGTTGCCGGGCCATGCGGGGTAACGAAAGGCCCTGTCGCCGGATGGATGGAGTCCACGCGCCAGCCCCCACGCAGCGGCGATTGAACACGGGCGACAACAACTGTGTGGCGCCAGAATACCCCGTCAAACAAGGGATTGACGGTGAAGGAAGCAACGATGAAGAGCACTTCGAGTGCTCGGACATAGACACGCACGGCAGGTCTGGTTAGGGGCGGCGTCCAGATCCCGCTCTGAGAAGCGGGCTGATGACTCCAGAAGAAGTCGATCAGCGGCCTGGCGTCGGGCAGCACGATGAAAATCGACGCCAGCAGGAGATTCAACGCGAAGAGTTTCACCGACACGCCGAAGAAAAAGTTGTAGAGGACAATGTTGGTCATCACGAAAACGGTAATCAGCGCGCCCAGAAGCGCCGTCCGCCGGAACAGGACCAGCGTGCCAGCGAGCACTTCCACCGCGCCCATCATGGACTCATACACCGGGTATAGGCCGATCAGCGACCAAAGAAGGGCATGGGGCGTCGTCTGCCCGACTGGCTGATTCAGTGTGGCGAGGGAGATAGGCGGCATCTGCAAGGGAAAGACCTTGATCATTCCATAGCCGATCATGAAAAATCCCACCGAAAGGCGAAGGAAAAAGCGAAGCCACGCGAGCATGGTTCGATACTCGGTGCGGGTACTTCGGCGCAGCTTTGCGACGGCTGTCCAGACCACACCACCCACCAGCGAGGCGACGACAAAGATCTGGTCCAGCACCCAGTTTCCCAGGGCATCGCCGCGATCGGCCACATGCCAGTGCGGCGGCATGTTCTTGACATGGAAAATGTGGCGGCCTGTCCACAGGAGCACGTGGTTCAGCGGCCAGTTAAGCATGTTCCCGGGTCCGCGCCACATCACGATGGCGTTGAAGTCGATTCCATCATTTCCGTACAGCCACATGAAGCCGCAGAAGTAAATAAAGGCGATGCGGAAGCCCAGGCGGGTGAGCGGACGCCACTCGGGAGGTTTGGAGATGGTTTCGGCCGCCGAGTACTCCGCCTTAGAGGCAACGGTGGACTGCGGCCGAGCGTCTTCCAGTGTGGGCACGGTATATGTCGGGCGGACTATTGAATTGTTACTTCGTTCATTTCGAGCGGCGCGAAGCCGACGGCATAGAATCTGCTGTCTTGTCGGAAATGCAGGTTCCTTCGCTCCACTCACGATGACGCTTCGTTTGGGAAGTCGTCAGCACAGCAGCATCGCTTTGCGCCTCCATTGCTGCAAATCGTTTGCCATACTGCCCAACAAGCCCAACCGTTGGCGCTGCAGGGTGAAATGCAAAATTCGTCCTACAGCCCCGTTCCGCTCGGCACAACAGTTCCGACGGGAAGGCTCCTTGCGTGTATACGCCGCTTATCTGTTCTCGCCAGCCTGTAAACAGGCGTTCACGCCGCGCGCGAGGGTCGAGATTTATAAACCTTCCATTTTCAATCTAGTAACGGCCTCTCGGAAGTGGCGCGCGGCGTGCATTAGAAGCGGTGTACCCAGCCTGGGCTGGCAATTCAAGACGTACGGGAGAATGACCGAAATGATGACCAAAATCAACGACAAGATGTTGGAAGTGTTCGTGAAGATGCAGACCCTGATGATGCGCGAAGAAGGTCAGGATCTGATCGAATACGCGTTGCTGGTTGCTCTGATCGCGTTCGCGGCCACCGCCGGGATGAAGACACTGGCCACCGACATCAACACCGCCTTCTCGGGCATCGGCAGCACGCTCGTTACCTATACCTCCACCGTCTAAAGCGCAAGCGGATCGCCTAAGGAACCTCGTACGTTTCTCAAAGGTGAGCGCGCTGTGGATCAGGACGGGTCCTCCGGCGTGCTCGCCTTGGCATAGGGGAGCGCTCACCGAACAGTGCGCGGAGGAAAGAGCTGCGATGAAGACAACGAAGCAGAAGTTAAGATCCATCCTTCAGTTCCTGATGAAGACCACAGGTCAGGACCTGATCGAGTACGTGTTGCTGGTTGCTCTGATCGCGTTCGCGGCCACTGCCGGCATGAAAAGACTGGCAACCGACGTCAACGCTGCCTTCACCGGCATTGGAACCAGCGTGACCACGTACACCGTCAATGCCGGAGGCGGTGGCGGCAACAACAACGGGAACAACGGCAATAACGGGAACAACGGCAATAACGGCAATAACGGCAATAACGGGAACAACGGGAACAATGGCAACAACGGCAGGGGCGGTAATAACGGCAACAACAACGGCTTTCTAGGTGGCCTTTTTTAGGGAGCGAGTGAACCGCTAAGTCGCTTGTAAACCGGCTGGTCCACCGCTCGTTCTTGTCCCGAGCGTAGCGAAGGACAAGTGGTTCGTGATAACCACGAGGCCCTTCGCTTCGCCGAAGATGACCATATCTTCATCTTCAGTGAACGATTATCTGAATCAGCGGATTGCCGTTATGCTTCTCTCTATCATCATCCCGGTTCTGAACGAAGAGCAGACAGTGCCGTTGCTGCTGGCGCGGCTGGACGGCGTGCTGCGCGGCATCGCGTGGGAAGCAATTTTTGTGGACGACGGCAGTACCGACGCTACGGTGGAAACGCTGGAGCGCGCGTCACTCGAGGACAGCCGGGTCAAGCTGCTCCGGTTCAGCCGTAACTTCGGCCCGCAGGCCGCAGTGACTGCCGGAATGGATTTTGCCAGCGGGGATGCGTTGGTGGTGATGGATGCCGACCTGCAGGACCCTCCGGAGCTGTTACCGCGCATGATCGATTTCTTTGAGCAGGGTTACGATATCGTATCGCCACAGCGGACAGTCAGGGAAGGCGAGACCCGCTTCAAGCGCTGGACGGCGGCCGCGTTCTATCGCGTCCTGTCGTGCGTTGCGGACCAGCGGCTGACGCCGGATGTCGGCGATTTCCGTCTCTTCAGCCGAAGAGCGGTCGTGGCAATGCGCTCGCTTCGGGAGCAACATCGGTACATGCGCGGCATCGCCGGATGGCTCGGGCTGAAAGAGGCAATCATTCCCTTTGAGCGCCAGCCGAGGGCCGCCGGCGAAACCAAGTATCCGTTGCTGAAAATGCTGCGCTTTGCCTGGACAGGCGTTTCCTCATTTTCCGCATTCCCGCTGCGCGTCAGCATTGCCGCCGGAGCACTCCTCAGTTTCGCCGGCTTCTTGTACTTCCTTTGGGTTTTGTACGAGGCGATCTGGACCACCAATGCCGTTCCGGGATGGTCCTCGCTCGTCGTCTTGCAGTGCGTTTTCTCTGGAATGATTCTGCTGGCGCTGGGCGCAATTGGCGACTACGTGGCCCGGACCTACGAGGAAACCAAGAACCGCCCGCTGTATGTGGTGACGGAGCTTTACAATCTGCCGCTTCCCTGCCAGCCGCTCGCGCGCGCCATCGTGCTGGAGGAACGCGATCCACTGGCTGCTCTGACGGCGGGGAGCCCTGGAACTCGCCTCAACCATGCGGAAGAACTGGTCACGTATCGCCGGTTCACCGGTGTCGGCAGGTGATCGGTTTCGCACGAATCTTCTTATTGGAACAACGGTGAGGACGAAACATCTGTGGGAGTGAGCGTCCAGGATCAGCACCAGGATAAGTGCCAGGAGCCGCCCCACGTAGCGCTCGAGGAGCGCGAAGGGAGTGCTGTCCCTGCTCCCCATTCGCCTGATCCGGAATTCAGATGGTTCAGGGAGCCATATCTCCGATATTGCCTCTTCTTGGTTTGCGCGGCCATTTATCTGCTGCCCTTCATGCGGCTGGACTGGAGTGGATTCGACGAGGGAACTCTCGTCTCCGGCGCTGTCCGGATAGTTCACGGCCAGGTGTTTGCCCGGGACTTCTTCGAGGTGATGGGGCCCGGGACTTTCTACTGGCTCGCTCTATTTTTCAAACTGTTCGGTGTCACCTTCTTTGCGGAACGGGCCTGTCTTTTCGTTACATCACTCGGAACAGTCCTGTCGCTATACTTCCTTTCGTGCCAAGTCTGCAGAAAGTATGCAGCGCTTCCAGCAGTCCTGCTGGTGAGCGTTTACTTTACGGCAACCTGGCCGATGGTCAACCATCATGTGGATAGCAATTTTTTTGCGCTGCTGGCGGTCGTCAGCATCACCCTGTGGCACGACACGCGCAGGAATATTCTGTTGTTTGCCGCGGGCGCAATTTCCGGAGTGACAACCTGTATCCTGCAGCCCAAAGGGATGCTGGTGTTTTTCGCTTTCCTGCTGTGGCTCTGGATCCAGCAGCGGCGCCGCCCAGGATTGCTGCGTTCCTTAGCCCTGCTGGCAACCGGCTATTTCAGCGTAGCGGTACTCACGCTGCTTTATTTCTGGAGCCGAGCCGCGCTTTGGGACCTGGTCTACATGAATGTTTTGTGGCCCTCCAGACACTACGGTGTTGTGAACTCGATACCGTATGGGCTGGGTATTTTCCACTACTGGGCGAACTGGGCGGTTCCCATCCATGGCATACGCTGGCTGATTCCGATGGCCGTGCTGCTGCTGATTCCGAACCTCTTCGTCGCCGCGCTACCCGCACTGGCGCCCATCCTGGGAATCCCTCGGGGACGGGCCAATCTGAGGCCAAAGATTTTGCTGTATTGGTTTTGCGGTTGGGCGATCTGGTTTTCGGAGATCCATAGGCTAGACATCGGCCATCTGGTAGCGGGCTCGCCGATACTGGTTGTGCTATGCACTTACTTTCTCTCCGAATACCGGGTTAGAATTGCCGATCTGTCGCTCCAGATTCTCGCCGTCAGCGCCGGAGTTTTAGCCACTCTCAACCTGTTCATCGCTCTCTCGGCACATCCGGTAGCCACTCGCGTGGGACCGGTGGCGATGTTCAAGCCGGACCCGGTGCTCGCGTTTCTAGATGAACATACGGTCCCGGGAGAGGAAATATTCGCATATCCCTATTGCCCGATGTATTACTTCCTGTCCGGCACAACTAATCCGACACGCTACAGTCTGTTGATCTATAACTACAATACCGAATCGCAATTCCAGGAAGTGATCCACACACTGGAGCGGCGGAAGGTCCGATACGTTGTATGGGATACGAGCTTCCAGTCAGGCGCTGGGACATCACTCTTTTCGGCATCGACGTTCCACCCCACCGGCGGTTTGCTGATGGAGCCTTATCTCGAATCGCACTATCGTCTCGTAAAGCAGTTGGGCGGCTTTCGCATTATGGAGCGAAAGGTCACGGCAGACGCCAACGCACCTAACCATTTTCCCGGAATTGTCGAGTGAAGGACTTACAGCCCATGCCGACGGACCAAACGAGTTCTGCGGAATTCGACCGGTATGCGTCCTCCTACGCAGCGTTGCTGGAAGACCCGATGCGCAATCGCTTCGCCGGCGACGCCCTTCACTTTCATCGCAGGAAGTGGGCGGTCATCCAGAAGCTTCTGAAGCGAGCGGGCGTAGACCCAGCGTCAAAAAAATGGGTGGACGTGGGGTGCGGTCGAGGAGAATTGCTGGATATGGCTGGAAGGGAATTCGCGCAGGCAGCCGGCTGCGACCCATCGGCGGAAATGATCCGGGTCTCCGGTTCATTCCCGATAAAACATCAGTCATCCTCGACCAGATTGCCTTTCGCCAACGGCTGCGCGGATTTTGTGACGGCGGTGTGCGTCTTTCATCATGTCCACGGAACGGCGCGGGCGATGCTCGCGGAAGAAATACGGCGGGTGCTCACGCCTGGCGGACTGTGCTGCATCGTGGAACACAATCCTTGGAATCCAGTCACGCGGACGATTGTCCGGAAATGTCCGGTGGATGTGGACGCTGAGCTTCTCACGGCTCGCGACGCCGCGACACTTCTCCGGGCTGCTGGACTTCGCACTGTCTCCACAGATTATTTTCTCTATCTGCCGGAAAGACTCTTCAAACGTATGCCGTCGGCGGAGGGCATTCTGCGAAACCTGCCGCTGGGAGGCCAGTACGCCCTGCTATCAACAGCGCCAGATTGATCGAGGCAGTCTAGAGCGGCAAGATCAGCTCGTGCCCATTTTCTTTGCAGAATCAAACGTCCCGCCCAGTAGGAGAGCGGCCTTGCTCCAGCCTGTCTGGAGAGGAACAGCCAGAAAGCCGCTTCTACGGGCAGCGGGCGCCTCTCCACGAAACAAATGATGGGCAGTTTTCGCCCATATCGGGCAAATTGAGGGGTTTGCGTTCAGAGAAATCTAAGGCCAGGATTGTGTGGCGGAGAGAGAGGGATTCGAACCCTCGATAGAGCTTTTGGCCCTATAACGGTTTAGCAAACCGCCGCCTTCAGCCTCTCGGCCATCTCTCCAGCTCGCAGGTGTATAGGTACTGCCCGAATTATAGCTGAAGCACCGCGGAAGCCGGAGCCGCCGGAGCGGCCTTCGTCGGCCTCGCGTTCCGCGCATCTCTCGGGCGCTCGGCGTTCCGGTGCGATAGAGTCTCTCCTATGCCAACGCCGTTGCTTGGCCCCGGACGAGCTATCCAGAGACGAGGGAATGCACGAGCCGCGTCGCGGCTTCCCAAGCTTGGATTACTGCCGCTCGTCGCCGCCACCTTCTTCATGGTCTCCGGCGGCCCGTATGGCATTGAGGACATCATCGGTTGCGCCGGGTATTTCGGCGGGCTGCTCCTGCTCCTCTGCCTGCCGTTTCTCTGGAGCCTGCCCACCGCGCTCATGCTGGGCGAGCTTGGCAGCATGCTGCCGGAGGAGGGCGGCTTCTACATCTGGGTGCGCCGCGCCATGGGGCCGTTCTGGGGCTTTCAGGAGGCGTGGCTTTCGCTGGCAGCCAGCGTCTTTGACATGGCGATCTATCCGACGCTCTTCGTGCTCTACCTCGGGCGGCTATATCCGCCGCTGACCGCCGGACATCTCGGGCTGCTGTGGTCGCTTGGTGTCGTCGTGCTGTGCTGCGTGCTCAATCTGCTCGGAGCCAACGTAGTTGGAGAAGGCTCCACGTTGCTGATGATGCTGCTGCTGTTGCCGTTTGCGGTGCTCACGGTGGCCGGCGCATGGCGAGCGATGCATGGCCTGCATGGACCGCATAGCACGCTGCGCGCGCCGGCCCCGGACCTGGCCACAGCGTTCCTGGTGGCGCTATGGAACTACATGGGCTGGGACAACGCCTCCACAGTCGCGGGAGAGGTGAGGGATGCACGAAGGACCTATCCGCGAGCTATGTTCGCTGCCGTCTTGCTGGTCGCGCTCAGCTATCTGCTGCCAGTAGGGGCGCTGGCCCTGGCCGGCATCTCGCCCGCCGGCTTCTCCACCGGATCGTGGGTTACGGCCGCTCGTGACCTGGTGGGTCCGTGGCTGGGGTTGGCCGTGGTTGCGGGTGGCATGGTCAACGGCTTCGGGATGTTCAACGCACTGGTGCTGTCCTATACGCGGCTGCCCATGGTGCTGGCGGAGGATGGCTATCTGCCCTCGGCGTTGTCCCGGCGCAATCGTCGGGATGCGCCCTGGGTCGCCGTGCTGGTCTGCGGCTGTGCCTGGGCCTTGGCGCTCGGGTTCAGCTTCGAACGCCTTATCACCATCGACCTGCTGCTCTATGGCGGGGGCTTGGTGCTGGAGTTCATCGCGCTGCTGGTGCTGCGGCGGAAGGAGCCGGCATTGCCGCGCCCCTTCCGCATTCCCGGCGGATTCGGTGTGGCACTGCTCGTTTGCGCGCTACCCACCGCCATGGTGACAGGGTCCATCTATCTGGCACGCGGCGACCGGCTGGCAGGTACCTCCGCCCTGGCCGTCAGCGCGGTCATCGCGCTCGCAGGACCGGCGGTCTTCTGCATCGCGCGATGGATTCGAACGGTCCCGGACTAAACCCTCGTTCCCGTGCTGTCATCTCGAGCGGAGCGCCGTCAGGCGTGAAGTCGAGGGAATCTGCTTTTCGCTACCAGCAAGTCAGGAACTCGATTGTGTCGGATGCAGCGGAGCAGATCCCTCCGCTTCGTTCCGCTCGGGATGACAGCAGGTTGCAGTGTCCTGCGAAAGACATCTCAGGAGTTCGCCGCCTGCGCCTTCTTGCCTTCCTGAAAGCGGTTCGCGGATTCGATCACCTTGTCGCGCGCATAGGAGGCGTCCTTCCATCCCTTGATCTCGACACGTTTGCCCTCCAGGTCCTTGTAGATGGAGAAGAAATGCGTGATCTCCTTCAGCATGTGCGGGTAGACCTCGGCATAGCTCCACACGTCCGTGTAGCGCGGGTTGTTCTTGCCCACAGCCAATACTTTCTCGTCCGGAATTCCCTGGTCCAGCATTTCGAGCAGGCCGATGGGGCGGACCTGCATCACGCATCCGGGAAAGCTCGGCGCGTCTACCAGCACCAGCACGTCCAGCGGATCGCCGTCTTCGCTCAGGGTCGACGGGATAAAGCCGTAGTCTCCCGGATAGTGCACGGGCGAGTACAGGTTGCGGTCCAGCCGGAAGACGCCCAGCTTCTTGTCGTACTCGTATTTATTAATGCCCTCGGCGGGGATCTCGATCACCGCGTCAATGACTTCGGGGCTTCTCTCCCCAATCGGTAGTTCCAGATAATTGATCATGATTCCCTGTATGCCCCGGCGCCTGCCGTTCCGGCCTGTGCTGACGATTTATAATCGGCCACGATGAAGGCTCATGTCTACGTTACGCTGAAGCGCACTGTGCTCGATCCCCAGGGGCAAACCATTCAACGGGCTCTTCAGAAGATGCAGTTTCGCTCGGTGGAGGACGTGCGCCAGGGCAAATACTTTGTGCTCACGCTCGCCGATTCGCTGGATGCGGCGGCGGCGAAGGCGGAGGTGGAGCGCATCGCCCGCGAAGTGCTCACCAACCCCGTGATCGAAGAGTTCCACTACGATCTGGACCAATAGCTGGTGTCACATATGCCTGCGGTAATCCCTGCCCATGAATTTGCGGGCGGCGCCTGAAAGCGCAGCCCGTACAATGGCCCCATGTGCGGCATCGTTGGGTACGTAGGTCCGAAGAAAGAAGTTGTGCCGATTATCCTGGAGGGTCTGCGCCGGCTGGAGTACCGCGGCTATGACTCGGCCGGAATCGCTGTAGGCGGCAATGGGGCAGGTCTGGAGTTGCGCCGTGCGCCAGGCAAGCTGCGCAATCTGGAAGAGATCATCCGCAAGAGTCCGATCGAGGGCTCCTACGGGATTGGGCACACCCGCTGGGCCACGCATGGCCGTCCCACGGAGGAGAACGCGCACCCTCATCGTGACTGCACCGGCCGTATCGTCGTCGTGCACAACGGTATCGTCGAGAACTATCTGGAGTTGAAGCGCGAACTCATCGCCGAGGGCCACACCTTCATCACCGAGACGGATACCGAGGTGATCGCGCACCTGATCGAGCAGGAGGTGCGGTCTGCCGCCGACTCCGGCAAGACCCTGCTGCTCGAAGATGCGGTCCGCCGCACCGTGCGCCGGCTTACCGGCGCTTTCGCCATCAGCGTTCTCTCCGCCGATGAGCACGACAAGATCGTTGTCGCCCGCAACGGGCCGCCCGCGGTCATCGGGCTGGGAGATGGCGGCGAGTATTTTGTCGCGTCCGATGTGCCCGGCATCCTGCACCACACCCGCAATCTCTATTTCCTGGAAGACGGCGACATGGCGATCCTCAAGCCCGCCGGCGCGACGCTGACCGATTTCGAGGGCAACCCCGTCCAGCGCTCCGTCACCCGCATTCAGTGGGATCCCATTCAGGTGGAGAAGGGCGGATACAAGCATTTCATGCTCAAGGAGATCTTTGAGCAGCCGGCCTCCATTCGCGAGACCACGCTGGCGCGCATCTCGCTCGATACCGGCAAGGTCTTCCTCGCCGAGATGAAGATCTCCGACGAAGAGTTTGCCAACGCGAGCAAGATCAACATCGCGGCCTGCGGCACCAGCTGGCACTCCGCGCTTGCGGGCAAGTACATGATCGAGCGGCTGGCTCGTCTGCCGGTCGAGGTGGACTATGGCAGCGAGTACCGCTATCGCGATCCCATCGCCGATCCCCGGGCCATCGGGCTGCTCATCACGCAATCCGGCGAGACCGCCGACACCCTCGCCGCGCAACGCGAGATGATCGCCAAAGGCTCGAAGACCATCGCCATTTGCAATGTGGTCGGCGCGGCGGTTGCACGCGAGGCGCACGGCACCATCTACACCCACGCCGGGCCGGAGATCGGCGTCGCCTCCACCAAGGCATTTACCGCGCAACTCACAGCGCTTTTTCTCTTCGCGCTGCACCTGGCGCAGAAGCGCGGCACGGTTGCGCCGCAGGAGAGCCTCGCGCTGGTGGAGGCGCTCAGCCGCATCCCTGCCAAGCTCGAAGAGATCCTGCGCACGCGCGACAGCGATTGCGAGCAGCTCGCGAAGCCCTACTCCACCGCACGCGACTTCCTCTTCCTGGGACGCGGCATCCATTTCCCCATCGCGCTCGAAGGCGCGCTTAAGCTCAAGGAGATCTCCTACATCCATGCGGAAGGCTACCCCGCCGGCGAGATGAAACACGGCCCCAATGCGCTCATCGACGAGACGTTGCCGGTAGTTGTCATTGCCACTAAAGACGAGCGCAATGCCGAGTCCCTGCTGCGCTATGAGAAGACGCTTTCGAATATCCAGGAGGTCACGGCGCGCTCCGGCCAGGTCATCGCCATTGCCGTCGAAGGCGACGAGCGCATCGCGCAACTGGTCGATCATGTAATCTACATTCCGGCCGCGCCGGAGCTTCTGCTCCCGCTGCTGGAGGTGGTGCCATTGCAGTTGCTGGCCTACCACATTGCAGTGCGGCGCGGTTGCGACGTCGATCAGCCGCGTAACCTGGCCAAGTCCGTCACCGTGGAGTAAGCGCCGCCAGCGCAATCCCTGGAAAGCGAGAGAGCCGCCAAAACCGAGCATGGAACGCCCTACCCACACTGCACGCCTTCTCACCAAGCTCCTGCTGTCCGAACCCGCGCAGTGTTTTCACCTGGAGTTTGCGATTGAAGACATGGACCGGTTTGACTTTGCACCCGGGCAGTTCGTCTCCATGGTCAGCCCCGATGCGCATGGCAAGATGCAGACCCGCGCCTACTCCATCGCGTCCGCACCCCGCGGCAACCAGTTCGATCTCTGCGTCAATCGGGTGGAGGGCGGCTTCTTCTCCAACCTGCTCTGCGATCTCGCGCCCGGCGACGCCGTCCGCTTCCACGGACCGCACGGGCTGTTTCTGCTGCGCGAGCCCCTCACCGATGCGGTAATGATCGCGACCGGCACGGGCATTGCGCCCATGCGTGGCTTCGTCGAGTACCTGTTTCCCCAGAACGCGCCGGACCGCGCCGAGGGCAGACAGATCTCGCTGGTCTACGGGACGCGCTACCCCACCGAGCTCTACTACGGAGACTACTTCGCCCGCGTCGCCGCGGGGCACCCGAGCTTCCACTACGTCACCACGCTCAGCCGCGCGGACGAGTCCTGGACCGGTCCTCGCGGCTACGTGCAGGAGCACGTGCACGGCATCGTCTGCGCACACCCCTCGTATGTGCCCGACGCCGCCGCTGCTCCCGCGGCGGAAGCGCCCGCGAGCTTCAGCATTCACGCCTACATCTGTGGGCTCAACAACATGGTCTCGGCCAACCGCGAATGCCTGAAGGCCCTGGGCTGGCAGCGTAAGCAGATCATCTTCGAGCGCTACGACTAACCGGCCCGGGGTCAGCGTCAGCGATCACGACTCGGTCCTATGGTGTCATCCCGAGCGCGGCCGAGGGATCTGCTGTTTCCCGGGTGCAATGCCGGGTGCCCCATCCTGAGCGTAGTCGAAGGGTGGGGGACCACAACCCTTCACCTTCCCCCCAACACTTCATCGGGAGCGGAGCTGCGCGCGCTGCACGGTTTCAGCGCTCACGAAGACCCGCCACCAGAATCATCCGCTCCGCATCCGGCCTGAAGGGATGGCGGTCGAAGTCCCCCCACATCTCCTGTAGCTCGAGTCCGCAGCCTTTGAGCAAGTCTCCGGCCTCCAACGGATTCCACGCCCGCGCCACGAACTCCGCCTCCGTCAGCTCCGCACCTTCCCGGTAAAGATAGCGTGCTCGCCAGCAATCGTGCACTCCAATGGGATCCCAGATCTCCCGCACCGCGATCCCGTGGGTCGTCCGCTCCGGCGCCTCAGTGCGTCTTCTCCCGGAACGGTAGAGCCCTTCGATCACCAGACGTCCCCCCGGCTGGAGATGCTTTGCAATCGCGCGCAGAGCGACCTGTCGCTCCCGCTGCCGGGTGATGTGCGAGAACGGATCGCTAGCCGCTACGATGAGATCGAAGCGGCGGCCCAGCGCCAGCCGTCGCATATCGGCGACGATCAGTTCCGCCGCGAAGGCATGTTCCCCGGCTTGTTGCTTGAGCCGGTCCGCCGCCCGCTTCAGCATCTCCGGTGAGAGATCGACCGCCACCACGGGCGCCAAATCCCTCAGAGCGGCGGTCACGCGTCCCGTACCCGCGCCCAGTTCCAGAATGCATCCCGGTTCCTGTTCAGCTACCAGCGCGCGCCAAAAGGCAAGGTCTCCGCGGTCTTCGCTCTCTTTCTCGTAGAAAGGAAGGACGGCGCGGTAATACGATCGCACTGCCTGGACAGAATCATTCGGCATCGGATTCTTCATGCACGGAACGCCCCAGCTATCGTATCCAGAAGTGACCCGCATCGTCTTCATCACCGGCACTGCCACCACGGTGCGCGAAGGCAGCGGCACCTATGTCGGCATCTCTGCTTTGCAAAAGGCGCTGGTTGCGTTGGGTGTAGAAGTCGTCCTGATCGAGCCGCCGGCCGCGCTGCGCTCCGCTGTTGCGCGCCTGTGGTTCAACTATCGCGCAGGACGAAGGACGCAGATACCGGGAACACACGCCATTGTCGGGTTCGATCTTGACGGCATCTTCATCCCTGCCAGGGACGCGCTCGATGTGACGTGCATCGATGTGGCGTCTATCAAGGGAGTGCTTGCGGAGGAGCTGAGGTTCGAGCGGGGGCTGGTGCGGGCCAGCCTGCGGCTGCAGTCCTGGTTTGAGAAGCGCCGGGTGCAGCAGGCCGGCCGCGTCCTCACCACCAGCCAGTACGCGGCGCGTTCGCTCGAGCGGCACTACGGTGTTCCCGCAGGCCACGTGCGCATCGTGCCCGAGCTGATCGATCTCGCCCACTGGCAGGCCGCGCTCGCGCGATCTCCCCAGGAACACCGCGCGCAGCCCGGCATCCTGTGCGTCGCCCATCTCTATCCGCGCAAAGACGTGGCTACGCTGTTGCGCGCCATTCGGCAGATGGAAACAGACGCCCTCCTGCGGATCGTGGGGATCGGTCCGGAGCTCACGCGTCTGCGCCGGCTCTGCCGCGATCTCCACCTTGAGAGCCGAGTTACGTTTCTGGAACATATCTCCTTCGCGCAGCTTGCGCAGGAGTATCGCAACGCCGATGTGTTCTGCCTGCCCAGCCGGCAGGAAGGCTTCGGGATCGTGCTGCTGGAAGCCATGGCCGCCGGGCTGCCGGTGGTGGCGGCACGCACGGCGGCCATCCCCGAGGTGGTTCCGGATGGGCAATGTGGATTGCTCGTCGAGCCGGGCGACGTCGCTGGATTTGCTGCCGCGCTGGATGCTTTGCTGAAGGACTCGGCTCTACGGCAGCGCTTGGGCAACGCCGGGCTTGCCCGCGCGGAACAGTATGATGCTCCATGCATCGGCCGCGAATTCCTGGCCGCAATCGGAACGGCAGCTTCCGGCGGACACGCAGCTTCCAGCTCCTAGCCAAGTGCTCTTGGCTGGAAGCTGGAGGTTGGAAGCCAGAACGCTGCCGTTATAGCTTGAACAGCTCCCGCAGCCGCCGCGTCTGCGCGCGGCTCACCGGTATCTCCGTTCCCTTGCGGTCGTCCATGCGCAACTGGTAGCTGGATTTGAACCAGGGCACCACTTCCTTGATGTGGTTGATGTTCACCACGAAGGAGCGATGCGCCCGCCAGAAGGTCTGCGGTTCCAGCAGTTCGAGCAGTTCCTCAAGCGTCCGGCACTTGGAGTGGCCCTCGATGGCGGGTGTCGCTACTGAGATCACCCCTTCGTCAATCGCGGCGAAGCAGATGTCCTTTTGATCGACCAGCAGCAGTCGGCTGCCCGCCTGCAGCACGATCTTGCTGGAGGTGGCGCGCGGCGCGCCATGCTGCTGCTGTTGTTCCATCAGCCGCAGCAGCGCCGCCATTTGGGCATGTGAGGGCATGTGGGCGTGTGATGGCGCAGGCGCATCGCCGCCGCCCGCGGACTCAGACTGCGCGTCCTGCAGCCGCTCGCGTACCCGCGCCACGGCCTGCAGCACGCGGGCCTGATCGAAGGGCTTCAGCAGGTAATCGATGGCGTTCACGTCGAAGGCCCGCACGGCGTAACGGTCGAAGGCCGTGGCAAAGACGATCTGCGGCAGCGACTCGCGGTCGCTCTTCTCCAGCAGCTTGCGGATCACGGCAAATCCGTCCAGCCCCGGCATCTGCACATCGAGGAAGACCACATCCGGCTCCAACGTGCGGATCAACTCCACCGCCTCGATGCCGTTGCGTCCCTGGCCGAGCACCTCCACCTCGCCGCCCGTTTCAAGCAGGAACTGCAACTCCTCCCGAGCCAGACGTTCGTCGTCGATGATAAGCGCCGTGATCGCCATTCCGGTGGGTGGTACGTGCTGCTGCGAGTATAGTCTGCAGGGAAACCTTGACGGGTGCCAGCTTGGAACGGGTGCATCTAAGGTGGCGTGACTCGCCCGCGCTTCGCGCTTCTCGTCCTGGTTGCCGTGTTCGTTGTTCTCTGCCTGTGCTGGTTCTTGTGGCGCTCCCGAGGACCTTCCTCCGCGCCCTCCCCCGCCGCTTCCTCCGGGGCGCCCGGCGCCGCTGCGCCGGACACGAACACCCATGACCTCGAATCCACGGTCGTCTACGCGCACAACCTGATGCTGCGTAAGGGACCCGACTTCCGTATCTATATCGTCTGGATTGCCGGGCAGATGCTGCGCACCCGGCCACAGGTCGTCCCGTCGTTCGATGACCCCGAGTCCTTTGTGCTGGAGATTCAGAAGGGAGTGATCCACGCGAACATCGGGGACATCAGCAAGTTTCTGAACGCCAGCTCACCGGCGAACGCTCCGCTCAAGAACATCTCCATCCAGCCCAACGGCGAGCAGGTCAAGCTGCGCGGCACAGTGCACAAGATCGTGCCGCTCCCCATCGAGCTCGACGGCACGTTGGCCGCTACACCCGATGGCCGTGTCCAGTTCCACATCGCCAGGATCGACGTGCTGAAAATTCCGGTGAAGGGACTGCTCGGCGACTTCCACGTCAAACTCTCCGACCTGGTCCCGGCAAATACCATGCCCGGCATTCAGATCGCCGGCAACGACATCTTCTTCGACACGCAGAAGCTATTGCCGCCACCGCACATCCACGGGCAGCTCACCTCCATCCGCGTTCGGCCGCCCGACCTCGAAGTCATCTACGGCAATGCGCCGAATGACGAGAATCGTCTCGCGCAGTGGCACAACTTCCTCCGGTTCAGGAACGGGGCGGTCAATTTCGGCAAGCTCACGATGAGCCACACGGACCTGACCATGATCGACGCTTCAACCGATCCCTGGTTCGACCTGGACCTGGTCAACTATCAGGCCCAGCTTGTCAATGGCTATACCCGGATGACGGCGCAGGCCGGGCTCGAGATCTTCATGCCGGATCTGGACGAAGTGCCACACAAGAAGGCGACCCAGAGTGTCACGCTGGAGTGGCTCAAGGACCGCAACCGCCCTGTCCCGGCGGATGTCTCCGCCAAATTGCCCTCTCCCGGCAAATCGCCCTCTCCGTAGTCGGCTGTGGACGCGCTCGCGGCCGGAGCCACCCTCCTCAGGCGCCGCGGTCCCGTCGAGCAACAGCATTCCCCCCGGCCCGGCCCGGGCCGGTCAGGACTGCAGCGTGCGCAGCCGCTCCGGCGTACTGTCGGTGCTCAGGTCGTGCCCGCAGTGTACGCAGTAAACATCCAGCGGGCGCACGCTGCGGTAGCAATTGCCGCAGGCGGCCGAGATCTGGCAGGCGCACTGCGGGCAGAAGTGAAACTCGCTCAAAGTCGCCGTTCCGCACGCCGGGCAGGCGGAGACGACCGGCTGGCGCAGGAGAAAATACAGCACGGCCCCGATACCCCCCGGCATCACAAGGCATACGATCATCCAAAGCCGCATACTCATGTTCCGCCGCGGCGCATCCTGGCTCACATACCCGATCATCAACACGTAGAGCGCCGCCAGCGCGCTCCAGGAAAGCGCGAAATAGATGCGCAGTCCCAGCGGGGGACCCGGATGATGGCGATAGTGCGGCAGCACCACCCAGTAGAGGTACTCCATGCCGACGAAGGCAAGCATGGCGAGCGCGACCGACCATCGTGGGATGAGCTTGAACTCTTCTGAGACCGAGGTCTTTGCAGGAGTGACGGATTGTGAGTGATGGAGAGGCATGCGTTTGTGTAGCAGAGACGCTGGGCAACCGGCAAAAAGTTTCGTTTTGACCGCGTTGCTCGGGCAAATCGACGGTGCGCGTGCTCGCTTTTCCGGCGATTCGCGACACGAATTCAGAGGGGCGGGTGCCGTGAGTTAGATTTTCGATGCGAGGTTGGGCGTCAGAGGCTGCGACGCCCGTCATCCATGCCCTGCGTCCGCCATCCGGCAATCAACGCAGCGATGACGGCGGGGAACAGCATCATGAGCAGCAACGCCACTTGTGTGGGAATATCGCCGAAGTGTTCTCCGGCGACGAAATCATCCACGCTGCTCCAGAGTGCCGGCGCTAGCAGCATCAGGATGCCCAGGCACACGGCCATTGCGATCCCCAGGGTTCGCCGCCTTCCCGCCTGCTCCTCGCGCTTGGCCAGCACATTCATGCGCACGGCACGGCGGGTGCGATCGGCCACACGCCGGCTGCCTTGAGCATCCTTGCCTGAGAGCGCGCTCAACAGGTCCTGATCGATCGAACCCGGACGCATGCTGCCCGGACGCATGCTGTCCGGACGGCTGCTGCCCTGACGGGTAGGGTCCCAACCATCTGGCCCGTGCTGACTTGGGCCCTGGTCAGGCTCGCGTGCCTGCCCCATGCCAGCCTTCATACCGGTGCCTCATCGGCGGCCGGCAGGTGCGCGCGGTGGACCATCCTCGACTTGAGCGCCGCCAGGCCCCGATAGAGTCGTGACTTGACGGTCGAGAGCGGAGAGCGCGTCACGCTGGCAATCTCCGCCAGCGACAGATCTTCGTGGAATCGGAGAACCAGTACCTCGCGATTGAGCGGCTCCATGGCCAGTAGCGCCTCCGCGACCCGCTCGGCGTTTTCGCCGCGCAGGCAATCCTCAAACGGAGTTGGCTGGTTGGAAACCACCTCGAACGGGCGTTCGTCCTCGCCCCGGTCGCACATCTCGTCCAGGCTGGCCATGGTGCGCTTGCGCCGCGCATCGATCACCAGGTTGCGCGCGATGGCAAACAGCCACGTCTCAAAGCGGGCAGCGCCGTTATACTGGCCGCCGCGCCGCAGCACCCGCATCCACGTCTCCTGGAAGAGGTCCTCTGCCAGTTCGCGGTCGCTGGTCAGGTACAGCAGATAGCGCAGCAGCCGGTGCTGATACTCGACGATCAACTGGTCCAGCAGTTGCGCATCGCCATGCTTCAGGCCATGCGCAATGCGCAGGTTCTCCCGCTGCTGTTGCTGGACGCCCGCCAGTCCGATCTGAGCCGTACTCATACCACCTGCTTGGACGCTGGATGGCCCACGAAAGACTCTCGAAAAGCGCACGGGCTTGGAATTGTCTTCCAGATCGATCTCCGAGGGCCGGTCTCAGAAGGCGGCCGCCAACCGCGTCCTTACAGTATCCTGCCCCGGCCGCAGAGGGCGCAAGCGGTACACTGAAGGTCGATGGAAACCTTGTACGGCCTGCATCCGGTGGAAGAGGCCCTCCGTTCCGGCACCAGGCGCTTCGATCATGTTTGCGTGGCCCGGGAACGTACCGACCTGCGGCTGCTCAGGCTGGTTGAGGATTGCCGCGCTGCCGGCATCCGGATCCGCTCCGAATCCCGCGATCAATTGACCTTGCTGGCCCGCAATCCCGGGCACCAGGGTGTGGTTGCGTTGGTGCGCGAGCGTAGTTTTTTGGACCTCGAAGATCTGCTCGCACCTGCCTCCCCCGGCTCCCCGACGCCCCTCATGCTGGCGCTCGACGGGGTCGAGGACCCGCAGAACCTCGGGGCGCTGCTCCGCGTGGCCGATGGCGCCGGGGTCACCGGCGTGCTGCTTACCGAGCGACGCTCCGCTCCACTCAGCCCGGTTGCCGTCAAGGCCTCCGCCGGTGCGGCCGAGCATGTCCGGATCGCACGCGTCGTGAACCTGGTGCGGTCGCTCGAGCAGGTCAAGCAGGCGAATGTCTGGTGTGTGGGGCTGGATGAGCGTGGCACAGCCGACTACACCGAGTACGACTTCACCGCTCCGTGCATGCTGGTGCTGGGCCGCGAAGGCGCCGGTCTGCACGACTTGGTACGGCGCACCTGCGACCACCTCCTGCGTATCCCCATGGCCGGCCGGGTCGCCTCGTTGAACGTCGCCGCCGCCGGAGCCGTGGTGCTGTATGAGGCCTACCGCCAGCGCCGGGCGACCGTCGCCGGAAGCCCCGCCCAGGCGCACGCGGTGGGGTCCAGGCCGGCGAAGAAGCAAAAGGGTCTGGGATCGTGAGAGCTGTCCTCGCCCTGGCGGGCATCGTGCCTCTTCTGGGAATGCTGGCACTGTTTCCGCCGGGCACGCGAGCCCAACAGGCTCAGCCCGCCCCCGCTCCGTCCAGCCAGCGCCAGGTGGTCGTTTCGAGCGAAGGGCGGCAGCCCCAACCGGCGCCTCCAGCGGATGCGGAGGCCAACGTCGAAGTGACCGACGCCGAGCGCCAGGCCCTCACCTTCACCGGCTACGCCTTCGATATCAAGCTCAACGCTCGCGATCACACCATCGCGGTACGGGCGCAGGTCACGGTGCGTAACGACGGCGCAGCGCCGCTCTCGCAACTCCCCTTGCAGATCTCGTCATCGCTCCAATGGCAGTCCATCCGCGCAGGGGATCAGCCGGTCCCCTTCGTGCGCCACACGCTGCGCAGCGATGCCGACCATAGCGGGAAGCTGAACGAGGCCGTGCTGACACTGGCCGCTCCGCTCGCCCCGAAGCAGGAACGCCGCTTTGACGTGCTCTACGCCGGCGATCTGGCGCCCGATGCGGCCCGACTCATCGCCATCGGCACGCCGCCGGACCTGGCCGAGCACTCGGATTGGGACGGCATTCGTGCCGACTTCACTGGGGTTCGCGGCTTTGGCAATGTCGTGTGGTATCCGGTTGCCTCCGTTCCGGTGGCCCTTGGGGATGGCGACAAGCTCTTCGCCGCCATCGGCAAGGCCAGGCTCGGCGGCCTCAACACCCGCGTCTCCTTCACCGTGACGGAAGAGGTCTACGGCGCGTCGCCCAATGTGGCTATCCTCGATGGAACAGCCGTGCCGGTCACTACGGTCGTCTCCTCGACCGACAGCACGTTACCCAGCATCGTGCGCTGCACATTACCGGCGACCGGACCGGCCACGCGCCTGGGCTTTGCTACTCCCAGCTTCTTCCTGGCGCGCCGGTCCGCCGACAGTGGCGACTACCTCCATCTCTTCGCCCGTGAGCCGGACCTGCCCGCGACGCAGAGCTACATGACCGCCGCCTCGATGGTCGTGCCCCAAATGCGGCAATGGCTGGGGGCGCGGCCCAAAAGAGATCTGACAGTCCTCGACCTGCCCAGCGTGGACGACGCGCCGTTTGAAGACGGGGAGGCGCTCTTTACCGGCCTCCAGAACGTCGATCCCAAGCGGCTGACGCAGGCCATGAGCCACGCGGTGACGCATGCGTTCTTCGTGTCGCCGCGGCCCTGGCTCAATGAGGGCGTGGCCCACTTCATGTCGCTGCTCTGGATCGAGGGTACGGAAGGCCATAATGCAGCCATCACGCAACTTGATAATCTTCGCTCTTCTCTGGCCCTGGCGGAGCCTGCCGACCCGGTGACGCACCCAGGCCAGAGCCTTGTGGATGCCAGCGACGCCGTGTACTACCGGACCAAGGCGACCTACGTCCTGCTGATGCTGCGCGACCTGGTGGGTGACGATGCGCTGGCCGCGGCCCTCCGCAACTACGATCCCGCAGCCGATTCCAGCGATGACTACTTCGAGCGCCTGGTAGAAAAAGCCAGCGGCAAGAAGCTCGACTGGTTCTTCGCCGACTGGGTCTACCGCGATCGTGGATTGCCGGACCTGACGATTGAGAATGTCACGCCCAGCAAAGCGTCGGGCGCGGACAGCTTTATTGTCGCCGTGACGGTGTCAAATAGCGGCTATGCCGCGGCGGAGGTTCCGGTCACCGTCACCTCCGCGGCCACCACGGTGACCGAACGGCTCCTGGTTCCTGCCCGAGGTCGCGCGACCCGCCGTCTCCTCATCCAGGGCGAGCCGGAAGAGGTGCAGGTGAACGATGGCGCCGTGCCGGAGGTCGAAGCCAGCGTGCACCGCCACGAGATCACCTACACTCCGCCGGCCTGATAAGCACCGCCTGCTGCGCAGTGCGCAAAAATTGCTGTTCCGTGCTGTCAAGGCGACGCGGGACGCCATGGCACTCTCACGCTATTGCGTTGCGGCCGTAGTCACGGGAAAACCCAGCGTTCCGCTCACTGTCGTCGCCGGGGCAGCGCCCTCTCCTGCGACCGCAAGCGCTAGCGAACGGTCGAAGGACACGCTGCCGCTGACCGCGTTAGCCAGGCCGCCGCTGCTCAAGATGCTCCGCTTGAGGTGCAGCGCGCCCGCCGAAACACTCCCCTCGGCGGTCCATTGATCGAAGTGCTGGAAGGGCGAAGGCGAAGCTGATTGCTCGGTTGCGGCCGATTCTGCCGCAGGCTGCTGCTCTGCGGGCTTCGCACCGCCCCAGGCGCCGTTGCTCCAATCCAGCCGGAAGCTCCCCTGCGCGGATTTCGCCAGCGCAGCTGCGGTGCTGCCGCTCAGGCGCAGCCTGGTCGAGAGGTCGAGCACCCCACCGCCCCATTGCTCTCCAAAAAGCGAGGCAAGATCGTCCGCGTTCACACGGGAGAGCTGTACGTCGGCGCTCGAGGGCTTGTCTCGGGTCAACGGCATGCTGCCGCTGCCGTGCACCGTCCCTCCTAGCGTCCTGGCACTGAGCGAGACGATCCTGAGCGCGTCATTGTTCACTGCAACATCCGCCGTTGCATTCTGCAGCAGCAGCTTGCCCGCCGACAGCCGATCCACCCGGACCGTGCCTTCGAGCGCAGGCCATGTCGCCGGGCTGGTCTCTACCCGCTCCATGATGGCGCGCATCAACTCGCGGCCCGTGCCGGTTCCCTTGAGCGCGTCACGCAGGGCGCCGAGGTTCATCTGCGCCGCGTTCACATCGAAGTGGCGCACACATCCGGTCGCCGCGGGGCAGGGCAGCGGCATGCGCAAAGAGGCGTTGAAGTCGAGATTGCCCAGCGTGGCACGGACGCCGCTCCAGTTGACGCCGCCGCTGCCGATGGCCGCCTGCGCCGAGTGGATGGTCAACGGTTGAACCAGATAGGCCGGCAGCAGACTCGCGTCCGTCAGGCGCAGTGTGCCGTAGACCGCCGAGGGCATGGCGGGATGCGTGGCGTCCACTACCGGTGCGATCCACGGTCCACTGGCGGCAACATTCACGTCCGCGGACCCCTCCGGAGCAAGCCCCGCGAAGATCGAAGGGAAGACGCCAAAGGCGCGCGCGATCGGTAGCAGCCGTCGCAGTGAGGCCACTCCCGCGTAGTGCATGGCGAAGGTATGCAGCCCCAGCCGTCCATCGACCATCAGCGGGCGCGCGCCCCCCAGGTCCACCGGTAGCGGCTGCAGCACCAGGGAGAGCGATCCGCCGGCCGGCGGTAAATTCCGCGTGATTCGTGCACGGGTGGGCCGCGTTTTCGCCGAGGCGGGGGTCGCCGGTTCCGTCACTGTATCGGTTACAAATGTCGCGGATGGCACCAGCTCTTCCGGCGCGCCGGGAGCCTTGAGGGTAAGCTCGCTCGTATGCAGCGCTCCGCTCACCGCGGGACTGGCCCAACCCTGCGCCGAGGCGTTCAGGGTGAAGCGTCCATCGAGCGTGCCCGCGGCCGTTGCATCGGTAGAAAAGCTGTTGCGCACGTGGCGCAGTAGCTCGAGCGCACCCGCGGCCGGCACCTGGTCGATGATCAACGTAAGCTGCGATGGAGCCGCCGGTTCGCTACCGCCGGGCTGAGCAGAGACCGTTTGCCCGAATCTGGCGGAGCCGGCCAGCGCGAGCCGTCCGCTGCCGACCGGCGCAGTGCATGCGATATTCTCCAAGCGTGCGGTCGCGCGCAGATATTCGCCCGTGCAGCTCCCATGGAGAACGAGTGAGCGCGCCGGCTGAAACTCCGCGCGATGGAAGCCTGCCGCCGTCACCTCGGCGCGCACCTGCAGGTCGTCAGGCGTACCGCCCAGGTGGGCCTGCGCGTCGGTATCGGCGCGCCAGCCGGAGTCTTCTCCGGTCAGTAGCCGGCTCAGTTGACCCAGCGGCGCAGTGGCCCAGGCGATGTCGAGATCGAGTGGCATGGAACCCAGGGCGTACGACCGCCGCACGCTGCCCCGCACCTGCACCGTGCCGATATCCGCGGCCGACATGCTGATGTCAGTACGCACCGGTTGCGCGGAGAAACGCAGACGCCACTCGTTCGGATTCTCAAGCCACACCGCGATATCCGCATTCAGGAATGAGAAGGGTCGCTTCTCATCACCCTGCTTGAAGTTGATGCGTGCCCCCGTCGCTTCGAGGTAGGGGAAGCGCAACTGCCGCCCCGGGATGCGGCGGGCGGTCGGCGCCTGCAGGCTGCGCGATGCCTGAGTCAACACCGAGGCGAAGTTCCACTCGCCCTGCCCGTTGCGTTCGAGGTTCAGGCTTGGCTCGTTGAGCGAGATGCGCGAGATCTCGAGCTGGCCTCGCCATAGAGACAGCAGCCGGAAGGATGCGGACACATTCGAGCACAGCAGCATCGGTTCCGCGCCAAAGGGCGGCCCTTCTTCCACGGCGAAGTGGGCGATCTCCACGCCGGGGCGCGGCAGCAGCTCCAGCCGCATACCCGCAATCTCTACCGGCCGGCCCAGGCTGGCGCTCAAGCTGGCGGCGATGCGGTGCTGATAGCGGTTGATATTGATCAGCGGAGGCAGGACGAGGGCGGCCAGCAGGAGCAGCAGCAGCCCGCCAACCGTCCATCGGACATGCCGCCGCCGTCTTCCCGGTGAACCCGGCCTCCGGTTGTCAGAGTGCGTTGCCGTTGTGGCCGTCCCTGTGGTCATGGCTAGGTCATGGCTGCTTTATCGCGACCGCTCAATCACGGCTCTACCGGCGTGTCAGCGTATCCGGTGCAGGGTTCTGCTCCAGCGCGTCTGGTCGAAGAAGTGGAGGATGACGTGGCCAAAGAAGCCGGCCCGGTCGGCCATGCTGGTCTTCTCCATCTGGTCTTCCGGAGTCTCGAACGACCAGTAGGCGAACAGCGGCCGCCCCACAATGTTCGCGCGCGGCACAAAGCCCCAGAAGCGGCTGTCCAGGCTTACCAGCCGGTTATCGCCCATGGCGAAGTAGTGCCCCGGCGGCACCACCAGGTCACCGCCCTGGATGTGGCTGGTGATCTCGTCCGCCCAGGTTGGCGTCACGTCTGCCGCCTGCGACGTGGGAACAGCCGGAAACTCATCCCGATAGGCCGAGTAGTCAGCGTAGTTCGGTTTGGCTGCGTAGGGCTCGTTCTGCGCCTGTCCGTTCAGGTACACGATGCCGTCGCGCAGGTGGATGCGGTCGCCGGGAACGCCGACCACACGCTTTACCAGGTAGAGGTCCGGCTCACCCGGTTTGAAGAAGACGATGATGTCGCCGCGGCGCACATTGCGGTAGTGCACAAACGGCGCCCAATGCGCCGGCGGCGCCAGCGTGATCCGGTCGACGAGGACGTGATCGCCGACCAGCAGCGTC
This sequence comes from uncultured Acidobacteriaceae bacterium, assembly GCA_963830635.1. Taxonomy (GTDB): domain Bacteria; phylum Acidobacteriota; class Terriglobia; order Terriglobales; family Acidobacteriaceae; genus CAWHMN01. Next base: position 22,926 of record CAWHMN010000002.1, on the reverse strand, counting down.
TTGACCATGGAAGAGGAAGGAATCTCGAAGTTCTGGAAGATGAAGGTCAGCACGAACAGGCCGACCACCAGCACCATGCAGATGGAGGCAATCGCTTCGAGCGGCGTCTCGTCGCCCTTCTCTTTTTTCGCGGGGCCAGCCTCGGCGGGCTTGGCTGTGGCTGCGGGCGTCGTTTCCAGTTCTTGCATCGTAGGTGGCGCGCGCGGAGCCAGCGTCGGAACTCAGCGGACCACTTGCAGTATGCGGTTCCACCGTGCGAAGTCCATCAGCTTGTCCATCGCGCTTTTGCCGAGTTTATCATCCGCGAGTCTATCGGGCGGTAGTCCGGCATCGTCGGTGGCCGACGGTTCGCGCACGGAGAAGTAGATCAGGAATGGCGTGCCCACGATGTTCTCACCCGGCACGTAGCCCCAGTAGCGGCTGTCGCGGCTGTGGTTCCGGTTATCGCCCATCACAAAGTAGCTGTCCTCCGGCACCTGGAGCTGACCATCGTGGATCTGGTGCCGCATCTCGAGGGCCCAGCCGTTATCAACGGAGGGATCGCTTGGGGAAACCGCAGGAAACTCATCCCGGTACGGATCCGCGTAGGAGCGCTCGAAGACAGCATGCGGCTCGGACTGCGCCACCCCGTTTACCACAGCACGTCCATTGCGGATGCGCAGGCGATCGCCGGGAGTGCCGATTACGCGCTTCACCAGATGGTCCGGAGGATCGAGGGGGAAGTGGAAGACGATGATGTCACCCCGCTTCGGCGCACGGTAGGGCAGCAGCCATCCCCATTTGCCGGGAGGCGCCAGGAGGCTCTTGTTGACCAGCAGGAAGTCGCCCACCAGCAGCGTCCGCTCCATGCTCTCGGAGGGAATGCTGAAGGGCTGCATGATGAAGGTGAGCGTGAACAGCGCCGCCACCAGGATCATGAGCAGCGATCGCACCGTATCGAGCGCCTGCGGGAAGACCCAATGCCCGTGTCGCCCGCGGTGCGGTGCGGCGGCTTCTGCGCCGGGCGGCGTGGGTACGGCGGCTTCAGGCGCGGCGGCTTCAGGCATGGCAGGCTCTCATGACGGCTTCAGGCAGGACCGGCCCCAATCAAGGCGCCGCATCCTCGCCCGCAACCTCCGTATCGGTCTCCCATGGATGTTCCTGCAGAATCTCCTCATACGCGAGGCGCGCGGCCTCCTGCTCGGCCTTTTTCTTGGTGCTACCGACGGCCTCGGCGCGCACCGCCGATCCTTCGTCTGCATCTACGCGGACTTCCACCAGGAAGCGCTTGCGATGGTCCGGGCCCGTTTCCGCTTTCACCGTGTACGCCGGCGGAGCGGCCTTGCGCGCCTGCAGCAGCTCCTGCAGCGCCGATTTGTGGTCGCCCATGCTGTGGCCCTGGCGCAGCTTCTGGCGCAGATCGTGGACATAGGGTCCGACCGCGGTCCGCAGCACGAAGGCTCGCGTGGCCTCCAGACCCGCATCGAGATATAGCGCGCCCACCAGCGCCTCGTACATGTTGGCCAGCAACACCGCCTTCTTGCGGCCGCCGCTCCGCTCTTCACCGCGGCCCAGGCGCAGGTAGTGGCCCAGTTGCAGATGTTGCGCCACGTCCCCCAAATGCCTGCGGCTTACCAGCGTAGCGCGCAGCCGCGTCAGGTCGCCCTCTTCGAGCTCCGGAAAGGATGTGTAGAGCGATTCGGTCACGAGCAGGCCCAGCACCGCATCTCCCAGAAACTCGAGCTGTTCGTTGTCCGCGAGCGCGCTGTCAGCGGCGGCCTTATCGGCCGCTTTGTCCATCGCATGCTCAAACGCCAGCGAGCTGTGCGTCACCGCGCGCAGCAACAGCTCCTGGCTGCGAAAGGTATGTTCGAGCTCGCGCTGCAGCGTTTCGAGGCTTTCGGTGCTCATCGTAAGCGCTCCATGGCCGTCGTCTTCAGCTTAACCGAGGGCCGCGGAAGCGCAATGGCTGGGTTGGCCGCCTGCTTACTGCGGAGCCTTCGCGGGCGCGGGAGCCGAAGTCTCCCCATCGTCGGTATCCTTATCGTCCGGCTTGGCTCCCGGGGGCGGTCCGTACGGCGCTTTCAGGCCCTTTTCCGCCGCCTCCCTGGTGTCCGCCTGGCCATCCCGCACCTGCAGCGCTGCGTGGTATTGCGTCAGCGCCTCGTCGCGGCTCTGCTCCAGGTCGTCCATCCGCCCCAGGTAGATATGCGACCACGCCAGCAGGCGCGGATCCTTCGAGAGGCGGATGGTCTCCTCAAAGTCCTTGCGCGCCTCTTCGCCGTTGCGATCCATCACCGCACAGCGCGCCAGGATGAAGTCCGCGCGGCCGGGATCGGCGGCGTGCTGTTTCAGTTCCTGCTGCGCCAGCTCCGTTGCGCCGGCGGTGTCGCCCTTGATCAGCTTCAGCTCGGCCAGATCCAGACCGCGCAACTGGCGCGGGCTGCGGCGCACCACATCGCCGCTGCCCTGCTGCGCGAACTCGATGTGCTTGATCTTGCTCATCTCCGATGGCACGTCCATGCCGTACACCATCTCGCCGATGCTCTCCTTGAGGCTCTGCGGCTCCTTTTCGAAGGCGGCGAAGCGATCGTAGAAGTAGCCGGTCAGCACGTATCCCTGCTGCATGGATTGCCGTACTGCGGCCTGGCGCACCGCCTCGGCCTTCTGTTCCGTAGCCTTCTTTTCGCGTTCGCTGCCCTCCATCTGGGCGCGCCGCGCCGCCGCGGGCTCCTGATACGCCGCCACGCCGGTGTCCATGGTCCGCGCTTCCACGGCGCGAATCATGCACTCGATCACCAGCGAGACAATGTCGGCGCGGAAGGTGTAGTCGAGCGGCGCATCCCGCACCGTCTTCAGCACCGGCAGCAGCCGGTCCATGGACGAAGCCCGCGCATAGAGCAGCGGCTCGATCTCGTAGTGCAGGTAGGTATGGCGGACCTCGTCCATGCGCACCTTGCCGTTTACCGGCGAAGCAACCACGACGTAATCGGCGCCGTAGACACGGGCGTTGGTTTCCCCCGGCGCCAGCATCGGTTCGAGCACCACCAGGAACCGGCTCTGCGTACCCGTACTCGCCGGCATCTTGAGATACGCATTCGTCTGGATGATCATGCGCTGCAGCGGATCGTGGACTTCGTTCACCTCCGCGTCGTACTGCGGCCGGTCGGTCACCCAGATCAGGTGCAACTCAGTCTGCTGGGCGAACTTCCGCAGCAGCGGCAGTATGTCCACCACCTGGGTCGAATCCGGCGGCATCTCGGTCAACTCGACGCTGGTCGTCAGCTCCGGAGGAGGCGTGAGGTAGAGGGCCAGCGACACATACTGCGCCAGGTCGTGGCTGGCGTCGGAGAGGCGGTGCTGGCGAACAAAGGTACACAATTGGTCGCGTGTATCCTGGGCCGCTGGCGATGCCGCCACCGCCGCATTCACCTGGTCCCGCACGTGCTGTCGCAGCGGGTCGGAGTCCTGCAGCCCGGTGTCGTATCCGCAGGTATTCAGCGCTACGGCGACGTCGAAGAGCGCTTCACTGGTTTCAAGGCCAATCTGCGGCCCGGTGGGATCGATGACTGCCGGCGGTTTCTGTTGCACCTGTGTGGACAGGCTGGCCGAAGAGGAGGACGAGGACTGCTGCCCGCTTTGCGCAAACACGGCCGCCGGCATCGCGCACAGCAGCGCAAAAGCCGGCAGGAGAGGGAAGACACTACGGGATCGACAGACAGATGACGGCATAGATAGGCCAACCGGGTGCGTCAGCCCAGTTTATTGAAGCGGGGAAACAAGGGTCAATGTGCGCGGCACCGTCGATGGGATCCGGGTGCCCCATTCTAGCGCAGCTAGGGTGGGGTCTTTCTGCCCTCGAAGAGCCGACCTACCCTCGCACCGACACTCCGGAGAACGACATCACCGCCGTCCCGCGTACCGGCTGATCAAACGACCTGGCGGGCGCGAAGACGCTGAACAGCAGCACGTTCTCCACCTGCGCGCGGGTCATCGGATCATCGTCCCCGGCCAGAATGCGGTAGTCGTAGACCTTGCCGTCGCGATTCACGAAGACTTCCACCACCAGCGGATTACCGCTGGTGCTTATCTCCGATGCAACTGCGGAATAGAGCAGCCGCGGCGCCGATGCAATATCCAACGGCACATCCCGCGCCTCCACCGGCTGCGGCGTGGCAAACATGCCGATCAGCAGTGCGAAGGCCCCCACCAGGAAGACCGCGCTGGCCAGCCCCGCGGAGACGCGCAGGGCCACCGGCCGCAGCGTATTCTGCCACCGCACCTGCCAGCGTCCCAGACTCTCCTTCGCGGTATTCGAGCGCTCGCGGGAGATCGCGATGCGCAGCTTCAGCCCCAGATCCTGCGTCTGATCGCGCGGCATCTCGCGCCGGCGCAACGATGCGAGCATCTGCTGCGTCTGCTTCCATCCCGCGAAGTCCTTCGCACAGGCGGCGCAGCGCTGCAAGTGCCCTTCGATGGCCTGCATCGTCGTTCCCGGCACATCGCCATCGAGATAGGCGGAGAAGCGGGCACGCATTTTGCCACAGTCGTTCACTTCGCCTCCTTTACCTCAGGAAGCAGCCCGTTCAGGGCCGCGTGAGCGTTCACGGATGATGGACGAATGGGGAGCAAAGCATGCGCGGTCCGCTCCCTGGATCTTGCCGTTGCGGGTGCTTGCGCCAGCGACGCCAGGCGCGCTTTCAGGTGGGCGCGGCCGCGCACCAGCCGCGATTTAACGGTACCCAGATTCGTGTTCAGTATCTCGGCTACCTCTTCATAGCCAAACCCTTCGATGTCGCGCAGGATCACCGTCGTGCGGTAGGGTTCCGGGACCTGCCGCAACTCCTCTTCCACTCGGGCGCGCATCTCGGCATGCGCCGCCAGTTCAAAGGGCGACTCCTGCCGGTCTACCAGCGTGTCCTTGAGCATCAGGTGGCCGCCGTCGAAATCCTCGCCCATCTCCTGCTCGATGGTGACCTCGTTGCGCTTGTGACGGCACCACCAGCGACGCCCGTTCGAAGCCTCGTGCAGGGCTATGCGGTAGATCCAGGTGCGCAGGCTGGATTCTCCGTGGAAGCCCTTGATCCCGCGATACACCTTGATGAAGACGTCCTGGGTCACGTCCGCGGCGTCGGATGGGTTGGGGATGGTACGGGCGATCAGGGCGAAGATCGCCGGGGAGTACTGCGCGATCAACGCGGCAAAGGCCTCTTCCGATCCCGCCTGCAGTTCGGCGATGATCGCAGCCTCTTCCGGCCTCGCTCCCGTGTGTGCTTGAAAGACGCCCGCTAGATTACCCAAGACCGTTCCCGCTTGCATCCTGCTGACCCCCCTACAGTAACAGGAAATCTGAGCTGCTGTCCCGCGCGCGTGCACCCGAAACGGGGCATGGTACGCAGGGCAAAAGTAACCGCCGGCGGCCGGAGGGCGTCGCTCACTCTTTCCGCCCCACCTGAGTCCTTTGACACCCGGGTGCGGCAAAATGTTCCTTCACGCAGGGACTGGCTCTGTATAATCCGCCACGCATCCCTCCGCCGCGAACCCGGTTCGGCACACGGTGAATCCGAAGCCAGGAGCACATCCAAATGTGCGGAATTGTCGCGCTTTTCTCCCGCCGTGATCCGATCTCCCCCGAGGCTGTCGAGCGGGCCACACGGAGTCTCCATCACCGCGGCCCGGATGGGCAGCGCCATTGGATCTCCCCAGACCGCCGGGTTGCCCTCGGCCACGCCCGGCTCAGCATCATCGACCTGATCACCGGCGATCAGCCGATTGCCAGTGAAGATGAACGAACCCGGATCGCCGTCAACGGCGAGTTCTACGGCTATCAATGTATCCAGCGGGAACTGGAATCTTCCGGCCACCGCTTGCGCACCCGCTCCGATAGCGAGATAGCCCTGCACCTGTATGAGGATGTCGGCATGCAATGCCTGCATCGTTTGCGTGGGGAATTTGCCTTCGTGCTGTGGGATGAAACCAATCAGACACTGTTTGCCGCGCGCGACCGCTTCGGCATCAAGCCGCTCTTCTACGCCCTGCATCGGGAGACACTCTATCTCGCGTCGGAGGTGAAGGCCCTGTTCGCTGCCGGAGTGCCGGCGCGCTGGGATGCCGACTCCGTCTCCCACTCCGTCGAATCCGACGGCCATACGGTACGCACCTTGTTTGATGGCGTCTTCCAGGTGCCACCGGGCCATTACCTGCTGGCGACCGACAGGCACCTGCAATTGCACCGGTATTGGGATTTCAACTATCCCCGATCCGGTGGCGTTGCAGTGCAACGCTCCGATGCCGACTACGCGGCGGAATTTCGGCACGTGCTTGAGGAGGCGGTGCGCCTCCGCCTTCGCGCGGATGTTCCGGTGGGTTGCTATCTCAGCGGCGGCCTCGATTCCTGCGCGGTCCTGGGGCTGGCCGCGAAGCATCATCCCGATCCCATCCACGCCTTCACACTCACCTTTGACCGGGCCGACTACGACGAGGAAAAAGAAGCGCGAGAGATGGCCGCGAAGGTGGGCGCTCGCTTCTGTCCCATTCCCATCCGGCAGGACGACTTAGCGGACCACTTTGCCGACGCGATTCTGCAGTCGGAAACCTTCTGCGTCAACGCTCACGGCGTCGCCAAGTACCTTCTCAGCCGTGCTGTGCGCGACGCGGGGTACAAGGTCGTGATCACCGGAGAAGGCTCGGATGAGATTCTTGGCGGCTATGCGCACTTCCGGCGGGACATGCTGCTGTACAACCGGGAAGGCCAGGATCCGGCGGAGGTCGCGGCGCTGCTCCAGGACCTGGAACGGCTGAACCCTGTGTCCCGCGGACTGCTGCTGCCGCATGGCCAGGCCAGGCCGCTCGAGAACGTCAAGCGTATCCTCGGCTTTGTCCCCTCCTGGATTGAAACCTTCTCCGCCCGCTCGGCCAAGATGCACGACTTGTTCGCGGAAGATTTTCGCGAGACCTTTGCCCATCGCGCCAGCTACCACGCGCTGCTTAGTGATCTCGATGTGCGCGGCCAACTCGCCGGACGCGATCCCGTGCATCAATCGCTCTATCTCTGGTCGAAGACTCTGCTGCCGAACTATATCCTCACCATGCTCGGCGACCGCATGGAGATGGCGCACTCCATCGAAGGACGCGTGCCGTTCCTCGACCATCACGTGGTGGAAGTGATCTGCTCCCAGCCGGTAAACCAGAAGATCCATGGCATGACGGAAAAGTACGTTCTCCGGGAGGCGGTCCGTGACCTCATCACCGACACCGTCTACCGCAGGCAGAAGCACCCCTTTCTCAGCCCGCCCGCAACTTTGAATCCGAGGGAGAAGCTCAGCGCCCTGGTGAATGACACACTCCGCGGACCGGTGCTGGCCTCGATCCCATTCTTCGACCAGAAGAAGATAGTCGCTCTCCTCGAGCGGGTCGACACCATGGACGAAGGATCGCGCGTGGCCATGGACCAGGTCCTGATGGTGCTGGTGAGCGCATGTGTGCTTCAGCAAGGTTTTCAGATGTCGGCGTAGCGGCTGAAAGCGCCTGAGAAAAACGGTCAGCGCGCGGAATCGTCTGGAGCATCGAGCATCCTTTGGCCGTACTCGGCGAAGCCGCGGTGGCCTCTCGGCCGCGTATGACTAAGGCTGGCAAATGGTAGCTTTCCAGATATGAACAAACTCCGTGTCGTCGGCATTGGCGGAGCTGAGGGGTCGTTGAGCGCGTACGCCGACCTCTTCGCCGCGATCTCCGCTGAGACGGGCTTTGCGTTCGTGGTCCTGAACCATCCTCTCCCGGGCTGGAAGCTTCTGCTGCCGGAGGCTCTTGCGCAACATACGCAGATGGCTATTCTCCCCATGACAGAAGGAGACTACCTGCGGCCGAACACGATCTATGTCAACCCACCGGATGCGACCGTAACTCTGGTCGAAGGCGAGTTTATCTTTCAGCCGCGTTCCAAGGCTGGCGCAGGACAGGGGTCGATTTCGCTCTTCTTCCGTTCGCTGGCGCAGGATCAGGAGGAGCGCGCGATCGCCATTATTCTCTCCGGGCAGGGAAGCGACGGCGCCGAGGCACTTGCGCATGTGAAGCAGGTGGGCGGCATCACCTTCGCGCAGACCGCCGCCTCCGCAAAGAATCCCGGCATGCCCGAGAGCGCGCTGGCCTCCGGGTTCGTGGACTATTGCCTGGATCCGTCGGCAATCGGCAGCAAGTTGCAAAAGCTGGCCGAGAGCGCCGGCGCGGCTAATCCCTAATCAGGGCAGCGGCTACTGCTGGGGCTCGGTGTCCGTGGGAGGCTTGGGCGTGGGCCGCTTCCGCCGCGGCTTGGCCTTCGTGGTCACCGGTCCGTCGTCGACCACGGTCTTCTTGGGCGCGGCCTGTTGCACCGCCGCCGCCGCTGCGGCCGCGGTCGCGCGTAACTGAACGACCTCGGCATCCTGCGCCTGCGACTGCTGCAACAGCGCCGACCCAAGCTGCGCTCGTGCGTGTTCCAGCATAGCGCGCGACTGCTCCAGTTGCGCTGCATCGCGCTGTGCCCCGGCCAGGGTTGCCGTCTCCGTCACCCGCAGCATCACGTCGTACAGCGCATCCACGTTGCGGAAGACGGCGAACGAGGGCGCAACAGAGGAATTCGCCGCCTTGGCCTTGGCCAGCAGGTCGGGCAGTGTGCCGTTCAGATCGCGCTGTATGGAATCGATGTCCGACTGCGTCTGTCCGCGCACATCGCCGGGAGCCTTCCACCTGCTTACGTTCAGGCTCGCGAACGTCTGGTGCAGGCTGTCCATCGCCGGTTGCAGGGTGTTCAGGCTATCGCCCAGCACCATCGCATTCTGCCCCGCGACGGCCTGCGACGATGCTGCCGCGGCAGCGCCACTCGTAGGCGTGGATGCGGGTTGTGCGTGGGCCCCAATCGAGGCAAGCAGTAGGACCACAAGAACGGCGGCCGAAAAGCAGATATTTAACAAAGCAGAGGCTCTCCCGATAGGCCGGGTAGTGGTGCAGTTGTCATCCTCAGCAAAGCAGGCCTGCCCTTGGCCTGCGTAGTTGAAGGACCTGCTTCCTTCGCTTGAAGGAAACTGCACCACTACCAGGGACTGGACAACATTGACGAATCCATCTTACTCGTCGAAAATGGGAGCAGTCCTTCCTTCCTCAAGAGTGGGCCTGTGGCGCAGCTGGGAGCGCGCTTCCATGGCATGGAAGAGGTCATCGGTTCGATCCCGATCAGGTCCACCAATCAATCAACTTACAGTGATCAGCTTCTCCTACCCGGTAGGATAGAGGCCAGCGGCCAACACCGATCTGAACCTCACGAAGCGTGAGCTCGACATTGCCAACCTCGCCGCTGCCGCGCAGACCAACCCTCAGATCTCGCGCCGGCTCACGTACCCATCGGGCTCTGGTTAGCTTTAGGGCAGGTAAGTACAAGCGGTGGCTGCAACTGCGCTGCCGGCCACCAACAAGGCCTTGACGCAACGCCTGATGCTGTGCGAGATTCCCAGAGCGCGAGGAGACTTTATGTGTGGAGACAGAAAGCTTCGATTCGTCTTGACAGCGATGTTGCTGATAGGCGCCGCAGGCAGCGCGTCGGCGGTCCTGGGGCAGGAGGACGGCCAAGCCTGGAACCGCAAGTACAGCGTGGCTAACCTGCACGGCGATTATGCGGTAGTTGCTACCTATGGCGGCGAGATCGCTGCGGCACTGGGATCGCAGTACATGGACGGCCGCGGACATGTGCGAGGCTCCGCTCTGGTCAACCAGCCGGGCGCGGACGAATCCAGGCAGCTCTCTCGTCTCACCTTCACCGGAAGGTACACGGTGAACAGCGATGGGACCGGCGCACTGTATCTCACCCTTGCGCTGCCGGGCGGCAAGACGGCGAATGCGGTCGAGGACTTTGTGATCACCCGGGCGAAAGTGGTCGACGGCGCGCCGGTTGCCACGGAGTTCATCGACGCCCAGGAGGAGAGCAGTCACGTCATCCCTGGCGGCGTCTTCGTGACCCACACCTATACCCGGCGGCCCGATTAGACCGGCACGCCATGGAAGAGCGCGCTCTGGATCCGGCGCGCTCCGCGAGCAAATCAGCTTCTGATGGTGCGCGAGCTCTCGTCCCAGGTCACCGGTCGCTTGCGGAAGTAGGATTGATTTGCCATGTGACAGGCGATCGCCGCGTGGTCGCCAAAGACCGCATCCTCTACCACTGGCTTCCGCGACTTCACCGCCTGGAAAAAATTCGATAAGTGCGGCTTCATGTCATCCCAGTCGTGCCCGCGGTAGAGCACATCCTCATTGAACGGCTCCTTGCCCAGCGGCTCATCGTTCTGCTCGTGCCACTGCCGCACGTATGCCGCACGCATGGATTGTGGAAAGCTCTGCGAGTAATAGCTGGGGGCAGAGTCTCTTCCCGTTTGCGGAGAATAATGCAGTTGCAGTTCGGAAGCGTCCAGGATGCCCTTCGGTCCCATAAACCGCGCCAGTTCCGGCGTTTCCGTACCCAGCCCCAGCCGCACATACACCGGGATGCCGTGATAGTCGAACAACACCGTGTGCAGATCCGGCATGTTGCGGCCGTCCTTCCAGCGGAAGATCCCGCCGAGCGCAGAGGCCGATCGCGGCGGTTCATTCCATCCCAGCGTGTACATCATCCCGCTGAGCAGGTGCACCATCAGGTCGCCGCCCACGCCAGTGCCGTATTCCCTCCAGCAGCGCCAGCGCGCAAATCGGTCTGCGTCGAACGGGATCTGCGGCGCGCCGTTCAGCCACGTCTCCCAGTCCAGATTCTGCGGAGACAGATCGGTGGGGGGCGGATACTCCCATGCGCCGGTGGGATCGTTGCGTCCCAGCGTAAGCTCCACCATCTCTACCTCGCCGATGCTGCCGCTCTGGTAGAGGTCGCGCGCCTTGGCGCAAAGCGCGGAGCTGACGCGCTGCGATCCGATCTGCACGATGCGATCGTTCTTCTTCGCCGCCGCCACCATCTCAAATCCCTCTTCGGCGGTGTGCGACATCGGCTTCTCGCAGTAGATGTCCTTGCCCGCGTTGCAGGCGTCCACCACCACGCGCTTGTGCCAGTGGTCCGGCACCGCGGCCACAATGCAGTCAATCTCCTTGTCATCGAGCAGCTCCTGGTAGTGGCGCGTCGTCGGCAAACCGGGGTTGGCCGTGATCTCCTTCGCCAGGGTATGACGACCGTCGTACAGATCCGCTGCCGCAACACACCGCACGCCAGGCAGCGTCATGGTATCGGTCAGCAGCCCGGAGCCTTGCATCCCGATGCCGATGATCCCGAAGCGTACCTCGTCGCTCGGCGCAACCGGCCTGGCCGATGGAGTCTGCCCAGGCACGGACTGCGCCTCCAGCAGAATGGCTCGGGGCGCCACCAGGCCTCCCGCTGCAACCACGCCGCTGTGGAGAAATGCGCGGCGGGAAAAATCATGTTTCATGCCATGGCCTCCGTGCTTGTGTAGTTTGGCTTTCGTAGGTGCGAAGGAGCCGTTCGCGCGGCGCTCACCGCTTCAGCGGCGCGATGGATACCTCTTTGAAGAACACCACGTCCTTGTCGCTGTGGTTCTGCAACCCAATCCAGCCTAGATTCGGTCGTAGTCCGCGCTGCGGTTCGAAATCGAACTTCCGCGCCGGCACCGGCTCTCCTTCTCTGTAGTCCGTCACCTTGACACCATTCAGCACCACCACGGTGTGTGGTCCGTCAACCGTAATGTCCATGGTGTTCCATTGCGGCCCGGGCTTCCATGCGGTCGCCAGCGGCTTGGTCAGCGAATAAAGCGTACCTGTGGAGTGGTACTCGTCTTCATTCGATGTCTCGGGATGATTGTCGATCTGCACCTCATAGCCATAGTTGACGGGCATCCACGGTTCCCGCGGCTCGATGGGGATACGGATAAACACGCCGGAATTATCGTTCGTGTCGCGCATCCGGTAAACCACGTGAATGGTGCAATCGCCAATCTTGCCCCCGGTCCAATACAGCAGCCCCATGCCCCCATGGCTGTGGATCTCGCCGTTGACCACCGTCATGCCTCCCGGCCCCACATGCTTCCATCCGGTGAGGTCCTTCCCGTTGAAGAGCTGTCGGGTCTGTCCCTGGCAGGCATTGTCGCTGCCGTTGGCCGCGAAGGCGGCGGTGAACGAGATCGTCACGCAGATCAGGAGAGTCAGCGTTTGCAGCATGCATGCACCTCGATGATTTTGTTGTGGAAGGAGAGTCTCGCCTCTCCGCTTGCATAACCCAAATCCCCAGGCTCGTGACGTTTCGAGTCTCGGCCGCCGTACGCCGAAAAGGCAACGTCCTTCTCGCTGGGCAATTCGCCTCGCTGCTGCACTCCCGCCGATCGGAATCGCAGAGCATCATGAAGCTGCCTCCCCGACCAGTACGGCGGTAGTTCCTTTTTTCGTAGTCTCGTAGTGCGCAAATCGGCGTACCAGGAAGATCATGGCTGCGGTACTGGCGACGACCGCCGGCAGGATGGTGCCCATCCGGATCTGGCCGTTGAAGTAGTTCAGGTAGGTGAGCAGGGACGAACACTCCAGCAGAGCCGCGGGCAGAATGAACTCCGTGCGGACCGCTGCCAGAACGATGAGAAAGACCTCAGCCGCGAAGAAGTAGCGATCGTGCATCTTGGGCAGCACGTACGGCATGAGTGACAGTGACATCGTGGCCGAAAAGAATATCGCCTGCCCATCGAACCTCTTCCAGCGCATGCAGATCCGCACCAGCCACGCCCCCACCAGAAGCCCAAGCAGCAAACCGGCCGGCAGCGCCGCGCGGTAGGGCAGGTGTACCAGCCTGGAAATCTCCCACGGATTGGCTGCATTGATGACCAGCAACCGGAACTCGCTTGCCTGCGTCATGGGCGCTGCCACGCTCTCCGCGAAGGAGCGTCCTTCCATCAGCATCGGGAGCGCCGCGGCCATCCACGCGGCGGGGATAAAAACGCTCTGCCACAGGCGAAGCTTCCCGCGCAGCAGCGCCACCACCAGGAAGGGCGCCAGAAACATCGGTTGCAGCTTAAGACACAATGCAAATGCGAAACAGATGGCTGCGAGTGTCTTCCGGCTGGTCATGATGCAGTACACGGACCCCAGCAGCAGGCTGGTGTAGAAAATGTCGCATTGTCCCCAGGCGGAGCCGTTCAGGATCACCGTGGGCGCGGCCAGAATCGCGAAGGCGGCGGCCATCGATCGACACTTGAGGCTCGCCGGGCTGATCCTGTCTTCCGGTCTCGCCAGCAATGGCACCGTCTTATAGGCCAGCACAGCCGCGGCGATCTCGAAAAATGGCTGTAGCAGCTTGAGTTGATAGAGAGGCTGCAACAGACGGCGCGTGTACGAGAGCGCAACCAGAATTCCGTAATAGGAAGGGAAGTAATCTCCCTGGATGGTTCGCAGCGCACGCCATCCGCCGTGGTCCGTTACATATTGCATCCAGGGAAGAAACGCTTCCCCCACGTCCCGGCTGATCACTGGGAAGAGGGCCAACCGCAATGCCAGCAGGGCGATCGCCAAAGCAATCAACAGCAGGCCCCGTTCACGCTTGGAAAGCCGATCTTGCTCCATCCACCTCAGCCTTTCTCTCTGTGTCTCAAGGTATCAGGAGCAAGCATAGACGCTCGCAGGTCGAACAGCGGCAGCGGCGTCTCCACATCAGTGCATGGCTCAACCTTAGAATCCTTGGCATAGGTTACATGGCCCGGGATGCGCCTTGCGCTAAACTGCATTGCAGGCCTGAACTCCTCGCACCCAGCTCTCGTCTCCGGAAAATGCAACTACAACAATGACGAATGCCGAATCGCAACCTGTCCGCGCCTCCAGGCTACACACCTGGGCGCCTGTTCTCTGTTTCGCACTTATCTCCCTTATCTTTTTCGCTGACATTTGTCTCCGCGCAAGCCGCAAGTGCTTCTGGTACGACGAACTGTTCACCGTCTATCTCTGCCGCCTGCCTGATTTCAGGAGCACCTGGGACGCTGTTATGCACGGAGTGGATTTCAATCCGCCGCTCTTTTATCTGCTCATTCGTTGGTCCCAGCGGCTGCTTGGAGAAGGACTCATCGTCACGCGACTGCCGGCGATGGTCGGTGTCTGGCTTTTCTGTGTCTCTCTCTTTCTGTTCGTCAACAGACGCGCAGGCGCGGTCGCGGGATGCATCGCCGGACTGTTCCCGTTCTTCACGCTCGCTCAGTACTATGCCTATGAGGCCAGGCCGCATGGCATCGTTCTTGGATGGATCGGCCTGGCGCTCGTCTGCTGGCAGCGGGCCGGGGAGGGAAGCAGGAGGCATCTGTGGGTCGCCGGCTTCGGGTTCAGTCTTCTGGCCGCCTTGCTCACTCACGTTTACGCGGTGTATTCCATCATCCCTTTCGTGCTCATCGAGATCTACCGGCTATGGAAGGAGCGACGAGTGAAATGGGGCATCCTTGCGGCCATCGTTCTGTCGCTGGCGCTCGTTTTCCCGGTCTACCTGCCGATGTCTCGGCAGTACCGATCGATGACTCTGGTAGGAGGCCTCCCGGGCAGTCCGCAAGATGTCCTGCAGCACTTTGTCCTGGCCGTCTTTGGACCGGCCATGGTGCTGCTTCTGCTCACACTGGTGCTCTTCGCCCTGGCTCCGAAGCGGCCAATCGATCCCGCGCCTGCCGGTCCGCGTTTCCCGCAGCGGGAGATCCTGCTGGCAGCCGCGTTCGCTTGTATTCCCCTGATCGGCATGGTCGGGGTCAGGCTAAGCCACGGGCCCTTTTTCGAGCGCTACTTCCTTCCGAGCGTGGCAGGCTTCGCCATCTTTCTCGGCTTCGCTGCATCCAGATGGCCACGGCGGTCGCGCGTTGCTCAGGTGCTGGCGGCATGCATGTTCATGCTTATGCTGGGGGATCTTGGGACTGCGGTCTTCCACCGGATCAGGCACAGCGACTTTGGTCTCGTCGAACCAAGCAGCAAACTCGATTTCGCCGCTGCTCCAGACCAACCGCTAAGCCGTGACCTCGCGCTTGTAGCTCCGCATCCCCCGGACGATATCCTGGTGCTCGAGGACGCGAACTATCTCTACCTGTACCGGTATGCTCCTGCGGCCCTGCGATCGCATCTGTACTTCGGCGCGCGAACGGTGCACGACCCGTTCCTGATCGGGTATGACCGTCTTGCGCGGTGGGCACATCTGGATTTGCAGATGAGCACATTCGATCCCTTCCTGGCGGGACACACCAGGTTCCTGGTGTATGCAAGCGCGGATGGCCTCCATGGTCCGCCGTGTGGGGGCTGTGCGGAGACCTTCCTGCAAGCGGGTTACGGCTTGAAGTCCGTGCACAGGGACACAGATGGGATCCTGTACGAATATGAAAAATGACCCGGAGCCTACAGCACCCGCGCCAGGAACACGCCGAACCAGCGATGCGGGTCGGACCACCCGTGCATCACTCCATAGCCTGCCTGCGTCAGCAGCTCCGTCACCCGCTCCGGAGTAAATTTGTAACTGTTCTCAGTGTGAATGGTCTCGCCGCGCCGGAACGCGACCCGCAGATCGAGCGCGGGAATCGCAACCTCCTGCGCCATCAGGCTCTCCAGGTGCATCTCGATGCGCGACTGGTCACCGTTCCAGCGCACCTTGTGGCGGAACTTCCGTAGGTCGAAATTCGCTCCCATCTCGGTGTTCAGGCGCACCAGCACGTTCTTGTTGAACTCCTCCGTTACTCCCTTGGCGTCATCATAGGCGGCAATCAACGTGGCAATATCTTTGACCAGGTCCACGCCCAGCAGCAGCAGGTCGCCCGGCGCCAGTTGCTTGCGCAGGTCGCGCAGCAGGTGGTGAGCGGCCGCCGGCTCGAAGTTCCCCATGCTGGAGCCAATGTAAAGCACCAGCCGCCGCGTGCCGTTTGCCTCCACGTGTCCCAGACCTTCCGTGTAATCGCCCACCTGTGTCTGGACCGTGACTCCGGGAATCTCCTCTTCAATGCGTTGCTTCGCCTCTTCAAGCGCCGTCTCGGAGATATCGATGGCGTAGTACGTGACCGCCTCTTGTCGCCGCACCGCGGCCTTCAGCAGCAGTCCTGTCTTGGTAGCGGTGCCTGCGCCCAATTCGATCAGCGTCAGGTCCCGCGTCGTGCCGCCATGTCCCGCTGCACAGGCCAGCATCTCGTCCGCATGCTCCTGCAGGATGGAACGCTCTGTGCGGGTCACGTAGTATTCGTCCAGCTCCGTGATCTCCTCAAAGAGCCGTGATCCTTCCGCGTCGTAGAACAGCCAGGGGCAAAGTGTCTTCGGTCGCGAGGTCAGCCCGCGATAAACCTCTGCACCTAACGCTGTATAGGCTGCTTCGGGCAGTTGAGGAAGCGTTGCTGCATTCATTGGAAAGCTCTCTCCCGTTGTACGGGATGTCTGAGGATCGAATTAGCTGCGTGACTCGCCCGCCAGGCGAATGCCGGCAAACTGCCAGCGCGCCGCAGGCGAAAAGAAGTTACGATACGTGCTGCGAATATGCGACAGCGGCGTCACTGCCGATCCGCCGCGCAGCACCATCTGATTGCACATGAATTTGCCGTTGTACTCGCCCAAAGCGCCGGGCACTGCCTGGTAGCCGGGATACCCGATATACGGACTGCGCGTCCACTCCCATACATCGCCGAACATTTGCCGAAGGTTCGATGCCTCGCCTTCCGCCGCGGATTCGGCGCTCGCCGGATGAAGCCGCCCACTCTCTAGAAAATTGCCTTGCACCGCGACACCGCCAGCCGCCACCTCCCATTCCGCCTCAGTGGGCAGTCGCCGTCCCGCCCAGTGCGCAAAGGCATCCGCCTCAAGGTAGCTGATGTGGCATACCGGCGTATCCGCCAGAGCGTGCAGCGGGACCATGCCCCCCAGCGTATACACGCACCACGCGCCTCCTTCGCGCGCCAGTACAGGGGCGCCTGCCAACCCTGCTCGTTCACCGCATTCCATCCTTCAGAGAGCCACAGCTCCGAACGACGGTAGCCTCCATCCTCCATGAACGCCAGATACTCGCCACACGTCACCAGACGCGATGCCAGCGAGAAGGGTTCAAGAAATTCCCGGTGCCGCGGTCCTTCGTTGTCATAGGAGAAACTCTCGCCCGCATGGCCGATCTCCTGCAGGCCGCCCTCGAACGCAACCCAATGCATCGGCGATGCCTCGGCTTCAGCAGGCGCTTTGCCGCTAAGAGCGTTCTCCCTGTACGCTGGCCGCAGCGGATTGCTCCAGAACGCGTTCTTAATGTCGTAACAAAGCAACTCCTGGTGCTGCTGTTCGTGGTGCACCCCCAGCACCAGCCGCCGGTCCGCTTCTTCGTCCATGCCGTGCTCTTCCAGCCGCGTCATGTGTTCTTCCACGTGCCGGCGATACTCCAGGATCGCTTCAATGCCGGGACGGGAAAACACCGCGCGCAGCTTCTTGTCCGGCTGGTCTGACAGCGAGTTGTAATAGCTGTTAAAGAGCCAGAAGAAATCCGGATGGAACGCGCGATAGCCAGGCAGAAACTCACGCAGAATGAAGGTCTCGAAGAACCACGTGGTATGCGCCAGGTGCCACTTGGCCGGGCTCGCCTCTTCGCAGGACTGCACCATCATGTCCTCCGGCGTCAGCGGCGCGCACAGATCGAGGCTCTGCTGCCGCACCCGCGTAAAGGCCTGCATCGTTTCGTTCGATAGCAGCGGAAGTGTGGTTGTCATGCGTCGCCGGATCTCCTCCTCATTAGAGCCTGCCGGAGTCCAATCGTTGCTTCCGCGGTGTACATTCCTGTGCTGACGTCGTGAACAAACCCACAGAGGCAACTAGGAGATAAAAGACTAAAGGAAGAACCTCTGGCAAGTCCCACTGTTATGCGAGAGTCAGAAAGCTGCGCCGAAGTAATCAGCCGGCATCATTGGTAACATTGGCGCTCACCTTCATGCGGCGCATCCGTCCCCGGCGTCTTATCTTGCCACCAAACCGGGTGCCCCATCCTGAGCGCAGCGAAGGGTGGGTTTCTTGCATCCCCTACACATGACCGGGTACCGGAGCACAGTCGAAGGGTCCCGAATCACGCCGCGCTCAGCAGCTTCGCCAGCCCATACGCCGCCAGCGCGGCCAGCCCGCCGATCACCGCCGTCTGCACGCGCTGCGCACCGCGCCCGCGCCCGTCAACCGCCCCTTCACGCCGCCAAACACCACCAACGCCATCAGCGTAATCACCACCGACAGTAGCAGCGCCTTCTCCGGTCCCCACGCCGGGGAGGTGCAACCATGTAGGGGCTCAGCGGAATCAGTCCGCCTACAATATAGGACACCGCGATCGTCAGCGCGCTCCGCCCCGCTCGCCCGGGCTCCGGCTTCTCCAGCCCCAGCTCGAAGCGCATCATAAAGTCCACCCACGCTGGGGGCCTGCGCTTCAGCGCCCCCAGCACCGGCCGTGCATCTGGCCGCACTCCGTACTCCTCGAAGATCTCGTAGATCTCCTCCTCTTCGTCCCGCGTGCGCTCCACCACCTCGCGCTCCTCCCGCCGCCGCTCGCTGCCATAGTGCTGCGCATCCCCCTGCGCCGCCAGAAATCCCCCCAGACCCATGGCGATCGACCCCGCCGCGATCTCCGCCAACCCGGCCAGCACCACCACATGCGTCGAGCCGACCGCCCCGGAAAGCCCCGCCGCCAGCGCAAACGGCACCGTCAGCCCGTCCGACATCCCGATCACGATGTCGCGCACCAGCTCGCTCGACTCAAAATGCCGCTCCGTGTGCGCGTGATGAGCAGTTGCGTGAGGGCGGTCTCCGTTTCGCCATGTGCGGGCAGTGTATCCGCATCTGCCGACCGCTTCGATCCCGTCAAGGGGCTCCGGCGCCCGGAACGCGTCTTTCCTTCGGCTTCTCGTCTATTTGGACACGCCCGCTACTCTTGTGACTGGCATGAACGATCACCTCTCCCATCGCCGCCGCTGGCTTCCGGCCGCCTGCTGCTTCTGCTGCCGCCGCTGGCGCTTTGCGCGCAGGCTGGCCCGCCCCAGGTGAAGACGATCAGGGCTGGTCGCAGTTCACTCGCGACAACACCCTGCGCGGCACCGTGACGGCCGCTCGGCCGCAACAAGGAACGGCAGCTTCAACGTGAAGACCGACAGCGGACAGCAATGGCGGGTGCTCTATGGCCCGAATTCAGATTCATCCACGACCGCCAGCCGGCCAGGGCCGCGGATATCCACCCCGGCGACATGCTCTTCGCCGCCGGCAATCTGGACGCCGGAAAAAGACCAGATCGGCGCCGCCATCCTCATCGACATCGACGCCGCCGAGGTACAAAAAGCGAAGGAGGGCCTGGGCAAAACCTGGGCCGCCGGCAAGGTCACTGCCAACGGCGCCCGTATTGCCATCCAGCGCCTCGACGGCGTCGCCCAGACCATCGCCGTCGATGAAAACACCGAGTTCCGCCACAAACAGGACCCTGTCACCCTCGCCGACGTGCACCCCGGCTCCGGCATCCGCGCTGACGGTCATCGACGGCGCCTTCACCGCCACCACCCTGCACGTCTTCAAGATCAGCGGCCACGAACCGTGGCTCGATGCCGGTTCGGAATGGCAATGATGGCATGACAACACTGTGCCCGCTCGCCGCCCTTCTGCTGCTTCACGGCGGCGATCTGCTTCGCTCTCGCCCTCTCCTGCGCCGGCAAACCCCCACCCCCCACAGCCCCTTCCCCGCCTGCCGCCGCCTCCGCCGCCCCGTCCACCGGCGGCGTAAAGATCCGGCACTCCGGGCCGCTGCCAGGCGTCACTGTCACGGCGACAAATACCCTCACCGGCGTCAAATACGTACCGCCACCGACGCCGGGGCGGTTTTTGCCTCACATCCCGGAGAACGGCCGCTATGTGCTGCGGGCGGAGTTCGCCGCCTTCGCCCCCGCCGCCAAGGAAGTCCTGCTGAACGCCGCATCCCATCAGGCCATCGCCGACTTCAAGCTCCTCCTCGTCTCCCGGCAGGCGATGCTCGATCGCGCAGGCGGCCAGGCCGGCGCCAGCAGCGGAGCCCCAGCGGCCCGCGCCGGGCGGGCGGCCCGCGTCAATACAGGGCGGAGGCGCGCAGAACCTCGGCCTGCTCGCCGGCAGCCTCGGCGCCATCGCCTCCGGCGCCGACACCGGCAACACCGGCGCCGCCCTGCCGTCCGCCGCCGCCAACAGCGACTTCGGCAGCGAGTCCGTCGCCGTCGCCGGACAGAGCGGGACCACCAACCCCTTCGCCGGCGTCAATATGGACCAAATGCGCGAAGGCTTTGAAAACATGCAGCAGGATCGGTCTCTCACGCAGATTCCCGGTGGCGACAGCGGCGGCGGCGGGGGTGGCGGCGGCGGCCGGGGCGGCGAGGCCGCGCGGCTGGTGGCGGTCCCGGTGGCTTCGGCGGCCGCGGCATCAACTTCCGCCGCATGAACCCCAACGTCCCCCACGGCGCCTTCTTCTGGAACGGCGGCAACAGCGCGCTCGATGCCAAAGATTTCGCCATCCGCGGCCAGCAGGTCGCCCAGCCCTCCTACAACACCAATCACTTCGGCCTCACTATCGTCGGCTCCCCCTACATCCCGCACCTGATCACGCACGACACCAAGACTTCGTCTTCCTCACCCTCGCGGCCAGCGCTCCTCCTCGCCCTTCGACCAATACGGCACCGTCCCGGACGCCCTCGAGCGCGCCGGCAATCTCTCCGGGCTCACCACGCCCAGCGGCCTGCCCATCACCATCTACGACCCCACCACCGGCCTGCCCTTCGCCAACAACACCATCCCCGCGGCATCAGCCCCCAGGCGCGGCCCTGCTCAACTACATCCCCCTGCCCAACCTGCCTGCTCACAGCTTCCCAACAAAACTACCAGCGGCTCACCACCGCCGGAAACAACCACCACCCTCGGCCTGCGCTATGTCCGTACCTTCGGCGGCGGCTCCGCCGTCTCTTCCATGATCCAGCAGTTCATCGGCGCCAGCGCCCCCGGCCTGCGCCAAGCATCAATGCCAACTTCAACTACGCCACACCGCCACCGACGAGCTAAATATCTTCCCCGAGCTGGGCGGTAAACAGCAGATGCACCAGTACTCGCTCCAGCTCGGCTACTCGCTCGGCGTCAACAAGCTCACCAACAACTTCGGCGTCAACTGGAACCGCACCAACATCCAGCTCACCAACTACTTCACCAATACGCAGAACATCGCGGCCTCCCTCGGCCTCAACATCCTCAACGGCGCCGCCGCCAACCCGGTCAACTACGGCCTCCCCAGCGTCACGCTCACCCAGTTCACCGGCCTCAGCGAGCAGCAGCCCAACTTCCAGCTCAACCAGACCGTCGGCCTCTCCGAATCCAGCATCTGGACCCATGGCAAGCACAACGTCCGCTTCGGCGCCGACTTCAAGCGCGTCTACTTCGACCTCCTCGGCCAGGCCAACTCCACCGGCGCCTTCATCTTCACCGGCTTCGCCACCCAGGGCCCGGATCGAACCCCAACGGCGGCACCGGCGCCAGCGGCCCCACCGGCCTCCCGCAAATGGCTCCGCGCTCGCCGATCTCCTCCTCGGCCTCCCCCAGCAGACCGCCATCCAGGCCCCCTACCAGAACCTCGCTCCGCGCCAAAATCTACGACGCCTACGTCCAGGACGACTGGCGCATGCGCGCCAACTTCACCGTGCTCGCCGGCCTGCGGTACGATACTTCTCCCCCTACGCCGAGGCGGACGACCGCCTCGCCACCCTCGATACCGGCAACAACTTCGCGAGCGTCGCCATCGTTACCCCGAACGGCATCGGCCCCTTCACCGGCAAGTACCCCCGCTCGCTGATCTACCCCGAGCGCCTCGACCTCTCGCCCCGCGTCGGCTTCGCCTGGAAGCCCCTCCGCAACACCGTCGTCCGCGGCGGCTACGGCCTCAACTTCGCCAACGGCCAGTACGTCAAGTTCGTCCAGAACTTCGCCTTCCAGCCGCCCTTCGCTGACGTCCAGACCAACGAAGCCACCGCCGGCGCCCCCATCACCCTCGCCAACGGCTTCCCGCCCCCGCAGCCCTCGGCAACTACGCCGTCAACAAAAACTTCCGCCTCCCCTATGTCCAGGTCTGGAACCTCAATGTCCAGCGCACCCTGCCCTGGGCCATCGTCCTCAACGTGGGCTGGACCGGCGCCAAAGGCACCCGCCTGGACATCGTCAATGCCCCCGGCCGCACCGCCACCGTCTCCCTCTCCGGCGTCCTTACGACTACGAAGACTCCATCGCCTTCTCCAACTACAACGCCGGCACCGTCCGCCTCGCAAGCGCCTGCAACGGCATCGCCCTCGGCGCCACCTACACCTACGCCCACGCCATCGACAACGCCAGCTCTATCGGCGGCAACGGCGGCACCGGTGTGGTCGCCCAGAACTGGCAGGACCTGCTCGCCGAAGAATCCAACTCCTCCTTCGACATCCGCCACGAGGTGAAAGGCGACTTCCTCTACCAGCTCCCCCTCGGCCCCGACGCCCACTACCTCTCCAACGGCGCCTGGTACTCCCACGCCCTCAGCAACTGGTCCGTCTCCGGCAATTACACTTCGCCACCGGCGAACCCCTCACTCCCAGCTACGTCGCCAATATCGCCGACGTCTCTCGCGGGTCCACCGGCTCGCTCCGTCCCAACCGCATTCCGGGCTCCTCGCTGACCGCCGGGGCAGGCACATCGAAGCACTGGTTCAACACTGCCGCCTTCGACACCAACTTTGCGCCCGGCCAGGTCTACGGCACCGCTTCACGCTTCTCCATACCCGGCCCCGGCACAGTGGCCTTCGACGCCTCGCTCTCGAAGACTATCCACCTCACCGAGACCCGCACATTCGAACTGCGAGCTACCGCCGATAACGCCTTCAACACCGTCCAATATGCAGGGGTCAACACCACCCTTGGCTCCCGACGCCTACGGCCAGGTGACCTCGGCCGCCGCCATGCGCCAGTTCACGTTCCTCGC